>NZ_FTNT01000016.1 GCF_900156495.1 Williamsia sterculiae
CAAGCGGTGGGGGCGACGATAGGCGGGCAGCTCAGTCTGCGGGGAGCGAGCCTGGTCAACCCCGAGGACGATGCGCTCTCACTGGACGGTGCGACGATCACCGGCGGCGTGTTCATGGACGGCCAATTGGTGGCCGAGGGAAACGTACGTTTAATCGACACCTGCATTGGTTCGCTCCACGGGCCTAGTACAGGTATTCCGGCTGGACGACTTTTTGCGTCGGGGCTGCGGGTCAGCCATCTGTACGGCGCGATCGCCACAGACACCGAGGCTCTCATTAGCTGGCTTAACTCCACCCCTGTGGCGCGGCGCTTCGACCCGGACCCGTGGTTCGCGTTGGCAAATGTCTACGAGGACCACGGCAACATTGCTGGTGCAACAACACTGCGTCACGAGGCAACACGACGCACCGCCGACGCCAGCACTCGACGGATCACTCGAGTATCAGGTCGTGTTTACGACTTGGTCGCCGGACACGGATACCGGCCCCTACGAACTGCGGCCTGGCTCCTGGTTGTCTTTGTCGCCACAGCCGTATTCATCTGGGGCTCGAGCGGCACTTACACACCCGTCGATCCCGTCAAGGCCAGTACGGCCGCTGAGGCCCATCGCGCTAGCGACCCACACGCCGCGCTCCCCGCGCACATAACCGGTCAGACCCGGTGCGACCTTCTCCAGTCGCCAACAGCCAGCTATCCCTGCTTCACACCAGGGACCATCATCACTCTCGCTGCCGCAAATACCCTCCCACTCCCCGCCAGCGCTTTCGACTGGCGCACCACCAACGATTGGATCACCCTCACACTCCTGGTCCTCCGTACGCTCTCTTGGATCGCAGCAGCCATTCTGATCGCCGCCGCGTCAGGACTTCTCAAGAAGACCAGCTAACCGACTCGGTTGCGTCAGTGAGTCGATCTGGCCAGCCGTGCACTCCCGGAGTGGCAGTGCTGAGGCTGGCGAGCAGGCGGCCCGCGACATCGGCGGCATCTATCTGTCAGCTGATCTGGTCGAGCCAACCCAGGCGAGTGCACTGTCCGCGCGGGTGGTGGCCGAGTTTGGTCGGCTCGACGTGCTCGTAAACAACGTGTGGGATCAGCCGACCGATCCCACACGACGATCTAGTCGCGGCCACCCCGAAGACCTGGCGCGAGATGCTCGACTTCAACCCCGTCGCTCCGTGGTTGGTCCTCACCGCCGCGCTGGAGCACCTGCATAAGACGCGGGTGCGGAGGTAGCCGTCTTCGTCGCGTTGCCAAGGTTCTACGCTGGCAGGTACAGCGTGCCGAGCGCGACTGTCACCTGCGTCGTCGACCGCTTGAGAGTCGGCTTCACGCCTTCGGATCTCCCGCGATCGTCGACCATGCCAAACTGATCACACCGCAGCGAAGAGAGGGTGAGGTGCGATGCCGGTACGCGTCAGTGTCGCCCCAGGCCTCTTGGAGTGGGCCGTTGAGCGTGCTGGTTGGGATAACGACACCACACAACGTCGCGCTCCCAAGCTCGACGAGTGGATCAGCGGCGAGCGTCAGCCGACCCTCAAGCAGTTGGAGAGCTTCGCGCAGGCGACTCACACCCCGTTCGGCTTACTGTTCCTGCCTGAACCGCCAGATGAGCCGGTGCCCATTCCCGATATGCGCACGGTCGGCAACGCCGTGGTGCCCCGTCCGTCCGCTGATCTTCTGGACACGATCTACATCTGCCAGACCCGGCAGGATTGGTACCGCGACTACGCACGCGATCGCGGCGCTCCCCATCTGGAGCTTGTGGGTTCCGCGACGACCAGCACGTCCCCGGTCGACGCGGCCCGGGAGGTCCGTGCGGCTCTCGACTTCGATCTGACCAAGCGCGCCGTGTTCACCAGTTCCGACGATGCGCTGCGGCGGCTGATCGACCGTATCGAGGCAATCGGCGTGCTCGTGATGGTGAACGGCATCGTTGGAGGCGACACCCACCGTGCCCTGGATCCAGAAGAGTTCCGAGGCTTTGCGCTGTCCGACCCGGTCGCGCCGTTGATCTTCGTCAACGGCGCCGACACGAAGGCAGCACAGATCTTCACGCTGATCCACGAGCTCGCGCATATTTGGCTCGGCGGCAGTGCCCTGTCCGACGCGGCGATGGTCGCGCGGGATGGCGTTGCCGAAGAGCTATGGTGCAACCAGGTCGCCGCGGAGGTGCTGGTCCCGTTCGCCGCCCTCCGAGGGGACTACCAGGGGGAGCTGACACCCCAGGAGCTGACCCGCCTGGCCCGCCGCTACCGGGTGAGCACGTTGGTGATCCTCAAGCGCCTGTTCGACGCGCACTTCCTCGGCTGGGACGACTACTGGGAGCGGTACGAGGTAGAGCGGGAGGCCGTGATCGCGTTGGCGAAGCGGCGCCGCGGTGAGAACTCCGGAGGGAACTACTACAACACCCAGCCGTTGCGTCTGAGCCGCCAGTTCGCACGAGCCGTGGTCGCCAGCACCAATCAGGGCGATACCAGCTTCCGGGACGCCTTCCAGCTCTTGGGAACCAAGAAGCACGAGACGTTCGCCCGACTGGCCGACGAGATCGGGGTCGCCTGATGTACCTGGTTGACGCGAACGTACTCATCGAGGCGAAGAACCGCTACTACGCGTTCGACATCGCTCCTGGCTTCTGGGAGTGGCTTGAGAGCGCACATGCCGCCGGCGAGGTGTGCAGCATTGAGGCGGTCAAGATTGAGTTGGTCGGCCGAGCCGATGAACTATCGGCCTGGTCGCAGAGGAACGGTTCCTTCTTCCAGTCGATCGACCAGGCCACGACGGCTCACTTCCCTGCGCTCACTACGTGGGCGGCATCTCGTCCGTTCACTCCCGCTGCCCTGGCGGAGTTCGCCGGCAACCAGGCTGATTATCAACTGGTCGCCCACGCCCGGGGGCATAGCCACATCTTGGTCACCCACGAGCGCTCGGACCCCAATTCACGCCGGCGGGTGAAGATCCCCGACGCGTGCACCGCGATCGGTGCCACGTGCATGGATCCGTTCGAGATGATGCGTCGCACCGGGGCGAAGCTAGAACTGCGCACCTGAATTGATAGCGGTCACCGTCCTCAGCTCGTCAACGCGGCTGGTGCGTACAGACATGCCAGTTTCGTCACGTTCGTTACTGGTTCCCGCAATGCCATGATTCACGGCACGGTTCGTCACTGGCGCCGAATTGCATTGCAGCACAACTAATTACGCTGCTAACTGATATTATGTCAAGTAACCTTGACGGACAGCACGACTATCCTCCAGCCCCTACCGACCCAACACTGTCGGGCAACAACGTATCTGAAACTTTGACACCTACATGGGACTAAGGACGTTGATCTATAATCAGGATAGGATAAATAGCTAGGTGCCTGGCGGTAACAGTTTGATAACCAAGCGACAGGAGTGGTCTGTGTGGGCTTGGCTTCCGACAGTGTTAGACTTCATTAGTTCCTTGGCCTGGCCCATTGTCGCTCTGATGGGAGCGATCGCATTTCGCCAGCCGATCTCGGAATTCATCTCCGACATCATCGAACTTAGCGGCTTCGGGGTCTCTGCACGACGCGGTGACCGACGGGTCGAAAAGATGCGTAATGCGATTGACTCGAGGTCAGTCGATCTTCCGTCCCCTCAATCTCGCGAAAATGGCGAGAAAGGTGCTGTTGGTGCGTCTAGCAAATCAATCTCAGCCCTCAGCCTGATCCGATTTCAAGGAAGCGTGTCTCGGCATCGACTGACCGAGCTTGCCAATGAATGCGTAACCGCTTCTGAACCTGCGGCAACCCGGCTGCTGGTGATTAGCGCCTATCAGGAGTTGGTCGTGTTCGTGCGCACGGTCGAGCTAGTCGAACACGCAGAGTCATCTAGCACTCTCCCTAGGTATACTGGCGCTCTCGCATATAAATCGCTTGCAAAATTCGGTGGACCAGCGTCGCTCGCTGACTCGCTGGCAGATCTTCAGCGCTTCAAAAAACGGGTCGCGGATTCTGAAGAGGCTGTCAGCGCGCAAGGTGCTCACACCTACATATTCACCGCACTTGAAGTTCTCGTACGAATTCAAGCGTGGTACACGAACGAGGAGCCCGGGCCGGTGGTAATGAAGCAACCGCTCAACTGGGGTGGTTCGTCTGCGGACAGATCTTAGCTGCTGCTTCCTAACTACCCTCCCGCGACGCATCTAGTGGCTGTCGATCGACGGGCACACCCGGCCGGTTCGGGGTGATCTCCGATGGCACGTTCGGAGTGAGCCAGGTGGATACCGCGCTCCGTACGCCAAACACGGCTCGTTCTTGGTCACCCACAAGGCGACGGTTTACGCAGGCTGCCGCAGCGCGAGCACCTGCAAGCGGTCGCCGCGCTCTCGGAGAACACCAGCTACGAACAGATCCTTAACGTGGGACTGCGCGAAACCGGTTACCTCGACGCCGACACGCTGCTGGTCATCCCCGATGACCTGGCCGCGCTCGTCCTACGCTCAACCGCTGAATAGGCCGCCGCGCGGGAGAAGGCCCGCGGCGACCGCCGACCCGCGACCCGCGGTCACATCGGTGACGCGACCGCGCACCTCATTGCCTGGCTATGGCGCGCCCGGCCTGGCTGGGTTCCCCGGTTCCTGATCGACTACCGGCGGGTCTTGAACGAAAACCTCATCGACGAACCAGACCACGTCACCATCACACTCGACGAACTCCTCGAACAGGTCCGAATCGCTGTGAGCGGCAAACTCACCCGCCACGAAGTAAACGACCCACGCCAAGCCGCCGAAGCGGTCCACACGAGCACGGTCGGCCTATGAGCACCACTGACCCAGACCAGAACCCCACACCCAGAACCGGCCCACGGTGGAAGAGATGTTGACGCCAGCGTGGCGTTCGCTTCTACCACCCGACTGTTCGCATGTGGAAACCTTGAGGCCGTGAATGTAGCTACGCACTTAGCGCACCTAAGCTCCAACGGGTGGACGTGGACCGATGAAGAACGCGTCTTGCGAGCGTTGGCAGCCAGGCTGGGAACTGGGGAGGCGCGGCGGCAAGTGCTCCGTCCGACAGTAGCCGATGATGCCCGTGAAGGTACTCACTCTGCCTCCGTCGGACTGGGTGAATTTCCCTGGCACACTGATGGCGTAATTGCGCTCTACCCACCGCAGTGGATGGTCTTGAGGTGCATTGAGGCCACTCGCCCGACGTCGACTCAGATTTGTTTTCCGACCGATAATCTAAGGCGAGCGCTTCGCCGCCTAACGCTGCTTGTCCGCCAGGAATCAGGTCGGAAGGCTTACCTCCCGGTATTTGTCAGTTCGGGTCCGAATGACTGGCGGCTACGTTGGGATCCGCGCGCAGCAGTCATCGGTCCCGACGAAGCGCGCGCAGCTGTGGAGGCTTGCCAGCCGACCGATGAGATCGCCTGGCAACCGGGACGGATCCTCATCCTGGATAATCATCGTGTCATGCACCGGCGGCCACCGGTGTCCGGTGCTACTGGGCGTGCTTTGATTCGAACATTCATCACTAAGTGAGGCATTTCAGGTGTGGGACTACGATGGATTCATCGGCAAGGCCAGGCTCTACTTCACACGCGGGGCGGAACACGAGCACTCCGATGACGACGAGTTCGCGATCTGGCACCTCCTTGGGTTCGAGTTCCTATTACGGGCACCGTTGGCAAAGCTACATCCAAGTCTCCTGGCCGCGACAAACGACAACGACAGCTTGCTTGCCGCAAACGGCGTCACGACCTCGAAGGACCCGAAAAGCGTCGTGAGCGGGGTGGTCATCGACCGCTTGGCACGGATTGTGCCAGAGTTTGCTGGCGCCGCAGTTAGCGATTCTTTGTTTCTTATGAGCCTGAGAAACGCAGAATTACATGCGTCCAACGCTGCTGTGAGTGAAGTGTCGAATGACGTTTGGCTGCCTAAACTTGTGCGGGTCGCGAAGATTATCTGCCAATTCTTGGCGATTGAGCCCGAAGATGTCCTCGACGACGCCGTTGTGAAGCTCGGAGAAACCCTTCTCGACGAGGCCGACAAGAAAGTTGCTCACACAGTCGAATTGAAGATCCAGGCGGCCCGGAACTTCCTGCAGCGACTGAGCCAGGACGAGGTTGATGCACGCGTCGCTGCAGCTAAGCCGACTGGGATGGAGATATTTACGCGGCAGCGTACGACTGCAAGTGTGAAGTGCCCGGCCTGCGAGCGCAACGTCTACGCACCGAAAGCCTACGTGCGAAGCGCTCGTGAGCACTTAGACGGCGATACAGTGATCCGCGACGATATCTATCTCATTGACGAACTCAGATGCCCGGTGTGCGGACTTGAGCTTCTGGGCGCTCCTGAGCTAGTCGCAGCGCAGGTACCGCAGCAAGTGACTGAGCAAGAGCACGAGTCATTGGACGAGCGATACCATGTTGAAACCGACTACGACTACGACGGGCCAGAGTACATGGACGAATGAGCCCCTGAGTCGAGCTCGGCCCGCCACGCGGTGACCATCTGCTCGGTCACCCGCACCGATCCAGAGCGTTGCGAGCCACGTAACCCCACATGCTCAAATCGCGGGCGGTCTCCGGTGCGCACGCAAGCCGCTCTCGCCGAGGCGATCGGTGCGGACAAGACGCGAGCCAGCGCAGCGTCGAAGTTTGCGGTGGTCACCTCAGTTCGGCATTCACAGGGATGTAGTAGTCAGTGCCGCTGCTGCAGCCGAGATTTGCGCTGCGACGTCGTTGATTGAGGACTCTGCAGTGTCGAGGCCGGACCTGGAGGCGAGTAGTGGGCTGACGTCTCGGAGGGCGTCGAAGGTTGTTCCGTGAGCGACTGGGATCACGCGATCGGTAGCGAGTAGTGCGGAGAGCTCCTTGTCGGCGATCCCTTCGGCGGCCAGGCTTCTGAGCAAGGCGGGGGTCACCAAGACGATGCCGATCCGCGAAGAGATCAGGCCCCGGTCGATCTCGCGAAGCAGCGACTTACCCAGGCCAACGTCCTTCTCGCTGAACCACACCGT
Organism: Williamsia sterculiae; assembly: GCF_900156495.1. GTDB lineage: Bacteria > Actinomycetota > Actinomycetes > Mycobacteriales > Mycobacteriaceae > Williamsia_B > Williamsia_B sterculiae. Next base: position 6,988 of record NZ_FTNT01000016.1, read on the forward strand.
CGCACCGTTTGCGATCAACAGGTTGTAGAGATCGTTGGCGCATTCAGACCTGTCCTCCCAGGCGTGACAAAGAAAAAGGTCGCGGCGTTCTGGGTGCTCGCGGGCTTGACGCTCAGCCACGCGAGTCACGGGTTCGATGGTCCGCCACTCGCTGGGCGAGTAAGACACAGATTTACCGGCACGAGTAGTTCGTGAACCCCCGCCGCGTGAGTTCCCGCCCCCGCCAGCAGACGCCGCAGATGGTGTCGCCCGCCCGGCGGCCCCATATGATGGGCGCGGTGGCGTATACGAAGTACGTCGTCCTGTCCGGTAACGGCATACCGGGCAATTCGCGCGACCGCTCGCCGTGCGGTGACCTTCACGTGGCGCCGTGCAGCCAGCCATAGTCGCCGCTACCCCTTTGACGACCGCGGGTCGTTGCCCGGGGCGATCGTGTCCTGAGCTCGGATCTGACCGTTCTTGCCCCGCACCTGCAGCTCCCCGCCACCATCGTTGGCAAGGATGTCCCGCGCACGGTCAATCCCCTCGGCCTGTGTGGGCGTGACTGAACTCGCGCGATCGGAACCTGGCTTGCGCACCTCCCAGTCGCCGTCGTCGCGTTGCTGAACTACACGCTTGTTGGTCATTATCTAGCCTCCCTATTTGCACCTTCGTGCGCATGTACGAGGATACTGGTCGGGTCCGACAAACCGGGCTGACGACACTGAGTCTCGTCCGCGCGGTCTAAAGACCGCCTGGCAATCTATTTCCTGTTATCTGGTCTATCAGATATTCGACCATAGGTCGCTATAGTGGGCGATATGGATCGTGAGTTGAATCCGTTCAAGCCTGGGTCGGGTCTCCGCCCGCCCGCCTTGGAGGGGCGTGCGCAGCAGATCGACGCATTTGACCTGCTCGTTGCGCGCAGCAAGCGCCGTAACTATGACCGGGGCATGGTGCTGAGCGGGTTGCGTGGTGTCGGCAAAACGACCCTGCTCAACACCCTGGCCGATCACGCAGACCGCCACGGCTGGCTCACCATCACCCTCGAGGCACGCCCCACCGACGCCGGTACCGCCGCTGTACGCGCCAAACTGTCCCAAGAACTCTTGGTGGCGTTGCGTCGGTACAGCAGAACCCACCGCATCCACCAGATCGTTGACCCGCTTATCGACATCGTGCGCAGCTTCTCCCTTGGCATCGGCCTGGGCCCCGCCACCGTCACGCTGTCGTCCGCGGCGACCGCCGGTAGCGGAGACATCGACCTCGACATCGAAGAACTCGTCGAAGCGATCGCCGACGCCCTCAAACCCCGCGGATCGGCGTTCGGACTGTTCATCGATGAAATGCAAGACCTCGACTCCACCCTGCTCTCCGCACTCCTTGCTGTCGCGCACCGTGCGGCGCAACGCGAATGGCCGTTTTTCATTATCGGTGCCGGCCTGCCCAACCTGCCTGCAGTCCTGGCCGACGCCCGCTCCTATGCCGAACGACAATTCTTGTACTCAACCATTGGGCCTTTGCCCCACGCCGCCGCAGCAGCAGCTCTGCGCGATCCGATCGTCGCCACTGGCGGCGACATCACCCCCGACGCCCTCGACATGCTCGTCGAGGCCAGCGGCGGGTATCCCTACTTTCTTCAAGAGTTCGGCAAAGCGATCTGGAATGCCGCCGCGAACAACCCTTTCGACACCGACGACGCCGAACTCGCCGTCGACGTCGGACGCAGACACCTCGACGACGGCTTTTTCCCGTCGCGCTGGACCCGCACCACCGACCGCGAACGCCGCTACCTCACCGCCATCGCTCAGACGGGCGAAGAACATCCCAGATCTGGGCAAGTCGCCGAACGCATGGGATCAAGCACCACCGCCATCAGCGACGTCCGAGACTCCGCCATGAGAAAAGGCCTCGTTTGGTCACCCGAACACGGCCGCATCGCCTTCTCCGTACCCGGCATGGCCGACTTCATCCGCCGCCAACCACGACCGTGACTTGTGCTGCGCACGAAAAACCTTAGCGCTAGACGAGACCCGTTCCCTCGCACGCAGTTGCGCGCCGATAGCGGTTATTACGTCAAGTAAACTTGACAGTGGGTGCGCGGCCGAGCCGCGACAAAGTTCACAACCAATCTGTCGGGTGACAACGTAGTTGAGACTTTGCCGCCCTAGTTGAGACTTAATGACAACTACCTGTGTCGACGAGTTCGCTGTCCTCGGAGAACAACTACCGTGTCATCCGACACTGGCTGTCGGATACTGAGAGCCATGGGCATAGCGGTGGATGCGATCAGTTTTGACTGCCACGACTGGCGGTTAGTTTCGGCGTTCTGGCGAGAATTGCTTGCCTACTGGGACGACCCGGACGCGGCGAGCTACAGCGATCCTGAGGCTGGAATCATGATTATCGGCCCGGACGGGACCACTCCGCTGGTGTTCATCCCTGTGCCTGAGCGAAAGTCGATCAAGAATCGCATTCATTTCGAGCTCAGGCCCTCCAGCGACAGCATCCGAGACGCTGAGGTCGAGCGAGCGTTGACGCTTGGTGCCCGGATCGCTGACGACCGCCGGGAGCCTTCCGGCTTAGGATGGGTCGTGATGGCAGACCCAGAGGGCAACGAGTTCTGTGTAGGGCGAGGTGCCCAGGAACGCTCCTAACGGTAATACCCGCGGTCTCATCTCTCGGAACCGGGCACTTGGCGGGCTGCTCCCGTGTCTTCCCTTGGATTGGTTCTCCACCGCAACCGCGATTACGGGCTGTCTCAGCTACCTGTCATTGATCTCAGGTCGGCTGTCATCCAACACAATCCGGGAGTGGCGTGGTCGACCGCCTTGCTATGGCGGGAAGGTGTCGCCGTAGAACGCGGCTTCATACTCGCGAAGTTGCTGCAGGGAGCAGGAGTCCTCTGTCAACCCGTCTGGTAGGTAACCGTTGTGGACGGCGTCGGCGTAGTAATAATGTTTGACGTAGTGCCACTGCGCATTCATGTAGTCCGTGTTCGTGTTAACGACGCCGATCTGTAGACGAGCGGCCGCGAATTGATTCTCGTCAACGCCTCTGGCGATCAGGCCGTCGTATATTTCTCCGGCTCGCGCATCGTCGTTGTCGCTCATGGCTTTGATCATTTCCGATGCTTTGTCTACGACAAGGGGTCGTCCCAGGTCGTCGGTCAATGGTTTTTTCCTCCTTCGAATGGAGGTGGGAAGTCATCGCGGCAGTATCCGTTCAGCCCGGACGTCGGGTCACCGATGTTGCAGTATGCGGTGATGAGGCCGACGTGATAGTTGTCGGGTTCAGCAGGTTAAAACCTGCTGCACCGATAGTCGCTTCTGTGGAGCGGCCAGTTATCATACTAAATGACGCGGTACTTTCTGACGATCTGTCACCGCAACAACGAGGGAGCCGCCGTCGCATGCCAATACATCCCGGACGATGGGCACCCGCCACCGAACAGGACCTCCGCGAGGCGGCGGCCAACGGCCTACTTGAAGAGACCCACTACCTCGACCTCAAGCGTGAGTTGAAACCCGGCCCGTCCGGAAATAAAGAGATCGCCAAAGACATCGCCGCGTTCGCGCTGGACGGCGGAACGATCCTCATCGGCATCGACGAGGACACCACACCCCCTAGCCTGTATCCGGTCCCGCTCGACGGACTCGCTGAACGCATCGAACAGGTCGGACTCACTCGCGTGGACGAACCTGTCCAAGTCCGTTGCCGATCAATCCCCTCCGCCGACGACGCCACCCTCGGTTCCCTGGTTGTCGAGGTCGCGGCATCCGCGCGCGCACCCCACATGACCGATGGCCGGTTCTACGGGCGCGGCGACAAAACCAATCGGCCTTTGCACACCGCCGAAGTCGAACGCCTCCTCACCAGCCGCCGCGCCAACCGAGCAGACGCACTTGCCCGCGCCTGGGAAATCCACGACGACATCTCTCGGACCGGACTCATGGTCGCCACCGCCGAACCCCTCACCACCACCCAGGACAACCCATTAGAAGCGCTTTCCGCCGACGACGACTGGATAAACCAGCTCAACGCCATCAGGACTAGTAGCACCGTGCGGGAACATCAAAACTTTGCGCCCAATCTCAGCGAGGCAATCGCGTTTCAGCGACGCGCCTCCGGCGTCGCCCTCACGAGGGGCATGTACTCCGGGCGATTTCTGGGCGGCTCAGACGCAGCGGAACTGGTATTCGAAGAATCCGGCCGACTCGCCCTCGCCTCGGACCGCGCCGTAACAACGTTCAAACCGCGGCCCTCCGACGAAGCTATCGCGGTCATGCTTGAGGCTGTGATCCTAGGCCAGGTTGACTTCCTCGTCCGCGCCGCGGCTCAGGTCGCGACCCGCTACCACTTCGGAGCGAGCTGGCGGTTCTGTCTCGTGGTTGCCGACACCCACGACGCTATCGCCTACACCTCCGTCACCCACGGATTCAGTGATGGTCCCCCATACACCAGCAACGCCTACGAACGAGTCGCGGACGCGTCACTTGCCGACATGACCGATGCACCCACGACCATCGTCGACAAACTCACCGCACCCCTCCTACGCGGACTCGCATCACGCTTCACCCTCGGACAGTAAGCCCCCACTTCACAGGAATCGCCGCTACCAACCGCGATTCCTGGGCTTCCCCAGAATGACTGACCGCAACCAGACTGCTCCGGGCTGTCGGGTGATTAGTCGCTTGGGCGGGCGCGACAGGCTCCTATTTCGTCACCCGTGGTGAAATAGGAGTGTGTCAGAGTCTCTTTGCGGGACATGCGCATTCATTAGTAACGGTTATTATGACAAGTCAGGCTTTCGTTAACCCGAAAACGTGCCCTTGCGCGCGCGCGAGGAGCGATCCATACTCATCGCATGACTGCGGCGCCCTCGGTGTTCTCGTTCTTGGCCACCCATAAGGCGAACACCGGCGTCTCCGACGCCGAGCTCGCCCGACGGATCGGGGTTACTCCGCAGAACCTCGGGCTGTGGCGGCGCGACGGTTTGCGCAGGCTCCCGCAGCGCGAGCACCTGGAAGCTGTCGCCGCCCTCTCCGGTACGACCAGTTACGAACAGGTCCTCGACGCGGCACTGCACGAAACCGGCTACCTCGACACCAAAACGCTGCTGCTCATCCCCGATGATCTGGCCGCATTCGTACTACGTTCCACCGCCGAACAGGCCGCAGCACAGGAGAAGGCCCGCGGCGACCGGCCACCCGCAACGCGCGGCCACATCGACATGATGACCGGCCATCTCCTTGCCTGGTTATGGCGCGCCCGACCCGCCTGGGTTCCCCGGTTCCTGATCGACTACCGGAAAGTCTTCAACGAAAACCTCACCGACGACCCGAACCACACCACCATCACACTCGACGAACTCCTCGAACAGGTCCGACTCGCTGTCAGCGGCAAACTCACCCGCGACGAAGTGCACGACCTCCACCAGGCCGCCGAAGCGGTCCGATCAAGCACGGTCGGGCTATGAACACCACCGGCCCAGACCAGAAGCTCACACCCAGAACCGGCCCGCGGTGGCTGCGGCGGCCCGGCCCCGCCATCAGCGGGATCCTGGCACTCGTCTACGTCGGACCACCAGCCCTCTACGCCGCCACAACAAGCCGTATCCGCTTCGGCGACTTCTACTCCGACGCCGCCAGCGCCTACGGAGCCATCACCGCCGGCCTCCTCGCCGTCACCGCCGCCGGCATGGCCCTCTACAACGGCCAACAACAACTCAAACAAGCCGACAAACAACTCACCGCAACCCTCACCGCGGCGGACCGGGAACACGACGCCACCATCGTGCGCGACCTACGTGCCCGATTCACCACCGCCACCGAACAACTCGCACACACCACCCACACCATCCAACAAGCCGGCGCCTACTCCCTGGCATCCCTCGCCGACGACTGGCTCACCCGCAACACACAACAAGAAGCCCAAGTCTGCATCGACGTCCTCTGCACCTACCTCCGCACCCACCACCTCACCGGACTCGACGACCCCGACACCTACAACTACACCCAAACCCCACCCGACCAAACCGTCCGCGACACCATCATCCGCATCATCGCCAACCACACGCGTGGACCACGCGACGACACTTACAACACCACCCCCGGCCCCTGGAGCAACCTCAGCTTCGACCTCACCGGCGCGCACCTCCACGATCCCGACCTATCAAACGCGCATCTCAACGCTGCAAAGTTCACCAACGTGAGATTCTCCGGTGATGAGGTGTCGTTCACCGGGGCGGAGTTCTCCGGTGGTGAGGTGTCGTTCACCGAGGCGGAGTTCTCCGGCGGCCAGGTGTCGTTCGGCGGGGCGAGGTTCTCCGGTGGTGAGGTGTCGTTCGGCGGGGCGAGGTTCTCCGGCGGCCGGGTGTACTTCACCGAGGCGAGGTTCTCCGGCGGCCGGGTGCAGTTCACCGAGGCGAGGTTCTCCGGCGGCCGGGTGCAGTTCACCGAGGCGAGGTTCTCCGGCGGCCGGGTGTCGTTCGCCGGGGCGAGGTTCTCCGGCGGCCGGGTGTCGTTCAGCCGGGCGAGGTTCTCCGGTGGTGAGGTGTCGTTCACCGAGGCGGAGTTCTCCGGCGGTGAGGTGTCATTCGCTCGTCCGCTGGAGTGGCGGAACATCACATTCGATTGGGACAACGACCTTTCACAGAAGCCGGCCAACGTTCTCCCCAAGGACTGGCCACCCCAGCTCTACTCCCAAAACTCCATCGCACGATCAGGGGCAACCACACAGTAAGACGAGCTGACCCGCAACCGACTTTCTATTATGTGCGAACCGGATCCGCCGGACTGCTGCCGCTGGTGTGAATGTCCGGCCTGGCATCGTGATCGCGCGGCAGTGTCACCACGGAGCGTTACTGTGCGGTCCATGAGCGATTCTCGGACACCAGGCGCCAGCAGCGTGGATCTGGACGGCATCGTCGCGATCGCTGACATCGTCGCGGCGATGCTCGGCCGCCCACTTACCCCATTCGAGTCATCCCGTTTGAAGACGGCGTACCAGGCCACCGCTGGTGGCACCCTCACCGACCTCGCCGGTCAGCTCGCGGCGTGACAGTCATGGTGCCTTCGTTCTGGCCGGGCGCGCGTGTCCAGCGTGTCGACGGCGGCGATGCCGGCGAACCCGGTGCGGTCGTCGACCAGGCGGGCGGGCTGGTCACCGTGGAGTGGGAATCCGGTGGCCGATCAAGCCTGCACTGGCAGCACATCACCCACCTCGACAGCCGTTAGCGTTCGCGGTCCCGGTCGACGGGGTGGTGGGGCAGGATCCCGGCTTTCCATAGGCGGGTGCGGATCTTCATCTCCCCCACCCCTAGGTCACGCGCGGCACCCAGGATCGTCCCGGTTCGCTCGAACGCCGCGACCGCGTCGTCCACGGTCACCTGCGGGTCCGGGGCCGGCCCCGGCGGCACACCTTGCGGCCCGAGGTGCCGCTGCACCGCCGATTTGGAGACTCCCCACTTGTCGGCGATGTCCTGCACCGATGCGCCGGCCGCGATCGCGGTGCGCCACTCGTCGACGACCGCGGGGTCGATACGTCGGCCGCTGACACGACCGGTCGGCCCGACATGGCGTTGCACCGTTTCCCGGGCCACTTGCCAGCGGTCGGCAACCTCCCTCACCGATGCGCCGGCCTCGAGCTCGGCCCGCCACGCGGTGACCATCTGATCGGTCACCCGCACCGGTGACTGGCCCGCCGCCGGCCGGTCCCCGATCACTCGGAGCTGGGCGGCGATCGCCCGCAGCTCGGCCCGGGTCAGGGCATCGAGGTGGGTGTCGATCTCGTCGGCCAGCTCGTGCAGCTCGTAACGGGTCTGAACCTGTGCGGGGGTGAAACCCTGCACTGCCCGCCAGTAGCCGCCCCCGCCCCCGTGCGCGGCGACCACCAGATTGGCCGCGGCCAATGAACGCATCCGCTTCCACACCGAGCCCGCCGCCAACCCCGTGTGCGCGGCCAGCTCTTCGGCCGTTCCCAAATACGACCCGGGAACCGCAGCCTCCACCAGCGTCCGCAGTCGTTCCCAACCGGTCGGCTGGCGGGGCGGACGTGAACCGTTCGTCCGGGCGTCCAGGTCTGCCAACCGCCGGATAACCGTCGACGGCGACACGCCCCAACGCTGAGCGATGTCAAAGTCCTCGACGCCCGCGTCACGCGCAGCACGCCACTGCTCCACAACATCATCAGGAGTTCGAGCGGGCATGACCCCACACTCTAGAGCTGTGCGGTGGCGTCACTTGTCGAACCAGGTCCAACCATCAGTGGCCGTGACACGAACTGTTTGGTCCGTGTCACGGCCACCGAAGCCGGACTCATTCAGTCGTCGGTACTGCTACCGCGATGTCCCGCATGACGAATGAGAATGACAGCCGCGACTAGCACCACACAGACCGCAGCGGTCTCGAGTGCAGCCCAGAAGGAACTGGCTGAAACTCCGGCCGCGACCGCAAAGATCACCGTCAAGACGATCCCGGCGCTGACGCCGCGCTGCTCAGGGCGTGTTAGACGCATTTCACTGACGGGAAGGGATCCGGGAACCCGAGGTAGTGAATCTCCAGCTCGTTCGAGCAGAAGCCGTTCGAGGACAGGTACGTTGCCGCGGCGGCGAGAGCCCCACTCACACCGGCACACGCGAGCGTGCCAACGCCGGGCGTGCCGCAGATGACGACACCCAAGGCTGTGGACCCTCCGTAAATGAGGGCGTTCTGGTCGGTGCGATCGAGATAGATGTAAATGCCGTTGCCCACGCCAACATGGAATTGCGGTTGTACCTGACCGGGCTTCACCGGCGCGGGCTGCGTGGTCTCCACGACCACCCGTGACCCACTCGGTGTGGTGCCGGTGTAGTCCTTCGTGGTTACCCCACCGGAGGTCCGCACCGTCGGCGTGACCCCCTGCGATTCGAGTTGATGCTGGACCGCCGCCACGGACTCAGCGGTCGGTTTGGCCTGGACCTCAGCCGCAGATGCCTGCGCCGCGCCGAGCGTCACTGCGGTGATAGCCGCACCCACGGCAAGACCTGCTTGAACCGACCTGAAAATTCTCATGGCAATCCCTTGTGAGTAGAAGCCGGGCCAAGTGAACTAGTTTGCAAGCCCAGCAAACTAGACCGTAACTCGCTTTACATTCCCCCACAGCAAATTGTCAGATCTGGTCGGTCGGACAAGACGGACGAATCGAGAACGCCCTACGCCGCAACATCATCGAGGGTTCGCGTGGGCATGACCCGCCCTAAGGCCCGGCGGCCGCGTCACTCATTGAAGTACTGCACCGCCACTCCGAGGCTCTTGGCGTACTCCTCGGCCTCGCCCAGCTCGTCGGCCGTGAAGCACCGCCAGGCGTCCCACAGGCCCGTGGGGCGCACGATCGCGACCAGGTCGGCCACAGACACCTGACCGCTACGCCGCGGCGCCCTACGGCGCGCCAGAGCACCCGACTCGTCACCCGTCTGCTCAGACACCAGCCGACTCCCCTCGCCACTCACCCTCACACCCATATTCGCACACAGTTTCGATCCCCGGTACGGTCTGTGCAGGCTGGGCAAGGCTCTGAGACGACGGGAAGCGTCGACGGCAATCGCCCAGCCATCACCTCGTAACCTGTACCCAACAGACCGTCAGGTGTTCGGGGGGCGTCACCCTGGACTCCCGGGTGTGAGGACGCGGGTAGCTACCGCTGCTGGTCTTTGAGCAGCTCGGAGACTCGCGCGCTTACGGGACGGCCGGTCTTCTTACTGGCCTCCGCCGCGACGCGGGCGGCGGTGTGCAACGAATCCAGGCTGCGTCGACCAGCCGCCTGCGGGCGGCGGGTGTGGCGTGCTTCGGTCGTGGTCATCGCGACTCCTCCATCGTGCTGGTATCAGTATCGCCGTTGACCCAGCGCTCCGCCACCTTCTGCAACAGCTCGTCATCGGCTTTGGTCGCCAGCTGCGATCGGCCAAGATGCTCGACCATCAGCCACCCGAAGCTCGACTTGGCCGGGTCCTCATCGAGCGCGTTATCAAATGCCCAGCTCAGACGCCGCCACCACTCCGCTCGCCGATCGGCATGGTTTTTCTGCCACCACGTCGCGATCACCCCGACAGCGGCCACCACACCCACAACAAGGGTCACCCACGCCTGTGCTGGCACACCCCACCCCTCTCTCAGCGCCGATCGTCGCGCAGCTGGTACACCCGCGGCTTGGACACCCCCACCACACGAGCGATCTCCGGCCCGTCATGACCAGCATCGAACGCAGCCTGCACCAGACCATCCGGGCCGGGCAGCTGTGCATCCAACTCGCCCACCCGCGCCGCGAGGCGCGCCCTCTCGCGACGGTTCTCCCGGATCTCATCGAGCGCATCCATACCCCGAGTATAGCCGATTTACGCACCCCGGAGCCTATACAGCCGTGGATAAGCGCGCTATACTCAGTGGTGGGTCCGCGAAACCGCTTTCGTCCGACCCGACAAAATGGTCCGCGGGTGCGCGAACACCCACGGACCTGCCGAACACCACGGAAAGGGCCGTGATGCACAGCACGAACACCGTACCGACCCTGCTCGACGAAATCGCCGGATACACCCACGCCAGCCACACCATGGCCGGCATCAGCCAGGCGAATCGGGCCACCACAGCGGGGCGACTCCTCACCGGACTCGTCGCACACCCCACAACCCCGTATGAGCACGGATTCCGGATCCGCCTCGAGGAAGTCGCCGGCGTCGACGACGCACCCCTCGAATCCCACCTGCGAAGCATCACGTCGCTGTCGGAGCGACCTGGGACAATGACCACCCACACCAACCGTGAAGGACACCAGGCATGAGCTACGAGCACAGCAACGTCCATATCGTTCGCGTCGTCGACGTCATGGACAACAGCAAGGCACGAACCTGGTACGTCGGACCGTACGGCAGCACCCGCGCCAACCAGACCGCCAACTACCTCGAATCCGTCGCCCGCGACGCCGAGGTCATCACCAGTCGAGAGTGCTACGTGGAACCACTGTTCTCCGACGACGACTGCCTCCGCGTCGCCGACTACGGCCGCACCACCCTCGGATCGCTCCGGTGATCCGACCTCCAGCACGAAATCCTGAGCCAGCACCCAAGGTTTCACCCATGAACGACACCCCGCCACCGTCGAAGACGGCCAGCAGGAACCGTGACGCGGTCCCGTCCGACGAAACCCGCAGACACCACCGCGCCGACCTCATCCGCCGCGCGAAACTTGTTCGCACCCACGGATGGCCGCCCTTCCGACACAGCTGGTCGGACCGGGAACTCGCCGGGGTCGCACTCGTGCTCGACGACAACACCATCATCACCGAAGTGGCGGGCACCCAGTCCACCGCACTCGACACCTGGGCCACCAACCTCTGGGGCATCAACGCCGGCAACGAAGACAGCAGCATCGGACACCCACGCACCCACGGATGGTTCGCCGCCATCCGCACCGCAACATGAATCGAACGGAGTTACCAGATGGCGACCAACGAACAACACCGCCAGGTTCAGGTAGCGCAGGAACTCAGCGACCACGCCCGCACGCTGGCCCACTCCACCCGTGACGTTCCCTCACCGTCCGACTCCTACCGGCTCCTCGGAGAACTCAACGACACGATCACCGCCCTTGAGCAAGTGTGCCGTCAACTCGCACGATGGCACGCCGGCGTCATCGATGGCATCCACTACGACGGCCAGTACGCCCTCGGCGGCGACGCAACCGGCACCATCACCGCCGCAGGCGAGATACACAACGCCGCCGCGGCACTCCACACAGCCTCAGATGCGCTCAGCGCTGCCCACGCAGCCAACGGAGTCGTCCGCTGGTTCGATACCGCCGCACAGAGACCCACCCACCGCTAGGAGACACACCACATGAAACACCGCATCACCCACGACAAACTGACATGGCTGATCCGCCAAGACATTCAGCACCTCACCAAACCACCGCACCCGCTCAGCGTGCGCCTCGACGACGCATTCGATCGCGCCATCATGCGCACCAAGCTCGAAAAGCTCGCCGAACAAGCCGACCGCTCCAACCGCGACACCGCAGACATCCTGGAAGCGTGGGTAAAGCTCCGCCGCACCGGGGCAGCGGTGTCGCCGATCTGGACAGTATTTCTGCGATACCCCCTACCGCATCCAGGCCGGAAATACGTCCTGAAACCCGCAGCGCCACACCTCGAACCGATCAGGTCGGTGGAATCCTGACGGGCCCGGCGGACTAATGACCGAGATCCACCGTTTCCCACTACCGCTGTCCACACGTATCAACCGGCTGTTCGCCCAATTCCACCACTCCGATGAACCAGAGGTCTCCAACCAAGACGTCGCCACCGTCATCGGCATGCGCCTCGGCCGGAAAATCAACGCCGCCGACATCGACGCCGCCCGCAACGGACTCCGACACCTTCCCCACGACGTGTGCACCGAACTATGCACCTTCATGTACGCCGACCCCGAGTACCTCATCGGAACCGACGAAACACTGATCCACACCGAAGACGAACGACTCCGCCAACGCATCGCCAACCGCCACTAAACAGAGCTACCGCAACACCAAGCCCTCCCGCACCCGCGCAGCTCCCGCACAATCACCCTGACACCGTGGTCACGGTCGAGGTGGCCGGCCAACAGGGCTAATGTGCGGCGTTGAACGCCTCGACGACGTCCACCGGGATACGGCCTCGGTCGGCCACCTCGTAGCCGTTGGCCCGCGCCCACTCCCGCACCGCGTGCGTCTGTTCCCGGCCGGTGATCGCCGGCGTCGATCTTCCCCCACTGGTGGTGGTCTTCGGTGCCGTCGACCGCACCCGACCACCGACCCGGGTCGAACGCTCCAGCAACGCCGACACCGGTACCTTCCCGTTGACGATTTTGTCGAGGTTCGCGGTACTGACGTCGATTTCGTATTCCACCCCCGACCACGCCCACGACACCGTGTGCGCATCATCGAGGGCGAGATCCTTACCGTCCAGATCGTCGGTGAACTGGACGAGTCGCTGTTGTGCCATACCCCGTGACAATACCGGGGTGATCACCTTTTCCCGATGAGCGCAACGTCGGCGAACAATCATTTCTGCCAACGACTGTGAACTGCGTTCACCTGATTCGAGCGCCTGCGGCGCACCGTGAAGTCCCTCGACGGGTCCTCATTCCCTGATAGGCCGATTCTTTCCACGGCCGAACCTGCGGGGAAACCCTCTCCCCCGAACAAATCGCCACGCGCTGCGCTTATTTCGCGGCGATTTCTTCTCCTCCGAGGGTTGCCCCTCCGGCCCGTCCGCGAATGCGGCCTTTTATCAGGGAATGAGGGGTTCCGGTCACACCGGGCCGGGAGCCCCGCACCACAACCGGGAGGCAACACCGATGACCGTGTTCACCACCAAACAAACCGCCGCCGAGATCCGTAAGCACCTGCGCGCGACCTGGCCCGGTGTGAAGTTCTCCGTTCGTTGCGACCGGGGCACGGCGTCGTCGTGGATCCGCGTCTCCTGGACCGATGGGCCGACCGACCAGCAGGTACGCCACGAAACCCACCAGTTCCAGGGCGCACAGTTCAACGGGATGACCGATTCCTACGACGACCTCGGCGAGGCGCTGGTGTGCACGAACCCCGCCGAGCTGCCCGAGGTCCGCCGCTACTACTGCGACGGGATCAACACCTCCCGCGACATCTCCGACCCGGCTGTGGTGGCCGCAGCGCAGACCATCGCCGCCGAGAACCCCGACATTCGCGCGGCGTTCAGCATCGAGGACATCGACCCCGCCGCCCTGACCTACAACCGCCTGCACCGCGACCTGTCGACCATCCGGCTTGATGAGAACCGGTGGATCAAGTACCACGGCCAGCCGGTCACGGGGCGGCACCTGCCCGATCTCGGATCGGTGATCAGCGCCGCCGTGCACTGCACCGATTACACCGGCGATACCCCCACCGTCGCGGATCGCCACTAACCCGCCGCGACACCGGCGCCCACGAGAACACGACCGCCGGTCCCCCGATTTCCGGTGGGCAACCGCTCACCGGACAAGAAAAAAACCGAGCCATCCCTAGTGGCTCGGTTGTGACCCCACCATAAAGGAGAACCCTGTGGGAAACAACCGAAACACCGCAGCCGCCACCGCCGTCGAGGCCGGGGAGCTGCTGCACCTCAACCCCGCCGATCTCGTGATCGACACCAACGTGCGCACCGATGACACGGTGCCGCGCCCGTTCGCGGCGTCGGTGAAAACCCACGGGGTGCGTCTGCCCGTGCTCGCGGTCCGCGACGAGACCGGGACCGTGCGGGTGCGTGACGGGCAGCTGCGCACGCTGGCCGCCCGTGAGGCCGACCTGGCCACCATCCCGGTCTACGTGGTGGCCGACGCCGCGACCGGCGATCAGGCGACCATCGCCCGGATCACCGACCAGTTGGTCACCAACGAACACCGCACCGACTTGCACGACCTCGAACGCGCCTGCGGTGCGCAACAACTGTTGGACCTGGGACTGTCGCGGACCAAGGTCGGGCAGATCACCCGCCTACGGTCCACCCACGCCGTCGACAACGCGGCCGCGACCGCCCGATCGGCCACCGCGACCCGTGTCGTGGTCGACGCGGGCCTCAGCCTCGACCAGGGCGCCGTGGTCGCCCGCTACGAAGACGAGGGAGACACCGAGGCCGTCGACAAACTGGTCGAGGCGGCGAGAAAAGGCATGTTCGACCACGCGGCGGCATACCTGGCCCGCACCGACGGCCAGCGCCGCACCGTGCGTACAGCGGTCGCCGAACTGACAGAGCAGGGATACCAGGTCGCCGACCATCACCCCGGCTACACCGGGGAATGGACCGATCTCGCCAACCTGTACCGCATGAAGACCGGCGAACCCGTCGCCGACACCGACCACGACAGCCTCACCCGTCACTACCTGCTTGCCGTGGTCGACGCCGAGGCCCACACGATGTGGGTCGACGCCGACGGGAACGCGTTCGATGAGGGTGGTGTCGATTGGGACCTGGCAGACGAGGCCGATCAAGAGACCACGCCCGCCGAGGGTCTGGCCGACCCCCGGAAGCTGACCGAAACCGAGCAGTGGACCGCCTATGTCACCTTCTATCACCACAACCCGGCCGTCGACGCCCTGGAAACCATGTTCGCCCGCACCCGGCGGCTCAGCGGTGACCAGGACGACAGCACCGATACCGCCGACGTGACCAGTGCGGCCGATCGGGCCGAGCAGGCCGCCCGCGCCGAAGCTGAGCAGGCCGAGGTCGATCGGGTGGAGCGTAAACGGGTGAAGGTCCTCAACCGGGCCGGTCTCGCCGCCCAGGAGGTGCGACGGGCCAAGCTGCGCGAGGCATTCACCCGCAAGACGTTGCCGAAAGGCACAGCGGTGATCATGGCCCGGTTGCACGCGGCCACGATGTGGCGCAACTCCGATCTGTACTCCTCGGGCCGGGTCGACTACGTCACCCGCGACATCGCCGCCGAGCTGCTCGGTGCCGATCCGGTCGAGCAGATCACCGACGCCGCACCGGAACGTGCCCAGGTGATCCTGGCCGCGATCACCTGCGCCGCGTATGAGTCGACCTTGCCGAAAGACGCATGGCGCGGTGCCGGGATGGTCTACGACGGTGGCGCACTGGACCGGGCGCGGGCAACGTATCTGCGCACGCTGGTCGAGGTATTCGGCTACACGCTGTCCGAGGTGGAGGAAGTGATCACCGGCGACCGCACCGGCGACAGCATCGACCTCGACGCCTGACCAGGTGACGGTCGGGGCGGCCCACACCACCGGGTCGCCCCGACCGTCCGGGTGCGGTGCGTGCGCCGGCGGCGGGGCATCGAACCCCGCCGCCGGCGGCTGTCGCGTGCCTGGTCACCTGTGAGGGCGTCGTGTGCCTGCCCAGTGTGGCTGGCCGGGGGCCCGACCGGTCAACCCACGCTCCGGCACATTCGCGTGTTCTCCGCTGCGCTACGCCCACGCGCTCCACCAGCCCCGGCAACCCTCACTCGCTGCCGCTCGCAGCCGAAACCGGTTCCGGGCCTGCACTCTACGGGGTTGACCGCCCACCCCGACCAGCCTGACAGCAGGCGTCACAGACGCCAACCGAAAGGGCCGAACAATGAACTTCTCCGAGCTTCCCACCGTCAGCTACGACCACAAACCCGACGGCACGATCGTCTCCACCACCCGCCGGTTCGACGGGAACACCTGGGTCACCGAACAACACATCATCATCCCCGACCGCACCACCGGGGCGGACCGTTGACCGGACGGCCGCGCCCGGCCCCACCGGGGTCGGGCGCTTCACCGCCCCGTGGTGGGTAAAAAAAGAAAAACAACTGACGCTGCACGGGGGTGCCGCCGCCAACGCGCCGGAGTCTCGATTCGACGGTGGTCCGGTCGGGCACCCCCACGGGGTGGCCCTCGTTCACGCCGCGACGTGAACAGCGGTCAGACCGCGATACCGCATTACCGCACCACCACAACGCGTCTCACCATTGGTTCGCATTCCCTGAGCCGCCCGATGATCTCGAAAGTCGGTGCCCGTGGTGTCAAGAACACTCCACACACATACCGGCACGCGCTACACACCGCTGGCGCGGAGTTCCGCTTATTTCGCGCCGGTATGCGTGCTCCGGAACATTGACACCCCGGTCCCCGACTGAGAGCGGCTTAATATCAGGAAATGGCAGAAACAAACACGAACGCTGACCGCATAATAAAGGCAATAAATATCGCTGAAAGTATTGCGGGACAACCGAATACGGTATAAAATCAAACCCATAAACAGTCGCACGAAACCAATGTGAGAGGTCGGAAACAATGGCTGCAATCACCGTCTACACCAGCCCGGCTTGCGTCCAATGCGGAGCCACCAAACGAGCTCTGGACAAGCTCGGAGCCGACTACACCGTCGTGGATCTCAGCGAAGATTCCGACGCCCTGGACTACGTGAAAGCACTCGGCCACCTCCAGGCCCCGGTGGTCGTGATCGGTGACGAGCACTTCGAGGGTTTCCGACCGGACCGGTTGAAGACGGCCGCCGCCGCCCAGGCCGCATGAAAGGAACAGGACAGATGAGCATGGACTACGACCAGGCCGCCACCCGGATGTGGGCCAAAGCTGAGGCCGCACACGCCGAAGGCGATCACCACCTCGCCGCCGAGCTCGAGGACACCGCCGGACTGTACGAGCAGTTCGCCCGGGAGGACCTCACCGGCGTACGAGCCGGCTGACACTGACACCCATGAGCACACCCGACAACGACGACGACACCGAAGGAGGCGACGACATGCTGGCCATGGACGAGCGGATCACCGAGCACGACCTCAGCGAACCCGTGGTCGACGACATCGACCAGGCCGTTGACGGTGGAGCGTTCGGGGACGATCCCGACGCCGAAATCGGAGTCGCACTCGCCGTCGAACGGGCTGTGCTGTCGGCGTTGTTGTGGGCGCCGGCCGCCGTGGCCCGAGCCATCACCGCGGTACTGCTGCCCAAGCATTTCGTGTCCCATCAGCACGCCACCATCTACGCCGCGATCGCCGACGTCGCCACCCGCACCGCGCCGATGCCCGCGCTGGTCAATGCCCGTCTTGTCGAAGCCGGCCACTACACCACCGGTGTCGCCTCACTCATGGTCAGTGTGGTGTCCCCCGCGGGCCCTGTCCCCGCGGTCGTCGAGATCCCGCACCTGGCCGACAAACTGTTGGCCCTCTGGTACCGCCGCGGCCACCAAGTCCTGTTAGCGCGCATGGCTCAACACGTCCGCGAGTCCCCCGTCGAAGACCTGGCCGGGCACTGGGCGCAGCTGACCGACTACCAGCACAAAGCCGCCGACGACTTCTACACCCGCCGCAACCAACTCGCGGACCTGACCTGACACCTCACGCGTGGAATCACACCCGGTGTGACACACCGGTGATGCACCCGATGAAAGGCGACCTTCATGCCGCGACAGACCCCACCGATGGCGTACTTCGGCGGTAAGACGCGACTGGCACCGCGCATCGCCGGCATGCTGCCCGCGCACGGGCACTACGTCGAACCGTTCGCCGGATCCCTGGCAGTGTTGCTGACCAAGCCGATCAGCCGCATGGAAACCGTCAACGACCTCGACGGAGACCTCATGACGTTCTGGCGCGTGCTGCGAGACCGCCCAACCGAGTTAGCGCGGGTGTGCGCGCTGACCCCACATTCGCGCGCCGAACTCATCGAGGCGCAGAACGTCAGCGATCACGCGGACCTCGACGACCTAGAACGGGCCCGCCTGGTGTGGGTTGCGCATCAACCAAGGACGCGCAGGAACCCTCCGCAAGACCGGATGGCGGCACTACATCGACCCCACCGCGACGGGTAAGGGGATGCCCGGATACCTCGAGGCCTACGTCGACCGGATGGCGGCCACGGCCGAACGTCTGCACCACGTCAGCCTCGAATGCCGACCCGCTCTCGATCTGATCGAAGCCTACGGACGCCGCCGCAACATCTGCCTGTACGTCGACCCGCCCTACCTCGGTGCAACCCGCTCATCGGGGTCTTATCAGGTCGAAATGCAAGACGACACCGCCCACCGGGACCTGTTGTCGGCGTTGACCGAGTGCCGGGCATCGGTGGTGCTGTCCGGGTACGCCTCCGATCTGTACGACACCGCCCTCGCTGGGTGGGACCGCCTCGAGATCCCCACCATCACCGGGCAAGGAGGCAGCCGCCAAGACCGCACCGAGGTGCTCTGGTCCAACCGCCCGTTCCCCACCGCGATCGGCGGTAACGAAACTCTCCCCTTCGCGGGCATCGGTAACGAAACCCCTGTCGCGGACCTCATCGTGCGCTGCGGCCACTGCGACCGACCGATCAGCACACCGGCCGCCACCGGGCGACCCCGCCGTTTCTGCTCCACAGCATGTCGCGTCGGCGCGCACCGACGCACCCGACCCGCCATCACCTCCTGATCGAGAAAGCGAGAGGACACCCCACCATGACCGACACCATCACCGGGCGCGTGGCTTACGGACACGAGACCCCCGAGTACCGGGAGAAGCTCGCCCACGATCTGCACATCGACGGTGGCCTACCGCTGACGGTGGTCGCCGACACCCTCGAACTCGACACCACCTCCGAGGCCCGTCGGCTCGTCGACGCCTACATCGCGCGCACCGACGCCGCCGCCGCTGCCCGACAGCCGGGGTTGTTCGACTGATGAACGCGCGGACCTGGCTGACCCACCTCGTCACCGCGGTCGCGGTCCTCGCCGGCGCCGCAGGGTGCGGTCACGACACACCGCAGCCATCGCATCAGGCACCGAGTAGCGGCGTGGTGAGGTTCACCGTCCACCAACACGGGCGGCCCGCCCACGTCGACCGGGTCGTCGACGGTGACACCCTGATCGCCACCTACACCGACGGCAGCAACCACCGGGTGACCATCCGGCTGATCGGTGTCGATACACCGGAGACGAAGAAACCGCACACCCCGGTGCAGTGCTGGGGCCCGCAAGCGTCCGCGCTCACCGACCAGCTGGCCACCGGCCACCAGGTGAACCTCGAAACCGACCCCAGGGTCGACCGCGTCGACCGCTACGGCCGCACCCTGGCCTACATCTGGATCCAGCACCCCGGCCACGACGACACCATGCTCAACCAAACACTGCTCACCGCCGGCGCTGCCCGCGAGTACGACTACGACCACCAGAACTACAAGTACCGCGACCAGTTCCGCGCAGCCCAGACCGCCGCCCAGCACCAACGGGCCGGACTGTGGGGACAGTGCGGCACCCACTGATAGACCCCGTGGTGGCCGGTAAAATGGTCACCGAACCCGAGACAGGGAGACACCATGACGACGACCCGTCACACCCCGGTCACCGAACAATGGCCGGACCTGTTCACCGACCTCACCGCCGAGCAGACCGCGTCGGTGACCGGTGCCGTGGCCAACTCTGTGCTGGAGGGGTGGGAACCCACCCGCGACAACGTCGCGGCATTGTGTGCCCGCGCGACGGGGGATCTTGATCGGGCCACGTTTCGTGCGCGGGCCCGCGCCCGCGCGCACGCCCGGTCCCAGCGACGGGCCTGAGCACCCGGCGGTGGCGTTCGATCGGTGGGAGGACTACTTCTACCCCGGCACCCGGGTGCTGCGGAACCTCGAAGGCATCACCGACCCCGACGCGCTGCGCGACTACGAGTACGAGATCAGCACCGACGTCGACGCCAGTATCCGCCGCGGTGAGATCACCGTGGCCCGCACGTTCGACGGTGATCACCTCCGCGCGCTGCACCGGGAACTGTTCGGCGAGCTGTACGAGTGGGCCGGACAGAACCGCACCGTCGGGCTGAGCAAAGACGGGATCGAGTTCGCCTCCCCGCAGTTGATCGACACCTACCTCGCCGACGCGGCCCGCATCATCGACGGTGTCCCGTGGGAGACCGTGGACCGGGACACGTTCGCCGAACAGACCGCCCGCGTATATGCCCATATCAATCAGGCGCATTTCGCGAGGGAGGGCAACGGCCGTGCCGGGAAACTGTTCCTACACCAGCTGTCCGAACGTACCCCGTATCGCCTGGACTTCGCGCGGATCCCGAAACAGGTGTGGGATCAGCGCTCCGCTCTATCGGGGCCAGACCGCGGCGCCCACACCCCCGACCACACACTCCTGGTCCCGGTATTCGCGCACATCACCATCGACCGCCCGGCATCGCCAGACCCGGAGCAGGAGTCACCGGCGCGGCGGGCCGCTCGCATCGCGCGCCGCGGGTACCCACGACCGGTCACCGACATCACTCGCGACTCCAACGCCGGGCCGCGCCCGACCCGGCGGGACACACCCCGCCCGGGCCGGGACCGCGGCGACTACGAACGCTGACCGGTCACAGCGACGAGTCGTGTTGCTGCTGCGCCCACGCACCTGTGCGTCGGCTCATCGGTCTACCCCACCAAGATCGTCGTCGTGGGTGACGCGGCACCACGTATGACCGTCGAACGCGTCGACGTCGACCCAGATGTCCCGCCGCGACGCCCGGCGCGGGTTCAGCGTTGGTGTGATGTGGGTCGACTGGACGTCTTCACCGACGCGGCGTGCGTCGGATTCGCTGCTGAATACCGGGTGTCCGGTGTCTGGGTTGAGCGCGTACACGTCCCGATCAATGGGGAGGACTTCCTCACCGACCGCGATCCGCACCCGGAACGCAGGCGCGCTGAGAACACCAGGGGGAAGGCTCTCCGGAAACCCCACCACGTACGGGGTGGAGGATCCGGTCTCGTCCTGCTCGTCGCTGGCGGTTGCCGCCGACGCCGGCGTCGGCGTTGTCCGGCCTCTCACGTAACGGTCGAGAGCCACAGCTCCCAATACCCCGAGCACGACTGCGATGATCACGATGACAACCCAGTGGGTTGCCGGGATGTCCGCCAACGCGCCTGCCACGTTCTCGTCTGCACGCGCGTGCACCGTCACGACTGCGCCTCACCCGTCCGATCGGCCGAGACCGCATCTGTGACCCGCGGTGCGGGTGAGCTCGGCTTACGCGGGCGTGACGCACGTCGCCGGGATTCACCTCGTGAGGGGCTTAGCCGGGAGACTTCAAACGGTTTGATGTGTTTGGTGTCCAGGCCGAGGTCGCTCGCTTCCTTCGTCAGCGCCGACAGTTCCGCGACGCGACGGGCGTCGTCGGCGAAGAACGCATCACGCGCTGCGGTGAGCTGGGTGTGGGTGTCGACGATGGCGCGGAGCACCTCGACTTTGCGGTCCGCTTCGGCACGGACCTGGGACTCGATAGACGCGAAATCGATCGCGGGTGAAGACATCAGAACTCTCTCTCGTTGACCGCAAAAACGTGAGGTCCACGGACACCGGCCGGTGCCCGTGGGGTAACACAAGTCGTGCGTGGTGACGGCAAAGAAACCGCGCTCGACCGTTCACGATGGTAGCCCGGTGAGCATCAATCAGGCGGTCTGCTGACCGGCTGCGATTCACCGAACACGCGACCGAGCCACTCACTCGACGCAGGCAACGCCGCCCGACCGAACCCTTCGTCGCGCCCACCTTGGCCGGTGAACACGTGCGGCTCGTCGAAGCCGAACTCCGCGAAGATGTCCACACTTAACTCGAACGATGCGGCCGCAGCGCGCCGGAACTTTTCGTCACCGGCGGCGCCCTCGGTTGTGGTCGTTGTCCGCGCGGGCTGAGTCTCGGGTGAGAACGCTCCGGTGTCGGGCACCAGAAAAGACTCGCGGCCCATGCCTGTCACTTCTCTTTCGGCTACACCGCCATTGACAGCGCGGCTGGTGTCTCCGAAATGCAGCTGGGCGATGAGCTCTAGTTCACCGGCCGCCCCGGTCGCGACCGCGTGATCCATTAGAAAGATGATTGCGACGAACAACGACCACTCGATCTTGTCGCTCGGCACGATAGCCCACTGGTCGCCTAGCGGTTTAAGCCTCGGTGGGGCGTGGACTAGCTGCGCGTGCGGTAGAGAAGCATAAGGGAAAAACTGGGCTACAAATCCGCCGCCGTCGTGGTGCAGCGCAAGCGTCGCGTCAGGTGTGGTGAACAAGGTGCGTCCGATGGCCGGGCGCGCCATGTAGTAGCTGTGGTGGGGCGGGAAGGCCACAAACGCTCCGTGCCACTCTTTGTTGTTGTCGATCCATCTTGTGAGGAACTTGATCTCTTCACGACGAGCGGCAACCCCGCGTGTCCGGGCGCCCATGTTGATTGGCACGGCCGCCACCGACACCACAGCGCCGACCGCACTTAAACTGTGTGCATTCCCGAGGAGGTTTCGGTCCCGCATGTAGCTCCTGACGGCTGCCATACCGTTGTCATGGTTGGCGGTGAGGCGATCAGCGAGTTCGACGCGGCTGGTGAATCGGTCCCGGTATGCGCGGGCGACGCCGTCTTGTTTCAGCCATCGGGTTGTCGTGCCATCACGGACTGGGAACGCAAGTGTGGTCGCTGTTGGGGACTCGGGCTGGCATGCGTAGGGTGCGTCGGCGCCAGCCGGTACCTCGATGATCGCGAAGAACGAACCCTCCTCTGTCGCGGCGATGGGATGCACTGTGACGGTCGGTAGGAATGGCCGCACACGTGCGGTGCGCACCTGGCGAAGTTGCTCATCGATCGTCGCCGGTGGCGTGGTGAACGGTGTTGCCTCGACCGCCCGGTTGTGGTGGTCATCGCGGATTCCGATCACGATGAGACCGCCGTGGTGGTTGGCGAATGCCGCCACGTCTTTCGCGAGTTCTTCGGTTTCTCTACTGCCGTATGGCACGGACTTCCAGTCGAGCTGCTCGGTCTCGGGCACGCCGGCAGCGACGGCACGCCCTATTGCCGCTGCGTCGATCTCGGCGACTGTCGCGACTCCGAACACGTCAGCCAGGAACGGGAAAAGCGTCACAGACTAATCATCCCTGACCTCCCGCACCATTCGCCACAGGCGACTCGGCCACGACGGCCTGGACCTGCTGGGTGCCCCCCGGTGTCCCAAGCCTGTCGTTTCACGACCACCAGAGCATCCGCAGCCGCAACGGGACTGGCGTGGTGTCGAGGTCCGGCGTGACCGCCGAACGGCGGAATCGCCCGCAGGGCGATCGGCTTTTTCCGCGCCCGAAGGGCGTGGCCGCGGTGACCATTGGACCCGCGCAGCGGGAGGTGCATGTATGCCCCGGGCGGAGCAAGCTGTGACTTAGCATAGCTAAGTCGTTGTTTACCGTCCCTGGTCGCGGTACGGTGTGCCCCAACCGGTGCGGTTGGGTGTCCCCACGGTGTGGGTTCGCTGCGCTGAGCCGGACGAGCGGAAGGACAAGCCGCGCACATGGTGCGCGGCCCACGAGCGGACACCTGCGGGGTGTCGAACGACGACCGGCGGGCCGGTCGCGGCGAGGAAGGGCGGTGTCGTGATGAGCGATGACACTCCCGCATGGGACCGCGAGCCAGCACCGCCGCCGCAACCTCGGCGGTCGGTGCTGCGACGGCGGCGGGCGAACAGTCCAGGAGGCCGTACGGCGACACCGATTCAGGTGAAGGTCACCGCCGACGAGGACGCGCTGCTGCGCGCCCGGGCACGCGCCGCCGGTGTCACTGTGCAGCGCTACATGGTCACTCGCGCGCTGACCGACTCCACGGCCGAACCGGTGGACTGGGAGGGCCGTAAGGCGGCGTGGGCGCAGGCGTGCGAGGTCCGCAACCTGGTCGCCGCGTTGGGCAACAACATGAACCAGATCGCCCGGCAGGCGAACACCGATGGGGAGATCCCCGAGGATTTCCCGGCGGCGGTGGCCGGTGTGCGGCGGGCGACTGACCGGGTGCTGGCCGCGTTCGGGGAGACGTTCGGATTCGAGGGCCGCGCCTCGTGATGCCCAACATTGAGCGCGGCGCGAAGATGGCCGGGCTCGTGTCGTACCTGTTCGGTCCGGGCCGGGCGAACGAGCACACCAACCCGCATGTCGTTGCCGCGAGTTCGGAGATGTTGGTGGGGGCTGGTGGGTATGGCGCGGTCCTCGATCATGGTGCGGCGTTGGAGTTCGCCGGTGAGCTGGACACTGCGCGGGTGGTGTTTGGTACGCGTGTCACCCGCACCGACAAACAGGATCTCCGCGCCGCGCAGCAGCGTGGGTTCACCGGGTCGGCGGCGATCGCCGAAGCCACCCACGACGAGAACGTGTGGCACTGTTCGCTGTCCCTAGCACCGGATGAGGAACCGTTGACCGAGCAGGCGTGGGCGACGGTGGCGCGCGAGTTCATGGGCGAGATGGGGTTCGACTCCCCCGGTGACGCGTCGGCCCGGTGGGCGGCGGTGCATCACGGCACCACCAAGGCCGGCGGCGATCACATTCACATCGTCGCCTCCCGGGTGCGTGATGACGGCAGCGTGGTCAAGCTGTGGTTCCCCGAACCGGGCCAGAGCTACAACACCGGTGACGCGAAACGCTCGCAGCGGGTGTGCGCCGACATCGAACGCCGCCACGGTCTGCGCGTCACCCAGGGCCGCGCCCGCCAGTACCCGAGCAAGGGATCGTCGCCGGCGCAGGAGAACATCGCCGGACGCACCGGGCGCCCGGAACCGGTGAAAGACACCCTCGCCCGCACGGTGCGCGCAGTGGCCTACGGCGCGGAGTCGGAGACCGAGTTCGTGCGCCTGGCCCGCGCCCACGGCCTACTGATCCGACCCCGGTACGCGGCCGGGTCGCGCACCGAGGTTGTCGGGTATTCGGTCGCGTTGCCGACGGCGCGGTACGCCACCAGAGACGGTCACCCGGTGTGGCACGGCGGTGGGAAACTCGCCAACGACCTCACCCTCCCCCGCCTGCGCGAGCACTGGCCGGCACCCGATGATGCGCAACGCTCCGACGCCCTGTCGGCGTGGGCGCACAATCAACGCGAGACCATCGACCCGAACCACTTCCCCACCACCGCGGCACCAGCACCGCAGCGACCGGGGCGCGCGCCGCGCGGCCTGAACCATGCCGAGGCCAAGGAACGGTTGCGGTCGGTGCTGCGGGAACTCGCGCGGAACACCAACACCGAAGCCGGGTTCGTGCGCGCCGCGGCCGCGCACCCCGATGTGCTGATCCGGCCCCGATACGCCAAGGGTTCCGACACCGATGTGGTCGGCTATTCGGCGGCGCTGCGACCGCAGCTGTACGCCGACGCCGACGGCAAACCGATCTGGCATGGCGGCGGGAAGCTCGACAACCGATTATCGCTGCCGAATATGCGCGCCAGCGTGCACTGGCGCCCGCCGACGCTGACTGATCAGCGTGCGGCGCAGCAGGCGTGGGCGTCGCTGGGGGCGTCACCGTCAGCAGCGGGTGGTGTCGACACCGACCCCGCGCAGGCGGCGGCCGCGTGGCGTTCCACCGTTGACGGCCTGTCGGGCAACGAGCGCGCCAGGGTCCGTGACAGTTCGTGGGCGCGGGCGGCGTCGGAGACCGCCGGGTTCGCCTCGGCGTGGGCGGTGCAGACCGAAGGCGACACACCCGGCGACATGTCGCGGCTGGCTGATGCGCTATCGGATGCGGCCGGCGGTGTGCGTTCACCGGAGCAGCCTGGCCGGCGCGTCCCGGGCCCCGGCCAGCAGGTGTCCGTGGCCGCTCTGCGGCGGATCGCGGCGACCATGCTCGCCGCCAGCCACGACGACCCGCGCTACGCGTGGCAGGCGATGTTCTCCCAACTCGCCGCCACGTCACGCGCGATCAGTGACGGGTTGCGCGCGCAGGGCTACGAGTCCCGCGCCACGGCGATCGAGACAGCGACGGTGCGCGCCGAACGGTCCTACACCGCCCAGGCACCCGCCGCCGCGCCCGATCGGGCACCCGCCGACCGGCCCATGTCCGACGCTCAGCGCGCCGCACGCATGGCCCGGGTCAGTCACCCCACAGACCCGACCCGGGCCGCTCAGCAGCGCTCACAGCATGATCCACACCGCCGCGGTCCGCGCGACGCTCCGCCCAGCACCGAACGGCAGGACCGGGACCACGGGCGCTAACCGCCGAGACGGATGAACGGTCATCGCGCTGCATCACCTCTCAACGCGACGATGCCCCGCACACCGTGGGGTGTGCGGGGCATCTGGTCGGTCCGTTCGACGCTCGACGACGTCGTTCCTCCTACGCGGCGTAGGGCGAGGTATAGAACCACTGCCCGCCTGCGGGCCAGCAGGTGTAGTCCCACCCGCCCCCGCCGTGGGAGTGGTAGTACGCGGCGTTGTTGGCGGCTTTGGCCTGACACTGTGCGAGCGTCGCCGAGCCGATCGGGTACCCGGGATTCGCCGACGCGGTGCCTGCGCCGACGGTGACCGCGCCGGTGACGACCGCGGCACCGATTCCGAGTGCCGCGACGGCGCCGGCGAGCTGGCGGCGGCCTGTGGTGAGTGTTTTCATTGCAGTTCCCTCTTTCCAGTGGGGGTGTGTGACGGGGATGGGTCGGCGGCTACCGGCCCATCCCCTTTTCTCGGCCGACGGACGGTCCGGGGCCAGCTGTGGGGTGGGCGGTGTCAGTGCCCGTTGCGTTGGCGGCGTCTCGCGGGTGTGAGGAATCACCGACCCGGGCGGTGGGCCTCACAGGCCGCGACCTTTCTGTCGGCCGACCGACGCCGCCCGCCCTGCTTTGGGGTGGGTGGTGTCTTTGGTCTTGGCGTTGGCGGCGTCGCGGGGATGGGTGGGGTGACTCACCGCGGCGATGGCCGCGGCCCGTCCCGCGGCGGTGGTGCCGGCGTACTCGGCGACCCGCTCGGCGCGGGTGAGCGTCGACGCCGCTTCGACGGCCGCGCCGCTGTCACCAGGTCGGGGTGGCGGTGTGTTCTGCTCGTCGTCGACGACCAGACCGTCGGCGGCGTCGCGGGCGTCGTCGGATCGCTGCGCGGTGTCGCGTTCGATGCGTTCGGCCTGGTCGGCGTCGCCGAGCATCCCGGTGATGCGTTCACCGTCGCGGTCGGCTTCGGTGTCGGCGGTGGCCTTGTCGGCGCCGTTGTCGGCCCACCACTGGGCGCGGGCGTCGACGACCTGCTCGGCGGCCTGGTCGCGGGGTTGCGCGAGCAGCTCGTTGAGGTCGAGGCCGTAGTCGCTGAGTTCGGCGGCGATGTTGTCACGCATCTGGTGGGCTTGCTCGCTGCGGCTGGCCCACCGGTCCGCGGCACGGTAGGTGTCGATGATGTCGCCGCCGTCCGCGCGGAGCATCCAGGCGCGGTCCTGATCGGCGTCACCGATACGGGATGGGTCGACGCCGTGGGTGCGCAGCTCGTGGTCGACGAGTTGCCCGTATTCCGCGGATTCCCATATCGCCCCCGGTTGTCGGGGTACGGCCAGTTCAGTGCTCGGCTCCGACGGTGTCGGCGACGGGTCGCGCACGTCGACACCCGTTGTGCGATCGGTGTCGCGGTCTGACGTCGTCCGGTTCTGCGCCCAGCCGCGGCGGGCGCGGGCGCGGAAATACGCTTCCACGAGCGAGCCCACGGTCGACATCGCGGTGGCGATGGTGCGTTCCATGTCGCCGACAAGTTCTCGTTCTTCGTGTTCGTGGTGTTCCATTCCGGTGTTCTCCTATTCAGGGGTGGTGGGTGTGTCGCCGGCCATCAGTTGGCGCAGGATCTCGTCTTCCATGCGGGTGACGGGCAGCTTGTCGAGTGGTGGGTGGTGCCCGCGTTCGACCGAGCAGCCGGCGAACGGGCCCTTCTCGTGGAAGATCACCGCCATCTGCCGGTCGGCGTGTTCGATCCACCACGTGCTCATGCCGGTGCCGGGGTCCTGGCGCAGCTGCTCGTATGCCCGCCACAGCGCCTCGAACCGGTCCATCACTTCGGGGTGGTCCATGTACTGCGGGCACCACCGAAACTCGGGATCGGTGATCACGTCGCGCACGTACACGTAGACCAGGTGCTCCTCGACGAACGCGTACACCGAGTCGAACGCGGGTTCGTTGTCGCCCTGTCCATCGCTGCCCCGCTTCTGCTCGGCTTTCGCGGACCGCTGCGGTTGCCGAGCAGTCTTCTTCGGCTTCTTTTCGGCATCGTCGTCGTCGGCAAGCCAGTCGTCGTCGTCGATCACGGGTGTGGTGTCCTTTCTGTGGTCACGCCGCGGTGTCGACGTCGTCGGGTTCGGTGTCGGTGGCATCGGCCTGGGCGGGGGTGGTTCCGCCGCGTCCGATCGCCTTCGACATCACCCGGCCGATGCGGGTGGTGGCCTCCCCGTATTCCGTCAGGGATGCCTCAATGAGGTGGGAGTACGGTTTGTCCATCCAGGGAACGGTTTTCACGATCGTCGGACGGTTGCCGGCGGAGAACACCAACGCCCGACCGCGTGGCCACGCGGTGAGGTCGCTGGCGGTGAAGATGGGTTCGCGGGAGATGTGGCGGCTGGTGGTGTGTGAGTCACGCGTTTTGGTGACGCTCACGACCTCTCGGTCGTAGTCGCCGCACAGTTTCGCCAGGGATTCGAGGAAACCGTTTTCTTTGTTGTTGCCGCCGTAGACGAACACGTTGGCCGCGCCCATGAGCTGTTTCATGCCGTCTTCGCCCCATACCCGCACACCTTGGGACCACGACTGCAACACCGTCATGATGTGAATTCCGCGAGACCCGTAGTGGGAGTACAGGTCCGGAAGACGGCGCCACCGAACGGTGTTGGCGGCCTCGTCGAGGGCGCACAGCAGCGGGGTCGGGAGCCGACCGCCCGGTGATGCGGTCGCGATCTGCTCGGCGGCCTCGCAGGTGGCGACGGTCAGCGCGGCGATGATCGGGCCGACCGATCCCACCCCCTCACGCGAGAGGCAGTACAGGGTTTCCCCACCGGTGAGTAGCCCGTGCACGTCGAGCTGGGGGCGGGTGTCGCCGTCGAAGGTGGTGATCCACTGGGCCACCCGTTTGGTGCGCAGGCACCGCGCCATCTTCAAGGCGGTGCCGAAGATGCCGTCCTGCTGTTTACCGGCCAGCCGTAGTTTCGCCGCCAGCCCTTCGGCGATGCTGTCGTAGCCGTGGTCGGTGAGGATCTGCACCGCGTCCTTGCACCGTTCGCGGCGGGCGAGTCGTTTGTACACCTCGATGATCTGCTCGCCGGCCAGTGCGGAGGCCAACAGCAGATTCGCCAGCAGGTCTTCGCCTTCGGGGTCGAAATACGGGTCGCGGCGGGCGGCGTCACCGCCCTCACCGGCGGCGAACTGCTCGGCCAGCGACGCCGACCGCTCCTCGGGATCGCTACTGACGACCGGGACGGGTGCGTTGCCCAGGGTGACCAGCTCTTTGCCGGTTGGCGGGTCGTCGGCGAGGATGTCGTCGTCGGGGTCGATATGGTCGTCGGCGCCGCCCAGCGACATCACCGCGGGGTACCGCAGCCCGCCGGGGTTGTCGGTGTCGGCGATGATGTAGCTCAGCGGGTTCCAGTAGAACCAGGCGGTTTCGTTGGCGACTTGCTGCGGGTCGAACACCCACACTTGTCGGGTGGCCACGCCGTTGGCGTCGCGGAACTCCCGTAACAGGCGGGTGTGGTCGAGGTTGCCGCGTTTGTTCTCCGTGGCCAGTACGGCTCCGGGTGCTTCGCAGATCGCCGGGATGATCCGCGATGTGCTCTTGCCCATCCGTGGACCCCAGATGTCGAGGCACACGTCTTCCCAGGACGCGTAGGTGCGCCCGGTGGACCGGTTGAGCACCGACCCGCCGACGGTGACACCGATGGGTGTGCCCGGTGAGCAGTACGGCTGCACCGCCGGGTCGGGCATCACCACCTTGAGTTTCGCGGCCTTGTCGCGCACCGATTCTTCGGTGATGCCCTCGATGTCGGCGCCGGACCCCAGGTGGCGGGCGGCGGTGTCGACGCGGGCTTTCGGTACCCGGTGGGTGGTCCACCACCGCCACCCGGCAACGATCGGGGCGGCGATGAGCGCCAACAGCACGATCGCCCACACGGTGGCCGCGACACCCCACACCACTTTCCCTCGCGCGGTGAGGATCAGCAGCGCGATCGGGTTGCCCGGTACGGTCTGCCCACCGGCCAGATGCAGGGCCAGCCACAGCACCGCGACGATCCCGATGCCGATCGCGGCGAGGCCGGCGTAGAGGCCGACCTCCGAGTTGGACGGGTTCGCGATCTTGCCCGGTCGGGTGGCCGCCATCACCACTCTCCTGCGCAGGTGTGGGTGCTGAGCTGGTGGCGACTCAGCGCGGTACCGGTGAGTTGGTCGCGGACCTCGCCCATCACCCCGGCCACCGCGGGGCGGGTCTCGCGGTTCATGGCCGCGGTGATCTGTGCGGTGTGCGTGGTCGGGTCGGCGGCCAGGATCGGGCCGAGGGTGTCGGCGGCGATCGCGCAGACCCGCTGCTGTGCCGGTGGCACGCGGGGGTCGAGACTGCGGGCCATCAGGTGCGACAGGGCCGCCCGTAGCCGCACGCGACGCGGGTCGATCACCCCGGCGGTCATGATGCGACCGCCGCATCGTCGGGGGTGATCAGGGCGGGCAGCCGGATCTCGCGCCAGGTGCGATACCCGGGTGCCCGGCACAGCGCGACGGCGCTGTTCTGGTCGCGGTATTCGACTGAGGCCACCACCCGATGGCGGGTGGCCGACGCGGACAGTGCATCGGCGTCGAGGTCCGGGTGGCTGGAGTAGACCGTCAGCCGCACCGCCGGCAGGTCGAGTTTCTCGCGCACCTTGCCCGCCAGGAACACCGCCTTGTCCGCGGCGGCGTGCTCGGCGCTGAAATCGTCGCCGTCCTCGTAGATCCGGTCCTGCGGGTGAAACTCCCCGTACCAGGATTCGTGGTCGTCACGGGCTGAGCAGACGGCGAAACTGCCCACCTCGGCGTCACCGGCTGCGCACAACTCGATCAGCGGGGCCGTGTCGGCGGACGCGGCCAGCTCGGCGGCCTCGCGGGCAACGGTGTCCGCGGCGAGCTGGTCGTAGTCGATGTCGAGCTGTTTGCGTAGCTCGGTCTTGACCTTCGGCCACAGCTTCTTGGTGGCGACCTTCGCCTCGGTCGCCCACGCACGGATATCGCGGTGCGTGGTGGCCGACCGCAGGGTGTCGGCGCCGTCGGCGACCGCTCGCTCAGCGACGTCCCACATCTCATCTTCGGTGTGTGCCATCAGGGTTCTCCTTCATCAATCAACGGGGGGTGTGCGGGGAAATCGGGGCGGTACGCAGGTGCCCGGTGAGGGTGTCCGCGGCCCGCAGCAGGGCGGCGGTGTCGTCGGCGTCGAGGGTGTCGATCGCGGCGAGCACGTCGGCGGGGAGCTCACCAGTGGCCGCCGCTGCTCCTTGCTCGGTGGTGGCCAGCACGACTTTGCGTTGGTCACCGGGGTTGCGGCGGCAGGTGATCAGCCCGGCGTTGCGGAGCGAGCTCACGGCGCGACTGGCTGAGGGAACCTGCACCCCTTCGCGTTCGGCGAGTTCGGTGAGGGTGAGCGGCCCGTGCTCGCTGATGGTCACCAGTGCCGACCATTCGGGGTAGCCCAGGTGCGGGGATGCTTGTCGGCGTAGCGATCGCACCACCCGGAACAGGGCCAGTGCGACCGCGGCGGTGACCGACATCGCTTCCCCGACCACGGCCTCGGCGGTGCTGGTCGCGCCGCTACTCGCTTCGCTCATCGGGTCCGGTCCTGGCCGGCGGCGGGGGCGATCGTCTGGTCGTCGACGTCGGGCCCGAGCTCAGCGATGTCGTGGTCGCTGGGTTCGACCGCGATGCACCACTGATCGGTCAGTGCGTTGTACCCCTCCAGGTGCGCGACCTGGGTGCTGGACAGTCCCCCAGCGGCGCGGTGGGCGTCGGTGACACGCTCGAAGACCACGGTGGTGGTCTCGTCGTCGGCGAGGGTGGCGTAGCCGCTCAGAGCGTCGGCGGCTGTGTCGTAGACCGCGACCCGCCACCACCCGTCCTCGAGCGAGACCCCGGGTGTCCACCCGGTGATCGTGGTGGGCGTCGACCGGGGTCGACGGCGGCGTAGATGCAGCCCCATAGGTGTCTCTCCTCGTGACGTCGGGTTAGTTGCCGGTGGTGATGTTGTTGATGCACCACCGGTGCGGCAGCGTGGTTTTCGCGATGACCCACATCGTTTGGGTGACGGGTGTGGGGTCGGTGCTCGCGGTGACCGACACCTGAGCGACCCGCGAGACGGTGGTGTCGGTGTCGGCGGGGTGTTCGTCGCTGGTCAGCGACACCTTCGGAGTGATCGAGGCGTGCTCGGCCGCCCACTGCGACCACTGTGTTCCGGTGATCGGCATCAGCGCCGCCCACGTACCGGCGACCGAGGACACATACGCCGGGCACAACCAGGCGGTAGCCCGATCGGCGGCCGCGCCGGCCGGATCCGGGTCGCTTGGCCGGTAGGCCAACAGCGCGCGTACCCCGGTGACGATGACCGATTCTCCGTCGCACGCCTGGGTCGCTGAGCATCCCGCGGCGGTGGTGGTCGGGCCCGGCGCCATCCGAGTCAGCGGCGGTGCCTGTTCGGTCGTGGCAATGGTGGTGGTTGTCGGCGCCGGGTGCGGGTCGGGCGCCCGGCCCCCGCCTTCGCATCCGGCGATCACGCTCACACCGATCACGGCGGCGGCCACGGCGGCGACCCGGCGGTTCACGACCGGTCTCCGAACGTGTCGGCATCGAATCCGGCGAACGGGTCGTCGGATGCGCACTCGTAGACCGCGCTCATCGTGACGATGACCGATCCCATGTCCCACTGTGGTGTACCCGGTGCCCCGGTGATCCGGTCCACCCACTTACGGGTGCCTTCGCGCTGTTGCGGTGCCGGGGTAATGGTGTGGCACACAGACACCGGCTGCGGGTTACCCATCGGCCAGTCTGACTGTGCCCGGCCCCGCATCTCTTGCAGGCAGAACATCATCGCTTCGCTGATGTTGTCTGTCGGGCCGTAGGTGACGTAGTAGGTGTTGCGTTCGGTGCTCATCGGTGCGTCCGTCCTGTTGTCGCCGTGGCGCCGCGGTGGGTGTCATCGCGTGGTGTCATCGGGTGTTCTCTTTCTCGGGTGGGGTCGGTGGTCGGTGTCACGGGAGTCACCCGGCCAGGGCGTAGGCGGCTTGGGTGTTGGGTGCGGGTGCGCCGGCGGCGTCGTCGCCGCCGAATCGGCGGACGTACATGTCCTCGCCGTTCCACCCCGATAGCGGCATGATCGACACGGTTTTTCCGGACTCGGGGGCGTTGAGCAGCATGTCTTTTCCGTTCTCTTTGCCGTAGTAGATGCCGACGTGATGGGTGTTGCCGCCGGATCCGAAGTAGATGAGATCCCCGGGTTGTTTCTGATCCAGCGGGATCGTTTTGCCGCGTCCGTCGTAGAGCTGGCCGGGGTTGGAGTGGTCGCCGGTGAAGTGCGGGAGCAGGATCTTCCCGCCCGATGCCTGATACACCGCGTACAGGGTCAGACCGGAGCAGTCGAACCCTTTGTGTGTGGTGTCGCCGTTGGCGTCTCCTGCGCCGCCACCATCGGACACACCCAGGGTGGGCCCGTTCTTGTCACCGCCGCCCCACGAATACGGGGTCCCGATCCACCGTTTCGCCGCCTCGATGACCCGTTGCCCAAACGGGCCTCCGAGCGCGCCGCCGCTGTCGCCGCTGTCGCTGTCGCATCCGCTGGAATCGGTCGGCGTCGACGAACCGGTACCGGTGCCGGTGTCGGTGACCGCGGTCGCGGGGTTGGACCCGTCGACGGTTTTCGCGACGGCGGCCATCACGGAGCGGGCCAGGGCGATGGTGGCGGCGTAGGCGTTGGGTCCGGACACCTCCACGGCTTGGGCCAGCGCGGATGGGTCCATCGTCTGGTACCCGGGTTTGGTTTTCGCTTGGTCGTAGAACCAGTTCGCCTGGTACCCGGGGTCCATGAGTTTGGCCATACCGACCGCGCCCCAGATGGATGCGCGTAGCTGGTTGGGTCCCACGGAGTCGTAGTCGTGGCCTTCCCCGTCGTGGGGGAACTTGAGTGATTCGGCGACGCCGGTGTTGGCGAGGTTGCGGTAGGACGATTCGGTGGCTTGGGCGTTGAGGTTGGCCAGGATCACCGAGTCCGGTTCGCCGCGCTGTTTGCCGATGGCGTAGGTGTTGCGGGCGACCGCCACCTGTTTCGGGTTCAGGCCGGCGATGGTCGCGCCCCCGTCGCCGCTGACACCCATCCCGGCGCTGACTGCGGCGGTGTCGGTGGCGCAGTCGGTGCTCACTGATGCGGGGATGATCGCCAACGGGATCATCACCAGCAGCGCCAGCATCCCGAGCAGGGCGGCGGACAGCCCCGCCTTGCTCGCTGACCCCCCACCGCCCTCGGACATCAGAGCAGAGCTTCGGTCTCGTCGACCACGACGGCGTCGATGACCTCGACATCGTCGTCGCTGCTTTCGAACGCCTGGTTGGTGTTGTGCACGTTCGCGTCCCGCGCGAACTGTGACAGCGTCAACCGGAACGGGATACCGGGATCTTCTTTTCCGCCGGTACCGATTTTCAGCATGAAACAGCCGGTGCCGTCCGCTTCGCGGATCCGCTTGGGTGGTGGTACGTCCCCGCGGGCGCGGGCCTCGGCGACCTCGGCGGCGTATTGCGCGCGTTCCTTGGCCAACCGTTTGTCGTCCGGGGGTGGGGCGGAAGCGAACTCGGCGATCCGCGCGCGGTCGGTCTCGGTGAACGACACCACCCGCGAGAGCAGGTTCAGTTCGTTGTCGCCGACCGGACCGATGATCTTGGCCTGGGCGCGTTCGATGAACCCCAACGCCTTCTGCACGTCGGCCTCGGACTCGAAGGATGCGAGGTCTTTGAGGGTGTGGGTGATCATGATCAGGACCACACCCATCTGCCGGTTGAGTCGGGTGAGTTCGTCGACGCGGTCGATCATCCCGGCCCCGGCGCGCAGGATCCGCCACAGCTCGTCCATGACGAGGATGAACGTGCGCCGCGGCGCCAGACCGGCGTCGGCGAGGACGTGCGCGGCCTCGATCGCCCCGAAACAGTCCGACCAGCACGTCAGCAACACCGCAGCCAGCAGGTTGCGGTCGCCTTCGGGGATCTGCGACAGATCGATCGTCACCGCCGGATGCGACAGGTCGACCGGTTCGGTGGAATGGGCGTTGAACACCTGCCCGAACGGCCCCTGGGTCAGGGCGCGCAACCCTTGGCGCAGCGGCAGGGTCAGCGCCCGGTACTGATCGGCGGTGTCGGCGCCGGAATCGGCGAACAGCTCCGGCAGGTTCGCATCGATGACGGCGTACAGGTTCTCGATCAGCGGGGGGTGATTGTCGTCGAATCGGCCGAACCGCTCGGCGTGGGAGTTGGCGTAGAGCACCGTCAGCGCGGCGGCCAGCACGGTCTCTTCCCAGTCGGCGACCGAACCCTCTTTGCGTTTGAGCTCCAGCAGGTTCACCACGGCGGTGACCTGGCGGGCCCGGCACTGCGAGCGGACCCGGTCGGCGAGGGCCTCATCAGCGCGGCGCCGCTCTTTCCTCTGGCCCAGGCGGGCGAGCACACTGGCCAACCCGCCGATGGCCAACGGGTTGATCGCGTGACGGCCGTAGGACAGGGTCGACACCTGACCTACGACCCTGTCGGTGACCATGACGTAGTCGGGTTTGGTGTCGGGGAAGATCGCGGTGCAGCCTTGCGCGATCATGCCGAGCACCATGTGCCGGATCTCGGTGGATTTGCCGTACCCGTTGAGCGCCAGCATGAACAGCACCGGTGCGGTCAACGGTCCGTCGGTGAACCACGTCAGCGGGTCGAACCCGAAATCGGCGCCGGTGACCATGTGATGCCCCGACGGGGTGCCCAGTACCGGCGACCGGGCGCCGAAGCAGAACGGGTACATGCCGCCACCGACCTGGGTGCTAGTCCCCCGATACTCGGGCAGCTTCCCGATCGAGAGCATGCGACCGCCGCCGGCACCCTTGTAGCCGCGTGGTGTGAAGACCGGGGTCTCGACGTCGAAACCACCGGTCACCCGCATGTTCTCGATCGCGGCGCGGTGCCGGCGTTTTTCCGCGGTTATCCGTTTGCGGGCGCGTCGACCTTTCCACCCGCGCCGGGTTGCCATGTCCTGCAACCGGGTGTAGGCGTCGTCGGTGAGGATCCACTGCCCGCCGATACGGACCCGGTCACCGTCGGTCGACATTCCGGTCGGGTCCTCGGCGCCGACGATGTCGCGGTACTGCTCGGCGGCGGTCACGGGTGGTTCGGCAACCTCGCCGTCGGCGGCGCGGTGGCGCGCCGGTGCCGAGGTCATTCGAACACCGCCAGGTGACCGCTGGCGTATTCGGGCAGCAGAATCCCCACACCGATACCGCCGGCGAACGCGGCATCGGAGTCGCCCCAGCAGCGTTGCAGCATGATCGACGCCTCATCACCGAGCCCTTCGAGCTCCGGGGTGATCTCGGCGAGGTCATCGTCTTTGGGGGTGGTGAGGGTGACCAGCATCCCGAACCGGGTCAGCCCGGCCCCGTGGGCCTGCTCGACGCGGGCGGCTTGGGTGTTCTCCCGGCGGATCGTTGCCGATGCTGAGGCCACCCCGGACTTGGACTGCTCATCGGCCAACGCCTCCCGGAAGTCGGCGTTGACCATCTTCTTCGCCTCACCGGCCCGGTGGATCCGGTAGACGACGGTGACCCGTTTGCACGGCAGGGTGGCCCGGGGAATGAGCAACGGTTTCAGGTTGTCCGAGGGCACCGCCGACTCCGGCGGCGTCGCCATTTCCCAGGTCACCGACCGGAACCCGTTATGCAGATAGTGATCCCAGTTGTTGCGCGCGCCACGCGGACCGGCTTGGTCCCAGGCGATGACGTCGGTGCGGCCCTGCTGGGTCAGACCCTCGATGGCCGCGGTCAGTTCCGGTCGGTACGCCCGCGCCACGAGCATCGAGATCTCCCCACCGGTCATGGGGACGGCGTCGACACCGGCTTTCTTCGTCGCCGCGATCAATGTCGACAGCTGCGACCCGATCTGTTTGGCGACATCGAGGACCGTCTTCGCGCCGCGCGGGCGGATGAAGATGAAACACACCCGCACCTCCGCGCGCACAGTCCCACCGGAACGGTCGGTGACCGTCGACGCCAGGTGCTCCAA
The DNA here is from genome assembly GCF_900156495.1 of Williamsia sterculiae. GTDB lineage: Bacteria > Actinomycetota > Actinomycetes > Mycobacteriales > Mycobacteriaceae > Williamsia_B > Williamsia_B sterculiae. The sequence continues at coordinate 44,482 of NZ_FTNT01000016.1, forward strand.
CGCGAATTCCGGGGCGGCGGGTGAGTGAATGCGCCGGGCCTCAGCCTTGACCCGCTGCCCGAATTCGGGCACTGACTCGACGGTGACCGTCATCCCGATCGCGCCGTTGGTCGTGCCCAACCGGGCCAGCAGGTCACCGTGCCCGGCGACCCACTGGTTGGCTTGCCACTGGTCGAACCCCTCCTGCCCGCGCGGGGTGACGTCGAGGACGACCGCGAAGTGGTCTTTGGCTCGCAGATGGTTCATCCCCCACCGGTCGCCGTTGCGCAGTTCGTACTCGTATTGCTCGACGTTGCCGAGGATCCCCGGGGGCATACCGAAGCCGGGCGTCTTGCCGAACACACCGCCGGAGAAGTCGGTCTCTTTGCGCCAGAACGCCCATCGGTATTGCACTCGCCTGACCATCCATTCCAGTCCGGTGACACCCTCGCGGTGCCACACCAGGGGCACCAGGAGCCCCGATTCGATGAGAAATGCGCTGCCACCGACCCACAGCGATTGGGTGATCGACACCAAGATCACCCACACCAGCAGCAGGACCCCGCCGAGGACGGTGACCCCCCACGTCTGTCCGAACAGCCCCGTGGAGCGGGGTTTCGACCACCGGCCGAACAGCAGAATCGCGTTCTTCTCCACACCGGATGTTGCGGTCATCGTTGGGGTCCTCCTGTGGTGTCGGAACCGCTGTCGGAGAACACGTCCTGAGCGGTGGATGACAGATTCGCGATGTGCCCGGCGGCGTCGGAGACGTGTCCGGCCGACGACCCGGCCGAGGACATGACCCCGGTGCCGCCGGAGCCCGATGCGGGTGTGCCACCCCCGCCGGAGCCCTGGCTACCGCCGGGTGCGGTGCTGGCCCCGGACTGCCCGCTGCCGGAGCCGGTGTCGCGGGCCGCGGTGCCCGGGGTCGACGCCTGCGTGGGTGCCCCATTGCCCTGCGATCCGCCGCTGCGGGAACCGGCCCCTTGTTGGCCCGCGCTGGAGGTGCCCGACCGGGCGGCTCCGGACTGCTTGGAGCCGTTGGTCGTCGACCCGCTGGTGCCTTCCCCGGCGCCGGACAACCCGGCTCCGCCGGCTTGCGCGGCGCCCTTCATCGGGGCGGTGGCCATCTGACCGCCCTTGCCGCCCATGTTGCCCCCGGATTGACTGGCTGCCATACCGATCGGGCCACCCGCCATACCAGCCCCAGCGGTCGACGCGGTCGACCCCGAGGATTTGCCGGAGCCGCCGGACCCGCCGCCGCCGAGACCTTTACCGGCCGCGGCCAGGGAGCCGCCGGCGGCGATGACGCCCATGGCCATGGTCGCCGCGGTGAGCCCGGACGCCCCGGCCATCGCCATCCCCCCAGACACCAACCGCGTCAGGATCGGGAGCACCGCGGAGGCCATCAGCAGCAGGATCAATCCGTAGAACTGGATTTCCGGGTTGTTGGTTTTCGCGCTGGCCAGCACGAACGCCACCATGTACACCAGGGCGGCAACGAATTTCCACAGCAGCAGCGAGATCGCCCACCGGGTGATGTTGCGGTAGGCGTTGGACCCGATGCTGGTGCCGGACGCGCACGCGATCACCGGCATGAGCGACACGATGACCGCGAGCATCGCCTGGCGGACCACCAGCAACACCACTTGCAGCAGCGCCGAGAGGATCCCGACGATGCTGATCACGAACATCAGCCCGGACCCGAAGAACGGCAACAACTGATCCATCGCGGCCATGTTCGCGATGACCTGGCCAGGGTTGTTGTGGGTGGCGTAGTTGAGGATGTCGTTGGAGATGATGTCGACCGCCGCCGACATCGCCGTCATCAACCCGCCGAACGTCCAGACCCCGACAATGGTCCGCATCAGCGAGTGGAACATCGCCTCACCCTCGGCGTAGACGGTGTTGCGTTTGGCCATCATCAGCCGGAACCCGCCGAGGATGATCGACACCACCAACAAGATCAGCTGGATGGACAGGGTCGCGGCCTGGACTTGCTGCACCGGTGCCCATTGCCCCGCTTGGGGTGTGGGGATCTTGATGAACCACGACATCGACAACTCGATGAGCCGGGCCTCCCCGGCCATCATCGACTGCACAATGCCTTTGAACCCGGAGGTGGCGGCGTCGGTGATCGCCTTCTTCGGGTTGATGATCGCCCCGCCCACCTTGCAGGCGGTCCCGATGATCGGGACCTTCGGGCACGACGGGTCCGCCGCGGCGACCGGTGCGCTGGCCTGCGGGTCGCCGACGAGCTGCCCCGTCAACGGGGCCAGCGTCGAGACGATCAGCGCCGCGAGCAGCACCCCGACCAACCGCACCAAGCACCGGCGGCGTGGAGTGGCCGGTACCGCCGCGGCACGGGTGGGTGGTGGCGTAACGAGAAAGGTCGATGATGCTGTGGCGCTCACCATGTGGCCCACCCCGCCACGGTCGTGTAGTCGCGGGTACCCCCATCGGGCAGGCCGGTGTCGGGGATACGGAGCTTCCACTGACCGCCGTCCCACACCACCGTCAGCGGCCCGTCGATACTGGCGGTCTGCTCATCGGTGCGGGCGTTGGCCGGGTCCACCCCGACCGGGGCGTACGGGCCCGACGCCCACTGCACCGACGAGAAATCGGGGGTGTACTGATCGGACACCGACACCCCGAACGGCACATCAATGCGGTTCTTCTGCTCGGCGGTGGCTGTGCCCGCCTGCGCGGCGAACGCGGACTTCGCGGTGTCGGAGCCCACCACCTGATCCGCCAAAATCTTGTCCCGTACCGCTTGCGGGGCGACCGAGGCGCGCAACAGGATTTGCCACCCGGCCAGCGCCGACCCCTGGGCGGTGCGGGCGAACCCGGTGGCCATACCGTCGGTGACTGCGGCGGGCCCGTCGGACACCGAGTACGGCATCGGGACGCCGAACGTTTTTTCCCACACCATCCCGACCGGTGGTTGCGCGGTCGGACGATCGGTGTCGCGGGCCGGCTGTTGGGCTAGGGCGATACCCGCCGTGTCGCGTGGCACCCGCACCCGCCGGCCGAACGCGTCGGTGGTGTCGGGCGCATACGCCGGGTCAGAGTCCTCCCCCGCCCCCGCGGAGGTGTCGGCGGTCGACCCCGGCGCCGGCGTCGCCGACACCGATGAGCCCGACCCGCCCCCGGCGGTGGTCTGATCGTCGTGGTGCCCGGTGAACACCGACACCAGCACCACCACAACGGTGCCGATCACGGCGACCACCAGCACCGCCAACACCCACCGCCGCCACCAGGACCACCCGGCCGAGACGGGTGCGTCGGCGGGCTGGGACGGGGGCAGCGGCCGGGGTATCAGCGATCGCAACGCTTTACGCAACATGTGGGAGTCCTTCGCGGGTGCGGGTGTGCGGGGGGATCAGGTGGTGTGGGCGAACGGGATCAGCCCGGCTGGTGGCGAGGTGATCGCGGCTTTGGTGGGTGTGCGGTCGGCGGGGTCGGCCAGCAGCAGCAGCCACCGACCGGGCGGGGACCACACCATCGCCGCGGTCGTGGTGTCCATCGACCCGTCGTATTCGCGGGTCACCAACCGCAGATCCGCCCGAGCGGTCGTGTAGTGGTCGACGGTGTACCCGAGCAGCGTCGGTGCCTTCCCGGTGGGCACCGCGGTGGTGATCGACATTTGGGATCGGTTGATCTGCCAGGCGTCGCGGCCGGGCCCGGGCGCCAGCAGCACCGCACCGACCTGCGCCCATTCGCTGTCCGGGGCCAGGGACATGCGCACAACCGCGTTCGCCGCCGCCAATCCGGCTCCGGGCCCGTTGTGGGTGTACCCGGTCGGTGTCGCTGAGGTGGTGCCGCTGCGCGGTCCCTGATCGCCTTGGGGCACTTGGACCCCGCTGTAGGCCACCCACCGCACCCCCGACGGTGGGGTGTTCGGTGCGACCGCGACCTCCGTGCCCGGTGCCGGCGACACCGCTGACGGCCGCGCCGACGGGTGATCGTCGTCGCCGCACCCGGCCACCCCGGCGAGCAGGGCCGCACCAAGCAGTGCCGCGACAACGGTCGCCGGGATCGCGTCGGTCAGGCGGTGATCATGCCGTAGGCCAGCGGCACGGCGGTCAGGACGATGACCTGACCGCCGACGATCCCGAGCAGTGATGGTGCCTCCCGGTCGGATTCGCCGAAGTCGGCGAACCCGTGTTTGTTCTTGTGCAACCGGGCGAACAACATGCCCAGGCGCACTTGACCCATCACCAGCACGAACGCCAGCAGCCATCCGATCGGGACCAGGAGCGGCCGCAGATGTTCCAGCGGTACCGCCTGATCGGCGAGGATCACATTCACTGTTCAACTCCCGGATTCCCATGACGGCGGCGGCTCAGCTCGCACCCATGTAGATGCCCGACGCGATCGCCCCGAGCGAGGACAACCCGGCCAAGCCGAGTGCGGAGTAGGCAATCGCCGAGCCCTCCTCAGAGCCCACGTTGTGGGACTTCTTCGCGTGCGAGAGCTTCGCGAACCCGAACGCCAGGCCCACGATCGCGACCAGGATGCACAACCCGAGGGCCACACCGGCCAACCAGTTCCACTTGTTCTGACCCGGTGCGGTCTGCACCGTCACCTGGATCCCACCCGGCAAACCCCCGCCACCGACATCAGCGCCGGTCCCCGCACCCGGGGTAGGGGTGGGTGTCGGGTCGCCGGGTGCCGCGGTCGCGGTCACCGGGCCCGCGAGCACGGTCACCAGGGCGGCCGACCCGAGGACGGTCACCATCCGCAGCCGGGCCCGCAGACCCGGCGCGCCGGGCGTGGTCGTGTGGGTGGACGTCGAGTCGATCGTGTCGCCCGCGAGTGTCGTGGGCAGTGTGGTGGTGGTCATGGGTGAACTCCTTTGCTGGGCAGAGAGGGTGGGGTGTGCGGTCACGGCACGGCCGCGAGGTGCTGATCGCGCAGAGTGGTGATGCGCGTGCAGATCTGTTCGCCGATCTCGGCGACGCGGCGCGGGACGACGGTGTCCAGGGGGCCGTCGCGTTTGGCGGGCACGTCCCCGGGGGCCCATGACGCCAGCACCGGCGGTTGCCCGGACAGGGCGTCGAGCCACGGGAGGGTCCACACCGGGCGGTCGTCGAGCAGCTCGGCGACGGTGTCGCGGAACGCGGCCACGTCTTTGCGCAACCGTCCGGGGCGGGTCGGCCGGATCAGCAGACCCACCACCACCGCATCCGGTGGGGCCAGGCCCTCGTCGGGTTCGCGCAGCACCCGCGCCGCGGCGCGTAGGCCCTTGACGGTGTCCTGGGCCACCACCACCGTCAGCGGGGTCGACGTCGGGTGCGCCGGCCATGCCTGCTCGGTGTCCGCGGCCGGCGCCCACATGGCCGCCGCCGTCGACGCGCCCGCCCACGGGTGCGCCCCCAACACCGCGAACAGCGGCGGTGGGTCGTCGAGACGCTGTTCGAGCGGTTCGGTGCGCCACACCGCCCCCGGTGGCACCTCGAGCGAACTGGTGGCCATCAGTGGGTCACCTTCGCCGCGTGACGCCCACCGCTTGCGGCGTGCTTGGGTCCACTCGACGAGGCGTTACCGCCGCCGAACTGGGGGAACGCCACTTTCAGGCCGGGGATGGCTTGTTCAGCCTGCTTGGACAGGTTCACCGCCGCCTGGGTGACGGTGTCGCTGACGGTCCGCGACAACGGGCCCGCCGCGGCGAACGCGTTCTGCGACTGCTCATGCGACACGCTGATGGGTGCGTGGATCGGACCCACGTCGACGTGGCCGTTGACGTCACCGGACTTGTTGACGGTGTAGTCGACCTTCGGATTACCCGGCACGGGGGTGTTGTTCACGTGCAGCTCGTACTGGTTGGCCTCCGGGTGCGGTGGTGCAGGCTTCGACAACTGGGGGTTCTCCGTTGTGGGCCCGCCCAACGGTGCATTCGGGTCACCACCGGGGTCGCCAGCGCCGAACGCGTAGCCCAGACCAGCGCCGACCGCACCGCCCGCGGCCGCGGCCGCGGCCGCCAGACCCGTCGCCGCCAGAGTCCCCGCGCCGCCACCTGCTGCGGCGCCGATGCCGCATCCGACGGCACTGCTGATGCCCTGTGGGGGGATCGGAAGAGCGGCCAGAGCGCCGATACCGCACCCGAGTAGCGCGCCGCCGCCGCCGAGGATGATCTCGGCCGGGACGAACACGGTGAAACCTGTCAAGGTGGCGCCGGCGACCCCGCCCAGGACGGTCGCCGTGGCGCTGCGGTCGGCCTGGTCGTCGGTGAACCCGATGCTGCGGTAGAACGTGTCCACCCGGGCCTCAGCGTCGGCGAACTGTCCATCGAGGTTGCGGGCGTCGGCGTCCGAGACCGGTCCCTGCGGCAACCAGACGTTGCGGCTCAACACAATCTTGCCGGGGTGCGGCAACGGCTTTGGGATCACGGGCCGCTTGGGGGCGACCGGTGTCGGCAGATGCAGCGGGGTTTGCGGGAGCGGGTTGTATGCCCCCTGATACGTCGGCTGGGTGTCCTCCGGTGAGCCCTGCTCGACTGGTGGGGCGATGTACGTCGGTGCCGGGACGAACGACGGCCCGGTCTGTGGCGCGGGTTCCGGGGTCGGCTCCGGTGTCGGAGCGGGGGCCGGCGCAGGTGCCGGGGCGTCGGGGGTCACCCCTCCCTGACCGGTCGGTGGTGTCGACGGGCTGTCGGGGGTCACTCCCCCTTGCCCCGTCGACGGGGGCGCGGCCGGGGCGTCGGGTGTGATCCCGCCCTGACCGGGATCGGCCAGCGCGGGTGCGGTGGCACCGGCGATCAGGGTGGCCAGCACACCGGCGGTGATCATGGTTCCCGCCCGGGCCGTCAACCCGGCTGAACGGGTCGTTGGGAGCTGAGAATGGCGGTGGGTGCCTGTTTTTGGCATGGGGGTAGTGCCCTTTCACGAAACGGGGTGATGGAGGGTGAGAATCGAGGTGGCGACCAGGCAGTGCCGTCGCCAGACGTCCGCCGATTCGGCCGTGGTAGTTATCCGGTGCGGTCCGGCGTCGCGGTGCTCACCACCTTGCTCTGCGGTATCGCCGAGATGAGGGTTTGCCCGTTCTCAACGGTGGTAGTGATCACCTGGTGCACGATCGTCGGCACACTGTTGCCCGGGGCCAGCAGTGTCAACGTCACGTCCCAGGTGTTCGCGGCGGTCGGTTGGATACGTAGGCAGTGCTGGGTACCGGTGGCGACCTTGTCGATGCTGTCCTGCAAGGTGTCTGCGGTCCCCAGATTCCGCGACGACGGCGCCGCCGCCGCCCGCGCCGCGGCCCCGGAGCGTTGCACGTAGTAGGCGTAGTCGAATTTCTGGATCACGTCCGGACCGGACGTTGTGTCACCCGGCCCGGCGCCGGTCACCACCGCCCCGGTGGTGTTCGCCGCGCACATCGGCGCCGGTGCCGGGCTCTCGGCACTCTGCGTGGCTGTGGTCGCCACGACTGCGGTCGGGTCCGCGGCGGGCACATCACTGGCTGCGGGTTGGGAATCGCTGGGCCACAACGCCAGCGCGCCGATACCAGCGACCAACAGCAGCACCACGAAGAACCCCGCGGCGATGAGCGGGCGCCGCCACCTGCGAATCCGGCCGGCGGCGGAATTCCGCCCACCCGCGACAGCGGGCGTACTCGGTGCGGGCACGCTGTGCGGGGCGACGGGCGGTGTCGGTTCGTACGCCGGAAACGACGTATCGACGGGCTCCGGTTCCGGCGCCGGTTCGGGGCCTCGTGGGGTGGGTAACCACGCCCACCCGGCCGCGGCCCACCGTCCAGACAGTTCCGGCGCAGCATCACGCACCGGCGCAGCGTCCGAGCGGAACAGGTGGCCCGGCTGCGGTGGTGGATCCCACAGCACCTTGCTCAGGTCGAACGCGGGCCCGGTGGCGTCGCCGGTCGCTGGAAGGTCGGCGCGGGTGCCGGGATGTTGCGCGTACTTACTATCCATTGCTAATCCCTTTCTCCCAACGAAACTCTGGACTGATCACTGCTGCGCCCATCCGGGCCGACACGGGCGTTCACCCCGCCGGCACTTCGGTCGGGGTGAACGACGACGGATCCGGTATCCCGGGCACCCCACCGAACCCGGATTCGCCGCCGCTACCGGGTGCGTCCGAGGTGGGGGTGGTGTTCTGCGCGTCCACTCCGCCCTGACCCGATCCGCCGCTCTCATCGGTACCGGTGGGATCAGCGTTGGACAGGATCGGACCGTTCGGGGCCAGCGTCGCCGAACCCGGCGGGACCGTCGCCGACGGCCACAGCTTGGACACGCTGTCGCTCACGGCCTGGGCGGCGGTGTTGAGGTACCCGTCGCCGGTGACCGAAGAGAACGACGACCCGGCCAGGTCGTGGGCCAGGGCGGCGAACCATTCCGCGGCGAACAGCGTCGGTGACGGTGCGCCCGCGGTCTGCGAGGTCGTCGTGTAGGAGCCATGGGCGTTAGCGGTGTTGAAGTACTGCATCATCGTCGTGACGTTCAGCAGATCCTTGTTATCGGTGATGTTCTGCTTGATCGCGTCGAACGCCTGGTTCGTCCACCGATCCACCGTGGCCGGCGGGACCAGATCGACCACGGCCGAACCCAGCTTCGCGCCCAGTACCGCCAGGGCGGCCGGCGGATTCGCCAAACCGACCGTGGCCAGCTCCCCGATGGTCTGCGGGGTGATCACCTTCTTCGCCACCGACACCACAGCGTTGAGGCCGATGGTGCCGACCTTCAACACGGCGTTCAAAGCGTCCGGGACAGACGGCAGCGGGGTCCGCGGATCCGAGGCGTCGGCCAACCGCTGCGACACCGACTCCTGCGGTTCGTAGCTCAGGGTGTCCAGAGACGTGCCCTGCACATCGTTGTTGATCACGTCGACCCCGGCCTTGACCGAGGTCAACGCCAACGCCTGACCGACCGAGGTCAACGACCCGATCGGGTCGGCTTGGTCCAACTCCGACTGGCCGGCGATGTTGGTCACCAGGTGCACGATCGGCGAGTTCGACGGGGCGGCGCACGCCAGATCCCCCGACGCGCAGCTGTCCATCACCCGACCCGACAGGTTCCCGTACCCGCGATCAGAATCCATGGTGGGGGCGATACCGCCACCCTCGGGACCTTGTGTCGGTCCCGGAGACGGCAACGAGGCCACCGACTGCCCGGAGGTTCCCGGCGCCGCGGCCGGGCGGTCCTGCCCACTCGCGCCCGGGAACAATGGCGAATCAGCTGGGCGGCCCGGGTCGCCGAACAACGCGACACCAGCGACACGGTCTGCGTCGATCGGGCCCTGCCCCTGACCTATCGACTTCGCCACGTTCGACATCGCGTGCGCGCCCTGCGAGTACCCCGTCAAACCGAACTGGGTTTTACCGCAGCGGCGCGCGATCTGGCTCAGCATCGACGTTGTCGTGCCCATCGCCTGGGTCACCGACTCCGAATACTGTTGCTTCCCGCCGGCGACCGCGCCTCCGAACCCGGCCGGATACGGCACATACTCCCGGGCGACGAGGCCCTTCGCCATCGACAACATCGGCGACATCACCGAAGCGAGCATCCCAGAATCCGCTGTCGTCGAAGCGTTGTCCGACGACTGGCCTGTGCCCTGCACACCCAGCACATACAGGGCCGGGCAGTTAGTTTCCGCGACCGCGGTCGGGGCGTCATACGCCGACCCGACACCAGCGAGAACAGCAACCGATCCCGCCAACGCCACGCCGCCGCAGCGCACAGACCACCGCGACAGCACCGACCGAGCCCTCCCCGACCCCATCAACTTACCCGCCCCACACCCGGCGCGCCGAACACACGGTTCAGAGGTGGCCGGCGGACCAGCGCATGACCCACAGGACACGTCGGGCCCGGTTGCACAGCCAACGAGGCGGAGACACACCACCACCCCACCGGCTGCGCACCGCAACCAGCCGCCCCGACCACATCAGCTGACATGGTCCCTACACTGGAAGAACTGGCCATCACGTGCCCAGCACGCGACCCGGTAACCGGTGCTCGATCCGTGGCAGACGGCAAATCAAGGCCACCAGAGCACCACCCCAGCTGGGAGGGGTCAGACCGCAAATCCAGGCCCCTCCCAGCTTTGCCTCTCGGCTCCTCTTGACTGATCAATAGCCTCCGCTCCTTCACGACTATGTGTGGGATTCATGTCGGATCCGCACACATAGAGGTTATATAGAAGCGTGGCACTTACACAACACTTACATAGTCTGACCTATATTGTCCGATTCCGGTCTCGACCCACCACAGGCACTAAAGTCATGCGGTGTGCCGGACCACCTCTACTTCGCCGACGTCGTCCATCGGCGTCGCCGGGAGCTTGGCCTGAGCCAGGCTGATGTAGTGCACGCAGGCGGCCCATCCGGTCCGACGCTTGTTCGGATCGAGAGTGGTACTTTTCCGGCTCTCAGACCGCCGACCTTCAAAAAGCTCGACCAGGCACTCCGTTGGACACCCGGCAGCGCCTACAACGTCTATTTGGGCGGCGATCCAGAGGAAGCTGGTCGCGACAGGCCCCCATCAGCGCGCGGGCAGTTCACTCTCCCCCTTGCCCGGCTAATTGACCTTATCGAAATCGCGGGCGACATGGCCGCTCTGGCGACTAAGTATGAGCAAGACCCTGCACTCCACGCGGCGCTGGATAAGTTGCGCGACGTTCTGTCGCCCATGGTCGGCAAGGTAATATCAGCAATGCTGAACGCGGAACTCCCTCAGCAGCTTCCGCCGCCGGATCGCGTCGCGGCCGCCGTTGACGCGTTCTTGCAAGCGCCAGCAGAAGACGAAACGCCAGCTCGTACAGCCGAGAACACACGGCGTCGTATCGCCGCAGAACGGCTCCGGTACGGTCAGGAGATCGCTAATGAGCAGCCCGGAAACCCATAAGCCCATACCAGGCCACGTCGCTCTACTCTCCGACGCCTACGGAGTCCCGCTCGCTGCGATGGCCCAGATCACCGGTGTAGCTGAGGACCGGCTCCAGAGCGGCCAGCTCGACTCCCACGACCTCAGTCGCGTCGCCGCCGCCTATGATCTGCCGGCAACCTTCTTCGAGACGGAAACCGGCAGCGAGATTGACCAGCTGCGGTTGCTAGCTACCCTGCGCGCGACGCCCGCGGCCGCGCTTCGCCTTCGCGGTAAGCCCGGTAGATAGTAAATTTCACGACACCGCGCACCAACTCCGCGCAACCCCTAAGACCTGCTCGGGCGTTGGGGTGTGATGTGTCGGACGCCAACTAGTCGACCCTGGCACAACATCTCTTATGTCGCGCCCCAGAACAACTGACGCGTCAATGCACTCTGCGATCATGCGGATGAGTCGCGCCTCACGGCTCAGACCAGCTGTACTCATGAGGCGTACCTCCGGTGCAACGCTCGTCAAGAATTCCCATAACGGAGGTAGCCCTGCGACGGACTTTTCCCATTCCTTGGAAACCGCAGTCTTTCGTCGAGCATAGCGAAACGTCCCCAGTAGCCCAAGCACGCTAATAACAAGAGTAAAGATGGCGTACACGTTTCCGTTACTGTCACGCTGAACACGTTCGGCCGTGCCGATATGGCCGTCGCTGGACGCTATTGCGTACCATAAGAGTGATATTGAATTGAGACCCGTTGCCAAAAACAACCCTAGCGCTACGATTCCCGCCGACGTCACACCGCCCCTCCGCATGCCCCGCGCGTAGGCACGACCCACAACTACCAGTGCGTAGCCGTCGCAGAACACAATGCTTGCCGAATAAATGGCGAAGTACGCGACCGAGAGCACGGGTGCGGCCGCCTCAATAGGAAGGTTGCGGGACCCTGCTGACGCGTCCAACACCACCAGAGCCGCCGCGACCACGCCCAAGCCTATCCAAGGAGTCAACGCTGCCATTCGGCTACGCATCATGCGAGTCGCGTGACGCACTGCTGCCACCGCACCCACTGCGGCAGCGACCGTCAGCACTTGCGCAGCTACCCGGACAAGGCGGCCATCAACTAGCTCGGCGAGCACGTCGTTAATTGGGCCAACCTTCACCACGTCCGCCGCAACAAAAAATGCTATCACCACAGTGAAGTGACGACCCTGGCCACGCTTTATGACCGCGACGCGGCTCACGGTGACAAAGACGGCAAACGTCGCTATGAACAGATCTAGATAGAGCGGAAGAGTGTTTCTCACTATTACTCTGGACCTAAGAACGTATCAAGTACGTTTTGCTGAGTGAGGGCACGACGTGCGCGGCGCAGGTTCGCGAACTCTCTATCTGACAACAAGAGCAGGACGGCCAGCTGCGACCCCAGAAACTCAGCCGCGTACTCGTCGGCGGACTCGTAGTGGTTCTCGCTGTGCGCGACTTCGTGGGAAATCATTATCCCGGCATCGGACAGCGCCGCAGCAACTAAGTCCTGAGGAAGGTTTGGGAACAGTGCTGGGTCTATGGCGGGCGCCGTAGGTGAATCCATATGGTCCAGCAGAACATGTGCGATTTCATGGCAGATGATCAGTTGGGATCTCCAGTCGTTCTTGGCTCCAGCGTGAACTATCGTGATGCCGGAGTCCAGCGCAAGAGCCGAACCGCTGACCGCTCCGGACATCGAGTATCCTTCGCTGAGATGTACTGCAAGACCAGACTTGACACTTGCGTACTCCAGGAGTGAGTCCACGGTCGGGGCGGCACCCCCATGCCACCGGATTAACCCCGCTGTGATTCGTCGGCCTGCCCTCCGCGCTCTCCACTGACGGATCATCTCAGCAGCGAATTGATCATGTGTTTCACACGTTCGGGTTTGCTCCTGACGAGGACTCTACCTACCGGTGATTCGTCACTCTGGCACTGCACAATTGGCCTGCCCTGGCTGTCTTCTGCGATATATGGGTGGGCTGCCGTAGTCTCGAACCCCAGACGGTCGGCCCAGAGATCACGCAGCGCAGCGAGCATTGCTACTGAATCGTTGCATGGGGTCCTCCAGCCGCCCACCGGCCCGTGGGGCGAATACTTTGGTCCTCTCGCACTCCCATACTGCTGATGGACCTTGAGCATGTCCCGGCCTAAGCGGGTCGAAGGGAAGTCGTCCGGCGACAGTGTTGTTTCCTTGGTGACGTCGAGTCCTGCCCATGTGATCCGTAGCGGACTTTTCACAACCTGCGTTGCTGCTTCTGGGTCAAGACGTATGTTCGTGTCCCCCATGTCGTCGAGCCAGGAATCAGCGGACAGGCCATGGCTGCCCATGATCGTCACCATTCCCAGCCAGCTGGCCACACGAGGCTCTGTCCACAATGCTGCCGCCAGATTGGTTAGCGGACCGATGCAGACAAGCTTCCCGTCGTGCCTGTGCTTGGCCGCGAAACGAATCAGCGCCGAGACACTGTCGTCACCCGCAAGAGCCGAGATGTTCGCGAACTCGCGCGGTGAGAGCGCGTCCCCGAGGCCGTCAGTCCCGTGGACGCTCACCGCGGGTTCCCAACCAGCGGGCGCGGGTAGAGACGATCCGTGCACAGGCACGCGGTCGGCACCAGCTTGCCGCAGAGCCCAACGTGCGTTCCGGGATGCCCGCGTCGGATCGCAGTTCCCCCAGGTTGCACCGACACCGCAGAGATTCTGGGGTCCCACCGCTCGGGCCGCCACGGCTATTGCAAGGGAGTCGTCGACTCCGCAGTCCGTGTCGATGAAGAGCTTCATTGGCAGCCGCTCAAGTTGGATTCCCATCGTCGTCGATGTATAGGCAAGCTCTGTTTAACTGCCAATTTAGCGTGTCGACGGTGTCATTTGTAAGACTGGCCGCTCGGACGACCTTGACGGGTGTGGCGCACCCGCACTCCGGCGCCACCGCCCTCGCGTGCATCGACGAGGTGATGGCCTTCGCGCGGTTCTGCCCTGCCCTTATCGACGAACTCAATGTCATTGTCGAGAGCGACGATGACGCGATCGCCTACCCGTCGACCGTCTCTCGGTCCTGGTGCGTAGCCCGTCAACGCGGTCACGCGTCGCATGCGGTCGGTTCCTGCTGCCCGCTCACCGGCTGGGCCCAGCGACTCTACGTAGGCTCGTTCGAGCTCACGGCATCCGTTGCGGCCATCAGGTGACTTCGACACCATCGCGCAACGACGGCCGACACCTCGGCAACTCCCCTACGCGGCTCGATACATCGCCGGCGACGACGTTTAGCACGCCAAAGAGGAAACCACGCTGCCCTCAGGCCTGAGCCCGCTATCGAGAGTCTCGACTCGTCCGGTTGTCCTCTGTCCCGCGGTCGCCTTCGGGTGCAAACGCATCTCGAGTGCGCCGAAATCAGCGTCAACACTCGGCCCGACGTTGCGCCTCTGCTGCGGAAAGTGATGACCAGGGAAAACAGGCTGAGCGGGCCGCAGCGGGGCGAGGCCGACCTTGCATTGGTGATTGGGTCAGATTGGACGGCTAGCCACTCGTATTGGCTTATAGCGCTTCGAACGCGCATTGACGCAGGTCGCGAGATTGATCATGACGCTCACCCCGCAAGCCTGTCTTGTTCAATCCAGCGTAGCGACTCGTGCCGTTGCAATTCAGCAGTCTAAGCGAGCCCGGTTCGGCGAGGGTCGAAATAACCAGGGGCTCGCCGCTCGCCAACGAGTAACGGATAGTAGCCAGGTCCCGACTCGCTCCTGTTCGACCGTTGCGGACCCGCGCTACGGCCGCAGCGTTCTCCGTGTCAAGCAGGCAACCGATAGATCTGGGTGTCGCCGACGGCGGAAGAGGCAAACCCCCGCCGAAGAAGCACACGTCAACATCAGTTACCCCGCCTATCAGCGAGCCTGAGTCGCCGTGAAAGCTTGATGCAGTCTCGAACTGCCTTTGAGCTGCGGACGCAGAGTCGGCTGGTACCTACGGATCCGTTGTCAATCTCGGCGGCGACGTTGTCGAAGGTGCTTACAGTGGTAAGTACGAAGCTAGAGCAGCAGCGGGTCCTGGTAAGTCGCCCACAGCCTCGGCGAGACCGGAGGTGCATGAGCATCCGAGCTGTAGATGTCTCTGAGTTTGGGGGGCTTTCGGCCCTAAGATCGTCGTACACACTCTGTGTCGTACGTCGATCTATGTCCCGCGGTCTTGATTCTTCTAAGTTGTTTGCCATCGGCCCCGGATGTGTACTCGAATACATCACGTCTGGCGGTCCACAGTCGTGACCGCGTGCATGCAGGAGTTGTATCAGATACAACGTCTGCGACTCTTCCGCGCGGGTCCGAAGGGAGCGTTTCAAACCCGTATTGAACACTGCGTATACGTACTCCACTAGAGCCGCCAGTAGATATCGCGGTAGATGCGCCAAAGTATTCGGGCGTACATGCAACCGTACAGCGCCCAGTATGTATAACCGACGGGTCTGCGATGCAACTAGTGGTGCGACACCCCGAAGCAAGAGCCGAACGGCAAGGGCAAAACACGACTACATAGGTGGCGGGACATGGGACGCGCTGGGTGGCCCGACAGTGAGCGGTATGAGCAGGTGTAGGTACGCCGGCTATGAACGGGGTAATCGGAGCCGTATTGAAAGGCATAGCAGCGCTGCGACATACGGTGGCGCGTACAACACACATGACAGCCGAATAACACGCCATGCATCCGGGCGGACATTGTCCGGTGCTAACTGGTGTGCGGCAAGCAAAGTGTTCGACAGAGCAACGAAGCGTGCAGACGCGGTTACGTATGCCCTTTGCGTACCGTGTTCTGATGACATGGCTGACAGTAGTGAGACAGGGGCACACAAGGGGCCGAAAATGCGCCGCGCGTGCGCCCCATCGCACGGACGTCATGTCGGCCCGTTTGCCACCCGCTCAGAGAGCGGTTATGTCGCCGCATCGACGAGGCGACCGCAGTCCCGAGTGAACGACTGTGTTCAGAGTGCGACACGCGGGCGAACTCGTGGCTGCATTACGGGCTGACTGCACCTTCCTCTGTTAAGTTTCGTGAGCGCTGTGACCGGACAACTACGCAGGGAGAACTGATGGAGACGATCCCTTACGTACCGCGGGCCGTTTTGGTCGCGAATCAGAAGGGCGGCGTGGGCAAGAGCTCGATTGTTGCCGGCGTCGCTTCGATGGTCGCAGGTGGCGGCAGACGCGTCCTGGTGGTCGACGCTGACCCTCAGGGAAACGTCTCGAAATCAGATTTCGGAGAGGCGGGGGACCAGGGCAAGGGACTCGCGCAGACCTTGCACTATTCGGTGCCCCTGGAGCCACTGCGCGGCGTCCGCCCGAACCTAGACCTGCTACCCGGTGGCAGCTTCCTCTCGATGGTGTCGTCAACCGCGTCGTCTGCAGCCGACAACGGCATTGATCTACGACTCAACCTCGTTAGCGCCCTGTACGAATTGTGGGGCGAAGAGCGCTACGACCTAATTCTGATCGACTCAGGGCCCGGTGACGCGCCCCTTCTCGACGCTCTACTCGGCACCGCGCAGTACTTGGTCGTGCCCACGAAGCAGGACGACGCAAGCCTCGACGGCGTCGAGCTCCTCGCGCAGCGCTACTTGCGGGCGCGGCAAAACGGCGCCGAAGTCCAACTGCTCGGCATGCTCTTGTTTGATGCGAATCCACGTGCAACAGTCCGAAACCGAGAGGTGCTCGATCAGATCACCGACATCCTGCACGGCAGTGGTGTGGACTCATTCCAGACACTGATCCGCACCGATGCGGCCGGGTCGATCGACACTCGACGGCACAGCTTCACACCAAGCGAGCTGGTCGCCGCAACACAATCTCGCAGAGCTGGCATTCTTAAGTCATTGCGTAAAGGTGAGAAGACCGGGGAGCCAGACGAGGCGCGCTTGTGGTCACGCGACTCCAGCGGTCTCGCCGGTGACTACCAGGCACTCACCAACGAGGTCCTTACCCGGATCGCCGAGAGAGAGACAGCCGCGCTAGGAGTAGTCAAGTGAGCAGCAAGCGCCGCGGCGCGTTCGACGTAAGCGCCACCAACGTTACCGTGCTCCCCGAACCGCCGGCCCCAAAGTTCCCCGCTCGCCAGGTCCCTGACATCCCCGAGGAGGCGGCTTCCGCCGCTCCATCGGCGGCGACCGAATCTCGTCCGACGCAACGGTCCGGACGCCAAACTGCCCAACCCCGTCGCCCGCGACAGCACCGTTATCCCGATGCCGCCGTTGCACCAGAGCTCGCCCAAAAACTTCGCGAATTGGCAATCGCCGAGAAGGCCGCCGATCCAATCAGTGCGCGCAGTCATGGAACAATTGTTCTGCAGGCGATTGAGCGGAACGCGGAAGGGCTGCAGCAGCACTTCGCTCCGAAGCCGACCGCGACATCCGGGCTCTTCGCCTACACCGACAACTCCGTCACCCGTCAGCGTCGTCGACACGGGCAAGTGAAGCCAGTGAAAATCGTGTTGGCAGGAATCTTGAAAAGCGATGCCAAGAAACTTGACGAGCTGGTCAAGTTGTGGGGTACAGGCAACCGCAGTGCGCTCGTAGAGGAAGCGCTACGCATGTATTTCGACGACCGCGACTGATCCACCGCCCGGTCGCAGCGAGCGGATAAACCAGGGTTTCCGGCACCAAGAAGCAGTCCTGGGTCTCGCCGTCACAGTGACGAAATGCCCGGGCGCAAGGGGACAAGGGGACCTCCCGCAGAGTGGGGGATTGGTCGGAACGCAATGTTTGGCGGGGTAAGCGACAACGCACCCGCCGGTGTGAAGTTATCCATCGGCAGATGGGGCAATCAACTGGCCCGGTACTGAGTAGACGTCTCCGCGTTGCCCGCAGCGCGGACAGCCTCAAGGAGCCGCGCGAATTCGGAGGCCAACACACTGCCGTCATTCAGCCCAATTAACACCCCTTCAGCGCGCGCCGTGGCCACCTCGAGACCGGGAGTCGGCGCCACCGTAGGCTCCCGTAGCTCGGGATCTGCCGACGGAACCTCGTATGCGGCCAGGTCGCGGCTCAACATGTCGGCCATCTCCCGATGGTGCTCAATCTGCGCGGAAATCCGGCGCGAGTCGGTCTCGGCCTGACGCCGACACTCGTCCGAGCAGTAGATCCGGGGCCGACCCCGCCCCATCGACTTGCGAAACTCTCTGCGGCAGCCGGGATGTGCGCAATACGCGGTGACGACAGCGGCACTCGTTGAACGGTTGTCGATGCGGGACGGCGTCTGCTGCGCGCCGACGGCGCGCGCCCTTCCGCGCTCACCCGTCGGCCCATTCACCCCATCATTGTTGCACAAAATTCGCGCGAAAACCGAGACTGGAACACGCGATGAACTGCGAGGATGCGGTTACGTGGGGTGTTGGGGGCGCATGACGCGCGGTCAGGACCGCAGAAAAATATACGCGAAAAACTAGATCTTAAGATCACATGCGTGTAACTGCCCGCGCCTGGGGCGAGGCCTAACCTGCCTCGCCGCTGCCGCGGGTATTCGCACCGACCGCAGCAGCACTTACCACAGCGCTCCACAGCCGTATCAGAGAAGGAGGTAGCACCCGAGAACTAGCGACAACGCTCGCCGAGCCACATATCGCGTCGAAGGCCCCAGCACGCAAGAACCCCCCGGTTACCAGCCGGAGGGCTCTTGACTCAAGTTGAGAGACCGAGTTACCAGCTCAGTCTCGTGGGCCTTCGCCCATCCCCGAAGGGACTGTCTCTTGCCAGACGGATCTCAGGGTAGCGCGCGTCTTCACGTGCACGCAATCCCTGCGTACAGCGTGTCGTTGAAACACGCTCATGTTCACTCAGTCGTTCGCAACCACGCGAGCTGCTGGGCCGCGCACAGCAATGCTCGATAAATGGCGTCAATGGTCGCCACGACCAACCGCGCGCCTCGACACAACCCGCACACACCGGTACCGTTCGGGTAGCTGGCCCCACGACATCGGTGATGTACCGATCGCTACCTACCTGGCCGATCGTCATGGGAATTACAAGCTCCTCGCGCTAGATCTCGATGCTGGCCGCCTCGGCGCCGATGCCGTTCGCACCGACGTCAACACAGTCGTGCGCGTCCTCACGGATCTCGGTGTCGCGCACCTGGTTGTCACCTCAGGACCTACGGGTGGACAACACATCTGGATCCGTATCAGCGAGCCAGGAATCCCGCCTCACACCATGGCGCAGCTCGCCCGGCAAATGCGCATGCATCTGCCGACGCTCGACATCTCGCCCCTGGCCAACGCAGCCACGGGTGCGGTCCGCATACCCGGATCGCCGCATCGAGAGGGGGGAGCGGCCACCCCGGTCGGAGACCCCGCGTATGTCGACCAGCAGATCGCCGCGATGGACACTCGGCCGGCGCCACCCGAGCTCGCTAACTGGCTCTCTGCGCTGTTTCCGGCCACCGCGGAAGCCCCCCACCACGCCGACCCGCGACCCGCTATCGGCTCGATGTCACTTACGGGGCATGGCGCCGCGAGGCGACTATCCCGGGCCAAAGTGCCGCTCAGCCGCGAGTCTGCGGCCCTCCTCACCGAATCGCTGCCACGGGGCGCCGACCGTTCCGCCGCCGCATGGACAGTTCTGCTCGCGATGGCCGCGAGCGGCTGGTCCTGGAACGACGTCTTGACGCAACTAAATCAGCCCGGACTTGCGCGACTGCGCGACGACTACCACCAGCGGCAACCGCATGCGCTAAACCAGTGGAACAAGGCACTCGCCATGGCCGCAGATACCGCCTGGAAGCGCGCCGACAACGAAACTACTACCGCCCCTGCCACCGTCCAGACCGTTATCGACGCCATCAGCGGGAAAGTCCATACGCAATCCCACGTGTGGGGAAGGAAGGGCTGGGCGAGCGCCGAACGAGTCCTGTACGCGCTAATGGAACTCTGTCTGAAGGCACGCACCCTCACCATTGACATCGATGTCAGGCGGCTGGCCGAATCGGCGAACGTACATTACGCAACGGCAGCGCGAGCACTGCACCGGCTGGCAGCAGAAGGTTGGATCGAACGCACAGCAGAGTCCGCGGGTACCAAAGCCGCGACCTGGAAGTTACGTGCGCCTGGCGCAGCATCATCTGATTGTTTTACTGCAACACAAGTGGAATCACGCCCCCCGTCACCAACCCACCGCTTACGTCATTGCCGTCATGATGTATGGGTTTGGAGATATGGACTTGGTGGCGTTGCGGAGCGGATCCACTTCCTGAGAAGGGTCTGTGGCGGGGACTTGCCGTCGTTGGTTATTGCGACTGGTTACTCGCCAGCCACAGTGTCGTCCTGGCTACGACGACTCGACTCGTTTAACCTGGCTGATTCCGTCGACCAGGCGTGGGATCGCACCGCGTCTGAGCTCGGATGTGTCGGGATCATGGCGGCGCGCACGCGAGCACACTTGATCGACAGGTTGCTTCATGACTGGTGGAACGACGAACTTGCATGGCGGCGTAAGAGAGGAAAACGTCGTTACCGTCAGCGAAAAGGCACAGCCCGATCGGACCCTGAAGCGCTGAGTCTTCCCATCGCGGTGAACGCACGGACACGTTACGGGAAATTCCCAACGCAAGCGGGTCGCGCCGACTACGCGACCGCACGGCTACAGCTCACGTCGAGCGCATCCCACAAGGTCGTCGCGTAGCAGCGATGCTTTGCAGTGTCCGGCGATATTGGGGGATGCTTTTGCTCAGAAAGATGGTCGTGATGATTGTCAGTGGGGGCTGATCGCGCACCATGACCACGGTGTGCAGTACATGCCCGTGGCCTACAGCGAGCGCTTCGCCAGCGTCAAGATCACGCAGCCGATCGGCACCGTCGGCTCGTTTACGGCGACGCTGGCGCCGAATCGGTGATCGGACTGTACAAAACCGAGCTGATGATTAAGCCCGACGGACCTCGGCAAGGCATCGACGACGTCGAAATCGGCACCCCGTGAAATAGGTCGACTTGGTTCAAGTATCGCCGCCCGTTTGAACAGTGCAAACGACCTGACACCCCTCCGAGGCAGAGGCAGCGCACCACGCTCACCGCCTTGCCCCCGCACTCGCCGGCGCTTTGCGCCTGAAGGTCTTTGGGCATCGTCGCGACTATTCCATTAAGCGCCACAACGACCACGTTCCACCAGCGTAAATACTGGAAGCGCCCCGCTGCGGGTGGTAAAGTCGCAGGTCACAGCCGGTACAGCCCGGGTGCAACCGGTGACGGGGACACAAACATGCCAAACGCAGGCCACGAACTGGCCCCGAACCCCGGTCGGCAGGGGAGCGGGCTGGCGTTCGAGCTGTCCGGGCACGCGCAGGACGTGATCACTGCGGCGCGGCAGTAACCAGTTGCTTTCCAGCCACTCACACCGACGCGGTAGACGCGGTGAGCAATCCTGGCGACGCCGTCGAAGCCCTGCAGCTCGGTGGCCCACCCAGTCACGCAGCACCAACACATCGCGCCCGCAGGCGACTAGTTTGCGATAGCTGGCATGAACGGTGGGACACATCACGCCTAGATGGGGTGGGGGAGAGTTCTTAAACAGCTTTGCACTCCACCCCATCGGGGTCTCTTCGTCGTGTCATCTCGCCACGCCGTAGCGGACCTCAGTGGTCAGGTACAGGACCAGCCCGTCACGGCGCGGCAAGCTCCGTGTCCTAGCCGCTCCACCGCCGCATCGACTGTGAGTCTCATCCCGCTCCACGGCGTCCAGCTGCGCATCGCAACTAATCGAGGCTATCGCTGTCATCAATTGCGGTTACGAGTCGCGTGAGTAGTCGTCGTAGCTGGCTGACATCGGTGGCCGACCAATCGCGGAGACGATCGTCTAGGAGGCAAGCCAGCCGGCTGCGAAGGAGCTGAACAACTCGTTCACCCTCTTCGGTTAACGCTAGGAGCGTGACCCTACGATCACCCGGGTCATCCTGTGTCAGAAGCAGGCCCGCCTTCGTTAACGTCCGTGCTCTGCGACTGACTAGCGCTCTGTCGACCCCAACCTCAGCGCCCAGAGCAGCTGCGCTGACCGGGCCAAAGCGAGCGACGCCACTCAAAATGAGGTAGGCCCCCTCGTCGACGGCCTCATGGACATCGTTGATCACGCCCGCATAGAGGCTGCGACGAATCCGGCGTTGCAGCAGCAACCCCAGCTGATCAGCGATGTCCCGCGTGTCCTGAGTCACGCTACGATCGTACTACCTATACGTGACAAAGTCCCGCATCTGCAGTAAGTTTGTGTGACATTGTCACGTAAAACAGGGAGCGCTCGTGAGCAACACCAACCTTTCCGCCGCATTACACGACCTACTCGACCACAAGGTGCTGCTGGACACTGCCATCGAACAGCACTTCGCGCCTGACTACCGTCAGTGCACCAACGGGGCATGGGACGATCGTGAAGGTTTCGTCGAACACATCGCACACTTGCGTACCATTGTGGCGAGAGCCGAGATCTCTGTGCTCAACGAGCTGACAGACGGTGACCAGTATGCTGAACGGCACGTAGCGCGAATGGTCAAGGTCGACGGCTCCACGGTGACGCAGGAAGTCTTCGTGTTTGCGCAGTTCGCGCCTGATGGACGGTTTTCCAGCATTGAAGAGGTAACGAACATGCTGGCCGGGGCGGAGTCGGACCGGGGTATCGGCAACGCGCGATAACGGTTTCGGTAGGAGTCGTGGTGTCGACGTGTGATGCAGACGACCGTCTAACGCTCGACGGCGGTGCTATCGGATCGTCCGGTCACTGTCGGAGGTGCCTGATGAATGCGGCCCGCTGGTTGGGCTTGCCAGCACATCGGTTGGACTTGGTATCACATAAGTCTTAGCGCGGCGCGGGGGTAGGGAGGCGTTTGACTATTTCGAGTGCTAGTCGGATCTCGGCGATGTCGCTTGGATTGGTGAGCGACCGAGCGGTGAGCTTCTCGACTTTGTTCAATCGTTGGCGAACGGTGTTGGGGTGCAGGTAGAGGCTGGTGGCTGCTCCGGTAGTCGATCCGCCCGCGTCGACCCATGCGATGAGAGTGTCGAGTAGCGTGTTGCGGTCAACTCCGTGCATGGAGTCCAGGGGCCCGAGAATGCGTTGCGCTAGTAGGGTCATGACTTCTGGTGCGCTGACAGCCGCGACGGCAAGGGGGGCTTCGTCGAACACGACGACGCGCGAGCCGGTGGTGGCGCTGAGGCTGGCTATGCGTGCCAATCGGAGCGCCTCGGCTGTCTTTGCGAGTTCGTTGTATGGGGGGCTCACACCCACCGGTGACGACGCGAACTGTGAGAGAACGGCAATGAGGTGGTCATGATGGGTGGACTCGCGTAGTGCGGCCACGCCGATATGAAAGTCGTGGCGTAGTAGCCATGCCGACTGGATGCCGCGACTGGACAGTCGTTCGGCGACTCTCGGCAAGGCCGGAGTTCCGACATCTGCCACGTGGGCCGCGATTACGACGTACGGGCCGATCGTTGGCAGCCCGACGAGGTCGGCGGTTTCCCACAGTGTCTGCTGCTCGGTGACGTGACCGACCAACAAGGCGTCGAGCAGCGCGATGCGCCGTTGCTCTTGGTCCAGGATCTGTTGGTTCATCTCGGCATGGAATGCTGTCGCCGCTGCTTGAGCGAACAGATCGTGGGCAACGACTGCGTGTGACGTTATGTCTTGCAAGACCTTTTTTGACACACCAGTTGCGTTCGCTTCAGCGCCGACGAGATCCCATATCCGCCGCAAACCCACGCGGTAGGCGGCCAAGACTTCCGGCAATGGAACGCCGAGTTCCGCACGGTGGCGGCCGGTAGCCTCCGCCGCGGAGAGCTCCAGTGTGGTGTCGCCAGACAGTGCGAGAAATACGTACTTCAGGTGTGCAATGCAACTGGTTCGAAGCGCTTCGGGGGATACCAATGCAGAGTCACGGTAGAACTCGACACGGTCACGAACGGTATTGGCGAGTGCTACTCCTAGTTCGTCGACACGCCCGAGGAGGCGCGCACCCAGCCGACTGGCATCGTCGCGCGTATCGCGGGTGTGGTGAGGTTCATCGGCGGCATGCACCATATGGTGACTCTAGACACACCGGTATCCGCCATAGAATGTGTGGTGTCACCCATGCGTTGGCCGAAGTCAGTGCTACGCCACATAGACATCGTTGAGTGATCTGTTTCACACTGGCAGCGCAGGCTCATGACCTGTCTTGCGGTGCACTCAAAGTGACGGTGGAGGTCCGATGTCGCAAAGTCTTCTGAACGAGGCGTCCGTGCTGGACCGGTTGGCACAGGCGCGCGCTGCAGGTGATGAGGGCTCTGGGCCCCCGGGAGCACACACGTGGGCGTTGTTGGAGCAGCTGCGTGGTCAGGCAGGCCGGGACAAAGAGGCGACTATCGCCTTGTTGAATGCGCTGTTCGCCGTCGGAACACCACCCTCTCGGCTGCACGGCACCACGTCGGGGATGCTGCTGGCGACGACGACGACGGGTCCTCTCGATGCCGCCGTCAAGGTTCTGACGTCGGTGTGGATGCCATGGCAGGGTAAACGATTCGACCAGGATGCGGCCAGTGGCGACAACCGGATGACGGGGTCGTCGAGTCTGGTCGGACGACTGGTGTGGCCGCTGTACTCGATGCGCCCCAATGACGGGGAGCGCGCGGCATTTGACTTCACGACCTACGTCGAACCCGGCAAGGAGAACCCCGATAGGGACGTGTTGGTCATCGACTATTCCGATATACCGGATAATCCCACGCTGGTCATTCGTAGTATTCGTGACGAGCTCGTCGAGCTCACCCCAGGCGCCTACCTGGGAAAAATATTCTTCCGGATGCCCAAACTCTCGGGTCACGATAATTTCGAGCGGATAGGTTTCTTTGCCCTGCGTACACCGTGAGCTCACCGACAACGTACGCCGACCCTTCGTCGAACAATCCAGCATAATCAGCCTGTACTGCAAATTTGATTTCGGAAAGCGATGTGTCAATGAGTCCTCAGTGGTACCAGAATCCCTCGCTCATACTGCAGTTGAAAGCATTGTCGAATGAGCGTGATGCTCTCCGCGAACACAACCTGTTCGAGGCGGAGAATATCCGCCCCGAGAGCGACGAGCATCAAGCGCCGGCGGAGGCTCAGCGCGCACGAACACCCGAAGGTACCTGGAACGACCTCGACGACCCGTACATGGGTGCCAAGGGCACGGGGTTCGGCAGAAATGTGCCTATCAGCAAGACCATAACCGATACCAAACGTCTTCTTGACCCGGATCCGCGGGTCATCAGTAACAAGCTGATGGCCCGCGACGAGTTCAAGCCTGCCGGTATCGTTAACGCACTGGCAGCCGCATGGCTGCAATTTGAGAACCACAATTGGTTCTTTCACGGCGACGGTGTGGCAGACAAAACGATCGACATCCCCTTACAGGAGGGTGATGATTTCCCCGAGGATCCCATGCGGATCCGGTGCACCATTCCCTTGCACGGGGAAATCGCCCACGGTTGCCCGGCACCTGTGTTTGGGAATCAGGAAACCCATTGGTGGGACGGGTCGCAGATCTACGGCAGCGGCGCAGAGCGCCAGAGCGAGGTGCGCACGTTCGTCGACGGGAAGGTGAAGGTTGGTGACGATGGTCGACTACCGCGCAGTCATGTGCCTGGTGTCGATCTGACGGGTATGCGCGAGAACTGGTGGCTCGGGGTGGGATTGCTCCACACGTTGTTCGCCCGTGAGCACAACGCTGTGTGTGATGCCCTCAAGAAGAACTATCCCAGCTTCGATGACCAACGCCTGTTCGAGATCGGTGTGTTGGTGGTGTCTGCACTCATCGCGAAGATCCACACGGTGGAATGGACGACATGTGTTCTGCGGCACCCGGCATTGCAGATCGGGATGAACGCAAACTGGTACGGCGCACTTGGCGAGCAATTCCGCAACAACATCGGCCGCATCGGCGATAACGAGGCACTCTCAGGAATCATCGGCTCGAACGCAGATCAGCACTCGGCCCCCTTTTCCCTGACCGAAGAATTCGTGTCGGTCTATCGGATGCATCCGCTCATTCCAGATGACTGGGACTTCTACTCTCTGGCCTCAGGTGAGCACCTGGAGCACCGCGAATTCACCGAGCTTCAGGGAAGATTTACCAGAGACTTCATGGATCGCATGGATATGGGCGATCTGTGGTACTCCATCGGTCTCGCCAGCGCCGGCGCCGTATGCCTACACAACTATCCCAATGCGCTACGCAACCTGACACGTGTCGACGGCCAAATCACCGATCTCGCTACCCTCGACATCGTCCGTGACCGCGAGCGCGGCGTACCACGATACAACGACTTCCGCGAGGCACTACGAATGCCGCGACGCAAAAAAATCAGTGACATCACACCCAACAAGCAATGGGCGCGGGAAATCAACGAGGTCTACAACGGCGACGTCGACGCAGTAGACCTACAGATCGGCATGCAAGCAGAAAAACCGCCGAAGGGCTTCGGATTCTCCGACACCGCGTTCCGGATCTTCATCCTGATGGCATCGAGACGGTTGAAGAGTGACCGATTCTTCACCAACGACTTCACGCCGGAAACGTACACCAAAGCCGGATTCGACTGGGTGAACAACACCACCATGAAAGACGTGTTGCTGCGCCACTACCCTGAACTGGGTCCGGTTGTTGGTGACGTGGACCGGGTGTTCGCACCGTGGCCGGCACTGGGAACTCCACCCCAATCGGGGCAGAACGCGGTGTTCCGATTGGCAAACACCGCGCGCGCATACGTGCCGTGGGATATCTGAGATGCCAGAATTTGCTCATGCATCACTCATCGACGGTATCCGGTTCACCGGCCAGATCGGCGTACCCAGCGTGCTGCAGGGCCTGTTCGTCAAACGCTCACTGCCCACGTCGATTGCGACCCTGGCATCCTTGGACCGACTCGGGTACGGCCTGGTCGAGGGGTTGATTCGGAGCCACGGTCCAGGACCGTTCTACGTTCGCGTCGCTCTCGACGAGGCGCTCGTGGTCTCAGCTCCCGAAGACATTCAGTACGTTCTCAGTCGATCCCCGGACCCGTTCGCGTCCGATCCGGAAACCAAACGTAAAGGGATGCGCGCATTCCAACCCGACGCCTTGACACTGTCGCGGGGCTCGGTGTGGGCAGATCGACGCGTATTCACAGAAGCAGTCCTCGGCACCGGACAGCCGGTCCACCGGCTATCAGACCAGTTTCTCCAGATCGCCAACGACGAAACAGACACTCTGGAACGGCCCCTCCGCTGGCGGCCCTTCCACACGATGTTCCGACGCCTGACTCGTCAGGTCATCTTCGGCCGATCAGCACGCGATGACACTGACCTATCACGTTGCCTGGAGTCGTTGATGTCGGAAGGAAACAACACCCCCGACAAACCGGGCGACGACTACGCGAAGCTACTGAGTCGAATACATTCCTATCTAGACGCACCAGAAGAAGACAGCCTCGCTTGGGAGATGTTGACCGCCCCCAGGTCCGACACGACCAAACCCGCTGGCCAGGTCATCCACTGGATGTTTGCGATGGGCGACACACTTGCCACCAATACATTCAGAGCCCTCGCCGCGATCGCCGCCCACCCCGACGAGCGCGACACCGTACGCACCGAACTCGCACACTCCGACCTATCCACACCGACGGGTATCGCGTCGTTGCCCTACCTATCCGGCTGCCTCCGCGAGGCCATGCGACTGTGGCCCACCACACCCATGTTCGGTCGCGTCACCACCCGACGCGTCAAATTCCCCAACGGAGCCACCGTCGACCAAGGCACACAAATACTGATCTACAACCTGTTCAACCATCGCAACCGACACCACATCACCTACGCCGACAAATTCTCACCCAACGAATGGGTAGACGGTAACGCCGCGAATGAATGGTCATTCAACTTCTTCAGTCACGGACCCCAGGGGTGCCCCGGCACCGACCTAGCGCTGCTACTCGGCCAAGCCGTACTCGCACGACTGATCTCCTCCGGCGCGCCCGAACTCCCCAAATCGCCACTAAAACCCAGCCGCCCGATGCCATACACGCTGAGCCCCGAAGGACTCACCATCGCCCTAAACGTATAGATGACGCGTGCCACGGAGGACGCGTTGCAGGGCAATCACGAGTCGGAAATGGGGTTTCCCGTGCCAATGGACTGCACTCTTGACGCTTATCTGCGTTTCGCTAGGTGGGCGGGTTAAATGCACAGTTAGTCGAACGCAGATGCGAGAGGCGACCTAACTGGACCTCAACCAATTAGCCATGTAGTTGTCTAAGTCAGAGGATGTTGCCAGCGGGGGTGATGACACATTTCAAGACACACGCCGGCTATTGTGAGATGGGCAACGTCAATGGCTACGTCGCCTACGCCGGTAATGTGCCAGTTGGCCGACGAACTGTGGCCGGATGAATCGGTGATGTTCCGCATTGCCGCGGCCCGGCTACTGCAGGCCTTGAACGAAGACGGCAAAGCGTTGCCCCAACGCCGTGGCAGTCCGCAGGAGCAGCTGCTCAGAACCGTAATTCAATGCAGCAGTGAGGAGCTTGCCCCGGTTCTGCGGACAACTGATCCGTAGCATTTGGCCGCACGAGAGGAGGCAGATGTCATGCCTGTCGCTCACTCTGAAGAGTCCGCCGTCGGGCGATCGACCTAGCCCGCCCGTCGAGAGCATCGGTCGGGCGGATCGCGAGAGATCTCGGCATCTCAGAATCGTTTTCGCGCCGGTAAATGAGCATCGACGACGTTAATGGTTGTGGCCGTGACGGTTCGACTATCAGCGAACGCGGAGCTGGCGTAGCTGCGGCGGGACAGAAAAGATCGAGACGAGGTGTGCAGATCCTCAAACTTGCATCGGCGTATCTCTCGCGCGGAGAACATCTGCGCAGATTAGGTTCCGGCTGGTCCACGAACTTGCCTCCGACGGTGTGCCCGTGGCGGTGACCTGCCGGGTCCCCGCGGTTTCGAGGTCGGGCCATACAAGGGGCGGCATTGTGCTGCCTCAATGCGCGATGAAGTTGATGCACTTGGCCAACACCATCCGCGACATCCACGCCGGCTCACGTGGCTTTAAAGGCGCGCCGCGAGTGCATGCCGCACTGCGCCTGGCGGGTCCATGGTCACGCGGTGGTAATCTCTTCATTCAAATTCGTCAGGGCGCGCCCAGTGGCCCGGAAGTTCGCGCGATAACGAAAGGGTGCCCAGGACCGCGGAGTCGTCGGCGGTGGCAAGCTACGTGCAGAGTCCACACCCCAGCCGCGAGCATGTAGGTGGCTCGATACAACGCTGCGCTCGCACGTTCCGGATAACCCGAACAGTCGGTTTGTGTTGGGCTCGCCTGGAGCGAATTTGCCGTACGTCTTGAGTCTGTGCTCGGTTTGAACAGTCCGCTCAGCCGCCAACAGTTGCATGGGCAGGTCGGCGGGACTGGATGATGGTGCCGCGGCAAGTGAGGCGGTCGACGATCGCCGCGTGCAAGAGGGGTGTTGATTTAGCCGGAGACCGACTGGTTCGACGTGATCGCGATCGAGTGCTTCTCCTCGCGTTTGGTGAGGATCTGGAACAGCGGTTTGGACGCCCGGCGGTCGACTTCCATGTAAGCCAGTTCATCAATAATCAGCAGGTCGACGCGACCGTAGCGGTTCATGGTTTTGGCCGCGGACCTGACCGATACGGCGATGCGCCTACCTCCTGCTCAGGATTCTTGCCGACAATGCCTACTCTGACATACCGCCAGGTCGCTTCCGCTGCATAAGAGACGACGTTCTGTCTCAGGTGGCCTCGATACCGGCGCCTCGACGGCTTCTGAAGTCTTGCGATCGCCAGCGGTCGAGTTCCAGTGCGAGGCCGATGCGCAGCGGGTCTTCGTGTAACGGGTGTGGAAGAAGTGCGTCGGCGCGTTCGAGCCGGCGCACGACTGTGTTCCGGTGGGCGAAGAGCCTTGCTGCTGTTTCGGAGGCGTTTCCGAGGGCTTGGATGTAGACCCGGACGGTTTCACGGACGTCTTTGGGTGCGTCGGCCAGGTTGCCGAGTACGCGCTGTACGAATTCTGATGCGGATGTTGGGTCGCTACCGAACAAGGAGGCGACTTCGAGTTGTGCGAAGGACGCGATCGACGGCGGGTCGGGGATTGTGGTGACGAAGCGCTGTGTTTCGAGGGCGCTCAGGTGGCTGCGCCGGAAGCCGTCGAGACCTTTGCCTGGCAGGCCGAGGCAGGCGCCTACGTGGGGATTGTCATGGTTCAGCTTGGCGGTTTGCTCGGTGTTGAGTGCAGTCGTTGCGGGGATCCAGATCCAGAGGGCGTTGGCGCTGGCCACGACGGTGAGTCGATGTCGAGCTCCGGCAGTTTTCACCAGCGCTTCGGCGAATCGTTCGAGTGGATCGAGACCGCCGTCTCCGTCGGCGGCCGTTCCCCACAGGACCGCGGCGGTGTGCGGGCCATCCAGACGATAGGCAAGTACCCGCTCGGCATGCGATTTGGCGACCGGTGAACCGCCGAGAATGAGCGTGACGATCTCGCGGCGTTCTGCTTGGGAGCCGCGTGTCAGTTCGTCTCGTTCGATGGCTATCTGGCGAGCGATCGCGCTGATCGTAGCGTCGATGAACGTACTGATAGACGCGGACGTAACGGTAAGCAGTTCTTGCAGTTCTGCGGGGTCGTTGGTGAGGTCGAAGCACAGTTGCATCCACAGTTGCCACGCCGTGTTCTGCCCGGTGCGATAGGCCTCCAGGGTCGCATCGCCCTGTCCTCGTCGAACCATATCGCGGGCCACCTCCATCTGCAGGTCGCAGATGTTGGCTGGTACGGGTTCGCCTGGTGCTCGGAGGTTGGCCGTTGCCCAGGCGAGGAGGTTGTCGTTGTTGCCACGCCGGAGGGACTCACTCAGTGCGGGATCGGCTGCCACGGCAGCGAGCGTCGATGTGGCCAGGGTGGCGTCGCCGACCGTCTCGTTCCACACATCTGCTGCTGCCAGGGATCGCTCAGCCGCCTGTCGGATCAGGTCACGAACCCGTGGTGAAGGCGGACTGGTCATGGGGTCAGCATACCGGCGGTGGTTTATTTTGCACTATCCGTAAACTATATTGGTCGATATTCGACCTTATGGATGGCTGCTTGGCGGGTAAAAATTGGTCCTACATCGCCTGAGTAGAGGAGCCATCACATGTCCGAGGTTTTGTACGAAGAGCTCGATGTCCTCATTGTTGGGTCGGGTATCTCCGGTATCGGGGCTGCCCGCTATTTGAGCACCGAGTCTCCCTCAACGACGTACGCCGTACTCGAAGCACGCGCGGCCTCGGGCGGGACCTGGGACCAGTTCCGGTATCCCGGCATCCGTTCGGACTCCGATCTGTTCACCTTTGGATACGAATTCAAGCCCTGGACCGACAAGAAGGCGATCGCTACCGGCGACAAGATCCTCGCCTATCTCCGTGAGACCGCGGCCGAGGCCGGCGTCGATGAACACATCCGCTACCACCACAAGGTTGTCAGCGCGTCCTGGTCGAGCGAGCAGGCCCGCTGGACCGTCGAGGTCGACCGTGCCGACACCGGGGAACGTGTCGTGTTTCGGGTGCGGTGGCTGTTCGGAGCCACCGGCTATTACGACTACGACGAGGGGTTCACCCCTCGGTTCGAGGGCCGTGAGGATTTCGAAGGCCAGATCACCCACCCGCAGCACTGGCCCGAAGATCTCGACTACGCCGGCAAGCGCATCGTCGTCATCGGCTCCGGCGCGACCGCGGTGACGCTGATCCCCGCTTTGGCCGCGGGCGGTGCCGGACACGTCACCATGCTGCAGCGCACACCCACCTACGTTCTGCCGCTGCCGTCGGAGGACAAGATCGCCAACCTCCTGCCCAAGATATTCGGCGCCGAGCGTGGCTACGCCCTCACGCGCCGCAAGAACGTGTGGATGCAGCAGTTCATGTACAAGGCCTCGCGCCGCTACCCGAACGCCGTGCGTCGCTTCATCAGAAACACCAACGCCAGGGCGCTTCCCGCGGGCTTCGACGTCGACACCCACTTCAACCCGCCCTACGACCCGTGGGATCAGCGGCTGTGCATGGTGCCCGATTCCGACCTGTTCCGTACGATCAGCGCCGGCAACGCGTCGGTGGTGACCGCTCGAATCGACAAGTTCACACGCAACGGCATCCTGCTGGAGACCGGCGAAGAGCTGGAAGCCGACATCGTGGTCACGGCGACCGGCTTCAACATCAAACTGTTCGGTGGTATCGCTATCGACCTCGACGGTCGCCCCCTCGTGCCCTCGGAGCACGTGGCCTACAAGGGCATGATGCTGTCAGGGATACCGAACTTCGCCTTCTCGATCGGCTACACGCACGCGTCCTGGACGCTCAAGGTCGGCCTGCTCTGCGAGCACTTCACCAAGCTGGTCAACTACATGGACGCCAACGACTACGACGTCTGCGTCGCCGACGCGCCCGACATGACCACGGGACCCTTGCTGGATTTCTCCGCCGGCTACGTCAAGCGGTCGATCGACATGATGCCCCGCAAGGGTGACGCTGCGCCGTGGGCGATGTCGTTGAGTTACATCGATGACGTGCGCTTGGTGCGTCACGGCTCGGTGCTCGACGAATTCTTGCAGTTCTCCCGCGTCGACGATGACAGGACGGTCGTGGCATGACGTTCGCGAAGTGCGACGTGGGGGGCGGAATCGAAATTTGCTTCCGCACGCTCGGCGACCCGTCGGATCCCGCACTCGTCCTGATCGCAGGTCTCGGCCTCGACTTGACGGCATGGCCCGCAGGGATCGTCAACGGCCTCGCCGCCGCCGGCTTGTACGTGATCAGTCTCGACAACAGGGACGCCGGCGACTCGACCCGCGTCGAGACACCGCCACCAGGGCGACTCCGGCAACTCGCTTTTCAGCCGCGTCGCGACGCCTACGACCTCGCCGACATGGCAGGCGACACGGTCGGGCTCCTCGACCACCTGGGCATCGAGCAGGCGCACCTGGTGGGGATGTCGATGGGCGGCATGATTGCCCAGACGATCGCCGCCCGTCATCCCGAACGTGTTCTCAGCCTCACGTCGATCTTCTCCACGACCGGCTCCCGGCGCGTTGGTCAGCCAACGCTGGCCACGATCCGGCTCTTGGCTCACCGGCCGGCCCGCTCCGTGGAGGAGTACGTCGCCGGGCACCTCGCCGTGCTGAATCACATCGGCACCGAGCGGTACCCCTACGACGCCGCGGGCGAACGCACCTGGGCCCGCACGGCCTGGCATCGAGCAGCCGGAGATTGCGCCGCCGGTGTCGCTCGTCAGATCAGTGCGATCCAGAAATCCGGCGACCGAACCGACGAGCTACGCAGGATCTCCGCCCCCACCCTGGTCATCCATGGCGACGGCGACCCCATGGTGAATCCCACCGGTGCAGAGGCAACGGCATCGGCCGTTCCTGGTGCGCACTTGGTGACGATCGCGGGAATGCGACACCACCTCGCACCCGACCTCGAACAGCGCCTTGTCCAGCTGATCAGCAACCACGCCGCGACCGATTCGCCGTCCGTGCTGGTGAGACAAGGACACCGGTCAACGACCTGACCTGCCCGGGTTCGGCGTACTTCCCGCGGAATCGCTGCATGCCAGCGGAATACGCCGATGATGCGGCTCTGTCGAGCCACGCCAACCGTGCGGTCACCCTTCGATTTCGACGACCATCGACGACCATCGACGACCATCGACGGCCGTCGGTGTGCGCTGTCGTTGTTACCGAGTGCGGTTCAACCCGACCTGCGCGGCCGCGGCTGTCAGAGCCTCGAGGCCGAACGCTGCGACGGGTCCGAGCCCTCCCCGGCCTCGCAGCTCTCCACGAGCGGCGACCGACGCTGCCCACGCGATGATGTCTGCGGTGAAGGTGTAACCGTTGGGTCCGTCGAGTCGCACGCGTTGTAGCAGTTGATCATTCGGTCCGCGGGCGTCCGCGATGATCGTGCTCGTGCCGGTCGCGCGTTGCTGATCGTCGGGGCCACCGGTGGACCCGGTAACCCGGTTGTGCACGAACGTGGTGAGGGCCCGGCGAATCGGCGCTACCGCGGTCGCCGCGGAGATCGACTTGGTGACGAGAGGCATTGCGCGAGTCAGTTTTCCGCCCTTTCCCAGGATGACGTCGACGTCCTGCAGGCTCGGATACAGTGAGGGGAGTCCGAAGTGTTCCGAACCGCCGACGCTGATCCCTTGTCTGGGTTTGCCCGTGTCGAGGTCGAAGCGCTTGACCCGGGCGCCGATCGGTTCCGAACGTAGCCGTCCGCGCCGGTAGGCGAATGACGGTTCCACGACTACGCCGAGCATGCTCGCCGTGGTACCGCCGCTGACACCGCCACCGCGGCTGAAGTATCCGATGTCCAACCGCACCGCGTTCGGGCCCGCGTCGGTCATGGCCATCGCGCCGGCCAGATTCCCGGGAACCCAGTCGAATCCGAACGAGGGCAGCATCGCGCAGTCGGCTGGCTCGGCCGCCGGGCCGTAGTGTTCGAACACTTGCCGGATGAAAGCAGGCTCGCCGGTGCTGTCGACGTAGTGCGCACCGGCGTCGATCGCGGCCTCTGCGGCGGCCTGCCCCCATCGGGCGAACGGCCCGACGGTCGAGACCAGCACATCGCCTCTCTCCACGAGCGCGCGAACCGTGTGCGGCGCCGTGACATCCGCGATCGCGGTGTCGAGACCACCGAGGTCGTCGGCGAGCCGTTCCAAACGCTGCGCCGAGCGGGCGGCCAGCACGGGTCGTAGCCCGCTCTCGGTCAACGACCGCGCGATCAGTGTGCCGGTGTAGCCGGTGGCGCCGAAGATCACGATACGCCCGGCCATCAGGCGAACCACCCGTTCGCGGCGGGCGGCAGCCCGGTACGACCGGTGCCGGGGTGGTCCAGAATCTGCATGGTGCTTACCTTTCTCGTACCGCGCGCACCGCGGTGGCGGGTTGGTCGGACAAATCGAGCGTGAAGCGAATCAGTGGATCGGGAGAGTGTCGCTGGCGCCGGGTGCAACGAGGCGGGCTGCCGTGCCGGGGCACCACGGCGGGTGATTTTCGATCGAGCAGGTCGATGGGTGGAGCGCATCGATTGCGACATGTACTGCATTCTCGATCAGGTGGGGTAGGTGCCGAGGATCTGGAATTCGTCGAGGTCGGACCAGCTGGCGAGGGTGGCTTGACCGGCGTTGACCGTGTCGGTGAGTTCGATCTGGGCGAGTCGGTCGACGAGGTGCACGAGGGTGGGGAGCGCCTCGAAGGCGGCGGGGGTGAAGGAGAAGGACCCGGTGCCGCGTTTCATCGACCGAGCGTCGAGCGGATTCGGCTGCGATTCCGATCCGGTGACTTGTTCGACTTCGAGCCGACCCCATTCACCGGTGCGGGGGAAGACCCGGTAATGCATGAGGGTGCCGCTGCGCCATGCCGGGAACTCCGGAACGGGGTTCTTGATCGTCGCGTCGAGGCGGAAGAATTCGGTGCCGCCCCAGCCGACGGTGTAGGTCGTGTCCGCGCCGTTGACGGTTCGGGTCATGGAGTCGGCGTAGAGCTTGTTCCACCCCAGTTCCTCACGCCCGGAGATGACCGCATCGGCGCAGTCCTCGAAAACCACCAGCGCGAGCCGTCCAGTGATCTCCCCGCGCTGCGGCGAGTTGTAGGACACCGGCACGCTGATGACGAGCATTTCGTAGCCACGACCGGCCAACCACGGAAGATCCGACAGCGTCACGGCCTCGGCGATCAGCAGCGGATCGGTGAGAGTGAAGTCCTTCGGCAACAAGGCCGCGAGTTGCTCGGGATCTTTGGCGCGCATCGCAACCCAGGTCGCCAGGGTCTTGCCGGGCTGGGAGGGGTAGCCGTCGTTGCTGGCGGGGCGTTGGCGGGGGCCGGGCTGGCGTCCGAACAGTGCCGGCATCCGGGGAATGCCCTCGAAGGTGGGGTGCCCGGACGCGGCATACCGCGGGGCCGAGGCCTTTTCCGTGCGCAGCCCGAGGGTGCGGAACACAGCCGAGAGGGTCGAGGAGATGTCCATGATGTCTTCCTGCTCGATCGATGGGATTAGGTGCGGCCTTGCTCGCGCGCAACCGCACGCCAGAAGTCGCCGATACCGGAGGCTTTCAAAATGTGATCGGTGACGTCGGGGGCGGCGGACTGCAGCGCGTTGAGCAGGAACGGCGGCGTGGCTTGCACGGCGACTTCCGGTGCACGGGAGTCGAGCACGTCGTCGATGACGGTGGCGACCTCGCCGATGCTGACGGTGCCGAGCGACCGAGGCACCCGCACAGCCGAGCCTTCGAGCGCGCGATGGGCTTGGCCGCCGCCGGTGACGACACCGGGGGCGATGACCGAGACCGCCACGTCGGTGTCGTCGAGCTCGCGCCGCAGCGAGTGGCAGAACGCGATGCTTCCCGCCTTGGCGGCCGCGTAGGGCGCCTTGACCGGGAGCGGAATCTTGCCGCTCATCGAGGACACGACGATGATGTGGCCGCTGTTGCGTTCGAGCATGCCGGGTAACAGGTCTCGCACCATCAACATCGGACTCCGCAGGTGCAGCCCGAGCTGGGTGTCGATCTCTCGCGTCGACACCGTGTGGAAGGCGGCGTTGATCTCCACACCGGCGGAGCTGACGAACACATCGACTCGACCGAAGGTGTCGATCACGGCTGCTGTCAGCTCGTGCAGCTGGGCATCGTCGAGCACGTCGCCGCTGAACGCGACCGCTTCGGCGCCGGACCGAGTCAGGTCGGCGGCGAGCGTGTCCACGGCATCGCTGTTGAGGTCTGCCAAGGCAAGTCGAACGCCTCGCGCGGCCAGCCGCCGCGCGGCTTCCGACCCCAGGGCGCCGGCCGAACCGGTGATCAAGGCGACTCGACCTGTCAAGTCCTGCTTGTCTTTTCGGAAGGGAAACAGGGGTAGGCCGAGCATCGCGCTGCCTTTCTCTTCGACCATGCTACTTTACAGACCATAACATACACAGTGTAAACTAGACAAGAAAGAAGCGGCGGCGCGCACGCCCGGAATCGGAGGAGAGGCCCTCATGACGGAGAACAGCCGCTACGAGCGGGGGTTGGCGAAACTCGCCGAATACACCGCTGCGAACGCCAGCGAGAGCCATTACCGGATCGCCGATCGGCTCTCGGCGATCGCCCCCGACATCGGCCGCTACATCATCGAGTTCGCCTATGGCGATATCTATGCGCGGCCGGGGTTGGACAATCAGCAGCGCGCGTTGGTCACGTTGGCGACGTTGGCGACCCAGGGCACCGAACCGCAGATCGAATTGCATGTCAACACTGCGTTGAGTAGTGGTCTGTCGCCGGATCAGATCGTGGAGGTGTTCATGCAGTTGATTCCGTACACGGGCTTTCCGCGGGTGCTCAACGCACTCGGCTTGGCGCAGAGGGTTTTCGACGAGCGTGTGCAGTCCTGACGCACCACGCCAAGACGGTGGATGCACCGCCTCGGTGGGTGTGGTTCATCGCGTGATGCGGTGCAACAGAAACGGTGCGCCGTTCCTCGGTGCGGCGGGGATGCCGAAAGTGAGTCCGATCAGGGTCGCTTCGCCGTGGGGCCGGAGTTCGTCGTTGACGTTGCGCCACGGCCAGGGGGCGTGGCGGCGGTAGCTGACCACGAGTGCGGGTTGGCCGTCGAGGCGGGACGCGCGGATGCTCGCGGTCATGGGTACGGATTCGGTGATCCGGTCGTCGCGGCGGAGCAGGTTGGTGCCCTGCAGGGTGGTGTCGTCGGAATTGTGTGGGCGGAAGCGTTTTCCGTACCAGTGCGGCATTCCGGTGGCCGACATCAGCAGCGGCCCGGTCAGCCGCAGGTGCAGGGGACCGGCGAATTCGGCGCGGTGATCGCCGAGGAGCTGGTCGAGGTCGACGCCGGCGGCGGATCGGAACGCGGCGGTGAGGTCGGCGAGGGAGTGGTGGTCGAGTCCACGGGTCGGCATTGTCAGTTCTTTCCTCGGTGGGCGCCGGTGCGGGCGGTGAGCCAGGCGACGGGTCCGGGCAGCGCCCGGGTGACGGGGTGCAGGATGTTCCACCGCCACGGCACGAACGTGTCGGTGCTGTCGTGGCGCAGGCTCGCCACGATCGCCTCGGCGACCTCACTGGGGGTGACCGAGCCGAGCAGCTGTTCTGCGGTGGGGATGCGTTCGGACGCGCCAGGATTGGCGTCGAAGTAGGGCTGTGGACGCGGCTGGGGTGACCTGTCCGACGACGAGTCCGGTGCCGCGGAGGTCTTGGCGCAGGGCGTCGGTGAGCCCGCGCACGGCGTAGCGAGCCGCGGCGTAGCCCACTGCTCCCGGCCACGGCATCCAGGCGACGGGGGAGTTGACCATGACGATGGTGCCCGAGCCGCGGTCGAGCATTTCCTCGATGAACACGCGTGTGGTGAAGAAACTCGCGAAGTAGGGGGCGTTCATCATGTCGACGGCTTCCTCCAGCGAGGTTTCCTCGATCCGCAGGAATCGGCCGGCGCCGGCGTTGTTGACGATGGCGTCGGGGACGCCGAGGTCGGTGAGGACGCGGCTGCGTAGTTGTCGGGCACCGTCGGGGGTGCCGAGATCGGCGGTGTAGGCCCAGGCGTGGTGCCCGTGCTCGCGTAGCTCTCCGGCGGTGGTGTCGACGAGTTCGGCGCGTCGGGCCACCAGCACGACCCGGGCGCCGGCGGCGGCGAGAGCCCGCGCGGTGTGCTCACCGATACCCGAGGATGCTCCGGTCACGAGGATCAGGCTGTTCCGGATTTTCACAAGCCCGCCTCACCCAGGTCGAGTTCGAGCAGGTCTCGGCACCTGGGGCTGGCCAGATACAGGCGGCCACCGGTTTCGACGACTCCGGTGGCGGTGTGGAAGTTCGGGTGGGTGCCGTGGATCTCGTCGACGGTGTGACCGTCGGGGTCGATGGCGATCGCCCACACGGTTTTCTCCGGCTCGGGCTGCAGCGAATCCGGGATGTTCCACACGAGTTTGCGCACGATCCCCGGCATGGTGGCCAACCGGTCCAGTGCGGGGTTGCGGGGATTGGTCAGCGGGAACCAGCACCGCCCCCCGGTGAACCGGGACAGGTTGTCGGGGAAGCCCGGCAGGTTCGCCCGGACCGGGACGGTCCGGCCCTGCTGTTCACCGGTCAGGCACAGTTTGCTGATCGAGTACGCCCCGGTCTCGACGTAGAGCAGCCCGGTGCGGTCCGGGGTGAGGGCGAGTCCGTTGGCGAAATGCAGCCCGTCCTTGACCACACTCACCGTGCCGTCGGGGTCACGGCGGAACAGCCGGCCGGAGGGGCGATGTTCGAGCAGCGCACCGAGATAGTGTTCGAAGTCGAATCGGTTGGTGGATTCGGTGAACCAGATCGCGCCGTCGTCGTCGACGACAGCGTTGGAGCAGAACCGCAGGGGAGTGTCGTCGACGTAGTGCACCAATGTCTGCACCGCGCCGCTGGCCGGGTCGACGGCCAACAGTCCGCGGTGCGCGTCGCAGACCAGCACCCGCCCGTCGGGCATCAGTTCCAATCCGAGCGGTCGGCCACCGGTGTCGGCGACGACCTTCGGTGTTTCCGAGTCCGGGTGGAACGCGACGATCGCGCCGCCTTCGAGCCCGCATACGAGGCGTCCGTCGCGGTCGACGATGACATCCTCGGGCCGGCCGGGGTCCGGGAGTTCGATCACACGACCGGGTGGGAGGTCACCGGCCGCGGGCTGCGGCGGGGCCGGGGGCAGCTTGCGGTGCACCGGATCCAGACCCGGTTTCGCCTCGGGACGCAGCTGCGGCAGAGTCGGGCGTCCGTGTTCACGGTAGATATAGGTCGTCGCGACCGGATAGGCGTGGATCGCGGCCACCGTGTCGGTGAGCCGCGGACCGAGGGCGGCGACCTCGGTGGAGTTCAACGCTGCGTGCAGCGTGGCGTGGTCGGTGGCACCCACCACGACGACGCCGTGGAACTGCGATGCGGTGGGGTAGTCGTGCGCGACGTCGGGACTGTTCCACATCCATTTCGTGAAGGGTTGGAACACTTGCGCCCGGGTCTCGGTGACACCCGCCGCCGCGGCCAGCGTCGGTCCGATCCGGTCGAGAACGGTGCTCGCGAACGCCGAGCCGGACGCACCGGGTCGCCGGCGCAGCAAGATCACCGCCCGGCATCCGGTGTCGGCGCTGGCGGTGTCGTACCAGCGCCCGCCCCACGGCAGGGTGGCGTGCAGCAGGGTCCGGGAGAACACGTTGCGCTCGTCGCGCTGCACAACTGGGTTGTAGGTGAGGCTTTTCAGGTTCGACAGCGGACCGTCGAACCACACCTCGGGCGTGCCGTCGAGGCGACGGTCGACCGGAATGGTGGTCTCCGCTCCGTCGACGGCGGGCCACAATCCGGTCGCTTCGGCGGGGAAATGATGCTGGCGGTATTCCCGGAAGCCCGGGGTGCGAGCAACGAGCTGGGAATGCGGTCCGCGCCAGTACTCCATCGACGCAGCTCGTGGCCGGTCGCTGCGTACCCACACGAGGACCAACGCGCCGGTCATCTTTCGGGTGGTCATGACGTGATGCTCCTGTTCCATTGCGAGACGAATCGGCATGCGGGTGATCGAGTTTTCGACGGCGCCACGCTCGACGAGCCATGGGTCCTTCTGTCGCCCTCAGCGACCATCGCATTGCTGTTATACAGACTGTAGGTTACAGTCTGTATAGAACGCAAGGGTCGATGCGGTCGACGACGACAAACGGAGTTGTCATCGAAGCGACGTCGACCGAGTCGCTGTCGACTGGAGGTTTGTCATGGCTGGATACGGCGTCAGCGGACGCGTCGTCGTCGTCACCGGTGCCGCGGGGGGCCTCGGGAAGGTACTGGCGGCCGAGCTGATCGCGCGCGGCGCACGGGTGGCCTTGCTCGGGCGCAACGAGGCCGCCGTCGCGACGCTGGCTGCGGAACTGGGCGCGCCGTCCATCGTGCGCAGTTTTCGCGCGGACGTGCAGGACCTCGCCAGTCTCGACCGTGCGTTTTCCGCCGTCGCCGACGACTTCGGCGGGATCGACGTGGTCGTCGCCAACGCCGGTGTCGCCGATCCGACCGAGCGCATCGCCGATCTCGACCCACACTCCTGGGAACGCACCGTCGACATCAACCTCAACGGAACGTTCCGCACCATGCGAGCCGCTCTGCCGCACGTCACGGCGCGGCAGGGCTACCTGCTCGCGATCTCCTCGATGGCGGCGTTCGTGCACGCGCCGCTGCAGGGCGCCTACACCGCCACCAAAGCCGGCGTGTGGGCCTTCTGCGACACCCTGAGACTCGAAGTCGCCGCCGACGGCGTCGGCGTCGGCAGCGCACACCCGACCTTCTTCGAAACCCCGATGACCGATGCGGTGACCGCCGATCCTGCGGCCGCGCGACTGTGGCGCCAACACCGACCGCTGCTGTGGCGATTCGCCCCGATCGACGACGTGGTCGCCGACATCATCGACGGCATCGAGCACCGCGCCGCGCACATCGCCAGCCCCCGACGCAACCTGCCAGGAATCCTCGCGGCGGGAACCCTGCAAACAATCGCCGAACGCATCGGATTCCCCGGCAACGCCATTGCCGAGGCCGTCACCATCGCCCGACGCAGCGCAATCACCCGACGCAACACGACACGACCCGATCAGGATGCCCAGCCCGGTATCACCGACGATCCACGCTGAGCCTTAACAAGTTACAGCGAGTAAACTAGTGAGCATGCGCCAGGAGGAGTCGATGACAACCGCCGGACTAGCCGACGAGTCCCCGCCTCCACGGCGACGACGGTTGACCGCCGAAGCCCGCGAACAGCAACTCCTCGACGTCGCCGAGACACTCTTCGCCGAACGCGGACTCGAAGGCGTCACCATGGAAGACATCGCGCGTGCAGCAGGAGTGACCCGACCCATCGTCTACCAGCACCACGGCTCGCGTGACGGAATCTTTCTCGCCTGCGTCAGCAGGGCACGCACCGAATTCGAAGCCGTTCTCCGGCAACGCATCGACACCGCGCCCGACGATCTCGCCGCGAAGATCGAGGCCGGCGGCGCCCCCTACTTCGAACTGATCAAACGCGACCCGCGGCGCTGGTCGCTGCTCTACACCACCTCGGCGAGCATGGAGGGACAGGTCGCCGAGGCACTGCAGGCCATGCGGGCGCGCACCATCGCCCAGATCGCCGCGATCGCACGCGAATTCGCGCCCCACATGCCGGCCGAATCGTTGAACGCTTTCGCCTACGCCGTATCCGGAATCGGCGAACAGCTCGGACGGTGGTGGCTGCGTAATCCACGCGTCTCGAAAACCAAAGTCCTGAACCATTACCGCACCTTCGTGCAAGCAATCGCGGTCGCGATGCTCGCCGACCATCAACCGCCGAAAGCACCGCAATGAGTAGCAGCATCCCGAGCCACGACCCACTCTCGGCAGGCATGGCCACACGCCGAGAAGTGATGGGTGACCACTACGTCGACCAAGCGGTGCAACGATCGGCCGGCACTGAATCCGACACGATCCAACACTTCATCACCGAACACGTCTGGGACGGCGTCTGGAATCGCCCAGGCCTCGGTCGTCGAGACCGCAGCCTTCTCAATCTCGGCATCCTCACGGCACTCCGCGCCCAAGACGAACTCGTCGGCCACGTCCGCGGCGCCCTGAACAACGGACTCAGCCGCGAAGAGATCACCGAAGCGATCGTTCACACGGCAGGCTACTGCGGCGCCCCCGCCGCCCTCGCCGCGATGCGGGCAGCGCAACAAGTATTCGATGCGCAGCAAACATAGCCACTCGCGCCGGGCTGCAGTGCCACGCCGCATCACCGAGCACAGTTATTACGTCAAGTAAACGTGACACGCGCTCTCATTGGTGGCTGCAGAGGAAGGATCGTGGGGGGCGGTTACTTGCGGGCGCTGAGAGTTGGTTTCCTCCGGGTGGCGGCTAGTTGGGGGTTGCGTTGTCCAGGCCGAGTTGCGTAGGAGTCGCAGGCCGTTGAGTCCGACGATGATCGTTGATCCTTCGTGGCCGGCGACACCGAGGGGCAGGGGGAGAGTGCCGACGAGGTCCCACACCACGAGCGCCGCGATGAAAGTCGCAGCGATCACCAGGTTCGCGATCACGACGCGGCGGGCCTGGCGCGATAGATTGATCACGGTCGGGATGGCGGTGAGTTCATTGCGGACCATGACGGCGTCCGCGGCCTGCACAGTCAGGTCGGCACCGTTGTGGCCCATGGCGATCCCGACGTGCGCTGCGGCGAGCGCGGGTGCGTCGTTGATCCCGTCGCCGACGACTGTCACGTTGTCGCCACCTGACTGTAGGTCGCGCACGGCGGCGACTTTGTCGTCGGGCAGCAGCCCTGATCGCACATCGGTGATCCCCACTTGAGACGCGAGCTGCACGGCGGTGATCGCGTTGTCGCCGGTCAGCAGGACCGGGGTGGTGGCGGTCAGCGCGGTGACTGCTTGGCGGGCGTCGGGTCGTAGCTGATCGCTGATCGCCAGGACTCCGATCGGGCGCCGATCGACGGTGACGACGACCGCGGTGTGTCCGAGTGTCTGAAAGGCGTCGATTGCCGCGGTAGTGGCCGCGGTTGCGGCATCGGCGGGTAGAGCCGCAGGTGAGATCACCTCCACCTGTCGGCCGTCGACGCGGGCGCTCACACCACGACCTGGGTGTGCGGTGAAGTCGTCGGCGGCGGGTAGCTGCATACCGCGGTCGTGGGCGGCGCGCACGATGGCGGCGGCCAGCGGATGTTCGCTGGGATGTTCGGCGGCCGCGGCCAGCCCAAGTAGACCGTCGATGGTGAAGTCGGCACTGAGGCTCTGTATGTCGGTGAGTTCTGGGGTGCCGAGGGTCAGTGTTCCGGTCTTGTCGAAGGCGGTGCGGTCGGTGGTGCCCAGTCGCTCCATCACGACGGCGGATTTCACCAGTACTCCATGCCTGCCTGCGGTGGCGATCGCCGCGAGCAGCGGCGGCATCGTGGCGAGCACGATGGCGCATGGTGACGCGACGATCATGAATGTCATCGCCCGCAGCAAGGCTCGCTGGAGCGAGTCGCCGAACAGGATCG
Organism: Williamsia sterculiae; assembly: GCF_900156495.1. GTDB lineage: Bacteria > Actinomycetota > Actinomycetes > Mycobacteriales > Mycobacteriaceae > Williamsia_B > Williamsia_B sterculiae. Next base: position 88,348 of record NZ_FTNT01000016.1, read on the forward strand.
GGATCGCGAAGACCGCGACGGTGACGGCGACCATGCCGATCGAGTACCGCTGCTCGATCTTCTCGATGAACAGCTGGGTCGTGGCCTTGGTGGAGCTGGCGTCGTCGACGAGGGCAGCGATACGGGCGACCACCGAGTCCTCAGCACGGCGATCGGCCCGTAGGCGCAGCATCCCGGTGCCGTTGAGGGTGCCGGCGAACACCTCGGCACCGATGACCTTGTCGACTGGCAACGGCTCGCCGGTAATAGTTGCCTGGTCGACCTCGCTCGCGCCGGCGATGACGGTCGCGTCGGCGGGGATCCGCTCGCCTGGGCGCACGACCAGCACGTTGCCGACCGCGAGGTCGGCCGCCCGCACCTCTTCCTCGCCGCCGTCGTCGCGCACCCGGATGGCGGTCTCCGGAGCGAGATCCAGCAGGCCGCGCACCGAATCCTCGGTGCGGGCGGTGGCGAATGCCTCGAGCGCCCCTGATGTCGCGAAGATGACGATCAGGAGCGCACCGTCGGTGACCTGACCGATCGAGGCGGCGCCGATGGCCGCGGCCACCATCAGCAGGTCGACGTCAAGTGACCTCTCGCGTAACGCGCGCAGTCCCGCCAGGCCGGGCTCCCACCCGCCGCAGACGTAGCAGGCGAGGTACAACGACCACCACAGCCCCGCGGGCCCGCCCGCCAACTGGGCGGTCAATCCGGCCAGAAACAGGACCACTGCGGCGGCCGCCCACCGTATCTCGGCCAGCGCCCAGATCCGGGTCCGCCGGATCGCCGCAACCCCGGAAGCGGGGGTGGTGGGGCCCAGTGAGGGGGCTCGTACGGGCATCGCTCACCTCCAAGTTGGGGGACATGACGGCGCCCACGATAACAGAACACATGAAGACGTCTTCATGTGTAGTGGGGGAGGTAACCTCCTCAGGCATGGGGCATGGAATCGAGGGCCACGACCGTCCCGCCGTACGGCTGGATCCGGATGCGGCCGAGCGTGTCGCGACCACGCTCCAAGCCCTGGCCACGCCGAGCCGACTGCTGATTCTGACCGAGCTGCGCCACGGCCCCCGTGCGGTCACCGACCTCGCCGACTCGATCGGGATGGAACAGTCCGCGGTCTCTCACCAACTGCGTCTGCTCCGCAACCTCGGCCTGGTCGTCGGCGCCCGCACCGGCAGATCAATCACCTACAGCCTCTACGACAACCACGTCGCCCAACTGCTCGACGAGGCCGTCTACCACTCAGAACACCTACGACTCGGACTCGCCGACCGCCCCAGAGACGTAGGCTAACTCGGGTGTTTCGTCACGGGTGACGAAACACCCGAAAGGCATTGCGCCGCACCGCGATTCGCCGATAACGCGGATTATGTCAAGTCACGCACATGTGCGTCGATTGACATGTGCAAATGGTCCGCGTGGAACTGTCGCATGTCACCACGAGCTACTGCATCGCCGCCATCGCTTCCCCGGTACCTCCTTCGCTCCGAGCTCCAGCAGTTCCTCGGCCTGTCCAGGGGGTCGGTGGACGCGTACCTCAAACGCGGGCTGATCCCCGGACCCGACGCCACGTGCTCGGTTGGCCCGCTGTGGTCCGGGGCCACTCTCAACCGCGCCCGCGAACAGCCCATCGCCTCGCTTGCCGCCGTGGTCCCCGTCGATCGCGACAATGGGTTCGACGACGCCGATGAGGCCGGGGTTTACATGTGCCCGGACAGGTCGGCGCATTTCATCGGCTGGACCACACCCAGCATCATCGGACTCGTCACCGCCGGTTCCGATCGGGTTGCTCAGTGGCATGAGGTGCGTGCCTGCGCCCGGTTCGACGGTCCCGTCGTGCGGCAGATGTCGACCGATGATGCGGCGCAGCAGAAGCGGATCACCGATGCCACCGCCCGGCGTCGCAACACGAACGCGCTCACCGTGTACCTCCTCAGCGACCCGCTCGCGTACGGGCAGATCCGCGTCGGCGCCTCCGCGACCACCGGAGGCCTGCAACGAGCCCGTCTCCTCGCACGACGCGGCCAGAAGGTCGGCGCACCCGGCAACTGGCTTACGTTGCCGACTAAACCCACCACCACGCCGCTGCCCGAATTCGTGCTGCCGGTCCTCGACGACGCTTTTCCCAAGTAACAGACCGCATCAACCCAACACCGAGGAGCCATATCTCATGTCCACCGCATCTGACGATCGCGAACTCGCCAGCGAAGCCCTACGCATCCTCATCGCCGAGGGCGAGAGCGCAACCCAGAATGGTCATCTTTGGCGCCGATACGACTGGCGCGACCTCGCACAGCGTCTAGGAGTCACAACCCACCGTCTCGACGTCGCCTGCGCCAATGTCCGTACCGACGACGAATTGGGCACCGAAGACGGATACCTCTGGGTGCGCGACGACTACGCACGCACCCTCGCCGAAGCCCTCAACCGCTAATGAAGCGGTCACATCACACCAGGCCTTGGGGCTACCCAAAATCGATCCGTGCCTTGCATCTCAGAAAATCCATGAGAGGTTCCCTGCCCAACAGAAGGGAACCTCTCATGGTGTTCGGCGCATTGATGGTTGTCATAGGCTTCTTCATTCTCATAAAAACCTGGGAGTCAGTCGTTTCCGGTGAACACGAGGCTCATCGCCGGTACGGAAGAAGCTCACAGGTATCCCTCGGGTGGTGGACCTCGATGGGCTGCGTCCCGCTCCTGATTGGAGTCGGGAGCATCTACCAGGCCCTTCCCGGACAGTGAATGGCCGCACATGTCATCGGGCCGGTTTATCGTCGCGTCATGTCCCGCAGCACCACAGACCACACCGTGACCCTCGCCGACATCGTCGCAGCCATGCTCGGACGACCCTTGGGCCCGGTCGAGTCCTCGCATCTGAAAACGGGCTACCAGGCCACCGCAGGTGGCACCCTCGCCGACCTCGCCGGCCAGCTCGTCGCGTGACCGTCATGGTGCCTTCGTTCTGGCCGGGTGCGCGTGTACAGCGCCTCGACGGGGGGGACGCTGGCGAATCCGGCGTGGTTGTCGACCAGGTCGACGAGCTGGTCAGTGTGGAGTGGGAATCCGGTGGTCGCTCAGTGCCGCACTGGCGGCATGTCACCCACTCCAATCGGACCAATGATCGATGAGTCCGTCCGACAGTGGCGCACGTTCGCCTGAGCAGCGTGTGACCGACATTGTTGAGCGTCTGGTGGCGGGTCAGACGTGGGACTTGCGCGCGGGTCCCGACCCGGTCGTTGACACGGCGGATCTGCGGTCAGCGCTTATCGCTCTGGCCACTAGGCATGTGGACCCACACGGAATCCATCTGACAAATGCAGTGTTCGACGACCGGCTCGACATTGATTCCCTAACAGTGAAGTTCCCGATCAGGCTGACGTCATGCGTCTTCAAGGGCGGATTCATAGCTCGGGAAAGCAACCTCAAGCGGCTTGACCTGAGGGAATCAAAGTTCGCCAACAAGAGCGGCCAAGTGCCGCAGTTAAACCTGAACGGCACAACAATCAGCGGGCAGCTTAATCTGTCAGGTGCGCGCCTAGTCAACCCCGGGGGTACTGCGCTCTCACTAGACGGGGCGACCGTCAACCAGGGCGTGTTCATGCAAGGCGGGTTCCGGGCTGAGGGTGTGGTGCGTGCGTTGGAGGCGACGATTGGCATGCATCTCGACCTGCAGGGTGCGCGCCTGGTCAACCCCGGGGGTACTGCGCTCTCACTGGACGGTGCGACCATCACCGGCGACGCGCTCGTAGATGAGGGGTTCCGGGCTAAGGGCGAGGTGCGTGCGATGGGGGCCACAATAGGCGGGCAGCTCAGTCTGTCGGGTGCGAGCCTGGTCAACCCCGGGGGTACTGCGCTCTCACTGGACGGTGCGACTATCACCGGCGACATGCTCCTGGAAGCCGATTCTTGGGCTGAGGGTGTGGTGCACGCGGTGGGGGCGACAATAGGCGGGGAGCTCAGGTTGTCGGGTGCGAGCCTGGTCAACCCCGAGGGGTATGCGCTCTTTCTGGATCACGCGACCATCACCGGCGGCGTGTTTATGGAAGACAAGTTCCAGGCTGAGGGTGTGGTGCACGCGGTGGGGGCGACAATAGGCGGGCAGCTCAGTCTGCGGGGAGCGAGCCTGGTCAACCCCGAGGACGATGCGCTCTCACTGGACGGTGCGACCATCACCGGCGACATGTA
>NZ_FTNT01000013.1 GCF_900156495.1 Williamsia sterculiae
CGAAGATCGGAACACCGCACGCCTGGGGTGGTTGGGGTCCATCTCCGACCGGGCGGCCACGCTGGCCGGGTGCGACGCCGGGATCACCCGGGTCGACCTCGACCAGCACGGTGTCCCGACCGCGGTATCAGCGACCAAACGGTTGTTCACCGGGGCAGTACGCAAGGCGATCATCGTCCGCGATCAGTGCTGCATCAAGTGTGGGGCACCCGCGTCGTGGGCGGACTGCCACCACATCATCCACCACGCCGACGGCGGCCCGACCATCCTCGACAACGGATGCCTACTCTGCCGCAGTTGCCACACCGCCGTCCACCACCAGGGATGGGAAGTGATCATGGGCCACGACCGACACCCCTGGCTCATCCCACCCGCCACCATCGACCCGCGGCGACGACCCCAACCCGCCCACAACCGACGAACCATGAGACTCGACGATCCACACGTGATGGGAACCGCCGCGTGAGCTGATCCGTCACATCACCAGAGGGACCTCGAACCATCGCGGTCGCGTGAAGCGGTCGCACATGTACGTTGACAACTCCATAGTGTGCGGGCGGGTGAGCGCGATGACCCACCGCGTCAGACGGGCATGAGCAGCGATCGCCGTGGCGTCCGCTGGATTTCCTTGTCCTGCAACTGCGCCAGGGCCTTGCGGAGGTGCAGACGGGTATCGGCGGGTTCGATGACGGCGTCGATGTACCCGCGCTCGGCGGCAAGGTACGGCGTAGCCATCATCACGTTGTAGAAGTCGATGAAGTCCTGCCGGATCTTCGCCGCCTCGGCGGGGCTCGCGTTCTCGGTCTGCCGACGGGTCAGCACCGCGGCCGCGGACTCGGCGCCCATCACGGCGATCTTGGCCGTGGGCCAGGCGAAATTGATGTCGGCGCCGAGCTGCTTGCAGCCCATCACCGCATACGCGCCGCCGTAGGCCTTACGGATCACCACGGTGATCTTGGGAACGGTCGCCTCCACATAGGCGTAGAGGAACTTACCCGACCTGCGGATGGTTCCCTTCTCCTCCTCGGCCAACCCCGGCAGAATCCCCGGGGTGTCCACCAGGAACACCAACGGGATGTTGAAGGCGTGACAGATTCGTACGAAACGTGTTGCCTTCTCGGAGCTGTCGGTGTCGAGGACACCCGACATCACGTTGGGCTGGTTCGCCACCACACCCACCGAACGGCCGTCGATGCGGGCGAAACCGGTGATCAGGTTGGGCGCAAACAGCTCCGAGATCTCGTGGAACGCGCCGTCGTCGAACAGCCGCACGATGATGTCGTGCATGTCGTAACTGGCGTTGTCACTGTCGGGCAGGAAGCTGTTCAGCGTCAGGTCCGACTCGGTGACCTCCGGCTCGAGTCCCGGATTGATCACCGGTGGGTACTCGTGGCAGGTCGACGGCATGTACTGCAGGTACTCACGCACCCATTCGAAGGCGTCCTTCTCGTCCTCGGCGACGTGATGGATGTTGCCCCACCGCGCCTGGTTGTGCACCCCGCCCAGGTCCTCGGCGCTGATCTCCTCGCCGTTGACCTGCTTGAGCACGTCGGGCCCGGTGACGAACATGTAGCTCTTGTCCTTCACGCCCACCAGGATGTCGGTGTTGGCGGGCGTGTAGACCGCGCCACCGGCGCACTTGCCCAGGATGATCGAGACCTGCGGCGCCAACCCGGACAGCAGTTCGTTGCGACGACCCATCTCGGCGTACCAGGCCAGCGACGTCACCGCGTCCTGGATGCGGGCACCCGCCGAGTCGTTGATACCGACCATCGGACAACCGATCTTGCCTGCCCACTCCATCAGCCCGGACACCTTGCGGCCGAACATCTCCCCCACCGTGCCACCGAACACGGTCTGGTCGTGGGAGAACGCCGCCACCGGCCGGCCGTGGACCAATCCGTGCCCGGTGACCACACCGTCGCCGTAGCCGGACTCGGCCGCGCCGGCCATCTTGGCCAGCGCTCCGATCTCGACGAACGTGCCCGGATCGAACAGCATGTCGAGACGCTCACGGGGAGAGCAGATTCCCTTGGCGGCACGCTTCGCGCGGGCCTTGTCGCCACCGGGCTCCCGTGACTGTTCCAGCTTCTCGCGCAGTTCCTGCAGCTTGCCGGCTGTGGTGGTCGCGAGAGACGCAGTCGCCTGGTCTTCCGGGGACAGGGATTCCGTCACGTCAGTGTCCGATCTTGTTCAGCCGATCAGTGAGATCGGCGCCGATGATGGCGATGTAGGGCTCGTCGATGATCGACAGGTGGTCTCCGCCGACGTGCACGATCTCGAGGTCGTCGATGAACTCGCCCCAGCCGCCGTCCTCGTCGATCTCGGCCCACTGCGGTTCGAGTTCCACCGCACCGTCGTGCATCTTGTCGGCGCGGTAGAGCACCACCGCACCGTCGTACTCCGTGGGTCGCACCGTGACCAGAGCCCGGTTGTCCAGGAAGGACGTGCGCTGGTGCTCGATGATGCCGCCTGGGATCTTGGCGTTGCTCATGGCGAGCATCTCCATGATGATCTTGAACTGGCCCTCGTCGTCGGCCTCGACCAATCGATCCATCGGCAACGGGACGTCGTCCACACCGTAGGTACGGCGCGCGAACTCGGCCCACCGTTCGAGCCTGGCCCGCTTGGTCTCCGGCGTCTCCTCCTCGGGCTCCGACGGGCGCACCACGTCGATGAGCCCGACGAAGGCGACCTCCTCGCCCTCCTCGCGCAGCACCTTCGCGCAACCGAAAGCCAATGCGCCACCCAGCGACCAACCGACCAGCACGTACGGTCCGTGGGGCTGCACCTCCCGCAGCCTCGGCAGGTATTCACGGACCCGCTCCTCGATGGAGCCCTCGACCCGGTCGAAACCGACGACCCACTGATCCTCGGGTAGCCGTCGCAGCAGTGGCTCGTAAGCCGCGGTGGATGCCCCGGCAGGGTGGAACACCAACATCGGGGTCGGGTCGTCGGCGGTGAACGTGCGCTTGCCCTCGGGCACGCGCAAGTAGCGAACGAAACCGTCGACGGGGGCACTGTCCTCCATGTGTACCCGCACGTAGTCGGCCAGTGTCTCGATGGTGTCGGAGTCGACGACGTCCTCGACGTCGATCTCACCGCCGGCGCGCTCCGACAGCCTCTGGGTGAGCTTGTCCGCCGTCGCGTTGTCCAGCACCGGCAGCGGGTTGAAGATGCCACCGGCGGACTTCCCGGTCACCACCGCCCACACCCCGAAGGTGAGGCGTTCGGCGGCGTCACGAGGTGGGACGTCGGCACCGGCGGCAGCCGCCGCGGTGATCTGATCACCGAGACCCGCTGGTGGGTTGGCCGAGTTCTCGGTCTGCGTCTCCTGTTTCACCACCTCGGCGGCGAGGGTCTCCGGCGTCTCGTGGCCCGGAGCGGCGTCGATGTCGCGCTGCAGATCCCGCTCGGCGGCGGCCTCGGCAGCGGCCGGAAAGTGTCCGACACCGTTCACGCCGGCGGGCGGGGTGTCGGCCGTGTCCTGTTCGGCCACGGCCTGTCGGAGTTCGGACTCGGTGTCGGTCCCGGCGGTCGTGGCCTCAGCGGCCAGCGACTCCGGGGTGGCGGTGCCGTCGACGATCGCGGCCAGCTTCTCGGTGTCCAGATCACCCTGTCCGGCAGCGCCTTCGGCGAGAGCGGCCACCTCGTCACGGTGCTCGACGGCGTAGCTCACGAACTTGGTCACGTCATCGAGGTTCGCCTGCCGCATCGCCTGCAACTGCAGTTGCGGGATGTCGAACTCGTACTCCACACGGTTCTTGATGCGCACGGCCATCAGCGAATCCAGACCCAGCTCGATCAGCGGTATCTCACGCGGCAGGTCCTCCGGCTCGTAACCCATCGACTCACCGACGATGACGGCGAGCCGGTTGGCCACGGACTCACCGCTGTTCGGATCCCAGCGACCGCTGATCTCGTCGACGACCTCCTTGTCGACCACCACACCGGGCGCTGCCGCGGGCGCACTCACCTCGGGGATGGCAGCCGCAGTGGGAGCCGCGCTGTCGGCACGGGCGGCACCGGTGACCACGGCGTCGAGCAACGGCCGGAACGCGCCGTCGACGTTGATGTGCACGTGCACCGACGCGCCACCCGGGTGCGGGTTCAGCGTGGTCGTCAGCGTGCCCGCTGCCGGCACCTCGCCGAACTGTTCGGTGGCGCCGACGGTCACCTCGCCGAGCACGCTGTCGGCGGCAGACTTGACCAGCACCCGCGGGTCGGTCACCGCGGCAGCGCTGACCTCCCAGACGTGCCTGCCGTCGGGCAGCGCGACATGGGCACCGGGGATCTTGGCGGAGCCCGACCCGGTGCCGATGTGTGCGGTCAGCCAGTACGGCTTGCGGTCGAAGCGGGTACGCGGGATGTTCGCGAACTCACCTGCGCCGAAGAGTGATCCGACGTTCACGGAGTGACCGTGCACGTAGAGTTTCATCAGCGCGGTGATCACCCCGACGTTCTCGTCCTCCTTGCGCCGCAACGTCTCGATGAGTTCGGCGTTGTGCAGACCGGCGCCGAAGGTCACCGCGGCCACGGAGATCAGCACGGCCGGGTTGGGTGAGAGCTCGAGGAACGTGGTGTGCCCGTTCTCCACCGACTTGGCGATGGCCTGGGAGAACCAGACGCTGTGCCGGAGACCCTTGGTGAAGTACTCGATGGTGTGCACCGGCTCGCTGCCGGGACGGTAGAACGTCTCCCGGTCGATGGAGCTGTAGAACCCGACCGTGGGCTTCATCGGCTCGATACCGGTGAGTTCGTAGGCGAGTTCGCCGAGCAACGGGTCCATCTGCGAGGTGTGGCTGGCGCCCTTGGTCTGCAGCTTGCGACCCAGCTTGCCCTCGGATTCCGCGCGGGCAACCACCGCGTCGACCTGATCCTCGGGACCACCGACCACGGTGTGGGTCGGGGCGGCGTAGACGCAGATCTCCAGGTCGGGGTAGTCGCTGAGAACCGTGGTGATGTCGTCGGCGCTGTACTCCACCAGGGCCATCAACCGGATGTTGTCACCGGTGAGCATGGACTCGCCCTCGCCCATCAACCGCGAGCGCTGGCAGATGACGCGGACGGCGTCCTCCAACGACAACCCGCCGCTGATGTAGGAGGCGGTGGCCTCACCCATCGAATGCGGCACCAGCACACCGGGTTCGGCGCCGTGGTGGCGCAGCAGCTCGGCCAAGCCGACCTGGATGGTGAAGATGCCCACCTGCGAGGTCTCGATGCCGTAGGTCTGTCCGTCGTCGAGGAACATCTCGACGATCGAATAGCCCAGCTCGTCGTGCACGTACCCATCGATCTGGTCGACGGCCCGGGCGAACACCGGGTTCTCCTGATAGAGCTGTTTACCCATCTTGCGGTGCTGCGAACCGAACCCGCTGAGCAGCCACACCGCGGACGCCGCGTCGGGCGAGTCGACGGTGAAGACCGTGGGACTGGCCTTACCCGCGGCGACGGCGCGCATACCGCTGAGTGCCTCGTCGTGGTCACGAGCCATCACCACCGAGCGGGTGCGGCCGTGGTTGCGATGCGCCAACGCCCGGCCGATGTCGACCAGCGGGGTGTCGCGGGCCTCGTCGGTCTCCAACCAATCGGCAAGATCCGCCGCGGCCTTGCGGCGACGCGACGCCAGGAACCCGGAGATCACCAGCGGGATCACCGCTCCCTCGACCGCACACGGCGCGAAACCGTCGGCGGGGTCGACCTGCTCCGTATCGACAGGCGCCGGGGTGGCGGCGGTCGCCCGCGTGCCGAGAGCGGCACGTTCCGCCTCGGTGAGGAAGTCCTCGTCGTCATCGTCGTCGACATCGAGGGAGCCGGCCTGCGCGACCACCACCTCGTCATCGGACGTGACCCCCGGCTCGACCAGGTCGCTCGGCAACACCTCACGGACCACGACGTGGGCGTTGGTGCCGCCGAAGCCGAATCCGGAGATACCGGCGACGGCGTGTCCGCTGTAGCGCGGCCAGGCCGCACCCTCACCGACGACCCGCAGGTGGGCCTGGTCGAACTGGATGTACGGGTTGGGCCCGGCGTAGTTCAACGACGGCGGCAGTTCGTCGTGCTGCAGCGCCAGCACCACCTTGGCGATACCGGCGGACCCGGCCGCGGCCTCGAGGTGGCCGAAGTTGGTCTTCACCGACCCGAGCAGCGCGGGCTTGTCGTCGGCGCGGCCCCTGCCGACCACCCGACCGAGGGCGTCGGTCTCGATGGGGTCGCCGAGGATGGTGCCGGTGCCGTGCGCCTCGATGTAGTCGACGTCGCGCGGGTCGATGGCGGCATCGCGGTACGCGCTGCGCAGCACCTCCACCTGGGCTTCGGGGTTGGGCGCGGGCAGACCGTTGGACCGGCCGTCGGAGTTGACCGCGCTGCCCGCGACCACGGCGAGCACCTTGTCGCCGTCGCGGCGGGCGTCGGCGAGCCGCTTGAGCACCACCAACCCGCCACCCTCGGCGCGGATCATCCCGTCGGCGTCCGAGGAGAACGCCTTGATGCGGCCGTCCTTGGCCTGCACACCCAGGCTGTCGAAGCCCAGCGTCGCGGCCGGCGTGATCAGCATGTTCACGCCACCGGCCAGGGCAAGGTCGGATTCGCCGCTGCGCAGGCTGCGGACCGCCTGGTGGATGGCGACCAGCGAGGTGGAGCAGGCGGTGTCGATCGCGACCGAGGGCCCGCGGAAGTCGTAGAAGTAGGAGACGCGACCGGGGACCACCGAGGTGGAGGTACCGGTCAGCGCGTAGGCCGCGGTCTCCCCGGTGCTCTCCGGATCGGCCACCGCGAGCATCTGATAGTCGTTGGTCGAGGACCCGATGAAGACGCCGACCTGCTCACCCTTGAGGTCGCTGGCCGGGATGTGCGCATGCTCCAACGCCTCCCAGGTGAGTTCCAGCGCCAGTCGCTGCTGCGGGTCGACCATCTCGGCCTCACGCGGACTCATCTGGAAGAAGTCGGCGTCGAAACCCTTGACGTCGTCGAGGTAGCCACCGTGCAGGTTGGCCTTCTGCAGGATGCCGTTGATGTGCGGGTCGGCCTTGAACTCGGTCCACCGGTCGGCGGGGAGGTCGGTGATGCCGTCGCGGCCGGTGATCAGCGCGTCCCAGGTGGTGTCGGGGGTGAGACCGGCCTTGGGGAAGCGGGTGGCCAGACCGACGATCGCGATGTCGTCGTCGGCACCGCGCTCCCGCTGGTAGAAGGTGGCGTCCTCGTCGGTGTCCAGCCCCTCGTCGGGGTCACCCTCGATGATCCGTTTGGCCAGAGTCGCGATGGTGGGGTGCTGGTAGACAACGGTCGCGGTGAGCACCACACCCGTCTTGTCCTCGATGTCGCCACCGAGGGCGACGGCGTCGCGCGAGGAGAGACCGAATTCCTCCATCGGACGGTCGTCGGCGATCTGGTCGGGCGACATCCCGGTGGCGTCGGCGACCCAGCCGCGCAACCAGTCGCGCAGTTCGGCGACGGTCAGGTCACCGGCGGTCTCGCCGACGGTGCCCACACCCGCGGTTCCGGTGGTTGCGCGGTCGGCGGCCGCGGAGTGTGCGTCGGCCGTATCCGCGGGTCCGGTCCCGTTGCTGCTCGACTCGGTCATCTCTCTACTGTTCCACCCCGTCGGCGATCGGGCTGTCGGGGAACGCGGTCTGCGTGTACCCGCCGCGGAGGGTGCCGTCGATGTACGACGTCCGGGTGGCCCGGCGGCCGATCTTGCCGCTGGACGTGCGCGGGATGGAGCCCGCCGGTACCAGCAGTAGGTCGCGGACCATCACGCCGTGGCGTTGGGCGATGGTGGACCGCACCGTGTCGGCCACCTCCTGCGGATCGGTGCGCTTGCCCGGACCGCGCTCGGCGACGATGACCAACTGCTCGGACGCATCGTTCGCGTCGAATTTCAGGCCGTTGGTGGCGTTGGCGAACACCTCCTGCGGCAGCTGGTTGGCTGGCACCGCGAACGCCGCGGCGAATCCGGGGCGCACCTGGGGGCTCGCCTCCTGCGCGCTGTACTCCAGGTCCTGGGGGTAGTGGTTGCGGCCATCGACGATGACCAGGTCCTTGACCCGACCGGTGACGTACAGCTCGCCTTCCCACCAGACTCCGTAGTCGCCGGTGCGCATCCAGGTTGCATCGGGCGCTGCGCCCTGCGCGTGACTGCCCTCGGGCAGCGGCGTGGCGAGGCGGTTGTGGAAGGTGTCCTCGGTCTCGGCGGGCTTGTTCCAGTACCCCCTGCCGATGTTCATACCGTGCAACCAGATCTCACCGACCGCACCGTCGGGACGTTCGACACCGGTCTCCGAGTCCACGACGCAGGCCCATTGGCTCACGGCCACCTTGCCGCAGGACACCTGTGCGACAGCGCCGGGGGTCTCCGGGTCGATGATGACGAAATAACCCTCGTTCAGCTTCTCGCGGTCGACGTAGATGATCCGCGCCTCGTTGTTTCGTGGGGTGGCAGACACGAACAGGGTGGCCTCGGCCATGCCGTAGGACGGTTTGATCGCGGACTTCGGTAACCCGTAGGGACCGAACGCCTCGTTGAACTTGTCCATCGAACTGACCGTGACCGGCTCGGAACCGTTGATCAGGCCGATGACATTGCTCAAGTCCAGCGCTTCGCCCTCCCTCGGCAGTCCGCGAACCGCGGCGTGCTCGTAGGCGAAGTTGGGAGCGGCGGCGAACGTCGGCGCGTTGTCGTCCTTGGCGGCCAGCTCGTTGATCCACCGACCGGGGCGGCGCACGAACGCGGCCGGGGACATGATGGTCAGGTAGCTGCCACCGAGGGCGGGCAGGATCACCGTGAGCAGACCCATGTCGTGGAACATCGGAAGCCAGGTCACACCGCGGGAGTTGTGGTCGAGCTCCACCGAGTCGATCATCTGCAGCACGTTGGAGGCGACCGCGCGGTAGGTGATCTCCACACCGGCCGGGATCCGGGTGGATCCGGAGGTGTACTGCAGGTAAGCCACGTCGTCGTGGGTGCTGTCGGGTCGGGTCCAGGTGGCACCGACCGAGTCGGGCACCGCGTCGACCGCGATCACCCGCGGCCGCTCCTTGGCGGGCAGGTGTTTGAAGAAGTCGCGGACCGGTTCCGCCGACTTGGTGGACGTCAGGATGGCCGCGGGCCGACAGTCGCCGAGGACGGCGGTCAAGCGGTCGGTGTGGCCGGGCTCGTCGGGCGAGAACAGCGGTACTGCGACGGTGCCCGCGTAGAGCGCACCGAAGAAGCCGATGACGTACTCCAGCGACTGCGGCGCCAGGATCGCGACCCGGTCACCGGGTTGGGTGACCTGCTGTAACCGGGCGGCCACCGCACGTAGCCGCTTGCCGAACTGCGCCCAGGTCAGATCCTGAGCCTCGCCGTCGCGCTCCCGGCTGTAGTCCATGAACCGGTAGGCCAGTGTGTCACCGTGGTCGACGACGTTGCGTTCGACGTAGTCCACCAACGTTGCGTCGTCGGTGAAGTACAGATTCCCGGTTTCGTCCAGAAACTGATCGAACTCGTCGTTCATCACTACCCCTGTTGACATGAATTCCTCGCGTGCCCCTGAGTCGGCGTGTTCGGATCTCGACGTGGGTGCAGACCGCCGATCATCGTACCCACCTCGCGAATCACTGCTCTCGTAGCAGCGGGATCACCGGCGCGAACGCCTCCATCTGAGTCGGGAACACCCCGACGTACGACATGGTGGTGCGCCGACGCACCTCCCGGATCTGCTCCGCGATCTCCTCGAACGACCCAAAGGCCAGATACGGCGAGGACAGCACATCCTCGACACTGAGTTTCGCGTCCACCTCGATGTTCGGCGGATACCCGTTGTCCAGGGCCGCCAGCGCCATCTCCGCGGTCGCCTCCCGGTCGTCGGTGACGACGATGGTGGCGATGGTCCAGTTCAACTCGATCTCGTCGAACCGGTCGCCCGCGGCCGCGCGGATCCGGTCGACACGTTCGACGGTCTTGTCGATGGTCATGTCCGACAGCCGCAGCTTGCCCTCGGTGGTGGTGCCGGTGGCCACCGAGATGATGTCGGCGTGCCGTGCGGCCAGCGCCAGCATCTTCGGGCCACCCGCACCGACGGCGATGGGCGGACGGGGACCCTGTCGCGGTCGAGGACTGCCGACGAGTCCCTTGATCTGATAGAACTCGCCGTCGAAGTTCACCTCTTCGCCGCGCAGCAGTCCGTCGAGAACGGTCAGCGACTCGTCGAGCCTGCGCAACCGGACACCGGCAGGCTCGAACTCGATACCCGCTTTGTCGAACTCCTCCTTCATCCAGCCCGCACCGATGCCCAGCTCGAGGCGCCCCTTGGAGAGCACGTCGATGGTGGTGGCCTCCTTGGCCAGCAGCGCCGGGTGGCGGTACCCGTTGGCGAGCACAGAGGTGGCGAGCCGGATCCGGGAGGTGGCCTGACTCAGGGCGCCCAGCGCGGCCAGCGGCCCGACCTGATTGCCCAGATGATCGGGGATGGCGAAGGTGTCGTAACCGAGTTCTTCCGCAGTCTGGGCGAGCTTCACGAACTTACGGGCACCACCTTCGTCGCGGTTCCCCTCACCGCCCGCGCCGAATCGGAACTTGCGCAGCGTGCCCGACCCCACAGCCCCTGACCCCACGGCCCCCGACTCGGCGAAGGCGTTTCCTGAGGTCATTGTCATCTCTCCTAGCGCAAGTTATCCCGACCCATGCATTCCGCCACACGTTACGTGCGGTGACACCACCTGCCAAAACGCTGCACGGCGATTCTGTGATCGACACCATGAACGGTGCCGTCTCTGGTGGAGTGTGTCAGTTGTGCGGTGGCTTCGGTGCGTCCTTGACCACCCCGGTCACCCAACCGCTCATCCACCGCACCGCACTCTGGCCGTCGTCGTTCCAGTACCGGGTGGTGTTGTACATCGCGTGGATGGGGTTGTTGAGCGCGCCCGCGATCTTCGACAGACCCTCGATGGGATTGGCGATGGTCGGCGAATCGCAGATCAGATCGCCGGGTGCGCACAGAGAGTAGGTGCGATCCTTCAGATCGCCGAAACCACCGGGCCGTGAACCGGTCATGGTGGTCCCGCCGACGATGCCGCCGAACGCGCCCAGAGCGACCTCCGCGCCGACCCCCTTCGGGTCGGGCCCGACCGACTGCGCCTGACCCGGCTCGCGGCGTCCGTCGGCGATGAGCCCGACGCCGATCACCTGATCGGCGGGCACGACGCCGCGATCGTTGCCGATCTGCGTGGCCAGGTCGCCGGCGATGACCGCACCCTGCGAGAAGCCGAGCAGAACGAACGACGTCAGTCCACAGCGCTGGTGGACGTCGACGATCTTCGCGCGGGCGCGGTCGTACCCCTGGGCGCGCGAGACGTCGTAGTTCACCTGCCGGTCACCGAGATTGGTCGGGTTGCGGAACTGCGCGACGTACGGGACCGTCCAGACGTCGGTGCGGGAGCTCGGATACGCGTCGGCCAGCGGCTTGGACACCTTGAGCAACAGCGAGTTCGGGTTGGCGTGCGGATTCTCCGGATCGTCGGTGGCCGACGACTCCCAGGTGCCCGGGATGACGATGGTCTGCACATCCGGACAGTCCGCGGGCTGCGCGGTCGGCCGCCCCGGCGTTGAGGATGACGGCGGCTGGGTCGGCCGCGGGCCGGGCAGGTTGGGCCCCGGGGTGAGCAGCGAGATGATCAGGATGATCACCAGGACGATGGCGATGATGGCCAGGGCGGCGAGCCCTAGCAACACCGCGAGCAGCTTACGGCTGCGTCTGCGTCGCGCCACGGGTCAGCAGTAATACTTGGTGGCGGCCGCGATCACCTTGTCGGCGTCGGCCCCGGCCGCGCTCACGTCGGTCTTCCCGGACCCGACGATGGGCAGCACCGTGGCGCTGATGTCGGCAGGGCTCGCCTTCGCGGCGCGCTGCTGGCAGACGACGGTGGCCGCGCCCAGCGCGACGGAGTTGTCGGCGTCGTTGGCGAAGGCGACGTTCTCCCGCTTGAGTTCACCGAGGTAGGCGTCGGCCTTGCCGCTCGCCGGGCGCGGGGCGGCCGACGAGGGGGCGGTGGCGGGCAGACCGCTGGTGTCGACCGGACCCTCGGTGGACGACGGGTTGGTCGCGTCGGCCGACGACGACGCCGTTTCCGACGACGCGGCAACCGAACTGCTGGTCACCGCCGAGGTGCTCGGGGTGGCGGCGGTGGTCGGTGCGGTGGCCG
The DNA here is from genome assembly GCF_900156495.1 of Williamsia sterculiae. GTDB lineage: Bacteria > Actinomycetota > Actinomycetes > Mycobacteriales > Mycobacteriaceae > Williamsia_B > Williamsia_B sterculiae. The sequence continues at coordinate 12,181 of NZ_FTNT01000013.1, forward strand.
TGGAGTCGTCACCGCAGGCGGCAGCACCGCCGACGGCCAGCAGCAGTGCTCCGCACGCCACGGTGGTCCGCAGCACTCGAGTCGCGCCGGTGCCGAACTTGCTTGTCATCTCACTCCTGACGGTCATCTGCCGAACGCGGCCGCCCCGCACACATGTCGCAACCGTACCGAACCGCGCGGGTCGGTCAGTGGACCGTCACCGTGCCGTTGATGTCGTCGATCACCCCGTGCTCGAACGGAACACGCGAACCACCGGGCACGTCGGTCTGGTCACCGATGGGATACCCGAGCTTGCCGTTCTCGTACCCGGCCTTGCCCCAGGCGTCCAGGATGTCGCCGTTGGCGATCGCCGCGGCACCGTGGGCGGGGGTCCAGTAGATGTTGCCACCGTCGAAACGGTTGAACCGGCCACCGTCGCGCAGGGCGAGCTCACTGGTCTTCGGGAATCCCAACCAGCTGCCCTCGTACCCGAGCTGGCCGTACTTGTCCTGGATGCGACCCTGTACGGAATTGGCGCCGTTGGCCTGGTTCCAGTAGTAGGCACCGATCTGGAAGGCCTGTACCCGACCCTTGCCGTTGGGCGTGGTGATCTCGTCACCGGCCGGGTAACCGAGCGGTCCGCGCTCGTAGCCGGCCTTACCCCAAGCGGCGGAGATGGCGCCGACCACCGGGTGGGCACCCGTCTTGGCGGTCCAGTACACGTTGCCGTTCTCGAACCGGTTGAAACGGCCGATCCGGTCGGGGGTGCCGAGTTCGTCGCTGGTGGGGAATCCGAGGTAGCCGCCGGGTCCGCCCGCGGCCACGTAGGCACCACCGATCGCGCCGCCGACGACCTTCGCACCGGTCTTGGCCGACCAGATGACCCGGCCGTTGCGGAAGTCCTGGGCACGTCCGCCGGGTACGCCGTACTCCGGCGTCAGGCAGGCGCCGAGTTCGGCGTGCGCCTTGGCGACCGGGGCGATGGCCCCCGCGGTGCTGCAGGCCGGGTTGTCGGCGACCAGGCCCAGGGCGCCTGCGGCCTGCGGCCACGCCTGGGTCATCTCGAACTGCCAGTACGGCCAGGTGTGGGTGCCCGACGGTCGGTACAGCGCCTGCGCGGGTATGCCGAGCTGATTGAGCTTGGTGGCCATCTGCTGGCTGGTCACCCGGGCCAGCACCTCGAGACCGACGCCCGCGTAGTTGGTGGCCAGGTACGGCAGCTTGGACGGGGTGTCGTACTTGCCGGGCAGTCCGTTGCCGGACGAGATGTACAGGCTGGTGCCCTTGAGCTTGTCGGCCAGCAGATAGGGGTCGTGGGCCTTCCAGGCCGGGTCGGTGGGCGGGCCGAACATCTTGCTGGAGTCGTAGCCGCCGGCGTCACGCACCGCGAACTGGATGGCCTGCGGCATGCCGATCGTGGACAGCTGCAGGATGCCGGAGTAGGAGGCGGCGAACTTGTAGAAGCCGGGGTTGCGCGCGGCCAGCATCATCGCCGCACTGCCGCCCATGGACAGTCCCTGCACGCCGCGGACCTGGGTGGAGCGCCAGTCGTTCTCCAGCACCGACGGGAGCTCCTTGGTCAGGAACGTCTCCCACTTGTAGGTCTTGCCGTTGTCGGGGCTCTGCCAGTCGGTGTAGAAGCTCGATTCGCCGCCGATCGGCATGACCACGTTGACGTTCTTGTCCTTGTAGAAGTCCTCGATGTTGGTGTTGAGGATCCAGCCGCTCTGGTCGTCCTGCGCGCGCAGGCCGTCGAGGGTCAGCAGCTGCGGGAACTTGGCCGTCGGCTGGGCGTTCCAGTCGCGCGCCAACAGGATCTGCACCTGGATCGGGGTGCCCATCGCCGGTGAGTAGACCCACAGCGCGACGCGGCGGTCGGAGTACCAGAAGGTGTTGGTCACCTTCACCCCGGCGACCGCGGGTGGCGTCGGTGCACCGGGTGCCGGCTTGGGTGCCGGTTTGGGCTTGGCCGGCGCCGGTTTGGTCGTGGTGGGTGCGGCGCCTGCCACCGCCGGGACGACCACTCCCGCGGTCATCGACCCGGCCACCACCAGTCCGGTGGCGACCGCGGTCGCCATCAGCCCCGTCCTGACACGTGTCAGCACCCGCATCGCCACCAACTCCCGTTTCAACAACCCGAACTCCCTGGTCACCGGCGGTGCCGAAATGGCAACGCGCCCGACATGCACGAACACTGCAGTGGTGTTCTTACACGTCGGGCGCGCCGAAATGCCCGTGCCACGCTGTGACGCGTGTGAATTCAGTTGAATTTGTTGCTTGTGTGACTCACCGTGTCGGGTGGCTCACACGACGGGCGACCCGCCTCAGCGGAACCAACCGGTGTTGGCCGCGCGGACCACCATGTCGTTCCAGTAACCCCAGGTGTGGGTGCCGGTGATCGGGAAGTCACTGGTGATGTTGACCCGATTGACCGCCGCCTGCACCTGGAAGGAACGGGACTGGGCCAGCGCCAGCGTCTCCAGCGGCGATCCCTTGATGTTGTTCAGCAGGCTGTCGACGCTGTTCACGCCGTTGTACTTACCCCACAGGCCGGTGCCCGCGGCCACCCGCACCTTCTTGTTGTGCATCTTGTTGATCTGCACGAAGGGGTCGTTCTCCAGCCAGCGCGGGCTGGTCGGCGGGCCCCACATCGAATCGGAGTTCAGCGGGCCCACACCGGCCTCGATACCCGCGTCCAGCAGCGAGATGCGAATGGCCTCGCGCATACCGGGAGCCGACAGGTTGAGGTATCCCGACATGGAGAACAGATGCGTGTAGGCCGAGTTGTTGGCACCGGTGACCATGGCGGCGTTGCCACCCATGGAGATACCCGCGATGGCGTAGCCGGACTTGCGCAGCCCGCGGGCGTCCATCCAGTTGATCAGCGACGAGTTGAGGAAGGTCCCCCAGCGGTAGCGGTACCCCGGGTAGCCGCTGAAGTTGTTGACGGCGTCCCAGTCGCTGAAGAAGCTACCGAGACCGCCGATGGGCTCGACGACGTTGATGCCCTTGCTGTTGAGGTAGTTCGGCAGGCCGGGCAGGTTGTGCTCCCACCCGCTGACGTCCGAGGTCGCACGCAGACCGTCGAGCAGCACCACCGTGCGGTAGGCGTTGGGGGTGGTCCAGGTACGGACCTTGACCGCGGGCATGCCGGGCGTGCCGACGTAGGAGGTGACCCCGCCCGCGGCGCTGGCGGTGCCGCCGCCGATCCCCACGGCCAGGCCGGTCGCAGCGGCCACGGTCACCAGGAGGGCGACGAGCCGCCGTCCGAACACTCTTGATCTCAACGCAACTCTCTCTCTGACTTCCGACCCACTCGGACCGTGTACGCGCCACGTCAACCACACGTGACTCGCACACCACTTCAAACCCAACGATGCGCCGATCCGGAGCCTATGTAACGCACTCATCGGAGACAAACGTTGTGACCACATCCCCACCTCGACCGAGATGCGGGCGTGACACAGGAATGTCGATTCGACTCGCCCCGACGTTACATATTCGAGACCTGCCGCACAAAGCGACGCTTCGCGGACACGTGATCAACGGGTGGGCAGAGCACCGGAGCCGGTCGGATCCGGCAGCTTGCAACGCTGCAACTCGTAGTACGGCACGTCGTCGATGCGGTAGTTGGTGAAGGTCATCGCCTGCACCAGGTTGCGCCGGAACCGCGACAGATTCATCGGCGCCGCGTAGGAGGCCACCAGGTCACGGGTGTCCTTGCACTCGAGCGCGGTCCGGGCCTGCGCCACCCAGTCCTCGCTCAGCCGTCGGGGCAGGAACGGGTGGCGGTCGCGCGCGGTGGTCGCGGCGACCACCCACTCCTGCGGCAGCGCCTTGTCGTGTCCGATGCGGCCGTCCTCGAGACGTTCGGTGTGCGCCGCGAGCGGGAAGGCCAACCCCACCTGGTCGATGACGCGGGTGTCCAACGGGGCGTTCATGCTCGTCATGCCCAGGTTGAGGAAATACACGGTCATCTGCTTGGCCACCCCGGGCGGCGGCGGCGATGGCAGCGGGTCGTAGTACCACTCGTCGTAGTTGGCCGACGGCAGCAGCACTCCGCCGACGTCGCGGTGCTCGTCGATGAGCTCCACCATCGGCCGGACGCGCGGATAGTTCAGGTAGTCCTCGGCGGTGATCGGGTGGGTCACCCCGAGGTTGTGGATGTAGAAGCGGCGTTCGTCGACGATGCCGCTGCGGCCGATGTCGGTGCCGTTGGTCATCCCGGGCGACTGGGCGGTGAGCAGGGCCCAGACCGCGGTGGTGACGAACAGCGCCAGCATCGCCGCCGCGCCGGCCAGCTGCGGGGCGGAACGTTCACGTCGGATCGCGGGGACGACCACCGGAACCACCATCACCGGCAACAGCAGCAGGTAGAGCGGCACCAGCAGCACGCGGGCGTGCATGAAGTCGCCGCCCTGCCGCAGCCAGTACGCCCCCTCGATCAGTCCGCAGACGACCATCGCCACCGCGACCACCCCGGGTCGTTGCAGACCGTCGCGGAACCGGGCGACCCGCGACCGGTCCGGATCGGGCGCGGTGTCCGCCGCTCGGTCACGACGCTGTCGGCGCAGGACCCAGGTGAGCAGGCCGGCGACCAGCGCCACGATCACCGGCAGCAGCAGGAGGTACGGGCCGAACAGGTTGGTCAGGTACTTGAGGCCCTGCCCCCACTTGCTACCGCTGGCGTCCTTGGCGACCGCCGTGTTGGGCACCAGCAGCCCGTAGTACCCCATGCGGAAGATCTGGTAGGCGACCGGAACGACGGCGGCCACCAGCACGAACCCGACCCGGGTCCTCCACCCCATCGGAGCCAGGAAGACCAGGACCAGCACCACCGCACCGACCACGGTCAGCTCGGGACGGATCAACGGTGACAGTCCGGCGGTGAATCCCAGGGCGAGGGTGGCGGCGATGGTGCCCCTGCCGAACTCCCCCGGCGTTCGACGACTCCACCCGACGAACTGCACCCACAACACCGACACCCAGAAGATGCACAGCGAGACCTCGAGTCCGCTCGTCGCGAAGTCGCGGGCCGGCGGCAGGGCGATGTAGACGAGCGCGCCGACCGGCAGCACCAGGGTGGCCCCGCGCAGCCCGACGCCGCGGCCGAGCATCCGCAGCGTGCCGTACATCGCGATGGGTAGTGCGGTCACCGAGAGGGTGAGCGCGATCCACAGCACGACGAACTCGAGGCGGCCGTCGGTGACCCAGGACCAGAACCAGACCAGGTAGGTCCACACGGTGGAGGTGTTGGACTCGACGCGCTCGCCCTTGTTGAACACCGGGCCGTTGCCCGCCAACAGGTTGCGCACCGTGCGCAGCACGATGAGGCCGTCGTCGGCGATCCAGCGCCGCTGCCAGGCACCGGTGGCGAAGAGAGCGGCGACCACGATGGCGCTGATCGTGAAGCTGAGCCGGGCCGTGGCTCCGACCGCGCGGCCGGGGGAACGATCCGACGCGTCCTGGGTCGTCCCTCTCGGCGACTCCTCAGAAAAGGTCTCCTCAGTGGACGACATAGACCGCGGCACCCACGCATACTAGCCAGGCGACCGCGAGCAGCTGCAGGATGCGGTCACCCAGCGCGATCTCCTCGGGTTCACCGCCCTGACCACTGTCGACGTCGACGGCGTAGCGCAGGATGGCGATCGAGAACGGCACCATGGAGATCGCGTACGCGACGTTCTCCTCGTGGCCGGAGTTCTTGTCGAAGGCCCACAACCCGTAGAACACGACCACCGTGGTCGCGGCCAGAGTCCAGACGAATCGCAGATAGCTCGCGGTGTAGTACTGCAGCGCCTTGCGGATCTTGGCGCCGGTGCGCTCGGCGAGCTGCAGCTCGGCGTAGCGCTTACCCGCGGCCATGAACAGCGACCCGAACGCCATCACCAGCAGGAACCACTGCGACAACCCCTTGGGCAGTTCCGCGGCGACGCCACCGGCGATGGCCCGCAGCAGGAAGCCGGAGCTGACGATGCAGATGTCGATGACCGGCTCGTTCTTCAGACCGAAGCAGTAACCGAGCTGGATCACGAAGTACACGGCGATGACCACCGCGAGCTGCCAGTTGGCCACGAAGGACACGGCGATCGCGGCGACGGCGAACACCGCGGCGAGCGCGAAGGCGACCGTGCGGGGCACCACCCCCGCGGCGATCGGCCGGAATCGTTTGACCGGATGGTTCCGATCGGATTCGACGTCGATGGCGTCGTTGATGAGGTAGACCGACGACGCGATCAGGCAGAACGCGACGAAGGCGATGGCGGCCCGACCGATGACGTCGGCGTCGTCGATGGCACCCGCGGCGAGCGGTGCGGCCAGCACCAGGACGTTCTTCACCCACTGACGAGGACGCAGCGCCTTGACCAGTCCGGTGGCGAAGTTCTTCGGCGGTGCGAGGACCTTGCCCTCGGGCTCCGACGGCTCTTCACTCATGCTCGCCTGCTCCAGTCGCTTGTCGTGGGGCCCACTCGCGCGGTGCACCTGTGTCATCTAGAGAACCTTTCACCACAGTCGCGTGGGGTTCACCACAGCCGCGGCACGCCGGAACAGTGTGTCATCCGCCGCCACCGCAACGGCGCTCGCCGCACCGAGGGCGACGCCGGCGGCCACGTCACCCGGGTAGTGCACACCAAGGACCAACCGGGAGATCACCATCGGCGGCACCAACGCGGCGGGCAGCAGGAGGGGCGGCAACCCGGCGGCCCGACCGATCAGGATGGCCGCGGCGGTGGTGGACGTGGCGTGACTCGACGGGAACGACAACCGGCTCGGCGTGGACACCCCGATGCGGATCCTCGGGTCGGACGGTCGTCGGCGGCGGACGATGCGCTTGACGATGACCGACGCGGCATGGGCGCCGAAGGCACCGGCACCGGCCTGCAGCCAACGAACCTGGGCGTCGGCGTCGTCGCGGGCCACCGCGACCGCCCACCCGATGCCGCTGGCGGCCATCCATCCCAGCGCGTGCTCACCGAAGTGCGACAGCCCACGCGCCGTGGGCACCACACCCGGACGGTCGGTCAGCGCGTCCTGCACCGACACCAGCAGTTCGGTCTCAGATACCGAAGACACGTTCCCAACTCTCTGCACTGGTCAGCTCCGTCGCGGCGGCGCGATAGTCGTCGCGCAACCGCGGGAAACGTTCCCGGACCTGACGGTTCAACGCGTACGACTCGCGCAGCAGGGCTGCGGCCTTGTCGCGGTCGCGCTGACGGAAGACCACCCCGCGCCCGTCGGCGGTGGTCACGGTGACGCCGTCGACCCGTCCGAGACTGAACCAGCGGGCCTCGATCGGCGGGTAGTTGGCCTGCGGCACCTCGTGGTGACGAGGGTCCGCCGGACGCAGGTTGTTCACCACGGCCGAACCCAGGGCGCGGATCTTGCTCAACGGGTTCTTCGGCGCGTTGACACCCAGGTGGGTGGCCTCGCCGCTGGTCTTGGGCAGCGACGTCGCCGACGGCAGCACCACCGCGTCGGGGTACTGCTTGCGCATCTCGGCGACCTTCGGCAGCGCGGTGGGGAGCAGGTCGCGAATGTGGTCCGGGCCGCCGAGGAAGTCGCGGATGGCCTCGTTCTGGATGGCGACGGTGGAGTACTCCAGGCACAGGATGTGCTTGAGCGTCGCCTTGATCATCGACCGCAGGATCCCGTCGACGGGGCCGTCGGAGTGCAGCGCGGCGACCACCAGCCGGTTGCGCAGGTGGAAGTAGGCCTGCCAGTCGATGGCGTCGTCCTTGTCACTCCAGGCCATGTGCCAGATCGCGATCCCCGGCACGGTCACCGTGGGGTAACCGGCCTTGTCGGCGCGCAGCGCGAACTCCCAGTCGTCCCACTTGATGAACAGCGGCATCGGGAGGCCGATCTGTTCGGCGCAGGCCCGCGGGATCATGCACATCCACCAACCGTTGCCGTCGACGTCGATGCGACGGTGCAAGTTTTTCGAATTCTCCCGGTCGCGCAGTGGATATTCGGCGAAGTCGTGGTCGTAGTGGACGAACGGTGCCGCGGTCCACATGAACGTGTGCCGGTCGATGACCTCACCCATGCAGTGCAGATGGCTGCGATCCTGCAGGTTGAGCATCTGGCCGCCGACCAGCATCGGGGTCTCCGCGAACCGGGACATGGCCAGAGCCCGCAGGATCGAGTCGGGTTCGATGACGATGTCGTCGTCCATGAAGAGGATGTAGGGGCTGTCGGTCTGACGCAGCGCCTCGTACATGATGCGCGAATAGCCGCCGGAGCCACCGAGATTGCCCTGGGTGAACATGTGCAAGCGGTCGCCCAGTGCGGCCGCGGCCTCGGTGAAACCGGGTTCGTCGACCACCCGCTTGGTGCCCTGGTCGGGCATCATCACCGCGTCGATGGCAGCGTCGACCAACGGGTCCGACGCGAGTGCGGTCAACGCGTTCACCGCATCGGTGGGTCGGTTGAACGTGGGGATGCCGACGGTGACCCGCTGCCGCCCGGGGCCCCCGGGCGCGTCGATCGGGGCATGCCAGGCCGCGCCGAGCACCTCCACCTCGGTGTCGGTGGTAATGTCGAACCAGATCCAGCCGCCGTCCTCGAAGGGTCCGAGGTCGAGCTCGAATTCGATCGCCCCGGTACCGGTGGCCTCGTCGAGCGCGACGAGGTCGCCGCCGATCGCGATTCTGGACCCGTCGCTCTTGGAGCGGTAGACGTCCACCCGGCAGAGGCCGCGTACCTCCACCCGCAGCACCACCGAGTCCAGTACCGTCCACCGACGCCAGTACGAGGCGGCGAAGGCGTTGAAGTAGGTCTCGAAGCTGACCTCGGACTCCGCGCCGAGGGTCACCGACGTGCGGCTCGGGGCATGGGCCCGACGGCTGTTGCTCTCGGACTCGACCAGGTACAACGAGCGCACGTCGAGCGGCTCACCGGGTCGGGGGAAGATGACCCGCTGCAGCAACGCCCGCGCCCGCGACGGCTGTTCGACGTCGGCGACGTCCTGGATCCCGGTCGCGGTGACGCTCATCTGCTCTCCCCCACCGACAACGCGGTCCCGTCACTCAGATGGGGGGCCAGGGTGTTCTCGAACATGGTCAGCGCGCTGGCGATGGCCATGTGCATGTCGAGGTACTGGTAGGTGCCCAACCGTCCGCCGAACACCACGGCGCGCTCGGCGGTCTCCCGCTTGGCCAGCTCGCGGTAGCGGTTCAGCTTGGTGCGGTCGTCGGGGGTGTTGATCGGGTAGTACGGCTCGTCGCCCGACTCGGCGAAGCGGCTGAACTCCCGCATGATGACGGTCTTGTCCGTCGGGTATTCACGCTCCGGGTGGAAGTGCCGGAACTCGTGGATGCGGGTGTACGGGGCGTCGGCGTCGTTGTAGTTCATCACCGGTGTGCCCTGGAAGTCGCCGGTGGGCAGCACCTCGGTCTCGAAGTCGAGCGTGCGCCAGCCCAGTTCACCCTCGACGTAGTCGAAGTAGCGGTCCAGCGGACCGGTGTAGACCACCGGGGCGTCGGGACTGGCGGCGCGCAGGTCGTCGCGGACGTCGAACCAGTCGGTGTTCAACCGCACCTCGATGCGCTCGTCGGCGGCCATGTTCTCCAGCCAGGCGGTGTACCCGTCGACCGGCAATCCCTCGTAGGCGTCGTTGAAGTAGCGGTTGTCGAATGTGTAACGCACCGGCAGCCGAGTGATGTTGCCTGCGGGCAACTCCTTGGGGTCGGTCTGCCACTGCTTGGCCGTGTAGTCGCGAAAGAATGCCTCATAGAGCGGCCGGCCGATCAGGCTGATCGCCTTCTCCTCGAAGTTCTCCGCATCCTTGGTATCGATCTCCGCGGCCTGTTCGGCGATCAACTCCCGCGCCTGCTCCGGGGTGAAGTACCGGCCGAAGAACTGCGACACCAGCCCCAGCCCCATCGGCAGTGGGTAGGCCTGCCCCTCGTGCAGTCCGAAGACCCGATGCTGGTAGTCGGTGAAGTCGGTGAACTGGTTGACGTAGTCCCAGACCTTGGTGTTGGAGGTGTGGAACAGGTGCGCACCGTACTTGTGGATCTCGATGCCGGTCTGCGGTTCCGGTTCGGAGTAGGCGTTGCCGCCGATGTGGTGGCGCCGATCCACCACGAGCACCCGCTTGCCCAGTTGGGTGGCCGCGCGCTCGGCGACGGTGAGACCGAAGAAGCCGGACCCCACGATGAAGAGGTCGAACTGCTGGGCGTTCTCGGGTCGGTCGGTCACGGGTCCGGTATCGCTTGCCACGGGGGTTCAGGGTAACCGACACCCGGGCCGGAACCTGCCAGCCGCCCGGCGCGGCAGCGGCTCCGACGCATCTATCGGGGAGCGGTTTTCGTGGCGGCGGGCCGTCTTGCGGTGGCGGGCGGCTTCGTACCGGCGGCCGGCTTCGCGGCGGCCGGCGTCTTCGCCGGTGCGGACGCCCCGGTGGCCAGCCCGGAGAGCAGATCGGTCAACGGGAAGCCGACGACCTTTTCGGCACCCTTGGCCACGAAGTCGGTCAGCGCAGACCCGACCAGCGCGTGGGCACCCGTCTGCGGGGTGAAGTAGATGTTGCCGTTCCGGAATTTCTGCATCGCTCCCGAGGTGCCTGCCAACGCCATCACCTGCGAGGTGGCAGGTCCCAGCACGCCGCCCGCACTCCCCAGGTCTCCGAACTTGCCCGCGATGGCCGAGGTGGCCAGGTCGAGCAGATCCTGCAGGCCGGGCAACACCCCGGTGCCGTCGGGCAGCTGCAGAAAGTCCGGCAGGCCGGTCGATCCCGGTGCACCGGTGCCCACCCCGGCGGGAGGGGCGACGATCGTCGGTTTGGGCTGTCCCTGCACGGTGAACCACGACGACTTGAGCTGCAGTTTCACCCGCACGTCCTCACCGGTCGCATCCACCGAGCCACCGGTTCCGGTGATCCGGACCTTGGTCGCGCGACCGTTCTCCGCGCCGAGGCCGTTGGCCTCGATCACCCGCACGTCCGTGGCCGTGCCGACACCGAACGCCGACCCGACGCTGCCCGGACTGACCGTCGCGGTCCAGTCGTGGTCGGGTGCGCCCACATCACCTTCGTCGGGGACGGCCGGGAAGTCCACGCCTGCGCTGTACCCGCCGGTGGACGCCGAGAACTCGGTGAACGCCGGTTGACCGTCGCGTCCGTTGAGTACCTGCCCGGCGGTGGCGTCGGCCGCGGTGTTGGTCCGCGGATCCTCCCCGGACACCCCGCCGTAAACCTGGCTGCTCTGGGTGTCGTCGATGGGTTTGCCCAGTCGCTGCGACGCGAGGGCGTAACTGCGCGCCGCGACGGCTTGAGCCTTGAGCGCTTCGGCGCCTCCCTGATCCGCCCACGCCGGCAGACTCTCGCGGGGGATCACACCGCGGACGTAGTCGTCGACGTTCACCTTGTTGATCACATGCCCGTTCTGGAAGCCGATCGACCCGCGGTATGCGGCGTTGGAGCCGCAGAACTTCAGCTGTTCGGTGGCCGGGCGACCGGTTCCGGGGGTGATCGGGGAGACCACCGGATCGGCCAGCGCCACGCTGTCGACCGCCGGTCCGCCACAACCGGCGGTGATGGTGGCGGTGGCCCCGGACAGACTGATCGCCTGTCCGGGGGCCACCGTCCGATCACCGACCTTCATTCCGGCGTCCGCGTGCACATTCACCGAGCTCTGATCCGTGAGGATCACCGTGACCTCGGCGTTGTCCACCTTCCCCGCGGTGGTGCCGCCGTAGAAATGACTCAAGATCTGAGTCGATGTCCATCCCTTCTTCGCGTAGCCGAAGGCCCCCCATTGGCCCATCCCGCGGCCGTGACCGTGGCCATGACCGATGAGGGTGATCTCCGAACCCGCGGTCAGATTCACGCCGGAGTGGTCCGTGCCGCGGTGGTCGACCCCGAATCGATCGACCCCTGCCACCGCGCCGACCAGCAGCGCAGGGGCCAACCCGAGCGCAACCCAGCTCGCTCTACGTCGGTCGGTGGCACGTCTTGCCATCGGCAGAAGGTTCCTAACGTGAGACACATGCAGCGTGTGACAGAACTGCAGTGTGTGACAGATGAGACTCCTGGGACAGTAGTGGCGATAGTTAAGTCACAACAACCTCAAGCGATAACAACAACATCACGAGTTACACGCCACGCCGAGACCGGTCGTGGACTTGGCCGCTGCGCGCAGAAACGATGACCCGGTTCACGTGCCGTCGTCGTAGGGAGTGTGCCGTGCGTTATCGCCGACCCAGACAGTCCGTGGTCCTCGCGGCTGTCGCGGCTGTGGCGGTCGCCAGCCCGCTCGTCGTTCTCGCCGGTGGGGCCGCACCCACCAACACGGTGGAGGACCGCGCGCAGCCGGCCCGGGCGACGACGACGATCGACGAGGTCAGCCTGGATCAGGTGCCGTCGCTGGTGCTCAACCTGGTGACCTCCGGATTGTCCCGCGCGGGGGTGACCCTGCCGCCGATCGATGCATCGAAGGTGACGTTGCCGGATCTGCCGGTGGACCTGCCGCCGGGGCTGGCATCGTTGCTGCCCGCGCCGTCGGCCGCGGCCACGACGTCGCGCCTGTCGACACCGGCCCCGACGTCACCCGCGTCCTCCACACCGTCCGCCTCGTCCACACCGGCCGACGCTCCCGCCGGGGCGGTGGTCAAGGAGATCAAACGCGACACCCCCTTCTCGATGGTCGGGCTGACGTGGGACGGGTTGTCGGACACCACGCCCTACATCCGGGCCAAGAAGCCCAACGGTGACTGGGGTCCCTGGTACGCCGCCGACCCGGAGGATGCCGGCGTACGGAAGTCCCCGACGGACCCGCTGCGCCAGGGATCCGAGCCGATCTGGGTGGGCGACACCACCTGGGTACAGGTGGCCGTCACCAGGAAGGGCGTCGCGGTGCCGGGTGAACCGGGTACCGCACCGAGTCCGTCGGTCGGCGCGACCACGACGTCGGAGGTGCCGCGTTCCGGTGCGTCGCGTTCGGCGGTGCCACGACGCTCGTCACCGACGACGACCGCCCCCCAGCGGGGTTCGACGACCAGGCCCTCGGCTGCCGGGGTCGCACCCAGCCGGACGCCGTCGTCACCCCAACCCAACGTGCTGCCCACCAGCACCGTCGCATCCGGGCAGGTGGTACCCCGGGCATTCACCGAGAAGCTGCAACCCCCGGCGCCGTCCACATCGGGCGCCGCGGCGCCGCAGAGCTCGACACCCCAGACATCGACGCCCGGCTCGGGCGGTTCGGACCTGCGGGACACGTTGCAGCAGACCATCTCCACGCTGAAGGCCGCACTGATCAGCACCGGGAAGTCCGGGGATCTGTCGGGTACCGGCGGCACGTCGTCGGGGGGACGGGCCGCTGTTCCGGGTGCGATGCCGACGGTGATCAGCCGCGCCCAGTGGGGTGCCGACGAGTCGGAGCGGTGTTCGCAACCCACCTACGACGACACACTCAAGGGTGCGGTGGTGCACCACACCGCGGGCAACAACGACTACACCGCCGAGCAGTCGGCCGACATCGTGCGCAGCATCTACGCGTACCACGCGCAGACACTGGGCTGGTGCGACATCGGCTACAACGCCCTGGTCGACAAGTTCGGCCAGATCTTCGAAGGCGCCTACGGCGGTCTCGACAAGAACGTGGAGGGCACGCATACCGGAGGGTTCAACAAGAACACCGTCGGCGTCGCGATGCTCGGCGACCTCAACGACGTCGCACCCACCACGGCGATGATCAACTCGGTGGGCAACTTCCTGGGCTGGCGGTTGCGACAGGCGGGACTGGACCCCGGTGGGCAAGCCCAGTTGACGTCCGAGGGTTTCGAGTCGTCGCGATACTCGGCGGGCCAGGTCAGCGCGCTGCCGGTGATCAGTGGACATCGCGACTACGACGACACCGAGTGCCCCGGCAACCTGGGATATGCGGCACTGCCACAGATCCGTTCGGTCGCCGAGACCGGGACTCAGGTCAGCGCACCGAGCACCGATACGTCGACGTCGAGCAGTCCCGTCCCCGGCACGGGTGCGCCGGTCACGAGTGCAACCGGGACCACGCAGTCCACGGACAGTGCCATCGGTCGGCTCGGTGCGCTGGCGGCGAACGCCTTGGCTCCCGATGTCTTGTCACAAGCGGACACCGGGGCCATCGCCCAGAAGTGGCGTTCGGTCGGCGGCGCCACCGGGCTGCTCGGGAAGCCCACCAGCGCGGAGCTGACCACCACCGACGGTAAGGCCAAGTTCGCCGACTTCGCGAACGGGCAGGTGGTCTGGTCCCCGGAGACGGGTGCACAGATCCTGCAGGGGGCCATCAAGACCGCGTGGTCGGCGCTGGGTGGTTCGGGTAGCCCGCTGGGTCTGCCCACGGGTACCGAGATCACCGGCAACGACAACATCAGCCAGGTCTTCCAGTTCGGCACCCTGGTCTTCAACACCGTCACCGGGGGTGTGATGAAGGTGATCAAGACCTACCAGGACACCTACGCCCAGCACCAGGGCGGCAGCGCGGCCGTCCCCAGCGCGGCGCCCGCCGGCTGACAGGGCCGAGCGGCCCGCCGGCTGACCCGTCGAGCGGGCCCTTGTTCACGTCGAGCGGGCCGTCGTTCGCCTCTTCCGACGCCGATCGGCCCACTCGACTCCGGTTTCGGCCCGCTCGACGGGGTGGTCGGGGGTCAACCGAACCAGCGCCAGAGGACGCGGCCCACACCGTCGTTGTTGTTGCCCGTGGTGATCTCGTCGGCGGCCGCGCGTGCCAACGGGTGCGCATTGGCCATCGCGACCCCGCGCCCGGCCCAGCGCAACATGTCCACGTCGTTGGGCATGTCACCGAATGCGATCACCGAGTCCGCGGGCAGCACGGCCACCTCGGCCAGCAGCGACAACCCGGTGGCTTTGCTGACCCCCGGCGGGGCCAGCTCGATGAGTCCGTTGTCGGTGGAGTAGGTGATCTCGGCCGATCGGGCGAAACCGTTGATCGTCAACGCTTCCCGCATCGCAAAGGTCATGTCGCCGCTACGCATCCCGGGACAGCGGATCAGCAACTTCACTGCAGGCGCGCTGACCAGATCGGCGTTGCTCACCTCGAGGTGGTCCGGGTTGAGCCAGGCGTGCTGATAGCCGGCCACCGCGACGAACGGCGGGGTGGCGGTGTCGTGCGCCGACGCCCCGACCCGCTCCGCCGCGAGCCCACATCCGGGCAACACATGGGACGCCAGTTCGGCCAACTGGGCGAGCACGTCGACCTCGAGGGTGGTCGACGTGAGCACCCGATCGGCCGAGATGTCGTACAGGATCGCGCCGTTCGCGCACACCGCATACGGTGACGTGTCCAGTTGATCAGCGACCTCGGCCAACCAGCGGGGCGGTCGACCGGTGGCCAGCACCAGCGGCACCCCGACCTCACCGGCCCGCCGGATCGCCGTCGCCGTCAGTCGCTGAACCCGATTGTCGTCGTCGATCAGCGTGCCGTCGACGTCGGACGCGATGAGTGTGGGAGGACCGAAAGCGTTACGCCGCATCGTCGCCCGACGTCTCGCGTCCGGCGCGTGCCGCAGCCCGACGTGCCTGTTCCTCGGTGTCGAGCCGGTCGGCCTCGGCCAGGGTGGGGGCACCCCCACCCATCGACGCGGGCACCCAGAACTCGCGCGCGGGGTGCGGTCCGTAGCCGGCCTGCACCGTCGACAACAGGTCCTGCATGGCCGTGCGCAACCGGTCGGTCCCGGTCTGGACATCGCCGTCGACGGTCAGCGCAGGCCCGAATCGCACATGCACCGGCAGCCCGGTGCGACCCATCGCCCGCTCGTGACCCTTGGTCCACTGCCGGTGTGCACCCCAGACGATGCACGGGACGATGGGCACGTTCGCATCATGAGCCATCCGCACCGCGCCGGTCTTGAACGCCTTCAGCTCGAAACTGCGCGAGATCGTCGCCTCCGGATACACCGCGACCACCTCCCCGTCGCGCAGGGTCTGCACGGCCTGCCGGTAGGCATCGGCGCCGGCGAGGCGGTCCACCGGCACGGTCTTGGTGTGTTTGATGAGGAATCGCATGATGCCGTACTTCATCGTCTCGGCTTTGATCATGTACCGGACGCGACGACCGGCCCGGTAGACGCCGATCGCCGCGGGCAGGAAGTCGACGTAGCTGGTGTGATTGATCGCGAGCACCACCCCACCCGTTCTCGGCAGATTGTCCTCGTCGTCGATCCGCAGATCGAGACCCTGAGCCCTGACCAGTCCGTGAGCGATGATCTCCAGGGTCCGGAATACCGGTTCCATGGGACCCAGCCTATCCGGCCGGACACGCGCGGCACGCCCCGATCCACGGGCATGGCAGGGGTATCCACTCGACGGTCGGCGCGTCTCTCTGATTGACCGAGCGAGATTTCCCGCAGGTGTGATCACTTCCCGCTGAAGCATCACCAGCACATCCCCGAAACTGCGGGAGGTCGGATTTCCCGCAGTTTTCGTGGCATGACCACGGGCCCCACGGCGACCGCGCACTCAGAGCAAGGTCGACCAATAACTCCAGAAGCGTTCGGCGATGAGCAGGATCAGTACGACGTACCAGATGATCAGCACCGGCCAGAGCCATCCGGCGGCGTCGACCAGACCGCGCCGCCCCGACAGCGCGGCCCAGCGTCGGGCAGCCACCACCAGCAGCGCCGGGGTGATCGCCCACACCACCATGCAGTACGGGCACAGCGCATTGATCCGGTAGAGGCTCTCGATGATCAGGTAGTGGATGAAGACCATCCCGACGAGCAATCCGACGGTGAGACCGCCCCAGTACCACCGTGGCAGCGGGACACGCGCCACGGCCAGCACCCCGGTCACCACCACCACCGAGAACGCCCCGATGCCGAGGATCGGGTTGGGGAAGCCGAAGAACGCCGCTTGCGCGGTCTTCATCACCGACCCGCAGGACAGCACGGGGTTGAGGCTGCAGCTGGGGGTGTACCCCGGGTCGGTGAACAGTTTGAACCGCTCGATGGTCAGCGTGAGCGCGGCGATCAGGCCGAGGATGCCGCCGAGCAGCACCGCAGCACCGGTCACCCGACCGGCGCCCGGGCTCGGTGTCACGGAGGTCTCGTCCGCCCGATCGTGGGACCGCGGCTCGACCGCGCGGTCGGTCACCGCCTCGTCTGTCATCCCTCTGCCGCGGCGTTCACCGCCGCCACCAGCGCGTCGGGGGTGCTGAGCGTCAACGTCTTGCCGTTCAACTCGACCTGCGGTGTGCCCTGGAGGCCGTTCTCGGACACCTGTTTCGTCTGTGCGGTCACCCAGTCGTTGTAGACGCCCTTGTCCACACAGCTGCTCACCGACGCCGGGGCGCCGACGGAGGTCGCGATCTCGGTGAGCTGCTGGTCGGCGAGTCCGGCCGACCCCTCCTCGGGCTGCTGTGCGTAGAGAGCCTGGTGATACTTCAGCCAGGTGGCGAAGTCGCCACCTGCCGCGGTGGCCTGCGCGACGCACGCCGACGCGTTGGCCGCGCGGGTGGAGTACCCGGTCGACGACATCCGATCCAGGATGGCGATCGGGTGATAGTCGATCGCCACGTTCGGGTTGCTGCGCAGCTGCTCCAGCGCGCTACCGAACAACGTCTCGAACTGCTTGCAGACCGGACACTGGAAGTCCTCGTCGAGGGTGAGGACCGCCTTGGCGTTGGCCTTGGGTCCGCTCACCCGGAAGGCCCCGGTGTCGGTGACGACGGTCGGGCTGGTCGACGCATTCGACGCCGACGAGGAGTCGTCGGAGTTCTTGGACACGATGACCACCACCGCGACGATGACGGCCACGATGATCACCACCGCCGTCGCGGCGATCCGGATGATCATGCTGCGGCGCTTCTCCGCCGCACGCGGATCGACGACAGGCTTGCGTTGCCTGCTACCGGTCATCTGCTGTCCTCCCGCACTGCTGCATCTCCTCGTCGTGACGGCATCATCACCGACCGCCCGGCGGTCGCGCGGTCATCACCAGTGAACCACCGTCACCTGAGGCGATTCCCAGAGACGGTGGTCACGACGGGCGACGCGGGGAGTTCAGGTCCGGTCGGGGGTCTGGAATTCGGGCTGGTCGATGATCCGGACCCAGCTGCCGTCGGGACGCTGCACGACCACCTGGGCCCGCGCACCGGCACCGTCGCGGGGCGGGGTGGAGGTCAGCGCCAGGTCTCCGAAGCGCAGCGTCGGCAGCGGTTCCTCCGCGGTGAACGTGGGCCGGTTGGCCAGCACCGAGGCCCAGAGGTCGCGGATGGCAGCGCGGCCGACGGTGGTGCGTCCCGGCGGGAAGGCCATCACCGCGTCCTCGTGGTACAGCGACGCGACCGCGTCGGCATCGCCGTCGTTGGAGAACTGCACGAACAGCGCGGTGATGTCCTCGGGACGTCGTGCGGTGGGGTACTCGGTGGTGGGGCGATCGGTGTCGGTCATCGGAGGATCCTCTCGAGTCGTGATCGTTCGTGTGTGCGCTCTTGACTCTTCGCCGACCGCGCAGATAAGTCCAAGTGATGTTTCTGATCGCCGGTATCATCAACAGTTATGGAGCTTCGCCAGCTCGAGTACTTCGTCGCGGTGGCCACCGATCTGTCGTTCACCGCGGCGGCACAGCGCACCTACACCACGCAGCCGAACATCAGCGCGCAGATGCGCGCCCTGGAGCGCGAGTGGGGAACGCCCTTGTTCGACCGGGTGGGGCGCACCGTGACCCTGACCTCGGCGGGTCGGGCCGCGCTGCCGCACGCCCGGGCGGCATTGGACCAGGCGGGCGCGGCGGCACAGGCCGTGGCGGACGTCCAGCAGGTACTGCGGGGATCGCTGGCCGTCGGGATGGTCGACGGGTGCACGATCGGCGCCCTGTTCGCCGCCATGGGAGATTTCCGTCGGGCTCACCCCGGGGTGGATCTGTCGCTCAGCGAGGACGAGTCACCGCGGCTCGCCGACCGGGTACGTACCGGCGACCTCGACATCGCGTTGGTGGGCTCGGCCGCCCGACCACCGGCCGGACTCGCCGAGTTCACCGTGATCAGCGAACCGATCGTGGTGGTGGTGCCGCGAGGGCATCGGTTGGCCGCGGCCTCGGCGGCGACCGTCGACGACCTGCGCGACGAACCGATCGTCGCCCTCCCGGTGGGTGCAGGCATCCGAACGGTGTTCGACAGGGCGACCGGTGGGCTGCCGGTGGCGATGGCAGCGACGTCGCCGGCGGCAGTGGCCGAGTTGGTGATCGGCGGACTGGGCATCGGGGTGCTGAGCGCATCCATCGCCGCGGCCCACACCTCGACGCTGCGAGCGTTACCGCTGGTCGGCGCCGACGACCCGGCCCTGCTGAGCCTGGTCTGGCGAGCCGATCCGACCGCGGCGACCGCGGCCTTTGTCGACGTCGCGCGCCGCCGTTTCGGCCGGGCGACCGACCGACCGGCGTGACTACTCCTCGCGTGCGGCCCGACGCGTCGCCTTGGCCTCGGCCTCCTCGGCATCGAGGCGATTGGCCTCCTCGAGGGTCGGCGCACCGCCACCGAGCCGGGCGGGCACCCAGTACTCGCCCGCCGGATGCGGGCCGTAGGCGTCCTGCAGCTCCAGCAGCGTCTCGCTCATCACCTTGTGCAACTGCTCGGTGAGCTGGGCCGCGTCACCGGTGGGTTGCAGCGGTTCGGCCACGCCGATGTGGATGGGGGTGTTGGTGCGGCCCAGGCGCTTGGGATGGCCCTTGGTCCACACGCGCTGCGCACCCCAGATGACCGTGGGGACGATCGGTACCCCGGCCTCCAACGCCATTCGCGCCGCCCCCGACTTGAACGATTTGATCTCGAAGCTGCGACTGATGGTGGCCTCGGGGTAGACACCGACGAGCTCGCCGCGACGCAGGTAGTCGACGGCCGTGTGATAGCTCTCCGCACCCGCGGCTCGGTCGACGGGGATGTGCTTCAGCGACCGCATGATCGGCCCCGACACCTTGCTGTCGAAGACCTCCTTCTTGGCCATGAACCGCACCTTGCGGCGACCGTGCAGGAAGGCGGGCAATCCGGCGTAGGTGAAATCCAGGTAACCGGTGTGGTTCAGCGCCACCACGGCACCGCCGCGGCGCGGCACGTTCTCCGCCCCCGTCACCGTGAACTTCAACCCTTCGGCGGCCCACAACGAGCGGGCAACGGCGATAACGGTGTCGTAGACGGGTTCCATGGCGTGGAGCTTAGTCGGTGCGCGGTCGATATCCTTGTGGTCGGCGTCCCCGGCTGGGGACGACGCACGCTCGTGAAAGGCTTTTCCCAGTGCAGGTGACCAGCGTCGGACACGCCGGATTCCACATCCAGACCGCAGCCGGTTCGATCCTTTGCGACCCGTGGGTGAATCCGGCGTACTTCGCGTCGTGGGTGCCGTTCCCCGACAACAGTGAGCTGGACTGGCGCATGCTCGGTGACTGCGACTACCTGTACGTGTCGCATCTGCATCGGGATCACTTCGACGAGCGCAACCTGCGCGAGAACGTGAACAAGGACGCCACCGTCCTGCTGCCCGACTATCCGGTTCCGGATCTGCGTCGCGAACTCGAACGCCTCGGTTTCCACCGCTTCGTCGAGACCGAGGACTCGGTGAAGACCACGGTGACCAATGAGAAAGGTTCGTTGGACGTGATGATCATCGCGTTGCGGGCCCCGGCCGACGGACCCATCGGCGACAGCGGTCTCATCGTCGGCGACGGCGAGACCACCGCGTTCAACATGAACGACGCCCGTCCTGTCGACCTGGACGTCATCGGTGAGGCGTTCGGCCACATCGACATCCACCTGCTGCAGTACTCCGGAGCCATCTGGTACCCGATGGTCTACGACATCCCCAAACGGTCGAAGGCCAATTTCGCGGCGCAGAAGCGGCAGCGCGGGATGGACCGCGCCCGGTCGTACATCGAGCAGGTCGGCGCCACCTGGGTGGTCCCGTCGGCGGGTCCGCCGATGTTCCTCGATGCCGATCTGCGCTATCTCAACGACGTGGGCGACACCGACGATCAGGGCCGGGCCACCAGCATCTTCCCCGACCAGGCCACCTTCCTGGACCAGATGGTCACCCACGGGACCGACGACGGCACCAAGCACCGCGGGTTGATGATGGTTTCGGGCTCGTCGGTGGAGCTGCGCGGTTCGGAGCTGCTGGAGATCAACCACCCGTACCCGCCCGAGGAGGTGTTCGGCGAGAACAAGCCGGCCTACCTCGACCGGATGGCGGAGAAGTTCGCGCCGGTGATCGCCGCGCAGAAGGAGACCTGGGCGCCTGCCGAGGGCGAGCCGCTACTGGAGCCGCTACGCGAACTGTTCGAACCGATCATGCGGCAGAGCGACCTGATCTGCGACGGCATCGGCTACCCGGTGGGCCTGGTGATGGGTGAGCAGACCGTGGTGCTCGACTTCCCCAATCGCACCGTCCGCGAGCCGAAGGACGGTGAGGGCAAGTACCGCTACGGTTTCCGCATCGCCCCGGAGCTGGTGCGGACGGTCTTGCGCGACAACGAGCCCGACTGGGTGAACACGATCTTCCTGTCCACGCGGTTCACCACCTGGCGCATCGGTGGGTACAACGAGTACCTCTACACGTTCTTCAAGTGCCTGACCGATGAGCGCATCGCCTACGCCGACGGGTGGTTCTCCGAGGCGCACGACGACTCGGCGTCCATCGTCAAGGACGGTTGGGAGCTCCAGCGTCGGTGTCCGCACCTGAAGGCCGACCTGTCGAAGTTCGGGGTCATCGAGGGCGAGAAGCTGACCTGCAATCTGCACGGGTGGTCGTGGGATCTGCCGAGCGGGCGGTGTCTGACATCCAAGGGGCATGAACTCCGAGCGCACCGCGTGGAGTCGTGAGAATCCTGGGCTGACGCCCCCGGACGGCACTAGCCCACTTAGGCTCGCCTAAGTACCATGTGACCATGGAGAAGGTGGCGAAGCGACCTCTGGATCCGCGGGCACAGCGGGTCGTCGATCGGTTGCACAGCGCGAGCAAGCGGCAGTTGATCCGTTCGATTCCGTTGGTGATCGGGTCGACAGTGCGTAGTCGGGTACGGGAGGGGACCTGGGACACGACCGCGACGACGTCGGGCAAGGAGATGCTGGCCGACAAGATGGTCGCGCTCGCTCCGGCGAAGGCAGCGCTCATGTATCAGCTGTGTCGGGCCATCGACGCGAGACGGGTGGTCGAGGTCGGGACCTCGTTCGGGGTGTCGACGATCTACCTGGCGGCCGCTGTTCGCGACAATGCCGGTGAGGGCGGTGGCGGGTCGGTGGTCGGCACCGAACACGAATCCGCCAAGGTCGCCATCGCCCGCCGCAACCTCGACGAGGCGGGGGTCGGAGATGTCGTCGACATCCTCGACGGCGACCTGCGGGAGACGTTGCGCGATGTCAGCGGTCCGGTCGACCTCGTCCTCGTCGACATCTGGACTCCGATGGCACTGCCCGCGCTCTTGCTTCTCGAACCGGTGTTACGCCCCGGCGCACTCGTGCTGTGCGACAACGTGGTCGGCGCATTCTCCCAGTACCAGGACTATCTCGGTCACGTCCGCGACCCCGACGGGCCGTTCCAGTCGATCACCCTGCCCGGTCAGGGTGGGCTGGAGATCTCACGTAAACGGTGACGTGGACCCTTCCGTGAGGGCCGGCCGTCTCAGGCGGTGTCGCGCGTTCGGTCCGCGGTCGGACGGGCACGTTCCAGCACCCGGTCGTAGGCCTGGTTGTACGCTCGCATCTCGGTCAGCAGCACGTCCGCCCGTCCCGGTGCCAGATCGGCGAACACCTCGCTGAGCCGGTTGGCACGTAGGAGACCGTCGTGCTCGAAGGCCGCGCGGCCGTGGTCGGTTGGCCGGATCTTGCGACTCGCACAGCCGTCGACCTCGAAACGTTCGAGGTACCCGGACCGGATGGCACCGTTGACCTGACGGTTGACGGTGGACTGTTCGAGGTCGAGTTCCCGGGTCAGCTCACGCAGCGTGCGCGGCCGTCCGTCGGACAGGATCCACAGGATCGCGAAAGCCGAGTTGTCCAGCACCGAGTCGGGGTGCACCGCATTGCGCCGGCGATTGATCTTGAGGAACTCCTCGGCGAGGTCACGATGCAGCGCTGACGGCCACGGCCAGTGCTCGGACCTGATCTCCGAGCCCGTGGCCGCCGTCTCGTCACCCTCTCGCACGCTCTGCAAAGTACCTCCGACGCAAGATATGTGTAGTACATATGTATGGTACATCTCGATGTCTGTCCGAACTGTGCGGCCGTTGTCGTCGCGCGTTCACCCCATCTCTCGACGAACTGAGGTCTTCGTGTCCGACACCGCCGCCGGCAGCGCGCATCCGACCCCGGCGTCACCTGCGCAGAGCGGTTCACCCGTCTCGGTGATCCTGGTGATGTGTTTCGGCGGGATGGTTGCCGCCCTGATGCAGACCCTGGTCATCCCGATCCAGCCGGAACTGCCGAAGCTGCTGGGCACCTCGGTCTCCAGCGCGTCGTGGGTCATCACCGCGACCCTGCTCGGTGGTGCCGTCGCGATGCCGATCGCCGGACGCCTCGGCGACATGTTCGGCAAGCAGCGGGTGCTCATCGCCAGTGCACTGTTCCTGGCGGCCGGGTCGCTGGTCGCGGCCCTCTCGGATTCCGTGCTGCCACTGGTCGCGGGACGCACCCTCCAGGGCCTGGCCATGGGTTTCATCCCGGTGGGCATCAGCCTGATGCGTGAGGTCACACCGCCGCGACTGACTTCCAGTGCGGTGGCCGCGATGAGCGCGACCCTGGGCGTCGGCGGCGCCATCGGTCTGCCGTTGTCGGCCTGGGTCGCCGAGAGTCTCGACTGGCACGCCCTGTTCTGGGTGTCGCTGGGGCTGGCACTGGTGGTACTCGTCCTCATCGCCACCCTCATCCCCCACGTCGACGACCAGCACGGCGGCCGTTTGGACGTGGTCGGCGCCCTCGGTTTGATCGTCGGTTTGGTGGCCACCCTCGTGGCCGTGAGCAAGGGCAACACCTGGGGTTGGACCGACACCAAGACCATCGGCCTGTTCGTCGGCGGCGTGGTGGTGCTGGTGGCGTGGGGCTGGTTCGAACTGCGTCATCCCGACCCGCTGGTGGACCTGCGCACCACCGCCCGTCCGGCGGTGTTGTTGACCAACCTGGCCGCGATCGCGGTGGGCTTCGGCATGATGGCTCTGTCGATCGTGATGCCGCAGTTGCTGGAGATGCCGACGGCCACCAATTACGGACTGGGTCAGAGCGTGCTGCAGGCCGGCCTGTGGATGGCACCCGGCGGTCTGATGATGATGGTCTTCGCACCCATCTCGAGCATGATGCTGAACCGCATCGGCGCGAAGTACACCCTGGCCATCGGCGCGTTGGTGATCGCGCTGGGGTATCTGGCCGCGTTCTTCCTGATGCATGCGCCGTGGCAGATACTGGTCGCCGCGGTCATCGGCACCTCGGGTGTGGGCATCGGTTACGCGGCGATGCCCACGTTGATCATGGCGTCGGTGCCGATCGCGGATGCCGGTGCGGCCGTGGGACTCAACGCGTTGATGCGGTCCATCGGCACCACCGTCGCCTCGGCGGTGATGGCAACCTTGTTGACCACCTCCACCACGTCGTTGGCCGGCCACGAGATCCCCACCGAAGGTGCGTTCAAGCTCTGCTTCGCCGTGGGCGCGGTCGCCGCCCTGGTCGCGGTGGCTATCACCATGACCATTCCGTTCCGGAGCCCGAAGGCAGAACAGGCTGCCGCACAGGTGCATCCGACCGAGGAGCCCGAGACCATCGACGCCGCCCGCTGACCACGGCGCCTCAAACAGTTCCGGTGATCACGCCCACGATCGGCGAGAGCCCATCGGAGATCACGATCGGCTGAGCCTGAAAGGCCTGGAATCGTTCAGCGGCCCGTACCGGTGCCGCGGGTGGCGACCAACCCGCCGACGGTGACGACGAGAACGACCAGAGTGGAGAGCAGAACGCGCGAAACGGACGATCGGTGCGACATGAGTGCGATGAACCTCCGGATGTGTTCGGTGACCCGTGGTTTCGATCACAGTACCCCGCCTCACAGGTTTCTCCCAGCATTCTGTCATCCGGGCCACTGATTCTGCGCGCACAGTGGTCCTCGAGACCACCGGGAGACCGGTGCGCGAACGAGGAGAGACACCATGATCGAGGTCGAGCACCTCTCGAAGCGATACGGCGACCACCTCGTCGTCGACGATCTGACCTTCACCGTGGAGCCCGGGACCGTGACCGGATTCCTGGGCCCGAACGGCGCGGGCAAGTCGACCACCATGCGGATGATCGCCGGTCTGGACGCCCCGACCGCCGGACGGGTCCTGGTCAACGGCCGGCCCTACCCGCAGTCGTCCCGCCCGATGGCCGAGATGGGCATGCTGCTGGATGCCAAGGGAATACACCCGGGACGATCGGCCCGCAACCACCTGCTGGCGTTGGCCCAGACCAACGCCATCCCGTCGTCGCGGGTGGACGAGGTCCTCGCGATGGTCGGCCTCACCGACGTCGCACGCGGTCGGGTCGGCGGTTTCTCCCTCGGGATGGGTCAGCGTCTCGGCGTGGCCACCGCACTGTTGGGCAACCCACAGGTCGTGGTGCTCGACGAGCCGGTGAACGGCCTCGACCCCGAGGGGGTGCTCTGGATCCGCAACCTGCTCACCACGTTGGCCCGGGAAGGTCGCACCGTCTTCATCTCGTCGCACCTGATGAGTGAGATGGCCCTGACGGCAACGAGACTGGTGGTGATAGGTCAGGGAAAGCTGTTGGCCGACACCACCGTCGACGACTTCGTGGCCGATGCCACCGGCGGCTGGGTCACCGTCGGCACCCCCGACGCCGACGAACTCGCGGTCCTGTTGCGCGGCCCCGCCGTCGAGGTCCGCCGCGACGGTCCGGAGCAGTTGCGCGTGACCGGGCTCACCGCACGCCAAATCGGCACCGCCGCATGGGAAGCGCACATGCCCGTCCACGAACTCGCCGCGCACCAACCCTCGCTGGAGGAGGCGTTCATGCAGATGACGCGCGAGTCCGTCGAGTACCACGCAGCCGACCCCGCGTCGACCAGCACCACATCGACCACCCCGGAGACCGTCGGAGCAGCATCGTGACCACCGTGATCGACACCCACACAGACCAATCCGCCCCAGCACGGGTCGACACCGGGTTGGCAGGCATGAAGATCGGATTCCTCGGCATACTCCGATCGGAGTGGACCAAACTGTGGTCGCTGCGATCGACGTACCTCACCCTGGCCACGGCCGTGGTGTTGATGATCGGTATCGGGACCATGGTGTCGGCGGTCAACGCCGGCGACATCCGCGGCCTGGATCCCATCTATCTGAGTCTGGCCGGGGTGTCGTTCGCGCAGTTGGCGATCGGTGTACTAGGCGTGCTGTTGGTCAGCGGCGAGTACAGCACCGGATCGATCCGGACATCGTTGACCGCGGTGCCCAGCAGATTGCCCGTGCTGGCCGCCAAGATCACGGTCTTCGCGGGCGTGGTGTTCGCGGTCTCGCTGCCCACTGCGGTCGTCTCCTTCCTGATCGGCCAGTCCGTGCTCGGTGACGCCGGGGTCTCGCTGAGTGCTGATGGCGCTCTCCGATCGGTGTTCGGAGCCGCGGCCTACGTGACTCTTGCGGGAGTGATCGGCGTGGCTTTCGGTGCGCTGCTGCGGAACACGGCCGGTGCGGTCGCGACGTTCGTGGCGATCTTCTTCCTGCTCTCCCCCGTGACCCAGTTGCTTCCCGGTTCGGTGAAGTCGAGCATCGACCCCTACCTGCCGTCGAACGCCGGTGGTGTGCTCTACAACTCGGTGGTCACCAACGGGTTGTCACCGCTGGCCGGGTTCGCGCTGCTGTTCGTCTATACGATCGCCGCGGTGACGGGTGCGGCGATCCTGCTGCGCCGCCGGGACGTCTGAACCGCGACGCCGCCCACCCGACACCGCGGTCCACACCGGTCCGGTCACCAGCCAGATCGCGGTGACCACGCCGAGGGTCGGGAAGATGCCGTACAGGTCGCGGGCCTGCGAGTCGTCGGCCACGGTGATCGCGAGCAGCCAGGTGATGCCCGCCGCGATCGCCGCTGCCGCGAGCCATCGAGCGAACGCAGTCACCTCGTGCCGGAGCGCGGCCGGTCCGGTGGTCGAGGTGCGGCGCGGTCGCGGACCACCGGCGAACCGGTGGGCGAACCAGCCATCGGCCCAGGCGATCATGGAGTGGCCGAAGGCCACGGTCACCCCGAGGTAGATCCCGGCCAACCGGTGGACGCTCTGTACCGGGGCACCCGAGGAGAGGTCCAGTGAGACCGCCGCGACCAGAGCCAGGTCGACCACGGGCACCGCCAGCAGGATGCCGGTCGACAGGCGCGGGCGACGCAGCAGGTAGCGGGCCACCAGACCGGCCAGCACCACCGCCCAGAATCCGATCTCGCAGCCCAGGATGACGAACCAGATGTGCGACATGTCCATCACGGTCGCGCAGCGGAGGGCCTCTCCGCGTCGGGCCTTAGGCCCATTTTCGACCACCGACCGGTCATCCGTTGGGCGGACGACACCGCCACGGTGACGTGCTTCGATGGATTCATGTCCCGCACGTCCACCTCCAGGCACGGCCTCGGTGACGTCCGGATCATGGACGGGGTGATCACCGCGGCGTTCCTGGCCGTCGGGATCGTGTTGATACTCGCCGATGTCGACCGGCTCGACGAGATCGGCCTGTGGCAGCCGACGATCGGTGTCCGCGCATCGGGCGTGGTGCTGCTGGTGGTGGCCTGCGGGTTCCAGCTGGTACGGCGCGCCCATCCCGCGGTGGCGCTGGTCGGGGTGCTGATCGTCCTGGGGGTCGACTTCTCCATCGGTCCCTCGATCCCGGTGTGGCTGGTCTACTCCGACGTCGTCTATGCCGCGGTCACCTACGGATCGACGCGGGTGGTGCGTGCCACCTACGGCCAGGCCATCCTGCTGACCATCGCCCTGCCGACCGCGGCGGGCATCGCCGCACCACAGTGGCGGACGGTGTTCCTGACCGCGCTCTGGATGCTCGCGGTCGCGGGGTCACCGATCGCCTACGCCCAGGCCGTCCGGGAGCACCGCAAGGCCGCGCAGAGCGAACGGGAGCGGACGGTGACCATCCTGGAACTGGCCGAGAGTGAGCGCACCCAGGCGGTGGTGGAGGAACGTCAACGCCTGGCCCGCGAACTGCACGACGTGGTGGCCGGCCAGCTGTCGGCCATCGCGATGCGTTCGGCCGCGGCGTTGCGCACCCCCGGCGCGTCGTCGGCAACCGAATCCGCGCTCGCGGCGATCCGGGTGGAGAGCCTGGAGGCGCTCACCCAGATGCGGGCGATGATCGATCTGCTCGCGCCCGAGGAGACCAGGAAGTCGGCGTCGCTGCGACGCCTGGATCATCTGATCACCGGAGCACGGTCCGCGGGAACCCCGGTGACCACGCACATCGCCCTGGACAGCGATTCCACCGCGTTGCCCGCGGTGGTGGACATCGCCGCCTACCGGATCCTCGCCGAATCGATCACCAACGCCACCCGGCATGCCGCCGGATCACCCATCACCGTGTCGGTGAACACCGACGCCGGGTGGTTGGAGCTGGCGGTGAGCAACCCGTCACCGGAGTCGATCCCCCGGGTGAGCGGTCACGGCCTGCACAACATGCGCACCCGCGCCGAGTCGGTGGGTGGCGACCTGGTGGTCGGGCGCGACGGCGCCCACTGGCGAGTCCATGCCCGGCTCCCCCTCGGCGACGCCACCGACTCCCGACCGGAGGTCGCCTCGTGACCATTCGGGTGCTCATCGCCGACGACCACGCCGCGGTACGGGCCGGACTGCGCGTGCTGTTGGAGACCGACGACGACATCGCGGTGGTCGGTGAGGCCGCCGACGGGGATCAGGCCGTCGCACTGGCCACCGACCTACGGCCCGACGTGGTGCTCATGGACGTGCGGATGCCCGGTACCGACGGCATCGAGGCCACCGAGACGCTGGCGGGCGGCCACATCACGCAGGTGTTGGTGCTCACCACCTTTGACATCGATGAGTACCTGTTCGGCGCGCTGCGGGCCGGTGCGGCGGGCTTCCTGCTGAAGTCGGCGAGTGCGGACGAGATGATCGATGCGGTGCGCGCGGTCGCCCGTGGTGACGCGGTGCTGGCACCCGATGTGGTCGGTCGGGTGGTCGGTGCGTTCCGTACCCCGGTGACCGACGCCCGTGCGCATGGCCCCGCCGATCGCCAAACCACCGATCGCCAACCCACGGGGCGACATCCCACCGAGCGACATCCTGAGGTCCGAACGCTGACCGACCGCGAGCGGGAGGTGTTGGACTGCCTGGGATCCGGGCTCTCCAACGCCGACATCGCGGCGCGACTGTTCATCAGTGAGACCACCGTCAAGACCCATGTGTCACGGGTGCTGGCCAAACTCCAGATCACCTCGCGGGTGCAGGCGGCGATCATCGCACTCGACGTGCGCTGAGGCGTTGTCAGCCTCGCGACGCCGCCGGGGTGTCATCGGACTGGGTAGGGGCACTGGCCTCCGCCGCACCCGACCAGGCCACCGCCACCGCACCGCAGACCGCCGCGACGAAGCCGAGCACGGCCAGCCACGCCAACCCCGGCTGGGTCTTGTCACCGAGCAGGACCACCCCGATCACCCCGGGCACCACGGTCTCGCCGACCACCAACGCCGCGGTGGCACCGTTGACCGAGCCGAGTTGCAACGCGACGGTGTGCAGGTAGAAACCCCCGACACCCGACAGTGCGAGCGCGTACATCGCCGGGTCGGTCAGGATGGTCACCGGGTCGAACGGGTCGAAACCGTCGAGGACACGTACCGCGATGGCGACCGCACCGAAGAGCACACCCGCGCACAGTCCGGCCGCGACCGCCGCACGTGACCCGAGCCAGCGGATCAGCCCCAGCGACGCCGCGAACAGCACCACCGTGGCCGCCAGCAGACCCCAGTGGAACGCCCACGTCTCGCCGGCGTGCGGGTCCTCCTTGGCGGCGAGACCGAGCGCGCACAGCGCACCGATGACCACCGCGATGGCGATCCAGTCCCTCATGTGGAGCCGGATGCCGAGCACCACGATGCCCAGGATCGCGGTGACGATCAGATTGGCGCTGACCACCGTCTGGGACAGGAACAGCGGCACCAGGCGGGCGGAGATCGCGCTGCCGACGAACCCGCCGACGTCCAGGACGGTGCCGACGATGAAGGCGACCGTGAGCATGGCCAGCACCGTCGACCTCAGTGTGGGACCACCGGTGTCGGTGGCGATGCCGGTTTCGCCTCGTTCCACCGCACGGTCGTGAGACTGTCGGGCGCCGTACGCCTGGAGTACCGAGGACACGCCGTACGCGAGGCTCGCGAACACCGCGGCCAGCACACCGATGATCATCGGACGATTATGGCCGGGCGGATCGACGCGACGCGATATTGCCTGGTGGTCCCCTGGCGTCATCCGTCTCCGGGCCTTGATCCACCACATCGCCAGCCTTAGTATCTGCATATGTGCGCAGATACCCACGGAAGCCGCGACCTGGCCGACGATCAGGTCGCGTTGGTCGTCGAGGTGTTGCGCATGCTCGCCGATCCCACACGTGTCCGGTTGTTGTGGGCTCTGACCGACGAGGAAATGTCGGTCAACGACCTCGCCGAGCGCATCGGGAAGTCGGCCTCGTCGGTGTCGCAACATCTGGCCAAGCTCCGCATGTCGCGCATGGTGACCACCCGACGCGAGGGCACCAGCATCTACTACCGCCTGGAGAACGCACACATCCGACGACTGGTGATCGAGACCGTGCACAACGCAGAGCACGCCGGGCCCGGGGTTCCGGCACACCATCGCGGCGACACCGTCCGCGAGATCGGCTGACCGGTGTCCTCATTGTTCGGCGTCCGGGACTACCGACATCTGTTCGCAGCTCAGGTGGTCGCCCTGTTCGGGACCGGATTGGCCACGGTGGCGCTGGGATTGCTCGCCTACGAGCTGGCGGCCGGCCGCGCCGCAGCGGTGCTGGGTACCGCACTCGCACTGAAGATGGTGACCTATGTGGTGGTGGCGCCCGTCGTTGCGGCGCACGCCGACCGGGTACCCCGCCGGTTGCTGCTGGTGGGCCTGGACCTGGTCCGACTGGGCGTCGTGGTGCTGTTGCCGTTCGTCACCGAGGTGTGGCAGGTGTACGCGCTCGTGGTGGTGTTGCAGTCGGCGTCGGCCGCGTTCACGCCGACGTTCCAGGCTGTCCTGCCCGACCTGCTACCCGACGAGGGGCAGTACACCCGGGCGCTCTCGTATTCACAACTGGCATCGACGATGGAGACCCTGTTGTCGCCGTTGCTGGCGGCACTGGTGGTCAGTGTGGTGAGCTTTCACTGGTTGTTCGTCGGCACCGCAGTGGGATTCGCCATGTCGGCGGTGATGGTCGTGACCAGTCGGATTCCCGACGCCACTCCGAGCCGACGTGATGGCGCCGTCGAGCGGACCGTTGCGGGCCTTCGTATCTTCCTCGCCACACCACGGTTACGGGGTCTGTTGGGAACCGACCTCGCCGTCGCCGCGGTGGGATCCATCGTGCTGGTCGACACCGTGACCTATGTGCGGCAGACGTTGGGCGGCTCGTCGTCGGACGTCGCTCTGCTGTTGGCCTGCAACGGCATCGGGGTGATCATCGCTGCGGTCCTCGTACCACGCGTCGTCGACCGGGCCGGTGACCGTGGGGTCATGCTGACCGGCTGCGCGGTGCTGACGACTGCCGCGATCGCCGCCGTGGGGTTGTCGACCGCGACGGCGGGCACGTGGCGGTGGCCCGCCGTCGCGGTGATCTGGATGATCGTCGGCGCGGGCACCGGGCTCGTGCTCACACCGACGGGTCGGGTGCTGCGCCGATCGAGCGCCGACACCGACCGCGCCGCGGTGTTCGCCGCACAGTTCTCGTTGTCACATGCCTGCTGGCTGGTCGGCTATCCGATTGCCGGGTGGGTCGCCACCGGTGCCGGTTATCCGCTGACCTGGAGCATCCTGCTGTGTCTCACCGTGGTCGGAACGGTGGTGGCGGCGCGGTGTTGGCCCCGCAGTGACCCATCCGCGCTGCCGCATGTACACACCTCCGACGCCGGGCCCGGTCATCTCGTCGGCGCCGAGTCGACGAGTGCGGGACACTGGCGGCACACCCACGACTTCGTCATCGACGCCGAACACCGGCACTGGCCGCGGTCGGCGGCCTGATGCGGGTGGCACCTGGATCGCCTGTGCCGAACGGACAACTGCCTCGAGGTCGGCGACGACCGCTAGAAGTCGCCGTCGAAAGCGATGCGTGACTCGTTCTGCAGCACGTTGATCGCTATGTCCGGTCGATCCTGATAGAACAGATGACTACCGGTCGTCACGATCGAATCGAACTCTGCCTTGGTGTGGCGCTTCCATCGGGTCGGACTCTTGATCAGCAGTTGTTCGTCGGTCGAGGTGGAGATGTCGGTGGTGGGGGTGCTCCGCAGGGTTGGCAACTTGGTCACGCTCAACCCGAGGGCGAAGTCCGTCACCAGATTACGACGTAGGACCATGTCCTCGGTGGCACCGGCCAACTCCGGTGGCAGTTCACCCCGTTCCGCGGCGCGCTCCAGTCGATAGGCGGCGTACTTCGCCGGCCCACCACGGAACCGCGTGTACAGACCGCCCAGCTGCCACTCGCGCGGACACGCCGCGGCAACGGGTACGAACCGCCCGGCGCTGTGGCCCAGACGCTCCAACGCCGTGCTGCCCATGAAAGCGACGAGGCCCCCGTAGCTGTGCCCGCACAACACCGGCCGTACCGCCTTGATGGCCACGATCGACCGAGCGATCTCGTCGGCCAAGGCAGGCATGTCCACGGGAGCCGGTTCGTTGATCCGTGTGGCACGCCCGGGCATCCGCCACACACCGAAGTTGAAGCCCTTGACCAGCGGGATGAGCGGATTTGCCGCCCAGGCCTGGTCGACCCCGGCGCCGCTGAAGAAGAACACCGACGGGTGGTCGGCGCGGTATGCCCCGGCGGGCCACCACCACTTGTCGATCGCTGCGGGCGCCGTCGTCGAGTCCTGTCGAGCGGTCATTCGTCGTTTCCGTCCTGCGTCAGCATCTTCACCGCGCGGGCTCCGATGGCGTCGATCGTGAGATCCCCGGTGAACTGGAACATGCTGACCGGGACGTCCAACTGCTTCTGGATACGGGTCCCCAGTTCGACGCCCATCACGGAGTCGATGCCCAGGTCGGCGATGGGTCCGCGTGTATCGATCTTGTCCGGCGGGACGCCGAGGACTTCGGACAATTGCTCGGTGATCATGGTGACGGCTGCCGGAACCCGTTCGTCGGGTGGAAGGTTGAGGATTGCCGCACGTGCGGCGGCGACCTGGGAGGACTCCGACGGGGCGTCGGCGACCTGCGCGAAGCGTCGGCTCAACGCCGCCGACGTGTTGGTCGTGCGCCAGGTCGACCAGTTCACCTCGGCGATCACGGGATTGGCGAATCCGAATCGCGACGCCTCGAAGAAGAAGTCGACCGCATCGTCGAGGTCGATGGTGCCGAACCCGAGGTACTCCAGATACTTCCGGACCACCTCGGAGTTCTGGGCCATCCCGCCCCCGCTCATCGCGCCCCAGTTCACGGAGACCGCGGCGAGACCCTGTGACCGGCGCCAAGCGGCGAAGGCGTCCAGCGCGGTGTTGGCCGAGGCGTACGCGGTCTGCGGAACGGTCCCGGTGATGGCACTGATCGACGAGTAGAGGACGAAGACATCCAGGGACACGTTCCGAGCCACGGTCGCATCGTGCAGGGCCAGCGCACCACCCAGTTTGGGCCGCATCACCGTCTCCAGACCCTGCTGGGTGATCTCCGCCAGCGGTTGGTCGTTGATGACGCCCGCGGTGTGGAAGATCCCCTTGAGCGGCCGCGCAGGTTCCTCGATCGCGTCGAGCAGTACCCCGACCGCTGCGGGATCGCTGATGTCGGCACGCTCGCAGAGTACTTCGACACCCCGGGCCGCGAATGCCTCAACCTGGTTGCGGACGGTGTCGTCGGTCACCCCACTGCGGCCCACCAGTACGATCCGAGTCGCTCCACGTTGGGCGAGCGCCCGAGCGGTGGCCATGCCGAATGCCCCGTACCCACCGGTCACGAGATAGGTGGCGTCAGAGTGCACCGGCGCCGACGGCGGTTGCTGTGGCAGCACCTCGGGGGCGTCGGAGCGCAGGTCCACGACGATTCTGCCCAGATGCGCTCCACGCAGTACGGATTCGAATGCCCCGGTCAGGTCGGTGATGGGGAATCGGGTGTACGGGAGCGGTTTGATGGTTCCCTGGGCGAGTACCTCGACCGCCTCCCGCATCAGACCACGGAATCGCTTCGGACGGAGCTTCAGCAACCGGTCCATGTCGATCGAATAGAACGCGAGGTTCTTGTCGAACGGCCGAAGGTCCACGGAGCCACCGAAGTAGATGTCCGCCTTGCCGATTTCGACGACGCGGGCGAACTCGGCCGCCACGGCGAAATTCTGGGCGATCACCTCACCGGGCATCGAGTTGTAGACGACGTCGACGCCCTTGCCGTCCGTCTGGCGCAGGATCTCGTCGACGAAGCTCGAGGAACGCGAGTCGAAGGTGTGCGACGCGCCCAGCTCGCGAGCGGCAGCGCGTCGTTCCGCACTGCTCGCGGTGGCGTAGACGGTGGCTCCCATGCTGGCAGCGACCTGAACGGCGGCCATACCCATACCGCCGGCGGCGCCGTGGATCAGCACGGACTCACCGGCCTCCAGATTGATGAGGGTGCGGAACGCGTAGAACGCGGTCAGGAAGGGGAGGCCTGACCCGATACACAGCGGGTCGAAAGAGGCACCGGAATCGTCGAGTGCACTGCGGGACACCGACGCCCACGCGCCGCCCCCGTCGAGGTCGATGGTGGCGTAACGCCGCATCATGCCGCGCACCGATACCGCGATCACGTCTCCGACGGCGATGTCGGTCACCTCATCACCGATACGGGTGACCTCGCCGTAGGCTTCCATACCCGGTGTGGTGCCGAAGTAGGTGCCGTCGAGATGCCGCTCGTTGAGAATGCCGAGGATCTTGATGGCGTCCTTGTAGTTCAGGCCGAGCGTGTCGATGCGGACCTCCACTTCGCGCGGTCCTGGTTGGTGGCGTTCACAGGCGCGCAACGCGATGTCGCGGAACAGCCGGGTGCGCGGCAACACCACCTCATACGGGTCGTCGGGACTGGCCAGCTGCACGGGTTCGCGCAGGGGCGCGGTCAATTCGGGCAACGAACCCACGAGTTGCTCGGCCGAGCGGGTGGCGCCGCGCAGTCGCACCTCGTCGAACTCCGCGGTGGTCGCTCGCGTCAGTTCGTCGGACAGCACCGCACGGGCCACCGTCTCGTCGGTGTCCACCAGCGACCATTGGATCGGCGCGTCCTCGTTGGCGATGGTGCGACGAGCACCGACCACGGCGGAGTGCGCGAGATCGACGCGCGTGTCACCGGGCCCCATGATGCCCCGCCGCGTGAGGACCACCACCCGAACACCTTGGCCGACCAGATCGTCGACGGACTCGTCGGTGACAGCCCGTCGAACGACGCGCGCCAAGGAGACCAGTCGATAGGTCACGTCGGTCGGCGAACTGCCCCGACCCACGACGACGGCCACCCGCAGATGGCCATCACCGCTGCGACGGGCCGCCAATCGCGCGCGCAGCTGCTCGAGCTGCTGCTCGTCACCGGCGTCACCGTCGACGCGCATCCGCAACGCCGAGGGATAGACTCCCGAGACCACTGCGACGACGTCGGGCTCGGTTCCACCGATCTCCACGATCGCGTTGATCGGGGAATTGACCGCGGCCGCATCGGATGCCTGTTCGTCGGCGAGCCGAGGCAGGTCCTCCCATCGGCGTTCGTAGAACACCGGAGCCATCGCTTCCAGTGGTTCACGAGCGGCACCCACCGGTGCCAACTCGACTCCGTGCAAGGCCAACGCGACCTCGCCCTGGTCGTCGGTCAGGAAGGCGTCCACCCGCAACGGATGCAGCGACACCACCTTCACGATCCCCACGGGTTCGGCGGGCACCGGGCCGAAGTACCGCACGCGCTCCACCGCCGCGGGGATGTGCGCCACCGCGTGGCGGCGATCGGCGTCGGGATTCAGGGCGAGTGCCACCGCCGCACACTGCAGCACGGCATCGGTGAGGGCGGGATGCACCACGTGCGGCGATTTGGGTGTGGCGTCCGGGCCCGCGATACCGGCGGCGTCCAGCTGCGCCACACAGGTGTCCTCCGACACGCGCGCGGATCGGATGCGACGGAAGATCGGCCCGTAGTTCAGCCCCAACCCGTCCATGACGGAATAGATGTCGTCGCCGCTGAACACCGTGTCCTCGGAGCGTGTCTCGGGGATCGTCACGGAGAACGTACCGGTGTCCATCTCCACGAGGTGACCGAACGCGTGCTGCGTCCACAGGTTCCCACCGCCGCTGCGAGCGCGGACCGACAACCGCCGGGAGGCCGGCTCCACCGCAACGCGCATGGTGGGAACGTCGTGATCACCCACCACGAGTGGTGCGACGAAGGCCAGTCCGTCCACTCCACACTGATCACGCTTGGAGCGTTGCCTGGCCGCGGACAGCGCGGCGTCGATGTATCCGGCACCGGGCATCACCACGGCGCCGGCGATCTCGTGGTGACGCAGCCAGGGCAGGTTCGCCGGCGCGAGAGTCACGTCCCACTGGGATTCGGCGGAGTCGGTTCGGTCACCGAGCAGAGCGAACCGGTCGGAGTCGCCGTATCGGTTGACCAGCGTCTGAGGCTCCTCGTGCCACACCTCGGCGTCCGACCACGGGTACCGAGGCAGCGGCATCCACGGAACATGCTGCCGTGCCAGCGCTTCGGCATCACCGGGTACGGCGGTGGCGCCCACCTCGTAGAGTCGCGCAACGGTGTCACGCGCCGACTCGGCAGCATTCTTGTCCCGGTTCAGCGTGCTCACCACCGCACCGGTCACCTCGTGTCGCGCCAGCGCCTCACGCAGGTTTCCGCTCAGGACCGGATGCGGCCCGACCTCGACGAAGACCCGGAACCGATCCCCGATGATCGCACCGATGGCATCGGCGAACCTGACGGTGTCCCGCACGTTGCGTTGCCAATAGCCCGGATCGGCGAACTCGCGGCCGTCGATCCGGCCGCCGGTGACCGTGGAGTACAACGGAATACCGGCGGTGCGCGGCTCCATACCCGCCAACGCGGCGGCGAGGTCGTCGAGTATCGGATCCATCAGATGGCTGTGATAGGGCACCTCGACACGGAGTTGACGGGCGAACACACCGTTCCCGGTCAGCTCGACGCGGATCTTGTCGATTGCCGCGTCGGTCCCGGCCAGCGTGATCGATGCGGCACCGTTCACCGCCGCGATCGAGACCTCGCCGGGGAAGCGCGCACACTGCTTCTCGGCATCCTCAGGAGTCAACCCGACCGCGAGCATGCTTCCGGTACCCGCCGTGCGGGCCTGTTGCCGCGAGCGATGCAGGGCGACGAGACAAGCATCGCGCAGCGACAGAGCACCACTGACGTAGGCCGCGGAGACCTCACCGACGCTGTGACCGACGATGGCGGCCGGACGGATGCCGTGTGCCGCCAGATAGTCGGCGAACGCGACCTGTACCAGGAAGTTGGCAGGCTGGGCGATGTCGGTACGGGTGACCCGCGACGCGCTCTCCTCCCGTAGCAGTTCATCGATGATGGACCATCCCGCGATGCGTCGGAACTCGTCGTCCACGGTCTGCGCGCCGTCCCGGAACGGTCCGGGAACGGTGAGCAGCGCACGACCCATGGCCCACCACTGCGGACCCATCCCGCTGAAGACGAACGTGGGATCATGGATCCCCTCCACCAGGGTCCGTTCGCTGACCACGCCCCCGCCCGCGGCGAAGGACTCGAGGGATTCGATCAGGTCGGCGTCGTCGTCGAAGGTGAAGGCCTTGCGCAGATGGTGATGGGCGCGACGTGCGGTGACCGCTTGGGCGAAACGCTCGGCACCGACACTCGTGGGCGACCGCAGCGCCGCACCATACGATCGGACGAGCTCGCGGAGCGAGTCCTCGCTGCGCGCGGACACCGGCATGATCTTGATACGTTCCGCAGGCGCGGGGGGTGCGGGTGTCGGCTCGGGTGCGCGTTCGATGAGAACGTGGGCGTTGGTGCCTCCGTACCCGAAACTGTTCACCGCGGCGTGACGTCCGTCGAGGTCTTCGAGCTCCAGGGGAATGTGCAGGCCCAGGTCGTCGAAAGCGATGTCGGGATTGGGGGTTTCCAGGTACGCCTGCGGTGCCACCCGCCCGGAACGCACCGTACACACCGCCTTGATCAGACCGGCCACTCCCGCGGCGGCCTCGGTGTGCCCGAAATTGTTCTTGACCGATCCGACCCGTAGCCGGGACCGACGTCCCGTCGCCGTGCCATAGGCGCGGCCGAGTGCAGTCGCCTCCAACGGATCCCCGACACCGGTGCCGGTGCCGTGTGCTTCGACGTACCCGACCTCGGCAGGTGATACCCCGCCCTGGGCACACACGGCTTCGGCCAGTGCCTGCTGTGAGTCCGGATTGGGCACCGGGATCGCGAGAGTTCGCCCGTCCTGGTTGATTCCGCTCCCTTTGATGACGGCGTACACACGATCACCGTCCCGGCGGGCGGCGTCGAGCGCCTTGAGCACCACGATGCCGGTGCCCTCCCCGCGACCGTATCCGTCGGCCGAGGCGTCGAAGGACTTGCAGCGCCCGTCTTTCGAGAGGAAGTGGCCCTTGCACATGGTGATGAACGTCTCGGGCTGGGAGAGCACGTTACATCCGCCCACGAGCGCGATGTCGCATTCGCCGTCGACGATGGAACGGACACCGAGGTGGGTGGTGACCAGCGAGGAGGAACACGCGGTGTCCACGGTCAGGCTGGGACCGCGCAGGTCCAACGCATAAGCGATCCTGTTGGCCAGCAACGTCTGCGACGAGCTGAACGCGGAGAAGTTGTCGATGCGATCGATCGCGTGCGACGACGCCTTGCTCACCGCGCTGTCGTTGGTGAACCCACCGATGAAAGTCCCCACCGTGTCACGCGACAGCGACCCGGTGACGCCTGCGTCCTCGAGAGCGTCCCAGGAGACCTGCAGCAACCGACGCTGCTGTGGGTCGAGTCCGGCCGCCTCCCGCCGGGAGATGCCGAAGAAGTCGGCGTCGAAACTGCTCAGGGGGTCCTCGACGAACGATGCGTGGCGAACGTACATGCGGCCCGGGGCGTCCGGGTCGGCGTCGTAGTAGCGGTCGACGTTCCATCGGGAATCGGGGATCTCGGTGACCGCGTCGCCCTTGTCGACCACGAAGTCCCAGAAGCTGTCCGGATCGACGATGCCTCCCGGAAAACGGCACCCGATTCCAATGATGGCGACATCAACCATTCGTACTCCTTCGTCAAAGATATTTAACGTGGTGTGTATCAAGGCACAGACCGACTACCGGAAACGTCCGCGGTGTGAATTAAGTTACGGTTACTAGCAACTGGTCGTCAAGGCCACATCGGTGGGGCAGCGGAGGGTGTTGACATGGCGGCGCGCGCACGTTTGAGCAGTAAGAAGCGACTCGCACCCATGACGGCGATCCGTAGTCCGCTTGCTCGGTGTATGCGCGGGATCTCACGTCGGCCACTGCTCGTCATCGGCGTGTGGATCGTCGTGGCCGGGATTCTCAACATCGCCGTGCCGCAGATCCACACCGTGGCGGCGACCCGCTCGGCGGATTTCATACCACGTGACGCGCCCGCCGTGGAGGCGTTGCAGAACATGGGCGTGAAGTTCCAGGAGTCGACGTCGTCGGGCACTGCGTATGTCGTGTTACACGATCAGCGCGGTCTCGACGACGCCGATCATGCCTTCTACACGTCGCTCGTCGAGCGGCTGCGTCAGGACAGCTCCCACGTGCAGTCGGTGCAGGATCTGTGGAACGATAAGGCAGCGGCCGCCGCTGCACTCAGTCCCGATCGCACCACCGTCTACGCGCTCGTCCGCCTCACCGGCGACACCGGGACGTCCGCCTCGGTCAAGTCCGTCGCCGCGGTACGCGACATCGCGAACGGCGGCAGCCGACCTGCGGGTCTGTCCGTGGCGACCACCGGTCCGGCGGCCACGGTCTCCGACGAGTTCGCGGGGATCGAGAAGTCGCTGCCCGCGGTCACCGCTCTGACCGTGGTCTGCATCCTGGTGGTGTTGTTGCTGGTCTATCGATCGCTGGCCGCGGTGGTGATACCGCTCGCGACCATCGGTATCGCCCTGGCCGCGGCCAACGGCGCGTGCGCCGCGCTCGGGGTGGCCGGTATGCCCCTGTCCATCTTCTCGGTGTCGCTGTTGTCGGCGATCGTGCTGGGCGCGGGTACCGACTACGCCATCTTCCTCGTCAGTCGCTATCACGAGGCGCGTCGCACCGGGATGTCGACGGAGTCCGCGCTCGAACACGGCTACGCGCGGATCGCTCCGGTGATCCTGGCCTCCGGCCTCGTGGTGGCACTCACCAGCGCCGGGATGTCGGTGGCGAAGATCGGGTTGTTCCGCACGGTGGGCCTGCCCTGTGCGATCGGTGTGCTGATCACCCTGCTCGCCGCACTGACGTTCACCCCGGCGTCGATGAAGGTGGCGGTCTGGCTGGGGATGTTGGAACCGCGTCGTACCGGCCGTCGCACCAGGTACTGGCGCTGGCTGGCCGTCACCACCGTGCGTCATCCGCGCCGCGCGGCCGCGTTGTCGTTGGGACTGATGATCCTGCTCGCAGCGTCCATTCCGACCATCCATCTCAGCTATGACGAACGCAAGGCCCAGGATGCTGATTCGGAGAGCAATCGGGGTTACCAGCTGGTATCACAACACTTCCGGGGCAACACCCTGCTTCCGCAATATGTGACCATCTCCTCCGACCGCGATCTACGGACCACCGGCGCGTTCGCCGCCATGGAGAAGGTTGCGCAGTCCATCTCTGTTCTTCCTGATGTTGTTTCTGTACAAGCTATTTCACGACCGTTCGGTACGACGATCCCGGAGAGCTCGTTGGGCTATCAGGCCGGCGTGGTGGCCGACGGGCTGTCCGGGGGCGTGCGCGAGATAGCCGCCGCGCAACCGCAGCTGAACCGTCTCGACGACGGTGGTTCGCAGGTCGCCAACGGTGCCGGTGCGTTGTCGTCGGGCCTGCAACGGCTGGACGACGGAACCGGTCAGGCACGCAACGGTTCCCAGCAGCTCGTCGACGGCAACCAGCGACTCGCCGACGGACTGTCCGCAGCACGGGACGGTAGCTCGCGGATCCGCGACGGGGCGTCGCAACTGGCGGACGGGTCCAAGGAGCTGTCGGACCGGGTCGCCAGCGCCACCGACTTCCTCACCGGTCCCGCCGCTCAACTCGCCGCGCTGCGTGCGCAGGTCGCCGCCAACCCGGATTGCGCCCGACAGCCGATATGCGCGACCGCCCGCACCCTGCTCGCGGCCCTCGACGCCACCGGTGCGCCCAGCCTGCTCGATCAGGTCACCCAGCTGCGTCAGGGCACCCAGCGGCTCGCCGACGGCAACGCCGAGTTGCTCGACGGTGCGACACAGCTGGACAACGGTCTCGATGCAGCCTCGGCGGGCTCGCAGGCCCTGCTCGCCGGTCAGCGTCAACTCGACGACGGATTGGGGCAGCTGAAAGACGGGACCGGTCTCGCCCTGCAGGGTGGTCAGCGGCTCGCCGACGGCACTCAACAGCTCGACGGTGGTGTCCACCTGGCGACCTCGCAGATCATCCGCATCCGCGATGGTCTCAAGACGGCCGCGGATTACCTGGCCGAGCTGCGCGCGAACACCCAAGCCGGCGCGAACGGTGGCTTCTACATACCGCAGTTCGCCATGTCACGTCCGGACCTGCAGACCGCGATCAAGCTGTTCATCTCACCCGACGGCCGGATGGCCCGCCTCATCGTGACCGACACCGGAGATCCCTTCAGCACCGACGCCATGCGGCGTAGCCAGGTGGTCTTGGACACCGCTCGACGTGCCCTCGGACAGACCGAATTGCGTAATTCCACCGTCGACGTCACCGGACTCACACCTGTCTACCGCGACCTGCGGGACATGTCGCTGAAGGATTTCACCGACATCATCATCGTCGCGTGCATCCTGTCTTTCCTGATCATCGCTCTGCTTGTTCGGAGCCTGGTCATACCCGTCTACATCGTGGGTTCGGCCATCGTGTCGTTCTTGGCCGCGTTGGGTCTGAGCGTGTTGATCTGGCAACACATCCTGCACCAGCCCCTGCATTGGGCGGTGCCGCCGCTGGCGTTCATCATCCTCGTGGCGGTGGGATCCGATTACAACGTCCTGCTGATGTCACGAGTCAGAGACGAGGCCCGGGACTCGCCCGGAGGCCTCCGCGGTTCACCCGATCTCGCCATCGTCAGAGCGGTCACGAGTACCGGTGGCGTCATCACCACGGCGGGCGCGGTGTTCGCGATCGCCATGCTGGCGCTGACCGCCGCGGCGACCGGCAACACCGCGCAGGTGGGCTTCACCATCGGTATCGGACTGTTGCTGGACACCCTCATCGTCCGGACCGTCACGGTTCCCGCAGTGGCCGCGATGGTCGGGCGACGGAACTGGTGGTGGCCGTTCACCCGGCGGGCGGTCCCGGACGGGGGACCCCCCGCATCGGAACAGCCGCCGGGCGCACCGGACCGGACCTGATCTCGCTCGGCACGCACCACCCGCGGCGGTGATGCGGTCGACTCGGCCGATCAGTCGTCGAGGCGGAACCCGATCTTCACGGTCACCTGGAAGTGTGCGACCGCCCCGTTCTCCACATGGCCGCGCGTCTCGGTCACCTCGAACCAATCGATGCCGTTCACCGTCTGTGCGGCGCGTTCGATGGCGGTCCTGATCGCCGCGTCGGTGCTCTCGGTGGACGTACCCACCACCTCGGTCACGCGGTACACGTTGTCGCTCACGGTGGTCCTCCTCGGTTGCGCAGTCGCCGGAGTGGCGTGGATCGCTGCTGGTTGGGATTGCACCCCGACCGCGTGCGGAGGTCAAGACAATCGACTGCGGAGAATCAAAGTCGACGCCCAGCGTTGAGTTCACGCGGCGACGGCCTGACCGTGCACAACGACGACGTCATAGACCTGGGAGATTTTCCGCCGATGTTCTACTTCGACGATCCCGACGGCAACGGACTGGTGTTCATCGAGGACCGGCAGGCCTGACGACACTCGGCATGGGTTTCGGCCCGCTCGACGGGTATTTCGGCCCGCTCGACGTCGTCAGCGCGGGGTGAGGCGCTCGACCCCGACGAAGGGTTGCAGAGCCTCGGGCAACAGGACGCTGCCGTCGGGCTGCTGGTGATTCTCCAGGATGGCGACCAACCAGCGGGTGGTGGCCAGGGTGCCGTTCAGGGTGGCCGCGATCTGCGGTTTGCCGTTCTCGTCGCGATAACGCACGGAGAGGCGCCGCGCCTGGAACGTGGTGCAGTTGGAGGTCGAGGTCAGCTCGCGGTACGCCTGCTGGGTGGGCACCCAGGCTTCACAGTCGAACTTGCGGGCCGCCGACGAACCGAGATCGCCGCCCGCGGTGTCGATCACCCGGTAGGGCACATCGACGGCGGCGAGCATGTCCTTCTCCCAGCCCAGCAGTCGCTGGTGCTCGGCGTCGGCCTCGTCGGGACGGCAGTAGACAAACGCCTCCACCTTGTCGAACTGGTGCACCCGGATGATGCCGCGGGTGTCCTTGCCGTAGCTACCCGCCTCGCGGCGGAAACAGCTCGACCAGCCCGCGTACCGCATCGGTCCCGCGGACAGGTCGACGATCTCGTTCATGTGGTAGCCGGCGAGCGGAACCTCCGAGGTGCCGACCAGGTACAGGTCGTCCTCCTCGAGATGATAGATCTCGTCGGCGTGCGCACCGAGGAATCCGGTGCCCGCCATGACCTCCGGCCGCACCAGCACCGGCGGGATCATCATGGTGAAACCGTTGGCCAGCGCCTTCTGGGTCGCCAGTTGCAACAGCCCGAGCTGCAACAACGCGCCGTAACCGGTGAGGAAGTAGAACCGCGACCCCGAGACCTTGGCACCACGTTCCATGTCGATCAACCCCAGGGACTCGCCGAGTTCCAGATGGTCCTTGGCGTCGGGGATGTCGGTGGGCTCACCGACGTGTTCGAGGACCACGTAGT
Source organism: Williamsia sterculiae (assembly GCF_900156495.1). GTDB lineage: Bacteria > Actinomycetota > Actinomycetes > Mycobacteriales > Mycobacteriaceae > Williamsia_B > Williamsia_B sterculiae. The sequence goes on from NZ_FTNT01000013.1 coordinate 56,379, forward strand.
CGTCCTCGCCACCGGCGGGCGCACCCGCCTGCACCAGGTTGCTGATGGCCCGGTGCGCCGCGCCCATGACCTCGTCGGCCGACGACTGACGTGCCACCGCGGACTTGACCCGTTCGGCGAGATCCTTGCCCTCGGCCAGCAGGGCCTCGCGCTCGTCGCCGGACGCCTTGCCGACCTTCTTGCCCAGTGCCTTCTGCTCACCGCGCAGTGCGTCCGCCTCGGCGATGGCCGAACGGCGTTCGGTGTCGGCGTCGAGCAACCGATCGACGAGAGCCGGGTCCTCACCGCGGGTGCGCTGTGAGGCGCGGACCAGGTCGGGATCCTCGCGCACGATCTTCAGGTCAATCACCTGCAAAACCCTACCGACGCCGCCGCGCCACGGTCAGCTCCGGGTGAGGTGGACCAGTCGGTGCAACGCATAGCTCGCGAGCGGCACGTACGGGGCGACCACGGGCGCGGGAGCCTCGACGGTCACCCACGCCCGCGATCCCGGGTGGCCGTCGACGGAATCGACGCCGTGACGCAACCGGATACCGAGTCTCCTGGTGACCAGCCACACCCGCCACTGCCAGGTGTGCCGGACGGCGTCGACCCGTTCGACCTCGAAGAACACCCGGACGGACAACGGCCCGTACACACTGCCGCCCACACCGGGGGTGAGGGTGCGGTGCGGGTAGTCCACCCGGCGGATCTGCGGTGCCCACGTCGACCACGCCTGCGGGTGTACGTAGTTCCACCACACCTGCGCCACCGTGGCCGGACCGGTCGCACCGCAACCGAGTTCGCGCAGCGGCGTCGGCACCAGCGACCGGAGGCTCGGCGTCATCGGGCGCTCAGTTCTCCGGCTTGTCCCAGAGCGACCGATAGTCGTCACGACCGAACATCGTCGCCGCCTGCCGCGCGGGTGGGGTGCCCGCGTCGGGATCGGCACCGGCCGCGACCAGCGCGCGCACCACATCGTCGTGCGACTTGAACACCGCCCCGGCCAACGGTGTCTGGTTCTTGTCGTTCACCCGGTCCACCTCGGCACCGACGTCGAGCAGGGCCTGCACGGTCGCGGCATGACCGTGGTACGCGGCGAGCATCAGCAGGGTGTCGCCGACACCGTTGGTCAGGTTCGCGGGCACCCCGGCCTCGAGGTAGGCGCGCAACTGGTCGGTCTGCCCACCACGGGCCATGTCGAACAGGCGAGCGGCCAGGTCGGACAGATCGCTCTCGTCGGGGGCCTGGTCCGGTGGGGACGCACCGTTGTCGGGGCCCGTCTGGTCGGCGACATGCTGATCGGACATACCTCGAGTATGCCCGCCGTGGCGGCACCACCCGTCGGTGACTGCGTGGCGGTACCGCCACCGGCGACCGGCCGCGCAAGGCATGATGACAACCGATGTCCTCTCACACCGACGGAACAACCAGCCACGACGGGACCCCCACCCGGGACGAGGCGCCCCACCCCGAGCAGAGCCACCGCCCGTCTCTGCGACAGCGCATCCTCGCCCACCCGGTGCGGGTGATCCTGGCCGCGGTTGTCGTCGGCGCCATCGTCTTCGGCGCGGTGGCGGTGGCCACCGGTCTGTTCGACCATCGTGGCAACGTCGACGAGACCGGGATCGGCGGCGACGAACGCGGACCCGCACCCAACGCGTTCAACCGCTCGGTGCCCGGTGACTGCCTGAACTGGCCGGCCGGTGATCCCGGCAAACCGGCCAAGGTGGACTGCGCCGCCCAGCACTACTTCGAGGTCGCCGGTGTGCTGGACACCGGCGTGTACCCGGGGTCGCAGTTCTCCTCCACCGCGCCGTGGCCCGGCGCCCAGTTCTTCAGCCAGTTCCGCGATCAGCAGTGCCCGCCGGTGGTGAACGGTTACCTCGGCGGCAAGTACGACCCCAACGGCCGGTTCTCGGTGGGGCTGATGTACCCGTCCCAGGCACAGTGGCAGGAGGGTGAGCGGTCGTTGCGATGCGGCCTACAAGTGGTCGGCCCGGGTGACACGCTGGCGCAGTTCCTGGGCCGGGTGGCCGGTCAGGATCAGTCGTTGCAGTGGCCCGTCGGCACCTGCGTCGGCATCGACAAGGCGTCGCGACAGCCGACCGCCCCGGCCTCCTGCGCCGAACCGCATGCGTTCCAGGTGACCGGACTGGTGAATCTGGGCAAGAAGTTCGGGCCCGCGCCGGCACCGAGCCGAGCGCAGCAGAACGAGTACCTCACCACCACCTGCCCCACCATCACCGAGGGGTATCTGGGCGGCAGGAAAAAGTTCACGGCGACCACGCTGAACGTGCAGTGGTCCACCATCGAGGCCACCGGGTGGACGGCGGGGAGTCGCACCGCGGTCTGCTACATCGGCCTCCCCGCGAAAGACGGCGGGTTCGCCACCCTGGTCGGCGACGCCAGGCAATCGCTGCTCATCGACGGCAAGGTGCCGCAGCCGGCCCCCGAGGCACCCCCGGGCCGGGTGAACCCCACGCCGGTGCCGCTGCCGTCGGGTATCCAGCCCAACCCCGAGGAGATCCCGGCGCCCGTCGGCGGCGGTGGCGGAGGCGGCTGATCGTGCCGGTCCCGATGTCGGACGCGGATTTCGAATCGCTCGTGGCGGATGCGCTGGACCAGATCCCCGAGGAACTGACCTCGGCGATGTCGAATGTGGTGGTGCTGGTGGAACCGCACCACGAGTCGGTCCCCGACCTGCTCGGGCTGTACCACGGCATCGCGCTGACCGACCGCGACACCACCTACGGCGGCATCCTGCCCGACACGATCACCATCTACCGCGATCCCCTGCTGGCGATGTGTGACACGCCCGAGCAGGTGGTGGCCGAGGTGGCGATCACCGTTGTCCACGAGATCGCGCACCACTTCGGGATCGACGACGACTGGCTGCACGCCCACGGCTGGGGCTGATCACGAGTCGATCAGCCCATCGGATCGGCCTGCGGGTCGCCCTCCTCCGGGGTGAAGGGCGCGGTGTCGCTACCCCACCGCAGCAACTCCCATCGAGCGCCGGAACCGTCCTCCGCCGAACCGCTGTCCCGGAGACCCAGTTCGACGGTGCCGGTGTTGCGTAGATGGTGGGTGATGGCGAACTCGGGAGACACCTCGGTGAGATGGGCGGCGATCAACCGGATGGCCGCGCCGTGGCTGACCATATACACGTCACCCGCGCCGTCGCCGCTGAGGTACTTGGCCACGATGTCGTCGATCACCGGCAGGTACCGCGCGAAGAGTTGCGCGAGGCTCTCCCCGCCGGCGAGGGCCGCGTCGAGGTCACCGGTGTGCCACTTCCGGACGGTGTCACCGAACAGGTCGTGGGCGTTGTCGTCGATCCGATCCTCCAGGTCGCCGACCTGGATCTCGTGTATGCCGGTGAGCACCTGCGGCTCGAGGTCCCAGACCGACCCCATCAGTTCGGCGGTCTGCCGGGCGCGCCTGGCCTCGGAGCAGATCAAGGCCACCGGCGCGGCATCCGGCCGTTCCAACGCGAACCGCACGGCCTGCCGGATGCCGAAGTCGGTGAGCCCGGCACCGGGCAGTCGGGTGTCCAGACGCTTCATCACGTTGGACGTGGTCTCGCCGTGCCGGACGAGATGCAGGGTGGGCATCTATTCTCCTCCCCGCCGCAGCGCGTCGAGCCAGTCGAGCTCCGGCCGGTGGTCGGGCGGGGGTGATCCACCGGGCCGCTCGGCGGGCCACGACCCGAGATAGGTGACGTCGCGGGCCTGGCGGTGCAGCGCGGCCAACGCCTCGGCCACCGCGGCGTCGTCGATGTGACCCACCGCGTCGAGATAGAAGTAGTACTCCCCCGCCTGCGCGGCCGGCCGCGATTCGATCCGGGTGAGGTCGATACCGCGGTCGGCGAATTGCAACATCGCGCGGACCAGCGACCCCGGTTGGTTGGGCAGGTCGAGGATGACCGAGGTCCGATCGGCCCCGGTGCGTCGTGGCACCGGGCCGGGTCGCCCGACCAGGACGAATCGGGTCGCGGCATCGGCGGCGTCGGCCACGCCGTCGGCCAGGGCGGTCAACCCGGAGATCTCCGCGGCGAGGGCGGTGGTCACCGCGGCATCGGCGCGACCGTCGGCGACGTCCTGCGCGGCGGCGGCGTTGGAGTCGGCCGGCACGAACGTCGCGTCGGGGAAGAGCTCCTCGACGCTGCGACGGACCTGACGGGCCGCCACCGGATACGCGGCGATCGTGCGCACGGACTCCACCGGGATCGATGACGCGGCGGCGACCGTGAAGACGATGTCGAGGACGCATTCGGCATAGATCTGCAGCCGCGGCCCGACGGGCAACGCGTCCATCGTCGACGGCACCGACCCCTCGACCGAGCTCTCCATCGGCACGCATGCGTAGTCCGCGTCACCGGACCGCACCAGGCTGAGAGCCTTCTCGGGGCTGCCGGTGGTGATCTTCTCGGCGTCGACCGCGATCACCGGACCCGACTGCGCGGGCAGCCGGTCGCCGAGCACACGGTCGAGCGCCATCTCGGTGAACGTGCCCGACGGACCGAAGAACGCCACGGACTGCGCGGTCATCACGCCACCCCTCCTCGCCTCGCCGATCGACCCGTCACCGTCGCCTGCCCATCATCATTACGAGGTTAACCCGCCGCGGATCGGTCCGACTCCCCCGTTGCGCGCGCATCGCGGAGACGTTTAGGTTAGGATTACCTTCATTACACTGTGGGTCGTCGCCGCCCGGTCCACCCGCACGATCTCGACTGGAGAACGCCCATGCACCAGACCGCAGGACGCCCGTCCGACGCCGAGGCGATCCGGACCGCGTGTATGAACGTGGACGGCGCCACGCTGGCCGCCGAGGGTCCGGGCGGGCCGACCGAGCCCATGGCTGTCAGCATGGTCCATCTCTTCGACGGTCAAGCGTTCGTCCTGGTTCCCAGCCACCTCGCCGACCCCCACGTGATCTCCGCGCAGGGGGTGCCCGCGGTACTCGAGATCGCCGACTGCGCCCCCATCGCACTGCGCGAGCGGGTGCGGTCCCTGATCTGGCTGAACGGGGTGCTGCACCTGGTCCCGGGCGATCTCGAACGCGAGCTGGCCATCGAGATCGCCGCGGACCACCCGCACGACGGTCTGCTCGACATCGGCCACGGCGCCGCGATGCTGCGGTTGCAGATCAGCACCGCGGTGATCGCGACGTCGTCGGGTGCGGCGTCGGTACCCGCCGACGAGCTGACCGCCGTCGGACCCGATCCGTTCTGGGAGTTCGAGGCGCACTGGTTGTCGCACCTGGACAACGACCACGGTGACCTCGTCGGACAGTTGGCCCGGCATCTGCCGGAGAATCTGCGACAGGGGCGACTGCGCCCGCTGGGCATCGACCGGTACGGGATCCGCTTGCGCGTGGAGGGCGGCGACGGTGACGCCGATGTGCGACTGCCCTTCTCGCGACCGGTCGACGACGTCGCCGGGTTGTCGCGAGCCCTACGGGCGCTGGTCGGCTGTCCCTTCCTCAACAGTCTGCCCGGCGCCGGCTGAGCCCCGCCGGTACCGGCGGTTCCCGCACACTGCCGATACCGGCGCATCCCACCGGAGACGACTACCCTGCGCGGGGTGGACGGTGGTCGGCTCGGTCGGTTGATCCGTCCGCATCCTCCGGCCGACATCGAGGTGCTGAGCGACCCACGAGAACGTCGCGCGGCGCATGTCGAGATCGTCGTGGTCCTGCTGCTCACCTTCGGCATGTCCGGCATCTCGTCGGTGCTGTCGCTCATCGAAGCCGAACTCCAGCGCGGCGGCATCGGCGGTCAGACGGTCGCGCTGAACACATCGCAGTCCACCCTCGATCTCATCGACCTGATCCGTCAGTTGCTGGGCGCGGTGCGGCTGTTCGCCATCGCCGCACTGGCCGGTTACCTGATCTGGCGGTCCGGGGTATCCCTGCACCGGGTGGGTCTGGATCGTCTCCGCCGATCCGACGTCGGGTGGGGTGTGGTGGCCGCGGCGGTGATCGGGTTGCCCGGGCTGGGGCTGTACGTGATCGCCCGGTCGCTGGGGGTGAACGCCGACGTGGTCCCCAGTGCACTGACCGACACCTGGTGGCGGCTGCCCGTGTTGGTGGTGTCGGCCTGGGCGAACGCGGCCGCCGAAGAGGTGCTGGTGGTCGGATACCTGGTCACCCGGCTGCGACAGCTGGGGTGGCGGGAGAACTCGTCGCTGGTGGCCTCCGCGGTGCTACGCGGCAGTTACCACCTGTATCAGGGCGTCGGCGGTGGGGTCGGGAACCTGCTGATGGGGTTGGTCTACGGCCGCTTCTTCCAACGCACGTCCCGACTGTGGCCCCTCATCATCGGGCACGCGCTCATCGACACCGTCGCCTTCGTGGGTTTCGCGCTGCTGCGCGATCAGCTGAACTGGCTCAGCTGACGACGGCCACGTCCGACGACTCGTCGTCGTCGGACGTCGGGAACGGGAGCGGACCCACCCCGACCACCCGGACATGCCCCCACGGCGTGACCTCGGCCAACCGCGCCGCGACGCGGTGGGGATCGTCGCCGATCAGCACCTCTGTGGCCCGACCGTCCTTCCAGGCGCGGACCTGCTCCCCGTAGGCGGTGCCCACCCAGTGCTGCTTGCCGTCGAGGGGATCGAGATGCGCCGCGAGACGCACTCGGGCCGCCGCCGACTGGTCTCCGCAGCGGATGGTGAGCTCGCGGTCGATCACCTCGTCGTCGGGGTTCTCGGGGCCGTTGAGCACGTAGAGGTTCTCGTCGAACGCGCGCAGCCGGCGGATCGTGCGGCGGGAATCGCGGTTCCGACGCCGGCACCAGGCGCGTTGCACGGGTGCGCGCAGCGTGATCCGCGACGCGCCGGACACCGTGAACGCCTCGACCGCGGCGGCCAGATGGTCGGCGACCAGTCGCATATCCGCACCTTCGAGACCGAGGGTGAACTCGTTGGGTCTGCGGTGGTCGACCACACCGAGGTAGCTGTCGTCGGCACCGCGCCGCATCCTGATCAGCAGATGGGCGCGGCGTCCGTCGTCGAGGGTCCAGCAGTCGTCGGCCGCATCGAGGACGGCGTCACCGGCATCGACGTCGAGGATGGTCGGGGACAGCCTGCTTCGCGCGATCCGGCTGATCATCCGAGCACGATCGCGGGTGCCGCCGCCCAGGACGGCGACATCCGCGACAGCCTCATGAGGCCCGACGACTCCGTCAGGCTCGCACCCCTCCTCAGGCAAGGAAACCCCCGCGACGCCAGCCCCACCGGGAGAACCGGGTCATCAGTCCGTTCTCCTCGAGGAACGCGGCCAGCGAAGCAAACCCGATGACCTGCTGTTCCCGGAAACAAGGGTTCGCGCGGGCGATCTCGGCGGTGCGCACCGGGTCGAGGCCCGCGTTCGCGTACATCCGCGGATTGGTGAACACCCGCTGGAACAGCGGCCCCGCCAGCCCGTGCAGGTTGGCGGCGAGAAACGTCTCCCAGCGACCGCGGATCGGGCGGCGCCGCCGCACACCGTCGCGGGCGAAGCCGATGTGCCGGGCCTCCTCGGTCACGTGCACCGCCATCAGTCGCGACATCAGCGGTTGCAGTTCCGGATCGTCGAGCATGCGTCGCTGCAGGGCGTCGAAGATCTCCTCCCCGATGAGGGCGGCCATCCACAGGATGGTGCCGCGCATGGGGTAGGCGAGTGTGTGCATGAGCAGTCGCTGCCACAACACCATCTGATAGGGCCGGGCGCCACAACGCTCGATGGCCTTACCGAACATGACCATGTGTCGGCACTCATCGCCCATCTCGGTGAGTGAGTAGATGGTCTCCGGCGACGACGGGTCGTGCTTCATCAGGTTCTGCAGCAGGGCGCGGTTGAGCAGGTTCTCGAACCAGATCCCGGTGGACAGGATGTTGGACATCTCCTGCCGGGACAGCTCGATCCGCTCGTCGACGCTCATCCGCTCCCACAGGTCGGTGCCGTAGACGGTGATGAGCGCGGGCGGCAGGAAGTACTTGTCGTCGTCGAGCGGCGCGTCCCAGTCGAGGTCGACCACCGGGTCGTAGGAGCGTTTGAGGGAGCCGTTGAGCAGGCGTTCGGCAACCGCGCTGCGTGGCTGTTCATCGCGCGCTCGGGCGCTACGGGTGGTGTTGGCGGCAGGCGCGGACATGGCGACTCCTCACGTGGCTGTGATCTCCGACACTATGCTCGGTGCAGGGTTCCGTCAACAGCGAATGGGCCAGTTGTCGATGGCACGATTCGGTGTCGACAGCGACGCACTCGCGGACGTGGTCGCGTCCGACCGCTCGACGGCACCCGCCGCACGTATGGTCGGTCTGTGAGCGACGAGCCCCCCTTCCTGCGGCGTACGCCGCCCCGGGAGCCACGCCGCGAGCACGGTGGGGATGCCCAGGGAAGCGACGGTCGGGATCGCGACCCTCAGCGCATCCGACGGGGCCCCGATGATCGCGGATATCCCCCACGGGATCAGTCGTATCGTCCGCGCGACGGTGGCCCGCCGCGGCGGGATCACCGCGATCCCCGCTCTCGCCACGCCCAACCGCAGAACCGGGGTCGTCACGACGGCGTTCCCGGCTATGCCCCGCCCCAGCGACCGGAACCGGTACCCGGTGCGCGCCCGGTGCAGCACGAGCGCCGGCCACCGCCGCGGCGCGGTGGTCCGGACGGATTCCGCCGCGATCCCCGCATCGAGGCCGCGCGCGCCGAACGCGGATTGCCGCCGCGTCGCGACGACGCCGATCGGGATCGCGCGCGTATCGGTGACCGCCCCCCACCCCACCAACCGCCGCCACGACGGCAGGTCGCACCGGAACGTCCTCGTCGACGTCGCACGTGGTTGCGCAGCCCCGGATCGATCGTGCGCACACTCGCTGTGCTGGTCGTGGCGCTGTTGGTCCTCGGGGTGGCACTCACCTTCTATTTCGACACCAGGTTGCACCGCGTGGACGCATTGGGCAACTACGCCGGTCGCGTCTCCGACACCCCGGGGACCAACTGGCTGATGGTCGGATCCGATTCCCGCGCCGGGTTGTCGGACGCACAGAAGAAGGCCCTGGCCACCGGCGACAGCGACGGCAGTCGCACCGACACCATCATGCTGGTGCACATCCCGGAGAGCGGGAAGGCGGTGATGGTCAGCATCCCGCGCGACCTCTTCGTCACCATCCCCGGTCAGGGGCAGTACAAGATCAACGCGGCGTTCAACTTCGGGGGTCCGCGGTTGCTGACCCAGACCGTGGAAACGGTGACGCACGTCCACATCGACCACTATGCGGAGATCGGGTTCGGTGGCTTCGATTCCTTGGTCGACGCGGTCGGCGGGGTGAACATCTGCCTCGACCAGTCGATCCGGGATCCGCTGGCAGGCATCAACCTGCGGAAGGGGTGTCAGAACCTCGACGGGCAGCAGGCCCTCGGACTGGTGCGTACCCGCGCCTTCCCCAACGCCGACATCGAGCGGGTGATCAACCAGCGGAAGTTCTTGGGAGCGTTGATGTCCAAGGCGGCGAGTCCGTCGACGCTGCTGAACCCGTTCCGCCTGTTCCCCCTGATCAACGGAGCCATCGGTTCTCTGACCGTCGCCAACGGCGACCACATCTGGGATCTGGCCCGACTCGGTTGGGCGCTGCACGGCTCACCGATCTCGACCAGCATCCCCACGCTGCCGTCAGAGGTCACCAGCGACGGCTTGGCCCTCATCCCCGGTGACAACACCGCCGCGTTCTTCGATCACATCGCCAAGGACGAACCGCTGCCCGACGACCTCATCCAGAACGCCGGCGGCGCGCTCGGCTGAGCCGCCGGCGGGACGTCGAGCGGGCCGTCGTTCGCGCCGAGCAGGCCGTCGTTCGCGCCGAGTGGCGTCTCGACGTCAGCGCAGCGTGACCTGGCGGCCGCGGATACCGTCGCGGGACCGACGTTCGGCGGTGCTCAGGTCCCCGGTCTGAGCGAGTGCCTGGGTGAGTTGACGGTCAAATTCCGCGCACCCCGGCAACCATTCGTCGGGATGCATCTCCGGATCGAGGTCGAAGACCGGAACCAGCAACCCGTGGGTGCGGAACGAGCCCGCGAAGCGTGAGCCCTCGCCCAGGGTCAGACCACCGGCGGCGTGCACCCGGGCCAGAGCGCTCATCACCGCGTCCTCGTCCTCGGGCCGAATCCAGCGCAGGTGCGCGCGTTCGCCGGCGTCCACCCACCACGGCGCGCCCGGGCCCTCGACGTCGAGGCGGGCGGTCGGCAGGATCGACTCGCCGGCCTGCTCCACCATCTGGCGGATCTCGGCGGGCGGTTCGGCATCGGCGAACCACCAACGGAAGTCGTCGTGCACGGTGATCTCGAGCTGCTGGTCGGGGTCGATGACCTCGGCCAGCGGGATCGACTCATCGCCGGCGCTGAAGGTGTCGTCGGCGGCGGCGGACACAGCCCAGGCGAGCGCTGCGCCCAGTCCGCCCGCGACGTCGTCGGGCACGGGATCGGTCTGCAGTGCCGCCAACCCCACCTGCTCGCGCCCCACCGCGCCGACGGCTCCCGGGAGGATCGTCGCCAACCGGACCTCGTTGTCGCCGTGCACGTCCGAGCGCACGGTCACCGGCGACGTGGCCGACGCGACGAAGGTGCGCAGGGCCACCAGATCGCACTCCGCCGCGAGTCCGGCGAAGGGCCGGGGCGGCGGCGCCATCGCCGCCGACTGCCGGTCCCGCCGCGCGGCGACCCGTTCCGCGCGATTGCTACCCGGCCGTGGTCCACTGCCCCGTTTGCTCTTGCCCATCCGGTCAACCTATCGTGCCGCCGGTTGTGAACATGGGCACGGTCGCTGCCGACAACGGCCCAGTCGACGTGAACAACGGCCCAGTCGACGTGAACGAGGGCACGCTCGACGTATGGCCGGGTCGGTCAGGCGAGGTCGGCGAACCAGCCGCCGAGGCGCGCGGGAAAGTTGGTGGCGACCCAACGCACTCCGAGGTCGGCGCACAGCTCGGCGTCGGGTCGTTCGTCCACGGTCCAGCAGTAGGTCACCCGACCGGCGGCGGCGTCCCGGTCCACGGTCCGCTGGTGGTCACGCAGCGTGGTGATCGACGGCCCGGTCCCGGTGGCGCCGACCACCCGCGCGGCGCTGCCGCCGAGGAACCGCGCGGTGTCGCCGAGCAGCACGGTCGGCAACAGCGGCGCGTGTCTGCGGATCCGCCACAAACTGGCCGCGGAGAACGAGATCACCGCGGCGCGACTGTGATCCGCCGACGGTGGTGCGGCCACCCCGAACCGGTGCAGTTCGGCGAGCAGCTTCTGTTCCACCAACCCGCCGAAACGCACCGGGTGTTTGGTCTCGATGAACAGCCGGACGGGGCGTTCCCAGTCCAGGGTGAGGGTGAGGAGCTCGGCGAGGGTCAGCACCTGCGCGGAAGCACCGTGCGGATGCCAACTGCCGAAGTCGTGTTCGCGGAGTTCGTCGAGCGTCAGCTCACTGACCACCCCACTGCCCGACGACGTGCGGTCGATGGTGCGGTCGTGCACACAGACGAACTGCAGATCCTTGGTCAACCGGATATCGCATTCCAGGCCGTCGGCCCCCTGCGCGAGGGCCAGTTCGTAGGCCGCGACGGTGTGTTCGGGCAGCTCACCCGACGCACCCCGATGCGCGACCACCGCCGGACCCGGCCGACGATCCACCGCGAGGGGCTCGGGTCGAGCCGCACCATCCGGCCGTCCGACGGTCTCGTCCACACCGCTCTCACTCATACCGGGCCTCGTCCGTCCGGTTCGCCCGTCTCATGCCACGGCCAGCCAACGGGTCGCGGGCACCTCGACGGCGCGCTCGGTGAACAACCGGTTCAGCACCCATAAGGTGCCGGCCAGGAACGCGGCGCCCGCCAGATCGGAGGCGGCGGTCAACCACACACCGTTGGCCGCCCACTGCACCGAGTCGGCACACCACCGGACGAGGACGGTCAGATAGGCCAACACACTGACCGCCACCCAGCCGACCCACCAGCGGCGCAGTATGCGCGAACACCGCGGGGACAACACCTCCAGGTCGTCGCCGGGCATCGGCCATTGCACGTCGGTCCGACGGTTGTCGGGATAACGGGCGGCGAGTTCGTGGAAGAACGCGGCAGGCCAGGCCAGGTTCAGCACCGGGACCACGCATCCGACGACGAGCTGCCAACGTCCGCGCGGATCCACCCGGTCGTCACGGCGATAGCGGTCGACACGTTCCTCCCGCAGCCAGGCGATCATCGTCGCGAACACCGCGACCACGGCCAGCAACGACGCGATGCCCACCACCAGATTGATCCCGATCGCGATCGCCGCGTGGGTGCGGTTGACGGGTTCGGTTCGGTTGGCGATCAGCAGTGCGTAGACCCAGATCTCGGCGGCGGCGGCCAGGATCAGCAGCACCATCGCGATGATCACCGAGTTCCGCAACACCTGCCGGTTGGCATGTGCTCGTGGCCGTGGCGGTTCGGGGGCCGGGTCGGGCACGTCGACCAGCCCCCACCGCGGGATCTGCCGATACCGGGGAATTCCGGGTGGCCGCGGGGGCGGCGGTAACTCGGGGGGAGGTATCGCCTCCGGTGGGCGTCGAGCGATCCACCGCACGTACCGGTTGGACGGCCGACGGGCGGCCGACGGCGGGGCGGGACGCGGCGGCGACTGGGCACCAGTCGCGACGGGTCCACCGCCGATGACCATCAGTGGACCCCCGCACCGAGGACAACCGGGGCGGTCCGGACGATGACGCGCCTGGATCCGACACCGGGGGCAGTAGTCCATCATCGGCATCGCTCCATCACCGGTGGCGGCCCACTGCCGACGGGTCGACCGTCGCGCAACAGCGTGGCACGGTCGGCCTACGCACCCGTCACGACGGGCCGGTTGTGCTCGGCCCAGGCGATCATGCCGCCGCGGACGTTGGCCCCTTCGTAACCCCGTTGATTCAGGTACTCCAGCACCCGCATGGACCGACCACCTGAGTGGCAGATGACGAGTAGATCGGCGTCCATGTCGATCTCCTCGATACGCGCCGGGACGTCACCGAGCGGGATGTGCAGGGCCCCGCGGACGTGTCCTGACTCCCACTCGTCGGGTTCTCGCACGTCGAGCAGAATCCGCGACTCGTCACCGGTGAAATCCTCGGGGAGGTCTGCGACGGGGACCATGCGGATGTCGGACATGCTGCCATCGTGGCACGCGGTCGTCGGGGTGTCATCCGAGCCTCGATCGGACGTCTATGGCGACGCGAGGACCGCTGTCTCCACACGTTGTCCACAGGGGTCCGCTCGTATGCGCGATCGTGAACTCGAGTGATGAGATCGCGCAGGTTAAAGCCATTCGGGGCCTAATTCGGCCCAATCGACGTGATCGCGGTCACCATCACACCGGATCACACCCCTGTTTTCCACAGTTTCCACAGCCTCATCCACAGGTCGAGGGTGGTTGTGCACCCTCTCAGCCAGCCGAAGTGCACTTCACCTGTGGATGAATTCGGGTGCCGGCCACAGCTTGCTCACAGGCCGAAGGAGGCCCGACGAGATCGGACATCGGCCGCGGACACCAATCCTCCGATCGCGTCGCCGACGACCGCCGACACCACCGCCGAGCCGGCCTCCACCGCGCTACCGGTGAGACGGGACAACAACGGTCGGGGCGGTGCGACGACCTCGATCTCGGCATCGGGATAACGCTCGGCGACCACCGACCGCACCACCCCCACCCCGTCGACCAGACCGACGTCCACCGCGCGCCTGCCGATCCACACGTCGCCGGTGAACAACGTCTCGTCGCTCTCGGTGAGTTTGCCCGCGCGTCGCTGTCGTACCCACCCGATGAACACCTCGTGCAGATCGGCCTGGATCCCCGCCAACCACGCCACGTCGGCGGGGCTCTCCGGCAGGAACATGTCCAACCGCGCCTTGTCGTCACCCGCGGCGTGCACCCGCCGTTCCAGTCCGAACCGGGACAGCAGGTCCACCGCGCCGAACCCTGACGAGACCACGCCGATCGACCCCACCACCGAGGTCTTCGCCGCGAAGATCTCGTCGGCCGCACACGCCACCCAGTACCCACCGGAGGCGGCGACGTCCTCGCAGAACGCCAGCACGTGCACCGCGTTCTCCGAGGCGAGCTGGCGGATACGTTCGGCGATGTACTCCGACTGGGCGGGTGACCCACCCGGCGAGTTGATGACCAACACCACGGCCTGCAACCGGTCCATGGTGAACGCGCGCTCCAGGGTCTCCTCCACACCGTCGGCGCTGAGCCCGTGCCGCCCGACTCCCGCGTTGCCGATGATCCCGTCGAGTCGGACCATCGCGATACGGTCGGCGTGCGCGGAGGTGACCTTGTTGACCAGGGACTTCCAGGGAGCGGGACTCATGGCGACCACTGTATGCGGCGGCCCGTGACAGACTCGCACGATGTGTGTGTCATCTCGTCGCAGCCGGTGAGGGCCGACCGCTGACCGGTCCGGAGATCCGCTGGGCGTCGGTGCTCTTCGACTTCCCCGCCGACGAGTTCGGTGAAGAGGTCACGTTCTGGCGTGCGATCGCCGGCAGCACGGTGTCACCACCCCGCGGCTCGCGACGACAGTTCGCCTCGCTGGAACCGTTCAACGGTGATCCGCATCTGCGCGTGCAGCGCACCGACCACGGAGAAGCCGGCGTACATCTCGACCTGCACGTCGAGGACGTCGGCGCGATGGTGGGGTGCGCGGTCGACCTCGGCGCCACGGTGGTCGCCGAGCGCTCCGACGACGAGTCGGTGACGCTGCGCTCCCCTGCCGGATTCCCGTTCTGCGCGGTCCGTTGGCAGGGCGAGGCAACCCGCTCACGACCGATCCGCTGGCCGGGCGACACCATCAGCATCATCGACCAGCTGGCGATCGATGTCCCCGCCGCCGACGCCGAGGCAGAGGCGGCGTTCTTCGTCGGGTTGACCGGTTGGCAGCCATGGCCGGGACGACATCCGGAATTCGTCACCCTGCGCGGCCCCCGGACGTTGCCGATACAACTGCTGATCCACGCCACCGGTTCCGGACCGTTGAGCGCTCACGTCGATCTGGCCAGCACCCACCCGGAGGAGGAGGTCGCACGTCATGTCGACTGGGGTGCCACGGTGGTGGCGCGGATGTCGGATTGGACGGTGATGGCCGACCCCACCGGGATGCCGTATTGCATCACCCGCCGCAATCCCCGCACCCACGAACTCCCGGGGTGACGCGGCACCGCCTACGTTCCCGGCGGCGTCCGCAACAACGTGGTGAGCAGGTCGACCTCGGCGTCCACTGCGGCACGGTCACGCGTTCCGACGGGCCGCAGCAGGTCCACCGCGACCGCGTCGTCGGCGCCCACCGACCACGTACCGCTCACCCGGCCGTCGACCAGCACAAAACCGGGTGAGCGTCCGTTCGGGGTGGCGATGGCGGCCATGACGTCCTCGTCGATCACCCGCCGACGGTCGGCCTGCGCGAACACGATGTTGTCGTAGGGGGCGACCAGGCGCACCGGCGCCGGCGTGTCCTCGTCGGCCACACCGAGACCGTCGAGGTCGAAGAGTTCCTCCCCGTCCGGGCCCTCGATGCGTTCGAGTTCCCAGTCCGCCTCCATCGCCTCGACGAGCGGACCCAACCCGGTCAGACCGGCCCAGGTCTGGATGCCGGCAACGGTCGCCGGACCGAAGCCCCGAAGATACAGACGGATCAGCTCCGCGCGTGCCTCGTCACCGGTGAGCGCCGGGTCGCCGGGACCGACCCAATCGTCGAACAGGGCATACGTGGGGCCGCCGCTGCGCCGCCACAGTCCGCGCGGCGGTATCTGCACCAGCGGGAGTCCACAGCGGGCGATCGCGACCAGGGTGCCGGGTGCCTCGTCCGGCCGGCGCTCGGCCAGTGCGATGCCGAGATCCCTGCCCGACAGCGCCGTCCCCGACAACACGGCCCGGGCGTCGTCGACGATCTCCGCCGGTGCGGCACGGACCAACCGCTTCGCGTGCGCGGTGCGGACCTCGGCGTCCAGCGCGGGCTGCGCGGCTGACCGCACCCAGCGGGCGTCCTCGGCGTCCATCAGGAACAGGGTGCTGCGCAACGACGCCATCCGCACCACCTCGCGATCGGTGAGCAGTGCGTCGAGGTCCGCCGGGACAAAATCACCGATGCGCGACCACAGGCCGACGAACGCCGCCCGCGGGTCCTGACTCTGCAGTCCGACACACCGATCGAGCACCTCGAGCAGGTCCTCATCGATCCGGGCGGTGAGGTGTTGGCGGGTCAGCAGCGTTCGGTTCCACTGCCGCAGGCTGATCTTCACGTCGCGCGCCTCAGGCGGTCCCACCGTGCCTGCGCACCTCGGCCAGCTCACCGAAGGTCGCCATCCGCGCATCCGAGTGGGCTCCCGCCGGGGTGACGTGCTTGTCCACCAGGATGACCTGGCCGATGAACGGTTCCACGATGCCGACCATACGGATGGGCGCGGCGATCATCAGCTGGAAACCGAACTGTTCGAACGCCCGCAGCGATTGGCTGCTGAACGTCTCGTCGCTCTTGCTGAACGCCTCGTCGAGCATCAGCGGCGCGAACCCGGGCCGGTGATCGTCACCGGTCCGCAGCGAGAAGCTCAGCGCCGCGGCGAGACAGAAGGCGACCAGTTTCTCCTGTTCGCCACCGGAGTTGGTGGCGGTGTTGCGATAGGTGTGCACCGGTGCGGCGTCCGCGGCGGAGCCGGCCGCCAGTTCCTTGCCGTAGAAGGTGTAACTGTTGCGGACGTCGAGAACGTTGTCGCACCAGCGCCGCCCGTCGGTGTCGGTGGCGGTCAACCGGGTGACCAGGTTGCGGATCCGGTAGAACTGGCGGGCCAGCACCGCCCCGTCGCCCGCACGGGCCGCGGGCGCGTCCCGGGTCATCGCGTCGACGATCCTGGTGAACTCGCGGGCCTCGTCGGTGGGGTTGTTGACCACCGCGATCTGCAGGTAGGTGTCGGAGTTGAAGTCGACCTGACACAACCCCGAGTTGACCTCGGCGATACCGGCTTTGATGCGCTTGTTGGTGTCGGCGATCTCCTTATACAGATTCGACACCGAATGCGAGATGTCCGTGGTGATCAACCGCCGGAACCGCTGCTGGGTGCCCGCGAGCCCGTGCGCCACCAGACTCTCGTGGACGGCGACGAAGTCGGGGGCACCGTCGATGGTCGCGACCAGGTTGTTCCCGGCCTCCGGCCACTCCCGTAGGAACGCCTCCATGGCCCGGAGGATCCGGTTCTCCGCCGCGTCGCGGTCGGTGTTGGCCTTGTTCTGCACCGCCTCCAGCGCATTGCGCAGATCGGAGCGGACCTCGCCGTAACTGTCCAGGGTCAACGACTTCTGCGTCTGTGCCAACGTGCCCGCGAGCACCTCATCCAGGTAACCGCGGTCGTCGTCGTCCAATGCGGAGCCGGTGTCCCGGATCTGTTCGAACTCGGCCAGCCACCGGTCCCAGTCGGAACCGATGTGACGCAGCTGGTCGTTGATGGCGCCGACGCGGGCCACCGCTTCGCGCCAGTCGGCGCGGGCGATCTCCACCTCCTCGGAGAGTTCTGCGAGGTCGACGCGGTTCTCGCGGACGGCGTCGATACGGCGGTTGAGCTCGTCGGCGTCGCGACGCACCGACCACCAGTTCAGCTCGGCCCACGATGCGTAACCGGCCAGCGTCTCGGCCTGTTTGGCCCGCTCCCGGTTGGCCTCCAGGAGCTCCCGGGTGTCGGTCGACGCCTGCCGGGCGGCGCCGTACCGCTTGCCGAGCGCATCCAGTCGCGCGGTCAGTGCGCTGTGTTTGGCCTGGGTGTTGGTGCCGAGGATCCAGTGCATGCGATCCCCGACCGGTCTGCGGTCGTCCTTGCGGTACCGATCGCGGCCCGCCTTGACCAACCCTTCGGGGGTCACGGCGATCTCGTGGTCGTCCAGCTCGCGGGGCAACCGCACGCAGATGTGTTCGGCAGTGCGTGCGACCACTCCGACCAGCCAGTTGCCCGCCGGGTGACCGGTGTGCACCCGTACCTTGGCGGCCAGCGACCCGGGCACCGGCGGTCGATCCGGCGCCACCCTCGGGGTGTAGGTCCGGAACTCCAGCACCGACCCGAGGTCGGTGGAGTTGACGAAGGCGGCGACCTCGCCACGCCGGGCGTCGGGGACCAGCAACGTCATCCCCAACCCGCGCAGCACACGTTCGGCCGCGCCCGCCCAGGTGTCGCGTTCGTCCTCGATCACCTCGATCAACTCTGCGGCGTAGGGCAGTTCAGCCGCCGGGATGTCGAGGGCGTCGGCGATGGTGTCACGCTGGGCCAGCGCCGCCCGCGGCAGCAGCGACCGCCGCGACGAGACGGTGCGCAGTTCCTCGGCGACGGCGTCGTGTTCGCGCCGCGCATCGGATTCGGCGCTGAACGTCTCGTGCGCCGACGCGGCGATCGAGGACGCGGCGGCGGAGGCGGCCCGCGCGATCTGCGGCGCCCGGTCGCGCAACGCGCTGAACTCGGACTCCGATTCGGGTACCTGCTCCTCGAGTCGCGCCACCACCGCGGCGTAGCGCTCGTAGGCCCGGTTGCGCGCGGTGACCTGTTGCTCGAAGGCCTTGAGCTCGAACTCCAGCGCGGTGAGCTCACCCTTGTCGACGGTGAGCTGGTCACGCAGCGAGGTGTGCCGGTCCTCGCGCTCGTCGGCGGTGTTCTCCCAGGACGCGATCTCGTTGTCCAAACGGATGCGTTCGGCCTCGATGCTGTCGAGTTTGTTCTGCAGCAACGTCACCCGGTGTTCGCGCATGAACGCCCGCATCGGTGGTCCGAGCAGCCCGGCCGCGCGGGTGGTGGACTCGTCGGCGCCTCGATATGCCGCCCAGGCGGCGGGTATCGGCCGCAGCGCCTCCTCCTGGGCGTGCGCCCGGGCGGCGGCCTGATAGGCCTCGTCGAGCTGGGTGAAGTTCTCCACCAACCGTTCGGCCTTGGCGTAGGTGTCGGGGCGGTCGAGCATGTACGTGCGGATGAACAGGTTGAGGTCGCCGACGTTCTTCATCGCCTTGGCCTTGCCCATCAGCGACAGCGCCGCCGACGATGCCCCGATCCCCACCCTGCGCCGCAACGCCTCCTGATACGCGGCCTGGACGTCGAAGCACTCCACGTCCGGGTGCTCGTGACGGTATCGGCGGATGTCGAATCCCCCCGCCGCCCAGTCGTTGAGAGTCATCAGACTCACCGATCCGTGGTGCAGCTGATACCACGAACGCAAGGACGACCCGTCGATCCCTGACCCGGCGAACCACTTGATCGCCACCGCGGTGGTGACCGCGCCGGCACCGTTGTCGTAGGTCGCGGCGATGGCAGACCAGGTGGCACCGGAGCCACGCAGGTACTGCACCTGCGACTGCTGGTGTTCGTCGTCGTTCTCCGCCCAGGCACCGCGCACGTAGTCGGCCATCGATCGGGCGGCGCGTTTGGCCCCCTTGGCGGTCAGGTCGGCCGAGGCGTTGAACACCTGGTCGTAGGTCGGCAGCAGCACCACCGAGTGTGCGTCCATCATCGACGACTTCCCCGAGCCCGACGGACCGGTGAGCATCACCCCACGCTCGTCGATCGGGTGGTCTTTGTACCCGTGAAAGGTTCCCCAGTTGACCAGTTGCAGGCGGGTCAGCCGGAACTGCCCCACGTTGCGGGTGCGGGAGCCGGGGACGTCGGGCCGCTCCAGGATCTCGGTCACCGGACCACCTCCTCGGTCGGGTCGGGTTCGGTGGCCGCCTCCGCGGCGTCATCCACCTCGTCGAGGTCGACCCCGGCGCCTCGTCCGGCGAGGGCGAGGTACGCGTCGGTGTGGGCCTGTACCTGTTCGGGGGTGAGCAGTGCCGCGATGACCCCGAACACCGCGTACCGCTGCGTACCCGCGATCTGCCGGATCACCTTGCGGCTCTCCAACAGGTTGATCGCCGCGTCCACCCGGCGGACGAACCCCGCCTCGTCGGTGTCGTCGGTGGGCTTGTAGCCGAGCAGGTGATCGACCATCTCGTCGCGCTCCACCGTGACCGGGTCGTCGACAGAGGTCAGGTACTTCTGCCGCAGGAACAACGCGAGCACCGACCCGGCGAGGGTCAGGGTGGCCGACCGCAGGATGTTGCGCTGCCGGGGGTCGTTCTCGCTGACCTGACGCGTGAAGGCGTACCGGTTCTCGTGGTCGAGGACCAACACCAGGTTCAGTTCCGAGAGCCGCGAGCGGATGATCTCCTCGTGGGCCTCGACCGTCCGCCAGTTACGCGACCGCCCCGACACGTGGGCCGCGGCGACGAGCTCCTGGAGGGCGTAACAGACCGGTGCGGGCAGCTGTGAGGTGTCGCCGTCGAACCGGGGCGCGGCCTCGCGCTCCTCACCGAGGGTCCCCACCGGCGTCGAGTCGTCGAAGGTGAAGTGCGAGAGGTCCACCGAGGCGTTGTCGGTGATGTCGTCGACGGGGATGAGGCCTTCGACGTTTGCGGCGTCGGCGGCGGCGGCGGCGGCGGCGGGATCGATGTCGCGGGGGTCGGTCATCGAGGGGCTCCTGTCAGGCCGTCGAGCAGGTGGACGGCGGCCGGCGCGGACACGGGTGCGTCGGGCAGCGGTGCGCTGAAAGTCATCGCGGGCAGCCGCATCTCGCGGGCGCCTGCGGCAGTGTGCGCGAGGACGGTGACCTCGCGGACCTCGTCGACCTCCCCATGCCGCAGGGCCAGCGACCAGACGCCGACCACGTCACCGGCACGCGCGCCCGGCAGCACGGCCAGCACGTCGGCCAACCCGGTCGGTCCGTCGCCTGCGTCCACGGCCAGGTTCACCGCCTCGGTCAACGACTGCCAGTCGATCGATTCCACCGCCATCAACGCAGCTGGGTCGATGACCATCTCACCGCCGGTGTCGTGCACCACATCCGGCAGTTCGATCACGCCGTCGTGGAACGCCAGCGCGCCCACCGACGCGGTGTCGACAGTGCTGAACGGCACCGGTATGCCGATGTCGCGCGTGGGTGCGACGCGTTCGAAGGCCGCCGCGGCGGCCTTCTGCGCGGCGGCGATCTGCTCGCGGAGCACCCGGTGATGCAGCACATCGCCCTCTTTGACGAAGGTGTTGATGCGCCGGTACACCTGGCCGCGCACCTCGTCGACGCGTTGCACCTCCGCCCACATCCGGTCGATGAACCCGGTGAGGGTCTCGACGAGGTCGTCGGGCAGGTCCGGGATACCGGCGACGATGTCCTCGATGTGCTGTTCGAGCACCTGGCGCATCCGGTGGTCGGCGATCAACCCGTAGAAGGCGTCGAAGGCTTTGCCCTGCGGTGATTGTGCGAGTTCGTCGTATCCGTCGAAGAGGCGGTTCAACGCCTCGGCGTAGCCACCGGTGGAATCGTCGGCGCCCTGGATGAGCAGCGCTCGCGAGTTCTGCCGCAGCCGTTCGCCGTACCCGATGATGTCGGCGGGCATACGCTCGGCGAGCGAGCTGACCATCCGGATGTCGTCGAGGACCCGGCGCCGATCCACGGCGGGCAATGCACCGGCGGCGAGCTCGTCGCGTCGGCGTCGGAGGTCGGCGATCTTGGCGTCGATGTCGCGGATGTGTTCGCCCGGATCCGGATTGATCGCCACGGCGACGTCGCCGAGACGCCCGACGACCATCTCCATCACCGTCTCGGTGGCCACGGACCGGTCCCGGCGCACCGCCTGGATCTGCGCGATGGCGCTGGTCGCCCCGCGGGTCAGGTGGTAGCGGTCCACGTCACGAACGGGATCCAGGGTGCGCGAGACGAAACCGTCCTTGACCCATCGGTCCAGCAGGTCGGTCGCGCCGGGTGGGGTGAAACCGCGGTC
Source organism: Williamsia sterculiae (assembly GCF_900156495.1). Classification (GTDB taxonomy): domain Bacteria; phylum Actinomycetota; class Actinomycetes; order Mycobacteriales; family Mycobacteriaceae; genus Williamsia_B; species Williamsia_B sterculiae. The sequence goes on from NZ_FTNT01000013.1 coordinate 78,190, forward strand.
GGTCCAGTGCTCGGCGAGCTGATCGATGTCGGTCTGCACCTGGGCGGTCAGCAGATCACCCGCGACCTGTCCGTCGCCGAGACGCGCGGCCATGATCGACAGGTGGACCACCGCGTTGCGCGACCGCAGGAGCCGCAGCGTCACGTCGCCGTCCGCGCTCTCGGCGAAGTCGGTGAAGAACTCCGCTGCGGTGCTGCGGCTCATCTCACCTCCAGGTGCGCGGCGCGGTCTGCCCCCGGCCGGGGGCCGGTCGTGGTGTGGCCAGTAGGCGATCCTAGTTCGCCGCCGGTTCGACGTGACGGCCCCGGGCCGGGGGTTCCGATGCGAGGTGTCCCGCTGCGCTGACCTGCGCCGACGACGGCGAGTTGAGCGTTCGGACATCCACCGCCTATGCTGCAACTCACAGACGGGACTGTGACTCCGTTCACAATCCCCTCGACGCAGCGGATGCGATGAGGAGGGCGACGACGCCATGGCGAGTGACATCGGCTCGACGGGGAGCGTCGGGCACACCACCCGTCGCGCGGTCGCGGACGGATCCCACACCAAGACCACCGGTTCGCAGTGTCTCGGCATCGGCGTCTCCGTCATCGCACTGGCGCTGGTGTTGGCCGTGCTCATCCTCATGTGACGACCGCCGTCACACCGTCGTCGCCGGCGGTTCGGTCTGCCCGCGAGACGGCCGGACAACCTGAACAAGGGTTCAGGTCATCTATTGCGCGAATGTTGCATTCACCCTGGGTCTCGTGAACTCTGGATCGTGTCCAACAAGTCGATGACGAGGGAACTCACTGCGCGACGGGTTCCCCACGGAGAGGAACAACGTGTCTGAATACACCTTGCCGGATCTGGATTACGACTACGGAGCTCTCGAGCCCCACATCTCCGGCAAGATCATGGAGCTCCACCACGACAAGCACCACGCGACCTACGTCAAGGGTGCGAACACCGCGGTCGAGAAGTTCGCCGAGGCGCGCGCGGACGGCACCATCGCCGACAAGGTCTACGGACTCTCGGCGACCCTGGCCTTCCACCTCGGTGGCCACACCAACCACTCGATCTTCTGGAAGAACCTCTCGCCGAACGGTGGCGGGGAGCCCGACGGTGACCTCGCCGCGGCGATCGCCGACCAGTTCGGCAGCTTCGACGCGTTCCAGAAGCACTTCACCGCCGCCGCGACCACGCTGCAGGGCAGCGGATGGGCCGTGCTGGCATACGACACCATCGGTCAGAACCTGCTGATCTTCCAGCTGACCGACCAGAGCGGCAACATCCCGGCCACGATCATCCCCGTCGTGCTGCTCGACATGTGGGAGCACGCCTTCTACCTCGACTACCAGAACGTGAAGCCGGATTACGTCAAGGCCTGGTGGAACGTCGTCAATTGGGCCGACGCGGCCGAGCGGTTCGCCAAGGCGCAGAGCCAGGGCGCCGGACTCGTCGTCCCCGCCTGACCTCGGCGCCGCCGCACGCGGTCGCACCTCATCACGAACGGCGGTCTCCCTCACAGGGGAGGCCGCCGTTCGTCGTGTCCGGACCAGCGCACGGTCCGCGGATCGCCGACCCGCCGCCGACAACTGCGGCAGATCCGATCTCCCGCAGTTGTCGGCCGTTTCCCGCTGATGCATCGACAGGAGATCGTCAGACCTGCGGGAAGTCGGGTTGTGACGAATGTGCTACGTGCCGGAAACGAGTCTGTTGATCGCCCCGTCCCACCCCTGCGGTGTCCGATGACCGGAGGCAAGCTGAGGTACTCGGTCCCGACGGGGTCGACAGTCCGCTGCAGGGAGGACCATGAGCACACAGTCTGACGGCGGGAGCGGTCCGCGTCCGCGAACGGAGTCCATCGGCCTCACCCCGTTTCACCAGAGCGGCCAGCTCAAGGGAATGCTCATCTGCGGGCGTTGGCCGGACACCACCCTGGAGTGGACACAGACCCTGGTCGCGTCGGTGCGGATCGCGTGCCGCCCCGGGTTCCTGCGTTCGACCACCGTCTTCGGTGTGCTCGAGGACTGTCCCGAGGACAGCGGACCGGATGTCGTCGGGATGATGGTCGCCATCGGCAGCGTCATCGGCGACGGTGTCGTCAAGGCCGGCCGGGCCCTGTCCGGGCACCCTCCCGCCCTGGTGATGTTGCATCCACCCTCGCACACCCGACCGTCGTTGCCGGAATGTCCCGAGGTCGGGTCGGGCTGTGTGTTGTTGCCGGGGTTGCCCGAGCTCGGTCTCGAGCACCGTGCCGGATGGGCGGAGGCGGAGGCCGACGGCACCATCATCACCATGCGCAACCAGACCGGGGTGGACCCCAACGCCGATCCGGACACCGCGGTGTTGGCCATGCTGCTCGCCTCCTGACGGCGCGGCCGAGCAGCGTTTTTCGGCTGCCCCAACTCTCGATGTCCGGGTCGCCGAGCGCTTCCGTCGCAGCGTTTCCGACAGTTGTGTTCGGTTTTAGGGTCGCCTTACTGTCGAGTCATGTTCACCGCCCTGCTCGTCAGCTTCGGCGTCGTCTTCGTCGCCGAACTCGGCGACAAGTCACAGCTCATGGCGATGACCTACGCCATCCGCTACCGCTGGTGGGTCGTGCTGTCGGCGATCCTGGCCGCGACCACCCTGGTCCACCTGGTCTCGGTGGCTGTCGGTCACTTCCTGGGTCTGTCCATCCCCTCCGATCTGATCTCCGTGGTCGGCGGCATCGCCATGCTCGTGTTCGCGGTGTGGACCATCCGCGGCGACGACCTCGACGACGGTGAGTCCGACAAGGCCAACCGCGTCGGCGCATCGGTGTTCTTCGCGGTCATGTCGTCGTTCTTCCTCGCCGAACTCGGCGACAAGACGATGCTGGCCACCATCACGCTGTCCACCGACCACAACTGGGTCGGCGTCTGGTTCGGGTCGACCATCGGCATGGTCGCCGCCGACGCGCTGGCCATCGTCGTGGGCGCGATACTGGGTCGTAAGCTGCCCGAACGGGTCATCGCCCTGGGTGCCGCCGCGTTGTTCCTCGTGTTCGGCGTCTGGTTGTTGACCGAGGGCATCCTCACCGCGGGCAGTCCGCTGGTGGCCGGTATCGCCCTGGCCACGGCCGCCGTGGTGCTGATCGGCGGAGCCTTCTACATCCGCTCGGTGCATCGCCGCCGGGCTCTCGACCAGCAGCGCAAGGATGCCGAACCCGCCTCGATCGGCGCATCACCGAGCGATCGGTCGGTCTGAGCGGATCCGGTGCGCGCCCACCTGTCCACCTCCCGCTATGGTCTCCACTGACGCCACAGCGGTCGCATGTCCCCATGCGCTCCTCGCAGCCGGGACACGTGCCGCGCGATCAGGGAGAACAGATGGAGATTTCCGGTTCAGCAGTACTCGTCACCGGTGGTGCGTCGGGCCTCGGTGCCGCGACCGCCCAGCGTTTCGCCGCCGCGGGCGCGACCGTTTTCGCGCTCGACCTCGCCCCATCGATCGAGAAGGCGGGTGAGGTGGAGGGAGTGACCTTCATCGCCACCGACGTGACGTCGGAATCGGAGGTACAAGCCGCGCTCGACACCATCACCGGCTCGGGCGCACCGTTGCGGGTCGCCGTCAACTGCGCGGGGGTGGGCTGGGCCAGCCGCATCCTCTCCAAGAAGGGCCCGCACGATCTCGACCTGTTCCGCAAGGTCATCGACATCAACCTGGTGGGCACCTTCAACGTGATGCGGCTGGCGGCGAACACCATGCAGTCGCAGGCGACCGTCGACGACAACAATCAGCGCGGTGTCATCATCAATACCGCCTCGGTGGCGGCCTTCGAGGGTCAGATCGGCCAGATCGCCTACACCGCCTCCAAGGGTGCCGTGCACGCCATGACCATCTGCGCGGCCCGCGACCTCGCGCAGGTCGGGGTGCGGGTCTGCACCATCGCGCCGGGCACCATCGAGACCCCGATGCTCGCCGGCATCACCGAGGAGTTCAAGAAGACCCTGGAGGCGGGTATCCCGTTCCCGCAGCGTCTGGGACGTCCCGACGAGTACGCGCAGCTCGCCGAGTTCATCACCCAGCACGACTACCTCAACGGCGAGACGATCCGGATGGACGGCGCGCTGCGGATGGCCCCGCGCTAGCGGTCGCGCTCGTCGACGGGTCCGATGCCGCCCGGTGCCGGCCGGTGTCGGATCCGTCGACCGGGTTCTCGCCACGCGCACGCCGCTCGGCGACGACCCGCGACAGCCGCAACAGCGGTGCCGCATCACCCTCGATGCCCGGTCCTTCGGCGGCCAGCACCGGCCGGGCCGCACCCGGACCCGCGGTCGCCGCGCGATGCTGGTGCAGGGCGATGTCCAGGGCACCGAGTTGCACCTGCGGTGACAGGTCGTCGAAGTCGGCGGGCAGATAGGGGCTGATACGGACCAGTGCGTCGCGGATCTCCACCACCCGTCGGCGCAGCTGAGCGCTCTGGTTGCCGCGGAAGTCGGGCAGCACCAACGCCGGGAAGTCGGCGGTGAGCAGTTCCCACAGCGGCGTCAGTTCCCGCATCCGACGCCGGTCTCGCACGCGGTCCCTGGCCGCCACCCGCATCGAGTGCAGCATGGGGAAACACAGGCCGAGGAAGAAGATGGCCAACCCGATGATCTCCAGTGTGGTCGCCGCGGGGACGAATACCGGCAGGGTCCACCAACTGGTGAAGGAGCCGATCACGAAGGCGGTCTGGACCACCGTGCCCAGCGCCATGACGATCAGTCCGCAGAACGTGAGTGCCAGCGAGATGCGCAGGTATCCGTCGGCCAGCAGCAGGTAGCGGCGGATCGAGTTCACGCTCGCGAACAGACCGTAGACCAGGTAGCAGCCCGAGATGACGAAGAACAGCGCGAACCCGAGGTCACGGGTGGTGAACTCGGAGATGTTGGACGAACGAATCGACACCGGAGTCGCGAACATGGCGACGTTGAGGCCGATGACCGCCACGACCAGCGGCACGGCTTCCGCGCCGATCTTGCGGCGCTGGGTCTCGTCGGTGCTGTCGCGGAAGAAGAAAAACGTGATGACCAGGGCCGCGACCCCGATCGACAGCAGACAGTAATAGGCGATACGCGCCAGCCCCGCGAACAGGTTCGTGTCCACCCAGGCACTGACCGATCTGCTCGTCACCACGAACGAGATCGTCAGGGCGGCGATGGCGACGGTCATCGCCCACGACTGCAGTCCACCCTCGCCGCGGCGCAGGCGCTCCAGCCGCCAGCACAGGGCAACCGCGAACAGCACGACCGCGACGACGTTGACGATCCCGACCAGCGCACCGCTGGTGACCGCTCCCGCTACAACCATCCGCGATGACCTCCCAACGCGCGTTGCACACCGCGCAGTCCGCGGTGTTGGACGGCGTGTCCGACACCCCGGGTGGCGGTCGCCGCCCAGTCCACGATCTGGGTGGCGAGCACCTCGGCCTCCCATTCCCGCTCGTCGGAGTAGCAGGTGCGGCCGAGCGCGGCGTCCGATTCCGCATCGGTGGGAAAGGTCGGGGCCGATGATCCGGGATCCACCAGCTGATGCCCTGCCATCAGATGACTGAACTCGTGGACGATGATCTGCTCGCGATGCAGAGGGGTGGTGTTGGCCTGACAGAAGAAGTAATCACCGTCTTCTGCCGCGAGCCAGATGCCGCTGGGCGCGTCGGCGGGCAACGGGTGATCGAGTATGCGGATGGGACGTCCACGACGGGTACCGTACCGCTCGCACAGTTGCTCCGCGCTCAGCGGAAGGTCGAGGTGGAGCCCGGCGAGCTCCCGACGGCACAAAGCCCTCAGGGAACGCTCGGATCGCATGTCGTCGACAACTCCGGTGGTCAGGGGCGTGGTGGGGCGGTGGTGTCAGGAGTCGTCGCCGCGGAACACCTGGGCTCCGCGGGCGTCGTCCTCTGAGCGCGACGTCGCACCGGACTCACCCTCGGCCAACAGGTCCGGCGGATCAGCGGGTAGGCCCTGTTGCGTTCGCAGTACCTTGATCAACTCGTTGACCACGCTGACCGAGTCTCCGGACAGGCCGGCCAGACGGAATGCGGCGAGCTGGACGTTGCTGTCGGCCTGCAACCGCATCAGATCGATCTGGTCGCGGGTACGTTGCGCCGCGCGGTCTTCGAGGAAGTAGTGCACGTCCACACCGAAGGCCGCCGCGATGCCCTCCACGGTCCGGAACGACGGCGACTTCGCCTTGCCGGACCGGAGCTGCGACAAGTAGGACTCCCCCAGACGAAAACCTCGCTCGGTGGACCGGGCAGCGATCGCCTTGGCGCTGAAGGCACGACCATTGGGTCCGGGGACGGTGCGGAAGAGCTCTTCCAGGCGTCGAGCGAAAAGGCCCGGATCCACGGTGGGGCCGTCGGCAGAGATGCGGGTACCGCTCAGCCCCGATTCACCGTCCGAATTGCCGTTTCCCACGCTATCGCCTGCATTTCTCATAGCCCGCGCCCCTGGTCCGGTGTACTCGTGGCCCAACCGGCAATCTGCGTCCGGCGAGACGACCGTCACCAAATAGTTCACACGAGCACATCACGTCTTGCAACCTGTATATATCAGAAGAACGCCGGTCATCGCCAACGCCCGCGTACATGTCACGAATGATTTCGCCCTCAGCTTAGTGGGCCGCGTCGCGACACCGGAGTCTGTGCGTGGCGTCACACCGTGTCGCAGGCGGGCGGGCACACCGAGGCTCCTCTTTGCGCTGAGCACGGGATTGTGATGACAATCGAGGAGATAACGTCGCGGCGTCTGCCATGACACTCGCGCGACATGCGGTCACCAGTGTGGTGGATCCCGGAGGATTTGCAGCAGATGAGCCATCGGTTCGATGACACGAACGTGTCCCAGCGTCGGCGGCGTCGGTTGCGTCGAGTGGTGCTGCCGACGGTGCTGCTCTGGTTGACCTTGCTCGGTGGCGCCGGCATGGCGTTGGCCACCCCCGGTGACGCCCCGTCGGGATCGGGATCCGACGCGGGCCCGGGGTCGGGGTCGGTGCACCACGGCTCCTCCGGTCATGGCCGGCAATCGGACCGATCCGGGACGGACGAGGGCTCGACCTCGAACGAAGGTCCGGGTAGGGCGACGTCCGACGAGACCGGTCAGACGGCTGAGCCCACCTCGATGCAGACCAGTGCTCCCCAGACCTCCCAGCCGGATACGTCCCAGCCCGGGACCTCAGAACCCGCGACGTCCCAGCCCGGAACCTCAGAGCCGGCGACCTCGGTGCCCGGGACCTCGGTGCCCGACACGACGCCCGATACCTCGGATCCCGAGACGACGCCCGACACCTCAGAACCGGCGACCTCCCAGCCCGACACCTCAGAGCCGGCGACCTCCCAGCCCGACACCAGTACCCCGACGTCGCACAAGCCGACGCACAAACCCACGCACAAGCCGACCTCCGAGACATCGACGTCCTCGGAGACCACGACGGCCGACCACTCCGGGGGATCGAGCCGCTCCGCGACCCCGACCCCCCACGACCCGCCCTCGTCAGGCGGTGCGGGTCCCGGCGCTCCTCGTGGTCCGGGTGGGTCCGGACCGGCACGTCCGGCCCCGCCTGCTCCCGCGGCGCCGGGTGGTGCGGTGGCGATGGCGCCCGCCCCCGGCGGCGCGGCACCCGTCGCCCCCGCACCCGGTGCACCGTCATCCGGTGCCCCCTCGAACAACGCCGCACCATCGCCCGGTGCGGGCGGCGGTGGCGGCGCTCCCGCCCCGGCCGCGCAGCCCGCCACACCGACACCTGTCGCCCATGCCAGCTGCCTGTTCGGCACCGACGGCCACGGCGGTTGTGTCGGTGGTCAGGTGTTCGCCGACTACCTGCCCGCCGCCCTGCTCACCATCGGTGCGGCCGCATTGGCCGGCAGCGGCACGTTCCTGCAGGCCGTCCGGGGCACCCGCTGACCCCCGACGGTCGGTGGACCCCGGGTCACGCCCACTGCTAGAGATCGTCGCGGTGTGGGATGTCGATCGCGGCCCGGTCGGTGATCCATTCGCGCAGCACCTTGGTGGCGCGCACGTCGTCCTCGTTGTAGATCAGCAGTCGCCGTCGCTGCCCGACGTCGGGCATTCCGCCGTCGAGTCCCACCGCATGCCGGTACCACTCCATCGACGCCTCGCCACCGGCCTCCGCATCGCGCCAACCGAAGCCGGCAACCGGGGCGACGACCTTCAGTCCCTTGCCCTGCGGACAGACGAAGTTGGCCCCGACCGCCGCGAAGATGTCGACCCAGTCGGGTGAGTCGATGAACGCCTGCACCTCGGCGCGGGTGGGGACACCTGGCTGTGCTCCGAACCGGTCCGCCGAGGCCAACAACCACCTGTTCTCCGCCGACTGCGAGTAGCAGTAGGCGGCGAAGGTGCGCCCGGTCTCGTACGCCCGACGCCGCTCGGCGGTCAGCCAGGTCCAGAACTCCGCGAAGTTGCGCCCCTCGTCGGCCGTGGGTAGCGGGTCCCAGGTGACGAACCCGCGGTAACCCGGTGCGTCGTCGGGGTCGGTGTTGTCGGTGCGCAACACCCCCCACAGGTAGGCGCCGTCCTCGCCGAAGCTCTCCATGTCGACGTCTATCTCGACGTCGGCCCTGGTCACGGTGGGGGTTCGGGTGCGCAGCACCAACGGCACGCCGTGCTGCCAGGCCTTGGCCGTGGTCACCGCGTCGGCGAAGCTCCCGGTCCAGTCCCGCGGTGGACCGTCGGACCGCGCCACGAGGTCGTCGACGGTGTCGACCCCCGCGGCACGCAGTGCCGTGACCTGGGATCCGTTGACCACCAGACTGACGTCACGACGTTCGGTGAGCTGCGGTCCGCACCGCACCGACCACCACGGACAGCTTCGGCACTCCCCGACGCGGCTGGGTCGGGTTGCGACGTCACCGCGTGCGATGGCCAGTCGTCGAGCGAACACGGCGTCGTGTTCGGCCAGCAGCGGCGCCACGTCGACCACGACGATGCAGTCGGCGTCGAGACCGATCACCCCGGCACGCTGCGCGGGCGAGGCCCAGCCGGCGGCCTGCAGCATCCGGTAGAGCTGCGCCACCCGCATCCGGTCGCGACGCTGCAGTCGGGGAGTCCGGGTGGGGTCGGGCACCGGCAACCACGACCACAGCGGGCTGGTCATCGCGGGCGGCACGGCGATGTCGGGTTCGCGGTCGGGCGGGACCGGCACGGTGACGCGGTGGTTGACCACGATGACCGGTAGGTACCCGGCGCCGTCGGACACCAGGCCGTCCGCCCCGCCGCGCCTGCCGTCCGGATCGATGGGCGGAACCGCGTTCCAGATCCACCCCACCCCGGCAGCGATCGCCCGGGCGGTGCCCGCCGCACGCGAACCGTCGGCCGTCCCCGCGACGTCCATCCAGTCGTCGATGTGCTGGTCGGCCATCAGATCGCGCACCCACGTCCGGTGCAGGGCGGCCGCCTCCTTGCGGCGGGTGACACCTGCGGGTTCGGGCAGTTCCACCCGCCGACCGGTCGCCTCGTCGACCGCGAGGTGGTCGAGGGCGACGCGGTGTTCGCAGCCGGTGAGCGCGCGGGCGCCGAGGGTGACGGGTCGCGCCGACATACTCGTCAAGCGTCCGACCACCCTTCTCTCGACGAACCTGCCCCTGTGTAATGCTTGTACAGCACGCGTCGGACGGCTGTTCGTCGCACCCGCATCTGTGCAGGGTCGTCCCGGCACCGTGCGGTGTGGATCTCAGCCGCACCACAATGTCGGTCCCGGTACCTCGGCGGTATCGGGTACGCCCCCGCGAGAGGAACCGAGCATGGGCCTGTTCACGTCGAAGCGCACGAGTAAGCCGACCGGTAGAAAGGCCAGGAAGGCGCAGCTCAAGGCCGAGGCCAAGGCCATCAAGGCGCGGGCCAAGCTCGAGGCGAAGCTCGGCGACAAGACGCACCGCAAAGCGCTGAAGGACGACCGTAAGCAGGAGCTCAAACTCGCCAAGCAGGGCGCGAAGATCCAGGAGAAGCAGGACAAGGCGCGGGTCAAGGTGGCCGAGGAGAACGCGAAGGCCGCCGCCGACGGCAAGGCGCTGAGCACCGCACGGGTCAAGCGGTACCTGCAGGTCGCCAAGCTCGTCGCGCCGGTGCTCGCGCCGCTCGCCTACCGCGGCGCCACCCTCACCCGCGCCCAACTCACCGCCTTCCAGGCCAACCGCGCGGGCGTCCCCATCGAGGAATACGGCAAGTTCAGCGGTCACGGTGCCGCCCTGTCGGCGCGAATCGCCGCAGCCCAGCGATCGTTGGACAGGCTGGTCGCCGACCAGAAGGACGCGGCTGCGGGTGCCGAGGCGAAGGTGTTCGCGCAGACAATGCGCACCCGCCTCCAGGAGCTGTCCGACGCCGTACAGACTGCCGAACACATGCCCTCCGCGCGCCGCAAAGGCGCACACCGCGCGATCGAGCGGGAGCTCGGGGGCATCGACGCCGACCTGCTCGCCAGGTCTGGCGTGCACGCCTGAGCCACCGGATGCGAACCACCTCGGCGACGCTCGGCTGCGGCCGGATCGCGGTCGGAGTGGTGGTCCCCGTGGTCGCCGTAGCCGCTCACGGCACCGCCGACGGACATTTTCCGGGTTCCGCGGGGCTGGTCCTGTGCGCGCTCGTGGGCGCGGTCGCCGCCGCGTGTGCCGGCCGGATGGTCACGGCACCGCGGCTGTTCGCTCTGCTCAGCGGCGGTCAGGTCGCCTGCCACCTGATGCTGTCAGCGTGTATGGCGGGTGGCCCCGGGTCGATGTCCGACGACCCTGCGGCCATGCCGTCGGGGCATGTTCACGCGGGGTCGATGGTGGACGCCCGCGCCGCGGCCGCGGCCGCGGGGACCACCTGGGCGATGTTGCTCACCCACCTGATCGCCATCCCGGTCTGTGCCGTGCTCATCGCCGCGGTCTGTCGGGTGGTCGCGGTGATCACCGCGATCGCGCGGTCGTTGCGCCGAGCCCCTGTCGCGACCGTCGTCCCGCGGCCGAGGCGCGTCGTCGTCCACGTCCCGTTCGCCGCCACCGACGCACTCCTCTGCGGCGGTCCGGGCCGTCGCGGCCCTCCCGTCTGTGTGTGACATCGACATCTTCGTTCTCCCACACACAGAAAGACCCGATCTCTCATGAGTTCATATCGTCATGCCCGCATGCCCGCATCCCGGGCCCGCGGAACCGCATCGTCGCGCGCCAGACGTCACCGTGCCGGCCTGGCGGTCGCGACGTCCTGCCTGGTCCTGGGGGGTGGTGTGCTGTTCGGCACCGCCCCCGCGACGGCCCACGTCCACGTCGACGCACCGGACATCGCCCAGGGTGGTTACGGGGTGCTGCAGGTCCGCGTTCCCAACGAGTCCGACACCAGCGCCACCACGTCGGTGACCGTCACCCTGCCGAAGCTGAAGTCGGCGATGACCGAACCGATGGCCGGGTGGACGTCCACGGTGGTCAAGGACCCGGCGTCTGCCGAGGCCACGTCGGTGACGTGGACGGCGCAGCCCGGGACACCGGGTATCCCCGTCGGACAGTTCGAGATCTTCCGGCTCAGCGCCGGACCGATGCCGACGACCGCGTCGGTGAGCTTCCCGGCCGTCCAGACCTACGCCGACGGGCAGCGCGTCGACTGGGATCAACGGGCCAACCCCGACGGTTCCGAACCCGAACACCCCGCACCCGAGGTGACCCTGGCCGCGAGCAGCGGGGACGGTCACGCGGCGGCGTCGCCCGACCGCACCACCTCGTCCGACAGCACCGCGGGGTCCGACGACACCGCCCGCTGGTTGGGTGGCGCCGGTCTGGTCATAGGTGCGCTCGGTGTCGCACTGGCGCTGGGCACCACGCTGCGCGGGCGGAAGCGATGACCCGCTCACGGATCACCAGTGCCCTGCTCGCGCTCGTCGCCGTTCTCGGCTTGTCGACGATCGGTACCGGTCCCGCCTCGGCGCACTCCACGCTGGTCGGGTCGGATCCCGCGGACAACACGTCGCTGTCGGCGGGTCCGCAGCGGGTGACACTGCGCTTCAACGAGGCGTTGCAGTCGTCGTATCCGGCGATGACGATCGTCGGCCCGGACGGCAACCAGTGGCAGGACGGGACTCCGGTGATCGCCGGTGCGTCGGCGTCGGTGTCGGTGCGCCCACTCGGTCCCACCGGCGAGTATCGGGTCAACTGGCGGGTCACCTCGGCCGACGGTCACCCGGTGAGCGGGACGGTCCGCTTCACGCTGACCACCGCGGGCACCGGAACGCCCGGTCCGAAGGCCGGTACGACGAGCGGTTCCGGCGGTGGGTCCGGTGGGGTCCCGGTCTGGCCGTTCATCGTGGGCGGCGTCGTGTTGTTCGCCGGTGGGTTGCTGGTCACGGTACGCCCGCCGAAGTTCCTGCGGTCCGCTCGGCGGTAGCGCTGAACACCGCCCGACCGGATGACGCCGCGGCCGCGGCCCGACGGACCTGGTTCGTCGTGGTCGCGGTCGTGGCGCTCGTCGGCGTGCTCGTCGCGCGACTGCTGTCTGCCGACGAACCCTTCTCGGTGGTCACCTCCGCCACGCGCACCGTGTCGTCGGGTGCCGGGACCCTGCTGATCGGGCTCGGACTGGTCACCCGGATCGGCGCGACTCGTCCCGGTCGGTCGGTGGTGGTGGTCGCGGCGGTGTGGGTGCCGGTGTCGTTGTCGGCGTTGCTGTTCGACGTCGGGTCTCGGACGGGGACGTCGCCGTTCGCGGTGTCGGTGGATCGCTTCTGGTCACTGGCCCGCGCGGGGACAGCCCCGGCCATCACCGTGATGGCGGCCGTGCTCATCGCCGGCGTCGGCGCGGTGATGGTGCGCCACGACAAAACCCTTCCCGGTGACGCGGTCGCCGCGGTCGCGGCCGCGGGGTTGCTGGCCGAACCGGTGACCGGACACCTCTCGTTGATCCGGCTGGGGTCATTGCTGATCGCTGTCCACGTGCTGGCCGCCGCGTGGTGGTCCGGCACCCTCGCCGCACTGGTCGTGATGAACCGCGGGCGGGCGGCATGGTCGCGCACCCTGCCGCAGTTCTCCCGGTGGGCGCCGTACGCGGTGATCGGGGTGACGGTGGCCGGTGTGGGTGCGGCCATCCTGGAGCTGCCGTCCGTCCCCGCGGTGTGGGACAGCGCCTACGGCCGTCTCCTGATGGCCAAGAGCGTGCTGCTGGTCTGTCTGGTGGCGTTGGGCTGGTGGTACCGCACACGCTGGACCGTGCGGGTGACGAGCCATCGGATCACGGCCGGGGTGTCGGTGCGCAACGCCGGGATCGAGATCGCGGTGATGGCGCTGGTCTTCGCCCTCGCTTCCGGGTTGTCGATGGTGCCGCCGTGACGGGCGGTTCGACGGTGAGTCCGCCCGAACACAGGATCTGCCCATAGGCTGAGACCATGACCGACTCGAATGGGCCCGCGCCGTCCGCCGACGAGCCACCCGCGAAGAAGGCACCCGCGAAGAAGACGCCCTCGGGCACGTCGTCTCCGGCACAGAAGTCTCCGGCCAAGAAGTCGCCCGGAAAGAAGGCAGCCGCGAAAAAGGCACCGGCGAAGAAAGCACCGGCCGCAGGGACCTCCGGTGACAACACACGGTCTCGGGATACGGCCGCCAAGAAGGCGGCACCGAAGAAGTCGCCCGCCAAGAAGAGTCCCGCCGCCAGCGCCGCGAAGAAGACGGCGAAGAAGGCTCCCACCTCCAAGGCGACCACCCAGCCTCCGGGCGGCACGACCCCGGTCAGCAAGGGTCGGGCCACCCCATCCGGTGACAAGTCCGGTCCGGGCACGGGTGGCCGCGCGGCGACCCGACCGGCGGGCCGTGCGGGCACCACCCCGTCGGCACCGAGCTCCCCACCCGCGGGCGCACCGCCGACCGACACGCGAGAAGAGCAGGCACCTGACCGGCTCGCCCTCGACATCCCGACCTTCACCCAGCTGCGTCGCACCGCCCCGACCGCGCTGTCCAACCCCAAGCGGTTCGCCAAACGGCAGGTGCTGATGACCTTCGGCGCGGTGGCCACCACGGTCGCGATCGGTCGCCGCTGGCTCGGTCACAAGGACTGATCGGCGCCCGCCGGTTCCGGGCTTGACCCTGACGTGACGTGAGGTCGGAAGGTGATGGGTGTGAGCGAGAATCCCTCCGAACCCCGCCTCGACGATCGACACGCACATCGTTCCGTGGGGGCGACGGCCCGGTTGGTCGGCGTCAGCGTGCGCACCCTGCACCACTACGACCACATCGGTCTGGTGCAGCCCAGCGTCCGCGGTCACAACGGGTATCGCGGATACACCGACGCCGACGTGGCCCGGTTACATCGGGTGCTGGTGTACCGCGAGGTGGGATTCGGTCTCGAGCAGATCGCGACCCTGCTCGACGATGCGACCGTCGATGAGCGAGCCCAGCTCGCCCGGCAGCGCCACGAGCTGCTGACGCGCATCGACCGCTTGCACCACATGGTCGCAGCCGTGGAGGACATGATGAGTGCACAGAACGACGGCGTCGCATTGAGCGCCGAGGAACAACGGGAGATCTTCGGCGACGACTGGCTCGGTGAGGAGTACCGCGCCGAGGCCGAGGAACGGTGGGGTGACACCGCGGCCTGGGCGCAGTCCCAACAGCGCACCGCCGCGTACAGCAAGGCCGACTGGCAACGGATCGCCGCCGACACCGCGGCTCTCGATGCCGACCTGGCCGCGGCGATGCGCACCGGTGCCGCCCCGGGATCACCGCAGGCGAACGCGTTGGCCGAGCGTCACCGGGCGTCGATCGAGCGGTTCTACGACTGTGATCACTCGATGCAGATGTGCCTCGGTGACATGTACGTCGCCGATCCGCGCTTCCGCGCCCACTACGACGACCAGGCACCCGGCCTTGCCGAGTACCTCCGTGACGTCATCGCCGCCAACGCGGCACAGCACGCGGACTGAGGGTCACCGCGCCAATCCCCACCAGTTTCGGCAGTCCGCACCCTCTGCAACGGACCAGAATCGCGGAAACTGGTGCGAATTCGGGTGTGCCAGCAAGCAGCCGGACGCTGCGCCCTACCGCCCGGGCACGTACTTCAGCGCCTTCATCGCGGTCGGGACCGTGCGCAGGAACACCGATCGCGGAACGCCCTTGATACCGCCGATTCCGATCACCCGCTGGGTCGCGATCGTCTGCGGCTCGGTGTATTTCAGCAGTCCCTCGTCGCCGTGCCGTCGCCCCACCCCGGACGCGCCCATGCCACCCATCGGCGCGGCGGTACTCCCCCAGGCGGCGGCATACCCCTCGTTGAGGTTGACCGTGCCCACGTGCAGTCGAGCGGCGATACGTCGGCCCTCGGCCGGATCACCGGCGAACACCGCGGCGTTCAGGCCGTAGGTGGTGTCGTTGGCCAGCTCGATCGCCTCGTCGACCGAGTCGACCGGGTAGATCGAGACCAGCGGGCCGAAGGTCTCGCTGCCGAAGCACTCCATCGCCTCATCGACCCCCGACAGCACGGTCGGCGAGTAGAAGAAGGGTCCGAGGTCGGGTCGGGGGCGACCACCGGCGAGGACGGTGGCGCCCTTGGCCTTGGCGTCCTCGACGTGAGCGGTCACGGCGTCGACCTGGGCCTGCGACGCCAACGATCCCATCTCGGCGGCGAAGTCGTAGTCCGCGCCCACCTCCATCCGTTCCACCCGGGCCGCGAACCGCCGGGTGAACTCGTCGGCGACGGGCCGTTCGACGTACAACCGCTCGATGGAGATGCACAGTTGCCCGGAGTTGGAGTAGCAGGCGCGCACCGCACCCTCGACGGCGTTGTCGACGTCGGCGTCGGCGGTCACGATCATCGCGTTCTTCCCGCCGAGTTCCGCGGAGAACCCGATCAGTCGGCGACCGGCCTGCTCCGCCAGCAACGACCCGGTGGCCGTGGACCCGGTGAACATCAGGTAGTCCACCTGCTCGACGAGTTCACGTCCCACCACACCGCCGCTCCCGGGTACCACCGCGAACAGTTCGCGGGGTAGCCCCGCCCGGTACAGAAGATCGGCCACGGCCAGCGCGCAGTACGGGGTCTGGCTGTCGGGCTTGATGACCACCGCGTTGCCCGCCATCAGCGCGGCGACGGCGTCCGACGCAGCCAACGTCAACGGGTAGTTCCACGGCGAGATGACGCCGACCACACCCTTGGGCTGGTACCGGATCCGGACGTCGGTGGCCCCGGGGATCATCCCCTTGGCCCGCTTCGCGGCGAGCAGTCCCGGCGCGACCTTGGCGTAGTGGCGGGCGGTCAACGCGACGTCGACCACCTCTTCCTGCGCATAGGCCCGGGCCTTGCCGGTCTCTGCCTGGGCGAAGTCCATCAGCGCGTCCCGATACTCGAACACCAGGTCGGCGAACCGGGCGATCACCGCGGAGCGTTCCTTCGGCCATGTGTCCGCCCACGCACGCTGCGCCTCGCGTGCCCGGTCGACCGCCGCCCGTACGTCGTCGGCGGTGCCGACCGGTATCCGCGCCATCGGCGTACCGGTGAATGCTTCGAGCACGTCGCGCTGCTCACGCGTGTCCGGGTCGTCGATGGCCGACAGAGCGCGCAAACGGTCGAAGGTGGCGGAGGTGGGACGTGACATGAGGTTCTCCGGCTGGGTCGCAGGGTTCGGTCAGGAAGCGACGAGCACGATGCCGTCGTCGTCGCTGTAGAGCAGGTCGCCAGGGCTGAAGACCACACCGCCGAGCTCCACCGGGACGTCGGTCTCGCCGTCGCCGGTCTTGGTGGACTTGCGTGGGTTGGTGCCCAATGCCTTGACCCCGAACTCCATCGTGCGCAGGGTCGACGAGTCCCGGACCGCCCCGTTGACCACCACTCCGGCCCAGTCGTTGCAGCGGCCGAGTTCGGCGATGAGGTCACCGATCAGCGCGGTGTGCAGCGATCCGCCACCATCGATGACCAGCACCCGGCCCTCACCGGGCGTTCCGAGCACGGATTTCAGCAGGGCGTTGTCCTGGAAGCAGCGGACGGTCGACACGGTGCCGACGAACTCGGTGCGGCCGCCGTACTGGGTGAACTGGGTGTCGCAGCTGCGCACGTCGGCGCCGATCTCGTCCACCAGATCCGCCGTGGGTGTGAAGGTCGGGAGGCTCATGGGCACAGCTTAGGGTGCGACGCCGCGAACTCCGCACACGGTGACACGCGCGTCACTCACTGCGAGACCACCCGGGCCGAGCGGCCGTCCACCTCCACCCGGTCGCCGACCACCAACTGCCTGCCACGGCGTAATTCCACGTCACCGTTGACGGCCACCAGCCCGTCCGCGATCACGATCTTGGCCTCGGCCCCCGTGTCGATGAGATTGGCGAGTTTCAGGAACTGCCCGAGTCTGATGGACTCGTCACGGATGGGCACGTCGTCGACGGGCATGCTGGACACACCATGATCCTGCCGGAGATCCCCCGGATCCGGGCAATCGACATCGCGATAGGACTGCCATGACCGCGCCGGAGAACAGCGCGCCCACACCCGACGACCACGCGATCGCGCCGCCGGGTGAGCGGGTCGATCTCGGCGGGCAGATCGTGCACGTGGTCACCGAAGGCGCCGGACCGCCGATCCTGCTGTTGACCGCCCTCGGCAGCAACTGGTTCGACCTGGATGCCCTGGCCGCGCGGTTACGGGGGCGATGGCAGGTGATCCGCTACGACCGGCCCGGATATGGATTCAGCGCACCCCTGCCCCGCGACGCCGTGCCCACCCTCGCGGCGGAGGTCGGGCGGATGGCCGCAGTGCTCGACCACCTCGGGGTGGACCGTCCGGTGGTCATCGGCGCGCACTCCATCTCGTCGCTCTACGCCGAGGGGTTCGCCCGGAACCATCCCGAGCGGGTCGCCGGCGTCGCCATGATCGACGGCACCTACGTGCTGCTGCCCTGGCGCATCCTGCCCACCCGGTGGAGGGTGGCCAACTGCTACCGGGCGTTGTGGGTGATCGAGGCACTGCGACTGACCGCGCTCGGTGGCGTCCGCAGTCGGGACATCTTCCTGCCCCGACCTCCCGGCGGGTACACCGAGCGTCAGTCCGCCTGGATCGACGGCTTCTTCGCCCGCCCCGCCACGTTGCTGGCCACCCTCATCGAGAACGCCGGGTTCCCGGCGATGAACCAGCAACTCGAGGACCTGCGTAAGCGGTCACCGATGCCTCCGGTCCCCACCGTGGTGCTCGCCGCCGTCCCGCAGCGGGGCCCGGTGCGGACGGTGTGGGGGTGGAAGCAGCGGAGATTCGCGCGACGTCTCGGGGCGATCTTCACCGAACTGCGGCCCGCCGGACACTTCGTGGTGCTGGAGAGTCCGGCGACGGTGGCCGACGCCCTGAACCGGCTCGGTGAACGAGCCGGCATCCGGTGACGATCTGCCGGGCCTCGGTGGTCCGGCGGATCCGTGAGTTGGTCAGAGATTGAAAGAACGCAGGTCAGCTGCGGTGACGAGGCGTTCGGCCTCCTCCGGCAGCATCCGGGCCATCCGGTGACGGGTCAACAAACCCGTACCCAACGGTCCGAAGACATGCGAGCGACGACGTCCGGCGCGGCTACCATTCGTCAGCTTCACGACTGATCACATCCCGAGATCTTGTGATTAACAAATAATCTGTTCTCGATACCGTATCTCACCGCGAGCGCTTGTGCGTCGCGGCCGACGCGGATCACATCGTCTTCATCGTTACCAGACCGTTGTCTGGTTACACGGTCGCGAGGACTTCGGCCCCCGTGTGACTGACGTTACTCATGTGAATGTTGTTAGCAGTCGCGACACGCAGAGATGCCGCGGACCCGGCGGATCCGCGGCATCGTCCGTCCGGCTAGCGCTGAGGCGCCTGCGTGGGATGGATCGGGGCAGGCAGCAAGGTCTCGCCGGTGAGAAATGCGTCCACCCCGGCGGCCGCCGACCGACCCTCGGCGATGGCCCAGACGATCAGGGACTGACCGCGACCGGCGTCACCTGCGACGAAGACACCCGGCACCGTGGTCTGGAAGTCGTCGCGACGCACCACGTTGCCGCGCTCGTTGTACTCCACGCCCAGCTTGTCCAGCAGATCGACCCGCTCGGGCCCGGTGAAGCCCATCGCCAGCAACACCAGGTCGCACTCCAGCTCGAACTCGGAGTCCTCCACCTTCTCGAAGCGGCCACCCTTGCTGACCACCTCGTGCGCGCGCAGCGCGGTGACGCGACCGTTCTCACCGACGAAGCACTCGGTGTTGACCGAGAACACCCGCTCGCCACCCTCCTCGTGGGCCGAGGAGACGCGGTACATGAGCGGATAGGTCGGCCACGGGGTGGACTCTGCCCGCTCGTCCGGCGGCCGCGGCATGATCTCGAACTGGTGCACGATCTCCGCACCCTGACGTAGCGAGGTACCCAGGCAGTCGGCACCGGTGTCGCCACCGCCGATGATCACGACCTTCTTGCCGTCGGCATTGATCGGCGGGTGTCCGGTGTCATCGAGGACGTCGTCGCCGAGTTGCACCCGGTTGGCCCAGGGCAGGTACTCCATCGCCTGGTGAATCCCGTCGAACTCACGTCCGTCGATGGGCAGATCACGCCCGGTGGTCGACCCGACCGCCAGCACCACCGCGTCGAACTCGGCGCGCAACTCCTCGACGGTGACGTCCACACCGACGTTGACGCCGGCACGGAACACCGTCCCCTCGGCCTCCATCTGCTCGAGACGGCGGTCGATGTGGCGCTTCTCCATCTTGAACTCGGGGATCCCGTACCGCAGCAACCCGCCGATCCGGTCGGCCCGTTCGAAGACGGTCACATCGTGTCCGGCGCGGGTGAGCTGTTGCGCGGCGGCCAACCCGGCCGGCCCCGACCCGATGACCGCGGCACTCTTGCCCGTCTTCACCGACGGCGGCTCCGGTCGCACCCAGCCCTCGACGAAGGCGTTGTCGATCAACTCCACCTCGACCTGCTTGATGGTCACCGGAGGCTGATTGATCCCCAGCACGCACGACGCCTCACACGGAGCCGGACACAGCTTCCCGGTGAACTCCGGGAAGTTGTTGGTGGCGTGGAGGCGGTCGATGCCCGCCCGCCACTGGCCGTGGTACACCAGATCGTTCCACTCCGGGATCAGGTTCCCCAGCGGACAACCGTTGTGACAGAACGGTATACCGCAGTCCATACACCGACTGGCCTGCGTCTCGAGGGTGTCGTGTTTGAAGTCCTCGTAGACCTCTTTCCAGTCCAGCAGACGCAGGTCCACCGGGCGTCGCTGCGGCACCTCGCGGTCGGTGTGCTTCAGAAATCCCTTGGGATCAGCCACGTGCGGCCTCCATGATCGCCTCGTCCACGTCGCGGCCATCCTTCTCGGCCGCGGCGATCGCCTCGAGTACCCGTTTGAAGTCGCGCGGCATCACCTTGGCGAAGTCGCCGACTCTCTCCGACCAGTCGTCCAGGATCGCCTGGGCGACCGGCGAACCGGTCTCGTTGGCATGAGTGTTGAGCGTGGACTGGAGGAATTCGGTGTCCTCGTCGTCCAAGGTGTCCAGTTCCACCAGCTCACTGTTCAGGTTCGCGGGCAGCTTGCCGTGCGGGTCGTACACGTAGGCGACGCCCCCTGACATCCCCGCGGCGAAGTTCCGCCCGGTGTCACCGAGCACCACCACCCGGCCACCGGTCATGTACTCGCATCCGTGGTCGCCGACGCCCTCCACCACAGCCGTCGCCCCGGAGTTGCGGACACAGAACCGTTCACCCACCACACCGCGGAGGAAGAGCTCGCCACCGGTGGCACCGAATCCGAGCACGTTGCCTGCGATGATGTTGTCCTCGGCGATGAAATCGTCCCCGGCGTCGAGGGCGGGGCGCACCACGATACGCCCGCCCGAGAGCCCCTTGCCGACAAAGTCGTTGGCGTCACCGGCCAGTCGCAGGGTCACCCCCTTGGGGACGAACGCGCCGAAGCTGTTGCCTGCGGACCCGTCGAAGTCGATGATCACCGTGCCGTCGGGCAGGCCCGCGGCTCCGTAGGCCTTGGTGATCTCGTGTCCGAGCATGGTGCCGACGGTGCGGTTGACGTTCGCGATCTTCGAGCTGAAGCTGACCCGTTCACCGCGATCGATGGCCGCACGACTCTGCGAGATCAATTGTTGATCCAGCGCCTTGTCCAGCGAATGATCCTGCGAGCCGGAGCAATACCGGTCCTGGTTCATGAACGGCGACTCGATCTCGGCAAGGATCGGCGACAGGTCGAGCTTGCCGGCCTTCGCCGAGCTCCAGTGCGCGATCGCCTTGGCGGTGTCCAGCGCGTCCACGTGACCGACGGCTTCCTGCAGGGTCCGGAAGCCGAGGCGGGCCAGCAGTTCACGCACCTCCTCGGCGATGAACAGGAAGAAGTTCTCCACGAACTCTGGCTTGCCGGTAAATCGTTCGCGCAGCAGGGGGTTCTGAGTCGCCACACCCACCGGACAGGTGTCGAGGTGGCAGACCCGCATCATCACGCAGCCGGACACCACCAGCGGCGCGGTCGCGAAGCCGAACTCCTCGGCACCGAGCAGCGCGGCGACCACCACGTCGCGGCCGGTCTTGAGCTGACCGTCCACCTGGACCACGATCCGGTCGCGGAGACCGTTGAGCAGCAACGTCTGTTGGGTCTCGGCCAGACCTAGCTCCCACGGCGCACCGGCGTGCTTCTCCGACGTCAGTGGGGTGGCACCGGTGCCACCGTCGTGACCGGAGATCAGCACCACGTCGGCGTGTGCCTTGGACACACCCGCGGCGACGGTGCCCACACCGACCTCCGAGACCAGCTTCACGTGCACCCGCGCTTCAGGATTCGCGTTCTTCAGGTCGTGGATCAGCTGGGCGAGATCCTCGATCGAGTAGATGTCGTGGTGCGGCGGCGGCGAGATCAGTCCGACGCCGGGCGTGGACCCGCGGACCTCGGCGACCCAGGGGTACACCTTGTGCGGAGGGAGCTGCCCGCCTTCACCGGGTTTCGCGCCCTGCGCCATCTTGATCTGGATGTCGGTGCAGTTGCTCAGGTAGTGCGAGGTCACGCCGAACCGACCGGAGGCGACCTGCTTGATCGCGCTGCGCCGCCAACTGCCGTCCTCGTCCGGATCGAAACGCGACGGATCCTCGCCACCCTCACCCGAGTTGGAACGACCGCCGAGGCGGTTCATGGCGATCGCAAGGGTCTCGTGAGCCTCGGCGGAGATGGAGCCGAAGCTCATCGCACCGGTGGAGAACCGCTTGACGATCTCGCGCGCCGACTCGACCTTGTCGATCGGGATCGGGTCGCGGTCACCGAAGTTGAACTCGAACAGACCCCGCAGCGACGCGATCTTCTTGGAGTTGTCGTCGACGAGTCGCGTGTACTCCTTGAACACCCCGTACTGCCCGGTACGGGTGGAGTGCTGCAGCTTGAACACGGTGTCCGGGTTGAACAGGTGGTACTCGCCCTCACGACGCCACTGGTACTCCCCGCCCACCTCCAGCTCACGGAAGGCGCGTTCCTCGGGACGCTCGGTGAACGCCACCGCGTGGCGGGACGCGACGTCGGCGGCGATGTCGTCGAGGCCGATGCCGTCGAGATGGGAGTGCAGACCGGTGAAGTACTCGTCGACGGTGGCCTGGGAGATGCCGACCGCCTGGAACAGTTGCGCACCGGTGTACGAGCCGAGGGTCGAGATGCCCATCTTGCTCATCACCTTGAGCACACCCTTGCCCGCGGCCTTGATGTAGTTGGCTTGGGCCTTGGCGAAGTCGATGTCGCCGAGCCGCCCACGGTCCACCAGGCTCTCGATGGACTCCAGCGCCATGTACGGGTTG
Organism: Williamsia sterculiae; assembly: GCF_900156495.1. Taxonomy (GTDB): domain Bacteria; phylum Actinomycetota; class Actinomycetes; order Mycobacteriales; family Mycobacteriaceae; genus Williamsia_B; species Williamsia_B sterculiae. The sequence continues at coordinate 100,937 of NZ_FTNT01000013.1, forward strand.
ATCGCCGCCGCACCGAATCCGATCAGCAGCGCCATGTGGTGCACCTCGCGGGCATCACCGGATTCGATGAGCAGACCCACCTGGGTCCGGGTCTTCTCCCGCACCAGGTGGTGATGCACCGCGGACGTCAGCAGCAGCGACGGGATCGGCGCCAGGGTCTCGTCGGACTCCCGGTCGGACAGCACGATGAGCCGCGCACCGTCGGCAATCGCCTCGGACACCTGCGCGCGTACGTCGTCGAGCGCCCGACGAAGACCGTCACCACCCTCCGCGACGGGGTAGAGACCGCGTATCTGCACGCTGCGGAAGTCGGGATGCTCGCCGTCGTCGTTGATCCGGACCAGTTTGGCCAGGTTGTCGTTGTCCAGCACAGGCTGCGGCAGGGTGATCTGCCTGCACGACTGCGGGGTCGGGTGTAGCAGGTCGCCCTCTTTGCCCACGCTGCCACCGAGGCTGGTGACCACTTCCTCGCGTATCGCGTCCAGCGGCGGGTTGGTCACCTGAGCGAACATCTGCTGGAAGAAGTCGAAGAGCATCCGCGGACGCATCGACAACACCGCGACCGGGGTGTCGGTGCCCATCGAACCGATCGGTTCGGCACCGGTGGTCGCCATCGGTGTGACCAGCAGGTCGATCTCTTCGGTGGTGTACCCGAACACCTGCTGGCGCAACACCACCCGGTCATGAGGCATGTGGGTGTGCGGACGGTCGGGCAGTTCGTCGAGATGGAGCAACCCGGCGTCGAGCCACTCCTGGTAGGGCTCCGCGGCGGCCAGTTCGTCCTTGATCTCCTCGTCGTCGACGATGCGGCCCTCGTCGGTGTCGACCAGGAACATCCGACCCGGTTGCAGGCGCAGCTTCTGCACCACCTCCGAATGCGGGATGTCCAGCACACCGACCTCGGAGGCCATCACCACCAGACCGTCACGGGTGACCCAGATCCGGCTGGGCCGCAGACCGTTCCGGTCCAGGACGGCCCCGACCTTGGTGCCATCCGTGAAGCACACCGACGCCGGACCGTCCCACGCCTCCATCAAGGTGGAGTGGTACTCGTAGAACGCCCGATGGGCCGGCTTCATCGACTCGTGACGCTCCCAGGCCTCCGGGATCATCATCAGCACCGCGTGCGGGAGGCTGCGACCCCCGAGGTGCAGCAGCTCCAGCACCTCGTCGAACCGAGCGGTGTCCGACGCACCGTTGGTGCAGATGGGGAAGATCTTGTCCCCGGTACCCGCACCGAACACATCGGTGTCGATCAGCGCCTCGCGGGCCCGCATCCAGTTCTCGTTACCGGTGACGGTGTTGAACTCGCCGTTGTGGGCGACCGCGCGGAACGGCTGGGCCAGCGGCCACGACGGGAACGTGTTGGTGGAGAACCGCGAATGCACCAGACCCAGCGCGCTCTCCACCCGATCGTCCTGCAGGTCGAGGTAGAAACCTCGGAGCTGCGGGGTGGTCAGCATCCCCTTGTAGACGAAGGTCCGGCCGGACAGGCTCGGGAAGTAGACGGTCTCGCGACCGGGGCCGTCCTGCCCGGCGCCCTTGGTGCCGAGTTCGGACTCCACCCGCCTGCGGATGACGAAGGCGCGCCGTTCGAGGTCGATCCCGGAGGCCCCGCCGACGAACAACTGCCGGAAGGTGGGCATGGCGTCACGGGCCAATGCGCCGAGGGACTGGTCGTCGGTGGGGACGTCACGCCATCCGAGCAGGGTCAACCCCTCGGCTTCCACGATCTTCTCCACGGACTCGCAGGCCGCCCGCGCATCACCGGAGCCCTGCGGCAGGAAGGCGATACCGGTGGCGTACTCGCCCTCGGCCGGCAGCTCGAAGTCCACGACGGCGCGGAAGAAGGTGTCGGGGATCTGGATGAGGATGCCCGCCCCGTCACCGGTGTTCGGCTCGGCACCGGCGGCACCGCGGTGTTCGAGGTTGATCAGTGCCGTGATGGCCTTGTCGACGATGTCGCGGCTGCGACGGCCGTACATGTCCACGACGAAGGCGACACCGCAGGAGTCGTGCTCGTTGACCGGGTTGTAGAGCCCGACCCTGTCGGGGTACCGGTGACCGGCAGGCCTGTCACCGGCCGGGATGGGAGCCTGGTTCATACTCACCTCACGTCGCACCTGCCCGCGAGCGGCGCTTGATAGTTCATGCGTGCGGCCGATCCCGGCACGCGTCCTGGTCGTCGAGGCCCGATGGTGGGGGCTGCCCACATCGTGACCGACGACCCGCCGAGTACGACTGCTCCGAACTCGGCGCCGTTGCCGGATCGGACGTACGATGTCCACGCCCGCCCTGTTCGGGATCGCCGTCGCAGACGGGCCTCATGATATTTTGTCACGCCGCTCGGTGAGTACCGAAATCGCATCCTGTGACCTGGCTGTTTGCCGCGAATCCGACATCTCCGGAGACGCGAGACGCGTCGGCGGCGAATTGCCTGGACACAACAGGGGTGCGACCACCGATTCGGTGGTCGCACCCCTGTGTCGTGCGCGACGCTACTGCCGGAGCGTCACTTCTCGGTGACTGTGCCGTCCTTGTCGACCAAGGTGCCCCCGTCGAAGGTCTGCACGAGACCCTCATCGGTCTTCTTCTCGTCACTGGTCGGGTAACCGAGCTTGCCGTTCTCGTGGTTCTGGGTGCCCCAGTACCCGCCGATCGCACCCTGGACGGTGTACGCCTTCTTGTCCTTCGGGTTCTCGTAGATCGAACCGCCCTCGAAGGTGATGAACTTGCCCCCACTGGGCAGCGTGACCACCGGGCCGAGCGGCTTGCCCAGGAAGCCCTTCTCGTAGCCGCGCGACGCGTAGACCGCGATGATGGCCGGGTCGGTGATGGAGACGTCCTTGCCCTCGGGCGACGCGATGGACGTCGACGGCACGGCGGGCTCGGCCGCGGCGGTGGTCGTCGGCGAATCGAGCACCGAACCAGCTGCACCGGACTCTCCCGCCGCGCCGGCGGAACCGGATTCCCCTCCGGCGCCCGGGATGGCTGCGCCCGCCGACGATGCGGCGCCCGACGCACCGGCCGCCGCCGACCCCGCGGCGGATCCGGCAGCGGAGGTGGCCGACGATGCTGCGTCCTTCGCGTCCGAGCAACCGGCCACCGCTGCGCCGATGGCGGCGACCGCGGCAACAGATCCCGCCAGCTTGACGATCATGTGTTTGCTCATCGAATCCCAATCTCTCTGTGAGTGTCCCGGGTCACGAGTCCCTGGGGACCCGCCGGGACGGCGTGGAATCGGCCGCACACACGGGTACCGGGGTACCGCGTGAGCGCATCCTTGTGGTGGGTGGTGCCGCACTCAGGTGCATACCCGTCGGCCGGGCACATGTTGCGGGCATGGACGCGGTCTCACATACGACGATTCGCCGGCACACGGTGTCGCGACCACCACCGTTCACGAATACGTCCACCGCTCCTCCCTCGAACGCGACGATGCATGTCAGAAAACTTTTGTTTTGCCAGCGTGCGTCACCGCAAAGGACCGTAGCCGGTGAGCCGGGGTTACGCCACTGCAGCGAGCGGGTGTGACCTGCTGTGATGCCACCGTTACCGCAGCCGGTCAACGTCTCGTTTTGATCTCGAATCCGGCCTTCAGGCCCGGACACGACGATGCGCGCGACGTGGGACGTCGCGCGCATCGTGATAGGACCGGCTCAGCCGGTGTGACCTCAGGACGAGGGCATCGAGGGCGCGTACGACTTGCACGCTGCCATCGCCTTGGTCCAGGTCGCGGAATCCACTCCCGGCGGTGCCGACATCGTCTTGCCCGCCGATCCCGACTGCTGACCACCCTGGCCACCCGCCGGCGGCGTACCGGTCGGTTTCACCCCGCTCGGGGCGGTGCCGCCACCCTGGGCTCCACCACCCTGTCCGCCGCCCTGTGGCGCGCTGACCCCGTTCTTCGTCATGCACTCCTGGAATGCGGCCATCTGCGTCGACGACCCGCCGCCGCTCGCAGTCGACGTCCCACCGGATGTCGAACTCGTCGCCGCCGCAGCGGCGGTGGTACCGCTCGCGGTGGATGTCGAACCGTCCGAGGAGCATCCACCCACCAGGGCGGCCGCCGAGAGGGCCAGCGCACCGACTCCCATCGTCATCCATCGTTGCTTCACAACATCACCTCACAGTTCACTGATGGCACAACCGTTGCGCCGAGTCGAACCGTGTGTAGTCACCGAACCTGGGGTACGGCTCGAATGTTGTTGTGAGGTCGCCATCAGCGTCGGGAACGCGATCAGATCCAGCCCCGCATCCGCGCGACGGTCGCCGCCTGCGCGCGAGTACCGGCGCCCGTCTTGCCCATCGCACTGGACAGATAGTTGCGGACGGTTCCCGGGGACAGGTGGACGTCGGCGGCGATCGCCGCGACGGTCGCCCCGCCCAACGCGGCCAGCAGCACCTCCTGCTCCCGGTCGGTCAACGGACTGTCACCCGTGGTGAGGCTCTCGGTGGCCAGCGTCGGGTCGAAGACCCGCAACCCCGCATGCACCCGACGCACGGCGTCGGCCAGTTCGGCGGCAGGGGTGTCCTTCACGACGAAACCGGATGCCCCCGCCTGCACGGCCCGACGCAGGTACCCGGGGCGACCGAAGGTGGTGACGATCAGCGAACGAACCTGCGGGAGTTCCGCCGCCAGAGCCGCGGCCGCCTCGATGCCGGACGCACCGGGCATCTCGATGTCCAGCAGGCACACGTCCACGCCGCGCGCACGCGCCGCATCGACGACGGCCGTTCCCTCCCCCACCTGGGCCACCACCGTCAGATCCGACTCGAGGTCGAGAAGAGCGGCCAGCGCCCCACGCACCAGCGCCTGATCGTCGGCCAGCAGAACCCTGATCTCGCTCACGGCAACGACACCCGCACCCGGGTGCCGGGTCGGACCTCGCCCGAACCGCTCCCGTCCACTGCCGACACCTCCAGTACGCCGCCCGCATCGCGAACCCGCTCGTCCAGCCCCCGCAGCCCGTTGCCGTAACAACTGCCGTTGATCCCGCGCCCGTCGTCGACGATCTCGATCCCTCTCTCCCGCAGCGCTACTCGACACGTACGGGCATCGCTGTGGCGCACCACGTTGGTCACCGCCTCCCGCAGCACCCAGGCGAGCACCGGATCATGGTGCACGCCGTCACCCACCGGTATCTCGGCGCGGATCTCAGCGGCGTCCAGAGCGCTGCGCGCAGAACGGAGTTCGGTGTGCAGATCCGGGGCCCGCAGATCACCGACCGTGGTACGCACCTCGCCGAGCGCGGCGCGGGACAACTCGTGCAGTTCGTTCAGTTCCACCTTCGCCCGCGCCGGATCCACGTCGACGAGGCGGGCCGCCAGTTCTGATTTCAGGGCCATCACGGTCAGCGAGTGGCCCAGGATGTCGTGCACGTCGCGGGCCACGCGCTCTCGTTCGGCGACCACCGCGAGTTGTTTCTGCAGAGCCCGTTCCTGTTCGGCGGCGAGGTCGCGCAGGCGTTCCCGCATCTGCAACGACCGCATGACCACCAGGACCAGACCCACGACGATCAGCGTGACGGTGGTGCTCGGATCCGGCGACCACCCGCCGATCAGCTCCGGGAGTACCACCGATGCCGCGATGATCCCCATGACCGTCGCCGCGGACAACACCGCGGGGAAGAGGAACAGCGCGAGCGCCATGAAGTACGGGCCCAGCCCCAGGACCTGCTGGCCGATGATCGGCGCCAACCCGGCCGCGAGACACCCGAGGCCCGTCACCCACAACACGGGGTGATGACCACCGCGGTCGCCGCTGCGCATGCAGGGCACCATCACGTAGACACACATCGCGGTGTAGACCATCGCGAACACGGTCAGCAGGACCAGCCCCGCGATCCGGACGGGGGTCGACAACGTCGTCGACGTCACCATCCCCACGTAGGGGTAGGTCAGGAACAGCAGCCAGATCGCACCGAAGACCCAGCGCAGGTCGCGCCAGGCCTTCAGATGCTCGCTCACCTTGATCATTGTGGACCAGTCACGCTCACTGGCGTTCGCCGCTGGAACATCCGGGCGCGCTCACTGGCGTTCGCCGCTGGAACATCCGGGCGCGCTCACTGGCGTTCGCCGCTGCGTCGGTAGAAGAACACGGCCAGCGCACCGAAGATGCCCGCCCAGACCACCACGTTGAGCAGGGCCACCCAGACCGAGCTGTGCTGGCCGTAGGCCGAGTAACCCTCGGTGAGCGGATAGTTGGCCAACGCGTTCACTCCGAACATGGGCGTGAACTGCGAGAATGTGTACATGGCACCCCGCAGCGGCACGAACACGTTGCCCGCGAAGGCGAGCAGGGTGAGCACGCCACCGGCGAGCTGCATTGCCGCCTCCGTGCGCAACGCGCTACCGATCGCCATCCCGAAGGCCGCGAAGATGGACGCACTCAGCCAACCCAGCAACACCGACCCGGCCCAGAGTCCGATGGGAGCGCTCGCTCCCGTGACCGCACCCGCCACCGAGAGCAACAGCAGTGGGAGCAATGCCATCGTCAGGGCGACACCGGTCTTGGTCAGCACGTATGACACCGGGGTGAGCGGGGTCAGTCGCAGAGTGCGTGTCCATCCGGCCTGTTGTTCCAGGACGACCGAGGCGGCGTTGGTGGTGGTCGCGATGACAGCCCCGTACACGGCCATGTGCACCATCACGTAGGCCGCGACGTTCGCGTGTCCGATGCGATCCGAGGTGTCACCCTGCGTGGAACCGAAGACGAAGTACATCAGCGTCGGCATGATGACGGTGAAGATCAGCGCCCGCCGATTCCGCAGCACCCGTCGCAGATCGGTGACCAGGTAGGTGATGCTGAAACCGCCGAGCGCGCCGGATCGCGGTCGGCTGGCGGGGGCGAGTGCTGCGGTCATCGAAGGATCTCCTTGTCCTCGGACGGATGGGTGAGGGCGACGAACGCGTCCTCGAGGTTCTGCGCCGCGATCTCCACGTCGTGGGCGTCGGTGGCGGTGAACAGGTAGCGGGCGACGGTGTCGGAATCACCGGAGGCGAAGAACGCGCGACCGCCGCGGATGTCGATGTCGGTGATCTCCGGGACGGCCGTGCGCACGCGCTCGATCTCCTCGGCCGTGAGGACCGCCGAGACCACCCGACCCGAGGCCTGCGCGCGGATCTCGGCGGTGGTCCCGTCGGCGACCACCCGTCCCCCGGCGACCATCACGATGCGGTCGGCGAAGTCGTCGGCCTCCTCGAGGTAGTGCGTGGCGAACAGGACGGTGCGGCCCTGCCCGGCATCGGCGCGCATGGTCGACCAGAACGCGCGCCGCGATTCCACATCCATTCCCGCGGTGGGCTCGTCGAGGACGATCAGGTCGGGGTCGGGGAGCAAAGCCAGCGCGAACTTCAAGCGTTGTTGTTCGCCACCCGAGCATTTCGACACCTTGCGCCCGGCGATACCTGCGATGTCGGCACGGCCCATGACGTCCTGTATCTCGTCGGTCGCACCGAAGGTCGCGGCGATGATCCGCACGGTCTCTTCCACGGTGAAGTCGGGCAACAGGCCCCCCGACTGCATCACCGCGGCCACCCGACCCTCGCGGGCGGCCTGCTCGGGGGTCCGATCGAACACCCGGATGGTCCCCGATGCCGGGGTGGTGAGTCCCAGGATCATGTCGATGGTGGTGGTCTTGCCCGCGCCGTTGGGTCCGAGGAACGCCACCACCTCCCCCGCCCCGATGGTGAGGTCGATGCCGTCGACGGCGGTGACCGTCGCCCCGTGGGGCCCGCGAAAAGTCTTGCGCAGATCGCGCACGTCGATCGCCGTGGCGGTCGCGGAGTGCGCCGCCCCGGTCTTGTCCGCTGTGATGTTCATGTGCATGACACTGCCGCGAACGGGGCCGCGATACCGCACCCAGTTGTCATCGGTTGGTGATGACATCTGTCATGGTGAGTGACAGCAGGAGAAGGTGAGGAGGTGCGGGTGTCCGAGAACGCGCCACGCGCGACCACCGTGGTGGTAGCGGACGATCAGGGCATCATCCGGGAGTCGGTGGCGGCCATGCTCGATCTGCAGAGCGACATCTCGGTGGTCGCCACGGCGTCGAACGGGATCGAATTGGTGGCCGCGGTCGCCGAACATCGACCCGACGTGGTGCTCACCGACCTGCGGATGCCCGAGATGGACGGGGCCGAGGCCACACGTCGCCTGCTGACCGACGATCCAGACCTGCCGGTCGTGGTGCTGACCACCTTCGACGACGACACCTCCGTGTTCGCCGCGCTGGACGCCGGCGCGCGCGGATACCTGACCAAGGACGCGGGCCGCCACGAGCTGGTCGCCGCCGTGCGGGCGGCCGCGTCCGGACAGTCGGTACTCGACCCCACCGTGCAGGCGCGGCTGGTGAACTCGGCGTTGCGTCGACCGGCGGCCGCACCCGCCGAAACCGCCCCGGCGCCCCAGTCCCCTGCACCTCTCGCCGACCGGGAACTCGACCACCTCACCAGCCGTGAACGCGAGGTGTTGGGCCTGATCGCGGACGGACTGTCCAATCGCGACATCGCCGGACGGCTGTTCGTCTCCGAGTCGACCATCAAGACTCACATCAACAATCTGTTCGCCAAGATCCACGTCCGCGACCGCGGGCAGGCGGTCGCGGTCGCCTTTCGCGCCGGCCTACGCTGACCGGTCCTCCCGCAGGCGATCGGGTGGATACCCGGACCGGCGATCCCTGGATGAATCGACAGTGCCATCCGTACTCGCGTGCGGGCAGTCTGGACCGTGTTCGATCCCAGTGAGTTCGAACCGAACTGAATACGACGGACACAACGATCAGGAGTGTGGATCCATGACCACGACGACCCTTCCCGGCGGCACCTTCTCCCTCGGCGGCGATCTCACCGTGACCCGCGTCGGTTACGGGGCCATGCAACTCGCGGGTCCCGGCGTCTTCGGCCCGCCCGCCGACCGTGACGCCGCCGTCGCCGTCCTGCGCGAGGCCGTCGACCTCGGGATCACCCACATCGACACCAGCGACTTCTACGGCCCCTTCGTCACCAACGAGATCATTCGCGAGGCACTGTCCCCGTACCCCGAGTCGCTGCACATCGTCACCAAGGTCGGTGCCCGCCGCGACGACGAGGGCAACTGGCCGCAGGCCCTCGAGGCCGACGATCTCCGGCGCGCGGTCGAAGAGAACCTGGAACACCTGGGTCTGGAGGCGATGGACGCGGTGAACCTGCGGGTCGGCGACTTCGACAAGCCGCGTGCGGGTTCCATCGCCGAACCGTTCGGCGTGCTGGCCGCCCTGCGCGAGGAGGGATTGATCCGGCACCTCGGGGTCAGCAACGTCACCGCCGAGCAGGTCGCCGAGGCCCAGGGCATCGCACCGGTGGCCTGCGTACAGAACTTCTACAACATCGCGCACCGGGTCGATGACGATCTCATCGACTCGCTGGCCGAGCAGGGCATCGCATTCGTGCCGTTCTTCCCGCTGGGCGGATTCTCGCCGCTGCAGGCCGATGAGCTGAACACCGTGGCCGCACAGCTCGACGCGACGCCCATGGCGGTGGCGTTGTCGTGGTTGCTGCAGCGCTCGCCCAACATCCTGCTGATCCCCGGCACCTCGTCGGTGGCGCACCTGCGGGAGAACGTGGCCGGCGCGGGTCTGGAGTTGTCCGCCGACGCGCTGGCCGAGCTGAACGCGATCGGCGGTCAGTCGACGGACTGATCTCGCAGCAGATCCCGGAACGCGGTGGCCGCGGCGCTCAACGGTGCGCCGCGGCGCCAGACCACCCCGACGTCGCGGGTGGATGCCGCACCGCTCAACGGGATCAGCCGCAGGCCCGGGGGTGGCACCACATCCTGTTCGACCGGCAGCACGGCCACCCCCAACCCCGTGGCCGCGAACCCGGCGACGGTCTGGAGATCGGTGGACTCGAAGGTGATCCGCGGCGTGAATCCGGCCTCGGCACAGAGCTCGTCGACGATGTGGCGCATCCCGAACCCCGGTCGCATCACGATGAACGGCTCCGCGGACACCTCGATCAGCGGGGCCGACGGCCAGTCGGCCAACCGGTGATCGGCGGTGACCGCGAGGGCCAACGGTTGACTGCTCACCCTCGACCACCCCAACCCCGCGGCGGCGGGTCGCGGTGACACCAGGCCGAGATCGGCGGAGCCGTCCACGACCTGCCCGACCACCACGTCGGCGGCGTCCTGAGAGAGCTCGAACGCCACGTCGGGATGATCGCCGAGAAAGCGATCGACCAGCCGCGGCACCAGATGTACCCCGAAGGAGTGCAGGAACGCCAGACGTACCGTCCCAGCCGTCGGGGTGAGCGCGTCGGCAACCTCCCGACGACCGGCGTCGACCTCCGCCTTGGCCCGGCGCAGCCGCTGCAAGTAGATCCGACCGACGCCGTTCAGGGTCAGTCTCCGGCCGTGTCGGTCGAACAGCGGGGTCGCGAGAGTCCGTTCCAGCTCGCGCAACCGTCGCGACAACGTCGGCTGCGACATGTGCAGGGCGGTGGCCGCCGCGGTGACGTTCTCCAGCTCGGCGAGGGTCACGAACCAGAAGGCTTCCGACGTGTCATTCATCAGTGAATGATATTGGTCAAAAAGATTCATTTCCGTCGGTAATCGATCTGCGTGATGCTGGTTTGCGATGACCACCACCGACCGCACCGCACCCGTTCGGTACCGACTCGGCACCCCGGCCTACCGCCGTGCGACGTTCGCCTTGTTCGCCGCGGGGATGACGACGTTCATGGCCCTGTACTACGTGCAGGCGTTGCTCCCGGTGTTCTCGGAGGCGTTCGGGGTGTCTCCCACGACCTCCGCACTCGCCGTGTCACTGACCACTGGTTTCCTGGCCCTGTCGATCATCCCCGCGAGCGTGTTGTCGGAGCGGTACGGGCGGGTGCGGGTGATGGTGATCTCGGCGATCTCGGCATCGATCATCGGCCTGTTGCTGCCCTGGTCGCCGTCGATCGAGGTGCTGCTTGCCGGTCGGGCTCTGCAGGGGGTGCTGTGCGCCGGAGTTCCCGCGGTCGCCATGGCGTATCTCGCCGAGGAGGTCGACGGCGCTTCGCTCGGAACGGCGATGGGTCGCTACGTCGCGGGCACCACCGTCGGCGGACTGACCGGGCGTCTGGTGCCCAGCCTGGCGGTCGACATCACCAGTTGGCGCTGGGCGCTGGAGATCGCGTGTCTGGTGTCGCTGGCCTTCGCCGTCGCCTTCTGGCGACTGGTGCCATCGTCCCACTTCTTCGCACCGAAACCCGTCTCGGTGCGCAGCACCCTCCAGCGGCTCCGCGGGCACCTGCGCGATGTCCCGCTGCTGTGCCTGTTCGGACTGGCTTTCGTGCTCATGGGCGGGTTCGTCACCGTGTACAACTACCTCGGCTACCGATTGCTGGCCGGCCCGTTCCACCTGTCTCAGTCGGTGATCGGTGCGGTGTTCCTGTTGTACCTCGCCGGCACCGTCAGCTCCGGGCTCGCCGGTTCCCTGTCCGACCGGATCGGTAGGCGCCGGGTTCTCACCGCCTCCATCGCCACGATGGTGCTGGGACTGCTGATCACGTTGCCCGACAACATCGCCTCAACGCTGTTCGGCGTGCTGTTGTTCACCGCGGGCTTCTTCGGGGCGCATTCAGTGGCCAGCGGCTGGGTCAGCGCGCGGGCGACCACCGACCGGGCCGAGGCGTCGTCGTTGTACCTCTTCGCCTACTACCTCGGGAGTTCGGTGGTCGGCGCCGTCGGCGGAATCGCCTATTCCGTGGCCGCGTGGGTGGGAGTCGTCGTCTACGTCGGCGCGCTGTCCGCGGTCGCCGTTGCACTCCTCGCGACTCTCGTCCTGCGCACCCGTCGACTTTCGCCCACAGTGATTTAATACCCTCGGCGGTACCGGCCGCGGGCCGGAAATCGCCAGCCCGCAACGGTCGTGACCAGCGGCTGACCCGCGCGGCCGATGTTCGACGACGCCTGCGGAAATCGGTACGCCGCGTTTGCCCGTCGTTTACTGTTTGACCTCAGCCTGCGGCGCTCACCTCCACACACGGGGTTTCGCCCATTCACCACCAGCTCGCCAGTGGAGAGCGCGTCAGCACGACGAGGGGATCAGAGCCGAGTGAACCTGTGGAGTTTTCTTCATGGACGTGGTGGTGATCTGGCGTTCCTGACGTATCAGCACGCCTCGCTGGCCTTCCAGTCCGTACTGGTCGGCACCGTGGTCGCGATCATCATCGCCGCGCTGGTGTACCGGACATCGCTGTTCTCGTCGCTCACGCTCACCACGAGCCGCGTCGCCTTGACCATCCCGTCCCTCGCGCTGCTCGCACTGTTGATCGTGCCGTTCGGCCTGGGCGTGGTGCCGTCGTTCATCATGTTGGCCTTCTTCGCCGCGTTGCCGGTGATCGGCAACGGCATCGTCGGACTGCGGTCGGTGCCGCCCACGGTGGTCGAGTCGGCGAAGGGAATCGGCCTGTCGCGGTGGCGGATCCTGCTGACCGTCGAGTTGCCGATCGCCTGGCCGGTGATCCTGACCGGTATCCGGGTCTCCACCCAGATGATCGTCGGTGTCGCGGCCATCGTCGCCTATGTTCTCGGCCCGGGTCTGGGGTCGCTCATCTTCAACGGCCTGTCCCGTCTCGGTGGCGCCAACGCACTCGAGATGGCACTCACCGGAACCATTCTCATCGTCATCGTCGCCTTGGTCTTCGATGCCCTGCTCGTACTACTCGGCCGCCTCACCATCGCCAAAGGACTGTCATGACCAGCGAGACCAGTACCCCCGTGTCGGGCGGACGCACCGTCGCCGGGGAGAGCATCCGCCTCGAGGGCCTCGTCAAGCAGTACCGCGGGCAACCCCAACCCGCGGTGAAGAAGCTCGACCTGCAGATCGACGCCGGTGACATCGTCGCGTTCGTCGGACCGTCGGGCTGCGGTAAGACCACGACGCTGAAGATGATCAACCGGCTGATCGAGCCGTCGGCGGGACGCATCTACATCGGTGACCGCGACGTCACCACCGAGAACCCCGACAAGCTGCGCCAGTCCATCGGTTACGTCATCCAGTCCGGCGGTCTGTTCCCGCACTGGTCGGTCGCCAAGAACGTCGGTGCCATCCCGCGGGTGCTGGGCACCGACAAGAAGAAGATCGCCGAGCGCACCGACTACCTGCTCGACCTGGTGGGTCTGGACCCCGAGGAATACTCCTCCCGGTTACCCAAGGACATGTCCGGTGGTCAGCAGCAGCGCGTCGGCGTCGCTCGCGCGCTGGCCGCGGACCCGCCGGTCCTGCTGATGGACGAGCCGTTCAGCGCGGTGGACCCGATCACCCGGGTCCGTTTGCAGGACAGTCTGATCGCCATCCAGCACGAGCTCGCCAAGACGATCGTCATCGTCACGCACGATTTCGAGGAAGCCACCAAGCTGGGTGACAAGGTGCTGATCCTCTCCGAGGGCGGGCACGTCGAGCAGTACGCCGCGCCGGAGGAGATCCTGGCCAACCCCGCGACCCCGTTCGTCGAGGAGTTCATCGGTTCGGGGGCCACGCTGGCTCATCTGACACTGTCGCGGGTGAAGGACGTCGAGCACAACGCGGTGGTCACCGCGCGGGTCGGCGAACCCTCGGGCGAGGTGATAGGGCGGGCCAAGGCGGCGGGTCAGACGTGGGTGGTCGTGGTCGACGACAACGGACGCCCGCGGTCGTGGCCGTCGCTGGACGAGTTGCAGACCAAACCACAGGTCAGCGACTACCTCGATCGGCGCTTGCCGACGGTCGCCCAGTCGTCGACCCTCAACGACGCGCTCGACTCCATGCTCGCCGCCAGTCAGGGCGGCACGCTGGTGACCGACGGTCGCGGTGCGGTCATCGGGGCGCTCACCGTGGCGCGGGTCATGGACGTCATCCGCGGTCAACTGGCCGACGCCCGCGACGACAGTTCCGACACCTATGAGTCGCACACGGACGGTGCCAAGTCGTCATGACTCGGTTACGGCGTCTCCCGCTCGATGTGTGGTTCGAGCCGCTCATCATCATCGTGCTGGCCGTTGGCTGGGCCATCTGGTACCTCAATACCACGTTCACCTCCACCGAACAGGCCTCGATGACCTGGTCGAGCCTGCAGACAACGATCATCAAACACATCGAGTTGACGTTGTCCGCCACGGTCATCGTGGTGCTCATCGCGATCCCGCTGGGCATCGTGCTGACCCGTGAGTCCACCCGCTGGTTGAACCCGATCGCGGTGAACATCGCGAACATCGGTCAGGCCGCACCCGCTGTGGGGTTGTTGGTGCTGTTCACCTTCTGGCTCGGTACCGGCTTCACCACCGCGGTGGTCGGCCTGGTGGTCTATGCGGTGCTCCCGATCCTGCAGAACACCATCGTCGGCCTCGACCAGGTGGACAAGCGCACCATCGAGGCGGCCCGCGGGATGGGGTACTCGGCGGCACGCACCCTGTTCGAGGTGGAACTGCCGCTGGCCATCCCGGTCATTCTCAACGGCGTCCGCATCGCGCTGGTGATCCTGGTGGGCACCGCGACACTGGGTACCTTCATCGGGGCCACCAGTCTGGGCACCCTGATCACCACCGGGGTCACGTTGTTCCTACCCAAACTACTGATCTCCGGAGCCATCCTGGTCGGCCTGCTGGCCATGATCATCGACTGGCTCGGACGACTGGTGGAGTACGCGGCCACCCCGAAGGGTCTGTCATGATCGCGCGCCGGAGTCGACTGCTGGTGCTCCTGGTGTTGTCGGTGGTGCTGCTGGCCACCGGTTGCGGGCTGGTGAGCTCGTCGGGAACGTTCAAGAAGACGAGCCTGACCGACGGTCAGAAGCCGCTCAGCGGAGCCAAGTTGGTGGTGACGTCCAAGAGCTTCACCGAGGGCGTGCTGCTGGGCAAGATCACCGCCACCTACCTGGCCGCCGCCGGCGCCGACGTCACCGACCTGACCGGTGCTCCCGGTTCGGCGTCGTCGCGTCAGGCCCAACTCAACGGCGACGCCGACATCCTGTGGGAGTACACCGGCACCGGTTGGGTCAACTACCACAACGAGACCGAGACGATCGCCGACCCACAGCAACTGTGGCAGCGGGTGCACGACATCGAGAAGAAGGAGAACAACCTCGAGTGGTTGGCCCCGGCCAACTTCAACGACACGTATGCCTTCGCGGCGTCCGGTCCCACCGCGGCGAAGCTGAACGTCAAATCGCTCTCGGATGTGGCCAAGCTGCCCGTCAATCAGCGCACATTCTGTGTCGACGACGAGTTCTTCAGCCGCTCCGACGGTTTCGTGCCGATGCTCAAGGCGTACGGCATCCCGTTCAACGGTCCCAACGGCGTGCCGGCGGGCAACGTCACCCGTATGGACGCCGGGGTCATCTACACCTCCACCGCCAAGAGCGCGCCCTGCAATTTCGGCATGGTGTACACCACCGACGGTCGGGTGAAGAAGCTGAAGCTGGCGGTTCTCGACGACGACAAGAAGTTCTTCCTGCCCTACAGCGGTACCGCGGTGGTGCGGGAGTCGATCGTGGCCAAGTACCCGCAGTTGCGACAGCTCATCGGTGTGATCTCGCAACGACTCACCGAGAGCCTCATGCAGGACCTCAACGGTCGGGTGGACATCGACGGTGAGGATCCGTCGGTGGTGGCCTACGACTGGCTGAAGAGCCAGAAGCTGGTCACCTAGCTCGTACACCTGGCCGGGGTTGCCGACCTGCGCTGCCGCACCGCGGCCTCCGTCTCCTCGAGCACCAGATCCATGTTGAGCATGGATGCGGCGGTGAACCCCTCGGCCGCCGCGTTGATGACTCCGCCCTGCGCGTTGCGCGCGTTGCCCGCCACCCAGACGCCCAAGACATCCGTGCGGCCCATCGGATCGGCGGCGTAGACGTCGGCGACAGCGGGTCCGAGGGGGTGGTCGGCGCGGCCGACGCCCAACGCATCCAGCACGGCGGAGCGCGCCACCATCCGCGGACCCACCACCACGATCTCGCAGTCCACGACCGTGCCGTCGTCCAGGCGGACACCGGTGATCGCGTCGCCGCCCGTCGCATCGGGGGCGACGACCAGTTCTGTGGCCGCGCCCTCGACCACCCTGATGTCGCGCGCCGCCAGCTGCTCCCGCTGTTCTGGTGTCGGAGTGGGTGCCGTGTTGACCAGATAGGTGATGTCGTCGCTCCACTGACGCAACAGCAACGCCTGGTGGCCGCTCATCGGCCCGCTCCCGAGTATCACCAGCCGCCGACCCCGAACTTCCCAGCCGTGACAGTACGGGCAGTGCATGACGTCGCGACCCCAACGCTCGCGGACGCCGGTCACGTCGGGGAGCTCGTCGGTGAGCCCTGTCGCATCGATGATGCGGCGCGCGGAGATCTGTTCACCAGAGGCAAGTCGCACGGTGAATCCGTCGTCGGTCACGGCCGCCGACACGGCTTTTCCCGTGACGAACCGCCCGCCGTAACGGGCCAGTTCTTCGCGCCCGACGTCGACCAGCTCACCCGGTGGCATGCCGTCGCGAGTGAGAAAGTTGTGCACTCCGTCGGCAGGCGCGTTCCGAGGGGACCCGGCATCGATCACCACGACCGACCGCAAAGACCGACCCAGGGTTATCGCGGCACTCAGACCGGCCGCGCCCCCACCGATGACAACGACATCCACTGTCCGTGCTGCATCTGTACTCATGTTCACAGGATGCAAGCGAGCAATCGACGCGGCAAGGACTCTTGCCGAACTGGCAAATGCCAACCCCTGGACCACGCTGTGAAGTTGTCAAAGAACGCCTGGGACGTTGTCCCGGAATGTCGTCAGGCGGCTGCACCGACTACGTGTGGGTCGAGTCGCATGGTTCGTCGGTTGTGGGCGGGTTGGGGTTGTCGCCTCGGGTCGAGGGTTGCGGGTGGGATGAGCCAGGGGTGGCGGTCGTGGCCGAGGATCACTTCCCATCCCTGGTGGTGCACGGCGGTGTGACAGGACCGGCAGAGCAGGCAGCCGTTGTCGAGGATGGTCGGGCCGCCGTCGGCGTGGTGGATGATGTGGTGGCAATCCGCCCAGGAGGCGGGTGCACCGCATTTCACGCAGCACTGATCACGCACGATGATCGCCTTGCGCACCGCCCCGGTGAACAAGCGTCTCGTAGCCGAGATGGCGGTGGGTACACCGTGCTGGTCGAGGTCGACCCGGGTGATCCCGGCATCGCAGCCGGCCAGCGTGGCCGCCCGGTCGGAGATGGACCCTAACCATCCCAGGCGTGCGGTGCTTCTGTCGGCGACTGGCACGGTGACCACGACTTCGGTCCTGGGTGCTCTCACGGCCGCGTCGTCGGCGGCGGCGCGGGCCGCGCATTCCAGGAGTTGCCCGAAGGCGTCGGCGCGACGTCTGCCCGCGGATCGGGGATCCGGGGTGCCGTCGGGTAGGGGTCGTGGTCGTGATGCGGTGTCGACCGCGCAGATCAACCGTTCCCCGGTGAGAACATCGAGATCGAAGCTGCCTTGCAGGCGTCCGTCGTCACCCTGACGCCAACCCATCTCGTTCAGGGTGGCGTCCTCGGCGGCCGGTATTCCGTCGTCATCGGGTGCGGTCGCGATCGCCGCCGCACGCGCCAGAGCCATCAGTTCCGCGGGACTGGCACCGGAGATCGCCCGACCGACCAACGTGCTCTCCACCGTGGTGATCGCCTCCGAGCCCACCGGCTGCTTGGTACGCGTGCTCACATGTGCGACCCCGCGTACGACCGCGTCGACGTGTTCACCGGAGAGGAACCCATTACTGCTGTACCGATACAGAGAAGCCAACGCATCCACAGCCCGTCCCACCCGCAGACACCGATCCGCCGCGACCGGGGCCATTCCGTTGGCCACCAACAATTCCCGCGTCGTCATCCCGGATCGCTTCGCGACACCGACCCGCTCGGCCTGCGCCGCAAGCACCGCCAACAGATGATCGGTGACCGCCCGCAACCGCACCGCACCACCGATCGCGGCGACAATGTCGGCATCCACATCGCCAGCTGCTCGACCGTCCGCAGCGAACGCATCGACCAGCTGATCACCCACCTCGGTCAACATCTCTGCGTCCATGGCGGTCACCTCTCAGACCGAAACGTTGACACTGAGACCCATCCCACCGGCACACCTTTCGCCACATAATCTCGCGGGAAGGAGTGCGGTCCGCGTTGCTCGTGGTTCATACCCATTGGACGTCACGCGAGTCGCTCCGGTTCCACGAAGTCGAAAAAAGTATCGTGGCACAGGACGGGTCGGCGACTACCCACCCGTGACCGACAGACCTCACATCACTACGATAACTGTTGTATGCCTGCCGATTTCACCACAGGAGTGCCGGATTCATTCACCACCTCACATCGCGTGACGCTACAGTCCGTGAGTGTGAGCGACTGCGAATACCTTCTGGCCGGAGGTCACGCGACCGAAGGAGGCGTTGTCCGACACGGTGACACGGTGCGCAAACCCTGGACGACGAGCACACCCCGGGTACGCGGCTACCTTGTGGCATTGGCGGCGCGCAACGTGCGGGCCCCACGAGACATCGGGCGAGACACGCAAGCACGGCAGATCCTCGAGTTCGTCCCCGGCACGTCGGCGCACGATCACGGAGTTCTGGACGATGACCGCCTCACAGCCGTCGGACACCTCATCCGCCAGATACACTCCGCCAGCGAGTCCATCCCCTTCTCGAAAGATGGCTGGACGGTGTCCATACCGCCACCAGGACCGGCAACCATGCTGTGCCACAACGATCTGGCACCGTGGATCTCATACTGAACGATGAAACCATGATGTTCATCGACTGGGACGGCGCCGGTCCTAGCACTCCGCTGTGGGATCTCGCCTACGCCTGCCAAGCATTCACCGGAATGGACTCCTCCACCGCACCCGACGTCGCCGCTCGCAGACTGAATGCCTTGCTGACCGGGTTACAACGCCGGATCGCAGCTACGTCAACAGCTACCGGAGGCGATGGTTCGGCGAACGCAAGCGATGTACCACCTACTCCACACGTCGGCGCGGAACGCTCGACAACCATGGTCGGCGATGTTCACCGACGGACACGGAGCCTACTGACACGACGCCGTCCGCTAAGTCGACCGGCACCAAGAAGTATGGCATCGAACGGTTGCCACCTGAACTCCCGACCACCCCTACAACTCCACCTCGGCACCTCGACGCGGCGGACACGCCTCGAGCCAGGCGTTCTCGTTCGCATCGAAAACCCGTGCACGGGCGAGGAATCGCACTCCCTCGGGCGCCTCGAGGCTGAAACCCGCGCCTCGCCCCTTCACCACGTCGAGGATGAGTTGCGTGTGTTTCCAGGCGTTGAACTGGTTACCCTGGATCCACACTCGCACCAACGGTAGCGGGTCGGGCAGTGAGATCTCGCCGAGCAGCACGTCGCGTTGCCCGACCTTGAACTCGCCCACCAGATAACACATCGGCGCCGAACCGTCGCAGCAGCCGCCGGACTGGTGGATCATGAGGCCGCCGTGCAGCTCCGACAACTTGGTCAGGAGCTGCACGGCGGAATCGGTCGCCACCACCCGATCAGGCGTAGCAGTCTCTGTCATGATTCCAGCCTAGAAGAATCCCTTAGGGCTCTGGGCGTAACCGACCAGCAGGTTCTTGGTCTGCTGATAGTGCTCGAGCATCACCAGGTGGTTCTCCCGGCCGATACCCGACTGCTTGTACCCGCCGAACGCGGCATGCGCGGGGTAGTCGTGATAGGTGTTCGTCCACACCCGGCCCGCCTGGATCTCGCGGCCCGCCCGGTAGGCGGTGGCACCGTCGCGCGACCAGACGCCGGCTCCGAGCCCGTAGAGCGTGTCGTTGGCGATCGACATCGCCTCGTTGTAGTCCGCGAACTTCGCCACCGACAGCACCGGCCCGAAGATCTCCTCCTGGAAGATACGCATCTTGTTGCTGCCCGCGAACACGGTCGGCTTGATGTAGTAGCCACCGGCCAGATCGCCGTCGAGTTCCAGGATCTCACCGCCGGTGAGTACCTCGGCGCCCTCTTCCTTGCCGATCGACAGGTAGGAGGTGATCTTCTCGAACTGGTCGTTGGAGGCCTGCGCTCCCATCATGGTCTCGGTGTCGAGCGGGTTACCCTGCTTGATGTGCTTCACCCGCTCCACTCCGAGTTCGATGAAGTCGTCGTAGATTCCCTCCTGGATGAGCGCGCGGCTCGGACAGGTGCACACCTCACCCTGGTTGAGCGCGAACATCGCGAAACCCTCCAGCGCGCGCTGCCGGAACCCGTCGTCGGCGATCAACACATCGTCGAAGAAGATGTTCGGGCTCTTGCCACCGAGCTCCAGGGTCACCGGGATGATGTTCTCCGACGCGTACTGCATGATCAGCCGACCAGTGGTGGTCTCACCGGTGAACGCGATCTTGCGGATCCGGTTGCTCGACGCCAGAGGCTTGCCCGCCTCCACACCGAATCCGTTGACCACGTTCAGCACACCTTCGGGCAGCAGATCACCGATCAGCGAGATCAGGTACAGGATCGACGCCGGGGTCTGCTCGGCCGGCTTCAGCACGATCGCATTGCCCGCGGCGAGCGCCGGAGCGATCTTCCAGATCGCCATCAGGATGGGGAAGTTCCACGGGATGATCTGTCCCACCACGCCCAGCGGCTCGTGGAAGTGGTAGGCGACGGTGTCCTCGTCGATCTCGGAGATCGAACCCTGCTGGGCGCGCAGTGCACCGGCGAAATAGCGCAGGTGATCGACGGCGAGCGGGATGTCGGCGGCCAGCGTCTCGCGGACAGCCTTGCCGTTGTCCCATGACTCGGCGACGGCGATCTTCTCGAGGTTCTCCTCGATGCGGTCGGCGATCCTGAGCAGGACCAGCGAACGTTCCGCCGGGGCGGTCTTTCCCCACGCGGGTGCAGCCTTGTGCGCGGCATCCAGTGCGAGGTCGATGTCTTCGGCGGTGGACCGCGCGATCTCGCAGAAGGTCCTGCCGTTGATCGGGGACGGGTTCTCGAAATACTGGCCCTTCACCGGCGGCGTCCACTGATTGCCGATCCAGTTGTCATACCGCGACTCGAAGCTCATCACCGCACCGTCGGTTCCGGGATTTGCGTAAACAGCCATCTGACGTGCTCCTTGTTCTCCGACCGCGCGACCCCACGTCGGCCACGCGACCGGGCAGTTCATCGAAGTCGAGTTCTGTGATGTGGAGCACACGCTACGAGCGTGGTCGTTGCAACAGCGTTGCAGCGTCAGATGCCGAGACGTCGGTCCAACACCCGTACCCGCCCTGCGGCCATCGCACGGTCCGGGTCACCGACCGGCAACAATCCACCGAGACGGTTCCAGGCAGCCACGTCATCGCGTCCGTGTACCGACTCGATCCAGGCGCGGAGCGCACCCACGTCCGCCGACGCCAGCACCGCGGAACGGACGTCCTCCCGCAGTTCCTCGAAAATCTCGGCGACCCCGGGCGCGACGGACACCGCCAAGAGCCCGCCGGAGCCGAGTTCACGAACGGCCGCGAGCACGTCACCATGACCGATGGACTCGCGCACCCCGTCGACGTCGCACCGAATCCTCTCGACCAGCCGATACGGCCGGGAGGTGAGCATCCCGGCGGGTAGATCACGCCGTAACCGGGAGATCTCCGCGCGCACGGTCACCGGATCCACGCCGTTCTCGGCGAGAGCGATGGCGAGTTGCTCGGTGCCCATGCCCTCGCTGAAGTGATGCAACAGCACCAGGATCTCGGCATGTCTGCGGGACAAACTCATCGATCGGACGCCCAGCCGTAATCGGGTTCCGCCGTCCAACACCGTCAATCGGGCGGCAGCAGCTTCGGCGTGGACCGCGGCGAAGGCCGCCGGGTCACCCAGATCGGTCGACGGGTGTCGCAGTTCGCGTTCCACCGCCGCGACCACCGATCGCACCGCCGACAGTGCGAACGGGGCCGCCACCGCACCCCCACCCGTGATGTCGATGACGCCCAGGACGTGGCCGGTGACGGGGTCGTGCACCGGGCACGCCGCGCAACTCCACTCCTGCACGGGTTCGGCGAAGTGTTCGGCGCCGAGGATCTGCACGCCCCGGTCGATCGCCAGAGCCACTCCCGGCGCGTTGGTGCCGACGACCTCCTCGCTCCATACCGACCCCTCGACGAAATTGATCGCCCCGGCACGGTCCCGAGCAGCCGAGTCACCCTCCACCCACAGCAACCGACCCACCTGGTCGGTCAGCGCGACCACCACCCCGGAATCGGCGATGTCGTCGAGCATCAGGGACTGCACCAAAGGACGCACCGCGGTCATCGGATGGCCCGCACGGTAGGAGTTGAAGTCGGCTGCCGACATATCGGCGGTGACGGATGCGGTGGGGTCGGCGCCGCTGCGTACCGAGCGGGCCCAGGAGTCGCGGACAACCTCCCGCACCGATCCACCGGTATGCGAACCGACCTGCCGGAACGACTCGTAGGCGGCGCGAACACGCGACTGGCTGCCCGGACGTGGCGGATCCCGGGGTGGCGCATCGGCGCCGCTGCTCCGGACTTCGCTCATCGATGAGTCTCCCGTGCCGACATCTCCCCACCGATTGTGCCCGCGATCACACCGATACGGCCACCGGGGGTGTGCGTCAGCCGGTGGGGTGCGCCCAGTATGCCGTCTTCGCAACTCGACGAATGCCGAACCGCTGGCATAGTTGGGCACATGACAGCAGAGGTCACCACCGTCCAGGCGGGTCCGCAGAAGGTCAGCAGATCCGTTCAAATCACCGCACCCGCGGCCGAGCTCTTCGCCCTCGTCGACAACCCGCACCGCCACCCCGAACTCGACGGGTCCGGCACGGTCCGCGACATCCCCATCACCGGTCCGCAGCACCTGGCCACCGGTGACACCTTCACGGTGGGGATGAAGCAGTACGGCGTGCCCTACAAGATCACGTCCACCGCCACCGACGTGCAGGAGAACCGGGTGGTCGAGTGGCAACACCCTCTGGGGCACAAGTGGCGCTGGGAGTTCACCGAGGCCACACCGGGCATCACCACGGTCGTCGAGACCTTCGATTACTCCAGCGCCAAGGCAGCCAAGGTGGTGGAGCTGTTGGGCTTCCCCAAGAAGAACGGCGAGGGCATCAGCGAGACCTTGCGCAACCTGGCACAGCGGTTCGGTTGAGCCGCGGTCTCAGATCCCGGATCGACTGATCATCCCGTCGGCCCAGTCCGAGGAGACCGCCACCACTCGCCGCAGCACCTTGGCGTACCGCGGCATCACCTCGTTGGGTCGATTGCGCACGGAGTAGGTCAACCATTCGGCCGCCTCCTCCGGCGTCAGGGTCGGCAGCCGGGAGTACTCGGCGGTGGGGGCGATCATCGGGGTCCGCACCAACGGGTAGTAGACGGTGGTCACCGAGACGCCGGTACCCCGCAGTTCCGCACCCATGCTGCGACCGAACGCCGACAACGCGGCCTTGGACGCGGCGTAGGCCGAGAACTTCGGCATCGCACCGCCGACGATCCCCCAGGTGGAGACGTTCACGATGTGTCCGTCACCCCGGCGCCGCATCTCCGGCAACAACCCGAGGGTGAGCTGCACCGGCCCGAAGTAGTTGATCGCCATCGTCCGCTTGTAGTCGTGCAGCCGGTCGGTGGCGTCGATCACCGACCGCCGGATCGACCGACCCGCGTTGTTGATCAACACGTCGGGACACCCGCCGGCGAGCAGTTCGTCGACCAATCGTGCCGTGTCGGTCTCGTCGGTGAGATCGGCTTTCACGCATCGCACCACCACACCGAAGGCCCGGGCGCGGGCTCCCACTTCGGCCAGCCGCTCACCGTCCCGGCCGATCAGGATGAGGTCGGCACCGGCTCGCGCCAACGACTCCGCTGCGGCGGCCCCGATCCCCGACGACGCGCCGGTGAGCGCGATGAGGCGTCCACCCAGGTCGCGACCACCACCGAAGAGCCCGGCGACCTCACCGACGGTGTAGGAACGCTGCAACGCCAGTCGGGAGGCTCGCTCCAACGCTGCGGCGACCGGCTTCGTGACACCGGTCAATGTGGCGACGATCCCGGAGCAGCGGTTGCCCCGGCCGGAATGCGGGTGATGGCCGCGTGCGCGCGGGCCTCACCGTCGGCGAGGATCCACACGAGCACCCCGTCGGGCGTCTCGGCCGTGGTGATGGTCACGTGCTCGCCATAGGTGATGGCCTTGTTGTACTCGACGATCAACCTGAACGGCCCCGCGAACAGGTCGGGGTGGTCGGGGTAGAGCTCACGAACGGCCAACAGGTAGATTGCGTTGTTCACGTGCTGCTGCCGATCGGTGTCCGAATGCCGCAACGCGAAGGGCCGCTCGGTCCCGGGCTCCGGCGATGCGGTCAGCCACGGCTTCCATCGCAAGCGATGCTCGTCGGTGGTGGTCGACAGTCGATCGAAGAACTCGTCCTCCATCCGGGACGGGCCCTTGGTCTCCATGTTCATGTTGATCCAGAAGGCCTCGGTCTCCACCAGGCCACCCTTGCCGCCCTCGATACGCACCCGCATGTTGCACCATCGCGGAGACAGGCCGGCACACCACCGGGTGAGGGTCACGTCGTCGGGCCATCGGATGGGCCGGAGCACGTCGATCACCGTCCGACGCACCACCCAGAACCGATGCGCCTCGAAGGCACCCGCGTCGATGAGGTGCCGCTCGCCGATCTCCTGCAGGTACCGCGCCATCGAGTCGATGCTGAGCGTCTCGTGTTGATCGACGTCGGTGCTCGATACCCGCCACGACGAACGGAAGACGTAGCCGGTCTCCGGGAGTTCGACCATCGTCCGGTCGGATGACATGCAGGCGTTCCCCGTTCTGTCCGTGGGCCGAGCTGCCTCGGACGTCGTGAGCGCGACGCTACTACCGCTTCTTGCGCTCCACCTTTCCGCGGTCGACACATGTCGCGCGTCGTTGATTTTCTGACACGTCTGTCAGATTTCTGACATAAGTGATAAGTTCGGTCTGTGCCCACCCCACCACCGGAGTCGGACTCCGTCTCGTTCATTCAAGAGCAACGTCGGAGACAGCTCGTCGAGGCGACCATCGCGGTGATCGCCGACGGTGGTGTCGGTCGCGCGACATTCGTCGCGATCGCCCAGCGTGCGGGTGTGAGCCGGGGAGTCATCAACTATCACTTCACGGACCGCGCAGCCCTGCTCGACGCCGTCGTCGTGCACGTGTATGAGCTGGGCAGACAGGTCGTCGGACCACGGGTCGCGGCGGCGGACTCCGCGGCGGCCGAACTGAGCGCGATGATCACCGGCAGCATCGACTTCTATCGGGCATACCCACAGGAGATGTCCGCGCTGTCGTCCATCTTCTCGTCCGGGGAACCCGCACTCACCCGCGATGTTCGCGGCGAGCATCGCAGCGAGGTCGACGAGGTGTCCGCCATCTTCCGCCGCGGTCAACGCACTGGCGAGTTCCGCCCGTTCGATGTGGCCGTGCTGACCGTCGCGCTGCGCGCCACCCTCGACGCCGCCGTCTGGCAGATCGCCGGGGGCACGGATCCCGCTCTGCTCTCCACCGAGATCGACAACCTGTTCACCGCGGCAACCCGATCGGAGAGCCCATGAAACGCATCCTGGCCGCAACCGTGGCCGCGACCCTGGCCACCGCCGGAGCGGTCGCGTGCGACGACTCCTCCTCCCCACACACCGCCGATGCACCGACCACCGTCGTCACCTCCAGCGGCACCCTGCACGGCAAGACGGCGGGTGGTACCCGACAGTTCACCGGCGTCCGGTATGCGAAACCACCGGTCGGTGATCTCCGTTGGACACTGCCGCAACCACCGCCCGACACCACGGCGGACACCGACGCCACCGGTCCCGGCACGCCGTGCCAGCAGAGCGGGAAGGGCGCACTGTCCGGGGCGCTCACCGCACCCGGCGAAGACTGCCTGTTCCTCAACGTGACCACACCGCGGAGGTCGACACAGAACACCAAGCTGCCGGTGATGGTCTGGTGGCACGGCGGTGGGTACACCTCGGGTTCGGGTATCGCCTATGACCCCCAGCGCCTGGCCGACACCGGCAACGTCGCGGTGGTCACGGTGAACTATCGCCTCGGCGTCTTCGGCTACCTGGGACTCCCCGGTCTGGCCGGCTCCGGCGACTTCGGGTTCGCCGACCAGCTCGAGTCGCTGCGCTGGGTCAAGAAGAACGCCGCCGCGTTCGGTGCTGACCCGGACAACGTCACCGTATTCGGCGAATCGGCGGGCGGCATGTCGACGTGCGCCGCGCTGACGTCTCCCGCCGCGCGCGGCCTCATCGACAAGGTCGCGATCTCGTCGGGATCCTGCTATCTACGTTTTCCCACCGGCGCCTTCTATCCCGGCGTTCCCGAACAGACGCCGTACGCCTCCCTGGCCGATAACCTGACCACCGGGACCGACGCCGCCCGCACCCTCGGCTGTGCGGGCCCGAACGCCCTGCGCTGCCTCCGGGCACTGCCCGCCGACCGGTTGTTGACCGTCAACCAGGACTTCACCAATGACCTCGCGTACGGCACGGATCTGCTGCCCCACAACCCGGCCGACGCCGTGCGGGACGGACAGACGTTGCGGGTGCCCGTCATCTCCGGGGGCAACCACAACGAGCACCGGGCGTTCACCGGTGGCGTGGTGCTCGCCGATCCCAAGGCGATCACCGCCACCTCATACCCCGGCCTGCTCGCTGCCGCATTCGGTGACCGAGCCGCCGACGTCGCCCGGCGGTACCCGCTGGATCGCTACGCGAGCGCACCCCTGGCCTGGGCCACGGTGATCACCGACTCCGGTTGGTCGTGTGCGACGGCACGCGCCAATCGTGCGCTGGCCGCACACGGTCCTGTCTACGGTTACGAGTTCGCCGACGAGACCGCGCCCAACGTCGGCGGCATCGACACCCCACTGGTCCCCCAGGGCGCCACCCACGCATCCGATCTGCCGTACCTGTTCGACATCGCCGGCAAGAACCTGGTTCCCACACCCCCGCGTAGCGATCTGTCTCAGCGGATGATCGAGTACTGGACATCGTTCGCGCACACCGGGACTCCTCGAGCAACCAACGGCCCGGACTGGCCGCGGACGGACACCGACACGAGGAACGCACTCACCTTCACCGCGTCGTCGATCGCGATGGGTGATCAATCAACCGACCACCAGTGCGACTTCTGGGACACGGTCACGTCTCCGTGAACGGCGCGTCCACCGGAACCGGCCTGATCGGCGACGACGTGTCCCGGTACCTGCGGTCGGGGTCGTTGTAGAACGGGTCCGCACCCGCCGGGAGGTAGACGACCTCGCGTTGCGCGCGACCGATCGGCTGCCGGTGCACCTCCCAGTAGATGTCGGCGATGGCGTCCGACGCGAAAGGACCGGACTGCGCGACGATCCCGCAGACCGCGACGACGGCAACATGCACACCATGCGGCTTGAGCTGCTTGTGCAGTCCGAGCCCGACGCTGCGCAACGCTGCCTTGCCCGCGGCCAACGAGGCCCACTCCGGGTAGGGCTCCAGCGCAAGTCCGCCACCGGTCAACAGGATCGTCCCCGATGCCGCCGTTCGCATCGCGGGTAACACCGCGTGAATCGAGGCGAGCGCGCCACCGACGTCGGTACGCATCGCCGACAGAAGTTCCTCCACCCCGAGTTCATCGACCGCATCCGGAGTCATGTCGGCGGCGTTGTACACCAGGACCGTCACCGGTCCAAGTTCCTCGACGACCCGGGTGAAGGCATCGGTGAGCGCGGACTCGTCACCGGCGTCGACGCGCACCGAGAGCACTCGGACGTGAGCGGCGAGTTCGGCTCGCACAGATTGCAATCGACGCGGGTTTCGCGCGAACAACGCGATGTCATAGCCCTCTCGCGCGAACCTGCGTGCGACCGCGGAGCCGAGACCCATACCCGCACCGACGATCACGCAGACACCGGCCGAGGTTGTCCGTGGTTCATCGCTCATCTGGACAGTATGTCCACCCGCGCCGATCTTCGTGATTCTGAACTTGCACCCGAACTGATACATGGTCACGGAATGGTCACGGCAAGCTGAGATGCACCTGAGGTCAGCATATGGCTGGATTCCCATAGTGCCAGCGGCGCAATACATCCGAGGCGCACACTGCTGGAACGGAACAACGCCCTCTGAGGTGGCAACGGGATCAGAGGGCCCCAGTGAGTCGTGTGTGACCCATCGCCAATCGCGGTCGGATGTGTTTACCGTGTCAAAGTACGTTGGGATGAACGGAACCGCCGCGTCGGGGATCTTCAGACCATCCACATTTCTCGATCAACCGAGAGGGAGTACAGGGACAATGACTGGTTCCAACACCAAAGATCTGGACGCAGTTGCCACTTCGACCGTTTACGACCGGGACGGCGAGAAGGTGGGTAAGGTCGAGCAGCTCTTCGTCGGCGACGAGTCGGGCCTGCCGACCTGGGTCTCGGTGAAGACAGGATTCTTCGGGTCGTCCGCCTCGCTGGTGCCGCTCGCCGGCGCCAAGCACTCCGGTGACCGTCTCGATGTCAGCGTCACCAAGCAGGCCATCAAGGATGCTCCCGGTCACGACGCCGGGAAGGTCGTCACCGACGACGAGCACGCCAGTCTGCTGAAGCACTACGGACTCACCTCCGAGACCTCGGGCTGGGACGCCTACGGCAAGCACTCCCAGGATGACGGCCACACCGGTTCGGCAGCCGGCGCGGCAGGGGCTGCGGGTGCAGCGGGAGCAGCGGGCGCGGCCTCGGGCCGCACCGACGACGCCGACCTGCGCGACGAGAAGGGCACCCACGGCACCGCCACCCATGACGCCACCAAGCACGGCGACGGCACCATCACCCGCTCCGAGGAGCGACTGAACGTCGGCACGCAGCGTGTGGAGGCCGGCACCGCCCGTCTGCGCAAGTACGTGGTGACCGAAGAGCAGTCGGTGACCGTGCCGGTCACCCACGAAGAGGTCGAGGTCGTCCGTGAACCGATCACCGACGCCAAGGGTGTCGGCGACGTCAAGCTGGGCGACGAGACCGCTGAGGTGACCCTCCACGAGGATCGTGTCGTCACCGACAAGGAGACCGTCCCCGTCGAGCGCGTCGGCCTCAAGGTCAACGAGACCACCGAGGATCAGACGGTCACCGACACCGTCCGCAAGGAAAAGATCGATACCGACACCGGTACCGTCGGTACCAACACCGCCGACACCAGCAAGCACCAGAAGTAATCAACGCCCGAAGGGAGACAGCACATGTCGTTCGTGGACAAAGTCAAGGATTTTCTGGGTAAGCACGACGCGCAGGTCGATCAGGGCATCGACAAGGCAGGCGGCGCCGCCAAGCAGAAGTTCCAGGGTCACGATCAGCACATCGACACCGCTGTGAACAAGGCCAAGGACGCGACGCGGCCGCAGGACTGACCAGGTTGTAGCGCTCAACCGATCACTTACGACGAACGGGCCGGGCACATGGACGTGCCCGGCCCGTTCGTCGTCGTCTGTGCCCTGTGCGGCTACCGCGCGTTGAACAGGGAGTACAGGATCGTCGCGGCCAACAGCGCGAGCGACGAGACCACAGCGGGCCAGAACCACACGTTGTAGAGATCCGATTTCACCGCGACGATCACCCAGATCATCACCAGGACGGCGGTGGTCAGGGTGGACACCATGCGTACCGCCAGCAGCAAGAATGTGACGATCGACCAGACCGTCTCCACGGCGAGTTCCCGGATACGGCGATGCCGTACCCGGGGCGTGGCGGTCGATGCAGTCATCGGAATCTCTCGTGTTCTGTCGGTCGGTGCGAACCCGATTCTCCCGATCCGGTCAACCGATCGCAGCGATTAGTGACATAGGTCACACTAGCATGTCGGTTCGACGGCATCGGATTCGACCTGTCGACGCCGAAGCCGACGCGGGGTCACACTGGATCCATGAACCTGATCCTCAACATCATCTGGTTGATCTTCGGCGGATTGTGGATGGCTCTCGGCTACGTGGTGGCCGGGATCATCTGCTGCATCCTCATCATCACCATCCCGTTCGGGATCGCGTCCTTCCGAATCGCCAACTACGCGTTCTGGCCCTTCGGCCGAGTCGCGGTCCGCGACCCGCATGCGGGCTCGGCGTCGTTGGTCGGCAACGTGATCTGGGTGATCTTCGCGGGAATCTGGTTGGCCATCGGACACCTCGTCACCGGTGTCGCGATGTGCGTGACCATCATCGGAATCCCACTCGGAATCGCCAGCTTCAAGCTCATCCCCGTCTCACTCCTGCCGCTGGGCACCCGAATCGTGGAGACCGACCAGCGCCTCGCCCCGCCGCAGCACTACGCAGCCTGATCGCCTCAGCCCACGTGGGCGTGGTCCGGGGTCGGCACACCCGCGCCCGAGTGGGCGACCGGGCATCCGCGGGGAAAGGTGCCCAACTCGTCGATGCTGAAACCCTGCGGATAGCTGCGCATCGTCGAACTGTCCACTTGCCGTACCCGTTCGGTGCGGACCGGCAGCAATCGGACCACCGTCGCCCGAAGTCGCAGTCCGGCGGTGGCCGACATTCGTTCCCACCGGTGCGGATGCGGATAGCGGAAGGCGTCCAACAGGTGCTCGTCCATGAGGGCGTAGGCGAACCGTCGCACCACCGGGGCGGGAAGCCAGGAAAACGGCACGAAGGTCGTCATCAACTCGAGTGTCGCGTCACCGACCTTCCGGGCGCCCTCGTCGAACGCGAAGTTCTCCGCTTCGTAGGTGTCGAGCAACTCGGCAAACCCGTCGTAATCCCCCGGGATGCCGGAGATGTTCATGTGCCTGCCGAGCGCGCGGTAATAGTTCGTGCCTGCTCGGACCTCGACCTCGCTGACCGGCCGCCAACCGAAGCGCTCGAGCCATCGCACCGGGGTGACGACGAACGTCGCGAGCACGTACAGGAAGTCCTCGTTGCTGATGTCGTAGGCCTTGTGCATCTGATTGATCCGGCGCACCGCATTGCGACCGTCCACCGAGGACAGCCCCGACTGCAACACCTCGTCCAGCAACAGTCCGGTGTCGTCGTAGCGCTTCTGCACCCGCTCGGTGAACTCACCGGTCTCGTAGAGCAGATGCCCCACGGTGGGGACGGCGTAGGTGCGGAAGAGGGCGAAGCTCAACGCTTGCTGTGTGTCCCACGGGAACTCCAGGGTGGCGTGTAGTCGCGCGATCTCCTCGTAGTCGATGTCCGGGTCCAACCGGTTGATCTCAGCGAGTCGGTCGTATCGACGCTCGGTTGCGTATCGGCGCGCCACCGCCCGCACACCCGCGACCACCCCGGACGGACGCGGAAGCGTCGACAGCCTGGACATTATCAGCCTCCTGAGATGCGGATCACTTGATCAGACAGTATGTCCAGCGAGCGTGTTGGTCAAGGTTGTCGCCAGGTGCCGACGGCAGGGTTACCCTCGGATGCGATGTGCAGGAGGCAGCAGTGACGACGGTGACGCCCCGATCCCAGGTAGCGCGGGAAGCCAGGAAACGCGACATCGAACGCCATCTGCTCGAGGGCACCGAACGGTTGATGGGCGACGGTGCTCGTTTCACCGAACTCAGCGTCGACCGCCTCGCGACGGCGGGCGGGATCTCGCGGGCCACCTTCTACGTGTACTTCGACGACAAGTCGCACCTCCTGCAGCAACTCGCCGCACACGCGATGAACGACCTCGCCGACGCGGCCCGGGTCTGGTGGTCGAGCGCATCGCGTCGAGACCCGGCCGACCTCGTCGCCGCCATGGCGGGCATCATCTCCGGGTACCGCACCCATCGACTGGTGATCGGCGCGGTGGTGGAGATGTCGGCATACGACGCTGCGGTGGGCTCCTTCTACCGGCAGTTGCTGGACGGGATCATCGCCGAGCTCACCGACGTGCTGTTGGGGGAACGGGCCTCGGGCACGTTGCGGGCAAGCGTCGACCCGGTGATCACCGCCACGGCCATGACGTGGATGGTCGAACGGACGTGCGTGCAACAGGTGCCGCGCTCAACACCGGCCGACGATCCGGCGCTGGCACACAATCTGGCCGAGATCATCTGGGGCGCGATGTATCTCGAACCTCTCCCGCCGTACGGCCCGACTACGCTGAGCAGTACGACCCCGAACTGATCGCCGACGTCGCAGCGGATACAAGCGTCGGACAGACACGAACGCGTCCGACTCCACACGAACGTGAGGAACATTAATGCATCTCGGTTTCCACATCCCGGTGTTCGACATCGACGGCGGCACTCCCGCGATCCCGGGTGAACTCGCCCGCGTCGGCGCGGCGGCCGAGGCCGCGGGCGCGACCTGGCTGTCACTGATGGACCACTATTTCCAGATCGAGCCCACCGGCCTGCCCGCCGAGGCGAACATGCTGGAGGGCTACACCACCCTCGGATTCCTGGCCGGACACACCACGCAGATCGAGCTGGGACTACTCGTCACCGGTGTCACCTATCGACACCCCGGCCTGCTCGCGAAGATCGTCACCACCCTCGACGTGCTGTCGGGTGGTCGCGCCGCTCTCGGTATCGGCGCCGCCTGGTTTGAGCGTGAACACCTGGGCCTCGGGGTGCCCTATCCGGCCCTGTCGGAGCGGTTCGAGCGGCTCGAGGAGGCCCTGCAGATCACCCAGCAGATGTGGGATCCGGAGAACAACGGCGCCTATTCGGGCAAGCACTATCAACTCGCCGAGACCCTCAACAACCCGCAGCCGCCGCACCGGCCACGCATCCTCATCGGCGGCAGCGGCGAGCGCAAGACCTTGCGTCTGGTCGCCCAGTACGCCGACGCGTGCAACCTGTTCGGCTCGTCGCCTGAGGATGTCGCGCACAAACTCGACGTGTTGCGTAGGCACTGCGACGACGTGGGCCGCGACTACGACACGATCCAGAAGACGATCATGGCGAACAACCCGCGGCCGACTCCGGATACCCGTGACGAGTTCGTACGGGCGATGGCCGCCTACGCCGACCTCGGTATCGACGCCGTGATGGTCACGCCGACCAGCGGCTCGCCTGCCGCCTGGATCGATCAGATGGCGCCCGCGGTGGCCCAGTTGGCCGAACTGGGCTGAGTCGGCCGCGGTTCATCCTCCCGGCAGCAACGACCGGACCGCCTCGATGGTGTCGGCCTGGGCGGCGGTCTTGTCGGGCCGGTAGCGCAGCACCCGGGCGAAGCGCAGAGCGACTCCGCCCGGGTAGCGGCTACTGGTCTGTACGCCGTCGAGTTCGATCTCGACCACGATCTCCGGCCGGAGATACACCGTTGTCCGATCGCGGTGGGTCTCGTGTCGAGGGAACTCCTCGGTCTGCCAGGCCAGCAGCTCGTCGGTGAGACCCTTGAACGTCTTGCCCACCATCACCGGTGGTCCGCCGTCGGGATCGCGCGCGCCGAGATGCAGGTTGGACAGCAACCCGGTGCGTCTGCCGTATCCCCATTCCACGCCGAGCACCACCAGATCCACCGTGTGTTCGGGTTTGACCTTCTGCCAGGCCTTACCGCGGCGCCCCGCCGCGTAGACGCTGGTCAAATCCTTGATCATCACCCCTTCGTGCCCGGCATCGATGGCGGCGTCGAAGTGGTCGGTGAGTTGTCCGGCGTCGGGACGGCGAATCGACGGGATCAGGTGCGGGCCGGCCACCTCGGCCAGAGCATCCAGCCTGGTCTGCAATGTCTCGTCAACGAGATCGGTCCCGTCCAGGTGCAGACAGTCGAAGAAGTACGGATGCAGCAACAGGTCGCCGCTCGCCGACCCGAAGCGCGACATGGTCTCCTGGAACGGACGCGGCCGACCGAAGTCGGTGAGCGCCAGGGTCTCACCGTCGAGCACCACCGACCGACACGGCAAGGCGCGAACCAGGTCGACGAGTTCCCCCACACCAGATGTGATGTCGCGCAGCGTGCGGGTGTAGATGGTGACGTGGTCTCCGTCGCGGTGCACCTGGATCCTCGCCCCGTCGAGTTTGAACTCCACCACCACATCCGCGCCGAGGTCCGTATGGGCGGCCTCCAACGACTCGGCGGGCGAGGCGAGCATCGGTCGAACCGGCCGGCCCACGGTCAATCGGATGTCGGCGAGCGCCGCTGCTCCCCCCGTACGGGCGGTGACAGCGGTGTCGGTCAGTCGACCGGAGAACATGAACGCACGCCGCACCGGGTCCACGGGTAGCTCGGCCGCAGCGGCGAGTGCCTCGACCATGAGTCCTTCCAACGCGCCCTGGCGCAACTCACCGGTCAACAGTCGGATCAGGAAGTCGCGTTCGTCGTCGCTGACCGCCGCGAACAACTCCACCAGCAGTGCGCGGCGTCGTGACGACGACCCGGTCCCCGAGGTGCCCGCCAGTGCGGACAGCTGTCCATCGACCCAGCCGATGGTCGCCCACGGCTCCGCGGCCACTCCGGTCGGGATATCCGACAGTGTGCGCCAACCGATCCCGAGACGACCCTGCCGTGGCTCACCGACCAACCAACCGACCACCGCGGCCAACTCGGTGACCTCCACGGCCCGGAGCAGATCACGCAATGCCGCGATCTTGGTCTTGCGGGAACGCGTGGCCCCGACCTGCGCCGAGGTCGCCACCACGTCGGCCAGCAGCATCTGTGTCAGAGGTTCTCGAGCGTCGAGCGCATGTCCTCCTCGACCTTCTTGCCGATGTAGGTGAAACCCGCAGTCGCGATCGGGTTGATCAGAGGCGCGGCCTTGCTGTTGAAGGTGATCTTGGCGTGATAGGTGATACTCGACGTCTCGTTTCCGGCCTCGCGGATGGAGATGTCGTCGACGCTGGTGGCGGACTTGTTGGTGCCCTCGAAGACCAGATGGTCGGGGTCGTCGCGCACCAGGCGGTAGGTGAGTTCGGTGGTGATGCCGAACAGTTTGCTGACGTTGCGCCAGCAGGTGCCGACCGTGATGTCACCGCCACCGATCTGGCTGCACGACTGCGTCCCCGGATCCCACTGCTCCGCGTGGGCGAAGTCGCGGAGGTAGGACACCACGGTGGCCTGCGGTGCCTTGACCGTGAACGTGCGCTGGATGTCGACCATGATGCCTCCTCGGCGTCGAAGACCGCGACGATCTGCACGGCATTGCCCGACCACCGACGGCCGGGCTCTGCATCGACTCTACGGTCGGGCACCGACGCCGCGGCCGCACGACGACAAGAGGTACGACACCGTGACCGCTGATCACGCGCAGGTCACGACGTCACCCAACCCCGACCTGCGCCACCACGAAGATCCGTCGGAACGGGAAGAACGTTCCACCGTCCTCCCGGCGCGGATAGGCCGCCGCCAACCGGGGTCGCAACTCCGCCAGGAACTGCTCCCACTCGCTGTCGTCGAGAGCCGCGCGGACCGGGGTCAACGCCGTACCCATCACCCATTCGAGCACCGGGTCGGGACCGTCCAGTCGCTGAACGTATGTGGTCTCCCACACGTCCACCGCACACCCGGCTGCGTCCAGCAGGCCCGCGTAGTCCATCGGTTCGTCGACCGTGCCGTCACCACGTAACACCCCACCCAGCCGGTCCCTCCAGCGGTCACCGGCCGCGAGCTCACGGATGGTCACATGCGACGGGGACCCGAAGTTACCCGGCACCTGCATGGCGATCCACGCACCGTGAGGCAGCTCGGCGGCCCAGCGTTGCAGCAGTTCTCGATGCTCGGGAACCCATTGCAGGACCGCATTGGTGATCACCACGTCGGAGTCCGCGGGTGGCGTCCAGTCACGGACGTCCGCGACCGCGGCATCGAGACCGCGCTCCCGCGCCTGCTGCACCATTTCCGGCGAACTGTCGAAGGCATCGAGTTGTGCCTGCGGCCATCGGTCGCGCAGTCCGACGGTCAGATTGCCGGGGCCGCACCCCAGATCGACCACACGTCGCGGTTCGTCGGCTCTGACACGCCCGACCAGCTCGTGGAAGGGTCGACCGCGATGGTCCGCGAATGCCAGATACTGCCGTGGATCCCATGTCATCTGATGACCTCCTCCCCTCTCACAGTACACGCGTACTGTTAAAGTCGCGGTCGGATCGTCCCGACGACCACCGTTCCGTCGACTGTCCGGTCGCGGAGCACTGTCGTGTCGAAACCGTTGTGCTGCAATATTTTCTCTGTCGTTGCGGCCTGCTTGCGCGAGGTCTCGAGCACCACTGTGCCGTCATCGGCCAACCACCATGGGGCATCTACCGCGATTCGACGGTGCAGGTCGAGTCCGTCCTCGCCGCCGTCGAGAGAACGACGCGGTTCGTGCTCTCGCGCCTCCGGTGGCATGAACTCGACCTCGCGGGTGGGTACATACGGCGCGTTGGCCACGACCACGTCGCACTGGCCTAGCAGGTGGTCCGGCAACCCGCCGAACAGGTCGCCGGAGAACACCCGATCAGGCGCGAGGTTGCGCCGGGCACAGGCGACCGCGTCGTCGTCGATGTCGGTGGCGTAGACCGTGGCGTCACTGTTCGTCGCGATCGCGGCGGCCACTCCCGCGCACCCACAGCACAACTCCAGCACGGTGGCCGAGGAGGTCACGTGGTCCAGGGCCGCGCGGACCAGCGCCTCGGTCCGCACCCGGGGGACGAAGACACCGTCGCCCACATGGATCCGCAGCCCGTAGAAGTCGACCGACCCCACGATGTGCTCGAGGGGCGCACCTCCGACCCGCCGTCCGAGCATCTGCGTGAGATGCGTGTCGTCGTGCGCGAAGTCGAGGAGGATGCGAGCCTCCTCCTCGGCGAACACACAACCCGCGGCCCGCAACGCCGCGACCGTCGAGTCGTAGGCTGTGCCGCCTACCGTCATCGGCTCGAGCCCCCGTCGAGCGCCGGAGTACGCACCGGTGAGAACGCGATCATCGTGCCCATCACCAGTCCCGCGGCAAAAGCCAACCCGTGTGCATCTCGCGCGACGATCAGCCCCGCGGCCACCGCGGTGACGACCACCGCGCCGGTCACCGTGGCCGTCGACGGGCGTCGTACCGCGACCATCGCCACGACCGACGCGGCGAGAGCGAATGTCGCGCCCGAATTACCCGCTCCTATCGAGCTGAACAGGTACACCGCGGCGAGGTCGAAGAGCACCGCGCCGAGCACGAAGACCACCAGCGCAGCCCACGACCCCGCTGTCACCACCGCGACCACCGCGATCAGATAGAGGACCACCAGGTTGAACACGGTGCCGAACACACCCCCGTCCTGCACCACCACCGAACTGATCAGTCGCCACAGCTCGTGGTGGATCCGGATCAGATCGGGATCCCTCCGCAGGAGACGCAGCAGTTCCGGCACCGCGAACTGCACCACCGACGGAATCGCGACGATCCCCCACAACGCCATTGCCGTCGGCGGCGGACGACGCAATGCCGACAGACAACCGGGCACCGCCGCGTCCGCGGTACGTAACGCGACGACGATCACGAGCAGATAGGCGAGACCGTTCCACAGGCCGCCCCCGTCGGTGCTCATGCCCCATCCTCCCACGATCGTGATCACCGAGCGTCGACCGCGAGGACCGTTCAGCCCACACGCGCGACCTGCTCGGCCAACCGCATGATCGGCGTCACCGGCGCGCGGTCGGACATCAACACCGTGGCCCTGGGGCGGTCACCACGCACCAGTGACACGTACGCGGAATAACCACCTGTCTCACCGTTGTGCCAGAACGACATCGGCTGCCGTCCGCGCGCCCACAACCATGGGTCGCCGCCGCCGCCGTCCACCGGACTCAACGCCGTCGCCAACCCCGGCACGTCGCCGCCGACCATCGCGGCGGCGAAACGGGCCATGTCGTCGGGAGTGGACACCACCCCACCGGCGGGTGCGTATCCCTCACTCGACCACTGTGCGGGTCGCAACCCTCCACGCCATCCCCGCGGGGCGTGTCGCGCGCGTGTACTGACCCCGGTCGCGGTCATTCCCATCCGAGCCCAGACGCGATCCCGAACAGTGACGTCGTAGGACTCCTCCCCCGATGCGGCCACGGCCAGGTGTCCCAGTAGCGCCGCACCCATGTTGGAGTACGTCCGTACGTCACCGCGATGTCGGATCCGAGCCCGGTCGACTGTCGCGAGCAACCGGTCGCGACCGGTGCCCCGGTACGGGTTCGCCCCCCAGATCGCAAAGGCGAGACCTCGCAGCATCGTGGTGGCATCACCTGGGATACGTGGAAGGCCCGACCTGTGCGTCGCGAGTTGCCCCACGGTGGCTGTGGCGGCATCGCCGGTGAGCGGACACAGTTCACCTGCGGTCGTGTCCGCGGTGAGCACTCCGCGATCCACCGCATCTGCGACGAGCAGAGCCGTGAAGACTTTGCTGACGGAACCCACTTCGAAAGCCGACGTACGATCCGCCCGAATGTAGGCCGAACGCACACTTCCGGGTTCGGCGACGATGACCACCAGTCGGTGGGTCGCGCGAGTGGCGTGGGAATCCAGGAATCGCGCGAGCGTGGGGTCGCCCACGGCTGACGGAGGTCGACGCACGCGGGCGAGACCAGCGAGCACCAACCGCACACCGATCACGCCGGCGACCACCACGGAGATGACGAGATCCGGATCGGTCAGCATGTGGAGCGGGCCGCGATCACGAGACTGACTGACGATGCGGCGCAACCGTGCGAACACCGTTCCGCACGCTCTGCTACCGCCCGCGCATCAGGGTGCGAGCGGCCCTGACCCTCGCCTCGAGACCCGCGATGACATCGCCGACCACCTGGGTCAGCTCCGCGGTCAGGGGGTGTTCGGGACCATCCGGAACCTCGAGCCCGTCATTGATGCGGGCCTGCACGAGGTCCTCCGCCCACACCTGGAATTCGGCTGACTGCGTCGGCCAGACCCGCTCGACCAACTCCACCGTCGCGGGCGTCGCCTCATCCGCGAACTCGGTGTTCCACCGTTGTATCGCCGTCGCGGTCGATCGTCTCCCGGTCGCCGAGTGTTGCCCGTCCTCGACGTCGGTCCGTCCCTGCCCGAGTTGCCGACTCAGCACCGACTCCTCGGCCGACGACTGCGCCTGGGCGTACAACGCCGCGAGCGTCGCCGTCTCGGGTCGCCGACCGCCGTTGGCGGCGCGCCACCGCGCGATGACCGCCACTTCCGTCGCAGCACGGAGGTTCTCGACCGCCACCCGCAGGCGCTCGGTCTCGACGATCACGAACTCCTCGAATTCGATCCGGTCCATCACCGTCAGCTCTTCGCGGTACCGGTCGGTCACCGCAGCTCTGATGTCCACCATGGTCTGTTCCTCTCCCGACTCGTTGATCGCGCAAGGAGACCTCGCAGCCGCGTTCAACATGGGCTGGTCGGTCACGACACCGTCATCATCACCCAGGTCGGCGACTCATGGGTGAGATGGCGGGTGCGACACGCACGGGACGTGGCCGACCGGCTCGGTGTCACCCTCACCCGGACTGTTGGGCCTGCACCCGGTTCAGACCGGACCAGGATGACCGCACGAAAGGGTCGAGAGTTGTGACGAAGTAGGCGACCGCACAGCAGACGAGGGTGGTCGTCAGACCCAGGTGCGACACCGCCACACCGGCGACCAGCGCCCCGAACGGCACCCCCAACCAGGCCACTGCGTTCACGGCACCGAGAACTCGCGCTTGCAGAGCCGGCGCGATCATCTCGTACTGGGCAGCACCCAGCAGTGGGTTGATCGCGCCCGCAGCCACTCCCGACACGACCCATACGGCGGCAACGACCGCAAACGGCAACGGAACCACGAGAACGATGAATCGCGGTGCGCCGGCGAGGAGGAACGCGCACGCGAACGTCATGCGCCGCGGCATACGGGTACCCGCCGCGGCCGTGACGACGGTGCCCACCACCGCGCCCGCGGCGAGCATCGCGAGTAACAAACCGGCCCGCGCCGGCCCGCCGAACTCCGACCGCACCCAGAGCAGCAACAGCAGTCCGCTCATCGCGGCATCGGCGACGTTGCAGACGAACACCATCCCGCAGATCGAGCGCAGCAGTGGTTGCCTCCGCAGGTAGGCCACGCCCTCGTGCAACTCAATGGCTATCTGTTTCACCCCGTCGGATTTCCCGGCGCCCGACTTCCACGTGGGCACCCATGCGGCGACGGCGGCGGCGAGCACCAAGGCCACCGACGACAGCATCACGGTGGCGGGGCCGCCGGCCATGGCGAGTACGGCACCGGCGGTCGGTGCCCCCACGAGCAGCGCAGCCCTCCCGGCACCGTCGATCAGGGCTGCTGCCCGGTCGATACTCGTGCCGGCGGCCTCCGCCACAACGGGCAAAGTCACCCGTGCGGCGATGTCGGCGGGACCACGACTGCACCCCACCACGAACACCGCGACGAGAACCGCCGCGACGGAGAGGTGTCCGACACCTGACAACATCGGGATCACCAGCAGGCAGGCGCCGGATACGGCGTTGTTGGCGATCATCGTCCGTCGGGCACCGAACCGGTCGACCAACGGTCCGCCGATCACCTGCATCACCACGTACGGCGCGATCTCGACGGTCCCCACCAGCCCGGCCATGGCCGGGCTCCCGGTGTCGGTCAGAACCAGCCACGGCACGGCGAGTTGCGAAACCCGTGTTCCCACAGCGCCTGTGGCCTCCACGACCAGCAGCGCCCAGAACCCGCGCCTGCCCGTCATCGCTCCGGTGGTGACTGGTGCGGGTAGGGGAAGAGTTGATACTGCAGCGACACCACGACCGCACCCTCCGGCACGTCGGTCTCTGCTGGGCGGTGTCGTCGAAAGCCTTGCACCAGTTCCTCGATACCCTGCCCGAGTTGGTGCGCTTCGTCCGATGTGAGGCGGAACAGCACATCGCTGATGTCAGCCGCCCGCTGCCATCGCCGCGGCCAGGAGTCGCGCTCGTCCACCCACGCCGTGGTGTTGGCGAACAATCGGTCGATCACAGCACGGGTGAAGTCGATGTTCGCGGCCACGCTGTCGATGTCGTGGTCATCCGCCGGTTCGTACCTGGTCGACACACGTGTTGCTGCCCACCAGCGTTCGCGGCCCCCCGTGCGCTGTACGCCCGGGAGCTCCGAGGTGGTGACGTCGACGATGTGTCCGCCATCGGCCAGCGCACGAAGGTGGTAGCTCGTCAGCCCTGACGATTCGTTCACCGCCGCGGCCAGTCGGGACGCGGTCGACGGGCCCTCGACGCGCAGCATCGCCAGCAATCTCAGACGCAGCGGATGCGCCAGGGCGCGCAGTGCGGCGGCATCGGTCACCATGTCGTCCGGCCGATCCGGATCGTGGTCCATGTATGCAAGGTATCGTTTGCATCGCGGCTTTGCAAGCAAATCCTTGTATACCCGTCGTGAGCATCGGTTAACCTTCGGTGACCGTGATCACGGCTGCACCGACATACGGGAGACGCACTCATGGGTCGCTACCAGGACGCATTCACCCAGGCTGCCGAGGACCCGGACACGTTCTGGCTCGGCGCCGCGCGCGGCGTCGACTGGGTGCACGAGCCGACACGCGCCCTGGACGACCACCACGCCCCGATCTACCGCTGGTTCCCCGACGGCACGCTGAACACCTCGTACAACGCTCTGGACCGCCACGTCGCGGCGGGCAATGGCGACCGCCCCGCGCTGATCTGGGATTCGGCCATGACCGGGGCCTCCCGGACCTACACGTATGCCGAGTTGCTCGACGAGGTGGCACGGTTCGCCGGCGTGCTGAGTGCTACCGGGGTGGCCTCCGGTGACCGGGTGATCATCTACCTGCCGATGATCCCGGAGGCCGCGATCGCGATGCTCGCCTGCGCCCGGATCGGTGCCGTGCACTCGGTCGTGTTCGGCGGGTTCGCCGCCCCCGAGCTGGCAGCGCGCATCATCGACGCCGACCCCGTGGCCGTTGTCACCGCCTCCGGCGGGCTGGAACCCGGCCGCACCGTCGACTATCTACCCATCGTCGCCGCAGCACTCGAACTCGCCGACGCGGCGTCGACCACGGTGGTCGTCAAGGACCGACCGGAGATCCCCGGCGCGGCAGCCGATCACGGCGGCTGGCTGGACTGGGACGAGCAGCTCGCCACCGCGACATCCACACCTCCGGTCACGGTGGCCGCCACCGACCCGCTGTACATCCTCTACACGTCCGGGACCACCGGGAAGCCCAAGGGCGTGGTGCGCGACAACGGTGGCCACGCCGTCGCACTGACCTGGTCGATGAGCAACGTCTACGACATCCACGCCGGCGACGTCTGGTGGACCGCATCGGATGTGGGCTGGGTGGTCGGCCACTCCTACATCGTCTACGCGCCGCTCTTCGCGGGCGCGACCACCGTGATGTACGAGGGAAAACCGGTGGGGACACCCGATGCGGGCGCCTTCTGGCGCGTGATCGACGAGCACCACGTCAAGGCATTGTTCACCGCTCCCACCGCGATCCGCGCCATCCGCAAGGCCGACCCCGACGCCACCGAACTCCGGCGGTACGACGTGTCGTCGTTGCGAACCCTCTTCGCCGCGGGTGAACGGCTCGACCCGGAGACGTTCACCTGGGCAGGCACGGTCCTGGGTGTCCCGGTTGTCGACCACTGGTGGCAGACCGAGACCGGATGGGCGATCGTCGCGAACCTCCGTGGTCTGGAGCCGATGCCCCTGAAGGCAGGGTCTCCCACGGTTCCCGTTCCCGGATTCGTCGTCGAGGTGGTCGACGCGGATGGCACGCCCGTCGGCGCGGGTGACGAGGGCAACATCCTGGTGCGACTGCCCCTTCCGCCCGGCACCTTGACCGGGCTGTGGAACGACGAAGATCGCTTCCGCTCGTCATATCTCCGCGCGTTCGACGGTTACTACCTGACCGGCGACACCGGGTATCGCGACCGAGACGGATACGTGGTGGTGCTGGGTCGCTCCGACGACGTGATCAACGTGGCCGGGCACCGATTCTCCACCGGCAGCTTCGAGGCGGTGGTCGCCTCCCACCCCGCGGTCGCCGAATGCGCGGTCATCGGTATCCACGACGACATCAAAGGTCAACGACCCAGCGGTTATGTGGTTCTCAAAGCCGGCGTGGACATCGACTCCGACGTCCTGCGCGACGAGTTGGTGACCCGGGTTCGCGACGAGATCGGCTCGGTGGCCACGTTCCGTGACGTCACGGTGGTGCCGGCGCTGCCCAAGACACGCTCGGGCAAGATCCTGCGCAAGACGATGCGGCAGATCGCCGACCACGAGGAGTACACCGTGCCGTCCACTGTGGAGGACGCGACGGTGGTGGAGGCCCTGGCGCAGCAGTTGGGTGGCTGACGTGTGATCCTGCTGTCAGTTGCCTGCCAATCCGACTCCCGCTCTCGCAGTCGCGGGCCGGCTGTGACAGCGTGCAAGGTGTGATACACGCGTCGAGGACACGATCGAGAATTTTCGTGGCGGCCATCGGGGCCGTCCTGGTGGGATCCTGTGGGTTCGCCGCGTCGGCGCAGGCCGACACCCCCGCAGCAGACGTCGGGCACTTCGCCAACGGCGGAGTCGCCATCGCCCGCGGTGCCACGCTGCTGCACACGAACACCTTCGGAAAGTACGGCTGCGAGGACTTCGTCGACGCGGCCTACGGCCGGACCACCGCCAACGGCATTCCTCACGACGGCGCGATCGCGTTCTATCAGCAGCTCGCGGCCCGCGGGCTCGGACACTCAAGCCTTCCCGCGCCGACCGGCGCCCTGGTGTTCTCCCAGGGTGAGGACGGCGGTCACGTGGACATCGCGATCGGCAACGGTCAGTATTTGAGCGGTGGAGTGCAAGGGCTGTCACCGGGCTGGGGCGACCGCACCGACATCCAGATCCTGCCCTCGGCCAACCTGGGCTCGTTCCGCGTGGTCGGATGGGCGTACGCCCCGTGGAGCAGCGTCGGCCTCTGATCGAGGTCGGCGTCATCCTGTGCTCGTCAGTCCACCACGAACCGCGCACGTGTGTCTCCGGTCCAGCCCAGTTCGCGCTGACGCCTGATGACGTAGCGACCGGGAGCAATGCCGGTTGCGCCGTGTTCGGGATGGATGAGGTAGGCAACGACCGGCGTGTCCACGATTCCGAGGCTCAGCCCATCGAGATCC
Organism: Williamsia sterculiae; assembly: GCF_900156495.1. Classification (GTDB taxonomy): domain Bacteria; phylum Actinomycetota; class Actinomycetes; order Mycobacteriales; family Mycobacteriaceae; genus Williamsia_B; species Williamsia_B sterculiae. Next base: position 144,943 of record NZ_FTNT01000013.1, read on the forward strand.
TGTACCGGAGAGGACCATTCGCTTTGGCCGCCCTCCGCGACCAGGCTGTGCGGGTTACCTCCCGCCCCGTTTCTCAGTAGTTCCAGACCGATCCGAGGCACCAGTTCTGTACGGGTCCATGCCAACGGCTCGACTGTTCCGAGCAGCATCCGATGGGGTATGACGATCAGGTCGCCCTGCGCCTGAACACCGTCGGACACCGGCACGGAGATCTCGGCGTCCAGATGGTCCAAGACCTCGATGCCGGTCGACGCTGACAGTTCGGACAGAGTGGTCATGTGGTTCATGGGTGCGTCACCTTGATTGATGTGTCGTAGTTTCTGTTGTCGGGCAACGATTGTCATGTCCGTCGGCTCAGGCACGCATATTGTGCGGCGTTCATCCCGTATGTCCATGCCGCAGCGTCGAGAGCAGAGGCGATCGCTGCCGGCACGCGTAGCCCGTACCGGCGTCGATGTCCGTCGCGCTCGTACGAACCGTTCACGGCGAGCAGAATGCGTTCCCTCCTCGCCCAGCCGGATGGGGCGTCGTACAGCTCGACCCTGCACCCCGGGTTGCCGGGGTCGTCGGCACGGTCTACCAGACGCAACCCGGCGTCCCGGATGTAGTGAGCCCACCCGATCCGCTCGATCGCACAGCGCCGTACCTCGACATTGCGTTCGACATTGATGCGATCAATGGTTGGCGCACGAATCACCCACTCGGGCAGAACCGTGCCGTGATGTACGTATGCACCCCGTCCGTCGGCGAAGCCGATGGCCACGCCGTCATCGCAGTGCAGGCGTCGCTGACCGTGTACGCCACCGGGCGTCGGCTCGGTCTCCGTCACGATCGGGCGGTCCGCCATGACGCACACGCGGTCGAAAACCCACCACCAGCCGGTGGATCGGCACAACTCCCCCAGCACATCCAGTAACTCGAGATCACCGTCGTGGAATCGCGTCAGGCCCAGTTGCCGGAACGCGTCGTAGAGGGCGACTCGGTGCACCTCATGCTGCCCGTACCAGCTGAGACAGTTGGGAACGATCGGGCAGAGACCGCGGATTGCCGGGACCACACCATCAATCAGGGACGTCCGAAGCGACCGCGACACCGCCGGGCCGACGACGAGTTCCGGGGCGACTCCCAGCTGTATTGCGGCATCGGCGGACCTGGTACGCGCGATGTCGGCCGATGCCGGGTTCCGCGCGGCCGACACCGACAGTCGGCTGATCACGCTGTCCCGCATGCGCTGGAGCGAGTCTCGAGTCCTCGATGCGATCCGAGGGCCGGGACCGTCATAGCTGCTCTCCGCCAGCACGCGCGGCGCGAGCTTCTCGGCGGCAACCAACTCCAACGCGGCGAGCGGTGATGGCACCCAGAGGAATTCGGGCGGATCACACCCGACCCTTCGATGGAGCTCGATCACCGCAGCTTCTGCTGCGGACCGCCACGACCGATCCGTGGACAGCCCGACGGAGAGCCAGGCATCACATATCTCATCGATCGCCGTGACGAAAGAATCGTCGTATGCGGATGCCGCCCGACCCAGGGCAGCAGAGCGAACCGGTGCGGCGCTCACGCGATGGTGGCGGAGTCCGCCTTTCCGTTGGTCATGGGAGAAGACTCTGGCACGAGGGGCGGATGAGCGCAACCGCCGGCACTGAGACCGCCACACCCGACACCGTCGTCGAAGACGGGCAGCCGGTACACACGGGGTGTCGCGGCGCTGACCGGTAACCGACCCGTCAGGCCGTGATGTCTGCGAACGTCGCCTGCGCCGTCCCGAGCAGCGTCGGCGCGGCGGGAGTCGGGGTCGCGCGCCCGGAGAAGGTGACCGGAATGCCGGGCTCGGTGAGCGTGCCCAGGGGGCCGACCACGGTGTAACACGGTATGTGGGGCTCGGGCATCTCGATGCCGGCGACGTGATCCGGAGCGAACAATCCGTACGAGCGGACCCACATGCAGACTCGGGCCAGATTCACGCGAACTCTCCAGGAGCCACCCTCCACCGCGCGCCGCCGCAGGGCCGCGACCGCCCCCGCCGCGACGAGGTACGCGGCGAGATAGTCGTTGAGCAGGTGCGTGGGTGGGAGTGCGGGTTGTCCGGACGGTAGACCCCGCACCGCACCCTCATCGAGGGCGAAGCCGGTAGCAGCACAAGCGAGTTGGTCGAAGCCACCCCGATCACCCCAGGGTCCGTCGATGCCCCAACAGTGCACATCAGCGGACACGATCCCCGGGTGCCGTTCGGCGAGCTGTTCCGCACCGAGGCCGAATCGCGCGACGTTGCGGTACGAGTTGAGCACAACGTCGGCAGAGGCGAGGAGATTCGCGAATACCGCGCGACCCGCCGGATACCGCAGATCCGCGTAGGCATTCCGCTTGCCACCACCGGTCACGGCGAGCATTCCGATCGGGTCGGGCCGGTCCGGACGCGACGTGTGCACCACATCGGCCCCGAACGTGGACATCAGACGCGCGGCGACCGGTCCCGCGATCACATGGGTGTTGTCGACCATGTTGATCCCGGCCAGTGGCCGCCACCCGTTCGGGTCGGTGGTCGATTCGATCAGCGGCGGTAGCGGTCGCAAGGGTCCATCACCGATCCGTTCCACCTCCACCACCGGACGGTCGGCGAGATACCGCGCCACCGGATGCTGTTCCCACTCGGACGCGGTGTGGGCGACCACCGCCACGCCACCCGCGGCGACAACCCGCTCCTGCAGTTCATGGCCAGTCCACCGCTGGCTCGCGACCCTCATCGCCGATGCCGTGGGCGGGCAGTCGAGGACGGTGCACACCGCTGCTCGCAGGTGCGGGTACGTCGAGAGCAGGAAGATCCAGCCGTCTCGCGTCGGGTAGAAGTCGTTCAATCCGAGCAAGGTCGGATCGTCGGAGAGTAGGTGGGGGCCCACACCGTTGATCTGCGCGAGAAGTGCCGCGCGGAGCTGATCCAACGCGTCGGTTGCGGTGATCGTGATCTGTTGTGGCGCAGCACCGCGGTCCTCGTCAACTCCGGCGACCTGCAATGCGAACGCGCCCATCGCAGCTGCGGATGTGTCGGCGAGGCGGTGTGGTGACGGGCAGATCGGATCGGCACCGATCGTGGTCACCCGGGAGCGGACCGAGCCTTCCCCGAAGAGCACCAAGGCGAGGTCGTCGAGGATCTGGGACGTCGGAGGTAGCGCAGTGGTGGTCATGTCTCGAGTGTCCGTTCGCTCGGTGCTCACACGAACACGTTCCGGATATCCGGACGTACGATGTCAGCGTGACGACGGCAGATCACGGACATCACGGGGTGGACCGCATCGACCGCGTGCTGGATGTGGTGGCCCGTGCCGAGATCGCACCCACGCTCACCGAGGTCGTACAGGCGACGGGATTGCCGCGCAGCACCACCGCCGACCTCGTGAGTGCGTTGCGCCGTCGTGGGTACCTTCATCGGTCCGGCACCCGGTACTCCCTCGGCAGACGTTTGCAGGTGCTCGTCTCGATCGCAGGAGGAGCTCCCGCGGCACCCATCGATCACAGACGACTGGTGGCGCTGAGCCGCACCGCCCGGGCTCCGCTTGCCCTGGCGGTTCTTGTCGGTGGTCAAGTCCTGTATCTCGACACGGCGGGCCCGCGGGCGCCGCAGCGCCTCCAACAGGTGGCCGATGATCATCGCCCGCGTCCGGCGCTACGCACCGCCGCGGGTCGTCTCCTGCTGGCGACCACCGACGCCGCACAACGTGTCGAGGTCCTGCGCGCTGTCGGAGAATCCGACCCCGAGGCCGTCGAGGCGTTCGCCGCCGAATGCCACCACATCCAGCACCTCCGCCGTGCGCGCAGCGACGGGCTCGCGGATCCCGGCATCCGCGCCATCGCCGTACCCGTGTTCGAGGGTGGCGTCGTCGCCGCGGCGCTCGTGGTGCTGGGTCCTCGGTCTTCACGGCACACGACATCCCATGCGTGGCTGGCGTTGGAGCGTGCGGCAGCTCGGGTGGTAGTCGAGTTGGAGGGTGGTGTGGGCGCCGGATGAGTAGAAGGGACTGCGCGATGCCCCGACCCGAGACGCCGCTCGTCCGGTCTCTCACGAACGAGACCGCGTATCGACTGAGGAGAGCGCCGTTCACCTACGACACGATCGGCGTCACCGGGCCTGACGACGGGCATTCGCTCGGTGACGGCTTCCACCACCTGACGAGAACGGCAGTCATCGGCCATGGTGCTGAGGCTTTCCACACGGCGGCAGCGGATCTGCTCAGTTGGCAGATACAGTTACGTGCTGGACTCGGCGTACGTAGCTCGGATCAGGTCATCCGTTCAGGCAGCGTGGCGCTTCTGACTGTGGGCGTCGGCCCCGTCACCACAATCGTGGCTCCGGTCCGCGTTGTGGGCGTGGACACGAGTGCCGACAGGGCAGCCTTCACCTACGGCACCCTGCCGGGGCATCCCGAGTCAGGGGAAGAGCGATTCGACGTCTCACTGCATGAGACTGGCGCAGTACGCTTCACCATCACAGCCGTCTCGCGCCCTCAGAGTCGGTGGGCCCGGCTGGCAGGTCCTCTCGGCTGTGGCCTTCAAAGCTGGGTCACCGATCGCTACCTGGCCACGCTCGTTGTGCACTAGATGGAGTCTTGGACGCATCACAGGGCGCAGCAGTGCCGCGGACGACCCGGAGCGCCGGACCGAACGTTTCTCGGATCGGTCCGTTTGTGCGTGTCTCACAGGCCTGCGCGCGGTATGAAGGATGCTGATGAGATGACGAGGACTCACGCGCAGGACGCATACGACCTCCGTTGCGAGTGGGGTCTCAGCGGTGCCACATTCGCCGCCGCTGACGCCGACGTCGTCGTGGTGGTCGATGTGCTGTCGTTCACGACCGCAGTCTCCGTTGCGATGGATCGCGGAGTGCACGTGTTTCCCTATCGGTCCCAGGACGACTCGTCCCGCGAGTTCGCCGCAACTCATCATGCGGTGTTGGCCGTGGGACGCAGTCAGGGCGGTCCCGGAAAGGTGTCGCTGTCGCCGGCATCGATCCGATCTGCGGACCACTTGGAGCGTCTGGTTCTCCCGTCGCCCAATGGCTCCACAATCATTCACACTCTCACCGATACCGGCACGGTCGTTCTCGCAGCCTCGCTGCGCAACGCGGCGGCGGTCGGTAGGTGGATCAGCGCGCACGCACCGGTGAACGGTGCGATCGCGGTGATTCCATCTGGAGAACGTTGGCCCGATGGTGGCCTTCGCCCAGCAATCGAAGACCTCTGGGGTGCCGGCGCAATCATTGATGCACTCAACGACGGCACGCGGCGCCTATCGCCAGAGACAATGGGAGCCCGTGTGGCGTGGCTCTCAGTGTGTGGCGATATCGTTGCTGCGCTGAACAACTGCGTCTCGGGGCGAGAGCTCGTCGACATGGGTTACGCTTCCGATGTGGCGGTCGCCGCCGAGATCAATCAGAGCACTGCGGTACCGGTGCTGACCGGGGGTGCCTACTTTCAGGGTTATGACGCCTGACCGTTCGCCGATGCTCGATCGGTGCGTGACGTGATGCGTAGTGGCTGGGTGGCTCTCGCATTCATCACCCTCGTGGTCACCATCGGCGCAGGACTGTCGGACGTCTCGCATATCTCTCTCTCGTGTTCCAAGACCGGCAGGTTCAATGACCGCGGCGCGGCAGACGGCGTGTCCTGCTCGGACTCGATCGTGTCAGTGGTCGGTGTCGGCCATCTCGTCGCACTCGCGGTGCTCCTCGTACTGCCACCACTTCCCGCGGCATTCACGCGCCGCAATGGGGTGGGGTGGCTTGTCGTCGTGGGGTACATCGTGGTGGCCGTCGCAGGCTTGACGCAGTGGAGCGGGTTCTGGGGTTTGCTACTCCTCGCCGCTCCTCTGGCCATCGTCGCCACCGTCATCGCGCTGACCGAGTGGCTGACGAGTCTGTAGGCACCACGACACCGTGCGCCTTGCCGCCGCACAAACGATTCACTGTCATCTCGACGCCACCGGAACGGACGACGGCACAGCGTGGTTGACAGTTCCGTTGGTCAGAACCGGCGGGCAATATCCGGTCTCCGTCACCTGGACAGACCGCCCGGAACCGATACACGATGACCGGATATTTGTCGATGTCTGGGCACCGCATACTGCGAAGTGGCCGTCCAGAGCTGTTGAATGCTCTCACGAGCTCGGAAAGGCTACGGCCCCTGTACTCCTTCATCTCACCGGTGACGGTGTACGGCCCAGGTTCGACTCCCTCGTAGAAGCATCGGAGTGCTGAGGTGGGCGACCCGGGCACGAGAGTCGCGGTCGAACCGTCGCCGGCCACCGCGTCTGCCTGCGACGGTGAGCGACTCAGCTCGGCCGGACATTGCTCTACACCCGTTGTTGGGGCCACCGACGGGGTCGGTTGCTGCGAAGTGGCGGCGCAGGCGCCGACCAGAGGGCCGATCGCAAGAACGCCGACTACGTACGCCGCTGTCCTCCGCATACATCTCCACTCGGTCAGGCGATCTCGTGCGTCCCACATTCGGGGGTCGATAGTTGCACCGATTGTCTCGCATCTACCCCACCGCGGCGTCCACATCGACAGGTGTGAACTAAGCGACCCGCCCCCGACCCCGAACGCTCACCATCAGCGCGCTGGCGAGCAGGAACGGGACCGCGCACAACACCGCAGTGGTGTAACCGCCCCGGAGCGGCAGGGTGCTTCCGGACGGGGTGTTCGCCGCCAAGAGCAAACCGGCCAGGGCGCTTCCCAAGCTGAACCCGATACTGCGGACGATCTGGAGGATCGATAGGACACTTGCGGTCTCCGATGTCGGTACCCCGACAAGGACGAGCTGCGGCATCACGGCAGACATCCCACCGACCGCGAAGCCGAGCAAGGCGATACCCACGACGACCGCGATGAATGACCCACTCGCACCGGCGAACACCGCGGTGGCAGCGATCCCGACAACCGCGGACACACCGTACGCACCGCTCGCCGTCACACGTACGGCCAGCGACGGCAGCACCTTCCCGGCGACAAACCCCAGCAACGAGAAAGGGATCAATGCCGCACCCGCCGCAACACCGGGTAACGCGAATCCGTATCCGGCGTCACCCGGCGTCTGCACGTAACGGGTGAACAGGCTGAACAGCACATAGAGCCCCACGCCCGCGATGAGCATCGCCGCATTGGCGCGGACGACACTCCCTCGGCCGAGGAGACGGAGATCGACCAGGGGTTGCGCGGTTCGCATCTCGACCACAACCCAGACCGCGAGAATCACCACCGCCGCAACAAGGACAACCGCAGCGTGCCAGGGGGTCGACCAGAGTGACGGTTCGGAGACGACCACCAGTATTCCCACCGTTCCCAGCGCCAGGAGTACCGCACCGGTGACATCGATCGAGGGATTGGTCCCGGGTTCTTCCGCCGGTAACGCACACCACGCGACGATCACACCGGCGATCGAGAGCACCAACCCGAGCAGATACGCCGCACGCAGGCCTGCGATCTGGTCCGCAAGGCTGATCACCGGATACCCGACGCCGATGCCGACCGTCGACGCGACCGACAACGCGGCGATCGTCGACGCGGCTCGATCTGAGGGTAGATGGGACCGAGCGACACTCATGAGCAGAGGGATGACCGCGATGCCGAAACCCTGGAGTCCACGACCGATCAACAGGACCACGAACGGAAGCGGCACTGCTGTCAGCACTCCGCCCACCACCACGAGCCCCAGGACCACCACGATCGTTCGCCGACGTGAGGGACCGCTGCCGAGCCTTCCGATCACCGGACTGGCGATTGCACCGGTGAACAGGGTCACCGTCAACGTCCACTGCGCTGCACTGAGAGAGACATGCAGCGACGTTGCCACCGGTGTGATCAGCGGTGCTCCCACACTGCCGATCACGGCCGCGGTCAACGCCGTACACACCAGGGCAGCGCTCAGTCGTCGCTGCCGCGGGACCGACAGTTGGTCGTCGGTCGTCACCGGTTCGTGTCTCGCGTGATGTGATCGAACAAGCCCAGTTCGATCCGGGTGCGAACACCCTGTGCCCAGGGCTCGTCGAGTTGCTCAACGTCCATCGCTGCGCCGACGTTGAGCAACATGCCGTAGGCAAGGAACGTCTTCACCGTCACCGCGTCGAGTCCCGTGCCACCATCGGTGGTACCCCACAACCGCGCGAAGCAATCCCGGACCTCGTCGCGCACCTCGGGATCTCCGCAGGCCGCGAATCCCTGGAGTTGCAGCAACAGGCCGGTCCTGTCGGCGAGCAGGTCGAAATACTGTGCGCCCATGGCGGACAGGGCGGCTCGGCCATTGAGATCCGCCCCCGCCTCGTGCATACCATTGCTCACCCGATCGAAGGCCGCACGCACGAGTTCCAGGAACAACGCCTTCTTGGTTCCGAAGATCCGGAACACATACGCCTGGGTTATCCCTGCGTCACGCGCGATCGCCTCGGTGGATGCGCCGTGCAGCCCGTGCTCGGCGAATTCCCTCGCCGCGATGACCAACACCTGGGCACGACGGTCCGCACCGCTCATCCGCTCCGCCATTCGGCTAAGTTACCAGTTACTAACTACTAATCAATACGTTGGCTTGTCGGTGTTCGCGGTTGCCGTCACGTAGCCACCACGGGCATGACCCCGCGCAGGTCCGGCCTGATGACCGCGGCCGCGCCTGCGACCACGAACACCGCAGGCTCCCTGGTGTCGCGTTCCGGGCGCGTCAACTGGATCGAGCTGGTAAATCGGTCCGCAAACTTGATCCGAAGACCCTCCGGTTGGCAGCCGGAGGGATTCTCGTTCTAGCCTGTGAAGCTCTCGTCAGGTATCAAACTATTTGCCGCTCAACGAGTTGCCCAGACTTGGGCAACACTTCCTGCAGCGGAGGGGCAATGTCAGGCAGGCCGCGCTCCAGAGCAACCAGGGAACCGATGTAGTCCACGATCGACATGCCGTGCTCGCCTGCCCCCTCGTCCATTGCCGCACGAAGCGCAACAGTGACAGCAAGGTTGACGCGTCGCATCGGCTGACCGCTGGGGTCTTTGGGTGGTCGTCCTGCCATGCGCCCATTCTTTCGTCAAAGTTTGACGAGACTGGGGAGCGGCACGACGGGCATTGCGCCAACTTCTGCGATGTAGTCTCCCGAGTCTTATCTCAGCGCACGATGCAGGCGGGGCCGATTGGGATACCGGGTTTCACGGTGACGGTCCGCTTGGGTCCACCGGCCGAGGTTTGATAGGCCGTGAGGGTGTGTGTTCCGACGCTGGTGGGTGTCCAGAGCGCGTAAGCGTGACGGTTGACGACGGGCGCGAGGTAGATCTGTTTGCGGTCGTAGAAGTAGTCCTGCGGAAGGAAACGTCCCCTGCCTCCAACATCAGCGAATGACACTCCGCCATTCCATTCATCGGTGCGCGCGACGAGCAGGTAGGTGCAGCCGGTTCCGTATCCGGTGCCCGCCCCCAGCGGAACGACGGTGAGTTGCCCTATGTCGGCGCTGGCGGTCGGCGTTTCGGCAACAGATATTGCGGCAGCGGCGGCGAGCACAGCTGCGGCGACGCCGGCCCGAAAACGGGCGATTCGGTTCATATCCGACCCATCGCGTGACCTACCGCAGTTGTTACCCCGGTGGTCGGCGCCGCGCGGACCCTGGGCAGGGAATCCGAATGACCCCCACGCTGGCCTCACCGCCACGTCAGTTCACCGTTTTCGATTGTCGGTGTCGAACCGTCGAACGCCTCGCCGGTATCGATGGCGGTGGCAACGTCGGCCAGCAGCGCCCCAATGCTTGGCCAGGTAGTCGCGTCGTCGTCAGCGTCGACCTTGTCGAACGCGATCACGCTGTGGGTCGATTCACCCGGCCGACCATCAACCACCCACAGATAGCCGTCGCGCTCGGCGATGGGCACGTACTGGCGGATAAATCCGTAAGCGGGTGGCCCCGAGTACAGCGGATACCCCGACGGGGCCGGGTGTGTGCTGAGCATCATGCTCCATATTTGCGCGATCTGGGCAGCGCTCAACAAGTCCAGGTCTGGGAAAAGTCGAGCCCACTGCCCATCGAAAAACCCGTTATGGCAGGACAGCCACTCCGATAGGTCCCCGTACACACGGCGACAGCGGACCCCATTCGACGCATCGAGTACCCCCGCGACCTGGTCCTCGGGCAACGCCGGTGCGATAGCAGCAAGCGTGCTGTGCGCACGTCGCTGCTGTAACACCGACACCAAGCGATCCCACTGAGTCCGAACCTCACCCATACCGCCATCCTGGTGCACCCGTCGAATGCCTGCGGCAAACACATGCAGACGAAGGGCCCCTTCCCAACCTCTGGAAGAGGCCAGTCGCATTCGCTCACCTGTCGAGGATCGATAACCACGCGTTCACGCGGCTGCGGCATCCATTGGCGCCGACACGGCTACTCGCCGTGGGTTGCCCCTCGGCCCCACCCACTTCCCGTGACACGGGAACTCTGATGCCAGAGATGGGTGACCCGCCTGTTCCTGCAGATATGGTGGCGTCCGACACCACCATCCTGGCGTCGGACGGCCGCCGCGAGAACGACTCAGCGTTAGCGCTCCCCTACATTCGGGCAGGCAGCATCAAGGAGGACGAGCACTTCGCCGCCATGCTCGTCGCCGACGTCGACATCAGCGACATCCAACGGTGGGACACCACCTTCCACGCCGACAGGTCGGTGGAGAGCGTGCAACGACCTCGATGCGCAGCGACCGGTGGGTGGGGTGTTCACCGATCCTGGTGACGCGTTCGACCGGCCTCAGGCCGAGGACCTCGAACGCACCGAGAATGGATCGGGGTGGTGGAGACAGGACTGGCCCCGACTGACGGGTATTCAGGTTGACTCGCCGGTCTGATGCTTCCGAGCGTGGTCCCACCGAACCCCGGGTTGCATCGCCACGGGGCAACGGTGAACCGCGCGGAGTCCAGTACCTCTCGCGACAGGTGTACTCCGGTCAGCGCTTCAGCGAGCGCGAAGCACCCTTCGATGTGGTGGTCGTTGTCGGTATAGTCGCCCGGCTCGACGTAGATCCCCCCGGTGCGGTTGACGATGAGGTCTTTGACCGTCGCACCGGGCCCGTCACCAGACCAGTGCGACCCTGCGTGTAAGACGTGCATCGCGAGCATCGGCTCGAACGCGATCTGTTCGACCCCGTCGCGCCACCAACAGAACCCGCCGTACCCGCCGATGTTCGAATGACACACCAGCTCGAAGCGTTCACCGAGCACCGGCAGCATCGCCACGGGGTCGATACCGACGTAGTAGCTGTCCTGTTGGGCAAGCAACGTCCACTCACCACCGTCGCCGGAGACCGACGCGACTGCCAAGGTCTGCTCGGTTTCCAGATCCACGGACCACGTGCCGTCTTCGACCACGCTGGCACCGATGCCACCACCGACACCGACCACGTCGACCCGTGGTGACACCCAGCCGAGTGCGGTAAGCAGCGACTCCGGATCCGTGCGCACCAGTGCGGCGGCGTAGCCGTTTCCCAGCCACGTCGGGTACGTCTGTCGCAGCCACAGGTAGTCGCGGTAGGTAGGCACCTCACCCACCTCACCAGAGACGAGACGGCGAAGTCCGGCAAATCGAGGTGATGTTTTGCGATGCTCATTGCCATGGCGACGACCTACCGGGACTACCTGTGGTTCAAAGACGACGAGTTCACCGGGTGGCGGGGCAACGGTCACGTCGTCAGTCTCATCCGCGATGCCACTGCCGCTGGCGTTCTCGACGCCCTGGGGGCCGTCGGCCGCCGCCGTACCGATATGGGCTTCAGCGGGTTCGGTCAGCAGGCCATGGAGTTCGAGATGCTTGGCCTGGTCCGACCGGACCCCTACGCCGTGCAGACAGTGCAGACCGTGGGCGTCGCGGACATCGGTGACGGATGGGTACTACTGATCCAGCAGGCCAGTGACTACCTCGGCATCGACGACGAGTTGTTCGGCCCTGTGATCGCACACCACGAGGTCGTCAGCCACTACAGCAACGTCAACGCCAACAACCGGTTCGCGTGGTGGCGCGACGGCAAACGTGTCGTCTCATTTGAGCCGATGAGTCCCACGATGGATCTCGAGTGGGCCCGTGCGACCGCACCCGAGGAAACCGACACCGTGCTGGCGCTCATCGCCGAGGTCGGCGGCATCGAGCTCGACGACCACGAAGGAACGCGGACCGAGTTCTTCCACATCGAGGGCAGTTTCGCCCTGGCCGAACGCCTCACCGGCGTCGAGGTGAGCAAGGAACTCCTCGCATCCGCCGAGTTCACCGTCGCGATGATCCCCACCACGACCCAACCCGACGATCCCTACGCCCACGAGCTACCCCCAAGCGTGCCCCTGCTCGCCGACAGTGCCACCTGGGACGAGGTCTACCTGTTGTACCGGTCCGCGGCGGAGTCGACAGTGCACGCAACGATGGTGCTCACCCAGGGAGGCAGCGGTAGCGAAGAGCGCGATGAGGCCGAATTCTGGTACGCGCCGTTTCGAGGCACACGCCAAGTCGACGCCGACGGACTGCTATGGGTCGACCGGTTTCCGGGCGAGCACTGGCACCGAGGTCCGTACACCCCCAACACCTGGCCCGAGAACTTCATCGCCCTTCAACGGCGCTGGGAACCCGAGACACCATTCCGGTCGCTCCTCGACCCACTCACCCCGGCGACACCGACCGAGGTGAACGGGCGTCGGGCATGGGAATTCGTCCTCCCCGCCGACGCCATGTCCAGTTCAGACCTTGCGGTCGCGTTCGATGCCCACACCGGTATCCCGCTCCGCGCGGAGACCACACACCGCACCGAGGAACTACACGACGTCGTGCTCGACGAAACCTTCAGTGACGACCTGTTCGCAGTACCCGACGAGCACCCTGAATAACGGGTGTGACGTCATGGCGCAGAGACGTGCGGTAGACACCCGGCGGACGCCGCAACCGGTAGCGGTGCGCCTAGTGGCGGGCGGTGTAGCGGTCGTGGGGAACAACCAGCTCGAGCAGGCCCCGCTGCACCAGTCCTTTCAGGCGTCGTTGGGCTGTGGTGTGCTCCACCGATATCCACCCCGCGACACAGCGATCCGCCAGCGTCGATCCGTGGTGTCGGAACCGTCGGAGACCCGGTGATGCACCGCCGCCACGAGATCGGGGTCGTCCCAGCAGGCCACCTGGGCCAGCACGTCAGCGATCAGTGCCCGGTCCTCGGCATTCACCTCAGGTTGATAGCCGCGGAAGCGTTCAAAGACCCGACGCCAATGCTTGTAGCTGTGCGACACATGCCGGGCTGAGTACCGCGTCCCCCGCGTAGCGTCCTGCTGATCGCGTTCCCCGGAACTTCACGAAACACGGGTAGCGGTCATAGAACGGTTTCGCCGTGCGCCACGACCGGATCTTCAGCTCACTCAGCACCCACGCACCCGCGGTGGCCGCATCCGACCGTTCCCCCGGCCAGGGAACCCTGTTAAGCACCCGCAGATGCTCCACCGGCGATGCCCCGCGTGGCACGCTGACGGTGACGGTCGACCACCGAGATCGGTAGCCGCTCAGGTCTCGTCGATCATCTCGATGACCTCGTCGACGCCGGGCGCCAGGAGATAGCACGCGAGAAATGTCGCAGGCTCGTGCGCGGACGCGTTGTCGAAGTGGGCGATCGTCTCGTCGCGAGGCTCGAAGAACGCATCACCCGGATGGAGGATGAGCGCTTCGGTGCCGTGTCGCTGGTATCGGATGGTCCCGTCCAGTACATAACCGGCCACGTCGCACGGGTGTCGATGAACGCCGACCGACTGCCCCCGATCCAGCTCGATCCGGACCATCCGTGCGCTCTCGATGTTCGGGACATCGGCGAGTACCGATTGCTGGAGGTCCGTGCGTCGCATTCAGGTTCCTTCGGCTGGGGGGGATCAACGATGTCGCGGCAACTGTACCAACTAGTATGTACGTCGGTTGCACGGCAGTGGCGTGCAGCCGACTGACCCTCACGTGGTCAGAGACCTGACCACGTGACGTGGCGCGACGTCGAGTCTCATGCGCATCGAGCCAGGTGCCGCATGCCGGGGTGTGCGCACGTGCACGAGTCGACGGCCGCGCAGCTCAACCACGTTGTCGGCCGCGGCGGCGAGGCGAGGGTCGTGGGTGATCACCAGGACGGTGCGATCGACCGCGAGACGACGCAGTGCCTCGACCACGCGTGCGGCGGTGGCCGTATCTAGTCCCGAGGTCGGTTCGTCCAACACCAGGATCGGGGTGTCTCGCAGGATGGCGCGGGCGAGCGCGATTCGCTGGCGTTGACCACCCGACAGCGCGAGGCCCTCCTCGTCCAGGACGGTCGCATACCCCAGTGGCAATGCGCGGATGAAGTCGTCGGCGTCGGCGGCGACGGCCGCGGCGACGACCTGCGACTCCGTCGCACCGGGCTGCGCGTAGGCGATGTTGTCGGCAACTGTGCCTGCCTTGATCGTGGTCTGCTGCGGGAGCAGAGTGACATGTTCACGTACCGACGCAGCGGTCATGGTGCGGATGTCGGTGCCGTCCAGCAGGATCGAGCCGCGTTGCGGGGTGTCGAACCGCACCAACAGACCGGCCAGAGTCGACTTTCCGCTCCCACTCGGCCCGACCAATGCGGTCAGTTCACCGGGGCGCACATCCAGGGAGGCGTTGTCGAGCAGCGACTCGGGGCCATACCCGTACCCGACGCCACGGAGTGACAGTGTGCTGTGGGGTGACACCGACGGCGATATCGCATCGGCCTGGTCGGTGTCCGACGGTGGAAGGTCGAGAAGTTCGGCGACGCGTTCGGCACTGACCACCGCGGAGCTCACCGACAGCCGGAGGTCGGCGATCTCCTGCATTTTCGGGTACAGGTAGCCGAGGTAGCCGGTGAGCGCGACCAACCCGCCGACGCTCAGGTGACCCTGCCGTATCTGCCAGACCCCCATCACCGCGATGATCAGGGTCAGCAGGACCTGGCCCACCGACATCACCGATCCGAAACCCACCTCGACTCGCGACTGGAAGATCCGGGCGCGTAGCCAGTCCTGACCGAAGCCGGCGACGCGAGCGTGTTCGCATGATTGCTGGTTGTAGGCGACGGCGGTCTCGTGACCGGCGAGCCCTTCGTGCACCGCGACTCCGATGTTGCTGTTCGCGGCGCGCTCGAGTCGGGTGGCACGGGTCTGCGCGGTCGCAAACGATCGCGAGATCAGCCACATGACCGGTATGGCGATCACGGCCACCACAGCGACCTGCCAGGACATGATGAACGCGGCGGTTACGAGGCCGACGGTGCTCAGCGTGGCGATCAGCAGCTGCATCAGCCCGGACCCGGTCAGGTGCTCGATCGCTTCCAGGTCGCTGAGATGGCGATTGACGAGGTCGCCGAGACCGTAGCTGCGGTGCAATCGCGGATGCAGCCGTTGCACCCACGCGAAGAGGTGGTTGCGGAGGTTGCGGACGACGTCCTCGGACGCGGCGATCGCGCGGAGTTGCCCGAAGTAGTCGGTCACGGCGCCGACGAGCGTCAGAGCCAGCCACGCGGCGGCCGTGGCGGCGAAGGTCTGCCACGAATCCGACGACAACGCCATGTCGAGGACATCGGACAGCACGAAGATCCCGATGATCTCGGCCACCGCCGACACCACCAGGAAAATCGCGGCGAGCGCGTAACGCCGACGGTGGTGCACTACCAGCGGGGCGAACCGTCGCGCCGCATCCCGAACAGTCACAGTGTCTCCTTCACAACAGTGTTCGCCAGGACTCGGCCCTGGCGAACACTGTGGCGGATAGTGGTACTCGGATCAGCTCCAGACCCAGACCCAACGACGCTCGCTGGGACGCCAGACACGGCGGCGCCGACGCGGCTGCTGCTGGGTGTTGGTCTTGGGTCGATTCTGCTGGATCATCGTAAGTGCCTTTCTCCGAATGCTTTTCGTTGACATGAGAGACACTAGGGACGTTCTCTGCCCGCCGGCTTCTCCGACGCTGGCAGTCTGCTGAGATCGGGATCGTGCCGTGTCGGCACCCGGCAAATGCCGCTTGTTGCCCCGGCCTGCGGAACTCATTGACCGTAGCGTAACGGTGTTGTACAACGGACACATGAGCTCATGCCCGGCGACTGTCACACCGGTGAGCCGCGCCGAACGCGACTCACCGCTCAGGGCGCGCGGGTCGCGGCCGACCGTCTGGGATCGGGTGGGCGGGGTACGCGGTCTGGTTCAGTCGGCGATCCCGTCGGTGGTCTTTGTCAGCGTCCACACGCTGGTCGGGATGGCCTCCGCCGTGGCGATGGCGATAGCGGCGGCTCTCGTGGTCCTGGCTGTTCGTAGATGTCGTGGTGTCACCGTCCGCCCCGCGATCGGCGGAGTGGTCGGTGTGGTGGTCTCCGCCGCCGTCGCCGGTGGCACCGGGGATGCGAGAGACTATTTCTTGCCTGACATCTGGGGTTACACGATCGGGTCCGCGGTGCTGATGCTGTCGGTGATCGTGCGATGGCCGCTCGCCGGGGTGGTGTGGACCGCGATGAACGGCTCGATGACCACGGCGTGGCGTGCGGACAAGCGCGCGCTGTCCGGGTACACGGTTGCCACGGTGGCTGCCGCCATCGCTTTCGCCGTCCGCGCGCTGATCCAGACCTGGTTCTACCGCCACGACGTGGTCGGCGCGATGACGGTGGTACGAGTGGGGCTGGGGTATCCGCTCTGGGGCATGACCGCATTGGTGTGGGCGTGGGCAATTCATCGAGCCGACGGTGGTCGGTGAGTCCGCGCGCCCTGGATCCGAGCGTCCCTGCCGCATTGACGCACGCCGCCATGGAGATCTTGGCTGGCGAAGGGCGCGGTGCGCTCAGCGCGCGACGGCTCGCTCGGGAGGCCAAGACGTCGACGACGGCCGTGTACACGTACTTCGGCAGTATGGACGACGTGCACCGTCAGGTGCGGAAGTACGCGATCGGTGAACTCCTGTCCGAGTTCGACTCCGAGCCGGTGACCGACGACCCGGTCACCGACCTGGCTCGTGTGGCGGCGATCCACGTGCGGCATGGTTGCGCCCATCCCGCGATGTATCGCGTCATGTTCGTTGACCAACCGCCGGATACGGTCGACGATCCGGGAGCGGAGGTGTTTGCGCGGTTCACCGAGCTCATCGAGCGGTGCATCGAGGAGGGACGGTTCCAACCCGATGAGCCGCACCATCCCCACATGTGGGCAGGTGAGCTGTGGGCGATGGCGCACGGAGTCGTGGTGTCTGCGCTCGCCGGGTTGTTCTCGTCCGAACACGCGATGGTCCTACACCAAGACATGCTCTTCCGGCATTGCGTTGGACTGGGTGACGACCGGGCCCGAGCTCGTCGGTCGGTGGAGAGTGTGGCGATTTGAGCAAACGCGGACGGCTGACGACCGGTCAGATGTTCACGCCGCCAACGGTTCGTCGTCGGGTGGTTCGCCGAGGGGTATGAGGTGGAGGTCGTGTTCCCAGCGGTGGCCTTCGGCGAGGTGGGCAGGGTCCAGCGTCAGTTGTTCCCGGAAGGTGTCGCGAAATCGTTGCGCTGTGCGAGCCTGACCGGTTTCCAGGGCGAGTTGGTGGCGGTTGGCGGCGGCGCGCGCGGCGATCGTTCTGTCTTGTCGCAAAATCGGGTTGGGAAGCAACTGTTCTGCGGTGCCGCGTTGTTTCCACCCGACCCGTCCGACCCATTCGGGCGGCCCGGTGTCGGGGGTGATGATCTCGGTGATCCACCCATGCTCGCTGTCATTGACCTGGGCGTGATCGGCATCGCACGCCAGGGCGAGCACGTCGATGTCGGTCAACCCACCGTTCTTCCATTCCTGCACGTGGTGCACCGCGGCGCGGGTGGCGGGTTGATCACAGCCGGGGCGGGTGCAGCCGCGTTGGGAGGCGATCAACGCCATCCGTTGATCCGGGTTAGCGAGTCGTCGTTGCCGGCCGAGGAACAACGGCCGGTCCTTGTCGTCCAACAGGGCGAGGAACGGGCGAGACGTCCCGGCCAGGGCGAGGGCGTCCCGGACGGGGAGGGTGCCGCCGGAGGCGG
>NZ_FTNT01000012.1 GCF_900156495.1 Williamsia sterculiae
GTCCAGGGGTGGCGGGATGGCGACGTCGGTGATGACCGAACCCTCGTGCAGGAAGGGGCCGGCCGCTGATGTCGGCCGCAGGTCGACGAACTGTTCACCGACCGCGGATCGGTCCGCGACCACGGCGGTGGATGCGGCGGGTACCCGCGCGGCCCCGGTTTTCAGACGCAGGTCGACATCCACGCCCGCGTTGGTCAGCCGCAACGCACTGACCCGGCCCACGGCCACGCCCTGGTAGGTCACCTCGGCGTCGGTGAAGATGCCACCGGAGTCCGGGAACACCGCCCGCACCGTGTATTCGCCGATACCGACAGCCGATCCCAGGCGCGCATAGTGGATCCCGGTGTAGGTGAGGGTGACCAGCGCGAGGACGGCCAGCACGATCAACTGACGGATCTGCAGTCGGCTGATCATGTTCATCCGGGTGCATACCTCGTCTCGTCGCCCCGACCCCTCGCGCCTCCGCGAGGCGCTCATCCGTGAAAGCCGGTTCTGCTACGACATTTTCACGATCCGCGGCAATCACCAAAGCAGCGAGACGTATCCGCCATCGCGCGGCGTATGGTCTTGACCACGTCGATCGCGCGGAATGATGCAGATCACTTCGGCACGACCATCGGTCGATACGACAACGGGCCCCTCCTCGGTGAGGAAGGGCCCGTTGTGGGTCGTCGGGAGAATCAGGCGTTGCCCGAGAGCTTCTCCCGCAGGGCGGCGAGCTGCTCGTCGCTGGCCAGCGAACCACCGCTCGACGCGGGTGCGCCGCCGCCGGACGAAGCGGGCTGGCGACCTGCCTCGGCCGATTCGGACGAGTAGTCGCTCGGCGCGTTGGCGGCCTCGACGGCTGCCGCGGCGAACTTCTCCATCTGGGCACCGTGCATCTTGTGGCGACGCTCGGCCTCGGCGTACCGGGCCTCCCACGCCTCACGCTGCTTCTCGAAACCCTCGAGCCATTCGTTGGTGTCGGGATCGAAGCCCTCGGGGAAGATGTAGTTCCCCGCCTCGTCGTAACTGTCGGCCATGCCGTACTTGGAGGGGTCGAACTCCTCGGTGTAGTCCTCGTTGGCCTGCTTGAGGCTCAACGAGATACGCCGGCGCTCGAGGTCGATGTCGATGACCTTGACCAGCGCGTCGTCGTTGACGGCGACGACCTGATCCGGCACCTCGACGTGACGCTCGGCCAGCTCCGAGATGTGCACCAGGCCCTCGATACCCTCCTCGACGCGGACGAACGCGCCGAACGGGACGAGCTTGGTGACCTTGCCCGGGACGATCTGACCGATCGCGTGTGTCCGGGCGAACTGACGCCACGGGTCTTCCTGGGTCGCCTTCAGCGACAGCGAGACGCGCTCACGGTCCAGGTCGACGTCGAGCACCTCGACGGTGACCTCGTCACCCACGGCGACGACCTCGGACGGGTGGTCGATGTGCTTCCAGGACAGTTCGGACACGTGCACCAGACCGTCGACGCCGCCGAGATCGACGAACGCACCGAAGTTGACGATCGAGGAGACGACGCCCTTGCGGACCTGCCCCTTCTGTAACTGGTGGAGGAATTCGCTACGGACCTCGGACTGGGTCTGCTCGAGCCAGGCGCGACGCGACAGCACCACGTTGTTGCGGTTCTTGTCGAGCTCGATGATCTTGGCCTCGATCTCCTTGCCGATGTACGGCTGCAGATCGCGGACACGGCGCATCTCCACCAGCGACGCCGGGAGGAAGCCACGCAGACCGATGTCCAGGATAAGCCCGCCCTTGACGACCTCGATGACGGTGCCCTTGACGGCCTCGTCCTTCTCCTTGAGCTCCTCGATGGTGCCCCAGGCGCGCTCGTACTGGGCGCGCTTCTTCGACAGGATCAGTCGACCCTCTTTGTCCTCCTTGGTGAGGACGAGTGCTTCCACCTCATCGCCGACGTTGACGACCTCGTTGGGGTCGACATCGTGCTTGATGGACAGTTCACGGGAGGGGATGACGCCCTCCGTCTTGTAACCGATGTCGAGAAGGACCTCGTCACGATCGACCTTGACGATGGTTCCCTCGACGATGTCACCATCGTTGAAGTATTTGATCGTGGAGTCGATGGCGGCGAGAAAATCCTCAGCCGTGCCGATATCGTTGACGGCAACTTGCGGCGAGGTGATGGTCGTGGACGGCATATGGTGAGTGGCTCCGGACAGGTGTGTAGTAGGTACAGGATCGAACTGGGTGGCATCAGGATGTATCGGTCGTTCGCGATGCGGGCGTCGATACAGACATGCACGGTTCGCACGCGCCTGAGCACGCGCGCTGTCGACGTTACGCCAGGCGCCCAGTGCTGGGCAAATGACCCCGCGGGTCCCCCATGAGCCGACCGGTCAGCGGGTTCCGACCCGATTCTCCCACCAGCGAGACGGCCAATCGCCGGTGGTGGGATGCCGAGACCTCGCAGTATCACCGCGAGCACGGTGCGTTCCTGGGCACCGACACCGTCGGCGGCGAGTTCGTCTGGTGTCCGGAGGGGCTACACGAGGGTGACGCCCACCTGCTCGGTGACGTCTCGGGCCGTGACGTGCTGGAGGTCGGGTGCGGATCCGCTCCGTGCAGTCGGTGGCTGGTGTCGGCCGGGGCGCGGGCGGTGGGGCTCGACCTGTCCCGGCAGATGCTCGGTCGCGGACTCGCGGCGATGACCTCCGACCTCACCCGCACGCCACTGGTGCAGGCGGGCGCCGAACACCTCCCGTTCGCCGACCACAGTTTCGACGTGGTGTGTTCGGCGTTCGGCGCGATCCCGTTCGTCGCGGACTCGGCACGCGTGATGCGTGAGGTCGCCCGGGTGTTGCGGCCCGGGGGCCGCTGGGTCTTCGCGGTCAACCATCCGATGCGCTGGGCGTTCCCGGACGACCCCGGTCCGCCGGGGCTCACCGTCTCCATCCCCTACTTCGATCGCAGCCCGTACGTCGAGGTCGACGACACCGGCGAGGTCACCTACGTGGAGCACCACCGCACCATCGGCGATCGGGTCCGCGAGATCCGTGCCGCAGGGTTGTTGCTCGACGACATCGTGGAGCCGGAGTGGCCGGAGTGGCTGGAACAGGAGTGGGGCCAGTGGAGCCCACTGCGCGGTCAGTACTTCCCCGGAACGGCGATCTTCTGCTGCTCCCTCCCCGGCGATGACCGGGTCCGGTGATCCTCACCGCGTGACATGGGTCGGTCAGTCGGTCGGCGCGTGTTCCCGCAGGAAGCGGACCGCGGTACTCCACGCACGCGGGGCCACCTCCGCGTCGTAACGCCCCGGCTCCGCGTCGTTCATGAAGGCATGCCCGGCGTCCCAATCGATCCGGTCGACCTCCGCATCGGATTCGTCGGTGATGCGGCCCCACTCGGCGTCGACAGCGGCCGGCGGGTACGCGCGATCCTCGGAGGCGAACATGCCGAGGACGGCTGCGGTCAAGTCCGAGTACGAGACCTTCTCCGGTGGCAACCCGTAGAACGGGACGGCCGCGAACACCCGCTCACCCTCCTGTGCGGCCAGCGCAAGCACGAAGCCGCCGCCCATGCAGAACCCGACCACGCCGACCCGGTCACCGATCACCCGGTCGTCGACCAGCAACCGATCGACCGCGCCCGCCAGGGTGCGGACCGCGTCGGCGAACGGCAGTGCCGACATCATCCGCTTGGCCTCCGCCGGGTCGTGCGCCACCTCGCCCCCGTAGAGATCCGGTGCCAGGGCGACGAATCCGTCGTCGGCGAACCGTCGCGTGATGTCGGCGATGTGCGGGGTCAGTCCCCACCACTCCTGGATGACGAGGAGGCCCGGCCCCCGCGCGTCGGGTCGGTCACCGTCGGGTCCCACCAGATAACCGTGTGCGGTGGCACCGTTGTCGAGGTCGAAGGTGATGTTCTGCTCTCCCGGTGTGCTCACCGGGTCGACGGTACCGACCCGCGGTCGTGACCCGTCCGGGTCACAGCAGCTTGGACAGGAACGATTGGGTCCGCTCGTGCTGTGGTGAGTTCAGCACCTCGCGGGGATCACCCTTCTCCACCACCTTGCCCGCGTCCATGAAGACGAGTTGGTCGGCGACCTCCCTGGCGAAACCCATCTCGTGGGTGACCACCACCATGGTCATCCCGTCCTTGGCCAGGTTGCGCATCACCGCGAGCACGTCGCCGACGAGCTCCGGGTCGAGTGCCGAGGTGGGCTCGTCGAACAGCATCAGCTTGGGGTCCATGGCCAGTGCCCGGGCGATGGCCACCCGCTGCTGCTGTCCCCCGGAGAGCTGCGCCGGGTAGGCCGAGGCCTTGTCCGCCAGCCCCACCTGGTCCAGCAGATCCTTCCCCCGTTCGACCGCCCGTGCGCGCACAACACCTTTGACCTGGATCGGCGCCTCGATGATGTTGTCCAGCGCGGTGCGATGCGGGAACAGGTTGAAGTGTTGGAACACCATCCCGATGTCGCGACGCTGAGCCGCGGCGTCCTTGGCGCTGAGTTCGTAGAGCTTGCCGCCCTTCTCGCGATACCCGATCAGGTCGTCGTCGACGTAGAGCCGACCCGCGGTCACCGACTCGAGATGGTTGACACAGCGCAGGAAGGTCGATTTCCCGGATCCCGACGGCCCGATCAGACACGTCACCTCCCCCCGTTCGACCTCGAGGCTGATGCCCTTGAGCACCTGCAGCGCACCGAAGCTCTTGCAGACCCGGTCGGCGAGCACCATCGGGCTCATCGTCCGTCCTCCCCTGGCAACGCCGTCCCCGGTGCGACGTCTCCGGCCGCACCTGCCTTCTCGGCGTCGGCCAACGCCTGTAGTTGTTTACCGGTCAGCGTGCGGGAACTGCCCCGCGCGTAATACCTCTCGAGGTAGAACTGGCCCACCATCAGCACACTGGTGACCGCGAGATACCAGGTGGATGCGACCATCAGCAGGGGGATGGGTTGGAAATTGACCCCGGCGATATCTCGGGCACGGCCGTAGACCTCCAGGCTGAACGGCACCGCGGTCACCAGGGTGGTGGTCTTGAGCATGGAGATCAGCTCGTTGCCGGTCGGCGGGATGATCACCCGCATGGCCTGCGGCAACACCGTCCGTCGCATGGTCTGACCCCACGACATGCCCAACGCCACCGAGGCCTCGGTCTGCCCTTCGCCCACCGAGGTGAAGCCGGCACGCACGATCTCGGCCATGTATGCCGATTCGTTGAGGGCCAGACCGATCGCGGCGAAGGCGAAGGCCGCGTCCAGGGTCTGGATGTCGAAGTGGGCGAACTGCACGGTGAACGGGATACCCAGGTCGATCTTCTTGTAGATCGAGGGGAACAACCCCCAGAACACCAGCTGGACGTAGACCGGGGTACCGCGGAAGACCCACAGGTAGACCCAGGAGACCGAGCGCAACACCGGGTTCGGCGACATGCGCATCACGGCCAACGCAACGCCCAGGATCACCCCGACGACCATGGCGATGACGGTCAGGGCCAGCGTGTACCCCACACCGGTGAGGATGCGCGTGTCGAACAGGTAGCGGCCGTATGTGTCCCAGCCGTAGGCCTTGTTGGTGGCCGCTCCGTAGAGGAACAGGACCACGAGGACCGCCACGATGATCGCGGCGACGATCTGCCCGGGCCGCCGGACCGGAACCGCCTTGATCGGTTCCGGGTCGGCGGCGGGGTCGTGCGGAGTGGAGGTGACGGCGTTCGGCACCGTCAGCTCGTGGCGCCGTTGATCTGCGACGTCTTGATGAGTCCGTCCTGGACCCCCCACGTCTGGGCGATCGATTGCAGCGCACCGTTGTCGATGAGTTTCTGCACGGCCTTCTGCAACACCGGGCCGAGTGCCGACCCCTTGGTCACCGGGTAACCGTAGGGAGCGGAGTCGAAGACCGCACCGGCCTTCTCGATCTTGCCGCCCGCCTGCTTGATCGCGTACGCGGTGACCGGGGAGTCCGCCGACATGGCGTCCACCTGGCCGAGGACCAACGCGTTGGTCGCCGCGTCCTGGTCGTCGTATTTGCGGATGTCGATCGCCGGCTTACCGGCATCGGTGCAGGCCTTGCTCTTGGCGGGCAGTTCGTCGGTGTCCTGGACGGTGGTGGTCTGCACGGCCACCTTCTTGCCGCAGGCGTTGTTCGGATCGACGGTCTTCCCGGCGGGCTCGGCCCACTGCGAACCGGCGTTGAAGTAAGTGACCATGTCCACCTGCTTCTCGCGTTCCTTGTTGTCGGTGAACGACGACATGCCCATGTCGTAGGTGTTGGCCTGTACGGCCGGGATGATCTTGGCGAAATCCGCTTCCTTGTACTGCGGGGTGACCCCCAGCAGCTGCCCGATCTTGTTCACCACGTCGACGTCGAAGCCGATGATCTTGCCACTGGGGTCCTTGAACTCGTTGGGCGAGTAAGGAACATTGACGCCCACCACGAGCTGGCCGGACGACTTGACCTTGTCTGGCAGCTGCGCTGCCAATGCGTTGTCCTTCGTCACCGCGACACTGCTCGCGGCGGTCGACGGCGCCCCGCTGCTGCCCTCACTGTTGGTGCAACCGGAGACGGTCGCCGTCAGTACACCCAGTACCGCGACGGCACCCACACCGCTGAAACATCGCGCCAGAATCCTCAACCCACTGCCCCACATCTCTCGTCGGAAGATCGCGCCGATGACCCTTGCCGGTCACGGTGCGCTGCAACGAACCTAGGCCAGAAGCCGACGACACGTTCGCTACGTAACGGGAGATTAACCCCGGCGCGCGGTGGGCGCGGCGGGAAAACGACAAACCACAGCGTCGTGTCGTCGCCATCATCGCCCGCTCGTCCAGCCCGAACCCGCGCCGCAACCCGGTCTCTGAGACAGTGGACCGGTGGCGCATTCGGTGGAGTTCCTACTCGACGCGGACACCGATGCCGCCGTCCGCGAGCTGTGGGATACGTTGAGCGCACACGGTCTCCCGAGCCAGAACCGGGTGCGGTCGGCGAGCAACCGGCCGCACATCACCGCAGTGGCCGCACCGCGCATCCCCGCGTCGGTGGACGCAGACCTGGGCGCGGTGGCAGCGGAGCTGCCGGTGGCGGTCCTTCTCGGAGCGCCGCTGGTGTTCGGCGGGCGCACATCGACCCTCGCCCTCGGGGTGGTGGTGAACGCCGATCTGTTGGGACTACACCGACATGTGGTCGACGTGGTCGATCGACATCACGAAGACTCAGCCGTCTTCGATCATTGCCGACCGGGCCAATGGACGCCTCACGTGACAGTGGCGCGCCGAGTCCACGACGACGACGTCGGCGCGGCCATCGCCGTCATCAACCGCGCCCGGCCACAACCACGGGCTGCCGTGGCGACCCTGCGGCGATGGGATCCGGACACCCGCACCGAGCACTCGCTCTGAGTCCCCCTGGGCCTCCGTGACGGGCGCGGGCGTTGATCACATGGTCCGGCTACGAGAGTGGAAGCCCAGACCCTCGTCCTGCGCTCCGAGCCAGGCCTGTTCATCGGACTTGCTGTCGGGTACATAGACCACGTCGGGCCGTGCGGGGGGCGGGCGGAGCTGCTCCGGCGGCGACGTCTCGAGATCATGGACGTCGATCTCCAGACGCTCGAGGTCGTTGGTCAGTCGTCGGACCGCGGGCGCCTCGCCGTACTGCACCCGCAGCGCGGTGATGCAGACCCGAAGCTGGTTGATCGACTGATGTAGATCCTTGGATCCCGTGGTTGCAGCCATCGGCGCATACCTCCTTCGTGTGACCTGAGCCACACTACTGTCCGATACCGCACCCGGCACGTATTCGGGTCGGCGCGTGTCGACCACCCGTCCGCGACGCGGCGGCGGCCTCAGTGCGCAGCGTCGTCCCAGGACCGACCGAATCCGACGGATACGTCGAGTGGGACCGACAACGTGATCGCGTTACCCATCTCGGTACGCACCAGATCCTCGAGAACGTCATGCTCCCCCGGCGCCACCTCGAGCACGAGTTCGTCGTGGACCTGCAGCAGGATCCTCGACGCGAGACCCTGCTCGGTGATACGCCGATCGACGTTGATCATCGCGACCTTGATGATGTCGGCCGCGGTGCCCTGAATCGGGGCGTTGAGCGCCATCCGCTCTGCCGATTGTCGGCGTTGCCAGTTGTCGCTGTTGAGGTCCGGAAGGTATCGACGCCTGCCGAACAGGGTCGCGGTGTATTCGTCGCGCCGGGCCTGCACCACCACGTCGTGCAGGTAGTCGCGCACCCCACCGAAGCGCGCGAAGTACGCCTCCATCTGTTCCACCGCCTCGTCGCGTCCGATACCGAGCTGCGCGGCCAGGCCGAACGCGCTCAACCCATACGCCAAGCCGTACGACATCGCCTTGACCCGGTGTCGCATCTCGGTGGTGACCGCGTCGATGGGTACGCCGAAGGCACGCGACCCGACGAAGTTGTGCAGGTCCTCGCCGGTGTTGAACGCCTCGATCAGACCCGCGTCCTCGGACAGATGGGCCATGATCCGCATCTCGATCTGGCTGTAGTCGGCTGTCATCAGCGACTCGAACCCGTCGCCGACGACGAATTCGGTGCGGATCTGTCGCCCGGCTTCGGTGCGAACCGGGATGTTCTGCAGGTTGGGTTCGGTGGACGACAACCGTCCGGTGGCGGCGATGGTCTGGTTGAAGGTGGTGTGCACCCGGCCGTCGTCGGCGACCGACTTCAGCAATCCGTCGACGGTCACCTTCAGGCGGGTCGCGTCTCGGTGTTCGAGGAGGTGGGCCAGGAAAGGATGTTGGGTCTTCTCGAACAGACCCTGCAGGGCGTCGGCGTCGGTGGTGTACCCGGTCTTGGTCCGTTTGGTCTTCGGCATCTCCAGCTTGTCGAACAGCACCGTCTGCAGCTGTTTGGGTGAACCGAGATTGATCTGTTCGCCGATCACCTCATACGCGGCATCGGCGGCGGTGCGGATCCGGTCGGCGAAGGTCGCACCGAGCTCGTCCAGATGCGCGGTGTCGACGGCGATACCCGCGGCCTCGAGATCCGCCAGTACCACCAGCAGCGGGACCTCGATCTCGGTCAGCAGCGGCAGCGAGTCGATCCGGGTGAGTTCCTCGTCGAGGGCGGTCGCGAGCTCCTCGACGGCGGTGGCCGCGACCATCGCGGTGTCGGCGCGTCGCTGCTCGCCCGCGTCGTCGTCGAGCAACGAGAGTTGAGCGTCGGCGGGTTCGTCGTCGGCCTTGAGCTCGCGTCGCAGATAACGCAGGGCGAGGTCATCGAGTGCGAACGATCGCTGCCCGGGGCGGACCAGGTATGCGGCCAGCGACGTGTCGCTGGTGAGCCCGGCCAGCGTCCACCCTCGTCCGCGCAGGGCGTGGATCGCCCACTTGGCCTCGTGCATCGCCTTGGGCGACGCGGGGTCGGCCAACCACTCACCGACGGCCCATTCGTCATCGGGCTCGAGCAGCGCGGTGTCGAGGTAGGCCACGGCACCGTCCGCGGCGGCGACCGCAATGCCGTCGGTGTCGGACCCGAACACCTGCTGGGGACCGCACACCGCGACCCCGGCACGGGGCTGACCGATCACGTGATCGGTCAGCCACTGACGCACCGTGCCGGCGGCGAGGATCTCCCCTTGCACGTCGAAACCCGACTCGGCCTCCGGTTCGGCGGACGAGAGGGTGGTGAACAGGCGGTCGCGGAGGACGCGGAACTCCAGATCGTCGAACAGTGTGTGGATCTGCTCGCGATCCCAGGCTTTGAGTTTGAGGTCGTCGGGGACCGCGGGCAGCGTCATGTCACGGACCAGCTCGGTGAGCCGACGGTTCATCTGGACATGTGCGAGGTTCTCCCGCAGCGCCGCCCCGACCTTTCCCTTGACCTCGTCGACGTGATCGACCAGTCCGGACAGCGACCCGTATTCGCGGATCCACTTGGCCGCGGTCTTCTCGCCGACTCCCGGGATGCCGGGCAGGTTGTCGCTGGGGTCTCCGCGAAGCGCCGCGTAGTCGGGGTACTGCGCGGGTGTGAGCCCGTACTTCTTCTCCACCTCGTCGGGGGTGAAGCGGGTCAGGTCGGACACGCCCTTGCGCGGGTAGAGCACGGTGACGTCCGGACCGACGAGTTGCAACGAGTCCCGGTCACCGGTGACCACCAGCACCCTGTACCCCTCCGCCTCGGCCTGGGTGGTGAGGGTGGCGATGATGTCGTCGGCCTCATATCCCTCGATGGCCATCACCGGAATCCCCAGGGCGCCGAGCACCTCGCGGGTCAGTTCCACCTGACCGTTGAACTCGTCCGGCGACTTGGACCGCTGCGCCTTGTACTCCGGGTACATGTCCGCGCGGAAGGTCTTGCGTGACACGTCGAACGCCGCGGCCACGTGGGTGGGTTGCTCGTCGCGCAGCAGGTTGATGAGCATGGAGGTGAACCCGTAGACCGCGTTGGTGGTCTGGCCGGTCGCGGTCTTGAAGTTCTCGGCGGGCAACGCGAAGAACGCGCGGTAGGCCAACGAGTGCCCGTCGAGCAACATCAGGGTGGGCTGGGTCGACTTCTGCTGAGTTGACTTTTTCCGCGCATCTGCCACGTGTCGCAGTGTAGTTGTCGGTCCCGACAGCCCCGCCCGACCCGGGTCAGACCGAACCGGGTCGGCACGGGCGCCGAACCGGCCACCCGATCACGCCACCCCGAGGTAGGCCTCCCGGACGGCGTCGTCGGCCAGCAGTTCCTTGCCGGGCCCCTCGCGCGTGATGGTCCCGGTCTCCAGAACGTATCCGCGATCGGAGCGACTGAGGGCCTGCTGCGCGTTCTGCTCGACCAGCAGGATGGTGGTGCCCTGTTCGTTGATGGTCGCGATGATCCGGAAGATCTGCTGGATGACCATGGGCGCCAACCCCATCGACGGTTCGTCCAACAACAGCAGTTTGGGTCGGGCCATCAACGCGCGGCCGATGGCGAGCATCTGCTGTTCCCCACCGGACATGGTGCCGCCGAGCTGGGATCGTCGCTCGGCGAGGCGCGGGAACAGCTCGTAGACGTAGTCGACGGTCGTCTTCTGTTCCGCTCGGCTGCCGAACTTACGGCCGTAGCAGCCCATGTCCAGGTTCTCGGCGACGGTCATCCCCGGGAACACCCGGCGCCCCTCGGGCACCTGCACGATGCCCTCGATCACGCGTTTCGCGGCGGGCATGCGGGTGATGTCCTGACCGAGGAACTCGATGGACCCACTCGTCAGTTGTTTGAGTCCGGAGATACCGCGCATCGTGGTCGACTTTCCCGCGCCGTTGGCGCCCAGCAGCGTGACCAGTTCGCCCGCGTCGACGGTCAGCGAGATGCCGTGTAGGGCCTCGATCCTGCCGTAATGGATCACCATGTCGCGGATCTGCAACACCGGCGTACCCGACGCCGGGGTGGCGTCCGCACTCCCGGTTCTCACGTCGCGTCTCTTGCCGAAACTAGGCGATCTCATCGTCGGGCACCCCCAGGTAGGCGTTGATCACGGCCGGGTTCTCGCGAACCTCGGAAGGGGTCCCCTCGGCGATCTTGCGGCCGAATTCCAACACCACGATGCGCTCGGTCACCCCCATCACCAGTCGCATGTCGTGTTCGATGAGCAGCACCGTGTACCCGTCGTCGCGGATCTTCTGGATCAGGCCCATCAGCGCGGTCTTCTCGCTGGGGTTGAAGCCCGCGGCGGGCTCGTCGAGACACAGCAGCTTCGGTTCGGTGGCCAGCGCTCGGGCGATCTCCAGTCGCCGCTGGTCGCCGTAGGCGAGATTCTTGGCCTGCTCGGCCGCCCGTGCCCCGATCCCGACGAACTCGAGCAGCGCCATACCCCGGTCGACGGCGTCGCGTTCCTCGCGGTAGTGCCGACGCGAGCGCAGGGCAGCGCCGAACACCGATGTCTTGTGCCGCGCGTCGGTGCCGACCACCACGTTCTCCAGTGCGGTCATCTCTCCGAACAACCGGACGTTCTGGAACGTTCTGGCGATGCCGCGTCGGGTGATCTCGTGCCGCTTCACCCGGCCCAGCGGCTTGTTGTCGAAGGTGACCGATCCCGCACTGGGGCTGTACACCCCGGTGATGGCGTTGAAGCAGGTGGTCTTGCCGGCACCGTTGGGTCCGATCAGACCGAAGATCTCGCCACGCTTGATGTCGAACGTGACGTCGTCGAGGGCTTTGAGCCCACCGAACTGAACGGTCAGTCCCCGCACCTCGAGCAGCGCGCCGCCCACCTGGGTGTTGATGTCGCGTTGCGGTGCGACCGCCTCGGCGACCACCTCGGGATCGGCCAGTCTCGGGTCCACGTCGGTCACGTCGACCACCGCGGTCACCTTGGCGTTCTCGGCTCCGGCACCGTCCAGCGCGGACAGGTCGGCGTCTGGTCCGGTCGCGGCCGGAGCGGTCGGCGACGAGGTCTCGGCGCTGGATTCGCCCGCGGTCGACTCACTGACCGCACCATCGGAACCGGTGTCGTCGGGTGTCCCGTGCTTGCCCATCACGCCTCCCTCGACCCCAGTGTGCCCCCTGCCGCCGCGGGGCGTTTGACCGCGGAATAGACCTGCCTGCCATAGGTCAACAGCTTCTGTCGCGCCGGGAACAGTCCCTGTGGGCGGAAGACCATCAAGGCCACCAACGCGATGCCGAAGAACAGGTACTTGAAGTCGCCGAGCGACTGGCCACCGACCTGGATGCCCTGCACGCGCGCCGGTAGGTAGACCACGATGAACGCCCCGACGATGACCCCGAGCTTGTTGCCCTGACCGCCGAGGACCACCGCGCAGAGGAAGAGCATCGAATTGATGACGGTGAAACCCTTGGGGTCCACGTACTGCACCTGCCCCGCGTACAGCGCACCGGACAGCCCGCCGATCCCCGCGCCGATGACGAATGCCCAGAGTTTGAACTTGAACGTGGGCACACCCATGATCTCCGCGACATCCTCGTCCTCGCGGATCGCGATCCAGGACCGGCCGACGCGGGATCGTTCCAGGTTGCCGACGAACAGCAGGGCCAGGATGACCAGCACCATGCCCAACCAGAACCACCAGACGCCGTAGTTGAAGGTGCCTCGGTTGTTCCCGTTGGAGAACACACCTTCGGGATGGGTCGTGGACTTCAACAACTCCGGGAACGCGATGTTGGACAAGCCGGCGGCGCCCCCGGTGACGTCGGTGAGGTTGTCGGCCAGCAGCCGGACGATCTCACCGAAACCCAACGTCACGATGGCCAGGTAGTCACCGCGCAACCGCAGGGTCGGGGTGCCGAGGATGACACCGGTGAACCCCGTCAGCACGATGGCCAGCGGCACGCAGGCCACCCAGGCCCAGCTGCTGGAGAAGAACCCGTGGTCCTCCGATCCCCAGATCGGACTCGACGGGCTGGTGAGCATGGCGACCACATACGCCCCGACGGCGTAGAAACCGACGTACCCGAGGTCGAGCAGACCCGCCTGACCGACCACCACGTTCAGGCCGATCGCGATCAGCGCGATCATCGAGAACTGGGCCATCATGGCGCCGAAATCGACTGCGGTGGTGGTGATGAACGGCGGCTTGACCACGGGCAACAGGGCGATGATGACTATCGCGGGGATCCCCACCGCCCACTGCGCCGGGCGACTCAGACCGGCCCACCACCCGCGGACCCGGTCGCCGAGCCCGCGGCGCTCCCGGCCCCCAGGCCTCGTGTCGGGACCGGTGTCGCCGGCCGGAACGGCCTTCTCGGCGGCGCTCATACTCTTGCCCTTCCCAGACTCTCGCCGAGTATGCCGGTGGGGCGGAACATCAGCACCAGCACCAGCAACGCGAAGGCGACGACGTCCTTCCACTGGTTGCCCAGCACGATCGACCCGTAGTTCTCCATGACCCCGAGCAGGAGCCCACCGAGAAGCGCACCGCGGACGTTGCCGATGCCACCCAGAACGGCCGCCGAGAATGCCTTGATCCCGAGGATGAAGCCGCCGTTGTAGACGATCCCGTTGGGCACCCGCAAGGTGTAGAGGATGGCCGCGGCACCGGCGAGCAGACCACCCAGGAGGAACGTCAGCAGGATGACCCGTTCACGCGATACACCCATCAGTGTCGCCGCATCGGGGTCCTGCGCGACGGCGCGGATACCGCGGCCGAACTTGGTGCGGTTGATGAGGATCTCGGTGGCGGCGGCGAGCACCAGCGCCGACACCACGATGGTGACGGTGACATTGGTGACCGTCGCACTGAAGATGTCGAACTCGGGTTTCGGCTCCACCAGCTTGATGGCCGGTTGTGCCGTCGAGCCACCGAGCGTCGGATCCCCGCCGAACTTGGGCAACACGTAATGCACGAATTCCTGTAGTACAAAGGACATCCCGATGGCGGTGATCAGGAAGGCGAGGGGTTTGGCCTTGCGGCGCCGCAGCGGCCGGTACGCCACTCGTTCCAGTCCGATGGCCGCTGCTCCCGCCACCACCATGCCGATCAGACCGGCGATCAGCAGGTAGACGATGGTCAGCAGGGTGCCCTGGTCGTACGCGTCGGCCTGCGGCGAGAAACCGAGGAACAGCAGCCCGATGTACTGGCCGAACATGCCGAACATGAAGACCTCGGAGTGGGCGAAGTTGATCAGCTTCAGCACCCCGTAGACCAGGGTGTAGCCGACGGCGACGAGCGCATAGATGGCCCCGTAGGTCAGGCCTTCCACGGTCAGAGTCCAGAAGTTGTCGACGAGCGATCCGACGTCGAAGTTGATGGTGGCCGCCAGATCGGTGGTGCTCTGGGCCAGCAGATGGACGGTCATTCGAGAGCCTCTCGGGCGTTCAGGGTGCTCCACGCACAAACGATGCGCCCGGGGCATCGCTGCTCGCCGGGCGCATCGTCGGGGGGGTTACTTGACGTCGTACATCCAGATCAGTGAGGTGGTGAGCTCACCGGTGCCGGTCCACTTGTAGGTACGGGCAAGACCCTGACCGTCGTAGGTCTTGATGTAGTCGAGCAGCGCCGGACGCGTGGTCTTGCCGCTGTCGATGCCCTTGACCATGATCGTCGCGAGGTCGTAGGCCTCCACCGAGTAGACACCGGGCGCCTGCTTGAACTGGGCCTCGTAGTCCTTGGTGAACTGCTCGGGCGCGGGACCACACGGGCAGGAGAGGTACGCACCCTTGGCCGCGCTACCGGCCTGCGACACGAATTGCGGGTCGTTCACACCGTCACCGGAGACGAATTTGGCGGTGACCCCACCGTCTTTCAGTTGCTGTGCCAGCGGTGCGGCCTCGGCGTAGTACCCGGCGTAGAAGACCGCATCGGGCTTGGCGCTGTTCACCTTCGCGACGACGGCGGAGAAGTCGCGCTCCTTGGTCTTGACGTCACCCGCGCAACTCGAGTCGTTGGCCGACCCGAGCCCGGTGGTGATGGCCTTGGCCAATCCGGCCGCGTACTCGGAGTCGTCCTTGATGACACAGATTTTCTTGTAACCGAGCTTGCCGGTCATGTACTTGGCGACGGCCGGACCCTGCACGTCGTCGTTGGCCAGACCGCGGAAGAAGGTCTTCCATCCGTTCGTGGTCAACGCGGGGTTGGTGGCCGAGGCGGTGGTGGAGACCAGGCCCGCCTGGTTGAACACCGCGCCGGTCGCCTTGGTCTCGCCGGAGAACGCGGGACCGATCAGGCCGATGATCGACGGGTCGTTGGCGATCTGCGGTGCGACCTGGGTCGCCTTCTGCGGATCACCCTCGGTGTCGAAGGTCTTCAGTGTCACCTGGCAACCGGGGTTGGCCTTGTTGTGTTGGTTCACCGCGAGCTCGGCGCCGTAGCGGATGTTCAGGCCGAGGGCGGCGTTGTCACCGGTCAGCGCACCGGCCATGGCGATCGACGTCGGCTTGCAGGTCGCCTTGCCGTCACCCGCAGGGTTTGCGGCGTCGCTCGTCGATCCCTTGGGGACCTCGTTACCCGAGGTGTCGATCTGGGCCAGCGCATCGATCTTCAGACTCGACGACCCGCCGCCACCGCTCGACCCCGATGACTCGGCCGATCCCCCTCCGGAGGACGACTTGTCCGAACAGGCGGACACCGCCAGCACGGATGCCATCGCCACTGCGAGAGCTCCCGTCGCGACACGACGCTGCATTTCAACCTCCGATACGGCCCAACGCCTATTCGACGTCGCCCCAACTGAACAGATGCTGAGAAAAGATAGCCCGGTTCAGCCGGGTACGCGTTGCCAATCGGAAGATTCGCCCACGTGGGCGGACGCAACGTAGCGAGAATTTAACTTTCGCACGAGCTGTGGGTGCTCAGGCAGGCGTGTCCAGGGTCTCGATGATGACCTCGGCCACCGCTTTCATGGTGGTACGGCGGTCCATGGCCGCCCGTTGGATCCACTTGAACGCCTCCGGCTCGGAGAGCGATTGGCTCGCCATCAGAAGCCCTTTGGCCCGCTCGACCAGCTTGCGCGTCTCCAACCGATCGGTGAGTCCCGCGATGTCGCGCTCGAGGACGGCGATCTCGTTGTATCGACTCACCGCGACCTCGATGGCGGGAACCAGATCCGCCTTGGTGAACGGTTTGACCAGATAAGCCATCGCACCCGCGTCACGCGCCTTCTCCACGAAGTCGCGCTGGCTGAACGCGGTCAGCATCACCACCGCCGCGAGGCGGCGTTCGGCGATCTCGCCCGCCGCGTCGATCCCGTCACGAACCGGCATCTTGATGTCCATGATCACCAGATCCGGCTTCAACTCCTCGGTGAGCGACACCGCGACCTCACCGTTGGGCGCCTCCCCGACGACGTCGTAACCCTCCTCCCGGAGCATCTCGATGAGATCCATCCGGATCAGGGAGTCGTCCTCGGCGACCAGTACGCGGTGCGGGATCAGCTCTTCGTCCGTGGTCGTAGCTTGTGCAGACACCAGATCACCTCCGCGTCGAGTGGACGGGGCCATCAGGCTCGCGGCCCCGGTGGGGTGCAGAGTACCGGTTGGCCCGGCGGGTCGCCGATCTACTAGAGTGGTCCCCTGCACTACCCGGGCCGCCCGTTCGCGGAGGTCAGGAGTGGAATTGCCCTCGTAGCCCAATTGGCAGAGGCAACGGATTCAAAACCCGTCCAGTGTGAGTTCGAGTCTCACCGAGGGCACCACACAACCGCATGATCGACCGCGGTCCCGTGCACGGCGGCGCAGCTCGTCAGATCACCACCTCGTCGTCGCTATAGCTCAGGACGATTGCGCGTCACATCGGCCTCGGGTTGCTTGTCCGACAACATTGACTGATTATCAATCAAGTCCTACCGTGGGCACCGATCAGGTGCCGGTGTCACGCGGCGCGGATGCACCCTTCGGGAGGTCACGAGTATGGGATCCACGCATCAACTAGATGGTCGGCGTGTTCTGATCACCGGAGCGTCGAGTGGCATCGGGCGCTCTCTCGCGAAGCGCCTTGCCGCAGAAGGCGCCCAGCTCGCCATCGCAGCTCGCCGCACCGAGTTGCTCGACGATGTGGCGCGAGAGATCGCCCGTCGTGGTCATCCGAGACCGGTCGTGCTCACAGCCGACCTCTCCCGACCCGGAGTTGCGGCAACCCTCGCCACACGGACGCTCGCTGAGCTGTCGGGTGTGGACATCCTCATCAACAATGCGGGCGTCAGCGTGACCGGCACAGTGAGCACCCTCGGCGACGGCTCAGCGGCCCGCGCGGTCATCGAGACCAATCTGTGGTCGCCGATGGCACTCGGAGCCGCTCTGTCGCCGACGATGGTGGAGCAAGGGCACGGAACGATCGTCAACGTCACCTCGACGATCCAGTCGATCCCGCTGCCGCTGTTGGCGTATTACGCGGCGTCGAAATCGGCACTGGCACAAGCAACCACATCACTGCGGGGTGAGCTCGCGGGAACCGGAGTCCAGGTACTGGAAGTCATCCCGGGAGGCACCGACACCGCGCTGCGCGACATCGATGAATTGCCGTGGAAGGGCAAACCGCCCGCCACCATCCCGCCCGTCTCCGCCGACAGGGTCGCCGCGGCGATCGTGCGTGCGATCAAGCGCGCGAAAACCCGACTCGCTTACCCCTCATACGTCCTCTTGCCGACCGAGCTACCCGCGATCGGACGTCTGATGGCCGGCATCGGTGGCCGACGAGTCGATCTGGCGTCGACTACCCGGCAGCTGCCAGAAGACCGCGCAGGTGACGGTACTGACTGATCGTCAACTACCGTGCCGGCATGGCTTCCACTTCCTCCGACACGGAGCGTCGTCGCATGCTCATCGAGACTGCTCGCGCGCTGTTCGGCACTCGGAGCTACGAATCGGTCACCACCACCGAGATCGCACGGGAGGCCGGGGTCGCATACGGCCTGATCGCCCACCACTTCGGCAACAAGCGGGGTCTCTATCTGGCCGTCATGAGCCAGATCCGCGAAGAACTCGCGTACGAACAGAACACACCGCCAACCGGTGGAGGCCTGGAAGACGAGTTACTGGGCGCTCTGCGCCGACACGTCAGGTACATCGAGGCCCACGAGACAGGGTTCCGTGCGCTCATGAGGGGTGACCTGGGTTCGGACCGGGACATGCAGCTCCTGTTCGACGAGCTCCGTTGGAGCGGCGCACGACGGATCCTCGACCGCATCGGGAGCACCGGCGAGCCATCTCCGCTTCTTCGCGCCGCGATGCGGTCCTGGGTTGCCCAGTTCGACGAGCTCATTCTGGACCGTATCCAGACCGGCGCCGTCTCAGTCGACCACGTGGCAACACTCGCTGCCGCATCGCTGATCGCGCAGCTGCGGACGGTCATCGACATCGACCCCGCCACGGACTTCGATCCAGGAGTCACGGTCATCCTGCGTTCTGCCCGTTGACAGCATCCGCCGGCACGGTCTCCAAGTCCTGGCGTGACCCGCTCTCGCGGTTCAGACCTCACCGCAGTACGACGAGCACGACACGATGAGACCCGGTTCTCGCCGACTCCGTCTGCCTCAGACACCGTCCAGCACGATGTCCACCGCGGCCGCGATCACCTCGTCGCTGGGCAGCTCGTCCCACATGAGCGTTGCGCAGACCACAACTCCCGACAGCATCGATACCGCAGCGTCGAACGATGGTCCCTGCGCCACCGTGGCCAACATGCTGCGCAATGGTCGTTCGCCCTCGGTCACGAGGCGTTCACGGATCCGACGGATCTCGTCGACGGTCACCCCCCACTGCGCGAGCACGATGAGGATGCGGTCGAGCTTGTAGTCCGACACCGCTCTGCGGAACGCCGTCAGTTCGGCTATGAGATCGGTACGCAGTTCCCCGGTCGGCTCGAGGTGTGGCATCTCCCCCACTGCATCCAACGCGATCGTCACCAGATCCAGCCGCGACGGCCAGTGGGTGTACAGCGTCGTCTTGGAGTATCCGGCGACGTCGGCCACATGGGCGTGGGTGATGGCGTCCCAGCTCTCTTCGGTCAACACCTGTAGAGCGGCGCGGCCCACGTCGGCGCGGGTCCGGGCGACCCTGGCGTCCTCGGTCGAATCGGCCGACCTGCGACCCGGAACGGGCGGTGCCATCTCTTCACTCACCCCCCTCGTCGCGTGTCCGGATAGTGCTGCTCAGTCGCGGTGACGGGTTGAAAATACATCTTGAACTCTGTGACCAGTACTGTACTCTGAATCCTGTATCGACCTCGGTTCTCGTCAAAACAACACGGCGTCAACCACTCTCGTTCACATGTGAAGCCGCTCGACCCGCCGCTTCGCGATCTTCGGCGTGTCCGCCGCTAGGAAAGGACCTTCATGTCCGCCATCTTGTTCGGTTCCATCAGCACTCTCGCCGACACCTCCGAGCTCCAGCGGCAGGCGTTCAACGACGCCTTCTCCGCCCACGAGCTGGGATGGAACTGGAGTCGTGACGACTATGTCGCGATGTTGGGCTCCAACGGCGGCGCCAAGCGCATCGCCGAGTTCGCGGCCTCCACCGGCGACGACGTCGACGCCGATGCTGTCCATGCGACGAAATCGGAGATCTTCCAGCGCCTCCTCGCGTCGTCCGGGGTGTCCCCGCGACCAGGTGTGGTGCCGACGATCGAAGCGGCCAAGGCTGCCGGGGTCCGGGTGGGATTCGTGACCACCACCTCGCGGGACAACATCAATGCCCTCCTCACGGCCCTCGCACCGGAGATCGACACCGATACCTTCGACATCGTCGTCGACTCCGGTTCCGTCGACCATCCCAAGCCAGAGGCCGACGCGTACACCTTCGCTCTCAGCGAACTCTCCACCACCTCAGACGAGATCGTGGCCATCGAAGACAACGTGGGCGGTGTCGCGGCCGCCGATGCCGCCGGGATCCGCACGATCGCCTTCCCCAACGACAACACCTCCGGCGGCGACTTCTCCGCTGCGGCAGTCACGGTCGCCTCCCTCGACCCGCAGCACGTCCTCGACCTCGTCCGAGACCACGCGTGAACGTCGACCCGACAACAACTTTCGTCCTTCAACTGGCCCTTCCGGCCATGAACCAGGAGACTCCGTGAGCAACCTACAAGCTGCGGTCACCGCCGACAGCAGGTCTTTCCACGTCGAGGGTTACGAGAAGATCGAGTACGACCTCGTCTACGTCGACGGCGTGTTCGACATCGACAATGCCGAACTCGCCGACCGGTACCGGCCCTATGGGCGGTGCTTGATGGTTGCGGACGAGACGGTCGAACGACTCTACGGCGCGCAGATCGAGGCCTACTTCGAACACCACCGGATCGCACTGACCGTGGTGGGAGTGCAGATTCGCGAGACGGCCAAGTCGCTGGAGACATTCGAACAGATCGTGGCGGCGTTCGACGCCTTCGGGCTGGTGCGTACCGAACCCGTGCTGGTGGTCGGCGGGGGGCTGACCACCGACGTCGCCGGTTACGCCTGTGCCAGCTATCGACGCAACACCCCGTACATCCGTATTCCCACCACCTTGATCGGACTGATCGACGCCAGTGTGTCGATCAAGGTCGCGGTGAATTACGGCAAGCACAAGAACCGACTGGGCGCATACCACGCCTCGGAGCTGGTGATCCTGGACTTCTCGTTCTTGGCCACGCTGCCGGAGGATCAGGTGCGCAACGGGATGGCTGAGCTGATCAAGATCTCGGTGGTCGGGAACCTGGAGATCTTCGAGCTCCTGGAGAAGCACGGACCCGACCTGTTGCGCACCCGGTTCGGACACCTCGACGGAACTCCTGAGTTGCGTGCCATCGGCGGCCGGGTGACCTATGAGGCCATCGCCACGATGTTGGAGCTCGAGGCGCCGAACCTCCACGAGATCGACCTCGACCGCGTCATCGCGTTCGGTCACACCTGGAGTCCGACTCTGGAATTGACGCCGCCGGTGCCGTTCTTCCACGGACACGCCATCGCCATCGACATGGCCCTGTCGACCACGCTGGCCGAACTGCGCGGGCACCTCACCATCGCCGACCGCGACCGGGTGCTGACGGTGATGAGCGATCTGGGTCTGGCCCTGGACAGCGAACATCTCACCCCGGAACTGCTGACCGCCGCAACGGCATCAATCCTGCGGACCCGCGACGGCCTGCTGCGGGCGGCCATCCCCGATCCCATCGGATCGTGCCGGTTCCTCAACGACGTGACCACCGAAGAGCTCACGGATGCACTGCGTCTACACAAGAAGATCTGCTTCGACCACGCCCGGGAGGGTGACGGGGTCGACATGTTCACACTCGCCGACACGGCGTCGCCCACCGTCTCGTCGTGACCGGACCGCGAGTGGCCGCGCGACCGGTCACCCCGACCACCATCGTCGCCGCAGAACTCGATCGGATCTGCGCCGACCTGGACCGCTTCGAGGGCATCGAGCCGGCGACGACGGCCCGGTTACGACGGGTCCGTGACATCGCCGCCGGACTCGATCCCTACCTCGACGGGTGTACGTCACCGGAGTCACCCGCGTTGGCCGACCTGGCCCGGTCGACTCGTGAGATCGACTGGGACGCCGACGATGCGGCGGACGGGTTCGTGGAGAAAGAGATGCTGTCGGGACATGTCGAGGGCCGGTTGCTCCGATTTCTCGTCACCATGACACGCGCGACGCGTGTCCTGGAGATCGGCGTGTTCACCGGTTACTCGGCGCTGGCGATGGCCGAGGCACTACCCCGAGAAGGATCGGTGGTGGCCTGCGAGCTCGACCGCAAGGTGGCCGGACGGGCGCGCGAACTGCTGAACGCGTCCGTCGCCGGCAAGCGGGTGACCATCGAGGTCGGTCCGGCCACCGACACGCTGCGACGGCTCGCCTCGCAGTCCCGCTCCGGACCGGATTCCCGTTTCGACCTGGTGTTCATCGACGCCGACAAGGCCGGCTACATCGACTACCTGAACACGCTTCTCGACAGCGATCTGCTGACCGACCATGCCGTGATCGCCGTGGACAACACCCTTCTCCAGGGTGAGCCGTATCTGGTAGCCGAGAGCCGCTCGACCAACGGGGCGGCCATCGCCGAGTTCAACGAGGTGGTGGCCGCGGATCCCCGCGTCGAGCAGGTGCTGATACCCGTGCGTGACGGCCTCACCCTCATTCGCCGTCTCGCCCCGGCCACGGGGGAACGGTGACCGTCGTCTCCCGGGACTCCCTCAGGACCGTGGGAGCGCTGGTGGGTCTGACGGCCACGTTGCCCGTCGATCTGGTGCTGGTCGGCGCAGCGTTGGCCACCCGCAGGTTCCGTCACCCACCCGTCGTGGAAAGGGTCTCGGCCACCGACCGCAAGACGGTGCTGATCAGCGGGGGCAAGATGACCAAAGCGTTGCAACTGGCCCGATCGTTCCACGCTGCCGGACATCGCGTCGTACTGGTGGAATCCGGCAAGTACCGCTGGACCGGCCACCGGTTCTCGCGGGCCGTCGATGCGTTCCATTGTGTGCCCGAGGCGACCGCTCCGGGTTACGC
This sequence comes from Williamsia sterculiae, assembly GCF_900156495.1. Lineage (GTDB taxonomy): Bacteria > Actinomycetota > Actinomycetes > Mycobacteriales > Mycobacteriaceae > Williamsia_B > Williamsia_B sterculiae. Next base: position 22,834 of record NZ_FTNT01000012.1, read on the forward strand.
GGACGCGGTGGCCGCGGTGGCCCGCCTCGAGGACGCCGACGTCTTCGTGCCGGTGTCGAGTCCCGCGGGCAGTGCCGCCGACGCCGACGCCGGGGCGGTGCTCGCGGGGGTCTGCGACACCGTGCACGCCGACCCCGCGACGGTGCGCACCCTCGACGACAAGGCCGCGTTCTCCCGGACCGCGGAGTCGTTCGGACTGCGCGTTCCCGACTTCGTGCTCATCACCGACGCCGCACAGGTCGAGACGTTCGATTTCCCACCCGACCGGACGTACATCCTCAAGCGCATCGCCTACAACCCCGTGGGCCGGATGGATCTCACCCCGCTGCGTGCGACCACGCCCGAGCACAACAGGGCGGTCGCCCGCGCCCGCGACATCTCGCCCGACGATCCCTGGATCCTGCAGGAGTTCATCGACGGCACCGAGTTCTGCACCCACGGCACCGTCCGCGACGGACGGCTCCAGGTCTACGGCTGCTGCGAGTCCTCGGCGTTCCAGATCAACTACGCGATGATCGACAAACCCGAGATCCGGTCATGGGTGGAGCACTTCGTGTCCGGGCTGCAGGTCACCGGACAGTTGTCATTCGACTTCATCGAGAGCGCAGACGGTACGGTGTACGCCATCGAGTGCAACCCACGCACCCACTCGGCGATCACGATGTTCTACGACCACCCCGACGTTGCCGCCGCATATCTGCAGACCGGCCACCCCGTCATCGAACCCCGCCCCACGGCGCGCGCCACCTACTGGATCTATCACGAGCTGTGGCGATTGCTGACCCAACACAATCGTCGCGCTCGGTTGAGCACCATCGTGCGGGGCACCGACGCGATCTTCACCTGGGACGACCCATTGCCCTATCTCATGGTGCACCATCTGCAGATCCCGTCGTTGCTCATCCGCAGCCTGCGTTCGGGACGCGGATGGAGTCGGATCGACTTCAACATCGGCAAACTCGTCGAGACCGGCGGGGACTGAGCCCACCGTGCGAACCATCCTGCATCTCGCCGGGTCACCCACCGACGACTTCCACGCCGAGTTGTCGCGCTTGTACGCCGCCGACTGCGTGTCCACACTCACCGATTCCGCGCGCTACCGATTCCTACTCGCCTACGTCGGTCCCGACGGACTGTGGCGGTTCCCCGCTGCGTTCGACCCGGACTCCATCGCCGCCGCATCAGCGTTGCCGCTGCGAGCCGCCCTGGACCACATCGCCGCCAGCGGCGTCGACGCGGCACTGCCACAAATGTTCTGCCGAACCGGGATGACGTCGTACCGGGCGCTGCTCGACGTCCTCGGGATTCCGTATGTCGGCAACACCCCGACCGCCATGGCCATCACCGCGGACAAGTCGATCGCGCGCAGCATCGTCGCAGGAGCCGGGGTGGACGTGCCGGATGCCGAGGTCGTGCGGGGTGTCGGCGCCACCACCCTGCATCCACCGATGGTCGTCAAACCCGTGGATGCCGACAACTCGGTCGGGGTCACCCTGGTGCGAGACCCCGCGGATCTCGCCGCGGCGGTGGCCGTCGCAACGCAGCACTCGAACGCCGCACTGGTGGAACGCTATGTCGAACTCGGCCGCGAGGTGCGCTGCGGCGTCGTCGTCGACGCCGGGTCGCTGCGGTGTCTGCCGTTGGAGGAATACGCCGTCGACCCGGACGTCTCACCGGTTCGCACCGCCCGAGACAAACTGGCCCGCAACGAGTCCGGTGAGCTGTTCCTGGTCGCCAAGGACGTGTCCCGGGCCTGGGTCGTCCCGCCGGACGACCCGATCACCTCGGCGGTGTGGGAGGCGGCGCGGCGCTGTCACGTCGCTCTGGGGTGCCGGCACTACAGCCTGTTCGATTTCCGGATCGATCCGGTCGGCAGACCATGGTTTCTCGAGGCGGGTCTCTACAACTCGTTCGCCCGGGGCAGTGTGCTCACCACGATGGCTGCTGCCGCCGGCATCGACCCCGCCCGGCTCTTCGACATCGCGCTCGGAGAACTGTTCGCCTGACCCGTCCGACGACATGAGGAGGACTCGTGGACGCAGCACTGACACGACCGCTCGGAGCTCGCGTGTCCGACCTCCGGGTCGATGCGTTGAACGACGCCGATCGGGACGAACTGGTCGGCCTGCTGGCCCGCGTCGGGGTCGTCGTCGTGCCGGGTCAGCACCACACGGATGACAGCGCGTTCACCCGGTTCCTGCACAGTCTGGGGCCGATGATGTTCACCGTCGGCGAGACGCCAGTGCCCGACCATCCGGATCTCAACGTCATCAGCAACATCGGACGCGCGACACCACCACGCTCGAGCTTCCACGTCGATACCAGCTATGTGGCCCGCCCCCCGGTGTACACCGCACTGCGCGCCGTCGACGTACCCCGATGTGGTGGTCAGACGCTGTTCAGCGACCAGTACGCCGCCTACGACACACTGCCGACCGAACTACGGCGATCCCTCACCGGGTGTCAGGTGACTCACGTGGTGACCGGTCTCGACCTCGGCGACGACGCCGAGACCACGGCCCGGCATCCCCTCTTCCTCCGTCACCCGATCTCCGCCAGAACGGCCCTGTATCTCTCGACGCCGCAACGATGTGTCGCGGTGGACGGTATGACTCCCGACGAGTCGGCCGCGATCGTCACCCACCTGTATGAGCACTCGACTCGCGAAACCAACCTTCTCCGACACCAATGGGCAGCAGGCGACGTGGTCATCTGGGACAACCGATGCGTGATGCATCGCGCCGACCATTCCGGGGTGGTCGGTGACCGGGTGATGCATCGCGGGATGGTCGCGGGCCCGTGGTGACCGCGCCAGGGTCCCCGTTATCCGTCAGGCGGACCGGGCAACGGTCCGGGTGAGCTCGGCGGCGGACGACCCACCCCAGACACCCCACCGCTCACCGGCGCGCACCGCGTGCTCGCGGCATTGGCGCAACACCGGGCAGTCACGGCAGACCGAGGTGGCCTGCTCCTCGCGACGGCGGCGGGCGGCCGACGACTCGCGACCGATGGGTTCGAAGAAGAGCTCCGGATCCACGTCGGCGCCGCAGCACCGCCCGCGGACCTGCCAATTCCACTCCGAGATGTCGTCCACATGCGCCTGGTCGGGGCGGTATCCGTCCATACCCGCATCGTCGGTCAGGCACCCCGGTCCACAACAGCTTTGGCGCCCGCAGAATTCAAACGCTTGACATCCGCCACCGTCGAACCGGTGACGTCAGTCCGGTGGTTCGACGGTCGGCCGCCCCTCATCCGCATCCGCGTCGGAGGCACCATCGCCGGCATCTGCCACGTGGCGATCTGCGGCGTCGCCACCCCGTTCGGAGTTGACGTTCTCCTCGAGTTCGTCGACGGTCTCGGCGAGGTCGTCATCACGGTTTCCGGTCATCACAGCCTCCTGCCCTCTGCCGTTACCCTACGCGGATGCGGTGACCACCGAGAGCGGGGTGGGTGCGGGCGCCGTCATCATTACCAATCACGCTCGACCACAGCGGTTCTCGGTATGTCAACCACTCTTCGTCGACTCGCTCGGTCGACACTCGGCGTAGGGTCGGGTTCGGCAGTCGAAACATGCGCGCTGTACCGATGTCGATTAACGACGGCGATGCTCAGGTAGCCGATCGCACGTCGGGACGAGGAGTGTGCACATGAAAGCTGTCACCTGGCAGGGACGTCGGGACATCAGGGTAGAGCAGGTCCCCGATCCACAGATCACGGATTCGACGGACGCCATCGTCAAGATGACCACCACCAACATCTGCGGTTCCGACCTGCATCTCTACGAGGTCCTCGGGGCCTTCATGAGACCCGGTGACATCGTCGGTCACGAACCCATGGGCGAGGTGGTGGAGGTCGGTTCGGCGGTCACCACACTGACGGTCGGTGACCGTGTGGTGATTCCTTTCCAGATCGCATGCGGACATTGTCTGATGTGTGACACCGGGTTGCCCACCCAGTGCGAAACCACCCAGGTCCGCTCCCAGGGGACCGGCGCCGCACTGTTCGGCTACTCCGAGCTCTACGGTTCGGTGCCGGGTGCCCAGGCCGAGTATCTGCGCGTCCCGCACGCCGATTTCACGCACATCCCGGTGCCACCCGGCCCGCCCGACAGTCGTTTCACCTATCTCTCCGACGTGCTGCCGACCGCTTGGCAGGCTGTCCGTTACGCGAACATCCCCGACGGCGGTACCGTCGTGGTGTTGGGGCTCGGCCCCATCGGTGACATGGCGGCTCGCGTCGCGAGTCATCTCGGCGCTCGAGTCATCGCGGTCGACCTGGTACCCGAACGCCTTGCGCGGGCACGGGATCGGGGTATCGAGACCGTCGATCTGGCCACCGAGGGCGGTGACACCGCCGATGTCATCCGCGAGCTGACCGACGGCATCGGACCCGAGTCGGTGATCGACGCGGTCGGCATGGAAGCGCACGGATCACCCGGAGCGAGCCTCCTGCAGAAGATGACGGCACACCTGCCCGATGCCGTCGCCGCCCCGATGATGAAGACCGCCGGGGTCGACCGGTTGGCGGCCGTCAACACCGCGGTCGACACGGTCCGTCGAGGGGGCACCATCTCGCTGGTCGGCGTCTACGGCGGCGCCGCAGACCCGTTGCCGCTGTTCACCATGTTCGACAAGCAGGTCACCCTCCGAATGGGGCAGGCCAACGTGAAACGGTGGGTACCCGAGATCATGCCGCTGCTCACCGACGACGACCCGTTGGGCGTCGACAGCTTTGCCACCCACGAATTGCCTCTCGACGAGGCACCCCGCGCCTATGAGATCTTCCAGAAGAAGCAGGACGGCGCGGTCAAGGTGCTCCTGAAACCGTGACCGCGAACGACACCTAAGCTGGCAGGACGGACCCACGAGGCCCGCCCCACGTAACGCGAGGAGAGATGCGATGAGCACCTCGGACGCGGTCGTCATCGGAGCCGGCCACAACGGTCTGATCTCCGCCATCCGATTGGCCGACGCCGGCTGGGATGTCACCGTGCTCGAGTCCCGTGCGGTGGCAGGCGGTGCGGTTGCCAGTGCCGAGCTCGTGCCCGGGTACCGAGCCGATCTGTTCAGTGCGTTCTACCCGCTCGCCGTCGCGTCGCCGGGCTTCGAGGGACTGGAGCTCGAGGCGCACGGGCTGCGCTGGAGTCGGGCGCCGATCCCGTTCGGTCACCCCGCAGCTCCGGACGACGACCAAGCCGCGGTGGTCCACCCGGACCCATCGGACACCGCGGCGGAATTGAGCCGTCACGATGCGCGCGACGGTGACGCGTGGATGGAGCTGGTGACGCAATGGCGCGCAATCCGACCGGCGTTGCTCAACACCCTGTTCCGACCGTTCCCACCCACCCGCGGACCCCTGCAGTTGCTGCGAGCCGTCGGCACCGGTGACGCGCTCCGGCTGGCCCGATTCTTCGTGTTGCCCGCCAACCGGATGGTGACCGAGCTGTTCCGGTCCGAACACGCACGATTGCTGTTGCTGGGCAACGCGATGCACGCCGACATCCCGCTCGACGCACCGGGCAGCGGGATGATGGGATATCTGCTGACCATGCTCGCCCAGGACTCCGGATTCCCGGTCCCGGTGGGTGGTGCCGGTGAACTGGCTGCCGCGTTGGTGCGACGTGCCGAGTCGGCGGGTGTGAGGGTTCTGTTGGGCCACCGTGTCGATCACATCGACGTGTCCGGCGGTCGTGCCACAGGCGTACTTACCGCAGACGGTCACCACTGGAGTGCGCGGCGCGCAGTGCTCGCCGACGTCTCCGCGCCGATGTTGTACAACCAGTTGCTCGCACCTTCGGACGTTCCGTCCCGGTTGACGCGCGACATCGGCAGATTCGACTGGGACACTCCGGTGGTCAAGGTGGATTATGCGCTGCGTGAACGCATTCCGTGGAACAGCCCCAACCTCGGCGGAGCCGGCACGGTGCACCTCGGCGCGGACACACGTGGCCTGGTGCGGTGGATGGCCGACCTCAACACGGGAGTGGTACCCCGTCGACCGTTCCTGCTGTTCGGCCAGATGACCACGGCCGACCCGACCCGCTCACCGGCAGGTACCGAGAGTGCGTGGGCGTACACACATCTGCCGCGAGACATCAGCGACGACGACTCGGCGCTGCGGCTTGCCGCCCACACCGATGCCGTGCTCGAGGAATATGCACCCGGCTTCGGAGAGCTCATCGTCGGGCGACACGTCCACACTCCCTCCGAACTACACGGGGAGGATCAGAATCTGCACGCGGGCGCCGTGAACGGTGGTACGGCACAACTGTTCCAGCAGTTGATATTCCGTCCGACTCCGGGGCTCGGTGGCGCGGAGACAGCCATCCGTGGGCTCTACCTGGCCAGCGCCGCCGCACATCCCGGTGGGGGCGTACACGGCGCCTGCGGGAACAACGCAGCCCTCGCCGCACTGGCCTGCGATGGCCTCCGAGGTCTTCCGCGACGGCGCGGTACCCATTGGTTGATCGGGCACCTGTCGCGATGACGCAGATGCATCCCACGACGAGGCGGAGCCGATGAGACGGATCACACACACCACCCCTGCCACCCCGGAGCAGGTGTGGTCGGTACTCGCCGACGGGTGGTTGTACGCCTCCTGGGTCGTGGGAGCGTCGCGCATTCGGGATGTCGACGCGCACTGGCCGGCACCCGGGTCACGGATACACCACTCAGTGGGACTGTGGCCCTTGGTGATCGACGACATCACCGAGTCGTTGCCGGCTCCGGACAACGCGCTGGTCCTCTCGGCACGGGCCTGGCCCGCCGGGAAGGCCAGGGTGTCGGTCACGGTGGAACCCGCCGCCGAGGGATCGCGGCTGGCCATGGATGAGTACGCCGAAACCGCACCGGTGTCGTGGATCCCGTATCCGGTGCAGTTCACGGCTGTGGCCCCGCGGTTGCGCGAGTGTCTGGTGCGCTTGGCGCTGTTGGCGCAGCGCCGTCCCGACCGAGGTGGCCCGGCCTGAGCCGGGCCACCGGATCAGTTGAGTCCCACCACTTCCTGCGCGATCGCCGCCAGTCGCGTCTGGGCGGCCGAGATGACGCCTTGCCGATCCTTGTGCGCCTCCTCGTAGGCGACGACGACCCGGATGTCTCGGGCGTCCTCGATGTCGCGGATCGCGGCGACCACCTCGCCGACGTTGAGCGAGTCGTAATCACCGATGGGGAGTTGCTCGGCGGTGACCGTTCCTGTCGACTCGCGCAGAGAACGCACCGCCTCGGCCAGACCGGTGGCACCGCTGTCGCGGGCAGTCGACTCCGCGGCGTCCAGCGCGGCTTCGCGGCCGGCGGTCACACTGTTCTCCAGTGTCGCGACCGCATCATCGACCGTGGAGCCCACCGCGTCGGTCACCGCCGCGACCCGCTCCTTACCCGTCTCCACAGCCGTGTCGACCGTGGAGCCCACCGCGTCGGTCACCGCCGCGACCCGCTCCTTGCCCGTCTCGACGGCCGAGTCGACCGTCGCGGCGATGGTGTCCACCGCGTTCTCGGCCTGCGTGCGCGTACTGTCCACCACCCCCGTGCCGACTTCCTGGGCACGACCGCGGACCGCGGCCACCGTGGACGGCACCCGCCGAACGGTGTCCACGAGCTGGTCGACTCCGCGCGCAGCAATCCACGCGGGGAGCGTCGCCGCACGAACCGCGACACCCGCACCCCACTGGGTGGGACTCCGACGCAGCGCAACGGGTCCGCCCAAGGCTTCCTCGGCGAGCACGGTGGTCAGCCATTCCACGGTCGCCGCGTGGGCGGTGATCAGCCGGTCTGCCAGATCGACCACCCCCGTGTGTTCCTCCGCGACGGCGAGAGCCTTGAGGTAACGGGACCGGTCGAGCAGCTGATGCTCGAGGGCCAGGTCACCCAGGATGGCTTCGTCGAGCGGCTGAGCCTGCTCGGCGACGAGCTTTCCGACACCGACGAGTCGGCCGACCGCGGGGCGGATCACCTCGCGCAGCACTCCCTGATCGCGCAGGGCCTCGTTGATGGCTTCGGCGCGGGCGCGGGCGTTGGCGGCGTTCTGCACCAGCTCGCGTCGCACCGCCTCGGTGCGAGCTTGTGCGGTCCGGGTCTCCGCGACCTGGATCTCGCTGTTGGTCAAGGCCAGCAGTGCGCGCAACTGGCCGGGAATCGCTGTGGTCGAGACGGTCATGTGTGATCGCTCCTCAATACGCATACCGGTCGTCGATCGTTGACGACCGTCGTGACCACGACGTTACCGAAGCGGAAGTATCCGGCGACATGAACTGTGGCCGAATACTCCCGTGCCGGATCTCACACCGGGTGCACCGAGCTCACTTCGCGCCGGGACTGGCCTTGTCGTCGGTGGTGTACGACCGGGCGCCGGTACCGGCGAGTTTGCCGCCCTCGACGATCAGGTACTCGTCGCGGATCGGCTTCTCGGCGAAGAAATCCTCCAGGATCTCGCGGGTGCCCGCCGCGTACCGTGCCTGCGCTGACAACGTGGTCCCGGACACATGCGGCGTCATCGCCTCGTGCGGCATGGTGCGCCACGGGTGGTCCGGCGCAGGCGGCTGCGGGAACCACACATCACCGGCATATCCGGCCAGCTGACCGGTACGCAACGCCTCGACGATGTCGTCACGCACGGCGATCTCCGCGCGCGCGGTGTTGACGATGTACGAGCCCCGGCGCATCGAATTCAGCAGGTTCTTGTCGAACAGATGGTAGGTCTTCGGGTGCAGCGGAGCATGGATGTCGACGATGTCGACCGAACTGACCAGCGACTGCACATCCGGGTGATACGTGAGATTCAGTTCCTTCTCCAGCTCCTCCGGCAGCCGGCGGGTGTCGAAGTAGTGCAGATTCACGTCGAACGGCGCCAGGCGGCGTAGGACCGCCTGACCGATACGACCCGCAGCGATCACACCGACGTCGAAGCCTTCGAGGTCGTAGGCGCGCTCGACACAATCGGCGATGTTCCAACCACCGTTGACCACCCACTCGTGGGACGGCAGATAGTTGCGCACCAACGCGAGGACCTGCATGACCGCGTGTTCGGCCACGCTGATGCTGTTGCAGTAGGTCACCTCGGCGACCGTGATGTTCCGCTTGATCGCGGCATCCAGATCCACGTGATCCGAACCGATGCCTGCGGTCAACGCCAACGTGAGACTTTTCGCCTTGGCGATCCGATCCGCATCCAGATAGGCGGGCCAGAACGGCTGGGAGATGACCACGTCGGCATCGACGAGTTCACGCTCGAACTCCGAATCCGGACCATCCTTGTCGGATGTCACCACCAACTCGTGTCCCTGCGACTCGAGGTACTCGCGGAGCCCGAGTTCACCGGATACGCACCCGAGCAACTGGCCGGGAGTGAAATCGACCGCCGACGGCGTCGGTTGGGTCTGGCCGTCCGGGTACGGCCCGACAGCAGGGATCGAATCACGCGCGTACACCGGCGGGTACCCCGTCACCGGATCCGGGTAGAGCACACACAAGACCTTTGCCATGTTCGCTGATCACTCCTGTTGCCTCGGGGCGGCGCGCCTGCCGCCGTGGTTTGCCCCGCTCTCGCGGTACCCCCAGCGTGTTACTCGGGAGACGGCGCGTCCAAGACTTGTCGCCGACCACCCGATAGGCGCGACCTATCACACCTCAGTCGGTGAGGCCGACGCGCGGGACCGCGACGGCTTCCAGTGCGGCGGCCAGGATCGGCGCGGGCCGTACATCGTTTCGCACCAGCGCGACGGGTCCGCCCAGAGTCAGACCGTCGAGCTCGATCACGCACATGTGCGGGTCGGTTCTCAGCAACGGGAGCCACGCTCTGGGCACGATGCTCGCCCACCGGCCGGTGCTGACCATGGCGACGAGTGTGGCGACCGAATCGCTCTCCAGTCGCGCCTCCAACACCACGCCGTGCTGCGAGGCCACCTCATCGATGCGCATACGTTGACGCATCCGGCCGTGCAACAGACACAGCGGCAGGTCCTTCACCGTGTCCCAGGTGGTGGTGTCGGGGCCGACGGGATGCAACAGCTCCGACGACACCACCAGCACGTGATGTTCCTGGTACAGCAGTGTCGAGGTGAGCCCTTCCATGTCGACCCCGTTCAGGTACACGACACCCACGTCGAGCTCGAACCGGCGAACACCGTCGACGATCCGGTCGGAGTGCATCGTGGATTCCAACCGGACCCGCACCAACGGATGGGCGGCGCAGAAACGGTCGGCGAGCTCCGCGGCACGTGTCGCGGCCGCCGGGACGACACCCATCCGCAGTTCCCCGGTCAGGCCGGTGCGCAGGGCAGTCACCTCCAGCTGCATCGCCTGCCGGTCGGCGAGGATGCGGCGAGCCCAGAGCACCAGCCGCTCCCCTTCCGGCGTCAGGCCCTCGAAGCTGCTGCCTCGGCGGACCAACAGGACCCCCAACTCGTGTTCGAGTTTGCGAATGGCCTCCGACAGTGCGGGTTGAGAGACGAAACACGCCGTCGCCGCGCGGGCGAAATGCTGTTCGCGGGCGAGTGCGACGAAGTACTCCAACTGACGGAACAGCACGGCATGTTCATATCACGAACGATCGGTGTGACCGATCGTGTCGGTCGACGACCCTCTTCGGGAACGTACGATCAGGCTGCCCGCTCCGGATCGTCTCGCACGACCCGGAGACGACACCCATCGAGTGAGGAGCGGACGTGACCGACAAGAAGCCGCACGAAGAAGAGATCGAGCACGAGGAGAAGCGCCGTCAGGAGGAGCGCGAGCGGCTCGAACGCGAGGAAGAAGAACGCCTGCGCTGACACGCGCTCCGGTGCGTGACCACCCGGCCACCGGTGTGATGAAGTACGCCTGTGGACGGGTGGCGCGCGTGGCGACGAAGCACGATGGGTTCGGTGGTCGTGGGATGCGCGTCAGTGCTTTTGCTCGGCGGATGTTCCACCCCGGCGCCGACCTCGCCGACTCCGGATTCGCCGCTGCCTGCCGTCGCGACCAGCGCGGCCACCCCCGCCGAGCCGACCCTGCCACTCGGGGGACGAGAGATCTTCCCCGAGCACCGCGTGGTCGCTCTCTACGGCGCAGCGGGATCGGGAGCGTTGGGAGATCTCGGGGTGGGGACACCCGACGACGCCGCCGCCCGCCTGGCCCGGGTGGCCAAGCCCTACGAGACCCCGACCAAACCAGTGCTCGGAGTCATGGAACTGATCGTGCACGTGGCCGATCCTCAGCCCGGCCCAGCCGGTTGCTACTCGCACGGCACCGACATGCGCCAGGCGCGCGCCTACCTCGACGCCGCCCGCAGGCACCGACAGATGCTGGTGCTCGACATCCAACCCGGTCAGTGCGACTTCATGTCGCAGACCCGCGAGTGGGCTCCCCTGCTCGCCGAGCCGGACGTGGGCCTCGCCCTCGACGCCGAGTGGCGGATGCCGCAGGGGGCCATCCCGGGCCAGCAGGTCGGAACCGTGGACGCGGCCGAGGTCAACGACGTCAGTGGTTGGCTCGCGGGCATCGTTCGCGACAAGCGGTTACCGCAGAAGCTCTTCGTCCTGCACCAGTTCACCCCCGACATGATCTCCCGTCCGGAGACACTCGCCAACCGACCGGAGCTGGCCGGGGTGACGCATATCGATGGATTCGGCAGCATTCCGGACAAGTTGACGAAATATCGAGAACTGCTGACCAGCAGCAGATTTCACCCCGGTTTCAAACTGTTCTTCACCGAGGACCGGCCGATGATGACGCCGAGGGCGGTCTTGGGATTGATCCCACCGCCGGAGTACATCAGCTATCAGTGACCGCGGTCCCACCCGGCTGCTCGTCGACCTCGATGCGCTCCGATCGCACCGGTGCACTGACGGTCTCGGTGTCGGCGACCTGCACCACCCGCAACCGGGCGCGTTCCACCGGCACCCACTCGGTGGTCACGCGCACCTGCTCGGCATGCAGCACAACCGAGTCGGCCTGGTCCGGATGGTTGCCGCGGCCAGGGGGCGCGGTTGTCGAGACGGCGGCATCTGCCGCCGCCGGTTGGTCCCACACCACCCGTACCTCCTCACGACGGACGGAGACGGTGACGGTCTGTTCCTCGGTCACCAGGTACTTCTCCAACCGCGCGGTGGCGCTCGGGTGCCGCTGTACCCCGACCGTGAGTCGCTCCTCCGACCGGACCAGCGTGGCATCGCCAGGGGCGGTCGACGTGGGCGGTCGTGACCGGGCCGCATGCCGTCCGTAGGTCTCGGAACCGCCGTAGGTCTCACCGTCGTCGGGCAACTCTTCGTCGACCATCTGCGCGCCCCATCTCTTGTATCGACAACCGTCAGCCGGCTGACCTCACCGTAGCGCCCGGCGTGTGATGGCCCGACTCTGCCGCGCCCGGTCCACCGAGTGGACTCTTCCCGAGCATTGCACCCATCCACCTCCGCGGCTGCTCCGAAGTTCCTGTGACAGACGGTCAGACAAGCCGGGATCACCAACGAGGAGACACTCACATGGGACACACTGTTCGAAAGATGTTCGCCGGGTCGGCAATTGCTGCGATCGCGGTTCTGGGCGTGGCTGCCTGTTCAGACGACAGCTCGTCGTCGGGAAGTTCGTCCGGATCGTCGGCGGCGCAGTCGACGGCGGCCGGTGCCTCGACCTCGGCACAACAAGGCAAGTTGGTCGCCGAGGTGCCCAACCTGACGGGCAAGTCCAGCGCGGTCAAGCTCGACCCGGGTTTCACCGATGCGTTGACCACCCTGAAGTTGACCCCGGGCACGGTCGGGTCCGCCACACTGGAGGACGGTTCGCTGATCTTCCCGATCACCGGCGGCAACGTGAAGTACTACCAGCCCGGTTCGATCCAGCCGTACGTGCAGGGCATCATCAACCACGAGGGCAGCGGTTTCTCACTGAGCAGCGCCGACACCAAGGTCGAGTTGAAGAACTTCACCATCGACCCCGGCACCTCGAAGCTGATGGGTGACGTGTTCGCCAACGGCCAGGAAGCCGCCAAGCAGGCCGTGATCTTCGATCTCGACGGCAGCACCCTGAAGCCGCTGCAGACCAATCCGGACGGTACCGCCGTGCTGGAGGGCACCAAGGTCAACATCTCCGAGACCGCCGCCGGTCTGCTGAACAAGACCTTCAAGACCGACGCTGTGAAGCCGGGACTGCTGGTCGGTATCGCGAAGATCACCATCAACACCAAGTAGATCGCCCGCGGTGAACGAAGCCGCGACGACCGCGCCCTGCATCGAGCCGATCGGCTCGGTGCAGGGCGTCAGTGTCCGTACGGTGGTGTCATGACGTCGCGCCGGGATGCAGATCACGTGGACACGGATTCGGGTGCCGCCGAGACGAACTCCGAGCCGCGATATCTCCCGATTGCCGATCACGGGGTGATCGGCGATCTCCGCACCGCAGCGCTGGTGGGTACCGACGGACGCATCGACTGGTTCTGTTGCCCACGGTTCGATTCGCCCAGTGTGTTCGGCTCTGTCCTCGATGCCGATGACGGTGGCGCATGGACGGTACGTCAGCTCGACGGTCACATCACCAATCGGCAGTTCTACCTACCCGATTCGAATGTCCTGGTCACCCGTTTCATGAGCGAGGACGGCGTCGCCGAGGTCCAGGATCTGATGCCGTTGACCAAGAGCAACGATCCCGATCACCACAGCCGGATCGTCCGTCGCATCGAATGTGTCCGTGGTCACGTGCGGTTCCGCACCGAATTGACACCCCGGTTCGACTACGGGCGCGCACAGACGACCATCGAGGACCGCGACGAGAGACGCGTCGATCTCGTCTCCGACGATCTGACCCTGCATCTCAGGGCGTCGGTACCCCTGGAACAGGATTCGGGAGTGGTCTGGGCCGAGTTCACCCTCGATGCCGGTGAGAGTGCGACGTTCGTGTTGTCCCTCGATGACCTCCCCGACAGCGAATTCGAGAAGGATTGCGCCGCCGACGGGGTTCACGCCACCGTTGCGTTCTGGCAGAACTGGATATCCCAGTCGAATTACACGGGACGATGGCGCGAGACCGTGCATCGGTCGGCACTGGCGTTGAAGTTGCTGACCCACGAGCCCTCGGGTGCGGTGGTCGCCGCGGTGACGTGCGGCCTGCCCGAAGAGGTCGGCGGCGAACGCAACTGGGACTACCGGTATGTGTGGATCCGGGACGCTGCGTTCTCGTTGTACGCCCTGTTGCGACTGGGGTTCACCGCGGAGGCCTCGTCGTTCATGGACTGGCTGACCTGCCGGTTCAGTGGTGACGGTGACGAGCAGGCCGGAGGACCTCTGCGACTCATGTACACGATCGACGGTGGCGCACCACCCGGCGAGCAGGTCCTGGATTCGTGGGAGGGATATCGCGGCTCTGCCCCGGTACGCGTCGGCAACGACGCGGGTCATCAACTGCAACTGGACATCTACGGCGAGCTGATCGATTCGGTCTATCTGTTCAATAAGTACGGCCCGGGGATCTCGCAACATTCGTGGCAACAATTGTGTGAGGTGGCCCGTTGGCTACTGGACAACTGGGACACACCCGATCAGAGCATCTGGGAACCACGATCATCACCGCAGCGGTATGTGTACTCCCGGTTGATGTCGTGGGTCGCGCTGGAACGGATGATCCGGATCAGCCGGCAGCGGGGGCTACCCGGCGACGTCGCCGACTGGATGCGGGTCCGCGACGAGATCTTCACCCAGATCATGGACCACGGCTGGAATGCCGAGCTCCAGTCGTTCGTCCAGGTTCTCGATGGCGACCAACTCGACGCTGCACTGCTGCTGATCCCCGCGGTGAAGTTGTTGTCCCCGTCGGACGAGTTGTTCACCGCGACGCTGCACGCGATCGAGCAGAACCTGGTCAGCGACTCACTGGTGTTCCGCTACAACACCGGCGACGGCGACGACGGGCTCAACGGATCCGAGGGCACCTTCTCACTGTGCTCGTTCTGGTACGTCGAGGCATTGACCCGCGTCGGTCGGTTGGCCGACGCCCGGCTGGCGCTGGAGAAGATGTTCACCTACGCCAACCATCTGGGTCTCTACGCCGAGCAGATCGCGCTCACCGGCGAGCAGTTGGGCAACATGCCGCAGGCATTCACCCACCTGTCGTTGATCAGTGCGGCCATCAATCTCGACCGGCGCCTGGGTGGTTGAGCTCTACCCCGATCAGTGATGGACGATGCAGAACGGGTGACCGACCGGGTCGAGGAAGACCCGGAAGCCGTCGAACGCCTGGCCCTCGATCGGGCGGGCACCGGCTTCGATCAACTGTGCCTGCGCGGCGTCGAAGTCGGTGACCTGCACGTCGAGGTGGTACTGCTGACTACCGTGCGGGTCCGGGAACTCCGGTGGGGCGTAATCGGTGGATGGCTGGAACGCCAGATGCGCCCTACCCAGCCCACAGTCGAGCGTCACCCAGTCCGGGTCGTCGGTCTTCAACTCACCCCCGAGCACCCGTTGATAGAACTCCCCCAACGCCACCGTGTCGGGACAATCGAGCACCACTGCGTTCACGAATCCGATAGCCACCCCGTCAGCGTAGGCGCCGACACGACGATCGTGCCCGCCTTTTCGGCCGGGATCGTCGTGTGGTCGGGTCAGCCCTCGAGGATCTCCGCGAACTCGGCACCCACCGGCTCTGCACGTGACGGCAGCGGCTGGTTGATCATCCCGAAAACTGCGGGAAATCCGATCTCCCGCTGAATTGGCGTTTTCCTGCTGCTGTATCACCAGGAACTGACCGAAACTGCGGGAGATCGGATTTCCCGCAGTTTTCGGCCAGCAGTCGACCACCGGCCACCGTTCGGAGGGTCGCGGAGCTACGGTGCGATCCGGATGCCGCCGCGCAGTTCGTTCTCGGTCACCGTCTGCGCAGTCGAGACGCCCACCACCACCAGGTAGTTGTGATCGCTCGTCGGGACGTCGCCGATCTCGAAGTCGAGACGGCAGGTGTCCTGGGTGACCGTCGAGTCCGTCAATCGGCCGTCGGCCAGCACCTTCTCGGTGTCTGCGTCCGCGATTCGTACCTTCGTCCCGGACCGCAGATCGGCCACATCGCCGGTGCCGCGACAGGAGTCGCCGCTGTTGGTGAACTGATCCGTCGTCAGGATCACCGCGCCTCGGGCGGTGAAGGTGTCATCGGTGAGACCACCGGCACCGAACACCACCGCGACGACGGCGATGGCCGCGAGCAGGACCGCACCGATCGTCGAGATCACGATCACCGGTCGGCGGCTGCGGCGTTGCCACGTCCGCTTCGGCAGGTCGGCACCCGGCGGTAACCACAGTTCGGGCGGCTGAAAGCCGTACTGGTCGCCACCGTGCGTGGGCGGCTGGGGATGCGACATGGTTGCCAGTGTGCCCGATCGGCCGTGTCCGTCGCCTCCGGTCACCGGGGCGGGAAGTACTTGATCAACGCCTCCTGCACCACCGTGGTCACCTGCACCCCGTCGCGCCGGAAGAACCGGCCGGTTCCCATCCCCCGCGATCCGGCGGCAACCGGTGACTCGGTCGCGTAGAGCATCCACTCGTCGAAACGGAATTCACGGTGGAACCACATCGAATGGTTCACGGTGGCCGCGAACAGTCGGTCGACACCCCACGACAGTCCGTGGGTCGTGATCACCGAGTCGAGGACGGTGGTGTCGGAGGCGTAACACATGGCCGCCACATGCAACAACGGGTCGTCGGGCATGTGTCCGTCGGTCCGCATCCACACCCGGTTGTTCTCCAACCGCTCACCCGTCTCCTTCGCCTTCCAGGCGGGGTCGTTCGCGAAGCGGATGTCGATCGGGTGCAGGGCGTCGATGAACATCGCGATCCGATCCTCGTAACCGCGGAAGTGCTCACCCAACGGTGGCAGTTCCTCCGGATACGGGACCTCCGGGCTCGGCACCGCGTGCTCGAGACCCGCAGCGTTGTCCTGGAACGCGACCAGCATCACGAACACCACCTCACCCTCCTGGGTGACCGTGATCTGCCGGTTCGCGAACGACCTGCCGTCGCGCAGGCGGCTCACCCGGTACTCCAAGGGTTTGCTCACGTCACCACCACGGATGAAGTGCGCATGCAACGCGTGCACCGGAGGGTTACCGCGCGCCAGGGACCGTCCGGCCGCGACCACCCCCTGAGCGAGCAGTTGACCGCCGAACGTCCGCGGCCCGACCTGCCGTGGATGCACTCCGACGTACAGGTCCGGCTCCGGGTTCTCCAGGTCGAAGAGTGCGAGCAACTGCGCCAGATCGTCGCCGGCGGGGGCCACGGCCGCCGGGACGTCGTCGTTGCTCAGTGATCCTCCTCGCCGATGCGGTGCACGTGTATCAGGTTGGTCGAACCGACGGTTCCGGGCGGAGCGCCCGCGACGATGACCACCTGATCACCGGCCTTCAACCGACTGATCTGCAACAACGACGTGTCGACCTGCCGAATCATCGCATCGGTGCTCTCCACCCTGGGCACGATGAACGTCTCGGTTCCCCAACTCAACGCCAACTGACTGCGGATCTCCGGCAACGGGGTGAAAGCCAGCAGCGGGAGGCGGGTGTGCAGGCGCGCGAGGCGGTGCACGGTGTCCCCGGATTGGGTGAACGCGACCAAAGCCTTGACGTCCAGCCGTTCCCCGATGTCGCGGGCCGCGTAGGAGATGACACCGCGTTTGGTGCGCGGCACGTGGCTCAGGGGCGGGACCACACGGGTCCCGTTCTCGACCGAGGTGACGATACGGGCCATGGTCCGCACGGTCTCCATCACGTACTTGCCCACCGAGGTCTCACCCGACAACATCACCGCGTCGGCGCCGTCGAGTACGGCGTTGGCCACGTCGGAGGCCTCGGCGCGCGTCGGCCGGGAGTTCTCGATCATCGATTCCAACATCTGGGTCGCCACGATCACCGGTTTGGCGTTCTCGCGGGCGATCTGGATCGCCCGCTTCTGCACCAGCGGAACCTCTTCGAGTGGCAACTCCACGCCGAGATCACCTCGGGCGACCATCACCGCGTCGAAGGCCAGCACGATGGCCTCGAGATTGTCGATTGCTTCCGGCTTCTCCAGCTTCGCGATCACCGGTACCCGTCGACCCACGCTGTCCATCACCTCGTGGACGAGTTCGATGTCGGACGGCGACCGCACGAACGACAGCGCGATGAAGTCGACGCCGAGTTCGAGGGCGAATCGCAGGTCGGCGATGTCCTTCTCGGACAGCGCGGGTACCGAGACGTTCATCCCGGGCAAGGACAGACCCTTGTTGTTGCTGACGGGGCCACCTTCGGTCACCCGGCAGACCACGTCGTCACCGTCGACGTCGGTGACGACCAATCCGACCTTGCCGTCGTCGACGAGCAGGCGGTCGTTCGCGGAGGCGTCGGCAGCGAGTTCCTTGTAGGTGGTCGACACCCGGTCGTGGGTACCCTCGACGTCGTCGACGGTGATCCGCACCTCCTCGCCGGTCGCCCACGTGGTGCGGCCGTTCTCGAAGGTGCCCAGACGGATCTTGGGGCCCTGCAGGTCGGCGAGGATACCCACCGCCCTACCGGTGATGTCGGACGCCCGGCGAACGCGTTTGTACATCTCCTGATGATCGGCGTGGGCGCCGTGGCTGAAGTTCAGCCGGGCGACATCCATCCCGCTCTCCACGAGGTCGAGCACCCTCTCGTCGGATGCGGTGGCGGGACCCAGGGTGCAGACTATTTTTGTTCGACGCTGGTTCACGCCTAGAGCGTAGTCCGCCCGGTCGGGTGAGGACGTGGGATGACCGACGTCGTCATCCGATGTGCACGTTCACCTCACCCGACCGACGGGCAGACCACCGTCACCGCGCCGACAGCGGCAGCGCATTGGGGTGCACCGGAGACGGCAGATCCGAAGCGCCCATGAGGAATTCGTCGACACCGCGCGCGGCGGCACGGCCCTCGGCGATGGCCCACACCACCAGGGACGCACCACGATGGGCATCACCGCAGACGAACACACCCGGGGCGTCGGTCTGCCAATCGCTGCCGCACGGGACCGCCCCCCGGGGACTGCGCCGAACGTTCAGGTCGTCGAGCAACCGCGAGTCCTCGACACCCTCGAATCCGATCGCGAACAACGCGAGTTCGCAGGGGATCTCGAACTCCTCCCCGACCGGCACGATACTGCGGTTACCCGCGTCGTCGCGTTCCACGGTCACCTCGGCCAGGATCATCGCGCGCACGCTGCCGTGTTCGTCGCCGAGGAAGCGTTGCACGGCCACCTCGTAGCGCCGCTCACCGCCCTCGACATGCGAGGACGACGACCGCATGACCAGTGGCCAGGTGGGCCACGGTGAACGCGCGTCGTCGCGGTCGGCGGGCAGTTCCGCGTTGTAGTCGAGCTGGGTGATCGACGACGCACCCTGACGGTGTGCGGTGCCCAGACAGTCGGCACCGGTGTCACCACCGCCGATGATCACCACGTGTTTGCCCTCGGCGCTGATCGGACTCGGGCCGTCACCCTCACACTCGCGATTCGCGGGCACCAGGTGCTCCATGGCCAGGTGCACACCCTTCAGGTCGCGTCCCGGCACCGGGTTGTCGCGCGCCTTCAGTGCGCCGACGGCCAGCACCACCGCGTCGAACCGTTCCCGCAGCTGCTCGACGCTGAGGTCGTCGCCGACCTCCACGCCGGTGACGAACTCGGTGCCCTCGGCCCGCATCTGCGCGAGCCTGCGGTCGATGTCGGTCTTCTGCAGCTTGTACTCGGGGATGCCGTACCGGAGCAGACCGCCGAGGCGGTCGTCGCGTTCGAAGACCGTCACGTCGTGGCCCGCCCGGGTCAGCTGCTGAGCGGCGGCCAGTCCGGCCGGACCCGAGCCGACCACCGCGACCGACCGCCCGGTGCGGACCGCCGGCGGATTGGGCTCGATGTAACCGTCCTGCCAGGCCGTCTCGGCGATCTCCTTCTCGACCCGTTTGATGGTCACCGCCCCGCCCGTGGTCGCCTCGGAGATCGACAGCACACAGGCCGCCTCACACGGCGCCGGACAGATCTTGCCGGTGAACTCGGGGAAGTTGTTGGTCGCATGCAGCCGACTGCTGGCCGCATCCCACCGGTTCCGGCGGACGAGATCGTTCCACTCGGGGATCAGGTTGCCCAACGGGCAGCCCGCCGAACCCGAGTGGCAGAACGGGATCCCGCAATCCATGCAGCGTCGCGCCTGCTTCGAGACCTCGGCCCGCTCCTTTCGGGGGTCGTCCACCGCGTAGACGTCGCGCCAGTCGTGCACCCGCTCGCGTGCAGGGCGGGCGGCAGCGTCCTTGCGCTCGACCTCCAGGAATCCGCGCGGATCAGCCACGTGCTGCCTCCATGATCGCCGAATCGACGTCCCGGCCCTCTGCCTCGGCCATCCGGGCCGCGTCGAGTACTCGTTGGTAGTCGGTGGGCATCACCTTGGTGAAGGCAAGGCACCGCCGCGGCCAGTCGGCCAGGATCGAGGCACCGATGGCCGACCCCGTGTGCCGGGTGTGGGTCTCGATGCGCTCGCGCAACCACGTCAGGTCGTCCGGGTCGGGTGCCTGCAACGACACCATCGCCTTGTTCACCTTGTCCGGGTCGAGGTCGTGGACGAAGGCGATACCGCCGGACATACCCGCGGCCATGTTGCGGCCGGTGGGTCCGAGAATCACCACCCGACCACCGGTCATGTATTCACAGGCGTGGTCACCCACCCCTTCGACCACCGCCAAGGCTCCGGAGTTGCGCACCGAGAAGCGCTCGCCCACCCGGCCGCGCAAATACACCTCACCCGACGTCGCGCCGTACAGGATGGTGTTGCCCGCGATCACCTGGTCCTCGGCGATGAACCACGAGCCGGATGGTGGGGTGACGATGACCTTGCCGCCACACAACCCCTTGCCCACGTAGTCGTTGGTGTCGCCCTCGAGTCGCAGGGTGACGCCCGGTGGCAGGAAGGCGCCCAGCGACTGCCCGGCCGACCCGGTGAGGTTGACCGTGATGGTGTCGTCGGCGAGGCCGCGCGCGCCGTAGCGGCGGGTCACCTCGGCACCGAGCAGGGTGCCGACGGTGCGGTTGACGTTGCGCACCGGCAGGTGCAGCGTCACCGGGTGGGCGTCCTCCAGCGACCCCTCGGCCAGCTGGATCAGCGTCTGGTCGAGGGCCTTGTCGAGGTTGTGGTTCTGTTCACGGATCCGACGACGGGGTCCGTCGCCCTCGGCAACCGAGAAGATCGCGGACAGGTCCACACCACGGCTCTTCCAGTGCGCCACCGCGGTCTCGGTCCGCAACACGTCGGCGTGACCGATGGCCTCGTCGAGGCTGCGGAACCCCAGCATGGCCAGATGGCGTCGCACGTCCTCGGCGATGAACCGGAAGAAGTTGACCACGTGTTCGGCCTTGCCGGTGAAGCGTGACCGCAGTGTCGGATTCTGCGTCGCCACCCCCACCGGGCAGGTGTCGAGATGGCAGACCCGCATCATGATGCAACCCGACACGATCAGCGGAGCGGTGGAGAAGCCGTACTCCTCCGCGCCGAGCAGCGCGGCGACCATCACGTCGCGGCCGGTGCGCAACGCACCGTCGCACTGCACCGTGATGCGATCGCGCAGGTTGTTCATCATCAGCGTCTGCTGGGCGTCGGCCAGGCCGATCTCCCACGGGGTGCCCGCATGTTTGAGCGAGGTCAGCGGGGATGCGCCGGTGCCGCCGTCGTATCCGGAGATCAGCACCACGTCGGCGTGTGCCTTGGACACCCCGGTGGCGACGGTGCCGACGCCGACCGCGCTGACCAGCTTGACGTGTATCCGCGCCTGCGAGTTGGCGTTCTTCAGGTCGTAGATCAGCTGGGCAAGGTCCTCGATCGAGTAGATGTCGTGGTGCGGCGGTGGCGAGATCAACGCGACACCCGGTGTGGAGTGCCGGGTCTCGGCGATCCACGGATACACCTTGTAGGCCGGGAGTTGCCCACCCTCGCCGGGTTTCGCGCCCTGCGCCATCTTGATCTGGATGTCGGTTGCGTTGATGAGGTAGTCGCTGGTGACCCCGAACCGCCCGCTGGCGACCTGCTTGACCGCGCTGCGCCGAGTCGGGTCGTAGAGCCGGTCGGTGTTCTCCCCGCCCTCACCGGAGTTGGACCGTCCGCCGATCTGGTTCATCGCGATGGCGATCGTCTCGTGTGCCTCGGCGGAGATGGACCCGTAGCTCATGGCGCCGGTGTTGAACCGGGTCATGATCGACTCCACCGACTCGACCTCCTCCAGCGGCACCGGTGTACGGGTCTCGGTGTCGAATTCGAAGAGTCCGCGCAGGGTTCCGCCCTCTCGTGAGAGGCGGTTCACCTCGTCGGAGTACCTCTGGAAGATCTCCTGTTTGCCGGTCTTGGTGGCGTGTTGCAGCAGGAAGACGTTCTCCGGGGTGAACATGTGCAGTTCACCCTCGCGGCGGTACTGATATTCACCGCCCACCTCGAGGCGCCGGTACACCTGCTCGGTGGGATTCTCCGGGAACGCGCGGTGATGCCGGATCCGCACCTCCTCGGACAGTTCGTCGAGGCCGACACCCTCGATCCGCGACACGGTCCGGGTGAAGTACTCGGTGATGAGCTCCGACGAGAGACCCACGGCCTCGAAACACTGTGACCCCGTGTACGAGCTGACCGTGGAGATGCCCATCTTGCTCATCACCTTGAGCACGCCCTTGCCCAACGCGAGCAGGTAGTTGCGCACCGCCTTGGTGGGAGGGACACCGGTCAGCTCGCCCTCGGCGATGAGGTCCTCGATGGACTCCATGGCCAGGTACGGGTTGACCGCTGCCGCACCGAAACTGATCAGCAGGGCGATGTGGTGGACCTCGCGGGCATCACCGGTCTCCACCACCAGCGCGACGCGGGTGCGTTCCTTGGTACGAACGAGGTGGTGGTGCACCGCCGACACCGCGAGCAACGACGGGATGGGGGCGTGCTCGCGGTCGGGACCGCGATCGCTGATGACCAGGGTGGAATGACCGTCGGCGATGGCGTGGCTCGCCCGCTCACGTAGATCCTCGAGTGCATCACCCAGCGCTTGGCCGCCGCCGTTGGGATCGAAGTGTGCGCGCAGGACTTTCGCCGACAAACCACCGTTGTCACCGTCGTCGTTGATGTGCACGATCTTGGCGAGTTCGTCGTTGTCGAGCACCGGCCACGGGAGGTTGATCTGCCTGCACGACGCCGCGGTGGGGCCGAGCAGGTTGTGTTCGGGACCCATCACCCGTGACATCGACGTGACGATCTCTTCGCGGATGGCATCCAGTGGCGGGTTGGTCACCTGGGCGAACAGCTCGACGAAATAGTCGTAGAGCAACCGGGACCGCTGTGACAGCACCGCGATGGGGGTGTCGGTACCCATCGACCCGATCGGCTCGGTACCGGAGGCGGCCATCGGTGTGAGCAGGACCCGTAGATCCTCCTCTGTGTAGCCGAACGCCTCCTGCCGCTGCACCACCGAGTCGTGGTCGGGTTGGAACCGCGGCCGGTCGGGCAGGGTGGCCAGATCCAGCAGGCCGGCGTGCAACCACTCGTCGTAGGGGTCCGCGTCGATGAGCTCGCCCTTGATCTCGTCGTCGGGGATGATCCGACCCTGCTCGGTGTCGACCAGGAACATCTTGCCCGGCTCCAGCCGGCCCTTACGGACCACGTCGTCGACGGCGACATCGAGCACCCCGGCCTCCGACGCCAGGATGATCCGACCGTCGCGGGTCTGCCACCAACGGCCGGGGCGCAACCCGTTGCGGTCGAGGACCGCGCCGATCACCGAACCGTCGGTGAAGGTGACACAGGCCGGACCGTCCCAGGCCTCCATCAGCGAGGCGTTGAACTCGCAGAACGCGCGACGCCCGGGATCCATGTCGGGGACGTTCTCCCAGGCCTCCGGGACCATCATCATCACGCTGTGCGCCACGCTCCGGCCCCCGAGGTGCAACAGCTCCAGCACCTCGTCGAGCGACGCCGAGTCCGACGCCCCGGGAGTACAGATCGGGAACACGCGGCGCAGGTCGCCGGGGATCAGATCGGTGGCGAGCATCGCCTCGCGAGCACGCATGCGGTTGCGATTGCCCTTGACGGTGTTGATCTCACCGTTGTGGGCGATGTACCGGAACGGATGGGCCAACGGCCAGGCCGGGAAGGTGTTGGTGGAGAACCGCGAATGCACGATGGCCAGCGCGCTGCTGGTGCGCTCGTCGCGCAGGTCCGCGTAGAACGCCGGCAGCTGCCGCTCGGTGAGCATCCCCTTGTAGACGATGGTGCGTGCGGACAGCGATGGGAAGTAGACACCCGAACCCTCGGCCTCGATCTCGGGGGTCACCCTCTCGGCGCGTTTGCGTAGCGGGTAGACGAGACGGTCGAGGGCGAGCCCGGCCGGGCGCTCGCCGTCGGGGGCCTCGACGGTCACGAACAGTTGGCCCATGTATGGCATGCAGGCCAGGGCGTTGGGACCGAGGTCGGCACCCTTGGGATCGGTGGGCAGATCACGCCAGCCCAGCACGGTGATGCCCTCGTCGGCGGCGATGTCGGCGATCCGCGCGACGGCCTGCGCACGAGCGGCCGGGTCTGCGGGCAGGAAGCATATCCCCGCCGCGAAGGTGTTCTCGCCGGTCAGGGTCGGTTCAGGCAACGAGAAGTCGACCACTGCGCGAAACAGGTCGGCGGGGAGCTGGATCAGGATGCCGTTGCCGTCGCCGTCCTTGGGGTCGGCGCCCAGGGCACCCCGATGTTCGAGGTTCTCCAGCGCCAACAGGCCGTCGGCGACGATGGAGTGTGAGCGACGGCCGTGGATGTCGGCGACGACCGCCACACCACAGGAATCGATCTCCGTGTCGGGATCGTAGAGACCCTGCGCCGCAGGGAGCCTCGAGAACAGCATGGGGTGCGACCTCCACGGATCAGCCCGACACAGGGGCAACCAGTTCAGTCCTCAGGACAACACTGGCCCGTGGCGCCTATCGCGCACAGACTTTCATCCGCGCGTCGGCCGATACTAGCAAAAGCCCGATCATCGGGATCCATCTCGCACCCCGACCGGGGTCGGGGTCAGTCGCTGCGCCGATGCTCGTCGGCGACGGTGGCCTCGGCCTGATGATCATCCGTCGCGGTCTCTGTGGGTCGCGTTGCAGCGGCCGTCGGATTCCCGGATTCGTCGGCCGCCTCGGCTGCGGTTGCCGACGACTCGTCGGCTGTCGCCTCCTCCGGAGGCTGGTCCACGGTCGCGTCGGTCGTCTGCGACTCGTCCGCCTCCGGCTCGGCGATTCGGGTCGCCTGCTCGCGTTGGTGTTCGATCTCCGTGGCACGGTGCGGCCAGTAGATCTCGAGGCCCTGTTCGCGACCGCGTTTCGCGACCAACACGTACACGGCCGCACAGATGAACACCAGGGCCGCGGTGAACAGGTTGATCCGGATCCCCCAGATCTCGGTGGCGTGGTCGGTGCGCAGGGTCTCCACCGCGAACCGCCCGACACAGTAACCGGCGACGTAGAGGGCGAACAGTCGGCCGTGTCCGATCCGCAGCCGACGGTCGATCAACACCAGGGCGATCACCACGATGACGTTCCACAGCAGTTCGTAGAGAAAGGTGGGCTGCACGATGGCGACCACCTGACCGTTGGAGGTGCCGTCGATGGCGCCGGGGTTGACGTTGCCCGCGCGGTCCACCCGCTCGTAGATCTTCAGCCCCCACGGCAGCGTGGTCGGGCCACCGTAGAGCTCCTGGTTGAAATAGTTGCCGAGGCGACCGATGGCCTGTGCGAGGAGGATCGCCGGCGCGATGGCGTCGCCGAACGGAGGCAGCCTGATCCCTGCGCGCCGGGCCCCTATCCAGGCGCCGAGCGCGCCGAGCGCGACCGCACCCCAGATACCCAGGCCGCCGTCCCAGATCTTCAGGGCGTCGATGGGTTGTTTGCCGCCGTCGCCGAAGTAGGTCTGCCAATCGGTGGCCAGGTGGTAGAGCCTGCCACCGATGAGCCCGAACGGCACCGCCCAGATGGCGACGTCGAGGACCTCACCGTCCTGACCGCCGCGAGCCCTCCAGCGTCGATTTCCCCACCAGACCGCGACGATGATGCCGGCGATGATGCAGAGCGCGTACGCCCGCAGCGGGAACGGACCGAGGTACCAGACCCCCTGCGGAGGGCTGGGGATGTAGGCCAGGACGGTCGTCGGCGTGGTCACGTTGCCACCCTAACGAGCGTCGTCAGCGCGGTGCGGCGGCGGTCGTGCGCACACCGTCGGCCAGCTCGCTGACCAGCGACTCCAGCGCGGCTGTGCCCTCGTCGACGGCGGAGACCAACGCGGAACCGACGATCACACCGTCGGCATATGCGGCCATCTCCGCGGCCTGTGCGCGGTTGCGGACACCGAGTCCCACCCCTATCGGGATGTCGGAGTGTTCGCGCACCCGAGCACACAGTTCGGGCGCCGCGCTGGACACCGCGTCCCGGGCACCGGTGACCCCCATCGTCGAGGCGGCGTACACGAACCCGCGGCTGGCGTCGGCGGTCATCGCGAGCCGTTCCTCGGTGGACGACGGCGCGACCAGGAAGATGCGGTCGAGACCGTGCTCGTCGGAGGCGGCGAACCAGTCCTGGGCCTCGTCGGGGATGAGGTTGGGCGTGATCAGTCCCGCGCCACCCGCGGCGTCGAGGTCCCGGGCGAACGCGTCGACGCCGTAGCGCAAGACGGGGTTCCAGTAGGTCATCACCACCGCCGACGCGCCCGCGTCGGCGACCGCGGAGACGGCGGTGAAGACGTCGCGCACCCGTACCCCGGCGGTGAGTGCGATGTCGGCGGCACGCTGGATGGTCGGGCCGTCCATGACGGGGTCGGAGTAGGGCACGCCGACCTCGACGATGTCGCATCCGGCCGCGACGATGGCGCGCATCAGGCTCAACGACGTCTCGACGTCGGGGTAGCCGACGGGCAGGTAGCCGATCAGCGCCGCACGATTCTCGGCGCGGGCCCGGGCGAAGACCGGCCCCAATCGTGACTCGACCATCAGTGCCCTCCCTCGTTGCTGGTGTCCGGACCCTGCTGCGCGGCTTCGGCGTGCGCCTCCTGGTCGTCGTCGAACAACCCGAACCACTTGGCCGCGGTGTCGACATCCTTGTCCCCACGCCCCGACAGGCTCACCACGATGATCGAACCCGGACCGAGCTCCCTGCCGAGCCGCAGGGTGCCCGCGACCGCGTGCGCTGATTCGATGGCCGGGATGATGCCCTCGGTGTGGCTGAGCAGGGCCAGCGCGTTCATCGCCTCGGTGTCGGTGACCGGCAGGTATTCCGCTCGACCGGAGTCCTTGAGGTTCGCGTGTTCCGGTCCGACGCCCGGGTAGTCCAGGCCGGCGGAGATCGAATGCGACTCGATGGTCTGACCGTCGTCGTCCTGCAACAGGTACGAGTACGCGCCCTGGAAAGCGCCGGGGCTACCCCCGGTGAAGGTGGCGGCATGCCTGCCCGTGTCCACCCCGTCGCCTGCCGC
This sequence comes from Williamsia sterculiae, assembly GCF_900156495.1. Lineage (GTDB taxonomy): Bacteria > Actinomycetota > Actinomycetes > Mycobacteriales > Mycobacteriaceae > Williamsia_B > Williamsia_B sterculiae. The sequence goes on from NZ_FTNT01000012.1 coordinate 50,271, forward strand.
CTCGTAACCGACGAGCCGTACCCCGGTGTCGTCGATGAACGGGTGGAAGATGCCGATGGCGTTGGACCCGCCACCGACACAGGCGGTGACGGCGTCGGGTAGCCGACCGGCCTGGTCGATGATCTGCGCCCGCGCCTCGAGACCGACGATTCGCTGCAGGTCGCGCACCATCACCGGGAACGGATGTGGTCCTGCCGCGGTACCGAAACAGTAGTAGGTGGTGTCGGCGTTGGTGACCCAGTCCCGCATGGCCTCGTTGATGGCGTCCTTGAGGGTTGCCGACCCGCTGTCGACGGCGATGACCCGCGCGCCGAGCAGCCGCATCCTGGCCACGTTCAGGGCCTGACGACGGGTGTCCACCCGACCCATGTAGACGATGCATTCCAGGCCCAGCAGCGCACAGCCGGTCGCGGTGGCCACCCCGTGCTGACCGGCACCGGTCTCGGCGATGATGCGGCTCTTGCCCATCTGCTGGGCCAGCAACACCTGACCGAGCACGTTGTTGATCTTGTGCGAACCGGTGTGGTTGAGGTCCTCGCGTTTGAGGAAGATCCGGGCGCCGCCCGCGTGTTCGGAGAGTCTGGTGGCCTCGAAGAGGGGCGAGGGCCTCCCGACGTAGTCACGTTGCAGCCGATCCAACTCGTTGAGGAACGCGTCGTCGCTGCGCACCTTCTCGTACGCCGCGGTGACCTCCTCGATCACCGCCATCAGCGCCTCGGGCAGATGCCTGCCGCCGTACACGCCGAAGTGACCCCCGGCGTCGGGCTCGGAGGAGGTGCGGGCGGTCAGCCCCGCGCTGGCCTGCGGGAGCGTGGTGATGATGCCGCCGGAATGGTCGTCACTCATGGCGTCCATGATGCCCGGCGACCCGGTCGGGTCAGCGCGCGGGTTTGGGGCAGGACGGGTGGGTGCCCGCGGTCACCAACTCGGAGACCGCCGCACGGGGGTCACCGCTGGTGACCAGGCCCTCACCGACCAATACGGCGTCGGCACCGGCCCCGGCGTAGGCGAGCAGGTCGGCGGTACCGCGTACCCCCGACTCGGCCACCCGGACCGTCTCGGTGGGCAACCCGGGGGCTATCCGGGCGAAGGTGTCGGTGTCCACCGCGAGGGTCTTGAGGTTGCGCGCGTTGACGCCGACCACACCGGCCCCGGCCTGCAACGCCCGGTCGGCCTCCTCCTCGGTGTGGACCTCCACGAGGGCGGTCATCCCGAGCGACTCGGTGCGGTCGAGCAGAGCCGCGAGCACGTTCTGCTCCAGGGCCGCGACGATCAGCAGGATCATGTCCGCGCCGTGCGCCCGCGCCTCGTGGATCTGATACGGGCCGACGATGAAATCCTTGCGGAGAACGGGGATGTCGACCGCGGCACGGACCTCGTCGAGGTCGGCCAGCGATCCGCGGAACCGGCGTTCCTCGGTGAGGACACTGATGATGCGCGCTCCACCGGCCTCGTAGGCGCGGGCCAGGTCGGCCGGGTCGCCGATGTCGGCCAGGTCGCCGCGAGACGGGCTGGCCCGCTTCACCTCGGCGATCACCCCGATCCCGGTCTCCAACAGGGCGGCCTTGGCGTCACGCGGGGCAGGGGCGGCCGTCGATGCCGCCTTCATCGACGCGAAGTCGACGACCGCCTCCCGGGCGGCGACGTCGGCCTTCACTCCCTCGATGATCGTGTCGAGGACGGTCGGCGTGCTCACGGCTGCTCCTCCCCTTCCCCATGAGATCTCGGTCCTGACTCCGTCGCGGCAGGTCGTTCGATGCGCGACGGCTGTTCGGTGTCTCACAGATTAGCCGTCGACCGAAGTCGGCCCGATCCGGGGTACCCGCGACCGTCGGGCGGTCAGGTGTGATCTTGCTCGCCCTCGGGACGAGACCGGGGCGTACCGGAGGTGGGGTCGGCACCGGTGTCCTGAGCGTCCCAGAGCATCCGCTCGGTGGGCTCGTGGTCGCGCGCCGAGTCGTCGTCGGCGGGGCGCTGGGCGTCGGTGGTTGTGGCACGTTCCCGCTCGGCGAACACCCGCTCCTCGAGTTCGGCGCGCCGCGCCGCGGGCGAGGAGTATCTGCTCGACATCCCGGTGGCGGTGCGCGTGGCCCGCAGCAGCAGGACTCCGGCGATCACCGCTATGACCCCGCCGACGATGACCACGACCGCCGCGAACGGTTTGTGGTCGATGGAGACCACCGTGTACCGACCCGGTAGATCGATGGCCTTGGCGGCGTAGGCGGTGTTCGCACCGCCGGTCAGCATCGAGATGGCCGGAACGATCGACACCACCCCGATGACCGCGACCAGGACGGCGACCACCCGCAGCAGCCACCCCCGCACCGCGACCGCGGCGGCGATCGCCGCGACGACGACGATGGCCAGCGGGGTGAGCCACGGGCTCCAGTCGGAACCGTGCACGGTGTAGCCACGGGGAGGCGCGAGACCGTCGGCGGCGGTGAGAGATGCCCAGGTCATCCGGGACGACGCCCACAGCACCGCCGCGGCCACGGCCAGCAACAGCGCGATGACCCCCAGTCGCCGGCGCCGTTCGCGGTCGGCGGTGGCGACGCGGTCGGTCCCGCCGTTCTGCCCGGTGTCGTCCTGCTCGGCGTCACTGTCGTGTTGCGTCATGGGTTCCCATTGTCCCGTGCGGGAGCCTCGGGGGCGCCGGTGGTACCGACCCGGCGCATCGTGCCCGCGGCGGCGATGGCCCGCAGCACCGCACTGGCCTTGTTGCGGGCCTCGTTGAACTCGTATTCCGGGTCGCTGTCGGCGACCACCCCACCACCGGCCTGTACGTAGGCCACGCCATCGGACATGACCGCGGTGCGGATCGCGATGGCGGTGTCGGCGTCGCCCGCGAAATCGAGGTAGCCGACGATACCGCCGTACAGACCACGGCTGGTGATCTCGTGTTCGTCGATCAATTCCATCGCCCGCACCTTGGGAGCACCGGTCAGGGTGCCTGCCGGGAAGCAGGCACTGACGGCATCGAGTGCGGACCGGTCGTCGCGCAGCTGACCCGACACCGTCGACACCAGGTGCATCACGTGGCTGTACCGCTCGATGTGGCGGTAGTCGCTGACCTTGACCGTTCCCGGCTTGCAGACCCGACCGAGATCGTTGCGGCCGAGGTCCACCAGCATCAGGTGTTCGGCGTTCTCCTTGGTGTCGGCCAACAGCTCCTTGCCGAGACTGGTGTCCTCCTCGTCGGTGGCGCCGCGCCAACGGGTGCCGGCGATCGGGTGCGTGGTGGCCACGCCATCGGCCACGGTGACCAGCGCCTCGGGGCTGGACCCGACGATGGTGAACGCCTCGCGTCCGTCCACGGCCGGGACGTTGAACAGGTACATGTACGGGCTGGGGTTCGACGCCCGCAGCACCCGATACACGTCCACCGGGTCGGCGTCGGTGTCCATCTCGAAACGCATCGACGGCACCACCTGGAAGGCCTCCCCGGCCTCGATGTCGGCGACGAGGCTGGTGACCACGGTGCGGTACTGCGCGAGATCCCGTTGCGACCGGTAGTCGGGGGCCGGGGTGTCGTACACCGACACCGTGGAGGGGGCGGGCGCCGACAGGGCCGCGGTCATCCGGTCCAGGCGGGTGACGGCGTCGCGGTACGCCTCCTCGGCGCGGTCGTCGGTGCCGTCCCAGTTGACCGCGTTCGCGATGAGGGTGATGGCGCCCTCGTGGTGATCGACGGCGGCTATGTCGGTGGCCAACAGCATGACCATGGTCGGTAGTCGCAGATCGTCGACGGTGGTCTCCGGCAGTCGCTCCAGCCAGCGCACCGCGTCGTAGGACAGGTAGCCGACGAACCCGCCGGTCAGCGGAGGCAGGTCGGGCAGTCGGTCGGTGGCCAACAATTCCAGCGACCGGGCCAGCACCCGCAGCGGATCACCCTCGGCGGGGGCCCCCGCGGGGACGGCACCCCACCAGTGGGCCCGGCCGTCGACGACGGTCAGCGCCGACGGGGCACCGGCGCCGATGAACGACCACCGCGACCAGGAACGACCGTTCTCTGCGGATTCGAGCAGGAACGTGCCCGGTCGACCGCCGGTGAGTTTGCGGTACGCCGACAGCGGGGTCTCGGAGTCGGCGAGCACCTTGCGGGTCACCGGCACCACGCGGTGATCGCGGGCGAGGTCGAGGAAGTCGGCCAGGCTCGTGGTGGCGTCCGTGCGGGTGGCGGCCATCGGGGTCACAGTCCCAGCGGCTCGCCGCCGACTCCCCAGTGGCTGCGCGGGACCTCGGTGATGGTCACCCAGACCGAGTCGGGGTTCTTGCCGGTCGCCTTGGCGTAGGCCTCGGTGACCGCGGCGATGGTCTCCCGCTTCACCCGGTCGGACAGGCCGGGGGTCTGGGAGATCTGGATCAGCGGCATTGCGGAACCTCTCGCTCGGGGGCGGCACGGTCGGAATGGGGATCGGTCGGCGCGGTGTGGCCGTCCGACATCAGCACCTCGGTGTCGAAACAGCTGTGGGTGCCGTTGTGGCAGGCGGCGCCGACCTGGTCGACGATGAGCAGCACGGTGTCACCGTCGCAGTCGATTCGCACCTCGTGCACGGTCTGGACGTGGCCGCTGGTCTCCCCCTTGACCCACTGCCGGGCGCGGGATCGGGAGAAGTACGTGGCCCGCCCGGTGCGCAGGGTCGCGTCCAGGGCGTCGTCGTCCATCCACGCCATCATCAGTACGTCGCCGGTGGACCGCTCCTGGACCACGGCGGCGATCAGACCGTCCGCGGTGCGGCTCAGTTTCGCGGCGATGGTGGGATCGAGGGTCATCGCGGGTCCCTCCTCTCGGGGCGGTGTGTGCTCGGACCGGTCATCGGACGACGATGCCCTGCGCGCGCATCGCATCCTTCACCTCGGCGATGGTCAGTTCACCGAAGTGGAACACCGACGCGGCCAGGACCGCGTCGGCACCGGCCTGCACCGCGGGCGGGAAGTCATCGACGGCGCCTGCCCCACCGCTGGCGATCACCGGTACCCCCACGGCGGCGCGTACCGCTTCCAGCATGGCGAGGTCGAATCCCCGCTTGGTGCCGTCGGCGTCCATCGAGTTCAACAGGATCTCCCCCACGCCGAGTTCCTGACCCCGTCGCGCCCATTCCACCGCATCGATACCGGTGCCCCGACGGCCACCGTGCGTGGTGACCTCCCATCCCGACGGGGTGGCGGCCTCACCGTCCGGGACGGTCCGCGCGTCCACCGACAGCACGATGCACTGGGACCCGAACCGCCTGCTCATCTCGGCGAGGACCTCCGGGCGGGCGATGGCCGCGGTGTTCACGCTGACCTTGTCGGCTCCGGCCCGCAGCAGCATGTCCACGTCGGCGACGGTGCGGATGCCGCCACCCACCGTGAGCGGGATGAACACCTGGTCGGCGGTGCGTTTGACCACTTCGAGCATCGTCGACCGACCCGAGCTGGACGCGGTGACGTCGAGGAAGGTGAGCTCGTCGGCTCCTTGGTCGTCGTAGCGGGCGGCCAGTTCCACCGGGTCACCGGCGTCGCGCAGGTTCTGGAAGTTGACCCCTTTGACCACCCGGCCGTCGTCGACGTCCAGGCACGGGATGACCCGCACGGCGAGGCTCATGCGCCGGCCTCCTGCCGTAGGTGCTCGGCCGGGTCGCCGGCTTCGGCGATCAACTCGACGAGTTCGGCGTGCACCCCTGGGTCGCCGGTGAGGACCGACGGCGAGTCGACCCGCCACGGGTTGCCCGCGAGATCGGTCGCCACCCCACCCGCGGCGCGCACCAGGAACACCCCGGCGGCGTTGTCCCAGGCGTGGTGGCCGAATCCGACGGTCCCCCCGACCAGGCCGGCTGCACTGAATGCGAGGTCGACCCCGGTGCTGCCGAACAGCCGGATCCGCGACACCCGACGGCTGAGCCGACCGAGCACGTCGAGGCGCCACCGGCCGGGATAGCGGCCGCGGCTGTCGATGTTGAACGCACCGAAGGTGACCACGCTGTCGGGCAGCGACGTCGGGCTCAGCGCGGGCAGTGCCTCGTCGTTGCAGAACAGCGGGCTGTCACCGTGCGCGGCGTAGTTGCGACCCAGCAGCGGTAGCCAGGTCAGCCCGATCACCGGCTGGCCGTCGTGCATCAGCGCGAGCAGGATGCCGGTCAGCGGCACCCCGGCGGAGTAGTTGAACGTGCCGTCGACGGGGTCCAGGACCCACACGGTCTCGCTGTCGACGGCGGGTCCGCCGAACTCCTCCCCGTGCACGGCGATGCCGGTACGGTCGGCGATCTCGGCGCTGATGATCCGCTCGAGATCCAGGTCTACCTGGGTGGCGAAGTCGTTGCCGCCCTTGTCGACGGCGCTCGGGGCACCCACACCGTCGATGAAGCGGTCGGCGACGGAGTCGAGCACCGCCGACGCCGTCGCGCACAACCCCGACAAGTCGAGGGAATCCAGCGCAGTCATCCCCCGGCTACCGCCCGCAGCGCCTCGGGCAGGGTGAAACGTCCCGCGTAGAGCGCCTTGCCGACGATGGCACCCTCCACACCGCAGTCGGTCAAGCCCGAGATCGCGACGAGGTCGTCGATGGTGGACACCCCACCCGACGCGACAACCGGCACCGAACTGCGGCGGGCGACCTCCGCCAGCAGTTCCAGGTTGGGCCCGGTCAAGGTGCCGTCCTTGCTCACGTCGGTCACCACGTAACGGGCACAACCATCGCCTTCGAGCCGGTCCAGGACCTCCCAGAGGTCACCGCCGTCGGAGACCCAGCCGCGGCCGCGCAGCCGCCACTCGTCGCCGTCGCGGACGGCGTCGAGGCCCACCGCGATCCGGTCGCCGTACCGTTCGATCACCGACGCACACCACTGCGGGTTCTCCAGTGCGGCGGTGCCGAGGTTCACGCGGGTGCAGCCGGTGGCCAGCGCCGCGGCCAGCGAGTCGTCGTCCCGGATTCCGCCGGACAGTTCGACCTTCACGTCGAGGGTGCCCACCACGTCGGCGAGCAGCGCCCGGTTGTCACCGCGACCGAAGGCGGCGTCGAGGTCGACGAGATGGATCCACTCGGCGCCGTCGGCCTGCCAGGCCAGCGCGGCGTCGCGGGGTGACCCGTAGGAGGTCTCGGTGCCCGCGGCGCCCTGGACCAGGCGTACGGCCTGCCCGTCGGCGACGTCAACGGCGGGTAGCAGTTCCAGCGTCGAGCCCATCAGTTCTCGTCTGTTCCTCTCGGTGTCGGATCGTTCGCGTTCGGTGGTCGGTCGGCCGCCTCGGCCTCGGCCAGGGCCTTGTTGATCTGGTGGTTGGAGGTCAGGCCGATCGCGGCGATCGCGCCCACCACCGCGAGCAGTGCGACCACCAGCGCCGCCACCGGTGACACCTGGGACAGACCGACCACGATGGGCACCGAGATGGCCAGAACCAGTACGCCGGCACCGAGTGAGGTCAACGCCAACCGGGCGAACGACGGACCGTCCTGTCCGCGGGTCACAGCGTCGCCACCCAGTTCGCGAGCAACTGTGCGCCGGCCTCACCGGACTTCTCGGGATGGAACTGGGTCGCCGACAGCGGACCGTTCTCCACCGCGGCGAGAAACGGACCGCCGTGCCTGGCCCAGGTCAACGTGGCCGGCGGGATCCGTGACGTGGGGTCGTCGGGGATCTCCCACCGCTGGGCGGCATACGAGTGCACGAAGTAGAAGCGGGTGTCGGGGTCCATCCCGGCGAAGAGCACCGAGTCGGCGGGTGCGTCGACGGTGTTCCACCCCATGTGCGGCAACACGTCGGCGGGCAGCCGACTGATGGTGCCCGGCCATTCACCGCATCCGTCCGCGGGCACCCCGAACTCGACTCCCCGGTCGAACAGGATCTGCATCCCGACGCAAATTCCCAGCACCGGTCGGCCTCCGGCCAGCCGCTGGTCCACGAGGCGGTCACCCTTCACCGCGCGCAACCCGTCCATACAAGCGGCGAACGCACCCACCCCGGGGACCACCAGACCGTCGCAGTTCAGCGCGAGGTCGCGGTCGTCGGTGACGGTGACGTCGGCTCCGGTGCGCTCGAGTGCGCGTTGCGCCGAGCGCAGATTGCCCGACCCGTAGTCCAGGACGGTCACTCGGGGTCGGGCGGTCACAACGCACCCTTGGTCGACGGCACGCCGGTGACCCGGGGGTCGGGTTCGGTGGCCGCGCGCAGAGCACGGGCCACGGCTTTGAACTCGGCCTCGGTGATGTGGTGCGGGTCGCGGCCGTAGAGCACCCGCACGTGCAGCGCGATGCGGGCGTTCATGGCCAACGACTCGAAGACGTGCCGATTGATGACCGTGTGATAGGGCACGCCCGGGTAACCACCGATCGTGCTGTGGGTCAGGTGATCCGGCTCCCCGTCGGTCACGCAATAGGGCCGACCCGACACGTCCACCACCGCCTGGGCGAGGGTTTCGTCCATCGGGATCCAGGCATCGCCGAACCGACGGATGCCCTTCTTGTCACCGAGGGCCTCGCCGAGGGCCTGACCGAGCACGATCGCGGTGTCCTCGACGGTGTGGTGCGCGTCGATGTGCACATCGCCCTCGGCGCGGACGGTGAGGTCGAAGCTGCCGTGGGTGCCGAACGCGGTGAGCATGTGGTCGTAGAACGGCACGCCGGTGGAGATGTCGACGACTCCGGTCCCGTCGAGATCCAACTCGACGACGATCGACGACTCCCGGGTGGAGCGTTCGACTCGGGCGGTTCGGGCGCGATCGCTCATGCGTGGGCTCCAGAGATGCTCGTGGTCAGGTCGGTGGTGGCCAACCGGGCGCTGGTGGCCAGGAAGGCGTTGTTCTCGTCGGGCAGACCGATGGTGACGCGCAGATGTCCGGGAATGTGCACGTCCCGGATGAGGATGCCGTCGTCGAGATAACGCTGCCAGGAGGCCGACGCGTCGGCGAAGTAACCGAACAGCACGAAGTTCGCATCCGACGGGACGACCGCGTACCCGAGGTCGGCCAACCCGGCCACCACCCTGTCGCGCTCGGCGACCAGCGCGGCCACCGATCCGAGCGTCTCGGCCGAGTGTCGCAGCGCGGCGCGCGCAGCGGCCTGGGTCACCACGGACAGGTGATACGGGAGCCGCACCAGCAACAGGGCATCGATGATCGCGGGTGCCGCGGCAAGGTATCCGAGTCGACCTCCGGCAAAGGCGAACGCCTTGCTCATGGTGCGGCTGACCACCACCGTGGTCGGGAAGTCGTCGATCAGTTCCACCGCGCTCGGGGCGTCCGAGAACTCGGCGTACGCCTCGTCGACGACGAGCAACCCGGGCGTGACCTCGGCGAGGCGGCGGATGTCCTCGAGACCCAACGATCCGCCGGTCGGGTTGTTCGGCGACGTGACGAACACGATGTCCGGACTGCGCGTGGTGATCTCACCGACCGCGTAGTCGACGTCGAGTCCGAAGTCACCGGACCGTTTCCCCTCCAACCAGGCGGTGTCGGTGCCGTCGGAGATGATCGGGTGCATCGAATACGACGGGACGAATCCGATCGCCGTGCGGCCGGGACCACCGAAGGCCTGCAACAACTGCTGCAGGATCTCGTTGGAACCGTTCGCCGCCCACAGGTTCGCCGTGGTCAGCGCGGTGCCGGTGCGCGCGGTCAGGTAATCGGCGAGATCGGTCCGCAGCGCAACGGCGTCGCGGTCGGGATAGCGGTGCAGCAGCCGCGCGGCGTCACGCACCGAGTCGGCGACATCGGCGACCAGTGCCGCACTCGGCGCGTGCGGGTTCTCGTTGGTGTTCAGTTGCACGGGCACGTCGAGCTGCGGTGCGCCGTACGGGTTCTTGCCGCGCAGGTTGTCGCGCAGCGGCAGGTCGGCCAGCGACACCCGGGCGCCGGGCGCCGCGGTCACCGCGACCCCTCGTTCCCACGTGATCCGGCCCGAGCGGAGTCGGTCTGACGCACCCGGACGGCGTCGCCGTGGGCGGGCAGGTCCTCGGCGTCGGCCAGGGCGACCACGTGACCGGCCACCTCGGCCAGCGCCGCACTGTCGTAGTCGATGAGGTGGACCCCACGCAGGAAGGTCTGCACCGACAGTCCGGAGCTGTAGCGCGCCGAACCCGAGGTCGGGAGGACGTGGTTGGAGCCCGCGCAGTAGTCGCCGAGACTGACCGGCGAATACGCGCCGACGAAGATCGCCCCCGCGTTGTCGACCCGATCGGCGACCGTGGCCGCGTCTCGGGTCTGGATCTCCAGGTGCTCGGCGGCGTAGGCATCCACCACGGTCAGCCCGGCGTCGACGTCGTCGACCAGCACGATGCCCGACTGCGGTCCGGACAACGCGGTGCGGACGCGTTCACCGTGTTTGGTGGTGCGGACCTGTCGCTCGACCTCGGCGTCCACGGCGTCGGCGAGGTCGACGCTGTCGGTGACCAGCACCGAGGCGGCCATCACATCGTGTTCGGCCTGACTGATCAGGTCGGCGGCGACGAGGACCGGGTCGGCGGAGTCGTCCGCGAGGATCGCGATCTCGGTGGGCCCGGCCTCGGAGTCGATACCCACCACGCTGCGGCACAGCCGTTTGGCCGCGGTGACGTAGATGTTGCCCGGGCCGGTGATCATGTCGACCGGCTCGAGTTCGGTCCCGTCGGTATCGGTGCCCCCGTAGGTCAGCAGGGCCACCGACTGGGCGCCGCCGACCGACCACACCTCGGAGACCCCCAGCAGGGCGCAGGCGGCGAGCACGATCGGATGCGGCAGGCCGCCGAAATCGGCCTGCGGCGGCGACGCCACCACCAGCGACCGCACCCCGGCCTCCTGCGCGGGCACCACGTTCATCACCACACTGGACGGGTACACCGCATTGCCACCGGGTACGTAGAGCCCCACCCGACGGACGGGGATCCATTTCTCGGTGACCGTGCCACCCGGGGCGACCTCGGTGGTCGTCGAGCTGCGCCGTTGGTCGGCGTGCACCCGGCGAGCGCGGTCGATGGTCTCCGTCAGCGCACGCCGGACGTCCGGGTCCAGGCGGTCGAGTGCATCGACGACGGCCTGCTGCGGCACCCGGACCGTCGACGGGCGCACCCGGTCGAACCGCTCCCCGGCGTCGAGAGCCGCCTGTGCACCGCCGTCGCGAACGGCGGCGACGAGGGGGGCCACCACGTCGAGCACCGCGTCCACGTCGGTGCCGCCGCGGGGCAGTGCACGCCGCAACTGGGCGGTGGAGGGGACGCCACCGCGGAGATCGGTGCGGGCAAGCATGGGCGACGGACTCCTAAGCAGACGAGCGGCCGGGACGGCGGCGACACCTCGCCGCCGGTGAGCACCAGGATATGGGGTCCGGGCCACTCGTTTTCACCTGCCCGTGTCCGGCGGTGCGGACGGTTACAGGTCCAGCCCCAGATCGAGGACGCGCACCGAGTGGGTCAGCGCACCCACCGCGAGGTAGTCGACACCCGTCTTGGCGTAGGAGTGTGCGACGTCGAGGCTCAGCGATCCCGAACTCTCCAGCTTCGTCTCCGGCGCCCGCGTGTTACGACGCTGCACCGCCATCTGCGTCTGCCAGAGCGGGAAGTTGTCCAACAGGACGAGCTCCGCGCCCGCGGTCAGTGCCTCGTCGAGTTGTTCCAGGGTATCCACCTCCACCTCGACCGACAGTTCGGGCGCCGCCGCCCGCACCGCCTCGAGCGCGGCGGTCAACGAACCCGCCGCGGCGATGTGGTTGTCCTTGATCAGCGCGGCATCACCGAGCGACATCCGATGGTTGCGGCCCCCACCGGCCCGCACCGCCGCCTTCTCCAACGCGCGCAGCCCCGGCAGGGTCTTGCGGGTGTCGCGGACCACGCACCCGGTGCCGGCGATCGCATCCACCCATTGCGCGGTGGCGGTGGCCACCCCCGACAGATGACACAACAGGTTGAGCGCGGTGCGTTCGGCGGTGAGCAGTCCCGCGGTGGGGGCGTCGAGGGCGAGCACCACGTCACCGGGGTGCACCCGGTCGCCGTCGGAGCGCCGCGACGCCACGGTCACGTCGTCACCGATCACCTCGGCGAACACCGCGAGGGCGACGTCCAGCCCGGCGACCACACCGTCGGCACGACTGACGACCGCCGAGGCCGTGCGCGCCCCGGGCGGCACCGTGGCCAGGGTGGTCACGTCGGGCCCGTCGCGGAGATCCTCGGCGAGCGCGGTGGCGATGAGGGCGCGGACGTCGTCGGTGACCGGTGCGCCGGCCGTTGTCCCGGTCATTCCCCGCTGTGCTGTTTCCCGCCCGGTCATTCCCCACCCGCCGGCGTGCCGATGGCGATCATCCGTTCCACGCTGGCCCGCGCGCGCTCGGCGACGTCGGGGGCCACGAGCACCTCGTCGCGCCCCTCGCGCAGGCATCGCAGCAACGCCGCCGGGGTGATCATCTTCATGTAGGGGCAGGACGCGCGGTCGTTGACCGCCTGGAAGTCGACGTCGGGGGCGGCGCGGCGCAACTGGTGCAACATCCCCACCTCGGTGGCCACCAACACCTCCCGGGCCCCGGTCTGCCGGGCGGCGTCGAGCATGCCGCCGGTGGACAGGATCTTCACCTTCTCCTCCGGCACGAATCCCTCGCCCGCGAGGTAGAGCGCCGACGTCGCGCACCCGCATTCGGGGTGGACGAAGAGCTCCGCGTCGGGGTGGGCCTGGGCGCGAGCGGTCAGTTCGTCGCCGTTGATCCCGGCGTGCACGTGGCACTCTCCCGCCCAGATCTGCATGTTCTCCCGGCCGGTGACCCGTTTGACGTGCGCGCCGAGGAACTGGTCGGGCAGGAACAGCACCATCCGGTCGGGATCGATGGAAGCCACCACCTCGACCGCGTTCGACGACGTGCAGCAGATGTCGGTGAGACCCTTCACCTCGGCGGTGGTGTTCACATAGGACACGACCACCGCGTCGGGATACTCGGCCTTCCACGCGCGCAGGTCGTCGGCGGTGATGGAGTCGGCCAGCGAACAGCCGGCGCGCGCGTCCGGGATCAACACCCGCTTGTCCGGGCTGAGGATCTTGGCCGTCTCCGCCATGAAGTGCACACCGCAGAAGATGATCTCGTCGGTCTCGGCCTCCGAGGCGATCCGCGAGAGGGCCAGTGAGTCGCCGACGTGATCGGCCACGTCCTGGATGGCCGGCAGCTGGTAGTTGTGGGCCAACAGGGTCGCGTTCCGGGCGGTCGCCAGGCTGCGGACCTCGTCGAACCACTCGGGTGTGGGTTCGACGCCGGTGTAGGGGGCGGGTGCTGTGGTCGTCATGCCGACCACCTCCTGGTCATCGTGTGCGGAGTCGTGCTGTGTGGGCTGCCGTCCGTGAACGGACCGGGTTTTCGACCGTAGATCGAAAACCTCTGCCGATGCTACACCCGCCAGTCGGGCCCATAGACTCGGCACCATGCCGGCACCGGGGGTCTTGCACGAGGTGCTGTGCGCCGTGTTCGAGGTGCGCGCGGGCGGCGACGCGGAACCACCCGGTCTCTCGGTGCTGTTGTGGCAACGCGGCGAGGAGCCACAACGAGGGTCCTGGTCGTTGCCCGGCGGGTTGTCGTGCACCGACGAGGACCTCGAGACGTCGGCCCGGCGTCAGCTCGCTGAGAAGGTGGACCTGCGCGAGGTCGCGCATCTGGAGCAGCTGGCAGTGTTCTCGGCACCCGACCGGGTGCCCGGTGAGCGGGTCATCGCCTCGACATACCTCGGTCTGGTGCCATCGGACTCGCCTGCGAACCTCCCCGACGACACCCGGTGGCATCCGGTGGATCGGCTGCCGGACATGAGCTTCGACCACCGCGGGATCGTCGAGTTGGCGCGTACCCGGTTGTCGGCGAAGATCTCCTACACCAACATCGCCTTCGCGTTGGCACCCGCGGAGTTCTCGATGTCCGAACTCAGCGACATCTACGGCGCGGCGCTCGGTTATCCGGTGGACAGCACCAATCTGCTCCGCATCCTCAGCCGTCGCGGCGTCGTCGGCGCTACCGGCACCACCCGACGCACCGGACGCACCGGCGGCCGACCACCTGCGCTGTACCGCTTCACCGAACGTCGGCTGCGGGTGACCGACGAGTTCGCCACCCTGCGCCCACCCCCGTGAGAACAACGGCCCGATGGATCGCGACAACGGCCCGCTCGACGCGTATTTCGGCCCGATCGACGTGGTCACACGTCGAGTGGGCCGTCGTTGACGTCGAGCGGGCCGTTCTTCACGCCGAGCGGGCGCTCGTCGATGTCGAGCGGGCCGTCGTTTCAGTCGGAATGGGGGTCGTCGCCGCGGCCGAGGTCGGGGTACGGGGACGACAGGGTCGCGACCAGGTAGGCGATCACCGCGGCGAGCGGGGCGATGACGACCAGCGCCCACGGCGCCGGGATCGGCCCCAGGTGCGCGGGCGGCATCCACAGGGCGGGCGACGAGGTGTAGAACTGCCCGACCTCGCGGTGGGGTCCGGGGCCGGGATAGCGCGCATGCGCGACCAGTCCGCCGATCCACATGGCGACCGCAGAGGTGACCACCGCCGAGACCACGGTCGTCAAGACCCCGGCGACCCCGCGCAGGCTGCGCACCGACCAGCCGAGCAGCCCGACGATCACGCCGGCGACGACCATCACGCAGACGAAGACCGCGACGGCGTCGAACCGGATGTCCACGGCCGTCGGCAGGCTCACCGCGGCACCGATCTCGGCGACCACGCCGCGCACCCCGGGAGCGAGCACACCCCACAGCACACCGGCCACCGCACCGACGATGACCGCGGCCAGTCCGAGGACCACCCACCCCCAGCCGTCGACACGTTCGCGGCGCGCGTCGGCGACCGGCAGCACGTCCGGATCGGTACCGCTCATCGTCGTCCGAGATCCGCCGAATCCACCGACCCGTGCCGCGAACAGCGCGCCGACCACCCGTCCGGGCGGACCTGCACGATCATCCGGCGCCCGCACTGACCGCAGAATCGCGGCGGTTCCAGACCGAGCTCCGCGGCCCGCGGCACCCGCACCGACCCCGGGTCGTCCACCCCGATGCCGGTGTACACGCCGAAGCGCAGCGGCTCGTCGAGCGGGCCGGACACCCCGGCCCCCGACGCGGCGGACGGCGGCGGCACGGTTGGGTTCATGACCACCTCAGATGCTGTCGTTGAGGGCCTTGATCGGCATCTGCAGGTCGGCCAGCAGGTCGAGGTCCGCCTCGGCGGGACGGCCCAGCGTGGTCAGGTAATTGCCGACGATGACGGCGTTGATGCCACCGAGGATGCCCTTCTGGGCTCCGAGGTCACCCAGGGTGATCTCACGACCGCCCGCGAACCGCAGAATGGTGCGCGGCAACGCGAGCCGGAAAGCGGCCACGGCCTTGAGGGCCTCGGACGCCGGCAGCACCTCGAGATCGCCGAAGGGCGTTCCCGGCCGCGGGTTGAGGAAGTTCAGCGGAACCTCGTCGGGCTCCAACGACGCGAGGTCGGCCGCGAACTCCGCGCGCTGTTCCAGGGTCTCCCCCATGCCGAGGATGCCGCCGCAGCAGACCTCCATACCGGCGTCGCGGACCATCCGCAGGGTTCCCCACCGCTCCTCCCAGCTGTGGGTGGTGACCACCTCGGGAAAGTGCGACCGCGCGGTCTCCAGGTTGTGGTTGTAGCGGTGCACGCCCATCGCGGCGAGCTCGTCGACCTGCTCCTGGGTCAGCATGCCCAGACTGCACGCGATCTGGATGTCGACCTCGTTGCGGATGGCCTCGATGCCCGCGGCGACCTGACTCATCAACCGCTTGTCGGGACCGCGCACCGCGGCGACGATGCAGAACTCGGTGGCGCCGGTCTTCGCGGTCTGTTTCGCCGCCTCCACCAACGACGGGATGTCGATCCACGCGCTGCGCACCGGTGAGGTGAACAGACCCGACTGCGAGCAGAAGTGACAGTCCTCGGGGCACCCGCCGGTCTTCAGCGAGATGATCCCCTCGACCTCCACCTCCGGTCCGCACCAGCGCATCCGCACGTCGTGGGCGAGCTCCAGCAGCTCGGTCAGCCGAGCGTCGTCGAGCCGCAGCACCGCGAGGACCTGTTCCTGGGTCAGCGCCTCGCCGCGTTCGAGCACCTGCTCGCGGGCGACGGCCAGGATGTCGTCGGACGCGGGTGCGTCGAGGGTGCTCCGGGGATTCACGGGGGCCTGTGTCACGGATGGACTCCTTCTCGTTGACGGTCATTGTCGGCGGTGAGCTGTTCCGCCGATGCGGTGGGGTCGACAACGGCGGCGTCGACGACCCCGGGGTCGAACCAGGTGTGGGCACGGGCGGTGAACTCCGCCCGCGACAACCGGCCGGAACCGGCGGGAATCGTCCCGACGATCGGTACACCGGTGACGCGCGGCAGGTCGTCGCGGTTGCAGGTGGACGCCAGATCGGGGTCGTCGGGCCACGACCCGATGACCAACCCGGCCGTGCGCAGGCCGCGGGCGGCGATCTCGTGCACGGTCAACTCGGCGTGGTTCAGTGCGCCGAGCCCGGCGGGTGTCACCACCAACACGGGCGCGCCCAGCGCGGCGGCGACGTCGAGCAGGGTGAGATCTGCGGCCAGCCGCACCAACACCCCGCCCGCACCCTCGACCAGGGTCAGATCGTGGGTCTCGGTCAGTGCGCGCACGGTGTCGACGACGGTCCGCAGCTCCAGCGCGGGCATCCCCGCACGCCGGGCGGCGGTGTCGGGGGCCAGCGGGTCCGGGTAGCGCACGCATTCCGCGGTGGTCACGTCACCGACCAGGCGACTCACCTCCGCGAGATCACCGGGCGCACCGGCGGACATCCCGGTCTGCGCGGGTTTGCACACCGCCACCCGGCGACCTGCCGCCCGCGCCGCCGCGGCGACGGCCGCGGTCACCACCGTCTTGCCGACGTCGGTGCTCGTCCCGGCGATCACCAGTACGCTCATCGCAACCCCATCTCGCTCAGCACGCCACCGACCACGGTCGCGACCCGGTCGATGGTCGCGGCGTCCAGGTCGGCGCGGACGGTCAACCGCAACCGCGACGTCCCGTGCGGCACGGACGGCGGACGGAAGCATCCGACCAACACCCCTCGCTCCCGGCACCGGGTGGCGGCGTCCACGGCGACCGCGGGATCACCGACGATCAGCGACACCACCGCCGCGGCCGGGCGGTCGGCGCCGAGGCGCTGCGCCAACCTCTCCGCGTTGGCGCGCAGACGGTCGGGCAGGTCGGGTGCGGCACGGAGCACCCCGAGTGCGCCGCGGGCCGCACCCACCGCGGCCGGGTTGAGGCCGGTGTCGAAGATGAAGGTACGTGCCCGGTCGATGAGGTGGGCGCGCACGGCGTCGTCGCCGAGGACCGCGCCACCCTGCGCGCCCAACGACTTGGACAGCACCGCGGTCACCACCAGGTCCGGCGCACCGGACAGACCGCATTCGTCGACCAGCCCGCGGCCACCGCGACCGCGCACCCCGAGGGCGTGCGCCTCGTCCACGAGCAGCGCCGCCCCCGACGACCGCGCCGCCCGGTACAACTCGCCGACCGGGGCGGGTGCCCCGTCGATGCTGTACACCGAGTCGGTGACCACCAGAGCACGCTCCTCGGGGCGCTCGCGCAGCACCCCGGCCACCGCGTCGACGTCACCGCGGTCCACCACGACCACCCGGGCCCGCGACAGCCGGCAACCGTCGATGAGTGAGGCATGGGTGCCCGCGTCGCTGACGATGAGGTCGCCGCGACCGGCCAGGGCGGTGACCGCCCCGATGTTGGCCAGATAGCCCGACGAGAACACCAACGCGGCGGAGAACCCGAGGAAGTCGGCGAGGTCACCTTCGAGGTCGGCGTGCGCCCGGGTGGTCCCCGCGACCAGTCGGGATGCCGTCGACCCGCCGCCCCAGCTGTCGACGGCGTCGTGCGCACCGGCCAGGACGCTCGGGTGGGTCGACAGGCCCAGGTAGTCGTTGGAGGCGAGGTTGATCAGCTCTCGGCCGACGTCGCGGACCACCAGCTCGCGGTGTAGTCCCTCGGCGGCGCGCAGGCGTGCGTCCGGCTCCAGCCAGGCCAGGGCGTCGGCGAGATCCACGCCGGTGCGGTCGACGGTCATCGGCGCTCCCCCGCCGGTGCAACGAGCTCGCGGGTGACCGCGCGTACCGCGGCACCGACCCCGGCGACGACGATCGCCAGGTCGTCGTCGTCACAGACGAACGGCGGCATCACGTAGACGAGGTCGCGGAACGGTCGCACCCAGAGGCCGGCGTCGATGGCCGCCGCGCTCGCCACCGACACGTCCACCGGCCGATCGAGCTGCACCACGCCGATCGCGCCGAGCACCCGGACGTCGACCACGCCCGGCCGGTCGGCCAGCGGTGACAGACCGGCACCCAGCACCTCGGAGATGTGGGCGACCCGATCGCGCCACGGCGACGACAGCAGCAGTTCGGTCGACGCGACGGCCACCGCGCACGCCAGCGGGTTGGCCATGAAGGTCGGCCCATGGGCCAGCAGTCCCGGATCGCCCGCGCTGATCACCCCGGCGACCTCGGCGGTACACAGTGTCGCGGCCAGGGTGAGGTATCCCCCGGTGAGCGCCTTGCCGACGCACATGATGTC
Source organism: Williamsia sterculiae (assembly GCF_900156495.1). Taxonomy (GTDB): domain Bacteria; phylum Actinomycetota; class Actinomycetes; order Mycobacteriales; family Mycobacteriaceae; genus Williamsia_B; species Williamsia_B sterculiae. Next base: position 68,792 of record NZ_FTNT01000012.1, read on the forward strand.
CGGTGAGACCCCCGCATGGTCGGCGGCGAACAGTTCACCGGTGCGGCCGAAGCCCGTCGCGATCTCGTCGAAGATCAGGAGGACGTCCTGCTCGTCGCAGATGCGACGCAGCGCCCGCAGGTATTCGGGGTCGTGGAACCGCATACCGCCCGCACCCTGCACCACGGGTTCCACGATGACCGCGGCGAGCTCGTCGCGGTGCGCGGCGACCAACGCCTCCAGCTCCGCGACGTAGGCGTCGTCGTGGTCGGCGGGCGGGGCGGGTGCGAAGACCTGCCGGGCCAACACGTCGGTCCACAGCGCGTGCATGCCGCCGTCGGGGTCGCACACGCTCATCGGGGTGAAGGTGTCGCCGTGGTAGCCACCACGCCAGGTCAGCAGTCGGGTGCGGCCTGCCCGGCCGCGGGCGCGCCAATACTGCAGCGCCATCTTCACCGCGACCTCCACCGACACCGACCCCGAGTCGGCGAAGAACACGGTCTGCAGCGGCTGCGGGGTGATCTCGACCAACAGTTGGGCCAACCGGGCGGCCGGTTCATGGGTGAGGCCGCCGAACATCACGTGCGACATCCGTTGCGACTGGTCGACCAGCGCCGCGTCGAGCACGGGGTTGCGGTACCCGTGCACGGCCGCCCACCACGAGCTCATCCCATCGACCAGCTCCCGACCATCGCCCACCGTGAGGCGTACGCCCGACGCGGATCGCACCACCAGTGGTTCCACCGGGGCGGGCATCGAACCGTACGGATGCCAGATGTGCTCGGCATCGATACGGCGGATGACGTCGGGATCCACCGGGCGGCTCCTGTCGAAAGTCGGGCGGCTGTATGACCCTGGACACTGTACAGGGGCGGTATCGGGCAGGGCGGACACGCCCTCTACCCTCGACCACGTGCCCAACAGCCGAGACGACGTCCTCGACGCCGCGCGCGCCATCCTGGATCGCTACAGCCTGGCCGACCTGTCCATGCGCAGGCTCGCGGGCGAACTCGGCGTCCGTCCCAACGCGCTGTACTGGCACTTCCCCAACAAGCAGTCGTTGCTCGCCGCCCTCGCCGACCGCATCCTCGACGACGTGGTTTCACCGCCGGCCACCGACCCGTGGGACACCCAGGTGATCGCGCTGGTCAGCGAGATGCGTCGTGTTCTCCTCGCGGTGACCGACAGCGCGGAACTGGTCTCCGCCAGCTGGGCCAGTGGCCTGTCGGCGATGACGGTGGCCGGCGAGATCACCACCGCGGTGTCACGCGGCGGGCTCGGCGTCCGTGACGCCAGAGCCGTCACCACCGCCGCGTGCCAGTTGGTCATCGGCCTCACCTTCGAACAGCAGACGCGGGCGCAGATGGAGCGGTTGGGCGTCAGCGGGCCGTCGGGTCGTGACTTCGACGAGGAGTTCGCCGACGGGTTGGCCGTGGTCGTCGACGGGGCCCGCGAGCGCAGCGGCGAACGAGCTCGGCGCAGCGCCTGAGTCGCGGTCCCCGGCATCCGGGGACCACACCGTCGCTACGTCGGCGAAGACCGGCCGACACGGTAGATTCGGCGTCACAGCACTCTCGCAGGCCCGGCCCCGAACGAGAAGAACAGGCCCGAGAAAGAGGACAGGCCCGGTCAGTTTTGGCAGCACCCACCCGCGTCGCACAGCAGGCACCGCCCACCAGGGACCCGGTGACGGCGTACCGCACGGATCTGGACGGGCTACGTGGGGTCGCGATCGCCCTGGTGGCCTGTTTCCACATCTGGTTCGGCCGGGTGTCCGGCGGCGTCGACGTCTTCCTCACCCTGTCCGGGTACTTCTTCGTCGGTTCGCTGCTGCGGCACGCCATCGCCGCCCAGGCCCCGCACGTCAACCCGTGGCGGGCGGCCAACCCGTGGCCGCGGTTCACCCGACTGGCCCGCAGGCTGTTACCGGCCCTCCTCACCGTCCTCATCGCGGCGTCCGTGCTCACGCTGCTGGTGCTGCCGCAGACGCGATGGCTGACCGTCGGCCGTGAGGTGATGGCGAGCGCGCTGTACTACCAGAACTGGCACCTCGCCTTGAACTCACAGGACTACACCGCGGCCAGCTCCGCGAACAGCCCGTTGCAGCACCTGTGGTCGATGTCGGTCCAGGGTCAGTTCTTCCTGGTCACCATGCTGACCGCACTGGCGATGACCCTGGCGGTCACGGTGGTGACCCGCCGGCTGCCGGTGCCGGTGCGGCAGCGGGCGATCCGGTGGTCGGCGGGGTCGACGTTGCTGGGTGTGCTGGCGGTGTCGTTCTACTGGGCTCAGCTGCGGGCGGGGATCAATCAGCCGTTCAACTATTACGACACCCTGGCGCGGGTGTGGGAGCCGCTCGCCGGCGGACTGTTGGCCATCTGGATGCCCAGGACGCGCATGCTCACGTGGCTGCGCACCCTGGTGGGGATCACGGCCCTGGCGGTGATCGTGACGTGCGGATGGTGGATCAACGGCGTCGAGTCCTATCCCGGGCCCTCGGCGTTGGTGCCGGTGCTGGCAACCCTCGCGATCATCTGGTCGGGTGCGATCGCGCAGGAGCACGGTCCGTCGGCACCCGTACCCGCGGTCAACCACGTTCTGTCCGGCCGGTGGCCGGTCTGGTTGGGATCCATCTCCTACGCGCTGTACCTGTGGCACTGGCCACTGCTGATCTTCTATCTCGCGGTGCGCGGCAAGGACCACGCGGGCGTCGTGGAGGGCGTGGTGCTGCTCGCGGTGTCCGCCGCCCTGGCCTGGGTGACGAAGCGCTTCGTCGAGGATCCGCTGCGGGTAGCACGATCGGCCGGCCGGACGCGCTCCACCGGTCGTCACGCCGCGCCGCCCACGCACGCCCGACGCGCGGCGCTGCTCTCGTACTCCGGGCTGCTGACGAGCGTGTTGGTCATCGGCGCGTCGGTCACCGGAGTGACGATCAAGGTGTGGGAGCACCACGTCGACACCATGGTGGTCGACACCACCGACCTCGACCCGGCGGTCTACCCGGGTGGTCGGGCCTTCCTCGACAACGCCCCGGTTCCGCGGATGGAAGCCCAGCCGACACCTCTGCAGGTGCTCAAGGACCTACCGATCACGTCCTACCGCGGAGACATCAGCAGCTTCACCGACGACGGCGTCACGGTGGGGGTCTACGGCGACACCGACGCCACCCGAACCGTCGCACTGGCGGGCGGCTCACACGCGGAACACTGGATCACCGCGTTGGACGCGATCGGCAAACGCGACCATGTCAAGGTCACGACCTACCTGAAGATGGGCTGCCCGCTGTCGAGCAACCCCCATCCCACCTACCTCACCAACGACGTGCCGTACCCGCAGTGCCGCGACTGGGTGCAGCAGGTGATGCACCGACTGACCACGACCGACAAGCCCGACGCGGTGTTCACCAACACCACCCGGCCGCGAGCGGGCATCACCGGTGGGGACATCGTTCCCGACGACTACACCCCGATCCTGCGGCAGTTCAGTGACGCCGACGTCCCGGTGCTGGGTATCCGGGACACCGTCTGGCCGCATCACGACGACGGTACGGCCATCGACTCACCGACCTGCCTGGCTGAGGGCGGTGACCCGGACACCGACTGCGCGTCGTCGCGCCGCACCGCGCTCAGCGACTCCGACCCCACCGACGCTCTGGTCGGCCGTTACCCCGGTCTGCACCCGCTCGACCTGTCGAATGCGTTCTGCGACGACACCACCTGCCCGGCGGTGATCGGCAACGTGACCGTCTACCACGACTGGCACCACCTCAGCGCGACCTTCGTCCGCAGCCTGATCCCCGAGTTGTCGCGACAGATGCGGGCGGCACTGCCCTGGACCTGACCCCAGGGTCCACCGGTCGCGACCCCAGGTGCCCTCTGCACACGATGAGCAGGACACCGTCAGCGACTACGCTCACCGCATGACGACAGCGGCAGGAGGCCTGCGCGCCGACGGTGCCCCCACCGACCGCGCCACCGCCTCGACACCGGACGGCCTGCAGGTGTGGCCCGGCACGGCGTATCCGCTCGGCGCCACCTACGACGGCGCCGGAACCAATTTCTCGCTGTTCTCGGAGGTCGCCGATCGGGTGGAACTGTGCCTCATCGGCAAGGACGGCAGCGAGCGACGGATCGACCTCGACGAGGTCGACGGCTACGTGTGGCACTGCTACCTGCCCTCGATATCCCCCGGCCAGCGCTACGGGTACCGGGTGCACGGACCGTGGGACCCGGGCACCGGCCACCGCTGCGACCCGTCCAAGCTGCTTTTCGACCCGTACGGCAAGGCGTTCCACGGGCATTTCGACGACGATCCGTCGCTGTTCTCCTACCGCCTCCAAGGCGTCGACTACGGCGACGAACCTCACCGGGAAGAGTCCGCGGTCACCCCGGAGCCGGCCGCTGCCGACATGGAGCCCCCCGAGGACCAACCGACCGGCGACCCCGCCACCGAGGTCGCGGTCGCCGATCTCGGTGAGGGTGTCGACGCCGACGATGCGGAGGACACCAAGACCGCCGAGGTCGTGGCGGCCGCCGCCGTCGAGACCGACACCGACACCGCCGAGCTCGCGCCGCCGCGGCTCGACTCCCTGGGCCACACCATGGTGTCGGTGGTCATCAACCCGTTCTTCGACTGGCAGCACGACCGTCCCCCGCACCACCCGTACCACGAGACGGTCATCTACGAAGCCCACGTCAAGGGCATGACCGCGACGCACCCCGACGTGCCGGAATCGTTGCGCGGCACCTACGCAGGCCTGTCCCATCCGGCCATCATCGATCACCTGACGGCCCTGGGGGTCACCGCGATCGAGCTGATGCCGGTGCATCAGTTCATGCAGGACCACCGCCTGCTGGACCTGGGACTGCGGAACTACTGGGGCTACAACAGCTTCGGGTTCATGGCGCCGCATCAGGAATATTCGTCGAACAAGAAAGCCGGAGCCGCGGTCGCCGAGTTCAAGGCCATGGTGCGCTCGTTCCACGAGGCGGGTATCGAGGTCATCCTCGACGTGGTCTACAACCACACCGCCGAGGGCAACCACATGGGTCCGACCATCGCGTTCCGTGGCATCGACAACGCGGCCTACTACCGGCTCGTCGACGGCGAGTCGGCGCTCTACATGGACTACACCGGAACCGGCAACAGCCTGAACGTCCGGCACCCCCACACCCTGCAGTTGATCATGGACTCGTTGCGGTACTGGGTGTTGGAGATGCACGTCGACGGATTCCGCTTCGACCTCGCTGCCACCCTGGCGCGCGAGCTGCACGACGTGGACAAGCTGTCGGCGTTCTTCGATCTGGTGCAACAGGATCCGGTCGTCAGTCAGGTGAAGCTCATCGCCGAACCCTGGGATGTCGGTGAGGGCGGTTACCAGGTCGGCAACTTCCCCGGACTGTGGACCGAATGGAACGGCAAATACCGTGACACCGTGCGTGATTACTGGCGCGGTGAGCCGTCGACGTTGGGCGAGTTCGCATCCCGGTTCACCGGGTCGTCGGACCTGTACGAGGCCACCGGTCGTCGACCGAGCGCCAGTATCAACTTCATCACCGCCCACGACGGCTTCACCCTACGGGACCTGGTGTCGTACAACGACAAGCACAACGACGCCAACGGTGAGGGAAACCGCGACGGCGAGAGCCACAACCGGTCCTGGAACTGCGGGGTGGAGGGTCCGAGCGACGACCCGGAGATCGAGGACCTACGTGCGCGCCAGCAACGCAACATCCTCGCCACACTCGCGCTGAGTCAGGGCACCCCGATGATCGCCCACGGCGACGAATTCGGCCGGACCCAGAACGGCAACAACAACGTCTACTGCCAGGACTCTCCGCTGTCCTGGATGGACTGGACGTTGGCCGAGAAGAACGCCGACCTGCTGGAGTTCAGCCGCAAGGCGATCGCGCTGCGCACCGCACACCCGGTGTTCCGGCGGCGCCGTTTCTTCCGCGGCCGCCCCATCCGCTCCGGTGACGAGCCCCGTGACATCTCGTGGCTCACCCCGTCGGGACAGGAGATGACCCCGGAAGACTGGGACAGCGGGTTCGGGAAATCGTTGGCGGTGTACCTCTACGGTGACGGCATCAACGAGCCGGATCTGCGGGGTCGCCGGGTCTCCGACGACACCTTCCTCCTCTGTTTCAACGGGCATTACGAACCGCTCACCTTCTCGATGCCGAGTTCGTTCTACGCTCCGGAGTGGACAGGGGTGCTCGACACCTCCCACCTCCGCGGTGACTGCGACGTCCACGCGGTCGCCGACCAACCGGTCGAGATTCCGGGCCGATCCGTGCTCGTACTGCGAAAGGTGGGGTGACTCGCCACCCATGCCAACCGGACCGGTCACCGCAACGTACCGTCTGCAGCTCAACGCGGACTTCACCTTCGACGACGCCCGTCACCAGCTCGACCACATCGCCGGCCTCGGCGTCAGTCACCTGTACCTGTCGCCCATCCAGACCGCGGTCGACGGTTCCACCCACGGATACGACTGGGTGCCGCCACCCGCGGTGTCCCCGGTGTTGGGCGGGATCGACGGGCTGCGGGCGCTGCGCTCCGCGGCGGCCGAACGCGGACTGGGCATCATCGTCGACATCGTCCCCAACCACACCGGGGTAGAGGATCCTCGGCAGAACCCGTGGTGGTGGGATGTGCTGCGCCACGGGCACGATTCGGCCTTCGCGTCGTATTTCGACATCGACTGGTCCTCCGCCAACGGTGCCGACGGCAAGCTGGCCCTACCCGTCCTCGGTGGACCCGGTGACGTCGACGCCCTCGAGGTGTTCCCGAACGCCGGTCAGACCGGTGAACTCGGGTTCTACGAGCACCGTTTCCCGCTGGCCCCGGGAACCGCACAGGGGTCGGGCGCAGAGGTGCACGACCGACAGCACTACCGCCTGGTGCCGTGGGACTCCGGGGTCATCGGGTATCGCCGGTTCTTCGCGGTCAACGGTCTCGCCGGCCTTCGGCAGGAGGACGCGGATGTCTACGCCGCCACCCACAGGGTGGTGCAGGACCTGGTGGCCGAGGACCTCGTCGACGGCATTCGGGTCGATCATCCCGACGGTCTGACCGCTCCGGTGGAATACCTGCAGCGGCTGCGCGACACGATCGGCCCCGACCGCTTGCTGCTGATCGAGAAGATCCTGTCGCGCGGCGAACCCCTCGATCCGTCGCTACCGGTGCAGGGCACCACCGGTTACGAACAACTCCGCCGTGTCGGTGCGGTGCTGGTGGACCCGCGGGGCATCGAGGAGCTCTCGGAACTGCACCTGCGGGTGGCCGGCGACCGCGGCGACTCACGCTGGCTGCACGACGCCGAACACGCCCTGAAACTGGCGACGCTGCACCACACATTCCCGGCCGAACTGGGCCGGTTGCGACGCTCGGTGCGGGCCGCGACGCCGGACTCCGCCGTCGAGGTCACCGACGCCGATCTCGATGCCGCGCTGGCGTTGATCCTGGCGGGACTCGGCGTGTACCGCGCCGACTACCCGGTGTTGGGCGACAAGCTCGCCGACCTCGTCGACGAGCTGCGCATCCGGGAACCCGGGCTGGCCGACGCCTTCGCGGTGATCGGGCCTGCCGTCACCGTCCCCGGTGAGGCCTCGTCCCGGCTGGCGCAGGTGTGTGGTGCGGTCACCGCGAAGTCCGTGGAGGACTGCCTGTTCTATCGCACCGCGCGACTGGTCAGCAGCCAAGAGGTCGGTGGCGACCCGGGTCTGCCCGCGATGGGACTCGACGACTTCCACACCGCGAACCGCATCCGGGCCGGGCAGTGGCCGTCCGCCATGACGGCGCTGTCCACCCACGACACCAAACGCGACGAGGACGTACGCGCCCGCATCGGGGTTCTGTCGCAGGTACCCGGGCGGTGGGCCGACGTGGTCGCACAGATCGAGGACCGCACCCCCGCACCGGATCCGCTGACCGGGCTGTTCCTGCTGCAGAACATGTTCGGGGTGTGGCCGAGCGACGGTCCGGTGGACGACGACCTGCGCACACGACTCCACGACTACGCCACCAAGGCGATCCGCGAGGCCGGGTTGCGGACCACCTGGACCGAGGTCGACACCGACTTCGAGGACGCCACCCACCGTTGGATCGACGCGGTGGTCGACGAACCGGGGACCCTGGGATCGCTGGTCGCGGAACTGGCACCGCACTGGCGGTCGGATTCGCTGACCCAGAAGGCGCTGTCGATGCTGACGCCGGGGTTCCCCGACATCTACCAGGGGACCGAGTGGTTCACCGACTCGTTGGTCGATCCCGACAACCGCCGACCGGTGGACTACACCCGCTCGGTCGACCACCCCAAGACGCGATTGGTGACCGCGATCGCCACGCTGCGCCGTGATCATCCGGACCTGTTCGGTCCGGGTAGCGCCTATGTGCGGCTGATCGCCGACGGCCCCGCCGCCGATCACCTGATCGCCTTCGGCCGCGGTGCGCACGGCGCCGAGCCCGCCGTGGTGTTCGCCGCGCCGCGGTGGACGGTCTCCCTGCCGGACCTGTCGGCCACGACGCTGCGGTTACCACCGGGACGCTGGCGAGACCTGTTGAGCGGTAACGATTTCGACGGTGTCGTGGGGCTGTCGGAGCTGCTCGCGGAGACCGCACCGGTGGTGCTGGTCGCCGACACCACCTCGGGCGAGCGGTAGCGTCGACGGCGTGTCTGGTCCCGATACCGCGTCCGCTCCGCATGCCGTGTCCGTCTGGGCACCCACCGCCACCTCCGTCGACGTCGTCGTCACCGCCGACGGTTCCGAACCGCGAACCTTCGCGGCGGATCGGAACGGCGAATGGTTCACCGCGCCCGACGAGGCGGCCGCGCTGATCGACCGCGGCGCGACCTACGCCTTCGCCGTCGACGACGAGTCCCCCGTTCCCGACCCCCGCGCCCCCTGGCTACCCGCCGGTGTGCACGCACCCGGCCGCACGTTCACGGTGGATCCCGACCTGTGGACCGACGCCGACTACGTGGGTCGATCGGTCAGCGGTGCGGTGCTCTACGAAATGCACGTCGGCACGTTCACCGAGCCGGGCACCTTCGACGCCGCCGCCGAGAGACTCGACCACCTGGTCGAGCTCGGCGTCGACTTCGTCGAGGTGATGCCGGTCAACGCGGTCAACGGCGACCACAACTGGGGATACGACGGCGTCGGCTGGTACGCCGTGCACGAACCGTACGGCGGGCCTGCGGGTTTCGCGCGATTCGTCGACGCCTGTCATGGCCGTGGTCTCGGGGTGGTGCTCGACGTGGTCTACAACCATCTCGGACCCTCGGGCAACTACCTGCCCCGATTCGGGCCGTATCTGACCGAGGCGTCCACCGGGTGGGGACAGTCCCTCAACCTGGACGAGGCGGGTTCGGACGAGGTGCGTCGCTACATCATCGACAACGCGCTGCGCTGGTTCGACGAGTTCCACGTGGACGGCCTCCGGCTGGACGCGGTGCACGCCCTGGTCGACCGGACCGCGGTGCACCTGTTGGAGGAATTGGCCACGGCAACCGACGCGTTGTCCGCCCGGATCGGTAGGCCGTTGTCCCTGATCGCCGAGAGCGATCTGAACGACCCGCGGATGATCACCCCACGCGACCGCGGCGGTCTGGGGATGACCGCGCAGTGGGACGACGACGTCCATCACGCCATCCACACCGCGGTGTCGGGTGAGCGGCAGGGTTACTACGCCGACTTCGGCAGCCTCGAGACGCTGTCTACGGTGCTGCGCCGCGGGTTCTTCCACGCCATGACCTATTCGTCGTTCCGCGGTCGACGACACGGGCGGCCGATCGACACCGCCGCCACACCGGCGACGGCTCTGGTCGTCTACACCTGCGACCACGACCAGATCGGCAACCGGGCGGTCGGTGACCGACCCAGCGCCTACCTCGATCACGGTCAGCTGGCGATCAAGGCGTCGCTGGTGCTGCTGTCGGCGTTCACCCCGATGCTGTTCATGGGTGAGGAATGGGCCGCCTCCACGCCGTTCCAGTTCTTCACCTCCCATCCGGAGCCCGAACTGGGCCGGGCCACCGCGGAAGGGCGTAAGGCCGAATTCGCCGCCCACGGCTGGGACGCCGCGGAGATCCCCGACCCACAGGATCCGGAGACGTTCCGCCGGTCGAAGCTGGACTGGTCGGAGGTCGAGACGTCCGGTCACCGCGACGTTCTCGACTTCTACCGACGTCTGATCGCGCTGCGCACCGAGATCGCGGACTTCGCGGCCGGGACCTTCGCCTCGGTGGACACCGACTTCGACCCGGACGCGCGATGGTTCGCCCTGCACCGCGGGGGGCACACCGTCCTGTGCAACCTGGGTGCCGAACCGGTCACCGTCGACATCGCACTGGAACCACTGCTCGAATGGCACCCCGTCAGCACCGACGGACCGCGTACGACTCTCACCGGACACAGTGTGGTCGTCGGGCGCCGTCTGCCCTAGGTGTCGCGAGTCGTACCACGACGGTGAAATAGCGCAGGCCGCGCCGTCGTTGCACACGGACGTGGCTGAACTGCATCATTCCGTACTCGATCTCGCACCCGTCATCGCCGACGATCCGGCGACCGATGGGTCCGGCTCCGACACCGCACCCATCGGCACCGCCCTGCACAACTCCGTCCGCCTCGCCCAGGAGGTGGAGAAGCTCGGTTATCACCGCTTCTGGTTGGCCGAACACCACTCGATGCCCGGCATCGCCAGTGCCGCCCCGGCGATCGTCATCGGTCAGGTCGCGGCCGCGACCTCCACGTTGCGGGTCGGTTCGGGTGGAGTCATGCTGCCCAATCACGCCCCGCTGGTGGTCGCCGAGCAGTTCGGCACCCTGGACGCCCTCTTCCCCGGCCGCATCGACCTGGGGCTCGGGCGGGCACCCGGCACGGATCAGGTGACCATGCACGCATTGCGGCGACCGGAACCCGGCCAGTCCCTGGGCGGTGACGATTTTCCCGCCGAACTCGCCTCGCTGCGTGCGTTCCTCACCGGCGGGTACCCCGACGACCACCCGTACTCGGCCATCACCGCGACGCCGGGTCTGGGCGCCGACCCGGAGATCTGGTTGCTCGGTTCATCCACCTACAGCGCACAGTTGGCCGCGATGTTGGGTCTGCCGTTCGCCTTCGCCCGGCATTTCGCACCGCAGCAGACCATGCCTGCGATGCAGGCCTACCGGGACCACTTCCGGCCCGGTGTGCTCGAGGAGCCGCACGCGATGATCACCGTGACGGTGATCGCCGCCGACGACGACGCCGAGGCACAGTATCTTGCCGGGTCACAGCGATTGGCGATGGCGCGACTCCGGACCGGAGCCCCCGGTCGCTACCCCACCGCCGAGGAGGCCGCACGACACCCGTTGACGCCGTTGCAGGAGTCGTCGATCGCGCCCAGCGCGTCGGCCTGGATCGTCGGCGGACCGGAGCGGGTGGCCGATCAGCTGGGTGGCGTGCTTTCGGCGACCGGCGCGAACGAGATCATGATCAACTCCACCGTCGCCGACTTCGACGCACGTGTCCGCTCGCACCGCATCGTCGCAGAGGTGCTGCGTGACCTCGCCCCGGCCGCGGTCTGAGCCTCAGGTCAGGTAACGATAGGCCGGTGAGCCGGGTTCCAGTCGCTCACACTGCAATCGGCTGGTCCGAATCCGATCCATCAGCGGTCCGAGACCGTCGGATTCGGAGAGCTGGATGCCGACGAGCGCCTGCCCGGTCTCCCGGTTGTTGCGTTTGACGTACTCGAACAGCGTGATGTCGTCCCCGGGGCCGAGCACCTCGTCGAGGAATCGACGCAGCGCACCGGGTTCCTGCGGGAACGCGACCAGGAAGTAGTGCTTGAGGCCGCGGTGCACCAGCGAACGTTCGATGATCTCGCCGTAGCGCGACACGTCGTTGTTGCCACCGGACAGCAGGCAGACCACGGTCGACCCGGGCTGTAATCGCAACTCGTGCATGCCGGCCACCGACAGGGCACCCGCGGGTTCGGCGATGACCCCCTCGTTCTGGTAGAGCTCCAGCATCACCGAGCAGATGGCTCCCTCGTCGACGTCGGTGACCAGCAACTGCCCCGGCTCGGGTGACGTCGGGGTGGTGGCGACGCGCGCCCCGAAACCGGCGAGGGTCCAGTACCCGACGTCGCCGATGCGCTTGACGGCGGCGCCGTCGACGAACGGGTCGATCGTGTCGAGGGTGACCGGGCCACCCGCTCGCAGGGCCGCGGCGAGAGATGCCGCGCCCGCCGGTTCCACCCCCACGATGCAGGTCTCGTCGGACGCGGCACGCAGGTACGCGGCCATCCCGGCCACACATCCCGCACCGCCGACCGGGGCGATGAGCACATCGGGAGCCCGTCCCAGTTGTTCGACGATCTCGCGGGCGATGGTGCCCTGACCGGCCGCGGTCCGAGGGTCGTTGAAGGCGTGGATCCAGGTGGCCGACGTTCGTGCGACATCGGCCTGCGCGGCCGCGGCCGCGGCGTCGTAGGTGTCACCCGCCGCGATCAGTTCCACCCAGGCACCGCCGTGCCACCGAATGCGGTCACGCTTCTGAGCGGGTGTGGTGGTCGGGACGTAGATCCGGCCCTGCACCTGCATCCGCTTGCACGCGTACGCGACCCCCTGGGCGTGGTTACCGGCACTCGCGGCGACAACCCCTGCGGCCTTCTCGGCGTCGCTGAGCTGGGCCATCACGTTGTACGCACCGCGGATCTTGTACGAGCGGACGCTCTGCAGATCCTCCCGCTTGAGATAGACCTGCGCTCCGGTCATCTCACACAAGCGAGGATGCAGCTCCAGCGGCGTGCGGGACACCACCGGGGCGATTCGCGCAGCGGCACCCTCGACGGCGGCGGCGGTGACGACCGGCTCGGGTGTCTGCACGACGGACTCCTGAGTGCTCACCCGACCATCGTCTCACCGCCGCCCCGTCGATCGACCACGAGGTCGGCCGGGTCAGGAGGCGGGTTCGAGGACGAAGACGGGGATCTCGCGGCTCGTCTTCTGCTGGTAGTCCGCGTAGGGCGGGTAGGCGGCGACGGCGCGCTCCCACCAGGTCGCTTTCTCCTCGCCGGTGACCTCGCGGGCCACGAGGTCGTGCACCTCTTCCTTGTCACGCAGTTCGACGTGCGGGTCGGCGACCACGTTGTAGTACCAGACCGGATTCTTGGGCGCCCCACCCAAGGAGGCGACCACCGCGTAGACACCCTCGTGTTCGACGCGCATCAAGGGTGTCTTGCGCAACTTGCCCGACTTGTTGCCGATAGTGGTCAGCACGACCACCGGCATACCCTTCAGTTCGGTGGCCTCGGTGCCACCCGACGCCTCGTACTTCTCCGCCTGCTCACGGGCCCAGTCCGACGTACTCGGCGCGTACTCACCACTCAGCGGCATCTCATGACTCCTTCGTGTTGTGTGCACAGGCTGGTGACCTGCTGTTTCGTATACCCTGCATTCCAGTTTTCGGTGTACCGAACATTTTGCGGCGGTATCCCCTATAGTGGGTGAACACGAGGGATCGGCCATCCATGCCCTCGAAGTTCACCCACCACGATCTGGATCGACAGGGAGGTCGCAGCGATGACGGTCACATCCGGTTTCGGCTCGGCCGATTTCCGCGCCTCGACCCTCCGGCGAGCTGCCCGCACCACCACTTCCACCCTCCCGACGGTACTCATCGCCGGCGTCGCGTGGCCGCTCTACAAGGTCCAGGCGCTGATGGTGGCCGCGGTGTTGCTCGCCGCGGTCGGCGTTGGCACCGGATCGGCGGAACTCACGGCGTGGGTGGTCACCGCGGGCACGGTCATGGTGTGGTGGGTGCAGCGCACCCGGCATCAGTACCGACCGTCGGTGTGAACCACCCGGTACTGCTGCACACCGCGATCGACGCGCAGGACTGTCGCGGCCTCGCCGAGTTCTACCGGCTGTTGCTCGGCCTGCACTATCGGCGGGGCGATGAGATCCGCGGTGATGGTGACGAAGCCGCCGTGTGGTTGGTGCTGCTCGACGACGCCGAGAACCGAGTGCTGGCCGTCCAACAGAAGCACGAGACCACCCCACCCACCTGGCCCGCCGAGACGGTCCCCATGCAGATGCACATGGACTTCCGGGTCGCATCGGTCGACCAGTTGCACATCCAGCGGCGACGCGCCGAACATCTCGGCGCGCGTCTGCTGCAGGACCGGTCCGACGATCCCGAGGAGCCGCTCTGTGTGCTCGCGGATCCCGGCGGACATCCGTTCTGCCTGTTGGTGCAGTGAGTTCGCACGGAAACGACCGTCATTCGGGAAAAGACTTGCCAACCGGGCCCGATCGGCTCTATACCGACGTCCATGACCGCAGACCTCACCGTGACCGATACCTTGCCCACCGCGGGTGAGCGGGAATCGTTGCTACAGTTCCTGGCCCGACAACGCGACCTCGTGTGTTGGAAGGTCGCCGGTTGCTCCGACGATGCCGCGCACCGGACCAGCATGCCCTCGGGGTTGACCATGGTGGGTCTGGTGAATCATCTGACCGACGTGGAACGGTCCTGGTTCCGGGAGGTGTTCGCCGGCGCCGAAGACCTCGACTACGGATGGTCCGAGGAGGATCCCGACGCCGAGTTCCGGGTGGACCCGTCGGTGAGCGTGGACGAACTGATCACCGCCTACCGCACCGAGACGGCACTGTGCGACGCCGCGATCGCGGGTCGTGGTCTCGACGAGATGGCGGTCACCCGCCCGATGTCGCTGCGCTGGATCATCCAGCACATGATCGAGGAGACCGCACGGCATCTCGGCCACCTCGACCTGCTGCGGGAACTCGCCGACGGTCAGGTGGGTCAGGAGCCGGACACACGGTGACAGCCGGATCGGTCGGTGACTCTCCACGTGGTCTGCGCGGCCGCGTGGAGGCGTACACCGAGCGATGCTGAACCAGCACTGGGTCCTCCTTGGCGCGGCATTCGGGCTGATCGGCAGTGTCCGGTATGCCACGTCCACCGCGGTGGGCGAGGCCCGACCGAATCTGGTGACCTGGACGCTGTGGGCAACCGCGCCGCTCATCGCGTTCGCCGCCCAACTCGACGCCGGCGTCGGGCTGCCCGCGGTGATGACGCTGAGCGCGGGTGTGGGGCCAACCATCGTCCTTATCACGGCGCTGAGCACTCGCCACCACTACACGGACCTGCGCCGGTCGGACCGGACCTGCGCCGCACTTGCGGTGATCGCCTTGGTGGTCTGGTGGGGCATGGGCGACGCTCCCATCGCCGTAGTCGTCGCCGTCGCGGCCGATGCCCTCGCCGCCGCTCCCACGGTGGTGAAGGCGTGGAAACTGCCACGGACCGAGAACGTGCTGTTCTACCTCCTGATCGGCGTCGGTGCGGTGATCACCCTCCTGACGATCACGGACTGGCACCCCACGACGTGGATCTTCGTGGCCTACCAGATCACCGTGTGCACGGTGGTGATCGGCGTGGTGACCACTCGCCGCCGGGTCGTGATCTGACAGGCTGGCCTGATGACCGACACGGATCGCGACCTCGAGCACACTCTCGACGACATCGTTGCCGCCCGTGACCGCGACGACATGCAGCCGACCGTCGATGCCCTCGAGCGGCAGCTGCGGTTGCACCCCGACAACGCGCGGGTCAACTACGAGATGGGCGGCGCCCATGACACTGCGGGCGCGGAAGAGCTGGCCCTGGGCTTCTACGAACGCGCTCTCGACCTGGGACTCGACGGCGACCTGCGAGTGCGCTGTCTGCTGCAGTACGGCAGCACCCTGCGCAATCTCGGCCGCGGCGCCGAATCGCTGGCCGTCTTCGACAGGGCCGTCGATGCGGATCCGGATCTGGCCGCACTGAAAGTGTTCCGGGCGTTGACGCTTCACTCGATGGATCGTCGTGACGCCGCGCTCGCGGAGCTACTGCTGGTGATCGCCGACCATGTCCCGACGGCGGACATCGCGCGGTACACCGCCGCCATCCGTGGCAACGCACGGTATCTGTCCGACCTGGACGGGTGAGCCGTGTGGCGATAGCCCACGACCACTCGGTCAATGCTCGATGTCGGACCTCGCAGGTAGCATGGGTAGTAGTAGAACTTAGCTGACGCGGGCTTCACGGAATGACGTTCTGATCCTTCTGCGCCGGAAGCTGTCTCGCATGTTCACCTACACCGACACCACCGTCGACGACGGGCTGTTGTCCACATCACCGGTCGTCGATCTCATCGCCGCCGGCCACGACTCCCAACGCCTCGAGCGCCAGTCCAACGCACGCACCATCCTCTCCGCCTACCGCATCGGTCTGGCACGATTCCACGACATCCTCACCCGCACCGACGAACTCAACCCGCACATCGGCCACCACGCCGACAAGGCCTGCACCGGCGAGATCTCACTGCAATTCGGGGTGTCGAAAACCATGGCCGGTTCCTGGTTCGCCCTCGGCGCCAAGCGCGACAACCTACCGATCATCCTCTCCGCCTACCTCGACGGACAGTTCAGCTACCGCCGCGCCCACCTCCTCGCCACCACACTCACCGGCGTACACACCGATAATCTCGACCACGCCCAGTCCGACGCCATCGCACTGGCCCGAGAACCACTCACCGACACCACGCTGCGCGACCGACTCGACGCACTCATCATCGAGCTCGATCCCGACAAAGCCGCCGCCGACCGCGAGAAATTCACCAACAACCAGAACATCCGGGTGACCAAAGACCGCCACGGCCACTCCACCCTCGACGGCTGCATCCCCGCCGCCCAAGGCGAACACCACCGTCAGCGCATAACCACCCTCATCACGCAGCGCCTGTGCGAACACGACTCACGATCGACACGCCAACGGCGAGTCGCCGCGCTGGCCGACATCCAGGGCATGACCACCCTCGCCCGCGACTGCACCACCTCGCAGTGCCCGGCCGCCGCGGCCGTCACCACCGCGCCCACACCATCAGCACCCGTGGCCACCACCCTCACCCTCCGTACCGGTCACCTCGCCCACCTCGGCCGCTACGGCACCACCGACCCCACACTCGCCGACCACCTCGTTCCCGACAGTGGCGATAACCGTGAGATCACGCCCAGCGCCCTGACCTACCGGCCATCTCGAGCACTGATCGCCGACATCCTCGCCACCGACCGCACCTGCCGATACCCCTTCTGCGACACACCCGCCGAGGACTGCGACATCGACCACATCACCCCCTTCGACCACAACGACCCCCGACGCGGCAAACTCACCATCAACCGCAACCTCGCACCAATCTGCACCCCCGACCACCACCGAAAACACCACGGCGACTGAATACCCACCATCGACCACCACCGCCGGATCACCTGGACCAACCACCACACCGACCAACACATCACCACCACACCATGATCATTGATCTGGACATGTGATATCCAGATATGTACTGTCCAGACTCATGGAGTTGCCGAAAGGTGTCGAGTGGGCAGCGCATGCGCTGCTCGTCCTCCACGTCGTGGGTGAGGACCGTCCCCTGTCGAGCGCAGGTCTGGCGCGCCTGTTCGACCTGTCGCCGACGTACCTGAACAAACATCTACAGAAGCTCGCGACGGCAGGCATGGTGACCTCGGCGCGAGGCGCGAACGGCGGGTTCCGTCTCGACCGAGACGCGGAGCAGATCACCCTGCACGACGTGGTGACCGCACTGGACGGCACTCGAACCCTGTTTCGATGCAACGAGATCCGGTGCCAGGGAGTCTTCGCCGACCAGCGGGAGGTGATTCTCGCTCGGGGATTGTGTGGCATCAACCGCGCCATGGGTCAGGCAGAGGACGCCTGGAGATCGTCCCTGCGCGACGTCTCCATCGCCGCGCTGGCAGCCAACATGAACGCCGCAGCCCGCACCCGCATCATCGAGGCGACGAGCCCGAAACCGACCCTGACGGAGAACCAGTGACGATTGCCATCCTCGGAGCCACCGGCACGGCCGGTGAGGCCACCACCGCCGCCGCACGGCGAGCCGGGTACGACGTGCGCGGGCTCTCGCGCGCCACCGGGGTCGACCTGCACACCGGCGCAGGTCTCGACGAAGGACTGCGCGGCATCGACGTCGTGATCGACGCCTCCAACCCCTTCCCCACGGCAGACGCCGGTCTGGACGTCGTATCCGCCTTCGCGGCCTCCACTCGACGTCTCGCGGAGGCCTGCGCCACGGCAAAGGTGCGACACCTCGTCCATCTGTCCATCTGCAACATCCATCAGCCCGCCTTCGACGGTTTCGACTACTACCTCGCCAAACGTGCCCAGGAGGAGGTGTTGGGGTCGACGCCGCTGCCCCACACGGTGATCCGGACGACGCAGTGGATGGAGTTCGCGCTGAACCCGGCCGCGGTGGCCGTCAGCGACGACGAGGTGCGCGTGCAGGACTGGCTCGTTCAGCCGATCGCTGTTGCGACGGTGGCAGAGGTCCTGGTCCACGCCACCACCGACCAACGGGACCGGCAGGTCGCGGGACCTGACATCATCCACCTTCCCGACCTCACACGTGGGCTGCTGACGGCGACCGGTGATCCGCGCCCCGTCGTCACCGTGGAGCCGTTCGTCCCGGAGTTGGCCCGAGGCGTCCTACTCGCTCCATCCGGGGCCGAGCTGCTCGGACCCACCCCCGACGAGTGGGTGGCCGGCCGGACGGCGTGACGTCGGCTCGGCCCGGTGCGCGATACCGCCGCGGAGTCACCGGGGGTGTGCGGGTACGACGCGCAGGTCCACATGGGCGCCGACGGTGGCGTCGAGCGCGGTGACGCACATGTCGAGGTTCTCGGCAGGCGTGATGGTGTTGTCGACGAGGCTTGCGAGCGTGGCCTCTCGGACGAAACCAATCCAGCCGAGGAAGGCTGTCTGTGCCAGGCGGCGCTCGGTCCCCGATGCGCTCGCGGCGTCGAGCACAGCCGTGCACAGCGTGGCAAACGTGGCATCTAACGGCTCGCGGACAACGGGTGTGGCGGCGATGGAACTCCGGTTCGCGATCAACACCAACGGCAGATGCCGCTCGTAGAAGTCGAGATGGGCGGCCAAGGTCGACACCAGGCCGTCACGCACCGTGCCGGCTCGATCGAAGTCGACGGTTGCGCCGAGGGTGTCGTGTGAGCGGCTCCAGATGGCCGCGAAAAGTTCGGCCTTGGTCGGAAAGTAGTGGTACACCAGCGCCCGGGTCACGCCCGCGCGTGTCGCGATCTGGCTCATCGACACGTCCTCGAACGGTTCGGACGTGAACAGCTGTTGCGCAGTGTCGAGCAGCTGGCCGCGCCGTGCGGTCGGGCTCATCCGATAGCTGGTCACCATCGAAGTCTAGGTCTTGTCAACATCGAGGAGATCCTCTAGCGTCGATCTTATTATACGACTGTCAAACAGGTGGGGTGCCCATGCGCGTCTTCATGATCTGGCTCAGGGTGTTCGGCGTTGTCGTCATCGGTATCGCGCTGGCCCACCTACTGTTCGGGCAGACCACCTACATCGGCGGTGGTCGTGTCAATGCCACGATGGAATCCGATCTGCGGTTCTTCAACGTCCTGTTCGCGGCATACGGGATCGCGTTCGTCTGGGCCGCGGGCGACGTCATCGGCAGGGCACGCATCATCGACATCCTCGGTGTGCTGTTCTTCGTCGGTGGCCTGGCCCGACTGCTGGCGTGGGTGGTCGCGGGTGCACCGAGCTGGTTCTACGTCGTCATGATCCCGGTCGAGCTGATCATCCCCGTCGTCCATCTGCTGGTTCTTCGCCGCATCGAACGCGGCATCGTCGGCGTCGCCACGCCGTAGGTCCGCTATGCCTGTCGGACACCGACACCTTCGTGGCGGCTGCGTACACTCCGACGCGTGCTGGATCACGGTGACACGATCGGCCATCGGCCGCGCCGGGTAGCCGTCGCAGGCGTCTCCGGCGCCGGCAAGACCACGGCGGCCCGCCGGATCGCCGACATGGTGGGCGCACCTCACACCGAGATCGACGCGCTGCACCACGGACCAGACTGGATACCTCGGGCCGATTTCGTTGCCGATGTGCGCGCGCTGGTGGCAGCCCCCGAGTGGGTCACCGAGTGGCAGTACGCCCACGCCCGGCCGCTCATCGCGCAACGATGCGACCTGATGGTGTGGCTCCACTACCCGTTCTGGACGGTCACCCTGCCCCGGGTCACCCGACGCACCGTGCGACGTCGTCTACACCGAGAAGTGTTGTGGAACGGGAACGTCGAACCCCCACTGCACACGATCGTCACCGACCCCGACCACATCATCCGGTGGGCGATCGCCACCCGACACACGTTCGAGGAGCGCGTCGCCGAGGTCGCCTCGCGGCACCCCACCCTGCCCATCGTGCACCTGAGCACACCGCGGGATCTCGAACACTGGATCGCCGGCCCGCTCACGAGGGCGTCAGTCACCCAGTGACAGGATCCCGCGGGCCGACGCGACGCAGATCGCGTCGTATTCGCGCGGGATGTCGCCACCCACGAAGGGACGAATCAATCCATACGGTCCCTGGCGCGTCGCCACCCGGGCCAGCCGGAGACGGCGCTCGGTCAGCCGCCCGTAGCGCCGCGCGGTGACCGTACGCAATGTCGCGTCGATGGCGTCGTTGATGGTCTCCACCTCGTGCCGTCGAGATTCCGGGACGAGGTCGACCAGATCGACGCGTCGGTACAGGGTCATCGCCTTCGCGTCCAACGGGTTGGACCGGCAGAACCGGGGAATGTGCACCGTCATCGCGTCCAGGGATTCGCGGGGGTCGTCGACGGCGGCCGCGGCCATCAGACCGGCATGCAATCGCGTGATCGACCGGACCCACAGGGCGCCGAACAACGCGTCTCTCGACGCGAAGCGGTGATAGATCGATCCGATCGGCGCACCGGTGATCGCAGCGACGTTCGCCACCGTCGCATCGCGCCAGTGGTCGAGACACGCCTGTGCGGCGGCGTCGAGGATCTGGTCCTCCGAGAACTTACGGGGTCTTGCCACACCGACACCCTAGCGTTAGTTTATGAGTGTGCGAACTAGAATGCCTCCTCTAAAATTGGTTTTGGTCCACCCGCGCTGGTTGCTACCGGTGGCGTGGGCGACGTTCTGGGTCACCGTGCCGTCGGCGGTGTGGCGGGTGCTCATGATCACCGGATGTCTCCCGGGTACGGAGTCGTTGCGCGACTACGAACTCGGTGACGAGCACCTGGTGAACTATGCCTACGTCTTCGGGCTGAGCGTGGTGCAGCTCGGCACGTCCTACCTCACCGTGGGCCTGGCCAGCCCATGGGGACGACGATGGCGCGGACACGACATCCCGGTCGTGCCGGTGATCGTGGTGGCGACGCTCGGCGGCCTGGCCGTGACCTATCTGTTCACGATCTCCATGACGTCGCAGGTACTCACCGGGTCCCGCCCCGATCAGGGACACGTGAGCGGGCTCGCCCTGTGGGTCATGAGCGCCTGCTACCTACCCATCGTCGCCTGGGGTCCGTTGGAACTGATTGCGACGTACGGCTATTGGTTACGGCGGCGCGGAGTGGTCCGTCTCGCCTGACCACCGGTCAACTCAGGCAGCCAGGACCCAGCAGGGCTTTCAGATCGCCCATCAACGCCGAGCTCGGGGTGACCCGGAGCTTCTCCGCCAATCGCAGCGTGGTCGCCTTGTCGCCGCTGATCAGACGCACGTGCACGTCTGCGGTACCCGGGTGTCGCGCGAGCACCTGCTTGAGTGCGTTCACCCGGTCGGCGGTGCACAGCCGCGTCTGCATGGTCAGACTGACCGGTTTGGCCGTCCCCACCTGTGAGAGATCGGGAACGGCGAGATCGTTGGCGCTGATCATCATGCCGTCGTCGCGCACGTTCACCCGCGCCCGGATCAGTACCACCGCGTCGGGCACGATCTCGAATCCGTACGCCTGATACGACCGCGGGAAGAAATAGACCTCCACCCCGCCGACCATGTCTTCGAGAGTGACCACCGCATACGGCTCGCCCTTCTTGTTCACCCGTCGGGTGACCGAGGAGATGATGCCGCCGATGGTGATCTGTGCACCGTCGGAGACATTGCCCTCCAGCAGCGAGGTGATGGAGGTGTCGGTCTGCGCGGCGACCACGTGCTCGATTCCACCGAGCGGGTGACCGGACACGTAGAGGCCCAACATCTCTCGTTCCAGCGCGAGCTGATGTTTGCTGTCCCAGTGGTCGTCGGGGACCTTGACCGCGAAGGCGTCGTCCGCCACACCCTCGCCACCGCTGTCGCCGAAGAGGTCGAACTGGCCGATGGCCTCGGCCTTCTTCGTGCTCAGGACCGCGTCCACCGCATCCGAGTGGATGAGGAAGAGCCCCTTGCGCGGATGGTTCAACGAGTCGAAGGCGCCGGACTTGATCAGTGACTCGGTGACCTTCTTGGTGCAGGCCACCACGTCGATCTTCGACAGGTAGTCGGAGAAGCTCGCGAACTTCCCGCGCTCGTCACGGGCCCGCAAGACGGCCGACACCACGTTGGTCCCGACGTTGCGGACCGCGGCGAGGCCGAAGCGGATGTCGGAACCGACCGCGGCGAAGTTGCGCGCCGACTCGTTGACGTCCGGCGGCAACACGGTGATGCCCATCTTGCGACAATCGGCGAGGTAGATCGCGGCCTTGTCCTTGTCGTCGCCGACGGAGGTGAGCAGACCCGCCATGTACTCGGCCGGGTAGTTCGCCTTGAGGTACGCCGTCCAGAACGACACCAACCCATATCCGGCGGCGTGTGACTTGTTGAACGCGTAGCCGGCGAACGGGAGGATGGTGTCCCACAACGCCTTGATGGCCGCCGCCGAGAACCCGTTGTCCTTCATGCCCTGCTCGAAGCCCTCGAACTCGGCGGCGAGTACCTCGGCCTTCTTCTTTCCCATTGCGCGACGCAGGATGTCGGCTCGTCCGAGGGAGTACCCGGCGACCTTCTGCGCAACCTGCATGATCTGCTCTTGGTAGACGATCAGACCGTAGGTGTCGGCCAGGATCTCCTTGAGCGGTTCCTCCAACTCCGGGTGGATCGGCTTGATCTGTTGGCGACCGTTCTTGCGGTCCGCGTAGTCGTTGTGGGCGTTCATGCCCATGGGGCCGGGCCGGTACAGCGCGATGACCGCGATGATGTCCTCGAAACCTGTGGGCTGCATACGTTTCAGCAACTCACGCATCGGGCCGCCGTCGAGCTGGAACACACCGAGGGTGTCACCGCGGGACAGCAGCTCGTAGGTGGCGGGGTCGTCGAGGGCGGCGGCGTCGAGATCGAGGTCGACACCGCGGTTGGCCGCGATGTTCTCGATGGTGTCACCGATGACGGTGAGGTTGCGCAGCCCCAGGAAGTCCATCTTCAACAGGCCGATGGCCTCACACGACGGGTAGTCCCAACCGGTGATGATGGCGCCGTCCTGCGCCCGCTTCCACACCGGGATGGCGTCGGTGAGCGGCTCGGAGGACATGATCACCGCGCAGGCGTGCACCCCGGCGTTTCGGATCAAACCCTCCAGTCCGAGAGCGGTGTCGTAGATCTGCTTGACCTCGGGGTCGGTCTCGATCAACGCGCGGACCTCGGACGCCTCGCCGTACCGCTCGTTGTCGGGATCGGTGATGCCCTTGACCGAGATGTCCTTGGCCATGATCGGCGGGGGCAGCGCCTTGGTGATCTTGTCGGCGATCGAGAAACCCGGCTGGCCGAACTGCACGCGCGCCGAGTCCTTGATCGCCGCCTTGGTCTTGATGGTTCCGAAGGTGATGACCTGGGCGACCTTGTCACGACCCCATCGCTCGGTGGCGTAGCGGACCATGTCACCGCGCCTGCGGTCGTCGAAGTCGATGTCGATGTCCGGCATCGACACGCGTTCAGGATTCAGGAATCGCTCGAAGAGCAGTCCGTACGGGATGGGGTCGATGTTGGTGATGCCCAGGGCATAGGCGACCAGCGAACCGGCCGCCGAACCGCGGCCGGGACCCACCCGGATCCCCACCTCGTGGGCATGTTTGATGAGGTCTCCGACCACCAGGAAGTAGGCGGGGAACCCCATCTGGATGATCACGTCGAGCTCGTATGCGGCGCGGTCGGAGTACTCGGTGGGCACGTCGGTGCCACTGAATCGACTCTCGAGACCCTCGAACACCTCCCGACGCAGCCAGGTCTCCTGTGTCTCCCCCGCGGGCACCGGGAACACCGGCATCCGGTCGCGGTGGGTGAACACCTCCTCATAGCTGGTGACCCGCTCGGCGATCTCCAGCGTGGAATCACACGCACCCGGGACCTCGCGATCCCACAGCTCGCGCATCTCCGCGGCCGTCTTCAGGTAGTAGCCGTCGCCGTCGAACTTGAACCGGGTGGGATCCGACAGCGTCTTACCCGTCTGCACGCACAACAGCGCCTCGTGCGTCGATGCACCGTCTCGGGTGACGTAGTGGCAGTCGTTGGTGGCCAACGGCTTGATCCCGAGCTTGCGACCGATCTCGAGGAGACCCGCGCGTACGCGGCTCTCGATCTCGATGCCGTGCTCCATCAGCTCGAGGTAGAAGTTGTCCTTGCCGAAGATCTCCTGCCACTTCGCCGCGGCGGCCAGCGCTTCGTCGACCTGACCGAGTCGCAGGCGGGTCTGTACCTCTCCGGACGGGCAGCCGGTGGTGGCGATGATGCCCTCGGCGTGGTCGGCGATGAGGTCGACATCCATCCGCGACCACTTGCCGAGTTGCCCCTCGATGGAGGCCAGCGAACTGAGTTGGAACAGGTTGCGTAGCCCGGTGGCGTTCTCGGCCACCATCGTCATGTGCGTGTACGCGCCGCTACCGGAGACGTCGTCGGACTTCTGGTCGCGGTTGCCCCATAGCACGCGCTTGGTGTTGAAGCGGGACTCGGGGGCGACGTACGCCTCGATCCCGATGATGGGCTTGATGCCGGTCTTCTTGGCGACGTTGTAGAACTCACTGGCACCGAACATGTTGCCGTGGTCGGTCATGCCGATCGCGGTCATGTCCAGGCGTTGCGCCTCGGCGAACAGCGGATCCACCTTCGCCGCACCGTCGAGCATCGAGTACTCGGTGTGATTGTGCAGGTGAACAAATGAATCGGCCACGAACGCCTCTCACCTAGTTTGGTCAACAGCCCGGTCCGGTCAACGTCTCGCGACAACTCTAGGCGCACCCTCCGACACCCCCGAATCGACACGACCGAGAGTGACGGATGAGACGGACGGGTTTCCACGGGTGGGCCCGGTCGTCGGAAGACGGTCACAACACCAGGTACAACACCGCCGCGGTGACCACCCCGAGCGCCATCAGCGCCGCCAGGATCACCGCCGTCGGGACCGGTCCGCGTGGTGGTGCGACGACGGGTCGGGCGACCGGACGTTGTCGGGTGGGCGCATACGCCGCGCGCGGGGTGGACGCCGCCTGGGTCAACGCCGCCACGAACTGACCACAGCCGGCGAATCGGTGGTCGGGGTCCTTGGCCATGGCCCGCTCCATCACCGCGTCCACCTCGGGCGGCACATCCCCGGCGCGCGACGACAGCCGCGGCACCGGGTCGGCGAGATGACCCCTCATGATCTCTGCGGTCGTCGCTCCGGGGAACGGGGTCTGACCGCAGATCAGATGGAACAGACTCGCGGCCAGCGAGTACTGGTCGGTGCGCGCGTCACAGCGATCGCCGCGCAGTTGTTCCGGTGACGCGTACGACGGGGTGACGAACACCGTGCCCGCCACCGTGGGGTCACCGGCGTCGTCGACGATCTTGGCCAGACCGAAGTCGGTCAGCAGGGCCCGTTCGTCCCCGCGACCGTCGGTCGCGGCGAGCAGGATGTTGGCCGGTTTGACGTCACGATGCAACGAGCCCCGACCATGCGCGTGATCGAGCGCGCCGGCCACCTCTGCGGCCACCCGCAGCGATCGGCGCAACCCCAACCCGGCCCGCAACCTGTCAAGCTCACGTGCCCCATCGGTACCCGGGACGTACTGCATCGCGATCCACAATCGGTCACCCTCGGTGCCGCGGTTGTGGATGGTGACGATGTGCGGATGATCCAGCGCCGCGGCGATCTCGGCCTCGCGCAGGAACCGCGCTCGGAACGCCTCGCCGTCCGGGCCCGCCGTGGCGGTGTCCAACACCTTCACCGCGTCGCTGCGGGGTAGCTCGGGGTGGCGGGCGAGGTACACGATCCCCATCCCACCCCGACCCAGTATCTGCTCGACGCGGTAACCGGCCAGCCGAAACCCGGGAGGCAACGCGGTCACGGCGGTGGAACCGTTGCGGTGTCGGCGGCAGGTCCGGTACTCGAGGTGTCCTCGGGCAACAGGGTGCGCACGGCGAACAATCCGCCCGCGGCGTCGGCAGGGAGAACCTCCACCGCCCGCACCCGCGGATCCGCGGCCACGGTCCGCAACCGATCCGGCGACCCGCGGACGACCAGCGCGATCACGCAGGCACACCCCGAACGCAGACGACTGATCGTCACCGCCGCGATCCGCTGGTCGCGGCTCCCGTCCGGGTCGGGGTCGTTACGAGTCATCAACTCCCCGATCGCGCGATCGCGTGCCGTCCCGATCGCGGACACGCCTGCAGGTTCCACGGTGACCGGTGTGCGCACACCGGGGATCGCCACGTGCAGGACCACCTGCGACAGCGACACCGGGGACACCACGGGCGCCACCTGTCCGTCGGTCAGCGGATCGCGCAACGAGATCAACGCCCATCGCGGCATCGCGTCGTCCGTCGGCACCGCCGTCAGCGTCTGCCGCGCCCGCGCGAGGTAGTCGGACACCGATTCCCCGGTGTCGGGACCGACCACATCGCCCGTGACGGGCGTGGCACGCGGCGGATGGGTCCGCCCGAGCAGATAGCAACCGCCCACGACCAATGCCGCGACGACCGCCACCGTCATCACCGTCGCCGCACCGGACCGGGTCATCCCTCGCGGAGTACGTCGAGCGCGTGCTGCAGATCCTCGGGGTAGTCGCTGGTGAACTCCACCAGCCGCCCGTCCGCGGGATGCGCGAACGACAGCGCCCGTGCGTGCAACCACTGTCGTTCCAACCCCAGCCGTGTGGCCAGCACCGGGTCGGCACCGTAGACCAGGTCACCGGCGCACGGGTGGTGCAATGCGGAGAAATGCACGCGGATCTGATGGGTTCGCCCCGTCTCGAGGTGGACGTCGAGCAAGCTGGCCGCGGCGAACATCTCGAGGGTGTCGTAGTGGGTGACACTGGGTTTGCCAGCTGCGGTGACGGCGAACTTCCACTCGTTACCCGGATGCCTGCCGATGCCGGCGTCGATGGTGCCACCGGGCGGATCCAGGTGTCCCTGCACCAGCGCGTGATAACGCTTGTCGACGGTCCGGTCGCGGAAGGCTCGTTTGAGCAGCGTGTAGGCGCGTTCGCTGACCGCGACCACCATCACCCCCGACGTACCCGCGTCGAGACGGTGCACGATGCCCTGCCGCTCCTGTGCACCACTGGTCGAGATGCGGAACCCGGCGGCGGCCAGCCCGCCGATGACCGTCGGCCCGGTCCACCCGACCGACGGATGCGCCGCCACCCCGACCGGTTTGTCCACCACCACGATGTCGTCGTCGGCGTAGATGATCCGCATGTTCTCCACCGGCCGCGGAACGATCTGGAGCGGTTGACGTGGCTCGGGCAGTGTCACCTCGAGCCAGGCCCCCGCGGCGAGGCGGTGTGACTTGGCGACCGCGACACCGTCGACGCTGACATCGCCGTCGTCGGCCAGTGCTGCGGCGACCGTCCGCGACAGTCCGAGGATGCGGGCGACCCCGGCGTCGAGCCGCATCCCGTCGACACCGTCGGGTACCGGCATCGACCGGCTCTCCCGCATCATCTCCCGTCTCCCCGCTCCCCGTCCGCCAACTCCTCGTCTGCCGACTCTCCATCTGCGGGCCGACGGCTGCCGTCGAGCTCGACCCCGAACAGCGTCAGTGCCACCAGCAGGACCGCACCGCACACCACCGCGGAGTCGGCCACGTTGAACACCGGCCACCAACCCACCGAGATGAAGTCGACCACGTGGCCACGCAGCGGTCCGGGCGCCCGGAACAACCGGTCCACCAGGTTGCCGACGGCACCGCCGAGCACCAGTCCCAGGCCGACCGCCCACCATGCCGACCGCAGCCGACCGCTGAATCGGATGATGCCGATGACCACGCCGACCGCCACCAGCGTCAGCACCCAGGTGTACCCGGTGGCCATCGAGAAGGCGGCACCGCTGTTGCGCACCATCCGCAGGGTGACCGTGGAGCCGACGACGGACACGGGGCGGCCGGGATCGATGGTCGCGACCACCACCGCCTTGGTGATGATGTCACCGATCAGCACCAGGGCCGCGATCCCGCCCAGTGCTACCAACGCGGCGCGCTTACCGCCGACGGCGGTCGAACTCTCCGGCTCGACGGGCCTGGAGGTGTCCTGGTGTTCGCTCGTCACCCGACCATCATCCCGCATGGTCGTCACGGGTCGTACAGCTAGCCTGACCGGGTGTTCCCCTCCAGCCCCCGAACAACGACCGCCCGAGCGTTGACGACCGCTGCGGCGGGGCTGCTCGCGTTGACCGCCTGCGGATCCTCCGGTGGCGGCCCGGCCCCGACCTCTGCTACGGCCCCCACCGGATGTACGACGTCACCGGTGGCGGCGCAGCCCGGTGCGGCCACCATTCCCGTCCCCGCGGCCGACGTCACCGTTCAGACCCCCGGCAGCGCCCCGGCATCGTTGCAACGCCGACCCGACCGCGACGCAGTACAGAAGGTGACGCTGTCGGCCACCTCGACCGCGACGACCATGGACCCCGGGACGTCCGCGTCCGCGGTACCGTCCGCTGCCGCGGGTGGGTCGCAGTTGAATCAGACGGTCGGGTTCCGGTTGGCCGTACAGCGCGGATGCGACGCGTCCGACGACGTCGCGGCGACGGTGCTCGCAGCGACCACCGACGACGCATCGCAACGCACCGACGTGCAGACCGTGGCGGGTACCCGATTCGGGGTGTCGCTGTCGGCGGGATACGCACCGGTCGCGCTGCAGGTGCTGCCCGCGACCACCGCCACCGATGCGGGCCGGTCCACGCTGGAGCAGACCCTGGTGCAGACCATGCAGGAAGCGGTGACGCTGCCGTCGCAGCCGATGGGGGTCGGTGCCCGGTGGGTCGCGACCCGCACGCTCGCCGGTCCGGTGCGACTGACCCAGACGGTGACCGCCATCCTGACGCACCGAGACGGTGACCTGGTGTCGATCGACTTCACCGTCGACGAGCAACCCCAGGATTCCCGATATTCGTTGCCGAACGGCCAGAACCTGACCATCGACAGCTACCGCACCTCCGGCCAGGGGTCGGTCACCATCGACCTCACCCGTGGACTACCCGTGGCGGGTGACACCCGCATCGTCAACGCCCGCTCGTTGAGCGGTGCGGAGGGCAGCACACCGTTGGTCCAGCAGACGACCTTCGAACAGCGGTGGAACACGCGATGACCTCCCCGGGTGGACACCCGAGGAGGTCATCGTGCACACCGGTGAGACGTCAGGAGCAGAGAGCGGTCTTGACGTTGTTGGCCTGCAGCAACGGACACACCGTGGACTTCGCCAGCTTCCAGCGACCCTTGTCGTAGACGATCTGCGCGTCACCACTCTGCGGCGGGCTGCCCGGCAGCGTGATCTGGATCTGCGCCTTGGCGGTGTTGGTGCCGGACTTGGTGACACCCGGAAGGATCTTGTACGTGACGCCCGGGTTGTCCTTCTTTGCCTTGACCAACTTGTCGAAGATCGTCGGATCGGCTTCCGACCCCTGGACCAGGTCGGTCTTGTCCTTGTTCGGGATGTCCGGGTTGAGAGCCTTGGTCAGCATCGCGTTCAACGCCGCGGCGGTCGGCGGCTTCGACGCATCGGTCACCCCCGCGGCGGCGTTCCCCGCGGCCTCACTCGTCGACGTCGCAGCCGACGTCGTGGTGGTGGGGGCCGAGTCGGCGTCGTCCCCGCTGTCGGAACATGCGGAGATGGTCACCAGTGCGACCACCGCCATCCCGGCGGTGACCAGCTTCTGAAGCTTCAAGATCCGTCCTTCGTTCGATCGTGCAGTGCCCGCGGGCACTGATCTGACTGCCGGCCGGACGCCGTAGGACGCCGACATCGCCGACCACTGTAGCCCAGGCCCGTCGCGCGACGGGTCGATCCCGGTCCGCGTGGCAGCCCACCGGATTTGACCTCGACGGCCACCGGGGAAACAGTGACACCGTGACGACAGGCGGCCAGGTGGTGGTGCTGAGCACCGGCGGGACGATCGCGAGCACGCATACCGCGGCGGGGGCGATACCCACCCGTACCGGGGCGCAGCTGGTGGCCGAATCCCCCACCGGCATCCCCGTCGGTGTCCGAGACGTACTGGCCCGTGACGTGCTGGCCAAGGACAGTTCGGCGTTGCTGCCCGTCGATCAGTTGGCGATCGCCGCGGCGGTTCGGGAGGCCCTGATCGACGACGTGCTCGGAGTGGTGGTGACCCACGGCACCGACACCATGGAGGAGACCGCGATCCTGCTCGACCTCACCCACGACGACGCCCGCCCGGTTGTGCTGACCGGGGCGCAGCTGCCCGCTGACGATCCCGACGCCGACGGCCCCGCGAACGTCGCCGCGGCCATCGCGCTGGCCGCCGATCCCGCCCACCGCGACCGCGGGGTCGTGGTCGCACTGGGCAGGACCGTGCTGCCCGCGCGCGGTCTGTTCAAAGCCAGCACGGTGCGCGGACACGCCTTCGACGTGGTGCGTCCGGACCTACCCCGTCCGCTACTGGCGTTCGACGACCGCGCCGACACCCCACGGGTGGAACTGTTGGCCCTCTACCCGGGGTCGGACGGGGCACTGGTGCGCGACGCGGTGAACCGGGGCACCACCGGGCTGGTGGTGATGACCTCCGGATCGGGGAACACCAATCCCGACACCGTGGCGGCACTGGCCGCCGCCATCGGCGGAGGTGTTGCCGTGGTGCTGTGCAGCCGCGTACCCCACGGTCAGGTCCTGGCGACCTATGGCGGTGGCGGGGGCGCGGTCGATCTGCTCGCGGCGGGGGCGGTGCTCTCGACGTGGTTACGAGCCCCACAGGCACGTATCGTGCTGCAGGAGTTGCTGTCCCGTGGCGCGGGTATCGCCGACGTCGCCGACTTCTTCACCCGATCGGGTTGAGCGTTCGGCAGCACCGGTGATCCCCGTCGGGCTGCAGCTCACCAGTCCAGGCTGTCCAGTGGGTCGGCGACGACGAGCGGAGCCGAGTCGACGGGGAAGGTATGTGCCCGTCCCGGGCCGGTGCCGCGGGTCTCGAACCGCACCGTGACCACACCGTGGCCGCAACCCTGGACCCACCCGTGTCCGAACTCCGGATGCCGGACGTCGGCGCCGGTGCGCATGATCGCGGTCCCACCGGTCTGCACCGACGCCGGCGCCCCCTCCTCGGCCGCGAGTTCGGCCTCCGCGGGGGATGCGTCGTCCGCACCCACCACGTCACCGAACAAAGTGAACTGCTCGGTCCTCGAGAGTCCCGCGTACCCCACCCCGACCAGTCGGATGGGTCCGATCTCCAGAGGGTCGATGGCCAACCGTTGTGCGGCCGCGGTGAGCGTGACGGGTTCGGTGGTCGCACTCGCCAGGGTGGTGGAACGGGTGAGGATGGACATGTCGGACTTCTTGAGCTTGAGCACCACCGTGCGTGCTCCCCGACCATCGGTGAGCAGCCGGCGGTGCGCCGATCCGGCCGCCTGCTCAATCGCTTGGCGTAATCGACCCAGGTCCACGATGTCGTCCTCGAAGGTGGACTCCGCGCTGATCTGTTTGGCCGAGGCGCGTTCGGCGACGGGGCGGTCGTCGATGCCCTGGGCCAACCGGTGCAGGGCGGGACCGTTGGTCGTACCGAGTACCGACGCCACCTCCACCGGCGACATCGCGGCGAAGTCACCGATGGTGTCCACACCGAGTCGTTGCAACCGGTCACCGGCCACCGGCCCTATCCCCCACAGCTTGCGGACCGACAGCGGGTGCAGGAACTCCAACTCGCGGCCGGGTTCGATGGCCACCACGCCGTCGGGTTTGGCCAGACCCGAGGCGATCTTGGCGATCTGCTTCCCGCTGCCGAGACCCACCGAGGCCGACAATCCCGTCGCCACGGTGATGGCCGACCGGATCTCCTCGGCGAAGGCGACGGCGTCGTCGCGACCCCGGCCGACGAGTGCGGGCGGTTCCCCGAACGCCTCGTCGAACGACAACATCTCGATGATCGGGAGTCGCTCCCGGACGATGCCGAACACCCGCTCGCTGACCACGCGATAGACGACGCCGCGCGGCGGCACCACCACCGCGGCCGACCCGACCAGCCGTCGGGCCTGATGCATGGGCATCGCCGACCGCGCACCGAACACCCGAGACTCGTAACTCGCACCGGCCACCACACCCCGGCTGCCGACACCACCGACGAGGACCGGGCGGCCCCGGAGAGTCGGGCGGGTCAGCTGCTCCACCGAGGCGAAGAACGCATCCATGTCCATGTGCAGGACCCATCGCGACACACACCCGAGTCTAGTTCGGGTTGGCCGCGTCCAAACATGGGATGTTAGGTTGTTTTCATGCCGTTGATCTCCCCTCCACCGCGGACCAGCTCACTGGTCGTCGACCGGATGCAGCACCTGATCTCCGACGGCGACTGGCCGGTGGGCTCGCGCATCCCCGCCGAACCCGATCTCGTCACGATGTTCGGAGTGGGACGCAACACCATCCGCGAAGCCGTGCGGGCGTTGGAGCACGCGGGTCTGCTGATGCCGCGTCGGGGTGACGGCACCTACGTACGCAGCCGCAACCTCCTCACGGAAGCCCTGGACCGCTGCGCGCGTGGCGAACTCGTCGACCTCCTCTCCACCCGTCGGGCATTGGAGACAGAAGCGGCGGCGCTCGCCGCGGAGCGGACCGATGCCGCCGGCATCGCGGAGCTACGGGAATTGCTGACCACCATCCTGCGGGCACGCGCCGAGGACGACCTCGACGCCCACATCGGCGCGGACCTCGCTCTGCACACGGCCATCGTCGTCGCCTCGGCCAACCCGCTGCTGATCAGCCTCTACGACGGCATCGGAGAGCTGTTGCGCCGCAACCACCCGACGATGGTCGGTGCCGTGCACGGCACCGACACCCACGACAACGGCCCACTCGAGGCGAACAAGGGCCCACTCGACGAGTGGAGCGCCCGGCACCCGTCGACCGGGCCGACAACCCCGTCGAGTGGGCCGAACCGCATCGACGGCCATCGACTGGTGGTCGACGCCATCGCCGCGGGTGATCCCGCCGCGGCGCGCGAGGCCGTGCACAGCTATCTCGACGACGCGATGGAGGCCCTGCGGTGACCGCCACCGAGAACACCACCCGCGCCGACACCGCGCCGACGCGTGGCGTCGCGACGATCGTCACCGCCGTCGGCATCATGCTGGTGGCGGCCAACCTGCGTCCGGCGGTCGTCGGCGTGGCGCCGCTGATCGACGAGATCGGCGGCGACAACGGGTTCAGCAACGCCATCTCAGGTCTGCTGACCACCCTGCCGGTGTTGTTCTTCGGCCTGGCCTCGCCGATCGCGCCGCGTCTGGCCGCCCGTTTCGGTATCGAACGCACCATCTTCGGCGCCCTGGTCACTCTCGTCGTCGCGATGGTGCTGCGCTGGATCCCCGACACCATCCCCCTGTTCGCCGGGTCAGCGTTGATCGGCGCCGCCATCGGCATCTGCAACGTGGTGCTGCCCGCACTGATCAAGCGCGACTTCGCACACCGCTCGGGGCTGATGACCGGCCTGTACTCGATGACGCTCTCGGGTGGCGCCGCATTCGCAGCCGGGGTGACCGCACCGGTCGACGCCGCACTGGGCGGGCACTGGCGGATCACGGTGAACCTGTGGATCCTGCTGGCACTGGTCGCGATGGTGGTGTGGATCCCGCAGCTCACCCGGATGCACACGACGACCGCGTCCCCGGGCGGCCACCTGTGGCGCAACCGGGTGGCCTGGGCCGTGACCATCTTCATGGGTACCCAGTCGCTGGTGTTCTACACCCTCTCCGCCTGGATACCCAGCTATCTGATGGACGTCGGATACTCACGCGGCGCGGCCGGTACGACCCTCGCACTCGCACAGATCGTCGCTCTCACGGCGTCATTGGTCGCCCCGATCATCGCCGGCCGGTTTGCCGATCAGCGTGTGGTGTCGTTCGTGGTCATCGGCATCAGCGCCGTCGGACTGATCGGGTTGGTCACCACCCACCACTGGGTGGTGCTGTGGACGATGCTCACCCTGATCGGGCCGGGTGCGTCCGTCAGCCTCGCGCTGCTCTTCATGGTGTTGCGCAGCAGCTCGACCGCACAGACCGGGCAGGTGTCCGGGATGGCGCAGTTCGTCGGCTACACACTGGCCGCGGTGGGACCGCTCGCGGTCGGCGCGATCCACGACGCCACCGACTCCTGGAGCATCGCGTTCTCGGTGGTCGGACTGGCGCTGGTGTTCCAGGCGGCCGCGACCACTCTCGCCGCACGCAACGTGCGCATGACCCCCTGACCGGTCACCCGGCAGTGGCGGCGGCACGGCGTGCGCCGATGCCGTAGAGCGCCAATCCCCCGAGCAGCCAGCATGCCAGGACGATGATCGGTCCCGTGATGGCGTTGCCGTCGAAGAAGGACATGTCGCGCAGGAGTGACCCGGTGGCGCCGGGTGGCAACAGCTGCCCGATACGACCCCACGGGGTCGGCAACATCTCCGGGGCGCTGGACAACCCCGACAACGGGTTGCCCAGGAATATGAGCAGCACCGCCGCGACCGCCAAACCCTTGCTGCCGAACAGCTCTCGCAACCCGAGGACCATCATGCTGGTGGCGCCGATGCCCAGCATCCCGGCGCCCGCGGTCGTCCAGTAGCCGTGGTCGAAGGTGCCGACGAGAAACCGTAGGACGGCGACCGCGGACAGTCCACCGATGACCGCAACTCCTGCGGCAGCGAGCAGCCGCTCACCGGAACCGCGCAACAGCAGCATGATCACCATGGCACCGATCCAACCGCCGAGAGCCAGCGGGAGTGCACCGGCCGCGAGACCGGTCCCTTTGGGATCCTTGGCCGGAAACGACCGGATGTCGTCGTTGTGCGCGGCCTTCCCGGTGGCTCCGGCCAACTTCTGGCCGATACCGGTGACCGTGGTGGCGACGGTGGGGCTGGCCGCCGAGGCGACGGTGGTGGTGACGTCGTGACCGGTGACGGTGATGGCGGCGTAGACGTCACGGTGTTCGATCGCGGTACGCGCGGCACCGACGGATGGGTACGCCGTGACGTCGAATCCTGGCAACTGCCTGCCCACCTGGGCCGACTGCGCCTCCGAGCCCACCACCGCGATGGGGATGTGATGTGGCGCCGAACGCGCCGCCGGGAGCGCGAAAGCGGTGATCATCGCCCCGAGCAGGATGCCGACGCCGACCACCAGGGCCACCAGCTTTCTCGGGTTGACGGCCCTTCCCGACGCACCGTCGGAGCCGGGTGCGACGACGGCATGGGATGTGGTTCCGGACTTGGCGAGCATCGTCATCGCGCGACCTCCATCGGGACTCTCAATAAGATACGGCTCGTTCCCTAAGAACATAGGCTGGTTCAATAGGAAACGCAACGTTTCTTCAGAAGCTGTTCGGAGGGAGATGCCGGTGACCGTGACACGACCGACCCGACGCCGCGGGGCGGAGCTGGACGCTGCGATCCGCGATGCCGTCCTCGCCGAACTCGCTGCGCACGGCTACCTCGGGCTGACATTCGAGGGGGTGGCCGCGGCCGCTGCGACCAGCAAGGCTGTCCTCTACCGGCGATGGTCCTCCCGGGCCGACATGGTGGTCGCGGCGATGGCCCACGGCAACGGCCCCTTCCCGGACCGTGCACCCGACACCGGTTCGTTGCGGTCGGATCTCATCGCCACCCTGCAGTCGTTCCGATCGGTGCTCGGCGACCATGCCCGATCGACGTTGCTGGGTGTGCTCGCCGACGTCGACCCGGACTCGACAGAGCAGTTGCGGCAGATGTTGTTCGAGAAGTCCTCGGAGATCCTCGCGCCGTTGATCGCCCGCGCGCGGGAGCGCGGCGAACTCGGACCCGCACCGATCCCGCCGCGGGTCGCCGCACTACCGATCGACCTGTTCCGGCACGAGAACCTGCTGCGCGGCAGACTCGACGACCACGACGCGGCAGAGATCGTCGATCAGTGCCTCATCCCGCTGTACCGAGTACACAGTGAGTTGCCCTGAGGTCACCGGATCGCGCCATCACCGACGATGGCGGCCGCCGCCCAGGTGGCCGCCTCCACGTCCGGACCCAGCAGTCCGGTCTGGGTGACGACGAGTTCGGTGGCGCCGGCGTCCAGATACCGTCGCAACCCGTCCTGCACCTCCGCGGCGGAGCCGACCAGGCCCACGTCGGCCGCCCGGCGACCGTCGCCCAACTCGATGACGCGTCGGTACGACGGGATCTGGTCATAGAACGCGGTGGCGTCGGCGAGTGCCGCTCGCCCCGACGCCGGGTCATCGGTGACCAGGGCGGGTACCAACGCGACGACGCGCGGGCGGGGTCTGCCGGCCTCGTCGGCCGCCACCGTCAGCGCCGGGATCACGTGATGTTCGAGGGCGGACGGATCGGCCAGGAAGGGCAGTATCCCGTCGGCGAGACGCCCGGTCACGGCCAGCGCCCGTGGCCCCATCGCGGCGACCAGAATCGGGGCCGGCTCGGCACCCGGCAGCCCCGTCGGTAGAGGTGAGACGGTGTCGATCTCGGTGCCGTGATAGTCGACACCGCCGGTGTGCAAGAGCCGTCGCGTGGCGGTGAGGAACTCCTCGAGCCGACGCGCCGGCTTCCGGTACTGGACTCCGAACGCCGCCTCGGTGGTGGACCGGGTGCCCAGTGCGAGGCCGAGTTCGAACCGACCGTGCGTCGCCGCCTGGGTGGTCTGCGTCTGCGCCGCAACGAGCAGCGGTTGGCGACCGAAGATCGGGACCGCCGAGCTACCGACCGCCACCCCGGGCACCTCGCGACCGATCAGCCCCGCCAGCGCGATCGCGTCGTAGTCGAA
Source organism: Williamsia sterculiae (assembly GCF_900156495.1). Classification (GTDB taxonomy): domain Bacteria; phylum Actinomycetota; class Actinomycetes; order Mycobacteriales; family Mycobacteriaceae; genus Williamsia_B; species Williamsia_B sterculiae. Next base: position 105,869 of record NZ_FTNT01000012.1, read on the forward strand.
GCGCTGCCCGAGCCAGACCGCACCGAGTCCCGCCGCCACCGCCTCGCGGGCGTGCTCGACCACGTTGTCGACGGCATTCCCGGTGCCCGGGAAGGACAGGGCGGTGCCGACTCTCACCGTTCGGTGCGTTGCGCTCACCACCCCGTCAACCACCGGGACCCGCGGTGCAGTCCCGCCTCCCGCCTTCGCCTCAGCGTGATTCTGTGTCTGCGCGGTTCGATGCACGCGTGATCGCGTCCACCCCCCACCGAGCCGGACCGGAGTTCACACCGAGTGGATCTCGAAGATCGGGATGGACGGTGCCACGAAGGCGAGCACCTCGTCGGCGGAGTTCTTGTCCACGGCCGCGCCGTCGGGTCCCGCGGGCAGGAACCTCCCGACCTCCCACCCCCAGCGGACCAGGTACGGCCGCAGCACCGCCACCTTCTCCGCATCGGCGATCTCGACCGCACGTACGGTCTGGGCCCGTCGCCCGGTGCCGAGTTCGGCCGTGCCGGCCACCCGCAGGTTGCGCGACCACTGGGTGTTGCCGCGCGGTGACACCAGGTAACGACGGCCGTCGACCTCCGTCGGATTCACCGGTGTGCGTTGCGGCGTGCCGCTGACGCGTCCGACGACAGTCAGGGACTGCGCACCGGCCGGGCCCAGGCCGCGATCGGCCAGCCGGCGGATCAGGGCGTTCATGGCGGCTTCCATCCGGGAGTCGGGAACGCGGTAGTGCGTGGGTGCGGTCATGGGGAATTCTCCTGCCGTGCGTCGGTGTCAGACTTCGAGAGCACCGCTCTCGAATTTGAGTGTGCACCCCTGCCGACCGGAATGCAAGAGCACCGCTCTCCTTTCTGGCAGAATGATCTGCCATGCCCACCCGTGCCGAGAACCGCCGTGAGATCGAGTCCCAGATCGTCCGGCTGGGTCGTGACCACCTACGCACCCACGGCGCGGCGGGGTTGTCGCTGCGGGCGATCGCTCGCGACCTCGGCATGGTGTCGTCGGCGGTCTATCGCTACGTGGCCAACCGCGACGACCTGCTGACCCTGCTGCTGGTGCAGGGGTACACCGATCTCGCCGACACGGTCGACACCGCCCTGTCCGGGACGGGGAACGCGCGGGCACAGCTGGTGGCGACGGCCACCGCGGTCCGCACCTGGGCCATCGGCGATCCGGCCCGGTGGGCACTGCTCTACGGCAGCCCGGTACCGGGGTATCAGGCACCCGCCGACCAGACGTCGGTACCGGGCACCCGCGTCGTCGGCCGGATCCTGGAGATCCTCAGCGCGGTCACGCACGCACCCGAGACGGATCAGCGGGGGTACGCCGCGTTGACCGCCGACTTCGACACCATCCGCGACCAGTTCGACGTGCATGTCGACGACGCGCTCCTCGCCCGCGGCATCGCATTCTGGTCGACGATGATCGGTGCGGTGAGCCTGGAGGTGTTCGGCCAGTACGGAACCGACACCTTGCGGGATCCGACGGCGCTGTTCGACGCCGTGATCGCCGACGCCGCCGACCGGGTGGTCGGCGACTGAGCCGATCGCCCGCGGGTGGTCAGCTCGCCGCGACCTTCCGCAAGGTGGCGTGCACACCGTCACCGAGGTCCTGCCAGTCACCGCCGTCGTGCACCACATCGGCGCCGAGCACCTCGAGTTCCACGGCCAGCACCTCCCCCGCGATGAGGTCACGATGCCGGTTCGCCCACTCCGACCGCGAGTCCGGCACCGCGAGTCGCACCGCGATGCGGTCGGAGACGTCCAGTCCGGCCCGGCGTCGGGCATCCTGCAGTTCGCGGATACGGTCCTTGGCCCAGCCCTCGGCCTCGAGCGCCTCGGTGACCGCGGTGTCGAGCACCACCAGCCCCCGCCCTTCGGGCAGCTCGGCGGTCGACTCCGGTTCCACGGCAACCAACTTGCGGGTGAACTCACCCGGCAGCAGATCGATGCCGTCGGCGGTGACGATCTCCTCGGCACCGTCGGTTCGCACCGACCACGCGCCTGATTTCACCGCCTTGATGGCCCGCTGCACGTCCTTACCCAACCGCGGTCCGGCCGCACGCGCGTTGATCGCGAGCTCCACCCGTCCGAAAGCTTCGGCGTCGGTGGTCAACCGCACCGATTTCACGTTCATCTCGTCGGCGATGAGGTCGGTGTAGGGCGCCAGCCGATCGGCGGCGGGTGCGGCCACGGTGAGACCCGGCAGCGGCAGTCGCACCCGCAGTTTGTTGGCCTTCCGCAGACTCGACGCGGTGGAGCAGACCGCCTGCACGTCGTCCATGGTGGCCACCAATTCGGCGTCGTGGGGCAGTTCGTCCGCCGACGGCCAGTCGGTGAGGTGCACCGAGCGGCCACCGGTCAACCCACGCCAGATCACCTCCGTGATCAACGGCAGCAACGGCGCGGCCAGACGACTCGCCACCTCGAGCACGGTGTAGAGCGTGTCGAAGGCATCCGGGTCCACGTCCTGACCGGCCCAGAACCGCGCACGCGACCGCCGCACGTACCAATTGGTCAGCGCCTCACAGAAGTTGCGGAACTCCTCGCAGGCGCCCGCGACGTCGTAACTCTGCAACTGCGCTGTCATGGCATCGCGGGTGGCGGCCAGCTTGGCCAGGATGTACCGGTCGAGGACGGCCGGCGAGTCGGTGCGCCAGGTGGCATCCCGGTCGGCGTAGAGCTGCAGGAAGCTGTAGGCATTCCACAGCGGCAGCAGTGCCTGACGCACCCCCTCCCGGATTCCCCGTTCGGTGACCACCAGGTTGCCGCCACGCAGGATCGGTGAGGCCATCAGGAACCACCGCATCGCATCCGAGCCGTCGCGGTCGAAGACCTCGTTGACATCCGGGTAGTTGCGCTTGGACTTGGACATCTTCTGGCCGTCATCACCCAGCACGATGCCGTGTGCGGACACCGATGTGAACGCCGGACGGTCGAACAGCGCGGTGGCCAGCACGTGCAGGTTGTAGAACCAGCCACGGGTCTGACCGTTGTACTCCACGATGAAGTCACCCGGGTTGTGCGGCTCCATCCCCTGCGCCGAATCGCCGTCATCATTCCCCGTCGCTGCGCTCGCCCCGTCCTGATCCCCCGTCGCTGCGCTCGCCCCGTCGAACCACGCCGTGTTCTCGAACGGATAGTGCACCTGCGCATAGGGCATCGACCCGGACTCGAACCAGCAGTCGAGCACCTCGGGGACCCGGCGCATGGTCGAGCGCCCGGTCGGGTCGTCCGGGTTGGGGCGGGTCAGCTCATCGATGTGCGGTCGGTGCAGGTCGGTGGGCCGCACCCCGAAATCGCGCTCCAACTCGTCCAGCGAGCCGTACACGTCGACCCGCGGATGTTCCGGGTCGTCGGACATCCACACCGGGATCGGCGCACCCCAGAACCGATTCCGGCTGATGTTCCAGTCCTTGGCGCCCTCGAGCCACTTGCCGAACTGACCGTCGCGGATGTGCGCGGGCGACCAGGTGATCTGCTGGTTGAGCTCCAGCATCCGGGGTTTGAACTCGTTGACGGCGACGAACCATGACGGGACCGCCATGTAGATCAACGGCTTTCCCGACCGCCACGAGTGCGGATAGGAGTGTTCGATGGTCTCGTGGCGCAAGATGCGACCCTCGGACTTGAGATCCTTGATGATCACCGGGTTGGCGTCGAAGACCTGCAGGCCCTCGTACGGCGGCACCATCGACGTGAAGCGACCGCCCGGGTCGAGGGGCTGGACCACCTCGATGCCGTTGGCGGTGGCGACGTCCATGTCCTCCTCACCGAAGGCCGGTGCCAGATGCACCACTCCGGTGCCACTCTCGGTGGTGACGTAACCGGCCAGCAGCACCCGGTGCGCACCGGGGTGGTCGACGAAGAAGTCGAACGGCGGCCGGTACCCCAGGCCCTCCAGGTCGGCACCGCGGTAGGTGCCCAACACCTCCGGGTGGTCGCCGAGTTCCGCCCGGTAGGCGCCGAGACGTGCAGTGGCCAGAAGATATTCGGTGCCGTCGGCACCGCGGACGTGACTGTATTCGGTGTCCGGATGCACGGCGATGGCCAGGTTGGACGGCAGCGTCCACGGGGTGGTGGTCCAGATGAGGGCGTTCACGCCGTCGAGCGCGGAGAGCGCACCGTCGGCACGCAGCGGCATGGTCACCGTGACCGCCGGGTCCTGACGCATCTTGTAGGCGTCGTCGAGCTTGCTCTCCTGATTGCTCAACGGTGTCTGCTCGTACCAGCTGTAGGGCAGCACCCGGTAGCCCTGGTAGATCAACCCCTTGTCGTGAAGACGTTTGAACGCCCACATCACCGACTCCATGAAGTCGATGTCGAGGGTCTTGTAGTCGTTGTCGAAGTCGACCCAACGAGCCTGGCGGGTGACGTAGTCGCGCCACTCGCCGGTGTACCGCAGCACCGACGTGCGGCAGTAGTCGTTGAACTCGGCGACACCCATGGACTCGATCTGCGCCTTGTCGGTGATGCCGAGCTGTCGCTCGGCCTCGAGTTCGGCGGGCAGACCGTGGGTGTCCCAGCCGAACCGGCGGTCGACGCGCTTACCGAGCATGGTCTGGAATCGCGGTACGAGGTCCTTGACGTACCCGGTCAGCAGGTGGCCGTAGTGCGGCAGGCCGTTGGCGAACGGAGGGCCGTCGTAGAAGACGAACTCCGGCGCGCCCTGCCGGTTGGCGATGGACGCGGCGAAGGTGTCGTCATCACGCCAGAAGTCGAGGACCCGCCGCTCCAGGTCGGGGAACGACGGTGCGCTCGCGCCGATCCCATCGGTCAGATCGACCTTGGGGTACGCGCGTCGATGGACGGCGGGGACCTGCTGTTCAGGGCTCGGGTCCACAGCGGTCTCGGTCATCGGGTCTCCTCGTGCCAGGTGTCACTCGTCAGGCACGGGGACGACGACACTCGCCGCGGTACCACCCCGCTTGCGCCGCCAGGGCGCCACTCGTTCTTCTACGGCGGTTTCGGGCCGCGACCGTCCGGTTCTACTGCGGCGGCTGTCCACCGGTTCTTCCGGATGCTCCCCGGTGATGGCCGGATCGTCGCATGTGCACGCTCATGGTAGCGCGGTCGTCCAGGTGAATGAACTCACGCCTCAGTCGTCACCGGGGGCCCGGTGTCGGGCGCGCCGCTGCGGCGCATCGTCGAGGGACGGCACCGGATCGCGATGGACCGGGATCTCCTCGGTCGGGGGATCGTCGGCTCCGCGCCGAAAGGGATGCGAACCCACCGGATGAGCACCCACCGGATGAGCGCCCCCCGACCGATCCGCGTCCAGATCTTCGTGGTCGGTGGGGTCTTTGTGGTCAGGGGGGTGTCCGTGGTCGGGACCCGCCCCGGCCCCCGCTGGAGGGGCATGCTCGCCTGTCGACCGCTCGACCCGCGTGTCCGCGTCGGACCGGTCGCCGTCGTCGGTGCGCTGCCGCTCTCCGTGGTCGCGCGCGTCGTCGGCGTGGGCACGGTCGTCGCGAGTCCCGTCACCGTGGGACTCGTCACCGTGGGACTCGTCACCGTGGGACTTGTCGCCCTCGTCCGCGACTTCTTCACCGTCCGGACGGTCGTCGTCGCGCTCGCGATGGGATCCGATGCCCACGATGTCGGCGACCAGGAACCCGATCCCGATCACCGCCACCACGATGCAGGCGACAGCCAGCCACAGGCTGCCGATGACCAACGCGACCACCAGCAGCGCGAAACCGATGAGAGTCGCCGCCAGGGCGATCAGCAACATCTGTACACGCTCCCGTCACATCGGTCGACGGCCGCCCCGCGATCAGTTACCGGACTTGGTGAACCCACCGCTGTTGGTGAAGCCACCGTTACCCGGATCCGAGGAGAATGCATCGCCGCGGCTGTTGTCGACCGGCTCGGCGCTCCCCCGCTGCTGCAACTCCTCGAGCTGCGATTCGAGGTAGGTCTTCAGGCGGGTCCGGTATTCGCGCTCGAAGGTCTTGAGCTGCTCGATCCGGCTCTCCAGCACGCCTCGCTGCTGGTTGATCGTGCTCATGATCTCGGTGTGCTTGCGCTCGGCGTCGGAGGTGAGGGCGTCGGCCTTCTCCTGTGCCTGGCGGGTCTGCGTTTCCGACCGCGTCTGCGCGTCGGCCAGGATCGCCTCCGACCGCTGACGAGCGTCGGTGAGCATTGCCTCCGACTTGGTCCGGGCTTCGCCGACCATCGAGTCCGCGCGCGAACGCGCGTCGGCCAGCAGGGCCTCGGACTCGCTGCGAGCGTTGGTGGTCAACCGGTCGGCGGTCTCCTGCGCCAGACCCAACACCTTGGCGGCGCGCACGTGCGCGTCGTCCCCGGTCTGGGTGACCGACGACGATGCCGCGGCCGCAGCCGGTGCCGCGGTGCTCTCCGCAGGCGCAGCCGTGGTCTCGTGTGCCGACGCGGCGTAGCTCGGTGCCGACGGTTGGGCGAAGGTCTGCGTGGCCTCGGTGGACTGCGTGCTGCCCTGGCCGCTCTTGGCCTGCGACAGGTCGGTCTCGAGATCCTCGACCTTCTGTTTCAGCTCGGAGTTCTCCTCGAGCAGCCGCGCGAGCTCGGCCTCGACGAAGTCCAGGAACTGGTCGACCTCGTCCTCGTTGTAACCGCGTTTACCGATCGGCGGCTTACTGAACGCGACGTTGTGTACATCAGCTGGTGTCAGCCGCATTGTCGGGTCCCCTTTTGTGGCGTTGTTCGATCTTATGGACGTGTTGTCAGGTCCGAAGCATCGGATCGTGATGATTATTCACGATCCGAACGCTGCGGTGTAACTGGCGTCCCATCCTGTCACAGTAGAGACGTTTCGTCGCACCCGTGGAGTCATTCCGAGAAAATCGACCGTCGTACACCCGGATGTCTCCGACGTGTCAAGGGTACTTGTCCGATTCTGCGGTATCAGGCCGACCACCGGGTCGGATGCGACGAGTCCATGTCAGACGCGGACCAACTGCATCGCGATCAACACCACGATCATCGTGATCATCAACGACAGGTCCAGCCGCACAGGGCCCAAAGGGATCGGCGGCAAGATCTTGCGCAGGGCTTTGATGGGCGGATCGGTCGCGGTGAAGATCACCTCGATGACCACCACCGCGGCACCGGTGGGCCGCCACTCCCTGGCGAAAGTCCGGACCAGCTCGATGACCAGGCGGCCGAGCAACAACAACCAATAGACGAACAGGACGTACCAGACGATGTGCAGAACGGTGGTCACATCACAACTCTGCCTGATCGACACGCCTGACGCCCGACCGGTCGGTCGGACCCGGCGTCACGAGTGGTTGTAGAAGCCGGTCTCGGCGATCTTGCGGCGGTCTTCGGGTGAGACGTCGATGTCGGCCGGCGAGAGGAGGAACACCTTGGTGGCGACCTTGTCGAAAGAACCACGTAGCGCAAAAGCCAGGCCGGCGGCGAAGTCCACCAACCGCTTGGCATCGTCGTTGCTCATGTCGACCAGGTCCATGATGACCGGGCTGCCGTCACGGAACCGCTCACCGATGGTGCGAGCCTCGCTGTAGTCGCTCGGACGCAGCGTGGTGATCTTGGCCAACGGACTCTCCTCGTCGAACAGCCGGTTGACGTCCTGGTCGGCGCGATGATCGACGGCGAGCGCGGACCGTCCACCGCCGACGGCAGCGCGGCGCGGAGCCATCCGGGTGGCCGCCGCACGCGCGGTCAGCGGCTCCAGGCGGGCGACCTCGGGTGCGCCGGCGTGTGCGACGAAGCGCGCCTCGGCGGGTGCCCGGCGGGCGCCCGCGTGGACGAATTCGGGGGCACGGGCGTAGCTGCGCTCGACGGCCTCGTCCTGGTACTGCCTGCCCGCATACGCGGCATCCTCGTAGGCCGGCTCCTCGTATGCGCGATCGAAGTCGTCCGGGTACGCCTCCCGATAGGAGGTGTCACCGTAGTAGTCGTCGCGGTAGGTGCGCTCGTACCGCTCGCGAGGGTCCTCACGGCGCGGGCGCGGCGCCATGTCGTCGAGGTAATCGTCTTCGTACTCGTCCGGCGGAACCATTCCGAAGTACGCCTTGAACTTCTGCATCGTCGTCATCGCGTTGCCTTCCTGCCCGGTCGTACTTCTCGAGTCCGCCCCCGAGATGATGTCGGCGTTCCCGCCCTGGTCGTCGGTTACATCTGTGGCCACTGGCTTCTGATGTGACTGATGTGGTTAACGATTACGGTGAGACTATCGGCCGTTCTCCCAGGATCGCGGTTCCGACACGCACACATGTCGATCCGTACGCGACCGCGACGTCGAGGTCACCCGACATACCCGCGGAGAGCACCTCGGCGTCGGGGTGCGATCGCAGGAACTGGGCCCTGACGGTGGCCGCCCGGTGCATCCAGCGCTCCGGTTCACCCTCGAGCGGTGCGATACACATCAGCCCGCGCAGCCGTAGCGCGTCCGCGGACGCGACGTGTTGCGCCAGTGGATCCAGATCGTCGGCGGCCACCCCACCCCGGCTGGTGTCGCCGTCCAGGCTGACCTGGATGAGGACGTCGAGCGGGTCGTGGCGGACACCGTCGTCGCGGGCAGCGGCCGCGGCCGTGTCCAACGCGGTCGCGAGCCGTTCGGAGTCCAGCGAGTGCACACACCGCGCCCACCCGGCCACCGTCTTGGCCTTGTTGCGCTGCAGCCGACCGATCATGTCGAACACCGCAGGCTCGGAGCGTTCGGCCCGCACCTGTGCGACCTTGCGTCCGGCCTCGGGCTCGCGTGACTCCCCGAACTCGCGTTCGCCGAGGTCGATGAGGCGGACGACGTCCTCGGCGGGGAAGAACTTGGTGACCACCAGCAACTCGACCTCGTCCGGGGAGCGTCCGGCGGCGGAGCAGGCGACGCGCAACCGGTCGCGCACCTCACCGAGACCTCGGGCCAGTTCCGCGGTACGCGACTCCTGGTCACCCATGATCGCCCGTGCCCGAGTCGATCCAGATGACCGAGGCGAGGCGTCCGGTCGGCGCCCCACGGCGGTGACTGAACAACCGCTCGTCGGAGATGGTGCAGCGAGGGTCGACGGTGACACCGGCCACCCCGGCTTCCAGCAGCTGTCGCCGTAGTCCGGCGCGCAGGTCGAGGCCGGTGGTCCCGGTGGCCGTGCGACAGGCACTGCCCGGCAGATGCTGCTCCACGTCCCGCTGCATCTCCGGCGGCACCTCGTACTTCGCGCCACCCGCGGCGGGGCCTAGGAACACCCCGATCCGGGACACCTCCGCACCCTGGGCGACCATCGCCTCGAGCACCCGCGGCACGATCCCGATCCGCGCGCCCACCCGGCCCGCGTGGGCGCCGGCGATCACCCCGGCCACGTCGTCGCTGAGCAACACGGGTACGCAGTCGGCACTCAACACCGCCAGGGCCAGATCGGGCACCGAGGTGACGAGTGCGTCGGTCGCGGGGACCGGTTCCGAGACCGGCCCGTCGATCACGGCGACGGTCCGGCTGTGCACCTGCTCCATCCAGACCATGCGGTCGGCGGACACCCCGATCTCGGTGGCCAGGCGCAGCCGATTGCGGCGCACGGCCGCCGGGTCGTCGCCGACGTGGTCGCCGAGGTTGAAGGAGTCGTACGGCGGCGCGGAGAACCCACCGGCCCGGGTGGTGACCACCCGGCGCACCCGGGGTGCGGTCTCCCGCTCGTTCGGTGCGGGCTCGTCGGGTGCCGGCATGGTCCGCTCGGTCAGCGCTTCATGAACGGCGGCACGTCGACATCGTCGTCGTCGAGCGTCACCGGATTACGACGGGGCGCGGCGGGCTGCCGATCGGCGAAGGGATCGCCGCTGGGCTTGTCACCGAACAACGGATCCGACGGTGCGGGCGCGGAGACCTCTCCCGACCGCCCGGCACCGACGGAGGTGCTGCCGGTGACCGTCTCGGCACGCTTCCGCGACGGCGTCCCGCCCTCGAAACCCGCGGCGATCACGGTCACCCGCACCTCGTCGCCGAGGTTGTCGTCGATCACCGTGCCGAAGATGATGTTGGCGTCCTCGTGGGCCGCCTCCTGTACCTGTGTGGCTGCGTTGTGGATCTCGAACAGTCCGAGGTCGCTGCCACCGGCGATGGACATGAGCACACCCCTGGCGCCCTCCATCGACGCCTCGAGCAACGGCGAGTTGATGGCGGATTCAGCGGCCTTCTTGGCGCGGTCCTCGCCGCGGGCCGAACCGATGCCCATCAGCGCGCTGCCCGCGTCGCTCATCACACCCTTGACGTCGGCGAAGTCGACGTTGATCAGACCAGGTGTGGTGATCAGGTCGGTGATGCCCTGCACACCGTTGAGCAGCACCTCGTCGGCGCTACGGAACGCGTCCATCAGGCTGACGGCGGCGTCACCCAGCTGCAACAAGCGATCGTTGGGGATCACGATGAGGGTGTCGCAGGACTCGCGGAGCGCGGAGATGCCCGCATCGGCCTGTCCGCCGCGTCGCTTGCCCTCGAAGGAGAATGGCCGGGTGACCACACCCACGGTCAGCGCACCCAGCTTGCGGGCGATGCCCGCGACCACCGGCGCACCTCCGGTTCCGGTGCCACCGCCCTCACCTGCGGTGACGAACACCATGTCGGCGCCCTTGAGCAGTTCCTCGATCTCGTCCTTGGCGTCCTCGGCGGCCCGCCGACCGACCTCGGGATCGGCGCCGGCGCCGAGTCCGCGGGTGGAATCGCGACCGACGTCGAGTTTGACGTCGGCGTCGGAGAGCACCAGCGCCTGCGCATCGGTGTTGATCGCGATGAACTCGACGCCCTTGAGGCCCTGCTCGATCATGCGGTTGACGGCGTTGACTCCACCGCCGCCGATGCCGACGACTTTGATCACGGCCAGGTAGTTGTGCGGTGGCGTCATGCGCTCGCCTTCCTCGGATTCAGGTCGTGCAGTGTGTACGTGCTGTCTCGCCGGGTCCTCGCCGGAGCCAGCGAGTTCCCTCAACCAAAAACCCTCAACCTAAACCGTAGGGTTAGAGTTATGTCAAGTAGTCGGTTGTCGAGAGGAAAGTTACGCACCGAGCGGCCCACGCCCCGGGAGGCGCGACGGCGTGTCGCTCGATGGCGACGAAATGGACCGGTGGATCGGGTGTCTCAGCGGAATGCGGGGTTGTCCGGGCTGGACACGTCGTAGTGGTCGCCCGGCTGGCTCAGAATCATCCGCAGTGTCGTGGCTTTGTCCCCGCTCCGCTCGGCGTCACCCCATTCGACGGTGCGCTTGTCCTTGAGGACGAGGCCGATGTCGACGCGGGAACGGGCGTCGACCTCGGCGAGCTGACCACGGATGTCGGCGGGCAGACCGGTCACCACGGTCATCACCGCGGTGGTGGCCTCGTCGCCCGGTCCGGGGTGATCGGTCACCAGCTTGGGCACGTCCGGGACCTTGACCCCCTGCGGGAGATCGCCCAGCGTGAACCCGAAACCGGTCTTGTCGTAGTAGGTACGGGCGCCTCCGTTCGCGGCCTGCGCGACGTAGGCGACGGGCACCCGCTCGGTCACCGTGACGTCGATGGTCGACGGGTACGAGCGGCTGACCCTTGCCGACGCGATCCGCGGGATACCCGCGATGCGCTGGGCGGCGCCCATGGTGTCGACCTGCAGCAACGGCACACCGGGCGGAATGGCGGCCCGGCCCAGGATCTCGTCGGAGGTCACCGCGGCGTTGCCGCTGACCGTCGTCGACCGGACCGACATCAGCGGTGTGAAGTAGGCGACCAGGACCAATCCGACCACGGCCAGGATGGCCAGCACCGCGACGATCAGGGTGCGCGCACCGCGGATCCGGGCACGGGGCCGGCGCGGGGCGCGGGTTGCCACCCGCTCGGCCGACGCCTCCGCGTCGACGTCTCGCCCCGCCTCGTCCCGATCCTCGTGGTCGTCCCAGGAGTCGTGGTCGTCCCAGGAATCGTCCTCGTCCCAACTGTTCCGGTCGTCGGCGACCGGGGCCTCGCGCTCGAGCACCGAGGTGCGGCGGGCGATGCGGTCGTCGCGGTACCGGCGATCACGATCAGACATGAGGGCCTCCAGATGTCGGGTCGTCGGGAACGTCGGTGGCCTGGCGCACACGCAGGGCCTCGACGATCTCCGGGCCCTGCATGGTGATGTCGCCCGCACCGACGGTGAGGATGAGGTCTCCCGGGCGAGCCAAGGCCGCGACCTGATCGGCGACCGCGGACAGGTCGGGCTGGTACAGCACCGGAACGGTCACCAGGTCGGCGATGCTACGACCGCTGACCCCGGCGATCGGTTCCTCGCGAGCGCCGTACACGTCCAGCACCACCACCTGGTCGGCGAGGTCGAGAGCGGTGGCGAACTGGGCTGCGAAGGCCTCGGTCCGGGAGTACAGGTGCGGCTGGAAGACGGCGATGACCCGACCGCCCGTGGCGTCGACGATGTGCCGCGCCCCGGTGAGGGTCGCGCGCACCTCGGTCGGATGGTGGGCGTAGTCGTCGTACACCGCCACCCCCGCGACGTCGCCACGCAGCTGGAATCGTCGGTGCACGCCGGAGAACGACTCGACCCCGGTGACGGTCTCGTCGAGGCCGCTGCCGGCACTGACCGCGCCGACGATGGCGCCGAGGGCGTTGAGGGCCATGTGTTCACCGGGCAGGGTGATCGCGAGGGTGCGCTGCCCGACGTCGGCGAAGGTGACGCGCAGCTGACCCCCGGCCGCATGTGGTTGCCATTCGTCGAGCCGGGCCACGTTGGTGACGGTCGGCACCCGATCGGCCAGGGTGCCGCGGCCGTAACCGAGGACGGATCGCCCGTCACCGAAACGGGCGACGGTGCGCTGCGCCAGTGCGACCGCGCCGGGGTCGTCGAGACAGATCACCAGCACCCCACCGGGGGCTATGCGGTCGACGAAGTCGTCGAAGACCTGCACGTAGGCCTCGACGGTGCCGAAGAAGTCCAGGTGGTCGGCCTCGATGTTGGTCACCACCACCACGTCGGGGGTGTACTCCAGCAGCGAGCCGTCACTCTCGTCGGCCTCGGCGACGAAGATGCCGCCCGCGCCGTGATGGGCGTTGGTGCCCGACTCGTTGAGCTCTCCCCCGACCGCGAAGGACGGGTCCAGACCCGCGTGCTGCAGGGCCACCACCGCCATCGAGGTGGTGGACGTCTTGCCGTGCGTACCTGCGATCAGCAGGGTGCGGTGTCCGGCCATCAACATCGCGAGCACCCGCGGTCGTAACAACACCGGGATGCCCCGTTCGGCGGCTGCGACGAGCTCGGGGTTGGTCTTGGGGATGGCGGCATGCGTGGTGACCACCACCGTCGGACCGCCGGGCAGCAGGTCCAGAGCGGCCGGGTCGTGACCGATGCGTATGAGGGCTCCGCGGGCGCGCAGCGCGATCACCCCGCGGCTCTCCTTCGCATCGGATCCGGACACGTCGCCACCGCGGGACAGCAGGATTCGTGCCAGACCGGACATCCCGGCCCCGCCGATACCGACCATGTGCACCCGCTCGAGTTCGACGGGCAACCGCAGGTCGGAGTCCTCCAGTGTCCCCCGGTTCATCGCGACCGACCCCGTGGCCTGCGCCCGTCGGGACGATGCCCCTCGGCGACCTCGATCGCGGCCCTGGCCACCGCGGTCGCGGCATCGCGGTGACCGAATGCCGCTGCGGCGGTACTCATCCGCTGCAGAGCAGAACGGTCGGCGAGCAGTGCGGGCACGTTCTCGGCGACCCAGTCGGTGGTCAGCTCGGCATCGTCGATCAGCAGTCCACCCCCCGCCTCGACCACCGGACGTGCGTTCAGCCGTTGTTCACCGTTGCCGTGCGGTAAGGGTACGTACACCGCGGGCAGACCCGACGCCGAGACCTCCGCGACCGTCATCGCACCGGCCCGACAGATCACCAGATCGGCTGCGGCGTAAGCGAGATCCATCCGGTTGAGGTAACCGACGGCGACGTAGGGCGGAGCACCCGCGGGCGAGTCGGGTGACACCGTGTTCTTGGGGCCGTGTGCGTGCAACACGCCGATCCCCGCCGTTCCCAACGCTTCTGCGGCACCGGCGACGGACTCGTTCAGCGTTCGTGCGCCCTGCGAACCGCCGAACACCAGCAGGGTGGGTGCCTCGGCGGACAGTCCGAAGTAGTTGCGCGCCTGCGATCGTGTCGCGGCGCGGTCCAGAGCGGCCAGTGACCCGCGCACCGGGATACCGACCACGTCGACCGAACCCCGTGCCTCCAACCCCGATCCGGCCACCGCGGCGAGCACCCTGTCGGCGAAGCGGGCACCCACCTTGTTGGCGATCCCGGCGCTGGCGTTGGCCTCGTGGATGACCACCGGGATGCGACGGCCGCCCCGCAGATGCGCGCGAGCCGCCAGATAGGCGGGCAGCGACACGTACCCACCGAATCCGATGACGACGTCGGCCCGGACCTCACGCAGCACCGTGGCGGCCGAGCGGACCGACGACACCAACCGGGTCGGCACGGTGAACAGGTCGGTTCCGACCTTGCGCGGCAGCGGAACCGGCGGGATGAGCCGCAGGTCGTGGCCGCGGTCGGGCACGATGGTGGTCTCCAACCCGCGGGCAGTACCCAGCGCGGTCACCCGGATCGTCGGGTCGATCCGGTGCAGGGCGTCGGCAACGGCCATCGCGGGTTCGATGTGTCCGGCGGTGCCGCCACCGGCGACCACCACCGACAACGCTGCGCCGGTCTGGTTCTCGGCGGTCATCGACGCCGACCGCCACCGGTCGACATCGGCGGTTCGTGATACCGCTGCGGGCCGGCCCGACGCGCGCCGGGAGCGGGCGGGGTGTAGCGCGGTGGCGGCGGATAGGGTCCACCCGGCGCGACCCGACCGTGCAACGGTGCGGTCGACCGCGCGGGCCGCTGGCGGGTCTGTACTCGCTGGGGGGCGGCCTTCGCGGCCGATTTCGGGCGACGGGCCGCCTGACGGCCCGCGGCCGGACGGGGACGCGCATCACGAGATCTCCGACCCGACAGCCGCTCTCGCAGCTGGTCGACCCGCGACGGGGCGTAGGCCACCGGCTGCGGCAGCCGCAGAATCCTGCCCAGGCGTCCTTCGCCGTCGTTCGCCAGGGCCGCCACCGCATCCGGCTCGTGTCGTGCGGCGTTGGCCAGCAACCCCATCATCACCAGGATGGTGAAGGTCGAGGTGCCGCCCGCGGAGAGCAGCGGCAACTGGATACCGGTGACCGGCAACAGCCCGATGACGTACCCGATGTTGATCACGGCCTGCGCGGTGACGAGCACCGTGATGGTCGCGGTCATCAAGCGCAGGAACGGGTCCACCGACCGCATCGCGATCCGCAGCCCGACGAAGGCCAGTACCGCGAACAGTGCGACGACCAGCAGACCGCCGATGAGACCGAGTTCCTCACCGATGATGGCGAAGATGAAGTCGTTGTGCGCGTTGGGCAGATAGTTCCATTTGGCGCGGCTCTGCCCCAGTCCCACACCCCAGATCTGCCCGTTGGCCAGTGCGTACCGGGCCTGTCGAGCCTGGTATCCCGCGCCCTGGGGGTCGTTGCTCTGCCCCAGGAAGCTCATCACGCGTTGTGAGCGGTAACCCTCGGCCATGGCCAGGACCGCGGCGAGCACGATGCCGGAGACGACGAACGCGACGAAGACCCGGATCGGCAGACCGGCGAACCACAGCAGCGCACCCACGATGATGGCGATGGTGATGGTGGTCGAGAGATTCGGCTCCAGGATGATCAGGGCGCAGATCACCACCGCGACCGGCAGCAGCGGGACCAGCAGTTCGCGCATCGACGCGTTCTCCCGGCGGCGTGACGCGAGCAGATGCGCACCCCAGACACACAGGGCCACCTTGACCAGTTCGGAGGGCTGCACCGACAACCCGCCGACGGTGAACCACCGACGCGCACCCTGGGCCAGGGTGCCGATCCCCGGGATGAGGACCAGGGCCAGCATCAGCGTGGTGGCGATCATCGCGGGTGCCGCGGCTCGCCGGAAGAAGCGGATGGGCATCCGCAACGTGACGTAGAACAGCACGGTCCCGAGGATGGCGAACACCACCTGGGTGGTGAACAGCCCGTAGGCCGAACCGCTCTTGGAGTATCCCTCGACCGACGACGCGGAGAGCACCATCACCAGACCGAACAGGGTGAGCAGGAAGGACAACGTGACGATCAGGTGGAACGACGCCAACGGTCGACTGAGAACCGCCGAGGCGACCGCCCGCGGCGACACGGTGCGCGCCACCCGGACACCGGTCTGCAGCGCCGATTCCGAGGACCGGACCTGACGGCGCGAGCGGACGGCGGTGGCACCGCGGGTCGGGGTGGTGTCGGGGGTCGCGTCGGTGTCGGACGCCGTGGTCATCGAGCGTCCCCGCCGAGGCGGCGGGCGGCCGCGGCGAAGTCGTCGCCCCGCGTGCCGTACCCGGCGAACATGTCCAGTGAGGCCGCCGCCGGGGCCAGCAGGACCGGGGTCGCACCGGAGTCGGCCCGACTGAATCGCCACGCGATCCGCACCGCGCGGTCCATCACCGATGCAGCGGTGTCCCGCCGATCGCCCTGTCCGAATACACCGTCGTCCGGCAGATCGTGTGCGGACAGATCAATGCTCGGCACGTCCCCAACTCGACTCGTGGCCTCCACCCGGCCATCGTCCCTTGTGAATACTGTGACGGTTGGGACATCTGGGGCGTGTCGCTCGATCGCCTCGACGATCAGCTCGCGGTCCACCCCCAGCAGCACCACGGCGGCCAGTCGGTCGCGCACCGCGGCGATCAGGTCGTCGACCGAGGCGCCCTTGAGCTGACCGCCCGCGACCAGGACCACCCGTGGGTGCGCCAGGATCGACGCGGCGGCCGCATGGGGGTTGGTTGCCTTGGAGTCGTCGAGGAAATGCACACCGTCGATCTCGGCGACCGACTGCCCACGATGCGCCCCCGGGCTGAACCCGGCCAGGCCGTCGCGCACCGCCTCCGGTGTGATCCCGACCGCGAGGGTGAGCGCGGCGGCGGCGAGAGCGTCGAGGCGTCCGGGCGGACCCGGCGGACGGACTTCGTCGGCATCGATCAGCGGTCGAGGTTCCGGTCCGAACGCGGCGTCGACCAGTGTGCCGTCCACGACGCCGAGTTGACCGGCGATGGGCGCGTCGAGGGTGATGCCGACCGACCGCCCCGCGACCCGCGGGGCCAGCGATGCCGCCCCCGGATCGTCGATCCCGATCACCGACACCGGCCCGCGCAGCGCCCCGCTCTTGGCCGCGGCGTAGGCGGCGAAGGAACCGTGCCAGTCGAGATGATCCTCGGCGACGTTGAGCACCACGCCCGCCGCAGGCACCACCGACGGCGCCCAGTGCAGTTGGAAGGACGACATCTCCACGGCCAGCACATCCACCCGAGGATCGAGTTGCAGGGCGTCGAGCACCGGCAGGCCGATGTTGCCGCAGGCGACCGCGGACGCGCCCGACACGTCCAGGATGGCAGCCGTCATCGAGGTGGTGGTGGTCTTGCCGTTCGTGCCGGTGATCACCAGCCAGCTCCGCGGCGGACCGAAGACACCCGCGGCGTCGAGCCGCCAGGCCAACTCCACCTCACCCCACACCGGGATCCCGGCCGCGGCGGCGGCGGCCAACACCGGGTTGTCGGGGCGGAACCCGGGTGAGGCGACCAGCAGATCCAGTGTCTCGATCCAACCGGGATTCTCGGTCAGCCGGGAGGCGGAGACCACCTCCACACCGAGTTCGTGGCCGATCCCCGACCGGGCCACGGCGGGGTCGAGCAACGCCAACCGGTCGTCGAGGACGGTGACCTCGGCGCCGATGCCGTGCAGGTAGCGAGCCGCCGACGCCCCCGCGGTCCCGCCGCCCGCCACCAGGACGCGCGATCCGGGCAATCCCCGACCGATCGGTGCGACGGGATCGACACCCGTCATCTCACGCCCCGCCGCTGGCCAGGAATTCGCTGTAGAACAGCGACAACCCGAGCGCACACGCGATCGCGGTCAGCAACCAGAACCGGATGATCACCGTCGTCTCGGCCCAACCACCCAATTCGAAGTGGTGATGGAACGGGGCCATCCGGAACATCCGTCTGCCGGTGGTACGGAAGAAGGCGATCTGGATGACCACCGAGACGATCTCGGCCACGAACAGCGCGCCGATGACCACGGCCAGCAACTCTGTGCGGGTGGTGATGGACAGCCCGGCCAGCAGCCCGCCGAGGGCCAGTGAGCCGGTGTCACCCATGAAGATCTTGGCGGGTGCGGCGTTCCACCAGAGAAAGCCCAGGCAGGCTCCGCCACCGGCGACCGCGATGAGGGCCAGGTCCAGTGGGTCGCGCACGTGGTAGCAACCGGGGCTGATCTCGCCGACACCCTTGGGGCCGCCGACGCAGGCGTTGCGATATTGCCAGAAGGTGACCAACACGTAGGAACCCAGCACCATCGCCATCGACCCCGCGGCCAGACCGTCGAGTCCGTCGGTGAAGTTCACCGCGTTGGACCAGGCGGACACGATCAGCCAGCAGAACACCACGAACGCGATGGAACCCATGCCGATCGCGGTGATGTCGCGGACGTAGGACAGGGTGGCCGACGCCGGTGCGTCACCGGACTGGTTGCGGAACTGCAGGGCCAGCACCCCGAACAACAGCGCGGCGATCAGCTGACCCACCGACTTGGCGGTCTTGTTCAACCCCAGGTTGCGGTGTTTGCGGATCTTGATGAAGTCGTCGAGGAATCCGACCCCGGCGAGCACCGTGGACAGACCCAGCACCAGCAGTCCGGAGGCGCTCGGCCCGGGCCCGCCGGTGACCACACCGATGAGCTGGGCCACCCAGTAGCCGACCCAGAGCGCGGTGATGATGGCGACGCCGCCCATCGACGGGGTGCCGCGTTTGGTCTGATGACTCTGCGGGCCCTCGACACGGATCTCCTGACCGAAGCCCTGCCGCGAGAACACCTTGATCAGCACCGGGGTGAGCAGTATCGCCACCGCCAGTGCCACCACACCCGCTACCAGGATCTGCCGCACTACCCGTCCTCATCTCGATGTCCACCCCGATACGCCGTACCCCGCCCCGACGTGGGCCGGGCGTCCGACGTCCCCGGGACATCCAACAGGCTGCGCAGTCGCTGCCACAACTCGGCCGCGCCGCCCGCGACGTGGACTGTGTCACCCTCCTGCAGTTGCCCGGCGATCAGCGTCAGTGCGGCATCCGCGTCGGGGACCGACGCGGCCTCGTCGCCCCACGAACCCTCCATCACCGCACCCTGATGCAGGGCCCGCATCGCACGCGTCTCACCCACCGCGACGACCTTGTCCACCGCGAGGCGCACCGCGAGCCTGCCCACCCCGTCGAAGGCGACCGCCCGATCGTTCTCCGCCTGGCGTCCCTGCGGATCGGCACCGAGGTCGTCGGACGTCGCGGCCGCGTCGCCGACGACGAGCCAGATGCGCCGGCGCCCCTCGGCACGAGCGGCGCGGACGACCTCCTGCACCTGCCGACGCACCTCGGCGGCGTCGACCGGGCCGTCGCCACCGGTGAGGGTGACGTCCGACGGCGTCACGGTCGTGTTCCCGGCAGGCCGGTGTGGTCACGGGTGGCGTCGTCGATGGCGTCGGCGAGCACCAGTCGGTCGTCGAAGGGATACTTCACCCCGTCGACTTCCTGTCCGGCCTCGTGACCCTTGCCCGCGACCAGCACGACGTCACCGGGCCGGGCCCAGTTCACGGCCCGTGTGATCGCCGCGCGGCGGTCACCGATCTCGACCACCGCGGAATCCGGTGGCCGCAGATCGGCCGGGACCTGATAGGCGCCGGCGAGAACGGCGCGGCGGATTTCGGCGGCCGTCTCGGTGCGCGGGTTGTCGTCGGTGACCACCAGCAGATCGGCGCCACGTGCCCCCACGGCGCCCATGATCGGACGTTTCTCGGTGTCCCGGTCGCCACCTGCCCCGACCACCACCGCCAGCCGACCCGTGGTCTGCGCTCGCAAGGTCGCGATCACCGCCTCCAGTGCCGCGGGCTTGTGTGCGTAGTCGACGACGGCGAGGAACGCCTGCCCACGATCGACGGTCTGCACCCGACCCGGTACCGCCACCGACGCGATCGCCCCGGCGGCGACCGCGGGATCGACTCCCACCGCATCCGCGAGGCCCACCGCGACGAGCGCGTTGGCGACGTTGAAGCGTCCGGGTAGCGGGACGTCGAGGGCGAACTCACCGTGCGGCCCATCGACCGTCACCCGCTGCGAACCGTCGGCGGCGACGGCGGACTCCCCCGCGGTCCAGTCCGCGGGGTGTGCACCGGCGGCCACCGTGGTCGCCGACGCCGGGCCTCGTGCCTCGCCAGCGACCTCCACCATTCGTTCGCCCCAGGAGTCGTCCACACAGATCACCGAACGTCGGGCCCGCACCGGCGAACCGCGGCCGAACAGCCTGGCCTTGGCGGCGAAGTAGTCCTCCATGGTCGGGTGGAAGTCGAGGTGATCGCGGGAGAGATTGGTGAACGCACCCACCGCGAAGTCGCAGCCGTCGACGCGACCGAGCTCGAGGGCATGGCTCGACACCTCCATGACGACGGTGTCGACCCCCTGCTCGATCATCGCCGCGAGCATGGCCTGCAGGTCCGGGGCCTCCGGCGTGGTCAACGCACTGGGTTGTCTGCGGCCGGCCACCCGGGTCTCGACGGTGCCCAGCAGTCCGACGGTGCGGCCGCCTGCGGCCAGCGCCGCCTCGGTCAGATAGGACGTGGTGGTCTTGCCGGACGTTCCGGTGATCCCGATCAGCGTCAACCGTCGCGACGGATGGTGGTGGATGAGTGAACTGGCGGCACCCAGAACGGCACGAGGATCGCCGACGACGAGCACGGCACACGCGAAGTCGCCGGACCCGTCCCGGCCGCCGATCATGGCGGCCCCGTCGGCGTCGGTGAGCACGGCGACCGCGCCGCGGGCGACGGCGTCGGCCACGAACTGCGCCCCGTGTGCGCGGCGGCCGGGCAGCGCCGCGAAGAGGTCACCTGGCCGAACCTGCTGCGCCCGCAGGGTGACCCCGCTGACGGTGATACCCGAGGGGTCGACGTCCGCGACGCGGGCGCCGGTTGCGGCGATCACCTCACCCAACGGTGTCGGCTCGGTGTGCCGCGGCCGCAGCGGCCCGGAACCGTCGCCGGTACCCGCAGGTGTCATGTCCCCGTCCTACCTCTCCGCGATGCGCTTCTCCCCCACCGCACGTGGGGTCGCGCACCGACCACCGTCGCGTCCCCGCCATCCGGGGTACGACCCGGTGTCAACTTACCGAGGCCCGGTCAGCCCGCTTGCAGCACCAGCTTCGGCGCCTGCTTCGCCGACAGCGGCACGTGGTTGCGCTGCAACATCCAGCCGGCGATGGTCGAGAACAACGGTGCGGCCGACTGCCCACCCGAACCATCGGTGCTGCGGGTGGGGGCGTCGAGCATGATGCCGACCACGTAGCGCGGATTGTCGGCGGGTGCGATGCCGGCGAAGGTGATGTTGTAGCTCGACTCGGAGTAGCAGCCGCACGCCGGGTCGACCTGTTGCGCGGTACCGGTCTTACCGCTGATCTGGTAGCCGGGCACCGCTCCCTTGGCGCCGGTGCCCTGCTGTTCGCCGGTCGGGTCGTTCTGTATCACCGCACGGAACATGTCGCGGACGGTCCGGGCGGTCTGCGGGCTGACCACCTGCACCCCTGCCGGCTGCTCACGCTCGCCGGTGTCGGACACCGAACGGATCACCCGCGGCGGCACCCGCATGCCGTCGTTGGCGATGGCCTGGTACATCCCGGTCATCTGCAACAGGCTCATCGACAGGCCCTGGCCGATGGGCAGGTTGGCGAAGGTGCCGCCCGACCACTGTGACCGCGCGGGCACCGAACCGCCGGACTCGGCGGGCAGGCCCACCCCGGTGCGAACGCCGAGACCGAACTTCTGCAGCATCTGCGCGTACCGGTCCTCGCCCACGCGCTGCGCCAGCATCAGGGTGCCGACGTTGGACGACTTACCGAAGACGCCGGTCGTGGTGTACGGCGCGGTGCCGTGTTCCCAGGCGTCGTGCACCGTGGCCCCGGCCATGGTGATGCTGCCGGGAACCTGCAGCACCTCGTCGGGGTTCGTCAGTCCGTATTGGATCGCCGCGGAGGCGGTGATGATCTTGTTCACCGAGCCCGGCTCGAACGGCGAGGTGACCGGCAGGTCGCCCAGTTCGGCCTTGCCCTGTTGGTCCAACGGCTGTGACGGGTCGAAGGTGTTGTCGTTGGCCATCGCCAACACCTCACCGGTCTTGGCGTCGAGCACCACCGCCGAGGCGTTCTTGGCCCGGGACATCTCCTTGGCCTTCTGCACCTCGTTCTGCACGAAGTACTGCGTGTCGGCGTCGATGGTCAGTTCCACGTTGGCGCCGTTGACCGCCGGGTGGACGTTGCGGGTGCTGCCGGGGATCACCGCACCGTCCGAACCGCGGTCGTAGGTCTGTGAACCCCCGGTACCGGCGAGCACAGAATCCATCGACGACTCGAGTCCGATCAGCCCGTTGCCGTCGAAGTCGACATCGCCGACGAGGTTGGCGGCGAGTTGCCCGCCCGGGTAGACGCGGACCTGTTGTCGTTCCGCTCCGACCTCCGGGAAATCCTGGGTGATCTGGTCGGCCGTGGCCGGGCTGATGGCCCGCGCCAGATAGACGAAAGTGTCGTTGCTGCGCAGTTTCGACTCGACGTCCTGCGCGCTCACCGAGCCACCGAGTCGATCGTGCACACCCTGGGCGATCTGGGCTATCCGCGTGTCGGTGTCGGGCAGTTGCGGGTTCTTCCGGTGCGCGTCGTCGATCACCGCGCGCTCCTTGACCGGCTGGAAGGTCAGCGCCCGCGCGTCGTCGGTGTACGCCAGCGGTTTGCCGTCGCGGTCCAGGATCGATCCGCGCAGGGCGGGCATCGCCTCGGTCACGGTGCGTTGCTCGGAGGCCTGTTCGGCCAATCCCGGAGCCTGAATCGTCTGTAGCACCAACATCTTCACCGCGACGACCACCACGGCGATGAGGATGACAGCGGTGGCGAGCTTGTGCCGTAGGACGAATTGCCGTCCACCGCCGCCCCCGGAGGTCTTGCCCTTGCCACCGCCCCG
Source organism: Williamsia sterculiae (assembly GCF_900156495.1). Classification (GTDB taxonomy): domain Bacteria; phylum Actinomycetota; class Actinomycetes; order Mycobacteriales; family Mycobacteriaceae; genus Williamsia_B; species Williamsia_B sterculiae. Next base: position 128,917 of record NZ_FTNT01000012.1, read on the forward strand.
CGGTGGGTGGCCCCCACCGGAACGGACCGGACCGGAATGGGTACGCCCACCGCGGCCGTACAGGGCGCGGCCGACTTTGCCGCCGGCCCCGGGACCGTTGCGGGTGGGCGCCGACGGCGTGGCCCGGCCGGGTGCGGGTCGGCGGTACTCGGCGCGGGTCATCGCCGTGCGATCCGGACACCGACCGGAACACCTGCCGGGGCGCGATGGCTACTCATGGTCAGCAATTGTCCACGCTGTCAACGGCTGTTCTGCTGATTTGCCGTCGGCGCGCCGCCGGTCGGTGGCGTATTGGTCACCGCCGAGCCGGCGGACGGGGTCTGACCGGCGTTCGGGGAACTCGCCTGGGGCAACACGTTGGTGGCGATCTGGGTCCCCGGTGCGGTCGGTGCGCTGACCGGGGTCTGTTGGGTCGCACCGGAATTGCTCGTCGATCCGGATCGCGCGGAGGTCGGGGCCGAACCCGACGACGGTGCGGCCGACACCGGAGTGTTCAATGCCCGCTGCGGCTGTCCCTGCACCGGCTCGGGGTCGCCGAGGACTCGGACCTTGCCGTTGGCACCGGTCAGGACCCGGGGGGCGTCGGTCGACAGCACCATGCCCAGTTGCGCAGCCCGCTTGGCCAGTTCCGGGGCGGAATCGCCCGCCTCGAACAACTTCTTCTCCGCATCCCGCTGGTGGAGCAGCGAGTCGTTGCGATCCTTCTCGACGCCGAGGCGGTAGGAGTCCTGCGCCGACCGGGTGGACAAGAAGAGCGTCAAGGCCAGGCCGAGGAACAACATGGCGATGATCACCACCACGAACGGCGTCCGGCGGAGCAGGTCCATCGGCGACCGCAAGGTGAGCGCGCGACGGCTCGGCGCCTGGGCGACAATCGCTTCGGGCGCGGCCGTGCGGCCGGCCAGACGTTTGCGACGACGATCGAGAGCCCGCTGCGCGGCGGGTGACCGATTGGCACGAGCACTACCGTCGGCGGCCCCGGTTCTACCGCGGTTACGGGTGGACGTCGCGGGGCGACGCCGCGATCCGGTGTCGCTGCCGCGCTCATCGACGACGGTCATCGCTTCTCCTTCGACAGAATTCGTTGCACGGCACGCACCCGGACCGACGCGGCACGCGGATTGGTCTCGATCTCGGCCTCGGTGGCCTGTTCCGCTCCCCGCGTCACCAAGCGGAATTCGGCTTCGGTGCCCGGTAATTCGACCGGCAGGCCCGGGGGTGACGTCGACGTGGTGCGATCGACGAACGTGCGCTTCGTGATTCGATCCTCCAGCGACTGGTAGCTCATCACCGTGACCCGCCCGTCCACGGCGAGCCGGTCGAGAGCGACGGGCAACGCCGCACGCAGCGAGGCGAGTTCGGCGTTGACCTCGATGCGCAGGGCCTGGAAGGTTCGCTTGGCCGGGTGACCACCGGTCCGTCGGGTGGCCGCAGGGATGGCCGCGTAGAGCAACTCCACCAACCGGCCACTGGTGTCGAACGGCGCGATCTCGCGCTCGCGCACGATCGCCGAGGCGATACGGCCGGCAAACCGTTCCTCACCGTATTGCGAGAGAATTCGCGCCAGTTCACCGTGCGGGTAGGTGTTGAGCACCTCCGCCGCGGTGAGCGGGTCGTCGGGGTTCATCCGCATGTCCAGCGCGGCGTCTACGGCGTAGGCGAAACCGCGGTCGGAACGGTCGAGTTGCATCGACGACACCCCGAGGTCGAACAGGGCCGCGTGGTATCGGTCCACTCCGGCATCGTCGAGGACGTCGCCGATCTCGTCGTAGCGGGCATGGGCGAAGGTGATGCGATCGGCGAACGGGGCCAGCCGGCTGCGGGCCTGTAGCAATGCGGTGGTGTCCCGATCGATGGCGACGATGCGCAGATCCGGGAACCGCCGGGCGAAGGCCTCGCTGTGGCCGCCCGCCCCCAGGGTGGCATCCACGAACACCGGTCTGGCAGCACCGTCGATGGCCGGGGCGAGCAACTCCAGCATGCGCTCGGCCATCACCGGAACGTGTCCGAATTCACCCGAGACCTGGTTCACCTGCTCACCTTTCGTGGTGACCGCCGTCCCGGTCGGACTGCCGAGGGTGGTGATGAACCGGGGTCTCCGCCCGATCGCGAACCTGGCGCTGGGGAAGTGCGTCAGGGTCGGATCGGGCAGAGGCCTCGGCTCACCGTGGGATGTGGTCGCCCGCATCTCGTGAGCTCGCCACCTACAGGCCCGAGTCCAGCGACTCGAACCCGCCTTGCGAATAGCTCTCCTCGTGCTCACCCTGGTAGTCCTGCCACGCCTGCGCGTCCCAGATCTCCAGGTGGTCCATGTTGCCGATCACCACGCACTCCTTGGCCAGGTTGGCGTAGGTCCGGTGTTTGCTCGACAGGGTGATCCGGCCCTGCCCGTCCGGCCGCTGCTCCTCGGTGCTCGCGGCCAGGTTGCGCTGAAACGACCGCGCCTCCGGATTGAGCTTGGCGGCGGCGATGGCGCGCTGGGCCAACTCGGCGAAGTCCTCGCGCTTGTACACGGCGAGGCTGCGATCCGGTCCTTTGGTGACCATCAACCCTCCCGCAAACTCGTCGCGAAACCTCGCGGGCAACGTGAGCCGCCCCTTGTCGTCCAGCTTGGGCGTGTAGGTGCCGAGGAAAAACGCCACGACACCTCCCGCCTACACCTCGGAGGTGGTATCCCCTGAGCTGTTGTGACCACAGTACCCCACTTTCCACCACTTTCCACCCCGTAGGCGGCACTTCCCCCCACCTCAGCGCAAAGCTGCAGCTCAAAGCGACGATTGGATCGAGGCATTCGAATTCACCCGGCGTGTTCGACACCTGTGTCAGCGCGCTCACCAGCACCTATGCCCACATGCACCCCAGGCACGAGAGAGCGGACACACAAGGTGGAGCAAAGTGGGGTGACGGTGGAATCGCGTGGCGAGAGTGGGGTGATCACCGGCGGGTCTGGCCGGTACGACCAGCTCCGCACGACAGCAGGGCCGCGCATCTCGACGATGCGCGGCCCCGGTCAGCTGACTGACGTGGTGGAGGGTTACTCCTGTTCGAAACGACGGTTGAAGCGGTCCTCCATGCGTTCGGAGAACTTGCGGCTCGATCCACCGCCCTTGCGCTTGGACTGGCCGGTGCCGCCGGACTGGTCGGTCGACGACTGCGCTTCGGATCCCTTGGAGCCGAAACCCCACAGCGCCATCAAACCGGCGCCGAACATGACGAGGAACCCGACAAGACTCAGAATCGGGAAACCGCCGATGGTGACGTTGACGACCAGACCACCGATGAGCAGAACCAACCCGACGACGAAGATGACCGCCGCCTGGGCACGCCTGCGCGTGGTGGAGCCACCGAGACGTCGACGACGGACGCTCGAAGCGAACTTCGGATCCTCCGCGTACAGCGCGTTCTCGATCTGTTCGAGCATTCGCTGCTCGTGCTCCGAGAGTGGCACCGCCCCTCCTCCTCAAACAGATCACAGTTCCGACCACTCCGTGACCACCGGACGATGGCTTCGAAGAAGGCGCGAACCCGCACGCTCGCGGGCTCTTCCACAATGATACGAGCTTGTGGATTCTGCGACCACTATAACCGTGTGACGTCTTCGATTTGCCCGGTGGATCATCTCCGCCGGGTGGGTCGGACCACGGCAACCGACGCCCGGTCAGGCCGAACGGGCGACCTGATCGTGACGGACTCCCCGCTCGTAGTCGGTGATGACGGCATCGACGTCGTCGAGCAGCCCGCGCACCCGGCCCTCGATGTCGACGATGTCGGCATGACCGATGGTGCGGTCGAGACCGGCCTCGATGTCGGAGCGCAGACGCGACATGCCCGCGAAGTAAGAGGCCGCCGCGGCCAGCGACGGCACCGCTCGGGGCAACCGAGCCCAGGCGCTGTTCGAGGTGCGGCGCGCACCGGGGTTCTCGCGAACCGCCAACGCCGCTCCCGCACCACGCAGGGCGGCGACGTACAACAGCCGGAAACGCTCGAGGTGATCAGTGGTGGCGACAGCCTGTCCGACCAGCTCATCCGCGCGGGACAACAGGTCACGCGCCTGCCAGATGGCCCGCGGGTCGGGCGCGGTCACCGCTGCCCCCCGTGCGCGGTTGCTCCGTGCCGTGGTTCCCATTTCCACCACCTCCCTGGCGTGCTCCGCTGTCGACCGATCTGGTCCGGTACAACGCGATCCGATCTCCAGAGCATCCCCGCACCCTCTGACATCCGAGCCGACGTGGGTCGATGCCCACGCCCGGTCCGATGTGTGATGACGGGTCCGGTGGCAGGCGCTTCCCTCGCCCACCACCGGACCGTGGCCGTCGGGTCACAAGTCACTCGCGCTTGCGGAGGTTGAGTACTCGAACACCCGTTCGACCTATTCAATATAACGGGAGCGGTGGCCGGAGTTCAAGGGCCGAGCCGGTCCGCACAGCGACACACCGACCCGACACACCGATACAGGCAGGCGCACCCGTGACCATCCGACTGGTGGAGCTCTCCCCGAGAGATCTCGGCAGCTGGCTGGACCCCGCGTTGTCGGTCTACGTGACCGCCATGGAGTACCCACGCGGCACCGAGAGCCACCGCGCCCCGCTGTGGCGCGAACATGCCCGCAGACCGGGATGGCAGGGCATCGCCGCCGTGCGGTCCGAACCCGGCGCGCGGACCGACACGCTGGTGGGCATCGCCTACGGCTATCGAGGCGGCCCCGGACAGTGGTGGAACGACCAGCTCGCGGCGGGTCTGCGGCGCGCGGGTCGCACCCGACCGCAGATCGACGACGTGGTCACCGACTACTTCGAACTCACCGAACTGCACGTGCACCCGGTCGCGCAGGGACAGGGGGTGGGTCAACTGCTGCTGATGCGGCTGCTGCGCGATCGCGAGGAACGCCGCGTGCTGCTCTCGACCCCCGAGGTGGCGGGCGAGAGCAACCGGGCGTGGCATCTGTACCGACGACTCGGCTTCACCGACGTGTTACGGGGGTTCACCTTCACCGGTGACCCGCGTCCGTTCGCGGTGTTGAGTCGGGCGTTACCCCTGTAGGGCGTCGCGGTGAACGCGCAATCCGCCGACGTGGTGGTGATCGGTGCCGGACACAACGGGCTCATCGCCGCCGCCTACCTGGCCGCCGCCGGTCAGGACGTGCTGGTGGTGGAACGCGACGAGGTGCCCGGTGGGGCGGTGAGCACGGTCGAACGCTTCCCCGGTTATCGAGTGGACCGCGGTTCGTCGGCGCACATCATGATCCGGCACACGCCGATCATCGATGAGCTGCGACTGACCGACCACGGGTTGCATTATCTCGACTGCGACCCGTGGGGTTTCGCCCCGGCCACCGCCGACGGACCGGCCATCGTCTTGCACACCGATCTCGACCGCACCTGTGCGTCCATCGCCGAGGCGTGTGGTCAGCGCGACGCCGACGCGTACCGCACCTTCGTCGGGGTGTGGGCGCCACGGGGCCGAGCCCTGGTACGCGCCTTCTGCGGGCCACCGGGCCCGGTGGCCATGGCGCGCGCGTTCTGGGGTCTGCCCACCCGCGACGGGACCACCGGCCGTGATGCCGGTGGCATGTTGTCGCGGGAATTCCTGCAGTCCGGTGACGACCTGCTCGACAGCTGGTTCACCTGCGAGCGCCTCAAGGCCGCGCTGGCCTGGTTCGGCGCCCAGTCGGGACCGCCGATGAGCGAGCCCGGAACCGCGCCGATGGTCGGGTATGCCGCGCTGCTCCACGACATGCCGCCGGGACGGGCGGTCGGTGGCAGCGGTGCGCTGACCGACGCACTGATGAGCGTGCTCGCGACACACGGGGCACGGGTGCGCACCGGGTGCGCGGCGACGGCGATCCGCGAGTCGCCGGCGGGACCGACGGTCGAGTTGGCCGACGGCAGCGCCGTGCGCGCCCGGCGGGTGGTCGCCGCGTGTCACGTGTTGACCACCCTGGACCTGCTGGACGGTGGCGGGTTCGACCGAGCCACATCGGACCGGTGGCGGCGCGACATCGTGGTCGGCAACGGCATCGGGATGGCGGTGCGCGTCGCCGCCGACGCCCTGCCGCAGTACGCCGGACTGCCGGACGACCTGCCCGAACACGGGGTGCACTCCGCCCTCGGCCTGCTGGTGACCGACCGGGCCCAGCTGTCGCTGGCCCACGGGCAGGCCGCCGCCGGCGTCCTCCCCGACCGACCCGCCCTGGTCGCGATGAGCTACTCGGCCATCGACCCCACACTCGCACCGCCCGGACGTGCATCACTCACCTTGTGGGCGCAATGGCATCCCCGACGGCTCGCCGGTGGACGCGATTGGTCCACCACGGCCGGTGCCGCGACCGCGGGCGTCCTCGCCGAGTTCGAGCGCCACGCACCCGGCTTCGGCGACGGGATCCGCGACGTGTACACCCAGACGCCGGAGGATCTGGAGACCGAACTCGGTCTGCGGGGCGGCAACATCATGCACGTGGAGATGTCGCTGCCGAACATGTTCACCCTGCGGCCGCACCCCGATCTCGCCGGCCGCCGAGTTCCCGGTGCCGACGGGGTGATCCTGGCCGGTGCCTCCACCCACCCCGGCGGCGGGGTCAACGGTGCGGCAGGCCGTGCCGCGGCGGCCATGATCCTGGGCACCGACACCCTGCGCTCACGGGCCGCAGGCGCACTACGTCGCGCGGTACGCGGCCGTCGGACGTGAACCGGCCGTCGTCGACCGTCGCGGTGATCGCGTTGGGGGTCTGCATCGCCGCGCAGATCACCTATCCGCTGGTCACCGCATCCACTCGGGACGCGACCACCGTGGCGGTGGTCCTCGCCGGGGTGGTCGCGATGGTCGCCCATGCCCGGGCGGTCGGCACGTCCCGGCGCACCGTGGCCTGGATGGTGGCGGTTCCGCTCGTGACCTTCGTTGCCGAGACGGTGGGCACCAGGACCGGATTCCCGTTCGGCGCCTACCACTACGCGACCGACCGAGTCGGTCCCGCGGTGGCGTCGGTGCCGCTGGTGGTGACCCTGGCCTGGTTCGTGGGGGTGTACTCGGTGTGGCGGGTGGCCTGCTGGGTGTTCCCACGCCGTCGGGTGGTGCGGGTGGTCACCGCGGTCGTCGCGATGCTCGGCTGGGACCTGTACCTGGACCCGCAGATGGTCGCCGAAGGGCTATGGACCTGGGAACATCCGCACCCGGCGCTGCCCGGAGTCCCGGACGTCCCGCTGACCAACTACGCCGGCTGGGTGCTGGTCGCCGTGGTGGTGTTCGCGCTGGTGGCAGTGCTCGACCGCGTTCGAGGCGGTCATCGGGGGTTCCCGGTGGTCCCGGGTGTCTGGTTCGCGTGGACCTGGCTCGGGTCGGCGCTGGCGCATCTGGTGTTCCTGGACGATCGGCAGCTGGCCGTCGGAGTGCCCTATGGCCTGGTCGCGATGGGGGTGCTCGGGGTGCCCGCGGCCATCCGCGCGATCGAGAAACGGACGGGCCGGACGCGGTGAGAGTCGAGTCGGTGCCGCCGATCGCCGCGGTCACCTGGCACGATGATCCTGTGCCGCATTCTTCCACCGCACGTGCCACGACCACGGGCCGCCGTACCGCCCGGATCGGGCTCGTCGCGACCGTGCTGTTGCTGCTCTGTTCGCCGCTGCTGTCCGGTTGCCTGCAGTCGTCGTCCTACGTCGGAGACCGGCTGTGGGGTGACTTCGTGCTGGCCGAGAAGAACCCGCTGACCGGCAAGGGACCGCAGGTCGACGTACCGCAGTCGATGGCGGGCAACGTCTCGGCGAGCGAGTACAAGCAGGGTGAGATGGTGGGCACCCGGGTCACCTACAACGAGATCAGCATGGGTCAGTTCAACCAGCTCGGTGACCTGATCGGTGAGGCCTACCCCGACTCGACGGTCACCATGGACCTCACCGCCAAACGCAGCGGTGACGTGGTGCGCTTCCGCGGTTCGGGTGACCTGTCGGCGCTGACCGCGGGCAAGGACTACGTGGAGTTCACCGTCCGGTTCTCCGGCCCGGTGTCGGCGAGCAACGGCAAACAGACCACCGACGACTCGGCGACGTGGACCCCCGACCCGTCGCAGCAGGTGCAGATGACCGCCGAGGCCGACTATCCGGATCCGAGCACCGCTGCCTTCGGCGACTGGACCTGGCTGCTGGCCGGGATCACCCTGCTGGTGGTGCTCGCGGTCATCGGCTTGGCGTATGTCTTCCGCGACCGCTCCCCTCGGCCCGGCACGCCGACCGCCGAGAAGGATTCCCGACCGCGGGCCGAGCGGACCTGACGCCGCGCCGGATGCGCAGCGTCGCCGGGTGGGCACCGGTGGTGGTCGCGGCCGTCAACCTCGCGATCGCCGTCGACAACGCACGCCGGTTCCACCGGCTCGACATCCCACACGCCCCGGTCGACACGACTGTCTGGGTGCTGATCCCCGCTCGCGACGAGGCAGCACGGATCGGTCCCCTGATCGCCGATCTGCGGGCCCAGTCCGGTCTCGCCGACCTCCGGGTCCGGATCCTCGACGACGCGTCCACCGACCAGACCCTCGCGGTCGCCGACCGGGCGGTCGACGGTGATCCCCGGTTCGCGGTGCTGGCATCGGCGGCCGCGCCGGCCGACGGTGCGAACCCCAAGGTGGCCGCGCTGCTGACCCTGCTGGACCGCGGGGTCGCGGACGGGACGTCCGACGATCTGGTGATGTTCCTCGACGCCGACGTCCGGCTCTCCCCCGACGCCGTCCCCCGGGCGGCGGCCACGTTCGGCGCGATCACCGCGGACCGCCGTCGTCGGCGGCTACCGGAACCAGGGCTGCTCACCGTCTGGCCCGCCGAGCTGGCCCACGGATGCTTGCAGCAGCTGGTGCAGCCGCTGCTGGCGTGGTCCTGGCTGACGAGTGTCCCGCTGCGCGTGACACAGGGCTCGCTCCGGCCGTCGACGGCGATCGCCAACGGTCAGTTCCTGGTCACCCGACTCGGCACCTACCTCGGGGCGGGCGGACACCGACCGGTGATCGGCGCCGCCGCCGAGGACCTGGCGCTGGCACGACACCTGCGGACGCTCGGATGGGGTACCGAGATCCGCTGTGGCGCCGACACCGCACACTGCCGGATGTACGAGGACGACCACGGTGCCCGCGAGGGGTACCGCCGTTGGCTGGCCGAGCAGTTCGGCGGTGATGCGGGCGCGCTGGCGGTCGCGGCCGTGGTGGTGAGCGTGTACTCGCTGCCCGCGGTCACGCTGGTGTTCGGCACCCGGCGGGTCCGGGCGGCGATCGCCATCGGCCTCGCCGTGACCTCACGACTGCTCAGCAGGCGCGTCGAATGCGGTCGACTGACCGCCGCAGACCTGGCCGGCGCGATAGGTCACCCACTGTCGGCGACGGTGTTCGCCGCCGCGGTCACCGACTCCGTGGTCGCCCGACGGCGCGGGCACCGCAGTTGGCGCGGCCGACGCATCGGTTGACACGACTCAGCTCATCCACCCACGGGTGTGAGCACGTCCAGGCCGAGCCGGGTGAGCACCTCACTGGTCGCGCGCGCGAAGTTCAGGCAACAGAAGTGCAGGGAGGGCGCGCCCTCGGCGATCAACCGTTCCGACAGCTCGGTGGCCAGGTCTATGCCGACGGCTCGCACGGCCTCCCGATCCTCCTCGGGTCCGTCGCCCGCCGCCGCGGTCAACCGGGCCTCGACGGCAGGCGGGATGCTCGCCCCGGACAGCTCGACCATCCGCCGCAACGACTTCAGTGAGGTGATCGGCATGATGCCGGGGATGAGCGGCTTGCGGCCCTGTTCGGGGTCCATCGCCGACACCCGGTCACGCAGCCGGAGATAGTCGTCCACATCGAGGAACATCTGGGTGATCGAGTACTCGGCGCCCGCGCGCAGCTTCCCGACCAGATGGCGGGTGTCGTGATCGAGGTCGGGGGCACGATGATGACCCTCCGGGAACGACGCCACACCGACGTGGAAGTCACCGAGGTCGCGCACCATGCGGACCAGTTCCTCCGCGTATTCCACCCCGTCGGGGTGCTTGATCCATTCACCGAGCGGATCGCCGGGCGGGTCACCGCGCAACGCCAGGATGTTGGTGATGCCCTCGTCGGCGTAGGCACCGACCATCGCACGCAGTTCGGACACGCTGTGCGACACCGCGGTCAGGTGCGCCACCGGCAGCAGCGTGGTCTCGCGGGCCAGTTGCCCGGTGATCCGGGCCGTGCGCTCGCGGGTGGAACCTCCTGCGCCGTAGGTCATGGACACGAACGCCGGTCGCATACGTTCGAAGATGCGGACGGCCCGCCACAACCGGGCCTCGGCCGCGGCGTCGCGAGGTGGCATGAACTCCACCGAGAAGGGCACGGGATCGGAATTCGGGCGGTGGATGACGGCGCCGGGGTGCTTCAGCCGTTCGACGATCGACGACTGGGGACTGGCGTTGCTCACCGGCCCAGCATACGGACACAGGGGGTACACCTTCGGACACCGAGGGGACACGGACACGAACGCCCACCGGCCGGACACGTAATGTTGGCGGTATGAGGCACCGACCCGAGGTCCGCGGGTGACATCCGCGCCCGACACCGGTGTCACGGGTGCGACGGCCCCAGGCGCTCAGCCCTCTCGGACGCCCCGCCGGCTCGCCGACGTGCCGTCGGCGGCGGCCGCGGCCCTCACCGATTTCCTGGACAGTCGTACCGCTCTGACGGGCGCGGTGTCACCGGTGTTCGCCGACGCCGTCGCCGAGATGCGCGCGTTCGTGCTGCGCGGTGGCAAGCGGGTGCGCCCCACCTTCGCGTGGTCGGGGTGGCGATGTGCGGGCGGTGGGGTCGACGTCCCGGAGGCGACGGCGACGCTGCAGGTGTGCGCGGCACTGGAACTGATCCAGGCCTGTGCCCTGATCCACGACGACATCATCGACCTGTCCGACACCCGACGCGGCTTCCCCACCGTGCACCGCGAGTTCGCCGCCCGACACCGCGACCACGGATGGGCAGGCGACTCCGACCATTTCGGGATGTCCACCGCGATCCTGCTCGGCGACCTGGCGTTGAGCTGGTCCGATGACATGGTCGCCGACGCCGGTCTGGCGCCCGAGGCGCGCGACCGGATGGCCCCCATCTGGGCGGCGATGCGCACCGAGGTACTCGGTGGTCAGTACCTCGACATCCTGTCCGAGGCGACCGGCGACGAGTCGCCCGAGGCCGCGCGCCGGGTGATGCGGTTCAAGACGGCCGCCTACACCGTGACCCGACCGCTGCAGCTCGGTGCCGCCCTCGCGGGCGCGTCCGACGACCTGCTCGCGTCGCTGGCCACCGTGGGTGACGATCTCGGCACCGCATTCCAGCAGCGCGACGACCTGTTGGGGGTGTTCGGTGACCCGGCACAGACCGGCAAACCGTCGGGTGACGACCTGGTGGCGGGCAAACGCACCGCATTGCTGGCCGATGCCCTGGCCCGGGCCGACGACAACGACCCGGCCGCGGCCCGCCTGCTGCGGGCTTCCGTCGGCCACCCGCTCACCGACACCCAACTCAGTGAGATCCGGGGCGTGCTCACCGATCTGGGTTCGGTCGCCGCAGTGGAGGACGACATCGCCGCCCGGGTGGAGGCCGCCGTGACCGAACTGCGGTCGGGACCCGCCGACCCCGGCGCCGCCGACGACCTCATCGCGTTCGGCCGCCGCCTCGCCGACCGCGCAGCCTGATGGGCGACGCACCAGACGTCGTCGTCGTCGGCGCCGGACTGTCCGGTCTGTCGGCGGCGCTGCGATTGCAGGGCGTCGGTGCACAGGTCACCGTCGTCGACCCCGCCCCGCGCCCCGGCGGCAAGGTCCGCACCGAGTACATCGGCGGACACGCGTTCGACATCGGGGCGACGGTGTTGACCATGCCCGCCCTGATCGAGGACGCGATGTCCGCGGTCGGTGTGACGCCCGACGAGACCAGGGCCCGACTGGGGTCGGTCCGCCTCGACCCCGCGTACTGGATGCGTTACGCCGACGGCAGCGCCCTACAGGTGCACCGCGACCCGGTACGGTTCGCCGACGCCATCGAGGACACCTTCGGTGCGGACCAGCGGTCCGGGTACCTACGGCTGCGCGACTGGTTGTCGCGACTCTACGACGTGGAGTTCGACACCTTCGTCGACCGCGACTTCGACGGTCTGGCCGACTTTTTCGCCCCGGACACCCGGTCGAGGGCCGCGCGGCTGGTCGCCATGGGCGGGTTACGCACCCTGACCTCGGCGATCGGGCGATTCGTCAGCGACCCACGACTGCAGCGGGTGTTCACCTTCCAGGCGCTCTACGCCGGGGTGCCGCCGAACCGGGCACCGGCGATCTACGCGATCATCTCGCACATGGACGTCGGGCTCGGCGTTTACTACTGCCGTGGCGGTATGGGCACCGTCGGCGACGTGATGGCCGAGGCGTTCACCGCCGCCGGCGGTCGGATGGTGCTCGGTACAGCGGCCACCGGGGTGCGGGTGAGCGGCGGCCGTGCGCGTGCGGTGACCACCACAGACGGTGATCTCGACTGTGCCGCCGTGGTTCTCGGTACCGACACACCCGTCACGGAGCGTCTGCTCCCGCAAGCCGCCCGCCGGCGCCGCATCCGGTGGTCGCCCAGCGCCGTGGTGGTGCACGGCACCCTGCCCACCACGGTCACCGACTCCTGGCCGGGCGGGCATCACACCCTCGACTTCGGCGCCGCCTGGGACGAGACGTTCCGGGAGATCACCGCCACCCCCGGACGACTGATGACAGATCCGTCGTTCCTGCTCACCCGACCCGGCCGCACCGACCCGGACACCTTCATCCGCGACGGGCTGGAGTCGGTGTCGGTGCTGGCCCCGTGTCCCAACCTGCACTCCGCCGATCTGCGTTGGGATGTCATCTCTCGCCCCTACGTCGCGGAGATACTCGACGTCCTCGAGCGTCGCGGTTACCCGGGGATCTCGGGACTACGGGTGCTCCGCGTCGACGATCCGTCCACCTGGGCATCAGCGGATATGCCTGCGGGCACGCCGTTCTCGGCGGCGCACACCCTGTTGCAGACCGGGCCGTTGCGTACCCCGACCACCGTGCCGGGGGTGGCCAACGTGGTGTTGTCCGGTGCGCAGACGCTGCCCGGGGTCGGTATCCCACCGGTGTTGGTGTCCGGGGGTCTGGCCGCGCGCCGAGTGTCCCGTCTTGTCGGTCTGCCGCGGAGCTGAGCGCGGCGTGTCCACCATCGAACTCGGTACCCACGGCGCGACCGCCCGATTCCGGCGCAGCCCGGTCGGGCGGATGGTGATCACCGGGGTGATCGGGTCGGTACTCGTCGCAGTCGGCAGTTTCGGTGTCGGTGACATCCCACGGAACAACGCGTGGCTGCAGAACGTGGGCCTGTCATGGGTGTACTACGGCCATGGCAAGTCGTTGCTGAATGTCGTGTTCTGGGCCGGGGTCGTGCTGCTGGTGCTCGCGTGGATCCGATTGGGACGGCTGTTCTTCGGTGATCGCGGCGCGGGTGATCGTCCGGCGGTGCCGACCCGGGTCCTGCAATGGTCGGCGCTGTCGTGGGCGGCACCGTTGATGGTGGCCGTCCCCGTGTACAGCCGTGACGTGTACGCCTACCTCGCCCAGGGCGCGCTGTTGCACCACGGGTTCGATCCGTACGCCGACGGCCCGGTGCATCGTCCCGGTCCGCTGCTGGATTCGATGGCACAGGTATGGGCCACCACCACCGCCCCCTACGGTCCGCTGTTCATGACGCTGACCCGGGCGGTCACCGCCCTCACCGGTGACCACGCCATCGCCGGCGTGCTGGCCATGCGGATCGTGATGCTGCCCGGACTGTTGCTCACGCTCTGGGCCATCCCCCACCTGGCCCGGCACTTCGGCAGTTCGGTGCCCGCGAGCCTGTGGTTGGTGGCGTTCAACCCGATGCTGCTCATCCACCTCGTCGGCGGGCCGCACGTGGAACTGCTGATGATGGGGGTGCTGGCCGCGGGGCTGGTCTTGGTGCTGCGCGGATCCCACGTCAGCGGGGTGGTGGTGCTGGCACTGGCCACCGCCATCAAGATCACCGCAGGGGTCGCCCTGCCGTTCGTCCTCTGGATCTGGTTGGCCCACCTGCGGGAACGACGTGCGGTGCGGCCGGTGGACGTGGCCCGGGTGTTCGCGGCGATCGTCGGATGCTCGGTGGTGGTGTTCGGGGTGTTCACCCTGATGGTCGGTCACGGCCTCGGTTGGCTGACCGGTCTGGGCTGGGCCGACCGGATCATCAACTGGCTCACCATCCCCACCCTCGTCGCCCACGTCATCACCGTGGCCGCGGCGCCGTTCACCGCGTTGCACCTGTTGCCGGTGCTGTCGGTGACCAGGACCGTGGGCTCGGTGGTGCTGGCGGTGGTACTGCTTGTTTGCTGGTGGCGGTTCCGTGCTTCGGAACGATCGGCGATGCTCGGTATGACCCTCGCGCTGCTCGCGGTGCTGCTGTTGGAGCCGTCCACGCTGCCCTGGTACTACACCTGGGCCCTGGTGCCCGCCTCGGCGTTCGTCCTGTCGCGACGGGTGGCGGCGGTGATCGCCGGTTGCTGTGTGCTGCAACTGATCGTCTTCCAGCCCGACGACTCGATCCTGCTGTACGAACCGGTGCCCGTGGTGATCTGTCTCGCCGTCGCCGCGGTCGCCGGGTGGTCGCTGATCGGCAGACCGCGCCGACCGACGACCCGTCTCCACACCGCGGGGGACGTGCGATGACCACACCGTCCCGACGCCTCGGATATCGACAGGCCCGCGCCGTCACCGCCGAGCACGGAACCACCTACTACCTCGCGACCCGACTGCTGACGCCACCGCAGCGTCGCGCGGTGCACGCCCTGTACGCCTTCGCCCGGCGCGTGGACGACATCGTCGACGTGGACACGGCGGTGGACGTGGATCACGCAGACGTCGGTGACCGGGTCGCAGCGACCGCCGCCATCGACGCCATCGAGACCGAACTGTTCGCCGGGTTGGCGGGCACGACGGTCACCGATCCGGGTCTCGACGCACTGGTCGACACCATCGACACCTTCGCGATACCGCACCATCACTTCCGCGCGTTCCTGCGTTCGATGCGGATGGACGCACCGTCGGATCCACTGTTCCGCAATCGCTACCACAACCAGGACGAGCTCGCGGAGTACATGTACGGGTCGGCGGCGGTGATCGGCCTGCAACTGCTGCCGGTGCTCGGCACCACGACCGGTGGGTCGCTCACCGAGGCCGGTCGTGCCGCGGCGTCGCTGGGTGTCGCCTTCCAGCTCACCAATTTCATCCGCGACGTCGGCGACGACCTGAACCGCGATCGGGTGTACCTGCCCCTCGACGATCTCGCAGCGTTCGGGGTGGACGAGGAGATGCTGTGGGCCTGCCGCCGCACCGGACGTTCCACCCCCGAGCTGCAGCGGGCACTGGCCCACCAGATCGCGGTCACCCGGGCCGAATACCGCCGCGCCGAAACCGGTATCGCGTTGCTCGCCCCCCGGAGTCGACCGGCCATCCGCACCGCGTTCGAGCTCTACCGCGACATCCTCGCCGAGGTGGAGGCGGCCGACTTCCACATCATGCGCACGCGGGTTCGCGTCGGTACCGCCCAGCGATTGCGTCGAGCCGGTCGGGCTTCGCTCGGCCGGTGGTCGGTCGGCTCAGCCTGACGGGGAACGATCAGGCTGACGGGTACGTCCGGGCAACAGGAACGACAGGGCCGCGCCCAGGAGGGTGAGACCGGTTGCCCACCAGAAGGCTTGGTGGAACCCGGATGTTGCGCTCCCACCGCCCCGGGCGGCCGACTCCAGGACGACCGCGAGCACCGCGGTGCCGAAGGATCCGCCGACCTGCTGGGCGACTCGGGTGATGATGCTGGCGTCGGGCATCTGCTGCGGGGCGATGCCGACGAAGGACACGGTCATGATCGGCGTCATCACCAACCCGAGACCGACCCCGCGGATCAGCAGCACCACCATCAGCCACCAGGTCGCCGTGTCTGTCCCGGCGAGCGCGAAGGGCACGGTGGCCGCCGCGAGGATCACGAAGCCCAGCACCGACACGGGCCGGGGTCCGATGTCGTCCGTCAGCCGTCCACCCAGCGTGCGTGAGAGCAGTGCACCGACGCCCTGCGGGATGAGCAGCAGCCCGGCACCCAACGCCCCCTGACCGCGCAGCTGCTGGAAGTACAACGGCAGCAGCAACATCGCGCCGTACAGAGCAATCGCCATCACCGCGAGCAGGAACGATCCGACCGCCAGCGGCCGGTGGGTGAACAACCGGACATCGAGCAACGCACGGCTGCCGCGGCGCAATCCCCACCCGACGAACAGCGCGGTCAGGATGACGCCGATCACCACCGGGGCCCACACGTCACCGCGGCCGAATCCCCCGTTCTTGCTGACATTGCTCAACCCGAAGATCACCCCGACCAGACCGGGGACGATGAGCAGTAGCCCGCCGACGTCGAGCGACGGCCTCGGGCCGGGCGCCGGCCGGTCGTCCGGCAGGATCCGCCAGGCCAACCACGCTCCGACCACGCAGAACGGCACGTTGACCAGGAAGAGCCACGGCCAGTCGAGCCAGTGCAGGATGATCCCGCCGATGACCGGTCCGACGATCGGCCCCAGCGAGGCGGGTAGCCCGATCAGGGCCATCAAGCGGCCCATGCTCTGACCGCGGGCGGCCTGCATGATGAGGGTCATCATCAACGGCATCATCACGCCACCTCCGAGCCCCTGGACCACCCGGAAGGCGATGAGACTCGGCGCGTCCCAGGCCAGCGCACACAGCACCGATCCCAGCAGGAACACCCCCAGCGCCAGTATCCAGAGGCGTTTCCCGCCCAGGCGCGACTGCAGCCAACTCGACGGCGGGATGGCCACGAACATCGCCAGCAGATAGGCGGTGCTGACCCACTGGATGGTGCCGAGCGAGGCGTGCAGATCCTCGGTGAGTTGTCGAAGCGCGATACTGACGATCGTCGCGTCGAAGATGACCGCGATGCCGCCGGCGATGACAGCCATCGCGATGCGTACGACGTGCGGATCGAGTTTCGTCGGCGCCGATGGCGCGGTGTCGGAGGACACAGGTCGGGTCATGAGGCCACCTAAGATGCGTGTGTGTATCTAACGGCACGGTAGACCCGTAGCTTAAGATACGCAAATGGATCTCAACGAACCGCCACGCCGCCGTCGAGGTGCGGCGCTGCAGGAGGCCCTCCTCGAGGCGGCGTGGGCGGAGCTCGCCGAGGTCGGGTACGGCGCGATGACCTACGAGGGCGTCGCCCGCCGGGCCGCGACGAGTCGCCCGGTGGTCTACCGCCGGTGGCCCACCAAGCCGGAGATGACGCGCGCGGCGATCCAGCACTACTACGACCACCATCGGATCACCGCCCCCGACACCGGGAGTCTGCGCGGCGATCTCATCACCCTGCTCGACGACGTGAGCAGTCAACGGGCGGAGGTGGTCGCGACGCTGACCGTGCGCCTGTCCGCCTTCTACGAGGAGACCGGAACCCAGCTCGCCGATCTCCGCACCAGCCTCGTCCACGGTGCACGGCCGATCATGGACCCCATCCTGCACCGCGCCATGGCCCGCGGCGAGATCGACACCACCACCGTCAGTCCCCGCGTGTCCACGGTCCCCCTCGACCTCATCCGCAACGAGTTGATGTTCGGACCGCCGGTCACCCGCGCCACCATCGAGAGCATCGTCGACGAGGTGTTCCTGCCGCTGGTCCGCCGACCAGAAGGCTCGCGCTGAGCCGACCAGAAGGCTCGCGCTGAGCCGAGCAGAAGGCTTGCGCTGAGCCGATCAGAAGGCTTGCGCTGAGCCGATCAGAAGGCTTGCGCTGAGCCGATCAGAAGGCTTGCGCCTGGGCCGATCAGAAGGCTTGCGCCTGGGCCCGGCGGATCATCTCGCGGGCCTGGTGACCGTGGATGGCCACCGCAGGACACACCCCCAGGTCGTCCTGCTCGGTGAACAGCCAGTGCATCGCCTCGTGACGCGTGTAGCCACCGTCGATGAGCACCTCGATGAGACCGGTCAGGTGTTTGGCGATCCCATGGTCGTCGAAGAACAACTCCGGCACCGCCGGCTCACCGTCGCGTCTCAGTGCCAGCAGGTGGTGATCGGTGATCAGGTTGCGCACCCGACCCGTCGACACCCCCAGGCGCGACGCGACGGTCCGTACATCCAGGGTGACGATGTCCTGCGGCAGGAAATCCTCGGTCAGCGGTAAGGAACCCACGGGGCCGAGACTACTCATCCGCCTGCGGGGTTGCCCAACCGCGGCCGGGCACCGATCGTCTCTGAGAGAGGTTCTCAGGCCGCTGCCATGGTTCTCATCGTGCTGTGATCGTTCCGGGACAATCCGTCGATACAGTGACGTGCGTGAACCGTGCCCGCGACGCCCTCCTCGGCGCGCTGATCGATGGGCGCTACCGCATCCGGACGCTCATCGCCCACGGTGGGATGAGCGCGGTGTATCTGGGCGTCGACATCCGTCTCGATCGCCCGGTCGCGGTGAAGGTGATGGACCCGAAGTACGCGGCCGATCCACAGTTCGTCGCGCGGCTCGAATTCGAGGCCCGTGCGGTGGCCAAGCTCAAAGACCCCGGCCTGGTGGAGGTGTACGACCAGGGCGTCGACGGTGACTGCGCATTCCTGGTGATGGAACTCGTCGAGGGTGGCACCCTGCGGGAACTGCTCCGGGAACGCGGGCCGATGCCGCCGCACGCGGTGGTCGCGGCGACGTCCCCGGTGTTGGGTGGGCTCGCCGCCGCGCACCGCCACGGCCTGGTGCACCGCGACGTGAAACCGGAGAACGTGTTGATCTCCGACCGGGGCGAGATCAAGGTCGTCGACTTCGGGCTGGTTCGGGCGATCGCCGACTCCGGACTCACCTCGGCCAGCGTCATCCTCGGCACGGCGGCGTACCTGTCGCCCGAGCAGGTGGCGTCGACCAGCGCGGATGCTCGCAGCGACGTCTACGCCGCCGGAATCCTCATGTTCGAGATGCTGACCGGGCGGACCCCGTTCACCGGCGACACCCCGCTCGCGTTGGCGAACCAACGGTTGCACCGCGACGTCCCCGCGCCCGGTGACCTCATCCCCGGGGTGCCCGACGAACTCGACGAGGTGGTGCTCATCGCCACCTCCCGTGACCCGGCCCACCGCTACCCCGACGCCGGCGTCATGCGGGCCGAACTCGACGCCGTCGCCGATCGACTGGGCCTGCCGCACTTCACCGTGCCCGCGCCATCCCGGTCGGCGGAACACCGGTCGGCGCACAACCTGCGTACCGGCCTGGCCGGTGCGGTCCCGATCGCCGCGGACGACGCGCCGACCACCACCCGATTCGGCGCGGACCCCGCGACCGTGAAGGTCCCCGCGGGCGGTCACCCTCCGGCGGCCGTCGATCCCCGATCGCCTCGACAGCACACCCGGATGGAGACCGGGACGTCGCGCAGGTCCGGTCCGTACCCGGCGCCTGCTCTTGCCGGTGGCGCGACCGCGATGTACACCGGTGATGCCGCCGAGGCGATACCCAGTCCGTCCCTGACCCGGGCGGCCGACGACTATCCGGAACGTCGACGCCGCTCACGACGGCGCACCGCCATCGTGCTCGTTCTGGTGGTGGTGCTCGCCGCCCTGCTCGGACTCGGCGGCTGGTGGCTGGGGTCGGGACGGTTCACCCGGGTGCCGCAGATCACAGGGATGGATCGTGTGGCCGCCGAGCGGGCCATCACGGCGGCGGGTCTGACCGTGGTGGACACCCCGACCTTCCACGACGCGGCCCCGGCGGGCGAGGTGATCGGGGCCGACCCGGCCCCGGGGGCGCAGGTGACGCGCGCCGGCCGGGTGCGGTTGCAGATCTCGGCGGGCCGACCGACGGTACCGGTGATCACGCCCGGCTCTCCGGTCACCGCGGTGCAGGCCGCGCTGCGGGAACGCACCCTGCGCGGCAGCGTCGCCGCCGACGGGGTGCCGTCGGCCTACCCGCGTGGAACCGTGGTCTCGGTGTCCCCGACCTCCGGGTCGTCTATGCCGGTCGACGGGTCGGTCACGATGACCGTGAGCAGCGGACCCGCACCGGTACGGGTGCCCGACGTCACCGGTCGCGACCGCGACGACGCGGTGCGATTGTTGGAGGCGGCCGGTCTGCGGGTCGGGGCCGTGCGGTCGACGTACTCCGCGGCCGAGGACAACGGTCGCGCCATCCGGACCGACCCCGCGGTCGGCAGCCGGGTGGAGTCGGGTAGCACCGTCCAACTGCTGTCGTCCAACGCCATCACCGTCCCCGACGTGACCGGTCTCGACTACTCCGCCGCGCGGGACCGTCTGCAGGACGCCGGCCTGATCGCCGAAGACGGCGGCGAGTCGTCGTCGGGCACCGCGCCTGCGGGCACGGTCACGGCGGCGTCACCGTCGTTCGGCAGCCGCGTGGACCCCGACGACCCGACGGTGCGGTTGCTGATCTCGGACTCGTCGACGGTCCCCGACGTCACCGGCACGACCGTCACCACCGCCCGGGACAAACTCGAACGGGCGGGGTTCGCCGTGTCGGTGCAGGGGCTCACCCGGTCGGGGGTATCGCTCGTGGTCGCGCAGAGCCGTCGCGAGGGTCAGCGGGTCAGGACCGGCTCGACGATCACGATCACCGCCATCCCCTAGACATCGACGGCGCTACCCGCGCAACATCTCCGCGACCAGGAACGCCAGCTCCAACGACTGCTGCGTGTTGAGTCGGGGGTCGCAGGCGGTCTCGTACCGACCGGACAGATCCATGTCGGAGATGTCCTGTGCACCGCCGAGACATTCGGTGACGTCTTCGCCGGTCAGCTCGATGTGGATACCGCCGGGATGGCTGCCCAATGCGCGGTGCACCTCGAAGAAGCCCTGCACCTCGTCCACCACGCGGTCGAAATGCCGGGTCTTGAACCCGGTCGACGACTCGTGGGTGTTGCCGTGCATGGGATCGCACTGCCAGATCACCTTGTGCCCGGTGGCCTCCACCGCGGCGACGATGGGCGGCAGCAGTTCGCGCACCTTGCCGTTGCCCATCCGTGACACCAGGGTCAACCGGCCGGGGACGTTGTCCGGATCCAGCGCCTCGACGTACTCCACGGCGAGTTCGGGGCTGGTGGAGGGCCCGATCTTCAGTCCGATCGGGTTGCTGATCAGTTTGGCCAACGCGATGTGGGCACCGTCGAGCTGGCGGGTTCGATCCCCGATCCAGAGGAAGTGGGCGCTGAGGTCGTAGAGCAGCTTGTCCACACCGTCCGGATCGTGCGGGTCGTCGGCCAGGCGCAGCATGCCGCGTTCGTAGTCGAGCACCAGCGCCTCATGGGAGGCGTAGATGTTGGCCGACTGCAGGTTGGAGTCGGTGACCCCGCAGGCGTCCATGAACCGCAGACCGCGGTCGATCTCGCTGGCCAGCGCCTCGTAGCGCGCGCCCGCGGGCGAGGTCCGGACGAACTCGCGGTTCCAGTCATGCACCCGGTGCAGCGAGGCCAACCCGGCTCCGGTCAACGCGCGGACCAGGTTCATCGCCGCGCTGGCGTTGGCGTACGCGCGGACGAGTCGCGACGGGTCGTGGGCCCGGGCCGACTCCTCGGCGGGGAATCCGTTGACCATGTCACCGCGGTACGACGGCAGGCCGAGTGCGTCGAGGTTCGACGACCGCGGTTTCGCGTACTGGCCGGCGATGCGGGCCACCTTGACCACCGGCGTGCTCGCGCCGTAGGTCAACACCACCGCCATCTGCAGCAGGGTGCGGATGTTGCCCTTGATGTGCGGTTCGGTGTTGTCGGCGAAGGTCTCGGCACAGTCGCCGCCCTGCAACAGGAAGGCGCGACCCTCGGCCACCTCGGCGAGTTGCGCCGACAGCTGCTCCACCTCGGTGGGCATACAGATCGGCGGCACACTCTCCAGCACGGTCCGCATCGCAGCGGCCTTGTCCTCCGGCCAGCTCGGTTGCTGCAGGGCCGGTCGGCTCAACGCGTCGGCGAAGCGCGCGGCCATGTCACCGGGTAACGGCGGCAGTTCGGGGAGTTCGTCGATAGGAACGTCTACGGTCCAGTTCACCACCCGTCCAGCGTAATCCCCGCCACCACGGACTCCGTGACCGAGGGACTTCCACCGGCCGGGATCACCCGGCCGGCTGAGGAACTCACCGGACGAGGGTCTCCTGGATGGCACGCCACTTCGCCAGATTGTGACGCGCATCGGCCAGCGCATCGTGCGCGTCGTCGGGCGCCTTGGGCAGACGGGGACGCTCCGCGGACTCCCACAGCTGCCGCAGTTCGTGGGTGAATCGAGGGATCCCGCGCGGCAGCGCCGTCATCGGACCCCAGAGCTGGCACAGTACGACGTGATCGTAGGCACCCACCCACGCCCACAACTCCACGTCGTCCGGTACGGCCGAACCCGAATCGCCCCTGCCCGACCCGCCAGAGAGGAAGTCCAGGAGATCATCACGGATCCGCGTCCTGCTCTTCCAGACCGGCGAAGCCGGGGACGGGAGCTTGGGCAGCACGTTCGCACGCACCCAGTCTCCCGCGCCCGCCGGGTCGAACTCGGTCGAGACCGCATAGAATTCGCGACCGTCCTCGGCGACGACACCGATCGAGACCAACTCGATGGTGCGGCCGTCCTCGATGAACTCGGTGTCGTAGAAGTAGCGCACCGACCCACCGTAGGCGGTGCCGAACGCCGGAGGTGTCATCAGCGGGCGGGCGTGGCAGAAGGAGTGCGCACGTGAGCGAAAGTGCTCATCCGGGTACGGACACCGTGGGAGGCGTCGACGACGGGCGATCACCTCGGGGTGGGCTCTCCCTGGCCCGACTCGACCGTGCGCTGGCCACCTGGGTCCCGGCCCGACGCACCCGCATCGTGCTGGGCGTGGCGTTGGCGGTGTCCATCGTCTTCGCGGTCGCCGGTGTGCCGTTCACCCCGTCGTTCCTCGACCACCTGCGCTTGGACATCGACGTCTACCGGTTGGGCGCGCAGACCTGGCGGGCCGGGTTGCCGCTGTACAACGACGGGTCGATGCCGTTCACCACCAGCGGTCTGTGGCTGCCGTTCACCTATCCACCGTTCGCGGTGCTGATGTTCCTGCCGTTCACGGTGGTCTCGTTGGCCGCGGCCACCATCGCGATCACCGCGAGCACCGGCGTCTGTCTGGCCGTGGTGGTCGGCGTGGTGTTGCGTCGCCTCGACATCGGTACCGCCGACAACCGCATCTGGCTGACCTGCGCGGTCACCGCGTGTTGTCTGTGGCTCAACCCGGTCTGGATGACGTTGGGCTTCGGACAGGTCAACGTGGTCTTGATGCTGCTGGTGGCGGTGGACATGTACGCGCTGCGACCAGGGTCGCGGTGGCGCGGGGTACTGATCGGGGTGGCCGCGGCCGTCAAGCTGACCCCGTTGGCCTTCCTGCTGGTGTTCCTGGCCTTCCGGGAGTGGCGGGTGGTGGCCCGGGTACTGGGCACCTTCGTCGCGCTCGGTGCCCTCGGCGCGGTGTGGGCGCCACGGGACTCGCTGCACTACTGGTCCAAGACGGTGTTCCACACCGACCGCATCGGCGACCTGTCGGGGGCACTGAACCAGAACATCAACGGGTTCTGGATCCGGGCGTTCCCGGACGCGCACGGCGTGCAACAGGTCCTGTGGATGGTGTCGTCGGTGCTGGTCACCGCCCTGGCGGTGGTGGCCTTACGACGCTGCCCACCGGGCATCTCCACACCTGCCGTCGCAGTGACCGCGGTGTGGGCCCTGCTGGTCTCACCCACCACCTGGGCGCACCACTGGGTGTGGTGCATCCCGGTCCTGCTCACCCTGGCAATGGTCGCGGCGCGCACCGACAGCACCCGAGTGCGACGTGCGTACACGCTGCTGGTGGCGTCCGGACTGTTCGTGTTCGCGGTGGCGCCGTTCCAGTTCCTGCCGCAACAGGAGACCAGGCACTGGACGGTCCTCGGTGACCTGATCGGCAACCTGGACCTGTGGTGGGGGTTGGCGCTGCTGATCACGGTCTGGGCGGTGCCCCCGCGCACGACCGGGAACGGGCCTGGCGTCGACCGCACGACCCGAGACGCGCTACGCGTCGACCACGCACCCGGGGTCGCCGCCACGAGGACGAACGTGCACCCGCGCGAGGCGCTGTCGCCGTTCAGGCAGCGGGTTCGGAGCGCTCGGGCCCGTCGGCCGCGCTCCCCTTCGTGATCGCATCGCCGTCGGGATCCCTCTTGTTCTTCAGGCTCGCGGCGTAGACGTCCACATACTGCTGACCGCTCAGCCGCATCAGCTCGTACATGATCTCGTCGGTGACGGCTCGTTCGATGAAACGGTTACCGCTCATCCCCTCGTACCGCGAGAAGTCCAGGGGCTTGCCGATGCGCACCACCACGCGGGTGGGACGGGGCAGCACGGTGCCGGGCGGGTTGAGCTTGTCGGTATCGATCATCGCCACCGGGATCACCGGCACCCCGGTCTCCAACGCGATCCGCGCCAGACCGGTCTTGCCCTTGTACAGCCGCCCGTCCGGTGATCGGGTGCCCTCGGGGTACATCCCCATCAGCTCACCCGCCTCGAGTTTGCTGCGCGCGGCGATGAGCGCACCCGCGGCGGCGTCGGCACCCGAGCGGTCGATGGGGATCTGGCCCGACGCGCTGAAGAACCACCTCTGGAAGGCACCCTTGAGACCGCTGCCGCTGAAGTACTCCGCCTTGGCCAGGAAGTAGATACGGCGGGGCGCGACGACCGGCAGGTAGAAGCTGTCGACGACGGCGAGGTGGTTGCTGGCCAGGATGGCCGGACCGCGGGTGGGGATGTTCTCGAGACCCTCGGCACGCGGGCGGGCCATCAGACGCAGTCCGGGCCCCATCAGCACGTACTTGAACAGCCAGTACCACATCCCGCGACCAACTCCGTTCGGTTCTTCTGCACGATCACCGATCAAGGTGCTCGCGACCGGATGGCGGCGCCGCGCACATCCGTCGCGTGCGTCCCGACCCCGCCGACTACGACGAGACTCTACCCACCCAGCTGCGCCGTCGGCACCTGCCGCAGGTCCATGCGGGCGGTCTCGGCCGCCCCGATGATGCCCGCCGATTCTCCGAGTTGGGTGGCACGGATCCGGGCGAGTCTGCGGTAACCGGTTCCGGTGACCAGCGCGGCATAGTGCTCGCGTGCCTCGTCCAGGTACAGGCCCGACGCCGCGCCCACACCGCCGGCCAGCACGATGAGGTCGGGATCGAAGATGTCCCCGATCATCGCCAGTCCCAGACCGAGCCAACGGGCGAAGTCGGCGTAGGCGGCCAATGCGATGGGGTCGCCGTCGTTGGCGGCCGCGGCGACCCGGCGCCCGGTGACCGAACCGGGGTCGTCGGCGATGTCGCGGGCAAGCTGACTGACCCGGTTGGGGCCGGATCCGTCCATCGCGCCGTCGACCACCAGCTCGACCACGGTGTCCACCAACGCTGTCCCACTGCAGTACCGCTCCCAGCACCCGAACTTCCCGCACGAGCACGGACGACCGTTGGGGACGACCAGCAGGTGCCCGACCTCGGGCGCCACTCCGAAGCTGCCCCGGTAGAGGCTCCCGTCCTGGAGGAATCCCGCGCCCAGCCCGGTGCCGATGGCCAACACCACGGTGTTGTGCCCGCGGGCGGCCGCTCCGAACCGGTACTCGGCCAGCGCGGCGGCGTTCGCGTCGTGTTCACAGAAGACCGCCATCCCGATCCGCTCGGTCATCTCCGCGGCCACCGCGGCGTCGCGCCACGGTAGATGCGGTGCGAACTGCACGATCTGCCGGTCGGGGGTGAGGAAGCCGGCCACGGCGAGGCCCACCCCGGCGACCGGTCGGCGCGACGCGAGTTCGAACACCACCCGGTCCAGGCACCGCTCCAGCGAACGCACCGTGGTCGGGGTCTGCGCGCGCACCTGGTCCAGGATGCGTCCCTGCTCATCCACCACGGCCGCGCGGATGCTGGTGCCGCCGATGTCGACCCCGATGGTCAGCGCGCTGTCCGTCGGGTCGTCGAGGGCGGATCGGTCAGTCATGGGGAGCCGGCTCGCGTCGGGGGTTGATCTGCACGGTGATCGACTCGAACCCCGTCGGCGGGGGGCTGTCGTCGCCCGCGCGGGTACGGTGCGCGCGCTCGGCCATCGCCGCGTCCAGCGCGGCCTCGATCGACTCGAGAATCGCGATGAGCTGACCGATGAGCGAGGTGAGCAGGTCGACGACCTCGCCGATCACCAGGTCCACGGTCAGTCGGCCGGGGATGTCGGTGCGTCCGGGGGGCACGGTGTCGGAGTTCGGGCCCGCGCCGGGCGCACCGTCGCGTACCAGGATCGACGCGACCTGGTCGATGCGGTCGATCAGTCCGAGGACGGCGCCGCGCAACAGGTCGCCGCGGTCGTCGTCGGCACCGGCACCGGCGCGCGGGGGATCGTCGTCCATCGGGCGATCCTCCGTTCTCGATTGCCTGCGGTCAGACCCCGCGGACCGGCCACACGGCCGCGTCGGGGCGGAACTCGATGCGGAGTTCACCGTCTGAGTAGGTGGCGCCGTCGACGATGCACCGGCGCAGCACAGACGGTAATCGTACTGTGCGCCGCAGTCCGCACACGGTCACCAACAGATCGTCGCCCGAGCGACCCAGCGCCAGCCCGTCGGGGTCGGGCAACGGCTGACGCCACCGCATCGCGTACCGGCTCTGCAGGCCGCTGCCACCGAGCTTGTCGACGTGGGCCGCTGCCGGGCCCACCGGAACGCCGGCGGGCGCCGCGAACCGCGTCTTGAGCTTGCGCAGCGCGGCCACCGTCGCCGGCGGCGTTGCCAGCGCCGTGACCGCGATCACCGGCACGGGCCCGATCTCGCCCAGCCGTGCCAGCGCCGAACGATGGCCGGGTTCGTCGGTGTCGGCGCGATTGGCGTACACCGCCACCGTCGGGATGGTCATCAGATCGAGCACCGCCCGGTACCGCTGCGCCATCCGGACCCCGTGGTCGTCGGGGGTGACCACCAACTGCGCGGCCATCACATCGGGGTCGGTGCACAACTCGGTCACGTCGGCGCAGTCCCGGTCCAGCGCCTCCACGGCCGCCACCGCCCGGGCGATCCGCGGGTTGTCGTGTGCGGCGGCCAGGCGGCGATGTCGCGGCCACAACCGCTCCAGATGATCGACCAGCAGCCGCGGAGCGTTGAGCAGGGTGAACACGTCGATGTCGCCCGAGCAGTCCACGACGACCTTGTCCCAGCGACCCGAGGTGGCCTCGTCACGGATGCGACGCAGCGCCAGCACCTGCTCCACCCCTGGTAACCCCGTCAGCTCCCCGGGATCCACGGCGGCGACGGATGCGGTGAACGACCCTGCGGCCCGTGGCAGTCCGTGCACGACCTGCCGCCAGACCCCCTCCAGCAGACCCAGCGTGTCCAATTCCAACAGGTCGGTGTGCTGACTGACCGACACCGGTTCACCGGGGCGGGAGAACACCCCGAAATTCGCCGACTGCTGCCGGAATCGGTCCATCGAGACCAGCAGGGTGCGGGTACCCGCCGGACCGCGAGTCGCCAGGCCGGCTGCCGACAGTGCCCCCGAGGTTCGCGCGGACCCACGGCGCACAGCGGCGACCGACCCGGCGGCGGCGATGGTCGACACCCCAGCTCCCCCGGGACCGAGGACGAGGTGGATCGGTACCAGATCGATCAGGCTTCGACCCTCTTCTTGAGTTCGTGCAGCGCGATGTCGGTGATCGCCTTCTCGGCACGACGTTTCAGCGGCGCGATCATCGGCACCACCACGTCGACGGTGAGGGCGTAACTGACCTTCGTGGACCCACGCGCCAGTTGCGCGAGCTCGTACCGCCCGTGCTGCGCCTGCTGCAGGTCGCTCTTCATCAGATCCCACTCCACCGCGCGCCCGTCCGGCGACCAGCTGTACCGCAATTCGTAGGTGTCCCGGAGCACGCCGGCGTCGAGGACGAAACGCACGGTGGTCGCTCGGCCGTCGTCGTCGGTGTCGAGGACCGTCACCTCGCGCGCCGCGGACACCCACTCCGGGTAGCGCTCGAAGTCGGCGATCACCGCCATCACGGCAGCGGCGTCGGCGTTGACCACGATCGTCTGTTCGGTGGAGTCCGGCATCAGCTACCCATCCGCGTGCTCGTACCGACGTCGCCCGCGGACGTCACGGCCGGGTCGCCGGCGGCGCGCCCGTTCTCCAGGGTGTGCTTGACCTCGGAGGCGGCGGCACGACCCGCCACCCGGAACCGCCGGGTCACCTCGGTCAGCCGCGCGACCCGCCGGCGGTGGTCGTCGGGCAGGTTCTCGACGGGTTCGCCGTGCAGGAACCAGCTCAGCACGAAGCCGTCCAACACGGGCCGCAGCCAGAACTCGGCGGTGCCGGTGACCGCGCCGGACACGGTCCACCGGATTCCCTGCGGTCCACGGTCCTCGGTCACCTGCAACCGCAGATCCGGCCACCACCGACGCCACCGCGCCGGGTCGGCGACGACGGACGGCGCGAGCACCGGATCGGCAGCGACAAACGTCTCGTCGGCCACTTGGATGCTGGTCACCGCATTAGCTTCACACACGCGCCACCGTCGGTGCGAGATCCCCCGGCCTCCGGGACCCGCCCGAATTCATCCGAATCCCCACACCGGCACACCCCGGCGGACGCACTGACTAGGCTTTGGCTGTCGCCCATAGGCCGAAGGAAGGCAGGCAACGGTGCGCGAATACAGCGTCCCAGCAGAATTCACCCTCGACGAGAAGGCCACGTGTGGCGACATCGTCTTCGACCTCCGCGACGCGGACGCGAAGCAGCCGGTGTTCCGGCGCAAACGCGGCGACCGGTGGGAGCAGGTGACGGCGGGTGAGATCGCCGATCAGGTGACCGCGGTCGCCAAGGGGCTGATCGCCCAGGGTCTGCAGCCGGGTGACCGGGTGGGGCTGCTGTGCTCCACCCGGATCGAGTGGCCGATCCTGGATTTCGGCATCTGGGCGGCGGGCGGGGTCACCGTACCCATCTACGACTCGTCGTCCTCCGGGCAGGTGGACTGGATCCTCGAGGACTCGGACGCCACCGTGCTCGTGATCGAGAACCAGGCTCACCGCGAGGTCATCGATCAGATCTCCGACGGTCTGCGATCGGTGACCAAGGTCTATCAGGTCGACGCCGGTGACGACGGCCAGAACGCGCTGGACGAGCTGACCGCGCAGGGCGCCGACGTCTCCGACGACGAGGTGACCGGACGTCGACGGAATCAGTCGTCGTCGGATCCGGCGACGTTGATCTACACCTCGGGCACCACCGGACGCCCGAAGGGCGTCGAGCTGACCCACGCCAACCTCCTCGGGGAGACCGCGGCGGTCAAACAGTCGTCACTGGGCGATTTCATCTCCGACGGTCGCCGGACCCTGATGTTCCTGCCGATGGCGCATGTCCTGGCCCGCGCGATCACCATCGTCTGTGTGCAGTCGAAGGTGGAGGTCGGGTTCACCAGCGACATCCCGCAGCTCGTTCCCGAGTTCGGCCGTTTCGCACCCGATTTCATCCTGTCCGTACCCCGGGTGTTCGAGAAGGTCTACAACACGGCGCGGCAGCGCGCGCACGACGACGGCAAGGGCAAGATCTTCGACGCCGCGGCCGAGGTGGCCATGGACTACAGCCGCGCGGAGGAGAAGGGTGGCGCGGGACTGCTGCTGCGCGCCAAACACACGCTGTTCGAGAAACTGGTGTACACGAAGCTACGGGCCGCTCTCGGCGGTCGGTGCGAGCTGGCCATCTCCGGCGGCGCCCCGCTCGCGGAATGGCTCGGCCACTTCTTCCGCGGTGTCGGGCTGCCCATCTACGAGGGTTACGGCCTCACCGAGACCACTGCGGCCGTCGCGGTGAACACCCCCGCCGAGTATCGGGTGGGCACCGTCGGCAAACCGTTGCCGGGCAATTCGGCGCGCATCGACGAGGACGGCGAGCTCTGTCTGAAGGGCAACGTGGTGTTCGGCGGGTACTGGCACAACGAGGACGCGACCAAAGAGTCGGTCACCGACGGTTGGTTCCACACCGGTGACATCGGCAGCATCGACGAGGACGGCTACCTGCGGATCACCGGGCGCAAGAAGGAGATCATCGTGACCGCCGGTGGCAAGAACGTGTCGCCGTCCGGTCTCGAGGACAGCCTGCGCACCAACCCGCTGATCTCCCAGGCCATGGTGGTCGGTGACCAGAAGCCGTTCATCGCCGCGTTGATCACCATCGACCCCGACGGTTTCGACGACTGGAAGAGCAACCACGGCAAGGACTCGTCGGCCTCGGTGAGCGATTTCGTGGACGACGAGGACCTGCGCAAGGAGGTCCAGGCCGCGGTGACGGAGGCGAACAAGACCGTCTCGCACGCGGAGTCGATCAAGAAGTTCCGCATCCTGCCCGCCGACTTCAGCGAGGAGACCGGTGAGATGACCCCGACCATGAAGGTGAAGCGCAACGTGGTCGTCGACAAGTACTCCGACGACATCGAGGCCATCTACGCCAAGTGACCCCAACCGCGAACGACAGGCACACGATCAGAGCAGGCGCGACAACCGGTCGGCCATCTGATCCCATCGCCACGAGGACGTGACCCACTCGCGCCCGGCCGCACCCATGGCCCGGGCGCGGGCGGGGTCGGCCAGCAGATCCGAGACCGCATCGGCGACCGCCCGCACCGACCGGCCGTCGAGCACCACGCCGGTCTCGTTCTGCCGCACCGTCTCCGGTGCTCCCCCGGATCGTCCGGCGATGACCGGGACCCCGCAGGCGGATGCCTCGAGGTACACGATGCCGAGACCCTCGACGTCCAGTCCGCCGCCCCGGGTGCGCGACGGCATGGCGAACACGTCGGCGACGTTGTGATGATCGGCGAGTTCGTGTTGCGGCACCGAGCCGGTGAACATCACCCGGTCGGTCACCCCGGTCCGTGCCGCGAGGTCGCGGAGTCGGTCGCCGTACGGCCCGCCACCGACGATCAGCAGCACCGCGTCGGGTAGGTCGGCCAGGATCCGCGGCATCGCCCTGATGAGGGTGTCCTGCCCCTTGCGTGGAACCAGCCGGGACAGACACAGTACGACCGGCGCGTCGCCGATCCCATACCTGGCCCGGAGTCGTTGCCTCGCAATCGGGTCGGGTGCGAAACGATCGCTGTCCACCCCGGGTGGCAGATGGTCGAGCGCGGCGGCGGCCCCGAACGCGGTGGCGAAGCGCCCACGGGTGTAGCGGCTGACGTAGGTGATCACGTCGGTGTGACGGCCGATGTGACCGAGGACCTGCCGCGCCACCGGCAGCATCGACCACCCCACCTCGTGCCCGTGCGTGCTGGCGATGACGCGTTGCGCTCCCGCGCGGCGCAGCGTCGGCGCGAGCAGGGCCAAGGGTGCGGCGGCCCCGAACCACACCGTCTCGATGTCGCGGTCGCGGACCAGTCGGGCGGCCCGGCGTGCCACCCCTGGCCCGGGCAGCATCAGGCTTGTCGGGTGGCGGATCACCTCGAATGGTTGCGCCCGGTCGAAGTCCTCGTGGCCGCGCCAACGGGGTGCGTACACGGTGACCCGATCGGCGGGCAGCCGGGTGACGAGGTCGTGCAGGTAGGACTGGATCCCTCCGGGGCGCGGCGGAAAGTCGTTCGTCACCAACAGGGTTCGCCGCATGTGCCCACCGTAGTGCACGGTGGACCCACCGGTCAGCGTACGGCCTGTTGGCGTAACCAGCCCTGCCACCCGGCGATCAGGTCGGCCCGAGACGATCCCAGCACCGACCGCATGGACGCGTCCTGCTGGGCGTCGGTGGCCGGCCCGGCGGCTGCGGCGATGTAGAAGAGCTTGAGCCGTGGGTCACCGAAACGCTCGCTCAGATAGGCCATCATCGACCACGCAGTCTGATAGCTGAGCTGCGCGGTGGCGCCGTCGACGCCGAAGGCGTTGTCGGCGGGGAGGTTCGCGGGCACTCGCCCGGACACGACCTCGGCGACCAGGTCAGGTGCCGCGTCGGCCAATCGGCGGTACGAGCCCTTGCGACCCACGTATTCGGCCAGCCCCTCGGTCACCCAGAGCGGTGCTCCGGTGGCCGTCTGAGCACGCGCCGCGACGTGGGTCAATTCGTGGCGGAGCACCACGTCGAGTGCCCCACCCGGGAGAGCCTGTTCCGCCTGCGGGGTGAAGACCACTCGCTGCCCCACCGCCGTGCGACCATCCAGCTTCTGGAAGACGGTGGCCGCGGCGGCGGCCTCGGTCTGTGACCCCGACGACGCGGTCAGACCGTCGAACGCGGCGGCGGTGTCGGTGGCGACCAGTGCGGCACGACGCGGCCAACTGTCACCCCAGAAGGCGGTCACCGCCGAGACCGCCGACGGCACCGCGGCGGCCAGTCGCTGCGCAAGGAGCGCGCTTCCCGGATAGGAGACGACCACCGACCGCCCGCCCAGGGTGGCGACCGTCTGCGCGGAGGCACCCGCCTCGTCCCACAGTTGTGGGGTCACCGTCGCATCACCGAGCACGGTTCCGGAGTCGCCGACGATCTTCCAGTCGTCACCCTGGCGAGCCAGTACCATCGGCGTCTTCAGCGTCACCTGTGGTTCGTCGACACCGGGCAATGCGTACGTCAGCTGCACCGGGGCCACCCAGACGTCGCTGGCACCCTCGTTGTCCAGTGTCGTCTGCAACTCGGCCGGGACCTGCAGGTCCACGTGGTTGGTGGTGTCGACGTGGTACCGGAACGTGGGAAGCCGCAACCCGCTCACCGACCCGGTCTCGGTACGGATCTTGTCCCGGTAGGCGGGCTGCGCCGCGCCGTCGATCACTTCCTGTGCGGCGTTCACGTCTCCGGCGTTCTCCGCGGACGACAACCGGTCCAACGTCGCCGAGACCGCCGACGAACGTTGGTCGAGGTAGGCGTTGGTGGTCGACGCGGCCGCCGGGGACGGGGCGGGGTGCGCCGACGGACCGCCGCATCCGGCCAGGACCGCGACAGCGGCGACCGACAGCGACAACACCCGCAACCGGGTACCGGCCGACGCACGCACCGGGACACGACGGGCGCGAGCGGACACTGCGGGCGCGATCAGTAACGCCGCGCTGAGTTGTACGGACCTGCGGCGTCGATGGGCACGACCTTCACCGGCACACCGAACGTCGAGGCGTGAATGACGAAGCCCTCTCCGACGTACATGCCGACATGCGTGGCGTCCGGGTAGTAGATGATCAGGTCACCGGGTTGCAGGTCCTTGCGATCGACCGCGGTGCCGGACTGCAGTTGGGCCTGACTCGACCGGGGCAACAACTTGCCCGCCTGTTGGTACGCCCAGACCATCAGTCCCGAGCAGTCGAACTGATCGGGCCCGGTGGCCCCCCATACGTACGGGTCGCCGATGCGGGTGAGCGCGGCCTGCACCGCGATCACGGCGGCGGCGGTGCCGCGAGGCAGCAGCCTGGGGTCGAACGAGAAGTTGGGGCCCGTGAGCGCCGCGAGTTGTGAGCCGGTCAGCGATTCGTAGACCGCCTTGACCTGGGCGATCTGCATCTGGAGTTGACTCTGCCGGGCCTGCAGGTCGGCTCGGGTCTTCTCGGCCGCCGCGACAGCCGCCGACGCGGTCTTGGTGGCGGCGTCAGCCTGCGTCTTGGCCTCCTCGGCACGCTTCTTGGTGGCCGAGTAGTCACGCAGGTCGGCAGAGGTCTGCCGGGACACCATCTCCAACCCCGACATCTGGTCGAGCAACGACTGCGGGGAGTCGCTGACCAGGACGGCGTACAGGCGGTTGACGCGGGCACCGCGATAGCTCGCCGAGACCAACGCGTCCACGTTGTGCTGCAACTGGTCCTGTTTGGTCCGCAGGTCGGCGAGAGTCTGCTGCGCCCGCGCGGCGCCCGCGGCGGCCTGCTTCATCTCCCGGCTGCGGCTGTCGAAGTCGATCTGCGCGTCGTGCATGGCCTCCGACGCCTTCTCCGCGTCGTGACCGAGAGCCTTGTATCGACTCAGCAGGTCCTGCGGGGTCTGGTTCGGTGCGGCCGTGGCCGGCCCCGCCAGACCGGCGAATGCCATGACCACCACCACTGCCGCGACCACCGTGCGGATCACACGACCGGTCATCGCCGTCGGGTCACCTGCTGGGACCCTCACGCGCGGGACTCTCGACAACGAACGGACTCCTCGACTCCACGTCACACACACCCACGAATCGCCCGAACCGGGCCGGCACCGCCGGTCGCGGCCCCTGGACGAGGCTACGCGACCCGCGGTGGCCGGGAGAGCGATTCACCGACCCTCACAGGCGGCCGGAAAAGACCACGGTCAGTAACGACGAGCGCCGGTCAGCTCCATCGAACCCAGGCTCGCCTTCTGCACCGG
Source organism: Williamsia sterculiae (assembly GCF_900156495.1). GTDB lineage: Bacteria > Actinomycetota > Actinomycetes > Mycobacteriales > Mycobacteriaceae > Williamsia_B > Williamsia_B sterculiae. The sequence goes on from NZ_FTNT01000012.1 coordinate 163,290, forward strand.
AACACCCTCGGTGGACGCGTGCACGAACTTGCCGCCACCGACGTAGATGCCTGCGTGGCTGCCGCCGTTGAAGATCAGGACGTCACCGGGCTCCAGCGCCGAGGCCGGCACCGGGGCGCCGCCACCGAGCTGGCCATAGCTGTCGCGCGGGATGGTCTTGCCTGCCTGCTTGTAGGCCCACTGGACGAGACCGGAGCAGTCGAAGGCGCTCGGTCCGGCCGAACCGTAGGAGTACGGCGCACCGATCTTGCTGACCGCGGCGTCCGCGGCGACCTGACCCTCGCTGTTGGCGCGCGGCGGGAGCTTCGGCAGACCCTTGATCGGACCGGGCGCGACCTTGCCCGGCTTGAACTGATTCGGAACCTGCTTCTCGTTCACGCCGGGCAGTTCGAACGTGCCGACCCCGGGGATCGCGACGGGTGTGGCCAGCGCGGGGCCTGCCCCGATGGCGACGCCACCGAGCGTCAGCGTCCCGGCGACCATGGCGCCCTGTGCGATCCGGGCACCTTTACCCGACTGTTCCAAACGGTGTTTCGCCACGAAGCGATGTCTCCTAGTTTCTTCCCGTCCGCCGACCGGGTTAGCTGTCGGATTCGGGCCGGAAGAATGGCCCTACCCACCGGGCCGCTGGACACGCGTGATCTCACGCGGCCCCGACAGCCAAGCAGGATTCACCCCAAGTGGACATGCGTCCAGCAAAGCGGTTCCCCGGTTCGCTCGTACACGAGCGATTGAGCGGCGACCCGGCGACCCGACTCGGTGTGAGACAGGAGGCTCCGCAAGGTCTCGGAAAGGTTACGAAACGTCACCAGCCGTTGTCCACTACAGCCGCACTCCGCGTCGTCGGCGTGTCCCCGGCTCAGCCCGCGCGTCGTACCGCCGTGTCGGGCAGCGCAGATAGACTGCGCGGCAACGTCTTCCGATCGACCGTCGAGACCGGGGTGCGGTCTCGGAGCATCCCGGCGTCTCGGAACGTATCCACGGCCGCCTCGAGCCGGAGCTCGTGGTCAATCTCGAATTCATTACGGTGAACCTCCACATCCGCGCTGGCACGGGCCTCGAATGGCGCCACCAGAAGGGTCATGATGCATCCGTCGCAGGCGCGCGGGCGGCCGGGGCAGGTGTCGCAATCGATGTGCACTGTGATCTACCTCTCATTCGTCTCGGACGGCCCGTTGCGGCCGTTCGGTCATCGATCGCGGTCTGCGATTCGCTGGTCGGGACACTAACGACGGGGTACGACACTCGACTCGCGTCCCAATTACCCCAGAGGCCACTCTGACCTCATCGGCACCTCGGGCCCGTCACGAAATCTGCTGTCACACCCTCGAACTAACGTTCGCCTCATGCAGACGGGTACCGGCGCATTCCCCGCGCAACTGTCCTTCGCCGACCTGACCGCGCCGGAGAACAGCGAATCCGACGGTGCCACCGGGCCGGCTTTCGACATCCCGTTGTTCGCAACCACGTTCGTCGTCGTCGACCTGGAGACCACCGGGACCCGAGCGGGCAGCGACCGGATCACCGAGATCGGCGCGGTCAAGGTGCGCGGGGGCGAGGTGCTCGGCGAACTGGCCACCCTGGTCGACCCCGGCCGAGCGATACCGCCGCAGATCGTCGCGCTGACCGGGATCACCCAGGCAATGGTCTACTCCGCCCCCACCATCGGTGAGGTCCTGCCCAGTTTCCTGGAGTTCGCGCGCGGCTCGATCCTGGTCGCCCACAACGCCCGCTTCGACATGGCCTTCCTGCGGGCCGCCGCGGCGGATTCGGGAGTGCCGTGGACCTTCCCGCCCGCTCTGTGCACCGTCACCCTGGCTCGTCGAGTGCTGCCCCGCGACGAGGCACCCCGAGTGAAACTCGCGGCATTGGCGCAGCTGTTCGACGTACAGACCACTCCGACCCACCGCGCCCTCGACGACGCCCGCGCCACCGTCGAGGTGATGCACAACCTGTTCGAGCGGATCGGCAACCTCGGCGTGGACACCTACCGCGAACTGCGCGACTACCTACCGGGGGTGCCGCGAGAGGTCCGGGCCAAGAACGTGATGGCACGGCACCTGCCGCACCGACCGGGTGTCTACCTGTTCCGCGGACCGTCCGACGAGGTCCTGTACGTGGGAACCGCGACGGACCTGCGTCGTCGGGTGGCCGGCTACTTCACCGGGTCGGAGACCCGCACGCGAATGCGAGAGATGGTGGCGTTGGCCACCCGCGTCGACCACGTGGAGTGTGCGCACCGGTTGGAAGCGGGGGTGCGGGAACTGCGACTATTGGCCGCACACGCCCCCGCGTACAACCGTCGATCCAAGTATCCGCGACGGGGTTGGTGGGTGTGCCTGACCGATGAGGCGTTCCCCCGTCTCAAGGTCACCCGAACGGCATCGACAGGTGATGCGGTGGGGCCGGTGACCTCGCGGGCCACCGCACAGCAGATCGCCGATGTGATCGCCGAGGCGTGCGGCCTGCGCAGCTGCACCACCCGGTTGCCGCGGTCGGGCAGCCACGGCTGCGAGCTCACCGCCGACGGCCGACGCCCGGCCGGTGGTTGCCACGCGGCGGGTGCGAGCGCCGAGCCACCCGAGCAGTACGCGCCGCGAGCCGCACGGGTGCGTGCCCTGCTCCGCGGGGAGTCCGACGACGCCCTGCACACCGCCACCGCTCGACTGGCGAGTCTTGCCCGGGCGGAGATGTTCGAGACGGCGGCCCGGATCCGCGACCGCCTGGCCGACACCGTCACCGCATTGGACCGCTGCCAGCGACTGACCGCGCTCTGTGCGATCGAGGAGGTGGTGATCGCCCGACCGGACGGTGAGCGCGGCTGGGAGATCGCAATCGTCCGACACGGCAGACTCGCCGCGGCCGGCGTGGCCCACCGCGGGGTGGCACCGATGCCGGTGATCACGGCGCTCACCGCCACCGCGGAGACCGTCGTCGTCGCCGACGGTCCGCTGCGGGGCGCGCCACCGGAGGAGGCGGGTCTGATCTATCGGTGGATGACCGAGCCCGGGTGCCGCATCGTGCGCACCACGTCGGGCCTGGGTCTGCCTGCCCACAGCGCCTGTCGCTGGACCGCGTGGTCGCGGCGGGTGCACGATGCGCGGGAGACCGGCCGCCGGTTGGCAGCGATGCCGGTCGAGGCGGGGTGACACCTCATTACTGTGAAGCCATGATCACCGCGATTGTCCTCATCCAGGCCGACGTCCATCAGATCCCGGAGACCGCACAGGCGGTCGCGGACGTGCCGGGCGTGGTCGAGGTGTTCTCCTGCGCAGGCGACGTGGACCTCATCGCCAAGGTGCGGGTGCGCGATCACGCCGAGGTCGCCGCGGTGGTGACCGGGTCGATCAACCGGCTTCCCGGGGTACGGCACACGGCCACCCACATCGCCTTCGCCAGCTATTCCAGCGCCGACGTGGAGGCGGGGTTCTCGATCGGCGACTGACCCGGATCCGCTCGCCCTAGGTGCGGTCGGGTGCGTCCGAGCCCGGTGCACTGACCTGTACCCACCGGGCCAGGACCCGGGCGGCCCCGCCGGTGTCGATCGCCTCCGCGGCGCGGGCACAGCCGCGGTCCAACAGATCCGTCAACGCGGCCCGGTCGCCCGTCTCGACGACCGTGGCCAGTGCCGCCCGGTCGTGGGCCACGAGGGCGCCCGCCGCGTTGAGCACGACCGCGTCGCGGACCGGCCCGGTCTCACCCGCGAACACCGCGCGCGCCACGGCGGCGTTGTGGTCGGCATCGCCACCGACCAGCGCCGCCAACGCGACCCGGTCGATACCGATCTCACGCGGGTCGACGGTCAGCTCGACCACCCGCCCGCCCGCGGCCACCCACACCGTGGACGTGGCGGTGGTGGTGAGCTCGTCGAGCCCATCGTCACCGCGGACCACCAGCACCGAGTTCCCCCGGTCGGCGAAGGTCTGCGCGATCACGGGCGCCACGTCGGCGAAGGCGCATCCCACCAACCCGCTGTCGGGCCGGGCGGGGTTGGTGAGCGGCCCCAACACGTTGAAGACCGTCGGGATGCCGATCTGCTTTCGGGGTGGTCCGGCGAATCGAAGGGCCGGGTGGAAGACCGGCGCGAAACAGAACCCGATCCCCGCCTCGGCGACGGTGCGCGCGACCCCGTCGGCGTCCAGGCCGATGGTCACCCCGAGCGCCTCGAGGACGTCGGCACCACCGCTCTTCGACGATGCGGCACGGTTGCCGTGTTTGACCACCGGCACACCGGCAGCGGCCACCACCACCGCGGACATCGTGGAGATGTTCACGGTGTTCGACCGGTCACCGCCGGTCCCGACGATGTCCACGCAGTCGCGGTCCACCGGCACCGGCACCGAATGGGCCAGCATGGCGTCGGCCAGGCCGCGGAGTTCGTCGGCGACGGGCTTCTTCATCTTCAGCGCCACCCCGAAGGCGGCGATCTGGGCGTGCGACGCACTGTCGGTCATGATCTCGTCCATCACCCAGCGCGCGCCGTCGACGGTCAGGTCGCGGCCGGCGGTGAGGTCGCCCAGCACCGACGGCCAATCGCGCACGTCACGCGGCGAGTCGGGACCGGTCGAACCCCCAGCTGAAGTCACCCGGTAACTCTATCCACCGGCGCCTGCAGCACCTCCCACGCCAGCACCTCACCGTCATGCCGCGCGGTGAGTCCGGCCATCCGCGAACGCTCCTGCGAACAATGCAACGCGTCGACGAGTTGTGGTCGGGCCAGCACCACGCACCTCGACCCCGCATCGAGGTCGGCGCCGAGCGCGGGTGGCAGCACGTCGGTGGGTCGATATCCGGCCTGCGCCGCGAGATCGAGGACCGCGTCCACCGACCGATCGGGCAGCACCAGCACGTGTCGCAGCACCGCTTGCCGGTCGGCGACGAACGCCGACGCCTCGAGGACCGCGCCGCTCGATGCGGCGGGGTCGTCGGAGACCGCGACCACCACAAGCGACGGGTCGTCGACGTCGAGATCGTCCTCGGCACGATCGCGACGGAACAACCGTCGCAACACCGAGTCCCCGGAGGTCAGCGGGGCACCGTTCAGGTCGCGCGCCATGACCATCACCCTGACAGCCGAACCGCCCGCGCGGCAACGGTGGAACGCCTCCGCGACACGCCGGTCGGGAGGCGGTCGGAGATGTTTTGGCCCGTCATCGCCGTGGCCCCGACACACGGGCGACTTTTTCCTCGACCCAAGTGGTCACGAGATACTACGAACCGTCATACTTCTGTCTGTGACGAGTGCTGCAGGTACCTCAGGGACAGCCATCACCTCGCGAGTCCACTCGCTGAACCGGCCGAACATGGTCAGCGTGGGCACCATCGTGTGGTTGTCCAGCGAGCTCATGTTCTTCGCCGGCCTGTTCGCGATGTACTTCGTGGCCCGGGCCAACTCGGGCGGCAACTGGCCGCCGGAGCCGACCGAGCTGAACCTCTACCTGGCCATCCCGGTGACCACCGTGCTGGTGCTGTCGTCGGTGACCTGTCAGATGGGTGTGTTCGCGGCCGAACGCGGTGACGTGTTCGGTCTGCGCCGCTGGTACGTGCTGACCTTCCTGATGGGCGCGTTCTTCGTCTCCGGCCAGGGGTACGAGTACTACCACCTGGTCAAGGAGGGCACCACCCTCTCGTCGAACGTCTACGGCTCCGTCTTCTACATGGCGACCGGGTTCCACGGTCTGCACGTCATCGGCGGTCTGATCGCCTTCATCTTCCTGCTGGTCCGGACCAAACTGAGCAAGTTCACCCCGGCGCAGGCGACGGCGGCGATCGTTGTCTCTTACTACTGGCACTTCGTGGACATCGTGTGGATCGCACTGTTCGCGACCATCTACTTCATCCGTTAGCCCCTCGGGTCGTCACACAGCTCAGCAGTTCCGTCCGCTACGTAGAGAGAGACAGATGAGTTCATCTCCACCGCTCCCGTCGCCTGCCACAGACGACGGTGATGGCGTCGGCGCGTCCGACCGCACGGCGAAGGCCGCCATCGACCCGAAGAAGGCGAAGTCACGACGCAAGCTGCGTCGGCGTGCCTCGGGTGCGGTGTTGCTGCTCGCCGGACTGCTGACCGCCGGTGGTCTGGCCACCGCTCTGACCCCGAGCCCGCAGGTCGCGACCGCCGACGCGCAGTCGCCCGCGGCGCTCATCGCCGACGGCAAGAAGCTGTACGAGACCTCGTGTATCACCTGCCACGGCAAGAACCTCGACGGCGTCCAGAGCCGCGGTCCGTCGCTGGTCGGCGTCGGCGACGCGGCCGTCTACTTCCAGGTGTCCTCCGGACGCATGCCCGCCGCACGCGGTGAGGCCCAGGCCGCCCGCAAGCCGTCGAAATTCACCGACGCGCAGATCGACCAGCTCGGCGCGTACGTGCAGTCCGTCGGTGGCGGCCCCTCGGTGGTGTACGAACACAACGCCGACGGTTCGGTGAAGATGGAGAACGGCCTTCCGGTCATCGCCCAGGGTCAGCTCCAGGGCCACGACATCGGCCGCGGCAGCGAACTGTTCCGCCTGAACTGCGCCTCCTGCCACAACTTCACCGGTCGCGGTGGCGCACTGTCCTCGGGCAAGTTCGCGCCGAACCTCGATCCGGCGAACGAACAGCAGATCTGGACCGCGATGCTGTCCGGCCCACAGAACATGCCCAAGTTCTCCGACCGTCAGCTCACCCCTGACGAGAAGAAGGACATCGTCGGCTACATCAAGTACGCCACCACCTCCAATCCGCAGGGTGGTTACGACCTCGGCGGCTTCGGGCCGGTGTCCGAGGGTATGGCCATGTGGGTCATCGGGGTGGTCGCCGTCGTCGCCGGCGCGATGTGGATGGGATCACGATCATGAGTGACACGAGCAAGCCCACGCCGTCCGACGACGAACTCCGGGGGATGTCCAACGAGGAACTCGTCACGCTGGGCACCAACCTCGACGGCGTCGAGATCATCCACCGGCGCGCCCGCTTCCCCGAACCAGGGACCAAGAAGGAGAAGCGCGCCGAGAGGACCGTCGCGTTCTGGTTCGCGCTCGCGGGCGTGTCCGCGGCGGCCTGCTTCGGCATCTTCATCTGGAACCACTGGCAGTTCGCGCTGCCGGAGGACAAGAACTACTGGTGGTACACGCTCAACACCCCGCTGCTGGGCATCACCTTCGGCGTGGCGGTTCTCGCCCTGGGCATCGGACTCATCCAGTTCACAAAGAAATTCATTCCCGAGGAGATCTCGGTGCAGGACCGTCACGACGGTCCGGGCTCGGCCGAGGTGGACAAGAAGACCACCGCCGCGCTGCTGTCCAACGCGCTGAACACCTCCACCCTCCCCCGCCGCAAGATGATCCTCGGATCGGCGGGCTTCGGTGTGGGCATCTTCGCGATCACCGGTGTGGTCGCCCTGCTCGGCGGCATCGTCAAGAATCCCTGGGCCAAGGGCAAGGACGCCCCGCTGTGGCACACCGGCTGGTCGCCGATCTACAACGACCCGAAGAACCCCAACGAGACGGTGTTCCTGCGCCGCGACACCGGTAACCCCGACCAGGTCGCACTGGTGCGACCGGAGGATCTCGACGCGGGCGGCATGGAGACCGTGTTCCCGTGGCGTGCCTCCGACGGACTGGGTGAGACCGAGGAGTCGCGGGAGAAGCTGCGGGAGGGTCTCAAGCTGGTTCGCAACCCGGTGATGCTCATCCGGTTGCGTCCCGAGGACTCCGCGCGCGCCATCCAGCGCAAGGGCCAGGAGAGCTTCCACTACGGCGACTACTACGCCTACACCAAGGTCTGCTCACACCTCGGTTGCCCGACGTCGCTATACGAGCAGCAGACCAACCGCATCCTGTGCCCGTGCCACCAGTCGCAGTTCAACGCGCTGGAATACGGCAAGCCCGTGTTCGGACCCGCCGCCAGGGCCCTGGCGCAATTGCCGCTCACGGTGAACAATCAGGGATACCTGGTGGCAGCGGGGGACTACATCGAGCCCGTGGGGCCCGCATTCTGGGAACGCGGCCAGGGGAAGGATCGACCATGAGCTTCGTCGCAGAGCGCGCGGCTGTCCAAGCAGAGGAAGTCGACTCGCGCTATCACCTGGCTGCCGGTATGCGGCGCCAGATCAACAAGGTGTTCCCCACCCACTGGTCGTTCCTGCTGGGTGAGATCGCGCTGTACAGCTTCGTGGTACTGCTGATCTCCGGTGTGTACCTGACCCTTTTCTTCGACCCGTCGATGGCCGAGGTCACCTATCACGGTGCCTACCAGCCGCTCAACGGTGTCGAGATGAGCAAGGCGTACGAGACCGCGCTGAACCTGTCGTTCGAGGTGCGCGGCGGCCTGTTCGTCCGCCAGATCCACCACTGGGCGGCACTGCTGTTCGCGGCGTCGATCATCGTGCACATGGCGCGTATCTTCTTCACCGGTGCGTTCCGCCGTCCGCGTGAGGCCAACTGGATCATCGGTTGCTTCCTGCTCGTATTGGCCATGTTCGAGGGCTTCTTCGGCTACTCGCTGCCCGACGACCTGCTCTCGGGCACCGGTGTCCGCGCGGCGATGTCGGGCATCGTGTTGGGTATCCCGATCGTGGGGACCTGGGTGCACTGGGCGTTGTTCGGTGGCGACTTCCCCGGCGACATCATCATCCCGCGGTTGTACGTGCTGCACATCCTGTTGTTCCCAGGGATCATCCTGGCGTTGATCGGGGCGCACCTGGCTCTGGTCTGGTATCAGAAGCACACCCAGTTCCCCGGTCCTGGCCGTACCGAGAAGAACGTGGTCGGCGTGCGGATCCTGCCGATCTTCGCGGTCAAGTCCGGTGCGTTCTTCGCCGTGACCTTCGGTGTGTTGTCGATCATGGCGGGCGTGTTCCAGATCAACCCGATCTGGGTGTTGGGACCGTACAACCCGGCGCACGTGTCGGCCGGTTCGCAGCCCGACATCTACATGATGTGGACCGACGGCATGGCCCGTCTGATGCCGGCCTGGGAGATCTTCTTCGGCAACAAGTACACGATCCCGGCGATCTTCTGGGTCGTCGTGATCATCACCATTGTCTTCGGCTTGATGTTCAGCTATCCGTTCATCGAGAAGAAGTTGACCGGTGACGACGCGCATCACAACCTGCTGCAACGTCCGCGTGACGTCCCGGTGCGTACCGCGATCGGATCGATGGCGTTGGCGTTCTACGCGGTGCTGACGGTGAGCTGTATGAACGACATCATCGCGCTGAAGTTCCACATCTCGCTGAACGCGACCACCTGGATGGGCCGGATCGGGCTGATCATCCTGCCGCCGATCGCGTACTACGTCGCGTACCGCTGGGCGCTGGCCTTGCAGCGCAGCGACCGGATGGTCCTCGAGCACGGCATCGAGACCGGCATCATCCGCCGCCTGCCGCAGGGTGAGTACATCGAACTGCACCAGCCGCTCGGACCTGTCGACGACCACGGCCACCCGGTGCCCCTCCCCTACCAGGGTGCGGCCATCCCGAAACGGATGAACAAGCTCGGGTCGGCGGGGGCCCCGGGTACCGGATCGCTGTTGGTCGCCGATCCCGTCGACGAGCAGAAGCGCAACGCCGAACTCGACAGGGAGTCGCACCGCACCGAGCATGAGGTGCTCAACGAGTTGCAGGCCAAGGGCGGCAACATGCTCGAGTGAGCCGTCCTACAACCGCTCAGATGAGGCCCCGTATCCGTTCGGATGCGGGGCCTCGTCGTGATTGCGTGGCGCGTCTGGCTCATGGTCGGTGGGGACCACCGGCCATGCTGGCGACGTTGTACAACCGGATCGACGTGCCGCCCGTCGCAGCTGGTCCACGGGGCGACCTGTCCGCACGATGTCGACCACTCGCCCTGGTAGCGCCACGGCCGCGGAGCGCGGACGGTGCGGACACCGGTCCCCGGCCGTGACGTCGCAACGGCCCGGCGGCGGTGGTGATGTGACGGGGTTGGTGGGGTTCACCACCTGAACAAGGCTGCGACCGGCGTTGTCGTTGTCGTCGTGGTGTCCGTGGTCGCGTGCGGGGTGCGCGACATCCGCACCAGTTTCGACGATCCGCACGGGCCACACCCCATGCGTACACGCGAATCTGGTGCGGATGACCCTCTGTGGTGCGCGCCTCGACGCTTCGCCCGACGTCGACACCGCCGTGCGTGGGCAACCCACGGCACCCTCCGACGATCACGGTCGCGCACGGCCGAGGTGTCGCACCAATTTCCGCGCTTCGCACGGCATGTAGCAGGCGCGGATCACGGAAACTGGTGCGTACGCACTCCCCGGCCGCCCGTGGGCCAGCCGACCGATCAGTCGGCGATGAGCCGGCGATGAGCCTCGGTGTCAGTGCTTTTCGGGGCCGGTGTGGTATTCGAAGACCAGCCCGGCGGCAGAGGCGATGATCGCCAGTACGGCGACGGCCACGAACCAGAAGTTACGGGTGGCGCCGGCGACGGCGAACATGCCCGCGGATCCCGCGATGACGATGGGCCACCAGCTACCCGGACTGAAGAAGCCCAGCTCACCGGAACCATCGGCCACCTCGGCCTCGTCGTAATCCTCGGGACGGATGTCCACGCGACGGGCGACGAAGCGGAAGTAGGTACCGGTGATCAATGTCAGCCCGCCGGTCATGATGATGCCGGTGGTGCCAACCCATTCCACGTTCTTACTGGTCAGGCCGGTGCACACCGCGTAGAGCACACCGGTCGCGAAGAAGAAGGCGGTCAAGAGCTCGAAAAGTCGCGCTTCGATTCTCACAGCGTCACGCTCCTTGGGCGGCGGTGCAGTTCGGCAGTGTGGTGTTGGACGTGTCGCCGGTCTTTGAAGGCGTCCCGCTGCCGCTGGTGGAGCGCTGGGTCTGGAACGGGAAGGTCGAGACCGACAGCGGCTGCTCGCAGATCGCCTTCAGGGCCTCGGCATTACCGGCCTGCGGGTTGGCCGAGCGGTACTTGATGTACGCGTCGAACTTGGCCTCGCTGACCGCACGAACCTCGAAGTTCATCTGCGAGTGGTAGGTCCCGCACATCTCCGCACAGCGGCCGACGAAGGCGCCTTCCTTGTCGATCGAGCTGACCTGGAACCGGTCGTCGGTGTGCTGTTGCTTCGGGAACGGCATGACGTCACGCTTGAACAGGAACTCCGGTACCCAGAAGGAGTGGATCACATCGGCCGAGGCGATCTGGAACTCGATGCGGCGACCCACCGGCAACACCAGCACCGGGATCTCCTGCGAGCTGCCGATCGTCTCGATCTTGTTGAAGTTGAGGTAGTTACGGACCTCGTCGGACCGGCCACCGTCGGGCAACGGATGCTTCTCCTCGTCCGTCTTCGGCTCTTCCTTCTGGAACTCGAAGGGGCTTCCGGTGCGCTCGAAACCGTTGTAATCGGAGCCGTCGGCGAACTTGACGTCGCGGTAGCCGAATTTCCAGTTCCACTGGAACGCGGTCACGTCGATGGTGACCGCGGGGTCGGCCTTCTTGGCCTCCACGTTGTTCTGCACGATGACGGTGAAGTAGAAGAGCACCGCGACCATGACGAACGGAATGGCGGTGTAGGTCAGTTCCAGCGGCACGTTGTAGGCGGTCTGCCGGGGGATCGAGTCGTCGCCCGCCTTCTTCCGGTGGAACGCGACAGTCCAGAAGGTCAGCCCCCAGACCAGTACGCCCACGGCCAGTGCCGCGATGACGCACCACTGCCAGAGGTGCAGCATGTCCTTCGACTCGGGGGTGATGCCGTTGGGCCAGCCGAAGCGGACCACCTCGGAACCGCTACACCCCGACAGCAGCAGGGCGCCGACCCCGAGCACGCCGAGCGCCGCAAGACGCTTGCCGCCACGCCCGAGCCGGGGGGTTCGCCGTCCACCGTGTGCCAATTTCACGCCTTCCTGCACGCCACCAACCACTCTTCGCAGCCCCGAGGGCCGAGCCGTCATCGACCTGCGCAGAACGCACATCACGGCCTGTTGTACTACGCAGCGTAGACCAACCACGGCGAGGTTTCGTGGTTGGGGTGACGGCGGGTTCCGCACGTGGTGAGGCCGTGTCTTCCCGGCCTCGGGGGACGTGTCACAGACCTCGGGCGGCGGTCCTGACCGGCTCGCAGCCGGTGCGGCATACTCGACCGGGATCAGCGCGGTCGGCGGCCCGGAGTGGACGGTCACCGCCCACCGCTGACGCCATGGAGTCGATGGAAACGAGGATGCCTGTCGTGTGTGGATTGCTGGGGTTGCTGACCGGGAACGCGTCGGCCCCCGAGTACGTCGACCAGGTTGCCAAGGCTTCCGACCTGATGGTCCACCGCGGCCCCGACGAGCCGGGCACCTGGCACGACGACGACATCGTCGTCGGGTTCAACCGACTGTGCATCATCGACATCGCCCACTCGCAGCAGCCGTTGCGGTGGGGCCCGGCCGAGGCCCCGGACCGCTACGCGCTGGTGTTCAACGGCGAGATCTACAACTATCTCGAGTTGCGCGACCAGCTGGCCCGCGACGAGGGTGCGGTGTTCCACACCGAGGGCGACGGCGAGGCCATCGTGGCGGCCTTCCACCACTGGGGGGTCGACGCCGTCCGCCGACTGCGCGGTATGTTCGCCTTCGCGATCTGGGACACCGTGGAACGCTCCCTGTTCTTGGCCCGCGACCCCTTCGGCATCAAACCCCTGTTCCTGGCCACCGGCCCCGGTGGCACCGCGTTCGGCAGCGAGAAGAAGAGTCTGCTGGACCTGCTCGGTCCGCTGGGTCTCGGCGACGAGCTCGACCGCCGGGCCATCGAGCACTACATCGAACTGCAGTACGTTCCCGAGCCGGAGACGCTGCATCGCGACGTGCGGCGACTGGAGTCCGGGTGTTACGCGACGGTGCGCCCGGGATCGCATCCGCAGGTGCACCGCTATTTCACCCCGCAGTTCCGCACCCGACCGCTGGGCGACGGAGCGCACCAGCAGCAACGCTTCGACGAGATCGCCGAGGTGCTCAGCGACTCTGTCGCCAAACACATGCGCGCCGACGTGACCGTCGGGTCGTTCCTGTCCGGCGGGATCGATTCGACCGCCATCGCCGCGCTGGCCATCCGGCACAACCCCGATCTGATCACCTTCACCACCGGCTTCGAGCGCGACGGATACTCCGAGATAGACGTCGCCGTCGAATCCGCCGAGGCCATCGGTGCCAGGCACGTGGTCAAGGTGGTGAGCCCCGAGGAGTTCGTCGGTGCCATCCCGGAGATCATCTGGTACCTCGACGACCCGGTCGCCGACCCGTCCCTCATCCCGCTGTACTTCGTGGCCAAGGAGGCCCGCAAACACGTGAAGGTGGTGCTCTCCGGCGAGGGTGCCGACGAGTTGTTCGGCGGTTACACCATCTACAAGGAGCCGCTGTCGCTGGCACCGTTCGAACGGATGCCTGGGTTCCTGCGCGGCGCGGCCGGGCGATTGTCCGAACGCATCCCGGAGGGCACCCGCGGGAAGAGCCTGCTGCACCGCGGCTCGCAGACGCTCGAGGAGCGGTACTACGGCAACGCCCGCAGCTTCGACGACGCGCGCCTGCGGTCGGTGCTCACCGACTACCGGCCCGAGTGGACCCACACCGACGTCACCGCGCCGATCTATGCGACCAGCCAAGGCTGGGACCCGGTGTCACGGATGCAGCACCTCGACCTGTTCACCTGGCTGCGCGGCGACATCCTGGTCAAGGCCGACAAGATGACAATGGCGAACTCGCTGGAGTTGCGGGTGCCCTTCCTCGACCCCGAGGTGTTCCGCGTCGCCGAACAGCTACCGGTGGATGCGAAGATCGCGCACGGAACCACCAAGTACGCTCTGCGCAAGGCCCTGGAGGGCATCGTGCCGCCGCATGTGCTGCACCGTCGCAAGCTCGGCTTCCCGGTACCGATCCGGCACTGGTTCGCCGGCCCGGAGCTCTACGACTGGGCCCGCGAGACGATCGATGAGTCGCGAACAGACGACCTGATCGACAAGCGGTTCGTGCTGCGGATGCTCGAGGAGCACCGGGCGGGAACCGTCGACAACAGTCGCCGCCTGTGGAACGTGCTGATGTTCATGGTCTGGTACGGCATCTTCGTCGACGGGTCCATCGTCCCGACCATCGAACACACCACATACCCGGTCCGCCTGTAGGTCCGACGTTCGGCGAGACGGACGGCGTTCGTCGCCCCGGGCCGGGCGCCGGTCACCGAGGCCGGGCGCCGGTCACCGAAACTGCGGGGGGATCGGGTTTCCCGCAGTTTCGCCGACTTCCCGCTGGGCTGGGTCAATCGGTGTTAGCAACGGTCATGCTGCTGGCGGGTTGGCGAGCAGCTCGTGTAGTGCTTGTGTGGGGGTCTTCAGGTCCAGGGTAGGGCGGGGTCGTGCGTTGAGGGTCGCGGCGATGCGGGCGAGGTCGTCGGGGGTGTGGGTCGAGAGGTCGGTGCCTTTCTCGAACCAGAACCGTAGGAGCCGGTTGGTGTTCTCGTTCGATCCGCGTTGCCACGGTGAGTGGGGGTCGCAGAAGTAGACCGGTGCCTGCAGGTTGAGTTGGATGTCGACGTAGTCGGCCAGCTCGCTGCCCCGGTCCCAGGTGATCGAGCGTCGTAGGTGGGCGGGGAGTTTGCTCATCTCGGTGATCATCGCCTGCGCCACGCTCGGGGCGTCGTGGCGGCGGCCAGGTAGGTGCAGCAGAATCACGAACCGGGTGGACCGTTCGACCAGGGTGCCGATGGCGGATCGGTTACCGCGCCCGAGGATGAGGTCACCTTCCCAGTGACCGGGCACGGCCCGGTCGGCGACCTGTGCGGGGCGTTGACTGATCGTGAGTGCGTGGTCGTAGGTGTGTGAGCCACCGCGGCCGGTGCTGCCCCGGGATTTACGTGCCGACCGTTTCAGCGACAGCTGCCGGTGCAGGTCCGCGCGTAGGTTGCCGCGGGTCTGGACGTAGAGCGCCTGATAGATCGTCTCGTGCGACACCCGACCCATCCTTGCTGCCGCACTGGTGCCGGGGTGCTCGTGGCGCAGCATCGCCGCGATCAGACCCGGTGACCAGCCCTCGTCCATCGCGACCTCGATCCGACGACACAGGCCCGGGTTCGCAGCCAACTTCACCGGTTTGGGTCGCCGGCGCCGTTCGTGGGCGGCGCGGTGGGCGACCGGCGCCCAGTACGAGCCGTCTGGGCCCCGGTTACGGGTCACCTCTCGGCAGACCACCGACTTGTCACGCCCAATCATCGCTCCGATCTGGGCGTAAGAGCAGCCACACGTCACACCGACCGCGATCGCGGAACGGTCCTCACTGGTCAACGACCGCCGCTGCCGCGGCAGCTGGTCCTCGGCACGCAGGGCGCCTGGGCTCGGTGCCGGTACCGAGCCCGGTAGCCCCCCGTCGCGCCGTACTGGATTCGTGGAGTCACAACACCCGAGGATCGCCACCACGTTGTCGCGGTCTCACGCGACACCCCGACAACCATGCCGGCCCGCTGTAACGACGCCCCACCACACACCAACGCGAAAAACTCGTCACGCACCTCGTCGGCAAACAACTTCGGCAACGCCACACTCCCTATCAGTCAGCGTTGCTACGACCGATAGAACCCGCCC
>NZ_FTNT01000001.1 GCF_900156495.1 Williamsia sterculiae
CCCCACCTTGTGGTGGTGGTTTAGGTGCGGGGTGGGGGTGTGACGTGGGTGGCGTTGTTGGTGTTGGGGTGTTCGGGTCCGGTGGTGGGGTGGTTGGTGTCGGGGTTGGGGTGGGGGATGCGGTTGCGGGAGTGGGTGGCTTCGCTGGGTCGGGTGGGGGTGGGTGCGGAGTGGGGTGGTCGGTGGTAGGGGCCGGGTTTGGGTCGGGGGTGTCCGCCGGGTAGGGCCAGGCGCAGGATGGTGCGTTGGACTTGTGCCCATTGGCGGTGGAAGGGTCCGGTGTTGTAGGGCAGTCCGTAGCGTTGGCAGATGTCTTTGACCCGGGGTGCGACCTGGGCGTAGCGGGTGGAGGGCATGTCGGGGTAGAGGTGGTGTTCGACTTGGTAGCCGAGGTTGCCGGAGATGATGTGGAACAGGGGGGAGCCCTCGATGTTCGCGGCGCCGATCAGTTGCCGGGCGTACCAGCCGCCGCGGGTCTCGTCTGCGGTCTCGTCCTGGGAGAAGGTGTAGGCCTGGTCGGGGAAATGGCCGCAGAAGATGATCGCGTTCGACCACACGTTGCGGATCAGGTTGGCCACGAAATCGGCGCCCGCGGTCCGCAGGAAGGTGTCCTCGGCGCCGGGTAACACCCGGTCGGCGGCCGCGGCGAGCAGGGTGACCGGGCCCAGGTGGGTTCGACGGTTGACGGTACGCAGCAGCCGCCCGGTCCGGGAGGTGGCGGGTTGATCGAGACGCCCACCGGTCAGGGTGTGGGTGGCGAGGAACGCTGCCGCCGACACGGCGGGCCAGCCGAGGTAGTCCTTGACGATCTGGCGTCGGGCTTTGCCGGCGATGCCTTTCAGGTCGTGGATGATCTCGGCGGCGGGTTTGTCGCCGCGGCGGATCGCTTCGATGTCCAGGTCGTGTACGGCCACGCCCCACTCGAAAAACGCCATCAACACCACGTTGTAGAACGGTTGCAGCAGATACACCGGTGACCAGGGTTGGTGGGGGTCGATCCGCATGATCTCGTAGCCGAGGTCTTTGTCTTTACCGCGGATGTTGGTGTAGGTGTGGTGCACATAGTTGTGGGAATGTTTCCACGCTTCCGCGGTGGAGGCGGTGTCCCAGTCCCACACCGAGGAATGGATGTCGGGGTCGTTCATCCAGTCCCACTGACCGTGCATCACGTTGTGCCCGATCTCCATGTTCTCCAGGATCTTCGCCATCCCCAGACACGCGGTGCCCACCACCCACGCCGGGGTGGACCGCGAGTTGAGCAACACCACCCGACCCAACACCGCCAACTGTCGTTGCGCGGCGATCACCGACTTGATGTACCGCCGATCACCATCACCGAGGTCGGCGTACACATCGTCATGGATCGCGTCGAACTCCTTGCCCAACAACTCGATGTCCTCATCAGACAAATGCGCCAACGGATGCGGTTGCCCATCCGGGCCCACCCCGTACACCCGCGCCCCCGAACGATCACCATCCCCACCGTAGGAAGTCGTGTCGGTGCGGTCAGTGGCATGTGTGGTCATGATGTGTTCTCCCAAATAATTGTTGTACTACAGGCCCCGGGCAGGGGTCACAGTTTGACGGTGACCTCACCCTCAGCGGTATGCACACAGATCCGGATGGCCTGGCCCTGCGGCGAGGACACCTCCCCGGTCCGCAGATCCCGCACCTGCCCCGCATCCAGAACCCCGGTACACGTATGACAGATCCCGATCCGACACCCGAACTTCAACTCCAACCCCGCATCCTCCCCGGCCTGCAAGATCGGTTGCCCCGGCTCACACGTGGCCTCGGCCCCGGACTTGGCGAACCGCACCACCCCACCCTCACCCTCACCCGGATCCCCCCCGATCACCGGCTGGAACCGCTCCAGATGAATCCGCTCCGCGACATCGTGGGTGTCCCAGAACTCGACGAGATCGTCCAACAACTCCGACGGCCCCGAACACAACGCCTCCCGCTGCGACCAATCCGGACACCACGACTCGATATCGGCCACCGACATCCGCCCGTCATCACCACTGACCCGCACATGCAGATCAAACCCGTCATGACGATCCGCGAAATCATCCAACTCATCAGCGAACATCAACTGCTCACGCTCACGCACCGAATGGATCACCACCACATCAGCCATCCGATCCCGCCGATCCAACGCCCGCAACATACTCATGATCGGAGTGATCCCACTACCCGCACTGACGAACAACAACTTCGACGGCAACGGATCAGGCAACGTGAACACACCCTCGATCTCACCGAGCCGCACAATCTCACCCGGCCGCAACCGCTGCACCAAAAACGGTGACACCGTCCCATCCGGCACCAACTTCGGCGACACACTGATCAACCCATCACGCGGATCCGGATCCGACGTCAACGAATACGCCCGCCAATGAAACACCCCATCCACCACCACACCCAACCGCACATACTGCCCCGGCAAATGACCCGGCCACTCATACCCCGGCCGAATCCACACCGTCGCCGCCGACGACCCCTCCGACTCCACCTCCACCACCCGACCACGCAACTCCCGCGTCGTCCACAACGGATTGATCATCTCCACGTAATCATCCGGACGCAACGGATTGAACAACCCCGTCACCGCCCGCATAAACCCCCGCCGCACCGGCGACACCCGAGGAACCGCACCACGCTCAGCCATCGAAGCGCTCACTGCCATGCATTGGGTACACAGAACCTCACTCGACTCGGGATTTCGGCGCGGGGCTGCTCCGCGGCGACGGACAGGCGGCGACACAGCCACCACGTCCGTGTGACCGACATTACATCTCGATCATCGGGTGCGGGTTCGAGTGGACAACAGACGTGCAGGTGCACAGAGTTTTTCGGCTCGACCGCCACCAGATGAGGCGCCTTCGGGCCACCATCACCAGGGTCGACCGGGCCGGTGGTGACAGCTACTTCGCCCTGCCACCGGCGGATGGGCGGAATCGGTCAGCGAGACGGTCCCGACGAGCAGCCGATCACCGATTCGGGAGCGGGCGCCTCCTGCCCCAGGTCGAGCTCGACGGCGCCGGGCGCTCACTCGACGGGAGGAGGCGTCGGCGGCAGCCCGAAGCGGGCGAAGTCGTCGAGGATGTTCTCGCTGAAGAAGGCGACGACGTGGCGCACCTTGCCGCTCGCCGGGTCGATGTCGAGCACCTGCAGTTGGAATGGGCGGTGCACCCCGTCCGCACCGATCATGTACAGCCCGAACGCGGGTTGGCCGTTGGCGATCGTCGGCAGCAGTATCTGGTCGCCCCGTTTCTCTGCTGGACAGTTGCCGCGGATGAGAGCGCCGATGGAGTCGGGACCCTGGTACCACCCGGTGAACGGGGGCATCTCCCAGATCGCCTTGTCGGTGAACATGGACACGATCGCGTCCACGTCGTATTCGTAGAACGCGTTGACGTATCGCTGCAGCATCTCGCGCTGGGTCGCCTCGTCGGGTTCGACCACCGCCTCCTGATCGACGTCGGCTCGCTTCAGCTGTTCGCGGGCGCGCTGCAGCAGGCTGTTGATGGTCGGCACCGAGAGGCCCAGGGTGTCGGCGACCTCGGCGGCCCGCCACTGCAGCACATCCCGCAGTACCAGGACCGCGCGCTGACGCTCGGGCAGATGCTGCAACGCGGCGATGAAGGCCAATCGGATCGACTCCCGCGAACCGACCACGGTGGCCGGGTCGGCGTTGTCGGCGGGTGCGATCTCGTCACCCCCGGCGTAGGGCTCGAGCCAGGGGACCTCGTGATCCTCGAGCAGCGGTGCGGTGGGGTCGTACGCGTCACCACCGAGGCCCGAGGGAAGCGGTCGTCGCTGGCTGGACTGCAGGGCGGTGAGGCAGGTGTTGGTGGCGATCTTGTACAACCACGTCCGCATCGACGCGCGTCCGTCGAACCTCGCGTAGCCACGCCAGGCACGGATGAACGTCTCCTGGGCGAGATCCTCGGCGTCGTGGAACGACCCCATCATCCGATAGCAGTGCGCCTGGATCTCGCGTCGGAACGGCTCGACGATCGCGAAGAACTCCGCGTCGTTCACATCGCGTGGTTCAGATCTGTGGTCGGTCTGCACCGTCATGGCTCAGAGAGTACGCCCGACTCGCCGCATTCGGAGGCGGTCAATCAGTCCCACACCCCTGCAACTGGTCCGGCAGTCCTAGCCCATGGTCCGGTTGACGAAAACTGCGGGAAACCGGACTTCCCGCAGTTTTCGTGGGAGCCCGGCGCCGGGGACAGACACCCCAAGACCCCGGATGCCATCGGCCGTGATC
Source organism: Williamsia sterculiae (assembly GCF_900156495.1). Classification (GTDB taxonomy): domain Bacteria; phylum Actinomycetota; class Actinomycetes; order Mycobacteriales; family Mycobacteriaceae; genus Williamsia_B; species Williamsia_B sterculiae. Next base: position 4,280 of record NZ_FTNT01000001.1, read on the forward strand.
GCCCTGTCAGATGACCCCGTGTCGTGGTGGATCCTCGTCCCGCAACACGCTGCGCCCGATGTGTTGGTATTTCCAGCGCACCGGATCGTGCAACGTATGGGTACGTGCATTTCGCCAGAAATGGTTCAGGCCCAGATCAGCTCCGGCGCTGCGGGTGCCACTGACCTCGAACAGTGCCGAGGAGACCTCGTTGGCCGATCGATCGGCGACGACCTTTGCCACGGCGACGGCCAGCGACGCGTCGGCGGCGGAACCGGTGCCCTCCAGGGTGGCGTCGACGGCGCGACCCGCGGCGGCCAGGGTGGCCTCGGCCGTGCCGACCGACACCGCCAACTCACCGAAGCGCTGGACCAGCAGCGGGTCGTCGACGGCCCGATCGACCTCCGCCTCGAACCAGGGCCGGGACCTGGTTCGCACGAACTCGACCGCGGCGGTGAGCGCGCCACGGGCGATGCCGGCGTCGATGGCCACGTGCAGGAGTTGTGCGAACGCGCCGTACCCCGCCGGAGCGGACACTGCGGGAGCTCGTGACACCAGGTCTTCGTGTCGCACATCCACGCCGTCGAAACGGATGGTGCCGCTGCCGGTGGTGCGTTGACCCATCCCGGTCCAGTCGTCGACGATCTCCACTCCCGCCGAGTCGGCGGGGATGAAGGCGATGTACTCGCCGATGTCGAGGTCACCGGCAGGCTCGTCCAACCGTGCCAACACCGCGAGGGTGTCGGCGAACAGTGAACCGGTGCAGTAGAACTTCTCGCCGTCCAGATGGAAGCCGTTGCTGTGCTGGGTGATACGAGTCGCGATGTCGGCGACGGTCTTGCCTCCGCGTTCCGACTGTGCGTTGGCGATCCGGCCACCGGAGAGCACCTGTGTGAAGAAGCGTTGCTGCTGCTCGCGATCTGCGGCCAACCGCAGCAGGTTCACGTATACGAAGTGACTGTGCGGAATCTGCGCGATGTTGGGGTCGGCGGTGGCCAGGATCCGGAACACCTCGGCGACCACCGACGGTGGTAGGTCGGCGCCGCCGAACTCCACCGGGACGGTGATGGCCAACAACCCGCCGGCCGCCAGCTCGTCGGTCTCCGGGTACGGCAGCACCCGGTCGCGGTCGCGCTCGGCCGCTCCCCGGGCGAACGAGCCGGCGAGACGGGTCGCCGCGGTGATGGCCTCGTCCGCCGTGCGGATACGCGCGGCGGTACCGGGATCGACGACCGTCTCGACGGTATCGGTCACGACACGCTCGCCGACGTGCTGCTCGCCTCGAGTTCACGGACCAAGGGGAGCACCTTCGCGCCGAAGTACTCGATCTCCTCTTGGAAGTGCAGGAAGCCGCCGAGGATGAGGTCGACGCCCAGCTTCTTGTAGGCCACGATGCGCTCGGCGACCTGCTCGGGCGTCCCGATCAGTTGACTGCGGAACCCGTCGTTGTACTGCACCAGATCCTCGAACGAGGAATCGGCCCACATGCCCTTGCCGTCCGAGGTGGACTTGCCCGCCTGCTTGACCGAATCGCGGAAGCCCTCCACCGCTTCGGTGTTCGCCTTCTCGACGATCTCCCGCAAGGTGTCGCGGGCCTCACGCTCGGTGTCGCGGGCGATGATGAAAGCGTTCAGCCCGAAGCGGACCTCGCGGTCGTGGGCGCGGGCCACCGCGCGCAGGTCGTCGAGCTGCTCGGTCACCCCGTCGAAGTCCTTGCCGTTGGAGAAGTACCAGTCGGCATAGCGACCGCCGTTGCTCCGGGCAGCCGTCGAGTTACCGCCCTGGAACAGTTCGGGGTTCGGCCGCTGCGGGGTGTTCAACGGCTTCGGCTTCAGGGTGAAATCACGGATCCGGTAGAAGTCGCCGCCGAAGTCGACGTGATCCTCGGTCCAGATCTTCCGGAGTACCTCGAGGAACTCGGCGCTGCGACGGTAGCGTTCGTCGTGTTCGAGCCAGGGCTCGCCGAGCGCGCGGAACTCGCCGGAGAACCAACCGGAGACGACGTTCACCGCGAAGCGTCCGTTGGACAGGTGATCGGCGGTGGCACCGAATTTGGCCAGCACCGCCGGCTGCCAGAGCCCGGGGTGGACGGCGGCGATGACCTTCAACCGTTCGGTGGCAAGCAGCAGCGCGAGTGAGAACGACGTCGACTCGTGCTGGTACTCGGCTCCGTACGACGCCATGTAGCGGACCTGCGAGAGCGCGTAGTCGAAACCGTTCCGCTCGGCGGTCTGGGCCAATCGCTTGTTGTACTCGAAGTCCCAGCTGGTGCGCTGATCGATGGTGCTGGTCACCAGCCCGCCACTGACGTTGGGCACCCAGTAGGCGAACTGTACGTTGTCGGTGATCTTCTCTGTGCTCATCGTCGATCCTCTCGAGGCTGTGGGTCGGTCAGGAAGCGCTGGCGGACTTGAGATTCGGCAGAAAAGCGCCGCTGCTTGGTCCGGCGTCGGCGTGTAACGGCGTGGCCAGTCCGCGTCGGGCGAGCTCGGGACGGACTCCCTCGCCGAAGTGGTACGCCTCCTCGACGTGCGGATATCCGGACAGGATGAAGTGATCGAGGCCGAGTCCTGCGTACTCCTCGATGCGGTCGGCCACCTCGGAGTACGAACCGACCAGCGCGGTACCGGCTCCACCACGCACCAGGCCGACACCACTCCACAGATTGGGGTAGATCTCCAGGGTGCGTGCGTCCGCGCTGCCGGCGAATGCCGCGCCGCCACCGTGGAGTTCACGCATCCTCCGCTGGCCCTCGGACTCCGAACGGGCCAGGTTGGCCTGGGCGTTGGCCACAGTCTCGGGATCCAATGCGCCGAGCAATCGGTCGGCTTCGGCCCACGCCTGCTCGCTGGTCTCGCGGGCGATGACGTGCAATCGGATCCCGTAGTCCAGGGTGCGGTTCTCGGTCTCGGCGAGCCCACGAATCCAGTTCACCTTCTCGGCCACGGCCTCGGGTGGCTCACCCCAGGTCAGGTAGGTGTCGGCGAACCGGGAGGCAACCGTGCCCGCAGCGGGCGACGAGCCGCCGAAGAACACCGGCGGGAGTGGATCAGGCGTGCGCACCAGCGACGCCTCCTCCACCCGCAGATGTTTGCCGTGGTACGTCACCGGGTCGGACGCGGTCCACAGCTGGTGAACGATGTCGAGGAACTCTCCGCACCGCTCGTAGCGTCCTTCCTTGGACAGGAAGTCGCCGAATGCACGTTGTTCGCTGGATTCACCCCCGGTGACCACGTTGAGCAGCAGTCGTCCACCGGAGAGCCGTTGGAATGTCGCGGCCATCTGCGCGGCCAGGGTGGGACTGGTGAGCCCGGGTCGGAACGCGACCAGGAATTTCAGCGTGTCCGTGCTCTCGATGAGCATCGCGGTGGACAACCATGCGTCCTCACACCACAGGCCGGTGGGGGTCAACACCGCCTCGAATCCGTTCACCTCGGCCGCACCCGCCAGCTGCTTGAGGTAACGCAGATCGGCGGGTCGATCACCCGACATCGAACTGCCGTGGCCACCGGCCATCAGGTTGCGGGAGTCGCCGTAGGTGGGCAGGAACCAGTGGTAGTGCAATGACACTGCACGGGCCTTTCGTCGCCGGGACGGCCTCACGGGGCCGGTGGACAGGGGTCGTCCGCAAGTGTCATCGCGGGACCAAGTCCAACCCAGGGTTCGAATCGCGGTGAGCCGAAATCGTCGTCGGTGCCCACGATGGCGATACGCTCTGCCAGCAGCGGTATACGCGCACGTCGCGGCCGGTTGATCTCCCTCGCCCGGCGTTGCGGTCGGTGTGCGGCGTTGCTACGTTTGCCTCATGGCGGGTCAGATGTGCACACCACCGGAGGTCACCTATGTGACCACCGCGTTGGGATGCCGCCTGCCTTTCGCCCGTGTCCTGTGTTGCCGAATGCTCTGACCCGACCCAGACATTCGATTCTTTCGCCCGCGTACGGGTGGACCCGGCTCAACCATGCCGGAGCTCGAGCAACGAGGACTTCATGAGCACCACACTCGATCACCTCACGACGACATCACGGTCGGTTCCGCGCACGCGGCCACGACCTCGCACCGTCGGGGTCGGTTCGGTCGGTACCACTCGGCCGCTGACGAAGAGGACACCCACGATTCACATCGCGACGCCGCAGCTACATCTGTCGTCCCGGCCGTCTGCGGTGGTGCTGCGAACCGCACGACTCAACGGCCCGGTGTTTCGCGACACGGTGGCCGAACAGTCGGGGTTGAGCATTTCCACGGTCAACCGCCAGGTCAGCGCCCTGTTGAAGGCCGGACTGCTGCGGGAACGGGCTGACCTGGCCCCCGCAGGCGCGATCGGCAGGCCACGCCTGCCGTTCGAACTCAACGTTGCCGGGTTCCTGACCGTCGGCGTCCACATCGGCTACAAGGTCACCTCCATCACCACCCATGACCTGTTGCACCGGGTGGTCGGCGCGATCCAGATCGCCACCCCGGCGGGTGACAGCCCCGAACAGGTGTTGACCGCGATCGGCGTGTCGGCCCGCCGGTTCGCCGCGCGATGGCCGGGAAAGCGACTGCTGTGGACGGGTGTCGCCATCGGTGGTCGAGTACATCCCGACGGCTCGGTCGATCACCCCCGGTTGGGCTGGGAGAACGCCCCGGTGGGCAAGGTGTTGGCGGAGACCCTCGGACTGCCCGTGTCCGTGGCCTCGCATGTGGAGGCGATGGCCGCTGCGGAACTCGTGGTGAACCCCACATCGCCGCAGGTGGTGGAGGCGGGCAGCTTCCTGTACTTCTACGCCCGCGAGATGGTGGGCATCGCATTCACCGTCGGCGGCACCGTCTACACGCCGACCAGTGGTCCGCCGGTCATCGGTCATTTCCCGGTGGGCGCCACCCGACTACTCGATCCGCGTCACACCGGTCGGCTGGAGAACACCGTCAGCGACACCGGCATCGTGGAGGCGGCAGAGGCCGCGGGGATGTCGGTGGAATCAATCGAGGACGTGCACGAGGCCGCCCGGTTGGGTGACAACACGGCCCGTGAGATCCTCACCGAACGCGCGGAAGTGCTGGGCCGCACCGTCGGGTTGGTGGCCGATCTCTTCAATCCTGATCACGTGATCCTGGGTGGACAGGCCTTCACCGACTCGCCATCGACGCTGGCGACAGTGGCGAAGTCGGTGCGCGAGGTGTCGGCTACCCCGACCCGCGACATGCGCGTGTCGCGGTCCGGGGCGACCGTGCAGCAGCAGGCGGCCGGCGCGGTGTCGTTGGACGCGGTCTACAGCGATCCGCTGGAAGCACTGGCCCTCACCGGCGACTGAGCCACGCTCAGCTGCTCCAGTCCTCGCGATGGCTGGTGAAGCCGTACTCGTCGGTGCCCGCGTCGTCGTCGGAGACCTCGGTCAACTGCTCGACGCGGTCGGCCTCATCGTAGGGCTGATCCACCCCGTCGACCGAGTCGTTGCGAACCTGTCCGATGCGTGCGTCTGCGCTCATGTTCGTACTCCTCTCCTCGGTGGGCCACCGATGGTACACACTCCGCGCGGGGTCATCGAGCGACGAAAGAGTGCACGGCTGAGCGGCTTTGGCGGTCAACCGTCAGGTGCGGGTGTCCGACGCCCGTCCTCAGTCGGTGGTGCGGCGACGATAGGCGCGCAACGCGAACGGCGCGAACACCAGGGTGAGCAGCACGGACCACCCCGCGGTGAACAGCTCCGGATGGTGCAGGGGAAACTGCGCGCCCGCGGGGGCATCGGGGCCGTTACCCCAGAGCACCCGCATCGACTGCACCAGCGCCGAGATGGGATTCCACTCGGCGATCACGCGCAACCAGGTGGGCATGGGGCCGGTCGGGACGAAGGCATTGGACAGGAAGGTGACCGGGAAGAGCGTCGAGAACATCACACCGTTCACCGCCTCCACCGAGCGCATCAGCGAGCCGATCAGGATGCCGAACCAGATCATGCCGAAGCCGAACAGCAGGACGAGCACGAAGGCCAGTATCGCCTCACCCACGTTGGTGTGGATGCGCCAACCGATCGCCAGACCGGTCACCGCCATCACCACGATGCCGATGGACGAGTGCAGCAGGCTGGCGATACTCCGCCCGATGAGCACGGACGACCGCGAGATGGGCAGCGATCGGAAGCGGTCGATGATGCCCTTCTCGAGATCGGCGGTGATGCCGGTGGCGACCACGAACGCCGTGAAGGCGATGGTCTGTCCCATGATCCCGGGCAGCAGGAACTCCCGGTACGAGGCGCCGCCGGTGTTGGTGATGGACGCGCCGAACACGAAGGCGAAGAGCAGGACGAACATCACCGGCTGCACGGTCACGTCGGACAGCATCTCCGGTTGACGCTTGGTGTGGATGAGGTTACGGCGCACCATGATCAGTGACTGCTGCCAGAGATTGGTCTGCGCGATCGCCGGACGGTGCAGGTCGGCGGTGGCCCGCGCGGTGGTGGTGGTCATGCCGAGGCCTCCCTGGCCGTGATGTCGGAATCGGTGTCGTCGTCGGATCGGTCGTCCCCAGGACCGTCCTCGGCGGTGTGCCCGGTGAGGGACAGGAACACGTCGTCGAGACTCGGGCGGGACAGGCCGATGTCGTCGACCTCGATACCGCTGTCGGTGAACCAGCCGGCGACGCGGGTCATGTCCCGTAACCCGTCGGCGGGTGCACTGAGCCGTCGGGCGTCCGCGTCGACATGCACCTCCGCGCCGGTCTTGCGCAACAGTCCCTCGGCGGCGCGGAGGTCGTCGGGATGGGACACGGTGATGACGAGACTGGCCTTACCTGCCTGTTCCTTCAGCTGGTGCGGGGTGCCCTCGGCGATGGTGCGACCCTTGTCGATGACCACGATGTTGTCGGCGAGCTGGTCCGCCTCTTCGAGGTATTGCGTGGTCAGCAACAGGGTGGTGCCCTGTTTGACCAGATTGCGCAGCACATCCCAGAGTTCGTTGCGGCTGCGCGGGTCGAGACCTGTGGTCGGCTCGTCGAGGAACAACACCGGCGGGGCGGTCAACAGGCTCACCGCCAGGTCGATGCGGCGTCGCATACCGCCCGAGTACGACTTCACCGGTCGGTCGGCGGCGTCGGTGAGCGAGAACTGCTCGAGCAACTGGTCGCCGAGCTTCTTGAGGTCCCGCTTGCCGACGCCGTACAGTCCCCCGATCAATCGGATGTTCTCGCGGCCGGTGAGGAGCTCGTCGACGGTCGCGGCCTGGCCGGTCAGGCCCATGTTGCGCCGGACCAGCTCGGGGTGAGAGACCACGTCGTGACCGGCGACCCGGGCGGTACCGCTGGTGGGTAGCGACAACGTGGTCATCATCCGCACCGTGGTGGTCTTGCCCGCACCGTTGGGTCCGAGCAGACCCAGCACGGAACCGGCGGGCACGCTGAAGCTGACTCCGTCCACCGCGGTCTGCTCGCCGAAGTTCTTGACCAGGTCGATCGCCTCGAGCGCGGGGGACGAATCGTTCATGGTGGCGACCTTACGGTCCGCCACCGACACCGTGCGATGTGTTTTCCTGCCGATGGGCGGCTGGTCGTGCGACGACGGGGTCATCAGAACTCCAGTTCGGTGCGGGTGGTGGATCGGCGGTCGGGATCGCTTGCCACGGGTATGGACACGTCGGCGCGGTGAAACTCATCGGCCGGATCGCACCGACGCTCTCCGATCACCGTTGGTCGACCGCCGACGCTCAGCTGCGGCTAATATTCGCGGTTGTGTCCGATAATGCGGAGCCGACCCTGTTGCGGGTGAAGCGGGTGGCGGAGTTGGTGGGGGTCAGTGACGACACCGTCCGTCGGTGGATCGCGGCGGGGCAGGTGCCGACCGAGGTGGACGCCGCCGGACGCACGGTCCTCGCCGGTGCCGACGTGGTCGAGCTCGTGCGCGCCCGGGCGAAGGCACCGTTGGACGACGAGATCGGCGTCGAGCGATCGGCCAGGAACAACTTCGTCGGGCTGGTGGTCGAGGTGCGGTCGGATCCGGTGATGTCGCAGGTGGTGCTGCAGTGCGGTGCACACGAGGTGACGTCGCTGATGAGCACCGACGCCGTGCGAGAACTCGGGCTCGTGCCCGGGATGGTGGCAACGGCCGTGGTCAAGGCGACCACGGTGATGGTCGAGACCAAAAGGGACGGATGATGAGGAAACAGACTGTGCTGGCGCTGGCCGGTGTCGCAACCACCGCAACCGTGATGGTCGCGGGGTGTTCGTCGGACGACACGTCGGGTGGGGGTACGAGCGCATCTGGTTCAGCGGCGCGATCGTCGCGTGCGTCGTCGTCGACCACGCTGAACGTGTTCGCGGCCGCCTCCCTCAAGAACACCTTCACCACCATCGCGGGTGACTTCGAGAAGGCGCACCCCGGTGTCGACGTGAAACTCTCCTTCGACGGTTCGTCGACGCTGGTCAACCAGATCAAACAGGGCGCCCCGGCGGACGTGTTCGCCAGCGCGGACGAGAAGAACATGACCAAGCTCGGTGATCAGGGCGACGCCCCGAAGATCTTTGCCACCAACACCCTGGTGATCGTCACCGCACCCGGTAATCCCAAGGGCATCCGGTCGTTCGCCGATCTGAACAAACCCGGTGTCACCACGGTGTTGTGCCAGGTGGCCCAACCGTGCGGCAATGCGTCCGCCGAGGTGGAGAAGGACACCGGGATCGACGTCAAGCCGGTCAGCGAGGAGGCGTCGGTGACGGCCGTGTTGACCAAGGTCACGGCGGGCCAAGCCGACGCGGGCCTGGTGTACGTGACCGATGCCAAGGCCGCGGGGGCCAAGGTCGCCACGGTGAACGACCCGGCCTTCGCCAAGGTGGTGAACAAGTACCCGATCGCCACGGTCAAGGCGTCCAAGAGCGCGCCCGTCGCCAGCCAGTTCGAGCAGGCCGTTCTCGGCGACCAGGGTCAATCGGTGCTCAAGGCGGCGGGATTCGGCGCTCCGTGATCTCCTGATGGCGCGCATGGCACGATCGGGACACGCCAGATCCGGTGTGGGCCGGGTCCCGGCGTGGCTCTATGTCCCTGCCGCGGTCGGCGTGCTGCTGATCGTGTTGCCGCCCCTGGCGCTCATCGGCAAGACCCCGTGGGGTGAATTCTGGACGTCGGTGACGTCGGAGTCGTCGCTGCAGGCGCTGGAATTGTCCCTGCGGACCGCGGCCATGACCACCGCGCTGTGTGTGGTGCTCGGCGTGCCGATGGCGATGGTGTTCGCCCGGCACAACGGCTGGGTGGTGCGGGTGCTGCGGTCACTGGTGTTGCTGCCGTTGGTGTTACCGCCGGTGGTGGGTGGGTTGGCGCTGCTCTACACGTTCGGGCGGTTGGGGCTGGTCGGGAAACAGCTGTCCGCGTTCGGGATCGAGATAGGATTCACCACCACGGCGGTGGTGCTGGCTCAGACGTTCGTCGCGTTGCCGTTCCTGGTCATCAGTGTGGAAGGGGCATTACGGGTCAGCGGAACTCGCTACGAGCAGGTGGCGGCCACTCTGGGTGCCGGACCGAGTCGCACATTGTGGACGGTCACCGTTCCGTTGGCCGTCCCGGCATTGCTGGCCGGCCTCGTGCTCGCCTTCGCCAGAGCCATGGGCGAATTCGGCGCGACCATCACGTTCGCGGGCAACGCTCCGGGCGTGACGCAGACGGCGCCGCTGGCGATCTACGTCGCGCAGATCAACGATCCCCAGGAAGCCTTACCGCTGTCGTTGGTGTCGGTGGTCATCGCTCTGGTGGTGGTGGTCGCGGTGCATTCGCGACAGAGCTCCCGGAGTGCCGCGCTGTGACATCGTGGCTGCGCGCCTACGTCCGTTCCACCGTCCCGGTGCTGGATGTCGACCTGACCCTCGACCGGGGGCAGACCGTCGCGGTGCTGGGGCCCAACGGGGCGGGGAAGAGCACGCTGTTGGCGATGTTGGCCGGTCTGCTGCGACCGGACCCGGGCTCGTCCATCGTGGTGGGGGACCGAGTGCTGGTCGGTGACGGAGAATTCGTCGCGCCGCACCGACGTGGGGTCGCGCTGTTGGCGCAGGATGCGCGGTTGTTCCCGCATCTGACCGTACGGCGGAACGTGGGTTTCGCGCCTGCCGCACAGCATCTCTCGCGGCCGGTGATCCGCGAGCGGGTCGATCGTTGGTTGGAGCTGACCGGGGTTGCCGAGTTCGCCGAGCGAAAGCCCGCGCAGTTGTCGGGTGGCCAGGCGCAGCGGGTCGGGTTCGCACGCGCCCTGGCGGCCGAACCGCAGCTGTTGTTGCTCGACGAGCCGTTCAGTGCGCTCGACGTGGAGGTCGCGGCCCGGGTGCGGGGCCTGTTGCGACCGGTCCTCGCAGATCGAGATCGGACGACTGTTCTGGTCACCCATGACATCGTCGATGCCGTGATGCTCTGCGACAGAGTGGTGGTCATGGATGCCGGCCGGATCGTGGCCGCTGGACCGACCCGAGAGGTGCTCGCTTCCCCGGTGGATCACTTCACCGCACGACTCGCCGGCCTCAATCTGATCGTCGGCCGTTGGGACGGGGAGCGGGTCGAGGCCGCCGGTGTCGGCATCTCCGGAACGCCGGCCCCGCACGACGTGCCGGCGCGTGGAGGGGGCGCGACCGCCGTGTTCGCCCCTGCGGCGGTCGGTGTGTACGTCGAGCACCCGACCGCGGGCAGCCCGCGCAACGTGATCACGGCGTCGGTGACCGAGATCGTCCCGGCGGGAGACCGCGCCGTAGCCCACTGTCGCGCAGGCGATACGGAACTACGCGCCGAGATCACCTGGGCCGCGGTCGACGATCTGGGACTGGCGGCCGGGAACGAGGTGTTCCTGGTCGTCAAGGCGTCCGAGGTGCAGGTACATCCGACTGCCGGGGCGCGGCCACCAGATCCTTGACGAACGCGTGTGCGGTCCGGGCGATCGGATACGCGGCTGGGTCGAAGAGCGGGGTGTAACCGGCGGCGAGATACAGAGCCACCGCCTCGGGCTGGCGCCATCCGGTGGTCAGCCGGATCCGCAGGTACCCCAACTCGAGGATTCGCCGCTCCAACTCCACGAGAACCTGATGACCGAGTCCACGGCGACGACTGTGCGCCGCAGTCCAGATGCGTTTCAATTCGGCGGTCTGCCCGTCGACGCGTCGAAAGGCGCCCCCCGCAACCGGGACATCGTCGCGAAGTGCGATCACCAGTGCGCCGTGCGGTGGGGCGAACTCGGTGACCGGGTGGTCGACGAGTTCTCGGTGCATCTCGGCGACGCTCTTCTCGTAGCGGGTGCCGTACTCGTGCGCCAGCTCTGCGAGCAGCGGTCGGGCGAGTTCGTCGTGTTGCCCCACGGCGACGAAACGCAGTGCGGCGACCCCCGAGCCCGGGCCGGGCGTCATGACGTCTTCGGTAGACCGGGTGGGTTCAGCAGTGATGACGGCACCTTCTCGGCGTCCAGATTCCAACGCTTGAGGACCTTCTCGTAATCACCGGACGTGATGACCTTGTTCAGTGCGGCCTGCACCGGGCCGATGATCGGGTTGCCCTTCTTCGTGGTGGCGGCGATGAGACCGGTGAGTCCCTCACCGGCACCGGACACGTGTCCGACGATCTTGGTGGCGTTGGGTGTGCCCGCCACCTGGGCATCGTGGAAGGAGTTGATCGGGTTGGGCCCGAAATATCCGTCGATCTGTCCCGACGTCAGTGCCGACCAGACACCGGTGGTGTCCTGGTAGTACTTGATGGTGATGGTCGGCTTGCTCTCGGCTTTGAGCTTGTCGGCGTAACCCACGAGGATCTTCTCCTGGTTGGTGCCGGATCCCACCCCGACGGTCTTGCCGCTCAGATCGTGATAGTCGTGGAACGTCAGGGTCGAATCCTTTCCGACGATCAGCGAGAGTTCGTCGGTACGGTAGGACGCGAAGTCGTAGAGTTCCTTGCGGGCTTCGGTGACCGTGATGTTGGAGAAGCCCACGTCGCTACCGCCGCTGTCGATCCCGAGGAACAGGCCCTCCCAGGAGGATCGACGGAAATCGGGCTTGAGTCCCAGGACACCGGAGACCAGGGTCGCGATGTCCACCTCGTCACCGATCCACACGTTGTCGTCGTTGGTGGCGGGAAAGGTGAAGGGAGGATTTCCGGTTCCCGAGCCCTGCCCGATGATCAGGGTGCCGCGATCGCGGATCGCCTTGGGCACGGTGGCGGCGATGGCGTCGTCGCGGGCGGGGACGATCCGGTTCTGCTGCGCGGTGAGGTTGAGCTTCTCACCGGCTGCGTTGGTGACCTGGTGGGTGGTGTCGTCGTTGTCCGGCGTCGAGCACCCGGCCACGGTGATCATGGTGAGCACGGCCACCGTCACGGACACCACCCGGATGAGGGTATGGCGTGGTGATCTGGCGGATCTCGTCATTCGGGTCATCGGCTGCTCTCTGTCGGTGATCACACCACGCGGCTCAGGAAGTCGCGGGTACGGCGGTTGTCCGGATTGTCCAGAACTGCTGCGGGAGTTCCGGATTCGATGATGCGTCCACCGTCCATGAACACGACGGTGTCGGCGACCCTGCGGGCGAAGGAGATCTCGTGGGTCACGATGAGCAGGGTTCTGCCGGTGCGGGCCAGCTCGATGATCACCTGCAGCACCTCGTCGACCAACTCGGGGTCCAGTGCGGAGGTGGGTTCGTCGAAGAGGATGAGCTCGGGATCCAGCGCCAGCGCGCGGGCGATGGCCACGCGTTGTTGCTGGCCACCGGACAGCTGACGGGGATAGGCGTCGGCGCGATCGGTGAGGCCGACGCGACCCAGCAGCTCCTTCGCTTGCGCAGCGGCCTCGTCGCGGCTGCGGTGCAGTGCCGAGATCGGTGCCTCCATCACGTTCTCCGCGGCGCTGAGGTGCGGGAACAGGTTGAAGTCCTGGAACACGAACCCGATACGAGTGCGTTGTCGGAGCAGCTCCGAGGGCGACAACCTGTGCAGGACGCGGTTGCCACGCCGGAAGCCGATGAGCTCATCGTCGAGGAGCACGAACCCACTGGTGGGCGGGTGTAGATGATTGATGGCCCGCAGCAATGTGGACTTGCCGGAGCCCGAGGGGCCGATGATCGCGACCACCTCACCCCGGCCGACCGTGAGATCGATGTCATCGAGCACGACGTCGGCGCCGAAAGACTTGCTCACTGCGCGGATCTCCAGCAGCGGTGAGGCTTTGACTGTGTTCATACCTGGCTCGCCCGTGTCGGCGAGGTGCGCAGAGGCCGCCGATGGTTCCAACGCACGCGTAACCGCTGGATGGGTGTCGGCGGAAGCTCGCGGTGGGCACCCTTCGCGAAGTAGCGCTCCACGTAGAACTGTACGACCGACAGCAGACCGGTGAGGATGACGTACCAGACGACCGCGACCATCAGCAGGGGGATGATGCGACCGTTGCGTCCGTAGATGACCTGAACCTGATAGAAGAGGTCCGGCAGTGCGATGATGAACACCGCCGATGTGCCCTTCAGCAATCCGATGATCTCGTTGGTCGCAGGGGGCACGATGGTGCGCATCGCCTGGGGGAAGACGATTCGGGTGAACTGCTTGCGGGCGGGAATCCCCAGCGCGGCGGCGGCTTCGCGCTGTCCCTCGTCCACCGACAACAGGCCCGCCCGGATGATCTCGGCGCCATACGCGGCCTGATGGATCGACAGTCCGATGACGGCTGCGGACATCGGACCGATGAGGTCCTTGGTCGCGGCCTCCCCGAACACCGGGCCGAATGGTATGCCGTATCCCAGGTGGGTGTACAGGGCACCGAGGAAACCCCAGAACAGGATCTGGACCAGCAGCGGAATGGACCGGAACAGCCAGATGAACGACCAACTGGTCGCGCGCAGCAGGGGGTTCGGCGACTGGCGCATGACGGCCAGCACCACACCGCCGGCGAATCCCAGCACCGCGCCGTAGACGGTCAGCTGGACGGTGAGCCAGAGGGCCTTCAACACCGTGGTGCTGAAGAAGAACGCCCCGAAGGTGGGCCAGTCGAAACGCGGATTGGTGATCGCCCCGACCACGAACTGGGCCAACAGGATGCCCACGACGACGACCGCCAACAGTCGTCCGTACCTCGGGCGTTGGACGATCGGCAGATCCTGTAGCGGGATCTGATGCGTCACAGGCGGGTGCGACGGCGTAAACGTTCCAGCGGACATGGGGTTCCGGATCTTTGTGGGTCTGCGAACTCGTGGGTTCGACAGTCGACGAATGGATGTGTCCAGAACCTATACGCGCACGCCGCGGCCGGACAATTCATGCATTCACGACGATTCGAACCCTCGTGGCCAGGTGATTCGTGTGTCCGGCGGCACAGGCCGGACTGACGCCCGACGCCCCGATGGCGACCGCCCGCGCTCGTCACCGACGGCTGCCGCCTCCGTCAATCGTGGGCGTCGTCACCCGACCCGGGAGTCGAATCCTGCTCGGTGCCACCGTCGAACTTGCGGTTCCAGTGCAAGGTCATGGCCCGTAGCCGCTTGTACCCGCGCACCGACAACGGGGCGATGGATCGGGTGTGAAAGCGTGGGTCGTCGATGGCCTCACCCAGGGTGGAGTCGACCAGGATCGCACCCGGTCGCGCCGAACTCGACAGTCGAGCAGCGATGTTCACCGCCTCGCCGAAGACGTCGCCGTAGCGGTGCAACACAGGTCCCAGCGCCAGACCCACCCGAACCTGTGGCAGGTCGAGCTTCTCGGTCATGTCGAGAAGTTCCAGTCCGACGGCCGCGGCGATGTTCGCCCGTGCGTCCTCGGCGACGTCGATCAAGAAGAGCACTCCGTCACCGAGGGTCTTGATGATCGAACCGTCGTGGGAGACGACGATCTCCGTGACCGCACCCTCGTAGCGTTGCAGGAGGTCGTTGAGTTTGTTCATCCCGATACGTCGGGACAGAGCCGTGTATCCGACGATGTCGACGAAGCCGACGACGGATTCGGTCGCCGTGTCCGTGGCTCCGCCCAGATTGCGCATCGCCGAGTCGAGATGACGTCGCCAGACCATGTTCTGCATGACCTGCAGGCTGTCGATCATCGCGGCGGCGTCGACGTCGACACTGGGGTCCGCGTCCACGTCGCGAATCCGAGCCGCTTGCCAGTCGGCGAGACGGGACATGGCCTGTCCCACCACCCGGGCGGTGGCGATCTCCGCTCCCTGGGCGGCGGCGGTGGCGTTGTCACCGCTGACGTACTCGGCCGTCATCAGCATCGCGAGTGCGTCCATCTCGGCCCTGGTCAGCACGGGCTCGTCGGGATCGGCGGCGGGGAAGCCGAAGGCGTTCCAGACCCGGTCGCCGAATTCTTCGGTGACACCGAACTCGGCTACCGCGTCGTTCTTGGTGAATCGGCGTTCGGCCGGATCGGGTCGGGCGGCCTGGGACCGAGCACAGGTCGGGTCGGGAGTGTCGCGATCAGGCGATTCCGAGGGCACCCTTGACAAGGTAGGCCAGCTGAGCGGGGAAATCGTCGCGATCGGCGTTACGTCCCATCTGCACGGCGTCGTTGGCGATGGTCAGCGCCGCATGAACGGTCACCGCTGCGACCGGACGGCCGAGGTCGCCGTGCGCCTCGTCGAGCAGGTCGATCCACCGCGTGACGTAATCACGCTGTACGGCAACCAGATCACGTGCCCCCAGACCACGCAGAACGGGTCGGTTGGCAAAGCCGACGGAGAGGTCCGGCGTGCTGGTCAGCACGGTGACGTAGGAATCGGCGAGCCGGGACAGTACCTCCGCGGGCGTGGCGTCGGCCGCATGAGCGGCCATCGCGCCGGCTTCCAGGCGGGCTGCGCTGCGTCGCCCGATGCTCACCAGGATCTCGGCCTTGGACGGGAAGTGCTTGTACACACTCGGCCCGGTGATCCCGACCGCCGCGCCGATGTCGTCGACACCCACCGACGCGAATCCGCGGGCGGCGAACAGGCGCGCCGCCGCGTCCAGGATCTCTCCGCGCCGATCGGTGGTCTCCACGGGCGTGAGCGACAGTGGCAACACGGGCGCCGACGACGGGGTGAGGGCGGCGAGTCTGGCGATGATCTCGGCAAGTGCCGGTCGTGCCCGGGCGGTGGGCACCCGGGTTGCGTGCACCGACAGGCTTCCGGTGACGCTGAGGATCGACCAGGCCAGTTGGGCGATGTCACGATCGGTCAGCTCGGGACGGTCGACGAAGAGGACGGCCGACCAGCGCCGCAGTATGGCGCGGGTCCGAGCGGCGACGTGCTGGTTCTGTTCGTCGGTGAGGAAGGAACTGTTCCCCCGCCACAACAGCGCCGTCGCGTGTTTGCGGACCGCGAGGCCGCTGATCACGGTGATGAGTTCGGCGGGTTGTTGGGGTGGGTCGGTGGCGCGTTCGGTGCAGCGCTCGAGGTCGGCGACGCCCGCGGCGATCGCGGCGACGAGCAGCGCCTGTTTGTCGGGGAAGTGTCGGTAGACGGCCGGCCCGGTCACCCCGGCGGCCTTGGCGATGTCGGCAACCGAGACCTGACCGTATCCGCGGTCGAGGAACAGCTCGGCCGCGTGGTCGATCAGCTGCTCCCGACGGTCGGGCCGGGTCCGTCCGCCCCGGTCTGACCGGGTGGGGGTGTCGGGTCGGGTTGTCATGGTGAGTCGAGGTTAGCGCACGATTGCGCCAGTGCGATGCCGGTTGACCTCGAGGTATGGCGCTTCGAGTTATTGCGCGTTAGCCTGTCGGATGTGGAGGTGCGTATGTTCGCGCGCCTGTGTACCGACTCCGATCGCCGGTCCACGCGACCCCGGGTCCACGTGGCCCGGATGTCGTCAACCAGGCCCCGCTCACAGGGCCGCACGATTTGCCGAAAGGAATCCCTCGTGCCCGAGTCAGCATTCATCTACGAGGCCATCCGCACGCCTCGTGGCAAGCAGCGCAACGGTTCGTTGCACAGCGTCAAGCCGGTCGACCTGGTCGCAGGCCTGATCAAGGAACTGCAAGCCCGTCACCCCGACATCGACCCCGCCGACATCAACGACGTCATCCTCGGTGTGGTGTCCCCGGTCGGTGAGCAGGGTTCGGTCATCTCGCGGACCGCGGCGCTGGTCGCCGGGCTGCCCGAGAGTGTCCCCGGTACCCAGATCGACCGGTTCTGCGCATCAGGCCTCGAGGCCACCAACCTCGCCGCCGCGCGTATCGCTTCCGGCTGGGATGACCTGGTCATCGCCGGCGGTGTCGAGTCGATGTCGCGCGTACCGATGGGCTCCGACGGTGGCGCGATGTTCGAGGACCCCACCACCAGCTATGACCTGCACATCGCCCCGCAGGGCATCGGCGCCGATCTGATCGCCACGATCGAGGGCTTCTCCCGCGAGGACGTGGACGCCTACGCCGCCGAGTCGCAGGCGCGCGCCGACAAGGCATGGGAATCCGGCTACTTCACCAAGTCCGTGGTCCCGGTCAAGGACATCAACGGTGTCACCCTGCTCGATCACGACGAGCACCGTCGTCCGGGCAGCACCGTGGAGAGTCTCGGCAAGCTGCGCACCGCGTTCGACGGCATCGGCCAGATGGGCGGCTTCGACGACGTCGCCCTGCAGAAGTACCACGACGTGGAGAAGATCGACCACGTGCACACCGGTGGCAACAGCTCCGGCATCGTCGACGGTGCGGCCGTTGTGCTCATCGGTAGCAAGGAGGCCGGTGAGAAGGCCGGACTGACCCCGCGTGCCCGCATCGTCGCGACCGCGCAGACCGGCAGCGACCCGACCATCATGCTGACCGGCCCCACCCCGGCGACCGAACTGGTCCTCAAGCGGGCCGGGTTGACCGTCGACGACATCGACGTGTTCGAACTCAACGAGGCCTTCGCCGCGGTGGTCCTGAAGTGGATGAAGGATCTCAAGATCCCGCACGAGAAGGTGAACGTGAACGGCGGTGCCATCGCCATGGGACACCCCCTCGGTGCGACCGGCGCGATGATCCTCGGCACCGTCGTCGACGAACTCGAGCGCAGCGGTGGCCGCTACGGCCTGATCACGTTGTGCATCGGCGGCGGCATGGGCGTCGCGACCATCATCGAGCGCGTCTGATCGCCGCACCTTCCACTTCGACAGAGGATTACTGAGACAACATGAGCGACAACTTGTTCAACTGGGAGCAGGACGCCGACGGCGTCGTCGTGCTGACCATGGACGACCCCAACCAGGGTGCGAACACGATGAACGCACTCTTCCTGGAGTCGATCGGCCCGATCGTGGACCGGCTGGAGGCCGAGAAGGACTCCATCACCGGCGTGGTGATCACCTCGGCCAAGAAGACCTTCTTCGCAGGCGGCGACCTCAAGGAGATGACCGCCGACCAGGGTGATCGTCCCAAGGAGGACATCGCGCTGGAGATCACCAACAGCACCAACGCGATGAAGAAGTCGCTGCGCCGACTGGAGACCCTGGGCAAGCCGGTGGTCGCGGCCGTCAACGGGGCCGCCCTCGGCGGTGGCCTGGAGCTGGCGCTGCACACCCATCACCGCATCGCCGCGGACGTCAAGGGCAACCAGCTCGGCCTGCCCGAGGTCCAGCTGGGTCTGCTGCCCGGTGGCGGTGGCGTCACCCGTACTGTGCGTCTGCTCGGTGTGCAGACGGCGCTGATGTCGGTGTTGCTGCAGGGCAACCGCTTCAAGCCGGCCAAGGCCAAGGAGATCGGCCTCGTCGACGAGGTGGTCGGTTCCGTGGAGGAGCTGCTGCCCGCGGCCAAGGAGTGGATCAAGGCCAACCCCGAGGCCACGCAGCCCTGGGACGTCAAGGGATTCAAGATCCCCGGTGGTGATCCGGCGCGGCTGTCCAAGCAGCAGATCCTGCCGGCCATGCCGTCGTTGCTGCGCAAGCAGATCAAGGGTGCGCCGATGCCCGCACCGCGAGCCATCCTGGCGGCGGCCGTCGAGGGTGCCTACGTCGATGTCGACACCGCTGACGCGATCGAGACCCGTTACTTCGTCTCGCTGGTCACCGGGCAGGTCGCCCAGAACATGATCAAGGCGTTCTTCTTCGACCTCCAGCACATCAACAACGGTGGCTCCCGTCCGGACGGTTTCGAGAAGTACACCGCCAAGAAGGTCGGCGTCATCGGCGCCGGCATGATGGGTGCGGCGATCGCCTACGTCTCGGCCAAGGCAGGCATCGATGTGGTGCTCAAGGACGTCACCCAGGAGGCGGCTGACAAGGGTAAGCAGTACTCGGTCACCCTGGAGGAGAAGGCGCTCAAGCGCGGCAAGACCACCCAGGAGAAGTCGGACGAGCTGCTCGCGCGGATCCACCCGACCGACAAGCCGGAGGATTTCAAGGGCGTCGACTTCGTGATCGAGGCGGCCTTCGAGTCCGTCGAGGTCAAGAACCAGGTGTTCGGCGAGATCCAGGACATCGTCGAGCCGGACGCGGTGCTCGGCTCCAACACCTCGACCCTGCCGATCACCGGGCTGGCCAAGGGTGTCAATCGACCCGAGGACTTCATCGGGATCCACTTCTTCTCGCCGGTCGACAAGATGCCGCTCGTGGAGATCATCCGCGGAGAGAAGACCTCGGATGCGGTGCTGGCCAAGGTCATCGACTACACGCTGCAGATTCGCAAGACCCCGATCGTGGTGCACGACAGCCGCGGCTTCTTCACCAGCCGGGTCATCGGCACCTTCATCAACGAGGCCATCGCCGCCGTCGGTGAGGGTGTGGAGCCGGCCCGGATCGAGCAGGCCGGCTCGCAGGCCGGTTACCCGGCCCCGCCGCTGCAGCTGTCCGACGAGCTGACGCTGACCCTGATGCAGAAGATCCGTAAGGCCACCGAAGAGGGGTACAAGGCCGAGGGCAAGGACTTCCCCGACCACGGGTCCTACGAGGTCATCGACCGCCTGGTCGAGGCCGGCCGCACCAGCAAGAAGGACGGCAAGGGCTTCTACGACTACGATGACGCCGGCAAGCGCACCGGTCTGTGGCCGGGTCTGCGCGACGAGTTCAAATCGGGCAGCGGAGATGTCCCCTTCATCGACCTGCAGGAGCGCATGCTCTTCGCCGAGGCGCTGGAGACCGTGCGATGCTTCGACGAGGGCGTGTTGACCTCGGTGGAGGACGCCAACATCGGCTCGATCTTCGGCATCGGATTCCCGCCGTGGACCGGTGGTGTCATCCAGTACATCAACCAGTACTCGGGTGGACTCCAAGGGTTCGTCGACCGCGCCAACGAACTCGCGGCCCGCTACGGGCAGCAGTTCGTGCCGCCGACCTCGCTGGTCGAGAAGGCGAAGGCGGGCGAGAAGTACTGATCGCCTGACGCGGACCCCGACGGCCCGGCTCCCTGTTCAGGGAGTCGGGCCGTCGGCTGTCTGCAGTCGGGGCGGTGCGCCGATGTCCGGTGTGCGCGCCCAGTCGGCCAGCGCGCCGACGTCGATGCCGTACGGCGGATCCGCGCGATACGGGTCGAGACCTGCTGCCGCCCGGTCCAGCAGGCGTGCGGCGCCGACGGGCCGACCGCGCATGCGGTGGGTGAGACCGACCGCCCACTGTGCCAATGCCTGCCACAACCCCGACTCGGCGGAACCGTTGTCGCGGGTGGACTTCCACGCGTCCTCGAACACCTCGTGGGCGTGGAACGGCCGGCCGGCGTCGAGCAGGCGCTGGGCATCGTGCAGCGTCTGCTGCGGGGTGCGGACGACACCCTCGGGCTGTCGCGGAACACCCTCCACGCCGTAGGGCAGCGGCCTGCCCAGTCCGTCGCGAGGCCGTGCGTTACGCGGTCTGCCGTCCTGGTCGCGGTCCCGGTCCATGTGTTCAGGCTAGGGCGCGGTGCGCGAGCTCATGGTCGTGCCGGTGTGATGCCTGCGAACACGTTCTCGATCAGCGCATCGACGAAGTCGGCGTTGACGGGTTCATCCGGTACGAGCAGCCGGTGGTACATCGCACCCCACAACTGGTCGATCACCACCCGGACATCGATCTCAGACCGGATCTGTCCTGCTCGCTGTGCGATACGGAACCGGTCGGCGGCGAGTTGTCTGCGACCCGACGAGTAGAGCCTGCGATACTCCCTGGCCAGGTCCGGATCGGTCTGCGACCGGCCGATCAGCTCCGCCAACAGACGACCGGCAGGGGTGGTGGTCATCAGGCCGAGGAACTGGTGCAGCTGGGTGGTGACGTCGGCGCGGACGTCACCGGTGTCGGGGAAGGCCAGCGTGTCCTGGACACCGTGGAAGTAGCCGTCGAGCGCGAGTGCACCGAGCGACGGCCACCACTTGTAGAGGGTGGTCTTGCTGACCCCCGACTCGCGCGCGACACATTCGAACGTCAGCCCGGTGAGACCGCGCCGCAACAACAGATCGCCGACGGTGTGCAGAACGTCGGCGCGCACCTCATCGGCCGGCCGACGTCCGCGTCCGTGTCGGGCGACGGGAGCGCCGTCGATGTCGTTCGCCATGTCCTGGGTGCCGCCGTCGCCCGGGTCAGGCGAGTCCGCCGTTGGCGAAGAGAACCTGACCGTTGACCCAGCGCGCCGGTCCGGCCAGGAAGGCCACGCTCTCGGCGATGTCCTCGGGGGTGCCGAGTCGTTCGAGCGGGGGAGCCGCGGCGAGCCGGTTGATGGTCTCCTCGTCCTTGCCGTCGAGGAACAGCGGCGTCGAGGTCGGACCGGGGGCGACGGTGTTCGCGGTGATGTCCTGGCCGCGCAGCTCACGGGCCAGGATCGGGGTGATCGCCTCCACGGCGCCCTTGGTGGCCACATAACCGCCGTAGGTGGGGAAGCTGGTCCGGGTGACCGTGGTGGAGAAGTTGATGATCGCCCCACCCGAGCGGATGCGGGTCGCCGCGAGCTGGGAGACGACGAACGTGCCGCGGACGTTGGTGCGATACATGCGATCCAGGTCGTCGAGGTCAATGGTCGCGATCGGGGACAGCGTCATGATGCCCGCGGTGTTGACCACGACGTCGACACCGCCGAACGCCTCCTCGAGCTGATCGAAGACGGCTCCCATGGCCTCCTCGTCGGCCACATCACCACTGACGGCGATCGCCGAACCACCCGACGCGGTGATCGACTCGACCAGAGCTTCGGCCTTGGGGCGATGACCCGCATAGTGCACACCCACGGAGTATCCGTCGGCGACCAATCGTTGTACGACGGCGGCGCCGATACCGCCGCTACCTCCGGTGACCAGTGCGACCCGGCCGGCATATGCGGGAGCGTGTGATGCGGTCACGAGGACCTCCTCGACTTATATGGACGACCCGTACATATAAGCATAGCTGCCGAAGGCAGTCCACCTGGCGTTACCGGTCAGGAGCGCAAAGCGGCCTCGTCCTCGGAGCCGAAGGTGTCCTCCAGTACCTCCGGCGAGTAGTCCTGGTCGATCTCGGCGACGTCGCGACCGCGGGCGGACTCGATGGCCGACAACCTGCGTTGTGCCCGGCCGGCCGCGTAGGAGAGGAATTCGGTGTTGTCGATGCCGAACGGCGGCTCATCGAAGCGGCCGTCGACCCATTCGATCATGGCCAGCGCGATGGGCATCAGCTCGCCGAACCGCTCGCCGATCGTGTTCCACAACGAGTCGTCGGCGGCCACGTGGCGGCGGCAGGTGAACGTGCCCCAGGCCATGTGCCTGCGCTCGTCATCGCTGATGTGCCGGATCAGGTTCTGCATACCCGGCAGGATTCCGCGTTCGGTGCACACACGTTGCCATGCGTAGTAGCCGGTCAACGCGAGGCTGCCCTCGATGACGTGGTTGTAGGTGACGCTGGCGCGTACCTGGTTGCGTGGACTGGGATCCGAACTCAGCAACCGCAGCGACTCGGGCAGCTCGTGGTAGAAGAGTTCGCGGTAGTACGGGTTCTCGGCGACGTAGGGGTGCAGGTCGGCGGTCAAACCCACCGCGTCCATCCACAGCCGGAACACCTGGGTGTGCTTGGCTTCCTCGAAGCAGAACTGGGTGAGGTACATCTCGTCACCGAACCGCCCCTCGGCCGCCATCGCCGCGATGAACGGCTGGATGTCCTCGGTCACCGCCTCCTCACCCGCGATGAACTGCGCGCAGAGGTAGGTGGAGCTGCGCCGCTGATGGTCGTCGAGTCCGGCCCAATCGGCCGCGTCGTGACCGAAGTCGAGGTCGGTGGGATTCCAGAACTTCGCGTTACCCTTGGCGAACAGTCGAAGTGGAAACGAATCCCAGTGCAGGCCGCCCGCCCGTAACGAGCTGAAACCGGATCGTCCCTCGACGGGGTGGTCGGCGATCGTCATCCCTCGACGCTAACGCGCCCGGTCGGTCGCCGTTGATGAATCGACGAAGGGCCACGATGCGGTGCGGGCAGCGATCAGGCGCCGGGACCCGCCTCGATGATCTGCGCAGCGACCGCCGACAAGGTCACCCCCCGTTCGCGGGACAGTCGAGCCAGGAGTTCGAAGGCATCGGAGTGGCCGAGGCGGAAACGTTCCATGATCATCCCCTTGGCCTGACCGATGAGGTCGCGTTGGGTCAGCGACGCTCGCACCCTTTCCTTCTCACGCACGGTGGACAACGCGATGGCGGCGTGCGCGGCGAAAAGGCCACCCACCGAACGGGAGTCATCGTCGAAAGCCTCGGTGGCACTGCTGTGCAGATTGAGTGAGGCGAAGTTGTCACCCTCGACGTAGAGGCAGAAGCAGAGCATCGAACCGATGCCGATCTCGGCGGCGCGTGCGGAGAACTCCGGCCACCGCGTCTCGGTGGCCATCCGTTCGATACTGATCGTGTCGGAGTCGAGGGCGGCTCGGATGCACGGGCCCTCGTTCAATTCGGCCTGTAACCGATCGGACTCAGCGGCGAGATCGCCGACGATGGCGGAGCTCGCCAGTTCGGAGTCGTCGCCCACCAGGGTCACGCTCGCGTATTCGGCCCCGGGTATCGACTGCACCGCCGAGGCGGAGATCGCGCGCAGGATCGTCGGGCTGTCTCTGCTCTCCTGACGGAGTAACCGGGCGACGGACGCCATCCGCGCGGGTAACGCGACCGTGATCTCGGCGGTCGCGGTCTTCTGAATCTCGTCCTGCGGTGAATCCACTTGTCTCCGGTCTCTTCATCCGACGCGTTCTCCCGGGATTGCGTATCGCTGTCGCAAGCCGGTTTCCAGCGGGGACCCCATGATAGACCGGGGCGGTTGACGTGGTGCCGTCTGTGCGGGATCGGCGGGTACGACCGACGTGCCATCGCGGTCGGCGGATCACACCGGTGTGACGCGGCCGCCGGATCGGTGCGGACGTCCAGCCAGGGCGAGCAACGGGCGTTCGAGAGTCAACAGGATCAACGGGAACAGGTAGAGCGCAGGAACGACCAGCACCAATACGAGTGCGGCGGTGACCAGACCGATGGGGATCGCGGTTCGCACCACACGGTTCGGCGGCCGCTGGTCGGCGGGGTGCTGGTCGGCGAGGATGAGATCAATGCCGCGAAGTGCGACGACCGAGACCAGCACGGTGATGACGTAGACGGCCAGGCTGAGCCGGTCGTTACCGCCGGTACTGACATCGAGCACGGTGGCGATGGGCACGAACACCACCGACGCGAGCCACGCCGCATTGACGTACACCAACCCGACGCTCACCTCGCGAGCCCCGTCGAGGACCCGATGGTGCGCACCCCACAGCACCGTGATGGCGATGAAACTGGTTGCGGCAGCGATCAGTGCGTACTGGTTGTGGGCGAAGAACTCCGCGGTCCCGCCGCCGCTCCGCGCCTCGTCCACCAGCGGTAAGGCGATCAGGGTGACGGCGATCGCGACCACGGCGTCGCTGTAGTTGACCAACCGGTCGACCTGCCGGTCGCTCATCGGAGAAGGGTGTTGATCGAGGGGGACATAGCCTGTGGCTCCTGGGTGGTGGGTGAGTGCCGCCGAATCCGGAACCCCGGATCTCGTGAGACAGGCTAACCGGCCTAGTAGTCACGCGGAGACCGTCGTCGCCCGCCACACCCCGGGTCGTGACCCCGTGGCGTTCCGGAAGAACACCGAGAAATTGGACGGGTCGTCGAAGCCCAGGATCCGCGCGCAGGTGGCGGCGGTGACCTGGTCGTGGGCCAGGAGTCGTTTGGCCTCGAGCACTAACCTTTCGACGATGTAGGACTTCGCACTGCGACCGGTGGCGTCCTGCGTCGCACGCGAAAGCGTGCGTGGGGAGTACCCGAGGGCATCGGCGTAGAAGGTGACGTCGTGGTGTTCGCGGAAGTGCGCCGCGACGCTGGCACGGAACGACTCGAACACCGCGTTGGTCACGAATTTTGTGGTGGCGGCTCGGTGAAAGCCGTGGCGAAGGTGAGCCGATAGTGTTCGGGGCTCACGCCACACGCTCGCCGAAACGCGGCGCGCGTCGCCGCGGGCGACCCCAGTCCGGTGCGCTCACCGAGCCTTTCGGCGGGCAGGTCGGTCGCCTCCAGGATCTCTCGGGCCAGATTGATCCGGATCCTGGTCATCCATCGCGCGGGTGTCAGGCCGGTTTCTGCCTCGAATGTGCGGACCAGTGTGCGTGGCGAGCAGGGGACTCGAGCTGCCAGATCGGCGAGAGTGTGTCGCGTGGTGGGGTTGCCGGCCATCCACGCACGCAGTTCGGCGAGGTCGTGTCCGCGCTCGGACGGTCGGGTCGGGGGAATGTACTGCAACTGGTCGCCGGTGCGCCGCGGTGCTGCGACGATGGCCCTGGCGCGCTGATTGGCGGCGGCCGATCCATGATCGGCGGTGATCAGGTGGAGACACAGATCGATACCCGCGGTCACCCCCGCGGAGGTCAAGATGTCGCCGTCGTCGATGAACAGCGGGCGCGGATCCACCGTGATGTCGGGGTACAGGCACTGCAGTCGCTCGACCTCCTGCCAGTGCGTGGTCACCGTGCGACCGGCGATGATCCCCGCCGCGGCGAGAGCGAAGACCCCCGTGCAGATGGATACCATCCGCGCTCCCCGCTCGACCGCCGCCCGCAACCCAGCGAGCGTTCGGTCAGCGACCCGCGCCGCGGGGTCGTCGGTGCCGGGGACGATCACGGTCTGCGCGGTCGTCAACGACCGCAGTGGTGCCAGTTCCGTGATCGCCACGCCGCCCGACGGGACGGGGCCCGCCTCCTCGTCTGCGCAGACCGTGAGTGAGTACCTCGGGTCGAGGCCGAAGATCTGCATCGGTATCGCGAGGTCGAGCGGCAGTGCACCCGGGAGGGCCAGCACGCTCACCTGATGACTCACGTGACCATTTTCAAGCGAAAGCCGACCGTTTCGCCACTGTTCGAGCTCACCGCCCGGTGGTGTGCTCATACTCATGACAGACATCCCGGAGATCCCCACCGACCCGATAGCCGTCGCCGCCCTGGAACTGGCGAGATCGACCGAGAATCCCTCGGTGTTCAACCATTCCGTCCGAAGCTTCCTGTGGGCGACGCTGCTCGCCGACCACGACAAGGTGACCGGCGATGCTGACTACGACCCGACCCTGTTATTCGCGGCGACGGTGATGCACGATCTGGGGGCGGGCAGCCGCGCGCCCGGACGCCAGCGTTTCGAGGTGGAGGGCGCTGACCTCGCCGCGGAGCTGCTCACCGAATACGGCATCGCGGCTGCCCAGGTGGACCGGGTGTGGGAGGCCATCGCCATCCACACCAGCTCCGGCATCGCCGAGCGACGCGGTCTGCTGGCCTATCTCACCCGAGAAGGTGTGGGGATCGACTTCGGTCGCCAGGCCGAGGTCGTCGGCGACCGGGCCGGGGCCGTCCACGCCCAATACCCCCGGCTGAGCATGGTCCGGTCACTCGTCGACGCGATCGTCGAGCACGCCGCGCGTAGCGAGGCCGCGGCGCCTCGCTACTCCACTGCCGGCGAATTGCTGCGCGAACGTCAGCAGGACGGTGTCACCCGAATGGAGCTCGCGGCCGCGCAATCGCCGTGGGGATCCTGACCGACGTGGCTCAGACCGCCGTCACGACACGGTAGGTGATGGTCGCGACGCAACCCGGTTCACCGTCGGACACCGAGATCAGTTCCGCGTAGTCCTCGCCTGCGGTCTCCGCGTGCTCGGCCGCGCGGTTCTCGAAGTAGTTGAGCCGCCAGTGTTCCGAGCTCCACAGGTCCGGTCTGTCCGGGACCGCATGGGTCATCGTGCGTACGTCCATCCGCCTGCGTCACCTCGCGATCCCCTGTGTCGACTTCCCGGCTCTCGGTCGGTGGTTGTCACCAGATACGTACCCGTGCCTCGGGTTCGAGGAACAGCGCATCTCCGGGGGTGACGTCGAACGCGTCGTAGAAGGCATCGATGTTGCGGACGACTCCGTTACACCGGAACTCCGGCGGGGAATGCGGGTCGATGGAGAGCCTGCGGATGGCCTCGGCCTCGCGGGTCTTTGTGCGCCACACCTGAGCCCAGCCGAAGAACACCCGCTGCAACCCGGTGAGTCCGTCGATGACCGGTACGTCGGTGCCCTCGGTGGCGATGCGGTAGGCGGCCAGCGAGATGGACAGCCCGCCGAGATCGCCGATGTTCTCGCCGATCGTGAACTCGCCGTTGACCTTGTACTGCGGATCCAACCCCTCGGGGGTGAACTGGCTGTACTGGTCGATCAGTGCCCGGGTGCGGGTCGCGAACTCGGTGCGGTCGTCGTCGGTCCACCAGTCACGCAGGTTGCCGTCACCGTCGTACTTGGCACCCTGGTC
Source organism: Williamsia sterculiae (assembly GCF_900156495.1). Taxonomy (GTDB): domain Bacteria; phylum Actinomycetota; class Actinomycetes; order Mycobacteriales; family Mycobacteriaceae; genus Williamsia_B; species Williamsia_B sterculiae. Next base: position 31,859 of record NZ_FTNT01000001.1, read on the forward strand.
GTCGAAGCCGTGACCGATCTCGTGCCCGATGACCGCGCCGATACCGCCGTAGTTCACCGCGTCGTCGGCGTCGGGATCGAAGAACGGTGGCTGCAGGATCGCCGCGGGGAAGACGATCTCGTTCATCCCCGGGTTGTAGTAGGCGTTGACCGTCTGCGGGGTCATGAACCACTCGTCATGGTCGACCGGGGTGCCGATCTTGCCGAACTCCCGGTCCTCCTCGAACGCGGAGGCCCGACGCACGTTGCCGAGCAGGTCGTCGCGGTCGATCTGCAGCGCAGAATAGTCACGCCAGGCGGCCGGATAGCCGATCTTCGGCGTGAACTTGGACAGCTTGACCAGCGCCTTCTCACGCGTCTCCGGGCTCATCCACGCCAGCTCGCTGATGTTGCGGCGGTAGGCCTCGATCAGGTTCGCGATGAGCAGGTCCATTCGCGCCTTGGCCTCTGGCGGGAACTGCCGCTCGACGTAGAGCCTGCCGACGGCGAATCCCATGGCGCCCTCGACCAGTCCGACGGCGCGCTTCCAGCGGTCGCGGATGCTCTCGGCTCCGGTCAGGGTGTTGCCGTAGAACGCGAAGTTCTCGTTCACGAAGTCGGCCGACAGGTAGGGCGCGGCGGAATGCAGCACCCGCCATTGGGTCCAGGTCTTCCAGTCGTCGAGATCCCGATCAGCGAAGAGTGCCGCGGTGCCGGAGATGAAGGACGGTTGTCCGACCACCACCTCGTCGAAGGTGGGTGACGACGCGGCGTCGAGCCCGCCGATCCAAGCGGCCAGGTCGAAGCCGTCGATGTCAGCGGTGAGATCGGCAAATGTGCGCAGGTTGTAGGACTTCTCGGCATCGCGACGGGCCACCACGTCCCAGTGGTTCGCCGCGATCGCGGTCTCGAGGTCCACGACGGTGTCGGCACGCTGCTCCGCGTCGTCGTATCCGGCCAGCCGGAACATCGCCCGCACGTGGTCGTGGTACTTCGCGCGGGTCTCGGCATGCTTGTCGTCGCCGTTCTCGTCCGGGCGGTAGTAGGACTCGTCGGGCAGACCGATCCCGGACTGGGTGAGGTGTACGAGGTAGCGGTCGGAGTTCTTGGCGTCGGTGTCGACGTAGTAGCCGATCAGGCCGCCGCTGCCAGTCCGTTGCAGACGACCGAGTTCGGCGGCGAGCGTGGCCCGGTCCGTGACTGCGGCGATGGCGTCGAGGTCGTCGCGTACCGGAGCGATGCCGAGCGTGTCCGCGCGCTCCTCGTCCATGAAAGCGCCGTACAGGTCACCGATCTTGGCGGCATCACTGCCGGGTTGCGGCGACGCCGCGGCACACTCCTCGACGATCTCGCGGACGTTCTGCTCGGCCCGGTCGCGGAGGACGTGGAACGCGCCGTCGAGACTGCGGTCGGCGGGGATCTGGTGTCCGGCCAGCCAGACCCCGTTGACGTGTTCGAAGAGATCGTCCTGCGGTCGCACGGCGTCGTCGACGAACTCCAGGTCGAGTCCGGAGCGAGGGCTGTCGGTGGGTGCGGATGCGGTGGAGGTCACGCCGACCATCCTGCCTGGTGTCGGCGGATTCTCCCACCCGTGAACCGACAGCGGTGGCTCGATGCTGCAGGATGGTGGGGTGAGGCGATCCCATGCCCTGTCCTCGACCGCCCTGTCCTCGACTGCCACCTTTCTCGACGAGATTCGGCAGAACCCGATGATCGTCCGGTTGGTGGACGAGCTGCCCGCGCTGGACCTGCCGGACTGGTTCGTGGCGGGTGGGGCCCTGATGCAGACGGTGTGGAACGTCCGAACCAGACGGCCGGTCAACCACGGGATACTCGACTACGACGTCCTCTACTTCGACGACTCCGACCTGTCGGAAGCCGCGGAACAAGTCGTGATCGACCGGGTGGCGGCGGTGTTCGGCGCAGACGTGCAGATCCGGAACCAGGCCCGCGTCCACCACTGGTACGCGGACAAGTTCGGCATGGACTCCCCTGTGCGGCCGTTGCGGGACAGTCGTGATGGTATCGACCAGTTCGTCGCGCCCTGCGTCGCCGTGGGGGTCACCCGCTCCGACGACGGAGAACTCACGGTCTACGCGCCCTTCGGCCTCGACGACATGAACACCATGATCATTCGACACAATGTGGCCCGCGCGTCCCGAGAGGCGTTCGATGCGAAGGCCACCCGGTGGCGCAGTCGGTGGCCCGAGGTGACCATCGACTGACGCCGTCGCGGGCCGGGTGCTGTGTGGAGAGGCGTCATTCGCCCAGGCGGCGCTGCATCGCCCAGAGGATGACCTCGGCGACGTCGACCCCCGGTGCCACCCTCACGGTCTCGTCGCCGCCGTCGTCGATCCGGATCGCGTCACCGGCGTCGAGGTGCTCTTCCCCGATCTGCGACCCGGTGACCAGCGCGCCGCCCCGGGTGACGAAGAGGTGCCCGAACCGCATCGATGGCAGGGTCAGCGGGCGGTCGGAGGTGGGTCGCGCCACATACATCGTCGCGTCCCGTACGCCGAGGAGGACGGCGGCATCGGGATCGCAGCCGGACACCGCGGGCACCAGGCCGCCGGCGACGAGGCGGCCGGTGATGGGTGACTGACCGTAGGCGGGGGCGCCGCCGGGATCGTCGGGCACCATCTGCATCTGGACGAAGTGCACCGGTGTGATGGTGGAGGCGTTGCGTTCGGAATGCCGGACGCCCGACCCGGCACTCAGCCGCTGGGCCGTTCCGGGCCGGACGATGCCGGCGTTACCCGTCGAGTCGACGTGTTCCAGTTCTCCGCTGAGCACCCAGGTGACGATCTCGGCGTCACGATGCGGATGCGTGTCGTATCCGCCACCCGGGGGTAGCCACTCCTCGTTGTGCACCACGAGGAGTCCGTGGTGGGTGTTGGCGGGGTCGTAATGGTCGCCGAAGGAGAAGCTGTGCCTGGTCCATGACGAGTCGGTCTCGGTGACCGGGCGGTCGACGGAGCGCATCACCCGATACCGGGGCTGACGACGGGAGTCGGTCGACATGAGCTGATTCTCCCAGGTGCGGCGGGTGACCACGCGGCGTGTGTGCATCGCAGGGTGAGCAACGTCCCTTCTCGAGACGTCGCTCGGCGCTGGCGTGGTGTGACGGTCACATGATGAGATGATCGCCGGCGCCGAATGGGCGGTCGATCGAGGGAACGTCGGTACGGTGAGCTGCGTGGTGCGACCGTGGGCGGTGATCGACCGGGTCTGTCTGATTCGAGACCGGACCGTAAGCAAACCGAGAAGCCCATTGTTGTTATTCGTGATGTGACTAGAGTGAAAATTGGGATTGTGAAGTCTGGTGTGTGGGCGCGTCTGACGGTGACGCGGTGGATGCTGATCGTGGTCGTTGCGCTGACGGCCGCGACGTCGGTCGCCGCGTGCGGCATCCTCGGTTCCAACAAGGAATCAGAGCTGTCCGCGGCGTTGCATCGCTTCGCGGACGCGATCGGCGCGCAGGACGCCACCAAGGCGGGTTCGCTGACCTCGGCTCCGGCCCAGGCGACCGACGCCTACACGTCGACGCTGACCAGCATGCGTGCGCAGAAGGTACAGGTCACGGTGCAGGATCCGGTGGAGTACTCCGACGGCAGCGCCAATTTCTCGCTCACCACCAGCTGGCAGTTCGGCAAGGACCGCACCTTCACCATCGGGACCAAAGGGTCAGCTCGCAAACTGAGTGCCGGGTGGCGGGTGCAGTGGGACCCGTCGTTGATCGCCGATGGCCTGCCCCCGGGTGGGTACCTGCGTCAGGTGCGCACCGACGCCCGCCCGGCGCCTGCGTTGTTGTCGAGTACCCGACAGCCGTGGATGTCGCTGCAACCGGTCAACGACATCGTGGTGGATCCGGCGCGGGTCAAGAACCCCGCCGCGACGGCGAGCGCACTGGCCGCAACGCTCAAGCCCATCGCGCCGCTGATCACCACGAGCACGATTCGATCGCAGCTCGACATGGCGCAGGGTAAGCCGGTGACCGTCGTCTCCCTGCGTGACTCCGACATGACCGTCCTCGACTCCGATCCGGATGACGTCACCGGGGTGTCGGTGGTGAAGAACTCGGATCTGCTGGTCATCGACCGTCGTATCAACACGCCCCTGACCGCGACGGCGACCGACTACTGGCAGACCGTGCGCGATGCGACCTCCGGTTGGGAGGTGCAGCGGGTGGATCCGGGTCGTCGACCGATCCGACTCGACGGTGCGCAGGGTCCGGCGGCCAAGTCGCTGTCGACCAGTTTCGACCCGAATGCGCAACTCACCCTCGGTGACTCGGTGGTCGAGGTCGCGCAGGCGGCGTCGATGTTGGTACTGGACGCGAAGACCGGTGGCGTCGTGGCGGCGGCGCAGAACACCGCCGCGCAGAACGAGAAGGTGACGATCACCGATCGTTACACCCCCGGCACCACGCTGGACCCGGTGTTCGCGGCGGTCAACGCCGCTGCGGGCGGCAACAAGGACAAGACCCGTCAGCTGGCCAATGGTCTCGGTCTGGAACTCGGGTACATGGTCCCGGGCCTGACTCCCAAGGGTGGACAGGGTGCCGCACCGGCCAGCCAGGTCTCGCTGGACTCTGCATCCAGTCGGGTGTCGATGCTCGAGATGGGTGCATTCGGGGCTGCCGTGGCGCGCGGTGACGCCGTGGCGCCGACCTTCTTCGGCACCGCCCCGACGGTGGTGTCCGGCGGCAAGGTGGGTGCCGCCGACCCGTCGGTGCTCAACCCCGTGCGTGCTGCGATGGCCAAGACCGTGGCCACCGGTGACGCGAGCGATCTGACCGGGGCGCCCGGGTTGAACGCGTTGGTCGGCACCAACGGTCCGCAGGGACCGGGGTGGTTCGTCGGCCTCCAGGGCGGCAAGGTGGTGGTGGTCTACTGCACCGGCGCCAAGTCGGGAACTGCAGCATTGCAGGTGGCGCAAAAGTACTTCCGGACCATGTGAATCGCGCCCGGAGCGGTGGTGGGCTGTCAGGCTCCGCTGAGGCGGCGGCGCAGCATTGCCATGCGGGCACCGCGCCAGCCCAGCAGGAACAACCCCAGCACGATCGTCGCGACGATGACGAAGCTGATCGCGATGCCCTGCCCGAACTGTTGACGAAGCACCATCCCGATCGCCACGGTCGCGACCCAGATGACCATGCCGTCCACCCAGATGGACTCGGGTCGGAAGTCGTGGTGCAGCAGGTCGCTGGAACGCACCTGGGCGACGACGTAACACAGCGACCACCCGAGCACAGCGCCCAGCGCGAACGGCCAGAAGGTGCTGAGGATGCCGGTGGGGCGCAATCCGTCGTGATGGTTGAACCGCCCGATGATCACGAAGACCAGGATGGCGAGGACGTCACATCCGGCTGCGACCACTGTGGTCGCCGCTGATCGTCCGTTCATTGCGACCACCCTAGCTGTTGCGGGATGTGACGTCGGCTGTTGGTTCCGTGGTCCGATGAGTCATCCTGGGCGGGCGCGATTCGTCTTCGCCGATGCATCGGAATCCATGTATTGATCGCGCCACACGCCGCCGTGCGCGGAGCCGCACATCACCCCGACACCGGAGGTTCCATGCCCAAGGGCTACTGGATCAGCGCCTACACCACCATCTCAGACACCGAGAAGCTGGCTGCCTACAACGAGCTCGCCGCTCGGGCCGTCACCGCCGCGGGCGGGCGGACCATCGTCCGTGGTGGTCGGGTTCTGGCGTACGACGCAGGAATCGCCGAGCGCACCGTTGTGGTCGAGTTCGAGAGCTACGAGCAGGCCGTCGCGGCGCGCGAGAGTGCGGCCTATCAGGACGCGCTGGCCGTCCTCGCCGACGCTGTCGAGCGCGATTTCCGCATCGTCGAGGGCGTCGACTGACCGTCAGTCGGACGTGTGCGGCCGATCCGGCGGGTCGTCAACCGGTCTGTCCGCACCCGACGACCCACGGGCCCGATGTTCCCGGTCCGGGTCGTCGTCGCTGCGGATCTCGCGACGGAACTTGGCGAAGATGACCAACCACCCGATCAGCGCGACCAGCAGGTAGCTGACCAGCCGGTACAACAACACCGCGGTCACCGCCTCGCCGCCACCCATACCCGCCGACGCCAGCGCGGGCACCAGCACACCGTCGACCACTCCGAGTCCGCCGGGGAGCAGCGGGATGGCGGTGCCGACGGCCTTGCCCGCGGCGTAGGCGACCATCAGACCGGAGATGCTCGGTTGTGCCCCGACGGCGTAGCAGGCGAACGCGAGACACGCGACGTCGGCGGCCCAGTTGAAGATCGACCAGCCGAATGCCACCGCGGCGTCGCGCCCGGTGAGCTGTACCGCGCGCAGCTGTTCGATGATCTCGACCCACCGCGTGGCCCCGTGGTCCTCGGGCTTGTCACGGGCCTCGTTGTACCAGCGCAGCAGTCGGAGTCCGACGTTCTCCATCGTCTCCGGATGCCCGGCCAGGTACTGGGCGACGATGACGAAGGCGATGAACCCGAACACCGAGAACAGCACCGAGAACGGGCTGGTCTTGGCACCGGCAAGCAGCGCGCCGCCCAGCCCGAGCACCGCGAGTCCCACCCCCATCAGCAGCCCGGACATGACGACCTGCCAGGACGCGACCACGGGGCTGGCACCCCATTTGCGTGTCTCCCGGTACGTGAACGCCGGCGCCAACACCTGACCGCCGGGCAAGGTCTGGCTGACCGAGTTCGCCGCCAACACCACCGACAACGACTTCCACTGCTTGACCACCACCCCGGCGCTGCGCAGCAGTGCCCGCTGGACCTGGGCGAAACTGTCCATCGAGAGACCCGCGGCAATGATGCACGGAACGATCCACCAGCCGCGCAGATTGTCCTTGCGATGCCACGCATCCTGCAGGCTCGGCCAGATCAGCACGGCCTCCACGGCCAGTACCGCGATGGCCAGCGCGAGGGCGACCCAGCGCACCCACCAGAACCGGCGACGGCGGGTGTGCTGCCCGGCGCCCTCGGCGTCGGCGTGCTCTGCCGTCATGTCGGCAACCCTAACCGTCGCCGAGTGCGGTCGCGGGATCCGTCGGCGGTGTCCGACCGAGGAGGCGAACGCGTGCGAGCGGGCGGGCTAGGGTTGGGCCGTGGACATCGACGAGTCGTCGCACGCTCGCCGGCACCCCGCCGCTGCGGATCCCGACCCGGCCGATCGATCGGTGACGACCGCGCTGCACAGCATCCGCGACGTGATGACCGGCAGCGACCACGACAGCGACCGCACCAAGGTGCACCCGCTGGTCCGGGCGGCCGCGGAGTGGTCGTGGCGGCTGCTGGTGATCATGGGTGCGCTGTACGTGCTGTTCCTGGCCTACCAGAAGTTCGGCGAGGTCCTCGTCCCCGTGGGGCTGGCCATCCTGGGGGCGGCATTCCTCGCGCCCGCCGTCGACTGGTTGCACCGTCACCGGGTGCCGAGGAGCCTGTCGGTCATCATCACCCTGCTGGTCGCGATGGGTGTGCTGGCAGGGATCCTGGCGTTCGTCATCGAGCAGTTCATCGACGGTCTGCCCCGGTTGACCGCGCAGGTCACCGACACGGTGAACAGCGTGAAGGACTGGCTGGTACACGGCCCGTTCAACGTTCCGCAGGAGCAGATGGACCATATCGGCAACGACGTGGTCAACGTGATCCAGAAGAACCAGGACAAGGTGACCACCGGTGCGCTGGCAACTGCGGCCACGGTCACCGAGATCGTGACCGGCACCCTGCTCACGATCTTCCTGATGATCTTCTTCCTCTACGGCGGCGGCCAGATCTGGCGGTTCTGCACCAAGGTCATCCCGATCGGCAGTCGGGCCCGGGTGATGCACGCGGGGGTCGCCGGGTTCGGCACGCTTGTCGGCTACGTGCGGGCCACGGTCGCGGTGGCCCTGGTGGACGCCGTGGGTATCGGCGTGGGCCTGGCCATTCTGCAGGTGCCGTTGGCGTTGCCGTTGGCCTCGCTGGTCTTCATCGGTGCGTTCATCCCGATCGTGGGCGCGCTGGTCACCGGCACGCTGGCCGTGTTGATCGCCCTCATCACCAACGGGTGGATCGCCGCGGTCATCGCGACGGCCATCGTGGTGGCGGTGATGCAGATCGAGAGTCACGTGCTGCAGCCGTTTCTGCTGGGTCGGTCGGTACGACTGCACCCGGTCGCGGTGGTGTTGGGTATCGCGGCGGGGATCGTTACCGCGGGCATCGTCGGTGGCCTACTCGCCGTGCCCGCGATCGCGTTCTTCAACACCGCCGTCCGGTCGCTCTACGCCGAACTCGACAGCGGCGACGAGGCGGTTCCCGCGGACCCGGCCGAGCCAGAACCGGATTCGATGTACGGGGTGGTTGCCGACGAGCCGATCTGGGACGAGATGGACGCGCCGGGCGTCCACGGACCGTTGGAGCCTGGCGGCGACAGGGATCAGGGGACGAGGGACGAGGAGCCGCGGGACGAGGAACCGGGGAACAGGGGTCGACCGGGCGAGAAGCCCGGTGGTGGAGAACGCGACCACGAGGCGCAAGGCGGATCGGACCGTCCGACGGACCGGGACTGAGCGATGGTTCGCGGGTCCTCCGTCGCCGCTCCCGAGATGCCATGGGACGACGACCCGGTGGGCCCACTGTGGCGGGCGGCCCAGGGGTTCCGAGTGCTCTCGTATGTGTACGCGTTGGGGTTCCACATCATCGTCACCGACGACCTGGAGCGCCCGGCGCTCGGTTGGGTGTTGTTCGGCGTCCTGACCGTATGGACCGCGGTCTGCGCGGTCGGCTATCTGCAGGGGTTCGCCCGACGCACCGGGTGGGTGTGGACCGAGGTGGGTGCCGCTGCGATGTTGATGATCTCCACGAAACTGGTCGCCTCGGATCACTGGGCCCTGGACAACCAGTCGTGGCCGACGACGCTGTGGGCGACCAACGCGGTGATCTCGGTGGCGATCCTGCGTGGCGTCTGGCCCGGAATGGCCGCGGGTGTGCTGATCAGTGTCGCGAGCCTGGTGGCCAAGGGGCCGTTGGCGGTGAACTGGGACTACCTGAACGCCGGGCGGAATGCGGCCTGGGTCATCGAGATCGGGGTGGGGATGGCCATCGGTGCGGCCGCGACGACCGCGCGGCGCGCCCACGAGGCGCACCGTCGTGCCGCGCGGTTGGCCGCCGCCACCGAGGAGCGCGAGCGACTCTCCCGGCAGGTGCATGACGGTGTGTTGCAGGTGCTGGCGTTGATCGCGCGGCGCGGAAGGGAACTCGGCGGCCCTACCACCCACCTGGCCGATCTGGCCGCCGAACAGGAAGGGGTGCTGCGTCGCCTGTTGGCAGCCGACGCGACCACCACGACGAACCACGGTGCCGACCTCGATCTCGTGGCGGCGATCCGGAGGCACCAGGGAGTGACGGTGTCGGTGAGCGCACCGGCGACCGCGGTGGTGCTGCCCGCGCCCCTGGTCACCGAGATCGACGCCGCGGTGACCAATGCCCTCGACAACGTCGCCCGGCACGCGGGCACGGGGGCGCAGGCCTTCGTCCTGGTGGAGGATCTCCCGGGGTCGGTGGTAATCACCGTGCGCGACGACGGTGTGGGCATAGCGCCGGGGCGGTTGCACGCCGCCGCGGCCGACGGAAGGCTCGGGGTAAGCACGTCGATCGTAGGTCGTGTCGAGGCACTCGGTGGTCGGGCGGTGCTGGACACCGCGCCCGGTCAGGGCACTGAATGGGAGTTCACGATCCCGCTCGTTCGGTGACGGCGGTGGGATGACAGTCAGGAGTACACGTGACGGTGCGGGTGATGGTGGTCGATGACCACCCGATGTGGCGCGACGGGGTCACCAGGGATCTGCAGGACGAAGGGTTCGACGTGGTGGCCACCGCCGACGGGGTGGGCGCGGCCGGTCGTCGGGCCACGGCGGTCCGGCCCGACGTGGTGTTGATGGACATGCAACTGCCCGACGGATCCGGCGCCGATGCCACCCTCGCGGTGCTGGCGGGATCGCCGGACAGTCGGGTGCTGGTGCTCTCGGCGTCGGACGAGCGTGACGACGTGCTGCGGGCGGTGAAGTCGGGAGCCAGTGGTTATCTGGTCAAGTCGGCGTCGCGGGCCGAGTTGGTCGCGGCCGTGCACGCCACTGCCGAGGGGCGTGCGGTGTACACACCCGGGTTGGCCGGGTTGGTGCTCGGCGAGTTCCGCCGCATGTCCGCCGAACCGGAGGAGGACGGCATCACGCGGTCGGTCCTGACCGACCGGGAGACCGAGGTGTTGCGGCACGTCGCGAAAGGGCTGAGCGCCAAGCAGATCGCGGCCAAGCTGACCTTGAGCCACCGGACGGTGGAGAACCACGTGCAGTCGACCCTGCGCAAGCTGCAGCTGGCCAACCGCGTTGAGCTGACCCGGTATGCGATCGAGCACGGGTTGGATTCCGAGGACTGAGGGGCGGTCTGCCGCGGTTGGGCGGCGCGACCCCATCGGAGGTCGCGCGATGATCAACCGTTGTCGCCCACGCTCGCCCCGCCTGCTGCTGTGCCGTTCTCCTCGCCGGCACTGAGTACGAGGGCGAGCAACCCGGGAAACCGGGCGTCGAGGTCGTCGCTGCGCAAACTGAGAAGGCGGCGAGCACCACGGACCCGAACCTGGATGATTCCTGCCTCCCGCAGGACCTTCTGATGATGCGAGAACGTGCTGCGGCTGACGTTCAGGCCGGCCTCGTTCTGCAGTCGGGTGCAGTCCAGTTCGCCGACACGGGCCAGGGTTTGGGCGGCACGCATGCGAACGGGATCGGCCAACGTCGCGAACACCGTGGTGAGACGCAGACTGGACCGGTCCGGATGCACATCATCGATCAGCATTCGCTCGCACCTCCGTCCCGCGTGGAAACCCGCGGAACCAACAGTATCGGTTGCCCATGTTCGATGCCAACGATACTGTTCGATGAAATTCGACATAGTCGATCTCGGTCGACATGCGCGTGATGCCACGGAGGGAATGACGATGCCGGACCACACCAGGCGTTCCCGGCTGCTGCTGCCGGTGGTCCTGTCCGCGATCTTCATGTACGGATTCGACCTCAACGTGGTCAACGTCGCGATCCCGTCGGTGCAGGACGACCTGCACGCCGGTGATGCCGCGCTCGAGTTGGTGGTCGGGGGATACGCTTTCGCCTACGCGGCCGGCCTGATCACCGGCGGCAGGCTGGGCGACCTGCTCAGCTACCGCCGCATGTTTCTGCTGGGCATGACCGGATTCATCGTCGCCTCGGTGCTGTGCGGACTCGCGCGGAACCCCACCGAGCTCGTCGTCGCGCGTCTACTGCAGGGTGCCGCCGCCGCGGTGATGGTGCCGCAGGTGTTGTCCCTGATCATGTCGTCGTTCGAACCCGACGAGCGCACCAAGGCGTTGGCGTGGTTCGGCGTCACCGCAGGCGTCAGCGGCGTGTTCGGGCAGGTCTTGGGTGGTTTGCTCATCTCCGCCGACATCTTCGGCTGGGGGTGGCGCGTCATCTTCTTCCTCAATCTGCCGGTCGGGTTGGTGGTGGTCGTCCTCGCTGCACGGGTCCTGTCCGACGCGACCCGCGGCCGCGAAACGGGTCTGGACCCGATCGGACTCGTCGGGATGACTGCTGCCCTATCGCTGGCGTTGGCGCCGTTGGCGTTTGGGCGCGAGCAAGGGTGGCCGGCGTGGACCTGGATCTGCCTGGTCGTCGCGGTCCCGGTGCTGGCCGTCGTCGTCGGTTATGAGCGTCGTCTCGCGGCGCGCGGTAGGGATCCGCTGATTGATCTCACCCTGTTCCGGCCGGTCACCAACGTCGCCCTGTTGGTCAACGTTGCGTTCATGGCCACGTTCACCAGCGGGATCTTCGCGCTCACATTGCTCTTCCAGCAGGGGTTGGGATTGAGCGCGATGCAGGCCGGGCTGTCGTTCGGGCCCATGGCCGTGTGCGGAGTCCTCGCCCCGATGGTGGGCAAGCGGCTGATCGCAGCCCACGGACACGCTCGCACCGTGCAGATCGGCTGCCTGGTCGATGCCATCGCCCTGCTGCTGCTGGCCGTCGCGCTCGACGTGTTCGGTGGACAGACTTCGCTTCCGTGGCTGATCACCGGGCTGGCGGTGCTGGGCGCAGGCAATACCCTCATCCTGCCCGCGGTCATCGGCGCCACGGTTGCGACCGTGCAACCGCACCAGGCGGGTGCGGCTTCGGGAACGCTGAACACCGTCCAGCAGTTCGCCGGTGCCGCCGGCCTGGCCACGATCGGCACCGCGTTCTTCACCCTTCTCGGTCCACATCCCGACCGAGATGACTACGCGGACGCCACGCAGGCGGTGGTATGGGTCGATCTCGCATTGGTCGCGGTCATGGCCGCGCTCACCGTGGTGCTCGCCCGCCCACCCCGCACGAGGGGAACGACGTCCGAACAGCCCTTCTCCGACGAGGCATCAACATCTGAGTCAGTGCCCTGACCTGGACTCTCATCCGCTGTCGCGGCGATGACAGCCCATGACAGACAGACGTAAGCACGGATTCCTAGTGTCAGGACAACTCGATCGCTAGGAGACTGACATGACTCTCACCACCACTGCGCCGGACACTCCGTCGCGCACCTATTCATCACTCGCCGCGGCGTGGATCCCACTCGCCGCGCTGTGCTTGGCGTTCTTCGTCGAGATGGTCGACAACACGTTGCTGTCGATCGCGCTGCCGACGATCGGTCGCGACCTCGGCAGCGGCACCACCGGCCTGCAATGGGTCACCGGTGCCTACTCGCTGACCTTCGGCGGGCTGCTGCTCACCGCGGGATCGGTTGCCGACAGGTTCGGCCGACGCCGGGTCCTCATGGTCGGGCTGGGCGCGTTCGGCGCGCTGAGCCTCGCGGTTCTCGCGGTCACCAGCACCGGGGAACTGATCGCGCTGCGCGCCGCCCTCGGTGTCGCCGCCGCGGCGATGGCCCCCATCACCAACTCGCTCGTGTTCCGACTCTTCGACGACAAGACCCTCCGGATGCGCGCCATGACCGTGATGATCATCGTCGGCATGGCCGGTTTCGTGCTGGGTCCCATCCTCGGTGGCACCGCTCTGGCCCACGTCTCGTGGGAATGGCTGCTGGTGGTCAACGCGCCGATCGCCCTGATCGCCGGCATCGGCATCCGGTTCGGCGTGGCCGCCGACCACCGATCCGACCTCACCTCCGACCGGCTGGACCTCCCGGGCGCGGTGCTCAGCATCGCCACCATCGGCCTGGCCTGCTGGTCGCTGACCAGCGGTGTGGACCACGGGTGGTCGTCGGTACTCACCGTCGGCTCGATCGTCGGTGCGGTGGTCGCGGGAGTGGCCTTCGTCTGGCACGAACGTCGCAGCGCCGCGCCGATGCTGGATCTGAAGCTGTTCACCAGCGGCCCCGTCCGCGGCGCGGCCATCGCCCAGATGGGCACCTCGATCGCGATGGCCAGCGTGATGTTCGGTCTGATCCTGCACTTCCAATACGCCTACGGCTGGAGCCCGGTGAAGGCCGGTCTGGCGAACCTCCCGATGATCGTGACCATGCTGCTCGCGTCGCCGATCTCGGAGTGGCTGGCCGCACGGTTCGGACACCGCGTGGCGTGCCTGGTCGGCGCGGCCTGCCTGGGCGGCTCACTCGCGGGTCTGGCGTGGGGAGTCGACCACGGTTACCTCGCCATCGCGATCTGCATGGTGGTGATGACGATCGGCCTGCGCACCGTCATGACGATCTGTGCGGTCGCCCTGGTCGACGCCATGCCCGCCAACCGCACGTCGATCGGTACCGCACTCAACGACACCGCTCAGGAGGTCGGGACCAGCGTGGGGAACGCGGTGGTCGGCACGCTGATCGCCGCATTGGTCACCACCCAGCTGCCCGTCGGCGCGTGGAGCAGCAGCCTGATCGACTCCTTCTTCCACGGTGAGCGGATCACGTACGCCGTCCTCGCCGGGCTGGTCGGGGTGGTCGCGACGGTCGGTGCGCTCATGCTGACCAACTCGCGCAACACCGAGGAAGCCGCTGCCTGAGCATCGGCACCGTCACCCGGGGGCAGAGTACTGCCCCCGGGTGACGCGTTGATCGGGGCTTGCGTTGGAGCGCGCTCGAAGTCCTAGCGTCGCGGTCATGACCACAGCAGAGCACGACAACCCGTTCACCTGGATCGTCACCGGCGCCACCCGAGGTTTCGGCCGGTCCATCGTCGAGACCGCGCTGGGGAGAGGTGACGCCGTGGTCGCGGCGGTGCGTCGTCCCGCGGCCATGGACGACCTCGCCGAGCAGTTCGCTGATCTCCTCGCGGTCGTCGAGTTCGACGCCCTGCACATCGACGGTGTTCCCGCGGTCGTGGACGCCGCCCTGGATCGGTTCGGTCGAATCGACGCCCTGATCAACAACGCCGGACGCGGGTATGTGGGTGCGGCCGAGGAGATCCCGGACGCACAGCTACGGGAGTCGTTGGCGCTGCACCTCTTCACACCTGCGGAGTTGGTCCGGGCGGTCCTCCCGCACATGCGTGCGCGGCGTAGCGGGACCATCGTGCAGATGAGCAGCCAGGGTGGCCGCCTGTCGTTCGGTGGCGTCGGGACCTACAGCGCGGGCAAGTTCGCGCTCGAGGGGTGGTCGGAGGCGCTCGCGTGGGAGATCGCGTCGTTCGGTGTCCGGGTGATGATCGTCGAGCCGTCGCGGTTCCGCACGGCGTTCAACGAGTCGGATGTGCTGTCGGTGGCGGAGTCGTCGGAGATCTACGCCGACGTCCTCGCCGCGGTCCGCGCCGACATGCTCGGTGCCGACGGTGTGCAGGAAGGCGATCCCGATCGGGCCGCAGCGATCATCGTCGATCTGGTCCACGGCGATCATGTCCCGCTACGGCTACCGTTGGGTGCGGAGGCAGTACAGCGCCTCGGCTTCGCCTACAGCGGTGCAGCGGCCGACCTCGATCGATGGGCGGATACGGCACGAGACGCCGACTTCCCCGGCGTGGCCGCGTCCGTGCGACCGGTGTGAGGAGGGCTAGATGGCCATCGACGAGCTGATGACCCGTGCACTCGCCGCGATTCCCGATCTGGACGGCCCGATATCGGTGGAGGCGATTCATCGACTCGTCGACGCCGACGACGACCTGGACGACGGCCCGTGGACGATCGCCGAGACCGCGGAACTGCTCGACGTGTCCGCACATTCGCTGCGCTACTACGAACGTCTCGGGTTGGTCGAGGTCGGCCGTGACTCGCTCGGACATCGGAGTTATGACCGGGAGGCCCTGCGCCGCCTGGTGTTCCTGACCCGGATGAGGCTGTCCGGGATGCCGATGCGTGATCTGCAGCATTACGTGGAACTCGTGGACGTCGGTGAGACGACCGTGCCGGAACGATTGGACATGCTGCTCGAGCACCGCGACACGATCCGTCGCCAACTGCGGGAGCTGACGCTGTCGCTGGCGGCGACGGAGTACAAGATCGCCACCTATGGGGGACACACCGGAGACGTGCCCGGGATCTGAGGGTCGGGATCTGAGGGTCGGGATCTGAGTAATAGCACGCATCCGCCGGCCGCGTCGCGACGGCAGGATCCTCACCTATGACTCATCACGGATCTGCAGACCCCGCACCCGGTGACGCCGCCGACCGGGCGGTCGTCGCCCGGCTCGCAGGCGAGTTCGCCGCCCTCTCCGAACGGCTGGCCGCGGCGTCGGCCGACCTGACCGTCCTCGACCGCGTCCTGGAGCATGTCGGCGCCACCGCTCCGGCCGGTGACCCACCTGTCAGGCGGGCCGCGTCGCCGATGCCGCCCCAGCCCTCAGCTGCGCCGCCGCCGTGGCCGGCCCCCCCGATGCCGTGGTCGCCACCACCCGCCGGCCGGGCTCCCCAGGGTCCGGCGGGTGCGCACACGGCGTGGCAGGGATCGGTGCCCCCGGGCGCGGTGGGCCCACAGCCGATGGCCTGGCGACCGGCGCCGTCACCCTCGGCGATCGCCGGTGGACCTCGGCCCACGGCGGGGCCGTACGGACCGCCGCACCGCGCGCCGATGCCGCCCCATCCACCCAAGACGTCGTTCCGCGATCGGTTGCGCGACGGCAGGTTCGTCGGGAAGGCGTTGGCCGTGGTGGGCGTGGGAGTCACCCTCGTCGGGGTGGTGCTGCTGCTGGTCCTCGCCGCACAGGCGGGCATCCTGCGTCCGGAGGTACGGGTGTCCGGCGGACTGGTCTTGGCTGCGGCGCTCCTCGCCGCGGGCATCCGTCTGCACGGGCGGGCCGGAGGCCGGATCGGGGCCATCGCGCTGTCGGCCACCGGAATGGCGACCGCTTACCTCGACGTCGTCGCCGCCACCAGGATCTACGACTGGTTGCCGGGGTGGGGTGGTCTGCTCGCGTCCGCCGCGGTCGCCGCCGCCGGGTTGACCCTGGCCCGCCGGTGGGACTCCGAACACCTCGGCCTGCTGGTGCTGGTGCCGCTGATCGTCCTCGCCCCGGTGCTGACCGCCGGGATCAATCTGCCCGCCGTGACCTTCCTGCTCGTGCTGGCCGCGGCGTCGCTGCCGGCGCAGCTCGGTCGGGACTGGATCTTCCTGCACATCGCCCGGATCGTCGCGGCCACCGCACCGTTGGCCATCGTCCTGGTCGCCGATGCCTCCGGGGACACGTGGACCGTCGCCGCGGCGTGCGCGACGGCGGCCCTGCTGGCCGTGGTGTCCGCGGTGGTGCTGATGCCCGAGACCCGGCGACGCGTCACGCTGGCGCTGGCGACCGTCGCGGGGACGCTGCCGTTGCTCGCGTCCGCACTGGTGGTGGACCGATATGTCGCGGCGGGGATGGACGTGGTGCTCGCGATCCTGCTGCTCGGGGTGGTGTTGATCGCCCAGCGGCTCGGGGAGACCACGGTCACCGGGATGACCGAACCGGTGCGCCAGATCTTCATCGTGCTGGCCGCGACGTCGGTGCTGCTCGCCACCGTTGCGGCCTGTGACGGCCAGGTGCTGACCGTGGTGGTGGCGGCCCTCGCGACAGTGCTGGCGGTCGCGGGTCGTCATCAGTTGTTCGCGCGGTTGGTGGCCGTCGGGTTCGCGATGATCGGCGGATTGGCGTTCCTCGCGCAGACCCCGCTCGACCACCTCATCGTGGCGGTGGACACCTCGGCCGGGGATGCCGCCACCACAGCGATCGCGGCCCTGCTGATCGGCGCGAGCGCGGTGGTCATCGCCTGGACCTGGTCGCGGGCCGAGGACACCGACGTGGAGATCCGACGGCTGCTGTGGGTGGCCGCCGGACTGGTCTGCGGATACGCACTGACGGCCTTCACGGTGACCGTCGGGGTCGCGACGGGTGGCACCGGTGGCGGCTTCCTCGCCGGTCACATGGCCGCGACGATCTGTGGCATCACTGCCGCGGCCGGCCTGCTGTGGGCGTCGCGTCGTCGGACGGCCGAACGACCGCTGCTGGTGGGTGCCGGGCTGACCGTGGCCGCGGCCGCGGTGGCCAAGCTCTTCCTGTTCGACCTCGCGACCCTCGACGGGATGTTCCGGGTCGTCGCGTTCATCGTCGTCGGGCTCATCCTGCTCGGCGTCGGCTCGGGTTATGCCCGGACGTTGATGACCGACGATCGCGTCACCGGCGCCTGACCCCGTCACCGACCGACCCGGCGTTCTCCGCGAACGTCGGGTCAGTCGTCTCGGGTGCCGCGGCGCAACAGATCACGGACGCTGATCTGCTTGCTGTCACCACGGTCGTGCCGCCGACCGGTGTTGCCGTCGTCGGCCACCGGCTGTTCGGCACCGCGGGGGTCGCCGCTGCGACGGTCGGCGTCCCGAGGCGCGGTGCCACCGCGGCCATCCGACGACCGCGGTCGTGGACTCAGGTCGGGACCATCCGCTTCGTCGCTCAGGTCGGTGACAGGCGCCCGACGCGGGGGCCGGACGCCCTGGTCGGGTGCCTGCGGTCGTGGTCGCGGACCGGACGGACGTTCCGTCCGCCCCGACTGCGCGCGGTCGGCCGCATCCGCCTGCGCCAGTCGGATGCCGCTGTCTCCCAGACTCCATCCCCCGGTGTCGGGCCGCGACTCGCGGGGCAGCCGACGACCCGAACCGGTGTCGTCGGGGCGTCTGGTCTGCGGACGGCGTTGCCATGGCCCGCTCGTGCCGGGTGTTTGTTGCGTCCGCTCGGCCACGCCGTCGATGTCCGGACGGGGTGTGAACGGACGCGGTCCGTTCGGTCCCGGCGGGCGGGTACCGTCACCCCGGACGGGCTGGGCCCGACGCGGGGCGCGACCCTCACCCGACGACGTGGCACCGTCGTGGCCACCCCACGGCACGCCGCGCTGCTCTTCTCCGGTCGGGATCCGGCTCGGCTCGGCTCGGCGTTCGGTGGTGTACACCGGCCCCGACGGTCGGCCGGCGCTCGGAGACTCGGTGCGGTCACCACGTCGGGCCTGCGCGGCCGGAACCCGCCCCTCTGCAGACCCGACGGCCGTGGCAGCCCCGACTGCCGTGGCTGACGATGCCGCCGCCGCGCCGAACGCCGACGTCGGGGCCTCGGCGACCAGTCGTCCCGCGCTGACCTTCGCCGGCGCACCGCCGTGTTTGCGCGACGGCTCGTCGTCGAGCACCGTCTCACCGAGGCCGATCTTGCGCTGCAGCACCTTCATCCAGTGCGGAGCCCACCAGCAGTCGTCTCCCAGCAAGCGCATCACCGCGGGCACCAGCAGCATGCGGATGATGGTGGCGTCGAGGATCAGCGCGGCGATCATGCCGTAGGCGATGTACTTCATCATCACGATCTCGGAGAGGCCGAAGGCGCCCGTGACCACCACCAGGATCGCGGCGGCGGCGGTGATGATGCGCCCGGTCTGCGCGGTGCCGCTGCGCACGGCCTCGGTGGTGGTCGCCCCCTTCTGTCTGGCCTCGACCATCCGGGAGAGCAGGAACACCTCGTAGTCGGTGGACAGACCGAAGACGATGCAGATGATCAGCACCAGCACCGCCGACATCAGTGGACCGGGGGTGAAGTTCGCGATCCCGGACCCGTGACCGTCGATGAAGATCCAGGTCAGGATGCCCAGTGTGGATCCGAGACCCAGCGCCGACATCAGCGCGGCCTTGATCGGCAGCACCAGCGACCCGAAGGCCAGGAACATCAGCAATCCGGTCACCAGCAGCAACATCACCACCATCAACGGCAGCTCGTCGAGCAGCGCGTCGATCGAGTCCTGGGTGAGCGTCGGGGTGCCGGTGACGTACATCGTCAACCCGTGCGTGTCGATGCCGCGCAACGCCTTGATCGCGTCGGGTGCGGTGTCGCGGTCGATCAGCCCCGCCGACATCTGCACGGCGTCCTCGGTGGTGGAGTCGGTACTGAACTGCTTGGTGAAACCGGGGATCTTGTTGGCCTCGGTCTCGATCTGCTGGACGGCGTCGTTGGCGTCGGTGCTGTTGGCGTCACGCTTGACGACGAGTTTGATGTCCTCGGTGCGCTCGGTGGGGAAGTACCTGTCGAAGTGCTCCTGGGCCACCCGCGTCGTGTTGTCCGGTGGGAGATATTTCTCGGTGATGCCGCCGAACTTGATGTTCGCGAACGGCAGGGTCAGCGCCAGCAACAGCAGGGCCGTGGGGATCGCGACCTTCATCGGGTGCCGCATGACGAATCCGGCGAGGCGTCCCCAGAACCCCCGTTCCACCTGTTCGCGGGTCTTGTTCTGACGGAGGAACCGGCGTAGACCCAGCCCCCACATGTCGATCCGCGGGCCCAGTACACCCAGTATCGCCGGTAGCACGGTGATCGACAGGATGGCCGCCAGCGACACCGACGCCAGCGCGCCGTAGGACACCGACTTGAGGAAACCCTGCGGGAAGATCAACAGACAGGCCAGCGCCGCGACGATGATCGACGCGGAGAAGACGACCGTCTGTCCGGCGGTCATCACCGTCCGTCTGACCGCATCACCGGTGGCGTACCCCTCGGCTATCTCCTCCCGGAAACGGCTGACGATGAACAGCCCGTAGTCGATGGCGATGCCCAGTCCGATCAGCGTCACCACCGGTTGGGCGAACACGTTGACCTCGGTGGCCCGGGCCAGAGCGGTCATGATGCCCAACGACCCCGCGATGGTCAGACCGCCGATCAGCACCGGGAGGATGGCGGCGACCACCCCGCCGAACACGAAGAACAGCATGATCGCGACCAGCGGCAGGGCGATCAGCTCGGCGCGGTGGACGTCCGCGTCCATGCCGTTGGCCAACGCATCGGCGATGGGCTGTAGACCCGCGAACTCGACGGTGGCGCCCTGGAGGTCGTAATTCTTGGGTACGTCGTCGAGGAACGGGGCGACCTTCTTGTAGTTGTTCAGGATCGACGTGTCGTCGTCACCCTTGATACCGATCGACACGAACGCGTGTTGCTTCGAGGCGTCGAACAGCCGTTCGCGAACCTGGGTCTGGATGACCGCGCTCGTGGTGCTGTACGGGTCGATGATCCCGGGGTCCTGCGCGTTGACGACGTCGGGGTGGGCGGCCTGCAGGTCGGTGACGATCTTCTCGATCCGTGCCCCGAAGGCCGGGTCGTCGACCTTGGTTCCCTGCGGGGCCGTGACGAGCATGATGAGGTCCGACTTGTGGTCGCGACCGAAGGTGGCATCGGCGTACTCCGCGCCCTTGACCGACTGCGAGTGTGGGTCGAAGAAACCGCTCTGGCTGAGGTACTTGCTCAGGCCGAGGCCGAAGATGCCGAGACCGGCCATCAGGACGATCAGCACGGCGATGACGGAAAAACGCATTCGGTAGACGAATGCGCCGATCGCTCCGAACACTCCGGGGCGCTCCTCTCGGTACGTTCGGTCGGTGGTTCCCGAACCGGACGGTCTCACGGGTCAGCGGGTCTTGGCGGTCGATGAGTCGTGGCGGTCGATGAGTCGTGGCGGTCAGTGAGTCGTGGCGGTCAGGGGCCGACGATAGCCGCGCGGGCGGGCCGGGCGTCGTCGGCCGGGGTCACGGGTGACGTCCGGACAGCAGCGCCGACAGGGGACGGAACGGTGCCAGCCACGCACCTTCGTCGGGCAGGGTGTCCAGACTGATCCGCGGCAGCGGCTCGCGGAACACTCCCGCGATGTCCTCGAGATCGATGAACTCCAGGGCCTCGGACAGCTGGGCCCAGCTGGCGTGTTCGCGGAAACCGATGACCGTGACCGGGACCCCGTCGGCGGCGACGCTCTCGAGCTCCTCGCGGAACGCCTGGCCGTCAGCCGACGCGACCACCAGCCCCGCCAGTCCCACAGTGTGCCTGCGCAGCGCGATGTGGTCGAGCATGTCGGGGTCGACATCGCTGTCCTCACCCACCTTCGGCTTCGCGAAGACCGCGAATCCGACGTTGCGCAATGCCTCCACCCAGGGCCGGACCACTTCGGCCGATCCCTGCGCGATGTTGGTGAAGACGGTCGCCTCGGCCTCGATGTCCCGCCCGGGGTTCTGCGACGACAACTCGGCCGTGCGGCCCAGCAACCAGCGGCCCAGCGCGTCGAAACGCGGCCGATGGGCCGCGGTGGGACGGCCGCCGAGGATCGCACCGAGACCCATGTCGAGATTCGGGGCGTCCCACACCAGCAGCATTCGAGGTGCCTGACTGCTGCCCGAGATGGTCTGCGCCACGTCCTGGCCGCCGCGTGGTGATGTGTCGAGATTCACGGCGTCTCCTTGATGTCGGGGTTGCTGGGTTCGGTTGGTGCACCGACCTCGTCTCGAGGTCGGCGACGTAACACGAACTCGGTGACCACCCTGCCCTCGCGTTCGGCGCGGCCCTCGAATTTGGTGGTCGGGCGGTCCAGGCTGAACGGCACCTCGTCGGGCGCCGCGGCGACCAGGATGTCCTGTTCGGCGATCTCGGCGGCGATCCATTCGGCGTAGTCGGCGTGGTCGGTGGCGATGTGCACGATGCCGTCGTCGATCAACACGTCGGCCATCTGCAGCAAGATGCCGGCGGTCAGCAGACGTCTCTTGTGGTGGCGCGACTTCGGCCACGGGTCGGGGAAGAACACGCGGATGCCGGTCAGCGAGGCCGTCGCCACCATCTCGGTGAACACCACCACCGCGTCCCCTCGGACGATCCGGACATTGGTCAGCCCGGTGCGGTGGATGAGACCCAACAGTTGGCCGATCCCGGGCCGGTACACCTCCACGGCGAGCACGTCGACGTCGGGCTCGGCGGCGGCCATCGCGGCGGTCGCCGTCCCGGTCCCGCTGCCCACCTCCATGACCGTCGGCGCGGTGCGCCCGAACCAGGTGGGCAGGTCGAGGGGTTCGGCGGTCGCGCGGGTGGGCCCGTGGTCGGTGGGGATCGTCGACGGGACGTCGCGGCCGAGCGTCGGCCACAACTGTTCCCAGTTCCGTTCCTGGGCGGGAGTCAGGGTTCCGTGTCGGGACCGGAAGCTGGTGACCCGCGGGTAGAGCCGGGCGCGTTCGGCGGGAGCGTCGGGTGCGCTCGGACCGCCACGCTGCCCACCCGAGGGGTGGTGGTCGGTGGTGTTCACCTGGCCATGGTCCCGTATTTGTCGGCCGACGACGAAGACGGGCCGGTGCCGATGGGTAATCGTTACGCGCGGCGACCTCGGGAACCGACCCGTCGTGTGCCGCGTCTCATGACCGAGGGACGCGACGGGGAGGTCGCGGGAGGGGTGCCGAAGAGCGGAAAGGGCGAGGGGATGAGTGCAGGTAGTGCGGAGGCGACCGTCCAGCGGTGGGCCAGGGGTGTGGATGGACCGTTCGGCGATGCCGGGGCGCGGCTGCGGTGGGCCGTCGGCGACATCACCCTGGACCCGCCCCGTGACGCGGTTCTCCGGGCGGCGATCGGTGCGGTGTCGGCGCCGCTCCGTGTCGCGGTCGCCGGCCGACCCGGGACCGGTCGCGACACCCTGGTCGAGGCGCTCCGGATGCGATGGGAGGTGTCGGCGGTCGGGCCCGGCGGTGATGTGGGCGCGGCGGACCTCGTGCTCTACGTGCTGGTCGGCACGGTCCGCGCGGTGGACCTTCGGGCGTTGGCCGGAATGCCGACGAACCGGACGGTGGTCGTGCTGGGCAAGGCGGACACCCTCGGCGGGTGGGATGCCGCCCGGGAGCAGGCGGCGCGATGCGCCGACCTGCTCGGGCGGCCGGTGATCCCGCTGATCCCGCTGTTGGCAACCGTGCGGCTCGGCGACGACGACCACCGCTGCCTCCTGTCGGCCGCCGCATCGGATGAACCGACACCGGTGATGACCGCGCGGTTCGTGGTCGGGGACCGGCGCGAGCTGCGGATGGAACTGGTACGTCGGGTGGATCGGTTCGGACTCGACTGGTGTGTCCGGACGGTGCGCGAGCGGGGTGCCGAACGTTGCTCGGCGTCGTCGCTGACCAACGGCCTGCATCGGATCAGCGGTCTCGACGGTCTGACGCCGGCCGTCGCGGCCCGCCTGTGGGCGGTCGGCGAGCATCGGATGGACCGATTCCGCACGGTGGTGGAGCGTCTGGCCGCGGAGGATCGGGACGCCCGTGACCGACTGGAGTGCGTCCTGCAGGGAGTGGCGTGACCGCTGCGGCGGTGGCCCTGGCAGGTGGTCGGGTGGCGGCCCGCGGTGAGATCCCTGCGCGGGTCGTGGTCGCGGGGGTGGCGCGGTCCGGGGTGAGCACCTTGGTCGCTGCCATCCGCGCGGTGTCCCACCTGCCGACCGGGTCGCCGACGGTGGCGGAATGGGACGGCGATCCCGCGGCGGTCGCGATCCTGGTGCTCGACCCGTCGTCGCGCGTCGACGAGGAGGAGTCGGCGTTGCTGGCCCGGTTACGTCGAACCGTCGGGGTGGTGGCCCTGGTCTGCACCAAGATCGACGCGTTCTGGAACTGGCCGACCATCACCAGGGTCGCCCGCGCGACGCTCGACCCGAACTCCGAGTTGCCGGTCTTCGCGGTGTCGGCCGACGCCGCGTTGGCCGGTGCGGTCGGGGAGTCGGGGATCGATGCGCTGGTCGACTGGTGCGACGACTTCGTGCGAGCGGACCCCGGGCTGCGGGCGGAGAGAGTGCGCGCCGCGGCGTGCGAGGTCGACGTCTCCGCACCGGTGGTCGGCGGGGCCGTCGAGCCGGACGTCCCCGAATCGGATGTCGCCGACCTGCTGCGTCGTCGGGCCGCGGTGATCGCCGAACGGGACCGTGGGCGATCCGATCGACTCGCCGCGGTCCGCAGCGACGGGACGCGCTGGTGCGTCCAACCCTCGCACCCCCCGCGCCGGTGACCCGACAACCGGTGACGTACTGGCGGTGTCATCGAGAGGACGAACGAATGGACGATCACATCGTCGAACCGGCCCGCTGGCCGGAACCCGAACCCTGGTCCGACGGGTGGGAGGGTGGCGCAGGCGGGGACTCGAGTACCGATCCAGATCCATCGGCCAATCTGTGGATGGTCGAGAACGACCGGATCTGGGATCTCGGACCGCCCGATCTCGACACCGACGCCGACGGGATGGCCGACTCGATCACCCGTGTGGGTCCCGGGCGACTCACGGTCTTCTCCGACGTCGACCGCGACGGTGAGGTCGAGGAGATCACCGAACTGCGCTCCGACGGCGCCGTCGAACAACGTCGTCTGGACCCATCCACCGGAGACTGGGTGATCTCGACCGCCGGCCGGGTGGACTGAGGCCCGCATCACACTGGGGTCTGCCTCACAACCCGGACAGAACGTGCGGTACCGATCGATCGTTCGCTGACCTGCGATGGAGTCGGAGGACGATGATCTGCGTTAGAATTCGGACTGCACCGCCACGGCGCCGGAGGGGCTGTACCAGTCTCCACCTGGCTTTTGGAGATGTTTCGGGCCGCTGTAGCCTGAGCCAACCACCGCCGGCGAGTCCGACGGCGCGCCTCGGGCACACGGGGGGAGCGCGTCTGGTCGGGCCGACTCAGGAGATGACACATGACCTCAGCGACCATTCCCGGTCTGGATCCCGCCAGCGCTCCGACGCGACACCCGGCACTGCTGGCATGGGTGGCCGAGGTGGCCGAACTCACCGAGCCCGAGCGCGTGGTCTGGTCCGACGGCAGCGACGCGGAATGGGACCGGTTGACCGCGCAGCTGGTCGACTCCAAGACGATCACCAAGCTGAACGACGAGAAGAAGCCGAACTCGTTCCTGGCCCACTCCGATCCCGCCGACGTTGCTCGCGTCGAGTCGCGCACCTTCATCTGTTCGGCCACCGAGGAGCAGGCGGGCCCGACCAACAACTGGGTCGATCCGGCGGAGATGCGCGCCACCATGACCGAGCTCTACCGCGGCAGCATGCGCGGTCGCACGATGTACGTGATTCCTTTCTGCATGGGCCCGCTCGGTGCCGACGACCCGAAACTCGGCGTCGAGATCACCGACTCGGAGTACGTGGTGCTGTCGATGCGCATCATGACCCGCGTCGGCCCGGCGGTGCTCGAGGCACTCGGTCAGGACGGGTTCTTCGTCAAGGCGCTGCACTCCCTCGGCGCTCCGCTACAGCCGGGTGAGACGGATGTGCCGTGGCCCTGCAACTCGACCAAGTACATCACCCACTTTCCCGAGGATCGCGAGATCTGGTCGTTCGGATCCGGTTACGGCGGTAACGCGCTGCTCGGCAAGAAGTGTTACTCGCTGCGGATCGCCTCCGCGATGGCTCACGACGAGGGCTGGCTGGCCGAGCACATGCTGATCCTCAAACTGATCAGCCCGGAGGACAAGGCCTACTACATCGCTGCGGCCTTCCCGAGCGCCTGCGGAAAGACCAACCTGGCCATGATCCAGCCGACCATCCCGGGATGGCGCGCCGAGACCCTCGGTGACGACATCGCCTGGATGCGGTTCGGCAAGGACGGTCGGCTGTACGCCGTCAACCCCGAGTTCGGCTTCTTCGGGGTGGCCCCAGGCACCAATTACTCGTCCAACCCCAACGCGATGAAGACGTTGGAGTCCGGCAACAGCATCTACACCAACGTCGCCCTCACCGACGACGGTGACGTCTGGTGGGAGGACCTCGAAGGCGACCCGCAGCACCTCATCGACTGGCGCGGTCAGGACTGGACCCCCGACTCGGACGGTCCGGCCGCCCACCCCAACTCGCGGTACTGCACCCCCATGAGCCAGTGCCCGATCATGGCACCGGAGTGGGACGACCCGCAGGGCGTGCCGATCTCGGCCATCCTGTTCGGCGGTCGTCGCAAGACCACCGTCCCGCTGGTCACCGAAGCCCGCGACTGGTTGCACGGCGTGTTCATGGGCGCGACCGTGGGCTCCGAGCAGACCGCCGCCGCCGAGGGCACCGTGGGCACCGTCCGCCGCGACCCCATGGCCATGCTCCCGTTCCTCGGCTACCACGTCGGTGACTACCTGCAGCACTGGATCGACCTCGGCAAGAACGCCGATGCCGACAAGCTGCCCAAGGTCTTCTATGTCAACTGGTTCCGCCGCGGCGACGACAAGCGGTTCTTGTGGCCCGGATTCGGGGAGAACAGCCGCGTCCTGAAGTGGATTGTCGACCGGATCGAGGGCAAGGCCGACGGCGTCGAGACCCCGATCGGCACGGTGGCCACGCCGGAGGCGCTCGACCTCGAGGGGCTCGACGTCGCCGTGGCCGACGTCGCAGAGGCGCTGGCGGTGAATCCCGAGGAATGGCGCGAGGAACTGCCGTCGATCGACGCGTGGTTCGAGTTCGTCGGCGACAAGCTGCCCACCGGCCTCAGTGACGAATTGGCCGCGATGAAGCAACGACTCGGCCAGAAATAGCGCCACACCAGTCACACCAGTAACATCCTTCCCATGCGAATGAAGCGTCTGTCGGCGCTGGTCATGGCGGGTCTCGGTGCGCTGTCGGTGTCATCTGCGGTGGCCGTGTCCGCGCCGGCGGATGCGGCAATCAAGGCCAAGTTCATGCAGTCGGTCACCCTGCCCGACGACATGATCCCGTGGCCCCTCCGGTTCGGTGGCATCTCCGGCATCGACAACGTCGGTGGCGGCAACTTCGTGCTGATCTCCGACGGCAGTGGTGACGTCGGTCCGGCGCGGTACTACCAACTGCACCTCCCGTTTCTCCGTGAGGGAATCCTGGGCGGCCCGGTCGGTCCGTTGCAGCTCACCGGGGGCGGGACCGTCCTCGGGCCGGGCAACATGCCGCTCGCCCCGGGTCAGTTCGACCTGGAGGGCATCCGCAAACGTGGCGGCGACCTGGTGGTCAGCAGCGAGGGCGCGCACCCCTTCATCCGGATCATCCGCCCACCGGGTCTGTTCGTCCGTGATCTACCGCTGCCCGTGGCCTACCGCCCGGGACGTAAGACCGGTCTGCAGGTCAACGCCGGTCTGGAGGGGTTGGCGGTGTCCCCGAACGGAACGATCAGCACACTCACCGAGGGCCCGTTGCAGCAGGATCCCGCGGGTGGTTCGCGGTTGTTGCAGTTCGTGGGCAAGGGCACCGCGGAGTACGTCTACCGGACAGACCCCGGTTACGGAGCCTCGGAGCTGCTGGCCATCAACAACACCGACTTCCTCGTCCTCGAGCGCAGCTATGACGCCAAGACCCGGCGGAACGGTGTGAAGATCTACTGGACCACCACCAACGGCGGCGCCCGGATCACCGGCGCCACGTCGGGTGCCACCCGTGCGCTGCCCAAGAACCTCATCTACGACGTCGGGGCGTTGCCGAACCTGGTTCCCGACAACGTCGAGGGCATGACGTGGGGCCCGAACATCAACAAGAACAAACGCACCCTGGTGTTGGTCAGCGACGACAACTTCAACCACCCGGCGCAGCACACCAAGATCCACATCCTGTCGGTCGCCTTCTGACCCAGGCGACGCACGTGTAAAAGGTCCTGTCTCGATGCCGACGCACCCATGCCGAACACGGCGTGGGTGCGTTGGTTTCTGCTGGTCTCGGGGCCCACCGGGGCGAAGATCAGGGATTCCCCCTATGGAGACATTCCCAGCAAACCGTGAGGATGGGACGTGCAGTCGACCGCTCACAAGCGGATCACCGCCAATTCGCCGGGCACACTGGACGCCGGGATGAAGCACCGACAATCGGCAGCAGACCTGAAGAACGCCGAAGGATTGATCGCTCGAGGATTGATCGCTGAACGAAAGGTAGTCATGAGCGCACCACACGCGCCCACGGGATCGTCGGATTCGGGGTCGGCATCGTCGACAGCGGCCCGGGCGGTGGACCTGTCCAAGGTCTACGGCTCCGGCGACACCGTCGTCGAGGCGTTGAAGTCGGTCAGCATCGAGTTCCGGCGCGGCCAGTTCACCGCGATCATGGGGCCGTCCGGGTCGGGAAAATCGACCCTCATGCACTGCCTGGCCGGGCTCGACACCGCGTCGAGCGGACGTGTACTGATCGGCGACGTCGACCTCACCGACCTCAACGACAAGCAGATGACCAAGCTGCGCCGTGACCGCATCGGCTTCGTGTTCCAGTCGTTCAACCTGGTGCCCACGCTGACCGCTCGCGAGAACATCACCCTGCCCAACGACATCGCCGGCCGTCCGGTCGACGACGCCTGGTTCGACACCGTCATCGGCCGGCTCGGCATCGGCGATCGTCTCGACCACCGACCCAGCGAACTGTCCGGCGGCCAGCAGCAGCGCGTCGCCTGCGCGCGGGCGCTGGTCGGCCGTCCCGAGATCATCTTCGGCGACGAGCCCACGGGTAACCTCGACTCCCGCTCCTCGGGTGAGGTGTTGGCCATCCTCCGGGCCGCGGTGGACGAGTTCTCGCAGACCGTGGTGATCGTCACCCACGACCCGCGTGCGGCAAGCTTCGCCGATCGGGTCGTCTTCCTCGCCGACGGTCAGTTGATCCAGGAGCTCATCCGACCGAACGCCGACGAGATCTTCGAGTACATGAAGAACCTCGACGAGCCCGGCGTCGCACCCGGCCCGGTGGTCACGTCGCCGACCGCCGCTCCCGCGGCGCAGCCCTTGTCCGGGGAGCAGCCGGACACCGAGCGCTCGCAGTCGTTCAGCGGCCGCCATCAGGCTCGGTGATCGGTGATGGCCAGCACCGCGGTGACCGGCTCGGTCATGCGCAAGGTCTCCACCCGTAACCTCGGCGCGCACAAACTCCGCCTGGTGCTCACCGTGCTGTCGGTGGTACTCGGCACCGCCTTCGTCGCGGGGTCGATGATCTTCACCTCCACCGTGTCGACGGCGTTCGACGGCATCTTCGACAAGGTCGCGCTCGGCGTGGACACGGAGATCACGCCCAAGGAGATGAACTCCCTGGGTGTGCCCGACGACGTGCTGCAGAAGCTGCAACAGCAGTCCGGGCAAGTGGGCATCGCGAAGATCCTGCCCACCTACAGTGGGCAGCTCTCCGTCGCCGACTCTCGGGGCAAGGCCCTGCAGACCGGTGGCGCACCCAGTATCGGTTCGGCGTTCGAGACCCCGCAGCAACGGTTGTCGGATACCGAGAGTGTGCTGGTCCAGGGACGGGCACCCGAGGCGGAGACCGAGGTCACCCTGAACGACTCGGCCGCCGAGAAGGCCGGGCTGCGGGTCGGGTCGACCACCAAGGTCGCACTGAGCCGCGGTGTGGGCACGCCTCTGACGGTCACGATCGTCGGCATCACGAAGATGCCCGGGAACTCCAGTGGCTACACCAACGTGCAGTTCCAGGAGTCCGTCGCCCGGGACCTGTTCACCGACGGCGCGCATTCCCAGGGCATCGACCTGCAGGCGACCCCGGGTGTCACCGCCGAGCAGTTGAAACAGCGCGTATCCGCGCTGGTGGGTAGCGACACCTACAAGATCCGCACCGGCGACGAGGTCCGCGCCGACGAGAAGGACAACGTCAACCAGTTCCTCGACGTCTTCAACTACATCCTGCTGGCCTTCGCCGCGATCGGCCTGATCGTCGGGACGTTCATCATCTACAACACGTTCTCGATGATCGTCGCCCAGCGGGTGCGGGAACTCGCGCTGCTGCGGGCCATCGGGGCCAGCAGGCGTCAGGTCACCCGATCGGTGCTGCTGGAGGCGTTCATCGTCGGACTGTTCGGCGCGGTGATCGGGCTGGCCGCGGGCGTCGGTATCGCCGCGATTCTGAAGGCGGTCACGGGGTCCACCGGGTTGCCGAGCACGGGATTGCAGATCACCCCCACCGCGGTGATCGCGACCCTGGTGGTCGGGGTGGTGGTCACGATGTTCAGCGCGTACGCCCCGGCCCGCCGGGCGTCGAAGGTGGCGCCGGTGGAGGCGATGCGGGAGAGCCAGACCGACGGCCAGACCTCGCTGACCAGGCGCACCGTGACCGGCGCGATACTGGGGGTCATCGGTGTGGTCCTCGTCGTGGTCGGTGCCACCGGAGAGGGCAAGGGTCCGGCGGCGACCGTCGGGCTGGGTGCCCTGGTGCTGATCTTCGCGGTGGTGTTCGCCGCGCCCGCGGTGTCGCGACCGGTGGTCTCCGCCCTCGCGGTGGTCTTCGCCCGGCCGTTCGGCAAGATCGGTCAGCTGGCCCGCACCAATGCCATCCGCAACCCGCGCCGCACGGCGGCGACCGCGTTCGCCCTCACCCTGGGCCTGATGTTGGTCGCGGTGATCGGCACCCTGGGCTCGACGTTCAAGGGGACCATCGATTCCGCGGTCGACAACGGTCTCAAGGCCGACCTCATCGTCGCCGGTAACCAGGGCAGCGGGTTCGCCCCGTCGGTGGTCGACGCGGTACGCAAGACCGACGGCGTGCGGAGCGTCGTGTCCTTTGCCGTCGTGGGCGCCAAGGTCGACGGCAAGCTGGTCGGCGGCAGTGCACCCCAGGGCGACCTGGCGTCCGCGCTGCCGCTGGAGATGGAGCAGGGCTCCGCGCAGATCCCCGCCGACGGGATGATCATCTCCCAGCGCACCGGCACCGAGAAGGGGTGGAAGTTCGGCCAAACCGTCGACTTCACCAGTCTGACCGGCGCGACCGTACCGGTGAAGGTGACCGGGGTGTTCAAGGACAACAACCTGCTCGATCCGTGGGCGATGGGGTCTGGGGTGTACCAGCAACTGATGCCGCCCGCGTCCCGGTCCGAGGTGTTCGTTCTGGTCAAGGCGTCCCCGGGTACCGACACCGCGGCCCTGCAGGACCGACTCGGGGACGTCACCAAGGACTACCTGACGGTCAAGGTGCAGACTCGCGCCGAGTTCAAGGGGCAGCAGTCGTCGCAGATCGACCAGATGTTGACGGTGCTGTACGCGATGCTGGGGCTGGCCCTGGTGATCGCCGTGCTGGGCATCGTGAACACGCTGGCGCTGTCGGTGATCGAGCGCAAACGCGAGATCGGCATGTTGCGCGCCATCGGGATGGCGCGGTCGCAGGTGCGGCGCACCATCTATCTGGAGTCCGTACTCATCGCGATCTTCGGGGCGGTCCTGGGGGTGGTCCTCGGTGTGGGCTTCGGGTACGCCCTGGTGCGAACCCTCAAGTACTGGGGACTGGGGAGTCCGGTCCTGCCGGGGACGCTCATCGTGGTGACGCTCATCGGGGCAGGCGTGGTGGGGGTGCTCGCGGCCCTGTGGCCTGCGGTGCGGGCGGCCCGTACCAAGCCGCTGGAGGCCATCGCCGATGTCTAAACTCGCTGCATGACCCGTGGCGACGACGAGGACCCCGACGAGCAGTACTGGGCCCGCCCGCCGGGCGGCGGTCAGGGACGACCGCCGTCCGGCCCGGACGGAACGCGGCAGTTCGAGCGCCCGGACCAGCACGGGGATGAGCAGTACGGGGACCAGCCGTATCCCGGTGCCCGATATCAGGGCGACCGGCCCCGATATCAGGGTCCCGGGTACCGGAACCCGCACTACGAGGACCCGCGCGGCGGGTACGACGACACCCGCGCCTACTCGCAGGCCGACTACTCCGACCCCTACGGTCGCGGACCGGAGCCGCAGTACGGGGGGTACGACAACGCGACCTACGGCACTCAGGGCTACGCCGATCAGGGGTACGGGGAGCAGGGTGGTGAGCCCCCGAAGAAGGGCGGCGGGTCCAAGGGCCTGTGGATCGCCCTGGCCGTGGTGGCGACCATCGTGGTCATCGCGCTGGCCGTCGGCTTCCTCGCCTTCGGCGGCCACGACAACGCACGGACCGCCACGGCGTCGACCGCTCCCACCATGACCGCGACCCAGACCGACACACCCACGGAGACCGAGACACCCACCACCGACGAGACCACGCAGGAGCCGAGCACCGAAGCGCCCACCACCGCAGGCGGCCAGACCAGCACGGTGGAATACCGCCTCAGCGGCGACGCGTCGGTGGTCGCGCTGACCTACTCGGTCCGCGACACCACCCGGGTGGAGGCGCTGGTGGCGTTGCCGTTCTCCCGGACCGTCCAGGTGGTCGGCGACCCGGTGATGCGCGGGATCGTCGTCCGGGGGTCGATGACCTGTGAGATCACCCGGGACGGATTGCCGATCGCCAGGACCACGCACGCCGTCGGCCCGTTCCAGTGTTGACCGCGAGGGTGGCGTCGGGTCCCCTCGCTCAGTCGGATGCGCGGAGCACCAGGACCAGGTTGGTGGCCGCAACCTCACGCAGCGCCGGCACCCGCAGCACCCACCACATCCATCGCGGCAGGTAGCGGGGGAAGGCGCCGACCAGGTGGGCGGTGGTGGCGGTACGCGCCCACCGTAGGCCCTCGGCGGCGGTCACCCGGAACAGCGACGTCCCGTACAGATTCTTCGGCTGATGACCGTGACGTCGGGCGTACCAGCGTGCCGCCCTGTCCCCGCCGGCGTAGTGGGTGAGTCCCATCTCGTGGCCGCCGAACGGCCCGTACCAGAGGGTGTAGCTGATGACCACCAGTCCGCCCGGCCGGGTCACCCGCACCATCTCGGCGGCCATCCGCCACCGGTCGGCGGTGTGTTCGGCGACATTCGATGAGAGGCAGACGTCCACCGACCCGTCCGCGAACGGCAACGCCACCCCTGAGGCCCGCACCGAGGTGCGATGCGGAAGCGCCGCCGCATGCATCTCCGCCGGATCCGGTTCCGCCGACAGGTAGGTGGCCCCGAGGTCGCCGAAACGATCCGCGTAGTACCCCGGGCCGCCGCCGACGTCGAGCACCACGGCACCGTCGAGCGAGTCGGGCAGGTACAGGTCGGCCACCATCTGGGCGGTGTCCCGGGCGAGTGCGCCGTAGAACCGGTCCGGGTCGCTCTGCTCGTAACGGAACTCGTTCAGCAACCCGGCCGCGCGGCGCAGCGTCGCCCGGCGGGCGATCGGCGACTTCGCGAGGCTGCGCACGGCCCAGACTGTAGTGGTCACCGCGGCGGGCTGGCACACGGCCACGACGTGCCGCGCGGCGCACCGACTACCCTCGCGGTGACGTCTCAGGCGTGAAAGGACGACATCAGCGTGCAGAGAGCTCCATCGGCGGTGCCCACGGGTCTGCCTCGGTCGGTGCTGCTGTTGTGCTGGCGGGACACCGACCACCCGCAGGGCGGGGGCAGCGAACGCTACCTCGAGCGGGTCGGCGCCGAACTCGTCCGCCGCGGGGTGCGTGTCACCCTGCGCACGGCGGCTTACCCCGGTGCGCCCGCGACCGAGACGCGTGACGGCATCCGGGTGTCGCGCGGAGGCGGTCGGCTCGGGGTCTACCCGCGGGCATTGCTGGCCATGGTCGCCGCCCGATGGGGCTTCGGGCCGCTGGCCGGGGTGCGACCCGACGTCGTGGTCGACACCCAGAACGGGATACCCTTCTTCGCCGCACTGGTCAGTCCCGCGCCGGTGGTGGTGCTGGTGCATCACTGCCACCGCGAACAGTGGCCGGTCGCCGGCCCACTGCTGCGACACCTCGGATGGTTCGTCGAATCCCGGTTGTCGCCGTGGGTGCACCGTCGCCATCAGTATGTGACGGTCTCGGCGCCGTCGGCGGTCGAGCTACACGACCTGGGGGTGTCTGCGGACCGGGTCGCCGTGGTGCGCAACGGGATCGACCCGGTGCCGCACATCTCCCACGACGAGGTGCGTGCCGGGCATCGCCTCTGCGTGGTGTCCCGGTTGGTGCCGCACAAGCAGATCGAGGACGCACTG
The DNA here is from genome assembly GCF_900156495.1 of Williamsia sterculiae. Lineage (GTDB taxonomy): Bacteria > Actinomycetota > Actinomycetes > Mycobacteriales > Mycobacteriaceae > Williamsia_B > Williamsia_B sterculiae. The sequence continues at coordinate 65,844 of NZ_FTNT01000001.1, forward strand.
GAGGTGGTCCGACGGTTACGTGGCACCGTCCCGGGGTTGCACCTCGATGTGGTCGGCGACGGATGGTGGGCGCCGCGACTCCGGGAACTGGTGCGGCAGTACGGCATCGGCGCACACGTCACCTTCCACGGTCACGTCGACGAGGTCACCAAACACCGGTTGCTCGCGACCACCGACGTCCATCTCATGCCGTCGCGCAAAGAGGGCTGGGGGCTGGCCGTCATCGAGGCCGCGCAGCACGGCGTGCCGACCATCGGTTACCGGCACTCGCGGGGTCTCACCGACTCCGTGGTGGACGGCGAGACCGGCCTGCTGGTCGATGACGTCGACGAGTTGTGCACGGCCACCGCGGTGTTGGTCGACGACCCGGGATCGGCCCGCAGACTCGGCGAGGCCGCCCGCGACCGGGTGGCCGACCTGTCCTGGGGGCGCACCGCCGACGAGCTCGTCGAGGTGTTCGCCGCGGTGGAGGCCGGTCGTCGCGTCGGCCGCCGCGGCGAGATGGCGTCGCTGGACGCGCGGACTCTGACCGGGTAGAAGCCCGCGATCACTGATCGTTGTAGTACCGATCGATTCTCGAATCCGGGATGATCCACAGGATCGCGACGACGACGAACAGGCTCAGTGCGATCCACACCCCGGCGTCTGCGGCTGTCACCACCAGCGCCGCGACGATGCCGACGATGTACAGCACCACGGAGATCTTGCCCTTGCGATCACCACCGAGTGCGACGCGCAGTGCGGAGTCGTCACCCTCGGCTGTCTTGATGACCCGCTGCAGGACGAAGTAGGCGAGTGAGATGAGCAACAGGAGGACTCCGTAGAACACGACCGGTGTGCGCGCGAACTCCGAGTCGTCCATCCACGTCGTGGCGAAGGGCAGCAGCGACAGGAAGAACAGCAGGGCCAGATTCGCCCAGAGGACTCTCCCGTTGATCTTCTGGGTGAGCTGGAAGGTGTGTTGGTGGTTGTTCCAGTAGATCCCGACGTAGACGAAGGACAGCAGGTAGGTGAGCAGACCGGTTCCGGTCGCATGTCCGAGATCGGTGATTCGAGTTCCCTCAGGGGCTTTGAGCTCCAGAACCATGATCGTGATGATGATCGCCAGTACGCCGTCGCTGAACGCTTCCAGTCGTCCCGTCGTCATGGCGCCACACCCGTCACCCGATGGGGAGATTCGACATCGGCAGGCGTGGCGGCCCAGGTCTGACCGGCGAACCCTCTGCTCATCTGCCAGAACAGTAGTTCGCAGTCGTCGAGGGACGTGACCGTGAGGCCTGCACCCGCCGCGACGGTCCGTAGGGCGTCTCCCGCACTCAACTGGTCGCCGTCCACGTCGACCCGGCCCGTGACGACGAACATGTGGCCGAAACGTGCTTCCGGCAAGGATATTGATGCGCCTCCGGTCAATCGAGCCGCATGCAGCGTGACGTACGGGTTTCGGATGTGGGGTACGCCTGGGTCTGTACCCGGGGTGCCCGACGCCAGGATGATCAGCTCACCGGATGCCAGCAGCGAGGCGACATCGCGCTCCGCGTACGCGGGCTTCCCGCCCGGGTACTCCGGCGGTACCCACATCTGAATGACGCGGAGCCGCTCGTGTGTCGATCTCGCGGCTGCGTTGCGTTCGGAGTGGTCGACTCCGCTACCCGCCGACATGACCTGGACGGTGCCGGGGGTCAGCACTCCGGTATTCCCGCCGGAGTCGCGATGCTCGAGCGCACCCTCCACGACCCAGGTCACGACCTCCACGTCCTGGTGACGATGACGATCCAGACCTTCACCGGACTCAACGATGTCGTCGTTGTGCACCATGAGGAGTCCGTGCGCGCCCGTCCGCAGATCGAAGTTGCCCGCCATGGGGAACGACTGCCATGACTCGAGCCACTCGTTGGACCAGTGATACCGGTCGTCGGCCCGGATGACGCGCGACGTGGTCACCGGAACGGCCTGGTCAGCGCTGCCGGTGGCACAACGGATTCATGTCGGATGACAGGGGGCGGCTTCATGAGGACGACGCGTCAGGCGGTCAGCTTGGCGGCCAGGGTGATCACTCGCGTGGTCAGGTGCTGCAGTGCGGTGATTGTTGTCTCGTCGATCTGCTGCTTGTTGTCGGGCCCGGTCACGTGGCTGACGCCGTAGGGATTGCCGTCGACGAACTTGCTGCCGTCGGTGAATCCCGGCGCCACGACGATGCCGCCGAAGTGCATGACCACCTGATAGATCTTCTGCAACGTGGTCTCCTGGCCGCCGTGCAGAGTCTGGCTGGAAGTGTAGGCCGCGTACACCTTGTCGGCCAGCTTTCCCTGGGACCACAGGCCACCGAGACCGTCGAGGAAGGCTTGGAAGGGTGCGGCGACGTTGGAGAATCTGGTGGGCGACCCGAAGATGACGGCGTCTGCCCAGACGATATCGTCACCGGTGGCCGCGGGCAGATTCGCGGTGGCCTCGTAGTTCGCCTTCCATGCCGGATTGCCGTCGAACACCGATGGGTCGACAGTCTCGGCGATGTGCCGGACACGTACTTCGGCCCCGAGTTCCTCGGCTGCTGCGCCGATGACCTGGGCCATCGTTGTGCCGTGTCCGGTGGCGGAGTAGTAGATCACTGCGAGCTTGGTCATCAGGTGCTCCTCTGTGCGTGGGGTCTGCAGTGGTGGTCGCGATCACTATCGCAAGCGGTCACGATTGCTGCCGACGTGCCTTCGCGGCGCGACGATGCTCCTCCGTCGGCTCGATCACATGGTCGGCGTACTCGGGGTGTCGGGACAGCCACCTCACCACATAGGGGCAGATGGGAACGATGTCGCGGCCTTGGTCGATCACGTCGTCGAGCACACGCTGGACGAGTACGGATGCCAACCCTCGTCCGCCGTACGCATCGTCCACACCGGTGTGGATCAACACACGCTGTGCGCGTCCGGCGGCGGGGGTCAGATCGGTGTAGATCTCTTCGCCGATCACCGCGGCTCGGGACTCGATGGTGGTGAGTACGTAGCGTTGTTCCTCTGGGCGGTCTCGTACGTCGACTGTCTCGTCGTTCACGGTCATCCTCACGTTCGGTGGTCGCCCGCGACTCGCGCCCGCGAGCGGGTGGTCTGGGGTGGTGTCACACAGGTTTGTCGTCGGGTCCGCGTGGGCGAACCGGATGCTCGCTGAGCACCGAGATGCGGTTGAACATGTTGATCGCCACGGCAACCCATTCGGCCGCAACGAACGCCTCGGTGCCCAGAACCCGGTGTGCGGCCAGCAGGTCGGCCCGAGCGTCGTCGGTCAAGGGCAGTATGGTGGACGCCTCCGCGACGGCCAGGACCGCGGATTCGCGGTCGGTGAAGAGGCCACTGGCCCGCCACGCCGGCAATAGATCCAGTTTCTGTTGCACGATCCCCGCGTGTCTGGCCTGTCTGGAATGGAGGTCCACGCAGAACGCACAGGCGTTGAGCTGTGACGCCCGGACGTTGATCAGTTCGGTTTCGCCGCGGGTCAATCCGTGTTCGGCGACCTGCTCGTGGACGACACTCGAGACGGACTGGGCCGCAGCCCATGCCGCGGGGGCAGCCTTGTCGAGAAGAGTTGGCACCGTCTACTCCTCCGTATGCGGGCTCGTCGCCCCGGCGCGGAGCCGGTTCACGACCGACCCGTGGTGTGCGGCATCAGTGCGTCCGGCGGGATCACGCCGAATCGTCCGGCCTGGAAGTCCTCGAGTGCCTCGACGAGTTGGGATTTCGTGTTCATCACGAACGGACCGTACTGGACGACCGGTTCGGGATCGGTCGTCCGCCCAGGAGGAGGACTTCCATGGCCGGTCGGTGCGCGTCCTGCGTCACGTCCGCCCGGACGGTGATCCGGTCGCCCTGTCCCAACCGAGCGAGTTGTCCTTGTCGGACCGGCTGTGCCGCCGGGCCGACGGTTCCGCGACCGCTGAGGACGTAGACCAGCGCGTTGTAGTCGCGTTCCCAGGGCAGCGACACCGCGGCCCCTGGCGAGATCGAGGTATGGACGAAGTTGATGGGCGTACGCGTGACCCCGGGCCCGCGATGACCGTCGATGTCACCGGCCACCACCCGGATGAGCGCACCGCCGTCGGCGCTGGTGAGCAACATCGCCTGTGCGCCCTCGAGGCTCTGGTACGCCGGGGTGGCGAACTTGTCCGCGGCGGGCAGGTTGACCCACAGTTGGATACCGTGAAAGGTTCCGCCCGACTCCACCAGTTCGGCAGGTGGGGTCTCGATGTGCAGGATGCCGGCGCCCGCGGTCATCCACTGGGTGGCGCCGTCGGTGATGACGCCGCCGCCGCCGTGGCTGTCCTGGTGCTGAAATTGACCATCGATCATGTAGGTCACCGTCTCGAAGCCCCGATGGGGGTGCCAGTCGGTGCCTCGAGGTTCGCCGGGTTCGTATTCCACCTCGCCCATCTGGTCCATGTGGACGAACGGATCGAGGTCGCGGGCGGACACGCCGGCAAAGGCCCGCACCACCGGGAATCCCTCGCCCTCGAACCCGCGCGGGCCGGTGGTGATCGCGTGGACCGGACGCTCGGTGTCACCCGGGTCGGCGGCGGTGAGATGGGGTAGGTGCAGGGTGTCGGCGGAGATTGCGGGCACAGCGTCCTCCTCGGGTGCTGGTGAAGTCGGTCATGGGATATAACCGGACCGGGGTCCGTTTATTCCGCCGGGCTTCGGAGGTGACAGCGGTGACCGGCCCGGCCCACCGGTTGTTGTGCGGTGGAGGACGTCGGATGCGACGCCACCCATATCGGCGACGCCACGTTCGACCCGCGCATTGCTGCCGGATGGTGACAACGTCTACGCGGCATCGGTTATCGCGCTCTCCGACCGACGTCTCGGTGATGGCGTTCTTCGGCAGGTACCCACAACCCCTGCCGCCAGCAGTGCGAGCCACACCAGGTGCGCCACCCACATGGCGGTGCGAGCCGCTGTGCCTGCACGATGGTCGGCGGGGCCCGATAGTCGGTACAACGCCAGATCATTGCTTCGCAGCACGGGCGTGGCCTGGGCCAGCGTGCGCCGCATCGGTGCGGTGACCGGCGACTGATCGGTCTCCACCAGCACCCAGCCCACGCCTTCCCGGGCCAACACCGCGGGCGGTGCGCCGCCGCGCAGCGCGTCGACGACCCGCCGCGCCCGCCCGGTTGCCGCGTCGACCACCCGGCCGTCCACCGACAGTTCACCGGTCGCCACCACGTCCGCCCGCAGCAACCGGGGAGCGGGGTCCAGCGACACCCGCCGGTCGGTGAACGCATAGCGACGATTGGAACCCGACGGCAGCACCGCCACGTCGCCGGAGTCGTCGGGAACGGTGGCGGCCACCCGCGCCCAGTCGGCGGGATAGTGCACCGGACGAAGCTGTCCGCCCACCCCCCACGCCAGATCCGGCAGCGGGAGCACGATCAGCATCAGCGCGGGCACCAGCGCGGCGCCGCGCGGCACCCATCGGCCCAGCCACTGCACCCCTGCGGCCGCGGCCAGCGCGTACAGCGGCAGCACCAAACCCAGCCACTTCTGGGTGTCGCGGAACAGTCCCGCGCCCGGGATCGTGTCGATCACCCATCGCAGCACCGAGAGGCCCGGTGGGGTCGCGGCGACCACCACCACGACCAGCGTGACCACAGCCACCACCGCACACGCGCGGACCGCCGGTATCCGTCGCCGCCGCCACAGCACCGTCGACCCCGCCACCACCAGCAGCAACAGGCAGGCGGTGGCCACCGCCGCCCAGGCGCCGGTACGGCTGGCCGGCACCGATCCGGCGTTCCAGATCCCACCCAGTCCCAGCGCGGCGCCGACCGCGCCGAGGGCTGGTTCGGCCCGGATCGCGAAGGCCGACACCGCACCCGGGTCGGAAGTCGCCGGCGCACCCCCCAGAGCTGCGGCCAGCATCCACGGCATCGCGGAGACCACCCAGATCCCCACCGCGGTCAGACCGGTGCCGCGCCTGCCGTCAGCCGTCGTGGGCACCACCAGCAGGGCGACGACGACGATCAGGCCCACCACCGATCCGGTGGGGGTCAACCCGGCTGCGGCCAACCACCCGGCCAACGACACCCACGACGACCACCGCGCCTCACCGGAGCGCAGGTCGAGGGAGATCACCCCCAGCCAACCGAGGGCCGCATAACCGGCGAGCAGACTCCATTGACCCTGCAACAACCGCTCGGCGATCAGCGGATTCCACATCGACAGCACCGCCGCGGCCACCGCACCCGGGGTCCCCGCGGCGGGCAGTACCCGCGCGGCCAGACATCCGAAACCCATCGCGCCCAGGGCGATCGCCACCCAGGTGATCCCGGCGACCACCCAACCACCGTCGACCAACCCGCTCGCCACCGCGACCAACCAGTCCTGCGGCACGGCACGCGGGGCGGAGTCGGCCAGACCCAGAGCGGTGTCGGTGACGAACGATCGTGGGGTCGAGACCGCATCGGCGTGCAGGAGGTAACCGCCACCGAGGACGGGCCACAAGATCACTGTCGCGACTGTCGCGCCGGTCAGAGCCAGGATCAGACGAGCGCGCCGAATGATCGGTACCCGCCGCCGTGTGCTCATCGTTGCCACCGTATCGGGCGAGCCGTCGTGCCGTCGCCGTGGACCAGATGTCAAGTGGTGAGCCGATTCCTGATGTCAGGACTTCTCGATGTCAGCGTGATAAGCGCGAGTGATGGCGGGGATGACACCCGGAAACCTCGACTCCAGATCGTCGAGTCGGAGTGTGGTCCACTTCCTCCGGCCCTCTTCGCGTTGACGGATCACGCCCGACTCCCTCAGCACGCGGAAATGATGGGTCAGCGTCGAAGGCGCAACATCGACATCGAAGGTGCCGCACGGCCGCTCGACATCCTCCAGAAGTGTCAGGACGATCTCCATCCGAGTCGGATCCGAGAGCGCATGGAGAACATCCAGCAGGTCGATCTCCTCGACCGATGGGTGATCGATCTGCCCTCGTAACCGCGTCCGCATGAAGACCTCTCTGGGATCTCGACAACCGTTCGACAACCATCGTACTGAGCGGTAGCGTGTGCTGTTAATACGACGTTCGACGAACATTATTGGAGTTCCGATGCCGACTTCGCCCCACTCAGCGTCTCGGGTTACCGGACCGGTGCCCGCGTCCTCGCCGTCTCCCAGTCCTTCAGGTCACCTGCACCGTTGGTCGATGCTTCCGGTGGTGCTCGTGGCGATGTTCATGGCGCAATTCGACCTCTACGTGGTCAACGTCGCCCTGCCGGTGCTCCAACACGAACTCGACGCATCCCAAGCGTCACTCGAGTTGATCGTCGGCGGTTACGCGTTCACGTACGCGGCCGGCCTCATCACCGGAGGCCGACTAGGAGACCACTATGGACACCGAAACGTGTTCCTCATCGGAATGCTGCTGTTCGGTGTGGCCTCGCTGTTGTGCGGGGTCGCACAGACATCCGCTCAGCTGGTCGCCTTCCGCCTGATTCAAGGGGCGACCGCAGCGATACTCGTGCCGCAGGTTCTCGCGCTGATCACCCGTGCTTTTCCGCCGGTCGAGCGATCCAGGGCATTGTCCTGGTTCGGGGTGACGATGGGCGTCGGAGCGGTTGCCGGCCAGGTACTCGGTGGGGTGTTGTTGAATGTCGACATCCTGGGTCTGGGCTGGCGTGTCATCTTCGTGGTCAATGTCCCTATCGCCGTCGTGACCGTGCTACTCGGACTGAGAATTCTTCCCCACCACGTAGCGACCGGTCCCGCGTCGTTCGATGTCCTTGGTGCGATGGGGATCACCGCATCGTTGACGTCGATACTCGTTCCGTTGGTGATGGGACGAAGCGAGCACTGGGCGCCTTGGACATGGATCTGCCTTGCGCTGTCGATCCCTCTCCTTCTCGTGACTGTGGTACGTGAACGCAGGTTGGAGCACCACGGTGGGCGCCCGATCATCCCGCTGAGCCTGTTCACCGAGAGGGCCTTCAACCTCGGATTGGGTACCTCGATCGCCTTGTTCGCCTCATTCTTCAGCGTGGTGTTCACACTGACGCTGGTCATGCAGAACGGCCTGGGTATCAGCCCATTGATGGCGGGGTTGACATTCGCTCCGCTGGGGATGGCGTTCGCCGTCGCATCCGTGCTCGCCAAGAAGCAGATTGTGCAGCACGGCCCCGTCGTCATCGCTGTCGGCACCGCCATCGTCATCCTGGGGCTGACAGCTCTCATCATCGTCGCCTACGGGGTCGACGTCCGTCTGTCGGCACCCATGCTGATCGGTCCGATGATCCTCATCGGTTTCGGTAACGGCGTCGCGGTGCCGGCACTCATCGGAGTTGTGCTCACCACGATCAGCCCCCAGCACGCCGGCTCCGCAGCGGGTGTTCTGACCACAGCGCAGCAGTTCTCGAGTGCCATCGGCATCGCTGCCATCGGGACCGTTTTCTTCGCCGTACTGGGACCAGGGAAGAGAGCCGGCGTCCACGCTTACGCGACAGCGCTTGCCGGCGCCTCCATGTGCAGCGTCGTGTTGGCTCTGGTGGGAGCGGTCATGACCATCCTGCTGGTGCGGATCCCGAAGAGAGCGTCGATCGACGGATGACGTGTGGCTTCAGCCGCGCGCCCGCGATCTGCCCTCGCTCGAACAGCCGGGTTCGACCGCGCCCTGGCCACCCCGCGGATCTGTCCTGCCGGCGATGGGACACTGTGACGATGGCGACCACCTCGACCACCCACGCCACCGGTGCGCGGACGTTGGGTCGGGTCGCCGCGGGCACGATGGTCGCGAACGTGTGCGCCTACCTGGTACACATCCCCGCCGGTCGGTTCCTGGCCCCCGACGATTACGGCCAGTTCGCGGTCCTGCTGCAGGCGCTGTTGCTGCTCGGGGTGCCGGCGTTGGCTCTGCAGGCGGTGACCGCGCGCGAAGTGGCGCGCGGTCGGGAGGTCACGGCGGTGCTGCGACTCGGTGCGGTCACCATCGGTGTGGTGGTCGTCGCCGCGATCGTGGCGGTGCCGATCATCTCGGCGGTCGCGCACACGGGGCTCATTGCCACCGCCGTGGCCGCTGCGTCCGCACCCGTGCTGGTCGCGATCGCGGTGGGTCAGGGCATCTACCAAGGACGGCAGCGGTTCTCCGAGCTCGCGCTGGTGGTCGCCTGGGTCGGCATCGCCCGCACGCTACCCGCGATCGTCGGCCTGGTGCTGGGCGCCGGCGCCACTGGTGCGCTGTCGGCGATGCTGGTCGGCGGTGTGATGGCGGCGGTGGGGCTCTGGTTGCCGTTGCGATCGGATCTGCACGGGGGTCGGACCTCCGCGCTTCCCGTTCGCACTGTGCTGGCCGCATCGTCGGTACAACTCGTGTTGACCGTACTCACCTCCGTGGATCTGTTGCTCTCGCGGACGGTGTTGTCCGATCACGACGCGGGGGTCTACGCGCTGGGCACAGTCGCCACCAAGGCGGCGTTCTGGTTGCCGCAGGCGGTGGGTGTGGTGTTCTTCCCCCGGCTCGCCGATCCCGTCGATTCCCGGCGGGCGCTGCGCACCGCGCTCATGCTCACCGGTGCACTGGTCGCGCTGTCGGTGATGGGCGCCGCGGTGGCCGGCCCGCTGGTCCCGGTGCTCGTCGGCGAGGCGTACCGCCCGGTCGCGGGATTACTGTGGTTGTTCGCGCTCGCGGGCGGGGTGCTGGCGTTGCTACAGGTGGGGTTGCTGGGTGCCATCGCCCGTGACCGCACCCGGGTGAGCGTGATCCCGTGGGCGGTCGCGGTTCTCGAGATCGTCGCGGTGCTGACCGTGGCGCACACCGTGCTCGGGCTGCTGATGGTGACTGTGACGGCTGCGGCACTGTCGGCGTCGCTGACCCTGAACCTTGCCATGTGGGGTGCCGCGGAACGATCACCACGTCGATCGCGATGACCGGTCATCCGCCGCCCGGCCCGCCGACGACGATGGACATCGGACAGCTCGTCGACCGGGCACACGACCTCTCGTCCACCGGGGAACGGCGACTGCTGGGCATCACCGGGAGTCCGGGCGCAGGCAAGTCGACTCTCTGCGCAGCCCTGCGCACCGCTCTCGATGGACGTGTCGCGGTGGTGGGTATGGACGGATTCCATCTCTCCGACGACGAGTTGCGTCGCCTGGGCAGGCGCGAACGCAAAGGAGCGCCAGACACATTCGACGTCGGCGGATACATCGCACTGCTCCGGCGGTTGCGGGGTCAGTCCGATGATGTCGTCTACGCGCCCGAGTTCGACCGGTCAAGCGAGATCTCCATCGGCAGTTCGGTGCCCGTGCCACAGTCCGCGCCGCTGGTGGTGACCGAGGGGAACTATTTGTTGTACGACGCCTTCGGGTGGGCAGAGGTAGCCGGGCTGCTGGACGAGACCTGGTTCCTCGACGTCGCACCCGTCGACCGGCGGGAGAGACTGATGACCCGTCGTCGGTCGTACGGTGACACCACCGAGCAGGCGGGGGACTGGGTGATGCGCGTGGACGAGGTGAACGCGGCACTCGTCGAGGACACTCGTCATCGGGCTGATCTCATCGTCCGCATCGCTTCCGAGCCCGGGGGCCGAGGCGGCACGGGAAGCGGAGTCGCCGGTCGCAGCGCGTGATCTCGACGAGTCCGGTGCGCTTCTGCACGGGACCAAGGCCGATCTCGGCATCGGTGACCTGCTGACAGCGGGTCGACCGTCGAACTTCGAAGCCGAGCGAATTGCGAACCACGTCTACGTCACCCGCACCTTGGACGCTGCGGTGTGGGGTGCGGAGCTCGCGGTCGGCGACGGGCCGGGCCGCATCTACATCGTCGCCGGGAGGTCGTCGAGCGATGTGCGTCGCACCGACAGAGTGCGCCGGTGACGATGAACGCGACGCCGCGCAGCGTGAGACGTCGAGCCTCAGGACGTCGGCGGACGCCAGTCGTCGTCGGATTCGTGACCGGTGCCGTGATCGGGGTGCCGGTAGTCCCAGTCTGCTCCGTGCTCGTCGGTCACACGCGGGATGTTCTGGGTGGCATCCGGATCCGCGCGGTACACGTCCGGATTCTGCTGCGCACCCGGATTACCGTGGACGTCCCGGCCCTTGTCCAACACCACGGTGGTGTCGTCATGAGGACGTGAGTGCGCAACCGCGGCACCGGCGCCTGCCGCACCAGCGCCCGCCGCCCCGGTGACCGCCGCGGTCTGCCCACCGCTCGCCACCCGGCCGAATCGGCCCTGGCCGCCACCGTTGCCGCGACCACCGCGGAACAGGAAGAACAGACCGGCCAGCAGGGCCAGCACGCCCAGGATCGCGGCGACGATCGGCAACCAACGACCCCACAGCGACAGTGGGCTGTCGAGGTCACGCGCCTGCTTGGCGGTCGCCTCCTGTGTCTTCTGGTCGTAGGCGAACTTCGCATCGAGGTTTGTCAGTGAGTAGTTCTTCAGCGCGGCCGGGGCGTCGTCGCTGAACCCGCTGAACTTGTAGTTCTCCTGCACGTGCTCGACCATGTTCACGATCGTCCCGGTGTCGGGATTGACGTACAGGTCGCGCGTCGCCTGGTAGAACAACGTCGCAGGCAGTTCCTGTTTGGGATCGACACCCTTGAACGTGCCGAACCACGACGCGGGTTTGCTCAGCACTGTGCCCTGCACCTGCTGGCCGTTGGCGTCCTGCAGTTGGCTGAGATCCGTCTCCGGCACGTCCTGGGTGAAGTGGTAGGTCTTCACACCGCGAACCTCGGCCGAATCGACGTACTTGAGGTCGTGGGCGCTGCGAGTCGTCAGATCGAAGTACTTGTACTTGTTCGACCTCTTGGTGTCGAAGGGGAAGCGGTACTGGAAGCCCGTGCGGTCGGGCACCGACACCGTGGGTGCGGCATCCCCCGACGACGTGGGCGGGGTGACCTGCAGCTCCGAACTGCCGCCGCCCGCGGAGTTCGGCCGACCGGTCTCCCGATCGACGGTGACGCGGTCGACGGTGGCACCCAGCAAGGACCCGGGGCACGAACCATCCGTGCCGTCTCCGGTGGGCGACACGGTGTCGTTGCCGTTCTGGATCTGGTTGAGCTGTGTCGATTGACCGGCCTGCAGGGTGACCTTGCTTCCGCTGGCCGGTTCCACGGCAACCACCCGCTGTTGGCGGGTCAGGTTGGCAGGCGACACCTCCGACTTGCGGGCTTTGATCGAACACGGGTTGAGCAGCTTCGCCGGCAGCGCGTCGGTGCCGTCGCTGCCATCGATCTTCTCCGACGTCGCGACGGTGGTGAGGTCGTAGTCCATCGGCGTCTTCTTGAACACCCCGACGAAGTAGAGGGGGAGGGCGATGGCCAATGCGATGAGCAGGACGCCGAGGAAGATGAGCGCGGGGCCCACCAAGTCCTTGACCGACAATCGGCCTGCTGCCATCAGTGCGCTCCCTCGTCGTGCCGGTCGGCTGTCGATGTGAACCGTCGGTCGGTCGGAACCGCCGGACGGTGTGAACTCGATTGCTGCGACATTAACAGTTGAACTGCTGGGTAGATTGGCGCTGATGTCTGCGTCAGCCGCCGGTGCCGGATTTGTGTCGTCCCTGCAGGGAATGCGCGCGGTTGCCGCGATCGGGGTGCTGACCACACACGTCGCCTTCCAGACCGGGATGGTCGGCACCCCGGTGCTCGGCCCCGTACTGGGCAGACTGGACCTCGCGGTGGCCGTGTTCTTCGCGCTGTCGGGTTTCCTGCTCTGGCGTCCGCACGCCGAGGTGGCACACGGAACCCCGGGCACGCGGGCGCCGGGTCTGCTGCGTTACGCCCGGCACCGCGTCATCCGCATCTGGCCCGCCTACCTGGTGGTGGTCGTGGTGGCATTGCTGCTCCTACCGGACGCACGGGGCGACAGCTCCACCGTCTGGCTGGCCAACCTCACCCTGACGCAGATCTATGTCCCGCTCACCCTCACCGCGGGTCTGACCCAGATGTGGAGTCTGGCGGTGGAGGTGTCCTTTTATCTGGTGCTGCCGTTCGCGGCCGTCGCGATGCGCCGATTGCATGGACCACGCGCCCGATGGCGGACGCCACTGGTGCTCGTGGTCGGGCTGCTCGCGTTCGCCTGGGCCCCGATCTCGGAGATGTTCCCGCTGACACCGGGCGTGTCCGCGATGGGCTGGTTGCCGGGGCATCTGCCCTGGTTCGTCGCCGGTGTCCTACTCGCCGAGGTGGTCGCGGCCCGCGACTCCGGACGACGTCCGACGTTGCTCGTCCGCTTCGGCGCGCGACGCGGACCGATGGCGGTGGTCGCGGTGGCCGCCTACGCCGCCGCATGTACTCCGCTGGCCGGCCCGACCGGACTCGGTGCGGTGTCGGCGGCCGCCTTCGTCGGCAAGATCGCACTCGGTGCCGTCCTCGCCTTCGCATTGCTGGCGCCACTGGTACTCGCCACCACCCGACACCGCCTACTCGACTCCGCGGCCATGCAGGCCCTGGGCCGATGGTCGTACGGCATCTTCATCTGGCATCTGGTGATGCTCTCCGCGGTGTTCTCGCTGTTCGGGATCGTGCCGTTCGACGGTTCGATGCCGCTGGTCTGGGTGCTCACCGCTCTGTTGAGCACGGGGATCGCCGCGGCGAGCTATGGGCTGGTCGAGGAACCCGCGCGCCTGTGGCTGAGCAAGCGGGAGGCCCATCGACGCACGGACGCCCGGACATCCATCACACCCGAGACGTCCGCCGCACGCCAGCCGACCAAGCAGACCGCCACCAGCGCCGGTAACTGACTCCACCAGGCGAACCCGGCATATCCGGCCGTGCCCCACGGTGCCGTCGCCAGCGCCACGGCCGCTGCGGACGACGAGGCGGCCACCAACCCGCTCACCCATGCCGGACGTCCCCACCGGACACACGCGAGCACCACCCCGCCCGAGATCAACGACGCCGCCAGGCCGCCCCACCCGCACAGCACCCACGCCCCCACGGGCACCGCGACCAGCGCCGCCCCCCGGCCCACCGTCGACCGGTCGGCGGTCGACACCGGGGCCGCGCGACCGCGTCGTGACGGCCAGAATGCCCCGGCGATCACCAGCAGCACCAGTGGCAGCCCGATCCGCAAAGACCACCGGTAGGGCGTGTCGAGGGGATAGTCGAGGGTGACCGTGCCGCCCACCCCGGCAGGTACCACCCACGCCTGCTGCCACCCGTTCACCGCGGTCGGGGTGAGTTCCCGACCGGCCACCGTCGCATGCCATCCCGGATTCTGCGCCTCCGGCAACCACAGCAATCGGTCGTTGCCGGTCGCGGGTACGTCCAGCACCCGCCGATCCGCGGTCCATGACCGCACGGTCACCGGCGTGGGTGGGGTCTGCAGGGCCGGTGGCGATGCCTGACCTGGGGACGGGATCGTCGGGGATGAGGCCGCGCGCAAGGACACCGCCTGCACGGTGAACCCGGCTCCGGGGTTCACGGACAGCTCCTGCGACCCGGCGGCCAGCGGTACGGGATTCGAGTCGCACGGGGTGGCCACCACCGGCTGTTGTTTGCGCAGCGCCCTCCGGGTGGTGGTCACCGTCATCGGCACCGTCCGTCCCGACACCGCCAGGCCGATACCGGCGCCGCAGCCGATGGTGACGGGGGCGTCGGGTGATGCCACCGGTACCGGTCCGTCCGGGCCGGTGGGGGTGACCTCCGCCAGCCCGACGGGTGCGGGACGGGCGAACCCCAGACTGTTCACGTCCACCAGATCGGTCGAGTCGAGCACGGTGACGGTGATGTGGTCGGTGCGCGCCGGCGCCAGCGCGATCACACCCTCGGCCGGGATCGTCCGCACCTGCCGCCCGTCACCGAGATCCACCGCGACCCGGGTGGGGTGAGCCGGGTAGGCACCAGCGGGCACACGGATCCGCACGCCATCGATGAGTCGCACGTGGTCGAGATCGATCCGCACGGTGGGGGCGCCGGCCCCCGGGACCGTGGACGAGTCCGGTGCGGTCCACACCGTCGACGGATCGCCGTCCACAGCCGCGGACGCGTTACCGCGGGGATCGGTGACCAACGCCGGTGCCGACGCGGTCATCGTGTCCGGCTGCCGCAACAATGCATCGAGCGCACCACCGGGCACCGACCGCAGCACCACCCGCGGCGTCACGGTGGTCGGCGCGGGCACCGACAGCACCCTCCGGAATGTGCCGGGCTCCTCGGCGATCAACGAGAGCGCTCCGGAACAACGGGTCTCGTCGGTGCCGTCCACGCAGGCGGCCCGACCGTCGAGGTCCTGGCCCAGCAACCACCCCGAGACCTGCTCGCCCGCCGTCAGCTCCGGCAACACCGTGCGATGGGTGATGGTCAGCGGGCGGTCGGCCAACGCATCCCGGACGGTGAGCTCGGCGATCGCGAACTGATTGCCCGCGGTGTTGTCCTCGGTGCTGATCGCGCGGACCTGGACCCACCGG
This sequence comes from Williamsia sterculiae, assembly GCF_900156495.1. Taxonomy (GTDB): domain Bacteria; phylum Actinomycetota; class Actinomycetes; order Mycobacteriales; family Mycobacteriaceae; genus Williamsia_B; species Williamsia_B sterculiae. Next base: position 81,218 of record NZ_FTNT01000001.1, read on the forward strand.
GTGGGTCCGCTGGGGGCCGCGACGGTGGTCTTCTTCCCCGGTGAGATGCCCTGGGCCACCGTGGTCCCGGCCTCGGTGGTGATCAACAGCCCGGTGACGGCCGGACCCAGGGCCTTGCCCGGGGTGATCGACAGGGACAGGTCGCGGCGCGGATCGCGGAAGTTCACCTGCATCCACTGCCCGACCGCCGAGTCCAACCCGCGACTGACCCATGCGGTCCCGGGGTTACCGTCGAAGGCCGCGGCCGCGGCGTTCGCCGGCGCCGTCTGTCCCAGTTGGGTGGCGTCGGCCGCCGATCCGGACGTCGACACCGACACCGCTCCGGGGGTGCCGTCGAGTGACCATTGCGCTGCCGTATCCGGTTGTCCCGCAACAGGGTAATCGGGTGCGGCGTTCTGGGTCTGCCGGGCGTCGTCCGGGGCCCGGATCGCTGAACTGTGGTCGTCGACCCGGCCGAAGTCGGTCTCCCTCGCCACCGGGGTGTCGGTGACGATGCGTCCGCCGCGACCGGTGGGGGGTAGGCCTGCGGCGCGGGCATCGGCACTCATCAGCACCGGATCGGGGCGGCTCGCACCCGACTCCGCGGCCAACAGGTCGTCACGCCGCGCCACCGCCTCGGCCCCGCCGTCGACCCGGGGCATGGTGTCGAGATCACCGACCACCGGACCACCCGCGGTGCGCGGTGCCACCCCGTCGACCGCGAAGATCTGAACGGCAGGCATCCGGGGTCGCAGGCCGTCGTCACCGACGAACCCGCGCACCGGCGGCGGGCCGACGTCGGGGCCGAACCGCGCCACCCGGTGCAGACCCGGCGATCCCACGAGTGCTTGCTGCGCCAGCAGTGGTCGCGCCGAGCGGGAGGTCGCCGGACTCAGGTCGGCCCGCAACACCACGAAGGCGACTCCCTGCCCGGCCAGGGTGGTGGCCAGACCCGGCGTCGCACGTCCGGCGGCGATGTCGCGTTCCACGGCGTCCATCGCGCGGATCGCCTCCGGTGGCACCAGCGGGATCGCGTCGCGGACCGCCCAGGGGGAGCCGGCCAACCCCTGCAGCGGCTCGTCGCGGGTCAACCCCCAGACCTGATCGGCGAACGGCGATCCGGGTACCACCAGCGCGCGGGCCGGGGTGGCGGGCGTGGAGCCGGGGCCGGTGGATCGATCCTGTAGCCAGCGCGCGGTCTGCGACCAGTAGTCGGGCACGCTGTCATAGCTGCCCTGCGGGGCCAGATGACCAGTCCAGACGAGCGATCCCGAACCCACCAGTGCGACGGTGAGAGCGATCGCGACGGCGACCACCGGGCGGCGCTCGGGTCGCGCGAAGGCGGACACGGCGGTACGCCACGGCACCGATCCCGGTAGCGGCGCCCGGGCGAGCAGGTGTGCGATCCCCAGCACCAGCGGGATCCGGATCATCGGGTCGAACTTGTGCACGTTGCGCAACGGTGCGCCCACGCCGTCGAGGAACTGCCGTACGGGTTCGGCGACGGGAGATCCCAGCTCACCGGCGAATCCCGAACACAACGCCAACAATCCGATCGCCGCGACGAGGACCAGCGTCCCCCGATGCGGCATCCGACGCATGCTCAGTCCCACCAGCCCGGCCGTCGCCAGCAGCCCGGTCACCACCACCGCCGCGGGTTGGCCCACCAGCACCGACCCGGCCACCCGCTCCGGTGACACGAACGGGGTCCACGAGCTGGTGCCGCGCAACACCTCCGGTAGCGAGGTCCACTCGGTGGTGACCCGCGACGACTCGATGAAGTCGAGGAACGGTGGGCTGACCCGGGACAGGATCACCAGCGGCACCAACCACCACGCGCACGCCAGCACGGCGCCCAGCGCCCACCAACCGGTGAACACCCGCCAGTTCCGGCCCCGCCCGCGACATCGGGTCAGCCACCAGATCAGCGCGGGCATCACCGCGGCCAGCGTCGCGGCCGCGTTCACCGCTCCCATCAACGCGACGGCCAGTGACGACCGGAACGCCAACTGTCGCAGCGACAATCGGGTGCCGGGATCGTCAAACGCACTGACCACCGGGGCCAGCACCCACGGGGCCAACATCATCGGCAGGGTCTCCGACGAGATGGATCCGAGAGTGGTCAGCACCCGCGGACTGAGCGCGAAGGCGGCCGCAGCGAACAACCGCGACCCCGGTGACCCGATGCGCAGAGCCTCGGCCAGTCGGACGATCCCGATGACCCCGATGGCGAGCAACGTCGCCCACCACAACCGTTGGGTGACCCAGCCGGGTAGCCCGACCACGTCACCGAGGGCGAAGAACGCGCCGTGCGGGAAGAAGTATCCGTAGGCCTGGTTCTGTACCTGGCCGAGAGGTGCCTGTGACGACCAGAGATGGGCGGCCCGCGACAGGAAGCCGACCGGGTCGGCGGTCAGGTCGAGCTTGGTGTCGGCCGCGATCCGGCCGGGGGACTGCAGGAACGAGACCAGCAGCGTCAGACCGATGATGATCGAACAGCCGCGGCGCGAGAGCCGACGCTCCGGACGCACCACCTCGTCGGAGGCAGCTGTCAGTTGTTCACTCCGGCATTGTCACGCGTGCCGTAGTCGACCGAACCCTTCACGAAGCCGTTGTCGGCGTTGAAGCTGTTCACACTGGTCGACGGCTTGGTGTCGGTGGCCAGGTAGCCGCCCAGGAACACCGCGGCGATGGCGACGACAAGTCCGAGGATCCCCGCGATCGCTCCGGCGATGAGGCGATTGCTCTTCATGCGGGGTGCTCCTGGGGGTCGGGATCGGTTCGGTCACGAAACTACCATCCGAGCGTCCCGGAACCGGGGTACCCGCGAGCGGTCAGTTCTGACCGGCCGTCTCCTCCACCGCCCCACACCCGGCCGGGACCACGAGCACCGGCCGATGACAGTGCTTGAGCACCCGTTCGGCGACGCTGCTGCGCAGCAGGGCCTTGAGGCCGGAGGCGCCGCGCGTCCCGATGACCAGCACATCGACGTCGAGATCGTCGGCGGCGTGAACCAGGGTGCCCCAGACGGTGGACGTCACCTCGACCATGCGGCCGGTCGCGGTCAGCCCCGCCTGTCGTGCAAGATCGACACCCCGCGCGTTGGTCTGCTCGGCCTCGGCCAGCAGTGCGGCATCGACCTGGGAATCGAACCGGGTGTCGAGCAACGGCTGCATGCCGCCGGAGTACGTCGACAACCGCGCACTCTGCTGCATACCCGTCTCCCAGGCGGTGACCACGTGACACGTGGTCGCGGACAGGTAGTGCGCGGCGTACCCGATCGCGCGGTCGGCGTTGGGTCCACCGTCGTAGGCGACCATGATGGTGTCGCACTGTGGTCTGCCCATGGCGGGCCTCCTGAGTCGCGATCGCGGCATCTGTCGCATTCCATGATGACCGCGTCGGGTGTGGCCGGGGGCCTTGTAGACCGTTTTGTGATGGTGGCTCCGACGACCGCCGAACCGATATCGTTAGGTATGCGAACAAATGATGATGACTGGACGATCACGTCGGGTGTCGGGCGGACGGCGTTGCTGGTCGCTCTGGGGAGGGCGCTGGAGTCCCGTCGATCCGATGCGCTGATCGACGACCCGTTCGCCGAGAAGTTCGTCGCGGCAGCGGGCGAGCCCGACCTGCTGCCCGACGCCATCGGCGAGTCCGCGCGGGACAACCCGGCCATGGCGCGCATGCTCGACTTCCTGGTCGACATGATGGCGGCACGCACGCTGCGGATCGACGAGGCGGTCGTCGACGCGAATACCGAGCGATGCCGGCAGGTGGTGATCCTGGCGAGCGGTCTGGACGCACGGGCCGCGCGGCTGCCGTGGGCGCCGGGCACGGCCGTCTTCGAGGTCGACCAACCGGCGGTGGTCGCGTTCAAGGACACCGTGCTCGCCGCGGAGGGGGCGGCGTCGACGTCGACGCGAGTGGGATGCGACCTGCGCGACGACTGGCTGACGGCATTGCGCGAGGAGGGGCTCTCCGAGACCGAGCCGACGATCTGGTTGGCCGAAGGGTTGTTGCCGTACCTGCGGGGAGCGGACCAACAGCGGCTGTTGTCGACGATCAGCTCGAGCGCGCCCGTCGGCAGCGTCCTGGTGTTCGACACCGCGCCCGCGGGGACCGAACTCTCCGGCTTCGACACCGACGCAACCGTCGATTTCGGTGTCGACGTGGCCGATCTGTTGTTCGAGTCGTCGGAGTTCGACGCGCAGACGTGCCTGACGGATCAGGGCTGGCAGGTCACCGGCGACTCCATCGCCGACATCCTCGCCGCGCACGGCCGCGGTGACGATCGGGACGATGCGCCCACCGCGATGGCCCGGGCCGTGTGCCTGTCCACCGCGTACCGCGCCCGGTGACATCGAAGTCGCCGGAGCGATTGTGTGCGCGTGCGGGCGTGCGCGACACTGGCCCGATGGCTATGGGACACCTTCGTCGGCTGCAGCTACTCGTGACGGCGGGGGTGCTGGGTGCGCTGGCCGGATGCAGCAGCGGTGCCGATCAGGGGTCGGCGAGCACGCCGCCGGTGTCCACGGTCGCGTCGTCGGCCCGGTCGTCGTCGGTCACGTCGTCATCGCCGCGTCCCACCCCTGCGGCCGCGCCGGTGGATTGCGTCGGCCGGACCATGGCCACGATGAGCGTCCGCGACAAGTTGGCTCAACTGTTGACCGTGGGCGTGTCCGGCGCCGCCGATGCACGATCGGTGGTCGCGCAGAGTCACGTCGGCGGGATCTTCGTCGGCAGCTTCACCGACAGGTCGATGCTGACCAATGGTGGCCTCGCGACGGCCAAGAAGGCATCCCCACTGCCGCTGATGGTGACCGTCGACCAGGAGGGTGGTCGGGTGTCGCGGCTGCGGTCGCTGGGCGTCGACTCGCCCTCCGCGCGCGAACTGGCGGCATCGCAATCCCCTGCCCAGGTTCGTGCCACCGCTCGCGGGATCGGAGCGAAGCTGAAACGCCTGGGAATCACCGTCGATTTCGCTCCCGACGCCGACGTCAGTGACGAATCGGCCGATGAGGTGATCGGCGACCGCTCGTTCAGCGACGATCCGCAGACCGTCGCGCGCTACGCCGATGCCTTCGCGACAGGGCTCGGCGACGCCGGGATCATGCCGGTCTTCAAACACTTCCCCGGTCACGGCCACGGGTCGGGTGATTCGCACACCGGCACCGTGCTGACGCCGCCGTTCCCGCAGCTGATCCGCGACGATCTGATGCCCTACAAGACCCTGGTGACCGGTACGGAGGCTGACGCCCATCGCGGGATCATGGTCGGGCACCTCATCGTTCCCGGCCTCACGGGCCCAGACACCCCGGCCAGCATCAGCCCCAAGGCGATGGCTCTGCTGCGGTCGGGAACCGGATACGGCGGCAAGCGGTTCGACGGACCGATCTTCACCGACGACCTCAGCGGGATGGCCGCCATCACCGCCAAGTACGGGGTGGTGCAGGCGGTGAAACTGGCCCTCACCGCGGGTGCCGACGTCGCGCTGTGGCTCAGCACCGACCAGGTCCCGGCCGTGCTCGATTCGCTGCAGGCGGCCGTTCGATCAGGCGGCTTGTCGCAGGCCCGGGTCGACGCGTCGGTGCGACGGGTGCTGACCGCCAAAGGCCTCACCTGCTGACCGTCTGATCCCCCCGATGCAACTTACTGCCTGGTAAGTTAGGACGACATCGACAGTGGTCCGCAGTACGGGCCGGAGCGGGGGTGGCAGATGGCCGGAGGCAGTAAACGGCTCCCGCGGGCGATCCGCGAACAGCAGATGCTCGACGCCGCGGTGGGGGTTTTCGCGGCCAACGGGTTCAGCGACACGTCGATGGACGCCATCGCCGCACAGGCGCAGATCAGCAAGCCGATGCTCTACCTGTACTACGGCTCCAAAGAAGAACTCTTCAGCGCCTGTCTGGCCCGCGAGTCCGGCCGGTTCATCGAGGCGATGAGCGGTGGTTTCGACCCTCACCTGAAACAGCGGGACCAGGCCCGCACGGTGATCCACGGCTTCTTGTCCTTCGTCGATCAGAATCGTGAATCGTGGCGAGTGCTGTACCGGGTGGCGCAGGGGCAGGCGAACTTCGCCAAACTCGTCGCCGACAGCAGGCAGCGGCTGATCGAGATGGTCGCCGACCTGCTGCGTCGCGGTACCACCGTCGACGCCGACGACACGGACTTCGAGTTGATGGCCGTAGCGTTGGTGGGTGCGGGCGAGGCCGTCGCCGACCGGATCTCCGAGGGTGACATCGGCCTCGAGGCCGCCACGGACCTGATGATCCGGATGGGCTGGCACGGGTTGGCCGGTGACCGTAAACCCGCCGACGCCTGAGCGCCGTCGGACAGGCCTCCGCCGCACCCCTCGACAACTGCGGGAGAACCGATCTCCCGCAGTTCCGGTCATGTACCGCTGATGCAACAGCGGGATATCACGAAAACTGCGGGAAACCCGATCTCCCGCAGTTTTCGTGGTCCGGGCGGGCGTCAGCCCCGCAAAGTACCCGTCAGGAAGGGGGAACCCTTCTTGCGGTCCAGCAGCGAGATGTCGAAACCGCCGTCGACCTGGGTGGTGTACTCGTACACCCTGGACGGCAGCAGGATCGGCTTGCCGAAGCGCACCGCGTAGGTGACGTCCCCGGGCACCTGCCCCTCGAGGTTCGCCAATGCCGCGGCCGCGCTCCACATCCCGTGCGCGATGGCCTTGGGAAAGCCGAACGCCATCGCGCTGATCCCCGACATGTGGATCGGGTTGCGATCTCCGGACGCCTCGGCGTAGCGGCGGGTCAGACCCTGGTCCACCGACACCACCCGGTCCGGCGGCGGTGGCCGGTGAGACTTCGGCGCCGGGCCGCGTTCGGAGTCGGACAGGCTGGTCCGTTGCTGTTTGAGGAAGGTGGCGATCTGCTCGGTGACCACCTCGCCTCCGACGCTCACCCTCGACACCATGTCCACCAACATGCCTTTGCGGTGTTCGCGCAGATTCTCGGCGTGGGTGCGGATGTTCAACGGCTCGGTGACGCCGATCGGCCGGTACCGGTGGATGGTGTTGCCGATGTGCACGGATCCCACCGCACCGAAGGGGAAGTCGGACGCCACCATCACCGACATCGCCAGTGGGAATTGCAGCACGAACGGGTAGGTCAGCGGCAGCGTCTCGCCGAACTGCTGACCGGTGGCCAGGCAGTAGTCGCCGAGCTTGTGCTGATCGACCTTCAGGCCCTCGATCGTGAACACGGTGTCGGGGATGGTGGCGTCGGCGCGTACCCGTCCGGGCTTACCGATCACCGGCAGCATCGCCGACACCGCCCGCGGATACAGGTCCACCACACCCGGGAGGCTGGTGAGCTCGACGGTCTTCGGCACGTCAGGCCCCCAGCAGCGCTTGGCCGCAGACCCGGACGACGTTGCCGGTCACCGCACTCGACGCCGGGTTGGCGAAATAGGCCACCGTCTCGGCGACGTCGACGGTCTGACCACCCTGCTGCAGCGAACTCATCAACCGGCCCGCCTCGCGGGTGGCCAGCGGGATGGCCGCGGTCATCGCGGTCTCGATGAACCCGGGGGCCACGGCGTTGATCGTGATGCCCTTCTCGGCGAGCACCGGGGCGTAGGCGTCGACCAGCCCGATGACGCCGGCCTTGGAGGTGCCGTAGTTGGTCTGGCCGCGGTTGCCCGCGATACCGGCGATCGATGAGACGTCGACCACGGCTCCACCCGACTTCAGCGCGCCCTTCTCCACCAGTGTGTTCACCAGCTGTAGCGGCGCGATCAGGTTCACCCCGATCACCGCATCCCAGCGAGCGGCATCCATGTTGGCGAGCAACTTGTCGCGGGTGATGCCGGCGTTGTTGACGATGATGTCGATACCGCCGTGACGTTCCAGAGCGTGTTCGGCCAGCTTCGCACCGGCGTCCTCGGCGGTGACGTCGATCGGGAAGGCGGTGCCCTTGACCTTGTTCGCCGTCTGGGAGAGCGCCTCGCCGGCGGCGGGGATGTCGGCGGCGATCACGTGCGCACCGTCGCGGGCCAGCACCTCGGCGATGGTGGCTCCGATGCCGCGGGCCGCACCGGTGACCACGGCGACCCGCCCGGCCAACGGCTTGTCCCAGTCGGCGGGGGCGGTCGCGTCGGCATCACCCACGCGGATCACCTGGCCGTCGACGTAGGTCGACTTGGCCGACAGGATGAACCGGACCGTCGACTCCAGGCCGCTGAGTCCGGTCGTGGCGTCCGGCGAGACGTAGACCAGCTGTGCGGTGGCGCCCTTGAGCAGTTCCTTGCCCAGCGACCGGGTGAATCCCTCCAGGGCGCGTTGTGCGACGCGCTCGTCGGGGTCGCTGACGCGTTCCGGTGTGGTGCCGATGACGAGGAAGCGGGCGCATGGGGTGACCGACCGCAGCGTCGGACCGAAGAACTCGAACAGCTCCTTCAGGTCGGCGGGGGAGGTGATCCCGGTCGCGTCGAGCACCACCGCGCCGTATTTGTCGGCCGACTTCCCGGTGGTCGCGTTGTGGATGAGCTCGTAGTCGGGAGACGACAGGATCTCCCGGAGCGGCTCGACGAGACGTCCCGACCCGCCGAGCAACACCGGCCCGGGCAGCGCGGGTTCGGACGGCTTGTACCGGCGCAGAGGCGTCGGAATCGGCAGGCCCGCCTGCTTGGCGATGAACGAACCGGGGGCCGAGTGGACGAATGCCGAGTACAGCCCGGCGTTTCCTGGTGACGACATGTCGCAACTCCTTCGAAGGGTCGGGTTCGACAACGAACTTACTCGCGAGTAAGAATACGCTATAGGTACCCGACGACACCCTGGGAGATCTCACGTGGCCTACACACCCAAGACCCGCAGCACCAAGCCGGTCGCGATCCTCGGCGGCAATCGGATCCCGTTCGCCCGGCAGGACAAGGCCTATGCCCGCGCCTCCAATCAAGACATGTTCACCGCCACCCTCGACGGGCTGGCCAGCCGGTTCAACCTGCAGGGTGAGCGGCTGGGGATGGTCGCGGGTGGCGCCGTGCTGAAACACTCGCGCGACTTCAACCTGGTGCGGGAGTCGGTACTCGGGTCCGTGCTGTCGGCCTACACCCCGGCGTTCGACATCCAACAGGCCTGCGGCACCGGTCTGCAGGCGATCTCGCTGGTGGCCGACGGCATCGCGACCGGCAAGTACGAGGCAGGCATCGGCGGCGGAGTGGACACCACCTCGGACGCGCCCATCGGCGTCTCCGAGGGCCTGCGGCGACAGCTGCTGGAGGTCAACCGGGCCAAGTCCACCGTCGACCGGCTGCTGGCCGTCGCCAAACTGCCCACCCAGCTCGGTATCGACATCCCCCGCAACGGCGAGCCGCGCACGGGGATGTCCATGGGCGAACACCAGGCCATCACGGCCAAGGAGTTCGGCATCGCCCGCGAGGCGCAGGACGAGATCGCCGCGGCCAGTCATCAGAACATGGCCAAGGCCTACGACCGCGGCTTCTTCGACGACCTGGTCACTCCCTTCCTCGGGCTCACCCGGGACCAGAACCTGCGCGGCGATTCCACCGTCGAGAAGTTGTCCAAGCTCAAGCCGGTCTTCGGGGTCTCGCTCGGCGACGCCACCATGACCGCGGGCAACTCGACCCCGCTGACCGACGGTGCGTCGGCGGTGTTGTTGTCCACCGACGAGTGGGCCGAGGAACACAAGCACCCGGTGCTGGCCTACCTCGTCGACACCGAGACCGCCGCCGTGGACTACGTCAACGGCCCCGACGGGCTGCTCATGGGCCCCACGTACGCGATCCCGCGTCTGCTCGAGCGCAACAACCTCACCCTGCAGGACTTCGACTACTACGAGATCCACGAGGCGTTCGCCTCGGTGGTGCTCTGCACCCTGGCCGCCTTCGAGTCCGAGGAATACTGCAAGGGGCGACTGGGTCTCGACGGGGCGTTGGGCTCCATCGACAGGACCAAGCTCAACGTCAACGGTTCCTCGTTGGCGGCGGGACACCCGTTCGCGGCGACGGGCGGTCGGATCGTCGCCCAGGCCGCCAAACAACTGCACGAGAGTGGCGGCGGTCGCGCACTGATCTCGATCTGCGCGGCGGGCGGCCAGGGCGTCACCGCCATTCTGGAGGCCTGACCACCACCGACACGTGTTGCCGAGAAGGCATCGGCGGGTTGTGTAACGCATCCACGATCGACGCCGATGAACCAGATGATTCCGGTTGAGCTGCCAGACCCCCGACCCGGCAGCTCGACCGGAGTCTTTATTAGGGTACCCTTCCCCGCATGGGAACCGTCTTCGGCGCCGTTGTCGCCATCTCCGATCCAGGGCCGCGGATACGCCGGGTCGTGCTGGACGTCCCGTTCGTCGACGATCTGGGCCTACCCGGAGTCGGCGACGAGGCGCTCTGTGTGTGGTTTCCCGCACCCGGCGCGGCGGCCCCGCCGGCCATGCAGTGCCGCGACGGCGTGTGGCAGTACTACGACCCCGACACCGTTCCACAAGGTCGCAATTACACGGTGCGAACGGCCGGGCCCGGCCGCAAGCAGCTCACCGTCGACCTGGTGCTGCACGAACGGGGCGTGGCCAGTGACTGGGCCCGCAGCGTGCAGATCGGCGGTCAGGTGGTACTGAGTACCGCGCGCAGCTGGTATCGCCCCGATCCGAATGCCGATTGGCAGCTGCTGGTCGCGGACCTCGCCGGCCTGCCCGCGGTCGCCCGGATCGTCGAAGGACTCCCCGCCGACGCCCGGGCGACGGTGATCGTCGAGGTGGCCGACGAGAGGGATCTCGATTACCTTCCCGCTCGTGACGGCATCGAGGTGATCAGCTCGGTCGGCACCGGCAACGGTCATGCGGCCAGTGCGTTGACCGACCTGGTGCGCGACTTCGCGCAGCCGCAGGGACGTGGGTACTGCTGGTCGGCGACGGAATCCGGTGCGTCGCGTGACATCCGAAAGTACTTCCGGCGCGAGTGCGGATGGGTGGCCGATCAATTCGACATCGTCGGTTACTGGCGGTTCGACTCGGAGAAGTGGGACGCGAAGTTCGAGCGGGTCAGTGAGGAACTCGTCGCCGTGTACACCCAGGCCCTGGCCGACGGCAAGAGCGACAAGATCGCTTCGGAGGAGTTCGATCTGGCGCTCGAACGCGCCGGTCTCTAGGAACTGTCCGTGGTCGCGACGACGGCGACAGACGAACTCGCCGACGGTGAGGTCCCCGATCACCGGTACCTCGCGCGCGTCTCACGGCGGCGCGCGGTCGGTCTGGTGGTCGCGGTGGTCGTACTCGCGGTCATGTGCGTGCTCAGCCTGGCGGTCGGCACGCAGACGGTGGGGCTCGGCACGGTGTGGGGTGCGCTCACCGATTTCACCGACACCGGTGATCAGTGGATCGTCCACGACCTGCGGGTGCCGCGCACAGTGCTCGGTGTGGTGGTCGGTGTCGCGCTCGGACTGTGTGGCGCACTCATCCAGGGCGTGACCCGGAATCCACTGGCCGACACACAGATTCTGGGAATCAACTCGGGTGCGAGCCTGTGTGTGGTCGCGGCCATCGCCTTCGGCGGGTTCACGTCGGTGGTCTCGTACATCTGGTTCGCGTTCCTCGGCGCACTCGTGGCCATGATGTTCGTGTTCCTCGTCGGGATGACAGGACGCACGGAGGCGACGCCGGTCCGGGTGGTGCTGGCAGGCGTCGCCATCGGGGCCGTCATGGACGGGATCGGCTACACCATCCGACTGCGCAACCCACGGGCATTCGACACACTGCGATTCTGGGACGCGGGTGCCTTCGACGCGCGGCCGTTGTCGGTGGTCTGGACCATCCTGCCGTTCGTCGTGGTGGGGGTGCTGCTGGCGGTCTACGTCGGCCGCTCGCTCAATGCCGTCGCCCTGGGCGACGACCTGGCCACCGCCATGGGCGGCAACGTGACCCGCACCCGGGTACTGGGTCTGGTCGCGGTCACCCTGTTGGCCGGCGCGGCCACCGCGGCCGCGGGACCGATCGGTTTCGTCGGACTGATGGTGCCGCACGTGGTGCGGTGGTTCACCGGTCCGGACTGGCGGTGGATATGCGTCTACTGTGTGGTCGCGGCACCGTCGATGATGCTGGCCGCCGACATCGTCGGGCGGGTCGTCATCCCGCCCGGCGAGCTCCCGGTCGGTATCGTCACCGCGTTCATCGGAGCGCCGGTACTGGTCTGGCTGATCCGCCGATCCGATGCGAGCGGCCTGTGACCGCCGTCGACTTCGGCCGGAGGCAGTGGGTGCTCCGTCCTGGTCCGAGACATTCGACGCGGATGCCGTTGCGCTCGGTGCTGGTCATCACCGCGTTGGTCGTCGGTGCGATGCTGTTGGCGGTCCTCGCCCTCGGTGTCGGCGACTATCCGGTGACACCGATGGACGTGGTGAACGTGATCACCGGACAGGATTCGTCGTTCACCAGGGTGGTGGTACTGGATTTCAGGCTTCCACGCATCCTGCTCGCCCTCGTCCTCGGTGCGGCACTGGGTATCTCGGGAGCCATCTTCCAGGCCCTCACGCGCAATCCACTGGGCAGTCCGGACGTCATCGGCTTCGGTTTCGGCTCCTACACGGGTGCCCTGGTGGCCATCGCCGCTTTCGGGGCCGACTATTACCTGACCGCGCTCGGCGCGGTGGTCGGCGGCCTGATCACGGCGGCGTTGGTCTACCTGCTGGCTTACAAGAGCGGCATCGCCGGATTTCGGTTGATCATCGTGGGCATCGCGGTGGGGGCGGCACTCAGCTCGGTCAATCAATGGATCGTCATCAGGATCAAGCTGCATCAGGCGATCACCGCATCCATCTGGAACCAGGGCACGCTCAACGGACTGGAGTGGGGGCAGCTGTACCCGGTCCTCATCTGTGTGGGCGTCGCGCTGCTCGCGTTGCTCACCGTCGGTACCGAGTTGCCCGTCCTGCAGATGGGTGACGACGCCGCGGGCGCCCTGGGTGTTCGGCCGGAACGGGCGCGACTGGCCTACTTCGTGATCGGGGTGGTGTTCGTGGCGGTCGCCACCGCGGCAGCCGGGCCGATCTCTTTCGTCGCGTTGGCCGCCCCGCAGCTGGCCCGTCGACTCACCGGGGCACCGGGGGTGAGCATGTGCTCGGCGGCGGTGATGGGGGCGTTCCTGCTCTTGCTCAGTGACCTCGTGGCGCAGATCGCTTTGGCCCCGGCGCAATTGCCGGTGGGCGCAGTCACCGTGTCGGTGGGCGGTCTGTACCTGGTGTGGCTGTTGGTGATCCAGGCACGACGCACCGCGTGACAATGGCGTCGAGTTCGGGTGACCGTGGTGATCGACGGTCAGGCGGACGCGAGATCAGCCACCGGTTTGCCGGTGAGGGCGTTGCTCAGCTGCGGCACCACCACGTCGATCGCGTACAGCAGCGCATCGGGTCCGCTGTAGGACAGCGCCCCGCTGAGAGGAGAGTCGAACTTCGTGTATAGCGCACGGTCTTTCTGCACCACGGTCAATCGCGAGAACGCCGGTGAGGAGATCAGCTCCTGCTTGGTCGCGCCCTCCACGAACAGGATGTCGCGGTCGAGCAGCGACAGCTTCTCCTCGGAGAGGTCGCCCACGGTGTCCTGCGCCTTGAATCCCAGGGCGTCGAACAGTGCGCGCCGCGGGTCGTTCCCACCGATCAGGTAGTGGCCACCGTTCTCCGGTCCGTAGTCGACCACGAGAGTCTTGCCCGCGAACTCGGGGTGAGCGGTCGTGGCCGCGTCGAGCTTGCTCTTCACCTGATCAACGAGGCCCTGGGCCTCCCTCTCTTTGCCGAGCGCCTTGCCGGTGGTGAGAAGCTGTACGTCCCAAGGCGTCTCCTCGTCCTTGTACTTGTCGGACTGGATCACCGTCGGGGCGATCTGCGAGAGTCGGTCGTAGGTCTTCCTGTCGATCGTCTCGTAGATGGCGAGGATCAGATCGGGCTTGGCCTTGGCGATCTCCTCGAAGTTGATGCTATCACCCTGCATCGTGGCTACGCCCTTGCCGCGGGTCTCCCTCTCGACCCACGGCAGCGTGTTGTACGACTCGAAGAACGAGCGGGTCGTCACCGGTACGACGCCCAGCGCGAGAGTGAAGTCCTGGTCGTTGTAGCCCACTGTGACAACCCGTTTCGGGTCGGTGGGCACCTTGGTCTCGCCGAATTTGTGCGCGACGGTGGTCGTGGATCCCGACGCCATGGACGAGTCACTCCCCCCGCAGGCGGCAAGGAGTCCGACGCTCAACAGCGTAGCGACCACCAGGGACAATGCGCGGGGGCCGCGCGGTGTGAACACCTTCTTCGGCATGGTCGTTAGGATACCATCACCTAACTTTCACCAGGAGCCTGAGTTCGCACCTCACGGATGGTCGGTCAGATACCCGCCGCCATGACGGAAGTAGTCCAGCGCGCCATGTTCGGTGCCGTCGTCGGTGCGGAGCCGGTCGATCACCAGCCCGGGCGACCCGCCGCGGTAGGCCTCGTCGCCTGCGACGATCACCATGCCGTCGTCCTCGCCGATGAACACCCGTCCTGGGGTGCCACCGTAGATGCTGCGGGACACGTGCGCCCGAACGACCCGAAGTCGTTCACCCCGGAAGTGGGTGTAGGCGTTGGGGTATGGGTCCTGCAGGGCACGGATGAAGCGTTCGATCTCATCGGCGGGCTTGTGCCAATCGATGAGGCTGTCGACCTCGGCGCGCTTGTGGAAGAAGGACCGTTGCGTCAGATCCTGCGGGGTGACGGTCGCGGTACCGTCCTCGATCCGGTCGAGAGCGTCGAGGAGCACCTCGGGGATCTGGTCGATGGTCTCCTGGACGAGGCCGGTGCCGGTGGAGGATTCGGTGATCGGGACCGATCGCTGGGCGATGATGCCGCCGGTGTCGAGGTCGTCGTCCATCAGGTGCGCGGTGAGGCCGGTCTCGGTTGCCCCACTGATCAGTGCCCAGATGACCGGCGAGAACCCGGTGAAGCGTGGCAGCAACGAGTCGTGCAGGTTCAGCGTCCCGTGTGTCGGTATCGAGAACAGCTCGGGAGGCAGCCAGGTGCGCCAGTTGTTGGCCACCATGATGTCCGGGGCGATCTCGGTGACCCGGGCGATGAGCTCGTCGGTCGGCCGTTTGGCCAGGTGTACATCGATACCTTCCGACCGGGCCAGATCCTCCACCGAATCGGCCCAGATGGTCTCGTAGGCGTGTTCGCTCGGTGGATGTGTCACCACCAATTCCACCTGATGCCGGGACTTGATCAGCGCCTCGAGGGTCTTGTGGCCCCAGGTCTGGTAGCCGAACATGACGACGCGCATGGTGTCCTTTCGTCGAACTGCCGAACCCGACCGGGCATGTGCTTAGGCTTACCTTCATAGCATCGCGAGCGCTGCCGTCCAAATGGGACGATTCGGGCTCAATGGCGCGGCGGTGGTGACAAAACCTCTTGGTGGGCACTGCTTTCGCGCCGACGACCGCCCGGGCGTGCGCTTCCCAGCGCACATTGGTTAGGGTACGCTCACCTGGTTTGGTCGCCGACGACGGAGGAGTTCGATGAAACAGGCCCGGAGTGAGACACCCCGAGCAACGCGCCGTCCGGTCTGGACACTGGGTGCGACCGTCATGACAACGGTGGTGCTGGTGTTCGCCACAGCGTGTGGTGGATCGGACGAGTCCGACACGCAGAAGCCTGTCGATCTGAATGCCGATCCCGCAGCCTGCGCGAATTCCGACAAGGTCGCTCCGCCCGCGCGGGCCGACCGATCCTTCGAGTTCACCGACGGCCGCGGTAAGACGGTCAAGCTGGACAAGCAGCCGACGCGCATCATCGCGGACGAGGAGTCGGCGGCTGCGCTGTACGCGGCCGGTATCAAGCCGGTGGGGATCTGGTCGACGACGCCGCTGAGCGTGAGCCCGATCCTCAAGTGCCTCGACCTCGACGGCGTGCAGGCGGTGGGCGAGAAGTGGGGTGACATCAGCATGGAGAAGGTGCTGGCGCTCAAGCCGGATCTCTTCGTCGGTGAGTACAACCCGCGATTCAAGCAGTTCGGCAAGCTCACCTCCGCGTCCGACTCGTCGAAGGCCGACCGGCTCGACCAGATCGCGCCTACGTTGGGCGTCACCCTCGACACCACCTCGACGACCGCGACGATCGAGAACTACCAGAAGCTCGACACCGCGCTGGGTGTCAACGAGAACAGCGACGACCAGAAGCGGATCAAGGCTGATTTCGACACCGCCGTCGAACGCTTCAAGAAGGTCGCCGCTGAACGGCAGGACGTCACCGGGATGGGGGTCTGGCCACTGGAGGTCGCCTACGTG
Organism: Williamsia sterculiae; assembly: GCF_900156495.1. Lineage (GTDB taxonomy): Bacteria > Actinomycetota > Actinomycetes > Mycobacteriales > Mycobacteriaceae > Williamsia_B > Williamsia_B sterculiae. The sequence goes on from NZ_FTNT01000001.1 coordinate 97,484, forward strand.
CTGGACCCGAAGGCCGATCCCGACTTCAGCGACTACACGCGGTGGGGTCTGAAGATGTTCACGCCGGACCGCACCGACGACGGTTATTGGCGAAAGTATTCGTGGGAGACCTTCCCGCCGAAAGCCGCCGACCTCGCGTTCGTTTACCACGACGTGGCGAACTCGGCGAACGTGAAGCTCGCCGACGTCGGGCAGAAGTTCCCGGTGTTCCAACAGAGTGCCGCGGTGAACGCGAAACAGATGGTGCTGTGGGACTACGGCGCCAACAAGAGCTACCCCCGCTACACCAAGACGATCAATGCCTTCGCCGATGCGTTGGAGAAGAGCAAGAAGGTCACCTAGGGCAGCATCGTCTTCCCCCGAGATCTCGTGGACGTCGTCGATTCCCGCGCGCCCCGTGGGCACCATGAGGTGCCCACGGGGGCGTCGGCGTCTGCGCTGGCGAACTCCGCCCGAGTCGTGGGTTGGGTCGCCGGGGTCGGTGTGCTGCTCGCCGTCTGCCTGTCGAGCATCGCCGTGGGCACCAAATACATTGCTCTGCCGGTCGTGTGGGATGCGTTGTTCGCCTACGATCCCTCGGTCCACGACCAACTGCTCGTCCACGACCTGCGCGTCGGCAGAACCGCTCTCGGTGTGCTCGTGGGAGTTGCGATGGCGGCGGCGGGAACGTTGATGCAGGCCATGACCCGCAACCCGCTCGCCGATCCGGGTCTGCTCGGCGTCAACGCCGGTGCCGCGTTCTGTGTGGCGCTGGCCGTGGGCGCCCTCGGCCTCAGCGGGATGTTGTCGCAGGTGTGGTTCGCTTTCCTCGGCGCGGTGATCGCCACCGTCGTGGTCTACGTTCTCGGTTCCCGCGGCCGCGGTGGAGCGACCCCGGTGCGGTTGACCCTTGTCGGGGTGGCTGTCGGGGCGTTGCTGACCGGCGTGACCAGTGGCCTGACGCTGCTCGATCCGCAAGCCTTCGAGCAGATGCGGTGGTGGAGTTCGGGTTCGCTGGCCAACCGGGCGCTGTCGCTGACGGGATCGATCAGCCCGTTCGTCATGGTCGGTCTGCTGCTGGCCTTTGCGGTGACACCGTCGCTGAACGCGATGGCCATGGGCGACGACGTCGCCCGCGCCCTGGGTGCGAACATCACCCGCACCCGGGTACTCGGTCTGGTCGCGGTGACCCTGATGTGCGGTGGGGCGACAGCGGCCGCGGGGCCGATCGGATTCGTCGGGCTGATGATCCCGCATCTCGCCCGCCGGATCGTCGGTACGGATCAACGCTGGATCATGGCCTATTCACTGGTCGGCGGACCGATCCTGGTGCTGTTGGCCGACATCGCCGGCCGTTTGATCGTGCGGCCGGGCGAGATGCCGGCCGGCGTCGTGACAGCCTTCGTGGGCGCACCGGTGCTGATCGTCATGATCCGACGAGCCCGCGTGAGCGGGTTGTGACCGCACGATCGAGCGACGCCGTCGATTTCGGTCGGCGCCTGCTCACCGTGCGTACGGCGTCGAGACTCTCGGCGCGGGTGGATCTGCGTACCGTGCTCGTGGTCGCCCTGTTGGTACTCGCCGCGGCAGCGATCTCGGTGGTGGCGTTGGGCAGCGGTGATTTTCCGATCGCCCCGGGGCGAGTGCTCGCCGCCCTGGTCGGTCACGGCGATGAGGCGGAGAGTCTCGTCGTCCTGCACTGGCGGTTGCCGCGGGTGCTGATGGCCTTCGTGCTGGGCTGGGCATTGGGTATCAGCGGCGCCATCTTCCAATCCCTGACCCGAAACCCGCTGGGCAGCCCCGACATCATCGGCTTCAACACCGGCGCCTACACCGGGGCGTTGATCGTGATCCTCACGCTGAACCAGACCAGTTACTACGCCATCGGCGGTGGTGCGTTGATCGGTGGGGTGGCCACCGCGCTGGCGGTGTACCTGCTCGCCTTCAAGCGCGGGGTGCAGGGGTTTCGGCTCATCATCGTGGGCATCGGCATCAGCGCCGTACTCGCCTCGGTGAACACCTGGTTGATCCTCAAGGCGAATCTGGCCAACGCCATGTCGGCGAGTACCTGGGGTGCGGGCACCCTCAACGGGATCGTCTGGGATCAGGCGCGTCCGGCCCTCATCGGTGCCGCGGTCCTGTCGGTCGGGGTGGCATTCGCCGCCCATCGGATGCCGGTGTTGGCAATGGGCGACGACACCGCACAGGCCCTGGGCGTCCGGGCCGAGCCGACCCGACTGACGATGATCGTCATCGCCGTGGCCTTGACCGCCCTGTCCACGGCAGTGGCCGGCCCGATCGCCTTCGTCGCCCTCGCGGCACCGCAACTGGCCCGTGTCCTCACCCGATCGGCCGGGGTGACGCTGCTGCCCGCGGGGGCGATGGGTGCGGTCATCCTCACCGCCGGTGATCTCATCGCCGCGCGGACGTTCTCGGCCCGACTGCCCGTAGGTGTGATCACCGTGGCGATCGGTGGCCTTTACCTGATATGGCTGCTGGCCAGGGAGGCGCGACGACAGTGAAGCGATCAGATCAGCAAGCGGCGGAGGGTCGCACGACGATGGCGGATCATGGCGGGCCGGTACATACCGGTCGCACGGCGCGGTTGCGCGCCGACGACGTCACCATCGGCTACGACAAGAACGTGATCAGCGAGAAGCTGACCGTCGAGATCCCCGACGGTGCGTTCACGATCATCGTGGGACCGAACGCCTGCGGCAAATCCACGTTGCTGCGGGCGTTGTCGCGCCTACTGGCCCCGCAGCACGGGTCGGTGTTGTTGGACGGGAAGGCCATCAGCAGCTATCAGTCCAAACCGCTGGCCCGCCAGCTCGGTCTACTTCCGCAGACGTCCATCGCCCCGGACGGAATCCGGGTGGCCGACCTCGTCGCGCGCGGTCGCTATCCGCACCAGAGCTTGTTGCGGCAGTGGTCCGAGGCCGACGAGTCCGCGGTCGTCGAGGCCATGGCCGCCACCGGGGTGACCGACCTGTCGCATCGGCTGGTCGACGAACTGTCCGGAGGTCAGCGCCAACGGGTGTGGGTGTCCATGGTGCTCGCTCAGCAGACGCCGATCATCCTGCTCGACGAACCCACGACATTCCTCGACATCGCGCATCAGATAGACCTGCTCGACCTGTGTGCCGAACTCAACACCGCGGGTGGACGCACCCTGGTCGCAGTCCTCCACGACCTGAACCACGCCTGCCGCTACGCCGATCACATCATCGCCATGAAAGACGGTGCCGTGGTCGCCGAGGGCCCACCACGCGACATCATCACCGCAGACCTGGTCGACGACGTCTTCGGACTCGGGTGTCGGATCATCACCGACCCCGAGTCCGGTACGCCCCTGGTCATCCCGCTGGTTCGTCGGCGCCCGCACCGAGATGGGGACGTCGATGCCTGATCTCGTTCACCGCCGATCCGTGCTGCCTCCCGGCTCCCGGGTGATGTGGTCGGCCACGGTGGTACCGATCGCATTCCAACCACGAGCCTCACCGAGGGCGAGATGGGGGAGATCCACCCGCTCGACCCGCAATTCGCCGTCCACGCGTTGGGACCACATGCGAACACGCTGCTGATCCAGCTCGGCGTCGAGGCCCTCGGTCGCGCAGATCAACAACGCGTCACCCCCGAACCGGGAACTCTGCTGTGATGCCGTCAACCTCAGGTGCCGGCGATGGGTGGAGATCAACCGGTCCTGCACCTCGGTGTCGAGAGTGGAGAGCAGCGAATCCGTCCGTACGTGGTCGGCGAAGGCCGCGCTGATCTCCGGATCCGGTTCGGGGGCGACGTCACCGACGATGAAAGAGTCCAGCAGGGTCAGCGACCGCACCTCCTCGCCGGCGGCCTGCAGTCGGGAACCCACCTCATGGGCGAGCTGGCCGCCGAACGACCAACCCAGCAGGTGGTACGGACCAGACGGAACAGCCTCCCGCAGCCGCCGGTACTGATCGTCGACCAACGCATCGAAGGTCTCGGATTCGGTCGTGCCGTCGGTCAGGTATGCGTCCTGCAAGGCGATCACCGATTCGTCACCGGTCAGGAAGCGCACCAATCCCATGTACGACCAGGCCAATCCGCCTGCCGGTTGGAAACACACCACCGTCGGCCCGGATCCCTCCCGCAGGGTCAGGACGGGCGCGAGCAGCGAGCCGCCATCGGACGACGACAGCGACGCCGCGGCCAACCCCGCCGGCGTCGGGTTCTGGTAGACGTCCCGGATCGACAGGGACCGTCCGACCACCGACCCGATTCGCCCGGCCAGTCGCGCGGCCAGCAGCGAGTGTCCGCCGATGACGAAGAAATCGTCGTCGCGGCCGACCTGATCGACCCCGAGCAGATCGGCGACGATGTCGGCGATGGCCTGTTCGAGTGCGGATTCCGGTTCGGTGTGGGCACCCTCGGCTCCGGCCCACCGCGGTTCGGGTAGGGCCCGGACGTCGAGTTTGCCGTTGACCGTCAACGGGAGCTCCGTCACGGCGGTCACCGCCGCCGGCACCATGTACGACGGCAACGTCTCGCGCAGGATCCTCCGCAGGCCGTCGAGGAAGTCGTCCGACGCCGTCTGCTCGTCGTCGGCGATGACGAAGGCCGCGAGCTCGGGGCTTCCCGACGGCCCGGTCATCGGTACGACGGCACACCGCGCGACGCCGGGCCGGGTGGTGAGCACGTTCGCGATCTCGGCGGGTTCGATGCGGTGACCGCGGATCTTGATCTGGTCGTCGGCACGACCGAGATAGTCCAGGGTGCCGTCGGGGCACCGGCGGACCAGATCCCCGGTGCGGTACATCCGCTCGCCCGGGTCGCCGAAGGGGCAGGCCACGAACCGTTCCGCGGTGCGGTCGGGCATCGCGACGTATCCGCGGGCCATCCCGGCGCCGGCGAGATACAACTCGCCGACACCGTCCGGGCCGACCGCCATCAGCGTGGAGTCGAGGACGTAGGCGCGCGTGTTCCAGATCGGCCGTCCCACACTCGGAGTGACGGTGTCGGCGACGTCGGCGCCGAGAGCGTTGATGGTGTACTCCGTCGGCCCGTAGAGGTTGTACCCGCCGACCCCGGGTGCGTCACGCAGGGCCGTCCACAGCTTCTCACCGACCGCCTCACCGCCCAGGGAGACGAAGATCAGACCGGTGTCGTCGGCATCGTTGCGTCCCCGACACCGAGGTCGGTTCAACAGACCCGAATCCACCAGGAGATCCCCGTAGGTGGGGGTCACGTCGAATGCGTCGATGCGCTGGGTGTCGAAGTACGACAACAACCCTGGTGGGTCGCGGCGCATGTCGGAGTCGATGACGTGCACCTCGTGGCCGGCCAACAACCAGAGCAACTGCTCCCAGGACGCGTCGAAGGAGAAGGAGGTGGTGTGCGCGATCTTGATCCGTCGACCACCCTGCTCGCGCAAGACGGGGGTGAAGATCGTCTCCGCGTGGTTGTAGTACATGTTCGTCAACCCGCGGTACGGCACGGCCACCCCTTTGGGTCGACCGGTCGATCCGGAGGTGAAGATGATGTAGGCGAGTTGATCCGGTGAGCTCGGTGTGGCTCGATCGATGTCGGTCACGTGATCGCCGGACACCGCGGAAAGCTGATCGTCGATCCGATCCAACAACAGGGTCCGCGGATCGTCACGCAGATGTGCGGGTAGTCGGTCGACCAGCGACGAGTCGGTGAGGATCACCGTCGGTTCGGCTGCGTCGACCATGTGGTCTATGCGCTCGGCGGGATGCTCGGCGTCGATGGGGACATATGCGCTGTGTGCGGCGAACACCGCGAACAGGGCGACCACCATCGCCTCGGATCTCGGCAGCAGCAGGGCCACCCGTTGTTCCGGGCCTGCGCCGTGGGCGAGTAACACCCGTCCGAGTCGGTTGGCCCGCTCGACGAGGTCGGCATACGTCAGCATCGTGGCACCCGAGCGGACGGCCGGGTGCTCCGCCGATCGGACGGCCTGCTCGTTCAGCAGGTCATAGACGGTTTCCTCGGGCACCTCGTGGCGGGTCCGGTTGACGGTGTCGAGCACCAGGTGACGATCTGCGGGGGACAGTGGATCGAGCCGGCTCACCGCGCCGTCGGGGTGTTCGGCAATGGCGGTCAGGATCCGGGTGTAGGTGTCCAACCAACGGGTCAGCCGGGTTTCGGAGATGACGTCGGCCTGGTACATCACCCGCAGCGACACCGCCGGATCGGCGGGATTCACCACCACCGTGATCGGGTAGTGGGTGGCGTCGTCGAGTCGTACGTCGTCGACGTAGATCTCCCGACCGGGCGGTCCGAAGGGTTTGTCCGGGGACAACACTGGCGTGTTCTGGAACACGAACAACGTGTCGAACAGGGCACGGTGACCGGAGAGCTGCAACAGCTCCGACAGCGTCACATACGGGTGGACCAGATGTAACAGTTTGCGCTGCTGAGCGTCCCGCAACGTCTGCGTCATCGACGCCGAGCGGTCGAGGACGAAGCGGGTGGGCACCGTGTTGAACAACAGGCCGATGGTGGTGTCGATCCCGTCGATCTCGGCGGGTCGACCGGACACCACTGACCCGAAACTCACATCGTCGGATCCGGTGATGTGCCGCAGGGTGAGCGACCAGGCCACCTCGAAGACCGTCGACAGGGTCACCCCGGTCTGCTCGGCCGTCCGGAACAGTTGTCGCGAGAGTTCCGGTTCGAGTCGGAACCGATGATCCCGTGACTCGCGGGCGGTGGTGGCACCGAGTGACTGTTCACGCGGCGCCACCAACGTCGGTTCCTCGATGCCGCCGAGATACTCGGACCATTCCACCTTGGCCTCGGCGACATCGCGACCTTGCAGCCAGGACAGATAGGTGCTGAAGGGCGTCACCGGGCGGGACCGCGCGGCAGCCGTGTCGGTGTACGAGTCCAGCACGCTCATCAGGAAGCGCCAGATCGACCACCCGTCGAGCAGGATGTGTTCCGCGGTGAAGACGAGATGATGCCGGTGCGGCCCTTCGGTGTGGACACCGAAGCGGAACAGCGGAGGGTCGTGCGGGTCGAACGGTTTGGCACGTTCGGCCGCGGTGAACGCATCCAGGTCGGTTCCGGTGGCGTACGTCCACGGTATGACGGTGCGCTCGGGGACCACCTGCACGGTGCGACCGCCGAGTTCGGTGAAAGCCACGGCGACATTGGGATAGGCGTCGGCGGCGGCGTCGGCGGCAACGGCCAGTCGATCCCGGTCCAGAGCGCCGCGGATCTCGACGGTGGTCTGTGAGAGATATACGTCCGAGTCGTCGGCGGCCTGCAGGTGGAACAGCAGTCCGGTCTGCAGCGGGGAGAGTGGCCAGACGCGTCGGGCCGGCCCGACCACGGACTCGAGCCGATTGATCTCGGCGTCGGACAACCGGGGCAGCAGATCGGCGGGGTCTTCCGGTCGTGCGAGTTCGGGCAGGAGCATGGCGAACTCGTCGATCCAGCGGTCGACGAGATGGGTGACCGCGTGGGGTGACGACGGTGCCGCCACCGTGACCACCAGTTCGAGCGCCTCAGCGTCGACGACCAGTGCGGCGTCGACAGGGGTCGACGTCGGCAGTCGGAACGCCGCACCACCATGACTGACGGTCAACGACGCCGTCGGGGCGGGGAACTCCTCGAAGATCCCCTCGGTGTGCGGGCTGACCAACCCGGCGATGTCGAATGTGGACGGATGCGGGATGTCACCGGAATCTCGTTGCGCCCTGGCATCGTCGAGTGAGGAGCCGGCCAGCTCGGGGGTGAGCAGGCGAGGATACCGCCGGCGCAGGTGACCGACGAGGCCCGGACGACGGTCGCGGTCGGGTTCGTCCACCTCGACCAGTTCGGCGAAATCGGACGCATCCGAGCGCAATGCACGGGCCAGCGCGATGAGGGCACCGGTGGTGGTGTCGGTCAGATCGAGCGACACCCGGGGCCGGTCGATACGTCGACGCAGGGTGATCGGGGCATGCTGGTCACCGGTCGTGCTGCCGACGGTGGGCAGGGCGCGGGGACGACTCTCCAGCGCCTCGGCCGCGGCATCTCCCTGATCGAGCCATATCTCACCCGATTCGACGATGTCGAGGTCGGCGGCCGTCGCAGCGGCGCCTCGCAGATAGTCGGTGAACCGGGCGTCGGAACTGTCGATTCCCATCAGCGACCACGACTCGGGATCGATGAGCAGGGGATGGACCTGTAGGTGCAGGCCGTCGTCGGCGAGCCGGGCGACGAACCCCCGGTTCTCGATGTCGACGGTCACCGGGGACAGCGGATCGTCGGCGATCACCTCGGCGATGTCCCGCACCCGGAGTCGTGGCTCCGCACCAGCGGTGTCGAGGACCATCCGCAGCGCATCGTTCCGACTCGCCATCCGATAGACGAGTTCGGCACTCCCGCCCGGGATGGTGTGCTGCAGCGTGGCTTCGGGGCCGATGTCCGCGTTGACGAGGCGTCGCTGGTCGGCGGCCAGGGGCAGCGGTCCATCGGTGGCCGCGGCGATCGGCACGGGACGCGACGCCCGTTCGTCGGGATGCCGTACACCGTGGGCGAGGGCGATGTGCACCGCGTCGAGCAGTCCCTGTGCGGTGATGTCGGTGAACAGCTCGGTGTCGTAGACGAGGGAGATCGCGTCGGTCCCTTCGTGGGTCCGTCCGATACCGAAGGTGAGGTCGAACTTGGCGGACACCCCACCGCCCCCGAACCGCGACCGGGCCAGGTCTCCGGCGAAGTCCGCGGTCAGCGGCCGGTCGTCGAACTGCGCGATCATCACCTGGAACAAGGGGTTGACACCCAACGGCCGGGGCGGCGCCAGCTGCTCGACCACGCGCTCGAAAGGAATTGTGCGGTGGTCGTAGGCCTCGACGTCGTCGCGTCGAACCCGTCGGACCACGTCGGTGAAGGTGTCATCGACGTCGACCCGGGTGGCCAGCACGACGGTGTTGACGAAGTAGCCGACGGTGCCGGCCAGTTGATGGTGAGTGCGACCGTCGACGGCGGTGCCGAGGGCCACGATGTCACCGGTGCCGCAGGCCTCCAGCGACAGCGCGACCGCCGCGTGCAACGCCATCAGCGGCGTCACCGACATGTCATCGGTCAGCTTCCGCAATCCCGCCACGATGTCCCCGGCCAGAGCGGCGGTGAGAAGTTCACCCTGTGCGGTCGAGACCTCGGGTCGGGGGAAGTCGTGGGGCAGGGGGGCGATGGGTGGCACGTCGGCGAGCCGGCGGGACCAGAAGTCGAGTTCGGTTGCCGCCCGCGACGTCGTGTCGTCCGGTCCGCCGAGCAGGTGGTGTTGCCAACGGGCGAACTGCACCTGATCGGCCGCCGGGTTCTCCGCGTGCTCGACGGTCGGTTCCTCGTCGTGCCGCCGGGTGTAGGCGGCGGCGAGGTCAGCGAGGATGATCGGCACCGACTCCTGGTCACAGGCGATGTGGTGCAGTGTGATCCGCAACCTCGGCGGCGTCGCGCCGTTGTCCAGGGCAATGCGGATGGGCAGGTCGGCAGTGAGATCGAACGGGGTGACGGTGACGTCATCGTGCACGTCGACGAGGTCGCCGATGTCGGTGGGGTCGAGGACCCGCTGTTCCCGCCTGCCGTCGCTGCGTGGGTAGACGGTGCGCAGCACAGGATGTCGGGTGGTCACGTCGAGCAGCGCCGCACGGAGTAGGTCGGCGTCGAGCGGGTCGTGCAGGTCGAGATCGGCGACCAGCAGGTAATCGGTGCTGGGACCGGACAACTCGTCGAGGAACAGCAGCTGCTGCTGACCCGCGGACACGGGTCCGGTGGTGTCGGACGGGAAGTCGCCGGGAGCGGTTTCCGCGCCGGCCGTGTTGCCGTCGAGCTCGACGGTGGACGCGACCGCGGCCACCGTACGCCCGTCGAACAGGGTGGCCAGCGAAACGCTGGTCCCGAATTCCGATTCGATGGCCGAGGCCAATCGAAAGGCCATCAACGAATGTCCACCGAGCGTGAAGAAGTCGTCGGTGACACCGACGTCATCGCGCCCGAGGACCCGGGCGAACACGGCACAGAGTCGTCGCTCGGAGTCCGTGCGAGGTGCGACCGTGTCTGCCGACGTTCCTCGCGACGTGGTGGTTGCGGGCTCGGGCAGGGCGCGGCGGTCGAGCTTTCCGTTCGCCGTCAGCGGGAACTGGTCCAGGACGGTGATGTGTGCCGGAACCATGTACTCGGGCAGCCGATCACGCAGCCACCCGCGCAGGTCGGGAGCCGCGTCGTCGGTGCGGCCGTCGAGTACCGCGTAGGCGGCGAGGGCGTCGTCACCGCCCCGGTTGATGACGATGACCGCCGCGTGACGGACGCTCGGATGAGCACTCAGCGCGGCTTCCACGTCCTCGAGTTCCAGCCGCATACCGCGGATCTTGACCTGATTGTCGGCGCGACCCAGGAAGTCGAGACTACCGTCGGGTCGCCAGCGGACGAGGTCACCGGTGCGGTACATGCGGCTGCCGTCGGCCGCGAACGGGTCGGCGACGAATCGTGCGGCGGTCAGTTCAGGCGCGGAGACATATCCGCGGCCGAGTAGCGAACCGGCGGCGTACAGTTCGCCACCGCAACCGATGGGTACCGGTCGGAGTCGCGAGTCCAGCACGTAGAGGGACGTGTTCGGATTGGGTCGACCGATCGAGGTCGCGATCCGATCGCTCGAGTCGCGGTAGACCACATGCGACACGCCGATGGTCGTCTCGGCCGGTCCGTACCCGTGGTAGAGCGTGGTGTCCAGCGCCCGCCGGAACCGCGCGAACAGGTTCGGCGTGAGCACCTCCCCACCACACCAGACGTGCCGCAACCCGGCCATCCGCCCGCCGTCATCGAGTTGCAGCAACGCGTCGAGCATCGAGGAGACCAGGTAGACGAACGTGATCCCCTCCCGCTCGATGAGGTCGAGCAGATAGCGGGGATCGCGGTCGCCACCGGGCTCGGCGACGACCAACCGCCCGCCGGTGACGAGGGGCAGCAGGATCTCGTTGACCGAGATGTCGAAGGCCAGTGGTGCTTTGAACAACGATGCGTCGTCGGAGCCGAATCGTAGAATGTCGTCTACCTGCCACTGCAACCGTTCGGCGATGGCGGCATGCCGGATCATCGCCCCCTTGGGTCGACCGGTCGACCCGGAGGTGAACATCACGTACGAGAGCTGATCGGGTCGGATCACCGGCCGCCGACCGTCGGTGCCCGCCCCGGCGTAGGCCCAGTCGTCGAGGTCGATCGGCCAGTCGGGGGAGCCCAGGACGTGACGGGCCCGCGCGTCGGTGAGCACCTTGCTGCGACGGTCGGCCGGCCACCCGGGGTCCACCGGGACGAAGGCGCCACCGGCCCGTAGAACCGCGAGAAGGGCGACAACCATCTCCGCGGATCGCGGCATGCCGAGAGCGACGACGTCCTCGGCATGTAGTCCGGCGTCGAGCAGTGCACCGGCCAACTCGTCCACTCGCCGCTCGAGGTCGGCGTAACAGATCCTCCGAGACCCGTCGACGATCGCGACCGCCGCGGGATCGATGGCCGCGGCGACGGTGAACCGATCGATGACCGGTGTGCGGTCGACGTCGGTGTCGGTGTCGTTGAAGTGCTCCAGGATTCGTTCCCGCGCGGAGGTGGACAGCAGGTCCACCTCACCGATCGGGGCATCGGGTTCGGTGAGCAGGCCGCGCAGAAACGCGGCCAGCGTGTCACCGTGGCTGTCGATCTCCTCGGTCATGGCGGCGTCACCGCGCGTGGTGAGCACCGTCGGCGGATCCGTGCCGATCGCCGAGACCACCACCTCCAGGTCCCGGAACGGTCCGACATCGAGGGGTCGGGCCCGCCACGCGGGTGCCCGCGAGGACTCCCCTTCGGCCAGGATGATGTTGACGCCGGGCCCGAAGAAGCCCCGACTGCCACCCTCGACAGCCTGCAAATCGCGGAGCATGTCCTCACCCCGGTAACGACGGTGCGACCGTGCCTCGTCCAGATGATCGCGGATGCGGCCTGCCAGGGTGGCCACGGTGTCGGCGGCGTCGACACCCACTGTGAGGGGGTGGTTCGTGGACACCATCCCCGGGGTGGCCCGGAGCGTCGGGGTCGCTCGAGCCGCAGTCGGCACCGTGAGCGTGACCACCGGCTCACCGGTCCACCGGTGCACGTAAGCGGCGTACCCGGCCAACAGCAGATGCGCGGGACGGACACCGAGTCGGCCCGCCAGATCGGCGATCGAGCGGGTGGTGTCGACACCGAGGTCGACGTCGTGGCGATGAGCGCGACCGGAGGGGACCGGCGGGGTGGGCAGCAGGGTCAGCGGCGGGCCGAGCTCGCGCATCCGGTCCGCCCAGAAGCGGCGGTCCGCGTCGAGGTCCGCCGACCCGCGATATGTGTCGTCGTCGGCGACGACCGAGGCGAAGTCCCACCGGGGGGTCTGCCCACCCCGATACACGGCGAGGACCGCCTCGGCCAGCAGGATCGCTCCGGCAGCGTCCATGATCGTGTGATGCGCACGCAGATACCACCGATATCCGTCCGGCAACCACAGCAGCGCACTGCGTAGCAGGGGGTCGGCGCCGACATCGATGGGGGTCCGCAGATCTGCGGTCATCAGCGTCTCGGCTGCTCCGTCCGGATCGGCGTCGGCGCGTAGGTCGATGTTGTCGGTGACCGGTGTGATCCCGCTCGACACCACGAACGGGTGGCCGTCGGCGTCCACCTCGAATCGCCCCCGCGCGGGCTCGAACTCGGTGATGACCGCGGTGATGGCCTGGTGCAACACGATCGGGTCGGTATCGAGATCGAAGTCCACCACGTAACCGGTGACCAACAGGCCGGTGTCCGGCGAGGCGTGCTCCGCGAGGAGCATGTCGGTCTGTGCGGCGTTGAGCCGCAGAAGATCCGGTCGAACATGATCCGACCCGGGGTCCGACGTGCCGATCGACTGGTCAGGCATGCTGTTCGGCTCCTTCTGAGGTGGGCATGTGATGCAGCGCGACCGACGACCGGTCCGCGCCGCGGATCAGGGCGAGGGCCGCCCGGGCCAGATCGTCGGCGGCGTGTTGGTCACCGATGTGGCTGTGCACCGCGACCTCGATCACGCGGTCGCCGCCGTCGGTGGTCGTGAGGTCGATCGAGTACCCACGACCGGCGGCCCAGTCCAGGGGTTCGGCGGCGGGGATGGGTGGCGGCACCAGCCGTGCCCGCCAGAGCGTGCGTCGTCGGGTGTCGACGGCCAGTCGGAGACCCTCATGCTGTTCGCGCAGAGCGGTTTCCACCGACTCGAGATCCACGGTGTCCGCCACTCCGTCGGCCGCCACCTGGGCGCGGAAGGTCTGCTCGGGCGTACGGCTTTTCCGTGCCGCCTGCACCGGCGGGGGAACCGCCACGGGGGTGTCCGTGGAATCGGTTGCGTCCGTCCGACGGCGAGGTGTCGGCGCGAACCGTTCGGCAAGGGCGGCGGGCGTACGTTGTTCGAAGACGTCGCGGATGCCGAAGGAGAAGCCGGCCGATGCGGATTTTGCCGCCCAGAGCACCGCACTGATGCTGTCCCCGCCGTGGCGGAAGAAGTCATCGGTGGGTCCCATGGTCAGACCGAGCTCGCGGTCGAGCACCTCCAGCAGGCGACGTTCGGCCTCGGTGGCCGGCCGCGACTCCGACGGCTGTACAGGGGCGGGCTGGGGCAGGGCCCGACGGTCCAGCTTTCCGTTGGGACTGAGGGGCAGTGACGTGAGCGGTACCACCACCGACGGCAGCATGTGTTCGGGCAGCCGGCCACCGATCGAGGCCAGCACCTCGTCCGATGCGGCCGAGCCGACCGTGTAGGCGATGATGCGTCCGTCCCGGACCACGGCGACAGCCTGGTCCACCGCCGGACACGCCGCGACGATGGAGGCCGAGATCTCACCGAGCTCGATCCGTTGGCCTCGGATCTTCACCTGATCGTCACTGCGACCGAGGTATTCGACCTCACCGCGGCGGTTCCACCGGGCGACGTCACCGGTGCGGTACATCCGACCACCGGAGGTGGAGCGCGGATCCGCGACGAACCGCGCGGCGGTGAGCCCGGGACGCCGATGGTATCCGCGGGCCAGTTGGGTGCCGGTCAGGTACAGCTCGCCGGCCACCCCCACCGGGACGTCGCGCAGCTCACGATCCAGGACCCGCAATCCGGTGTTGTCCACCGGCCCACCGATGGGGACGATGGCGCCCGGATCGGTGCCGACGGTATGGCGGGTCACGTCGATGGCCGCCTCGGTGGGTCCGTACAGGTTGTCCAGCCGTACCCCGGGCAAGGCCCGCCGGGTCGCGCGCGCCACGTCGGCGGGTAATGCCTCACCACTGCAGATGATCCGACGCAGCGACCCGCACTCGGACAGGTCGGTGGCCGCGAGCAGAGCCTCGAGCATCGGCGGGACGAAATGGATCGTCGTCACCCGGTTCTCTCGAATGGTGCGGTGCAGGTAACCGGGGTCACGCTGGCCCCCGGGTTCGGCCATCACGGTGCACGCGCCGACGGTCGCGGCGAGGAAGAACTCCCAGACCGACACGTCGAATCCGGCCGGTGTCTTCTGCAACACGACGTCGTCGGCGTCGAGTGTGTACTCCCGCTGCATCCATCGCAGATGACTGACCAGGGCCCGATGGGTGTTGCCGACGCCCTTGGGTCGACCGGTGGAACCCGAGGTGTAGATGACATAGGCCAGGTCGTCGGGACTCGGTGCAATCGTCGCCACCGGGCTGTGGGTGGTGCTCACGGCATCGATGACGGGGACATCCGCGGGCAGGAAACCGACCATGTCGCGTTGCGCGACGACCGCGACGGGCCGCGCGTCGTCGGCGGTGAAACGCAGGCGCTCGGCCGGGTAATCCGGGTCGAGCGGGAGATACGCTGCGCCGGAACGTACCACCCCCATCAGGGCGACCAGTAGATCCACCGAACGCGATAGACACACCCCGACGACCCGGTCCGGCACGGCGCCCAACCCGCACAACCGGCCGGCCAGTGCCGTACTGCGCGCGGCGAGTTCGGCGAAGGTCAGCGAGGACTCCCCGTCGCGGACCGCACACGCGTCCGGGGTGGCCCGCACCTGCGCGTCCAGCAGATCGACGAGGGTCGCGGAGTCGGTGGGTACCGCGGTGTCGTTCCACTCCCGCAATCGGTCGGTCTCGTCGGCGTCGAGCGTGTCGAGTTCGGCCAATGACGTCGTGGGAGCGCCGCCCACCTGACCGGCGATCCGCACCAGTCGATCGACCAAGCCCGCGACGGTGTCCCGGTCGAACACGTCGGCACCGTATTCGACGGAGATCCCGATGGTCCCGGTGTCGGGGTTCTCGGTGAACTCGACCAGTAGATCGAATTTCGCTGTGGCGGTGGTGATGGTCTCCGGCACGATGCGACTGTCGCCGAACACCGAGGTCGCGGTGTCGTCGGCGGCGTTCTGATGGACGACCATCACGTCGAAGAGAGGGCTGGCGCCGGGGGCTCGGTCGGCTGCGGTGGCGGCGACGATCCGGTCGAACGGTACGTGTGCGAGGTCGAATGCCCCGATCGTCGCCGATCGCATCCGCGACAGCAGGGTGTCGAAGGTCGGGTGGCCGTCCAGACCGACCCGTAGGACGAGTGAGTTGAGGAAGTATCCGATGGCGGAATCGGACCCGGGGCGGTCGCGGAGGGACACCGGCGCGCCGAGGGCCAGGTCGTCGCCGGCGCCGACCGCGTGGACCGCGGCGGCGGCCAGTGTCGCGGTGGTCATGGCCATGGTCGCCTCGGCTCCGGCTGCGACCCTGCGTAGTGCGGCGGTCGCCGACCGGTCGAGCACGCCATCGATCACCCCACCGGGGCGCGGAGCGGCGAATCCGTCCGGGCGGGAACGGTCGACGGGTAGGTCAGTGGATTCAGGGAGTCCGGCCACGGCACGGCATGCGGCCTCGATGGCGGCGGGGTCCTCGTCGTCGATGGGTGCGACCTCGGCGAACTGCGGCGCCGGTGCGGGCCAGGTCGGGGTATCACCTGAGCTGCGGGCCGCGAAGGCGGTGCGCAGGTCGGCCTCGAAGATGGATCGCGACCACTCGTCGAAGGCGATGTGATGGATCACCACGACGACATGGGTGTCGGTGACGAACCCTCGGACGGGCAGGTCGCGGTCGAGGCGGAACGGGATCCGGACCAGGTGTTCGGCGGTCTCGGCGCTGGTCTCGACGATCTGTTCCGGGGTGTCGATCACCCGTGTGGTCGGTCTGCCCTCGACCGCCGGGTAGATCGTGCGCAGGATCTCATGTCGTTCGACCACGTCGCGCAACGCCCGGTCGAGGACATCGGTGACGTCGTCGCTGTCGGTGCCCAGGGAGTGACGCCATACGAGCGGGATGTTGTAGGTCGGATCGGGCCCGCGGGTCACGGAGTCCGCCCACATCCGTAACTGCCCCGAGCTGAGCTGCCCGCGAGTCGACGGTTGCTCATCCGTGTGCACCGGGGTGGCACCCTCGTCAGCGGTGACGGCATCGATGTGACGGGCGGCCGCGGCGATGGTCGGATCGGTGATGAAGTGGCCAAGCGGGATCCGAACGTCGAACTGCTGCCGCAACCGGGTCAGGATGCGGATCGCGGTCAGCGAGTGCGCACCCATCTCGATGATGCTGCGATCGCGGCCGACAGTCGCGGCGCCCAGGACGTCACGGAAGATCTCTGCGATCACCGTCTCGGTGCCCTCGCGAGCCGGTTCGTCGTCGTCGGTGACGGTGGGCGCCGGTAACGACCGGCGGTCGAGTTTGCCGTTGGCCGTGGTCGGTAGTGCAGTCAGATGGATCAGGTGGGTGGGGACCATGTGTCGGGGCAGCGTCACCGCGAGGTGGTCACGAAGGGTGTCGGTCCAGTCCGGATGTCCGTTGGGTGGTGTGCCCACCACGTAACCGATGAGGACCCCGTCGCGTGCGATCACCGCGGCGGTGTCGACGCCGTCGAGTCCGATGAGCGCCTCGGTGATCTCGCCCAATTCGACCCGCTGGCCGTTGATCTTGACCTGGTCGTCATCGCGGCCGAGGTACACCAGGTCGCCTCGACTGTCCCAACATGCGCGATCACCGGTGCGGTAGAGCCGGGCGCCGCCGTCGGACAGCGGGTCGGCGACGAAACGGGTGGCGGTGAGTGCAGGTGACCCCGGATATCCCCGGGCCAGCTGAATGCCCCCCAGGTAGAGGTCACCGGGGGCGCCGATCGGTACGGGCCGCAGCGCGTGATCGAGGACATGAGCGGTGGTGTTGTCGATCGGCGCACCGATCGGTACCGGTGAGGTGGTCTGTTCGGTCACCCGATAGGCGGTGACGTCCACCGCGGCCTCGGTCGGTCCGTAGAGGTTGACCAACTCGGCCGCCGGGAAGCCGGTGAGCGTGCGCATCGCCGTGCCCGCGCCCAGTGCCTCACCGCTGCATGCGATCAGCCGCAGAGTGGGATGGTCGGTGGTGTGGGCCACCGCGGTCAGGTAGGCGTCGAGCATGGACGGAACGAAGTGGACGATGGTCGCGCCCTCGGTGTCGATGAGGTCGCGGATGCGATCGGGATCGGTGTGGGCTTCCGGTTCGGCGACCACCAGACACGCACCGGTCAGCAAGGGCAGGAAGAATTCCCACACCGACACGTCGAATCCGGCGGGGGTCTTCTGCACGATGCGGTCATCGGGCGCCACCCGGTATCGGTCCCGCATCCACAGCAGTCGGTTGGCCGCCGAGCGGTGGGATACGACGGTTCCCTTGGGTCGCCCCGTGGAACCCGAGGTATAGATCACGTACGCGGCGTTGTCGCCGGTGGCCGTCGCACGTTCCACTGGATCGTGTACTCCGGCCGGACGGTGGTCACGGGAGCCGGCCGGGACCGTCGGGTCGATGATCGTGACATCATCGAACGGTGTCCGCCCGGTGGCCAGCACCACCTGTGGGCGGGCGTCGTCGACGACGTAGCGCAACCGGTCGTCGGGTGACGACGCGTCCAGTGGAAGGTAGGCGGCACCTGCCCGGTGGATCGCGACCAACGAGACGATCAGCTCGTAGGAGCGTGGAACGTACACCCCCACGACGGATTCGACACCGACGCCATGCCGGGTGAGCGCGTCGGCGAGGGTGTCGGCGTCGGCGTCGAGACGTCCGGCGGAATACCCCACGCCATCCACTCGCACGGCGGTGGTCGACGGATCGATGCGCAGGCCCGCGGTGACCAGGTCGGTCAACGTCACCTCCGGTTCGGGCCGGTGTGGACCACGGGCGAAGTCGTCGACGGTGTCCCGTTCGCCCGGGCCGGTGAGCGACCACCGGCTCTCGCGCGCTTCGGGGTCACCGGACAGCGTGTGCAGCGCGGCCACGAAGCAGTCGACGTAGCGGTGGGCCATGTCGGCGTCCAGTACACCGGTCGCGTATTCGACGGTTCCCCGGATGGATTCACCGGAGTCGATCAGAGTGAACGTGAGTGGGAATTTCGCCGTCCCGGTGGTCGCTTCGGCGCGGGCACCGACGCCGGCACCGAGTCGCAGATCGCCGTCACCCACGCCGTGCGGCAGATAGATGGCCATCACCTGTGGTAGCTGCGCGGCCGTGAGGCCGACCACATCCAGCACGTCCTCATACGCGAGGTCTCGGTGGTCGTAGGCATCGAGGTCCGCCGACCCGATACGTGAGAGCAATTCCGACACGGTCGGATCGCCGCCGAGAGTGGTGCGCAGCATCAGCGTGTTCAGCAGGCACCCCATCACCGCGTCGAGATCGGCGTGGGTGCGCAACGAGACCGGGGCGGCGACGACGATGTCGTCGGCACCCGTCATCGCGGACACCGCCAGTGCGGTCGCGGCGTGCGTGAGCATGAACATGCTGGTGCTGGTACCGCGGACGGTGCGGTACAGGGCATGTGCCAGATCGTCCGGAACCGTGACGTCGATGGTCGCTCCGGCGGTGCCGATCCGACTCGGATCACCGATGGGGGCCGCGGGTGCCTCGGCGAGGGCCCCGCGCCAGTACGCCGCGCTCCGCGCGGCGGGTGATCCGTCGTCGTCGATTCGTCCGAGACGTGCTCTGCTCCGGCGGGTGTGGGCCGCATAGGAGATGCGCAGCGGTTCCCGAGGCGCGGGCTGCCCGTGCTGGCGTGCCGCGTACGCCTCCGCCAGTTCAGCGCGGAACACACCTTCGGAGTGGTCGTCCACCGCGACATGAGCGAAGGCGATGGTCAGAGTCCCCTTATCGGCACACCACCAGGCGTGGACGGGGATGTCGGTGCGCAGGTCGAAGACGATCGACTCGGGTGCCGGTGGTGCAGTGCAGACGGTGAGCAGAGCGGGTACGTCGTCGCTGGGTACCACCATCGGGTGGTGGAGGTCGGGGTAGACGGTGCGCAGGATGTCCTGGCGGGCGCAGATGTCGTGCAATGCCAGTTCGAGGGTCCGTGGATCAGGTCCGTGCTCAGGGCCGAAGTGCCAGACCAGCGGGACGGTGTAGGTGGGCGACTCCGGTGCGAGTCGATGCAGCAGCAGCATTCTCCGCTGGGCATCGGAGGGCTCGGGGTCGCCGTCGAGCGGGTCGGGGTCGACCGGGGTGACCGGACCCGCCGGATCCTCGGCCACCATGAGCTCGGTCGACAGGACACCGTGCCGCTCCGACCATGCGGCCAGCTCCGTGGGCGTGCGGTGGGTGAACACCACTCCGACCGGCACCCGACGGCCGAACCGGCGGGAGAGGCTCTCGGCCAGACGGATACCCAGGATCGAGTCACCACCGTGGTCGAAGAAGTCGTCCTCGGCGCCCACCCGCTCGGCCCCGAGGATGTCTGCCATCACCGCGCACACCGCATTCTCGTGCGGAGTCGACGGGTCACGGTGCGTACCGAGGTTCAGCGCATCGGGTTCGGGGAGCGCGCGCCGATCCAGCTTCCCGTTCGCGGTCAGCGGGAACGTGTCCACGATGCCGACACCGGCGGGCACCATGTAATCGGGTAGGCGGTCGTGGGCCCAGCCACGCAGATCGGCGGCATCGAGCCGGGCACCGGCTGTGGGGATGACGTAGGCGGCCAGGTGGTCGACCCCTGCCGTGTTACGCCGCACCGTGACCGCGCAGTGCCGCACTGCCGGGTGGTCGGCGATCACCGCCTCGACCTCGTCCAGCTCCAGGCGCATACCGCGGATCTTGACCTGGTTGTCGGTTCGTCCACCGAATTCCAGTGTGCCGTCAGCGGTCCACGCTGCCCGGTCACCGGTGCGGTAGAGCCGTGTCCCGGGTGCGCCGAAGGGGTTGGCGATGAAGCGTGACGCGGTCAACCCCGGTGCGCCGACGTATCCACGTCCCAGCAGGTACCCGGCCGCGTAGAGTTCGCCGCGCACACCGACCGGCAGCGGCCGCAGGTTGTCATCGAGGACGTACAGCTCGGTGTTCGGATTGGGGCGACCGATCGACGTGGCGATCCGCTCAGCGGTGTCCCGGTAGATGACATGGGAAACACCGATGGTCGCCTCCGCCGGGCCGTACCCGTGGTACAGCGTGGTGGACAACTGGCGTCGGAACCGGTCGAACAGGGACGGGGTGAGGACTTCTCCACCGCACCACACGTGGCGCAGACCACCGAGGTGGCCGCTGCCGTCGTCGATGTCGAGCAACACATCCAGCATCGATGACACCAGATAGACGAACGTGACCTGCTGCTGCTCGATGAGATCGAGCAATCGGTGTGGATCTCGTTCCTCTCCGGGCGCGGCGATGACCACTCGCCCGCCGCTGAGCAGCGGTAGCAGGAACTCGTTGACCGAGATGTCGAAGGACAACGGAGCCTTGAACAGTGCCGCGTCGGTGGTGCCGAAGTCCAGGACGGTGTCGATCTGCCAGGCGATTCGGGCGCAGATCGCCTCATGCCGGATCATCGCGCCCTTGGGCTTGCCGGTGGAGCCCGAGGTGAACATGACGTAGGCCAGCGAATCGCCACGGATCGACACCGCGGACAGCTCGGCGGTCCCGTCGTCATGATCCCAGTCGTCGAGGTCGGCGACCAGGGTGTCCACGCCGTCGAGTTCCAGGGTGTCGACATCACCGACGGAGCCCACCAGTTGGTGGGTCATCGCCGAGGTCTGCGCGACGTCTCGGCGCCGAGACGTCGGCCATGCCGGATCCAGGGGTACGAACGCGCCTCCGGCGGTCATCACCGCGAGCGCGGCGACGACGGCCTCCATCGATCGCCCGATGCCGATGCCGACGGTCCGCTCGGGGCGCAACCCCCGAGTCAGCAAGGCGACGGCCAGTTGTCGTACGCGGACGTCGAGTTCGGTGTAGGTCAGCGAACGCACCCCGTCGACGAGGGCCACCGCATCCGGGTTGTCGGCCACGGCCTCGGCGAACATCTCCGGGACGGTCCGTTCGACCGTCGGTTCGGCGGAGTCGTTGAAGTCGCGCACGATGCGGTCGTACTCGGTGTCACCGAGGATGTCGGGGGTATGTGCGCGGGTGGACGGGCCCACCTGCGCGAGGAACCGGCGCAACCGGTCGCGATGGAGCTCGGCGGTGCCGGCGGGGCCGCGGACGTCGACAAGCGTGCCGAGACCGGGTTCGTGTTCGACCGCCACGTCGACGTCGTGGACGGGACCGAGCCGCACCCCGCGCAGTCGGACCTGCTGTCCGCCGAACAGGATCGGGGTGGGCCAGAACATCAGGTTCGCACTCACCCCGGGCATCGGGCGGTGCACCGCCCGCCCGTGCTCACGCAGCAGATCGAGGGCGGGATCGAGTGCGGTGCGCACGTCGGTGAGTCGATCCGTGGGTGCGACGCCCACCGCCAGCGGATGTGACCGCGACATCATGCCGAGTTCGCGACGCGGAACCGTCCCGGTCCGGTTGTGCACGGCCATCGACAGGCTGGGTGTGGCGTATGCACCGGCGCGATGGACGTACACGGCCAGCGCCGCCGCCAGCGTCCTCGGGTGTTCGGTGAGTACGCCGGTCGGATCATCGAGCGCGAAACCGGCGCAGATGATGTCGGAACCGTCGGTATCGGCCCCGCGGTGCCGCTCGGCGCTCTCCCGCGTTCGGTCGGCAAGCCGCGACATCTCGTCGATGCGGTCGTAGACCACGTCCATCATCTCGCGGTCGCGCACGGCTTGCGCCGAGGACTGGTACTCGACGTCGTCGTCGACCAGTGCGCGCAGCGACCAGGTCGGCACCGGACCGCCGTCGTACACGGTGGCCACCGCCCGGGTCAGCGCGCGCACCGCATACGCGTCGGTGACGATGTGGTGATAGCCCTGATACCAGCGCACCCGGCCGTCACCGAACTCGAAGATCCGCTGGGTGAACAGGATGCCGTCGAGGGATCGGACGACGTCGAGATCCGCCTCGATCTCCCGGCGTGCGGTGTCGTCGTCGCAACGGACGCGGCTCACCACCTGCTCGGGAGGATCGACCATCCGCTGGTACACCTCGCCACCGTCCGACTCGATGACGACGTGCAGTGTCTCGGCGGCCCGGACGACGGTGTCGATCGCCGCACAGAGCCGATCGACGTCGGCCGCGGAGACATCGAGGAAGTCGACCGTCCACCCGATGGAGAATGCCGGATCGTCCGGGTTGATGCGGGTGGCAGCCCAGACCTCTCGTTGTGCGGAGGTGAGTGCGAGTGTCCCGGGCCGTCCGGTTGCCTGATGATGCACGGCTCGGCTTTCCACAGCGGGTTCTCCTCGAATTCGGGATCGGTTCGGGCGGGACGGTTTCGGGATTGCCAACCGACGGGTCGTCGCAGTTCAGTGCAGGGCCGGATCGTCCCGCCAGGCATCCCACAACCGGGAATAGATCCCGCCGCCGGCGATGAGTGCGTCATGGGTGCCCGTCTCCACCACGCGACCGCGGTCGAGGACGACCACCGCGTCGGCGTTGGCGGCCTGGGTCAGTCGGTGGGCCACCACCAGAGTGGTACGTCCACGGGTGGCCGCAGATGCGGCGCGTTCCAGTTCCGCGGCGCCAGAACTACCTGCCTCGGCGGTCGCCTCGTCGAGGATGGCCACCGGTGGGTCCCGCAGGACGAGCCTTACGAGCGCCAGTTGCTGTTCCTGTTCGGCGGACAGCGGATGACCGTGTTCGCCGACCGGGGTGTCGAGACCGGCGGGGAGGTGACGTACCCATGCGCCCGCACCGACCGTGTCAAGGGCCCGCCAGATCGTATCGGCGTCGGCTCGTGGATCGGCAAGGCGAAGGTCATCGATCAGCGAACCGGTGGTGACGTGGACGTCCTGACTCAGGATCGACACGACCGTACGGAGTTCGTCGGTACCGATGTCCGACAACGGTATACCGCCGATCTGCACCGAACCGGCATCCGCGGAGAGTGATCCCGCGGCGATCAGCGCGGCGGTGGTCTTTCCCGCACCCGACGCCCCGACCACGGCCAGTCGGGTGCCCTGTGCAACGGTGAGCGAGACGTCGTGCAATACCGGTCTGCCGGGCGTGTAACCGAATCCGACGCCGTCGAGGGTGAGGGTGAACTCGGTGGGGGTGGCCACCACCGGCCGGTGGTCATCGGGAATGTCCACGATGCCGACGAGCCGGTTCAGACCCGCGGCGGCCGACTGGACCTCACTGAAGGTGAACAGGATCGCGCCCAGCGGATTGAAGAGTCGGTGGAACAACAGGATCGCCGTGGTGACGGCGCCGATGGTGACGAGATCCCCGCGGTAGAGCAAGAAACCGACGATGAGCAGCAGCGAGAGGCCGACGAACTCGGCACGGTTCTCCCGGCCGACGAACCGGACGAACAACCGGAACACCGAGACCGCCAAAGCCCGCGCGCGGTTCGACTCCGCATCGATCATCGCCAGACGCTGTGACTCCAGTCCGTACACCCGGACGGTGCGGATGCCCTGCAGGCTGCTGGCCAGTGCCTCGGACCGGTCGCCCATCGCCGCGCGTTCGGCTGCGAAGACGGGGGCGCTGCGCGGCAGATACCAGCGCAACGCGAGGACGTACAGCGGTAGTGCCGCGAGTCCGGTCAGACCCAGACGGTAGTCGAGGCCGAACATCGAGATCACCGAGACCACCACCAGCAGTGCCGCATTGAGCACCGTGGGGATGACCTCCCCGGCCGCCCTGGTGATCTGCGAGACGTCGTCACCGACCCGCGACAGCACGTCACCGCGTCCGACCTCCTCGACGGTGTGGTCCGGTAGTCGCAGGGTCCGAGCCACCACCGACTCGCGGAGATCGGCGGCGACGGTCTCACCCAACCGGGAGATGGTGTAGTTCGCCGCCCCGGTGAGCAACCCGGTCACCGCCGCCGCCACCGCCAGGACCACCGCGACGGGCACGATGCTGCGGGCCGACCGGCCGGTCACGGCGGCGTCCACCAACCAGCCGATGGCGTACACGGGCACCAGGGCGGCGACCGCGGCCGCGATGCCCGCGCACAACGACACCGTGATCAGCCACGGGTGGCGTCGGAGATGCCACCGCAACCAGCGCGCCGACTCCGCCGAGGTGGCCACCGGCAGTCGGCGCGCGACCGTCGTCTCGACGTCCGGGATCATCGCAGCACCGCCTCGGCGTAGTCGCGCGAGTCGGTCAACAAGTCCGCGTGGGTGCCGACCTGCTCGACGCGGCCGTGGCGGAGGACCACGACGGTGTCCGCCACCGCCAGCAGCGTCGGCGAGGAGGTGATGACGACGGTTGTGTGATCGACGTGACGTTCGGTGACCAGTCCGGATGCGATGGCCTGTTCCGTCACCGCGTCCACCGCCGTGGTGGGGTCGTGCAACACGAGGACGGGGGCACGGGTGTAGAGCGCGCGGGCCAGCGCCAGGCGCTGGCGTTGTCCGCCGGAGAGGTTCCGGCCCCGGTCGTGGAGCTGCTGATCGAGTCCGTGGGCGTGGTCGGCGACCAGTTCCTCGGCCGCGGCTGCGGCGAGCGCGCGAGAGATGCGCTCGGGGTCGCAGTCGGCTCCCGCGGCGACGTTGGCGGCGAGCGTTCCGGCGAACAGGTCGGTCACGTGCGGTTCGGCGATCAGATGGGTGCGGATCGCGTCGCGGTCGATCTCGGTGAGGCGGACACCACCCAACGACACCCGACCCGTCTGGTCGTCTGCTGGGAGCTGACCCGACAACACTGCGGCCAGTGCGTCACCGTCGGCGCGGTCGTGGGCGAACACCGCGACGAGCGATCCGGCGGGGATGTCGAGATCGATCGACCGCAACGACCGGTGTCCGGTGTCGTGCAGCCGGACGTCACCGCCGTCGGGGATCAGCCCGCCTCGATCCGGCATCGACGCGGGTGCACTGAGCACCTGTGCGATCCGCTCGGCCGAACCCCGCGCCTTGGCGACGGTCGCCGGGGTTGCGGACAGCAGGGTGAGCGGTTCGATGAGGAACTGGGCCAGGCCGGCCACTGCGATCAGGTCGCCCGTCGTGACGCGGCCGGTGAGTGCGTACCACCCGGCGCAGATCGCGATGGTGGCTGCGATCAGCGCGCTGATCGCCGTAGTCACCCCACGTTGAAGACTGGTCGACGTGACCGTGCTGAGCGTCGCGTCCAGCGCCGACGCACTCGCCTGCGCGTAACGACGGGATGCGGCGGCCTCGGCGCCGATCCCCTTGATCGACCGCAGACCGGCGATGAGGTCACCTGCCATCGAGGTTGCCTTGGCCACTCGTGACTGTTGGGCCACCGCACGCCGGGTGATCAGTGGGGTGGCCGCTCGCAGCAGCGCCAGGAACACCGGCACGCTGATCAGGACGATGAGCCCCAGCGAGAGGTTGATGACCAGCAGGGCGACGGCCGTGGCGATCACCGCGGTGGCCGCGGCGGCCATCCGGGGGAACAGGTCCAGGAACCAGGATGCGTATTCGGCGTCGCTGCTGGAGATGGTCAGCAGTTCACCGCCGCTGAGGTCGGTCTTCAGGCCCGCGGGGGCGAGCGCGCGCCCCGCAACCTCCATCCGCAAGGTGTGACCCTCCTGTTGGAGAGCGACGTTGAGCAGGCGCATACCCGCCTGGAACGCGACGGTCAGCACGACGAACAAGCCGCCGAGTGCCACGACCGAGACGAGGAGGGCGACGGCACTCTTGCCCGCGACACCGCGGTCGATGAGGATGCCGAGAACAAGTGGTATCGCGGTCTCACACACCTGATGCAGGCATATCAGCGCCGTCCCGGCGGTCACCGACAACCGGTTGCGCACCAGGGTTCGGCGGATGATTTGGCGGCCCGTGGTGGACATTCGGTTAGGCTATCATTACAAAGTCGATGAGAAATCGGCCCCTCATCGACGTCCGATACGCCCGATTGTTCCGTAATCGTCTGGGAAGCAATTAGTTTCGTTGGCAGGTCGTTTCGTGCAGGCGACGGGGGTTGTTGGCCGACTCCGTGAAGATAGGCTAGCCTTTGCTCACAACCGCTCGGTCGGGGCGGTCTGACAGAGCGGAGATGTAATCGATGTCCCTTGTTCTCGATGATGCGACCGATTCTCGAACCGCCGACGGTGGGGTGCTCGACGTGGTCGGCGTGGGGTTCGGGCCGTCCAACCTCGGTCTGGCCATCGCCATCGAAGAACACAACGCCGAGCAGCCCCCCGGCCGACAGATCTCGGCGCACTTCGTCGAGGTCAAGGACGAATTCGGTTGGCATACGGGGATGTTGCTCCCGGGCACCACCATGCAGATCTCGTTCCTCAAGGATCTCGCCACCCAGCGCAACGTGCGCAGCCGGTACAGCTTCCTCAACTACCTCACCGAACGCGATCGGTTGACCGAGTTCATCAACCACCAGACCTTCTTCCCCACCCGGTTGGAGTTCCACGACTACCTGCGCTGGGCGGCTGCCACCGTCGACGCGAACGTCGACTACGGCACCCGTGCGGTGCGGGTGCGCGACGACGGTGACCACCTCGCCGTGGACGTCGTGTCGAGTGGAGAAGCATCGACCCTGTATGCGCGAACGGTGGTGCTGGCCGGCGGGTTGCACGCCCAGCTGCCCGACGGGGTCACCGAGTCACCGCGGCAGTTCCACAACCACGAGCTGCTCCGTCATCTCGCCGAACTGCCGGAGATCAGCCACAACCGTTTCGTGGTGGTGGGCGCGGGTCAGAGCGCTGCCGAGGTGTGCGATTACCTGCACGACACGTATCCGGAGGCGGAGGTGCACGGGGTGTTCGCCAAGTACGGGTACAGCCCCGCCGACGACAGTCCGTATGCGAACCGGGTGTTCGACCCGGTTGCGGTGGACGACTTCTTCACCGCCGAACCCCCTGTCCGCAGGAGACTGCTCGATTACCACCGGTCCACCAACTATTCGTGCGTGGATCTCCCGCTGATCGAGAGCCTGTACACCAAGGAATACGCCGAACGGGTGTCCGGTGAGCGACGGTTGTACTTCCGGGGCGCGTCCAGCGTGGCAAGTGCGGAGGAGACGAACACCGGCGTACGGGTCTCCGTCGAACACCACCCGACCCATGAGATCACCGATCTGGACTGTGATGCGGTGATCTACGCGACGGGGTTCACCTCGCTGCCGCTACCCGAGATGCTCGGTGAACTGGTCGCGGAGGACGATCCGGATCACGGGGGGCCGGAGGTCGGTCGCGACTATCGATTGGCGACGACTCGTCCCATCCCGGGCACCATCTACCTGCAAGGCGGAACCGAGCACACCCACGGCCTCACGTCGTCGTTGTTGTCCAACATCGCCGTGCGAAGTGGGGAGATCCTCGACTCGATCATCCGTGAGGGCGCACTGACCCGGTGAGCTGGGGGATGGCAGGGTGGGGTCATGACCGCATCGCCCCGCATCGCCGTCATCGGTGGTACCGGCTTCTACCAGTTCTTCGACTCCGACACCGAGCGGATCGAGGTGGACACCCCGTTCGGCGCACCCAGTGCACCGATCACGGTGGGTGAGGTCGACGGCGTGTCAGTCGCTTTCGTCCCCCGGCACGGTCCGCACCACGAGTATCTGCCGCACACCGTGCCGTACCGGGCCAACCTGTGGGCGTTGCGGTCGGTGGGGGTGGACAAGATCTTCGCACCGTGTGCGGTCGGCAGCCTCACCCCGCAACTCGGTCCTGGCGCCCTCGTGGTGCCCGACCAGCTCGTCGATCGCACCTCCGGTCGCCCCCAGACCTTCTTCGACACCGGTGCGGTGCACGTGGGCTTCGCCGACCCGTACAGCCCGATCCTGCGCGACGCGCTGTTGGAGGCGGCGCAGCCGGACGGTGGTGCGGTGGACGGTGGCACGATGGTGGTGGTGGAGGGCCCCCGCTTCTCGACCCGGGCCGAGAGTCGGTGGTTCGCCGCGCAGGGGTGGACCTTGGTGAACATGACCGGCCACCCCGAGGCGGTGCTGGCCCGTGAGTTGGAGATGGGGTATGCGGCGCTCGCACTGGTCACCGACCTCGACGCCGGTTTGGAGACGGGCTCGGGTGTGCGTGCATCCGACGTCTACGCCGTGTTCGAACGCAGCCTCGAGGTCATGAAATCCGTCGTGCGCCGGGTGGTCTCGCACGCCGCGGACCTCGGTGTCTGCGAGGCGTCGCTCGGTGAGCACGATGTCACCGACCTCCTCGGCCTGCCGGCGGTGCTGCGATGAGGATCCTGCTCACCGGCGGAGCCGGGTTCATCGGATCCCGGGTCCGCGATCAACTCACCGGCCGTGGCCACGACGTCGTGGTCGTCGACGACATGATCCCCGCCGCACACGGTGCGGATGCGGTGGCACCCGACGGTGTCATCCGGGTCAACCTGCGCGACGCCGATCTCGACCCCCTGCTCGACGGGGTGGACGCGGTGTGTCACCAAGCGGCAATGGTCGGTGCGGGAGTCGACGCCAACGATGCCCCGGAGTACGCCGCGGACAACGACTTCGGCAGTGCGCGCCTCTTGGCGGCGATGTATCGCACGGGGGTGCGCAAGCTGGTGTTCGCGTCGTCGATGGTGGTGTACGGCGACGGCAGCTACGTCGACGCCGTGGGTGCCCCGGCGTTCCCGGCGGAACGCAGCCTCGACGACCTGCGTTCGGGGCGCTTCGACCGATATCTGCCCGACGGCGCCGTCGCGCGGTGGGCGTTGACCCCGGAACAGACCCCCGCGGCACCGCGCAGCTATTACGCGGCGAGCAAACTGGCCCAGGAGAATTACGCCAAGGCATGGACTCTGGAGACCGGTGGATCGGCGATCGCGTTGCGCTATCACAACGTCTACGGTCCGCACATGCCCAAGGACACTCCGTACGCGGGAGTCGCCGCCATCTTCCGATCGCAGCTCGAGGCGGGTGCGGTACCGACAGTCTTCGAGGACGGCGGGCAGATGCGCGACTTCGTCCACGTCGACGACGTCGCGGCCGCCAACGTCGCCGCGTTGGAATCCGATCTGACCGACTTCGATGCGTTCAATGTCTGTTCCGGACAGCCGATCTCCATCCTGGCAGTGGCGCAAGCCCTCACCGACACGATCGGCGGTGCCGATCCGGTGGTCACCGGTGACTTCCGCCCCGGCGACGTGCGGCACATCGTCGCCGATCCGGCGCGCGCCCGCGAGCGGTTGGGCTTTACGGCGCAGGTGATGCCCGCCGACGGCCTGCACCAGTTCGCAACCGCCCCCCTCCGCGGCTGAGGTCGCGAGCATCGTGGGGTGTGGTGCGGGCCTCGTTCGAAAACTGCGGGAAATCGGATCTCCCGCTCTTGTGGTGATCTCCCGCAGATGCATCAGCGGGAAGTCGCAAATTTTGCGGGAGATCCGATTTCCCGCAGTTTCCGCGGGCCAGGACCGGGCAGGCCACCCCAGTACCTCACCAGTACGTGCGCACGATGTGGTTGATCAGCAGTGCCGTGAGCACCTGCAGCAGGAGCCACGGGCGTTGCATCCGGCGCGGTAGCAACGCCGTCCCGACCATGATCCAGAACCCGAACGGTAGCCAGATGCGTTCGGTCTCGGCTTTGCTCAACGCGCTCAGGTCGGCGCAGACCATGCACGCCACACCGGACACCGAGAGCCAGGCCACCGGCATGCGGTCCCTGAGCCGTCGCCAGTGCAGTGCGCGGCCGAGGCCCACCGCACCCGCGGGTCCGATGGCGCACAGTGCCGCCGCGAAATCGGCCCACCCCCAATAGGAGAACGGACGCTCGCTGGCCACACCCTGGTAGTAGCGTTCGACCACGAGGTGATAGCCGTCCAACCACCAGAACCCGAGTGCGGCGAACACGCCGACCACCGCCAGCGCGGCGGGTACCGCGAACAGCAAGGGTCGCCAACTCCGCGCGACGACGAGGACGGCCAGCGAGATCACGCCCATCAGGGTCAGCCCGTAGTTCAGGAAGATCGCGAAACCGAGGAACAACCCGGCCCCGGCACCGAATGCCGCCGACGCGCGCCCCCGGCGGGTCGCCGACAACGCCAACAGGGCGATGCCCCAGGCCGCGACGGCCATGAAGTACCCGTCGGCGGACACCCCGATCCACACGGCCCCGGGGCCGAGGGCGAGGAACGGTGCACACCGCCGGGCCATCTCCTCGCCCGCCAGAGCCCGCACGGCGAGCAACCCGGCGACGGCGGCGGAGGTCCCGGTGACGATGACCCAGACCGCTGCCCAGCCACCACCGGACAGTCCGAGGCGGTCGAGGACGACGAAGGTGATGAGTGCACCCGGCGGATGCCCGGATACGTGCACCGTCCACGAGTCCGGTCGGAAGTCGAGGATCCGACTGGCGAAATGGTCGAGGATGGTGGGGATGCTGCTGCCGCGTACACCGGGTACCTCGTGGAGGTATTCGTCCTGCCGGACCAATCGTCCGGCGATGCCGCGGTCCCAACCGTCGATCATCGCGAGACTGAACACCCACGCCAACCCGGTGGCGAAGACGGTCGCGAGCAGAGCAGGCCAGCGCAGCCGCGCGGCAAGGGGTGGGCCCGCCACGATGCCCAGGGCCGCGATGAGCACCGCGGGTACGGTACCCGTTCCCCAGTGTGGGTCCACGGTGCCGAACAGCGGCTGGGCGAGAGCGAAGATGCTGATCCGATATTGGACCGAGGCCAGCAGCGGCGCCACGATCGCGGCGACCAGCAAACCCACCGCCAGCAGCAACGACACCCCGTCACCCGCGGTGAATCGTCGGTGATCCGTCGACGTGGCGGCGTCGCCGAGTGGGTCGGCAGCGCTGGCTGATGCACCGGGTCCGAGGGTGTCCGTCACGCTCCCAACGTACGGGGCGGCGACAAACCGGGGACACCGTTCCGTCGCCGTGCGATGTCCCGGCGCGACGTGATCGCCCGCGTTCGCCCACCGACCCATCCGGACAGTCACTACCGTCGAAGTATGTACATGGACGCCGAACAGGATCTTCGACGGGGTGCGGCGCGCGTCGCGCCGACATCGGTGAACGCCCGTACGGCCGACCTCCCATGACGGCGGCTGTTCTCCTGGTCGCCAAGGCGCCTGTTGCCGGGGTCGCCAAGACGCGGTTGATGTCGCGTTTCACTCCTGAGCAGGCGGCCGACATCGCTGCCGCCGCGTTGGTGGACACGCTCGACACCGCGCTGGTCGCGGCGGCAGAACGTGCGGATACCCAGGTCGTCGTGGCGCTGACCGGTGATCTCAACCGTGCCGCTCGGCACGACGATCTCACCGCGCGGCTGGCGCGGACGGTCGTGATCGATCAGCGTGGTGATGCCTTCGGCGAACGGCTGCTGTACGCGCATCGCGACGCCGCGGACGCGGTGGATCGGGGCGCGGTCATGCAGATCGGCATGGACACGCCGCAGCTCACCACCGCCGCACTCTGGTCCGGACTGGATGCGCTCGACGACCACGATGTGGCCCTCGGGCCTGCCGCCGACGGCGGGTGGTGGGGACTCGCGGTCAGCGACGCCCGGGGGAGCGAGGTGTTGCCGTCGGTTCCGATGTCGCAGGCCGACACCGGAGCGCGAACCCTACAGGCGTTGCGCGATGCGGGGTTGTCGGTGGCGCTGCTCGACTCCTACGCCGATGTGGACACCCCCGACGACGTCGCCACCGTGGCGTCGATGTGTCTGCCGTCCAGCGCCTTCGGTCGGTTCGCCGGCGCGTCGGTGCGGTGATCGGCGATGTTCGATTCGACGTTCAGCACCACGGCACGACAGACCGAATGC
This sequence comes from Williamsia sterculiae, assembly GCF_900156495.1. Taxonomy (GTDB): domain Bacteria; phylum Actinomycetota; class Actinomycetes; order Mycobacteriales; family Mycobacteriaceae; genus Williamsia_B; species Williamsia_B sterculiae. The sequence continues at coordinate 129,529 of NZ_FTNT01000001.1, forward strand.
TGGCTGCACACCGCCGACGGCGGCCGCACGCTGCTGCCGGTCCAACGGTGGCTCGGGACCAGCCAGTCCCTTGCCGACACCGGGTTCGACCGCCTGGTGATCGACTGGTGTGACGGTCCCACCGTCGATCTGGGTTGTGGACCGGGTCGGCTGGTGCGCGGACTGGCCGACCACGACATCTGCGCACTCGGCGTGGACCAGAGTCCCGTCGCGGTGGCCATGACCCGTGCTGGTGGTGGAGTCGCCCTGCAGCGCAACGTCTTCGACCGCCTACCCGGTGAGGGTCATTGGCAGCACGTGTTGTTGATCGACGGGAACATCGGCATCGGTGGCGATCCCGTCCGGATGTTGCGACGGGCCGCGCGACTCGCTGACGTCGAAGGCTCCGTCATCGTGGAGATCGATGCGCGGGAACGGCGTTTGTGGCGCGGAGCCGTGCGGGTGGAGACCGTCACCGCACTCGGGGAGTGGTTTCCCTGGGCCCGGGTGGGTGTCGGGTATGTCGACGAACTCGCCGCGGCGGTGGGCCTGCGGGTACGCGCGATGGAGCGCTCCGCCGGTCGGGTCCTGGTGGAGTACGTACGGCAGTCGACGCCGGACTGAAACAGCGGCCGGTCAGAAACGACACACCGTCAGCAACGACATCGGGGGCGGGCCACCGTGTGATGGCCCGCCCCCGATGGTCGTGCGTGAGAACGAAACTCAGAACGCTGCTTCGTCCAGCTCCATGATCTCGTTGTCGATGGCCTCGATGATGGCGCGAGTCGAGGTCAGCTGCGGCAGGATGTTCTTGGCGAAGAAGCTCGCCACCGCCACCTTGCCCTCGTAGAACGGCTTGTCGGCTCCCTCGGCGCCTCCGTCGAGTGCGGCGATGGCGATCTCGGCCTGACGCAGCAGCAGCCAACCGACCATGAGGTCGCCGACGGCGAGCAGGAAGCGCACCGAACCGAGGCCGACCTTGTACAGCTCGCTGGGGTTCTCCTGGGCCGACATCAGGAAGCCGGTCAGTGTGGCCGCCATGCCCTGCACGTCGTCCAGAGCGGTCTTCAGCAGCGCGCGCTCGGTCTTCAGTCGGCCGTTACCCGCCTCGGCGTCGATGAAGCTGCTGATCTGGCCGGCCACGTGCGCCAGTGCCTGGCCCTTGTCGCGGATGATCTTGCGGAAGAAGAAGTCCTGGGCCTGGATGGCGGTGGTGCCCTCGTACAGCGAGTCGATCTTGGAGTCGCGGATGTACTGCTCCACCGGGTAGTCCTGCAGGAAGCCGGAGCCACCGTAGGTCTGCAGAGATTCGGTGAGGATGCCGTAGGCGCGCTCGGAACCGACACCCTTGACCACGGGCAGCAGCAGGTCGTTGACCCGGAACGCCGTGTCGGCGTCGGCACCGGAGACGATCTTCGCGGCCACCTCGTCCTGATGCGACGCGGTGTACAGGTAGACCGCGCGCAGGCCCTCGGCGTAGGCCTTCTGGGTCATCAGCGAACGGCGCACGTCCGGATGGTGGGTGATGGTCACCCGCGGCGCTGCCTTGTCGGTCATCTGGGTGAGGTCGGCACCCTGCACCCGCTCCTTGGCGTAGTCCAACGCGTTCAGGTAACCGGTCGACAGAGTGGCGATGGCCTTGGTGCCCACCATCATCCGGGCGTGCTCGATGACGTGGAACATCTGCGCGATGCCGTTGTGCACCTCGCCGACCAGCCAACCGACCGCGGGGGTGCCGTGTTGACCGAAGGACAGCTCGCAGGTCGCGGAGACCTTCAGGCCCATCTTGTGCTCGACATTGGTCACGAACACACCGTTGCGCTCGCCGATCTCGCCGGTCTCCGCGTCGAAGTGGTACTTCGGCACGAAGAACAGAGACAGACCCTTGGTGCCCGGCTTGGCGCCCTCGGGGCGGGCGAGCACCAGGTGGAAGATGTTCTCGGTCATGTCCTGGTCGGCGGAGGTGATGAACCGCTTCACACCGTCGATGTGCCAGCTGCCGTCGTCCTGCTTGACGGCCTTGGTGCGGGCGGCGCCCACATCGGAACCGGCGTCCGGCTCGGTCAGCACCATGGTGGCGCCCCAGCCGCGCTCCGCGCAGATGGTGGCCCACTTCTTCTGTTCGTCGGTGCCGTTGTTGTACAGGATGTTGGCGAAGCCGGCGCTCGCGGCGTACATGAACAGCGCGGGGTTCGCACCGAGGATGAGCTCGCTGAGTGCCCAGTACAGCGACCGGGGAGCCGGCAGGCCGTCGAGTTCCTCGGCGACACCGATCTTGTCCCAGCCCCCCTCGATGAAGGTCGCGAACGACTTCTTGAACGACTCGGGGAGCGTCACCGCGTGCGCGTCGGGATCGAACACCGGCGGGTTGCGGTCGGAGTCGGCGAACGACTCCGCGATCGGTCCCTCGGCGATGGTGCGCAGTTCACGCAGCATGTCCACGGCGGTCTCGTGATCGAGGTCTCCGAACTCACCGCTCGCGAGCACATCGTCGAGCTTGAGCAGCTCGAAGAGATTGAACTGCAGGTCACGCAGGTTGCTCTTGTAATGACCCATTGGCTGATCCTTTGTGTGGCGCGCGGTACGCGGATGTGCACAGTGCCGACCGAGGGCTCGGTCGCTTTCGGGTGGCGACAACGCTCACTGCGAAGTTACTCACCAGTAACAACAAATATACCGCCACACGCGATTCCCCACAAGCTGCCGTTTACGCAGGTGATGGGCCTATTCCGGGTGGGTGTGAGCACTGTCACCCACCGTGGGCTGGTGTGATCACCCGGGTTGGCGCATCACACGGGTGGCCGGGGGCCGACCCGTCAGCCGCGCGCCGCGCGCAGGTAGTCCAGATCGGCGGCGATCCCCTCCGCCGGGGTCTCCAGGATGGCCGGGGCACCGGCGGCCTCGAGGACCGCGATCAACACGTCGGGGTCGATGTGACCGGATTCCAGGTTCGCGTGGCGGTCACGTCCCGAGTCGAAGTCGTCGCGGGAGTTGTTCAGATGCAACAGGTCGATGCGACCGGTGATGGCCTGTATCCGCTCCACCAGACCGAGCAGTTCCTCACCACCCGCCCAGGCGTGGCAGGTGTCCAGACAGAACCCGGCGGTGTCGAAATCGCCCACCGCATCCCAGAGTCGCGCGATCTCATCGAGGGTGCGGGCCATCGCGTGATCACCGCCCGCGGTGTTCTCGATCAGGATCGGTACCGGGAAGCCGCCCTTGTCGGCCTGACGTTCGAACAATTTGCGCCAGTTCTCGTAGCCGAGGGCGGCATCCTCACCGTCGCGGAGGTGTCCGCCGTGCACCACCAGGCCTACGGCGCCGAGCTCCGCGGCCGCGGCCGCCTGATCGACGACAGCTTTGCGCGACGGCATCCGCAGTCGGTTGTTCAGACTGGCCACGTTGATCCGGTACGACGAGTGCACCACCACGTCGATCCCGGATTCCCGGAGCGCCGCGGCCTGCGGGTGTGTCTCCGGCTTCTTCCAATCCTGCGGATCGGTGACGAACATCTGGATGATGTCGGCTCCGAGACGGTGTGCGGTACCGAGGGGGTCGGTGTCCTGACGTACGTGGGCTCCGATGCGCATGCGTCAACGATAGGGGGCTGGGATGATGACGGGCTGGGATGATGACGAACATGGCCGTCATCAATCGTCGCTTTCGTGGCAAGCGTCGCGACTACGCGCCCGGTCTCCCGCCGGGGCAGTACCTGACCACGGACTTCCCTGTGCTGGCGACCGGACCCACGCCCGTCGTGAACACCGACCGCTGGTCGATGTCGGTGACCACGCCCGACGGACTGGGCACGCGGTGGAGGTGGACGGAATTCCTGGCGCTGCCGCAGCAGCAGATGACCGTCGACATCCACTGTGTGACCCGGTGGTCGAAACTCGGGACCACCTGGACCGGCGTCTCGATCGACACGCTGCTCGCCGCGGCCGGTGTCGAGGGCACGGGCGGATACGTGATGGCGCACGCGTTCGGTGGCTACACCACCAACATCCCGGTGGCCGACCTGGTGGATGGACGGGCCATGGTCGCGCACACCTTCGACGGTCGACCGCTGCCCCCCGAGCACGGCGGGCCCGCCCGATTGCTGGTCCCACACCTGTACTTCTGGAAGAGCGCCAAATGGGTCAGTGAACTGCATCTGATGGACACCGACGAACCGGGCTTCTGGGAACGGGGTGGCTATCACATGTTCGGCGACCCCTGGCGCGAGCAACGCTATGCCTGAGCCGGATACACGGTGACGGACTGGTTGGTGGCCACCGTGGTGGGCGCGGTGATGGAGACACCCACGTCTCGGTCGTTGTGGTTGCGGATCCCGGGGTTCCCCGGCGCGGCCGCCGGACAGCACATCGACATCAGGCTGACCGCCCCCGACGGGTACTCCGCCTCGCGCTCGTATTCGCTCTCGGATGTGCGGGAGGGTGAGATTGTCGAGGTCAGTGTCGAGGAGCTCGCCGACGGCGAGGTGTCGCCGTTTCTCGTCCGCGATCTCGAGATCGGCGAACAGGTGGAGGTGACCGGTCCGATCGGGGGGCATTTCGTCTGGTCACCCGAGGGAGCAGAACGCCGGCGACCGGTGCAGCTGATCGCCGGCGGATCGGGGATCGCCCCGCTGATGGCGATGATCCGGCTGCGGGAGGTGTCGGCACCCGACACGCGGTTTCGGCTGCTGTATTCGGTCCGGACCCCCGCCGACGTCTACTACCGCGACGAGTTCGCGGCCCTGCGTGGGCGCGGTCGGTTGTCTGTCGACATCTTCTACACGCGGGTGGCGCCCGTGGACTCACAACGCCCACCCGGCCGGATCACCCGGGACGAGGTACTCGCGACCGTGCTGCCACCCGAACAGCGGCCGGTGGTCTACCTCTGCGGTGCCGACGAGTTCGTCGGCACCGTCGCCGACTGGCTCGTCGCGGCGGGCCACCCGACCACGGCGATCCGGATCGAGCGGTATCTGGCCGCCTGAGGCGACACCGCGTCCGGGGCGGGAGCATTTCCGGACGGTCCGGCGTTCTGCCTGTGCGTGCGCATCACAGAGCACACACTGTGGGTTGAGGGGCGGCGCGAGCGGAGGAGGTCGTCGTGGAGCGTTTGAGCGGGCTCGACGCGTCGTTTCTGTACCTGGAGTCACAGGCACAGTTGATGCACGTCGTCGGCATCGTCGAGGTCGACCCGAGCACCATCCCGGGCGGTTATCGGTTCGCGGCGGTGCGGGCCGAGATTGGCCGACGCATCACCGCGATGCCCGCATTCCGACGCAAACTGCACGACTCGCTGTTCAATCTCGACCACCCGGTCTGGATCGAGGACCGGGAGTTTGACATCGAACGCCACGTGCACCAGGTGGCGTTGCCCGCGCCCGGTGGTGAGCGCGAGCTGACCGCCTTCTGCGCGCACATGGCCGGTCAACCGCTGGACCGCGGTAGACCGTTGTGGGAGATCTGGGTGATCGAGGGTCGTCCCGACGGGCGACTTGCGGTGATGATCCGGATGCACCATGCGAGCGTGGACGGGGTCAGCGGCGCCGAACTGCTGACCCAGCTGTGCAGCCTGACCCCCGAGGCCCCCGACCTCGACGCGGACCGGCAGGCGATGTCCGCGGGCGGCGCCTCGTTGCCCACTCTCGCGCTGAACGGCGCGCTCAACGTGGTGCGTCGACCGATCAGCGTCGCGCAACTACTGCCGCAGACGGTCGAGGTCCCGTTCCGCTGGTTGTTGCGGGCCCGGCGGTCGGCGGCCATGCCGATGCCGTTCAGCGCGCCGCGGACCTCGTTCAACGGCACCATCACCCCGCACCGGGAGATCGCTTTCACCCAGGTGTCGATGTCGGACATCAAGCGCATCAAGGATCAGTTCGGGGTCAAGGTCAACGATGTGGTGCTCGCAGTGTGTGCCGGTGCGCTGCGCCGCTATCTCGATGATCGTGGTGAGCTGCCCGACCGTCCGCTGGTGGCGATGGTCCCGGTCTCGTTGCACGGCGAGGACGACGACGGTCGCCTGGTCACCAAGGGCACCAACAAGGTGACGGGTATGTTCGCCAGCCTGCCCACCGACATCGACGACCCGGTGGATCGGGTGTTCGCGGTGGCCGAGAGGTCGAAGACGGCCAAGGACCACCACGGTTCCATCGAACCGAACCTGTTGCGGGCCTGGAGTCAACTGCTGCCGTCGAACACCGTCGGCGCACTGATGCGTTTCTACGCGGCCCACAACCTGGCCGAACACCACCCGGTGATCTACAACCTGGTGATCTCCAACGTGCCGGGACCGGACTTCCCGCTGTACTTCCTGGGGGCGGAGATCACCGGGATGTACCCGCTGGGGCCGGTGTTCCACGGTGCCGGTCTGAACATGACCGTGTTCTCGGCGGCCGGTTCGCTCAACGTCGGGTTGATGGCCTGTAAGGAGCTCGTCGAAGATCCCTGGCACATCACCAGAGCGGTCGAGGCGGATGTAAAGGCGCTGGTGGAGGCCTGCGACAGCTGACCGGTCCGGTGCCCCGCCCGACCCGCCGCGGACTGCTTTGGCAGCATGACGGCATGGCAACGGGGAGTCGGGTGACGATCATCGATCGGGCGGCGACGCAGGTCAGTCGCCTGGTGCGGGCGGCACCACGCGGTGAGCTGCCCGCGGGACGAATGGTCGAGCTCCCCGGACGCGGCGAAACCTTCGTCACCGACAGCGGCGACCGCGATGCGCCCGTCATCGTCCTGTTGCACGCGGTGGTGACCACGGGGTTGCTGTCCTGGTACCCGGTGATCCCGCGGCTCGCCGAGGAGTTCCGGGTCATCACGATGGACCAGCGCTGGCACGGTCGGGGAATCGTGTCCGAGGAATTCCGGCTCGACGACTGCGCCGACGACGTCGCCGCACTGGCCGACGTGCTCGGCATCGATCGATTCGCGGTCGCCGGCTTCTCGATGGGCGGCGGGACCGCACAGTTGACGTGGCGTCGACACCACGACCGGGTCTCCGCATTGGTACTCGCCTCCACCGGTTCGTATTTCGGCCGCGCGGGTTCCGGGCGTGCGGTGGTGGACCAGATGGCCGGCTCGCTGCTGCGGCTGGTGCGCACCCCGCTGCGCACCATCAGTGCCGAGGCGCTCGACGACACCGACATCTCGGACGGCGCGTGGGCGTTGCGGCAGGTCCGGTCCACCCGGTTGTCACGTGTCGGGGAGATCGGCGATGAGCTCGGACGATTCCGCTCCGGGGAGTGGCTCGCTGAGATCGACGTACCGACCGCGGTCTGCGTCACCACCAGGGATCGGGTGGTTCCGCCGAGCCGCCAGCAGTTGCTCGTCGACGGGATCCCCGGCGCGCGCCGGTTCGACGTGGCCGCGGGCCATGCCTGCTGTGTGCTACAGGCCGACGTCTTCGGACCGGTGTTCGTGCAGGCCTGCACCTGGGCGGTCGACTCCGCAGGTGCGGTCTGAGGAGTCAGTCGGCCCTGCTGATCAGCTCCGCGGCCTTCTCGCCGACCATGATCGACGCGGCGTTGGTGTGTCCGCGGACGATCACCGGCATCACCGAGGCGTCGGCGACGCGCAGTCGGTTCACCCCGCGCACGGTGAGATCGGGTCGCACCACCGCGTCGTCGTCGCGTCCCATCCGGCAGGTACCCACCGGGTGGTACAGGGTCTGCGACAGCCGAACGGACTCGTCGACGAGTTCGGCCGGATCGGGACCCTCCGGTTGTAGGGCTCGGCCGGTCACATCGGCCAGTGGCGGGGTGCGCAGGATCTCGGTGATGAGCCGAACGCCCGCGGTCGCCGCGGCTCGATCGCGGCCATCGGGGTCGCTGAGGTAGCGCGGGTCGATGATCGGTTTGTCGTGGGGGTCGGCACTTCTCAGCCGGATCGTCCCGGTGCTGCGCGGCTGCAACAGAATGGTTCCGAGGGTCACCCCGTCCTCGGGCGGCTCCTCGAGTCCCTGGCCCACGTAGGCGACCGGGGCGAACAGCAATTCGAGGTCGGGTAGCGGTTCGTCGTCGACCTCGCTGCGAGCGAAACCGTAGGCCTCCGCGACATTCGACGTCAGCATCCCCCGTCGCCGGACGAGGTAGTCGAGCAGTGCCCGCGGTGAGGTCGCATGCGACAGCGTTCGCTCCGGCGTGGCACAGACCATTGCCGATATCAGATGGTCGAGCAGGTTGGATCCCACATCGGGACGATCCACGCGAACGTCGATTCCCTTGTCCCTCAGGTGCCGTGCGTCACCGATACCCGAGAGCATCAGCAGCTGCGGGGTGTTGACCGCGCCGCCGCAGAGGGTCACCCCGTCGCGGGCCACCACGGTGTGGGTCTCGCCGTCCGACACGTACTCCACACCAGTGGCGTCGACGCCGTCGAAGAGAACTCGTGTGGTCATCGCGCCGGTACGGATACGCAGATTGGCACGCGACCGCGCGGGTCCGAGATAGGCGTCGGCAGTGCTGCATCGCGCACCCCGGCGTTGGGTGACCATGGTCTCGCTGAAACCGGTCGGCTGCGTCCGGTTGGCCGACTCGATCGGGAATCCCAGCTGTGACACCGATTCCAGGAAGCGACGGGTGAGCGGGTTGGGGCTGCGTTGACGTGACACCGCCATGGGACCGCCGCGACCGTGGTCGGGATCGGTGGAACCCTCCACGTCCTCGATCCGCCGAAACGCGTCGACGGCGGAGGCGTAGGACCAGGTGTCGTCGGTGAGAGCGGCCCACGCGTCGTAGTCGTCGGCGAAGCCGCGGACCCACATCATCGCGTTGATCGAGCTCGAACCACCCAGGGTCTTGCCCCGCGGCCAGTAGACCCGTCGGCCGTCCAGACCCGGCTGATCCTCGGTGAAGTAGTCCCAGTCGTATTCACTGCGGAACAACTGGGCGAAACCCGCCGGGATGTGCACGAACTTGTCGGAGTCCTCCCCGCCCGCCTCCAGTAGCACTACCTCGCGGTCGGTCTTCTCGGACAGCCGGGCGGCGAGTACCGCGCCCGACGAACCGGCGCCGACCACCACGTGGTCGCAGGTCTCCGTGGTCATCCACACTCCTCGTTGGTCGATGGGCAGGGCGAGAAGCAGGTCAGTCCACCAGGCTCACCTCGGTCTCGATGGAGATGGGTACACCGGTGGCGATGAGCAGGCGACAGGGTGCCGCGGTGTCCGGGTAGAGGGTCAACCACTGATGGCCCCGGCTGCCGTCGGCGTATACCGCGTCCAGCGTGCGGTGCAGACGAGCCTCGGTCTCCTTGGAGATGATGTAACGGCGGTCCCCGTATCGCAGAAAGCGGTTGGCCACCGGTCCTCCTCGCATCGTCCGGCCAGCTCGTCGGTGCGGGCCGGCCGCACACCCACCCGTGACCGGGTGGTGTGACCCAGGACACCACTCTAACTCTGTCCGTCACGGTCCCCCGGCAGCAACCCGGAACCCGCTTCGTCGACGTCCGGGACCCGGGCCGGGGCCACCGTGTGGTCCGCCGAGTCACCGCGGTGGGCGCTCAACCGAGGTGGTCGTGTGCCATGGCTGCCGCCTCACCACGGGTCCGGACGTCGAGCTTGTCGAGGATGTTGCGGACGTGGAACTTCACGGTGTGCTCGCTGAGCCCCAGCTGCCGGGCGATGTCCCGATTGCGTAGACCGTCCCGAAGTCCCACCAGCACCTCTCGCTCGCGCGGGTGCAGCGCGTGGATCGGGCCGGGATCGACCGGATCCGCGGTGTGGAGTGGGAACACCGCGGTCGCCGTCGTTCCCCACCCCGCAGTGGTGTCGCTGCGGAGATGTCCTCCGACCGCCTCGACCCGGTCGGGCAGGTCGGCGTCGAACGTGACAGGGGGCGCCCCGTCACCGTCCGCCACCTCGCCGTCCGCGTCGTCACGGACCTCGACCTGAAGGCTGCCGTTCGCCAGCGTCCACGCGCACCGCAGGCGGCTCACGCCCCGCCGCTCCAGGGCGACGAGCAGCAGTCCCCGGCTGACCGTGCGCGCAGTCGCGGCGACATCGAGCGGTATGTCGGTGCGCGGGTCCTCCGGACCGACGATCTCCAGCGACCGGTGCCCGGCGACCGGTGCGAACTCCGCGGCCAGGGCCTCGACGGCATCGCCGACGGGCTGATGGCCGAGTTCATGACGGTCCCGAGCAGCGGTCTGGGAGGCGACCACGGCGGCGACGCCCAGGTCTGTCGCGACCTGCCGGGCCCGGTCGTCGGGCAGCCTGCGGGAGCGCAGCACGGCGAGAATGCCGTGCAGGGTCACACGGTGCTCCCGCCCCAGATCGGCCGCGGCGCGGCGCCGAGCGGTGGATGCGGCGAGATTGCCCACGAGAAGGTCCGGACCGGTGTCGACCGCACGCTCGGCCGCGATCGCGGCGACGGCCGCCCACAGGTGTCCGAGCACGACCGTGACGTCGTCGGCCGGCCCGTCCACGACCGAGTCGACGAGCACGAGGGTCGCCCCCCGACCCGCCGCCGAAACAGCCGAGACCACCACGAGACGACGCGGCGAGCCGTCGATGTCGAACGTCACGAGGCGGGCCGGTGCCCCGGGCTCGGTCCCCTGCGCGAGGTCGCGGAGCATGCCGAGATCGACAGCCGCCACGGCGCGCGCGTCACCAACCGTCTTGACCGGGTCGCGAGCGCAATCCTCGGTGCGCAGTATCGCCGCTCGGTGGGGGATAAGGTCACCGATCTCGGCCGAGAGCACCTCGAGCAGGTCCGCCCGGGTCGCCGCCGCGATTCGGGTGACCGCATCGAGAACCGCAACGGAGTCGGCCCATCGTGGGTTCACCTGAGCCACCGTATTCGTGTCGCGTCAGATCGAGGTCAAGAAGCGGTCCGAGTACGTACGAGTCAGGAACTCGATGTTGTGGCCGTCCGGATCGTGGACGTAGACCCCGCGCCCGCCTTCGAGATGGTTGATGGCCCGCGGTTCGGTGTGGCGGGGATCGGCCCAGTAGGGCAGTCCACGTGCCCGGATCCGGGACAGGACGGCGTCGAACTCGTCCTCGTCGACCTTGATCGCGTAGTGGGTGGGCACCCAGTCACGGCCTCGCACGAGGTGTTCGGCGTAATCAAGGGCCGCGCCGTCGAGCCGGACCGCGACGAACGGTCCGAGTTCGACCGGATCAGGGGCTCCCAGGAGGTCGGCGAGGAACTGGGCCGAGGCGAAGCGATCGCTGGCGTGGACGATGGTGTGGTCGAGCGTGGGCATGATGCTCCTTGTCGTCGAACGATGTGGTGGAGGGCTGGTCCGGCGGTCTGTCGTCGGATCAGGAGAGTCCGCGTACCAGTGCCGCGGAGCGGTCGGCGAGCATCCGGCGGCTCACCTCGGCGTCGGCGACCGCGGTCGAGGCGTGGAACGTCCCGCGATAGAGCTGTAGGTCGACGCCGACGCCGGCGCGAACGAGACGGGCGGCGTAATTGATCGCCTCGTCGCGCAGGGGATCGAACTCGCAGGCCGTGACGAACGCGGGCGGGAGTCCGGCGAGGTGCACCGCTCGGGCCGGGGCCGCGTAGGGCTCGACGTCCCGACCGCCGGGTTCGCCCGGTCCGAGGTAGTCGCGCCAGCTGGCCAGCAGGCTCGCCCGGTCCCACATCGGAGTGTCGACGAACGAGGTCGCCGACACCGTGTCGGCGCGGTCGTCGAGCTGCGGGAACCCGAGCGCCTGGAACGCGATCGAGGGGCCACCCCGGTCCCGGGACAGCAGCGTCAGGGCAGCGGCGAGACCACCACCCGCGCTCTCTCCGGCCACGGCGATGCGCGCTCGGTCGACCCCCAGATCCTCGGCCGAACCCGCCAGCCAGACGAGACCGGCGTACGCGTCCTCGACGGCTGCCGGGTAACGATGCTCGGGGGCGAGCCGGTAGTCGATCGAGACGACGACGGCTCCGACCTCGTCGGCCAGGCGCCGCCCGTCGGCGTCCACGACGTCGAGACCACCGGCCACGAAGCCACCCCAGTGCAGGTAGACGATGCCGGGCCGTGGGCCGGACTCGACGGTGGGCCGATAGATGCGAACGGCGACCGGCCCATCCGGTCCGGGGATGGGCAGGTCGTCGACCGCGATCGGCGCGCGAGGCGTCCAGGTCGGTAACGACCGTGTCATCGCCGTCATCGCGGCGCGGGACGCACCGTGATCGTCGGGGTCGAGTGGCGCGAGGCTCGGTGCAGCGGTGGCGAGATCGGGATCGAACCGGTAGCCGGTGGGGTCGTGTGCCATGGCCCCAGTCTGGGCGGCCTGCGCTGCTGTTCGAACTGCTCGTCGGGACGGTTCCACCTGCTCGTCGGAGCACGAAAAACCGCCGAGGATCACGGCGAACGAACGACCACCGGGCTCTTGACCGTGCGGACTACCGCCACCGACGCGCCGACGGCGTTTTACTCGGCAACCGACGCGTGTACCGCGCACGTTCTAGGGTTGACGAAGAGGTGAACGCCAGATGTCTGCCGGTGCTGACGATGGCGAATACACGACTGCATGAGCGCAGGCGGTCGATTCGAGAGGCGGGTGCCACGAGTGCAACCGCAGAATGTGAGGCCGTCGGGATGAGCATCTCCGAGGCACGCGATGCCCGGGTCGACGATGACGGCGGTGATCAGCGTGCCCCGGACCCCCGCTCGACGGAGGTGGCGCACCGGCCGTCGTGGGTGCGCAACCCCACCTGGTGGCGACGCATCGCGCTGGTGGTCTGGGCGGTCGCGGTCGTGGCGATGTTCGTCCACAACGGTGTCTCGATGGATCGCACCGGGCTGCTGGTGTTCCTGTGTTCCGGTCTCGCGGCGGCGTCGATCGGTCGGCGCCGCATCATCACCGTGGTCGTCGACTGGCTTCCGTTCGCGGCCGTCCTCGTTCTCTACGACCAGACCCGCAACGTCGCTCAGTGGATGGGCATGCCCACGCAATGGTGGCTGGCCGTGGCCGCAGACCGGCACCTGTTCGGCGGGGTGGAGCCGACGTTGTGGTTGCAGCAGCACCTCAAGGAGGCGACCCCACCGTGGTGGGAGATCATCACCAGCGTCGTCTACGTCTCGTTCTTCGTGGTGCCGTACGCCGTGGCCGCGGTGCTGTGGTTACGCGATCGGGTGGCGTGGCGGCGGTTCGCGGTGTGCTTCGTGCTGACGTCGTTCCTCGGCCTCGTGGGTTACACGTTCGTGCCGGCCGCACCGCCGTGGGCCGCGGCCCGCTGTGCCCCGGCCGAGGTGGTCGACCACCCTCGCAACCCGTCCTGCATCGACGGACTCCCCGACCCTGATGGTGGGCTGTTGGGTACCGCCACCCCCGAACACATGGGTGCCGCCCCGGAGGTCGAACGCATCTCGGCCAGGGGCTGGGACGTGCTGCACATCCCCGCCGCGTCGGACATGCTGCAGGTCGGCCAGTCCAAGGCCAACCTCGTCGCCGCCGTCCCGTCGCTACATGCCGCCTTGACCGGGTTGCTCGCACTGTTCATGTGGCCACGGGTCCGTGCGCTCGGCCGAACCCTGTTCGTCGGATACGCACTGATCATGGCGTTCACCCTGGTCTACACGGCGGAGCACTACGTGTTCGACATCCTGCTGGGTTGGGGGCTCGCGGGCTTCGTGGTGATCGTCGTCGAGCTGACCCGGCGCCGGTGGACAGCCCACCGGACGCGGTTGCGCGAACGCGCACACGGCTGATCGCCGGTCAGCTCTCCTCCTCGATCCGCCGCAGCATCACCATCGACCGAGGCGGCAACGTCACCTGGGCAGGCGTGGCGAGGTCGGCGGCGGCATCCTCACGCATGGCCGTGTCCAGCACGGTCTCCCAGCGGTGTCCGAACCGCTCCGGGACGGGGAACTCCAGTGCCTCCCAATGCGCGTTCAGGAACATCAGGAAGCTGTCGTCCACCACCGGTTCGGCGTAGTCGTCCACCTCGCGGATGGCGTTGCCGTTGAGGAAGATGCCGACCGCGCGGCCGAACCCCTCCGACCAGTCCGCTTCGGTCATCTCGCTGCCGTCGGGACGAATCCACCCGATGTCGGGCAGGTTCTCCCCGGTGCGGGCGACGGGTCGGCCGTCGAAGAAGCGGCGGCGGCGGAACACGGGGTGTTCGCGGCGGATCCGCGACACCGCCCGGGCGAACTCGAGCAAGTCGGTGTCCACCGATGACCAGTCCACCCAGCTGATCTCGTTGTCCTGGCAGTACGAGTTGTTGTTGCCGCCCTGGGTGCGGCCGATCTCGTCACCGTGCGCGATCATCGGGACCCCCTGTGACAGCAACAGGGTGGCCAGGAAGTTGCGGGATTGCTGGGCGCGCAACGCGGTGACCTCGGCGTCCTCGGTCGCACCCTCCACACCGCAGTTCCACGACCGGTTGTGACTCTCGCCGTCCCGGTTCTCCTCACCGTTGGCCTCGTTGTGTTTGTCGTTGTACGAGACCAGATCACGGAGGGTGAAACCGTCGTGTGCGGTGATGAAGTTGATCGAGGCGGCCGGGCGGCGGCCGGTGTGTTCGTACAGGTCGGCCGAACCGGTGATCCGAGCCGCGAACTCACCGAGGGTGCCCGGCTCACTGCGCCAGAAGTCACGCACGGTGTCGCGGTAGTGACCGTTCCACTCGGTCCACTGTGGCGGGAAGTTGCCCACCTGGTAGCCGCCGGGTCCCACATCCCAGGGCTCGGCGATCAGTTTCACCTGGCTGACCACCGGGTCCTGCTGCACGAGTTCGAAGAAACTCGCCAACCGGTCCACGGCGTAGAACTCGCGCGCCAACGCGGCCGCGAGGTCGAACCGGAATCCGTCGACGTGCATCTCGGTCACCCAGTACCGCAGCGAGTCCATCATCAGCTGCAGCGAGTGCGGGTGTCGGACGTTGAGCGTGTTGCCGGTACCGGTGTAGTCCATGTAGTACTGCGGATCGTCCTCGACCAACCGGTAGTAGGCGGCGTTGTCGATGCCGCGGAAGCTCAGGGTGGGGCCCAGGTGATTGCCCTCGGCCGTGTGGTTGTAGACCACGTCGAGGATGACCTCGATACCCGCCGCGTGCACCGCCTTCACCATCGCCTTGAAATCCTGCACGTGTCCGGCCGGGGTCTGGGTGTAGGCGTACTTGGAGTCGGGCGCGAAGAACCCGATGGTGTTGTAACCCCAGTAGTTGGAGAGGCCCCGGTCCTGCAACACCGAGTCGTCGCTGAAGTGGTGGACCGGCATCAATTCCAGTGCCGTCACCCCGAGCGCGGTGAGGTGGTCGAGGATCGCCGGATGGGCGATTCCGGCGTAGGTTCCGCGCAGTTCCTCGGGGATGTCGGGGTGGGCGACGGTCAGACCCTTGACGTGGGCCTCGTAGATGACGGTCTCGGCGTAGTTGTGCCGCGGTGGTCGGTCGGTGCCCCAGTCGAACCACGGGTTGATCACCACCGACATGGGCATGTACGGCGCCGAGTCGTCGTCGTTGCGGCTGGTGGGCTCGCCGAAGTCGTATCCGAAGACCGACTGATCCCACTCGAAACGACCGCTGATGGCCTTGGCGTAGGGATCCAGCAACAGCTTGTTGGGGTTGCAGCGCAACCCCTGAGCCGGGTCGTTGGGTCCGTGCACGCGGTAGCCGTAGCTCTGCCCGGGTTCGATACCGGGGACGAAACCGTGCCAGACGAAACCGTCCTGTTCGGTGAGATCGACCCGGGTCTCGTTGCGGTCCGCATCGAAGAGACACAGCTCCACCCGCTCCGCGACCTCGCTGAACAGGGCGAAATTGGTGCCGGAGCCGTCGTAGGACGCCCCCAGTGGGTAGGCAGTCCCCGGTCGTACGATCACGCGGCACTCTCGCTTTCCACGACGGGCGGGTGCCGCCGTTGCCTCACATGTTGCCGTCTGGCGAACCGTGGCGTCGCCCCGGCTCCGTCGCGCCACCCGGTATGTGCCCGACCCCGTCGTGGTCACCGGTTGCCCCGTCGGGGGCATCGCCGTCTCGGGATTGCCTTCGTCGCCATCCGCCCTCGCTCACCGGTGCCTCACCGAAGTGGTCGGCATCGGCCGAGCCGTACCAGGCCACCAGCATCGCGCCGATGACCGCACCGATGAACCCGACCACGGCCAGCCAGCCGTAACCGGGTTTGGCGGAGTCGTCGAGGAAGATCACGCCGATGATGCCCGGGGCTGCGGTCTCGCCGACCACCAATACCGCGGTCACCCCGTTGACCGCACCGAGCTGCAACGCGACGGTCTGTACGTAGAAGCCCACCGCACCGGCGATCGCGATGGTGTAGAGCGCTGGATCCGTGAACAGGTCGACCATGTCCAGTGGCTCGAATCCGCGCAGGACGCGGACCGCGATCGCGATGACGCCGAACAGGGTGCCACCTGCGGCACCACCGACCAGCGCGCTGCGGGCACCGAGGCGGTACACGCCGAGGAGGGCGCCCGCCGAGATCACGATGGTCGCCGCGAAGAGCCCCCAGTGGAAAGCGATGTCCTCGCCGCCACCGGTGTGGTGTTCGGCGGAGAAGCCGAGCATGCACAGCGATGCGACCACGGTGAGAACGGCCACCCAGTCCCGCAGATGCAGTCGGATGCCGAGCACGGTGGTCCCGAGCAGAGCGGTGACGATGAGATTGGCGGAGACGATGGTCTGCGACAGGAACAACGGCAGGAAGCGGGCGGCGACCGCTCCGCCGCCGAAACCCACGATGACCAGTCCGGTCCCCACCAGGAAGGCAGGGTCGCGCAGGGTGGCGACGGTGGAGTTCATCGACGGCCCGCCGCTGGTGGTCGTCGCCGGGTCGGAGCCCTCCTCGCGGGCGGCGACGGCGGCCCGTCGTGCTCCCAACGCCCGTAGCACCGTCGACAGTCCGTAGGCGACGGCGGCGAGACCGGCGAACAGCACGCCGATCAAGAACATCGGACACCTCCACCACGAAGAAACTCAGACGACCTCGTCGCACCTGTGGATTCGGCCGACAGGGGCCCGACCACCGGCTAAGCTACCATGTCCCCCGTTGCCTATCGGTCGGCCGGGCACCTGCGCAGGGTGCGCTGCGAAGAGAGTCAGGCGCGACGAGAGTCAGGGGGGGTGTGATGGCACGGTCCGGGATCACGCGGTTGCAGAACACGCAGGGAGAGTCCGACAGGAAGCACGTGTGCATCACGTTCGGGCGGTCGTTCCTGACCCTCGACCTGGCACGGTTGTTGGCGGCGGCGGGTCACAAGGTGACCATCGTCGATTCCATTCCCCTTGCGGTGACGCGGTTCTCGAATGCGACCTACGACTTCTACAAGACTCCGTCACCGAAGTTCCAGCCACGCGAGTACTGCCTCGAATTGGCCAGGATCTGCCGCGAACAGAAGATCGACGTGGTGATACCCATTCACGAGGAAACCGACATCATCTCGATGATGACCGACGTCTTCCCGCCGGAATGCACGCTGTTCCTCTCGGACTTCGTGATCGAGAACGGTCTGCACAACAAGTACGACTTCCAGCAGTTGCTCGCCGACCGCAACATCCCCACCTTGCGGTTCGCCGAATTACGATCACCGGAAGACGTTGCCGCGCTGGATTTCACCACGCCGTTCGCGTTGAAGCAGTGCTACTCCCGCGGTTCGCAGAAGGTCATGAAGGTGTACCCCGGTGATCCGTTGACGGGATTGGAGTTCGATCCGACCAATCCGTGGTTGGCTCAGGAGTGGCTCAAGGGCGACAAGTACTGCACGTATTCGGTGTGTCACGAGGGCAAGGTCTACGCCCACGCGACGTATCCGGTGCGCTACGCCATCGACCACAACTCGTGTCTGACCTTCGAGTCGGTGGAGCACCAGGGAATCCTGGACTGGGTCACCGATTTCATCGCCGACATCGGTTTCACCGGACAGGTGGGCTTCGACTTCATCGAGAACGAGGAGCGGGGCCTGTTCACCATCGAGTGCAATCCCCGTGCCACCAGCGGCATCATGATGTTCTCACCGCAGGATCGTGTGGACAGAGCCTTCTTCGGGGAGAACGACGAGATCATTTTCCCGGATCCGTACAAACGCAAGATGATCGGTCCCGGGATGCTCATCTACGGTTGGCGCAAGTCGGCGCGGCCGCCGGGGGTGTCGCTGCGACAGTACGTGCGGGATTACTGGGAAACCGACGATGTGATAACCAGTTTCACCGACATGCGCCCCGCGTTCATGGTGCCGTTCGCCTACGCCAACATCCTGCGTGACTGTGCCAAGTACCACGTGGGTCTGGCCGAGGGTTTCATGCACGACCACGAGTGGGACGGCGTGCGGATCTGACCGGTCCGCCCGCCCACGGTTCACACCTCGGACTGGCGGGTGGGCGGTTCGCCCGCCTCGTCGACACGGCCGAAGTCGATCTGCGCTTGCGCATTGCTGATGGCGGTGACCAGGCCGGTGCCGATCGCGCCCTGCTGGTCGTACAGGGTGGTGGTGCCCACCGACAGGCCGTCGGCGGCGAGGTGGGTGTCGGCGCGGATGCCGACCCAGTCGCCGACCGGCGCACGAGTCAACGCCAGCGTCAGGTCGCCGTTGATGTACCCGATACCCGAGGTCCCGAGGTTGGTGAGCAGGCTGGTCGATTCGCTGACCGACGCGGCCCGCACGAACGGGGTCAGCGGTTCACCGGCGATCGCGGGCAGGCCGGTCGCCCACATGCTCTTACGGGTGTCGTCCTGATGTCCGGCGATCTCACGCGTCCACCCGACCGGTTCGCTGAACAGCCACGGCAGCGCGATACCCGATTCCGAGGACGGTGGTCGATCCAGGGTGGTCTGCGGGGCCCACTCGGTACCCGGCGGCGGCGCGGACGGGCGGTACTGGATGAGTGTCGCCTGGGCCACCACGGTGTCGCCCTGTATCACCTCGGCAAAGGTGGTCCGGATGCGGCGACCGGCGCGGATCGCACGGGTACGCACGGTGGTCGGTGCCTGCCGTGCGGCCTTGAACAGGTCCACCGTCAGCCGTCCGGGTACCAGTTCGGGGTCGCCGGCAGCCCGCTCGAGTTCATGAGCGACCAACGCGACCACCGCCGGTCCGTTCAGCAGACCGGCACCCCAGCGGCTGCGGGCGTAGCGGGTCGGCAGCAGGTCTCCGTCGTCGGTGCGGGTGAAGTAGGCGAGCGGCGAGGTCACCGCGTCATCCTCGCATCGCCGGCGCGGCATCGGTCTCGGCGGTACGGGTACGGGTCACGTGCCGACGCGAGTTCGTGGTGACCAGCACGAGGCACCCGGCGGCGGCGGCCGCGCCGACGCCGAACATCGCCGGATAACTGAACGCGCCGACGGCGCCGTGTAACACAGCCATGGTCGCGGGCACCGCGAAACCGAGATACGTCACCGAGTAGAAGACCGCGTTCAACCCGGCGAGGTCGTCGGAGGTGGCGATTCGCTGCACCTCGGTCAGGCCCGCCACCAGCGCGATGCCATACCCGGCGCCCAACACCGCGCCGGTGGCCAGCGTCAGCCAGGGGTCGAGGACCTGCGCGCACACCGCGGCCAACACCATCCCGCCGACCAACAGCGTCAGGGCGAGGATCCCGGTGCGTGCGGTTCCGGGGCGGTCCAGGCGTCGGGCGACGGACTGGATGGCGAAGCCGGATCCCAGTGTCACCACGGTGACCAGGGCGGAGAACCCGATCTGCAGGTGTCCCACCCTCGGCGCGACCAGCGTGGGCAGCACCGCGTACGCACTCGCGGCGGCGCCGAACACCCATGGCGCGATCGGCAGCACCACCAACAGGAACCGTCGGTGGCCGACCGCGGGCACGGCGAGGTCGTCGATCAACCGGGCCCGGTTGGTGACGGCCGGCTCGCGGGAGGTGACCGGGATGCCGAACAGTGCCACGGCAGCGATCAGGCAGAGCGCCACGTTGATGAGGTAGCTCAGCGAATCGGGTAGCGGTGCCCACTGGGCCAACCCGCCCGCGACGCCCGCACCGACGCCGAAACCCGCGGTCAGGCTCATCGCCGCGCGGCCCGCACCGGTGCCTGCCGGTGAGAGTTCCTTGAGCCAACTGCTCCCCACCGCCATGGCCAGGCCCAGGGCGAGTCCGCTGAACACGCGGCCGGTGAAGAGCAGCGCCGCACTGTCGGCACCGGCCGCGAGGATGCCGGAACCGCAGGCCGCCAGCAGCGGCGCCGGGCGCAACAGCGCCGCGCGACCGTACCGATCCGACAGCGGGCCGCCGATGAGCAACGCCGGCACGATACCGAGGACGTAGGCGAACAGGAGCACGTCGACCACCGCGGCGGACAATCCGTGCGCGTTCTTGTACATCACCAGCAGCGGCGTGAACTCGTTACCACCCCAGGCGATGGCGAACACGGTCAGGGCGACGGCGAGCCAACGCCGGTCGTCGCGAACCCGGCCGACGGTCCCGGTCACGACCGGTCTCCCGGGTCGGTGGTGCCGGGCAGGGTGATGCCGTGCACCCGCTCGAGGTGATCGGCCAGCGTGGTCGCGAACGCCGCAGCATCACCGCGTCGCACATGATCGGCGAGCGACTCGTGATCGTCGATCACGTCACCGATCCGGGTGACGTCGCGACGTAGTGAGTGGGCGTTCATCCGTTGCTGCCGCTCGCGCAGGGTGTCGTAGAAGGCGAGCAGTACGGGGTTGTCTGCCGCGGCGACCCAGGTGCGGTGAAAGTCGGTGTCGACGGTGGCGAAGTCGTCCACCGCGCCGTCGGCGGCCAGGTCGCGTTGTCGTTGCAGGGAGTCGTCCAGCGCGGTGGCGATCGACTCGGTCACCGCGGGGGTCAGCGCGGCGACCGCCCCGGTCTCGACCACGAAGCGGGCCTGCACCACGTGGGTCGCCTCCGCGGCGCCGACGGGCACGATCAATGCGCCGCGTTTGGGGTAGAGCTTCATCCAGCCCTCGGTCTCGAGTCGCAGGAACGCCTCACGCACCGGGGTGCGTGACAGCCCCAACGCGCTCGCGATCTCACCCTCGCTGATCAGATCGCCACCACTGCGGGTGCCGTCGAGGATCTCCGCCTTCAACGCCCCGTAGGCGCGTTCGGCCGCGGACGGTGCGGCAGCATTGATGGACACAACTTGTATCTATCATTGAAGCCCGGTTGTCTGCCAGCGGATGTGACCGGTGTCGCGTCGCCGCCGGCGTCAGACGGGTTCGAACTCCCCCGGCCCGTCCGGGGCGATGCGGTGTCCGGCGGCGAGCGACTGCGCCAGGGCCAGCATCCGGTCGGCCTGGTGGTCGTCGCCCGCGGCGGTGAGCGCGGCGGCGGTCTTGCGGTAGACGTCCGCAGCGAATGCGGGCTTGCCGAGCTGCAGCAGGGCCCACGCGTACCTCTTGGCCGCGTCGACGGCGTCGGACTCGGCGGCCGCGTGGGTGAACGAGTACTTGTGACAGAGCTCGGCCGACAACGGCTCACTGTCCGACCAGCGACGCAGGTGGCACATACATCGCACGGCATCGTGCAGGTTCGACAGGTACATGACCGAGTAGGGACCCTCGCGGCGGGCCCGGATCTCGCGGAGCACCGAGAACTCGGCGAGCGCGTGCTCGTATTCGCCCGCGGCGAGCAGGGCGGTGGCCTCGAGTTGCATCTCCTCGATCACCTGTCCATGGTCCCGTATCCGGCGACGGATCGCGCGGCTTTCGGTGAGCTCGGTCACGTCTGGGGGCGGAGTGCTCCGCACTACAGTGGCCCGAGTGAAGACGGAGTCACACGGCCACGCCCGTGGTCACGGTCACGACCTGCGTTCGGTCAGCACTCGCATCGGGCCGGTCGCCGCGCGCATCGTCACCGGCATCCTGCTCGTCTGTGGCATCGGCATCAT
Organism: Williamsia sterculiae; assembly: GCF_900156495.1. Lineage (GTDB taxonomy): Bacteria > Actinomycetota > Actinomycetes > Mycobacteriales > Mycobacteriaceae > Williamsia_B > Williamsia_B sterculiae. The sequence goes on from NZ_FTNT01000001.1 coordinate 151,257, forward strand.
CGTCGGGCTGGTGGTGCTGTGGCCCACCCACCAGACGCGGGCGGTTCCGCTGCAGTTCCAATCCGTCGGGGGCGGGTCACAGCAGACCGTCACCGGTACCGTGGTGGCCCAGACCTTCTCGTCGTGCGGCAATCAGCAGGGCGGCACGGTCTTCGCGGGCGACGCGTCGGTCCTGTCCGACCCGCAGGGCACGTGCATCCAGTCGACCGTTTCGCTGACCTCCGGTCCCGACCGTGGCTCCAACACCCTGATCCAGGTGGCGACCAATCGCGATCGCTCCCAGGCCAGTGCTGCCGGTCAGCGGCTGACCCCCGAGCAGGCCGCAAAGCCACAGGCCGGACAGCCCACCCTCCACGTCGGCGACAAGGTCCGGCTCAGCAGGGTCACCATCGATCAGCAGGGCACCCGTTACTCGTTCTTCGACTTCCAACGCACCACTCCGCTGGTGTTCTGGGCGGTGGTGTTCGTCCTGGCCGTGGTGGCGGTGGCCGCGTGGCGGGGTCTGCGGTCGATCATCGGCCTGGTGGTGGCGTTCGGGGTGTTGTTGGTGTTCACCCTGCCCGCCATTCTCGACGGGCGGTCACCGGTGACCGTGGCGATCGTCTCGTCGGCGGCGATCCTGTTCGTGGTCATCTACCTCGCCCACGGCGTCAGCCTGCGGACCAGTGCGGCGCTGATCGGCACGCTCACCTCGCTCGCCGCCACGGCGCTGTTGTCGTGGTTGGCGGTGACCACCACGAACATCACCGGACTGTCCAACGACCAGACCAACAACCTGCAGGTCTATCAGACCACCATCTCGGCCAACGGCATCCTGCTCGCCGGGTTCATCATCGGCGCCCTCGGTGTGCTCAACGACGTCACCATCACCCAGGCGTCGACGGTCTTCGAGTTGGTCGGGACCGGACAGCCGAGTCGGCGGGCAACCTTCACCGCGGCGATGCGGGTGGGGCGCGACCACATCGCGAGCACCGTGTACACCCTGGTCTTCGCCTATGCGGGCAGTGCGCTCCCGCTGCTGCTGTTGTTCTCGGTCGCGGGTCAGTCGTTCACCGATCTCGCGACCACCGACACCGTCACCGTCGAGTTGGCGCGGTCGTTCGTCGGGTCCATCGGCATCGCGCTGTCGGTGCCGTTGACCACGGCGGTCGCGGTTGCGCTGGCCCAGCCGCGCGCGTCGTCGCGGTCCGCGGGCGACGCGTCGGCGTCGCCGACCGCGGGTCGGCCGCAGTCACCTCCCCGCGCGGCGCGGTCGGAGGGGGCGCGGGTCACCCGACCGCCGGGACCGCCCGCCGGACCGCGGCATCAGGGCGGACGGCACTCGCTGCCGGAGTAGCGGGTTCGTCGTCACATGGCGCCCGTTCGCCGACACGGAACTCCAGCCGGTATGCGGGGCGTTCCTGCCATTCGGTCCGCACGGCAACCGTCTCGGCCTGGACGGGATCACGATCACGGGGCACGACCAGAGTCGCGACCGGGTCGGAGACGTCACCGATGTCGCGCAGCAGGCGCAGTCGTTCGACCATCGCCGGCACCGAATCCGGGTGGATGTAGCGGACGAGAGGTTTGCCCACCATCTCGGCGACCGACGCCGCACCCATCCATCTCGCCGCCGCGGCGTTCGCGTAGACGATGCGTCCACAGGAGTGGACGCAGATCGGATGGTCATGAGTGTCCATCAGGCGCTTGTGCATTCGGCTCATCCCGCCGCGTGTTCGATATCCCCGGTTCTCGAGTCCGCGCCGACATCCCAACATTCCGTCGCGGGCACGCTGCGTCGAAAGTAACCAAGCGCGGTCCGGCTGTCCACGCTTCTGCGCCGGTTGATCGAAGTGTTCCGTCGGCTTGCCGCGCACCCGTCGGCTGGGACAATCGATGGTGCGAAGAGTGGGAGCGTCGACAGAGAGGCGTGCGTGTGGACGTGGAGCCGGTGGTGATCAGCGGAGTGGGCGCGGTCACTGGTTACGGGTGGGGTGTGGACGCGTTGTGGCGAGGTCTGCTCAGCCACAAGTCGGCGGCCAGACTGCACGCCGGATGCGGCCCGGCAGGCTCGGAGACCGGGTTCGCCGCGCGAGTGGAGGAACCAGTCGAACCCGTCCCTGTCGACTCGACGGTGGAGCGGACGGGATTGTTTCAGCGGTCGATGTCCGCGGCCGTCGATGAGGCCGTCGCAGACGCGAGATCACGAGGGTTCGCTCCGTCCGGAGATCGGGTCGGGGTGATTCACGCCGCCATCCTCGGTGACGTCGCCGCCACCCGCGACCACCTGTTGCGCGCGGGGGTCGGTGGTTCGCGAGGGTTTCTGCGGTCGTTGCCGTCCACCACCACCTCGGTGGCCATCACACCGCACGATTTCCACGGTCCGGTGATGAACGTCGGGGCAGCCTGCGCGTCCGGGTCCGCCGGTGTCCTGACCGGCAAGGCCTGGCTGGACGCGGGTCTCGTCGACCACGTGGTGGTGGTCGCCGTCGATCATTCGGTCAGCCCGGAGAACGTCGGTGGCATGATCACGCTCGGCGCGGCGGTCGGTGACCGTGATCCGCTCGACGCCTGCCGCCCTTTCCAGCAGGGCAGTCGCGGGTTCGTGTTCGGCGAGGCGGCGGTCGCCATGGTGCTGTCACGTGCCAACGGTGGCGACGGCGGTTACTCCCGGGTACGGGGTGGGGCCATGACCTACGACGCGTACCACGCCGTGTCCATCGACCCCTCACACCGGCAGATCCGACGGTGCGTGCGCGAGGCGCTGGCCACCGCAGGGGTCACCGGGCGTGACGTGGACTGGTTTCACGCCCACGGACCCGGCACCCGGCAGTGCGACGCGGCCGAGATCGATGTGTTGGAGCGTGAGCTGGAATCCGTGCCCGCGCTCTTCTCGGTCAAGCAGATGGTCGGCCACTGCCAGGGTGCGTCAGCGGCGCTGGAACTCGTGGTGTCGTCGATGGCCTACGACCGCGGATCGATCCCGGCCCCGGTACCGGTGGCACCCGGCCACCCTCGCCTCCTCCCGGGGCCGACCCCGTGTGCCGGTGGCGTCACGCTCAAGACGGCCATCGGGATGGGCGGCCACAACGCTGCGGTGGTGTTGAGCGGGACCGGTGACCGATGAGGTCGGTGCCGTCGCTCGTCGCACCGGTGTCACCCGCCGACGCGTTGCGACGGATCGCGTTCCTCCTCGAGCGCGACCGCGCGGGTACCTACCGGATCGAGGCGTTCCGTCGTGCGTTGCGGGTGGTGACGGAACTCGGTCCCGACGAGGTGGCCCGGCGCGTCCGGGCGGGATCGCTGACGGACGTGAAGGGAATCGGCAGGTCCACCGCCGGTGTGATCGACGCCGCGATCGACGGGCGACTGCCGCCCTATCTCGTCGAGTTGCAAGAGCATGCCGCGGTGCTGGACGGCAGTGGCACCCCGCTGTACGGCCACCTGCGCGGTGACCTGCACACCCATTCTAACTGGAGTGACGGTGGTTCGCCGATTACCGAGATGGTTCTTGCTGCAAAAGAACTCGGGCAGGAATGGTTGGCGCTGACCGATCATTCACCCCGGTTGACGGTGGCCAACGGGTTGTCGGCGGAACGTCTGCGCGAGCAGATCGATGTGGTGGCGACGCTGAACACGGACACCGACGACGAGTTCTGGATGCTCACCGGCATCGAGGTGGACATCCTGAGCGACGGTTCGCTGGATCAGGAACCGGAGCTGTTGGATCGGGTCGACATCGTCACGGCCTCGGTGCATTCGGAATTGAAGATGGAGGCCGCCGCGATGACTCGACGGATGGTCGCAGCCGTGACTGGGCGACGCGTCCACGTCCTGGGACACTGCACCGGCAGGCTGGTGACGGGGGGTCGGGGCAGCCGTGGGCAATCCCGGTTCGACGCCGAGGCGGTCTTCACCGCGTGCGCGGCCAACGACACCGCGGTGGAGATCAATTCGCGACCGGAACGTGTCGACCCCCCTGACGAACTGATCAGCCTGGCTGCGGATCTCGGTTGTCTGTTCGCCATCGACTCCGATGCCCATGCGCCCGGGCAACTGGACTTCAAGGCGCTGGGGTGCGAACGCGCGCAGCGTCTCGGCATCGACCCCGACCGCATCGTCACCACCTGGCCGCTCGCTCGCCTGCAGCGATGGTCGGCGCTAGGACGATGACGGTCAGGCTTGGGCGTCGTCGGTGATGGCCGTACCGGGTATCCAGTCGTTCAATGCTCGCACCACCCCGGGCAGGTCCTCGGCGGACACCGGCTTCGCGAGATAGAAGCCCTGCGCCTCGTCGCATCCGACGATACGCAGCGCCTGCAGCGTCGCGCTGTCCTCCACCCCCTCGGCGACGGCCTTGACACCGAGCAACCGGGCGAGTTCGACGGTGGACCCCACGATCGCGGCATCGGCTCGCGCCCTGGTCATGGTCCCCACCAGTGACCGGTCGATCTTCACCCGCTGTACCGGCAGAGTGCGCAGGTAATCCAGTGAGCTGTAGCCGGTTCCGTAGTCGTCGATGGACAGTGAGGCGCCGATCCCGCGCAACGTCAGCAGGGTGTTCAACGCGCGTTCGGTGTCGGTGAGCGCCGACGACTCGGTGACCTCGAACTCGATCCGGTCAGGTGGGACACGGTGACGCCGGATGGCCTTGCGCACCGCTTCGGGAAGGTTGGCGTCGACCAGGTTGCGCGCCGCGAGATTGATGCCGACATCGAGATCCATCCCCTCCGAACGCCATTGCGCTGATCTCTCGAGGGCGGAATCGATCACGAAGGCGGTGAGTTGGGGGAGCAGCCCGGTCTGTTCGATGATGGGGAGGAACACCCCTGGGGCGATGAGTCCGTCGCGCGGGTGTTGCCAGCGCACCAACGCCTCCACGCCCGTCACCCGATTGAGGTGCAGGTCGACGCGCGGTTGGTAGTGGACCCGGAGTTGACCGGTGGCCAGGGCGTTCTCGAATTCACCCATGAGGCGCATCTGTAAAGCCCGGTCACCGTCCATCGACGGCTCGTAGACCGCGTACCGGGGTTGCCGGAGGCGTGCGGCCGCCGCGGCGACGTGCGCGCGCTGTAGCAGTGTCTCGGCCTCCGGTACCAGGGCGGGGTCGTCGACGGGGCACGCCGTCATCCCCACCCGGGACTCCACGTGCACGCCCACGTCGTTGATGACCACCGTCTGATTGGCGGCCATCGCGATGGCGCCGGCGATCTCGTCCAGGCGAAGCGAGTGGGCGTCTCGATGGTGCTGGATGATCGCGAATTGGTATCCCCCGAGATGGCCGGCGAGTGAATGGCTGTCGGTGAAGTCGCGCATTCGTCGACCCAGGTCGCGCAGGAGGACGTCTCCCACCGAGTATCCAAACGTCTCGTTGATCTGGTCGAACCCGTCGATCGCGATCACCGATACGCTGACCGTCCCCACCCTGATGGTGGCCAGCAGATGCCGGAAGCGGGACAGCAGGTGTTGCCGGTTCCACAATCGCGTGCCCGCGTCGATGCGAGCCTGTCGGCTCAGCCGCGTCGCCTGGCGCTGTTGGACCAGGAGAAAGCTCGCGACACGGGCCGATACCAGCAGGATGCTGACCACGGAGATTCCCACGATGACCCAGCCCCAGCGACCGAGCGGGGTGCCACGGGCGATCTCGGTGGCCATGACGATGGGTGTGAGCAGTGTGGCGATGGTGAACCCGACGAGGCGCCAGTCGATGTAGCCGCTACGCGGCGGATGCGGGACGTAGGAGTTCGCCGCAGGTGTGAAGGCGGACGCGGTCGCGAAGAGCACATAGGCGAACAACCGCATCGCGTACACGAGCGGCTCTTCGGACGCGATGAAAAAGGAGACGATGTCGGCGATCGCGATCACCCCGATCGCCGCGCTGATGGTGCGCAGGATGGGTGAGTTGAAGCCACGGGTCCACGTGAGATGGGCCAGCAGACACAGGAGGAACACATCGGCTGAGACGTAGAACAACCGCAGTGCGGTGCCCGCTTCCGACGCGTCGCCGGCGTGGTTGCTGAGCACGAAGGCCCAGGTCACCAGTCCGGCCGCGACCGCAACGATGGTCGACTCGATGATCTCGTCGAATCCCAGCAATCGCGTGGGACCCTGCGTCCGTAACAGGGCAACCGCCAGCAGCAGGTACCCCACCGGGTAGATCGCGTCGATGAGGCTCGCGTCGGTGGACGATGCGTCGGCGACGTGGGTGGTCGCCAGGTCGCCGATCGACCACAACGTCAACGCGGCCAGCGTGAGTCGCCAGCTCAGCTCATTGCGGTGGGTCCCGCCGAAGAGTCGGCCAGACGACGCGAAGACCGCCAGACACGCGACACCGGTCGCGCCGAAGAGCGGGTAGTGCGCAGCGGTGGGCACGATGAGATAGGCGATGGTCGCGACTGTGCCGCCGACCAATACCCAGCCCCACCGTGTCATCGGCATCTCGATTCGTCCGGCATCTCGCCCACGTGCCGGTGCTGGATGACAGGTGGACGCGGTGTCTTCTCGAGGATAAAAGGGTTGACGACCGCGGTACCCGGTAACGGGTCGATCGGCCAACGCGTGTTCATCGGGGACAACGTCCGTCGGCGATGGTCTGCCGGTCAGAATCCCCCGTCGAAGCCCCCGCCCCCGAAGTCACCCCCGTCGAATCCCCCGCCCCCGTCGAAACCTCCGCCCCCGAAGTCACCGGCACCGTAATCACCTGGTCCGACATCCCCGGAATCGCCCTGTCCGGAGTCGCCGTTGGCGCCGTCGTCTCCACCCCAGCCACCGTCACCACCGTCTGCCGCGGCGAGACCGTCCTGGTAACCGTCGCCGTATCCGTTCTCGAATCCCTGGGCTCCGTATCCGACACCCGACATGTCGTGGAACAGGGCGTCGAAGAGCAGAACCGAACCCACGCCCCAGGCGCCCCCGATCAGCGCGGGCTTCCACCACGGCTCCGAGTACCAGCCACGGGGTACCGGCCGGCCGGCGACACGACCGCCGGGATAGTAGTTGGGGGTCTGGTCCGACGGAGTCGGCGACGACGAGATCTGCCTGCCGTCGAAGTCGACCCGTCGCTTCTCGGTCACCTCGCCGGAGCTGCGTTGACCGTCGAGTTCGGGGATGGCCGGCCCCGGGTCCATCCCCATCGCGGTACGAGCCGCGCGGACGTAGTACAGGCCTTCGAGTGCTGTCTGCTTGGCCAACCGGGCCTGGGCGGGCGTGGCAGCCTGCTCGATCTGCGACCCGGCTGCGGTGAACCGTTCACTCGCATCCGCCAGCGCCGCACGGGACGACTCGTCAGCGCCCTGCAGGTTGTAGACCTGACCACCGAGTCGCTCGATGGCCTGGCGTGCGTCGGCCTTGGCGTCGGCGAGCTGCGTGTCCGACCGCCGAGTGCGGCCTCGGTTCTGCACGAGCAGCAACGCGGCTCCCGCCAGCACCACCAGGATCAGCACGATGAGCAAGAGGGTCCCCATGGGTAGCGCTCTCCTCACTCGGGTGTACGGCGATGCGCCCAGCCTACGGCGCCCCGCCATCGGCGGAGCGAGGACGATCCGGCGGTGGTGCCTTCGACGCGGTGAGGCGCCTGGATAGGATCACCCCCAGTTGGATTCGCCGCCGCCGACGTCGGAAGGAACTCGATGGCGCAGCAGGACGGTCGGGAGCCTGATCGCAGCACCGGTGAGGCGGGTGCGGTCGACCGGTTCTTCAAGATCACCGAACGCAGTTCCACCGTCCCGCGGGAGATCCGGGGCGGACTCGTCACCTTCTTCACGATGGCCTACATCGTGGTGCTCAACCCGATCATCATCGGCGGCGTTCCCGGGAACTCGAAGAACGCCGACGTGGTGGGCACGGTTCTGCCGATCTCGCAGGTTGCGGCGGTGACCGCGTTGGTCGCCGGCGTCATGTCGATCGTCTTCGGGTTGATCGCCAACTATCCCTATGCCATTGCCGCCGGGCTGGGGATCAACAGCTTGCTCGCCGCGACCATCGCCCCGCAGGTGACCTGGCCGGAGGCGATGGGTCTGGTGGTCATCGATGGTGTGGTGATCGTGTTGTTGGCGGTCACCGGCTTCCGTTCCGCGGTCTTCCGCGCGATCCCGCCCGAGCTCAAGGCGGCCATCGCCGCGGGCATAGGTGCGTTCATCGCGTTCATCGGATTTGTGGACTCCGGTTTCGTCCGCCGGATCCCCGACGTCGCCGACACCACGGTGCCGGTGGCGCTGGGTGTGAACAACTCCATCGCCACGCTGCCCACGCTGATCTTCGTGATCGGCGTGCTGTTGATGGGGGTGTTGGTGGTTCGCAAGGTGCGCGGTGGACTGCTCATCGGGATCGTCGCGACCACCGTGCTGGCCATGAGCGTGCAGGCTTTCGCCGATCTCGGACCGTCGATCAAGGACAGCAAGGGATGGGGGCTGAACGTGCCCGACTGGCCGTCGTCGGTGGGCGGCCTGCCCGACCTGAGCTTGGTGGGCAACGTCGACCTCTTCGGCTCGTTCACCCGGATCGGGGTGTTGGCGGCCAGCGTGCTCGTCTTCGCGTTGGTCTTGTCGAATTTCTTCGATGCGATGGGCACGATGACCGGGCTCGGCAAGGAGGCCGGCCTGGCCGACAAGGACGGCAACCTACCCGGGATCGGCCGAGCGCTGGTGGTCGAGGGCACCGGCGCGATCGTCGGCGGTGTCGGATCAGCCTCGTCGAACACGGTTTTCGTCGAATCCGCATCGGGTATCGCCGAGGGTGCGCGCACGGGTTTGGCCAACGTGGTGACAGGTGTGCTGTTCTTGGTCGCCATGTTCTTCACCCCGCTCTACTCGGTGGTACCCCTCGAGGCGGCGGCACCGGCGCTCGTGGTGGTGGGGGCGTTGATGATCGCGCAGATCCGCACCATCGATCTGACCCGATTCGAATACGCGCTGCCCTGCTTCCTAACCATCGTGGTGATGCCGTTCACCTACTCGATCGCCAACGGCATCGGCGTCGGGTTCATCAGCTGGGTGGTGCTGGCCACCGCCCGTGGCAAAGTCCGCGAAGTGCACTGGCTGCTGTGGTTCGTCGCGGCCCTGTTCGTGCTCTACTTCGCCCGCGGCCCGATCGAGAACCTCATCGGCTAGGCGCACGAAGACCTGCGCTGTGGAGTTGTCAAAGAACATGTGCGTCCGCGGGATACGGGCGCCGGGTGGTTGGACGTCAGGCGGCGGTGCCGACTACGTGTGGGTCGAGTCTCATGGTTCGTCGGTTGTGGGCGGGCAGGGGTCGTCGCCTCGGGTCGACGGTTGCGGGTGGGATGAGCCAGGGGTGGCGGTCGTGGCCGAGGAACACGTCCCATCCCTGGTGGTGCACGGCGGTGTGGCAGGACCGGCAGAGTAGGCATCCGTTGTCGAGGATGGTCGGGCCGCCGTCGGCGTGGTGGACGATGTGGTGGCAGTCGGTCCAGGAGGCGGGTGCACCGCATTTCACGCAGCACTGATCACGCACGATGATGGCTTTGCGTACCGCCCCGGTGAACAACCGTTTGGTCGCTGATACCGCGGTGGGTACGCATGGCTGCCCGGTCGGAGATGGACCCCAACCACCCCAGGCGCACCGCGCTCCGATCCGCGACCGGCACGGTCACCACCACCTCGGTTCTCGGCGCACTGACCATCGCGTCGTCGGCTGCGGCGCGGACCGCGCATTCCAGGAGTTGCCCGAACGCGTCGGCGCGACGCCTGCCCGCCGACCGCGGGTCGGGTGTGCCATCCGGTAGCGGTCGTGGTCGTGATGCGGTGTCGACCGCGCAGATCAACCGTTCCCCGGTGAGAACATCCAGATCGAAGCTGCCCTGCAGGCGCCCGTCGTCACCCTGATGCCAGCCCATCTCGTTCAACGAGACGTCCTCAGCGGCCGAGATGGTGTCCTCGTAGTCGGGTGCGGCCTCGACAGCAACCGCACGCGCCAGAGCCATCAACTCCGCGGGACTGGCACCGGAGATTGCCTGCCCGACCCACCCGCAGACACCGATCCGCCGCGACCGGTGCCATCCCGTTGGCCACCAACAGCTCCCGCACCGTCATCCCGGACCGCTTCGCCACACCCACCCGCTCAGCCTGCGCCGCGACCACCGCCAACAGATGATCGGTGACCGCCCGCAAACGCACCGCACCACGGATCGCGTCGACGATGTCGGCGTCCACATCATCGACCACCCTGCTATCAACCCCCAGCTGATCGACGAGCAGGTCGCCGACCTCGGTGAACATCCCTGCGCCCACACAGTTCACCTCCCCGGTCCACACGGAATCATGTACAGCCGTTGCACCACTGCATCTCTCGCGACAACGCGGTGTCTTGCCCTTCATATCCATCTGACGAATCCGCACCGCGGTTGGTTCCACGAATACCGACTTTCGTTCGATCATTTTCCGATCCGTGGTAGGTGCTCTCGTCCGCGACCATCACGTAGATCGGCTGCGACGTGATCATTCATGCGGCCCAGACTCGTTGGACCTGCACGCCACATGTGATCGTCAAGGCTTCGTCATCACATTCCCATCGGCCCAGGGGATCAAGACCCATCTTCTGGCCGCTATCGCCCACAGTACAAGTGGCCTCTGCTTGAGTGCATTGGCGTATGGGATATGTTCTCTGAAAAGGGGTTTCTCGAACGGGTGCTGGTTCGCACCAACGGCCGGGCGGGATGCGGCGCCTGGCTGTGTACGGGTACGACCACGAACCGATCAGCCTCTCAACCTCCGCATCCCCTTCCGAAGAGCTGCCCGGAGTCCACCGGATCGCCTCATCACTCAAACGACGGTTGCCGGATCGCTCGACAGCGCACTGAGCGAGCAGCACTTCGACTACTACCTCGACGACGTCACCTTCAGGCTCGATAGTCGCAACGCCAACCACCGCGGGCTCCGTTTCTACCGGCTGATCGAACAAGCAGTGAGCACAGGACCTCAACCACCACGTTACCGACGAAACGTGCTGTCCTACAGCGTCGTAAGTCTGAGCACTTCCGCACAGTCCACCGGCAGACGCCGACACTGCGACCGAAGCGTCGATCCCGGACTGTGCGAGGAACCGGACTTCTCGGGCAACTGCGCCGGGCACGGTGCCAGAATCGCGGAGCCGTACCCGTCGGTGAGACAACCCGGCTAGCGTGTCTCAGATGACGACACGTGTACACACCTTCTGCGACGATGCGCTGGGTGACCTGGACGCCACCGCACTGGCGGCGGCCATACGGTCAGGTGAGATCAGCGCGGTAGAGGCTGTGGAGGCCGCAATCGCCCGCGCGGATGTGGCGAACCGGACGCTGAACGCCATCCAGGTGAACGACTTCGACCGTGCTCGTCACCTCGCCCGCTCACCGGGGCCTGGAGTGTTCGCCGGGGTGCCGACGTTCGTCAAGGACAACACCGACGTGGCCGGTCTGCCGTCGCGGCAGGGATCCCTGGCCGTGGCGGCCACACCGGCTCGACGGCACGCCAAGTTCACCGATCAGTACTTGTCCACGGGCATGGTGGTGTTGGGCAAGTCGACCATGCCGGAGTTCGGATTCAACGCGTCCACCGAGTACGAGGCGCTCCCCCCGACCCGTAACCCGTGGAATACCGACTACTCCTGCGGTGCGTCGTCGGGCGGGTCGGCCGCATTGGTGGCCTCGGGTGTGGTGCCGATCGCGCACGCGAACGACGGTGGTGGGTCGATCCGGATTCCCGCCGCCGCGTGCGGACTGGTGGGCCTGAAATTCACTCGCGGTCGGGAGGTCCCCGATGCGCACGCCGGTGAGATGCCCGTCAACATCGTCTCCAACGGCGTACTCAGCCGGACGGTTCGCGACACCGCGGCGTTCCTGTCGCAGGTGGAGCGGTACCGTCCGGTGCGGTCGTTGCCTCAGGTCGGTCTGGTGGCCGGTCCCTCGAATCGACGGTTGCGCATCGGGGTTGTCGGTCGCTCGCTGCCGGAGATCCCGGTGGATGCGGCCACCTCGACGGCCCTGCACCGGGCGGCCGAGCGGTTGGCCGGTTTGGGTCACGATGTCCGCGAGGTGGGCCTGCCACTTCCGGAAGCCGAGATCCGCGCCTTCTACGATGCGTTCCTCCACTATTGGGGATTACTCGGGTTCTCGGTACAGAGATTCGGGAGCAGGGTGATGGGTGCCGGGTTCGACTCGTCGAAGACCGAGTCCCTCACCCGCGGACTCGCGACGATGTTCGTCCGCAATGCGGTGCGGACGCCGCAGGCCCTGTGGCGGCTGCGCAGGATCGAAGCCAGGGCCCGGCAGGCGTTCACCGACGTCGACGTGCTGCTGTCACCGGTGGTCGCACACACCACCCCCGAGCTGGGGTACCTGTCACCCGCCAACGGGTTCGACGTCCTCCTTCCGCGGTTGCTCGGCTACGTCGGATTCACCCCGCTGAACAACGCGACCGGTGGGCCGGCGATCTCGCTGCCGCTGGACACCACCCCGGACGGGTTGCCGTTGGGCCTGCAGCTGTCGGCGGATCACGGCGACGAGCGCACGCTGCTGGAACTGGCGTACGAGCTCGAGCAGGTATTCGGGTTCCCGCGCATCACTGGACACCCGCCGCTCTGATTCCACACCTCGGCGCCCGCGCCGGGACATGCCGTCCGATCGACCAGGACGGGAGTACGACATCCGGGGGACATCGCCGAAGCCGCCCAGAGCACATACCCGCCGCGCAACAATGAACGCGTTGCGGACCTCGACGGAAGGGTGGGTTCTCGTGGTGGAGTCGGTGGTCTTGGCGGAGGTGCGCACCCCGTGTGAACTGCAGGCGGTGACCGAATGGGCCGCGAAGGCCCGTCCCGACGCGCCGGTGGTCACCCTCGACGACCTGGACGTCGGGCGCTTCGACACCGACACCACGATGGTCCCCGCGCGCGTGGTCTGGTTGCCCCCGGTACGGAGAGGGGAACGCCGGGTCTCGGTCGCCGACGTACTGGCCTTGTCCAATCCGCGCCGCCCACCCGCGTTCCGGCAAGGGAGGATCAAGGGGCGCCATCCCGATCGAGTCCGGGTGGTGCAAGGCGAACCGGCGTCGTTGGACGAACTGCGGACCCGCTACGAGCAGCAGTCGGCCGCCGGGCAGTCGTTCACCGCATTCGTCGCGCGGCAGGCCTCGTTGACCGGGGAACGCGCCGAGCGTCAGGTCATCGGCGACCGGTACAAGGTGCCGCGTCTCGTCGCCGACCAGATCAGTTCGTCGGCGCGATTCCAGGGCGGTGCGGCCGCGTTGGCCAGGGAACTCGGACGTCCCGCGGCCGCCGTGGCGCAGGAGGCGACCGACAAGATGTCGACCTTCGTCGCCACCCAGAGCCGGCTGATGGACGATCTCTTCTCGTCGATCTTCAGCAATCTGCACGACAAGACCTGGTCGGTGTCCGTCGATATGAAGACCTTCGACCAATTGCGCACGATCAACAAGTCCGCGAGTCTGGTCTTCCTCCCGTCGCACCGGTCGTACGTCGATCCGCTGGTGCTGTCGGAGGTGCTGCGCAGCCACGACTTCCCGCCGAATCTGGTTCTGGGCGGCAACAACCTGTCGTTCTGGCCGGTCGGGCCGATCGCGCAGCGGGCGGGGATGATCTTCATCCGACGCAAATTCGGCAAGGACGCGGTCTACAAATTCGCCATGCGGTCGTACCTGTCGTTCATCATCGAGAAGCGATTCAACCTCGAGTGGTACATCGAGGGTGGCCGCAGCCGCACCGGAAAGCTGCGCAAGCCGATGCTCGGGTTGCTGCACTACGTGGTCGACGCGGTGGAACAGCTCGACGGGGCCGACGCCATGGTGGTGCCGACCGCCATCGTGTACGACCAGCTCCAGGAGATCGGCGCGATGGCGAAGGAGTCGGCGGGCGGTACCAAGAAGCCCGAGGGCGTCGGATGGTTGCTGAAGTACGCGAAGGCGCAGCGCACCTACCTCGGTGAGGCACGCGTGCGGTTCGGTGAACCGTTCTCTCTGCGCCAGGCGCTGGAGGATGCCGGGGACGGCAGCGCACGCTTGGAGAAGGTCGCCTTCCGGGTGATGGACGAGATCAACGCGGCCACGGCCATCTCGGCGACATCCCTCGCGGGATTCGCACTCCTCGGGGCCAGCGATCGCGCCTACACCTGTGCCGAGATCGAGGAGATCCTGGAACCGCTGCTCAAGTACATCGACGACCGCGGCCTGCCCGGTCCGGATCCTGCCCTCTGCCGCGGCCTCGGACTACGCAGCACACTGCGGGTGCTGACCAGGGAAGAGGTGCTGTCCAGGTTCGATGGCGGCCCCGAACCGGTGTGGTCGATCGCGTCGGGCAACCACGCGGTCGCGGCCTACTACCGCAACGGTGCCCTGCACCACTTCGTGAACCGCTCCATCGTCGAACTGGGTCTGCTCGCGGCCACCGACGGTGACTTCGGCGACGACCTGGACTCGGCGGAGGAGATCCTGGAGGCGGCGCGCGAGGAGGCCATGCGTCTTCGCGACCTGTTGAAATTCGAGTTCTTCTTCCCCGCCAAAGAGGGTTACATCCACCGCCTGGCCGGCGAACTCGACCTGTTGGATCCGCAGTGGCGTGATGTCACGCCGACATCGGTACGGACGGAGAAGATCCTGCGCGAACACGCGGGTGCGCTCTTCGCCCGCCGGACACTGCAACCGTTCTTCGACGCCCAGTTGGTGGTCGCCGATCTGCTGGTGCACCTGGGTGCCGAGGACCGTGAGAAGGAGGCGCTGCTGACCGACGCCCTCGGGTTGGGTCAGCAGCTCTCCTTGCAGGGCATCGTGAAGAGCAAGGACTCGGTGTCCAAGGAACTCTACGACGCCGCATATCTACTCGCCGACAACCGTGGTCTGGTGGGTGCGGAAGATCGGTCCGGTGTGTCCGCCGGACGCCGGGCGTGGTTACACGAGGTGCAACAGATCCGTTCCCGGCTGGCTCGGATCGCGACCATCGAGGCGGAACAGAATCCGGAGCCGTTGGAGGTGCCCGAGTGACCACCGTCGCCGAGCGCATCGGTGAGATACGCGCGGCGCCGACGGGCAAGAAGGTGGCCGCGTTCTTCGATTACGACGGGACCCTCATCGATGGGTTCTCCGCGAGTGCGATCACCCGGTCACGCATCCGTAGCATGGAATTCGGCTTCGGTGAGCTGGCCAGCGCATTGTTGATCGCTTTGCGGGGGGTCAAGTCCGAGCTGGACTACGCCGATGTCCTGGAGCTGACCCGACCCGCATTCGCCGGTCGGACGTATGCCGAACTGTTGGAGTTCGGTGATCGGTTGTTCCGGCACGAGACGGCGGCCAGGTTGCGACCGCAGATGTGGCACATCATCCGCGAACATCGCGACATGGGCCACCGCATCGTCATCGCCTCCTCGGCGACTCGCTTCCAGATCGAGCCGATCGCACGGGAGATCGAGGCCGACGACGCGTTGGCGACCGACGTCGAGGTGGTCGACGGCGTGGTCACCGGAGAGATCACCGGACGTCCGTTGTGGGGACCGGGGAAAGCCGCCGCGGTGCGGAAACTGGCTCGTGACAACGACATCGATCTGGAAGCATCCTTCGCCTACAGCGACGGCGACGAGGACATCCCCTACCTGGAATCGGTCGGACATCCGGCCGCGGTCTCACCGCGCCGTGGGTTGCGCGCCGAGGCGGAGGAGCGCGGCTGGCCGATCATCGATCTGCGCAACCCGTCGACCGGTCTGCTGGAGTCGGCCGCACGCACCGGTGCATTTTACGGGACAGTGATCGGTTCGGCCGCACTGGGTTTCACCGGCAGCCTGCTTTCGCGCAACCGCGATGTGTTCGTCAACCTTGCCCTGCCCACCGGTACCGATCTCGGATTGGCTCTGGCCGGGGTGAACGTCTCGGTCCTCGCGGGGGAGCGATATCTGACCTCCGACCGGCCATGCGTATTCGTGTTCAACCACCAGTCCAAACTCGATGCCCCCGTGTTGATCCACCTGGTGCAGAAGAACGCGACGGGGGTCGCCAAGCAGGAGGTGAAGGGTGTCCCCGTCGTCGGCCAGATCCTCGACGCCGCGGGAGTGGTGTTCATCGACCGCACACACGGCAGCAAGGCGATCGAACAACTGGCCCCGGTGGTGAAGAGACTTCGGGAGGGGACGTCGTTGGTGATCTCGCCGGAAGGCACCCGCTCGCCGACCCCGCGAATCGGTCCGTTCAAGAAGGGGCCCTTCCACATCGCCATCCAGGCGGGCGTGCCGGTGGTACCGATCGTCCTGCGCAACTCCGGTGAACTGATGTGGCGTGGTGACCAGTTGATCAAACCGGGCACCGTGGAAGTGAAGGTCCTGCCTCCGGTGGATACGTCGGACTGGCGGCCGGAGAACGTGGGCGAGTATGCCGACCAGGTGCGGCGGATGTTCATCGACACGCTGACCGAATGGCCGGTCGAGACGTTCGAGGACGGCCGGATGACCCGATCGGTGACGGTGGTGGAGCAGTCATGACCGGTGACGCGAACGATTCTCCAGAGGAGACGACGGCGACCACCGATGCCTCCGGCGCGGACACCGACAGAGCACTGGACTGGGCCACCGAACCGCATATGAGCCCGGTCGATGCGTTGATGTGGCGAGGTGACGCCGACCGGCGACTGCGGGGCACCATCAGCATGCTGGAGATCTATGATCGTCTCCCCGATCAGCGTCGGTTCATGGCGGCGCACGAATGGGCGAGCCGGATGGCACCGCGGTTTCGTCAGCGGGTCATCGACTCACCGTTCGGGACCGGAACGCCGAGTTGGTCGATCGACCCCGAGTTCGACCTGCACTATCACGTACGCCGGATCAGACTCGCCGGTGACGGTTCGATGCGGGAACTGTTGACGGTGTGTGAGCAACTCGCGATGACCGCTCTGGACCCGACCCGCCCGCCGTGGGAGGCCACGCTGATCGAAGGGTTGCCCGAGGGCAAGGCCGCGTACTTCCTCAAGGCGCATCATGCCCTCACCGATGGGCTGGGGGCGATCATCGGTTTGGCGCAACTGCATTCGACGTCGCGGGAGCCCAGCCCGAACAAGCCCCAACCCCCTAATCCGAATCCGAAGAACGTCTCCGCATTGGATGTCCTCGGGCGTCAACTCGTCGAGGAGCTGCAGCGGCTGCCGCGACGTGCCGAGATGACGGCCAAAGGGGTGTGGGCGCTGTCGAACCCGAGGCGCGCATTGCGTGAGACCCTGCGGTACGGGCGGTCGGTACCGCGTGTCGCGGGCCTGGTGAGTCCACCGGGATCACCGCTGCTGGCCAGGCGCAGTGTGTCGTGGCGGTTCAGCGCATTCGAGGTCCCCCTGGCAGATCTGAAGGCCGCGGCGAAGGCGAGCAGAGCATCGGTGAACGACGTCTACGTCGCCGGACTGATCGGGGGGTTCCGGCTGTACCACGAGAAGTTACATGTCTCGGTGGACACCATCCCGGTGGCCATCCCGATCTCCGTACGACGGCCCGACGATGCGAAGGGTGGTAACCGGATCGCCGTCGGGCGCCTCGCGGCGCCCCTGAACATCGACGACCCTTTCGAGCGGGTGTTGACCATCCGCGAACAGGTGCGGGTGGCGCGGACCGAGCCGGCGGTCGATCTGTTCAACACCCTCGGCGCGGTACTGGCGTGGTTGCCGGGGCAGGTGATCGCGCAGTTCAGCGGTACCACCGCCGGGAACGACCTGCAGGCGAGCAACGTCCCCGGCATCCCGTGGGAGACCTATGTCGCCGGCGCCAAAGTCGAACGGATGTTTCCCTTTGGCCCTTTGCCCGGGTGTGCGGTGATGGCGACGATGATCTCGCACAACGGCATCGGTTGTATCGGTATCAATCAGGACGCGGCGTCGATCACCGAGCCGGAACTGTTCGCGGACTGCTTGGTCGACGGGTTCAACGAGGTGCTGGCGCTGGCGGCCGACGACGGATCCGATGTGGTGCCCGGGATGTTGACGCGAGTGGTCTGAGCGTCAGGCGCGCACCGGCGCGGGCAACTGCAGGCCTTCCTCGGCCATGACCCGACGCAACCAGTCGGGGCGGTTGGTGATCAATCCGTCGACGCCGAGTCGGATCAGGCGCCGCATGGTCGCGGGATCATCCACCGTCCACGGGATCACCTCGAGGTGCCGCGCGTGGGCAGAGGCAACCATCTGTGCATCGGGGTACAACGTGAAGTCGGGGTCACCGAGTTTGCCCTCCTGCGGGAACCCCTGCACCGGTGAGATCGCGGTGACTCCGGGTATCGCGGCTGCGGCGGTCACCAGATCACCACCGAAGTCGTCGGCGTCGAGCCCGCCGAGCCAGGGCGACTTGCCCGGTTGGCCGACCTGCAAGAAGTCACGATTGGTGAGGGCGACGAGGGGCAGGCGCGGGTCGAGACGGTGCATCACCCGCAGCGCGCCCCAATCGAAGCTCTGGATGGTCACCTGATCGCGCAGCCCGGAGCGGGCGATCTCGTCGTGAACGCGGCGTACGAAGTGGTCGCGCGGTGCGGTCTCCGTGGGGGTACCCGCCTCGACCTTGGTCTCGACGTTCATCTTCACGCGGTGCGCATGGGTCCGCTTGATGAGGTCGAACACATCGTGGAGCTGGATCAGCTTTGCCCCGGCGATCTGCTGCTGGTCGGGGAACTGTGGCGATCGGTGGTAGCCACAGTCGAGAGTCCCGATCTGGGCGAAGGTCAGGTCTTTGATCAGCTTCCCGACGTAGGGGAAGGCGGGATCATCGGGGAACAACGGTGCGGTGTCGCGGCACTTGTCGCCGCTGATGCGGCGGTCGTGGCTGACGATCACCTTGTCGTCGCGGCTGATCTGGGTGTCCAGCTCGAGCGTGCTCACGCCGAGTCGCAGCGCCTTCGCGAACGCCTGCGGGGTGCTCTCGGTGGTGAGGCCGGCACCGCCGCGGTGGGCCTGCAGGTCGAATCCGGTTCGAGGAGTTGCGGCGACTGTCGGGGTGGTCATGGCGCCGAGGACGGTGGCGCTGGTGAGCGCGGCCAGGATCATGCCGCTGGTGGTCAGGAGTCGACGGCGACGAGGCATGGGTCTGGTTCTACTCTGCGACCTCCGTGGTCGTGTGCCGTCGAGGTGTCGTGCGGGTGAGCATCACACCAACTCGGTGCATGGAGCCGGTGGCGGTGCATCGGTCACCAGGCTTGACCGTGCCGTAAGGGCATGGTTTTGACTGGGATGCGTAACCGTCAGAACCACCTTAGAAGCCGACACGAGGAGCAACGTGACCATGGGTTGGAGTACCCGGGAACTCGCGGAACTCACCGGCACCACGATCAAAACCGTCCGGCACTATCACGACATCGGTCTTCTCGACGAGCCCAGCCGTGCGAGCAACGGCTACAAGCAGTACACGACTGCGCATCTGGTGCGGATGCTGCAGATTCGACGCCTGGTGGATCTGGGTGTTCCCCTCGCGGAGGTGGCGATGGTGGAGCGCGCCGACGCGGAGTCGGAGGACGCCATCCGCAGGATCGACGCCGAGTGTGCGGCGACCATCGACCGTCTACACAAGGTGCGTGTGGAACTCGCCCAGATCCTGCGCAACCGGGACGCCGTGACCATGCCCAGCGGATTCGAGGATGCGGCAGGGGAGTTGACGGACGCCGATCGTGCGCTGATCACCGTCTACTCACGCGTGCTCGACGACGAGGCCATGGACGAGGTTCGCGCGATGGCGGCCACCGAGTACCCGACCGACGGCGACTTCACCGCATTGCCCGCCGATGCGGGTGACGAGGTGATCGAGGATCTCGCGCGCCGGATGGTTCCCGTCATCCGACAGATCCATGAGCGCTACCCGCGTGCACGCCGGATGTCGATCGCCGGTGGGTCCGGCGACAACCCCACCGGCCAGGCGATCTCTGAGCTGTACAACCCGGCTCAGGTGCGGGTGTTGCGGCTGGCCGCGCAACTCCTGGGCGACGCCGACGTCTGATCCGCCATTGCCGGCGAGACCTGCTGCGATCACCCGTGTCCATCATCATCGTCCGAGGAGAAACCTTGCGTCGCCACCCAGTACTGATCCTGCTGACCGCTCTCGTGATCGGAGTACTCACCGCCGGGTGCGGTGACGCCGCCGACACTTCGGGCGACGCTGCGAGTTCATCGTCGGCGACACCTGCCGCACTGGACCGCTTCTACGGGCAGTCGCTGTCGTGGGGTGACTGTCGGCCGTTCGCCTCCACCGCGGTGGAGAGGCCGTACTACGTCGCTCCGTTCCAATGCGCGCGAATGACCGTGCCACTGGCCTACAGCCGGCCGGAGGGTCGGACGGCGTCGATCGGGGTGATGCGCCTCCCGGCAAAGGGTGACCGGATCGGATCCCTGGTGGTGAACCCTGGCGGTCCGGGTGGATCCGGGATGACGCAGGCGGCGCTCGCCTCGATCGGCCTGAAGAACACTGATATCCCGAAGCGGTTCGACGTGGTCGGATTCGATCCGCGTGGCGTCGGCGCGTCCACCCCGGCCATCCACTGCTTCACTGACGCACAGCGCGACCGTGGTGACGACCGGGTGACCGCGCTGGGGTCTGCAGGTCCATGGACGGCGGACTACACGCGGAACCTGGTGCAGGAGTGCGCAAACAGATCGGGCGGTCGTGATGCGTTGGCAGCAGTCGGAACTCGTGATGTGGCCAGGGATATGGACGTTCTCCGCGCGGTGCTGGGTGAGCAGAAACTGACGTTCGCGGGCCAGAGCTACGGCACCCGACTCGGGGCGGTGTACGCGGAGATGTTCCCCCGCAATCTGCGGGCCATGGTGCTCGACGGCGCGATCGATCCCGGTCTCGGTACCGCCGAGCGACGAATCATCCTGCACCGTGGGTTCCAGCGTTCATTCGACCTGATGGCGGCCTCGTGCGCCAAGCAGGCGGACTGCCCGCTGGGTACCGACCCCGGTAGGTCCACCGAGGAGTTCCAGAAGATCACTCGACCGCTGCTCACGAACCCTGTTCCCGCGGGTGGAGGCAGAAATTTGGGATTCAACCAGGCCACCGGTGGTGTGGTCAACGGGCTGTACTACTCCGAGCAGTGGCCGGCGATCATCGCCGCGATCGCACAGGTGAAGAACGAGCACCGTGGCGAGAAGTTGATCGCGCTCAACGATGCTCTGGCTGTGCGAGGTCCGGATGGGGTGTGGAACAACCAGAGCGACGCGAATTACGCGATCAACTGCAATGACGAGCAGCGTCGCACTCCCGAGCAGGAGGCCGACCTCCGAAGCGCGGTGTTCGAGACCAGTCCGTTCCTGGATCCCGGGCAGCCCGTCGACGGTGTCAGTCGGGACGGGTGTGAGGCGTGGCCGGTCGCGCCGTCGTTGAACATCCCCTACGCACAGGACATCGACAAGTCGGTGCTACCCCAGACGATGGTCATCTCCGTCACCGGTGACCCCGTCACCCCGTACGACTCCGGCAAGCAACTGGCTCAGGATCTCGGGGCGAAGATGTTGACCGTCAACGGTGAGCGACACACGGTGGCGCAAGCCGGTCTGAACCCGTGCGTGAACGGAATGTTCGCGGACTACCTGATCAACCTGAAGCTGCCTGCCGACGGAGCGAGCTGCACGTTGTGATGGGGCGCTGGGGCCGACGACGCTTGATCACAAATTGTTCCGAGCCCGCTATGACTGCGCGACTGACGCGCTGGTGGTCAGGTCACCGTCGCGGCTCCATCGACGGACCTTCAGCATCAGCGTGAAATGCTGTGAATCTGTTGTGGACGCTCATAGCTCGGGTTATGCTCCGTCGCATGAGCCGTCCGCCCTCATCGGTGTTCGTGTATTTCCGACGATTCGTGCTGGCCGTTCTCTGCTGGGTGATGTTCCTCGTCCTGTGTCCGATCTCGCACGCTTCGGCGGCGAATTCATATCCAGGACGCAACGGCATCGGAATGAACGGGTTGAGTTTTCGGGATTCGACTTCTACGCAGAATGCGGCTGCCGCACGGATTGCCGGCGTGGGCGCCAAGTGGGTGCGAATCGAGGCGGATTGGTGGTATGTCCAGGGGGGCGGCCGTACCGTCTACGACTGGGCGGGTTTGGATGGCGCCGTTGCGGCAGCACGCTCCCATTCGCTGAACGTTCTGATGCTCATACAGAAGACCCCACCGTGGGCGAGGTCTACAACCAATGGGAGCACACCGCCGACCAACGTTAACGATTACGCCGCTTTCGCTTCGAAAGTGGTCGCACGTTATGCGCCGCAGGGAATAACCGCATACGAGGTTTGGAACGAGCCCAACATCTCCGTATTCTGGGCAGATCCGACGACGGGAAAGCCAAATATTCAAGGATATGTCAACCTGCTGAAGGCAGCATACCCAGCAATGAAGGCTGCAACCACCACCCCCATCAAGGTGATCAGCGCTGGGCTCGCCCCATACGGAACTACCGGCACCAGCCCGGATGGAAATGCAATATCGCCATTGACATTCTTGCAGCAAATGTACGCCGCGAACGCAAAGAACTATTTCGATGCAGTCGGTTGGCACCCGTACACATCGCCAGCGCTTCCGAACGACACAGCAGATTGGAATGGCTGGTCTCAGATGTCGGTCGACTTCCGCGCCGCGGATGGTTCTATTCGACAGAAGAGCGTGAGGACAATTATGTCCGACAACGGTGACGCCGGAAAGGGCGTGGTCATGACCGAGGCGGGTGGTCCTACCGCCGGTGAGGCCAGCCTGACCGAGGACCAGCAGCGCCTCGCCTATCAGCAAGCAGTCACCGCGCGTGCGTCATGGGACTGGGCAGGGCCGATCTTCTTCTACACGATCAACGATTTTGCGCCTGTGACAACCCAGAGCCCGGACCGTGAAAACTACTTCGGTGTGTACCGATACGACGGCACTGCCAAGCCCGCAGTGTCTGTCCTGCAATCTGTGAGCTGATGCCGAGGTGCTTGACGATTTTCGAGCGTACGACGTAATTCGATTTTAGAGTGAAGCTCCTGTCGAGCGCGAGAGTTACCCAACGTTTGCCTATTTTTCACTCCGACTATGTGTCATCGCCATGTCCGCGGCTTTCGATGAACCGCATTCGTACCCGCAGGTCTGAATCCGCTGGACCTTGAGCCAACAACAGATATCGCGAACTTGGTGAACTCGCTACTGGCGATATGCGTATGCGAAATGATTCATCGGACGCGGGGCACGAAGCCCAATCTGAGTGACCTCGCTAGCGATAAAACCAAACGGCCAGCGTCGACGACTGTCGGCGAGCATACTTGGATCATGGTAAGCAAATACGTGGCAGATGTGGGCAACGGTACGTCAACCTCTATTGTAATTACGCACGGTCTCGGAACCCGCGATCTTCAGGTTGATTTGTACGACGTGACCACCGGTGAAACGGTGGACTGCGACGTGGTCAGGACGTCCACGTCTGCGGTGACCTTGGGTTTTGCAACCGCGCCTGCATCTAACTCGCTACGCGTCGTTGTTCAGGGCTGAAAGATGGCACGCAAACAATTAGGAACCGCTCCGACACGTGCTGCTGATGCCCTCACGGTTGCGGCTCTTGCTACTAAGTGGGCCGTCGTCAACGTTAAGGACTACGGCGCGACTGGAGATGGCACCACCGACGATAGCGCGGCAATCACAGCCGCAACTTCAGCGCTCACTAATGGGCAGACGCTGTACTTTCCGGCGGGAAACTATCGTTTCGCGCAGAAGAATCCAGCGTCTGGTGCGGCAGTTGCGGTCGTAGGTAAATCCAACATTGCGATCATGTTCGATCCGGCGGCACGGTTGACCATGGACAACCTTGATTCCTCGGGCAACGGAACCGGACACGGCATCCTCGTCAAGGGGGCGGCCACCAACGTCACCCTCGTGAACCCGAACATCACTTGGACCACGGTGCCCAGTGCCCGTAGCTTCGGCGACGGTGTGCACGTACTTGGGTACCCATCTGACAGTGCTCCTCCGGCGGGTTGGGTAGGTTCCACCGGCACCGTCACAAATCTCACGGTAATAAATGGCAGAGTCGCGAACGCACCGCAAACCGGCATGGTGCTTCTCGGGGTATCCGACCCCAAGATCATAGGTTTCCGGGCGATATCAACCTTGGCTGATGGTTTGCATTTCAACGCTTGCCGTCGCATCACCGCCATGGGGCATACCGCTCTCTCCTGCGGAGACGACGGTCTCGCCTTCGTCACGTACTATGACGCGTCGGCGCTGTGGGCAACTTCGGATGACGGCCCGTTCCAAACGTCAGTATTGACTGATTGGTGTAATTCTGGTGCTGTAGCGGCTGTTGCGGTGACCGGTGGATCCGCTAATGGCGTCAGAATTCAGCAAGCGCGGGATCTCGCAGTTTCCAGTGTCACAGTAAACGGAAAATCCAGCGGCATCATAATCAACTCATCTATTGCTGGTGGTTCGATCGCGTGGACATCATTAGCGTCACGAAACGTTACTATTAACTCGATTGCCATTGCGTCGTGCGACACTGGAATCACCATCAGAACGGAACAAATCAACTCGACGAACGATTCCAAATGGTGGGACTTCGCCGGAGTAAACGTTGCCGACGCCGATGTGCGCGGCTGCACCAACTGGTCGGTATCATGTAGTGGCGACGGGTCCGTCAACTCGACCGTCGCAGGCATCAGGTTGGGATCAATGAAGCTGGTTGCCGGAAGCGGCGGTGGAGGCCAAGGCGGAGTCAATATCACCAGTCTGCGATCGGCTGCTATTGACGGTGTCCATCTCGTCACCGACCACGGCTCTCAATTTCTCATCGGTGGTGCCGACACTCTCAGGTCTGGTTCGGTGACCGCGCTACCGTCTTCCCAACTTTCGATTGGCCGAGTGGTCAATGAAGGAGGGAATTTGCTGATACAAGACATTGCCGGCATCACCGCAGTGACCGTTGAATCACGAAACGCTCCGGGAGATGGTGTTCAGCTCAATCGTGTCAAGGACGCCGTGATACAGAATTTGCGGTCGACATTGCCCGGCCGGAGCGGTGGATTGACTCGAGGGTTGCTCCTCACCAAGACGTTCAATATTGATATCGCCAATGCAGTCGTTGCAATGGATGCTGCGACGCCGTCAAGCTTCTCTTCCATCGAAATCGGCGGTGGAGACGCCGGTGACATTGCAGCGAATGGATTGCGTATCGAGAAGCTCACGTACACCTCCGCTCTGAATGACACGGCAAACAAAGCCGTCTCACAGGGGGGAAGCTACGGACCCTTGGCGTGGTATGCGCGCCTCAATTGGCGGCACTCCGGAGCCAGCACCCCTGTCTGGTTCCGTGGTCAATTGGGCGATCAGGCAACGGTGGTCCCGCTGTTGCGGCAAACACTGAACTCCGGTTCCACGGTCTACCAGGGGTTGGCGATACCCATGGGAGCGCTATTGGTTGGAGCCAAGTTTCGCGTCACCCTCGATTTCGCTAACCCTGCGACGGCGGCAACACAAGCAATTGCGTTGCGATGGGGGCCCAATGGCTCTGCCGGTGATACCCCTGTGCTGTCCTTCACTGCGACAGGGACGGCAGCAGCGGACAAGGCTCGACTGGTCTTTGACGTGGGTGTTGACTCTATATCCACAACTACGGGGGCAGTCACCGCGCAACTCCAGATGACGCGACAGCTTCAATCTGGCACCACCGGCTTTCACAACGTCACCGCAGCGACTTCACAGTTCTCCGATGCGCAAGCCACCTCGCTCAATACATTTGCCGCCACGTATCTGGGCGTCAGTATCGTGACATCAGTTGCCTCGACGACGATCCTCCTCAGCGGCGTCATCGAGAGGATCTACTAGGAAACCTAATATAAGCTCGTATCTGTTTAATCACAGGCTCGATTGCACGGGCATCGTTCGGTTTGTGCGCTACTTGACGCTGATGGTGGATCCGCCGACCGCGGTCATCGTCATACTCCGCGCCTCTCGGGTTGCGCGATTGGCGACTCCTCGTGTGGACTTGTACGAGTAGCTTCACCTGAGCGTGGTCGCCTGAAACTTCCACGACCGTAAACCTGGTTAGGTAGTGTCGTGTCGTATGAGCACATTGTCTGTCGTCAGCGTCAAGGATTACGGAGCTGTTGGAGACGGCACCACCGATGACACCACGTCGGTATCCAACGCACTGACTGCGGCGAGGGCGGCCGCGAAGCCTCTTTACTTTCCCTCTGGTACCTACTTAATCACTGCATTTCCCACAGTCCAGGACCAGGACAGGTTCTGGGGGGAAGGGCGCTGGCTAACGAAGATTTTGTACAACGGCACCGGAACGCTTGCGACCTTCACGGGCAAGCAGTTTCTGGAGTTCCGGGATCTTCAGTTTTATGCCACTGCCGCAGGGGCACGGCTTCTCAAGCTGTCAGGTTGCTTTCGCTGCTCCTTCAAGAGTGTGATCGTCCGTGGTAACCACACCGGCGCGAACACTACCTACCAAGGCCAGGTCGGCATCGAACTCTCCGACAACACAGGCGGCACCTTCTTTACCGACTGCGACATCCAGAACCTGGGTATCGGCTTACGCACTTCGTGTATCGAAAACGAAATGGCGCAGTGCAAATTCACCAGCAACTGGAAGTCCCTGTACGGGATCGGGGGCACAGCGAACGCGGGCATGTACCTGGTCAACGTAGAGTTCGTGGGCGGCACCAACGACCAAACCACGTATGCCCACATCATCATCGACGGGTCGGCGAACAGCTGGTCATTGGTGAACGTGTGGATGGAAGGCTGTAAGTACGGGGCGGTGGTAGGCGCATCGGGTTCTGGGCCTACACAGTTCGCCATGACTGGATGCAAGGTGGCCGGTCGGACGACCGGTGTGGTGTTGAATGCATGTCTTCAGCCAACTCTGCTGAATGTGGAGTTCGACCAAGACCAGAACTCAGACACGTCACCGACTGAGCTCTCGATTAACTCGACCTACTGCGTGACCGGCGCGTCTATTAACTGTGTCAGCACGATGCAAGACGACATCCAGTTCTCGGTGTACCCGCCGTATTGGTTCGTGGTCCGTAAGGGCAATGTCCACATCGGAGCGCTCGACGCGTACGCGGTGGGCTCAGTCGGCACTTCGGTGCCGAATAAGGACTATGTCGATTATCGGTTCGCGAACCGATCAGCCTTCGATGCCTCTTACGTCCATACCCTCGGCAGCGTCGCCCGTGCCGCCGGGCTCGGTACGGGCGGTAGCGGCTACCGGTTTTCCCAGGCCAAGACGCTGCAGAAGATCACCATCCGAGGTCGCACCGCGGACGCGTCCGGAAACTTGACCGTTCAGGTGCTGAAGAACGGGTCATCGACAGGGATGCCATCGATTACCGCCGCCGCGGGGTCACAGGTCTCGGGTGTCACTTCGTACGGCACGTGGTCGGTCGCCGAAGGGGACATCCTCACCTTCAACGTAACGGCCGTCGGAACCACTCCCGGACAAGGGTTGACCATCGATCTGTTCGGTATTGGCGCGGCATGACTGTAACCACGCACCGCTAAGCTGTACTACAAGGTCAGTAGCGAACGGCGGACGGCAAGCACCGCACCAAGGGAGGGTTTCGCAGTCGTAACGCCGCCAGGGATCACGCGACGACGGTCGAGTTCAATCAGCAACGCGGCACTACGTTCGACCCGAAGCCGGGTGAGGTGACGTTCCGTGTAGCAACGGCAGCATGGTTCGAATCCCGGTGCGATTTGATGGCGGCGACGCGGGCCGGTTATGCCTGCGCCTTGGCGCTCGCGGAGGACTGTAGCTCGAATATGACCGAGCTGGGAATCGGCGCGGTGACTTACCCGCTCATGCCATCAAGCGCGGGCGGATCTCGCGGTGGTGGACCGGCTGACAGCAGCTGGTAAGAAGCCGTCGACAGTGCGGCACGCGTACTTCCTTGTGCGGATGGTTCTCGCGCAGGCGGTCGTGGACGGACGGCTCACTGCGAACCCCGCCGATTGCGTCAGGCTGCCGACCGAACGCGATGCTCGGCATGGTGGACGACCCTAGCGAGTTTCCGATGGCGGCGCGAGTCAGCGCACAAGGGTTAGTCTACGCTCAAAAACGTTGTCAGAGGATGCCTGTGTATAAGGCGCGTCACCTTACGGCGGTGTGGGGCGTAAACGGTGGTTTGCGCCATAACTGTGGGGAGACAACATGAGTCACATGATCGCTTACCTACGCGTCAGCACTCAGGAGCAGGCAGATAGCGGCCTTGGTCTGCAGGCTCAGGAGGCGGCGCTCAGGGCCGAGGCGGCTCGCCGAGGCTGGGAGCTGACGATCCTGCGTGACGAGGGAGCAAGCGGTAAGAACGTCAACCCCGGTCTACGAGAAGCGCTCGACAGGTTGGGCGCCGGGCTGGCAGACGGGCTCGTCGTCACCAAGCTAGATCGCCTAGCGCGCAGCGTCAGCCACGCCAGCGACATCATCGAGCGCGCCCAGTCGCAGCGATGGAACCTCGTCATGCTCGACCTGGGCATCGACTTGGCCACGCCGAGCGGCGAGGCGATGGCCCACATGCTGGCGACGTTCGCGCAGCTGGAGCGCCGACTAATCGGGGAGAGGACCAGGGCCGCGCTCGCCGCGAAGAAGGCTCAGGGTGCGACGCTGGGCGGCCGCGCATGGCGTCCGGTGTGGTGATGCGCCGCATCGTCGGGATGCGAGACCAAGGCATGAGCTACGGGGCTATCGCCCGCGAACTGACAGCCTCCGGGAGCTCAGCCCAGCCGGTCGCCCGGTGTGGCAGCCCAGCACCGTTCGCCGCATCTGCGTCTCGCATCACAGCCGACAGCCGACAGCCGACAGCCGACGTGGCCTGACATGGCGCACATTCGTACGCGAACAACGCAAGGGCAGCATCGCAACGGCAGGGCCGTGACCCACTACGAGGTGCGCTGGCGCGAGGACGTGCGAGACGAGCGCGGATTGCCGATAGCGGTTGACCCGAATCGCCCCGGTGGTCGCAAGACGCAGCGCACGATGCAGAAGTCGTTCCACGACAGGGATGACGCCGAGCGCTTCCGGGATCAGCTCAACAGCGAACGACACGCACCGGGTGGCATCGTCGTTCCGCGAGACAAGCTGTTCGCTCACGCTGCGGAAGCCTGGCTCGCCAGTCGCACCGACTTGAAGGACCGCACCCGCGCGGAGTACACGAACCTACTCAGCCCTAAGGCTCGCGCCCACCGCGACGGAGACGGAAATAGCACCGCGCACTTGTCGATCATCGCGACGTTCGGCGGCACGGCGGTCACCGCGATCACTCGCCAGCAGATAGCCGAATGGGTGCAGGCGCTCACCACAGCAGGGAAGAAGCCCAGCACCGTGCGGCACGCCTACTTCGTCGTGAAGATGGTGCTGGAGCAAGCCGTGGTGGACGGGCTCCTGCGCGACAATCCGGCCGATCACGTCAAGCTGCCGAGCGAGCGCACCGCCACCAGCGGGACTCCAGGCGTCGTCGACGACCCCGATATGTTCTTGTCGGCTGACCAGGTGGCGGCGCTTGTCGCGACCACGCCTTGGCCGTTCAACGTGCTGGTGCACACCGCCGCGTGGACGGGCCTACGTGCTGCAGAGCTGGGCGGGTTGCAGGTGGGCGATGTGCAGCTGCCCATAGGCCAGATCAACCCCAACGCGCGTCCCGCGCCGGGTCTGTTGCGGGTGGAGCGGACCTTGAGCCCCTCGGGCGGATACGACACCCCAAAGAACCGCGGGAGCCGACGGCGAGTGCCCCTGACGCCGGCGACCGTGGACGTGCTGCGCGACTACCTGGCCGAACATCCATGCGCTGACGATGTCACCGCACCCCTGTTCCCGGCGTTCGGCTTACGAGCCGAGCGACCTACCGGCGTTGCCGTCGATCCCAGCCGCACTACGCCGAGCCACCCGGCGCGAAGGCTTGGCGCAACGCTGACGCGCTGTCCGCGCTCACCGTGGACGAGGCCGAGCAGCGCCTAGGCCTGGACTGGTCCAACCCGGTTCGACACCAGAACTTCTACAAGGCGGTGTTCCGCCCGTCGGTGCTGCGAGCCAATCGGCAGGCCCGAAGGCGAGCGCTGCCGCCCGCACTGAAGTTTCACGCTCTCCGCCACACGTACGCCAGCCTTTGCGTCGCGGCAGGCATCCCGCCGTTGGAGATCGCCCGCTTCATGGGCCACGCCAAAGTCACCACGACGCTCAGCGTCTACGCGCACCTGTTTGAGGACGACCACACCGACGCAATGTTCGCACTTGAGGCGATGAGTAAGGTCAGCGGCGAGAACATAATTGCGCTACGGGGCTAACTTGGAACTTCGTCAGAGCGTGAAATCAGTTCCTTGCCCCTACCTTGGCTGTCCGTGATTCGTAGACTCTTGACGTCCACGATCCAATACTTCGAGTTGATCCGTTCCTGCGTACCGACCACCCGCACGAGGCTCCCTGCCTTGTGGGATTCGACTGCGTCGTCGTAGTTATCGGTTAACGAAATCAGCACTTGTTCGACATCGCTGCCGGAAAGCACTCGAACCTCGACGACACCCGCCTCGCCGGGGGTTGCGCGGTGTAGGTCCGTAACTGCGCCGTCAATTGTCACTTGCTTCTTCGTGTCTAGCTCTTGAAGTCGATTAACAGCGGCCTTGAGCGCCGGAGCATGCTGGGCTTCGAACACAATTCGGCTTGCCGCGGACGGGCCAACTTTTGATGTATCACGGGACATCTGCGTACTCCACGAGATCACTGTCTCGGACGCGGGTGAGTTGCCTAGAACCCGCCGCATCCCCTTTACTAGGTCAAGTGATACGCCCGAGGTGACAGTCTCATCGAATACCGCGCCGTTCAGGTGGCGCACATACTCGGACGAAGCAAATTGTAGTGCTTCGAGTCCGCCGTTGAATGTCTCCACAACTTGGCGGCCGGTCGGCGCAATAAGGTCATCGTAGGACTGCCCATCTTTTCGTACTGGCAGCGGGTTCGTTGGCGATATTGCGGTGATAACAAAGCTACCGATCTTTGTCTGCCCCATGCGAAGTTGAGACATAAATTCCGTCGCCACGCGGCGGTGAGAGCGACCGAAGTGACGCTGCTGGGTCTCAGCGGACTTCGCTGCAGCTGAAAGGACCTGTCTGAATCCGACGATCTGGTTCTCTGCGGATCGCCAGGGTATTGACCCGCCAACAGTGGGCTCATCTTTTCGATTTATAAGCTCGTCTACGCCAGGCAGAATCAGTTGGAGGATTAATGTGTCGGCTTGTTGTGGATAAACAGATGCGATGCGGCTAAGTGCTTCCCAGGCGCGCTGGATGTAGTCGTCGTAGTCTCGGCGAAGGGGGACCACGACGCTCTCTGTCCTGGACTCCGAGTCGAGAAGCCATTGAGAGGAGATATTCTCGATACCGCCGCTGCGTCGCCAGCCGAGGGAACGAAGCACCGACTCTATCGTCTGAGGGTAAATTCTCTCGATTTCCGCGGCGTCAAGCCTGATTTCACTCAAGGGTGACCACCATCCCCGATAAGATGTAGCAGTCGACAGAGCTCTAGAGGGTCGACCCGCTGTTTATATGGGATGCGGACGGTAGTGCTTGTTACGCCGGTCGGTGCGCGGCCATATAGATTTATCCAGTACATCGAATGTCGGAGTATTGTCCACTTATCTAAGCATTTCACCCAACTATCAACAGATTCTGGAGCGATCAGCACAAAAACAAGGCGCGGATTATGAATCTTGGTAGAGGAGAAGGCTTTGAACAACGCATTGTCAATCTTGAAGCCAAAATCACCATCATTTTGCGGGCGGACTGTATGAGTGGCTTTCAGTTGAACGTCGATCTTTGCTTCTTCATAAGTCGTGTGCGCCTCAGATTTGAGCGCAAACGTCCAATCAGTTTTGTGGAAATCTGGTTGTGGCGGCGACAGTGTGCATCCGGATGCGGCTGCAAGCGCGTGGAGAATCCCCTGCTGAAGAACTTCTCGGGCGTTGTAGAGCTCAATATTTCCGCGCGTGGTGCTAAGCAACCCGTGGGACGTCACTGCACCTCCGATAATCACGGCCGAGATCAAGATCACCAACAGTACCGCTGCGTCCATAGACACACACTCGCACCAGCATCCGACAGATTCGGAATGTCACCCGCCGGAGTGTGTGGGGAGTGTGTGACGGCTACAGCGAGGGGCGCGAAGCCGAAGTAAGACCGCTCTACCTGCGGTGATGCTGGAGCCGATGACGGGAATCGAACCCGCGTATTCAGCTTGGGAAGCTGATGTTCTGCCATTGAACTACATCGGCGTGCGAGGCGTACTCGCGAGCGACAGCTTAGCAAACCCTCGGGTGACGACGGTCCGCGCGGCGACGTCGTGCTGGATGCGCACCAGTTCGGCGGATACGTACCCTCTGCTGCAGATGCGCACGCGGGAAACTGCTGCGGATCCGGCGGACGCACGCGGCACCGGACAACCCACCACCCGTTAACCTCGTCCTGTGCTGCTATCCGATCGGGACATCCGTGCCGCGCTCGAGTCCGGTCGACTCGGGATCGAACCCTACGATGCGACGCTGGTCCAGCCGTCGAGTGTGGATGTCCGGCTCGACGGGTTGTTCCGGGTGTTCAACAACACCCGGTACACGCACATCGACCCCGCGCAGCGGCAGGACGAGCTGACATCGCTGGTCGAGCCGGCCGACGGCGAACCGTTCGTGCTGCACCCCGGGGAGTTCGTGCTCGGTTCCACTCTCGAGGTGTGCACTCTGCCCGACGATCTGGCCGGGCGCTTGGAGGGCAAGTCGTCGTTGGGGCGACTCGGGTTGCTCACGCATTCGACGGCGGGATTCATCGACCCCGGGTTCAGCGGGCACATCACTCTCGAACTGTCGAACGTCGCGAATCTGCCGATCACCTTGTGGCCCGGTATGAAGATCGGCCAGCTCTGCCTGTTCCGGCTGTCATCTCCGGCCGAGAACCCTTACGGCAGTAGCAATGTCGGTTCCAAGTATCAGGGGCAGCGCGGACCGACACCGTCCAAGGCCTACCTGAACTTCCAGTCGCGCTGAGTACGGCCGCTCACGACGGTCCTGGGGCGACACCTCTCTCGATGAGGTCGAGCACGCTCTCGTAGACGAGTTCGGAGTCGAACATGCCGGGTGGCCCCGCCTGATCCAGTTCGAGGCTGACCGCGCCGTGGACCGTGGACCAGATCTGCATGGTCTGCAGCGGGATGTCGTCGTCGCGAATGACACCTGCGGCGTGTCCGTACTCGACCAGGTCGCTGAGCGCGGTGAACGCCGCGTATGCGGCCTCCTCGTTCACCTCGCATTGCCCGGAGAACATCAATCGGTAGAGCGGAGGATTCTGCAACGCGAAACGACGGTATCGCCGTCCACCTTCGCGTAGTCGTTGTCGCGCGTCCTGTATCCCGATGTCACGCATGAGTGCCCGCAGTTGGACGTAGCCGTCGTCGGCGATCGCCTCGATCAACCCGTCTTTGCTCTCGAAATGGTTGTAGACGCCCATCGGCGCCACGCCGGCCTCGGTCGCGACCGTTCGCACGGTCACGCCACGCACACCGTCACGGGCCAGGACCTCCTGGGCCGCGGCCAGCAGCGCGGACCGGACCTCGGTTGCCGGAGTTCTTCGCATCACCACTCTTGACAGGGTACTAGAACAATGTTCTTCTGAAGTAGAACAATGTCCTACAACGTCGCCCAGTGTTCAGAGGAGCCGTCATGATCTCCACCTCGATCCGCACGAGGGAAGTACACCGGTGGTGGGCGCTCGCGGCGCTCTGCCTGGCCGAATTGTTGGTGATGATCGACAACACGATCGTCAACGTCGCGCTGCCCACCATCAGTCGCGATCTGAGCGCCGGAATCTCGGGCTTGCAGTGGGTGGTCGACGCCTACACGCTGGTTTTCGCCGGGCTGCTGCTGACCGGCGGTTACATCGGCGATCGGTTCGGGCGCCGGCGCGCGCTGGTGGTCGGGATCGTCGGCTTCGCCTCGGTGTCGGTGGTGGCGGCCACGTCGACCGGGTTGAGTGCGCTCATCGCCGCGCGGGCAGGGCTTGGCGTGTTCGCCGCGCTCGTTTTCCCGGCGACGCTCGCGCTGGTGACCCACATCTTCACCGATCCGCGGGGCCGCGCGGCCGCGGTGGGGATCTGGTCGGCGACGGCGGGTGTCGCGGTGGCCATCGGGCCGGTGCTCGGCGGCTGGTTGCTCGAGCACTACTCCTGGTCGTCCGTCTTCTGGATCAACGTGCCCATCGGTGTGGGGGTCATGGCCATCGTGCTGCTGGTGGTGCCCAGCCCGACTCCGGAGCAGGTCGGCAAGCTCGACGTGTTGGGGGTGCTGCTGTCGATCGTCGGTCTGTCGCTGTTGACGTATTCGGTGATCGAGGGGCCGCATCACGGGTGGGGCGACTACCGGACCGTCGGTGGGCTGATCCTCTCGCTGGTGGTCCTGGGACTGTTCGTCCGCCGCGAGGCCCGCATCGAATTCCCGATCTTGGACGTCACGCTCTTCATGAACCGGCGTTTCGCCGCAGCGTCGGGAATGATCGCGGTCGCGTTCTTCGCGCTGATGGGCTTCATCTTCCTGATCACACAATATTTCCAGGCGGTTCAGGGGTACGGGGCGTTGGAGGCAGGCCTGCGCACGCTGCCGTTCGCCGTGGTCATGGCCGCACTGTCGCCGGTGGCGATGGTGGTGGCGAAGACATTCGGTGCGGGGCGAGTGGCCGCGGTCGGCTCGGCGCTGATGACCGCCGGGTTCGCGGTGGTCGAGTTCTCCACCCGGGAGTCGTCGTACTGGGGACTCATCGTCTGGTCGATGAGCCTGATGGCCGCCGGTCTGGCGATGATCGCCGGACCCTGCACGCAGATCATCATGGACTCGTTGACCCCCGCACAGGCGGGTGCGGGGTCGGCGGTCAACGACACGACCCGTGAACTCGGCGGCACGTTGGGGGTGGCCGTGCTCGGATCCATCCTGACATCGGCCTATACGGCCGCGGTGGCCGGCAAGCTGGCCGATGTACCGATGCCCGCCGACGCGAAGAACGCGGCGACGGAGTCGGTGATGGCCGGGGTCGAGGTGGCGGCACGGGCACCGGAAACCATGCGCGGCGCGCTGACCACCGCGATTCAAGACACCTTTGTCACCGGACTGCACAACGCGGTGTACGCGGCGATCTCGATCACGGCCCTGGGTGCGGTGATTGGCTGGTTCATGTTGCGGGATAAAGGTGTCGAGTCGCCGAACGGCACTCACGACAGCGCCGCGGTGGAGGGTGACTCCGACGGCGCGCTGTCGGACGCCGAGGTGGTGGGCCGGAGCTGAGGGCTCGGGGATGTCGATGTGCCGGCCTCTGGGGTCGTCACATCGTCGTGCCAGGTGGCGTTTTGTGGGGTTTGCCGTAAGTGGTTACCTACGAACTCACTGTGAGGTTTTTGTGAAAATGGTGCAGCCTATTATGCGAATGTGCAATACACTCTTCGCCCCGTAGTATGGCCTGGGGGGAGTCAAACGCCGCAACCTGACAGCGGCCAAATCGGAGGGGATTTCGCGTGCCGACAGTGCACATCAACGGCAAGTGGCTCAGACAGCCGTTCACCGGAGTGCAACGATATTCAGATGAAATCGCGAAGAACTTGACGAACGCACAGGGGTTCCGCTTCGTCCTGCACGTTCCGAAGGGTGCTAGCGCTCCTGAGTGGGCAGACAAGGCGACGATGACCACACGCGTCGCACCCGTGAGCGGACTACTTTTCGAGCAGTTCTATTTGCCGGTGGTCTCGCGTGGTGGGCTGCTGCTGACCTTCGGAGGCACGGCACCACTGATCAAACGACGACAGCTGGTGACGTTTCATGACGCGACACCCTTCAGATTTCCCGCAACGTACACCAAGCTATTTGTTGCGTTCTACTTTGTCGCCTACTTCATCCTGTCGCGCACGGCACTCATCGTGATGACGGTCTCGGAATTCAGCCGAGGTGAGCTTGCCGAGGTGTTGCGTACATCGCCTCGACGTTTCATGGTGGTTCCTTGCGCAGCTAATGGGTTGTCGGAGATCGAGCCGAACAAGCCCGACCTCGAGTGGCGGACGGGGAGCTACCTCGTGGTTGGAACGTACGCACTGCACAAGAACCTTGTCGGTCCGGTCCGCGCGTTGTCGGACTCTGGCCGGACTGCTGTCGTCGTGGGAGCAGCCGCTGATGATCGCGTCTATTCCTCCGTGTCCGCCACGTTCGGCCCAGGAGTGACCATTGCCAAACGACTGACTGACGCGGAACTTGCATGGCTGTATCGAAACGCCCGCGCCCTGGTCTTCCCGTCGCTGTACGAGGGTTTCGGTCTCCCCGTGCTGGAGGCGCAGACCATGCGTTGCCCGGTTGTCGCCTCGACAGCGGCGTCCATTCCCGAGGTAGCAGGTGACGGAGCGCTGTACTTTGAACCCGAGGCGCCTGAAGACTTGCTCAAGCAGCTCGATGAACTCGAGTCTTCAGACTCTGTCGTGGACGGACTAGTCGACCGCGCACTCGGCAACGCTGCGCGCTTTTCATGGGAGACTTCTGCTGAACGCATTGTCGAGTGGCTCCATGCGCAATAGCCGGCCTTGGCGGTCACAGCTGACGTCTCTCCTCCTCGCGGTGGTCGGGTTGACCACCGCGTGTGCAGCGAGCACGCCGCCACAAGCGACTCATGCGTCCCCCCTACAGGCTTCCGCTGACGCTACGAGAGAACTTCAAACTGACATCGACGCGATGCCGGCGGGTGGAACCTTGAAGCTCGACAACCGGCGCGTGTATTTGCACGCTGGAGTGCTGAAGATCCGAAAAGCGGGCGTTCGGATTGACGGGAACGGCGCCACAGTCCAGGCGACCAGTACACAGACCTCGTCTGTTCAGGTATTGGCGGACGATGTGAGTATCAGCAACTTGAAGCTGATCGGGCCGCGGTCGACAACTCGACGCGACGGGATCGACCAGCAGGCGCTTGCAATATTGGGCGCCAAGCGGACATCGATTACCGGTACCTCGGTGGACGGGTCAGCGGCCGCCGGTGTGTTCATAGGCAACGGATCGAGCGGTTTCTCGCTGAACGACGTGCAGGTCCGAAACACGCGCGCGGATGGCATCCACATCACGGGCGGGGCAAACACCGGGAAGCTGTCTCAGGTGACAACGGTGAATACCGGCGACGACGGGGTGGCAGTTGTCTCGTACGGTGACGCGCCGGCATGTCACGACATTGTTGTCGTGTCACCGACAGTGCGCGGCACCACTGGCGGACGCGGTGTTGCTGTCGTGGGTGGGCAGCGCATTCAGATCAGTGATGTCGATATCTCGGATACGAGCGCGGCCGGCGTCTACGTGGCCACGGAGCCTGCCTACGACACCAGATCCGTTAATCAGGTGTCGGTGGTGGGTGGTTCCGTCACGCGCGCAAACCGCAATCCGTCCGTCGTCAATGGTGCGGTACTTGTCTACTCAGGTCAGCCGGGTACGTCGACTGAATCGGTGACAATCAGCGATCTCTCAATTTCGCAGACGCCCGCTTCGGCGCAGCGTGCGGTCGGGCTCGTTGTTGACGCGGGCACGGTCTCGAACGTCACCTTCTCGAGGTTGACATTGACCAATCAATCGGTTCGCCCATTCGTGTCGACGGCCCGCCCTGGTGCCTACCGAGCCGACGACTGGACCTCTAACAACCGACCACTGTCTGTCAACTGAGCGTCGAGGGTTCAACCGAAGTCGCCCCGGACACACGAGGCTCTTGATCAGGTTCGGGCGTGGGTTCGCAGACGGGATCTACTTGTTTGGCGATGCAAGAGCAGGGCAATGATCAACAACGCCAGCCACGCGTACGTCGTTCGTCCTTGAGCCCAGTGCATGTACCGAGGGAGTTCGACCAATCCGATGAAAAAGACCGGATACAGCATCAACCCGAATGGCGATCCATTACAAAACGACCGGTACAGGTAACCGATGAGCAATCCTGCGACAAGGAAGTAGATTAATCCACCGTAGATACCGTAGTCGATGAACGGGCCGACGTAGCCGCTCGGGTTGTTGAACTCTGGATTGCCAAACTGCGCCAACGCGGTCGTAAAAGCGGACGCAGTTTCCCCTTTTTCGCTATACGGGACGTCGTGGTGACCCAGAAGTTCATAAAGTCCTACCTGTTGGACTCCGGGAGCCGTCCAAAACGCGGCTAACGTGTCGAATGGGAGACGACCGGGCCAGTCGACATGCTTGAGGATCAGATCCCCGTTGTTCAACGATGTGGCGTAATAGCCGGCTAGCCGATCCAGCGCGAACTGACCGAAACCTTCGGTGGTCGTTGTCTTGAAGTACTTCCAGGAGCGAAAATACTCGAAGCCGGCGAAAACAGCCGCTACCAGCGGCACCGCGAAGGCCGGGACGAACTGGACGGCTGCGCGGCCACTCCGCGAGCGACTGGCGAAACCTGCACACAAGATTGCACCCGTCGGCACGACCAGCTCCAGGATCGCCAAGCGTTCTGAGAAGATGTACGCCCTGGGAACTGCGAGACCGAGCACCACGAGCAATCGTATGAGTTCACCGCGTGAGAACCTCTGCACGAGAAGTGTGGTCGAAACGACCACCGCCGCAATTCCGAACTGTGTACACGTGGTCACTCCCGGAATAGTCCCTACCGTGTCACGGATAGGTGCTCCGGGTCCGTATGCCGGGGATCCGGTTGTCAACTCAGCGGGCGTGATGCCTGCGCGGGCGATCAAAACGCCGAATCCCAGATAACCGAACACGGTGAGGCCGGTGAGTACGATACTGGCACGCCGCAATAATTCATGTGACTCGCACGTCAACGACGGCCAACGTCGATGGCTCTGCTTCGACGCAGTCAACGAGATGGCGATCAAAGCCCCGAGAGCAAGGGTGAGTGCACCAGTACCAAAAAGAAGGAAGGTGTGGGTGCCGATGGACTTCGGACTCCGCCATAATGTGCGGAAACGCTGATCGTCCACAAAGACGGTGGGGATGATGGCTGCGAATGCGACGACTATCGACACCGAGACGGGTGACAGCCACCAAACGCGAAGGGGGATCGAACGCTTTGCATCGCTAACCGACTGCTCGCGGTCGGATACGGACTTCCGCGTTAAGGTGTCGCGGTCTTCTAGCTCAGCCATGTGTACTCGCAGTCAATTCTCTGACCGCGCGGGCGACTCCCAAGTGTGCGTGGGGGGCCCTCGGCAGAGAGTGCTTGGCGGTCAGTGCTTCGGCGACGGACAGGGCGGCTACGCCGGCGGACGACGTGATCGCGAGTGCCACGGGGCCGCCAAAGTACGCCGCAGCCAGTGCGCACGGAACAAAAGCGATCAAGACGAGCGTCGCTGTTCGGCTCACCTCGCGTAGATGGTTACTGATGATGAGGATGGCAATGTTGACGTTGAGCGCGGCTTGGAATATTCCGCTGATTGCAAGTATCACG
This sequence comes from Williamsia sterculiae, assembly GCF_900156495.1. Lineage (GTDB taxonomy): Bacteria > Actinomycetota > Actinomycetes > Mycobacteriales > Mycobacteriaceae > Williamsia_B > Williamsia_B sterculiae. The sequence goes on from NZ_FTNT01000001.1 coordinate 190,649, forward strand.
AGCAGTAGCGCCGCCGACTTCATGCCCTGGCCGTAAGCGATCTGGAGAAAGAAACCGCTGAAGGCCGCCATGACTATCACAACGACGATCGTCACCAGAGTGTTCAACGTGGCCGCATTGGACAGAGTGCGAACAACCTCTGTCTTCTTGCCTGCCGCCCACAGCCGTGCGGCGGGGGGCGTGACAGCCAACGCCGTTAGACTCTCCAAGATCGTCACCTGGGACGCAATTGTCGCCGCTGCCGAGTAATGCGTTGCGGTCACCGGGCTGAAGGCCGCTGACGCCAACCAGATGGTTCCCGACATCATGAGGAATGCGGACAATTCGAGGCTGAACAGTCGAGTTCCGCTGTATATGGCGGTCTTCAGAGTCGAAACACCAAAGATCTTGGTATAACCAACATCTTGACGTGCGATCCAGAGTGCTACGAGCAACTGTACGGTCGCGACAATTGCGTATGCGGACAGCAGCAGTGCGAGCGTGGGGCGTTCAAGGGTGACGGCAAGGAGCCCGATCACCGGTAAGACGATCGCGCTGCGAATGTAGTGCATCGTCCCGACGGATGCGCCGACACGACCGTACGCCGCGAATATGTCGCTGAGCATCAACCGCACGCTCTCCACGACGATGACGACTGTCGTGAGGATCAGAACGATGACGAAGTCTCCGTGACCAATTAGTCCGGCTGTGGCGCACAGCGCGACGACGGGCGCGCTCGCGGAACTGAGGAGAAAGGTGGCAAACAGATGTGTGCCGGCAGCGCGCCGGCGGGACTCGTGATCAGGCTCTGCGGGAATTAGCCTGATGACGTTCGGGCCGAGTCCGAGCCTGCCGATCAGCGGTCCGATCGACAGAGCGGCAAGGACCGCAAAGAACGCCGATGCGTCGCGTGCGTCCAGAGTGCGGACAACGACGACAGTCAGCAGGAAAGTCGCCACCATTCCGACTGCCGCTGCGATGGTTCGCCACGAGAAACTTGATCGCAATTCGCGATTGGCTTTCGCCTCATCCACCGTCATGGCTCCCTCCCAAGCCAACCCGCGACCTCACCCCGCAGATACGCCAAGTCAGACCGTGCGACGATGACGTCACCCCGAGCGGCACGTATCACGATCCCTACCATTTTCCTCAGCGCGTGGTACATCAGATGCGCCACCGGCAAGTGGTGGCGTCGCCACAGATAGCCCATACCTACGCCGTACTTCAGTTTCTTGCTGACAAGATCTTCGGTCGCGTCGTCTCGATCGTCGTCTTGCAGGATGACGATCGAGGGATCGTAGAAAATCCGATGACCGGCTGCCAACATTCTCAGAACGAGATCGGATTCCTCCCCGGCTCCACGCCAGCCCGGCGCTCCGGCGCCCACGCCCTCGTCGAACGGTGCCGAGGAGGGAAGCGCGTTTACGCGAAGGAACAAGGTGCTGCTGACTGAGGTGCGAACGAAGTTCCGCCTGGTGATGAACGTTGGTTTCTCCAACCACCGCAACATCGAAGGTTTGCCGTCAGGGGTTAGCTGGACACCCGACACACCGGCCAAATCGGGTCGGCTGGCCAATAGTTCAACTACCTTGCTCAGTGTTTCCGGCGGATACCAGCAATTGTCGTCCGGGAACCCAACGATCGGGGCTGTGACTAGACCCATTCCGACATTGCGCCCGACTGAGAGCCCCCTGCCGCTGACTGTGGACCGAGACTTCCCGCCCATTGCAGCATTGTCGAGCACCGCCGAACTACGTTTATCCGAACTCTGGTCCACCAGGACGAACTCCACGTCGTCGAAGCCCTGTGAGTCTCGGACAGACTCGACAAGCCGTGTTAGGTCGTCAGGTCGACCGATGGTGCTGCATACGAGGGCGAGCGCGGCGGTTGACTGACTCGGTCGACTTGTCATCTAGCCTGTCGCCCCGGTTTGTCGAGTACTTCTCGGCTACCTGAATCACCGTAATCGTCGGTGCCGTCTGAAGCACCAACACGCGATGGCTTGGTCTGTGACTGCACTTCGTGGCGAGAGCGCCCAGAAGTCTGAACGTGGTGGCCACCGCCAGGTGGGCTCGCGACTGCGGCAGTAGCTGGGCTCACGTCCGCAGGAGTCGCGAACGAGCCGATTGATCGCCATATGGGCGCTCGGGTGCAGACAATGACAGCGTCTTTGGTCGCCCTGCGAGCCAACCGCATGAGAACGTCGATATCCGTGCGCGAGTCGTAGCCCAACCGGACGACCACGACGACGACATCGCTTTCCGAAATCAAGCCGGCAAGTGATGGCGACTGTCTGATCGTCGTCCCGTCAATGATCTCGAGACTGCCCGATGATCCCGGCGTTGGTGAGTGATCGCTTTCTGAGGGCTTCACGAGTCGCGCCGCGCGACCACCACCCTCACCTGCCCCGGACAGCAGAGCCGAGATGAGTGAAGCCCCGGATTCTGTGCTCGCGCCTGCGACCACGATTCGTCTGTCGCCGGAGCCGTTCAACTGCGCCAGCAGTTCGCGCCCCACGCCCGCTGCCGAGTCCACGTCTGCATGAACGCTATGTAAGTCGACAATCGGTGAGAGCACTTCGCCGTATTCGTCCACCAATACACCCTTGCCGCCGGAGACGTCAGCTCTGCGGCGGTAGGCGAGCGAGATCAACAGACCGAGAATCCCGCCGATCACCGCTCCTGCGATGATCGTGAGGCCGGAATTACCGGCCTCACTGCCCGTGGCGGTCGGTTGCTGGACCAGCTGAACATCGGGTGCCCGCTGAGTCTGCACGTCGATTGCTATGCGCTGCTGCGTCAGTTGGTCGATTCGGGCCGACTGGCCGGGTTGCTGTTGTAACGTGGCGATTTCGCTGTCGAGTGCGGCCATCGCGTCACGTCCTCTTTGCTCGGTGAGCTGCTGGACATGGGCGGTGTACGTCTGGATCGCAACCTGAGCGGATGTCAGTGCGTTGCTCTCGCTATTCGCTGTCGTGGTGAGTGTTATGGCCGAGGACTGCGCGTTCTGGACTGCGGTCACGTCCGCGGACTCGCCGGCGGGAAGCCGTTTGCTCACTTCGTCGTGGAAACCGCTGCCAGACATATAGGCGACCTCGCCCGCGATGTAGCTCTGCTCGAGATCGCTGGACGTGGTCGAATTCGTCATGATCTGACTGGGATCGACAGGCGGAGAAATTCGGATAATCGCAGTGGCATTCCCCCCGCCGGAATTTGTGCCCCCCGCCACGGCTCCGATGGCGGCCCCGACGATAATGCCGAGTACCGCGAGCGGCCACAGTGCGGCTAGCATCACTCGCGATATGACGCTCTTATGTTGTCGCATCCATATCCCCATACGCTGGAAGTTGTCTCCACTCACTATGCCAGTGAGTGGAGTGGTAGTCACATTCATCGGAGAGCCTGACAGATCCGGCGCAGTAGCGGGGCCCGGTCCAGAGGGAAGTGGGTCACAGTTCCCGCTATTCAGGGTGCGGCGGTGGGATTTGGGCGCGCCGTGGGTGAGGCGTTCGACCCCAACTGGACCACCTGTGAATCGACGACTGGTCCATCCGCTCCGAGGGCTCACAGGCGTGGTCATGGATAACGGTGGTGTGGACGAGAGGTCCACAGAAGCTTCGCCTGATCGGTGTGTTTTCAGGCCGCATAGTCAGCTTTCTGATGCGTATGTCGATAAGAATGTCGATCGCGTGAACATGCATCGGACAAATGCGACCGCGTCGACGGCCGAAGTAGCCGGACCGGATCGGCGAACCGCCGCGGCTCCAGCAGTACCGCCTAGACGAATTTGAACGCGTTGGCGGTGAGATGAAGGCTTGAACTCGCATGGTGTCATCCGCACCGACGACACCCTCAGCATCGCTAGGAACGCGGACGGCAGAATCCGCCGTGTCGAGTAGGCCAGACGAAGTTCAGGATCGTAATCCGTCCAGGTCGATGTGGGTGCAGAGTTTCGTCGGAATGCGTGGGTAAAATATCGTAGACTTTCATGGCAGGTACGTTGGCGATGAGAGGTGGGGCGACCGTGTGTGACTGTGCTTCGATTGGCTCCAGTGCGGTGAGGCCCGGCGCGCGAAGCGTGACGGCCAGGCACAGTATGTGGCGTTGACCAGCGTGTTGCTGTTCGGTCGTGAGGCGCTGCACGTGCAATCGTCTAGGTCTTTGCGTAGAGCTTGTGGAGATGTGATATGCCGCTGATAGAGGAACTGCCGACCTTCTTCGGGCCAGATGAGGGCCCACTCTTCGGCGTCCTGCACATACCGAAGGACCGACTAGTCCGAGGTGCGGTACTCGTGTGTGGATCGGTCGGAAAGGACGGCGCGGATGTTTGCAGGGCGATGCGACTGCTCGGAAACGACCTTGCGAAAGCCGGTATTGCATTGTTCCGCTTCGATTACCTCGGAACCGGGGACTCTGCGTTGCCTCAGCTCAGCGATAACTCGCTATCGCGATGGCAAGAGAGTGTGACTTGTGCCATAGATTATCTGTCGTCGATGGACATCTCGGAAATATCGATACTTGCAATTCGCGCAGGATGTCTCATCGTCGATTCGATGATGGACAGACTCGATGCGGTGACGCGTTTCGTCTATTGGGACCCGGTCGGATCGGGACGTTTGTTCCTCCGGGAGCAGACCACGATCTTCAGGTTGGCCGCAGGCGAGGACGACACTCCTGCCGGAGTGGTGTCGATCCTCGGGGCGCGACTCTCAGAACGGGCGGCGGCGGACCTAGGTGCGCTCCGCTTGCGCGGAGCCGAAGACCGTCCGATACTTGCCATCACACGTGTCGAAGGCTCCGACAAGCAGGTCCGCGGCCTCATCGCGTCGAAGACCACGACGAATGTGGAGGTCGAAGGGCTGGTTGAGTGCGCCCAGCCTGCGCGTGTCCTGGTGCCGATATCGCTGGCATCCATCGATGTTGCGTTCGCGTGGTTCGACAAGCAGCTTCAGGCTCCACGTGAAGCGATGTCACCTCGGGTGACGACTGAAACCCGGATACCGGTTACGTCGACGGGCGAGTCGATCGTCGAAACCATCGAGACCATAGCGCCGAAGGGTCTGTTTGCGATCAGGTCTCATGACGGGCGGCGGGCCCAACCGCGCACGGTCGTCTTCTACACGAACGCCAACAATGGACACCACGGGCCCAACCGTGAGTGGGTGGAGCTGGGTCGCGAAGTCGCATTGAACGGCGGCCAAGCACTGCGATGGGATCGCAGGGGCGCCGGTGAAAGCGGTGTGCCGATTCGAAATGAACCGGTGTTCATGTACTCGGACCCGGGCATTGCAGACGCGGTGGATGCGGCGAGGTATGCCCGGGGCTTGTCGTCGAACCTGGCGTTCGTCGGTGTGTGCTCTGGAGCGTGGTATGCCGCTCAGGCAGGGCGAGTCATCGTCGCTGACCTGGTCGTACTCGTCAGCTCGATAATGTGGTCGTGGCGGGTGAAAAAGGCGCTGCGCGCCCAGACGATGCCATCCGACGTCGATCCCGTCGACTGGGAATTGACACGTCGAGCAAGGCTCCGTCACGCGGTGCAGCGGATGCTTCCTTACTCGATCTGGCGTCAACTCGGAGTGAGAGGGGTGGCCCAAGTGCCTGAAGTCTTGGTTGCACCGCTCTCCCGACAGGGATCCGCGGTGGAGATCGTGTTGTGCCCGAGCGACACCAAACTCTTTGATGACAATCACGGTGAACGGGGCCTCGGAAGGTTGGCATCTACTCGACAGCCGCCGCACATGACCGCTCTTCCGACCGGCGATCATGCCGCTTACCACCAGACGGTGCTTACTGCGATACGTCAGACCACTCTTGATTGGGTAAGCAAAGATGGAATAGCACCCGAACCACTACGCGTGAATTCCATGTCGGCTCGTTAGGGGACCCCACGACGAGCGGGACACGTGTCATTGAGTGCCCACTGGACGCGGCGTGACGTCAAGCCACCAGTTCCGAACGAACGTGTTCAGGCCACCTGGTGATGTCGATCCCGTGGGTTCGGAACATCGCCAAGGCAATACGTTCCATCCCGAATCCAACACACGCGCTATGTGCGACCTCGCCGTCGGCGGTACGAATGTCGAAGGTCTCACCGAAGTGATCCTGATGACAGTTGCAGGACACGACAGCAGTACCGTCGTCGAGGTCGCCGTAGAGGCGAACCACCAGTTCGGTTTTGAGGTTCTCGTCGCGCTGATTGGCGGCGAGCATCTTGCCCGCGCGACCGAAGAACGGGTCGTTGGCGATCACCGGCGTGGCATCGAGACCGAGGTCCTCCAACACCTGCAGACCGCGGGGGATCCACGACTCCCGGTGTTCGACGGCTGATTGCGGATCGCCGACCCGCACGTACTCGTGCATGCGGAAGGCCTGCATGCGTGCGGGGTCGATGGCGGGCTCGTGCCGGAAGCAGTATCCGTAGATGTCGAGCAGCTCACCGCCCTCCGGCAAGGTGCCGGTCAACGTCGAATAGCTGGGGTGGCATGCCGCCGAGACCAACATGGTGCCCGCAGACTCCAGATGACTATCCCAGTCACGTCCGGCCTCACGGTCGGCGAGAAGGGCGCGGTGTTCCTTGTTGCCCCCGTCGAAAGTCCGGATCGCTCCGGTCAGGTTGGGGAAAGACGCTATGTAGTCGGTCTTCTCGAAGGATTCACGTGGGAACACCGGCGGAAATCGCAGCGTCTTCGGCGCAGTTCCATGGGCCGCGCGTCCCTCGCTCAATACACGTGCATCGATTGAATCGATGACGCGCTCGAAATCTGCCCCCCGGCCGTACAAACCCTCGACGCCGGTCGCGAACAACAATCCCGCGGAGAGCAACTCATCACGGAAATCGCGGCGTGCGGCGTCGAGTTCGCTGATTACCGCTCGATCGGTGGCATCGGTCGATGTGGTCATGTGAATCCCCCTGAGAGTGTCGGCGAATCGGCGTATCGCGGTCAGCGGTAAGCGAGCACGAGCTGCGAGTTGTTGGCTCGAATCCGATCATTCGACACCATCAGCTGTGGTCCGAACGAGTCGCGCAGCAACCGACCCATCGACGCGGGGTGATCCTCGCGATAACCACTGATCCCGCAGAGCTGCAGTGCACCGACCACCACATCGACGACCGTGGTGGACGCATCCAGCTTCAGGTTGTTCATCGCCAGAGTGAAACCGACGGTGGGGTCCGGTTCACCGCTGGCGAGAAACTCCTCGTATCGACGAATCGCCTGGTTCACCGACGAAGCGAAACGCTGGTGGATGACAGTGAGATCGGCGAACTTGACCGCCTGCGGGGGAGGGCCTGAACCTGCGTTCTTGCGTGCGGCGGAACGGACCTGGGCGCGTGCCTTGGCCATGGCCGCGTCGGCGATCCCCAACCACACCGATGCCCAGAGGGTGTGCGACGCGGGCAGCATGGTGTGTGCCGAGATGGTGGCGTAATCGACCGGAAGCACATTGGCGGCAGTGGTGTCGGTGTGTAGGAGGAACCCCGGACTGCAGGTCCCGCGAAAACCGAGGACGTCCCACGTCCCCGTCTTCCGCAGTTCTGTGTCGTCGCGTGGGCAGGCCACCAGTACCTGGTCTGTCGATGGGCTGTCGGCGTTGCGGCGGGCAGTAGCGAAGATGTAGTCGGCGTATTCCCCGTAAGAGATGACCGGTGCGTTCTTGTCCAGTGTGATCCGGTCGCCGTCGGGAACCACCGCGCAACTGGAGTTCCGCACGTCGCCACCGGTGGTGATCTCGGTGGTCGCCGAGGCCAACAATGATTCGTCCGCGGCGATGGTCCTGGTCAGCTCGGCGATCGGTCCCTGCGTCGCGTGGAAACGCAGGCTGAGGGCCTGCGTGTGATGCATCGCGTAGACCATCGCGCTGGAACTGCAGGCCGCGCCCAGCTTGCGCGCGATCGCGGCCAGGTCGGTGATGGAGGTGCCACGACCGCCGAGTTCGGCAGGTAGCGAGCAAGACAAGAGACCGTCAGCCCGCATTGCCTCCACCGCTTCACGCGGAAAGCGAGCTTCCCGATCGACCTCGTCGGCGGCTGAACCGGCAGCGGCCACTGTGGCGGTCGGGTCCGGAACATTCACAGAACTGGGCACATGCGTAGAGGTGGTGGTCACCGATTCCCCCCGGTGGACGGGCACGCGTGTTTCCCCACAGCATTGGATTACCCGTGCGATATTGCGGTACCGTCAAACCGTATCGCACGGCACCCTGTTTTACGAGTGCGTGGTGCGCTCTGTAACGGATTGACCCGACATTGGCGACGTACCTGACGACGCGGATTGGGAAGTTCGTGAATGTTTAGTGGATCGAGTCCGTCGGGGCCTCGATCGGACCGTCGGCAGGGGGATAAGACATGCAGGACCGGATCAGGAAAGTTCTTGCGGCACACGGGAAGATGGCGGTGGATCCGACAGTCGTCGACGCTGGTGCCGATCTCTACGAGTTGGGTTTGACCTCACATGCCAGCGTCAATGTCATGTTGGCTTTGGAGGACGAATTCGACATCGAGTTCCCTGACGAGGATCTGAAGAAGTCGACCTTTTCCTCGGTGTCCAACCTGGAGTCGGTCGTCGGGAGATTGGCCGAGGAATGACCACCGCTGGGGCGAACGCGGTGGAACGAAGGCTGGTGGACATCGCCGAGTACACCGCCCACGTCAGCCATACGGACGACAACCGGATCTGGCGTGAGACGAACTGTTACGTCGACGTGTGGATCGAGACGCTGAATCTGCTGGGCCTCGACCCGGTCCCGTCCTTCGCCGGCGCTCTCGCCGCTGACCACGACGGGCAGCAGTGGACCTTCATCAAGCCGGATCCTGCTGATCTGCGGGTGCTGTACGGCCTCGAGGTCGCAGAGGACGCCCTGTGGCGGCCGGTGCTGGAGACCGTGCAAAGCGGCCCCGCGCGCAACATGCTGCACACGGTCGAGGTGGACAGTTGGTGGCTACCCGACACCGCAGGCACCGACTACCGGTCCGGGCACGTCAAGACGACGATCGTGCCGTTGCGGGTGGATTCTGACGCCCAGACGATGACCTACCTGCACAACTCGGGGATGTACCGCTTGGAGGGTGATGACTTCGTCGGGATCTTCGGCCTGAACAACCCGCCCGCGGAAGTGCTCCCGCCGTATGTCGAGCAGATCCGGTGGTTCCCGGAGCGGGCCCGGCCTGAGTTGGTGGTCGATGCAGTGCGGGGGCATCTCGCTCGCCGGCCGGCCGCGAACCCTGTCGAACGACTGGCCGAGTCGGTGCGTGAGGCCACCATCTGGTTGCCAGGCGCCGGTATGGAGACTTTCCACCGCTGGGCGTTCGCGACGCTGCGGCAGTGCGGCTCCACCGCGGAACTCGCCGCCGACCTGGTCAGCTGGCTCGACGATGCGGGCGTGACCGGGGCCGCGGAAGCGCGTCAGCCGTTCCTCGACTTCGCCGCCGATGCGAAAGCGGTGCAGTTCAAGATGGCGCGGGCCGCACGTGGTCGCACCGTGGACGTGGACTCCACCACCGAGGCCATGGTCAAGTCCTGGGACCGTGCGATCGACATCGTGATCGCCGCGGTGGCATGAGTCGAGGTGAAGGATCTTTGTCTCACGGCCTGTGAACCCGGGACGCTCGCGAGACCATCGGAACTGACCGATGCGCGGCAGGTCGCCAACCTGCCGGTCGACAGCCCCGGGTTGGTGTCCACCGTCGACAGCTGGCGGACACTGTGTCCGGACGGTGCGACAGACGACCTCGACTGGTGGTTGCAGGCAACCGTCGACGCGGACACGACCACGACCATTCGCTTCGACGGCCTCACCTTCCCGGCGACGGTGTTCGTGGACGATCAGGTGGCGGCGACCGTGGAGTCGATGTTCCTGCCGGTCACAGTGGTTGTCCCCGCGGGGACCCATCGCCTGACCATCTGCTTCCACTCGCTCACCGCGTGGGCGAAGAAGCGGCGCCCGCGTGGTCGGTGGCGGTCGTCGTTGGTCGCGACGCAGGGGCTGCGGTGGGCGCGGACGACTCTGCTGGGCAGGGCGCCCGTGTACGGAGGCAACCCGGCGCCCGTGGGAGTGTGGCGGGCGGTGAGCATTCACCCGTTGCCGGCGGTCGACGACCTCCGCGTACGCGCGCAGCCCGACACCGGACTGGTCGACGTCGACGGGGTCTGTCACTCAGGTGACGGGGCCGCGGCGGACGGTCTCAGGTTGACTGTCGCCATCATCGACGCCGTCACCGGTGAGCAGGTCGGCAGCGGTGACACCCAGTCGCGCGCGGATGGCGGTTTCACTGTCGCGGTCTCGGTGCCCGAGCCGAGGCTCTGGTGGCCCAACGGTTATGGCGAGCAGCACCGCTACCGCGCCGTCGTATCCGGTGATGTCGAGACGGTCGAGCGCACCATTGGGTTCCGTACCCTCGCCGCCGATGTCGCCGATGACGGCTTCCGTCTGATGGTCAACGGTGTTCCCATTTTCTGTCGCGGCGCGGTATGGACCCCTGCCGACCCTGCCGGTTTGTACACCGACGAGGAGAACATCCGTCGACGTCTGACCGCGCTGGCACAAGCGGGCGCCACCATGGTCCGCATCCCCGGAGGACTTGTCTACGAACAACCCGAGTTCTGGACGGTCTGTGCCGAACTCGGGCTGCTGGTGTGGCAGGACGCGATGCTGGCCACCTTCGATCCCCCCGACGATCTGTCCGATGTGATGATCCGCGAACTGCGGACCGTGCTGGACGCGGTGTCGGGGAACCCCGCCATCGCGGTGGTGAGTGGGGGCAGCGAGACCATCCAGCAACCGGTGATGCTGGGGTTGGCGGGGGAGGCGTATCGGATGCCGCTGCTGGAGCAGGGCTTCCGGTCCGTGGCCGAGGAACGCGGGATCCCGTACGTCGAATCGTCGCCGAGTGCCCCGCCCGGGAGTGGACGATTTCCGTTGCGCGCCGACACCGGTGTCAGCCATTGGTTCGGTGTCGGAGGATATCGACGGCCACTGGCCGACGTCCGCAGTGCCGGGGTCCGATTTGCCGCCGAGTCCCTGGCCTTCGCCATCCCCCCGTCGCCGGACGCGGTGGAAAAGTATTTCGGCTCGGCAGCCGCCGCGGGGCACCTCCCCGTGTGGAAGGCGGGTGTTCCCAGGGACCGCGGTTCCGCCTGGGATTTCGAGGACACGAGAGACCATTACGTCGCCGAACTCTTCGGCATCGATCCGATGGCCCTCCGCAGCAGGGACCCGGAACGGTACCTGCAGCTGGGACGGGTCACGGTGGCCGAGACGATGTTCCGCTGCTACGTCCACTGGCGCGCCGACCCGACCTGCGGCGGCGCTCTGGTCCTGACCGTGGGCGACCTGGCGCCCGGCGCCGGGTGGGGGTTGCTGGACGTGGACGGCTCCCCCAAGCTGCCGGTGGCGATGCTGACCCGGGTCTGGCGCCCGGTGACGGTGCTGCTGACCGACGTCGGCATGGCCGGGATCCGGATCGACGTGCACAATGACACCGATCGGGATCTGGTGGGCGCGATCGACCTCGTGGCCACCGGTGATGGCGGTGCCACGGTGATCGAGGGATCGCGGCCGGTCACCGTTGCGGCGCGTGGTTCGGTCACCATGGTGGACGCGGAGGTGACGGGGGTGTTCCGCGACCTGTCCGACGCGTACCGATTCGGTCCGCAGGTCGCAACCGCGGTCGAGGTGGGACTACGTGTCGCAGAACACATCGTGGCGCGAGATGTGCTGGTGGTGGATGAACGACCATGGGCGCCGACACCATCTCCGATGACGGCTGTGGCCACCCGACTCGACGAGTCGGCGTGGGAGCTCGAGATCAGGTCGGATGTAGCAGTGCGCTGGGTAGAGATCCGGTGCACCGGGTGGGAAGCGGAGGATTCGGTGTTTCATCTCGCTGCGGGGTTGCCGTACCGGGTGCGGCTGACGCCGCTGACGTCGCAGGTCGCCGATCAGGGGCCGAGCGGTTGTGTCGACACCCCTGACCGGACCGCGGTCGTCCCGATCGAGGTGGACAGGTGAACGCATCCCGTGTCGCCCTCGTCCACGAACGATTGACCGAGATCGCCGGGTCGGAGCACGTCGTGGAGCAGTTGGCCATCGAATGGCCCGACGCGCGACTGTATGTCCCGATCGCCGACGATGCGGCCGTGGTGGACGTGCTCAAGGGGCGGGTGGAGGTGACAGGTCTCGACCGGCTGCACCGGATGATCGGTCGTCGCTCCTACGCCCCGCTGTTGCCGATGGTCCCGACCGTGCTGCGGCGCCGGGACTTCGGTGACGTCGACGCGGTGATCATCAGTCATCACGCCTTCGCGTTGTCGGCGGTGCACGCCGCGGGGGACATCCCGACCGTCGCCTACGTGCACTCGCCCGCCCGCTGGGCATGGGATCCGGCCATGCGCGCGGGCGAGGCCTCGGGTGCCGCGGGCAAGACGGCACTCGCCGGTCTCGCCGCCGTCGCCCGCAAGACCGAATCCGATGCGGCGCATCGGATCACGAAGGTTGTCGCCAACAGCACCGAGGTCGCCGAGCGCATCCGGCGGTGGTGGGGACGGGAATCGGTGGTGGTACACCCGCCGGTGAACACCGAGCGGTTCGTGCTCGACCCGGGAACGCGTCGCGGTGACCACTTCCTGCTCGCAGGTCGTCTGGTGCCCTACAAACGTCCCGACCTCGCGGTACGGGCGGCCCGGTTGGCCGGGGTGAAGCTGAAGGTCGCGGGTTCTGGTCGGCTGCAGGAACTCTGCGAAGGACTCGCCGGTCCCGAGACCGAGTTCCTCGGCCGGGTCAGCGACGCGACCATGCTGGAGGCGCAGCGCACCGCGCGCGCTCTGATCATGCCCGGTGTCGAGGACTTCGGTATCGTCCCGGTGGAGGCCATGGCCTGCGGAACCCCCGTCATCGCCGTGGGCGAGGGCGGGTCGCTGGACACCGTGGTACCCGGATTGTCCGGCGAACTGGTGGACAACGGCAGTGACGACGCGGTGGTGGAGCGGCTGGCCGCGGCGATGCGCGGCTTCGCCGACACCGATTACGACCCCCGGCGTATCGCCGACCACGCCGCCACGTTCTCCCAGGCCAACTTCCGTCGCGCGATGCGCGAGGTGGTCGACTCGGTGACCGGGTGAGCGACCCCGTTGCCGATCACCTGACCGGCACGAGAACGGTCATCGGGTGCGATCTCGTCGCACTGGACGACATCCGGGCCTCGTTGGACGACTTCGGCGAGCGCTTCCTGCGACGGGTGTTCACCGACGGTGAGATCGCCGCGGTGGACGGGGACGCGCGGATCGAGCGCCTCGCCGCGCGTTTCGCCGCCAAGGAGGCGGTGATCAAGGCCTTGGCCGTCGCGGACGACCCCACCCCGTTGGTGGAGATCGAGGTGGTCGGAGCCGGCGGCCCGCCGCAGATCCGCCTACACGGCTCCATGGCCGCGCTGGCCGCCGAACAAGGGTGGTCGGATCCGCAGGTGTCGTTGTCGCACACGAGCTGTCATGCGATGGCGATGATCGCCGCCACGGTCACCGACGTCCGGTGAGCCGGCGCTCTATTGCCGGTAGGACGACAGGAAGTTCCCGATCCGCTCGATCGCGTCGGCCAGATCCCGTGTCCAGGGCAGGGTGACCACGCGGAAGTGATCGGTCTCGGGCCAGTTGAAGCCGGTGCCCTGGACCACCAGGATCTTCTCCTGGATCAGCAGATCCTGGACGAACAACTCGTCGTTGTGGATCTCGTGGACCTCGGGGTCCAGGCGTGGGAAGGCGTAGAGCGCCCCCTGCGGCTTCACGCAGGTCACGCCGGGGATCTCGTTGAGCTTCTCCCAGGCGACGTCGCGCTGCTCGTACAACCGTCCACCGGGTTCGGTCAACGCGTCGATGCTCTGATATCCGCCCAGCGCGACCTGGATCGCGTGTTGGGCAGGGACATTGGAGCACAACCGGGTGGACGCCAGCAGACCCATGCCCTCGATGAAGCCGGTGGCATGGTCCTTCGGACCGGTGATCACCACCCAACCGGCCCGGTAACCGGCGACGCGGTAGGCCTTGGACAGGCCGTTGAAGGTGAGGCACAACAGATCCGGTGCGAGCGACGCGATGTTGACGTGTTCGGCATCGTCGTAGAGGATCTTGTCGTAGATCTCGTCGGCCAGCAGCAGCAGAGAGTGCTCGCGGGCCAGGTCGACGATCGACTGTAGCACCTCACGTGAGTACACGGCCCCGGTCGGGTTGTTGGGGTTGATGACCAGCAGAGCCTTGGTCCGACTGGTGATCTTGGACGCGATGTCCTCGATGTCGGGGTTCCAGCCGTTGGTCTCGTCGCACCGGTAATGCACCGGAGTGCCGCCGGACAGGGTGGTCATCGCCGTCCACAACGGGTAATCGGGCGCGGGGATCAGCACCTCGTCGCCGTCGTTGAGCAGTGCCTGCATGGTCATGGTGATCAGCTCCGACACACCGTTACCCAGGAGTACGTCGTCGACGTCGAAGAACGGGAAGTCGGGTAGCAGCTCGTAGCGGGTCACCACCGCACGTCGCGCCGACAGCACACCCGCCGACTCGGAGTACCCCTGCGAATAGGGCAGCGCCCTGATCATGTCGCGCATGATCACGTCCGGCGCCTCGAACCCGAACACCGCCGGGTTGCCGATGTTGAGCTTGAGGATCCGGTGTCCGTCGGCCTCCAGCCGCGCTGCGTGCTCGTGGACCGGCCCCCTGATCTCGTAACAGACGTTCTGCAGTTTCTGCGACTGCTCCAACGGCTTCAGTGAGGAGTTCAGGTGCGGTAGGTGGGGTCTGCTCACGATCTCATCATGACAGGGGCGGGCAAGACGTTTTACCGTCGGCGTCGCCCATCATCAACTGCCGGTACCGCGGAGCAGCGCACCCACGGTCAGGATGATGATCTTGATGTCGAGCCAGACGCTCCAGTTCTCGATGTAGAAGTTGTCGTACATCGCGCGGTCGTCGATGCTGGTGTCGCCGCGCAGCCCGTGGATGGCCGCCCAGCCGGTCAGGCCCACGCCCACCCGGTGGCGATCGGAGTACGAGCGGACCGACTGGCCGAACTGCTCGACGAAGTGTGGACGTTCGGGTCGCGGGCCGACGATGGACATGTCGCCGCGGACGACGTTCCACAACTGCGGCAACTCGTCGAGGGACACCTTGCGGATGAAGCGCCCCACAGGACCCAGGCGGTCGTCACGATTCGGGTTCCAGTCGACATCGGAGGTGGTCGCGGGTACCGGCTTCATGCTGCGGAACTTGTACAGCTCGAACGGCTGGTCCTTCCGGCCGATCCTGATCTGCTTGAAGATGATGGGCGCCGAACGATCGCTCAGCTTCACCGCCAGCGCGGTGCCCACCAGCAGCGGGCTGAACACGATCATCGCGGTGAGGGCCATGGTCAGGTCGAAGATCCGCTTGAGGCGCCACTGCCAGGTACGCAGGGCGTCACGCCGTACCCGGATCAACGGCACGGTGTGCACCCGATCCATCTCGCCAGAGAGGTGCACGAACTCGAAGAGCCGTGGCACCAGGAAGATCTCGCAGTCGAGCTCATCGCATTCTCGCAGCGGTGACACGAAATCGGAGTCCCGCGTGTAGCTGAACGCGACGAGGAGGGTCTGCACCTCGTGCTCGATGACGGTCTCGCGGAGCGGTCGGTTGCGACGTTCGATGGGGATGTTGTAATCCGTCATCACGTCGAGGGGTTCGTGCTCGTAGACCACCACCGGCTCGAGCCCGAGTTCGGGGTACTCGGCGATGGACTCCAACAACTTGGCCGCGACCTTGCCGCCACCGACGATCGCGGTGCGGGAGCGCGCTCGCACGTTGAGCCGACGACGGCGACGCTGCAGCGCGTAGTAGAGGGCGCGGATGACGAAGAGCAGCACCGACGTTGCCAGGGCCTCGAGGAACGCCCGCAACATGGGGGTGGATTGGTCGAAGATCAAGACCACGATCCAGGTGGCGATGATCACGCTGCCGATGAGCCGGGGCAGGTCGTTCAGTGACGACAGGGTCAGTTTGCGGCGGTAGATGCCGCTGATCTGCAACACCACCACGAAGACCGCTGCTTCCAGCGGCGGCAGCCATTGTGTGGTCCCGACGACCAGAACCAGCGTGACGGCCACGAAGTCGAGCGCCATCAGCCAACCGTCGGTGCGGTGCCTGGTCTTGGCCGGACCTCCGGTCACACTGGCCGCGGCCACCACCGACTCCGGACTCTTGGTCTGTCCGCGGACGTCGCGTCGCGATATCAGCGACGTCCGGGATTGGCGAATCCCCACCTTCGTTCCCCCTGTTATCGACCCTCGAACGAATGCGAAACCACGAGCTGTTGCCGGTGTTCGCGGCGGGTAGCGCAACTCATGTTAAATGGACGCGGGAGCATCGGGTGTCGCCATATGACGATTATCTCAGCGCCGCGTCACCTCACTAGTCGTACGAGTAGACGAGAGCGTTACGGGTTCTATCGGGACGATCCGGGCTTTTTCTTTCCGGCCGCAATTCCGAAACCGCGCGGAGCCGAGTCGCCGGCGGGCTCACCGGTGTCTGGCTTCGGCGTATCGGTGCCGTCGGTGTCCGCGTGCCCGCCGTCCGATGATGTATCGACGACGGGTTCGGACCCGTTCGCGTCGCAAGGAGTGCTCGCCGGCTCTGCGGGCTGTGACGGGGCCGCAGCGCGTCCGTTGGCGGTGCTGGGCTTCTTTCCTGCGGCCATCCCGAAGCCCTTGGGCTTGGCGGGCTGGGGGCTGGGCGTCTCGTCCGGGCGCGTTGCCTCGCCGGTGGCGCCGTTCTGCGAGGCGGGCTCGGTGGTGGCCGTCTCGGGTTCCGGAGCACTGCTCGTCGCTGCCGCGGCCCCGGCTCCCGCGGCGGCACCCGCCGCCGTGCTCGGCTTCTTGCCCGCGCCGATGCCGAAGCCCTTGGCCTTGGGCGCCGCCGGCGCCGCTGCGCTCTCGCCGGTGCCGTCATCGGTGGCCGCCTCGGGTCGCGGTCGGTCCTCGGTCGTCGCGGTGTCCTCAGCTGGGGAGGTGGACGACGGTCCGCTGGGCTTCTTGCCCGCACCCATCCCGAAACCCTTGGCCTTGGCTGTCGGTGCGGGCGACGCCTCGTCGGACGAGTCCGCCGTTGCCGAGCCACCGCTGCTTGTCGGTCCGCTGGGCTTCTTACCCGCACCGATGCCAAAGCCCTTGGCCTTGGGTGCCGCCGGTGCCGCCGGCTTCTCATCCGTCTCCGCGGCCGTGCTGTCGTCCGCCGTGGTCGGTCCGCTGGGCTTCTTACCGGCACCCATCCCGAAACCCTTGGTTGCGGGCTTGGCGGGCGTGTCAGCGGAGTCGCCGCCCGTTCCCGACGGGCCGCTGGGCTTCTTAGCGGCACCCATGCCGAAGCCCGAGGCTGCGGGTTTGGCCGGCTTCGCCGGCGCGTCCTTGTCGGTGGCCTTCTCGTCGGCGCCCGGCTTGGAGGCGGGCTTCTTGCCGCCACCCATCCCGAAACCGGTGCCGGTGGCCTTCTTGGCCGGCGCCTTGGTCGCGGTGTCGCTTGATGCGGCCGCATCCTGCTTCGCCGCGTCCTTGCCGCCCTCGGTTCCTGCGTCCTTGGCGTCCTTCTTGTCCTCGGTCACGGTGGCCGCCCCGGCCGCTGCCGCGGCACCACCGGTGGCGGCCAGCGAGGCCGCGCCCAGGAACCGACCGCTGCGTGTCACCTCGGGGGCACCACGTTTGACCGATTCGAGCAACAGCTGGGCGACGTCGACGACCTCGACGGTGCCCTCCTTCTCGGTACCGCTGGTCCGTGCGGTGACCCCGTCGGTCAGCATCACCCGACAGAACGGGCAACCCGTCGCGATCTTCTGCGTCTCACCCTCGGGTTTGGCGGCCGTCTCCAACGTGGACAGCGCCTCGTCCACCCGGTCGAGGTTGATGCGCTTGCCGATGGATTCCTCCATCCACATACGGGCACCGCCCGCGCCGCAGCACATCGACCGCGTGTTGTGCCGCGGCATCTCGGTGAGCTGTGAACCGGATGCGTCCATCAGGTCACGTGGAGGTTCGTAGACCTTGTTGTGTCGACCCAGGTAGCAGGGGTCGTGGTAGGTCACACCCTCGTTCAGCGGCGCGACCGGGATCAGTCGCTTCTCTCGCACCAGCCGGTTCAACAGCTGTGTGTGGTGCACCACCTCGTAGTCGGCACCGAGCTGCGGGTACTCGTTGCGCAAGGCGTTGAGGCAGTGCGCGCAGGTGACCACGATCTTCTTGCGCTGCTGCGGTGCGGTGGCGAACAGTTCGTCGAAGGTCTCGATGTTCTGTTGCGCCAGCATCTGGAAGAGGAACTCGTTACCCGCGCGGCGTGCCGAGTCGCCGGTGCAGGTCTCGCCCTGACCGAGGACGAGGAAGTCGACCGCTGCGATGTCGAGTAGCTCGGCGACGGCCTTGGTGGTGCGCTTGGCGCGGTCCTCGTAGGCGCCCGCGCACCCGACCCAGAACAGGTACTCGAATCCGGCGAAGGTGTCGACGTCCTCCCCGAACACCGGGATCTCGATGTCGACCTCGTCGATCCAGTTGGTGCGATCCTTGGAGTTCTGGCCCCAGGGGTTGCCCTTGTTCTCCAGGTTCTTGAACAGACCCGCGAGCTCGGTGGGGAAGTCGGATTCGATGAGCACCTGGTAGCGGCGCATGTCGATGATGTGGTCGACGTGCTCGATGTCCACCGGGCACTGCTCCACGCACGCACCGCAGGTGGTGCAACTCCACAAGACGTCGGGATCGATGACACCCCCGCCCGAGGTTCCCTCACTGGCCCCGACCAGCGGACGCTCCGCCTCGGCGCGGGCGGCCGCGGGTATCGCGTCGAGCTTGTCCTGTTGCACGTTGCCCTCGGCGTCGACCAACCCGACCTCGTCGCCCGCCATGTCCTTGCGACCGCCGGCCAACAGATACGGGGCCTTGGCGTCGGCGTGATCACGTAGCGAGGTGATGAGCATCTTCGGGGTGAGCGGCTTGCCGGTATTCCACGCCGGGCACTGACTCTGGCAGCGACCGCATTCGGTGCAGGTGGCGAAGTCCAGCCAGCCCTTCCAGGTGAAGTCCTCGATCTTGCCCGCCCCGAAGGTGTCGACGTCGGGGTCGGCGTCCTCCATATCGATGACCTTGCCCGCCGACATCATCGGTCGAGCCGCGCCCAGCGCGACCGCGCCGTCGGGCATCCGCTTGAGATAGATGTTGAAGAAGGCCGAGAACCGGTGCCAGGCGACGCCCCAGGTGATGTTGCGGCCGACCACGGCCAGCCACACCATGCCCGACATCAGTTTCACCACCGCCGCGATGCAGACCACCCACGAGGGGATGCCCTCGAAGATGATCGCGAAGTAATGGGTGAAGAACGAGGTCCAGATGGGCGGGTCCTCCACACCGGCGGCGATCTTGAACGTCTTCACGAAGATCATGCCCAGGCCCTCGAGCAGGACCACGGCCTCGACGAAGTAGGCCGCCTTGAAGCGGGAACCACCGAAACGGGACAGCCGCTCGGCGCGACGCGGGTGGTTCAGCTGCCGGATGGTGATCAGCGCGGTGATGCCGATGACCGTGCCCAGACCGAGGACCTCGTCGGCGAACAGGTAGATCTTCCAGGCACCGATCACCGGCCAGTGGAATTCCGGGTCGAAGGTCTGGCCGTAGGCCTCGAACCACAGTATCGAGCCCAGCAGGAACCCGACCATCACCAGCCAGTGCGCCCATCCGACGGTGCGGAACCGGTTCATCCGGGTGTGCAGGGCAACTTCTTTGAACAGTGTCGCGGTACGCGGGATGACCGGGGTGAACCGGTTGTCCGATCTCTGTCCCAGGAAGATCTGGCGGACGGTGTGCCAGACTCCTTGGAGGAAGAAGGCCCAGCACACGATGCTGAGGGCGGCTGCGATGGTGCCGATGGTGATCGTCGCGGCGTTCACGGCGTCCCGGCCTTTCTCTCTGGCGACCGAGGGTGGTCGCGGCCACGCGAGCGCGGATGCGGCTGGGAGTGCAACCGCGTCGAGTCGCAGCGCTGATGGCTAGGAGTGTCCTGGGAGCAACGGTAATGGGTGGATGACCCACGCTGCCGCCAAGGCTGCCCTAAGCCACACCTGATGTGATCTGCGTCAACTGCAGCCATTGGCATCGCCGGTTTCGCACCATTCACGCCATTTGTCCAGGTGGGCCGGTGTCCGAGGTCGGCCGCGGGTGTGCGTCGGCATCGTCGCGCGACCCCGGAATTGTCGCGATCGACACCAAGGTTCCCCTGAATTCGAGATATGATCCTGGTCATCCCTGTGCGTGACGCTTGATGTGGATGAAGCTCTGGCGGTCTGGGCCACTCGTCGCGAAACCACATCAGAGAGCCGCGCTCGCTGAGGGTGGGGCCACGCTGGAGAAGAAGTGGATGGGGATGGCGCGGAATATTTGGGGCCGCTTCGATGCGCGATCCGCCTCGGTGATGTTGTGCACCGGTGGCGCGCTCCCGCTTCCCGTTCTCCTGCTGTTCCAGCCGTCGGCAGCCCGTCCGGGCGGTCTGATCGGGATGACGGTCGTCTGGGTGTTCACCGCGGTGACGATGACCTACACCTACCGGCGCGGACGGCTGAGCGACCGGGAGTTCAGCATCCTGGGCTTCGGCGGCATGGTCGGGATCGCCGTGTCGGCCTTTCTGCTCGCCGACCCGGTGGTGAGTCGGGGCATCATCGCGATGGTCGCCGCCATCCCCGCGATCGCCGCGATGGCGTCGTCGATGCGAACGGTGGTCCTGTTCACCACGTCGGCGATGGTGCTGTCGGTCGTGGGATCACTGCGTAACGTGCACAACTGGGTGTCCGCCACGATCAACGTCGGTGCGGCGGTCACCGCGGTGACGGTCCCGGTGTTCATGGTGGTGGCGTTGCGGTTGTCGTTGGAGATCGCGCTGGCCCGTCAGGAGCGACTCGGAGAAACCGATCCGCTCACCGGACTGCTGAACCGGCGTGGACTGTACAGCCGTGTCGAGCGACTGTTCGACACGTTGTCCGCGAGCCCCCAGTCGATGGGTCTCCTGCTGATCGACATCGACCACTTCAAGTCCGTGAACGACCAACTCGGTCACACCGCCGGCGACATCGTCTTGCGCGACGCCGTCCAGGTACTGATCCGTTCTGCGCCGCCGGGGGCGCTGTGCTGCCGTTTCGGCGGCGAGGAGTTCTTGATCGCGTTCACGGTCAGCGACGAATCCGACCTCCTCGCCTGGGCCGAACACGTCCGCAAGATGGTGGCCGCGGAGTCGTTGGTGACGATCAGCGTCGGCGGGGTGTGCGCGCGGATCACCCGTATGCCGCACGGCCCGTCGAACACCGACACCCGCATCGACCTGTTGATGCATCTCGCCGACCAACAGGTCTACCGAGCCAAGCGAGACGGACGAGACCGGGTGCGGATCACCGGCGCGGAACCACTGAACTGGGTTCCCGATCGACGGAATTCCGATCGGGGTGGCGGCATCAGCAAGATGGAACGCAGCGTGGGACTGATCGACCTCTTCGCCAAGAGGATCGTCCCGCCGGCCGAGGTGGAACAACACCGCAACGCCGGTTGACGGCTCACTCTCAGGCGGCCACTAGGGCGTTGTCGCCCAGGATGGTCGCACTTGCCATCAGCTCTGAGCACTGACGCTGCATCAACGCCCACATGTCCGGTCGCGCCTGCTGGGCCATGGTCAGCCGATCCCAGAACATGACCTGTGTGCGGTACCGGTCGTCGGGATAGGGCGTGGGGGGCACGTCGCTGTTCACCCGGCCACCGCCCGACTCCCAGCGGCTCAGCACGTGGTCGGCAGCGGTGGCCATCGTGTATCGGCAACCCGCCAACGTCTGGACGAACAGCGGTACCCGGGCGATCTGAGCGGCGATGTGGCCCGCCGCCGGATGCGGGTTGACGAACGCGGTCTTCAACTCCGCCAGCCCGTCGCCGAGACGCGTTGAGAGCTCCTCGCTCAGCCGGACCAGACCGGGTGTGCCGTCCCACTCGATCAAGGCGTGCGATTCGGAGATGGAGCGGTAAGGGCCCTGGACCCGCACCCCGCCGACCACCTCGTCGTCATCGGTGATGACGGCGAAGAACATGGACGTCTCCTCCCCGCCGACCACCGCGTCGAAGTCGAGAGCACCCGAGATGCCGTGCGCGGCGTAGGACCGCCGGGCACCGTCGATGTAGCGCAACCACACATCGGGGGTCGACAGGGGAGTACCGGCGAACACCGTCGTCCCGCTGCGATCGTCGCGGACCGTGAGACCCGTTGACGGGATGTCGATCTGGCCGGCTGCAGGCCGCAGGTCCGACGTGTCGATGACGATGCGATCAACGGCCGAGGGGCGGGTGTCGAGTGCCAGGTCCATTCGTGGTGCCTCATTGTCATGAAAGGGATGTTCAACAAAGTAAACATCGAGGTTTGGTACGGGTGTGACCACAGGGAATTCCATCCTCTGGCCGCATGCAATTGTTGCAGTCTAAGTCGGCGAGTGAAAGCGTGGTTGTCGTGCCGACCTGGTACGGGTCGGGCCACTCCACAAAGGGGCAGCCGCTATGACGTCACGTGATTCCCGATTTCGAAGAGAATTTGAGATCACCATTTTTGATCCGACTGTCGACGACGAAGTGACAGCTCTGGACGAGCTACGGAGCGATCCCTCGATCACCGTTGTCGACCTCTACCCCGGTCAGCATGAGGCGCTGACGGGTTTGTTGCCCGCCCCTGGCGACCACCTACTGGACGAGTCGGCGCGCTGGGTGTACTACCCCTGGCGATCCAGCGTGGTTCGCATCGTGGGTCCACAAGGTTTTCGCAGGTTGCGCCTCGCCCGCAACCTCAACAAGTTGACGCTGAGCGAATTGGAGCGCTTCTGGCGCTTACGGGTGGGGGTGGTGGGACTCAGCGTCGGCAATGCGGTCGCCTACACGATCGCACTCGAAGGACTGGTGGGAACTTTGCATCTGGCGGACTTCGACGAGATGGAATTGGTGAATCTCAACCGGGTGCCGGCAACCATGTTCGATCTGGGGGTCAACAAAGCCGTTGTGGCCGCGCGACGGATTGCCGAACTGGATCCTTACATCCGTATTCACGTTTTCACCGACGGAGTCACCGAGCAATCGGTGGAAGGATTTCTCGAGGGACTCGATCTCGTGGTCGAGGAATGCGATTCTTTCGACGCGAAAATCCTTGTTCGCGATCACGCACGACGCTTACGTCTTCCGGTGATCATGGAGACCTCCGACGGTGGTGTGCTGGATGTCGAGCGATTCGATCTCGAACCCGATCGGCTGCCTTTCCACGGCCTGCTCGGCGATCTGGATGCGGAATCACTGCGCGGTCTGACCGCGGCGGAGAAGGTCCCGCTGGCCATGGCGGTGACCGAGGCCGGTTTGTTGACGACGCGTATGGCCGCGTCGCTGATCGACGTGGGCACCCGACTGAACACCTGGCCTCAGCTGGGGTCGGACGTGGCCTTGGCCGGCGCGTCCGTGGCCACGGCTGTGCGTCGATTCGGTCTGGGGCGGGACCTGCCTTCCGGCCGGACACGGATCAACCTCGAGGATCACCTCGACACGTTGCTCACCCCGATCGCCGTAGCCGACGTGACGGTGGCGGCGGCCGAATCGGCTGCGGACATGGTGGCCACCCTCGACAACGAGGACCTGGTGGCGTGGGCCGCGAGTCGGGCGCCGTCGCAGGGCAACGGTCAGCCGTGGCGGATCGACGTGGACGACGACGTGGTGACGGTGACCCAGAGTGCGACGCCCACCGCATCGGACCCCCACGGTCTCGGATCGGCCGTGGCGGTGGGTGCGGCGGCGTTCGGCATGCGGGTGGCCGCCGCGGCCCGCGGTCTGGCCACGGTGAGCGCACCGGTGGACGCGGGTGACGCGGTAGGGGTGCGACTGCAGCTCTCGGGAGGCGACACCGGCCCCACCGACGAGGCGAAGTTGATGCCCGCGCTGGTGACGAGCACATCGCACCCGGGTCTCGGTGACGGCAGCGGACTCGGGTCCGACGACGCGACGGCGTTGGTGGACGCCGACGCGAGCCGGGCGATGACGTTGGTGACCGACCGCCAGACCATCGCGCGCGTCGCGGAGCTGCTGTCGGTTGCGGCACGGCTACGGCTGCTGATCCCCGCGCTGCACCAGGAGATGTTCGCCGAGGTGCGTTGGCCGGGTGACGCCGATCCGCTCGCGGGTATCCCGGTGGGAGCGCTCGGTATGCCACCGCATCAGCTGCCGGTGCTGCAGGTCCTGCGCAGACCGGAGGTGATGGCGTTCGTGGAGGAGTGGGACGGCGGTGACACCCTCGGTGCACTGGTCGCCGCCCAGGTCGCCTCGAGTTCCGCGATCGCGGTGTTCAGCGGTCCCACGCAGACCCGGGAGGATCACCTGCGCCTCGGCTCGTCCGCCGAATCCGTGTGGTTGACCGCAGAGTCACTCGGTTTGGCGGTCGCGTCCGCGGATCCGCCGCTGCTGCATCTGCGCCCCGGCGACGATCCCGGACTGACCCCCGGACATCGCGTCGCCGAACTGTTGACCACCATCGACGAGCTGTCGGCGACGGTGGGCGTGCCGGCGGGCCACCGAATCGCCGCGGTACTGCGGCTGTTCCGTACCGACGTCGTGGCGCCCGTGCTGCCGCGGGATCCGGCCCGGATCACCCGCGCGCGCTGACCGCCCGGTGCCGTGCCGCGCTGCGCATCGCCGACGACGTCCAGATCAGCGCGACCAAGGCCGGCCCGAACAGGCAGGTGGTGACGGTCGGGGCGGAGGACGACAGACCGGCCTGCCACAACGCGACGGCGGCGTCGAGGCCGACCAGCGCGGCCAACAGCGCGGCGGTGGCACCCGCCGCTCGGTCCCTGTTGGTCGCCGCGAACAGGGTCAGTGCCAACAGCCCGGCCGCGGTCACCACGGCGACCACTTGGTGACCGTGCGCCGCGGCGGCGGTGAGACCGAGCGCGTGGTGCGACAACTGCAGCACGAAAACCCACAGCGCGGCGCCGAGGGCTCCGGTGGCGGCCAGCGCGGCCACCACCTGACGCCAACCGGTGTCGTCGGGGTCGGCGTCGAGCAGGGCCGGTGCGACGCCGCGGTCCGGGGCGGTGGTGCTGGTGGTGGTGAATGCCCTGGTGGTGAATGCGGTGGTCATGGTTCAAGGATGTGGCGGCCACCCTGGTCCGGACTGTGAGACGGCTGGGAGGGCGCCGTGAATGCCCGCGCGACTAATGTGCCGGTGTGCCCACCGTCTCCGCAGGCGCGGATCACCGTCGCATCCGGCGCGCGGCGGGTGTGCTGATGCTCATCACCTACCTGGTGGTCGAGGTGGTGGTGACGGTTGCGGGGACCTGGGTGTTCGCGGCGTCGTCGGGACGGGTGCACCCGGTGTCGTCCGCGCCGGTGGTTCCGACGGCCATCGTGCTCGGCTCCAAGGTCACCGACGGCGAGCCGCTGTCCTATCTGCGCGGGCGTCTGGACACCGCCGCCGAGCTCTACCGGACCGGCCGGGTGCGCACCCTTCTCGACAGCGGCAACGGCGGTTCTCCCGTCGGCGACGAGGTCGCGGTGATGCGGACGGCATTGCTGGCGCGCGGGATCCCCGGCGACCGCATCGTCGACGACGGCCTGGGTCTGGACACCGCGGCGAGCTGCCGCCGCGCCCACGACGTGTATGGCGTCCGACGAGCGGTGGTCGTGACCCAGGACTTCCACGTCGGCCGCGCGGTGGCGCTGTGCCGGACCGCGGGTATCGACGCATCCGGTGTGGTCGCGGACTGTGCCTGTGCGACCTGGACGGTGCTGCGCAACCATCTGCGTGAACTGCTGCTCGCCCGGCCGCGAGCGCTGGTCAGCGCCCTGTCGTGGTGAGAGCGGCCTCGTCACCGAGTGCGCTCGACTGCGCGTCACGACGACGTGGACGGCGCAGTCGCGGGATCGAGGGCGGGGTCACGCGAGGCAGCGGGAGGCGTTCCTTGCCGGTGATATAGCGAGAGCCGGGGAGTCGGCGCAGCACCTCGACGGTCAGCAGGGTGCCCGCGATCGTCATCAGGTAGATGACGGCGGTGGCCCAGGGTGCGTGCAGGGTTCGGACCAGCGGCGAGCCGGCCCCCTCCGAGCCCCCGGTCGCATGCAGGAGCACCTGCAGGACCAGCACGTGTACCAGGAAGATCGAGAACGACCGATCCGCGGTGTAGCGGATCACCGCCGCGATCCGTGGGGTGGTGTCGCGGTGGCGGGCCCAGAACACCGCCAGCGCATACAGCCCGACGATCGCACAGACCAGGTACGGCAGCAGGCTGGGGTGCATCGAGTCGCTCGCGGCCAGCGGTGTGATCCCGTGCTGGGTGCGCAGGATGAAGGCGGTGTAGGCCAACGCGCCCGTGACGACGATGGCGGTGGCCACCCACCGTCCGCGACCGCGCAACACGCGGTCGATCCGGTCGCGGTTCATCGCGATCACCGCACCCAGCACGATGAAGAACTGGTAGGGGAGAAAGGTTGCGTAGTTGCGCCACCAGTACTGGCCCAGCCAACCGCCCGGCGTGTAGTGGGTGAACGCCGCGACGAGCGCCACCTGCAGCACGAAGCTGGTCGCGACGAGAGCGACGTGGTGGCGGCGGGTGCGACGCACCAGCCACAGGAGCGCGGGAAAGAGGACGTACACCTGCATCATCACGAAGATGAAGTAGAGGTGCGGCGCGGCCACGCCCCACTTCAGGTCGTTCCAGAAGTCGGTGAGGCTGGTCGGGATCTGCAGGAACCGACCCTCCGTGTAGAAGCGGTAGGCCCAGTACACGAACGACCAGATGACGTAGGGGATGACCACCAGTTTCAGCCTGCGCGGCCAGAACGTCAGCGCGTGGAAGTCTTTCTTGTCCATGTTCGCGTACATCAGGACGAACCCGGTGAGAAAGAAGAAGGCGTTGCGGCTGACGTGGCCCCACATGCCCAGCGCATTGGATGTGACGTTCAGGTTCTCGTCGGTGGTGGACGAGAGAACGTGCGAGAAGATCACCAGCGCGAAGGTGGTTCCGCGGATGAAGTCCGCCTGATACAGCCGTCCGCGCGCGCTCGCTGCTGCCGGGGTCGTCCTCGCGGGGGCTTCGACTGTGGTGGTCATCGGCTCTCTGGGGTCCGTCCCTGTCTCTGGTCGTCGTCTGGGTCGCATACAGCCTCGGACACGGTAGCAACGCGAAGTGTCCGGTTCGCCATCCCGCATCCCGTCGTCGGGGACCGGTCGTGCGTGCTTGTCAGCCTGCCGCCGCCGGTTGAATGCCTGCTGGCCCGTTCCTGTGTGTTCGCCGTGAATCGGATCACCCCGATCGGGTGGTGGCGGAACTCACACCCTCGGGTCCGTCCGGGCCGCTTGTCGAGGTGACCGGTGACGGTGCAGGTCATCGCGGTCTTGAGTGGTCATCGCTCAATTGTGTGGTCGGATCGGGAACATCGATGCGGTGCCGGGGGTTGTTCAGATCAAGACTTGAGTGTGGATCACTCAGGAATCTCTTGACTCGGGGTGAGTGGTTCCGGTAATAGTTGAGTGGTCCACGCTGAAGTCCCGGTTCGATGAGGTCCCGATGCACCATGGCGACTCCGCACAGCGCGGAACCGCGAACCGGACTCGCACGACACACGACTTGTGAGCAGAACCCCGCCCCCCGGCACCCGCCGGTCGGCGGCACATAACAGGAGGCAAACAGATATGGCTCGTGCTGTTGGAATCGACCTCGGTACCACCAATTCGGTGGTGTCGGCGCTCGAAGGTGGCGAACCCGTCGTCATCGCCAACGCCGAGGGCTCGCGTACCACCCCGTCGGTGGTCGCGTTCGCCCGCAACGGGGAGGTCCTGGTCGGACAACCCGCGAAGAACCAGGCCGTCACCAACGTCGACCGCACCATCCGCTCGGTGAAGCGCCACATGGGCGACGGCGACTGGAACACCGCGATCGACGACAAGAAATACACCCCGCAGGAGATCAGCGCCCGCACGCTGATGAAGCTCAAGCGCGACGCCGAGAGCTATCTCGGTGACGACGTGAAGGACGCCGTCATCACCGTGCCCGCGTACTTCAACGACGCGCAGCGTCAGGCGACCAAGGAAGCGGGCCAGATCGCCGGCCTGAACGTGCTGCGGATCGTCAACGAGCCCACCGCCGCGGCGCTGGCCTACGGCCTGGACAAGGGTGAGAAGGAGCAGACCATCCTGGTCTTCGACCTCGGTGGCGGAACCTTCGACGTCTCGCTGCTCGACATCGGCGACGGTGTGGTGGAGGTGCGTGCCACCTCGGGTGACAACGAACTGGGTGGCGACGACTGGGATCAGCGCATCGTCGACTGGCTGGTCGACAAGTTCAAGGCGCAGAACGGCATCGACCTGACCAAGGACAAGATGGCGATGCAGCGTCTCCGCGAGGCCGCGGAGAAGGCGAAGATCGAGCTGTCGAGCTCGCAGTCGACCTCGATCAACCTGCCCTACATCACCGTCGACGCCGAGAAGAACCCGCTGTTCCTCGACGAGCAGTTGAGCCGCAGCGAATTCGAGAAGATCACCTCCGATCTGCTCGACCGGACCCGCAAGCCGTTCGAGGCCGTCATCAAGGACGCCGGGATCAAGGTCAGTGACATCGATCAGGTGGTGCTGGTGGGTGGATCCACCCGCATGCCCGCCGTCACCGAGCTGGTCAAGAAGCTGACCGACGGCAAGGACCCCAACAAGGGCGTGAACCCGGACGAGGTCGTCGCCGTGGGTGCCGCCCTGCAGGCGGGTGTGCTCAGCGGTGACGTCAAGGACGTGCTGCTGCTCGACGTGACCCCGCTGAGTCTCGGCATCGAGACCAAGGGTGGCGTCATGCACAAGCTCATCGAGCGCAACACCACCATCCCGACCAAGCGGTCGGAGACCTACACCACGGCCGAGGACAACCAGCCGTCGGTGCAGATCCAGGTGTTCCAGGGTGAGCGTGAGATCGCCTCGCACAACAAGCTGCTCGGATCCTTCGAGCTGGGCGGCATCGCCCCGGCCCCCCAGGGTGTGCCGCAGATCGAGGTGACCTTCGACATCGACGCCAACGGCATCGTGCACGTCACCGCGAAGGACAAGGGCACGGGCAAGGAGAACAGCATCCGCATCCAGGAGGGTTCGGGTCTGTCCAAGGAAGAGATCGACCGGATGGTCAAGGACGCCGAGGCACACGCCGAGGAGGACCGGAAGCGTCGCGAGGAGGCCGAGACCCGCAACCAGGCGGAGTCGCTGGTCAACCAGACCGAGAAGTTCCTCAAGGAGAACGACGACAAGGTTCCCGCCGACGCCAAGACCAAGGTGGAGGCCGCGATCGGTGAGGCGAACGAGGCCCTGAAGGGCACCGACCTCGCCGCGATCAAGAGCGCCATCGAGAAGCTGTCGGCGGAGTCGCAGAGCCTGGGTCAGGCCATCTACGAGAAGTCGGCCGCCGAGGGACAGGCCGCGGGTGGCCCCGAGGGTGCCGCATCCGCCGACGACGGCGTCGTGGACGCAGAGGTCGTCGACGAGCCGGATTCCGGAGACAAGAAGTGACCGCTGGGAAGCCGGAAGGCTCCCATCCGGACGAGCCGGTGACGGTGACCGACCGTCGTCGCATCGACCCCGAGACGGGCGATGTGCGCGACGCTGCGGCACCCGATCCGGCGTCCGGGGCCACTCCGGCCGACACTGCCACGACCGACGCTCCGGCCGACCCACCGGCCGCCGACGACGATCCGGTGGCGAAGGTCCGCGAGGAACTGACCGGCGACCTGCAGCGTGTGCAGGCCGACTACGCCAACTACCGTCGGCGCGCCGAGAAGGAGAAACAGAGCTCCATCGCCTACGGGAAGTCGGTGGTCATCAACGAGCTGCTCCCGGTGGTCGACGACCTCGACCGGGCCCGTCAGCACGGCGACCTGGAGACCAGCCCCCTCAAGGGGGTGGCCGACAAGCTCGTCGAGGTGCTGCAGTCGCACGGATTGCAGACCTTCGGCAAACCGGGTGAGCCCTTCGACCCGGATCTGCACGAGGCCGTCCAGCACGAGGGCGACGGCTCCAACCCGGTGATCGACGCGGTGTACCGCCAGGGGTATCGCTTCGGCGACCGCACCCTGCGGCACGCGATGGTCACGGTCACCGACGCTCCCGCGGGCGCGGCGACCGAGGCGACGACCGGACAGCGGTCCGAATCCACGGGACAGTAACCGTGGACCAACCGCTCGGGCGCCGAGGACACGCCTCGGCGCCCGAGCGGCACCACGATCCCGCCACGACTCATCCGACTCCCGCGGTTCCGGAGTTCCGGGCCGGCGGTGAGGTCGACGACACATTCACACAGCTACTCACGACCAGATACACGGGTCGACGACAGACAAGGAGGTGACGCCTGGTGGCTCCACAGCGAGAATGGCTGGAGACAGACTTCTACAGTGAGCTGGGCGTTGCTCCAGACGCCTCGGCCGACGAGATCAAGAAGGCATACCGCAAACTCGCGCGGGAACTGCATCCCGACGCCAACCCCGGTGACGCCGCAGCCGAAGAACGTTTCAAGAAGGTGTCCGAAGCGCACAGCGTGCTCGCCGACCCGGAGAAGCGGAAGGAATACGACGAGACGCGCGCGATGTTCGCGGGCGGTCGCTTCCGTGGCGGGGCGGGCTCCGGCTTCCCCGGTGGCTTCAACGGCGACGGTGGATACAGCGGCGGGGGATACAGCACCGGCGGCTTCGGTGGCGGTGGTGGAGCTCAGGACTTCAACGTCGAGGACCTCTTCGGCGACGGCGCGAGTGCCGGCAACTTCGGTGATCTCTTCGGTGGCTTGTTCAACCGGACCGGCGGCGGTGGTACCACCCGGTCGTCCGCGTCGCGTCCGCGCCGCGGTAACGACCTGGAGACCGAGACCACCCTCCCGTTCCGCGAGGCCGCTCTGGGCACCACCAAGACCATCTCGCTCTCCGGTGCGGCGCCGTGCACCAATTGTCACGGCAGCGGCGCCCGACCGGGCACCAGCCCGCGAGTGTGCCCGACCTGCAACGGTGCCGGGGTGGTCAGCCGGAATCAGGGTGCGTTCGGGTTCAGCGAACCCTGCCCCGACTGCCACGGCACCGGTTCCAAGATCGACGAACCGTGCCCGGTGTGCGACGGCAACGGTGCCACCGTGCGGACCCGGTCGATCAACGTCCGGGTGCCTGCCGGGGTCGAGGACGGTCAGCGCATCCGGTTGGCGGGACAGGGTGAGGCGGGACTGCGCGGCGCACCGTCGGGTGACCTCTACGTGGTCATCCACGTCACCGCGGACCCCGTGTTCACCCGTAAGGGGTACGACCTCAAGGTCGAGGTCCCGGTGAGTTTCAGCGAACTCGCACTCGGCGCGACCCTGTCGGTGCCCACTCTCGAGGGACGGGTCGGGGTGAAGGTGCCCGCCGGGACCTCCGACGGCCGCACCCTGCGAGTCCGCGGACGCGGCGTGCCCAAACGTGCGGGTGGCACCGGAGATCTCCTGGTCACGGTGAAGGTTGCGGTGCCGTCCGGTCTCGACGAGGCCGCGACGGAGGCCCTGACCGCCTACGCCACGGCAGAGAAGGCCGCGGGCTTCGACCCGCGTGCGTCCTGGGCAGGTGCTCGATGAACGCGCTGGACCCGGAGGGGTTCGGAGCGGATGCGTCCCGCTCGGACGGCGAACGTCCGGACGCGGTCGAACCCGACGCGGTCGATCGCACGGACTTGCAGACCTTCATGATCTCGGCTGCGGCCCAACTCGCCGGTATGCACGCCCAGACGCTGCGCACCTACGACCGCCTCGGACTGGTCAGCCCCCAGCGGGCGTCGGGCGGGGGCAGGCGGTACTCCTCGCGAGATGTCGACCTGCTCCGGGAGGTGCAACGACTCTCCCAACACGAGGGGGTGAACCTCGCCGGGATCAAGCGGATCATCGATCTGACCAACCAGGTCGACGCGCTCCGCTCGCGGGTCCGTGAACTGGAGGCCGAGGTGGCCGCGTCCAAGCGACGGTCCGGGGAGATGGTCCGGGTGCCCCGCACCAACGCGATCGTGGTGTGGGAACCACGCCGTCGCCAACGGTGAACTCAGTTCCCGTATCCCAGTCCGCGTAAGGTCGACAGCAGTTCGGAGCGGGATCCGGCGTCCACGCGGCGTCGGATCCGCGCCACATGGTGCTCCACCGTCTTCGCCGAGATGAACAGCCGCGCACCGATCTCCCGGTAGGTCAGACCCTGCAGCAACTCTCGTGCGACCTCCGCCTCCCGCTCGGTGAGTACGCCGTCGGAATCCCCCCCGCCCGGACCCGCGACGGTGCGGGCGGTCTGCAGCAGCGCGGTCGCGGTGCCGGTGTCGCCTGCCCGCAGTGCCGCCTCGCCTGCCAGTCGACCCGCATCCCAGCCCAACCCGAACCGCTCCAGGTCACGGGCCGCGTCGGCGACCTCGGCCGGGTCCACGCCGGGACCACCGTCGGACGTCAACAACTGTCGCCAGATCCGTCCCGCCGCGGTGAGTACGGCCGCGAACTCGTCTGTGCTGCACGCCGCCAGCCTCCGCAGGTGGTCGTCGACGTCGGTGGCGTCGGCGCGCAGGATCGCCGCCTGGAGCCCGCACCAGCGCCACCACGTGCCCCACGCGGGCGGGTCGCCGAGGTCGGCCAACAGCCGGTCCGCCGCGTTCACGTGGCGGGCGACCCGCGCGGCCTCGTCGAGACGGTCTGCGGCCAACCGGATCTCGCCGAGCGGCAACAGCCCGAACAGGTGCACGTCGAGTTCGGCGAGCAGCGGCGGACCGAGCCGCCAGGCCGCGGCCAGTGCACCGGCGTCCCCGCGGCGTCGTGCCATCCCCAGCCGCAACGCGAAGGCCAACACCCGGTCGGCCTGCGCGGTCGATGCCCGGCTCGACGTGGTCACCTCGTCGAGGATCTCGGTGGCCAGGCTCAGATCGCCGGCGGCCATCGCGGTCCACGCCCGCAGCAACCCGATCCGCACCGCGTCCGGCCGGGCCGGGTCGTCGGCGCGTTCGAGGAGGTCACGGGCGGCGGCGAGGTCTCCGGCGTGGATGGCCAACAACGCCGCCATCACCACCGGTGACTCCACGTCGACGCGGGTGGCGCCCGCCCGGGCGGTCACGGTTCCGGATGCCGACCGCAACAGCGGACCGAGGGCCGCGGCGGCGGAGCCGGACAACGATCCGAGCAGTCCGGTCGCCACCAGTCGGCCACGGTTACGCGCACCCGTCGGTGTCGCGGTGGGTGCGCCGCCGGTGACGTCGTGGGGGCTGATGACCGCTTCGGCCGCCGCCCTGTCGCCGACCGCGACCAGCGCGACCACGGCGGATGCGCTGTCGGTGGCGCTGCGGTCGGTGCCCAGCCAGCGGTACAGATCCGCGGCGTGGGTGTGGTGACCGCGCGCGGAGGCGACGGCGGCGGCCACCCGCACGGTGTTCTCCAGCAACGCGGGTGAAGCCGTGACCGCAGGTTCGGCGAGCAACTCGTCGGTGAGATCGACGGCGCGGTCGGTCTCACCGGCCAGGCCCAGGGCCTCGGCCAGCAGTACCCGGGTCTCCGCCGGATCCGCGCCGGCGGTCAGGGCCGCGTCGAGCAGGGTGACCGCGGTGGCCGGTGCACCGGCGCCGGCGTAGCGCACCAGCAGATCTGCCAGGCGGGGGTCGGCGAGCCCCGCGCGTGCCGCACCGACCGCCTCGGCCTCGGTCAACGTCCCGTGCCGTAGTCGCACGTCCAGCGCCGCCTTGCGCAGCGCCGTGAACCGTTCCGGACCGAGCACCGCGGCGAGCACGGTCAGCGCCGGGGCCAGGAAGGAGTCACCGTCGGACAGGAATCCACTCGACCGCGCCCGGTCGAGAGCCCCGACGACGGTGGGCTGATCGAGATGCAGCGCGCGCGAGAGCGAGTCGGTGTCGGTACCGGCGCCCAAGCCGGCGAGCGCCAGCACCGACAGCGTGGTGCCGTCGAGGCGGCATGCCATCCGGTGCTGATGGCCGGCGGCGACCCGGGCGACCAACTCGGCCGAATCGGCATCCGGCGTGGCGCCCATCAGGGCTGCCAATACCACGTCGACGGTCCCGACGAGACCACCTGTGCGTCGGCGGACCACTGCGGCGACCGCCGGCGTGATGGCGGCACCCGACGGTGCGATCGCCGTGCTGCGTTCGACGATCTGCGCGGTGGACAAGGGGGCCAACGACACCGTGGTCCCGTCGAGGCGGACCGCGTCGAAGACCTCCGCGTCGTCATGGTCGCGGGTCTCGCCGGCCACCAGCACCGGTCCGGGATGCCTGCGGATGAGGTCGGCCAACCGTCGTCGTCGGTCCGGGTCCAACGCCTGCACGTCGTCGACGACGAGAGCGGCCGCGGCGGGCGGGTCGTCAGAGGAATCGGAGAAGCCACGAACGATGATGCCCGCGCCGCGGAACATGTCGACGGCCGCCGCCAGGACCGACGACTTCCCGCTGCTCGCGGTGCCGCCGATCCAGATCCGCACCGGAACCCCGGATGTGCAGCCATCCTGAACCCGGCTCAGCGCTGCCCGTGCCGCGGGCGACCCCGCGGTCGCCGGAGCAGCCCGGTGGACCGGATGGGACGGGGGAGCCGTGGGGCTGCTCATCGGCCGAGTCTAGGTCTCGCGCTCTAGTTACAGGCGATCTTGATGGTGCAGAGTGCCTTGCCGGGCACCTGCAGCACGTCGCCCGGTGTGCCGCCGTAGCTCTGCCCCTGCTCGGCGGTCGGGTTGCTGCCCGAGCTGCTGTCGCCACCGCTGCTGCTGCCGCCGGACGAGCTGCCGGAGTTGCCGCTGCCGCTCGATGACGACCCGCCGCTGCTGCTGCCGCCGGACGAAGTGCCGGAGTTGCTGCTGCCGCTCGACGACGACCCGCCGCTGCTGCTGCCCGTCGAACCACTCGACCCGCTGTTCGTCCCACCGCTCGACCGGGTGGCGGCAGCAGCACTTCCTGCGGACCCCGCCGCGGCTGCACCGCCCGTGGCCTGGTTCGCCGATGCCGAGCTGACCGGCACCAGAGTGCCGTCGGAGGCTCGTACGGTACCCGCAGGCGTCGACGCGGCGGTCGACGCGGCCGCGGCGCCCGTCGCCCTCGTGGACCCGGGGGCCTTGGTGGTTGCGGTGGTGGTGTCGGCACCCGCGGTCGGGGCGGTGCCGTTGGTCGACGATGTCCCGCCGATGAGTCCGGTGCCGACCGACACGCCGGTGCCGGTGGCCAACAGCACGCCTGCCGCGACCACCGCGATGGTCATGCCGCGCTTCCACACGCGTCGGGGGGCGGCGCTTTCGGTGGGGGTCACCGGTGCCGGCGCGATGGGCCGACGCTCGGACAGTTCGTCGGGGCGGGTCGCGACGATCGTCTCCGGCTCGTCGGCGACCAGCGCGGCATGGCGGTCGACGGCCACCAGCGCGGCTCCGGCCGCCGACGCGGTGGCGGGTTCGGGGTCGACCAGGACCGGCAACCGCAGGATCGTCGAGAAGAGTTCGGTGACCAGCGGGATGGCCGCACCGCCACCCGAGATGATCACCGATGACACCTCGGCGATGTCCACGCCCGCGTTGGCCAGGGAGTCGCGGACCAACTGGACCGACTCCAGGATCGGCGTGCGCAGCAGCTCCTCGATGTCGTCGCGGACCAGACGCGCCTGGGTGGACACACCGGGCAGGCTCACGTCGACGACGGTGTCGGTGTCGTTGGACAGCGCTTCCTTGGCCGCGCGGCAGCGGGCACGCAGGACGGTCAACGCCTCGATGGTGGCCGGGTCGTCGACGTCGAGACCGTCGTAACATCCGGTGATCTGCAGCACGTGCGCCAACAGCAGTCGGTCGAACTCGGACCCGCTGATGGTCGAGGACCGCAACGGCCGTCCGATGATGTGGGCGCCCGGTCCGGTGCGCACCACGGTCGCGCCCGCGGCGGTGGCGCCCAGGTCGTAGACCACCACGGTCCCACCGTCGTGGTTCCGCTCACCGCGGCCCGCGGCGACGGCGGCGAGGACGGCCAACGATTCCGGCACCAACGTCACGTCGCCCGGCGCGAGCCGCTCGACGGATCGGGTCAGCGAGGCGCGGGTGGCCGGCGACCACTCGTCGGGGCAGGCCACGGCCAGGGTCGGGGACCCGGGATCCAGCGCGCTGTCCGCGGCGATGGACAGGGCACCGAGGACGTGGGTGTAGAGGTCGTCACCGGTGTGTGCGCGGCCGGTCTCGTCGACCACGGCCACCGGGTCGCCCACGTGGGCGGTCACCGCCGACGGCATCAGGGCCATCGGACCGGACGCGAGCAGCTCCTCGGTCGGGTGGCTGATGCTGCCGTCCCAACTGGTGGCATCGGCGGCGACGGCGACGCAGTTGGCGTTGCCGATCTTGAATCCGAGCCCTGTGGCCATGCTGTCGCTCCTCATGAATGACGTGCCCGACGTAGTCGCCGGCGGCGGCGTGCGCTGTGGTGGGGGTTGTACACAGAGCCGCCCCTGGTGCACTCGTCCATTGTGTCGCGGTACCACGCCCATGCGTTAGCCCAGCGCCCGGACAGGGGTGGAACCCCCCTGACCCGGCCCGTTGCCCCCTGTTCGGCGGCCGGTGACCCCCCGACCCGGGGCCCGGATCCCCTATGCCCCCGGGGGTCGAGGAAGGGGGATTTAACCCGATGGCGGAGGACGGGTGACGGCATAACTTGATGAGCGATCCCGACGATTGTCGGACCCAACTCACCGCTCTACCGAACCACCAGGGAGCAACCGCCATGGTCACCAACGCCGTTCTCGACTTCATCCTCCGACTCCTTCGCGACGACAAGGCGATCGAGTCGTACTGCCTGAACCCGCAACAGGCGTTGAACGATGCCGGACTGGGGGCATTGACCCCGTGTGACGTGGCGGCCGCAGCACCGATGATCGCCGAGTCGGGGTTGGTTCCGGCCGCTGCCGGTGCGAGCGGGATCGGCTCCATCATCAACGCAGCGGGTGTGAACGCCGGCGGTCCCGGAGGGGTGGCCGCCGGTGGCCTCGCTGGGGTGAACATCGGTGGGGTGAACGTCGGGGGTCTCGGTGGGGTCAACCTCGGTGGCCTCGGGGGAGTCAACGTCGGCGGCCTCGGGGGGGTCAACCTCGGCGGCCTCGGTGGGGTCAACCTCGGCGGCGTCAATCTGGGGGGAGTCGATCTCGGCGGCATCGATCTCGGCGGTCTGGGGCTCGGCGATCTCGGCAGCATCAGCCTGGGCGGCATCGACCTGGGCAGTCTCGACTTCGGCGACATCGGCGCGCTGGCGGCGGGTGGTATCGACCTGGCGAACCTCGCCTTCGGGGCGATCGACCTCGGCGGCCTGAGCGTCGGTGACCTCGACGTCGTCGGACAGCTCGCCGTCGCGCTGGCCGCCAGCCTCGCCGCCGGTCTCGGTGCCGGTGGGGTGGTCGCGGGTGAGTTCGGGGCCGCCCTGGCCGGCGCCCTCGAGGGGGTGCTCGGCATCGCCGCGGGCAGCGTCCTCGACGCGAGCGTCATCGCCGGTCTCGGTGCCCAGATCGCCGGCGCTCTCGGTGCCGCGCTGGGTGTGCAGGCCGGTGTGGTCGGTCAGCTGACCGCGGCCCTGAACGCGGCCATCGGGGCGACGGGTGTGCTGTCGGGCACGCTGAGCGCGGTTCTGTCGGGTGCCCTGAGCGCCGGTGGTGTGCTGGCCGGGACGGTCGGTGCGACCCTCGGCGGGCTGCTGGGTACCGGCGTGGCGCTCGGTGGGGTGCTCGGCGCCGACCTGGCCGCCGCCCTGTCCGCGGGTCTGTCCGCGGGCGCGGCCTTCGCCGGTGTGCTGTCCGGCGCGCTCGGTGTGACCGCCGGTCTCGGCGCCGTACTCGCCGGTGCGTTCGAGACCGCCATCGCCGCCTCGGGCGATCTGGCCGCGGTGTTGGCCGGAACCCTCGACGCACAGGCCATCGCCGCACTGGGTGGGGAGATCACCGGCAGTCTGGCCGGTGCCCTGAGTGCCGCGCTGGCCGCGGGCGGGAGCATCGCCGCGGGTATCGGCGCCACCCTGGGTGCGTCGCTCGGTGGCGTGCTCGCCACCACCGATCTTGTCGCCCTGGGTGGGCTGGCCAGCGTGAACGCCGTTCTCGGCGGAACACTCGCCGCCGCACTGGGCCTGGGCGGTGCCGCCACGGCCGCCCTGGAAGCCGCTCTGGGCGGTGTGCTCGGCGTGGCAGGCGGTCTCGATCTGGGTGCCGTGCTGGCCGCGGGCGGTGACCTCTCCGCCACCCTGAGCGCTGCCCTGTCGGGTGTGCTCGCGGCCGGTGGCACGGTGGCCGCCGACCTCGGAGCCGCTCTCGGTGGCTCGCTGGGTGCGGCCCTCACCGGTGTCCTCGGCGTCGGGGTGGGTGGACTGCTGGCGGGTGGCGCGGGCCTCGAGGCCGCGTTGTCGGGTGCGCTGGCCGGGGCCTTCGGCCTGGGTGCCGGACTGACCGGGGTGCTCGGGGGCGCCCTCGGCATCGTCGGTGACCTGGGTGCGGCCGTCGCCGCCGTCGCAGACCTCGGCGCGAGCCTCGGCGGTGCGCTGGATCTGGCCGGGGTGCTCGGCGCCGATCTGGTCGGCGCCCTGGGCGCTGGTGTCGGCGGTGCGTTGGGTCTGGCCGGCGGTCTGGCTGCCGACCTGGCCGCGGTCGCCGCTGTGGGTGGCGACCTCGCTGCCACGTTGGGGGCGACATTGGGCGGGGTGCTGTCCGGTGTCGTCGGGTTGGGTACGTCGCTGGGTGGGATTGCCGACATCGGCGCCGTGTTGGCCGGTGGTCTGGGTGCCGCGCTGGGTGTGCAGGGTGAGCTGATCGCCGCACTGGGTGCAGGCCTGGACGCGGCGTTGGCCGCGGGTGCCGGTCTGGGTGCCGCGCTGACCGGGGTCGCCGATCTGGTCGCCGTGGTGGGCACGGTGTTCGGGGCCGGCGGTGAGGTGGCGGCCACTCTGGCCGCCGCGCTCGGCGGTGTGCTCGGCACCGCTGTCTCCGGCGACCTCGTGGCCGGTCTGATCGGTCAGTTGGCCGGCGGTCTCGACCTCGGGGGTGCGTTGGGTGCGACGCTCGGGGGCCTGCTGGGTCTCGACGGCGGACTGGCCGCCGAACTGGGTGTCGTGCTGCAGGGGGTGGTCGCCGCCGGGGGTGCGCTGACGGGTCAGCTCGAAGGGCTGATCGGACTGGCCGGCGGACTCGGCGGTGCGCTGGGTCTGGCCGGTGGGCTGGCCGTCGATCTCGGTGCACTGGCCGGAGTCGGTGGCGACCTGGCTGCCACGTTGGGGGCGACATTGGGCGGGGTGCTGTCCGGTGTCGTCGGGCTGGGAACGTCGCTGGACGGGGTTGCCGACATCGGCGCCGTGTTGGCCGGTGGTCTGGGTGCCGCGCTGGGAGTGCAGGGCGAGCTGATCGCCGCACTCGGTGCGGGCCTGAACGCTGCGTTGGACGCGGGTGCCGGTCTGGGTGCCGCGCTGACCGGGGTCGCTGACCTCGACGCCGTGCTGGGCACCGTGTTCGGGGCCGGCGGTGATGTCGCGGCCACCCTGGCCGCCACGCTGGGCGGTGTGCTCGGCGCCGCGATCTCCGGCGACCTCGCGACCGAGTTGATCGGCCAGTTGGCCGGTGGTCTGGACCTCGGGGCCGCGTTGGGCGCCACCCTGGGTTCGGCGCTCGGCCTGGACGCGGGGTTGATCGCTGAACTGAGCGGGGCGCTGCAGGGTGCGATCACCGCGGGCGGTGCCCTGACGGGTGGTCTCGACGGGTTGGTCGGCCTCGCCGGTGGACTCGCAGCAGGACTCGATGCCGGCCTGGGGTTGGGAACCGGTCTCGCCGGTGGCCTGGCCGCGGACCTCGGTGCGCTGGCCGGTGCCGGAGGTGCGCTGGCCGGGTCGCTCGGTGCCGGCCTCGGGGTCGCGTTGGCCGGTGCCACCGGCCTCGGTGCCGTCCTCGATGGCGGACTGGGACTCGACGGTGGCCTCGCCGGTGGGCTCGGCGCCGTGCTGGCCGGAGACCTCGGTGCCGCGCTCGGTGTCCAGGGTGACCTGTTGACCACCCTCGGCGCGACCCTGGACTCCGCGGTCGGTGTGGGTGCCGGGCTGGCCGGCGGTCTCGACCTCGGGACCGTGCTGGGTGGGGTCTTCGCCGCGGGGGGCGACGTCGCGGCCGACCTGGGCGGCGCCTTCGGGGCCGTGCTGGGTACCGCACTGGGTGGCGATCTCGGTGCCGACCTCGCCGCCGGACTGGCCGGTGGCCTCGACGTCGGCGGAGCGTTGGCGGGGACGCTGGGCGGTGCCCTCGGTCTCGACGGCGAGGTCGCGGGCACGCTGGGCGCGGCCCTGCAGACAGCGATCGGCGCGGGCGGCGGCCTGACCGGTGGACTGGAAGGCGCGCTGGCTGCGGGCGTCGGCGCGGCCGGTGAGCTCGCGGGTGGGCTGTCAGGTGATCTCGGCAGCACCCTCGCCGGTGGTCTGGGCAGCAGCCTCGGCCTGGACCTGGGCGGCGGTCTCGACCTCAGCGGTGGACTCGGCGCCGGACTGGACACCGGACTGGAGACCGGTCTCGGTGCGGTCACCGGGGTGGCCACCGGTGTGGCCGGCGACCTGCAGACCGCGGCCGGGCTGGGTCTCGACGGCGGTCTCGGTGTCGGTGCGGGCGGCGGACTGGACAGCACCGCCGGTCTGGTCGGCGGACTGGGTCTGGGGGGCGACGCAGGTCTGGGCGCGGGGATCGCGGGTGGTGTCGACCAGGTCACCGATCTGACCGGTGGACTGAACGCGGTCACCGGACTCGGCGGTGACGCCGGTGCGGGCGGTGCGCTCACCTCCGGACTGGCGGGCGGACTGGGGTCGGCCGCCGGTCTCGGTGCAGACGTGACAGGGGGCGAACACACCGGCGCCGACGTCACCGGCGGACTCGTCGGCGGCGCGACCGGTGGTCTGACCGGCGCCGTGGGCGGACTGGGACAGGCCCCGGGTGGGCTCACCAGTGGACTCACCGGTGGGCTGGCCGGAGCGGGCTCGGCAGCCGGGAATCTGGCCGGTGCGGTGCACCCCACCCTCGACGCCGGCAGCCTCGACTCGACCACCGATGTGGCCCCGGCCGCGACCACGGGCGACGCCGCGGCGGCTCCTGCGGCCGACGCCACGAGCCTGCACACCACCGACACCTCGGCGGCTGCCGACACCGGCGATCACGGGCTGACCGACTCGATCGGTAGCGGACTGCACGACACGTTGTCCGGCACCGATCTGAACGGTGGTCTGGGTGGCCACACGAGCGGTGATGTCTCGGGCGACACCACCGAGCAGCATCACGGACTGGGAGACATCCACCTCGGCGGTTGATCTCCCCGACCACGGTCGGCCGTTCCCCGAAGCCCCAGGGGACGGCCGACCGTGGCGTGTCCACACCGTGCCTGAAATGCCCGTTCGGACCCGTCAATCCTTGCGTGCCACACCCGACGAGGCCCACGGTCGGGCACGATGATGTCGAGCGTGGTGCGGCGCCCCGTGGGATCGTCGCACCGACCACAGATCCCTCGAGGCAGGTGTTGGTTGACCATGAGCACGCCCGGACCCCAGGCCACGCGGAGTCCCGCGGTCCCCACCCCGGGGTTCGCCGATCTGCTGGTCACGATGAGCGCCATCGCCGACCAGGCGGGTCGCGACGACCTGGTACGCAGGCTCGACGGTGCCACCACCCGCGTCACCGACCAGCGCCTGCGCATCGTCGTGGTCGGTCAGCTCAAGCAGGGCAAGAGCCAGTTCGTCAACTCCCTGCTGAACGCGCCGGTCTGTGCCGTCGGCGACGACGAGACCACCGCGGTGCCCACTCTCGTGCAGTACGCCGAACAGCCCGCCGCGCGGTTGGTGCTGGGCGGCGCAGGGGGTCTGCGCGACAGCGGTGACGCGTCCGCCGACACCGTGGACGTCTCGCTCGACGCGATCACCACCATCACCCCGACCACCCCGCTGGCCGGTGGTCGGGAGGTGCAGCGCCTGGAGGTCGACCTCCCCAGCCCGCTGTTGCGCGACGGGTTGGTGCTGGTCGACACACCCGGCGTCGGCGGGCACGGTCATCCGTACGCCGCTGCCACCCTCGGGATGATCCCCGCCGCCGATGCCGTGTTCGTGGTGTCCGATGCCTCGCAGGAGTACACCGAACCGGAGATGTCGTTCATCCGGCAGGTCACCGGCCTGTGCCCCACCGTCGCCGGGTTGGTCACCAAGACCGACCTGTATCCGCATTGGCGGGCCATCGTCGAGGCCGACCGCGGGCATCTCGCCGCCGAGGGTCTCGACATCCCGCTGCTGCCCATCTCCTCGGTGCTCCGCGCGCACGCGCTGCGGCTGTCCGACGAGTCGTTGAACGCCGAGGCGGGATTCACCGAGCTCTACGAGTTCCTGCGTGACCGGGTGGTCGCCGACGCCCGTTCCGCGGCCCGCGCGGCGGCCGCGTCCGAACTGCGATCGGTGTCGGAGCATCTGGCCCTGAAACTCGGCAGCGAGCTCACCGCGTTGAAGGATCCGGAGACCGCGGCCACCGCCGTGGACGGATTGAGCCGGGCCAAGCTCGCCGCCGAGGAGATGCGGCGCAATTCCGCGCACTGGCAGCAGACCCTGGCCGACGGCATCACCGACCTCGCCGCCGACATCGACCACGACCTGCGCGACCGGTTGCGCGCGGTCACCCGCGAGGCCGAGCGGGCGATCGACGCCGGTGACCCCGGCAAGGACTGGGATCGGCTGGGGGAATGGCTGGCCGAGCAGGTGGCCGCGGTGGTCGGCGACAACTTCGTGTGGGCGCACGAGCGTGCGCTGTGGCTGGCCGAGCAGGTCGCCGAGCATTTCGCCGCCGCGGGGCACGCCCACCTGCCCGTTCTCGACAGCGTCGACACCGACGGCTTGTTCGACGCCGTCACCGAGCTGTCGGACCTGGAATCCGGTCGGACCAGCATCGTGCAGAAGGCGCTGGTCGGGATGCGTGGGTCCTACGGCGGCGTGCTGATGTTCGGTCTCATCTCGACGATGGTGGGAATGGCGCTGATCAATCCCGTGTCGGTGGGCGCCGGGTTGCTGCTCGGGTCCAAGGCGTACCGCGACGACCGCGAACACCGCATTCTCGAGCGTCGTCAGAAGGCCAAGATCGCGGTCCGCGCGTTCACCGACGACGTGAGCTTCCAGGTCGGCAAGGAGTCGCGGGATCGGTTGCGGATGGTGCAGCGGCAACTGCGGGACCACTTCACCGAGGTCGCCGACCAGGCCGCGCGGTCGGTCGCCGAATCGCTGCGCGCGGCGCAGTCCGCGGCGTCGCTGGAGTCCGGGGACCGCACCCGCCGGACCGCCGAGTTGGAGAACCAGTTGCACACGGTCGCCGCGCTACGTCGCGCGGTCGATCAACTGCAACCGCCCCCGCCGGAGTTGTCGGTCGACACCCCGC
Source organism: Williamsia sterculiae (assembly GCF_900156495.1). Lineage (GTDB taxonomy): Bacteria > Actinomycetota > Actinomycetes > Mycobacteriales > Mycobacteriaceae > Williamsia_B > Williamsia_B sterculiae. The sequence continues at coordinate 234,091 of NZ_FTNT01000001.1, forward strand.
CCGCCGACAAGCCCGCGGGACTCGCCTGATGGCCGCTGCCGATCAGGTCCGCACCGTCATCGACGACGCCCGGCACGCGATGTCCGGCGACGTGTACGCCGGCGCCGAACTCGACGCCTGCGCGGCCCGCCTCGACGAACCGTTGCGGGTCGCGCTGGCCGGTTCCCTCAAGGCGGGCAAGTCCACTCTGCTCAACGCGTTGGTCGGCCAGGACATCGCCCCCACCGACGCCACCGAGTGCACCCGGGTGGTCACCTGGTATCGCCGCGGGATGACCCCGTCGGTCACCGCGTATTACGACGACGACCGGCAGATGTCGATCCCGGTCACCCGGCACGAGGGTCGACTCGGGTTCGACTTCGGCACCCTCACCGCCGACCGGGTGCAGTGGCTCGACGTCGAATGGCCCGCCCGTGCGCTGGCCTCGACCACCCTCGTCGACACCCCCGGTACCGCGTCGTTGTCGCGGGAGCTGTCGGCGTCCACCGTCGACATGCTCGCCCCGGCCGACGGTGAGTCGGGTGCCGACGCGGTGGTCTACCTGCTGCGCACGTTGAGCGCCGCCGACACGTCGATGCTGGAACGGATCGGCGCCGCGATCGGCGGCGGGTCCGGACCGCTCGGGGTGGTCGGGGTGGTGTCGCGCGCCGACGAACTCGGCGCCGGGCGGATGGACGCGATGATCTCGGCGGAGGAGATCGCCGGGCGGTTCGCCGGTGAGCTGGAACGCACCGGTCTGTGCCAAGCGGTCGTCCCGGTGGCCGGGTTGCTGGCGTTGGCCGCGCGAACTCTGCGTGAGGTGGAGTTCCGGGCGCTCGCCCAGCTGGCCGCGGTACCGACCACCGATCTCGACCTCGCGTTGCTGTCGGTCGACCGGTTCGCCCGGCCCGACACCGCACTGCCCGTCGAACCGGCGCTGCGGGCGACCTTGGCCGAGCGGTTCGGTGTCTTCGGCATCCGGATGGCGGTGACGCTCATCCGGCTGGGTACCGACACCTCCGCGGCATTGGCATCCGAACTGCTCGCGCGGAGCGGTCTCGACGACCTGCGGTCCATCATCGACATCCAGTTCGCGCAGCGGGCCGAGGCCCTCAAGGCCCATTCGGCTCTGGTGGCGGTGGAACGGATCCTGGCCCAGAACCCGTCGGCGTCGGCCGGTGCGCTCGGCGACCGGGTCCGTGCGCTGCTCGCCGACATCCACGGGTTCCGCGAGCTGCGGCTACTGGGTCGGCTGCGCACCGGGACGGTCCCGTTGCCGCGCGAGCAGATCCGTGACCTCACCCGACTGGTCGGCGGACACGGTATCGACCCCGCCTCGCGACTGGGCGTGGCTCCGGACGACGGCGCGGACCGGATGCGGGCGGTCGCCCTCGACGAGGTGCGCACCTGGCGGTCGCGGGCCGGACACCCGTTGCTGCCCGCGGACGCGGCGACGGCATGCCTGCTCGCCGCCCGAAGCGCTGAAGGGGTGCTCGCGCAACTGGGTTGAGTCCGGGTCGCCTCCGGTCGTCGGGGTCAGTCCGTCCACCGTCGGGTCGTCGGCAGGAACGCGCATCCGGTGCCGGCCACCGCGATCACCGCCGCCACCGTCGCACCCCAGGTGACCACCGGGCTCGCGTCGTCGGCGGAACTCATCATCACCGCCATCACGGCCGCCAGGACCACCGCGAGCAGCGTCGCCCACACCAGGGTGGGACGGGTTCTGGTCGACGGGGTCGCGCGATGCACCAGATAGGCGCCGACCACCCCCAGCACCACGATCAGCAGGACACCACCGCCGCACTCCGCGAACGCGATGTCCACCGCCTTGCCCAACGTCGTGGATGAGCGGGTCGGGTTGTCCGAGCGGAGTCCGGCGACCAGGTCGTCACGCAGATGACGCCGGGCCAGGGCCACCGTGGCCGCGGTGCCCAGCAGCACGATCACCGCGATCGCCCACACCGTCACCGTCACCGTCACCGTCACCGGTCGGGTCGTCGGGCGTTCGACCACCGGTCGCAAGGGGGTCACCCGGACCTCGGGTCGTGGCGGCGGCCGGCGCTGCCGGTCGGATCCGGTCATGCGCTGATGGTACGTTCACCGCCGCTGCGACCGGGGGTGATCGTTCATCGATGTCGCCGTTGTGCTGCGGTAACGCCCGGCGAGCGAGCACGCGACACACGGGGTGGGCGGTGGCGGGTGCGTACATCCACCTCGAGACCGATGCGGTCGGCGCCGATGTGGGCGACAATCGCGGTCGGTGGCGCGTTGGATGGGTCGCGACCGGCGAGGCGTGCCCGATGAGCGTGAAGCGAGGTGAACCGTGGGAGAGGTGCTGGGGATCTCGGTTGCGGGGGACTGCATCGCCTCGGTGGTCACCGCGGCCGACTCGGACACCGGCGTGCTCGCGCGCAATGTGGTGACCCTCGACCCGCCGGGCCCGGACGAGTCTCCCGCGCCCGCGGTGTTCGCCGCGATCGTCGACCTCGTGGAGACCTCACCGATACCCGTCGACACCGTCGGGATCGCTGTCTGCGACCACGAGGTACTCGTCGGTCTGCGGTCCGCCTTCGCCGACGCCGAGGAGCGATCGTGGACCGACACGGTCACCGTGGTCGACGCCCCCACCGCCTACGCCCGGTATGCGGCCGCAACCTCGCCCTACCGCGGCGCGGTCGTCGTCGCCGAACTCGACGACTTCTCCGCCCCGTACCCCGAGTTGTCGGTGGCGTCCGTGGACACGGAGACCGGGGCGGTCCTCTCGGCCGCCCGGATCGCCGCCGACGCGCGACCGCCGGTCGTCGACGATGCCGGTGCGGCGGTGTTGGCCACCACGGTCACGGCGATGCCGTCGGGGCCCGGTGAACTGGCCGGAGCACTGTTGATCGGTTCCGGCGCCGATCACGCCGCCGTCGAATCGCTGCGCATCCGACTCGGTGCACCCGTCGATGTACCCGCCGAACCGACCTACGCTGCCGCACACGGCGCCGCGCTCATCGCCGAGATGTCGGTGCCGAGATCGCGGTCGTCGAGTGCCGGCCGCTGGCTGGCGCTCAGTGCCGCCGCGGCGGCAGCGCTCGTGCTGGCCGTGGGGTTGGTGGTCGCCATCGCCACCACCCGCGACAAGGACACCCCGGTGAACGAGACCGGTGCGCAGGTCTCCACATCGTCGACCCCTGCCGCACCGCACACCCACGTGGCGGAGACGACGGTCGTGCGCGTACCCGCCCGGGCACCCGCGTTCCCGGACGACCGCACCGCCCGTGACACGACCCGGGTCCCGACCACCGCACAGTCGACACCCACCACCGTGACCGCCCCGCCGCCGACGACGACAACGGCCACACCCACCACGATCGAGACCACCCCAAGCACCTCCGAGACGTCGGAACCCCCGACCTCGACGACCACGTCGACGAGCGACCCGGCGACGTCACCGTCGGTGTCCACGTCCTCCGGCTAACCCCCGAGCGTGCCGGTATCCGCGTCGAGTGGGCCGATACCCCTCAGACCGGGTCGTGCCGTATCAGGTCCTCGGGGACACCGGCCCGCAGCAGCCGCTCGCGGGTCACGTCGATCATCTCCGGTGGGCCGGCCACCAACACCTGATGACCCGACCAGTCGCCCGCGGCCAGCGCCGCACCGACCACGGTGCCGTTGACCACATCCACCCCCAGGGCGGCCGGGTCGTTGGAGGTGCGCAGCCACCACGGGTCCTCGTCGGACTCCACCACCCCGACGACCCGCAGCCACGGATTGGTCGCCGTCAACTGTCGCAGCATCGGCAGCTCGTACAACTCGCCCGGCGATCGTGCGCCGTAGAACACGTGTGTCGACGGTGCATCCGCTCGACGCGCCATCTGCAGCAGCAGTGCCCGCAGCGGCGCCAGGCCGGTCCCTCCGGCCAGCATGAGCACCGGTCGGTCCGTGTCGACGTGCAGGGTCCCGTGACTCTGCGCCAGTGCCCACACATCCCCGACCGCCGTCTCGGTGACCATCGACTGCGACACCGTGCCCCGCGGCACCGACCGGACATGGAATTCGAGCTGTCCGTCGGGGTTCGGTGGCAGTGCGGGTGACAGATCGCGCCACAACCTCGGCCACTGCGGGATCTGTACCTCCAGGTACTGGCCTGCTCGATACCGCAGCGGCTGGTCGGCCAGCAGCCGGATGACCGCGATGTCGCGGGAGATACGGAACTTCTCCACCACCCGTGCCTGCCACATCGGGGGGTCGGTCGTCGACTGTGCCGCCCCGCGCATGACACCGGTGGTCAGCATCATCGCCTGAGTGGTGACCGCGGAGTACTCGTCGTCCCATTCCCGGCCCATGGTCGCGGCGAACTGGCGCATCAGCGCCTCGAAGAACCAGCCGTAGTGTCGTTCCTCGACGCCGTACTTCCGGTGGTCCCGGCCCAGTTGGGCCAACACCTGCACCAGCTGTTCATGGGTGGCGGCGTCGGGGACGGTGGCGAGTACATGGTCGAGCACGCTGAGCAGGGCCGCCTTCTGGGTGGTCAGTTCCGCGGGGAACAGGTCGCGCAGCTCCGGGTGCGCACCGAAGAGCCGGGCGTAGAACTCGGTGGTGAAGCGATCCGTGTCGCCGTTCATCGCGTCGCGAACGTCCAGCAACGGGTGCCGCGTATGGGTGCCCACGCCCGACCTCCCCTCTTCCGCCGCTTCCGGTGGCCACGACCCCGACCACCGTGACCCAGCCGAGCGTAGTGGCGACGGCGCACCCGCGGAGCCACCGGTGACACCGTCGGGTTCTAGAGTCGGTGCATGCACGGTGGTGGGCGCGACGACGGTGATGGTCCGCCGACCCTGGACGGGGTCACCACGGGCATCGTCGATGCCCACATCCATCAGTGGGACCCACTGCACACCCCTCGCGAGGTCAGCCGGCTGGCCCGGATCTACCGTTTCGCGCCGGGACAGGTCCGCGAGCTCATGTTTCGTCGGCTGGTCGCGCAGAGCGATCGTGAACTGGTCCTGACGCCGCAGGCCGTGGTGCAGCCCTACGAGCCGCGCGACTACCTGCGCGACGCCGCTGGGGTGTCCACGGCCGCCGGTGTGCCGGTCGACACGGTGGTGCACGTGGAGGCCGGGTGGCACGGCGCCGGCGCCCTCGCCGCCGCCGACGAGACCCGGTGGGTCGCCGGGCTGCCGTTCGGTGTCGGCCGCGGCCCACGGCTCGGCGCGATCATCGGCTCCGCCGATCCCCGTGATCCCGCCTTCGGGACGCTGCTCGACGCCCACGCCGACGCCTCGGATCTGTTCCGCGGCATCCGGTTCATCACCGCGCGACATCCCGACCCCAAGGTCAAGGACTGGTGCGCGGAGGACGGCATCCTCGCCTCCCCGGCATTCCTCACCGGGTTCGCCCAGCTCGCCGCGCGCAACCTGACCTTCGACGCCTGGTGCTATTCGCATCAGCTGCGCGACGTGCTGGTGTTGGCCAGGGAGTACCCCGACACCACCATCGTGCTCGACCATTACGCGACGCCGGTGGGCCTGTTCGGCCCGATGGGACTGCGTACCGGTCAGACCGCGGCCGCCCGCGCCGAACTGCTCCGGGCCTGGCGCGAGAACATCACCGCGATCGCCCGCTGCCCCAACGTCGTCGCCAAACACTCCGGGTTGGGCTTCCCACCGCTCGGGTACGGCCTGCAGCGCAGCGGCAACATCGGGGGTCGGGAAGTGTTGGCCGACATGATGGGTCCGCTGGTCCGGTACGTCACCGAACAGTTCGGTCCCGACCGACTGGTCTACGGCAGCAACTTCCCGATGGATCGACCGAACGCATCGATGCCTACCATCGTCGGCGCACTGCTCGACATCCTCGCCCCCAGGGGTCCGCGATTGCTGCGAAAGGTGTTTCGAGACAATGCACTCCGGGTGTACCGAATCGACGAGACGGACTCCGACGGCGGCTGATGTGGTGTGTTGCACCGCTGAGTCCGTAGCGGATGGCTTGTCCGCCATATGCGGTGTTCGGATGTGTTGTGGGAGATCGCTGTTCCTGCGCCGATCGGCGGGACTCGAAGTGCGGCGGCTCACGACGACAGTTGCACGGGGAATTGTCGTACCCCCGCTCTACAATCGAACCCATGATCGAGAGTCGTTGGGCGGATGAGTCGCCGGCAGCATTTGGGTTGCTCGGTGAGCTCGATGGTGCACCGGTCAACGATTTGTTGGACGAGATGGTGCACGCGACCCAGGGGCAGTCGTTTCTGGAGTGGCGGCGGTATTGTGTTGCCGCGGAGTTGGAATCACAGTTGGTCGATGACGGCGCCGTATCCGATTACCGGATGATCGACGCCACCGCCTTGTGTGCGACCCGGATCGCGACGGTGTTGTCGATCAGTCAGCTGACCGTCGAAGGCTTGCTGGCCCGGGCGGTCGCACTCCGAGACAGGCTGCCGCAGGTGTTGTTGTGCCTACGGGACGGAAGAGTCGCCCCGCAGCACATACGCACGATCGTGTCGCGCACCGACCTGATCACCGATGAGACCATCGCCGCCACCGTCGACTCCCAGATCGCGGAATGTTTGCGCCGCAAGGGGTCGTGGTCGACGAACCGGGTGCGGGACATGGTCGACCGGGTCGTGTACACCCACGACCCCGACGGGGTGCGTGAACGTCGGCAGATCGTGAAGGATGCCCGCGCGTTTTGGACCGACGACGACGCCGACGGCATGGGCGTGGTGGGCGCGAGCATGACCGCCGAGAACACCCTGTTGTTGGCCCAACGGGTGCACGCCGCCGCCGACCACGTGTGTAAGAACGACCCCCGAACGAAGGCGGCCCGCCGATCGGACGCGTTGGTCGCATTGACCACCGGCACCGGGTGGGAATGCCTGTGCGGTGACCCGGACTGCACCGCAGCCCAGGGTTGGGACGCCACCCCGACCGGGCCGGGCACCTCGGTGGTGATCCACGTCGTCGCCGACACCACGACCGCGAAGATGAAGCACAAGCGTCAGCCCGGATTCATGCCCGGTCATGGCGTCATCTCCGCCGAGCATGTCCGCGACCTCGTCAAGCGGCCCGACACCACCATCCGACCCCTCCCGACGACAGCACCGGCAGCACAACCCGGCGACCCGTACCGACCGTCCGCGGCGCTGGCCCGGTTCCTGTGGATGCGGGACCAGTACTGTGTGTGGCCCCGCTGCAATCAAGCCACCATCCGCTGCGACGCCGATCACGTCGAGGAATACGATCATGGCAGCCCCGACCGGGGTGGTCAGACCACCCCGGACGACATGAACTCCAAATGCCGGTTCCACCACGGGGTGAAGACCATCTCCGCGTTCCTCGACGACCAGGACATCGACAACCACGGCCGCCCGCACACGACCATCACCACCCCCGAAGGACTCACCGTCAACGGTCCGGCGCACACCGGCTACGACCTGCACCCCGAACTCGACCACATCGAATTCACCGCCCCACCCCACGGGCCGCCACCGGCACCCGAGCAACCCACAAGACGCCGACCCCGCCTGGAAGACAAACACGCCCGCCGCCAACACGAACGGGAACGCAACCGCCGCGCACGCGAACACGACGACGACCAACAAACCGACACACCGCCGTTCTGAACGCCGACGCGTCAGTGTGAGGCGGGCAGATCAGCAAGCCGTAATTCCTGTAATCGGTCGTGGACCAACGGGATCGCCGACGCCCCTTCGCCACTGGCCGAGGCGACCCGCTTCATCGATCCGTGCCGCACGTCGCCGACCGCGAAGATCCCCGGCACGGTGGTCTCCAACGGGGCAGGCGGCGCGCCGTTGGTCCAGCGATCCTTCGGCACCTTGCGTCCGGTGAGGACGAAGCTGCGGTCGTCGCGTACCACGTCGTCGGGAATCCAGTCGCAGTGTGGTTCGGCACCGATCAACAGGAACAGACCACCCGCGTCCACCCGCTCGATCTCCCCAGTGTTGCTGTCACGCAACGCCAGCCACTCGAGGTGTTCGTCACCGCCACCGTCGACCACCTCGATACAGCCACGTACCGCGATCCGCATGCTCGCGTCGATCTCGCGGATCAGATACTCCGACATGGTCTCCCGGAGTTCGGGTCTGCGGATCAGGATGGTGACCGACCGCGCGAACCGGGACAGGTGCACCGCGGCCTGCCCGGCCGAGTTGCCGCCGCCCACCACGTACACGTCGTGTCCGGTCATCTCGCGAGCCGCACTGGTGGCAGCGCCGTAGTAGACCCCGTTGCCCACCAGCTCCTCCACCGACTCCACACCGAAGCGGCGGTAGGTGACGCCCGTCGCGATGACGACGGTGCGAGCGCAGACGCGTGAGGGTCCCACCCGCACGTGATGGTGGTGATCGCCGACGTCGATGCCGCTGACCGGGGTGCCGGTGAAGAACTGCGCGCCGAAACGCGACGCCTGGATGCGGGCGCGCTGGGCCAGCCGCATGCCGGAGATGCCGCGCGGGAACCCGAGGTAGTTGCGGATCATCGAACTGGTCCCCGCCTGGCCACCCACCGCGCCGCTGTCGACCACCACGGTGTTCAATCCCTCGGAGGCGCCGTAGACCGCGGCCGCCAGTCCGGCAGGTCCGGCCCCGACCACCACCACATCGGCGATGCTGTCCTCGGGAATGCTGTCGGGCGTCCCGAACAACGACGCCGCCACCTCGGCGAAGCTGGGTTGGATCATGGGTTCCTGCCCGTCGCGTACCACCACCGGTAGTGCCACCGGGTCGCCCACGGTGGCCAGCACCTGTTTTCCGAGGTCGCTGTCGGACGGGTAGATCTTCGAGGTCATCCCCATCCGGTCGAGGTAGTCGCGGATGGCCCCGACCTCGTGGGTCACCGCGTCGGCGACGATCCGGAAGTTCACCACCTCGGGTGCCGCCACCGTCCAACCCCAGTCGGAGAGGAACTCGACGATCGCCGTGTGGAACTCCTCATCGCGGGCCCCGCGGGGGATGCCCAGGAAGGTGTCCAACATTCCCGCGGCCAGTCCCGCACGCAGTTCGTCGAGGTGGTCGGTGTACTTACCCGGCGGGATCAACGCGATCCGCCGCGCTGTCGGCACGATGCGTCGCATCTTGTTCAGGAGTTCCGCGCCGTTCCAGTCCTCGAGGCGGGCCTCGGCCAGCACGAGGGCGATCTGCTTGCCCTCGGACACGAGCTGTTTGGCCACCCTGATGGCCAGCCCGCCGGTCTGTACGTCCACCACCTCGTAGTCGCGGCTGTACCGGGAGGCGATCTCGTCGCAGAGGGAATTGCGGTGGGTGGTCGTGCAGATGAGCAGGATCACCGGTCGGTTGCGGTAGCCCGTCGGGGCGGCATCGGGAGTCATCGGTTTCCAGTGTCGAGGATGCGGTCACCGTCGGCAGGCCGAACCGCTACGCCCTGAGTGAACGCACCGGTGGGAGACCGACCGGTGGGGACCACCCTTTCGCTCCCCGTGAGCGCAAGTCGTCACGGTCGGTGCCCGCTACAGCAGAATCGGGCGTCATGGCCCGACGGATCCGTTTCAACGCGTTCGACATGAACTGCGTCGCCCACCAGTCACCCGGTCTGTGGCGGCATCCCGACGACCGCTCGTGGGACTACAACACCCTCGACTACTGGGTGGACCTGGCGACACTGCTGGAACGTGGTGGCTTCGATGGACTGTTCATCGCCGACGTCCTGGGTACCTATGACGTGTTCGACGGTGACGACACCGCCGCCATCCGCCAGGGTGCGCAGATCCCGGTCAACGACCCGTTGTTGCTGGTCAGTGCCATGGCTCACGCCACGGAGAATCTCGGCTTCGGCATCACCACCGGAACCGGTTTCGAGCACCCCTACCCGTTTGCGCGTCGGTTGTCGACGCTGGACCACCTCACCCGCGGGCGTATCGGCTGGAACGTGGTCACCGGCTACCTCCCGGCGGCCGCCCGAAACATGGGGCAGCAGGACCAACTGGCCCACGATGCGCGCTACGACCACGCCGACGAATACCTCACCGTGCTCTACAAGCTGTGGGAGGGCTCGTGGGAACGGGACGCGGTCCGCCGCGATCGCGAGGCGGGTGTGTTCGCCGACCCGCTCAAGGTGCACCACATCGGTCATCACGGTGACCATTTCGACGTGCCCGGCATCCACCTCGCCGAGCCGTCACCGCAGGGCTCACCGGTGATCTACCAGGCGGGAGCGTCACCGCGGGGGATGCGGTTCGCGGCCGAGAACGCCGAGGCCATCTTCGTCGCCGCGCCCACCAGGGAGATCCTGCGGGACGTGGTGGCCAGGATCCGCGACCAGCTCGAGGCCGCGGGCCGGCGCAGACACGACGCCAAGATCTACACCCTGCTGACCATCATCACCGACGCCACCGAGGAGGCCGCCCAGGCCAAGGCGGCGCAGTACCGCGGATTCGCCAGTGCTGAGGGATCATTGGTGTTCATGTCCGGGTGGATGGGGATCGACCTGTCGCAATACGACCTCGATGAGCCGATCGGCAACGTGGAGAGCAACGCCATCCAGTCCGCGGTCGCCGCGTTCCGGCAGGCCGACGAGTCGGGCGAGGAATGGACCGTGCGGGACATCGCGGCGTGGGGTGGCATCGGCGGCATGGGTCCGGTGCTGGTGGGGTCCGGTACATCGGTGGCCGACCAACTGCAGGCCTGGGTCGACGACACCGACGTCGACGGTTTCAACCTGGCGTACGCCGTCACCCCCGGCACCTTCGTCGACGTGGTCGACCACGTGGTGCCCGAACTGGTCGCGCGCGGTGCCTATCAGGCCGACTACACCCCAGGAACCCTGCGGCACAAGTTGTTCGGCGAGGGCGATCAGCTCCCCGACCGGCACCGCGGCGCCGGTTACCGGGTGGGCGGGGTCAACTCCACCATCGACGACTCGGCCCGCGCCGGGGCCGTCACCCCCTGACCCGGCACCAACCTCCTCCCCACGTCGACCGGGCCCTCGTTCCCGTCGAGCGGGCCGAAACCGCCGTCGACCGGGTCTCGGTCAGCGGACCGGCCGCTGGTCGACGGTGCGCATGTGCGTCTCCGCCCACTCCTTCAGCGCGGTGAGCGCCGGAACGAGCGTCCGACCGAGGTCGGTGAGGGAGTAGTGCACCGCGGGTGGGCTGACCGGCTCGACCCGGCGAGCCACGAGACCGTCGGTCTCCAGTCGCCGAAGGGTCTGCGTCAGCATCTTCTGTGACACGCCGGGTGCGCTGCGCCTCAGTTCGGCAAAGCGCAGCGTGTCGACCTCAGCGAGTCGGAGCACCACCATCACCGTCCACTTGGATCCCACCCGATCGAGCAGTTCACGGGTCGGACACCGGGTGTCGTAGAGGTCACCGCGTGCGTCCGTGGTCACCTCGAGGTGACCAGGTGTCGCAGAAGTGCTGTCTTGTCGCGCCATGCGTAGGTCTCCTACAGTTTCCTGGTAACCAATGGTAACCAGGAGTGGACATGCGTTCTACCGACGACGGTGGCCGGCACGACCGGGTCCGGCTCCCCGACATCACGGTCGCGGTGACGACCCACGGAACCGGGACACCCGTTCTGCTGTTGCACGGCTTCCCGCACACGAAGGAGGTCTGGCAGTTCGTCGCCACGCAGTTGGTCGCCGCCGGGCATCGGGTCGTGACTCCCGACCTACGAGGTATGGGTGAGACGTCTCGGTCGGAGACTGGTTATGGGGCAGCGTCACTCGCGCAGGACCAGGTGCAGTTGCTCGACGCCCTGGGTATCGGCGCCGCACACGTGGTCGGGTTGGACGCCGGAGCCGCGCCCGCGTTCGCGATGGCGACCGGATCACCGGAGCGGGTACAGAGTCTCACGATCGTCGAAGCGGTGATCGGCGGCCTCGCGGGTGCCGAATCGTTCGCGGCCACCGGCGGACCCTGGTGGTTCGGGTTCCACCAGGCTCCCGGTGGGCTGGCCGAGCGCGCGGTCGCGGGCAACGAAGACGCCTACATCCGCTTCTTCCTCGACGCCGGTTCGCGCACAGGGGTTCCCGACCACCTGGCCCGGCGAATTGTCGCCGCCCACACGGGTCGAGAACGGCTGCGGGCGGCGTTCGAGCATTACCGCGCCATGCCCGACAACGCCGTGACGAACCGCGCGTGGGCTGAACAGGGCGGCAGCCTCACGATGGCCGTCACGGCGGTCGGCGCCTCGACGTTGGGAGATGTGCCCGCGCGCCAGTTGGAACGGATCGCCACCGACTTCGTCGGGTACCTCCTGCCCGACAGCGGTCACATCGTTCCCGTCGACGCCCCGGATGAGCTGGCCAGGATCATCCTCGCCACGATCGCGCGCGGCGGCGGACCATCCACCCCAGGATCAACAGCGACGCCACCCCGGGCAGCATGTGCACCACCAGAACCCCGACCATCGACGGACCACCCCAGTCGAGGCGGTAGTCGTCGCCGATCGTGAACGGTTCGGCCACAGCACGTCCCACCAGATAGAGGCAGAACACGACGAGTGCGACGGTCGCGATCCGACGGATGGATGTGCGCATGGTGATCCCTTCGTCACGGTTCGATGAACCACGATCACCCGAACGGCGTCGGCAGCGCATCCCCCGCGAGTCCCGATCCGACTCACCCCCGGGTATCAGTGTGGGATCGAACTGCGAAAACCGCGCAGTCGGAGGCTGTTGACCACCACGAAGACACTCGACAGGGCCATCGCCGCCCCGGCGAGCATGGGGTTGAGCAGACCCAGGGCAGCGACCGGGATCGCGGCGACGTTGTAGGCGAACGCCCAGAACAGGTTCGACGTGATGGTCGCCAGGGTGCGTCGCGACAGTCGGATCGCATCCACCGCGGCCCGCAGATCACCGCCGACCAGGGTGATGTCGGCGGCCTCGATGGCGACGTCGGTGCCGGTGCCCATGGCCATCCCCAGGTCGGCCCGGGCCAGCGCGGGCGCATCGTTCACCCCGTCACCCACCATGGCGACCACGTGACCCTCCGCCTGGAGACCGGCCACCACGGCGACCTTGTCCTGCGGCAGGACCTCGGCGTGCACCCGGTCGATACCCACCTCGCCGGCGGTCCGCCGAGCCGCGGACGCGTTGTCCCCGGTGAGCAGCACCGGTGTCAGGCCGAGTGCCCGCAACCCGGCGACAGCCTCGGCGCTCGTCGGTTTCACGGTGTCGGCGACCACCAGGATGCCGCGGGCGGCGTCATCCCAGCCGACCGTCACGACGGTCTCACCTGCCTCCTCGGCCGACCGTGCGGCAGAGGCGAGCTCGTCACTCAGCCCGGTGGTCATCGACGGTCGACCGACGACCACCGGGTGTCCTTCCACCAGTCCTCGTGCGCCCGAACCGGGTTCGTTGACGAAGTCGTCCACGAGCGAAGACGACACGCCCTCACGCTCCACACCGGCCGTGACGGCGCGGGCGACGGGATGTTCGGAGGCGCGCTCGACGGACCCGGCCAGTCGCAGCAGTTCCTCACGGCTGGTCCCGACGTCGGGGATCACGTCCACCAACTCCATCGAACCGGTGGTGACCGTACCGGTCTTGTCCAACACGATGGTGTCGACGGCGCGGGTCGATTCCAGCACTTCGGGACCCTTGATGAGGATCCCGAGCTGTGCACCGCGCCCGGTGCCGACCAACAGGGCGGTGGGGGTGGCCAACCCCAGCGCGCACGGGCAGGCGATCACCAGCACCGCCACGGCTGCGGTGAACGCGGCGGTGACGCCGAAGCCGGCGCCCAGCCATGCCCCGAGCACGACGACCGCGACGGCGATGACGACCGGCACGAACACCCCGGAGATGCGGTCGGCGAGGCGCTGTACCTGGGCCTTGCCGGTCTGTGCATCCTCCACCAGCCGCGCCATCTGGGCGATCTGGGTGTCCGAACCGACCCGGGTGGCCTCGACGACCAGTCGTCCACCGGCGTTGACCGTCGCCCCGGTGACGGTGTCACCCGTGGTGATCTCCACCGGGACCGCCTCGCCGGTGAGCATCGACGTGTCCACCGCCGACCTCCCGGACACCACCACGCCGTCGGTGGCGATCTTCTCACCCGGTCGGACCACGAAGCGGTCGCCGACGACCAACTCGCCGACCGGAACGGTGATCTCGATGTCGTTGCGCAGCAACGTCACATCCTTGGAACCGAGCTCGAGCAACGCGCGCAGCGCGGCTCCGGCCTGTCGCTTGGCCCGCTTCTCGAAATACCGGCCCGCCAGGATGAACGCGGTGACCCCGGCTGCGGCCTCGAGGTAGATGTTCGCCGATCCGTCCGTCGGTGCGACGGTGAACTCGAACGGATGTCTCATCCCCGGCGTACCCGCGGTTCCGAAGAACAACGCGTACAACGACCATCCGAAGGCGCTGAGGGTTCCGACCGAGATCAGCGTGTCCATGGTCGCGGCGCCGTGCCGCAGGTTGGTGACCGCCGCCCGGTGGAACGGCCAGCCTGCCCAGACCACCACGGGGGCGGCCAACACCAGAGACGCCCACTGCCAGTTGGTGAACTGCAGCGGCGGGATCATCGCCATCGCGATGACCGGAACCGACAGGGTGACCGCCGCGATCAGCCGGGCGCGCAACGAGATGAGTTCGGGGTCGTGATCTACGCCGGCGTCATCCGATGGCTCGGCGGCCGCGGGCAGGGTCGCGGTGTAACCCGTGGCGCCGACGGTGGTGATCAGCGTGTCGGGGTCGTAGCCCGCCGGCGCGGTCACCCGTGCCTTCTCGGTGGCGTAGTTGACCGTTGCCGTGACGCCGTCGAGCTTGTTCAGCTTGCGTTCGATCCGGTTGGCGCACGACGCGCACGTCATACCGCCGATCTCGAGCTCGATGTCGGACCGATTCTCGGTCGGTGGGGCGGTGCTCACGTGTGTTCCCCGTCGGAGGTGGCGGGCGCGTCGAGAACGAAGGTGGCCGTGTGCACGTCGCCGTCCACCTGGAAGTCCAGGTAGAGCAGGTACCGGCCGGGTGTCGGTACGTGCGCGACGAAGCGGATCGTCGGTCCGCTCGTCTGCCCGGGTGTCGGGTCGACACCCGCGGCGTGCACGTGGAGGTACGCGAGATCACCGTCGCGGAGTGCAATCAGGTGGCCGAAGGCGCCCAGGTACGGCTGCAGGGTGGTCACCGGTGTGCCGCTCCGGGTGACGGTGAACCGCAACTCGCTCGGACGTCCCGCCGCCAGATCGCCGGTGGCCGTCACCGTCACACCGTCGACGGTGTCCACCGTCCGCGGACCGGTGGCGGGGGAGGGGGCAACGGGTCCGGCGACGTCGATGCTGCGGGTCAGGGTCACGGCCGACGACGGGTCGGAGGTCGCCTGGAAGTCGGCGAACACCCGGTAGGTGCCGGCCTCGTCCCACCGCCACGGGATGCTCCACACCCCGGTGGTGGTGTCCAGGGTCGGATGGACGTGCCGGAACCGGCTGCCGTCGGTGCGCACCACGATGAGGTGGAGGTCCTTGTCGTGAGTCGTCTCGAAGTGGGTGACGGGGTGCCCGTCGGTGGTCAGGATCCGGAAGCTCAGGTTTCCGTCCCGGCCGGCCGCCGCGGGTGCGGTGACCGGCGAGATCAGGTAGCCGTCTTGCGCCATGGCCAGTCCCGGTACCGGCGCCTCGTCGTGTGCCATGTCCATCCCATCCATCTCGCCGTGATCGTCGGGGCTGCTCTGCTGCTTCCACGACGCCACCACGCTCTCGGGGACGACCGCCGACGCGGTGGCGAAGGCCGCCACGAACGCGACCGCCAGGCCGGCGCCGTAGGTGGCAAGTCGTCCGGCGGTGTTCATCAGACGCGCACGGCGGCGTAACCGGCCTCGCGCACCGCGGCCAGGATCACCGCGTCGTCGACCTCGACTACGCTGCCGACCAGCAGCTTTCCGTTCCGATGGCTCACCTCGACGGTGTCCACGCCGGGCACCTCGCCGACCTCCTCGCGCACCGACATCTCGCAGTGTCCGCACGTCATCCCGGTCACCTGGAATTCGCTGGTGGTCATCACCCGCTCCTCGTCCTCGTCGCGACCAACTCGTCGTGAGCCGGTCCGGTGGGGTACCCTCATGGGGTATCCATACACGGCAACGTATACCCCCTATGGGTATTTGGCAAGGCTCGGTTCCGGCGCACCGGAGGGGTAGGGTTTCGCCACGTCGACCGTTGCGACACACGCCACCGCACGAAGAAGGAAGAACCATGGCTCCCAGAGCATCCGCAGCCGCAACCCACGGTGACCCGGCTCCCGAGGCGCCAGCACAGGTGGGGCACGGGTACATCGCGGACAAGGACCGGTACCTTGCGCGACTGAAGCGCATCGAGGGGCAGGCCCGCGGTATCCATCGGATGATCGACGAGGACACCTACTGCATCGACATCCTCACCCAGATCTCGGCCCTCAACAAGGCGCTGGAGGGGGTCGCACTCGGGCTGCTCGACGACCATCTGCGCCATTGCCTGGTCAACGCCGCGCAGGAGGGTGGTCCGGAGGCCGACGCCAAGATCAAGGAGGCGATGCAGGCGATCACCCGTCTGCTGAAATCCTGACGCTCGTCTGCAGTCGCTCAGGCGGTCTCGTCGGTCCGGCGGGTCAGCACCCGCGGGCCGTCTGGGGTGATCGCGACGGTGTGCTCGCTGTGTGCGGTGGTGGAACCGTCCGACGAGCGTAGGGTCCATCCATCGGGGTCGACGGTTAGGCGATCGGACCCGCGGGCCCACCAGGGTTCCAGGGCGAGCGTCATGCCCGCCTGCAGGCGGAGTCCGCGGCCCGGCCTACCGCGATTGGGGATGTGCGGGTCCTCGTGCATGGTGCGACCGAGACCGTGTCCGCCGAACTCGGTGTTCACCCGATATCCGTCGGCCTTCGCCACCGCACCGATGGCCGCGGAGATGTCGCCGAGGTGTCCTCCTGGCACGGCCGCGGCGATACCCGCCGCCAATGCCCGCCGTGTCGAATCGATCAACGCCTGGTCGGCGGGATCGTTCACCGCGCCGACCATCACGGTGACGGCGGAGTCGGTGACCCATCCGTCGATCGAGACCGCGAGATCGAGGGTGAGCACGTCGCCGTCGCGCAACACCCGGTCATGGGGGAGGCCATGCAGCACAGCATCGTTGACGGCCAGGCAGATCACGTTGCGAAACGGGCCGCGGCCGAACGACGGTGAGTAATCCCAGTAGCACGAGACGGCACCGCGATCGGCGATGAGGTCACGGCAGTGATGTTCCAGGTCCAGCAGGTTGACGCCCGGCCGGGCCTGCCCGGACAACGTCTGCAGGGTCGAAGCGAGGAACTCACCGGTGATCGCCATCGCGTCGATCTCGTCGGGCGTCTTGATCTCGGTCACCGGGTGCACTCCTGTCGCGACGGGTGTTCGGTATTTCTATACCGACACCCGACGGTAGCAGCAACGGTAATCAAATACCGGCTAGGCTGGCGCTATGGTGCGCATACCGCTGACCCCCGAGCAGGTCGAGGCCGGACGGCGTCTGGGCGCGTTGATGCGCGAGGCGCGGGCGGGGCGTGATCCCGAGGTCGTCGCCCGCGACGCCGGCATCTCGCCGGAGACCCTGCGCAAGCTCGAGGTCGGACGGATGCCCAGCCCGAGTTTCGGCACGGTCGTACGGCTCTGTGACGCCCTCGGTCTGCCGCTCGCCGATGCCGCGGCGATCTGGCAGGGCACCGACGAGCGTCGCATCGCCATCTGACCTCGCGTTTCCCGCTACACATTTCTCTTCCTGCGACAGGATTTTCCGTCGCGGGAGCGCATCCCTGTCGTAGGCATGCCCGATCAGGAAATTAATTGCCTGACTCAGTCAAATAATGTACACATGAGCCATGGCTCGACTGGAGAATCTGCTCGCCGCACAGGCGCTGGCGCTGACCGACCACATCGACGCGGCCGACGCCGGAGTGGTCCCCACCGCGTCCGACCGTGCCGCGTTGGTGACCCTGCTCGCACATCCTGGTCACCCGGTCTCCTGGCTCAGCCGCATCCTCGGCCTCACCAGTTCCGGTCTGACGCGCTTGGTCGACCGGATGGAATCCGCCGGTTGGGTGGAGCGGTCCACCGGAGGTGACGCACGCAGTCGGCGGCTACGGCTCACCGCGGACGGGACCGAGCGAGCCCACGAGGTCCTGGCCGCGCGGGAGCAGGCGATGGCGCAGGTGACCGATCGGCTGTCACCCGCCGACCGCACCGACCTGGAGCGCATTCTGGGCACCCTGGTCGCCGGGCTCGCCGACGATCGACCCGGCGCACTGAAGGTGTGTCGGTTGTGTGATCGCGCGGCCTGCGCGACCCCCGGGTCCGAATGTCCGTTGGAGCACACCCGCGGTACGACGATGGGGGCGGGCGCATGACCACCCACCAGATCACCTCGGAGATCCGTCGTCCGGCCACGAGTGTTGTCCCGGGCGCGGCGGTCATCGCGGTGACCTTCGGTCTCGCCCGTTACGGTTACGGACTGCTGCTGCCGGAGATGTCGAACAGCCTGGGCCTGACGCCCACCGTCGCCGGGCTCATCTCGTCGGGTGGATACCTGGTGTATCTCGTCGCGAACATCGGCGTCGTCACCATCACGGATCGTGCCGGACCGCGGGTGGCCATTGGTCTCGCGTGTCTGGCGGCGGCCACCGGCATGACCGTCGTCGCGCTGGCCGGAGATCCGATACTGCTGGCGGTCGGTGTTCTCGTCGCCGGCGCCTCTGCGGGACTGGCCTTTCCACCGTACGCTGAGGTGGTCGACCGTCGCGTGGACGGTTCGCGGCGTGACTCTGCCTGGGCCGCTATCAGTTCCGGGACCGGATGGGGTGTTGCGATCGCGGGGCCGATCGCGATCGCCCTGGGTGACCATTGGCGGGTCGCGTGGCTCATCTTCGTCGGGGTGACGGTGATCGTCGGTGCGATGGCGACGGTCAATGCCCCCGGACGAGCGACCCCGACGACCCGCCACCGTCCTCGGTTGTCGATCACCTGGTTCCTGTGCCCCACATCGCGGCCCCTGCTGGTCTCGGCAGTGCTCGTCGGTCTCGGCAGTGCGGTCTGGTGGGCGTTCAGTGTCAACGCCATGCGCGCGGGAGGCCTGGGCGAGACGCCTGCCCGGTTCGCTTATGCGGCGTGCGGTATCGCCGGGATCGCCGCCTCGTGGTCGGCGCTGCTGTTCCGCCGCACCGGCTTGCGTCGGGGGTATCTGGGCTCCGTGCTCGCTCTCGCGGTGTCGGTGGTGGTGTTGCCTCTCGCCACCACGGGTTCGACCGCGCTGGTCGCCGCAGCCGCATTCGGCGTCCTGTATCCGACGGTGATTGCGGCGCAGGGAATCTGGAGTCAGCAGGTCTTTGCCGAACACCCGGCGGCCGGATTGGCTGCCGTGAACACCGCCCTGACGATCGGTACCCTCTGCGGGCCCGCGGTCGCCGGGCAACTGGTCGGGGCCTTCGGCTACCCCTTCGCCCTGACCGTCGCCGGCCTGGCGACGGCGGTCGCGCTGCCCTTCTGCCCACCGACGGTGCGGCGGCGTGCACGACTGGCGAGCCACGAGTGTCGCGCCACGCCGGTCAGAGAAGGTCTCTGATCACGTGGTATCGCTCTGACGACCGATCACGTCCAATCGGGCGGTGGTCTCGGCGTCGAGCCGCAGATCCCCCGCGGCCAGGTTGGCCACCAGATGCTCCGGGTCACCGGTCCCGGGAATGAGCAGGACATCGGGGGCGCGCCCGAGGAGCCACGCGAGACCGACCTGGGCGGGGGTGGCACCGACGGCCGAGGCCGTCGCGACCACGGTCGGATCGTTGGTGACCGACGACATCGACTCGAACGAGGAACCCAAGGGGAAGAACGGAACCCACGCGATGTGTTCGTCGGTACACAACCGCAAGCCGTCCTCCAGGCGACGGTCGAGCAGGTTGTGGCAATTCTGCACGCACACGATCCCAGCCGGTAACGCGCGGCGGATCGTCGCCGACGTCACCGCGCTGAGTCCGATCGCACCGATCTTGCCCTCGTCGCGCAGTGCCACCATCTCGGCGAGCTGGTCGTCGAGATCCACGTCCTGGTCGCCCTCGGCGAGCAGGCCCGGGGGCAGTTCCAGGCGACGGAGGTTGACCACCGGCAGCGTCTCTCGGTCCAGTGACCGTAGGTTGTCCTCCACGGCCTGTCGCAGTTCGTGCGGGCGTTGGGCCGCCTTCAGTGGCAATCGTCCGTCGGGATCGGGGACGGCGCCGACCTTCGTCGCGATCACCACGTCGCCGTCCCCGGGGATCGCCCGTCGGATCAGGTCGTTGACGAATCCGTCACCGTAGAACTCGGCTGTGTCGATGTGGTCGACCCCCAGTTCCACGGCGCGATGCAGCACGCTGAGCCCGGCGTCCGGGTCGTCGCGAAAACGGGCCAACTGCATCGCACCGAAGCCGATGCGCGCCACGCGATGGTTGCCCAGGTCGGCCTGGCCGCCGGGGTGTGGACGGGTCTCAGCGCTGTCGTCGTGCATGCGTGCCTCGATTCTCTGCGATACTGGAGGAGCAAGTGGAGGAATCTCCGCTTCACCGTAACACCGTAACCGGAGGTGCCTCCACTTTGACCGCAGACTCTGCCCGACCCCGGGCCGACGCGGTGCGCAACCGCGCCAAGTTGCTCGTGGCTGCGCGCGATGCGTTTGCGGCAGGCGAGGGTGACGTGACCTTCGACGCCCTGGCCCGTCGAGCGGGGGTGGGAGTGGGAACGCTCTACCGCAACTTCCCCGACCGGCAGGCGCTGGTGGAGGCGGTCTACCGCACGGAGCTCGATGCCGTCGCCGAGAGCGCGGGCGAGCTGCTCGACAAGCACCCCGCCGACGTCGCTCTGCGTCGGTGGTTCGATCGGTACACCGGCTTCGTCGCGACCAAGAAGGGGATGGCCGAGGCGTTCCAGCAGGCCGTCGCCTCGGGTGCGGTCACCGCGGGCGAGACCCGGGAACGGATCCGGTCCACCATCGACCGGTTCCTGCTGGTGGGTTCCGCGACGGGGGCATTGCGCGGCGATGTGCTCTCCGACGACGTCACGGTCGCCCTCCTCGGGGCGGTGCTGGGCACCGCGGCCGACACCGACGGAAAACGCCGCGGCCGCGTGCTCGACCTTCTCGTCGACGGACTGCGTCCGCGCTGACCTAGACCGCGAACGCCGGGTCGTCCAGCAACCGACCGAGGGTGGTGCGACCCAGCTCGCTCATCGCGGGATTGATGTCGGTGTAGTACCAGACCAGTCCGATGGCCTGCTCGAACGCCCACGCCGCCCCACGCCGCCACTGCAGTTCATCCACGTCCAACGACTCGCGGAGCAGCGCACGACGGT
Organism: Williamsia sterculiae; assembly: GCF_900156495.1. Classification (GTDB taxonomy): domain Bacteria; phylum Actinomycetota; class Actinomycetes; order Mycobacteriales; family Mycobacteriaceae; genus Williamsia_B; species Williamsia_B sterculiae. The sequence goes on from NZ_FTNT01000001.1 coordinate 255,355, forward strand.
CCGCGTCGAAGAGATGCCACGCCGCGACGAGGTCGAGCGCGGGATCGGCAGGGCTGAAACCCCCGGTGTCGAGGACTCCGACGAGGCGGCTGTCGGTGGCGAGCAGGTTGGCGGGGATCAGGTCCGTGTGTGCCATCACGTCGGCGTCCTCGCGGGGTAACAGCCGCGACCTCGTCCACGCCCGCCGCAATTCGTCGACGGGCAGTATGTGGTCGCTCCGCCGCAGACACTCGTCAACCCATGCGTCGTGTGCCGTCAGCGTCCCGCCACGTCCGGACCCGGTGAACGATCGGTTGTAGATATCGGCCGCGCGGACCTCGTGGATCAACGAGGCGACATCTGCGGCGAAGGCGTCCGAGGACGCGACCGACGTCGGCGTGGCGGTCACGCCGTCCACCCACGTCTGCACCGACCACCACCGCGGATACAGCGCCGTCGGTCGACCCAGATGAAGCGGTGTCGGGCTGGGAACGCTTGTTGTCGAGCAGAATTCGCGCATCGCGGCGTGTTCCGCGGCGATAGTGGAGCGAGTAGGGATCGCGGGTGGGCCGTCCGGATCGGCGACGGGGAACTTGGTCGCACACCGGGCCCCGATCCGGAACAGGTGCGACTGGGTGCCGGGCGCGTCCACAGGCTGGACGTCCTCCTCGGCGAGCCAGGGGATCTGGTCTCCGATGACCCGACGAACGGTGTCCACATCGAGGTCGTGAGTCCGACGGCACATGCGCACCATTCGTACCATGCGCGAAGTCGTTCGCCGATCTGGCTCCCCCTCGGCGGACCTCCTGCACCGAGCGACCGGTGACTTTCGTCCGTCCGAGCGGTCCACACCAGCACACACGCAGTCCGGGAGGGGCGATGACCACGATCACGTTGCACCACGAGCTCTTCGGTGAGTCGGGTGATCGGCCGCCGCTGCTCTTGGTCCACGACGGTGCGGGCACGATCGACACCAACTGGCGAGCGACCATCGCATCCCTCGGTCCCGACAGTCAACTGATCGGTGTCGAACTCCAAGGGCACGGCCACACCCCACATGCCGAGCGCGCCTACACCTTCGACAACTCGGCCGCCGACCTCGCCGCTCTGGTCCGCAGCCTCGATGTCGACGTGGTCGACGTGATGGGATTCAGCAACGGGGGGCCCACGGTGTTGGCTTTCGCGCATCGGTATCCGGATCTGGTCCGGCGTATCGTCGTCGCGTCCGGTTTCACCCGCCGCGACGGGATGGTCGACGGTTTCTGGAGTGGCTTCGACCATCCCGACATCGCCTCGCTACCCGCACCGTTGGCCGCGGCGTACCGGGAGATCAACCCCGATCCCGACGATCTGCGTCGCATGTTCGACCTGGACCTCGCCCTGATGCGCGAATTCACCGACGTGCCCGATGACACCCTGGCGGCGATCGAGGCGCCCGTGCTGTTCGTCGGCGGTGATCGCGACGTCGTCCGGCCCGGGCACACGGTCTGGATGGCAGACACCGTGCGAGACGGTCGTGCCCTGGTTCTACCCGCCGGACACGGTGACTATCTGGGGATGTCCGACGTCGACGAGGCGGATCCGGTGCTCACGCGGGTGTGCTTGACGGTGATCGGTCGGTTTCTCGCAGCGTGACCTGTTCTGCGGCAATGCGTGGCACAGCCGGGGCCGCATCGCAGACAATGGCGTCATGACCGTGACGATCACCGCCGACGACCTCGCCGCGAGGCGTACCACCCCCGTCCTGCTCGACGTCCGCTGGAAACTCGGGGACGACCAGGGGTATCAGCACTATCTCGACGGACACATCCCCGGCGCCGTCTACGTCGACCTGACCACCGAGCTCGCCGGTCCGGTCGGCACTGGTACGGGGCGTCATCCGTTGCCGGACCCCGACGCGCTGCAGGAGTCGATGCGCCGGTGGGGAATCGACGCCGACTCCTCCGTGGTCGTGTACGACGACAACGGTGGGATGTCGGCCGCGCGGGCGTGGTGGTTGCTGCGGTGGGCGGGACTGTCGGATGTGGTGCTGCTCGACGGCGGGCTGACCGCGTGGACGGAATCGGGACGGTCGTCGGCAGTCGGTGAGGGCGACGTCCCCAGATCGGGTTCGGTCACGGTACAACCGGATTCAGTGCCCCGAGCCGACATCGACACCGTCGCCACGACCACCGACGTGCTCCTGGACGCGCGTGCCGCCGAACGCTACCGCGGCGACGCCGAACCGGTGGATCCCCGCGCCGGGCACATCCCGGGAGCGCTGAGCGCACCCACCGCCGACAACGTCGATGACCGCGGCCGGTTCCGCTCGCCGGATGAGCTGCGCCGGAGATTCGACGCGGTGGGTGTCGATGGTTCGCTCCCGGTCACGGTGTACTGCGGGTCCGGCGTGACCGCCGCCCACGAGGTGGCCGCGCTGGCGATCGCCGGGATCGACGCCCGGCTCTATCCCGGCTCGTGGTCCCAATGGTCGGCCGATGCGGATCGTCCGGTGGCCACCGGGGATGCGCCCGGTTGAGGTGTGGGCAGGGGCCTGATCGTGATCGGCCGCGCCGCCCGACTCCGTGTGCGGCGAACGAGTATCGCGGGTCGACGGGGTGGTGGAGGATACGAGCCATGCAACTTCCGCAGAGTGTGGCGCGATTCAATCGTCGGGTGACCAATCCCATTCTGCTGAAGGGGGCAGGGCGCTTGCCGCTCTTCGGGATCCTCTATCACCAGGGCCGACGGTCCGGCCGACCGTACCGAACCCCGGTGAACGTCTTCGCCACCGACGACGGCGTGGCGCTGGCGCTGACCTACGGACCCGATCGCGATTGGCTCAAGAACATCGTTGCTGCCGGTGAGGTTCGGATCCGTACTCGTGGCCGGATGATGACGCTGGTGCGGCCCCGTGTGGTGCCGAAGGCCGATGCGGACGAGAAGGTCATCGGCCCCGGGCGCGCCCTGTTCGTCCGGGTGCCGGTGGAGAAGGCTGTTCTGTTGCACTGGGTCTGAGTACTCGGCCCCTGATCGCACGAACCGTGATCACGTCCGGTAGTTCGACAACTCGACGAGGTTCTGGTCGGGATCGCGGATGTAGACACTGACCAAGGGGCCCTGCGCCCCGGTCCGGTCCACCGGACCGATCTCGATGGCGACGCCACGACGCTCGAGCTCGGCGACCACCTCGTCGACGGGTTGGTCGACGATCAAACAGAGGTCGGCGCTGCCCGGGGTGGGGCGTCGAGCGTGTGGCTCGACCTCGTGGCCGAGTTGATGCAGGTTGATCTTGCTGCTGCCGAACTCGAGTGCCTTGCGTCCGTGGTCGAAGGTGTGTTCCCGCATACCCAGGACGCTGGTGTAGAAACGCACACTGGCATCCACGTCGGCCACCGTGAGCACGATGTGGTCGAACCGGTCGATCCTCATGGGGTCCCGTCTGCAGTCGAACAGTCAGAAGTCGAACAGCTTGGTCACCTGGTCCGCACAGTAAGCAGGTACCGCGATCCGGATGAAGTTACGTGACTTGTCGGCGTCCAGACCGGAACTCTGTCCGACACTGCCACGGACATCGGTCGCGCTCTTGCCGTCCTTGAAATCCGAGCAGGCCTGTTTGGCCGTGTCCACCATCTTGCCGTCGTCACCGAAGGTGAGGTTTCCCGCGCGCAGCGCGGCCAGAAAACCTGAATCCCGGGCGTCGAGTGCGGCACTGGTCGCGTTGTCGATGGCCTTGGATGCCGATGCCCCCGCACCGCCCGACGAGTCGCTGCCATTGTCACCGCACCCGGCGAGCGCGAGCGCGCCCACCGCCAACGTCAGAACCACAGCCCGCTTCATGGTGTTCTCCATCCCCGATATGACGAAGTCCTCACGTTACGTGCCGCAGGGCGGTCAGGAAGTCGGTCGCGGCGATGAACGAACCCCGTAACGAACCCGAGACCTTTGACCGCCCCGCCGCGCGGGGACGGTAGGCGACGTCGAACTCGCGGATCCTCCAGCCGGCATTCATCGCCCGGACCAACAACTCCACCGGATAACCCGAGCGGCGATCCGTGACACCGAGCTCCAGCAGCGCCGCGGTGCGGGCCACCCGCATCGGTCCGATGTCGTGGATGGTGTCGCGGTACTTGATCCGTAGTCCCGTTGCGACGATCACCGAGCCGAGCCGAGCGTGCCACGGCCACACCCGAGACGTCAGCGCGCGCCGCCGACCCACCGCGAGGTCGGCACCGTCGCGTACCGCCGCGACCATCGGCACGAGGTCGGCGGGATCCATCGACCCGTCGCCATCGATCGTGCAGACGATGGGGGTCTCAGCGGCGAGCACACCCGCGTGCACGGCGGATCCGTAACCCGGGACCGACTCCACCACCACTCGAGCGCCGAGCGATCTCGCCACGTCCGCGGTGCCATCGGTCGATCCGTTGTCCACCACCACCACCGCGTATCCGCCGGGTACGGCTCCGATCACCCCGGGCAGGGCACCGGCCTCGTCACGGCAGGGGATCACCACGCTCACCTCGTCTGTCATCGTGCTCCTGCCTGCGTCGGTGGTCCGGCCGTCTCGGTCATCAAAGCAGTCCGAACGGGCGTGCGATCACGCATGGGTGTCGCGTGCGGATCGGAGTGGTGCCGGTCACTGTCGGGCGGGTGCTGTCGCCGTCGCGACACGCGCCGGTCCAGCTAGCCGAACATCACGTATGACCTGCGGAAACAACGAATTACCATCAGGTGAGGACGAGAGAAAGGGGTGAGGTCGAATGACCACGAACATTGATCTGACCTATCCGGCCCACAAGGGCGAGGTCGTCGAGGAACGGCAGACCCCCGCGTACGGGTGGATCGCCGTGACGATCATGACCCTGGTGGTTCTGATCGCCCTGATGATGCTCTGACATCTGGGCTGACCCGATCAGTCATCTGGGGCCGCACGTCAATCGTGCGGCCCCAGATACGTTTCTATGGTGCGGCCGATCAGCCTGGCCACCTGCAGGCGGCAGATCGCCGCCACCATCAGCGACAACACCAATGCCGACACGCTCAACTGCCACGCATGCGAATGGGCGTCGCTGTCGGAGAGCGGATTGGTGAAGGCGAGAGCCACCGCGCTGACCACCGCCGATCCGAGGGCGGGTGTGGTGGCCCGGTTCTCCAGCTTGTGCTTGCGCTCGATCACCTCGTCGATGGCCGTACGACGACTGGCGGTCGCTCGGCGCGCGACCTCCACCGCGAGTGACAGGTCGGCGTCATTGGCCGCGCTGCGCAGTCGGCGGGCCGAATGCATCCAGCCCCCGAGCACGAGCAGCCCGGCGATGATGCCGGCGGTCAGTGCGAGCATGGGGTGTCACCCGTCGTCGAGTCGATCACTGGTCGTCCTGTGACGATACGACCGCGACTCCACGCGGTCTCACCGCTTGTTCACACCGGACATCCAGGTTGATCTCCGACACTGGCCGTCATGACCTCGTCAACCCTCGAGTCGGCGTCCACCGTCGCACCGACCACCGCCGAACCGCGCCCGCGCACGCGAGGCCGCCTGATGCGGTGGTCGGTGATCGCCGCGATCCTGATCATCGGGCTGGGCATCCGTTACGCCTATCTCGACGAACGGACGATGGACTACACGGCGTTCCTCAGTCGCTGGTACGACACCATTGCCGACAACGGTGGCTTCTCCGCGTTGAAGGACAAATTCGCGGACTACAACTACCCGTACCTGTACCTGATCGCCGTGCTGACCTATCTGCACATCCCGTCGTTGGTCGGAATCAAGGCGATCTCCATCGTTTTCGATCTCGTGCTCGCCTTCTTCGCCTATCGGATCGTCGGCCTGCGCACCGCGCGCTTCTCGGTGCGCGCCGCCGCCTTGGGTGTCGTCTTCCTGCTGCCGTCGGTCATCGCCAACAGCGCGTGGTGGGGGCAGGCAGACGGGATCTACTCGGCGTTCGCCCTGGGCGGTATCTACTTCCTGCTCCGCGCGCGACGCGACGTCATCAGCAGCCGGGCCTCGAGGATCGACAGCCTCTGGGCGTGTGTGTTCTTCGGTATCGCCCTCGGGTTCAAACTGCAGGCCGTCTTCGTCTTCCCGGTGCTGCTGTGGTTGCTGCTGCGTCGTCGCCTGCCCTGGTACGCGTTGCTCGCCATCCCGGCGGTGTATCTCGCCCTCGACATCCCGGCGCTGGCGGTGGGTGCCGACTGGAAGACCGTGCTGTCGGTGTACCTGGACCAGACCGACTCCTACAAGAAGCTCACCCTCGGGGCGGCCAATCTCTACCAGCTGCTGCCGATCTCGGGTGACGTGACCTGGTTGGCCTACGCCGGGATCGCCACGGCCGCCGGGCTGATCGCGGCATTCCTCGCCTGGTCGCTGTGGAAGCGACCACCGGTGACTCCCGCCTCGATACTGGTGGTCGCCACCGCCAGCGCCGTCGTGGTGCCGTTCCTGCTGCCCGCGATGCACGACCGCTACTTCTACACCGCAGAAGTGCTGAGCGTGGTCATGGCGTTCTACCTGCCGTTGCGCTTCATCCTGATCCCGTTGTTGGTACAGGCCGCGGCGATCGGCGTCTACCACTCGTCACTGTCGGGTGACCAGGGTCAGGGCTTCGGCGGTGGTGGACGCGGCGGACCGGGTTCCGGCGGAACGGGTTCCGGGTCAGGCCGTCCCGGCGGTATGGGCTCCGGGGGCGGGGCTCCCAGCGGCACACCCGGTGGCGGCGGACCGAGCGGCGGAAACGGCGGACGCCCGGGCGGCGGCGGTGGCGGCGCACCGAGCGGCGGCCCCGGCGGTGGCGGATCCGGCGGCTACACCTCGGGCCGCGGTGACGCGATGCTCAGCGCCTACGCGGCCTGCATGGCCGCGGCCGCCGTCGGTCTCCTCTACGCGGTGGTGGACACCCTGCGACGCGCGTGGCCCAGCGGCGCTCATCGGTTCAGCCGGCCAGTAATCGCCACAACCCGATCAGGCCGACGATCACGATGATGGCGCGCAGCACGGTGGGTGAGAGTCGGCGTCCGTAGCGGGCGCCGACGAAACCGCCGACCAAGGAGCCGGCCGCGATCAGACCCGCGGCGGGCCAGGAGATCTGGTCGCCGGCGACGATCACGTAGGTGACGGCGGCGACCACGTTGACCAACAGCGACAGCAGGTTCTTGGCGGCGTTGATTCGTTGCAGATCGTCGGGCAGGATGATGCCAACCGCAGCGATCAGCAGAATCCCCTGTGCCGCTGTGAAGTACCCGCCGTACACCCCGACGGCGAAGGTCGCCGCCGACAAGACCGCCATGCGGCGTGTGCTCGGGATGGCATCGGCCGGATGTCGCCCGGCGGTCCACTTCTGCAATCGAGGTTGCAACACCACGAGGATCAGCGCGGCGACCAACAGGGCCGGTACCACCGCCTCGAACACTTTCTCCGGCAGGTGCAGCAACAGGAAGCAACCCACCAGCGCACCCGCGAACGAGGCGGGCATCTGCCAGCTCAGGCGACGGTGCTGACCGACCAGCTCTGTGCGGTAACCCCACGTTCCCGACACGCCACCGGCGACCAACCCGATCGCGTTGCTGATGGTCGCACTGACCGGGGGCATCCCGAAGGCGACCAGGGTGGGAAAGGTGATCAGCGTGCCGCTACCCACAAGGGAGTTGATGGAGCCCGCACCCGCACCCGCCAGCAGGATCAACAGGGCCTGCCACACCGTCAGGTCGGTCATCACCGAAAATCTACGCAGGGCGGGTCGGGGCACTCCCGGGGACCGGGTGTCAGGGCACGATCACGGTCCGTTCATCACCTGAATCACGGTGCTGCCACGCGCTCTCCACCTCGGCGAGTGGCACGTCCCGCGGCGACACGCGCAACCGGCCCGCAGCGAGCATCTCCACCAGACCGGGCAGTTCCGCGAGGTATCCCCGTGGGGACACCGAGCCCTGCCCGTTGCCCAGCAGACGCAGCGCGGACGCTCGGAGCAGGGCCGAGGGAAGCGTGATGTCGGCACCGGCGACCGATCCGATCTGGACCCAGTCGACCTGCGCGCTGCGGTCCGCACGTCCCAGCATCAGCGCCATCATGACGCGTTCGGTGGGTGGTCCCCAGAGATAGTCGAGAACGATGTCGACGCCCTCGCCGACCTCGGAGATGGCCGCGGCGGTGGCCGAATCGTCGTCGAGCAGGGGAATGGCCACGTCGGCACCCAGATCGGATAGTTGCGCGAGGCGAGCGGGGTTGCGGCCGACGGCGATCACTCGACCCGCGCCGAGCAGCTTGGCCGCCTGCACCGCCATGGCCCCCGCGTTTCCGGTGGCTCCGAGGACCAGCACGGTCTGGCCGGGCCGCATCGCCACGCGGGTGCGCAGCGCGACCCATGACGACATCGCCGGGTTCATCCCGGCGGCGATCCGGGACGTGTCCACGTCGTCCGGCAGCGGGATCATCCGTCGTCGATCGACGACGGCCTTCTCGGCCATCGGTCCGAGGGCGTCGCCGTCGGCGACGAAGTAGACCAGCCCGCCGCCGGGTACCCGGCCGACTCCGTCGACTCCGGGAATCAGCGGTAGGTCACCGCTGGAGGTGTAGTGCGTTCCGGACGCGCCGGAACGGACTCGCGGATGCAACCCGACGGCGACCACGTCGATAAGCATCTGACCGTCGGCGACCGGGGGGACGTCGAACGGGAGATGGTGGGGTGGTTCGTCGAACGAGGTGACGACGGCTGCCTGCATGGTGCTCATGACGACTCCGATCGGGTGATCAAATAGTTGGTGTCACAAACCAAAACTAGTTGGTGACACAAACTACGTCAAGTAGGGTGGCGACATGACCACGGACCCCGTCTCGGGCGGTGCCGATGACCTGGGCATCGTCGACGCGCTGGCACAGCTGTCCTTTGCGGTGCAGAACGCTTTGGCGCGTCGCGCGGCCGCGCACGAACTGTCGCTGACGCAGGTGCGCCTGCTGGGCATCCTGCGCGATCGCACCCCGGGGATGCGGGAACTGGCCCACATGCTGGAACTCGACAAATCCAGTGTCACCGGCCTCGTGGACAGGGCGGCCAGACGCGGACTGGTCCGGCGGGAGGCGTCGCGCGACGATCGTCGGGTGTCCTTCGTCGCGCTCACCGACGAGGGACGCGTCATCGTGGACGTGGTGGCCCGGGGCTTCGCCGACGACGTCTACAAGCTGATCGCGCACGTCGGCGACCGCGATGCGCGCGAGTTGTCCCGTATCGCGAGCGCGGTGGCCCGGCACCAGGTGGATGGCGTGCCGGGGTCGTCAGTGGACGCGCCGACGTGACGGTGTGACGAGAACCGCAACCGAGGAATTCGTCCGTGCCTCCGGAGTCGTGTGACCATGAGCCCGCCTAATGATCAGCGGGGGGAGCGCGACTCATGTATCAGAACGGCTGCCGGCTGTGCTCCGAGCAGCACACCTATCAGGGCGGATGCCGCTACGACGTCCACGACCGCCTGCGACCACTCTTTCCCGAGGAGATCCGCCCGGGTGCACGCTGGAGCCTGGCCGGCGTCTCCTGACCGGACAACCGGGCGCAACCCAGGAGTAGAACTGGATGCGGCGCCGTGAGTCGGTGGCCGAGATGTCGGAAGGTGGGGTATGGCGCGCAGGGTGGCGAAGGCCGACAGGGTCGGACGTGAGGAACTGCTGACGTTTCTGCGCAGCCGTCGCAACGGGGTTCTGCTGGCCACCCGATCCGGCGGCGGACCGCAGCTGAGCCCCATCACCTACGGCCTGGCCGACGACGGCGACATCCTCATCTCGACCTACCCGCAACGTGCCAAGGTCGTGAACCTGCGCCGCAGCCCGGAGACGTCGCTGATTTCCCTGGGCGACGACTTCAACGACGCGTGGGTGCAGATCGACGGCGTCGCCGAGGTGACCGACATCCCGGAATCGGTCGAACCGCTGGTCGAGTACTTCCGGTCGATCTCGGGTGAACATCCCGACTGGGATGAATACCGCGAGGCGATGGTGAACCAGGGGAAGTCCGTCATCCGCATCCGGCTCACCGGGTGGGGGCCGATAGCGACCGGCGGCTTCCCGCCGAGCCTGGTCCAGGACTGAGACCTTTTCGTGACCATCACCAAGATTCGATACCGGTTCCGCCAATGCCTTCTCGGCGCCCGCGCGGACGTCTAGCGTCAGATCAGGCGCCGCACAGCGGCGGTCTGTGGTTCCGATCCGAGCCCGGAGCGTCCTCGGCGACAACACCGCGTGCACACCCGCCCGCGGAAGACGAGTGGAGGCAATCGTGATCGGGACAATCATCAGCGCCATCGTTGTCGGTCTGATCGTCGGCGGTCTCGCCCGCCTGATCATGCCCGGGAAGCAGAGCATCGGCATCATCATGACGATCCTGTTGGGCATCATCGGATCGGCCATCGGATCGTGGCTGACCTACAAGTTGGGATACAACAACAGCAACGGTGGTTGGGAGGTCATCCCGTTCATCGTCGGTATCGTCGTCGCCATCATCCTGATCGGCATCTACGTTCGCATTTCCGGTGGGCGAGCCCTGAAGAGGGCCGGACAGACCCACTGACCGACGCCCGACGCCGCTGACCCCGACCGCCCCGGATCTTCTGATCGGGGCGGTCGGTTCGTCGGTGCCACCGATCGGCGCGAATCGCGCAGCGCGCGCCACACAGCACGACCACCAACCAACAGGAGGATCTGTAGTGGGCCACATCAAGGTCGGAGACGAGAACACCGACTCCATCGAGCTGTACTACGAAGACCACGGCGACGGTCAGCCCGTCGTCCTCATCCATGGTTATCCGCTCGACGGGTCGTCGTGGGAGAAGCAGACCGCGGCCTTGCTGGACGGCGGATATCGGGTCATCACCTACGACCGACGCGGTTTCGGCAGGTCGAGCCGGCCCACCATCGGATACGACTACGACACCTTCGCGCGCGACCTGAAAATCGTCCTGGACACACTCGATCTGCGTGATGCGGTGTTGGTCGGGTTCTCGATGGGTACGGGCGAAGTGGGGCGCTATTTCGGACGGTACGGTTCCGAACGTATCGCCAAGGCGGCATTTCTCGGGTCGCTCGAACCGTTCCTGCTCAAGACCGACGACAACCCCGATGGGGTCGACCAGTCGGTGTTCGACCCGCTTCTGGAGGCCGTCCGGACCGACCGCTACGCGTTCTTCACCGAGTTCTTCCAGAACTTCTTCAATACCGACGACTTTCTCGGTAACCGTTTGAGCGACCAGGCATTACGCGCCAACACCCAACTCGCCTACAACGCGTCGCCGTACGCGTCCGTCTGGTGCCAACCCACATGGCTCACCGACTTCCGCGAGGACGTCCCCAAGATCGACAAGCCCGCGCTGATCGTGCACGGGACCGCCGACAACATCCTGCCCATCGACGCAACCGGGCGGCGCTTCGCCGAGGCACTTCCAGACGCGCGGTTCGAGGCGATCGAGGGCGCGCCACACGGGCTGCTGTGGACCCACGCCGAGGAGATCAACGAGATCCTGCTCGAGTTTCTGAACGGTTGATCGAGCGCGACAACAGGCCACCGACCAGCGGGCCGATCCGAGGCGCTCGGGTCGGCCCGCTGTCGTGGTTCAGCCGGCGTGCGCGAGCGGTTCCACGATGTCGGAGTAGTGCGACGCGTCACCCTTCAGCGTGCGGCTGCGCTCACCGTGCACGTCCACCGGGACGTCACCGGCCAGGGTGATCCGGTTCAGACGCCGGTACGCGTCGTCGTAGTCGGCGACCGCATAGTGCTGGGTCGCGCGGTTGTCCCAGATCGCCAGGTCACCCGACCGCCAGGACCACCGCACGGTGTTCTCCAGGCGAATGGTTCGGGCCTGCAGCAGATCGAAGAGCGCGCTCGACTCCTTGGCGCTCAGTCCGACGAATTCCCGGACGAAGTGGCCGAGCAGCAGGGACCGTTCACCGGTCTCGGGGTGTACGCGCACCACCGGGTGCTCTGTCTCGAAGCGCTGCGAGCGGAACTCCGCGCGATAACCGGCCACCGCGTCCGACACCGGCTGATCGGCGTCGTCGTGATTGTCGGCGTAGTCGTACAGGTTGGTGTGTACCGCCCGTAGGTTCTCGACCAACCGCTTGAGCGGCTCGGGAAGTGACTCATATGCGGTGACGGTGTTGGCCCAGACCGTTGTTCCCCCGTAGGGCGGGAGGGTGATCGCCCGCAGGATCGATGCCTTGGGAACCCGGTCGACAAAGGTGACGTCGGTGTGCCAGCTGTTGGCCTTGCCGTTGTCGGAGTCGATCGGCAACACCGTATGACCCCGCGAGGTGACGGTGGGATGGGCGATCGTCGGCTCGCCGAGTAGCCGCGCGAACTGCTCCTGACCCTCGTCGTCGAGATGCTGCTGGTCGCGGAAGAACAGCACCTTGTGTTCGAGCAGTGCATCGTTGATCGCCCGCACCGTTGTGGTGCCGAGATCACCGGACAGTGCGACACCGTCGATCTGGGCGCCGATCCGTCCACCGATCTTGGTCACCGTGAGGCGATCGCCATTGATGCTCTCGACCATGTTGAGATCCTTTTGTCCGAGGGTGATTGGTGTGCGCGAGCCGTGCGCATGAGTAGAGATGCTCACAGTGAACGAGACGAGAGGCGGGCGCACAACGGTTTTGCCGACGCTGGGTCGAAGTGTTGTCGGTTGCGGCTTCCGTCGGTTGGAGTGTGCGCTGAGACTTCACGCATTCCCGACGAACGGAGCAATGGTGCGAACCATGCGAACCCTGGTCACCGCGCTCGCCGTGGTACTGACCGCGAGTGTGCTCGGCGCCTGCGGCAATACCGCTGCCGCCGACAAGAACGGTGTCACCACGTTGCGGTATCAAGGGTGGCCGGGGCAGGTCATCCTCCCCGAGGTCGCCGATGAGCTGGGGTTCTTCGACGGCAAGATCAAGCTGAACTGGGTGGGCAACACCATCAGCGGTCCACAGGACATCCAGTCCGCGGCCACCGGTCAGACAGACTTCGGCGGCGCGTTCGCCGGTGCCGTGGCCAAATTGGTCAGTTCGGGCGCACCGGTGACCGCCGTGGTGAACTACTACGGCACCGACGACAAGACCATCGCGGGCTTCTACGTTCCCGACAACAGCCCGATCACCAAACCCACCGATCTGGTGGGTAAGAAGATCGGTGTCAACACCCTCGGCGGGCAGCTCGAGGCGGACATCCACGACCAGCTGAAGAAGGATGGCCTGACGCAGGAGCAGATCAAGACGGTCCAACTGGTGGCACTTCCCGCCCCCAACACCGAAGATGCGCTGCGCAAGGGGCAGATCGACGCCGCCGGGCTGTCCGGGCAGTTCCAGCAGAGGGCGGTGGCCAACGGTGGCCTGCGCGCGGTGTTCACCGATCTCGCGCTCTACGGTCCGTTCAACGGGGGCCCGTACGTTTTCCGCAACGATCTGATCGCGAAGAACCCCGATGCGGTCCGCGCGTTCACCGCCGGAATCGCCAAGGCCATCGAGTGGGAGCGCACCACCCCTCGTGATCAGGTGATCGCGAAGTTCACCGAGATCGTCAACAAGCGCAAGCGGCCGAACGAGGACACGTCGGCGTTGAAGTACTGGCTGAGCGTGGGTATCCCGTCCAAGGGGGGATTGCAGTCCGACCAGGACTTCACCCGCTGGGAGAGCTGGCTTCAGGACACCGGTGCGGTGAAGGGATCGCTGGACGCGTCCAAGATCTACACCAACAAGTTCAACCCGTATGCCGGACAGTCGGGTTCCACAGGATCGGCGCAGGGCTGACGTGATGTCCGACGCCCAGACGCATGCCAAGATCTCCCTGCGCAACGTCACCAAGAGCTTTCCCGACCGCGCACGGGGCACGTCGCTCACGGCCCTCGATGACATCAGTATCGACGTCGCCGCCGGGGAGTTCGTGACCCTGGTCGGACCCAGCGGCTGTGGCAAGTCGACGCTGCTGGATCTGGTCGGCGGACTGTCGACACCGACGTCCGGAGAGGTCCGGCTGGACGGTGAACTGATCACCGGACCGGGGCTGGACCGGGGCATCGTGTTCCAACAGTATGCGCTGTTTCCCTGGCGCACGGCCCAGGCCAACGTCGAATTCGGTTTGGAAGCAAAGGGTCTGCGCAAGCGGGACCGCGCCGACCGCGCCCGTGAAGTCCTCGAGCTGGTCGGTTTGGCCGCGTTCGCCAACCGATATCCACACGAGTTGTCCGGTGGTATGAAACAGCGGGTGGCCATCGCCCGCAGTCTCGCCTACGAGCCCGAGGTCTTGTTGATGGACGAACCGTATGCGGCGCTCGACGCCCAGACCCGTGAGCTGCTGCAGGTGGAACTACGGTCGATCTGGGAGCGTACGGCGACGACCGTCCTGTTCATCACCCACGGAATCGAGGAGGCGATCTTCCTCGGACAGCGGGTCCTCATCATGACGTCGCGACCCGGTCGCGTGAAGGAGGCGCTCGAGATCGACCTCGGCGAGGTGGATCTGAGCACCGATGTGCGGTCGTCACCCGAATTCGTCCGATATCGCAGTCGCGTATGGGAATCACTGCACGATGAGGTGCTACGCGCGAACAATCTCACCGCAGAAAGTCTGACCCAGGGTGAGCTGAGCGGGGCGGTGTCGGGATGACCCTCGCAGACACCACCTCGATACCATCGGTCACCGCATCCACCGCGGTCGACCCGTCACAAACCGTCGGATCCGCGAAAGGCGTACGGAGGCGGAGGGTCCTCAGCGCGGCGGGCACGGTGCTCACCCGGTCCGTCGCCATCGTGGCCTTCCTGTTGCTCTGGGAGTTCGCGCCACGGTTCGGCTGGGTCGACACGACCTTCCTTCCGCCGTTCACGCAGGTCGTGCACGCGTGGTGGTCGTTGGCGCAGTCGGGGGAGTTGTGGACCGACGTCCGGGCCAGCCTCACCCGGTCGCTGTCCGGGTTCGCCATCGCCATCGTGGTCGCGGTTCCGGTGGGGTTGTTGATCGCGTGGTATCGCCACGTGGAGCAGGTGCTGAGCCCGCTGTTCGCGATCTTCCTGAACACCGCAGCCGTGGCGTTGCTGCCGGTGTTCACGCTGATCCTGGGCATCGGCGAGACCTCCAAGATCGCGATCATCGCCTACGCGAGCTTCTGGCCGGTGCTGTACAACACCATCGGCGGTGCCAAGAACGTCGACCCGCTGCTCATCCGATCGGCGCGATCGTTCGGGATCGGCAGCTTCGCGTTGTTCCGCAAGGTCGTGCTGCCCGCCGCGTTGCCCACCATCTTCACCGGGATCCGATTGGCCGGAGCCGCATCCATCCTGGTGCTCATCACCACCGAATTCGTCGGTGCCAAGGCAGGTCTGGGTTACCTGATCAGCAGTGAGCAGTTCAACTTCCAGATACCGCAGATGTATGCGGGAATCATCACGGTCGCCGGGATCGGAGTGGCGTTCAACTATCTGCTGATCGCGCTGGAACGCCGGTTCTCGCGGTGGCGGACCGGCGCATGAGAGGACAATCGTGACCAGAGCTCGTGAGATGCACCTGAACGCGTTCCTGATGGGGGTCGGTCACCACGAGGCCGCCTGGCGACATCCATCGACCGACGAGCGGCGGATCCTGGACGTACGGCACTACCAGGAACTCGCGCAGATCGCCGAACGCGGCAGACTCGACTCGATCTTCTTCGCCGACAATGTCGCCGTGGGTCCGCGGGTGAAGCGGAACGTGACCGCGGTGTTCGAACCGGTCACCCTCCTCTCGGCGATCGCCGTGGCCACCGAGCACATCGGCCTGATCGCGACCGCGTCGACGTCGTACAACGAACCCTTCAATCTGGCAAGGGAGTTCGCATCGCTCGATCACCTCAGCCGTGGTCGAGCCGGTTGGAACATCGTCACCTCGGGCACCGAGGACGAGGCGCGCAACTTCGGTCACGAGACGATTCCCGAACACGCACGCCGCTACGAGCGCGCGCAGGAGTTCCTGGACGTGGTCACCGCCCTCTGGGACAGCTGGGATGACGACGCGGTGGTCCTGGACCCGGGGGCGGGTGTCTTCGCCGATCCGACACGTGTCCGCGCCATCGACCACGTCGGCGAGCGGTTCCGCGTGCGCGGGCCGCTGAACACCCCGCGCGGACCGCAGGGTCGGCCGTTGCTGGTCCAAGCCGGATCCTCCGAGGCGGGTAAGGACTTCGCCGCGCGACACGCCGAGGCCATCTTCACCGCTCAGCGGTCGTTGGCCGACGGTCAGGACTTCTACTCCGACCTGCGCGAGCGCGTGCGGGCATCCGGGCGAGCCGAGGGGGATGTCGCGATCCTGCCCGGTGTGGTGCCCTATCTCGCGTCCACCGAAGCGGAGGCCGTCGCCCTGGAACGTGAATTCACCGACCTCATCTCACCGGACTACGCCCTCGGGCAGCTCTCGCGGATGCTGGGTATGGATCTCAGTGGACAGGAGTTGGACGCTCCGCTGCCTCCACTGCCGGAGGAAGCCGCGATCGAGGGTGCCAAGAGCAGGTTCACCCTCGTCAAGCGGCTTGCCGAGACCGAGCGCCTGACCGTCCGCGAGCTGATCGGTCGCCTCGGTGGGGGACGCGGACACCGTTCGTTCGCGGGAACTCCCGAGCAGTTGGCCGACGACCTTGAGCTCTGGTTCACCCATGGGGCCGCGGACGGATTCAACATCATGCCGCCGCATCTTCCCGGTGGCCTGCAGATCTTCGTCGACGAGGTGGTACCGCTGCTGCAGCGCCGCGGACTGTTCCGCACCGAGTACGGCGCCGAGACGTTGCGCGGGCACTACGGACTTCCGCCGGTCCACAACACGCGGGCCGGATCGCTGTCGACGGCGCGCTGACAGGCGGATATCGCCGGTCGGACGATCGGATGTGGGTGGCTCTGCAAGACTGACCCCATGCCCCACCTGACGATGGTCGACAACATCTTCGTCCTGTATCTCGGTAGTCCCGGGGTGGAGAACAGCGAGAACGCCTTCACACCCGACTGGCTGGCCGAGGTGCACGATCTGCTGGATCAGGTGGATGCGGCGGAGGGGCCGACCGCGCTGATCACCACCGCGACCGGCAAGTACTATTCCACCGGTCTCGACACCGGCTGGGTGATGGCGCACCTGGATCAGCTCGACGCGTTCACGACAGCCGTCCAGTTGTTGTTCGCCCGGATGTTGGAACTGGCGACGCCGACTGTCGCCGCGTTGCCGGGGCACACCTTCGGTGGCGGTGCATTGTTCTCCCTGGCCCACGACCATGCGCTGATGCGGGCGGACCGCGGATACTTCTGCATGCCCGGGGTGAACATCGGAGCCAGCTACGCGCCCGGCACCATCGACTTCGTCGCCGACCGGACCACGCCCCGCGCCGCGCACGAACTCCTGGTGGGCGGGCTCCGGTACGGCGGCCCGCAGGCGGTGGAGCTCGGTGTGGTGGACGAGGCGGTCTCGCTGGACGACCTGATGCCGCGTGCCCTGGAGCGGGCACGGTTGGTGCAGAACACCCGCGGTCGCGCCCTGCAGGAGATCAAGACCAAGTTGCACGCCGCCACGCTGGAACGACTGCGCGAACCGGCGGTGGGCGTGAACGACCAAGCCGTGGTCAGCGACCGCTGACACCCGACGAGATACCTGGGGCGGTCAGCCGCTGACGCGCAGCGCGCCGTTCGCTCCCTTGGGGAGGAACCCGCCCGACGTAACCGGACCGGGGTTCAGGTACACCACGTTGAGAACCTGAAATGGTGTGCGGCCGAAGGCGATCGCGTTGCCATCGGCAGGGACGAGGTTGGTGCCCCCGGCGAGACCCTGGTCCTTGTCTGCCGATCCATCGAGCGAGTCCCGCGCGTCGGAGATGGCGGATGCAGAATCGGCCAGGCCCAGTGAGCTCAGCGTGGTACGGATGATCCCCGCGTGATAGGCCTCCACGGCCAGGATCCCGGCGGCGGCATCGAGGTAGGTCTTGTTACCGACCAGGGGAGCCGCGCCCTTGTACGCGGTCACCCCCACGTCCTCGAAGACGAAAGCACCGAGCAAGAAGTTCTGCTCGTTGGCGAACGGGTCGAACTTCTGGTTCCCGCTGACCAGCCCGGCGGCCTTGGCGGCGGCGGTGAAGCTCGCGTCGAGATCGATGGCCGGTCGAGCAACGGCCTGATTGCCCAAGGCCTTACGCAGAAACCGGACGTGGGCGACCTCGTCCTCGGCGATCTCCTTCGCGTAGTTCGCGATGGCCTTGGTCGTGAAGTTCACCTTGGTACCACCCGTGACGTTGCCCAACGGGCCGATGCCGCCGACCAGACCGTCGTCGAGCCCCTTGCCGAACACTGCACGGGAGTAGAACTCGGCTTCGAGGTACTCGAGATTGAGCGCGAAGTTGAGGATGGCGGAGTCGGTGATGGGCTGCGCCGGTCCCGGGATGAGTCCGCCGACACCCGGCGGGATGTCGGGGCTGTCCGCTCCGGCGACGGCGGTGCCTGCGACCATCGCGCCCCCGATGCCCAGCCCGGTGAGACCTGCGGCGCGCATGAAGCGCCGACGATCCACCGGGTTCTCGGCGCTCCGGCTGATGGAATTCTTGATGAACGTGCGGTCGAACATGGAGTCCCCTGTCTGAAGGTGTCTCCTACCCGCGCCCCTCGAGTGAAGATGCCGTGTATCCGGCGACCGTTTCTCGATCGGTTGTCACAGTAGTGTCACGAGGTACTCGGTGCACGGTTTCGAGTCATCGCGATTCTTCGTAGGTCGTGGCGGTCGACCGTCGCTCGTCCCCACGCGCCACACCCGTTGCCATCGGAGGTGTTCGTTGACAGCGCTGGACTCACCCTGGCGGGGTGATGCGCTGGTGCGTGCCGCACTAGAGTTCGGTGTATGACTGATCCGCACGCGATCGCCACCCGACCCCAGGACGTCACCACACCACTGACTCGTGCCGCCGCGTTCCTGGTCCTCACCGTCAACGACGGTGAGGACGCGATGAGCACCGCCCGCTCGGTGGTCGCCAGTACCGCGGACCTCATCAAGGACGTTCGTCTGCGATCGCTGCAGAGCGAGTTCAGCGTCAACGTCGGTATCGGTAGTCGAGTGTGGGACAGTCTGACCGGTCAGCCCAAACCCAAGGAGCTCAAGCCGTTTCAGGTGATCGAGGGTCACGAGCACACGGCTGTCGCCACGTCCGGAGACCTGCTCTTCCACATCCGCGCTGACGGTAACGACATGGTGTTCGAGTTCGAGAAACTGTTGCTCGAGGCCTTCGGAGATGCGGTCACCGCGGTCGACGACGTCAGCGGATTCCGTTACTTCGATGCGCGCGACCTCCTCGAGTTCGTCGACGGGACCGCGAATCCCTACGGTCTCGATGCGCTGCCGAGCACCCTGGTCGGCGATGAGGACGAGAAATACGCTGGCGGCAGCTATGTGGTCATCCAGAAGTACCTGCACAAGATAAAGGACTGGCGGAGTCAGAGCACGGAGACGCAGCAGGACATCATCGGTCGGACCAAATTCGACAACATCGAGTTACCCGACGCCGAGGGCGATGCGCAGAAGTCGCACAAGACGCTGTGCACGATCACCGACGACGACGGTGAACACGACATCGTCCGGGACAACATGCCTTTCGCGACGCCGGGTCGCAACGAGTACGGGACGTATTTCATCGGGTACTCGCGGCACCTGTGGGTGGTCGAGCAGATGTTGGAGCGCATGTTCATCGGTGATCCCCCCGGCAAACACGACCGTATCCTCGATTACTCGACGCCGGTCACCGGCTGCACCTTCTTCGCGCCCAACCGACAGTTCCTGGACGATCTGGACGGATGATGCGGGAACCCGGCCCGCCGGCATCGATGACCGGGCTCATCGGTTGGTACCGGTCGTCGGATCAACGCCCGGTGATGAGGGATAGACGATCGGCCATCGCCGACACCAACGTCGACATTGATGACATGGCACTTGCGGAAGACACCCGATGACGCCGCAGACACCGCGTACCGTTCTCAGGGTGGCTCCGGTGCAGGCGTCGAACACTGTCCGTGGCGGCTGCACCGACGGGTGACGTTCCGTGACGTGACGATGGGGATTTCCGGAGGTTGTTGTGATGCGATTCCGCGAGGCGATCGAGACCGCGAACATGGATGAGGTGGAGTCCATGTTGGCCGATCAGGTTGTCTTCCGCAGTCCGGTGGCGTTCAAGCCCTACACGGGTAAGGCAATCACGAATGCGATCCTCCGTTCGGTGATCGAGGTCTTCGAAGACTTTCACTACATCAGGGAAATCAGCGAAGACCCGATGCACGCCTTCGTCTTCGAGGCCACAGTCGATGGGCTCCAGCTGACCGGGTGTGACTTCCTCGTCTACGACGACGAGGGAAAAATCGTTGACTTCATGGTCATGGTGCGTCCTCTCAAAGGAGCTCATGCACTTGCTACCCGGATGGCCGAGCGGTTCCCTGACATCCAGGCGGCCGCGACCGCGTGGGCCGAAGCGCATTAGTTGCCGCTCATACGGCGCCTCCCATAGGGATGGTCTTTTCCGGCCACGCGTAAATCACCGCGCATCCGATGTCACCGCACCGCATCGGCAAGTCGGGGGAGCTGACGTAGCGGGTTGGTTCGTTCGACCTCGACGCGTTGGTCGGCGGTGAACACCTCGCTCAGATCCGGAGCGGGGTCGCCGCTTCCGGTGAACGTGAGCGCGCTGAAGGGCCAGTCGGATCCGAAGACGATGTGCGAGCGGTCGCTGACGGCGAGCACGGAGCGCATCGCGGCTTCCGATGCGCTGAGCGCGGTGTCGTAGTAGTAGCTGGAGATCAGTTGGCGAGCGCCCAGCAGCGAGACCTTCGGGATGGCGGCGTTCCCCAGCGGTGTCTCCGACGCGACACCGATTCGTTTGGACAGGAATGGCAGCGTCCCGCCGGCGTGGGCGAGCTGAAAACGGATGTTCGGATAGCGATTTCGTACCCCAGTTGTCATCATGTAGGTGGCTGCTCGGGTGGTGTCGAACGTGAACTCGTACAAGAAGTCGGGCAGCGGCAGGTTGGGTTTGACGTCATCCGGAATGGACGCAGGGTGGACGAACACGTACGCGCGGCGTGCGTTCAGCGCCGCCATCAGCGGCTCGAAGCGCGGGTCGCCGAGGTACACCCCGTCGTAGGCGCTCAACAGGATGACCCCGTCTAGGCGCAGGGTGTCGAGGGCGTACGTGGCCTCGACCACCGACGCCGCGATGTCGGGCATGGGCAGCACGGCGAAGGCCCCGAAACGTCTACCGTCCCGCTTGAAGAGGTTGGCGGCGTATGTGTTGCAGTACCGAGCCATGTCACGAGCCTCGCGTCCACGGAGAAACGAGACACCGGGGTCCGACACCGACAGAGCTTGTGCCTGGATACCCCATCTATCCATGAAGTCGATCGCGGATTCGGGTGACCACTGTGGAGTGGGATAACCGCCGATGGTGAAGTACCCGTGGGAGATGAGTGCCGCACGGTACTCCGGAGGAAGAAAGTGCGCGTGCAGATCGATGCGATAGTTCCCCCGCGGTAGGGAGGTCTCGGCGCTGGCGGCGCCGGCGGTCGTACCGGCCACGGCTGCCGCCCCCGCGGCGGCCGCGGTGGCGCCGAACAGTTGACGGCGGTTGAGTGACGAGGGCGAGATCGGCTTCATTGGTTCCTTGGTCGTGTAGTTGTGGACGAAAGTGTCGGTGCGCCCGGGTGGGCGGCCTCTAGGTGTTGTCCTGCCCATCGCCGATCGCCGTGGGTTGTGCGCGACCAGGCGCACGCACCAGGCATCCTGCGGCGGCGATGAAGAGAACTATGGCGACGCTGAGCATGGCCCAGGACAGTCCGTCGATGAAGGCGTGCCGCACCGCGTCGGCGAGCTGGGAACCGGCGGAGCCGAGTCGCCCGGCGGCGGCGAGTCCACCGGCAGCGGAATCACGGACTGCGGTCGCAGCGCTCTCGGGCAAGCGGCTCAGGTCGGGTAGGCCGTCGGCGTAGCGCGCCGAGAACACCGATCCCATGATCGCAATCCCCAGGGCCGACCCCACTTCTCGTGTGGTGTCGTTGACCGCCGAGGCGACGCCCTGCTGCCCCGACGAGAGCGCGCCCACGATCGCGGCGGTACCGGTTGCGCCGGTCAGACCCACCCCGAGTCCGGCAAGGACGAGCCCGACGAGAAACACCGGGTAGGTCGAGCTGACCGTCAGCCGTGACACCCACACCAGGGCAGCGGCGATCAGCAGCAGACCCACCGTCATGACGATCTTGAGGCCGAGTGCGTCAACGAGGCGAGGCGTGATCTGTGAGGTGGGCAGTACCACGACGGCGACGGGGATCAGAGCCACGGCACTGATGAGAGGGCTGTAGTCGAGGATCAGCTGCAAGAACTGCAGGCCGACGAAGAAGAAGCCGAAGATCGCCATGAACTGCGTGACAACGGTGATGGTGCCGGCACGAAAGCCGTGGAGCGCGAAGAGGTGTGGATCGAGCAGAGGGTGTTCGGCGCGCAGCCCGTGCACGGCGTACGCGGCGAACGCGATCACACACACCACCGCCGTCGCGAGAACGGTCACCGACGTCCAACCCTGGTCGCTGCCCTCGATGATGGCGAACACCAGGGTGCCGATGCCGACCGCGGTGAACACTGATCCCGCGGTGTCGAAGGGTGCCGGGTCCGAGTCCTTGGTGTTGGGCGCGAGTATAGCGGCGGCCACTGCCGCGACGACGGCGACTCCCGCGCTCGCGTAGAAGATCGACTCCCAGCCCCATCGCTCCAGCAGGCCCCCGGCCGCGAGCATACCGAGAATCGCTCCAGCAGCAGCGAATCCGGACCATGTGGCGACTCCGCGCGATCGCTGGTCGGCGGGGAAAGTCGCAGTGATCGTCGATAGCGTGCCGGGCATGATCATCGCCGCGCCGACGCCCATCGCGATTCGACAGATGATCAGGGTCGTCGGTGACCCGGCTTGCGCGGCCAGCGACGACGACACGCCGAAGACGAGACAACCGGCGATCAACACGCTGCGCCGGCCGAGTCGGTCGCCGATCGCGCCGAGCGGTAGGACCAGAGCGGCCAGCGCGACGGTGTAGGCGTCGGCGATCCACGTCAGCGCCGTGTTGTCGGCGCCGAGGCTCACGGCGAGATCCGGCAGCGCGAGGTTGAGCGCGGACACCGACGCGACCACGAGCACCAAAGCCAAACACATCGCGAACAGGGTGCCGCGATGACCACCGCGACCCGCTGAGACGGCCGACTCCTGTGGGTGATCAGCCGGCATTGTGGCCGACGAGGTCGAGCGCGATGTCCACCAGCATGTCTTCCTGGCCGCCGACCATACCGCGGCGACCCGCCTCGACGAGCAACGAGCGGGCGTCGATGTCGTACCGCGCCGCGGCGCGCTCGGCGTGCCGCAGGAAGCTGGAATACACACCGGCGTAACCGAGGGTCAGGGTCTCACGGTCGACGCGGACGGGACGGTCCTGCAACGGCCGGACGATGTCGTCGGCCGCGTCCTCGAGAGCATCGAGGTCACAGCCGTGTTCCCACCCCATGCGCGCTGCGGCGGCGATGAACACCTCGAGCGGTGCGTTGCCTGCACCTGCACCCATACCGGCCAGTGAGGCGTCCACCCGGTGTGCTCCGTGCTCGACCGCCACCAACGAGTTCGCGACACCCAACGACAGATTGTGATGAGCGTGGATGCCGAGTTCGGTTGCCGGATCGAGCACCTGGCGCAGTGCGTCGAAGCGATCGGCGATATCGCGCATGGTCTGCGCGCCGCCGGAGTCGACGACGTAGACACATGTCGCGCCGTAGTCCTCCATGAGTTTGGCCTGCGTCGCGAGTTCGGTGGGCGAGGTCATGTGGCTCATCATCAGGAAACCCACGGTGTCCATCTCGAGTTCGCGGGCAGCGGCGATGTGCTGGGCGGAGATGTCGGCCTCGGTGCAGTGAGTCGCCACCCGCACCACGCGAGCACCGGCAGCGTGTGCTTGCCGGAGATCGTGCACGGTGCCGATTCCCGGTAGTAGCAGAGTGGCGACCCGGGCGTGTTCGACGACGCCGGCGACGGTCTCGATCCATTCGAGATCGGTGTGTGCTCCGAAGCCGTAGATACAACTCGATCCGGACAGCCCGTCCCCGTGGGTGACCTCGATCGAATCCACGCCGGCCCCATCGAGGGCTCGGGCGATGGTGGCGACCTGTTCACGGGTGTACTGGTGGCCGATGGCGTGCATTCCGTCACGGAGGGTCACGTCGCTGATGTACAGGGCGCTCATGCGTTGACCTCGGCTTTCGGCGTGGCGTGGGAGGCTATGCGCTCGGCGGTGGCCTTGGCCGCAGAGGTCATGATGTCGAGATTGCCCGCGTACGAGGGCAGGTAGTGTGCGGCTCCGGTGACCTCGAGCATGGTGGTCACTCGGGTACCGATGAACTTGCCGGTCTCGGGTATGAACAACGGCTCATCGGCCGTGAACTTCTCGAACTGCACGCGCTGCTTCAATCGGTATCCCGGTACGTAGCCGTGCACCTTGTCGACGGTCGCCGCGATGGATGCCTCGATCGCCGAGTCGTCGGTGTCGCCTTCCACGAGGCAGTACACGGTGTTGCGCATGAGGATGGGCGGGTCGGCCGGGTTCAGGATCATCACCGCCTTGCTGCGCTGTGCGCCCCCGACGTCACGCAGTGCGGTGGAGGTGGTCTCGGTGAACTCGTCGATGTTCGCCCGGGTTCCGGGCCCGGCGGACCTCGAGGAAATCGACGAGACTATCTCGGCGTAGAACACCGGTGTCACCTCGCCGACAGCTGCGACGATGGGCACCGTGGCCTGACCACCACAGGTGACCATGTTCAGGTTCGGCGCATCGAGATGATCATCCAGATTGACCACGGGCACACAGAACGGCCCGATGGACGCGGGTGTCAGGTCCAACATGCGCCTGCCCGTCTCGTGCAGTCGTGCCCAGTTCGCTCGGTGCGCGCCCGCGGACGTCGCGTCGAACACGAGTCGTACCTCGGCGAACTCATCCATCGCGAGTAGGCCATCGATGCCATCGGCAGTGGTAGCCACACCCATGCGCCGCGCGCGGGCAAGCCCGTCGGACTCGGGGTCGATACCCACCATGGCGGCCACCCGCAGTGGTCCGTCCGAACGCAAGATCTTGATCATCAGGTCGGTGCCGATGTTGCCTGATCCGATGATGGCGACGGAATAGTTGTAGGTCATGGTGCTCCTCAGGTGAACGAGACGGATACCCGTCCCAGGTCGGACAACTCGGCTGTCGCGGTGTCACCGGCGTGGACGAACACCGCCGAGGTGATCGATCCCGACATGATGAACTCCCCGGGTTGGAGCCCGGTGTCGTAGTCGGCGAGCGCATTGACCAACCACGCCACGGCATGGGCGGGATGTCCCAAGACGGCGTCACCGGTGCCGGTGTCCACCACGTCGCCACGCAGGGACAGCGTCGCGACGACAGTGTCGAGGTCGGGTGCGTCGCCGAGCGCGACCCACGGCCCCAGGACCACGGCTGCGGAGCTCGCGTTGTCGGCAACGGTGTCGGGCAATGTGATCCGCCAGTCGACGATGCGGCTGTCCACGATCTCGAGTGCGGCGGCCACCGCATCGGTGGCATCCAGAACATCGGCAACGCTCACTCCTGGACCACGCAACGGGCGGTGCAACCGGAATGCGATCTCGGGCTCGACGCGTGGCGCGCACAGACTCGAGCGTGCGATGGTGCCGCCGTCGGGCACCACCATCGTGTCCAGCACGAACCCGTAATCGGGTTCGTCGACCCCGAGCAGTGTCTGCATCGGTGCGGAGGTCAACCCGATCTTGCGGCCGACGAGGTGCGCCCCTGCGCGTAACGCGCGTTCGAGGTTACGTTGCTGGATCTCATACGCGGCGGCCACGTCGAGTTCGGGGAGCGCGGTGGTGAGTGGTTCGATCGGTGACGCCGCGCGTGTGGCGTCATCGAGTCTGTGGGCGTGGTGGTCGATGACCGATGCGTTCACGGCGGTCACCGGTCGAGATCCTTGTTCGCCAACCGCACAGCGGCATCCATGACCAATTGCCCGTGCAACTGGAACAAACCGAGGAGGTCGACGGCATCACCGCCGATCTCTTTGGCGATGAACAGCCCATCCGCCCCGGCCATCGCATAGGTGGCCAATTGATCGAGATCCGCCTCGTCGAGTCCCGGTGAGAGTTGCGCACCGGCGGCACGTACGGCCATGAGGGCTTGGGCGCGTACTGACAGGAACATCTCGCGCGCACGCGGTTCGACCGGGCGACGTTCGAGAGCCAACATCAGTCCCAGACGCAGGAAGTCGGGCGAGTCCTGCAATGCCTTGGCCACCTGACCGGCCATCTCGGAGACCTGGTGTGCCGCGGGCCCCGCGTCGGGAATCGTCCAGGCACTCAGCCATCGGCCGAAGCTGCGCTCGATGACCGCAGCGATCAGATCGTCCTTGTCCGTGAAGTGCCAGTAGATCGAGCTGGCCGGAAGCCCGCACCGTTTGCTGACCAACCCGATGCTGGTGCCCTCGTATCCTCGCTCGCTGGCGATCTCGGTTGCGGCGTCGAGGATCTTGACACGCGAGGCTTCTCCGTTCGCACGCTTGCGGCGCGGTTGTGTAGGCATCGACGCTCCCGTTCTCGAGTGGCGAATTCGCTCGCCAATTCTGTAGTGATCACTACGGTAGGGCCTTGACCACCCCGGGTCAAGGTCTTAGTGTAGTGACCACTACGGGACGACGTTCGTCGTTTCGGGCGACGAGGCCGAAGGAGATCCAACCGTGTCTGAGCAGGCGGACTACGACGTGGCGATCATCGGCTACGGACCGACGGGTGTGACCGCGGCGAATCTGCTCGGTCAGCGGGGGCTCCGGGTCGTGGTTCTCGAGCGCGATGCCGACATCTATGGGCGCGCACGTGCGATCTCCACCGACGAGGAGGTCATGCGTATCTGGCAGTCCGCCGGGTTGTCGGATGCGCTGCAGCGCGACATGCTGCCCGGCGGCATGGTCGCCTTCGTCGATGCCGATGGTCGACCGTTCGTCGAGGTCCAGCCCGTCTCGCGTGGAGCCGGACACCCGCCGCAGCAGTTCATCTACCAACCGGCTGTCGACATGACGCTGCGGGAGGGTGTCTCGCGGTTCGCGAACGTCACCGTCCTGACCGGTCACGAGTGTCTCAAAGTGGTCCCGGCGGGGGAGTGTGCCCAGGTCCTGGCCGCGGATCTCGCGGACGACACGTTCGTGCGACTGACTGCCCAGTACGTCATCGCCGCCGACGGCGGATCCTCGGGCACTCGTGGACAGCTCGGGGTGGGATATCAAGGAAGGACCTACACCGAGCGGTGGGTGGTCATCGACACCAAGGTGCTCTCGGATTGGCCGGGCAGCTCACGGTTGCGCTTCCACTGTGACCCCCAGCGTCCGACGGTGGATTGTCCTACCCCCCTGGGTCACCATCGGTGGGAGTTCCCGGTCCGCGACGGCGAGGACGAGAAGTATCTCGTCACCCACGAGGCGATCTGGGAGATGTTGCGGGGTCAGAACATTACTCCCGACAATGTCGAGATCCTGAGATCCGTCGTGTACAGCCATCACGTTCGGGTCGCCGACCGCTGGCGGGTCGGCCGGGTGTTCCTCGCCGGCGATGCCGCCCACGCGATGCCGCCGTGGATCGGTCAGGGCATGGCGTCCGGTGTACGCGACGTCGCCAACCTGTGTTGGAAATTGGCCGGAGTGATCGCCGGTGAACTGCCCGATGCTGCGCTCGACAGCTATCAGACCGAGCGGGAACCGCACGTACGAGAGACCACCAAACATGCCGTCTTCACTGGCCGCATGATCACCGAACGACGTCCGGTCGTTGCCGCGATCCGCAACCACGTGATGCGGTTGTTGGCCAGGGCACCGGCCACCCGCCGATGGTTGGTGGACAACAACTGGATTCCCGACGCCCATTACGAAGCAGGGCTTCTCGCTCCCGACGAGCATCGGGCGCGAGGGTGGCAGCTTCCCCAGCCGATCGTCGCCACCGGTGACGGCGACGAGCAACTTCTCGACGATGTCCTCGCCGGGCGGTGGTGTGTTCTGGCCGTGACGGGCGTCGAGCACGAGCAGTGGGCGGAAGCGGGTGTGCCGACCATACGCGTGGTGCCTCGAGGCGCACGGCCGACCAAGGAAGCGGTCGTCGACATCAGTGGTGAGCTGACCGCGTGGCTCACCGACCGCGCCGTGGGTGCGGCGGTGATCCGTCCCGACGGGTTCATCTATGCGGCCGCCGAGGCCGGCAGACCATTACCCACACCGCCGGCGACAATCACTCCTCTGAAAGGTTCTGCGCATGCTCGCTGAGAAGCAGTCGCGTACCGTCACCGTCAACGGTGACACCTCGATCTTCTACACCGAATGCGGTGCCGGTGAACCGGTCCTGCTGCTGCACGGTGGCGGGCCGGGAGCCGCCGGGCTGTCCAACTACGCGCGCAACATCGACGCACTGGCACAACACTTCCGGGTCATCGTCCCCGACCTACCCGGCTACGGGAAATCCAGCAAGAAGCTGCCGCAGGATGATCCGTTCGGCGGCCTGGCCGACGCCATTCGCGGACTGCTCGACGCCCTCCGTATCGACGCAGCCCACCTGGTCGGCAACTCCTATGGCGGCGCCTGCGCGTTGCGGCTGGCATTGGACACCCCACATCGGGTCAAGCGCCTCGTGCTGATGGGACCCGGTGGTATCGGTACGACTCGCGGTGCACCGACCAAGGGGCTCAACAGTCTTCTGGGTTACTACACCGGTGACGGGCCCAGTCGCGACAAGCTCGAGGAGTTCATCCGGTCGTACCTGGTGTACGACGCGGAGTCCATTCCCGCTGCGGCCATCGATGAGCGGTATGAGGCGTCTGTTGATCCCGAGGTCATCGCCAACCCCCCGCTGCGTCGGCCCTCGGGACTCGGTGCTGTGAAGACGCTGTGGCGCATGGACTTTACTCGCGACACGCGCCTGCGACGATTGCAGACCCGCACCCTGATCCTCTGGGGCCGTGATGACAAGGTCAACAAACCCGCAGGGGCCCACCAGCTTCTGGACCGATTGCCCAACGCCGATCTGGTGATGCCCGCTCGTACGGGGCACTGGGTCCAATGGGAACGCGCCGAGCTCTTCAACCGACTCGTCGGCGATTTCCTCTCCGAGACCTACGCCTGAAAAACCCCGCTCCAGAAAGAATGCAGTCATGACCAGTGCCACAACAACGTCGGTGTTCGGCAACGTGCACCTGGGCTACGTCGTCATCGAGTCGCAACGGTTCACCGAGTGGCGTCGATTTGGCCGCGATGCCATCGGAATGCATCTCGATGAGCTGTCTCCGGACGTCATGCGCTTTCGCCTCGACGACCACGAAGCGAGGTTCATCGTCACCCGCGGGCCGGCAGAGGACGTCGTCGCCATCGGCTGGCACCTCGACGATCACGAGTCGTTCGACCGGGTGCTGGCGCGCGTCACCGATCACGGTGTGGCCACGCTGCAGGGCACTGAGGAGGACGCGGCCGTTCGCGGCGTGGAGCGTCTGGTCAGGTTTCCCGGCCCCAACCGGTTGGCTCAGGAGATCTTCACCACCGCACGCACCACCGACCAGCCGCTGTACATGAGCAATCGCGGCGGTTTCGTCACCGGCGCTTCCGGGATGGGGCACGTGGCGATCACGTCGACAAAACCCCAGCAGATGCGGGGCTACTACAACACCGTGTTCGATGCTCGCCTCACCGACTACATCGACGAGACGATCAGCGGTGCAAAATTAAAGATCCGTTTCCTTCGGGTCAACGAACGTCACCACTCGATCGCCATCGCCAACGTCCTCACAGCGCCGATCAACCCCATTCGCACGCGTGTGCAGCATCTGAACATCGAGGTCGCATCCCTGGATGACATGACCGCCGCGTACCAGCGGGTCAAGCAGCTCGGCTTCGAGATGGCCCTGTCGGTGGGACAACACACCAACGACCGCGAACTGTCTTTCTATGCGCAGACTCCCTCCGGTTTCGAGTGGGAGGTCGGGTGGAATCCCCTTGTCGTGGACGAGAAGACCTGGGAGCCGTCAACGCACCACGGCATCAGCATCTGGGGTCACACACCGGTCGGTCAGACCATCATCGACAAACTCGATCAGTTCCGGCTCGCGGCCAGGTCGTTGCGCCACGAGGAGGATGTCGTACCCGCGCTCGCGGGCTCCGGCATACCCGACAACTGACCTCTCCGTACGCTGACGAAAGGGTTCACCCATGAACCGGATCGACACCCACCATCACCTGATCCCGCCGTTCTATCGTGACGCTTTGCGCGACCACGGGATCGCCGACGCGGGTGGCAGAGCATTGCCCGACTGGTCGCCCGAGACGTCGTTGGCGACGATGTCGGATCTGGCCATCTCGACCGCCATGGTGTCGGTGTCCACTCCAGGGACCTCGTTTCTGAGTGACGCAGGCGAGGCCGCGGAACTGGCAACGCGGCTCAACCACTACGGTGCAGACCTGGTCGCACAGCGGCCCGACCGATTCGGGTACTTCGCGACCTTGCCGACACCGCACGTCGAACAATCGGTGGCCGAGGCGACCCGGGCCCTGGATCACGGTGTCGATGGGGTGGTCCTGCTGGCCAACTCGGCCGGAACTTACCTGGGAGCTCCCGGGCTCGACGAGCTGTGGCAGGTGCTCGACGAGCGCGGCGCCGTCGTGTTCATTCATCCTGCGGAGCTGCCGGCCGCACCGGTCGACGGCATTCCGCCGTTCGCCGCCGACTTCCTGCTGGACACCACCCGTGCGTCATACCTGCTGGTGCGCAACGGGATCGTGCGCGACAACCCGAACATCCGGTTCATCCTCAGTCACGGCGGGGGATTCGTGCCGTACGCCGCCCATCGAATGGCGACTGCCATCGCCGGTGACACCAAGCGCAGCATCCTCGATGTGTTGGACGACTTTCGCTCCTTCTACTTTGACACGGCGTTGTCGTCGAGCTTCGCCGCACTGCCTACGCTGCTCGCGTTCGCCGAGCCGGGCCACATTACGTTCGGCTCCGACTGGCCTTTCGCTCCCACCGTCGCCGGTGCGTACTTCGCCGCGGGTCTCGAGGACTACACAGCGATGTCGGACGCCGACCGACGGCTCATCGAGCGCGGTGCGGCCGAACAGTTGTTCCCCCGATTGGCCACCAGTCCGCCACCGTCGCCACATGGATCGACAGTGGACCGGCTGACCAGCGACACTCGCCGAACGGTGATGCGCATCATCACTCGCGCGCTGCAACCGTGATGGGAGCCGAGTCGGGTCCCTGTCCTGTCGATGCTCAGCCGATGAGGCCGTCGACCGCGGCCTGCATGGCGGTCGCGACCTGATCGGCGAGTTCCTCCGGACCGGCAGCTCCCGACGATTCCATCGGTGGCAATACCCGGGTACGGAGTTTGCTCGGCATGGGGAAGTAGGGCAGCAGTCCCACCGCACCCACCGACACCCCCCAGGGAATCGAGATGGAGACGGGTAACGCTTTCAGGCGAAACATCTTGTCGACGCCCAGTATCCGAGCCAGACGTTCGCCGCGGCTGAGGACGAGCAACGTCTTACCCGCTCCCGTGGTCACCACCGGCACGATCGGCACGTCACAGTCACGCGCGAGCTTCGCGAACCCGCTGCGCCCGTAGAACGAGACGGTGTTTCGCTCGCGGAAGGACTTGAAGGCGTCAAGGTCGCCTCCCGGAAGGACCACTACGTTCTCCCCGCGCGCGAATGCATTCTTGGCCTCCTCCGAACCCGCTGGTCGTGCGCCCAGCGGTTCGATCAATGGGCCCACCTGCAGCGTCCAGGCGATCTGGTGAACCAAAAAGGTCACCGGCCGCTGCAGATCGAGTTCGCGGAGCGTGGCCATCAGCGCGAAGACATTCAGATCGAAGATGCCACCAAAGCCGTGGTTTGCCACGAACAGCACGGGCCGATCCTGGGGAACCGACACCGCGCAGATCTCGAGACGGTGG
Source organism: Williamsia sterculiae (assembly GCF_900156495.1). GTDB lineage: Bacteria > Actinomycetota > Actinomycetes > Mycobacteriales > Mycobacteriaceae > Williamsia_B > Williamsia_B sterculiae. The sequence goes on from NZ_FTNT01000001.1 coordinate 287,336, forward strand.
TAACGCCGCACGAATTCGACACCCAGTGATCGGCCGGTGCGCGCGATCGCGGCGAGCACATCACCCTCGGTCAAGGTGTCGAGGGTTCGGGTCGTGGCTCGTCCGCTCTGCTCGGCCAATGCCGTGAGTAGTGCCGCGGCATCTCGTACACCCGCTGACGAAGCCCCCATACGGCGATCTCCTCCGCCCCCTGTTGTGCGATGATACCGAAATCATAATGGGCAGAACGTGTCAGCGGATCGGATCCGCAACATCGCAGCGAAAGTGGTGCGGCGTGCGTACCGGCGCATGTACTCGATAGCGGAACAGCCGACCGGATTCGTCGGTAGTGTTCGCACGACTGACGCCAACCGCACGGACGGGGAGCGAACCATGGGGACGATCCGCGCCACAGCACTCGTCGTCGCGGGAGCGATTGCCGTCTGGGCGGCGGGTATGGATGCGACCGTATCGGCACAATCTGCTGGGCACGGATGTGGTTCCGCACTGACGTCACGCGAGCGGCAGGACATCATGGCGCTCTCGGACCCGCCGACGTCCACCGGTTCGACACTGTCGCGACTACGAGACCAGGTGTCACGGTTGCAGAACATCGCCGACATCCTGGTCCGTCACAATGATCGGCGGGGTTTGTTCGCGGTGGGTCTTGCGGTGACCGAACGCGAGGCCGTCCTTCCCCTCGAGTCTCGGCCGTCCGGCCTGCAGCACCCCGAGCGGGCGCAGGCCATCAGCCTGGCCCTCCTCGATCGCTATCTCGAGGCCGTACACGCCGAATTCGGTGACGGCTTGGTACCGACACACTGGAGGCGCCACTTCCTGCTCGCGGCAGACTGCACCCAGTCCGGACAGCGCGTTGCGATGTCCGGGTACAACGCACACATCACCACCGACCTCGCATACGCTGTCGCTGATTCCGCGGCAACGCGTAGCGACGCGCACGACTTCTACCTCATCGTCGACACGATTGCCATGCACGCGAAGTCGATAGTCGCAGTGACCAATCGGGGTTACGGCGTCGACCTCGGCCCGGCCATGCGGTTCTACTTCGTCGGCGAGGGTCTCGATCGTGTTGTCGGAGCCGGACGGGCAACCGGTCCGATGCTGCGAGCGGCCGACATAGGTTACAACGTGCTGACCTTCGAAAACGGTCTGGCGCTGCAGGTCCTATCGACGCGCGCGGCCGCCGTCCGCTCGGTCGGACTGCTGTGGTCGACCGGTGACAACGCGCTCGCGGTTGCCGCTGCACTGGGTGTGTTGAAGTTGCGGTGAGTGCGTCGCCAGCGATGGGTGCACATGCATCGCGGCTGACGTGCGCTACGTGCCGTGATCCCCCTTCAGCGGGACTACCTGCTGATCTCGAAGAGGACGCGAACGGCCGGGGGTTCGGCGAGCATCGCGGTGGAGGTGGGCAGGTCGCCCGCGACGCTGCCCATATGGGCTGCAAAGAACGATTGGTCCTCCCATTCCTGAATGGCGAAGAAAGATCGGGGATCGCTGGGGTCGGCGAACTCTCGGGACGAGATCATGCCGGGTTTGTGCGAGGTGGCAATCGCTTCCTGCAGGGCGTCGCGGGCAGCGTCTTCTTTGCCGGCGTGGGCGCGGATGTGGATGAGTACGGTGACGGGTTGCGTGACGGTCATGGTTCCCCTGTTGGTGGTCGTTGCTGTCGGCAACCGGCGACGTGATGGCCCTTGTAGTCGATCGAGACCGAGGGTGATCAGGTGGGCTTCGCCGCTGTGCCTTGGTCATTGTGGTGCGCATGCGACCGCTGGCCTGCAAGTGTGAGACCTGTCACTTTAGCGGCCTCGGCAATCTTGAGTGGAACACGCTCAACTATATCTGCGTTGAAGGACTCGACGGGGCGGTCGTCCCCGATGAACACTGACTACGAACAGACTCATGACCAGGAAGAAAGGGCGTGCAGTGGACAGCTTCAACCCCACCACGAAGACCCAGGCCGCTTTGCAGGCCGCGGTCCAGGACGCGGCGGCCAACAAGAACCCCGACGTCCGGCCCGCGCACCTGCTGGTGGCGTTGCTCGACCAATCCGACGGGATCGCGGCGCCGTTGCTCAAGGCGGTCGGCGCAGATCCGGCGATCGTCCGATCGCGGGCGCAGGCGCTCATCGCGAAGATGCCCACCGTGGCCAGTCAGAGCGGTCAGCCGCAGCTGAGCCGCGAGACCATCGCTGCGATCACCGCTGCTCAGCAGCTCGCGGGAGAACTCGACGACGAATACGTCTCCACCGAACACCTGATGGTCGGACTGGCCACCGGTGATTCCGATGTGGCGGAGGCACTGCACGAGCTCGGTGCCACCCCGGAACAGCTGCGCGAGGCTTTCGTGTCGGTGCGCGGCACCTCGCGCGTCACCAGCCCTGACCCGGAAAACACCTACCAGGCGTTGGAGAAGTACTCCACCGACCTCACTGCCCGCGCTCGTGAGGGCAAACTCGACCCGGTGATCGGTCGCGACACCGAGATCCGTCGGGTGGTGCAGGTGCTCAGCCGGCGCACCAAGAACAACCCGGTGCTCATCGGGGAACCCGGCGTCGGCAAGACCGCCATCGTCGAGGGTCTCGCCCAGCGGGTCATCGAGGGTGACGTGCCGGAGAGTCTGCGCGGCAAGACCGTGATCTCACTGGACCTCGGGTCGATGGTCGCCGGGGCGAAGTACCGCGGTGAATTCGAGGAACGGTTGAAGGCCGTGCTCGACGAGATCAAGAACTCGGCCGGGCAGATCATCACCTTCATCGATGAGCTGCACACCATCGTCGGTGCCGGTGCCACCGGCGACTCGGCGATGGACGCGGGCAACATGATCAAGCCGTTGCTGGCCCGTGGCGAGTTGCGCCTCGTGGGTGCGACCACACTCGAGGAGTACCGCCAGTACATCGAGAAGGATGCCGCGCTCGAACGTCGTTTCCAGCAGGTCTACGTCGGCGAACCGTCGGTGGAGGACACCATCGCGATCCTGCGTGGGCTGAAGGACCGATACGAGGTGCACCACGGTGTCCGCATCACCGACTCCGCGTTGGTGTCGGCGGCGGTGCTCAGCGATCGGTACATCACCTCTCGGTTCCTGCCGGACAAGGCGATCGACCTCGTCGACGAGGCCGCGTCGCGGCTGCGGATGGAGATCGACTCGCGCCCCGTCGAGATCGACGAGGTGGAACGGGTGGTCCGCCGACTCGAGGTCGAGGAGGTCGCGCTGGAGAAGGAGACCGACGAGGCCTCCAAGGTGCGGCTGGAGAAGCTGCGTCAGGAGCTCGCCGACGATCGCGAGAAGCTCAACGAGTTGACCGCCCGGTGGCAGGGTGAGAAGAACGCCATCGACTCCGTGCGTGACCTGAAGACCGAGCTCGAGGAACTCCGTATCGAGGCGGACCGCGCCGAACGCGACGGTGACCTCGGACGGGCTGCGGAATTGCGCTACGGCCGGATCCCCGGTCTGGAGAAGGATCTCGACGCCGCATTGGCGAAGAGCGAGGGGTCTCCGAGTGACGGTGACGTGATGCTCAAGGAGGAGGTCGGTCCCGACGACGTGGCCGAGGTGGTCTCCGCGTGGACCGGCATCCCCGCAGGTCGCATGCTCGAGGGTGAGACGGCCAAGCTGCTTCGTATGGAGGAGGAGCTGGGTAGGCGCGTGATCGGGCAGGCAAAGGCCGTCGAGGCCGTCTCGGACGCGGTCCGTCGTGCGCGCGCCGGGGTCGCCGATCCCAACCGTCCGTTGGGGTCGTTCATGTTCCTCGGCCCGACCGGTGTCGGCAAGACCGAGCTGGCCAAGGCGCTTGCGGAGTTCCTGTTCGACGACGAGCGGGCGATGATCCGCATCGACATGAGTGAGTACGGCGAGAAGCATTCGGTGGCAAGACTTGTCGGTGCTCCTCCGGGATACGTCGGATACGAGAGTGGCGGTCAGCTGACCGAGGCCGTGCGGCGTCGCCCGTACTCGGTGGTGTTGTTCGACGAGATCGAAAAGGCGCATCCGGATGTGTTCGACATCCTGCTGCAGGTGCTCGACGAGGGACGACTCACCGACGGTCAGGGTCGCACGGTGGACTTCCGGAACACCATCCTCATCCTGACGTCGAACCTCGGCGCCGGTGGTGACGAGGAACAGGTGATGGCAGCGGTGCGTGCGGCATTCAAGCCGGAGTTCATCAACCGACTCGACGACGTGCTGATCTTCGACGCGTTGCAGCCCGGTGAGCTGGTGTCGATCGTCGACATCCAACTGGATCAGCTGCGCAAGCGCCTGGCGGCCCGTCGGTTGGATCTCGACGTGTCCGACAAGGCCAGGGAATGGTTGGCCAACCGCGGATTCGACCCGCTCTACGGTGCACGGCCGTTGCGCCGCCTGGTGCAGCAGTCGATCGGCGACCGGCTCGCCAAGGAACTGCTGTCCGGTCGGATCACCGACGGCGACACCGTTCCGGTGAACGTCAGCGACGACGGCGAGAACCTCGTCCTGAGCTGAGAACGATCGAGCGAACCCCGCTCCGGCATCACGCCGGGGCGGGGTTCGCCGTATCGGCGCGGGCGTTGGCGGCGTGGACGTCGGGTACGTGGGTCTCCGCCCACTCTCGGACCGCTGCCAGCGGGACCAACAGCGATCGTCCGAGTGCGGTCAACGAATACTCCACGTGTGGGGGCTGTCCGCCGAGGTCGGTACGCGCGACCAGCCCGTCGTATTCGAGGGCGCGGAGGGTCTCGGTCAGCACCTTGGGGGTGATGCCCTGGATATGGGCTTTGAGCTCGCTGAACCGCATCGTTCGGTCGGCCAGTGCGGTCACCACGAACACCGTCCACCGCGCACCGATCCGGTGCAGAACCACGCGGCTCGGGCAGGTCGGGGCCATCACGTTGTAGGCCGTGGGCGGTGGCGCATCCGTGGTCGGCATCGAACCTCCTGGTGGCGAGCGGTTTCGTTGAAGGTACCGGTATCTATTCCATACTGTCGAGCTCGTCAGGTCATCGAGACGAGAGGACGTCAGACATGAGCGCAGGGCACACGAACAACGAGGACGCGCTGGCCGGGACCACGGTACTGGTGGTCGGGGGAGCGAAGAACATCGGTCGTGAGATCGCCCGTCGCAGCGCCGACGCCGGAGCGAAGGTCGTGGTCGGAGCCCGCAGTATGGAATCGGCGAACGACGCGGCCGCGCAGATCGACAACGCACGTGGCATCGCCATCGATGTGACCGATGAGGCGTCGATCGCGGCTGCGGCCGCCGAACTCCGATCCGTGGACCACGTGGTGGTGACCGCGGCCGCGCACCACAACGTGCCGGTCGCCGAACTGGAACACGACAAGGTGGTCACCGCCTTCGAGGCAAAGGTCATCGGGCCGCTGCTGCTGGCGAAGCACTTCGCGCCGATCATGCCTGCGACCGGGTCGTTCCTGCTGTTCTCGGGCGTGGCCGCGTGGAAACCGTCCGCAGGTCTGTCGATCATGGGCATCACCAACGGTGCGGTGTCGTTCGCGGCGAGCAACCTGGCCGTCGAACTCGCGCCGATCCGGGTGAACGCCATCTCGCCGGGCATCATCGACTCGGGCACCTGGGATTCGATGCCCGCAGATGACCGCAAAGCCTTCTTCGACGGTGTGGCCGAGGGCAACCCGGTTCGCCGAACCGGGACCCTCGATGACATCGCCGATGCTGCATTGTGGTTGCTGAGTGCGGGATTCGTCTCCGGCGAGACGGTCCACGTGGAAGGCGGCGCGCGTCAGGTCTGAGACGAATCCGCCGACTGCGCAGGGAATGCCGGTGATCGGGTCACCGACGTGGAACACCAGATGCCCGGTGGACGCGCGGGCGGAGTCGGGTCGTCGGGACGGCGTGTCGGGCTGAACCGCAACATGGATTGCAGCTCGGCGACCTGCCGTTCCAACTCCTCGATGCGCTTCTCCAGCTGAGCTATCTCCGGGTCCTTGTGTGGATCCACGGTGGTCTCACCTCCGGCCGACGAGTGTCGTTCCGTTCCCATGGTAGGCCGCGTGGCCGGTACGTCACCCAGGTCGATTCGACCGCGATCAGTGGAGATGCCGCGCCAGAAATCGGGCCACCTCCTCACCAGCGAAGTCGGGGACACCGGTGTGACCGCCCATGTTGGCCGACAACGTCTTCTGGTGCGATCCGTAGGCATCGAACAAGTTCAGCGCCGCCTGCCGGTCGTTGCGTTCGTCGTCCCACTGCAACAGCATGTGCATGGGAACGCTGAGTCGAGCGGCCTCCTCGACGAAGGAGTGGGGGACGAAGCTGCCGGCGAACAACACAAGAGCCGCGATCCGGGGCTCGACGCCGGCGAGCCGCAGGCCGATGGCCGTCACACCGCCGGAGAACCCGATCGGTCCGCGGAGCTCCGGCGTGGACATGAGGTCGTCGAGTGCGACCTGCCATTCCGGCACCGCGATGTCGACCAGTGGCAGTACGAGCCGATCGACGATGTCATCGGTGACCGGTTGTCCGGACATCAGGTTCTGTCGCAGTTCCGTCCGAACCTCGTCGATGGCGGGCAGGGGTTCGCGATCACCACTGCCGGGCAGTTCGATCGTGGCAGTGGCGAATCCGTGACGGGCCGACATCCGTGCGCGGCCCAACAGTCGGGTGTACATCGAGTTCAGACCACCGGGATGGCCGAGGAGGATCGTGGGGACCGGTTCGGGGCATGGATCGGGTATCCAGGCAATTCCGGGGATGTCCCCGGACACGAATCGTCGTTCGATGAGGTCGTCGTCGAGGTGATGTTCGTCGATGACATGCATGGTGGTGCCTTTCGGGAGTCCTGAGAGGTGCTCCCGGGCGACCTATCGCCCGACCGTGACTCCGCAGAGGAGCACCCACGTCGAAGTGTTCACGGGTACCACCTCCTTGCTTGGCTCTGATCCGGCGTGGCGAGCGTAACCGACCCGGTTCGCCCACCGCCAGGGGTTTACCGCGGACCTGATCCACGAGGCGGAGTCGATGTCGTACCCCATCTCTATAATTGAACACATGGGCGAGAGTCGTTGGGCGGGTGGGTCGCCGGCAGCATTGAGGCTGCTCGGCGACGTCTCCGGCGCCCCGGTCAACGATCTGCTTGCGGAGATGGTGCACGCCACGGCGGGGCAGTCGTTTCTGGAGTGGCAGCGGTATCGGCTTGCCGCCGAGCTGGATTCCTAGTTGGTCGGCGACGAGGTGCTCACCGATTACCGGATGATCGATTCGACCGCGTTGTGTGCCACCCGTATCGCCACCGTGTTGTCGATCAGTCAGGTGGCTGCGGAAGGGTTGTTGGCGCGGGCGGTCGCGTTGCGGGATCGGTTACCGCAGGTGTTGTTGTGCCTCCGGGACGGGAAGGTCGCCCCACAACACATCCGCACGATCGTGTCGCGCACCGACCTGATCACCGACGAGACCATTGTCGCCACCGTGGACCGCGAGATCGCACAGTGTTTACGCCGGAAGGGGTCGTGGTCGACGAACCGGTTACGGGACATGGTGGATCGGATCGTGTACACCCACGACCCGGATGGTGTGCGGGAGCGGCGTCGGGTCGCCAAGGACGCCCGGTCGTTTTGGACGGAGAACGGTGCCGATGGCATGGGTGTGGTGGGTGCGAGCATGACTGCGGAGAACACCCTGTTGTTGGCGCAACGGGTGCATGCCGCCGCCGACCACGTCTGTGCGAATGATCCGCGCACCAGGGCGGCACGCAGGTCGGATGCGTTGGTCGCGTTGACCACCGGTGCGACGTGGGAATGTTTGTGCGGTGACCCCGAGTGCACCGCCGCAACCGGCTGGGACACCACCACCACGTCGGGGCCGGCCACCACTGCAGTGATTCATGTGGTCACCGACCACGCCACCCTGTCGTCGGAGCAGGGCGGTCGGCCGGGGTTCATCCCCGGGTACGGGGTCATCTCACCCGACCACATCCGTGACCTCGCCCACCGCCCGGACACGGTCATCCGACCCGTCCCCACGTCTGCACCCGCAGCGCAACCCGCAGACCCGTACCGGCCGTCCGCCGCGTTGGCCCGGTTTCTGTGGATGCGCGATCAGTACTGTGTGTGGCCCGGATGTGACCAGCCCGCGATGCGCTGCGACAGCGACCATGTCACCGAATACGAGCACGACAACCCGTCACAAGGCGGTCAGACCGCCCCGGCGGACATGAACTCCAAATGCCCGTTCCACCATGGGGTGAAAACGTTCACCGAGTTCCTCGACGACCAGACCATCGACGACCTGGGCCACCCCGAAGTCACGGTCACCACCCCCGAAGGGTTCACCGTCGACGGACCCGCCCACACCGGCCACGACCTGCACCCGCACCTGGGTGACATCGAGTTCACCGCCCCACCCAACGGGCCACCACCAGCCTCCCCCGAGGAACCGACCAGACGCCGACCCCGCCTGGCAGACAAACACGCCCGACGACGCCACGAACGCGAACGCAACCGTTGCGCGAGACAAGCCGATGACGAATACGACCCACCACCGTTCTAAACGGTGCCGGCCGAGACCTTCTCGCGACCGGCGCGATCGGTGCGCTGGCGGTAGACGCCCAGGCCGACGATGATGACCGCGGAGATGATCGAGAAGCCGATCGCCTGCTGTTGATTCGGGTCGAAGGCCATGAGGATCAGGACGGCGATGATGAACACGATGACCACGCCCGTGAGATAGGGGAACAGCCACATCCGTACCGCGGAGCGCCCGCCGGTGGCGCGCATCTTGCGGCCGAGCACCAACTGACTGGTCGCAATGGCGAGATACACGAACAAGGCGACCGCACCGCTGGTTGCCAAGAGGTAGGCGAAGATCTTGTCCGGCAGCACATAGTTGCCGACCACGGCGAGGAACCCGATCACCATCGACGCCAAGACGGCCACCCACGGCACCCCGTTACCCGTCAGCTTGCGCACCACCCGCGGTGCGTCACGACGCTCTCCCAGCGAGAACAGCATGCGCGACGCGGTGTACAAGGCCGAGTTCAGGCACGACGCGACCGCAGTGAGGATCACGACGTCCATGATCTGCTTCGCATGCGGGATGCCGATGGCCTCCAACACCGACTGATAGGAACCGTCGTCGAGCTTGTCGTAGGGCAGCAGTGCGACGACCACGAAGATCGAACCGATGTAGAACAGCGAGATCCGCCAGATCACCGAGTTCACGGCTTTGCTGATACCCGCTTCCGGATTCGGCGACTCGGCGGCTGCGATGGTGACGATCTCGGTTCCCATGAACGAGAACATCGTCACCAACATGCCGGCGATGACGGCCCCGAAACCGTTCGGTAGGAACCCGTCCGGCTTCCACAGGTTGGAGATGCCACTGACATCCGATCCGGGGAAGACGCCGAAGATGGCCAGCGCGCCGACCACGATGAAAGCGACGATCGCGACGACCTTGATCAGAGCGAACCAGAATTCGAACTCACCGTAGTTACCCACGCTGATCAGGTTGGTCACGGTCAGCAACACGGTCACCGCGAGCGCCCAGATCCACTGCGCCCCGCCGATGAGATCGGAGAGAATCGACGCGGCGGCGGTTGCCTCCACCGGGATCACCAACACCCAGAACCACCAGTACAACCACCCGACCGAGAAGCCGGCCCAGCGTCCCAGGGCCCGGTCGGAGTACACCGAGAACGATCCGGTGTCCGGATTGGCGGTGGCCATCTCGCCGAGCATCCGCATGACCAGCACCACCAGCGTTCCCGCCAGCAGGTACGAGATGAGGACCGCGGGTCCGGCCTTCTCGATGGCGTTCGCCGAGCCGACGAAAAGACCCGCGCCGATGACCCCGGCGATGGAGATCATGGTGATGTGTCGAGGTTTGAGGCTGGTGCCCAGCGCGGGACCGTGACCACCGGGTGCAGACGCGGGTGCGGTCGGATCGGATGACGGCGGCGGGGTTGACGCCGGGGTGTCGGTACTCATGGTGGGAGGCCCTTTCGATCGCTCGTCGATGATGTCGACGGATGGAGACGCTAGTACCGGTGCGGCGCGTTGGTGCCGGTTCGGCACGCCCGGCTGTGTAAACGTCGTGTGGCGTCGATGCCGATGCTCGTGGTCGCTACGGTGTCGAGGACTGTCTTCCAGCGATGAGTGAGGCCGACGATGATCGAACGCAATTCCGACGAGGCCCGTGACCTGGCCCGCTCCGCCTACGAGACTCTCGAGCCGTTCCATGTCATCGCGTACTTCGCCCCGGGCCTGCAGCAGGCGGCCACCGACGTCGGGCTCGATCTCTCCGGCTTCTACGTCGGAGCCAGGGGTGCCCCGCTGGGGCCGTGTGACGCCAGTGTGGTGTCGGCGGCCTTCTTCAACTTCAGCCCGTCCGTCGTCCGTCCGGGCTGGGAATCCGCATTGGGCGTGGGTCTGACGGCGGTCGCGGATCGTCGCTACCAGCTGCTCGACGACACGCTGCGTGGCGCCCTGGGGTCCGCCGTCGACGACCCCGAACTCGCCCGGCTGGCGGACCGGTACACCGACATCGCCGCCGGCTTGCCGCTGGCGGGGCGGACGCTGGCGTCGGCGTGGGCGCGGTCGACCTCACCCGATGCTGCCCACCTGCGGCTGTGGCGCGCGGTGGCCATCCTGCGTGAGTGGCGCGGTGACGGTCACGTCGCCGCGCTCGTGCTGGCCGGTCTGGATCGGGCGCAGGCCCTGGTCTTCCACGAGGCAAGACACCCCGATCCCACGGTGCGACGCCGACTGCTCGGCCGGAAGTTCAGTCAGCTGTCGCGCGGCTGGTCGGATGCCGACTGGGACGGGGCGGTCGAGACGCTGGTCGCGCGCGGTGTGCTGGAACGCGCCGACGAGGGCGGTGAACGACTCACCGACGCGGGTGTCGACCTGTACGCGGACGTCGAGAAGCGGACCGATGCGGCGGCCGCGGCCGCGTGGGCCGACGTGGACGACGCCGCGGAACTGATCGCCGCGACCCGGCCCTACGTGAAGTCGGTCATCGACGCCGGAATCCTGCCCGGGACGAAGAACCGCGCCACCCCCCGGTGAGCACCGCGATCCGCAGCCGGATCTCCCGGCCATCAGCCGCCTGGGTCACCGGGTGGGGAGCCGGTGCGGCCGCCGCGGTCGTCTACGTCCTGTTCGTGGTCCGCCGCTACCAGCGACTCGACACCAACGGGTGGGACCTGGGCATCTTCACTCAGGCGGTACGGGCCTACAGCCGATTCACCGCACCGCTGGTTCCGCTGGAGGGTGATCACGTCAATCTCCTCGGCGATCACTTCCAACCCTGGATCGCACTGATCGCGCCGATCTACCGCATCTTTCCCACCCCGGTCACCCTCATCGTGGTGCAGGCGCTGTTGTTCGCGTTGGCCGTGATCCCCGTGGTCCGGCTGTCCACGTCGCGGTTCGGTGTCGTCGCCGGCGTCGCCATCGGCGTGGGTTTCGCCGTCTCCTGGGGACTCGTGCAGGCGCTGTCCTTCGACTTCCACGAGATCGCCCTGGCGGTTCCGCTCGTCGCGTTCAGCCTGGTCGCCCTCTGCGAAGAGCGATGGCGCGCCGCACTTGCCTACGCCGCGCCGTTGGTCTTCTGCAAGGAGGACTTGGGTGTCACGGTCGCGGTCATCGCGCTGCTGGTCGCCTGGCGGGGTGGACGTGTGGTGTGGACTGCTGCGGCGGTGACCGGGGTCTGGGGTATCGCCTGGACCGTGGTGACGATGAAGGTGATCATCCCCTCGCTCGCCGACTCGGGCTACGGATACGAATCCAAGTTCTCCGGGGGTGCGACCGATTCGGCGTTGCGTACCCTGCGGGGTATCGCGTGGGGTGATCCGCGCAGCGGGACACTGTTCCTGCTCGCGGTCGTCGTCCTCGTGGTCGGGGTGTTGTCGCCACTCATGCTGGTCGCAGTACCCACGCTGGCCTGGCGTTTCCTCAGCACCAACACCCTGTACTGGGGTACGGGGTTCCACTACAACGCGATTCTGATGTCGGTGGTCTTCGTGGCCCTCATCGACGCGTTGTCGGGCTGGGGTGCCACGGTCTTCGGTCGTCGTCGGGTCACCGCGATCGCCTTGGGTTGCGCTGGGGTGGGGTTGGCCCTCTGTTACGGCAACGCCTTCGCCCGTCTGCCGCAACCGTCGTTCTACGACAACCCACCGCAGTTCGCGGCGGCGAAGGCATTGGCTCAGCGCATCCCGGATGGTGCCGCGGTTGCGACGACCAACAACCTTGCCCCGCTGGTCGTCTCACGGCATGAGGTGTCTCTGTTCCCCAAACTGCCACGCACTGCGCGACTGCCGAACTGGTTGTTGATCGACACCACGACGCATGGCTACTACCCCACCGACAACGCGGGGGTGAACGTGGCGCTCGACGCGGTGCAGTCCACAGGTGGCTACCACCGGGTCGCCGAGTCCGCCGGAGTCGTCTTGGCGACACGGAATTGACCCGCACCCGCGCAGTCGCTGTTGCTGCGTCGGTGGAGGTCAGAGAGCGGATTGCGTTGCGATTCGGTATCCATCACAGCACGACGATGACCAACTTCCTTTGGACGACCACACACCACGCGCTAGGTTGTACCCACCGATTCTGCTGAACCGACGATTGCGACAGGCTCGACACAACGGACCGTCGTACAGGACGTGGCCCTCGGGTCGCGCCCGCCCAAGGAGGCGGCATGACCACATCTTCACCGTCCAGCGTGCCATCGGACAAGACGGCGCTGCCGGATTCGGACACGCCCGAAGGTCGGAGACTGTTGCGCAAGGCGATCGGCGCCTCCGCGATGGGCAACGCGACCGAATGGTACGACTACGGTGTCTATGCGGCCACCGCCACCTACCTCACCAACGCGTTCTTTCCCGGTGATCTCGGGACCATCGGCACCATGCTCGGTTTCGCGGTCTCGTTCGCGCTGCGACCTCTCGGCGGCATGGTGTGGGGACCCATCGGAGACCGCATCGGCCGCAAGGCCGTCCTGGCCACCACCATCCTGCTGATCTCGGTGGCCACAGCACTGATCGGTGTGCTCCCCACCCACGCGGTCGCCGGGATCTGGGCGCCGATCCTGTTGATCCTGTTGCGCGTGATCCAAGGTTTCTCCACCGGTGGTGAATACGGTGGCGCGGCAACCTTCATGGCCGAGTACGCGCCGGACAAGAAGCGTGGCCGGTACGGCTGCTTCCTGGAGTTCGGCACTCTGCTGGGCTTCGTCATGGGCACCGCGTTCGTGCTGTTCCTCGAACTCGGCCTCTCCGACGAGAACATGCAGACCTGGGGCTGGCGGATCCCGTTCTTCCTCGCACTGCCGTTGGGCCTGATCGGTCTCTACCTGCGCCGACAGATGTCCGACACCCCGGTGTTCACCGAACTCGAGCAGGAGGACGCCATCGAGGGGACGGCGTGGACGCGGTTCGTCGACCTGCTCAAGAACTACTGGCAGCCGATCCTGGTGATGTTCGGGATGGTGATTGCGCTGAACGTCGCGAACTACACTCTGTTGGCCTATCTCCCGACGTATCTGCAGAACAACATCGGTATGTCCACGACCACCGGCACCGTGACCATCCTGATCGGCGAACTGGCGATGATGGCGCTCATCCCGTTCTTCGGAAGATGGTCGGACACCGTCGGGCGCAAACCGCTGTGGTGGGGTTCGCTGATCGGTCTGTTCATCTTCGCGCTGCCGCTGTTCTGGCTGATGGGGCAGGGTTTCGCCTGGGCCATCGTGGGATTCGTCATCCTCGGTGTGTTGTACATCCCGCAACTCGCAACCATCTCCGCAACGTTCCCGGCGATGTTCCCCACCCAGGTGCGCTACGCCGGCTTCGCGATCTCCTACAACGTCGCCACGGCGGCCTTCGGCGGTACCGCACCGCTGGTCAACGATGCGGTCACCAAGAACGACGGATGGGACCTGTTCCCCGCCGGCTACATGATGGCCGCGTGTGCCATCGGCATGATCGCGTTGCCGTTCCTGCGAGAGACCGCGGGGTGCTCCATCCGTGGCACCGAGATCCCCGGCGAGGCCGAGGCGGACACCAAGGTCGCCGCCTGACGAGGGTTCCGGTGCTCGCGCACGGGGGATTGTCGTGCTCGCGCACGGGGGGATTGTGGCGCTTTTCCCGCAGTTTCGGCGATCTTCCGCTGATGTTTCAGCGGGAGATCACGACAGCATCGGGAAATCCGATCTCCCGCAGTTTTCGCGGGCTTCTGGGCACGCCGTGCGTCAACCGAGCAGGCGGCAGGCGAGGAGCGCGTAGGCGCGTGATGCGGCCGACAGGTCGGCGATGGCGACGGACTCGTCGGGCTGGTGCGCCTGGGAGTTGATGTCGCCGGGGCCGAGAACGATGGCGGGCACCCCCAGATCGCGGCTGACGAAGCCACCGTCGCAGGCCGCGGTCCATCCGCCGATCTTGGTGGCCACCCCGACCTCGCCCAATGCGGCGACCGCCTCGGTGACCAGCGGGTGGGATTCGGGGGTCGAGAATCCGGGCATCTCCATGGTCGCCCGGACATCGACGACGATCCCGTCGCTGTCGATCCCCGCCGCGGAGATGCGCTGTCGCAACACCTCTGCGATCGCGTCCACGCTCTCGCCGGGCATCAGACGGCGATCGACACCGAGTTCGCAGGTGGGTGCGACCACCGAGATACCTTGACCGCCACTGATGGTCCCGACGTTCCAGGTGCCCGCGCCCAGCAGTGGATCCAGAGACCGTTGCATGGCGTCGTGGTCGGCGCGGATCACCTCAACGATGCGGGCGGCGGCGTCGATGGCGCTGCGACCATCGGCCGGACGACCCGAGTGGGCCGCCCGACCGGTCACGCCGATCTCGATGTATGACGCACCGCGACAGGCGATCACCGTCTTCAGATGTGTCGGCTCGGCGACCACACAACCCAGGTAGCGCTCGACTGGTGGATGACGCACCAGATGGCGCACACCGGCCCCGTGCTCCTCTTCGTCGACCGCGCACACCAGGATCACCGGGCCGCTCAGCGACTGCCCGGCCAATGCCCGCATGGCCGTGAGGATGGCTGCCAGACCGCCTTTCATGTCGGTCGAGCCGCGCCCGACGATCAGCCCGTCGTGGACCCGTGGGGTGTACGGGTCATCCGTCCAGCCGGGCCCGGCGGGGACCACGTCGGAGTGACCGAGGAACATCAGCCCAGGACCGTCACCGCCGGGCAGGGTGGCGATCACGTTCTCCCGCCCCGGTGCGGCCTCCTGCAGTCTGACCGAGAGCCCCGCGTCGGCGGCCGCCGCGGCGAGCACGGCCACCGTCGCCGCCTCGGTGCCACCGGGGTTCTCACTGGGCGCCGCGATCAGCTCGCAGGTCAGCTTCGTGATGGCGTCGTCGTCGATCCGATCGAGGACGGCACGAGGGTCGACCGTGGTCACGGTCGACCGCGAGTCAGCGTCTCCAGACTCCGCGCCAACCGCTGCATCCCGATGTCGATGCGTTCCGGGGTGGACGATGCGAAGCACAACCGGAGTGCGTTGTGGAAACGTCCACCAGGGGACAACGCCGGACCGGGGATGAACGCGACCCCCTCGGCCAGAGCGATCTCGAACAGTTCGCGGGTGTCGACGTCGGCGTACTCGTTCTCCAGTGTCATCCAGCAGAAGAAGCCGCCCTCGGGGTCGGTCACCGACGCGACACCCGGCAGGTGCTTCGCCACCGCGGCGATCATCGCGTCCTTGCGCTCGCGATAGAGCACCCGCAGCGAGGCGAGGTGTTCGTCGAGGCCGCCGCGGGAGATGTACTCGGCGACGATGTGCTGGTTGGGAACGTTGGTGCAGGTGTCCATCGCCTGCTTGCCGTTGATCAGCAACTGTCGCAACGACGGATCGGCGTCGACCCACCCGACCCGCCAGCCAGGGGCGAGGATCTTGGAAAAGGTGCGCACACTGAACAGCAGCGGATCGTCGGGGCTGAGGGTGCGGAACGTGGGGACATCTTCGCCGGTGAAACGCAGCAGGCCGTACGGGTCGTCGTCGATGATGACCGCACCCCAGTGATGTGCCATCTCCAGCAACGCCTTTCGACGCTCCAGCGACATCGTCACCCCGGACGGGTTCTGAAAGGTGGGTATGGTGTAGATGGCCTTCGGGGTCTGTCGGGTCCGCGCCACGAGGTCGCCGAGCAGGTCGACGTCCATACCGTTCTCGTCGGTCGGCACCTCGAGCAACTGCGCGCCGTACGACAATGCGGTGGCGCTGCCGTTGGTGTACGTCGGGGATTCGACGATCACCAGGTCACCGGGATCGACGAACAGTTTGCAGGCGAGATCGAGGCCCTGCATGCCGCCGGTGGTGATGACGAGTCTGTCTTCGGACGCCGGGTCGGCCGTGCCCGCGAGGTAATCCACCAGCAGGCCGAGCAGGCGTGGCTCGCCTTCCGTGGCCCCGTAGGTGAACGAACTGCTGTCGAGGATCTCACCGGCGATCTGTCGGAACTCGTCCGACGGCACGGCCTCGTCGGCGGGCGAACCCATCGCGAACCGCACGATGTCGTGGCGCTGCGCGGCGAGCAGCGACGTGGACGAGTCGATCATCGATCCGACCAAGTCTTTCGCGCGGCCGGCCAGGGGGATCGTCGGTGCGGTCATGCTGCTCTCACTTCCTGATCAATTCCCGCGGGAAACTGGTGAAGGTCTCGGCGCCGTTCGCGCCGACGCGGATCGATTCCGAACACTCGTACCCGTACCCTCGCATCCACATGCCCGCGATGATGTGGAAAGTCATGTTCTCCTCGAGAATCGATTCGTCCTCGGTGCGGATGCTGACCGTCCGCTCACCCCAGTCCGGTGGGTAGCCGATCCCGATCGAGTAACCCAGTCGAGACGGCTTCTCCAGGCCGTACTTGGCCAGTGTCCAGTTCCACACCGACGCCAGTTCTCGGGTGGCGACACCGGGTTTCACCGCGTCGAGGACGTTGTTGAGACCCTCCGCCACGGCTTCGGCGACATAGTCGACCTCCTTACCGGGGTCACCCAGAGACACCGTGCGGGCCAGCGGACAGTGGTACCGGTTGTGAGCACCGGTCAGTTCGATGACCACGGCCTGGTCGTTGCCGAACTCGCCCTGATGCCAGGTGAGGTGCGGGGTGTCGGCGGCGTCGCCGGTGGGCATCATCGGAACGATGGCCGGGTAGTCCCCACCGAATCGGTCCGTTCCGGTGATCTGGGCCTGGGAGATGGCGGCGGCGGCATCACACTGCCGGACACCGACATCGATGGTGTCGATGGCCGCTCGCATCGCCTCACTGCAGACCATGCCCGCCTGGCGCATCAGCTGGATCTCCGGCTCGGACTTGATCAACCGAACCCAGTTCACCAGCTCGAAGTTGTCGACCAGCTTCCATTCCGGGATGGCGTTGAACAGCGCGCGATACGCCTTGGGAGTGAAGAAGTTCGAGTCCATCTCCAAACCCACCGAACCCGCCCGCGACGCCGGCGCGATCTGGTGGCGCTGCCGCAGCGCCCAGGCCACCCAGTCGAACGGATGCAGATGCGGCCGCTGCACATAGCTCTCCGGGTAACCGACGATCTGCTCGGGCGGCAGCCAGGTGGTGCGATGTGCGCCGTTGGCGTCCATCTCGCGGGCGAAGAAGATCATCTCGCCCTCGATGGGTACGAAGAGCATCTGCGGTGTGTAGAACGACCACGCGTTGTATCCGATGAGGTAGTAGATGTTGGCCGGATCGGTCACCACGATGGCCGACAGACCCTGCCGATCCATGTGCAACCGAACCTTCTGCAGTCGGCTCGCGTACTCCTCGTCGCTGAACAACTGCGCTCCGAGATACACCCGTCACTCCTCTCCGTGCGATCCCGGATCGATCAGCTCCGCGAGATGGATCCCGGTCGGCGCCGTGACCGTGGGATCGGTTGCCCGCAGGTGTTCGACGGCCATCGCGCAACTGAACCCGTCGGTGAGCACCGTAGCGGTCGGCGACGCGGTGCGCAGTGCGGGCGCCAGAGCCTGTTCGGCGACCTGCACGCTCACCTCGTAGTGACCCTTCTCGAAGCCGAAATTACCGGCGACACCGCAACATCCGTCGGCGACGTGTACGTCGCCGACGCCGAGGCGCTGCAGCACTCGACGTTGGGTGGCCGCCCCGAACACGGCGTATTCGTGACAGTGGGTTTGGAGTACCGCCGACGCGGGTGGTTCGACGGGCGGTCGCCAACCGTCGTCGAGCATGGTGCCGACGTGGGTGGCGAAACTGCGCACCCGGGCCGCCACCCGACGGGCCCCGGCGGTCGGAACGAGTTCGGGAAGATCTTTGCGCAGAGCCGCGGCGCAACTCGGCTCGGGCACCACGATGGGCCGGTCGGTGCCGTCGTCGAGACTCCGGGCGGTGGCCTCCAGCACCTTGCGGGCGCGATCCAGTTGGCCGGTGGAGATCCAGGTGAGCCCGCAGCAGGCGTCGGCGGTGCAGCCGACGCTCGAGTGGTGAGAACCGAGCACCCGGCCGGCCGCGGCGGCCACCTGCGGGCGGAACGCCTTGGTGAACGAGTCGACGAACAGCAACACGTCACCCTCGGTGCTCGACGACAGGGTGGCCAGGGCGTCACGGACGCGGCGACGTGCGGCCAGCCGTGGGGTGGTGCGTCGCGGGTCCAGACCGGCCGAGCGCGCCGCGAGGCCGCTGAATCGGGAGGCGAGCACCCGATTGGCCACCGGTGCCAGTCGGGTGGCCGCCGACAACCAGGCGGGCATCCACCCGAGTGAGTAGTGCGACAACGGCCGTGCGCGCCCGCGGTAGTGCTGATGGAGGAACTCGGCCTTGTAGTTCGCCATGTCGACCCCGGTGGGGCAGTCCGACGAGCAGGCTTTACAGGACAGGCACAGGTCCAACGCCTCGCGGACGTCGTCGGATCGCCAACCGCTGCGGACGTCGGGTGCGCTGCGCACCATCTCCTGCAGCACCCGGGCGCGGCCACGGGTGGAGTCCTTCTCATCGCGGGTCGCCCGGTAGCTCGGACACATCACGCCACCGCTGTCGGCTCGACAACGGCCCACCCCGATACATCCCTGCACCGCGTGTACGAACGGGTCCAGGCCCAGGTCGTCGACGTGACCGAAATCGATGGCGGTGGACCAGTCGCGGGTGGGGACCTCGGCCAGGGCGAGGTTGTCCTGCACGGGCGCCGGGTGGACGATGCTGCCGGGGTTCAATCGGCCCGCCGTGTCCCAGACGGCCTTGAAGTCCTCGAACGCGCGGATCATCCCCGGCGAGTACATGATCGGCAGGAACTGTGACCGTGCCCGACCGTCGCCGTGCTCTCCGGACAATGAACCACCGTGCTCCACAACCAGTTTCGCGGCGTCCTCGCAGAACGCGATCATGGTGTCACGACCCTCGGGGGTCCGCGGGTCGAAGGTGATCCGCACGTGCATACAACCGGCACCGAAGTGTCCGTACATGACCCCGGTCAGTCCGTGTTGTGTCAGCAGCGCCTCGAAGCCCTCGAGATACTCCGGCAGTCGGTGCGGGTCGACGGCGGAATCCTCCCAGCCGGGCCAGGACTCGTACCGCTTGCCCGCATCGGCGTCGGCCCCGCCGTTCTCCCAGTCGGGGTCGGCCAACCGGGACGACAATCCCGCCCCGTCCTCACGGACCCGCCACAGTTGGGCACGTTCACCGGCGTCGGGGACGGTCCTGCCGTCGACGAGCCTGCCGTTGGCCCGCAACTTCTGCAACAGCTCCTCGGCGGCCGCCTCCACATCCGGCGCGCTCTCCTCGTCGAGGTCGACGTAGAGCCAGGCGTGCCCGTCGGGTAACCCCGACACCGCATCCCGTCCGCGTCGTACCCGCATGGTCGCCACGATGCGTTCGTCGATGCCCTCGATGGCCGACGGCGAGTACTCGAGCATGGTGGGGACGTCTCGGGCCGCATCCACCACGTCGTGGTAACCCAGGCAGAGCAGCAGAGGTCGGGAGGGCACGGTCACCAGTCCGACGACGGCAGAGGTGACCACAACGCATGTCCCCTCGGATCCGACCAATGCGCGGGCGACGTCGAAACCGTGTTCCGGCAACAGATGTGCCAGGTGATAACCCGACACCTGGCGTGGGATCCGCTCGAGGTCGGTGCGGAAGATCGCGAGGTTGGCCGCGGTCAACGCCCGCAGCCGGGTCACGATCTCGGCCGCTCGGTCCGCCGCGGCGCGGTCCTCGGGATCGGTGGCGCGCAAGCCGCTACGGGTCGCGGTGAGTCGCAGGCCGTCCGCGGTGACCACCGACAGCTCTATGACGTGATCGGTGGTGCGACCGTAGCGCACCGAATGGTTCCCACACGCGTCGTTGCCGATCGCGCCACCGAGCGTGGCCCGTGACTGGCTCGACGGATCCGGCGCGAAGGTCAACGCGCCGTCGGTGGCCGCACGGACCTCGCGCTGCAGTGTGGTCAGCACCATACCCGCCTGTGCCCGCGCGGTACGGGCGTCGGCGTCCACCGCCAACACCCGATTCATGTACCGCGACATGTCCAGCACCACACCGGCGCCGATGGCGTTGCCGCCCATGCCCGTACCGCCGCCGCGCGGTATCACGACGGCCCCCACCCGATGACAGTGCGCAACCGCGGCGGCCACCTCGACGTCGTCTCGCGGGAACACCACGACCTGCGGGAGCAGCCGGTAATTGGAGGCGTCGTAGGCGTACTCGGACCGCCGTCGAGACGAGTCGTCGGCCTCGAGGCCCAGCCCGCGCAGAGCAGCGCAGAGCTCACCGGCCTCGTTCATGGCTCCACGGTGGACGCGGGGTCAGGTGTTGTCAACACGAACGAACAACTGCGACGCCTGGCTGGTCACCCTCCCCTACGGTGGGTTCCATGAGCGACTCCCGGACCCCGCTGGTGATCGTCACCCGAGACGACCTCGCCCCGCCGACCAACCTGGACGACATCTCTCTGCTGGCCGACGTGACGATGACGACCGCCGAGACGCTGTCCGACCACCTCCCCGGTGCCGAGGTTCTGCTCAACTGGGATTTCTTCTCGGGGACACTGCGCGACGCGTGGCAGCGCGCGGACGCGTTGCGGTGGGTGCACGTGTGCGCGGCCGGGGTGGACGCGGTGCTCTTCGACGAGTTGCGCGAGTCCGACGTGCAGGTCACCAATGCGCACGGTGTGTTCGACCGACCGATCGCGGAGTTCGTGCTCGCGTCGGTACTGGCCCATCGCAAACAGCTGTACGTCTCCGACGAACTGCAGCGGACGGGCGTCTGGCGCCACCGGGAGACCGAGTTGGTGGCGGGGTCGCGCGCGCTGGTCATCGGCACCGGGGGTATCGGCCGAGCGGTGGCGCGTCTGCTCACCGCGGTGGGCGTGGAGGTCACCGGAGCCGGTCGGACCGCCCGCACCGGTGACCCCGACTTCGGCGAGGTGTTCGCAACCGAGGAGCTCGCCGACCGCGTCGGCGCATTCGACACGGTGGTGGCGATAGCGCCGCTGACCGCTCAGACCGCAGGGCTGATCGACGCGACGGTGTTGGCGGCGATGAAGCAGACCGCGCAGCTGGTGAACGTGGGTCGGGGAGCGTTGGTGGACGAGCGGGCGTTGGTCGACGCGTTGACCGTGGGGTCCATCGCCTCGGCCGCACTGGACGTGTTCGAGGTGGAGCCGCTGTCCGTCGACAGCCCGCTGTGGGCGATGCCGAATGTCCACATCTCCCCACACATGAGCGGCGACGTGATCGGGTGGCGCACACGGTTGGCCGAACAGTTCCTCGACAATCTGCGTCGGTATCGAGCAGGCCGACCACTTGCCGCCCCGGTGGACAAGTCGAAGGGGTACGTGTCCGGGTGATGCGCTCGCCGCGGCGGTGCGTCCTCACCTGTCGGCGCTGACCCCCTTCGGTGGTGTTCCGTTTGGTGGTGTTCCGTTCCAGAGGCGCTTGCTGACAAACTATTGATACAGTTCGCAAAAGAATTCCGGATTCGGATGCACGAACGCTTGCTGACGTGCGCTGATTCCGGGCAGTGCTGAGAAGTCGATTCGAGAGACCGACGGCTTCGCGCCGGGTGTGCCGGCTTCGGTCGACGACAGTGAGGACAGCAGATGCTCGGAAAGAAGAAGAACTCCGACACCGACGACGCCGCGTCCACGAGGTCCGAACCGCGTGACGAGCCCACTCGTGAGGTGGCCGTGGGCGACGTGGTGACCGTGACGACCGACGACGGGGGCACCGCGCGCGGCACCCTGATCGAGGACTTCGGCACACAGGACGACAGCGGTTCGACCCGACTGGCCCCCGATGTGCGGGTCCGCCCTCGTCGATGGGCGATTCAACTCGACGACGGCGGACTCGTCTTCGCCGATGACGACGCACTGGCGCCGGGCTCGCGAATCTGAAGCTCCCCATTCGCACGCCGCCCGCTCCGTCACCGCCGACGCAGATCCCGTTCGGTCGCGGTGCGTGCGGTGTGATCCTGATGACCGCCTGTCTGCTGTCCGCCTGTGGATCGGATGACCGGGGTTCGGCCCGAGAGCAGGCCCCGGCGGGGCGCAGCACCGTGGCCGACGCCGAGAAATCGGTGACGGACTCCTGCGTGGCCGCGGTGCGTGCACAACTCGCCGACGACCAGGCACGACTGGGGAACGTGTCGGTCTTTCCGCTCGACGACACCACCTGGGTGATCGACGGCCAGGTACCCGGCCTCGGTGGCCAGCGCAGGTTCGGATGTACCGCCACCTCCTCCGGTGCCGACGAATGGCAGATCGACGTGGCGTTCTTCGACAGCACGGGCGGTTGACCGCGGTGTCTCAGACGTATCTCAGATTTCGCTCCTAACCTCGGCTGCGACGTCGAGCAAGCGGAGGGACCATCGTGAGCGAGGAGCGCAAACCGGCCGGTTCCGGGCGCGCGACCGTGCTGCTGTGTCTGGCCGGACTGGTGGTCGCCGGTGTGGGCCTGGCCTACTGCGTGCACCTCGGGGCCACCGAGTCGAGCCGTAACGCCGCCGCGACCAGATCACCGGCCGAGATCAAGATGCTCACGTCCGCCGACGGGTCGTCAACGGCCCTGACCGAGACCGCAGGCGCCGTCAGCGGGGTCGATTCGGCGAAGTCCAAGATGTTGCTCGGCACGGTGCGTTCGCTGACGGCGACAGACATCAGGGTGCAGATGAGCGACGGCCGTGAACACCTGGTGACGTTGAACGCACAGACCCATTACGAATCCGTACACGGCGCCGGCCGCGAGGGGATCCGGGTGGGTGACCTGGTGGTGGTCCACGTGCTGCAACAGGGTCAGACGATGGTGGCCGACCTGATCATCGACGGCCGTGTCACGGCCAGCCAGCCCGGCAACTGATCGTCGACGTGGCCCGGTCGTGCGTCGGCGCTGACCACGGTCGGTCGGTACGCGGTTCGTCGGGTCCGGTCGACTACGCTGTTGCACGATGACCGCCCTCTATTTCGTCCTCGCGGCGCTGGCTCTGGCCGGTGCGGCCGCCCTGCTGTGGTTGGACCGCCGGCGCACCACCGGGGTCCGGCGCGAACGTGCTGCCTGGGCGTCCGGTCACGACCTGGATTTCCGAACCCAGGGCGACGACCTGCGAGGCCGTTTCCAGCGGGCGACCACCGACGTCGGCGCCGACGTCAGGATCGAGGACGTGGCGTCGGGGATGTACCGGGGTCAGGAGGTGCTGATCTTCGATCTCGCCGCCGTGGCCACCATCGTCGCGGTGCGTCGCGGCTCCAGCTCGGCGGTGGTGGTCGACCTGAGGGACGAGGATGCACTGGCGCCCGCCGAGGATGATGTGGAGTTGCTCGGCGCGATGGGCAAGCGGGTCATGTTCGCCACCCATCTGTCGGTGGCGCGCCGAGTGTGCGATCGGCGGATGGTCGCGCTGGCGACCAACGCGCCCCGCTACATCGAGGTCCTGTGGAACGAGGACGAGTGGGCACTGGGTTCGATGCCGGTGACCAACGACTCCGAACGCCTCGACACCGCACTGGAGACCGTGCGCCGGTTCAGTGATCTGCTGCGGGTGCTGCCGCCGGCCGCGGATCAACCTCCGGCGCGTGGTCCGCACGATCCGCTGGCCCCTGTCGGACGACCCCGCGAGCCGCGCACCGTGGCATCCGCGCAGCGGGGGGAGCGGCCGGCGTCCACGCCCGTGCCGTCGCCTGCGCCGCCACGACGGCATGTCCGCTCCGTCGACGACGAGGTGCCCGAGCGGCCGCCCTTGCGGCCGTATCAGCCGGGCCACCATGAACGTGAGCCCTACCAGGGAGGAGACGCGTGACCGAGAACCGCACCGACCGTGACCGGTTGGCCGAACTCGTCGTCGAACTCGCGGTGGTGCACGGCCGGGTCACGCTGTCGTCCGGCCGAGAAGCCGACTACTACGTCGATCTGCGGCGGGCCACGCTGCAGCACGAGTCGTCCCGGCTCATCGGGCGATTGATGCGCGAGCTCACCGCCGACTGGGACTACCACGCCGTCGGTGGTCTGACCCTGGGCGCCGACCCGGTCGCGACGTCGATCATGCATGCGGCGGGCCGACCCGTCGATGCCTTCGTGGTGCGCAAGGCGGTCAAGACGCACGGTATGCAACGGCGGATCGAGGGCCCGGACATCGAGGGGCGGCGGGTACTGATCGTGGAGGACACCTCCACGACCGGGCAGTCGCCGCTGACCGCGGTGCAGGCGGCCCGAGACGCAGGCGCCGAGGTGGTCGGGGTGGCCACCGTGGTGGACCGGGCCACCGGCGCCGACGCGATCATCGCGGCCGAGGGCGTGGAGTACCGCTCACTGCTGGGCTTGGGCGACCTGGGCCTGGCCTGAACGCCGTTGGTGAGCACCGACGAACCCGGACCCACCGAATGGGTGGGCCGGGGTGATGCCGAGGTGGGTGTCGGACCGTGGGACGAGGCGGTCCGTGGACCCGTGCCCGACGACCCGCGACTGGACCGGGATCTGCTCGCCGAGGGGGACCGCCGCAACGTCGTCGACGCCTACCGGTACTGGACCCGGGAGGCGATCGTCGCCGACCTCGACACCCGACGGCACCCGTTCCACGTCGCCATCGAGAACTTCGGTCACGACGCGAATATCGGCACGGTGGTTCGCACCGCGAACGCGTTCACGGCGGCCGCGGTGCACATCGTGGGTCGTCGTCGCTGGAACCGGCGCGGCGCCATGGTCACCGATCGCTACCAGCACATCCATCATCACGAGACGGTCGCCGACCTGGTGGCCTGGGCCGCCGACGCCGGGTTGGCGGTGGTCGCGGTGGACAACACCCCCGGTGCCGAGCCCATCGAGACCGCCGAGCTACCGCGCGATTGTGTGCTGCTGTTCGGTCAGGAGGGTCCCGGCGTCAGTATGGACGCTCGGTCTCGGGCCGACCTGACGGTGTCGATCGCCCAGTTCGGGTCCACCCGCAGCATCAACGCCGGGGTGGCCGCGGGTATCGCGATGCACGCGTGGGTCCGCACACATGCGGACATCGACCGGGCCTGGCGTTGAGGAGCCGGGTGACGCTCAGGCTTTCGGCTGCTCGTCGACCGCCTGCGCACCTCGTGGTGCGGCGGATTTCTCGGCCCGGCGACGTTTGACGTACTCGAGAATGATCGGCACCACCGAGATCAGCACGATGACGATGAAGATGGGCTCGATGAGTTTCTGGATGATCTCGAACTGGCCGAGCCAGTACCCCAGCAGCGTGATGCCGCAACCCCAGATCACCGCGCCGAGCACGTTGTAGGCGAGGAAGACCGTGAACTTCATCCGGGCCGCACCGGCGACGATGGGTGCCAGTGTGCGGACGATGGGGACGAAGCGGGCCAGGAAGATGGTGACCGGACCGCGCTTCTCGAAGAACTCGTGGGCCTCGGTGAGGTACCGCTCCTTGAGGAATCGGGCATCGGGCGTGAACATCGTGGTGCCCGCATAGCGGCCGATCCAGTACCCGATCTGACCGCCGATGATCGCGGCGATCGGGATGAAGATCAACAGCTGCCACAGCGACGCGAAGCGCGAGACCTCCGCGGACTCGCCCGCCGCGACCAACCCGGCCACGAACAGCAGGGAGTCACCGGGCAGGACGGGGAACAATACGCCCGATTCGATGAGGATCACCAGCAGCAACCCGACCAGCGCCCAGGTACCGAAGTACCCGAGCAGGGTGATGGGGTCGAGGAAACCCGGGAGCAGTGCTTTCGTGGTGGTTTCGGCCAACGCGGTGTCGATCACGGGTGCCAAGGTTACCGGCTGATGCCTGAGGAGAACCTGAACCCACCCAACCGTCATACTGTGAGGTGACATGCACCTCGAGCCCATGAGGCCCGACCCGGTTGGAGGATCTCCGATGCCCATCGCGACGCCCGAGCAGTACGCAGAGATGCTGGACAAGGCCAAGAAGGGCGGTTACGCGTTCCCCGCGATCAACTGCACGTCGTCGGAGTCGATCAACGCCGCGCTGAAGGGTTTCTCCGAGGCGGGTAGTGACGGCATCATCCAGTTCTCGACCGGTGGTGCGGAGTTCGGTTCGGGTCTGGGTGTGAAGGACATGGTCACCGGTGCGGTGGCGCTCGCCGAGTTCGCCCATGTGGTCGCCGACCGGTACGACATCCTGGTGGCGCTGCACACCGACCACTGTCCCAAGGACAAACTCGACACCTATGTGCGTCCGTTGATCGAGATCTCGCAGCAGCGCGTCGACGCCGGGCGGAACCCGCTGTTCCAGTCGCACATGTGGGACGGCAGCGCGGTTCCGCTGGACGAGAACCTGGAGATCGCGAAGGAGCTGCTGGCCAAGGCAGCCGCCGCGAAGATCATCCTGGAGATCGAGATCGGCGTGGTCGGTGGTGAGGAGGACGGCGTGGAGAACGAGATCAACGACAAGCTGTTCACCACCCCGGAGGATTTCGAGAAGACCCTCGACGCGCTCGGGGCCGGTGACAGTGGGAGTCGCTACCTGCTGGCCGCGACTTTCGGCAACGTGCACGGCGTGTACAAGCCCGGCAACGTGAAACTGCGTCCCGACGTGTTGAAGACCGGCCAGGAGGTGGCGGTGAAGACCCTGGGCCTGCCCGAGGGTTCCAAGCCGTTCGACTTCGTCTTCCACGGCGGTTCCGGCTCGTTGAAGAGCGAGATCGAGGAGGCGCTGAGCTACGGCGTGGTCAAGATGAACGTCGACACCGACACCCAGTACGCGTTCACCCGACCGCTGGCCGGTCACATGTTCGCCAACTACGACGGCGTGCTCAAGATCGACGGCGACGTGGGCAACAAGAAGGTCTACGACCCGCGTAGTTACCTGAAGAAGGCAGAGGCCGGGATGGCCGAGCGCGTCGTCGAGGCCAGCAACGACCTGAAGTCGGCCGGGAAGTCCATCAGCGCCACGTGAGCCGCTGATCGGTGGTGGTGCGCGCTGCCTGCGGTCGTGTCGACGGCGCAGGCAGCGCGCGGGCAGCGCGTCTCCATACGCGTCACCAAGTGGTGAGGAAGTCGGCCGCGGGTCGCCCTCCCGACGGGTGATACCCCGGGGTCGTGGTCCAGGCTGGTGTTGAGACGGACTACGACGAGGTGGCGGTTTCTCAGGTGGGCAGGGCGCCGAAACAGGCCGTGAGAATCACCAGCACCGTCAGCATCAGTCCGCTGACGAGCATCACGCCGCCGTGCGAGCCGAAGAGCAGGTCGGGCTGCAACTCGTCGGGCAGCACCGCCTCGAGGAGCGACGTGGCCGAGTCGTCGGAGTCGGTCGGCTGCGCCGTGAGTGCCTGAGCTGGGTGCCCTTCGCCGGGCGACGGGACTGTGGGGTCGATCGCCGTCGCGTCGCTGAGCATCGTCACGATGTCTCCGTTCCCGATCGTCCGTCCGCGGGTCTGACCGGGGTGTGGTCGACTGTGGGTCTTCTCCTACAACGTCGATGCGCGGTCGCGGTGGCGACGAGAGGCGTTCGTGCGTTGGACCGAGGATAACCCGAGTCATGACCCGGGAGCACCATCGGAACACCGATCGCGATGCGATCGCAACGATGGTCACGCAGTGATAACGACGCCGTGCTGATCTGACGGTGACACCGTCTGGAGGGACACACTCAGCACGCACAGCCGAGGCGGGTGCCCGTCAGAGCATCGCGATGCCGACGACGACGCCGATCGCCAACAGCATCATGGTGACGGCGGCGCACACGATCTCCACCTCGGCCCGCCCCCACCGGTGCGTGGCGACCACGTCGAGGTCGATCCGTGACGAGCCCGCCAGGGCCGGGATGTCGGTGGTCGCCGTGATGTCCCGTGGTCGCGGAGGACGAACGCGAGCAGAGTGGTCCGGACGCGTGGTCGCAGGCGCCGATGCGGAACGACGGTGGCGTCCGGGCAGGGCTGCGTTCGGGTCGACCAGCACCGGGACAGCGTAACCGCGGGTCGGCGACTTCACCGGGAGGTCGGACAAGTCGCCGTTCACGATGCCCGCCGGCGGGCGGTCACTTGTCCCCGCAGACCTTCCACGATCCGTTCTCACGACGCAGGTCCAACCGCGCGTTCACGTTCTTCTCCGGCGTGGCCAGTTGGTGGGCGGTGACGTCGACCTGGGCCGCGTCACCGGCAGCATCGGTGATCTTGGACGCCTGGACGTCGGTCATCACGAACAGCTCTTTGCTGGCCTGCTGGGTCTCGAAATCCTTGCGGTAGTCCGCGTCACTGAGGGTGTCGTAGAACTGCTTACGACTGCCGCAGGTGATGCTCCGCAGGGTGTCGAGGTCGCCGCCGGAGACCGCCTTGCCGTACTGCAAGGCGGTGTCGGCAGCCTGATCCGCGGGGGGTTTGGGAGTGTCGGAGTTGTTCAGCAGGGCGACGACCACGCCGACCACCACCACGATCGCGACCGCGGCGGCCAGGACCGACCAGATCACCAGCCCGCGTCGGCCCTTGGTCGGCGTGGGTGCGGTCTTGGTCGCGGTGGGTGAACCGTCGGCGGCCGGGAAGTACTGCGGTGCCGCGGTACCCGTCTTCCATCCCGACGCGATGTCGTCACGATCGGTCTGCTGGGTCGTGCGCGTCGACTGTGGGCCGGGGTCCGGGTCGGTGGTCGCTTCCGCGTCCGCGGGTTCCCGTCCAGCCTCGGCCTCGGCGTCCGCGGACTCCCGCGACTCCGACCGGGGTATCTCGTTGGTCGTCGTCGCGTCGTATCCGTGATCACCCGACTCCGACTCGGCGTCCGGCTGCTCGGCGTCCCGATCCGTCTCGTCCCGGGTGGAGGTGGCAGCCTTGGACGCGGCTCCGGCGGCGACCGCGGATCCGGCAACCGCGGCGACGGTGCCCGTGGAAGGCGTGTCGTCCTCGGTCTCGGTGTTGGACGAGACGTCGTCGGCGGACTGCTCGGTGTCGTCGACCTCGGTGTCGGTGTCTGCCTGAGCGTCGTCGGCATCGGCACCGTGGCCGTCATCCGTTTCGGGTTCGTTCGCCTCGGGTTTGTCGGCGGCAGCCGTCACCACGGCGGCACCACCGGCGACCGGCGCGGCGACCGCTGCCACCGAGGTCGAGGTCTGGTCATCGTCGTCGTCGGTCTCGGGTGCCGACGCGTCCTTCGCCGGCCCGGGCTCCGGTTCGTCGTCGGCCGTCGTCTCGGCCTCGGGTTCCGTGGTGTCCGTGTCCGTGTCCGCCTCCGCCGAGGTGTCGTCGGCACCGTGGGCCTCGACGGGGCGGGTGGTGGACCCGTCCTCTGTCTCGTCGAGTGCGGGATCCTCGTCGCCGTCCTCAGACTCGTCCTGCGCCGTCGGCGTGTCGTCGGCACCTCGCGTCGACTCGTCGGCGGTGACCGTGTCGGATTCCGAGGTGTCAGATGCGGCGGCCGCGTGCTCCGTGTCCTGCGGCTTCTCGTTCTGCGATTCGCCGTCCTCGTCGGCATCGACCGCGTCGTGGTCCTCGGCTGCCGCCGTCACGACGGCGGCGCCACCGGCGACGGGTGCGGCCACTGCCGTGACCTCGCCCGCGGTCGTCCCGTCATCCTCGTCGGACTCGGACTCGGACTCGCTCGACTCGGATTCGCTCGGTTCGGCTTCGGCCGGGGCCGACGTCGTGTCAGCCTCGTCGGCCGGCTCCGATGTGGGCTCGGCCTCGTGGTCGGTGTCCGGCTGCGGCCCCGCCGGCTCGGCGGCCGCCGGTTCGGCCTCAGCGGGCTGCGCGTCCTTCGGCGCGGTGGCGCGACTGGCCAGCAGTGCGTCGGCGGTTGATCCCACGACGGAGTCGTCTGCAGTGGGCCGGCCGGAGTCGTCGCCAGTCGGACGGCCGGAGTCGTCACCAGTGGGCCGGCCGGAGTCGGGCCCGGTGGGGACCTGCTCGTCGTCGATCGGCCCTTTCTCGGACGCCGTGGGCCGACCCAGCCGGGCCGGGACGGCGGGTGGAGCGGCCGGGGTCTGGGATCCACGACGACGACGCCGTAGCGCCGAGATCGCTTTACCGACAACCGACTTGCCGTCGTCGCTAGGGTGTGACATCCCGCGTGGCCGCCTTCCAGCACTCGACCCGTGGCCCCTCGCAGGCCGAAACTGTGCCGCACCGGGACCTCGGGCGGCAGTGATACGCCGGTACAGCCTAGCGAATCGCCGGCGCCATGCCGTTGTGGCCGCTCCGGGTCGATGTCGGCAGTCGTCGTCTCGCGAACCCCCGACGTTGCACAATGGTCCGGTGACTTCTTTCGGAGATCTCCTGGGACCCCCACCGACTCTGCTGACCGGCGACGAAGACGCCGAATCGGAACTGCTCGACGGCGCCGACCCGGCCGCGGTGGCCGCGGCACACCCGACCGCATCCATCGCGTGGGCCAACCTCGCGGAGACCGCCATCGAGAGCGGCCAGGTCATCGCCGCCTACGCCTACGCCCGCACCGGGTATCACCGCGGTCTGGACCAACTGCGCAGGCACGGCTGGAAGGGCTTCGGCCCGGTGCCGTGGAGTCACGAACCCAATCAGGGGTTCCTGCGGTGCGTCGCGGTGCTGGCCCGTGCCGCCCACGACATCGGCGAGGAGGACGAGCACCTCCGCTGTCTCGATCTGCTCAACGAGAGCGATCCCGCCGCGGCGACCGAACTTGGTCTCGCTTAGCGAGCGCCTCCGGGGACTCAACCGGGCGCTGCCCGCTTCGGTCAATTCACGCACCCGGCGGTTCTGGAACTCGGCGTTGCCGATCGCGCAGTGTTCGCTGGCGGCCGGGATCTCGTGGTGGGTCGCCCTGCATCTGTTCGGCCATCCCACACCGTTCTTCGCGCCGATCGCGGCGGTCATCTCGCTGGGACTGTCACTGGGCCAGCGGTGGCGCCGCTCGGTGGAGATGATCCTCGGGGTCAGCATCGGCATCGGGGTGGGTGACCTGATCATCAAGGTCATCGGTTCCGGTGGCTGGCAGATCGGGGTGGTGGTGGCCCTGGCCATGACCGCCGCGGTGCTGGTGGACCGAGGGCCGCTGGTGCCCATGCAGGCGGCCAGTTCGGCGTGTCTGGTGGCGACGCTGCTGCCGCCCGGTGGTAGCGGCGGGCTCTACCGCGTGGTCGACACCCTGGTCGGTGGGGTCATCGGTCTGCTCATCGTCGTCATCATCCCCACCCACCCGGTGCTGCGGGCCCGTCGTGACGCCGCCGGGGTGATGATGACGATGAAGCACGTGGTCACCGACATCGCCGTCGGACTGCGCGACGGCGATGTCGACATCGTGGAGCGAGGGCTGGAACGTGCGCGGTCCACGCAGGGGTCCATCGACGCGATGCGCAGCGACATCAACGGTGGCCGCGAGATCAGCCTGCTCTCGCCGCTGTACTGGGGTTCCCGCGACCGGTTGTCCCGGCTCGCCGCGACCGCGGATCCGATCGACAACTCCGTGCGGAACATCCGTGTCCTGGCCCGGCGGGCGATGAGTCTCACCGAGGGTGGCGGTCACGTCAGCCCCGAACTCGTCGACCTCATCGAGGGCCTGGCGGGCTCTTTCGAGGTGCTGCACGACATGATGCTCGCCGACCCCGGTCAGAAGCCCGACTCGGCCGATGCGGCGCGGGTGCTGCGCTCGCTGGCCCGCAAGGCCAATCCCGCCATGGTCGTCGAGGGAGGACTCTCGGAGACGGTGATCCTGGCGCAGGTGCGTTCGACCATCGTCGACCTGCTGATGGTTGCCGGGCTACGGCGCGCGTCGGCCGTCGCGACCCTGCGGTGAGCCCGGTTCAGGGGGTCTGTGTCCTCGGTGTCTCGACGATGGGTTTGGCGAACGGGAACGCCAGCGTCGGGCGGATGGGGACCCCGGTCAGGGTCATCACCAGTCGATCGACACCCAGACCCAGACCACCCGTCGGGGGCATGCCGTACTCCAGGGCCCCGAGGAAATCCTCGTCGAGGGCCATCGCCTCGGCGTCACCGTTGGCGGCGGCCAGCGACTGCTCGGTCAGTCGGCGACGCTGGTCCACCGGGTCGGTCAGCTCGCTGTAGGCGGTGCCCATCTCCGCACCCCAACCCACCAGGTCCCACTGTTCGGTGAGGGCGGGATCGTCGCGGTGGCGTCTGGCCAGCGGCGACACCTCCACCGGGAAGTCGTAGTAGAACGTCGGGAACGTGGTCTGCTTCTCCACCAGCGCCTCGTAGAGCTCCATCACCAGCTTGCCCGCGGGCAGGTCGCCGGTGACCGCGACGTGGTGCCGTGCACAGACGGCCGCGACCTCGTCGGCCGGGGTGGCCGACGAGATGGTCGTGCCGGTGGCTCGCGATACCGCGTCGTGCACGGTGATCACCGGCCAGTCGCCGGTGAGGTCGACCCGCTCGACGGCGCCGTCGGCACCCGGGCGCAGGGCCACCGGGGCACCGTTGACCGCGGTCGCCATCGCGACGATCAGGTCGTGGGTCAGTTGCTGCATCGACCGGTAGTCGCCGTAGGCCTCGTACACCTCCAACGAGGTGAACTCCGGGTTGTGCGTGGCGTCCACACCCTCGTTGCGGAAGTTGCGGTTCAGTTCGAAGATCTTGCTCATCCCGGCCACGCACAACCGCTTGAGGAACAGCTCCGGTGCGATCCGCAGGAACAGGTCGATGTCGTAGGCGTTGATGTGGGTGGTGAAGGGCCGTGCGGCCGCGCCGCCGTGCACGGTCTGCAACATCGGTGTCTCCACCTCGGCGAATCCGCGTTGTTGCAGACAGCCGCGCAACGCGGCCACTCCCGCCGACCGCCGCTGCAACATGGTCACCGCGGCGTGGTCGACCAGGAGATCCAGCGTGCGGTTGCGCACCCGGACGTCGTCACCGAGGGTGGTGCCCGGTGCGGGGAGCGGGCGCAGACACTTCGCCGCCAATTGCCAGCGGTCGGCCAGCACCGTCAGTTCCCCGGTGCGCGTGGTCATCACCGTCCCGCCGACGCTGAGCAGGTCACCCACGTCCAGCGATGACCGGAACGCGGCGAGTTCGCCGCCGCCGAGCACGTCGGACTGACCAAGCACCTGCATGTCCGCGCCGTCCTCGTGCAGGTCGACGAAGAGCAGCCCGCCGAAGTCACGGACACCGCGGACGCGTCCGACGACGTCGATGCGGTGGTCGGTGTGCGTGTCCGCGGGGAGCCCGGCGAACTGTGTGCAGACCTCGGCGACGGCGATGGTCCGGGGTACGGCAACCGGATAGGCCTGCCTCCCGGACTCCTCCACCCGACGCAACGTCGCGTGCCTGGCCCGTTGCTGGTCGGTCAACCGCGGTGTGGGCGGCACCGAGTCCTTCGCGGGGAGTCGATCGAGGTCGGCCACCGCACAGCGGAACTCGTCGTCACGGGCGAGCTGCTCGGTGGGGGTCTTGGCGCCGACCAGGAATCTCGGCCCCACGTGCGGGAGAAAACCCTCGGCGACGCCGACGGCCACCGCGGCGCGCATGACCGTGAGCGACGGTGCGTAGCAGAGCATGCGCGGCAGCCACAGCGGACGGTACTTGTCGTTGGACTTGTACAGCGTCTCGAGTTGGTAGAACTTCGACGCGAAACCGAGGACCCCGTCGGCCAGTCGGGTCATCGGCCCGGCGCCGATCCGTTCGGCGTCGGAGAACACCGACCGGAACACGGCGAAGTTCAGCGAGATACGGCGGATCCCCGACTGCCGCGACCACTCGACCACCCCGGCGACCATGAGCTCGTTGATCCCGTTCTCGGCGTTGCGGTCCCGGCGCATCAGGTCCAGCGACAACCCGCGCCGCCCCCACGGCACGAAGGACAGGAACCCGCGGATCCGGCCCTCGGAGTCCACCGCGGTGATCAGCACACAGCGGCCGTCGCTGGTGTCTCCCACCCGGTTGAGGGCCATCGAGAAACCGCGTTCGGTCTCGTCGCCACGCCAGCGTTCGGCCAGGTCGGCGATCTCGGCGAGTTCGGCGGGGTTCAACTCGCCGTGCCTGCGGACCTCGGTGGTGTAACCGGCTGCGGTCAGTCGGTTGACCGCGCGACGCACCGGTTTCATGGTGGCCCCGCGCAGGGTGAAATCCTCCACGTGGATGATCGCCTCGTCACCGATCTCCAGCACCCGTAGACCCGCCGCGCGGTACACCCGCGATCCGCTCGCGCTCGCAGCGAGGACCGCCGCGTGCAGGCTGTGTGCGCGGCAGTTGTCCAACCAGGCCGCGACCGCCCCCGGCCACGAATCGGGATCGCCGACGGGGTCGGCGCTGGCCACACTGACGCTGCCTACCACTCGGAAGGTGACCGCGGCCCGGCCGTCGGGGGAGAACACCACCGACTTGTCCCGGCGGGTGGCGAAGTACCCGAGGGAGTCGCGTTCGCCGTACTCGGCGAGCAGTCGACGCACCCGCAGTTCCTCGTCGGCGTCGGCGAACTCGTTGTCGCGGTTGGCCCGCCACAGCACCAGCAACCCCAGGATCAGTGCCCCCGCCGACAGCCAACCGGACACCACGTAGATCCAGTGGTGCCCGAGGTCGCCCCGGAAGAAGGGGTCGTTGCCGGTCACCCGGTCACCGAAGGTGGAACGGAACGCCCACGCCGACTTCTCACCCCAGCCGCGCAGGGAACGGGGGAACAGGGTGGTCAGTCCGAAGGTGACGAGGAAGGACAGTGACAACCCGCAGAAGATGACGGTCAACGCCACCCGGATGGAGCGCCGGGCCAATCGGGCGACGAACGCCCCGCGAGCCCGCCAGAAGGTGATCATCACGCCCAGGCCGATGGCCAGCACGAGCACCGACGTCGCGGTGGAGTTGCGCCACCCGAAGTAGTCGTCGTGCGAGCTGATGTTCTGGTCGATGACCGTGGTCAGCTCGGCGACGTCGTTGACCACCGCGAGCGCCATGATGGTCAGGAAGGTGGTGTGCGCACCCCGGAAGCGGCGTCGCACGGCACCGCCGAGGGCCGACACCAGGCAGATCACGAAGATGCTGGGGTCGGCGGGGATGTTGAACACGCCCAACAGGTCGGTGGCGATGTCCACCCCGTCCCACCAGCGCAGCGGGATACCGATGAGAGAGACGATCGCGGCCAGCGTGAGTGCGCGTCCGGCCCAGGTCGCGACCTGGTCGGCGTGCGCGGGCGACATCCGGGCGAGCGACCGACGCCGTGACGGCGTCCTCGGATCCGCACCACCCGAGTCCGTCGCCGCGCCGGCGACGACCGGACGGTCGGCGGGCCCGTCGCGGTGTCGGGTGGATGTCATGGCGCGACGGGTCGGCGGAGGGTCACCGACATGATGCGGTCCACGACCAGCGTCTGCGCCGGCCTCCCCTCGGTGAGCAGCGACGTGTGGTTCTCACCCGGCAACAACATCACCTGACCCTGTCCGCCCGCGGCGCGCAATGCCGCGATGTAGATCTGCGATTGTTTGTACGGCACGGTGCGGTCCGCGGTCCCGTGAATGGCGGTGACCGGCAGGGTGGGATCGATGTTCTCCATCGGATCGACGGCGCGATAACGGTCGGACTCGCGGCTCGGTCCGCCACCGAGGACCCGTGACACCCGGGTGTCCCCGTCTGCGACGGCGGTACGCATGTCCAGCGGTCCGGAGATGCTGACCGCACGGATCGGCCGGTCGGCTCCCTCGGAGCGGAGCCGACTCGCCGCGTACACCGCGAGCTGAGCACCGGCGGAATGGCCGACCACCACGGTACGGGTGGGGTCGAGTTCGGGATGGGTGAGCGCCAGTCCCGGTACGGCACGGACCGCGTCGGTCACATCGTCGAACGTGGTGGGGAATCCACCGCCACAACCGAGCCTGCGGTACTCGATGTTGTAGACAGCGGCTCCGCGCGCCACCAGGTGTTCGGCGAACGGGCTGAAACTGGTGGCCGGGACCCGACACAGCCAGCCGCCACCGTGCACCAGCACGATGACCGGGATCGACCGGCGGGTGTGCGACCCGGTCGGCAGGTACAGATCACCCCAGTTCTGCGCCGGGTCGTGACCGTCGGCGGTGGCGTACTGCAGGCGTATCGCCGACGTCGGTGGGGGTGCGTCGGTGGTCCCGGCCGGATGCAGATCGGGGCCCGCGGGTTGGGAACCACCGCAGGCGGTGGCGACGAGGATCAGTGCCAGCGCCACGGCACCGTAGAACGAGCGGCTGCGCCTGGTCACCGACGGTGGTTCCGGGACGGGGGCACCCGCGACGGGGTCGGAGGAGCCAGTCGCGGCGACCGCCGGGTGGCGGCCAGAGCGGTTGGATACGCGATCACGATCGACCTGTCCGAGGAGTACGTGCGCGCACCTCCGTCGAGAGGTGCCCGCGGGCTGGGAGGGTGTCCGCCCGTCGAGGCGATCACACAGGGGATCGGCATCGACGGAGTCGGCGTGACCGTGATCCCGCGCCGTGTCGAACGGTGGTGGGACGGTCGCCCGCACAGTACCTCATCGGGGGCCGATCGGTGGTTGCCATTCATGCGTAGGCACGCATATATTGGCGAGGTCCGGTGAGGTCGACAGGCGAGAGGTGAACGGCAGCGCAATGGGCCACGATCACGGTCACGCACACCCCGGCGTCGACGCCCGGCATCGACGGTTGTGGCCGATGGCGGTCGGGGCAGGAGTCATCTCGACCTTCTTCGTCGTCGAACTGGTCGTGGGCGTGCTGGTGAACTCGCTGGCCCTGATCGCCGACGCCGGACACATGGCCACCGACGTCATCGCCATGCTGATGGGACTCACCGCTCTGCTGCTCGCCCGACACGGCGGTACCGACGGTGAGAAGACCTTCGGTTGGCATCGCGCCGAGGTGTTCACCGCGATAGCCAACGCGCTGCTGCTCATCGCGGTCGCGGTTTTCGTCCTGTACGAGGCAGTCGCCAGGATCGGCAGCGACCCCGAGGTGCCCGGACTGACCCTGATCGTGGTCGCGGTGCTGGGGCTCGCGGCCAATGTGGCGGTCATGCTGCTGCTGCGCGCCGACGCGAGCGAGTCGATCGCGGTGCGCGGGGCGTACATGGAGGTGTTGGCGGACGCCGTCGGATCCGTCGGGGTGCTCATCGCCGGCGTGGTCGCGCTGACCACCGGCTGGGGATACGCCGACGTCGTCGTCGCGGTGCTGATCGCGTTGTGGGTGGCACCGCGAGCGGTGCGGCTGGCCGTCGACGCCCTGCGCATCCTCGCCCAGCGGGCACCCGCCCACGTCGACGTCGAGCAGTTGCGCCGCGACCTGTCGGCGCTGCCCGAGGTGTCCGATGTGCACGATCTGCACGTGTGGACGCTGACCACCGGAATGGACGTCGCCACCGTCCATCTGGGCACGGACGGCGACAACGCGCAGGTGCTGGCGGCGGCGCGGCAGGTGCTCGAGAGTCACGAACTGGGCCACGCGACCATCCAGGTGGATCCCATCGACATCCAGCGGCAGTGCCATCGCGACATCACCTGGTGAACGCCCGCATGATCTCCGGTCGAAGTCAGCGCCAGAACACCACCAGGCCCCAGCCGTAGGACGCCAGCCAGCTCGGCACGTCAGACAGTTCCAACAGCCAGTAGACGACGTCGAAGAACAACCGGTTCAGCTGCGGCACCAACAGGATCAACAGGATCAGCAGGAACCCGTACGGCGCGATCGGGGCGATCGACCGTCGGGTCTGCGGTGACAGATACGGCTCGATGATGCCGTAGCCGTCGAAACCCGGTATCGGGATGAGGTTCAGTACCGCGGCCATGATCTGCAGCAGCGCCAGCATCGCCAGCGCCGCCCAGAGGTTGAGGCTCTGCAACGCGCTCTCCGGGCCGTACACCCGCACGATCGCCAACAGGACCACCGCGAACACGATGTTGGACACGGGGCCGGCCGCGCTGACCATGCTGCGCTGCGCCCGCGTGAACCCGGACTGTTCGACGTAGACCGCACCGCCGGGGAATCCGATGCCACCGAGCAGGATGAACAACAGCGGCAGCACCAGCGACAGACCGGGGTGCGCGTACCGCAGCGGGTTGAGGGTCAGGTAGCCCCGCAACTCGGCGTTCTTGTCGCCGAAGGCGAAGGCGGTCACCGCGTGACTGAACTCGTGCAGGCACAGGCTGACCACCCACCCGCCGAGCACGAGCAACAACGCACCGATGACCGACGTGGGGTTGCGGCCGGGTGCGGAGTGGGCGAGCAGCAGGCCGCCGGCGACCGTGGCCACGACCACCCCGCCGAAGACCGGACCCGGTCGGACGGCGCGGGCGATCTCCGCGGTGGTCGTCATGGTCGCGTGGTGATCATCGCGGGTCCTCCGGCCGGCTGCGCACCAGCCGCCAGTCCTGCTGGTGCCGGTAGAACGTCGACCGGGTGACCGGTCTGTCCGCCAGTATGCCGTCCCGTTCGACCAGGAACCCGACGCCGCCGGTCTGCACCGCCCGACCCGCCGACCATCCCTTCCGCCATCGGCGGTCCAGGCCGCCACGCACTCCGGGGGCGGTGGCCAGCGGTTCGATGAGCACACCGCCGATCTGCCCGTGCGCCAGCAGTGTGCTGTCCACATAGGTCTCGCCGGTGAACGGCGCACCGTCGACGCCGATGTGGCGGGCCCGACCGATCAGCACCGCGGCCGTGTCGTCGCGGATCAGCGGCAGGGTGTCGGCCCGACCGTGCACCGCACACGCCGCGGCGGCCGCACCGGTGGGCAGCTCGTGGGCGACGGTGGCGGGGGTCGGCGTCTGCGCCACGTAGCCGACCTCGACGTCCAGGCGGTCGGCGATCATCAGCCGCGACAGCACCGCGGCCAGGAAGGCGTCGGGGTGGTCGGGCCCGGCCACCACCACCAGTCGGCGGGGGCCGGTGGCCAGCAGCGTGCCCATCGCGTCGCGCAACGGTCCCCGCTCGCCGGTCGTCTCCGTCACCG
The DNA here is from genome assembly GCF_900156495.1 of Williamsia sterculiae. Lineage (GTDB taxonomy): Bacteria > Actinomycetota > Actinomycetes > Mycobacteriales > Mycobacteriaceae > Williamsia_B > Williamsia_B sterculiae. Next base: position 326,579 of record NZ_FTNT01000001.1, read on the forward strand.
CGTCGGCGGCCGTGGCCAGTACCGCGGGCAGCGGTTCGGTGACCTGCTCCGCCACCACCACCGCCACACCCACGCCGCACAGGGTAATGGGTGGGACGCGATGCGATGTGATGCAGTGAACAGGCGACCGAGCCAGTAGGGTTGTCCCACGGTTCCGGCGCTATACCGGGCCGGAAGGAGCGACCAGATGCCTGCGATCGTGCTGATCGGCGCCCAGTGGGGCGATGAGGGTAAGGGAAAAGCGACCGATCTGCTGGGCGGCAGACTGCAGTGGGTGGTCCGCTACCAGGGTGGCAACAACGCCGGACACACGGTGGTCCTCCCCGACGGCGAGACCTTCGCGTTGCACCTCATCCCGTCGGGCATCCTCACCCCGGGTGTGAACAACGTCATCGGCAACGGTGTCGTGGTCGATCCCGGTGTGTTGCTCGACGAGCTCGGCGGGCTCGAGGAGCGCGCCGTGGACACCTCCGGCCTGCTCATCTCCGCCGACGCCCACCTGCTCATGCCGTACCACGTGGCCATCGACAAGGTGACCGAGCGTTTCCTGGGCAACAAGAAGATCGGCACCACCGGCCGCGGTATCGGACCCTGCTACCAGGACAAGATCGCCCGGGTCGGTGTGCGGGTGGCCGATGTGCTCGACGAGAAGATCCTGGCCCAGAAGGTCGAGGCCGCGCTGGAGATCAAGAACCAGGTGCTCACCAAGATCTACAACCGCCGGGCCCTCGAGGTCGACAAGGTGGTCGACGAGGTGATGACCCAGGCCGAGGGGTTCACCCACCGCATCGCCGACACCCGACTGCTGCTCAACCAGGCTCTCGAACGTGAGGAGACCGTGCTGCTGGAGGGATCCCAGGGCACCCTGCTCGACGTCGACCACGGGACCTATCCGTATGTGACGTCGTCCAATCCGACCGCGGGCGGCGCCGCGGTGGGGTCGGGTATCGGGCCCAACCGCATCGACACGGTGCTCGGCATCCTGAAGGCCTACACCACTCGGGTCGGGTCCGGACCCTTCCCTACCGAACTGTTCGACCAGTGGGGTGAATACCTGGCCAAGACCGGTGGCGAGGTGGGCGTGACCACCGGTCGCGCCCGTCGCTGTGGGTGGTTCGACGCGGTGATCGCCCGCTACGCCACCCGTGTCAACGGCATCACCGACTACTTCCTCACCAAACTCGACGTGCTCTCCGGACTCGACACCGTCCCCATCTGTGTGGCCTACGAGGTGGACGGCGAACGCCTCGACGAGATGCCGATGACCCAGACCGGTTTTCACCACGCGGTACCCGTCTACGAGGAGATGCCCGGTTGGTGGGAGGACATCTCCGACTGCCGGACCTTCGACCAATTGCCGCAGAACGCACAGGATTACGTGCTGCGACTGCAGGATCTCGCGGGTGCGCACATCTCGTGTATCGGTGTCGGCCCGGGTCGCGAACAGACGATCGTGCGTCGCGAGATCCTCTGATCCTCCGCTCCCGGCGACGATCGGACCGCCGCGTCCTACGTGCCTGCCGCCGGTAGGCTGGACCCCTGTCATCCCGACGGAAGAAGGAGACCGCGCATGAGCCTGTACGCAGTAGTCGATCCCGCGACCGGCGAGGTGGTGGCCGAGTACACCACCGCCACGGACGAGCAGATCGAGGCGGCGCTCACCGCGGCCGACGAGGCCTTCCGCGACTGGTCGCGCAACAGCACCGTCGCCGACCGGGCGGGGTTGCTCCGCAGGGTCGCCGACCTGCACACCGAGCGTCGCGACGAGTTGGCCAGGATCATCCAGCGCGAGATGGGCAAGCCGCTCGACCAGTCGCTAGGCGAGGTGGACTTCAGTGCCGCGATCTACACCTACTACGCCGACAACGCGGAGAAGTTCCTGGCCGACGAGCCCATCGACCTCATCGAGGGTGAGGGATCGGCGCTGATCCGCCGCAGCGGGGTGGGCGTGCTCATCGGCATCATGCCGTGGAACTACCCCTACTACCAGGTGGCGCGATTCGCGGGACCGAACCTGGTGTTGGGCAACACGATCGTGCTCAAGCACGCACCCCAGTGTCCCGAGTCGGCGGGCGCGTTGCAGCAGATCTTCCTCGACGCCGGTTTTCCCGCGGGGGCCTACGTCAACGTCTACGCCACCAACTCCCAGATCGCCGACGCCATCGCCGACCCACGGGTGCAGGGTGTGTCGCTGACCGGATCCGAGCGCGCGGGTGCCGCAGTCGCCGAGGTCGCCGGCCGCAACCTGAAGAAGGTCGTCCTGGAACTCGGTGGCTCCGATCCGTTCATCCTGCTGTCCACCGACGATCTCGACGCCACCGTGGCGGCGGCCATCGAGGGGCGCTTCGACAACACCGGGCAAGCCTGCAACGCCGCCAAGCGGTTCATCGTCGCCGACGACCTCTACGACGACTTCGTCGCCAAGTTCTCGGCCAAGGTGCGCGAGACGGCCGCGGTGATCGGTCCGTTGTCGTCGGTGGCGGCGGCCGAGCGTCTCGCCGACCAGGTGCAGCGGGCCGTGGACGACGGGGCGACGCTGACCTCCGAGGGGGAGCGCGACGGCGCCTTCTACCCGCCTGCCATCCTCACCGACGTGTCCACCGCCGCACCCTCGTACCGCGAGGAGCTGTTCGGTCCGGTCGCGACCCTGTTCAAGGTCGGTTCCGAGGAGGAGGCCGTCGCACTCGCCAACGACACCCCGTTCGGTCTGGGCTCCTACGTGTTCACCACCGATCCCGATCAGGCGCTGCGGGTGGCCGACCGACTGCAGGCCGGCATGGTGTTCGTCAACGCCGTCGGTGCTGAGAGCATGGAACTGCCCTTCGGTGGCGTGAAGCGGTCCGGAATCGGGCGTGAACTCGGTCGTTTCGGCATCGACGAGTTCGTCAACAAGAAGATGATCCGCATCGCCTGACCCGGTGCGATGTCGGATTCGCGACCGTTGCCGATGGGCATGCTGCGCAACTAATGTGAGCGCATGACCACCTACGGTGATGCCCGATCGTCCGGTCTCGACGCGCTGCGTGCCCGCATCCGGGGGCCGTTGATCGGGGCGGCGGTGCTGGGCATCCTGCTCGGCATCATCGCTCTCGTGTGGCCCGGGCCCACCCTGTTGGTGGTCGCGGTGCTCTTCGGGATCTCACTCATCGTCGCGGGCGGATTCCGTGTGTCGGTGGCGGTGTTCGGGACGGCGCTGCCGTCGGGGTTGCGAGCGTTGTTCGGTGTGTTGGGCGTGCTCATCATCATCGTCGGGATCATCTGCCTGTTCGACCCCGCCGAGTCGCTGGTGTTGCTGGCCCTGACCATCGGGATCGGCTGGATCTTCCAGGGTGTGCACGAGCTGATGTCGGACCGTCCCCTCGGGGCGCCGCGCTGGCTGACCATCGCATCCGGCGTCATCTCGATCCTGGCCGGCATCGTCGTGATCGCCTCTCCGGCGCTGGCGGTCGGCACCTTCCTGACCCTGGGTGCGATCCTTCTGATCGTCGTCAGCGTGGCCAATCTCTGCACGTTGGCCCGTCGCGCCTGATCCCCCTTCGTCGGCGTCTAGTCCCGCTCGGGCTCCCATAGTTCGATCCGATTGCCCTCGGGGTCGACGATCGATGCGAACACGCCGACGCCGGGCATCACCTCCGGCGGGCTCGAGATGGTCACTCCTTCGCGGCGAAGACGTTCCACGACGGCGCCGAGATCATCGACCCGGAGGTTCAGCATCGTCTGCTGCGTGCGGGACCCGAAATAGTCGGTGTCCGAAGCGAAGAAGCCGAACACGGTGGGCCCGGCGTCCTGGCGCCACATCCCCGTGTGGTCGAAAGCCAGACCGAGGCGGTCCCGGTACCACGCACCCAACGCGCTCGGGTCCGTTGCCCGGAGAAAGTACCCACCGATTCCGCTGATGTGCTCCATCCGCTCGACTCTATGCACTCGGCTGGTGCGAGCGTTGCGGACGATCGACGCGGTATGTTCACCACGGCGCACGAGCGTCTCGTGACGAGTGCGGCAACGGCGGAGGACGATGCGGATACTGCGCAAGGACCGCGACTTCGGTTCGATCCTGTTGGGATCGGTCAACGAGAGCCCCCGCAGGCAACGGGTCCGCATCCAGATCCTGATCTCCGCCTCGATCCTCCTGTCCAACGCCATCGGTGCCACTGCGGCCATCGCGCTCACCACCATCGGTATCCCGGAACCGAGCCTGAATCGAACGGACGTCATCTGGATCAGCGCCGGGGTGCTGCCGATCTACATCGCAGCAGCATTCGTCCTCGGGCTGTTCCTCGGTACCCGCCGGGTGGTGCGGCAACTCCGCTGGACCTATACCGGCGGCACACCGACGAAGAAGGATGCCAAGAACGCGTTGCGGGCACCCGCGCGGCTGACCCGGCTCGTGTCGTCGTTCTGGGTGATCGCGACGGCGCTGTTCACCTCGCTGTACGGCTCTGTCGACCCCAACCTGATCCCCAAGGTGCTGCTGGTGGTCGCGCTCTGCGGCATCGTGGTCTGCGCCATCTGCTACATCCTCGTCGAGTTCTCGCTGCGACCCGTGGCGGCGAAGGTCATCAGCGCCGGTGTCACCGGACCCGGACGACGTGGGCGGCTGCGTACCCGCACCTTCAACTCCTGGTTGATCGGTTCCGGGGTGCCCATCTCCGGGATCTTCATGGTCGTCTTGTTCGGTGTCCTTCGTGAGCAGACCAGCAAGACCGACGTCTTCGTCGGCGTCACCGTCATCGCGGCCATCGCCGTGGGTACCGGTCTGCTGCTGACCTGGCTCAACGGGATGGCCATCCAGGGTCCGGTGAACTCGGTGCGGTCAGCCATGAAACAGGTCCGTCGCGGCCACACCGACGAGGAGGTGGTGGTCTACGACGGCTCCGAACTAGGCGAGCTGCAAGCGGGGTTCAACGCGATGGTCGGCGGCCTGCGGGAGCGGGAACGACTGCGAGACCTGTTCGGCAGACATGTCGGACAGGACGTCGCCGACGCGGCGCTGAGCGCCGAGGCCGAACTCGGCGGTATCGAGAAGACCGTGGCGGTGATGTTCGTCGATGTCATCGGGTCCACCGGGCTGGCCAGCGACCGTCGGCCGACCGAGGTGGTGAGCATCCTCAACGGATTCTTCGAGGTCATCGTCACCGAGGTGGAACGTCACCATGGGCTGGTCAACAAGTTCGAGGGCGACGCGGTGCTCGCCATCTTCGGCGCCCCGATCGAGTTGTCCGACCCCGCCGGTGCGGCGCTGGCCACCGCGCGGGGCATAGCGGCCCGCCTGCCCGGCGAGGTGCCCGACCTGTCCGCGGGCATCGGGGTGAGTTTCGGACCGGCCGTGGCGGGCAACGTCGGCGCCATCCAGCGGTTCGAGTACACGGTCATCGGCGACCCGGTGAACGAAGCGGCCCGGCTCAGCGAGTTGGCCAAACGCGCGCCCGACCAGCCCCTCGCGTCGGGGCGATGTGTGGACGCGGCCGACGGTCGCGAGGGCGAGCGCTGGTCCGCCGAGGAGGAGGTCACCCTGCGCGGTCGCGGCGAGCCGACACAGGTGTTCGCCTCACGCTGACGGGTCGGCGTCGCGAGTTCCCTCAGGCCTCCCGGTCGCGACGATCCGAGAGTCCCTCCGCCAGGTCCAGGTCGCGCAGCGCACGCCGCAGCACCTCGTCGTCGATGCGACCGGCGTCGCGTTCGTTGATGAACACCTCGCGTTGGACCTGCACCAGCCGCGTCCGCATCCGGTTGTACGCCTCGGTCGGGCTCTCACCGATGTCCTCGGCGTTGCGACCGAGTTCCTCCCAGGCCAGGTTCTTGCGGGTGTGGATCCAGTGCCGCAGCATCAGGACCTGTTTGTGGCGTGCGTCCTCCTCGGCGATGTCGGCGGCCAGCTCCTCGAGTTCGGCGACGGCCGCCTGACCCGCTCGATCCTGGGCGGCGGCCAGCGCCACCAGGTCGGACTGGCGCTCGGTGCCGTGTACGCGCAATGCCACGATCACCCACGGCAGGGTGGTGCCCTGGATGAGCAACGTGCCCACCACCACCACGAAGGTCAGGAAGATGATCTCGTCGCGACCGGGGAACGGGGCCCCGCCGTTCACGGTCAGCGGGATGGCGAAGGCCGCCGCCAGACTGACCACCCCCCGCATCCCCGACCAGCTGGTCACCACGATCGCGCCCACCGTCGGGGCCTCCTCGCGGCTGCGGATGCGCGGTATGAGCCGCGGCAGGTAGGTCGCCGGGAACATCCAGACGAACCGCGACACGATGACCACCGCGAGCACCGCGATCGCCGACCAGGCCATCACCCCGATCGGATGACCCGACAGACCCCCGATCACCTGGGGTACCTGCAATCCGATGATCAGGAACACGAACGATTCGAAGATGACATCCAGCGACCGCCACACCGCCGTGTCCTGCATCCGGGTGAGGTAACCGGCGCGCGACGACCGTTGCCCGAGGAAGACGCCGGCGACCACCACCGCGATCACACCGGACGAGTGGATCTCCTCGGCGATGAGATAGGTCCCGAACGGGACCAGGATGCTGATCGCTGTCTCCATCGGCGGATCGTCGAGCCAACGGCGTACGTACCCGACCGCGATCCCGATCACCAGTCCGACCACCGCGCCGCCGACCAGCGCGACCGCGAACATCAGCAACCCGTCCCACGCCGACGTCGCGGTTCCGACCACCGCGGCCAGTGCCAACCGGTACGCGGTCAGCGAGGTCGCGTCGTTGAGCAGGCTCTCCCCACCCAGCAGGGTGGTGATCCGTCTGGGTAGACCGAGTCGTCGTCCGATGGCCTGCGCGGACACCGCGTCCGGTGGGGCGACCACCGCGCCGAGCACGAACGCGGCCGCCCACGGCAGGTCGGGGACCACCCAGTGCGCCACCAACGCCACGGCCAGCGTGGTGAACAGCGGCAGGCCGATCGCCAGCAGGCCGATCGCACGGGCGTTCCGGCGCAGGGCCATGTACGAGCTGTCCCGGGCCGCGGAGTACAGCAGCGGCGGCAGGATGACGAACAGCACGAGGTCGGGGTCGAGGTGGAAGTCGGGCACCACGGGGGTGAGCCCGGCGCAGATGCCGAGCACCACCAGCACCAGCGGCGACGCGATCTGATAGCGACGGGCCAACGCGGCGATCGCGAGGGCCGCGACCGCGACGATCACCAACGCCTCGTTCACGCAGTCTCCTGATCGGTCTCGATGTGCCGGGTGGGTGACCGTGGCCCGGCGGATGTGTGGGGCGGGGATGTGCGGGATGATGGGAGGGTCCCGAAGAGAACATATCGGGTGTCGTGAAGGAGAGAGATGCGACCGACTCGTCGCTCGGTGATGCACCGGTTGATGCGACCGCAGGATCTGCAACCGCAGGGGTGTGAACATCTGCTCGGCGCGCCCGGACCGGAGCAGGAACCACCCGCCGACGGTGACGACCCCGATGACCTGACCTACTGCCGGGACTGTTGGGCCGACGGTCGTGAGGTGTGGGCGCACCTGCGCAAATGTCTGCAGTGCGGACACGTCGCGTGTTGCGACTCCAGTCCGCGCAGGCATTCGGACGCCCATTTCAAGGCGTCCGGCCACCCGGTGATGCGGTCCGTGGAGCCCGGTGAGCACTGGCGCTGGTGTTTCGTCGACCGCGAGGTCGGTTGACGATCAGCCGGTGGTGAGCAGGCCGGGAGATGCGAACTCCGGCGGTGGGTCGTCCCGCTAGGCTGGTCGGCGATGACCAGTGATCCTTCTGTCCCACCGGTGAGCCCGGGTTCTGTTCCACCGGCGACCCCGGGGTCCGCGCTCGGCCGCATCGGCACCCCGTACGCGCCGTCGGCGACGCGGGTGATGTTGCTCGGCGCAGGCGAACTCGGCAAAGAGGTGGTGATCGCCTTCCAACGCCTGGGTGTGGAGGTCATCGCCGTCGACCGATACCCGGACGCGCCCGGTCACCAGGTGGCGCACTCCTCGCACGTCATCGACATGACCGACGGTGACGCGGTGCTGGAACTGATCGAACGGGTCCGGCCGCATTTCGTGGTCCCGGAGATCGAGGCCATCGCCACCGACGTCCTGCTCACCGCCGAGCGGCGGGGACTCACCGAGGTCATCCCGACCGCGCGGGCCACCCAGCTGACGATGAACCGCGAAGGTATCCGGCGGCTGGCCGACGAGGAGTTGGGGTTGCCCACCTCCCCGTATGCCTTCGCCGATTCCGCCGACCAGGTCGTCGCCGCCGCGCGGCGTATCGGGTACCCGTGTGTGGTCAAACCGGTGATGAGTTCGTCGGGTAAGGGGCAGACGGTGCTCCGCGGTCCCGACGACGTCGCCGCTGCCTGGGACACCGCCGTGTCGGGCGCCCGCGTGACCGGGGGACGGGTCATCGTCGAGGGGTTCATCGAGTTCGACTACGAGATCACCATGCTCACGGTGCGCACCGTCGACCCGGCGACCGGTCGTCTCGCCACCCTGTTCTGCGCACCCATCGGTCACCATCAGGTCCGCGGTGACTTCGTCGAGAGTTGGCAACCGCAGGAGATGAGCGAGAGCGCCCTCGGTGCGGCCACATCGGTGGCCGCCCGCATCGTGAACGCCCTCGGCGACGGTGGGCTCGGCGGCCGCGGCGTGTTCGGTGTGGAGATGTTCGTCAAGGGTGACGACGTGTACTTCTCCGAGGTCAGTCCGCGTCCGCACGACACCGGTCTGGTCACCCTGGCCACCCAGCGGTTGTCGGAGTTCGAGATGCACGCGCGAGCGATCCTCGGTCTGCCGGTCGACGTGACGTTGGCATCACCCGGCGCGGCCGCCGTCATCTACGGTGGGCTCGCCGAACGCGGCATCGCCTTCGAGAACGTCGCCGCGGCGCTCGCCGTGCCCGAGACCGACCTGCGCCTGTTCGGCAAGCCGGAGAGCTTCCCCCGGCGGCGCATGGGGGTGGCGATCGCCACCGCGGACGACGTCGCAGAGGCTCGCAGACGTGCGGTCGCGGCCGCCCGCACGGTGCGTCCGGTTCCCGGGCCCCGGCGTCCCGCTCCGCCGGAATCCCCTCCTGCCGGGCGGGAGCCCGCATCCGACGCCGCCGGAGCCGCGGATCCGCCGGGGACCGCCCCGATCTCGGCTGCCGCCTTGTTCGACGACGACACCGGCCACCGCGGTTCGGAGCCCGCGCCGATACGGCCGACCACCGGTCGGGACGGCTAGCGGCGTGTCCGCGGGGTGGGAGGTGGTCACGGGTCTGGTGATCGTCGTCGGACTCTTCGGCATCCTGCTGCCCGTGCTGCCCGGTGTCAGCCTGATCGCGGTGGCCATCGGCGTCTGGGCCATCGTCGTGGGCGGCTGGGCGTGGATGGTGTTCGCGGTCGCCGCGGCGTTGCTGCTCATCTCCGGTGTGACGAAGTACCTGCTGGCACAGTCGTCGATGAGCCGGGCGGGGGTACCCACCCGGACGGTGCTGGTCGCCGGCGGGCTGGGCATCGTCGGGTTCTTCGTGGTGCCGGTGGTCGGGCTGTTCCTCGGTTTCGTACTCGGTGCCTTCCTCGCGGAGTGGGTGCGGTTACGCGATCCGCGGGCCGGTTGGCAGGGGGCGAGGACCGCGATCCGGGCCACCGGCCTGGCCCTGCTCATCGAACTCGTCGGTGGACTGTTGGCGAGCGCCTCGTGGCTCGCCGGCGCAGTCGCGCTGTGACTCGATTCAGCGGCCGGTGTAGGTCGCCTTGCCGGGGCCGTTGTCGAGGAAGCTGCGCACCGCGCCCTGCAGGTCGTCGGTGGCGAACAGGTCCCCGGAGACCTCGGGGGTGATGTCGTCGGCGTGGGCGACCCCACCCGACCGCCAGGCCGCGATGATGCGTTTGGTCGCGTCGTGGGCGCGGGTGGGACCGTCGGCCAACCGGTCGGCCAGCGCGCGGGCGTCGGCATCGATGTCGTCGGTGACGATGTTCACCACGCCCCAGTCGTGCAGGGTGGCCGCGTCGTAGAGATCTCCGGTCATCACCAGTTCCCGGGCCCGACCGGACCCGGCGCGTTCGGCCAACCGCTGCGGACCGCCCATCGACGGCGTCAGTCCCACCACGATCTCCACCAGACCGAATTTCGCCTTCGGTGCGGCGACGATGATGTCGCAGGCCAGCGCGATCTCGAATGCGGCGGTCAGCGTGAGCCCGTGCGCGGCGTAGATCACCGGGCAGCCCAACTGCTCCAACGGGTGCGCGACCTCGTCGAACAGGCGCCGCCACAGTGCTGCCCCCCGCTCCGGCGTCAACCCGGCGAAGACGTGTACGTCCACCCCCGCCGAGTTCGCCTTCCCGTCGGCGCGGAGCAACACCGCCCGCGGCGGGTCCGCGGTCAGCGACGCCACGTCGGCGACCAACGCGTCGAACATGGCGTCATCGAAGAGGTTCAGCGGCCCGTGCGCGAAGGTCAGCGTGGCCACCTCCGCACCCAGTGCGGTGGTGGTGCGCTCGAGACGGGTCGGGTGCTGGTCGGGTGTGGTCATGTCTCGCATCCTGTGTGCCGGGCGGCCGGTGCGGCCGGTGCGACGCTCAGTCGCGGGCCGGTCGGCCGATGGGGATGATCAGCGGACAGCCGAACACCGGGTCCTCGATCACCCGGGCGTTCAGATCGAACGCCTCGCGCAGCATGTCCTCGGTCACGATGGTGCCAGGTGCACCCGACGCCAGGATCTTCCCGTCCCGCATCACCACCACCTGGTCGCTGTAGCGCACGGCGAGGTTCAGGTCGTGTAACACCATGACCACGGTCTTCGACCGCTCGCTGCGCAACCGGGTCACCAGCTCCAGCACCTCCACCGCATGCGCGAGGTCGAGGTAGGTCGTCGGCTCGTCGAGCATCACCAGGTCGGTCTGCTGGGCCAGCACCATCGCCATCCACACGCGTTGACGCTGACCACCGGACAGCGCGTCGATGCCACGGTCGGCGAGATGGTCGGTGTTGGTCAGCACGAGTGCCTCGTCCACCGCGGCCGCGTCGTCACGCGACCACTGCCGGTACCAGGCTTGATGGGGGTGCCTGCCGCGTGACACCAGATCCGACACCGTCAGCCCGTCGGGCGCCTCGGGACTCTGCGGCAGCAGACCCAGCGTGCGGGCGACGTCTTTGGTGCGCTGGGTGGCGATGTCGGTTCCGTCGAGCACCACCTGTCCCGCCGTCGGTTTCAGCAGTCGGGCCATCGACCGCAGCAGTGTCGACTTCCCGCAACCGTTGGGCCCGATGATGGTGGTGATCTTCGCGCTCTCGATCTGCAGGTCGAGGTCCTCGATCACCGACCGCTCGCCGTAACCGACGGACAATCCGGTCGCCTGCAGTCGGGAAGCGGTCACCTCCTCGGTCGACTTCTCCGTGTGGACACTCATATCGCGGACCTCCGGGCCACTCGGATCATCAGATGGATCAGTACCGGACCGCCGATCCCCGCGGTCACCACGCCCACCGGCACACCCTCGGGCAGCAGCGTCCGGCAGAGCAGGTCGGCGCCCAGCACCAGGCAAGCTCCGACCAGTGCGGATGCGACCGGCGGGGGAGTCGCGGCACCGGTCAACCGCATGGCGATCGGCGGGGCGAGCAGGGCGACGAAGGAGATGGGGCCTGCCGCGGCGACGCTCACCGCGGCCAACGCGACGGCCAGCAGCAGGATCCAGGCGTTGGCGGTGGTGACCCGCACCCCCAGCGACCGCGCGACGTCCTCACCGAGCGCTGCGATCCCCAGCTGCCTGGTGCCGACCACCATCGCGGCCAGCGCCACCGCGAGCACGCCGACCATCGGCCACACGTTGCTCCACGAGGCCTGCGCGACCGACCCGACGATCCACTGTTGAGCCCGGGCGGCGTCGTTGAGTTGTGCTCGCACCAGCAAGAACGACACCACCGCGCTCAGCGCCCAGGCCAGGCCGATGCCGACCAGGACGAGCCGGAACGCCTCGATCCCGTTCTTCCAGGCCAGGACGTACATCGCGAACGCGGCGCCGAGTGCCCCGATGAACGCCCCCATCGGTGTCGACACCGTCCCGGCGATACCCAGACTCGATCCGAGGGTGATGACGAAGACCGCGCCGACCGATGCGCCGGTGGTGATACCGAGGACGTCGGGGGTGGCCAGCGGATTGCGGGAGATGGCCTGGGTCAACGCCCCCGACATCGCCAGTCCGGCACCGACCAGCAACGCGACCAGGGCCCGCGGCAGTTGCACGTCGAGGACCACCACGTTCTCCACCCGGGTCCCCCCGCCGAGCAGGATCCGACCCACGTCGAGCAGGGAGAGCGGGTAGTCGCTGATCCGCACGTCGGCGGCGAAGAGCAAGAGCATGAGCGCGATGGCCACCACGCCGGCGACCGCCGCCCGGGGACGCAACCACCACGAGGTGGGACCGATACGGACCAGGGTTCGTGCGGTCACACCGCCACCTGCCTGCGTCGGACCAGCGCGATGAGGAAGGGCGCCCCGAGCACCGAGAGCATCACCCCGGACTGGACCTCACCGGGCCGGGCGACCACCCTGCCGACGATGTCGCAGAAGATGATGATCGACGCACCCAGCAGCGCCGAGTACGGCACGATCCAGCGGTAGTCGTGACCGCAGAGCCTGCGGGCGACGTGCGGGGCCAGCAGACCGAGGAACACGATGGGACCGCAGGCAGCGGTCGCCGCGCCGGCCAACAGGGTGATCGCCAGGACGCCGAGGCTGCGGATCTCCACCACCCGCACGCCCAACGAGCGGCTGACGTCGTCGCCGAGGCCGAGCACGTTGAGGAAGAATCCGCAGATCACCGAGAGCACCAGGCCGACCGCGACGAACGGCGTCGCGGCGGTGATGACGTCGAAACCGCGACCGGCGATCGACCCGACGTTCCAGAAGCGCCAGGCGTCCAGCGACGCGGTGTCGATGAGGACGATGGCCGAGGTGATGGCCAACAGGAACGCGGTGAGCCCCGTGCCCGCGAGGACCAGGGTCAGCGGACTCGACCCGCTCAACGACGACACCCAGAACACCGCGGCCGCGGCGATGACCGCGCCGAGCAGACCGAACACCATGTACTGGATGGGGGCGGTGATGTGCAGCAGGTACACCCCGCAGACCACCGCGCAGGCTGCGCCGGCGTTGACCCCGAGGATGCCGGGATCGGCCAACGGGTTGCGGGTGAACCCCTGCGCCAGCGCACCCGCCGCACCGATGGCCAGTCCGGCGACGATCCCGAGCACGGTGCGCGGCACCCGGAGGTCGCGCACGATCCCGACCGCGTAGTCGGGGGCGTGGGCGCGGTCGAACAACGCCGTCCACACCTCACCGGGACCGAGGAACCGGGAGCCGATCGCGACGGATGCCACCGCGACCACTCCGATCAGCACGATCAACACGACCAGGATCGCGACGCGTGAACCGGATCCGCGGACGTCGGCCTCGGCGGGCTCGACGGGGCGATCGACGACGGACACGAATGCTCCTCCGGCGGGCGACAGGTCGGTGTTGTCAGGCTAACCTAACGCGCTCGTGAGCCCGACCTCGCATCGGGCCGATCCGGCAGTGTTCAGCGCTTTCCCGGCAGGCTCACAGCAATTCGGTAACGACCGTGCTCCCCGGCGCGATGATGTGGTCAAGTGGTCGGAATCACAGCACACCGACTCGCAACCCTGGGAGATGAGGCAATCGTGAACATGACGGCATGGAAGAAGACCGGTACGCGCCTCGCCGCGACCCTTCTGGCGACCGCGGGCATCGCGGCCGGGAGCGTTGCCGCGACCGCACCGGCGCAGGCGGCGGCACCGAACCTCGCCGTCACCGGCGGCGTCTACTGCCAGTTCGCGCAGCCGGGCACCACCTACGACAAGGTCTGGTCGATGACCCGGTATCTCAAGGTCACCGCGTACGACTTCACCTTCCACAACGTCAACCTCCAGGAGATCAACGGAGGCCGGAAGTTCGCGGCGGAGCTCAAGCCCGGCCAGTCGCTGGAGATCAAGACCACCTGGTTCGGGTGCTTCCCGTCGTCGATCTCGGGTTACGCCTCGGCAGCCGAGTACGAGCCCCTCGGCGACAACTTCGGATTCTGGTTCAACGTCACCCGCATCGACAACCCGTTCGTTCGCTGACCTGCTGCGATCCGGCAGAACGCGCAGAAAAAGGGGCGGCCCGTGGATCGGGCCGCCCCTTCTGCGTGCTCAGGTCCGCTGACCCTCAGACCTTGTTGATCTTGTCCGGCTTGGACGCGGCGAGCATGTCCTCGCGTTCGACGACCTTCACTCGCTCACGACCTTCGGCCTCGCCCAATGAACGCTCGTGCTCGTCCAGCCGATACCACCCGTCCCAGGTGGTGTAGGGGATGTTCTTGGACTCCAGCAGGTCGATCACCGCCTCCTCGGTCGGCGCCGACGGGTGCAACAGGGCGTCGTCGCGCATGTCGTCGAGGATGCATTCGACGGTCTCGTTGGCATCACCCTTGGTGTGTCCGATGAGTCCGATCGGCCCGCGCTTGACCCACCCGGTGGTGTACAGCCCGGTGAGCTGGGTGCCCTCGTCGAAGATCCGGCCTGCCTCGTTGGGGATGACCCCTGCCTGCTCGTCGAACGGGACGTGCGGCAGGTTGTCCGACAGGTACCCGACGGCGCGGTAGATGGCCCCGACCTCCCAGTCGGTCATCTTGCCGGTGGGCTTCACGTTCCCGGTGCCGTCGAGCTGCGTCCGTTCCGTCCGCAGCCCGACCACCTTGCCGTCGTCGCCGAGGATCTCCACCGGACTCTCGAAGAAGTGCAGGAACAGCTTGTGTGGCGCGTCCTTGGGCTCCCGGATGGCGTAGTTCTCGATGATCGTCGCCACCTGGTCGGTGATCTTCGACCCGCGGCGGGCGACGGCCGACCCCTCGTCGTAGTCGATGTCCTCGGGGTCGACGACCACCTCGATGTTCGGCGAGTGATCGAGCTCCTTGAGCTCGAGCGGGGTGAACTTGGCCTGGGCCGGTCCACGCCTGCCGAAGACGTGCACCTCGACCGCCTTGTTCGCCTTGAGCCCCTCGTACACGTTCGGCGGGATCTCGGTGGGCAGCAGTTCGTCACCGGTCTTGGCCAGCACCCGGGCCACATCGAGGGCCACGTTGCCGACACCGATGACGGCGACCTTCTCCTGCTCCAGCGGCCAGGTGCGCGGGAAGTCGGGGTGACCGTCGTACCAGGCCACGAACTGCGCGGCACCGTAGCTGCCGTCGAGGTCCACCCCGGGGATCTGCAGACCGCGGTCGTCGGTGGCGCCGGTGGAGAAGATGGCCGCGTCGTAGTGGTCGCGGATCTCGTCAAGGGTGATGTCGGTGCCGTAGTCGACGTTGCCGAGCAGGCGGACCTGAGGCTTGTCGAGCACCTTGTGCAATGCGGTGATGATGCCCTTGATGCGCGGATGGTCGGGCGCGACGCCGTAGCGGATCAGTCCGAAGGGGGCGGGCATCCGCTCGTAGAGGTCGATGCTCACGCCTCGCTCTTTGGCGGTGTCGGATTTCATCAGGGCGTCGGCCGCGTAGATCCCTGCCGGGCCTGCGCCGACGATCGCCACGCGGAGCGGACGATTGTTCTCGCTCATGTCTGGATCGCTCACTGTTCGTCTCGTTGGAAAGCATGCGGCTCGCGGGCCGTCAGGTGTCCACCACCCAGCGCCCGGGTGATCGACATTCCATGGTAGTTCCCCGGGCTCGGGGGATCGGCAACCGGCAGGTCAGAGCCGGGTCAGGATTTCCTCGGGTCAGGACTTGGCAGTCAGTTCGGGCACCAGTTGGTCGACCACCCACGGGATGGTCAGCACCGTCGGTACCGACATGGCGCTACCGGTGACCTGATCGGCGTAGACCACGTCACCCCGCTTGACCACGTCGAGAGCCTGGAACGCCGGATTGGCCTTGACCTTCTCGGTCGCACCCTCCCAGTCGACCACCACCAGCTTGTCGAGCTTGGACAGCATGCCGAGGTTCTCGTTGGAGATGTCACCGTAGAAGCCGCCGCTCAGGGCGGGCTTCAACGAGTCGGGGAAGGTGTAGCCGAGGTTGGTCAGGGTCTGTCCGCGACCGTCGCCGGGGCTGTAGAGAGACACGCTGCCGTCGGCACCGCCGATGACCACCGCCGCGGTCTTGCCGACCATCTCCGGATGTTGCTTCTTGGCGTCGGCGTACTTCTGCCGGGTTTGGTCGATCAGCTTCTCGGTGGCCGCGGGCATGCCGATGGCCTTGCCGATCTCCTCGGTGGACGACGTCCACGGCACCTGCCAGTCCTGGTACTTCGCGTCGTGCAGCAGCGTGGGTGCGGCCTTCGACAGCGACGCGTACTGGTCCTTGGTCACCGACTGGTTCACCGCGAGGATGAGGTCGGGGTTGGTGGCCAGTGCCTGGGTGATGGTGTCGCCGAGCTGCGACGTCGCGGTGCCCAGCACTGCCGGGGGATTCGCCTTGTCGATGTACTTCTCGTTCCACGGGAACACGTTCGTCTTGCCGCTCGCGTCGGCGAAGGGGGTCAGCGTGGTCGGTTTCAGACCCAGGGCCAGTAAGAGGTCACCGTCACCGGGGCCCATGGTCGCGATCCGCGACGGCTGCTTGTCGATGGTGGTCGAGCCGTACAGGTGCGAGATGGTGACCGGCAGGGCGCCGCTCTCCGCCTTCGCCGAGGAACTGGTCGAGTCGGACGTCTCGGCGGGCGCCGAACAGGCGGTGGCCACCGCCAGGACGACACCGGTGAGGGCGATGGTGAGTCGGCGCACGGCGGTGGAACTCCTTGCTCGTCCGGTTCGTCACGGACGGTTTCCCTGAATGACAGCCAGGTTATGGTTAGGCTTGGCTAAACGAGCCAAGCACGTCGGAAGACCGTGGTCAAACTGCGTCTAGACTCGGGCGCCGTGGCTGACACCGACGTTTCCCCGGCCGACGATCCTCGATCCTGGCGCGACGCGTGGCCGTTCTTCATCGCGGTGGGAGTCGTCGCGGTCACCATCGTCATCGTGGTACTGCTCAACGTGCTGCACCCGGCGTCGGACCGGCTCACCGATTCCGCGTTGATCTCGCGGGTGATCAACGACCAGTACACCGCACGCAACTCTCTCGACTACGCCACATTCCGCGAGTTGACCTGTGCGGATGATGTGAACGCGCCCGATTTTCCCGGCCAGCAGGCGTTCACCGCAGACAACGGCAAGCTGCGCGACACGCAGGGGCAACTCGTCATCGACGAGATCGCAGACACCACGGTCGACGGTGCGCAGGCCACCGCGAACGTCACCTGGCATCGCGCGGGCAAGGACTCGCACACCACCGTCACCGCGACGACCTTGGTCAAGCAGGGTGACGACTGGAAGGTGTGCGGACGCGGTCGGTGAGCGGCACCGGCCGGCGATGTGGAAACCTGGAACACGTGACGTACGCAGGCGACATCTCACCTCGGCAGGCGTGGGACGTGCTGTCCACCGATCCCGACGCCGTCCTCGTCGATTGCCGCACCCAGGCCGAATGGTCGTACGTGGGTGTCCCGGTCGTCGACGAGATCGGTAAATCCGCGCTGTTCATCGAGTGGGTCAGTTTTCCCGACGGGGCTCGCAACAACGGATTCGTCGACGATCTGCGGGCCGCGGGCATCCGCGACGATCAACAGATCCTGTTCCTCTGTCGGTCGGGTAATCGGTCCATCGGCGCCGCCGAGGCCGCCACCGCCGCGGGCGTGGGCAAGGCCTCCTACAACATCCTCGAGGGGTTCGAGGGTGGGCTCGACGCCGACGGTCATCGCGGCACCACCGGGTGGAAGGCCCTCGGTCTGCCCTGGCGGCAGTCGTGATCCTGCCGGAGGGGATGTCGCCGGAGACCCTCGCCGTCCGTGGCGGCCTCGAGCGCTCGCGATTCGAGGAGACGTCGGAGGGTCTGTTCCTCACCTCGGGGTACGTGTACTCCTCGGCCGCCGCGGCCGAGCGGGCATTCACCGGAGAGGACGAGAGATTCGTCTACTCCCGGTACGGCAACCCCACGGTTGCCATGTTCGGCGAGCGCCTGCGATTGCTCGAAGGCGCCGATGCCTGCTTCACCGCGGCCAGCGGGATGGCCGCGGTTTTCGTGGCACTGGGTGCGCTGCTGAAGGCAGGTGACCGGTTGGTCGCGGCCCGTAGCCTGTTCGGGTCCTGCTTCGTGGTCTGCAACGAGATCCTGCCGCGCTGGGGAGTGCAGACCGTGTTCGTCGACGGCGAGGATCTCGAGCAATGGCGTCATGCGCTCTCCGAACCCACCGACGCGGTGTTCTTCGAGACGCCATCCAATCCGATGCAGTCCCTGGTGGACGTGCGCGCGGTCTCCGAGCTCGCGCACCGGGCCGGGGCGAAAGTGGTGCTGGACAACGTGTTCGCCACCCCGCTCCTGCAGAAGGGACTGGAACTGGGCGCCGACGTGATCGTGTACTCGGGTACCAAGCACATCGACGGTCAGGGCCGGGTGATGGGCGGTGCGATCCTCGGGGACGAGGAGTACATCGACGGTCCCGTGCAGACGCTGATGCGCCACACCGGCCCGGCGCTGAGCCCGTTCAACGCCTGGACGCTGCTCAAGGGTCTGGAGACGCTGAGCCTGCGGGTCAACGCGTCGGTCGCGTCCGCGCTGCGGATCGCCGAGTTTCTCGAGGCCGACGACCGCGTGCGCTGGGTGAAGTACCCGTTCCTGACGTCGCATCCGCAGTACGAACTCGCCGTGTCGCAGATGTCCGGTGGAGGGACGGTGGTCACGTTCGAGTTGAACGATCGGAACGGGGTCAGCGGAAAGGCACGTGCGTTCGAGGTTCTCGACGCACTGAACGTCATCGACATCTCCAACAACCTGGGTGACAGCAAGTCGTTGATCACCCACCCGGCCACCACCACCCACCGGGCGATGGGTCCGGACGGACGTGCGGCCATCGGTCTCAGCGACTCGGTGGTCCGCCTGTCGGTGGGGCTCGAGGGTGTGAACGACCTGATCAACGATCTCGACCAGGCGCTGTAGCGAGCGTGCACCGCGCGTGAACGGGATCGTCGACTGGCTCGTCCACATCATCGAGTCCACACCCGCATGGGCGGTGTACCTGGTGGTCTGGGGAGTGGTGTTCGGCGAGGCGTCGGTGTTGCTCGGTCTGGTGCTGCCGGGGGAAACGCTGTTGGTGGCCGGCGGAGTCGCGGCAGCCGTCGGTCCCACGAACGTCGGCTGGCTGTTGACCGGTGCGTGTATCGCGGCCATCGCCGGGGATTCGACCGGATACTGGGTGGGCCGGTGGTCGGGTGGGCGGATAACCCACTCCCGCTTGGGTGCTCGGATCGGCGCGGAGCGCTGGGGCCGCGTCGAGGCCGCGGTCGACACCGGTGGGTTCGTGGCCGTGGTGACCGCGCGGTGGATCGGATACGTGCGCACGCTGATCCCGTTCGTCGCGGGCATGAGCAAGATGAACGTGGTGCGGTACCTCACCGCCAATGTGGTCGGCGGGGTGGCGTGGGTGGTCACCGTCGGCATGCTCGGCTACCTGGTCGGTGCGACGTTGGGGGCGAAGATATTGCTCTACACGGCCATCGCCACGGGTTGTCTGGCCATCCTCTGGTTTGTGTACGGGTGGTTGCGGAGTCGGCAGAGTTCGTCCGGATGATCACCTGATCGTCGTTGCGTAGGGTGAAGTCCGTGACCGCGATCCTGACCAGCGTCGAACGACTGGTGGACGAAGTCCTGATCCCCGCCGCGCCCGAGGTGGACGCCACCGGAGTCATCCCGCGCGAGAACTTCGCGGCCATGGCCGCGGCCGGACTCTTCGGGGTGGCCGCGGGTGGTGACATCCGGCGCATGCCCGAGGTGGGCGAGGCGGTGATCTCCGGTTGTCTGGCCACCGGTTTCGTCTGGGCGCAGCATCACGGAGTGGTGCTGGGTCTGCTCCGCGGCGACAATGCCGAACTGCGGGACGAGTTGCTGCCGTTGCTGACATCAGGGGAGGAGATGGCCGGCGTCAGCTATGCGGGACTGGCGTCGCACGGACGCACGTTGCGGGCGCATCCCGGTTCGGACGGAGGTTTCCGGTTGTCGGGCCGGGCCGCACTGGTCACCGGGTGGGGCATGATCGGCGTGTTGGGGGTGTGGGCATACGACGAGGATGCGGACGCCTCGCATTTCGTGGTGTTACGAGACCCGGGGGCGGTGGCCGGGATCGACGCCACACCACTGAACCTGGTTGCCGCGCAAGCGAGCAACACGGTCAGCCTACAGTTCGACGACGTCGAGGCCAGTCCGGAAGCCGTGGTGGACACGGTCCCGGGCAGCCACCGACCGGCCGGCGCAAACCTCACCATCCGGATGAATGCCGCACTACCGCTGGGGGTCTGCCGCTCCGCATTGCGCTCGCTCGCGGCAACAGACGACGAGAACGCCGCCGAGGCGCTGGCCGCCGGTCAGCGCGCGGTGGCGGACCTGCGAGAGCGGTTGGACGCCGCCCTCGACGACGCCGACCAGCTCTATCGCTACCGGGCGCACGCCAACGAACTGGCCATGCGGCTCGCGTCCTCGGTAGGTGTGGCCGTCGGCAGTCGCTCCGTGCTGGTCGGCTCCGACGCGGACCGACTGGTCCGCGAGGCGCTGTTCTGCTCGGTGTGTGCAACCCGCCCGCCGATCCGAGCCGAGATGCTCAGGCGGCTCCCGGCGGGAGACTGAACCCGCACGCTATGAAGTTCTCAAAGAACATGTGCGTCCGCGGGATACGGGCGCCGGGTGGTTGGACGTCAGGCGGCAGCGCCGGCTTCTTGTGGGTCGAGTCGCATGGTTCGTCGGTTGTAGGCGGGCAGGGGTTGTCGCCTTGGGTCGAGGGTTGCGGGTGGGATGAGCCAGGGGTGTCGGTCGTGGCCGAGGAACACCTCCCACCCCTGGTGGTGCACGGCGGTGTGGCAGGAGCGGCAGAGTAGGCATCCGTTGTCGAGGATGGTCGGGCCGCCGTCGGCGTGGTGGATGATGTGGTGGCAGTCGGTCCAGGAGGCGGGTGCACCGCATTTCACGCAGCACTGGTCACGCACGATGATGGCTTTGCGGAGCGCCCCGGTGAACAGTCTCTTGGTGGCCGATACCGCGGTGGGTACCCCGTGCTGGTCGAGGTCGACCTGGGTGATCCCGGCATCACACCCGGCCAGCAGGGCCGCCCGATCGGAGATGGACCCCAACCACCCCAGGCGCACCGTGTTCCGTTCCGCGATCGGCACGGTGACCACGACTTCGGTTCTGGGTGCTCTCACGGCCGCGTCGTCGGCGGTGGCGCGGACGGCGCAGTCCAGGAGTTGCCCGAAGGCGTCGGCGCGACGTCTGCCCGCGGGTCGTGGGTCGGGTGTGCCGTCGGGTAGGGGTCGTGGTCGTGATGCGGTGTCGACCGCGCAGATCAACCGTTCGCCGGTGAGGACATCGAGGTCGAAGCTGCCCTGCAGGCGTCCGTCGTCACCCTGACGCCAACCCATCTCGTTCAGGGTGGCGTCCTCAGCGGCGGACGTGATGGTGTCGTCATCGGGCGCGGCGGCGATCGCCACTGCACGCGCCAGCCTCATCAACTCCGCGGGACTGGCACCGGAGATCGCCTGACCGACCAACGTGGTCTGCACTTCCGTGATCGCCTCCGAGCCGACCGGCTGCTTGGTACGCGTGCTCACGTGGGCGACCCCACGCACCACCGCGTCGACGTGTTCACCGGACAGGAACCCGTTACTGCTGTACCGATACAGTGACGGCAACTCGCTCAATGCCCGCCCCACCCGCAGACACCGATCCGCCGCAACCGGGGCCATTCCGTTGGCCACCAACAATTCCCGCACCGTCATGCCGGACCGCTTCGCCACCCCCACATGCTCGGCCTGCGCCGCGAGCACCGCCAACACATGATCGGTGACCGCCCGCAACCGCACCGCACCACGGATCGCGTCGACAATGTCGGTATCCGCATCAGCGATGACCGGACTTCCGGATCCGAGCTCATCGACGAGCTGGTCGCCGAGCTCGGTGAGAATCCCCGAGTGCATGGTGGGTCACCCAACCGGTCGCGCAGCGGGAACGAGCATCTGTTCCATCACAACACCTCTCACGGGTTTGGTTGCTGAAGTCAGTCCCTCGTCGTCTCTGTCTGTTGGACGTCTGTGTGGGTCGTGCGGTTCCGCGGCGATCCCATCAGATTCTTCCTTCCTCCTGTCGTACACGTGTTCGACCCGGTGACCATGAGATCCGTGCCGGAGTACCTGTGCTGCAGCATCTCTAACTCGGTGGGCGCGACCGGCCAGGCATGTGAGGTCCGGCGGACGACCTACGATGACGAGCGACACTCCGGCGAACCAGTGGAACCGACTCAGGGGCGATCCTCAGCCCGTCGTCCGCAGCCAACCTGACACGTCGTCGATTAGCAGCGCCACTGCGACAGCGAGTTGCAGACTCCGCCCCCGTCCATGGGCGTCGTGAGGCCTCTAGGTGGAGGCCTTGACGGCGGTGAGTCGGCCGGCGAACGCGTGGTCCGACCACGTGTCCCTTCACGAATGTCGCGCCGATGACCCTGCCGCAGTGCGTTTTTCGAAAGTGGATCCGCACCCCACTCTGACCGTCAGCCGCCGACCGAAACCCCCAGGCCACCAAGCGCCCGCATGACCGTGGCGAACTTCGCTGTCGTCTCGTCCACCTCGGCGTCGGGATCGGACTCGGCAACGATGCCTCCGCCCGCCCAGGCGCGGGCGGTGCGGCGATCCGCGCGCAGTTCGGCGCACCGGATGGCGACCATCCACTCACCGTCGCCCTGTGCATCGCACCAACCGACGGTGCCTGCGTAGAACCCCCGGGGCTCCTCGACCTCCGCGATGATCGCCGCGGCCGCCCGAGTCGGTGTTCCGCAGATCGCCGGCGTGGGATGTAGTGCCAACGCGAGGTCCAGTGCGGTGATCGACGGATCTCGCAGCGTCCCGACGAAGGGCGTTGCCAGATGCCAGATCTCACCCGTGCACCGCAGCTCCGGGGTGCGGGGATAGTCCAGGCGAGTGCAGAGCGGCGTCAGCACCGACGCGAGGTACTCGACGACGAACCGATGCTCCCGCTGGTCCTTCACCGATCGCGCCAAACCCTCGGCCGCCGCCGCATCGCCATCCGGATCAGGTTGTCGAGCAGCAGAACCCGCAAACGGTCGGCAGTACACCCGATCACCCACCTTGCGTACCAGCAACTCCGGACTGGCGCCGACCAACCATCGGCCGGTCTGGTCGGCGCCCGCCGCGGACAGATCGGTGGCGAAGGCGTTGTGATCGGTGTTGGTCCCGGCCAGCGCGGCCGCCACCGCGTCGATCTCCACCGGTCGGTCGGCCACCAGCTCGACCGCGCGTGCCAACACCACCTTGTCGGCCTCACCCGACCGGATCCGTTCCACCACGCGCTCGACACGGCTCCGATGAGTGGCCGCCGCCGGCACCCACTCGGCGACCTCCCAGCGTCGGGACAATGGCCCGGTCCCGATCAATGGTTCGTCCGTCCGGGCCAACGATCCAACCTGCCAGAGCGCGTCCGGTGACCCGGGAGCGAACGAGATCGCGCCGACCACACCGCCCTCCGGACCCGACTCCCGCACCGCGTGGGTCGCGTCTCGGGCGTCGTCGAAGGCGTGGGCGACCTCGCCGGCACGAACCGTGCCATGCGTTCCGGAGAGCAGAAAGGTCACGGATTCAACCTACCCGTGGTCCGATGAATCACCGTGATCGCAAGTCTGCCCACGCATCGGGCCCGCACGGGACAATCCACACGCCATGGCACGACACGCACTTGACAGGACTCGACACCGCCCGGCAATCTGGGCGCCAGGTCATGAGTACCAGCGCAAAGCCCCGGCTTGCTGGTCGGCAACCCTCCTTCCGCGGTGGGGTGCTCCGGGTGACGACCAGGTCCTTCTCCACCCGGAGCAGGGCAAGCGCGGACTCTCCCCGTGGGGCGGGTCCATGACCCGAGGAATCACCATGACGACGATCCTGCCCCGGTCCACCGCATGCTTCGGCACCACCATCCCGACCGCACCCATCGCACCGCTGGCCGCGGTCGCCGGCTCCGACGCGCGGGTCGCCTGCGCATCCGGCCGGGTGCGATACGCCAACCTCGACTACGCCGCCAGCGCACCTGCCCTACAGACCGTGGTCGACGAGATCACCGCGGCGCTGCCGCGGTACGCCAGCGTTCATCGCGGCGCCGGACAGCTCTCACAGGAGACGACCGCCGCCTACGAGGACGCCCGCCGATCCGTTGCCCGGTTCGTCGGCGCGCGCGACGACGACACCGTCGTCTTCACCCGCAACACCACCGACTCGATCAACCTGCTGGCCACCTGTGTGCCCGGCGACACCGTGGTCCTCGACGTGGAGCATCACGCGAATCTCCTGCCCTGGAAGCGGACCGGCGCGCGGATCGTGGAGTGTGCGCAGACCGTCGCCGCGACCCTCACCGCGTTGGACCGGGAATTGGCGGCCCGACCGGCCGCCCTGTTGGCGATCACCGGGGCGTCGAATGTCACCGGTGAGGTGCTGCCGCTCCCGACGCTGGCCACCATCGCGCACCGGCACGGGGCTCGACTGTTCGTCGACGCCGCGCAACTCGCCCCGCACCGGGCGGTGACCATCGCCGACCACGGCATCGACTACCTGGCCTTCTCCGGCCACAAGCTCTACGCACCGTTCGGTGCCGGGGTACTCGTCGGACGCACCGACTGGCTCGACGGGGCCGAGCCCTACCTCGCCGGTGGGGGTGCCAGCGCCGACGTGCCCCGCGAGATCGCCGACGACGATGTGGACACCCGATGGCACCACGGCCCCGCGCGGCACGAGGCGGGCAGCCCGAACGTACTGGGTGCGCTGGCCGTCGCCGCCGCGTGTGACGCACTGATCGAGTGGGGGCCCGAGCGGATCCGCCGCCACGAGCAGTCGCTGCTGGCACGGTTGGACGCCGGTCTGGGTCGTCTGCCCGGGGTTCGGCCGTTACGGATCTGGTCCGACAGCCACGATCACGTCGGGATCGCGGCGTTCACCGTGGACGGGTGGACCCCGCGCGCGGTGGCCGAGCACCTGTCCGACGGGCACGGCATCGGGGTACGTGACGGAAGGTTCTGCGCCCACCCGCTGTTGTCCCGGCTGGGACACCCCGACGGCGCGGTGCGGGTCAGCCTCGGATTGGGCAGCCGGTCCGAGGACATCGACCGACTACTGACGGCGTTGGCCGAACTGTAGACGGCACGCCTCGCGCGGAGGCGCGGCACACAGATCGCCTCGCGCGGAGGCGCGGTAGACAGATCGACGGAGAGGTCGAGATGGCAGAGGAGTCGAAGTGACGGGGGAGCAGAGATGACCGGGAGCGTGAACAACACAGGACTCGCCGCCCGTCCCGACCTGGTGGTCGCGGTCGAGCGCCTCGGCGCATCCGGTCCGCTGCGATGGGACCGTGACGTCGCCGTGGACACCGAGGTGGTCCGCGTCCGCGAGCCGGGTCTGCGAGACGGCATCCGAGCCCGTGCCGTGCTGCGTGAGCAGTCCGACGACCCCGGACGGCTGCTGGTCGCCATCGAGGTGGACGCTCTCGTCGCCGACGACGCCGCGACCGCGCGGGCAGAACTGCTGCGGCTCGGCGAATCGCTTGATGGTTCCGACACCCTGCGCTACGTGGGCACGGTGAACGGACTGCTCACGTTGGTCCTGGATCTCTATACGGCCGGAGTCGCCGACGCGGTGATCGTCCACCCGATCGACGGCGACCCGACCGTCGCCCGGATCGCCGACGACGTGGTTCCGCTGCTCCACCAGCGGATGGCCGCGGCCGGCGCGGCCTGACGCCATCCCCGGCAACGCGGCCCGTCAGGCCTCGCCCGACTCCCACCGCTGTTCGATCTCGGCGACCGCGGCCTCGGTGAGATCGCCGTACAGGCGTAGCCGGGCCATCCCACCGTCGGGGAAGACGTCCATCCGCGCCTCGGTGATCGGGCGTTCGCACTCCACCACGAACCGGTGCCGGGTGTCGGGCTGCAACGAGGTCCCCGGCAGGATCTCGAACCATTCGCCGTCGGCGGTGTCGCGGCCGCGGATCGACGCAGCCCCGGGCGCGTTGCCGAGGAACCAACTCGTGTCGAGCTCGACCAACCGGACCCGTCCCTCACCCGCGGTCCGCACCTGAACCCAGTCGTTGCCGCGGTCCCGCCTGCGCGAGGTCTCCCATCCCTCACCCATGTTGCGGGCTCGCCCGGGCATCAGCAGGTTGTTGGGTGAGCTGTAGAACATGTTGGAGCACGCGGTGATCAACCCGCCGTTCTCGAGTGCCGCCAGGTCGATACCCGAGTGCGTGAGGAACGCCGGATCGGGCACCCCGCGTCCGTGCACCCGGAAGCGGGCGACCCCGCCGTCGGGATGGATGGACAACCGGACGTGGGTGAAACGCTCCTTCGCGTCCACCCGGAACGGGTTCTGCGTGTCGCCGTTGACCTCGCTGCGCTCGACGATGGTGGTCCACTCGGCAGCGTCCAGTAGTTGTTCCACCGACGGATACCCGGAGACCGCGGTCGCCTCCACGGAGATCGCCGGCGGATAGTTCCCGAC
Source organism: Williamsia sterculiae (assembly GCF_900156495.1). Taxonomy (GTDB): domain Bacteria; phylum Actinomycetota; class Actinomycetes; order Mycobacteriales; family Mycobacteriaceae; genus Williamsia_B; species Williamsia_B sterculiae. Next base: position 353,150 of record NZ_FTNT01000001.1, read on the forward strand.
GAACCACGCCGTGTCGACCACCACGCCGTAGATCACACCCGGTACGCCGAGTCGGACGATGGCCTGATCGATGCCGTCCTGCCGCCGCCGACGGGTCTCCCACCCGTCGTACACCTGACCCTTGTGCCCGAATGTGGCCGGCTGGAACTCGGCGGGCCGCGTCTTGATCAGGTTCTGCGCCTCCGCGAACAGGTCGTCGTTGGACCACACCACCGCCGCACCGAGATCGCGGAGCGCCAGGTCGGGCATCGATGTGAAGTGCGGGCGGGTTCCGGAACGGCCGTTGATCTGCGGAGAAGGAGGGTTCACCGCCCGTACGTTACCCACCGCGCGGGGCGCCGATCGCTCCCGGACTTGCCAACCGGTGCCGAAAGGAACATTCTTGTAGAGCGCAAGCAATTGTCTACAGCAATCAGTTGCGCACAGAAAGTGATGGACGACGACACGCACGGTCGTGTCGGACTCGTGTGGAAGGAGGCGGTGCAGATGTCCGATGCCGAACCCCACCGATCCGGCCGGGATCGTCCGGCAGGCACCCGTTCGGGCAAGACGGAAGAACTGCTCGCCGCGATGGCCGGGTACAACCGCATGCGCGACCGCTTCTCCGGCACCAAGGTGCCCACCCGGCACGGGTTGCTGGAGACCGCGGCGTTCCGGTTCCTGTTCCGCCTCGCGGACCACCCGGCACGATCCGGTGAACTGGCCGAGGCACTACACACCGACCCGTCGACCGTCAGCAGGCACATCGCCAACCTGGTCGACCTCGGACTGGTCCGGCGGGAGGCCGACCCACGCGACGGCCGCGCCACCGTCCTCGTCCTGACCGACGAGGGCCGGGCCAAGGTCAGCAAGCTCCGCGAGGGTCGATTGGCCTGGATCGAGCAGACCCTCGTCGACTGGACCGACGACGAGGTGGCGACGTTCACCGCCCTGCTGCGCCGCTTCGCCGAGAGTGCAGAACGCGACCTGAACGACCACATGGAGAACAACCCCACGGAATCCGCCCCCCACGGCCTTCAGCCCGCAGGCCGGGACGGGGCCGACCTCGACGATTCCGCAGATCTGGAAGAGACGGCACGATGAGCGACAAATCGACAACCACCAGCCGAGCCGAAGGGGGTGCCTTCACCGGCGCCTCGCTGACGCACCGGCAGATCCTCACCATCATGGGCGGCCTGATGATCGGGATGTTCCTGGCCGCACTGGATCAGACGATCGTCTCGACGGCGATCCGCACCATTGCCGACGACCTCAACGGCTACTCGTTGCAGGCCTGGGTGACCACCGCGTACCTGATCACTGCGACCATCGTCACCCCGCTCTACGGCAAGCTCTCCGACATGTACGGCCGCAAGCCGTTCTTCATGCTTGCCATCTCGATCTTCGTGGTCGGGTCACTGTTGTGCAGCACCGCCACATCGATGTACGAACTAGCCTCTTTCCGCGCCCTCCAGGGTCTCGGTGCCGGCGGTCTGATGTCGTTGGCACTCACCATCATCGGCGACATCGTGCCCCCACGGGAGCGCGCGAAGTACCAGGGGTACTTCCTGGCCGTGTTCGGCACCTCCAGCGTGCTCGGACCCGTGCTCGGTGGCCTGTTCGCCGGTCAGGACAGCATCCTGTTCGTCAGCGGCTGGCGTTGGGTGTTCCTGGTCAACGTGCCGATCGGCCTCATCGCGCTCGCCGTGGTGTTCCGCGTGCTGAACTACGAGCAGCGCAAGGGCACCAAGGGCCGCATCGATTGGTGGGGTGCCATCGCATTGTCGGTGGCGGTGGTTCCGCTGCTCATCGTCGCCGAACAGGGTCGCGAATGGGGTTGGGGCAGTGTCTCCGCCATCGTCTGCTACGTGGTCGGCGTGATCGGCATCGGTCTGTTCGTCACCGTCGAGAACTACATGGGCGAGTCGGCCATCATCCCGTTGCGGGTGTTCAAGAACCGTGTGTTCGCCCAGGGCATCGTCATCTCGATGGTGGTCGGCATGGTGATGTTCGGCGGTATCTCGATGCTGCCGCAGTACTTCCAGGTCATCCGCGGTTCCAGTCCCACCATCGCCGGTCTGCAGATGCTGCCGATGGTGTTGGGGCTGATGACCGGTTCGATCTTCTCCGGTCAGCTGATCTCGCGTCACGGACGCTACAAGATCTTCACCATCATCGGCGCGGTGATGATGACGGTGGGTGCCTTCGCGTTGCACTACGTCAGCCCGGCCACCCCGATCTACGTGGTGATGGTCTACGCGCTCATCGTCGGGTTCGGCCTGGGCAACCTGCTGCAGCCGATGACGCTGGCCATGCAGAACGTGCTGCCGATGAAGGACATGGGTGTGTCGACCAGCTCGGCCACCTTCTTCCGCCAGATCGGCGGGACGTTGGGGGTCGCGGTCTTCTTCTCCGTGCTGTTCAGCCTGATGGGGCCCAAGATCTCCGACAACTTCACCGCGGCGTCGGCCACGCCGGAGTTCAGGCAGTCGGTGCAGCAGGCCGCGACCAGTTCCGACCCGCAGGTCGCCGGATTCGCCAAGGGGCTCACCTCCGGGGGCGGGAGCACGGGTTCGGTGCTCAACGACACCTCGGTGATCAGCAAACTGCCGGACGCGTTGGCCGGCCCGATCAAGCAGGGGTTCGCCGACTCGATGGATGTGGTGTTCCTGTCGGTCTCGGGTGTGGCGCTGATCGCGCTGCTCGGGGTGCTGACCTGGACGGAGCTGCCACTGCGCACCCGTCCGACGTCGGGTGACGACGCGCCGAGTGTCGCGGAGCCCACCGGCGCGGTCTGATCCGCGGGGCGGCGGTGAGCCGTCCGAGGCTCGTCGATCGAGCACAGAACAGCCCGGGAGCGATGCGCTCCCGGGCTGTTCTCACCAGTTCCGCGAGTTCGCGCCCACTGCAGCAGATGCGCACCGCAGAAACTGGTGCGAATCCCGGCTCGGGCAGCGGCTCAGTGACCCTGCGATGCCAGCCGCTCCACCGACTCCTGTGCGGTCTTCTCCGCCTCGGCGCGACCGACCCAACCACCCGGCTGGACCTCCTTGCCGGGCTCGAGATCCTTGTAGTGCTCGAAGAAATGGGCGATCGCGTCGAGCTCGAACGTGGACACGTCGCCGATGTCCTGGATGTGATCCCAGCGTGTGTCACCGGCGGGGACCGCGAGCAGCTTGTCGTCGCCGCCCGCCTCGTCGGACATGGTGTACATGCCCACCACGCGGGCCTCCACCAGCACGCCCGGGAAGACCGATTCGGTCAGCAGCACGAGGCAGTCCAGGGGGTCGCCGTCCTCGCCCAACGTGTTCTCCAGGAAGCCGTAGTCGGCGGGATAGCCCATGGCGGTGTACAGGTAACGGTCCAGTTTGACGCGGCCGGACTCGTGGTCGACCTCGTACTTGTTGCGCGAGCCCTTGGGGATCTCGATGGTGACGTCGAACTCCACGTGCAGTCCTCCTGCGTCGTCGTTGATGCCCCACGGTCTCGGGCGGGGCCTGGGAGAATCGAGTCAACGATACTGTGGCACGGTGCGCCTGCGGCCAGCGGCGTGAAAGCCGACCCCGAGACGACCCGGAGGACGAGTGGGCAGGAGCCGGACCACCACGAAGACGGTGCTGTGGACGGCGGTGTCGCTGGTGGCGGTGCTGGTGATCGCGGCCGCGGTCACGCTGATCGCGCTGAAACTGGACGACTCCGACACGGTGGCCCTGCCGCCCGGTGTGCCGTCGACGGTGCCCCAGGTCACCCCGAGCCCACGGGTCACCCCGGTCGCGGCGACCGCGCCGGAACCGACCGCCGACGGGGTGCGCGCCGCACTGGCCAAGCCCGCCGCTGCGACGGCCCTCGGGCGACTGACCGGGCAGGTCACCGACGCCGTCACCGGGAACGTGCTGTGGTCGTCGGATCCGGCGCGGCCGATGGTCCCGGCGTCGACAACCAAGTTGCTCACCGCATCGGCCTCGATGCTCGGTATGCCCGCCGACCACCGCCTGACCACCACGGTGGTCCGGGGAACCGGCAACGAGGTGATCCTGGTCGGCGCGGGCGACCCCACCCTGTCGGCCCAGCCCCTCGGCGCACCGACCCTGTTCACCGACGCCCCCCGGATCGCCGATCTGGCGAAGCAGATCCGCGCCGCGGGTATCGACCCGACGTCGGTGTCGGTGGACACCAGCCAGTTCACCGGACCGTCGATGGCCAAGACCTGGGAGACCGACGACATCGCGGGTGGCAGCATCGCGCCGGTGCAGTCGCTGATGGCCGATTCGGGTCGCCTCGATCCGTTGGCGCTGTACTCGCCACGGACGGACACCCCGGCCACCGCCGCGGGGCGAGCGCTCGCCGCCGACCTGGGGCTGCCCACCGACACCGTGCGCGAGGCGACCGCTCCCGCGGGAGCCCAGGTGGTCGCGTCGGTGCGCTCGGCCCCGCTCTCCACCCGCCTGGTGGACATGATGAATCTCTCCGACGACGTGCTCGCCGAGACGCTGGGCATCGAGCTGTCCCGGGCGCAGGGGGGTACCGCGTCCCTCGACGGTGCGGTGCAGGCGGTACACAAGACGCTGGCCGACAACGGACAGAGTGTCGCCGGGGTCAGCCTGAAGGACACCAACGGGCTGTCGGTGGACGACCGACTGACCGCGCAACTGTTGGACGGACTGCTCACCGCGGCGGCGGGGAACACCACGCCACGACTGCGGCCCTTGCTGGACACGCTGCCGGTGGCCGGTGCGACGGGCACGTTGTCGGACCGGTTCACCACCGGGGGTGCGGACTCCGGGGCCGGTTGGGTGCGCGCGAAGACAGGCACCCTCACCGGTGTCAGTACGCTGGCGGGCATCGTACAGACGCGAGATGCCCGCGTGCTCACCTTCGCCCTGATGTCCAACGGCACCTCGCCCGACCAGGCCCGACCGGCGCTGGACACGGTCGCGACCGCGTTGCGGGAGTGTGGATGCCGATGATGGGGACACCCGTGATGGGGGAACGACGATGAGCGCCGACAGCGACAGCGGGACCGACGAGGTGCCGGTGGGTGCGCGCATCGACTGGTCGGTCGCCGCGACCGTGGGACGACGGATCGCGCGACCCGGACCGCGCACCACCGGCTACACGCTGAACCAGGCGCGCGAGGAACTGTTCGACGCCGCCAGGCGTGCCGAGGCACCGGTCCGTGAGGTCACCGGACTCGCCGACGGCCTGCCCGTGCCCGCCGCGGAGGTGCTCGATCGCAAGGAATGGATCAGTGCGGCAGCGCAGTCGATGTCGTCGATGCTGGGGGGTGGGCTGTCCGACGAGGAGAAACCGTCGCCGTCGATCACCGGCCGCGTCAGCGGTCTGCAGGCAGGCGGATTGTTGGCCTTCTTGTCCGGTGCCATCCTCGGTCAGTACGACCCGTTCACCCCCGACCGGCAGAGCGGCGCCGACGGCGTGCTGATGTTGGTCACCCCCAACGTCATCGCCGTGGAACGGGCCATCGGCGCGGTGCCCAGCGATTTCCGGCTGTGGGTGTGCCTGCACGAGGTGACCCACCGGGTGCAGTTCTCGGCCAACCCGTGGTTACGCGACCACATGCTCGACAACGTCGCGCTGCTCACCACCGACACCGGAGAGTCCGGGGCCGAGGCGCTGCGGCGGATCACCGAGTCGCTGCGTAGCGGTCGCAAACGGGAGAGCGGCGTCCTGGGTGCGATGCAGCTGCTGCAGACGCCGGAACAGTATGAGGCGTTCTCCCGGATGATGATGCTCGGCACCCTCCTCGAAGGGCATGCCGACCATGTGATGGACGGAGTGGGACCCGGTCTGGTACCCACCGTCGGACGGATCCGCGAGGCCTTCGACAAGCGCCGCAACCGGCCGCAGAACCCGCTGCAGCGCATCATGCGCGCCCTGATCGGTATGGACGCCAAACTCGCGCAGTACATCCGCGGCAAGGCGTTCGTGGACGAGGTGGTCGCCACGGTCGGCATGGCGCGGTTCAACGCAGTCTGGACGTCGCCGGAGACGCTGCCGCGACCCGCCGAGATCGATGAGCCACGGCTGTGGATCGACCGGGTGCTCTGAACGGTCGTCGCCCCGACGGCGCTCTGTCGGTTCTCGAGCGTGCGGTGCGTGCCTTCGTCCACCCGCTGCCCGACGGTGCCTGGGTGGCGCTGTCCGGCGGTGCCGACTCGCTGGCATTGACCGCCGCGGCCGCTCGCACCGGCGTCGCCATCGGTGCGCTGATCGTCGACCACGGCCTCCAACCGGGGTCTGGTGACGTCGCTGAGCGTGCGGCGCAGCAGGCGCAGCAGTTCGGTCTGCGGACACGCGTGCTACGGGTGTCGGTCGGCACCGGCGGGGGCCGGGAAGCCGCTGCCCGCGTCGCGCGGTACGAGGCCCTGGACGGCGCCCGCGACGGGCTGCCCGTCCTGATCGCGCACACCCTGGACGACCAGGCCGAGACGGTGTTGCTCGGATTGGCGCGCGGATCGGGCGCTCGGTCCATCGCGGGGATGCGGCCGTGGCGGGACCCGTGGGGCCGTCCGCTGCTGGGCGTGCGTCGCGAACTCACCGCTCGAGCCTGTGCGGAGCTGGGGCTGGCACCACATCACGACCCCCACAACAGCGACCGCGCCTTCACCCGGGTCCGCTTACGCGCGGAGGTGTTGCCGCTGCTCGAGGAGGTGCTGGGCGGCGGGGTGGCGCCCGCGCTGGCCCGCACCGCGCGTGAGTTGCGGGCCGACAACGACCTCCTCGACGAATTGGCCCGTGAGCACGCGGTGACGGGTGAGCGGGTGGGGGTGACGGTGGTGCGGAGTCTGCCCGCTCCCGTCCGGACCCGAGTGCTGCGCGACTGGCTGCACCGGCTCGGTACCACCCCCACCGAACCGGTGATCAGGGCCGTGGACGACCTGCTGGTCGACTGGCACGGCCAGGGCGCGGTGGCCATCGGTGGCGACCGGGACGTGCGTCGGGTGGTCGCCAGGGTCGACGACCGCCTGGTGATCGAGCGTCACCGCCGCTGACACGGCACACCTCGAACTCGCCCCGGACGCACCGACGGCGCCCACCACACGGGTGGGCGCCGTCGCTGTGTCGTCCTCAGCGGATCAGTAGTCCTTCTTGGGGTCGAACGGTGAGTTGACGGTGTTGAAGTACTGCGTCACCGCACCGATCAGGGTCGGTCCCCCGGCGATGATGGTGCCGGCGATGCCGCCGAATCCCGCACCGGTGATGACACCCGGGATACAACCGATCGCCGGGAAGATGACGCCGCCCACCACGCAACCCGCCGCGGCACCGATGATGGTGCCCACCAGCGCGCCGATCGAGACCGCCGTGCTCACATAACTGCCGAGACGGGCCAATGCCTTGTCGTCGCGATCGCGCTTCGACGTGAACTTCTCGGCCAGGACTTTGCCGGCCGCGGCATTCTGTCGCGCGGTGGCGGCGACGGTGCGATCGGGCGTTATGGTGGCGGTTCGACCATTCACCGATGCGGAAACAGGTACCGGCGTGCCATTCAAGGCGATGGTCAGCGGAATCGTGGTCAGCACGCTGCCCTTGCCGTCGACCACCTGCAACCCGCCGTTGGTGTCGCGCAGCGAACCGGCATCGGTACGGAAGATCACGCTCCCGCCCGAAACCTTTGCTGTGTAACCGATCTGGCTCGGAGCGGGGGCCGCCTGGGCGGTGCCGGTGGTGAGGCCCACGGCGGTCAGGGTCGCCATCGCAGCCGCCACCAGAACTGTACGGATCTTCATGTACGCATGATCTTTCTCGAAGTAGACGTGAACATGGGGACCGACATTCATGAAACTGCAATTCGGGCACCCGATGAGCCGACTGTGAAACGGTTTACCGGAAGACTCGGTCCGAATTCATGCCCCGGTTGAATTCGAGCCGTGTCCGTCCCGACATTAAATCGTCATCGAACCAAAAACACCAAAATCGGTGCAATGAGTCCGATTCATCGGGGAATGGGTCGTCTGATCGCTCGACCCGTCGCCCTCCGGCCCGACCGGTCGACATGTCAAGCTGTACCGGTACGGCATCGGGGGCACCGGCGAAAGGGCGTGGCGAGTGGGCGAGGACACCGTGGAGACGACCCCGGCGGGCGCGACGCACAAGAACTCGTACGGCGACGACATCGAGGCCGTGGTGATCAGCGAACGGCAGATCAGGGATCGGACCGCCGAACTCGCCGCTGCGGTGGCCACCCGTTATCCCGCCGCCGAGGACGACCTCCTGCTCATCGGCGTTCTCAAGGGCGCGATGATGTTCATGACCGACTTCGCCAGAGCGCTCCCCATCCCGTGTCAGATGGAGTTCATGGCCGTCAGCTCCTACGGCTCGGCGACCTCGTCGTCGGGGGTGGTACGCATCCTCAAGGATCTCGACCGCGACATCGCCGACCGCGACGTGGTCATCGTCGAGGACATCATCGACTCCGGGTTGACACTGTCCTGGCTGATGAAGAACCTGCGTACCCGCCATCCGCGCAGCCTCGAGGTGTGCACGCTGCTGCGCAAACCCGACGCGGTCCGCAACGTGGTGGAGGTCGCCGACGTGGGATTCGACATCCCCAACGAGTTCGTGGTCGGGTACGGCCTCGACTACGCCGAGCGCTATCGCGACCTGCCCTACATCGGCAGGCTGCGACGCAGTGTGTACCAGGATTGACCGCCACACCCGAAGAGTGACCGCCCAGGTCAGGGCGGTACGGGAACGGCTGAGTGCGTCCCGACGTTGACAGGTAGCCTGATAGGCCAGGTGTCATCGAATTGTGAAGGGTGGGCCGGCTTGCGCCGGGACGCGAATGAACCGTAAGACTGTCTTCCGAAACCTCGCCATCGTCGCCGTGATCGTGCTGGCGATCTGGGGCTGGAGTGTGCTCCGCGACGGCAATCGCGAATACAAGGACGTCGACACCTCGGTGGCGCTGAGTCAGCTCAACGCCAAGAACGTGAAGAACGTGCAGTTCGACGACCGTGAGCAACGCCTGCGGATCGAGCTGAAGAACACGGTCGACGGCTCCACCAAGATCTCATCGAAGTTCCCGGCCGCGGCCAGCGAGCAGGTCTTCGACGCCGTGAAGTCCACCGGTGCGCCGTATCAGACCAACATCACCCAGGAGTCCGTCCTGTGGCAGATGCTCATCTTCATCCTGCCGATGATCCTGCTGTTCGGGCTGTTCTTCTTCGTGATGAACCGCATGCAGGGCGGTGGCAAGGGCGGCGTCATGGGCTTCGGCAAGTCCAAGGCCAAACAGCTCACCAAGGACATGCCCAAGACCACCTTCGCCGACGTCGCCGGCGCCGACGAAGCGGTCGAGGAGCTCTACGAGATCAAGGACTTCCTGCAGTATCCGGCGCGATATCAGGCGCTCGGAGCGAAGATCCCGCGGGGTGTGCTGCTCTACGGGCCGCCGGGTACCGGTAAGACGCTGCTCGCCCGCGCTGTCGCCGGTGAGGCCGGGGTTCCGTTCTTCACGATCTCCGGTTCGGACTTCGTCGAGATGTTCGTGGGTGTGGGCGCCTCACGCGTGCGCGACCTGTTCGAGCAGGCCAAGAACAACGCCCCCTGCATCATCTTCGTCGACGAGATCGACGCCGTCGGCCGTCAGCGCGGTGCGGGTCTCGGCGGCGGTCACGACGAGCGCGAGCAGACGCTGAACCAGTTGCTCGTCGAGATGGACGGCTTCTCCGACCGCACCGGCATCATCCTCATCGCGGCGACCAACCGACCCGACATCCTCGACCCCGCCCTGCTGCGTCCCGGCCGTTTCGACCGGCAGATCCCCGTGAGCAACCCCGACATGGCGGGGCGCAAGGCCATCCTCAAGGTGCACGCGGCAGGTAAGCCGATCGCACCCGACGCCGAGCTCGACGGACTGGCCAAGCGCACCCCGGGTATGTCGGGCGCCGATCTGGCCAACGTGGTCAACGAGGCCGCCCTGCTGACCGCGCGCGAGAACAAGACGGTCATCACCGGTGAGGCCTTGGAGGAGGCCGTGGACCGCGTGATCGGCGGTCCCCGCCGCAAGAGCCGCATCATCTCCGAGGAGGAGAAGAAGATCGTGGCATACCACGAGGGCGGGCACACGCTCGCCGCGTGGGCGATGCCCGACCTCGACCCGATCTACAAGGTGACGATCCTGGCCCGTGGTCGCACGGGGGGACACGCCCTGGCGGTGCCGGAGCAGGACAAGGACCTGATGACCCGGTCGGAGATGATCGCGCGACTGGTGATGGCCATGGGTGGACGCGCGGCGGAGGAACTGGTGTTCCACGAGCCGACCACCGGTGCGTCCTCCGACATCGATCAGGCCACCAAGATCGCCCGCGCCATGGTCACCGAGTACGGCATGAGCGCGAAGCTGGGTGCGGTGCGGTACGGCCAGGAGCAGGGCGATCCGTTCCTGGGCCGTTCCATGGGGGCGCAGGCCGACTACAGCGTCGAGGTCGCGGGCGAGATCGATGAGGAGGTTCGCAGGCTGATCGAGGCCGCGCACACCGAGGCCTGGGCCATCCTCAACGAATACCGTGACGTCCTCGACGAGCTGGCCACCCAGTTGCTGGAGCGAGAGACGTTGGTCCGCAAGGACCTCGAGGCCATCTTCTCCGCCGTGGAGAAACGGCCGCGTATCACCACCTTCAACGACTTCGGTGATCGCACCCCCAGTGACAAGCCGCCGGTGAAGACGCCGCGTGAGCGGGCAGCCGAACGGGGCGAACCGTGGCCGCCGGAGATCGAGGCGCCGAGCCTCGAGAAGGAGACCGTGCCCGCCGGCGCGAACGGTCAGCCGGTCCCCAACGGCCAATACGGTCCCAACGGCCAGTACGGGCAGCCGGGGTCGAACGGCAACGGCTACCCCGGATATCACGGTGGCGGAACTCCCGGACAGAACGGCGGATACGGCTACCCCGGGGGGCAACCGGGTTCGTACGGTCAGCCGGGGTATCAGCCTCCGCAGCCCGGCGGGTACCGACACCCGCAGCCCGGCAACCAGGGTCAACCCGGTGGAACTCCCGGGTACGGTCCGGGCAGCGGGGCGCCCGGTTACGGCGACCCCGGACATCAACCGGCACCGCAGCCACCCCGTAACGGCAACCCCGGTTACCCGGCGCCGGGTACCGGTGAGTCCGGTGGCACCCGTCCCGACTACGGCACCCCTCCCGGATGGTCGGCGCCCGGCTGGCCGCCCCGCGACAACGACCAGCAGTAGGGCCGTCGTCCGACCAGCGGAAGAATTGCGGCCGAGATGATGATGTGCCGGAAGAAGCTGTGACCTACGAGAAAAGGCGCACCCCATGACTGTCACCGATCATGGCTCGCGACCGGGGCACGACACCGTGCACGCCGGCTCGGAGAGGACCAGACCCGACGGGAACGGTCCCGACGTGACCGACGCAACGGACGGAACAGGTCCGACCGCATTCGACCGGCCGCGTGCCGAAGCGGCGGTTCGGGAGCTGCTCATCGCGTTGGGGGAGGACCCGGGCCGCGACGGACTGCGCGACACCCCGGCCCGCGTCGCCCGCGCCTACGAGGAGATGTTCGCCGGACTGTTCGTCGATCCCGACGAGGTGCTGGCCACGACTTTCGACGTCGGTCACGACGAACTGGTCCTGGTCAAGGACATCCCCATGTATTCGACCTGCGAACATCACCTGGTGTCGTTCCACGGCGTCGCCCACGTGGGTTACATCCCCGGTGAGTCCGGCCAGGTGACCGGGTTGTCCAAGTTGGCCCGGGTGGTGGACCTGTACGCCAAACGTCCGCAGGTGCAGGAACGGCTGACCAGTCAGATCGCCGACGCGATCGTGCGCAGGCTGGAACCGCGCGGCGTCATCGTGGTCATCGAAGCCGAGCACCTGTGCATGGCCATGCGCGGCATCCGCAAACCCGGTGCGACCACCACCACGTCGGCGGTCCGCGGGTTGTTCAAGACCAGCGCCGTGTCCCGTGGGGAGGCCCTGGATCTCATCTCCCGGACCAAGTAGCAGCGCCGTGCGCACCGCGGTCCGCCCACCGGTGGTGATGGGGATCGTGAACGTCACTGCCGACTCCTTCTCCGACGGCGGCCGGTACCTCGACGTCGACGCGGCGATCGCGCACGGGTTGTCGCTGGTACGCGACGGTGCGGACATCATCGACGTGGGTGGCGAGTCCACGCGGCCGGGGGCCGTGCGCGTCGACCCCGATCTCGAGGCGGCGCGGGTGCGCCCGGTGATCGCGGGGTTGACTGCCGAAGGGGTCTCGGTGTCGGTGGACACGATGCGCGCCTCGGTGGCCGAGGCCGCCATCGACGCGGGTGCCGACATCGTCAACGACGTGTCCGGTGGGCGCGCGGACACCGAGATGGCCGCGGTGGTCGCCGCGCATCGGGTGCCCTGGATCCTCATGCACTGGCGCCCCCTCGCCCGCGGCACTGCCGGCGATGGCGAGTTCACCCACGGGACGCACACCGCTCCGACGTACCGCGACGTGGTCGCCGAGGTGAGCACCGAACTGTTGGCGCAGGTCGATGTCGCGGTCGCCGCGGGGGTCGACACCGCAGACCTGATCCTCGACCCGGGACTGGGGTTCGCGAAGACCGGGGAACACAACTGGCAACTGCTGCGCGACCTGCCCACGTTGCTGGCCCTCGGATTCCCGGTGCTGATCGGTGCGTCCCGGAAACGATTCCTGGGCACGCTGCTGGCCGGCCCCGACGGTGAACCCCGGCCACCCGCCGGACGCGAGTTCGCCACCGCCGCGGTCTCCGCGCTCGCGGTGGCACACGGCGCGTGGGGGGTTCGGGTGCACGACGTCGCCGCCACCCACGACGCCGTCGCGGTGGCCCGGGCATGGAACGACAGGGGATCGCAGGACGCCGACCCGGCGGTAGGAGGTGACCGGTGAGCGACCGGATCGAGCTGCGCGGGCTGCAGGTGCGCGGCAACCACGGCGTCTTCGATCACGAACGCCGCGACGGCCAGGAGTTCGTCGTCGACCTGACCGTGTGGCTGGATCTCTCGGCCGCGGCCGCCAGCGACGACCTGGCCGACACCGTCGACTACGGCGAGTTGGCCCGACGCGCCCACGACATCGTCGCCGGCGCGCCGCGCGACCTCATCGAGTCGGTGAGCGCGGAGATCGCCGACGACATCATGACCGACTCCCGGGTCACCGCCTGCGAGGTGACGTTGCACAAGCCTTCGGCGCCGATCCCGCTGACCTTCGCCGACGTCGCGGTGGTGGCCCGACGGTCGCGGACCCGCGCCTCCGGCCCCCCGGTGGTGGGGGCCCGATGAGCCGCGCCGTGCTGTCCATCGGTTCCAACGTCGGCGACCGACTCGCCCATCTGCAGTCGGTGTGTGACGGCCTGGCACCAGCGGTCCAATCCGTCTCGGCGGTCTTCGCCACCGCCCCCTGGGGTGGGGTCGCGCAAGAGGATTTCTTCAACGCGGTGCTGGTGGTCGACGACCCGGACGTCGATGCAGATGGTTGGCTGCGTCGCGGTCACGAGCTGGAGGCGGCGGCCGACCGGACGCGTGAGGTGCGGTGGGGTCCACGCACCCTGGACGTGGATGTCGTCGCCGTCGAGGACGATGACGGTCGGGCCGTGGTCTCCGACGACCCGGTGCTGACGCTGCCGCACCCCCGGGCCGCCGAGCGGGCGTTCGTGCTGATCCCGTGGCTCGACGCCGAGCCGCAGGCGACGTTGTGGACTGCAGCTGGCGCGACGTCGGTGATCGCTCTGGTCGAGCGTCTGGACCGGGCGGAGGTCGACGGGGTTCGTCCCACCGACCGCACGCTGGCACTGCCGACCCCGGATGTGTCGGGGACGGGGACGTGACCGCCAAGGGGCCGCGGCCGGGTCCGCCCCGGCGGGGTGGCGACGACGAGGAGAGCGGACTGGGGCCCACCCGGGTCCGCGACCTGCTGGGGATCGCCGCCGTGGTCACCCTGATCGCCTGGCTGCTGGTACGGGTCAATTACGGCGCGCTGCCGTCCCTGCCGCTGCTGGCCGGGATCGTGCTCTACGTGCTCGCCGCGCTGGAGCTCCTGGTCGCCTTCGTGGTGCGCGCGCGGGTGTCGGACCGGCAGATCGGCGCCGCCCCGGGACAGCTACATCCGTTGACCGCTGCGCGGGTGTTGGCACTGGCCAAGGCGTCGGCGCTGCTGGCGGCGATAGCCCTCGGCGTGTGGTTGGGCATCCTCATCTATCTGCTCACCCAGACCGGGGTGGCCGCGGCCGCCCACGACCGGCCCGCCGCCATTGTCGGGTTGATCGGGTCGGTGGTGTTGGGTGCTGCCGCACTGTGGCTCGAATACTGCTGTCGCACACCTGACGACCCGACGGACGACGCACTGGGCAGCTGACCTCGCGATACCGGGTCGAACAACCGATCCGAGACTCTCCGGCGACGGGAGTGCCCCGGCGCACGAGCGCGCAGGTAAGTTGACCGCTATGAGCACCCCCAAGGCCCGCTCGACGGGAACTCGCCGAACGCGCCGCGGTCCAGGTCAATGGCTGCTCGGGTTGCTGCTGGTCCTGGCCATCGCCGCGAGCGTGATCATGGCCTTCACCTCCGAGATGAACCTGCTGGGCAGTCTCGCGGTGATCGCCGCGCTCTGGGCCGCCGTGATCGGCGCGATCCTGGTGACCAAATTCCGCCGCCAGGCCGACTCGGCGGAGTCCAAGGCACGCGACCTCAAGCTGGTGTACGAACTGCAGCTCGAGCGGGAGATCAACGCCCGTCGGCAGTACGAACTCGACGTGGAGAACCAGATCCGTCGAGAGGTCCGAGCCGAGGCCTCCGAGGACATCGGCGAACTCAAGGCGCAGGTGGAGAGCCTGCGCGCCAGTTTGCAGATGCTCATCGGGGACCTGCCCGAACAGCGCACCGCGTTGGCGGGCGAGCGCAACCCCGCCTACGGGTCGATCGAGTCCGGGTACGCCGCGTCCGGGGGCTTCGGATACGGGGACCCGACCCGGGTGGATCTGGACCTCTCGGACCTCGACCTCTCCGATCTCGACGCCGGCGACTCGGTCCGGGCCGACCAGGACTTCGCCGACAGCACCGCGCCGCCGAGCGGGTCGATGCCCACGGCCGACCCACGTGACCTCACCGAGGTCATCCCTGTGGTCACCGACGAGGTGAGTCCCGAGGATGGACACGACCACGACGAGCGGCCCACCGATCAGTGGGATCGCGGTGCGCTCGACGCGAAGCTCGCCACCGACGCGGAGCCCATCGAGGTGCAGACCGTCGCCGACGAGACCTACGCCGAATCCACCTACGCAGAGGCCACGTACATCGAGGACACCGGCGGCGACGCCGAGGTTGTGGATCCGACGTCGGGCCGAGCCGCGGCGGAAGGCGCCGCCCATCGGCGCGCCGGTGCACACGAGGCCGGAGGGAACGCCGGTCGGTATTGGCCGTTCACCGGCGCGGGTCGCGACGAACCGGCTCCGGAGGTCGTCTCGACCGGTACCGCCGCACCCGGGACCATGACCACCGAGGACACGACCACCGACAACACGACCGGGACTGCCGCCACCGACGAATACCTCGAGGAGGATGCCGACGGTGACGGGGCGCACGCCGAGGGCCGGTCGGTGGCCGAACTCCTGCAGCGTTGGCAGCCCGCCTCGGTCGGCGACCAGTCCCGGCACCGTCGGCGCCGCGAGGGCTGACCGGCCCCCTGTGGGCGTTGCCGATCGCGCCGCCTATCCTCGCTGGGACACGTCTGGTACCCGCTGAACGGATCCTCCCGGATCCGGCTGCCGTCGATCCGACCGCCACGGGACTGGAACGAACGGAGGTCACCGGTGACCGGGTCCGGGTACACGGAGCTGCCGAATGCCGCAGGCAACTGGCCCGCCCCTGCCCGGTTGACCGTCGGCATCGTCTCCGCGGGGCGTGTCGGAACCGCCATCGGCGCCGCTCTGGAGCAGGTCGACCACGTGGTGGGGTCGGTGGCGGCGCGGTCGCCTGCGTCGTTGCGCCGAGCCGACGAACGCCTCCCCGACTCCGAGGTGCTCACCCCCGATCGGGTGGCCGCACGCAGTGAACTGCTGATCCTCGCCGTGCCCGATGCCGTACTCGTCGGCGTGATCGACGACCTGGTGGGAGCCGTCCGGCCGGGGACCATCGTCGCGCACACCGCGGGCGCCCACGGGGTGGGCGTTCTGGCCCCCCTCGCCGCTCGGGGTGCGACGCCGCTGGCCATCCACCCGGCCATGACGTTCACCGGGGGGCGCGAGGACACCACCCGCCTGCGGACGGCATGTTTCGGCGTCACTGCCGCCGACGAGATCGGATACGCCGTCGCCTCGGCCCTGGTGCTGGAGATGGGTGGCGAACCCGTCCGTATCAGGGAGGAAGCGCGACCGCTGTACCACGCGGCGTTGGCGCACGGTGCCAATCACCTGGTCGCGCTGGTGTCCGACGCGGTGGCGGCGCTGCGGGCGGCCATCGCGGGTCAGGAGCTGCCCGGCCAGGAACCGGTGGACGATCGACCGGGGGGTCTGGCCGAACGCATGTTGGCGCCGCTGCTCACCGCGGCGTTGCAGAACACCCTGGAGAGCGGATCTGCGGCGCTGACCGGGCCGGTGGCCCGCGGCGACACCGCCGCGGTCGCCGCGCACCTGCGTGCGCTGGCGGAGGTGGACCCCGATCTGACCCGTGGGTACCGGGCGATGTCGTTGCGCGCCGCGCACCACACCCCCGACCCACCCGCCGACCTGATCGCCCTGCTCGAGGAGGACGCCCCATGACCGACGGTCTCTCGACGCAAGATCGGGACCACGCGGATGCACGCGGAAGGCTGTTCACCCCGGGCGAACTGACCGTGCTGCACGACCCGTCGCAGGTGCGTCGCGTCAGCCGGGCGTTGCGCCGCACCGGACGTCAGGTCGCGCTGGTCCCGACGATGGGTGCGCTGCACGCCGGACACGCCGAACTGGTCGAGACGGCGAAGTCACCCGGCAACACGGTGGTGATCGTGTCGGTGTTCGTGAACCCGTTGCAGTTCGGGCCCGGCGAGGATCTGGACGCCTACCCGCGCACCCTGGACAGCGACGTCGAACTGCTGCGTGACCTGGGGGTGGAACTGGTCTTCGCACCCACCGCGGCGACGATGTACCCAGCAGGCCCGCGCACCACCGTGCAACCGGGGGTGTTGGCCGCCGAACTCGAGGGCGCCTCGCGGCCAGGGCATTTCGGTGGTGTGTTGACCGTGGTGAACAAGCTGCTCACGATCGCCGAACCCGACGTCGCCTACTTCGGCGAGAAGGACTACCAACAGCTGGTGCTGATCCGAGAGATGGTCACCGACCTCGACATGGCGCCGCAGATCGTCGGGGTGCCGACGGTACGGGAACCCGACGGACTGGCGCTCTCGTCGCGCAACCGCTATCTGGACGCGGCCGAACGGGAGCTGGCCACGACATTGTCGGCGGCGCTGGTCGCGGGCACGCACGCGGCGGCCCACGGCGCCGAGGCCATCCTGGGCGCCGCGCGAGCGGTGCTCGCCGCGCGGCCCGAGATCGAGGTCGACTACCTGGACCTGCGTTCCCGACAGCTCGGTCCACCACCCGATACCGGCGACGGTCGCCTGCTCATCGCCGCCCGCATCGGTGGCACCCGGCTCATCGACAACGTGGGCATCGCGATCGGCACCGGCTTCGCCGGTCGCGATCCCGAAACCCCATCCCGACCTGGAGAGAACTGATGTTTCGCACCATGATGACCTCGAAGATCCACCGCGCGACGGTGACTCACGCCGACCTGCACTACGTGGGTTCGGTGACCATCGACAGCGACCTGCTGGCGGCCGCCGACCTACGTGAGGGGGAGCAGGTCACCATCGTCGACATCGACAACGGGGCCCGCCTGGAGACCTATGCGATCGCCGGAGCACCGGGTAGCGGGATGATCGGCGTCAACGGAGCGGCCGCGCACCTGATCCATCCGGGTGACCTCGTCATCATCATCGCCTACGGCATCCTCGACGAACGCGAAGTGGCCGACTATGACCCGCACGTGGTGTTCGTCGACCGGACCAACCGGATCGTCGACGCCGGTGCCGACCCGGCCGCGGTGCCGGACGGGTACGGCCTGGTCGACCCCCGAACCGTCCCGGCCGAGTCGCGTCGCTGATGCTGCTGGCGCTGGCGGTCGGCAACACCAACATCCATCTCGGCGTGTTCGCCGGAATGGGGGACAACGCGACCCTGGTGCGCGACTGGCGAATCCGCACCGAGCCGCGGACCACGGCCGACGAGCTGGCGCTGACCATCCGCGGATTACTCGGTGCCGACATCGAGCAGGTGACCGGCGTGGTCGCATTGTCCACGGTGCCGTCGCTGCTGCGCGAACTGCGGGTGATGATCCCGCAGTACTTCGCCGGTGCGCGCCAACTGTTGCTGGAACCCGGTGTGCGGTCGGGGGTCCCGCTGCTGGTGGACAACCCCAAGGAGGTCGGTACCGACCGGGTGGCGAACGCACTGGCCGCGCACGAGATCTTCGGGACCAGGTGCATCATCGTCGACTTCGGTACCACCACTCTGGTCGACGTGGTCTCCGAGACGGGAGAGTTCCTGGGCGGGGCCATCGCCCCGGGTATCGACATCGCGGTGGAGGCACTCTCGCTGCGGACGGTCACCCTGCGCAAGGTGGAGCTGCTGCCGCCGAGGGGTGTGGTGGGCAAGAACACGGTCGAGTCACTGCAGTCCGGCATTCTGTACGGTTTTGCCGGTCAGGTCGACGGACTGGTGTCGCGCGTGCGTCGGGAGGTCGCCGGCTTCGACACCGGCGAGGTCACCGTGGTCGCCACCGGTTATCTCGCGCCGCTCGTGATCGACGAGTGCACGACCATCACCGCCCATCAGCCGTACCTGGTGCTCGATGGGTTGCGGCTGGTCGACGAACGGCAGCGACAGTCCGGGCGCGCGCGGAAACGCTGACCCGGTCGGAGGCGACCCGGACCGGTCCGGGGACGACTCGGCCGGATTGTCGGGCAATCCGGACCGGTCAGTGCGCGGCCAGCACCTCGAGGTCGCGACGACTCTGAGCCGAGGGTGCCAACACCGGTCGGACCCGACGGATGGCCCGATGCCCGCCGGCCACGAAGATCGCACCGTGCACGCCGCGAGCCTGTAGTTGCCAGGCCAACCACTCGGCGGTGTGCCCGTCCTCGGAGACCAGTACCCATCGCGCCGCGGACGTCGCGATACGCAAGGACGCGTCACCGCCCGGTGTCAACCGCGAGAGCAGGGTGGATTCGTCGAGCGCCAGTGCACCCGGCAGCACCCCGCCCGTGTCCCGTTGTCGCTGGTCACGAATGTCGACCACGATCGTGCCGCTCGCCGCCACGGCCACGAGTTGTTCGGCCGAGACGGAGATCCGGGACGGTAGTCCGGTGGCCACCACCGGGGCTTCGGGGCCGTGAACGGTGGGGACAGAGATGTCGGAAGCGAGAGCTGTGCTCATCGGATACCTCGGGATGTGATGGATGTGGCGCGGGACGGTCGTGAGACCGGCGCGCCGCGAGCAGGGGTCGTCGAGAAGATGGGCCTCAGGCCCGACAACACTCCGGACAGCTCGCGTGGATCACGCAGGAGAGTGTGCCACACGGGCTCACCGATTGCCCAGTGGTCGACCGATAGGCTGTGTATCCGTGACCGACACACCTGACGCCGCGGTACCTGCGACAACCGACGACTCGGCACCCGAGCAGATCCGGATCCGACGGGAGAAGCGCGACCGGCTGCTCGCGGCGGGTCAGGACGCCTACCCGGTCGAGGTGACGCGGACGCATACCTTGTCCGAGATCCGCGCGGCCCATCCCGACCTGCCTGCCGACACCGCCACCGGTAGCCTCGTCGGGGTCGTCGGCCGGGTCATCTTCCTACGCAACAAGGGTCGCCTGTGCTTCGCGTCGCTGCAGGAGGGTGACGGCACCCAGCTGCAGGTGATGGTCAGCCTCGCCGGGGTCGGCGACGACTGGCTGGCCGCCTGGAAGGCGGATGTCGACCTCGGCGACATCGTCGCCGTCCACGGTGAGGTGATCACCTCACGAACCGGCGAGCTCAGCGTGATGGCCGACGGATGGTCGATGGCGTCGAAGGCCATCCGCCCGCTGCCGGTGGCGCACAAGGAGCTGAGCGAGGAATCCCGGGTCCGCAGACGCCACGTCGATCTCATCGTCCGGCCGGAGGCCAGAGCGATGGCCCGCACCCGTTCGGCGGTGGTGCGCGAGTTGCGCACCGCGCTGGATCGTCGCGGCTTCACCGAGATCGAGACGCCGATGCTGCAGACCCTGCACGGTGGCGCGGCGGCACGGCCGTTCGTCACCCATTCCAACGCGCTCGACATCGACCTCTACCTGCGTATCGCACCCGAGTTGTTCCTGAAGCGCGCGGTGGTCGGTGGCCTGGAAAAAGTGTTCGAGATCAATCGCAACTTCCGCAACGAAGGGGTGGACTCGACCCATTCGCCCGAATTCGCGATGTTGGAGACCTACGAGGCTTACGGCACCTACGACGATTCCGCGCGAATGATCCGAGAATTGGTGCAGGAAGTGGCGCAGAATGCGCTGGGAACGCTGCAACCGATCATGCCGGACGGTTCGGAATACGATCTCGGCGGAGTCTGGGAATCTCTCGAGATGTACCCGTCGCTGTCGGCTGCGGTGGGTGTGGAGATCACTCCGTCCACTTCTGTTCCCGAACTCCGCGATCTCGCGTCGCGAGTGGATCTCGACGTACCCGAGGGTAAGGGTTACGGACACGGGAAACTGGTGGAAGAACTCTGGGAACACACCGTCGGACCGTCGTTGAACGCACCGATGTTCGTCCGCGACTTTCCGATCGAGACCTCACCCCTGGTGCGAGCCCACCGCAGCGTCCCGGGTGTGGTGGAGAAGTGGGATCTCTACGTGCGTGGATTCGAGCTGGCCACCGGTTACTCGGAGTTGGTCGATCCGGTCATCCAGCGCGAACGGTTCGTCGACCAGGCTCGACTCGCCGCCGCCGGTGACGACGAGGCCATGGTCCTCGACGAGGAATTCCTCGCCGCGATGGAACAGGGAATGCCGCCGACCACCGGCACCGGAATGGGTATCGACCGATTGCTGATGGCGTTGACCGGCCACGGAATTCGCGAAACCATACTCTTTCCGATGGTGAAGCCGAACCGCTGAACATCGACGACAGGCCGACCAGGTAATGGTCCGTTCTTCTCCCACCGTCTACAGTGGGCCACACGCGCAGTTCACAAAGGTGAATATTCCTGAGTTGAGTGTGGACATGGGTGAGCATGCCGTAGGAGAATTGGACACATTGCTGGGAGCAATGGCGCAGCGACGATGAAGTGGGGCAAGTGATGGCCAAGAAAGTAACCGTGAAGCTCGTGGACGACGTCGACGACAGCAAACCCGCCGACGAGACCGTGGAATTCGCGATCGATGGCGTCAGCTACGAGATCGACCTCTCCACGAAGAACGCCAGCAAGTTGCGTGATGACATCGACGGCTGGGTTGCCCACGCGCGTCGGGTGGGTGGTCGTAAGAAGACCAAAGGCCTCGCGCCACGGGCTGCGGTGGACCGTGAACAGACCGCCGCGATCCGCGAATGGGCGCGCAAGAACGGCCATCCGGTGTCCGCGCGCGGGCGCATCGCCGGCGACGTCGTCGAGGCCTACAACGCGGCTCACTGACCTGCTCGGTCGGTGTCGTCGTCCACATCAACAACCGTGCTGATCGCGGAACCCGCACGTGATCGGTGACCGTAGGCGGGAACGCTTCAGCCTTGGCGTTGCAGACACCGCCCGGACCTCCGGGATCCCGGTCCGCACAACGGTGATCGTGGGTGCGGTGCTGGCGGTCGTCGTCGCGACCGTGATCGTCCTGGTCACCGCCGATCGCTCCGTCACCGGTACCGCCCGCGGCGACGGACGCTCACCGTGGCCCGTGGGCGGCCCGCTCGGGGCCGCGATGTCGGACCGGCCGCATGAGCTGTGGCGCGTGGGCGGCGGCGCTGCCTTCCCCGCCGTCGGAGTGTCCGACGTGGCCTACGCCGACTCGTCCCGCACCCAGGTCGTGGTCACCGCCGTCGGCGACGACCGTGCGTTACGCGTGCAGATCCTGGATCCGCGGACCGGTATCGCCCGGTGGCCACAGACCGCAGCCGTGCCCGACGGTCGGCGATGTGTGCTGAGCCTGTGGGGTGCGGCGATGTGTCTGGCGCAGTCGGCGAGCGGGTCCGCGTCGGTGACCGTGCTGAGCGCAGGCACCGGTGCGACGATCGCCACCGTACCGCTGCCGGGGACGGGCCCCGCGACCGTGCGCACCGCACGAGATGGGGTGATCGTCGGTCGCGGCGACCCGTCCGGACTCATCCTCAGTGCGGTCGGCGCCGACGGCCGGTTGCGTTGGACCTCGGGACCCACCCCGCGCGCCCTGGACTACACGGTCGCGCAGACACCCGGCCTGGTCGCGACTCGATCGGTGTCGGGACCCGACCGGGTGTACCGACTGTCCGACGGTGCCACCGTCGGCGACACCACCACCGAACTGGGCCGGGACCCGGGTCGGACGGTGAGCCGGATCGGCGTGAACGCTCACGGCTTCACGGTCTCCACGGTCACCGGTGACGACTACCGGATGACGTTCCACCGTCCTGACGGAGCGATCACGGGGACCTCCACCGCAGCGTTCGTCGACGGCAGCACCCTCTCGCCCGCGCAGCTCGGCAGCCCGGATTGTGATCGGGTGCCACTGCTGCGCCCGGGCAGCCGCGGCCGTCCCGGAGCAGTCGCGGTCGCCGACGCCGGATCGGGAGCGCTCAGCTGGCAACGCGACATCGGTGCCTCCGCCCCCACCACCGCCTGTCTCGGCGGGCGCCTGCTGCTGCGGCCCGGCGGTGCCGCCGACGACCAGGTGTTCGACCTCCGGGCGGGTACGCCGGTGGGCAGCGTTCCGACCGGTGGCGCACCGTTGATCGGCGCAGACGCGACGACTCTCGCGGTGGATCCCCCCGCTGTGCGCACCCGGGGTAAACCGGTCACCGACGACGGCATCGCGGTGTACGACGTCGCCACCGGTGCCCGGCTGTGGAGCGCCACAGGAGTGTGGTCGGTGGGCCCGGACGCGTTGTACACGCAGTCGCAGGCCACCCGGACGTTGTCGCGTGAGGTGGTCGACTGACCCCCGTGCGTGGGGTGGCGGAGCAATTACGCTGCGTGGCATGGTTGATTCCCGCCCGGACCCCGGACTGGCCCGCTCCTGGCTGTTGGTCGCGCCCCTGACCGACGACGGACTCGCCGCGGCCGACGCCTCGGACGCGGACGCGCTCATCGTCGACCTCGAGGACGGGTTGCCGGACTCGGTCAAGACCGCCGGTCGGGCGCGCACCACGGCCTGGCTGCGGGACCATCCGGCATGGGTTCGGATCAGCTCCCGCGGGACCGGTGAGTGGTCGGCCGATATCGACGCGCTGGCCGATCTGCCCGGTCTGCGGGGGTCGTGCTGGCCAAGTCCTCACACCGCGCCGATGTGGAGCTGACCCGTGAACGGTTGCCGGTGCCGGTCATCGCGTTGATCGAGAGCGCGACGGGGATGGAGAACGCTTCGTCCCTGTCGCACACCGAGGGGGTGACGAGGCTGGCGTTCGGCATCGGCGATTTCCGTCGGGACACCGGAATCGGCGGCGATCCGATGGCGCTGGCGTACCCGCGATCGCGCTTGGTCATCGCCAGCCGGGCGGCAGGCCTGCCCGGACCGATCGACGGCCCCACCATCGGCGCCTCCATCGCCGACCTGGCCGCGGACATCGTCACGGCGACCGGGATGGGGATGACCGGCAAGCTGTGTCTGCGTACCGCTCAGGCACCGATCATCAACCAGCAGCTCCGACCCGACGACGACGAGGTGGAGTGGGCCACCGGGGTTATCCGTAAGCTCACCCGCCCCGGCGTGGTGGTCGACGGTGCCGACAAACCGCGGCTCGCACGAGCCCGGGCGCTGCTCGAACGCGACGAGGCCTTCCGCTGAGAGGGCTGTCGGGTACCACCGAGGCGCTCTGGTGCAATCGATGTGAGCTGACGCATACTGGTGGGTGCGACAAATCCGTGACTTCGTATCACGGGGTTCATTCCGAGGAAGGTGCTCCATGACCAAACCAGCCGACGTGGGTGCGGGCTCCACCGATGCGGTGGCCGCCGGAACGGCGGACACGCATTCGCTCCAGGACCTGCTCGAACTGCAGCAGGCCGCCTTCCTCCGCGACGGCATCCCCGATGCCGACACCCGGATCGATCGGATCAACCGACTGGCATCGCTGATCCTCGACCACTCCGACGAGTTGACCGTCGCGCTCAACGCCGACTTCGGCACGCGTCCGCGCGAGCTCTCGGTGGCGACCGACATCTCCGGTTGCATGTACGACCTGGTGCATCAGCGGAGGCATGTCGCCGCCTGGATGCGGACCCAGAAGGTCGGCGCGCTGGCCCGACTCGGCGTCAAACAGTGGATCCGTCACGACCCGAAGGGTGTTGTCGGGGTGATGGGGCCGTGGAATTTCCCGCTGCAGCTGACCATCGTGCCCGCCGGTGCGGC
Organism: Williamsia sterculiae; assembly: GCF_900156495.1. Taxonomy (GTDB): domain Bacteria; phylum Actinomycetota; class Actinomycetes; order Mycobacteriales; family Mycobacteriaceae; genus Williamsia_B; species Williamsia_B sterculiae. The sequence continues at coordinate 377,726 of NZ_FTNT01000001.1, forward strand.
ATTCGCCGCGGGTAACCGGGTGTTGATGCGCCCGTCGTCGGTCACCCGGCGTACCACCGAGGTGCTGGCCCGGTACGCCCCCGATTACTTCTCCCTCGAGGAATTCGCGGTGGCGACCTCCGCGCACGGGTCGGGGTCGGACTTCGCCAAGCTCAAGGTCGACCACATGTTCTTCACCGGTTCGCCGGAGGTGGGGGCATCGGTGGCCGGTGAGGCCGCCAAGAACCTGGTGCCGGTCACCCTCGAACTCGGTGGCAAGAACCCGGTGGTCGTGGACACCGACACCGATGTCCGTGAGGCCGCGAACCGGGTGGCCGACACCCGCATGATCAACGGCGGGCAGGTCTGCCTGTGCCCGGATTACGTGTTCGTACCGGAGGACAAGCTCACCGAGTTCACCGACACGGTGATCGAGCGGTGGCGCACGAACTACCCGACGATCGTCGACAACCCCCAGTTCACCTCGACGGTCAACGAGAAGAATTACCAGCGGATCGTCGGGCTGATCGAGGACGCGGAGCAGCTCGGCGCGACCGCCCGACAGGTGGTCCCGGCCGGTGAGTCGCTCCCGAACGCCGCGGAGCGCAAGATCGCCCCGACCCTGCTGACCGGGGTCAAGGCCGGGATGAAGATCGAGGAGGACGAGGTCTTCGGCCCGGTGCTCACCGTGTACCCGTACCGGGAGCTCTCCGAGGCGATCGGGCACATCAACGCCCACGGTCATCCGTTGGCCCTGTACTGGTACGGCGACGACAACGAGCGCTTCCATCGGCTGCAGGACTCCACTCGCAGTGGTGCGGTGTGCGGCAACGACTTCGCGCTGCACCTGCTCACCGGTGACCTGCCCTTCGGTGGTATCGGCCGGAGCGGTATGGGCAACTACCACGGCAAGTTCGGGTTCGAGACGTTCAGTCACGACCGTGCGGTGTTCCTGTCCACCGCCCCGCTCACGCTGTCGCGGTTGATGTCCGCGCCGTTCACCAGGACCGACACCCGGTTGACCAACGGTCAGCTCGCCGGGTTCCGGAAACTCAACGACCGCGCCAAGCGGCGGCTGGCCAAACGGCGCTGAACGACGACGGACCGGTCGGCGCGGCGCGGTGCTACATCGCCGCGTTGGCCACCCATCGGGCCGACGATGTGCCGCTCGCGCGCGACTGCGTGCGCGTGGAGTTGGGCGTGCGCACCGGACGCGGCGGTGTGCACATCGCCCGCGGACTCGAACGCGGCCCGCAGTTCCGGGTGATCCACGCCGTCGATGACGTCCGAACCGATGTCGTCGACGGCGTGGTGCACGCGGAGTTCCGGGTATGTCTGCGCCCGCGGGTGTTGCGGTTGGCCAGCCGGGTCACCGAGACCTTCGAATTCGATGACTCCGGCCGGATCCGCCGGATCGTGGCGCGGTTCTCGCTGCCCCGCAGACACTGAGTCGCGGGGTCGGGCCAGGGGTCAGAGACCGGGGGCGCGCACCACCAGCGGCACACCGGGGAAGTTCGCGGCCAGCTCGCCGCGTGACTTGCGCAGTGCGGCGGTGGCATAACCCTGCTTGCGGTGGTCGGGGTGGACCCACACCCGCACGTCGACCTCGCCGTCGTGCAGTTCACCGAACACCAGCCCCACCTTGGTGCCCCCGTCGAGGGCGACCAGCCACGCGGCTTCCTCGGCCCGCAGGCGTTCGACGGCCGACCGCAGCTCCGCGTCGAGCGGAGTGGCCGGGGTGCCCGACCCGTCACCGGCCACGCCCAGTTCCTCGGTCCGCGCCGCGAAGATGTCGGCATCGGTGTCGGCGGAGAAGTCCCGCAGCACAAGGCTTTCGGCGGTGGACGCCGGCCGCTCGTTGAGGGTGAAGGTGAGACGGTGGTTCAGGTCCTCGAGCTCGACGGCGTTCTGGCGTCGTTCGTCCTTGGTCAGCTGCGCCAACGACATGCCCAGCACGGCCTGTGCGCCGAGCTGTGACTTGCCCAGCAACTGGGCGACCGCGGTCACCGCCTCGGCGCGGTCGGCGGACTCGACGATGGTGTCGAGCACCTCGTGGCGGCGTTCCAGGGCGGTTTCCAGGGCGTCGGTGATCTCGCGGCGTACCGCGGCGCGGTCCAGATCGGTCATACGAGCGATCCTAATGCACTGTGACCGGGGTCTCGCGGGATCAGCTCGCGGCTTTCTCCATCTCGCCCAACGAGTCCTCCAGGTGATGGATCAGGCGTTGCAGGCTCGGTAGCGACTGTCGGCAGCCGATGATGCCGAAGTCGACTTGGTCGTTGTTGCTGACGAGGGTGATGTTGAGCGCTTGACCGTCGAGGACGATCGATGCGGGGTAGACGCCGTCGAGTCGGGACCCGTTCCAGTACAGCGGGGTCCGCGGACCCGGGACGTTGGAGATGATCACGTTGAACGGTGGTCGGGTGACGCTGACGAAGCCGGGGATGGGTGAGAAGGCCAGACCCGAGATGTTCAGTGCGGACAACGCGAGAATCTGGGTGGGGGACAGATCGCTCATCACCCGTTTGGCGGACTGGACGGACTGACGGACGGCGATCAGGCGATCGAGCGGGTCTTCGATGTCGGTGGCCAGGGAGGCGATGATCGCGCCCACCCGGTTGCCGCCCACCTCGTCGTCGTCTCTGCGCAGCGACACCGGGACCATGGTGGTGAGCGACTGGTCGGGCAGGGCGTCGAGTTCGAGCAGGTAGTCCCGTAGCGCCCCACCGCACATGGCCAGAACCACGTCGTTCATCGTCGCGCCGACCTTCGCGCCCACCGACTTGATCCGTTCCAGTTCCCAGCTCTGGGCCACGAAGCGACGGGCGCCGCCGATGGGTCCGTTCAGAATGGTCCGCGGTGCCTCGAACGGCACCGTGTACGAGTGGTCGCGGAAGGCCTGCACGGCCACTTTCGCCGACGCCGGCAGCAGACCCAGGGCGTCGCCGCCGATCGACAGGGCACCGGACGCCAGCGACAGCGGGTTGAGTGACGATCCGCCGGATGCGCGCTTCTTCCCGGATCGGTTGGGGGTCCACGGGGCGCGGAGGTCGTCGTTGTCGGGGTCGGTGCTGAGGCTGCGTTCCAGCGTCTTGAGCGCGGACACGCCGTCGAGCAACGAGTGATGCATCTTGGTGTAGAGCGCGAAGCGCCCGTCTTCGAGTCCCTCCACCACGTGGCCCTCCCACATGGGGTGGTGGCGATCGAGCAGGGTGCCGTGCCACCGCGAGGTCAGCTGCAGCAACTCACGGATGCGGCCCGGTTGCGGAAGCGCGGAATGCCGGACGTGGTACTCGAAGTCGATGTCCTTGTCCTGGGTCCACCACAGATTGCCAAGGATGCCCACCGGGTCGGCGGGACGCGATCGGAAGCGGGTGCTGACCTCGTCCTGGTCTCGGAGACGTTGGACGATGCTGCGCACGTAGTCGGGTCCGGCTCCGTCGGGTGGGGTGAACAGTTGCAGACCACCGACGTGCATCGGATGTTCCCGGGATTCCGCGATGAGGAACATCGATTCGGTGATGGGCATGTAGTTCACGTGCACCTCCGTCGGCTCGGGAGCAGACGCTCTGCGCCCGATCTCCCGCCATTGTCGGCCCGTGCGAGTTCCGGCGCGTGGTTTTGACCCAGCCGGGATGCAGATCACGGTCGGCGAGCGGCGGTCGTGACAGGGTGGGTCGGTGTGGAAGCGATGGCTGTCTTCTCTGGTGATCTCGGTGGCACTCGGCTCGGTGGTCGCGTGCGGTGACTCGGGTGGTGCGCAACCACCGGTGTCGACTGCGACGAGTACGTCGAACGGCCGGTTGGAGGCGCAGATCGTCACCGCGGCCGCGCGGGTGCGAGCGGACATCGGTGTCCACGCGGTGGACCTGGCGTCGGGGGTCACCGCGGACGTCCACTCGGGCAACAGGTTCCCGATCCTGTCGATGTTCAAGGTGTATGCCGCGGCCGCGATCCTGCGCGACGCCCGGGCCGGGAAGCTGTCGTTGCAGACGCCCGTCCGCATCACGCGAGCCGACATCGTCAGCAACGCGCCCGTCACCAGTGCTCACGTGAACGGCACATTGACGATGGCGGAGATCGCCCAGGCCGCTCTGCAACACAGTGACAACACCGCGGGCAACCTGATGCTGCGGCAACTCGGTGGTCCGGCCGCGGTGAATGCTCTCGCGCGGTCGGTGGGGGACACCGACACCGATCTGGAGCGCTGGGAGACCGCGTTGAACGACGCGGTGCCGGGCGACGTTCGCGACACCACCACCCCGCGTGCGGTTGCGACGGGTTTCCGGTCGCTGCTCGCGGGAGACGGGCTACAGCAGCAGGACCGTGACACCCTTGTGGGCTGGATGCGCGGGAGCGCGACGTCGGCACAGCGGTTCCGCGCGCAACTGCCTGCCGGGTGGACGACAGCGGACAAGACCGGTTCCGGCGAGTTCGGCACCACCGACGACGGTGGTCTGTTACTCGGTCCTGGTGGTCGCCGTATCCTGCTCGTGGTGCAGACCCGTAGTGGGACAGATGATCCGAACTCCAACGGTTACGGTGACCTGGTCGCCGAGGTGGCACGGCTGGTCGCGCAGGGGTTGAGGTGAGAGATACGATGCTGCGGATCGCCGAGTGTGCCCAATCCGTCGACCCGGGCCCTCGTTCACGTCGGCTGGGCCCTTGTTCACGTCGAGCGGGCCTTCGTTGACGTCGGCTGGGCCGTAGATCACGTCGAGCGGGCGGTAAATCGCCTCGACGTGGGCCCTTGTTGGTATCGGCTGGCTGACCGGTGTCGACGCTCGCGACAACTGCGGGAGATCCGATCTCCCGCAGAATTGGCGTTCCGCTGCTGATGGATGACCAGGAAGTGACCGACACTGCGGGAAATCGGACTTCCCGCAGTTTTCGGGCGGCAGGCGGCCGCACGACCCGCCACCGTTCTGACCACCGCACCCGGCGGAACCGCGATCGGAGTTGGACACGTGATAAGTTCCGAGTTGGACGCTTGTCTCATGACTGTGTCCGTCCCAGGTCGGTAAACCGCCTGAGCTGCGACAACCCCGCCGTCGGGGAGGATTCGCGACCACGGGGACGCAGATGGGCATCGGGTGAGGAGCGTCGGTTGAACCGAAAGCTTGCCACCTCTTTCGAGGGGGTCGGCGACTTCGTCGGACTCGGTGTCAGCACCGCACGCGAGATGTTCCGGCGACCTTTCGAATTCCGCGAGACCGTGGAACAGTCCTGGGCCATCGCCCGGGTGTCGATGGTGCCCACCGTGCTGGTGGCCATCCCGTTCACCGTGCTCGTCAGCTTCACCCTGAACATTCTCTTGCGCGAGATCGGTGCACAAGACCTGTCGGGCGCGGGCGCCGCGCTCGGCACCATCACCCAGATCGGTCCGATCGTGACCGTGCTCATCGTGGCCGGCGCCGGGGCCACCGCGATCTGTGCCGACCTCGGCGCCCGTACCATCCGCGAGGAGATCGACGCCCTCGAAGTCCTGGGCATCGACCCGGTCCACCGACTCGTCGTTCCCCGCGTCGTTGCCTCGACGGGCGTCGCGATCCTGCTCAACAGTCTGGTGTGCACCATCGGTCTGGGCGGTGGGTTCGTGTTCTCCGTCTATCTGCAGGATGTGAACCCTGGCGCGTTCATCGCCAACCTCACCCTGCTCACCGGTCTGGGCGAATTGGTCATCTCCATGGTCAAGGCCGCGCTCTTCGGACTCTTCGCCGGACTGGTCGGTTGCTATCGCGGTCTCAATGTCAAGGGCGGCGCCAAAGGTGTCGGCGACGCCGTCAACGAGACCGTCGTCTACTCCTTCATGGCCCTCTTCGTGGTCAACGTGGTGGTCACCGCCGTCGGTCTGAAAGCGACGTCCGGATGAGCGCCCCGGAGGCCGGCAAGCGTCCGAACAAGACGCTCTTCACCCGAGCCGGTCACGAATGGGACGCTCTCGGCGACCAGGCCTTCTTCTACTGGGACTCGCTGCTCAGCCTCCCGCGAGCGGTGCGGGCCTACAAACGCGAGACCATCCGACTGATCGCCGAGATCAGCATGGGTACCGGTGCTCTCGCGATGATCGGCGGCACCGTGGTCGTCGTCGGGTTCCTCACCCTCTTCACCGGCGGCACCATCGCCGTACAGGGCTACAGCTCACTGTCGAACATCGGCGTGGAGGCGCTGACCGGGTTCTTCTCCGCGTTCATCAACGTCCGCATCGCCGTGCCGGTCATCTCCGGTATCGCACTGGCCGCCACCATCGGCGCCGGCGCGACAGCGCAACTCGGCGCGATGCGGGTGAGCGAGGAGATCGACGCTCTGGAGGCGATGGCCATCGCGTCCATCCCGTTCCTGGTCGGGACCCGCATCGTCGCCGGACTCATCGCCATCATCCCGCTCTACGCACTGGCCTCGCTGGCCAGCTTCCTGGCCAGCCGATTCGCCACCACCCTGTTCTACGGCCAGTCGTCGGGCGTGTACGACCACTACTTCTCGACCTTCCTGATCCCCTCCGACATCCTCTGGTCGTTCGTCCAGGCGATCGCGATGGCGGTGGCGGTCATGTTGATCCACACCTATCACGGATACAACGCATCCGGCGGTCCCGTCGGTGTCGGCATCGCCGTGGGCAACGCGGTCCGGTCGTCGTTGGTGGTCGTGGTGGTGATCACCCTGCTGCTCTCGTTGGCGATCTACGGCGTCGACGGCAACTTCAACCTCTCGGGCTGACGTGGCGGCTTCCGAACGCTCCGGTGCGGCCAAGAAATCGGCCGCCGTCGCGATGGTGGCCATGATGGTCGCGGTCATCGCGGTGGCGGCGTTCCAATTCCTCGGCGCCTTCCGATCCACCGTGCCGGTCACCCTGACCGCGGACCGTGCGGGACTGGTGATGGGTCCTGACGCCAAGGTGCGGTTGCGCGGTGTGGTGGTCGGTCGGGTCGAGTCCGTCACCGCGATCAACCGAGCCGGGCATCCCCAGGTGCGGCTCGCGTTGAACATGGACTCCGGCCAACTCGCCCGGATACCCGCCAACGTGACGGCCTTCATCCGGTCCAACACGGTGTTCGGTGCCAAGGCCGTCGACCTGATGGTGCCCGGAACCCCGTCGGCGCAGTCGCTGAGAGCGGGGGCCACCATCGGTGCCGATCGCGTGGTGGTGGAGTTGAACACGTTGTACCAGCGTCTGGTCGACGTTCTCGCCGCTGTACACCCCGATCAGCTGAACGCCACCCTGGGTGCTGTCGACTCCGCCCTGCGCGGACGCGGTGAGCAGATCGGTCAGGGATTGTCGGACCTGTCGGCCGTGCTGCAGAAGACGAACCCACACCTCGATGCGCTGGACGCCGACATCGAGGCGGGTGCGACGGTGGCGAACACCTATGCCGACGCCGCCCCCGATCTGCTGCGTGCCGTGGACAACCTCACGGTCGTCGGCAACACCCTGCGCGACAACGCCTCCGACCTCGACGCCCTGCTGGTCAACGTCACCGGGCTGTCGAACACCGTCAACGGGATCATCGGGCCGAAAAAGGACACGATCATCGCGGCCCTGACCGACCTGAACCCCACCGCACGCCTGCTCGGTTATCAGGCGCCCGGTCTCGGCTGCTTCCTGCGGGCCACCGCCAGCGCGTCCAACAAGGCGGCCGGGGTGTTCGGGCTGCAGTCGGGCAGTCTGCAACTCAACGCCGGTGTGCTCCCCGGTAAGGAGCCGTACCGCTACCCCGACGACCTGCCCCGCAACAACGTCGACGGCCCACCCACCTGTGAGGCCGGCCTCTCGGATCCCAGCTCGACCGAACACGTCCCCTTCTATGTCGGAGACGACGCCGCGGCGCCGTATCAACCACGCACCACCCCGAAGGCGAACCCCCAGAAATTGTTCCAACTGATGTTCGGGGGGCCTTCGAGTGGCTGATCCCCGAGGTGCAGCCCGCTTCACCAATCGCAGAGCACGCGTGTTCCGCGCCACCGCGATCAAACTCGGCATCTTCGCGGTCATCATGGTGTTGATCTTCGTCGGCCTGGTGGTGGTTTTCAGCCAATACCGGTCCGGGTCGACAACGCCGTACACCGCCAGGTTCACCGACGCCTCCCAACTCAAGGAGGGCAACCGGGTCCGCATCGCCGGGGTCGACGTGGGTCAGGTGACCGGGGTCGGTCTCACCGCCGACAACCAGGCCCAGATCGGTTTCGACGTGGACAGCACCTTCCCGCTTCCGACGTCGGTGCATGCGCTCATCCGCTACGAGAACCTCACCGGTGATCGCTATCTGGAACTGCAGGAGGGCGCCGGTGACCCGAGCCGGACCCTGCCGGCCAAGTCGACCATCCCGGTGACACAGACCGAACCCGCCCTCGACCTCGACAAACTGCTCGGCGGGTTCAAGCCGCTGTTCAAGACCCTCGACGCCCAGCAGGTCAACGAGCTGTCGGCGTCGCTGATCGAGGTGTTCCAGGGACAGGGACCCGCGCTGACCCAGTTGCTGCAGAACACGGCCCAGTTCACCGACACGCTCGCCGACCGCGATCGGCTCATCGGCGACGTCATCGACAACCTCAACGCCACGCTCGGTACGTTCCAGGCCGACAGCAGGGGACTCGATCAGTCCGTCGACCGGTTGCAACAGCTCATCACCGGTTTGTCCCGGCAACGCGGCACCGTCGGCTCGGCGCTGACGAACACCTCGCAGCTGACCACCGATCTGGCCGGGTTGCTGGTGCAGACCCGTCCGGACATCCGGAGCACCGTCACCGACACCGGCAAGGTCTCCGACGAGGTACTCAAGGGTGAGCCGTATGTGCGTGGCCTGCTCACCCGGTTGCCGGAGGACTTCCGCAAACTCAGCAACCTCGGGAGTTACGGTGCGTGGCTGCAGATCTGGCTCTGCCAGGTGAACATTTTCTTCACCGGACCGAACGGCCAGGATCTCATCTGGAGGCCCGTCGACGACAGCGGGCCCACCCAGAACCCCGGGGGCAGGTGCCGACCCCGATGAATCAGGATCGCGATCTCCGTCGCAGCCGCGCCTCCACCGGTGTCATCGGTGTCATCGTCACGACCCTGGTGGTCCTCGTCGCGATGCAGATGGACAAGCTGCCCTACCTGTCGGACGGGGGCGTCTACTCGGCTCTCTTCGACGATGCCGGTGGTCTGGCCAAGGGTGACAAGGTCATCGTGTCCGGGGTGGAGGTGGGCACAGTACGCGCCATCCACCTGGCCGCCACGGATACCGGGACCAAGGCGGAGGTCGACTTCACCCTGGCTGATTCCGTGCAACTCGGTGACGATTCACAGGCCGTCATCAAGACGGCCACCGTCCTCGGTCGCCGCAACCTGACGTTGGTTCCCCGTCCCGGCGATCGGCTGCGGCCCGGCGCGACGATCCCGAATCACAACACCGTGGCACCGTATTCGCTGATCGATGCGCTGCAGGGTGCCACCGACACCGTGGCCGACACCGACACCGGACAATTGAACACGGCGCTGAACACTTTGTCGGACTCGTTCGCGGGCACGCCGCCGCAGGTGCGCGGTGCGGTCGACGGGGTGGCACGGCTGTCCAAGGCGGTGGCCGACCGGGACACCGCACTGCGACAGCTGCTGCAACGCGCGGGATCGGTGTCCAAGGTGCTCGCCGACCGGAGTGGGCAGATCGACACGCTGGTCGACGACGCATCGTCGCTTCTCGGCGAACTCCAACTGCGCCGGTACGCCATCGCCCAGCTCATCACCGGCACCCGCGACGTGGCCGCACAGATCAGCGGCTTCATCGCCGACAACAACGCTCAGCTCACCCCGGTGTTGCAGAAACTGAACCGGGTGGTGGCGATCCTGCAGGACAACTCGGACAATCTGAAGTCGACCCTGGACCGGCTGGGGCCCTACGCGAACGTCCTGGGTGAGGCGGTGTCGAGTGGTCCGTACTTCTCGTCGCTGGTCGGTATCCCCACCTTCGGGGACTACACCTCGACGTTCCTGAAGATCATGCAGCGCAAGTACCCCGAGGCGTACCGCGCCTTCACCTACGCGTTCAACCAACAGCCGGGGGTCCTCGGTACCCGTCCCGACGCCGCACACGACCCGAACTCGTCGACCGCGGCGCCGCCACCGTCCTACCCGACCGCGGAGGGCCCGTGATGTCGATCGTGGGTGGTGTCGGACGTCGGACGTGGCAGATCGCGATCGCCCTCCTCCTGGTGGTGGCGCTCGCCGTGGCCGGATACCTGGGATTCCAGAAGGCCACCCACCGCACCTACTCCGGATACTTCAGCTCTGTCACCGGTCTCTACAGCGGTGACGCGGTACGGGTGCTCGGCGTCGACATCGGAAAGGTGACCGCGGTGACCGCCCGACCCGGTGGGGTCAAGGTGGACATGGAGGTCGACCGGGGCACGCGTATCCCGGCGAACGCGTCGGCCATCATCGTGGCCCAGAGCCTGGTCTCCGGACGGTTCGTCCAACTCTCACCGGTCTACGCCGGCGGCCCCACCCTGGCCGCCGGTGCCGACATTCCCATGGACCGCACCGCGGTCCCCATCGAGTGGGACGACATCAAGAAGCAGCTGACCCGGCTCACCGAGGCCGTCGGGCCGCAGGGCGCCGACCCGGGTTCGGTGAGCCGCACCGTCGACACCGCGGCGGCGAACCTGGACGGCAACGGTGGCGCAATCCGGGATTCGTTGCACCAGCTCTCCGATGTGGTGTCCACGCTGTCGAACGGCCGTGACGACCTGTTCGGCACCATCCGCAACCTGCAGAAGCTGACGGACGCGCTCTCACAGAGCCATGACCAACTCGTCGCGTTCAACGGCCGGATCGCGTCGGTCAGTCAAGTGCTCGCCGACAACAGCAGTAACCTCGACGGTGCTCTGAAGAACCTGGATTCGGCGCTCTCGGACGTCAAGTCGTTCATCGACACCAACGCCCACACGCTGACCGAGTCCGTACAGCGGTTGTCGCAGGCCACCTCGATCCTGGCGCAGAAGGACGAACAGATCCGCGGTCTGCTGCACTCCGCGCCGACGCAGCTGTCGAACTTCTACAACATCTACAACCCGCTGACCGGATCACTGTCGGGCATCTTCGGGCTCGGGATGGGCGGCAACCTCATCGACATGCTGTGCGGGACCATGTCCGGTGACGACCGACCGGGCAACACCGCGGCCGACGTGGAGCACTGCGTGGACGTGCTCACCCCCGTACTGTCGTCGATCGCGGTGAACTACCCTCCGGTGCTGTTGAATCCGGTGACCGGGATCAACGCCCGTCCCGGTCAGATCCAGTACCAGGATCCCGATGTGCGCGCCCGCGCTCGGCAAGGTGTGGTGGACAAGGACGCCGCGACCAGATCGCAGTTCGCAGCCAACCCCGGGCTGGGTCGGCTGCTGGTGCCGTTCGGGGGGCAGGGATGACCCGCACCCGCCCGGCCCTGGTCGTCGTTATGGCGATCGTCGCGATCTCCCTGACCGGCTGCGGCTTCCAAGGCCTCAACTCGTTACCGGTCCCCGGTGCGCAGGGCACCGCCAAGGGCTCGACATCGATCAAGGCCATCATCCCCAGTGCCGCCAACCTGGTGGAGAACGCCCCGGTGTTGTTGTCCGACGCCACCGTCGGCAGTGTGGGCGCCATCGAGGTGCGTAACTGGAAGGCCGAGGTCACGCTGCGCCTGAACCCCGGGATCACGATTCCTCGCGGCTCGCATGTGATGGTCGCGATGACGAGCGTTCTGGGGTCGATGCATCTCGAGGTGGTCCCACCTGATCCCGCGCAACCGGGCACCATCCCGCCGGGATCGACCATCCCGCTGGCCGCCTGCCCCGATCAACCGAACGTGCCCGACGACCCGAGCGCCGCGCCGGTCGCCGACATCAACGTCGCCCAACAGGTGACCCAGTGCACCTACCCCACCACCGAACAGGTGCTCAGCTCGCTGTCGGTGGTGCTCAACGGCGGTGGGCTCGCCCAGATCGGTGACATCGTCAGAGAACTGAACTCCACCCTCGACGGTCGTGCGCAGGTGGTGCACGATCTGATCCCGCGGCTGAACACCCTCGTCGGCGACCTGAACCGGCAGCGCGACCACATCGTCTCCGCCATCGAAGGGCTCGACCGGCTGACCGACACGATCAACGAACAGAAGCCGACGATCGACCGCGCGCTCCGCGACGGCCCGCAGATCCTGCAGTTGCTGGTCGACCAACGACCCAACCTGACCGGCGCGCTGGACGCGGTGGGCAGGCTCAGCCGTACCACCGACGACATCCTCCGAGCCAACGGTCAGGACATCCGCGCGGTGGTGGCCAACCTGTCGCCGGTGCTCGACCAACTGCAGGGTGCGGGGCCGGCACTCACCCAGTCGCTGAACATCCTGCTGACGTTCCCGTTCGCGGAGAACGCCATTCCGCAGATCGTGCGGGGCGACTACGTCAACGGCACCATCAACCTGGATCTCACCTTCGGTCGGCTCGACCGCGGGGTGCTCGCCAGCGTCGGCGGCGGCAGTACCTTCTACGGACCCGAGGCCGTGATGGGACAACCGGCCGGTGCCGCCAAACGCAACACCGACCCGTTCACCGGGCCGATCGGGGGACATTAGATGCGGATCACCCGATTCGTGCGGATCCAACTCATCATCTTCGCGGTGGTGACCGTCATCTCGATGGTGGCGATGGCCCTGTTCTACGTGCAACTGCCGGCGTTCCTCGGAATCGGCCGTTACGCGGTCTACGTCGACCTGCCCAGCACCGGTGGTCTGTATCGCAATGCCAACGTCGCCTACCGCGGTGTGGACGTGGGCAAGGTGCAGTCGGTGACGCTGACGGCGACGGGGGTCCGTGCAACCCTGTCCGTCGACAGCGACACGAAGATCCCGGCGTCGTCGCAGGCCACGGTCCGCAGCGTTTCGGCCATCGGCGAACAGTACGTCGAATTCGCCCCGCGCACCGGCACTTCGGCAGGCGCGCAGGGTGGCAACCTCCGGGACGGGTCGACCATCCACGACGGCCAGGTGCCCACCGAGATCTCCAGCTTGCTCGACCAGGCCGATAGGCTGCTGGATCGGGTGTCCGACACCAAGTTGCGGCAGGTGCTCGACGAGTCGTTCCAGGCTTTCAACGGTTCCGCACCGGATCTCCAGAGACTCCTCGACTCGCTGTCACTGTTCGTCGACGAGGCCAACAACAACTCGGACCGGACGGTTGACCTGATCGAGCAGGCGGCGCCGTTGTTGCGGACACAGAGCACCACCGCCGACCAGATCCGCTCATGGACATCGAATGTCGCCACGTTCACCAATCAGTTGCGGGCAAACGATCCCGAACTCGTCGACGTCCTCGACAAGGGGCCGGGGGTGGCGAACCAATCGGAGAACCTGTTCGCGTCGATGAACCAGAGCCTGCCGCTGCTGTTCGACAATCTGGGCACCACCGCCCGGACCCTGGCGATCTACCACCCCAACCTGCAACAGGTGATCGTGCTGTACCCGCGCTTGATGGCGGCATTGATCACCGCCCTCAACACCGAGGACAATCGCAACGGAGCCAACGTCGACTTCTCCCTCGGGTTCCAGGATCCCGGCACCTGCACCGTCGGGTTCCTTCCCTTCTCGCAGCGTCGGCCCGCATCCGAGCAGACACCGCGCGACCTACCTCCGGGCCTGTTGTGCCGGGTGCCGCAGGACTCGAATGTCGCCGTTCGCGGGTCGCGGAACTTCCCGTGTATGGAGGTGCCCGGTCGACGGGCCCCCACCCCCGCGGAATGCCGCAGCGGCTACGTCTCGCAGGGGCAGAACGTGCCGTTCCCGCAGGGACTCCCAGGGGTGCCGGGACTTCCCACACAGAACTCACCCGCACCCACGACCGGCACCACCACGAGAGCGACGCCGTCGTCATACGACGGCAGTCCCGCCGTGTATGCCGCGGAGTACGATCCGCGCACAGGTGAGTACATCGGTCCGGACGGCAAGACCTACAACGCGGGCCTCGGGAGTGACGGCCGCGCATCCGGAGGAGGTGATGGCACATGGCAGAGTCTGATCACCACGACGGTGGGTCGGTGAGGACGGCGCGCCGCCGCGTGCGACGACCGGCCGGACCACCCGCGGGTTCCGACCCGGTCGCGTCGGCGGTGACGACGGTGGACGTGCCTGCGCCGCCGGCAACATCGAGGCCCACCGAGCCGAGCGCACCGTCGGAGGCCGCGGAGCCGAGCACGCCGGTCGCGGTGTCGTATCGCGAACGCCGCAAGCAGCGGCCGACGGTCACCGGCGAACGCCGTCCGCGGCGGTGGCGTCGGATCGCGATGACGATGGTCGCGCTGGCCGTACTGGTCGGGCTGATCGTCGTCGCGGTGATGTTCGTCGTCGGGACCCGTCGTGCGGACGACCGGGCGGCGCAGCGCGCTCAGTACGCCGCCTTCGCGAGGCAGATGATCGTGACCCTGACCTCGCTCGATCCCGGCAACGTCGACCGCGCGATCCAGACGTATCAGACTCAGACCAGCGGCAAGGCGATGCAGCAACTGCAGGACCCCATCCAACAGACAGTGGACCTGATCAAGTCGCAGAACGTGTCCACCAAGGGCACGGTGCTGTCCGACGCGGTGACCGCGTCGGACGACGACTCGGCCAGCGTCATCCTGGTGTCGGGGTGGCAGATGACCACCCCACCCCAGAATGGTCAGCCGGGCCAGAACAATCAGCCGCCCTCGGCTCAGACCCAGGTGCAGACCTTCCGATGGAAGGCCCAGATCGGCCGGATCAACGGCCAGTTGAAGCTCACCGACCTGCAGTGGGTGACCTGATGGCTGCCGTGTCGAAGCGGGGCCTGACGGCCCGGGGGTCGAAGCGGGGCCTGACGGCCCGGGAGTCCAGGCGGGGCCTGGCCGCCGGGGTGTCCGGGCGGACGGTGCTCGTGACGGTGCCGATCGCGCTCCTCCTCGTCGCCGTGGCGGCGGTGGCCACGGTGTACGGGCTGCGTTATCGCGACGCGCGTGCGGTGGAGGATTCCCGCAACGCATCCCTGGCGGCGGCGAAGGGCTACGCCACGACCATGTTCGGGTACAAACCGGACGACATCGACGCCCACATCGGTCAGACCAAGAGCATCGTCGCCGGTCCGGCCCGTAGCCAGTACGACGACATCATCACCCAGTCGGATCTCGCCGCACAGGTCAAGAAGCAGCAGGTGGTCTCCGACGTCTCCATCCAGGAGGCGGGGGTGGTGACGAACACCGCGGATACCGCGCAGGTGTTGATCTTCATGAACCAGTCGGTGACCCGGCAGGGCAACCAACTCGTCCAGGTGGAGCCCAGCCGACTGCAGTACTCCATGCGCAAGTCGGGTGGTCGCTGGACCATCGAGAACATCGACGTCTACAACGACGACTCGGTCCGCAAGGAACTCGCGCCATCGAAGGGCGCCGGCTGAGGATCAGTCCGTCTGCAGTCGGAAACGCACCACCGCGGTCACCCCGGCCACGGCGTCGGCGAGTACATCGAGTCGATCGGTGGGTGATCGTGCCGACAGCAGGTCGTACCGGTCGGCCTGTCCCAGGGGGAGTTGCGCCGCCCAGCGGTATGCGCGGTCATGATCGGCAGGGTCCGGCTCCGATGGGCCTTCGTCGAAGGCGGGCACCGTTTGCCCGGTGGCCTCGATCATCGCGAACAAAGCGGCGATGTCGTCACCGATCCTGGAGTACTCGCTTGGTCCCGGCTCCACGTCGGACGTGTCGGGTAGCGGTTCGAGGATCGCCCGTGGGTAGGGGTCGTCGGCCAACCATTCGGCCACGTGGAACCGTCGTGTGCCCAGCGACTGCAGCACCGCCCGCCCATCGGGTCGGGATCGGTGCGCGACGATGCGGGCGTAGGTGCCGATCGGCGCCCGGTCCTCACCACCGCCGGTCTCCTGACCACGTTCGATCAACGTGACACCGAAACCTCTTCCGGTGTACGGGGATCGGGGGTCGATGTCCTCACCGTCGTCCTCCGGTTGGTCCAGACAATCGGCCAGCATCTGCCGGTACCGCGGCTCGAAGATCTGCAGCGGCAGCAGCTCTCCGGGGAGCAGGACCACACTGAGCGGGAACATCGGCGTGACCGTCGGGGGAGAGGCGGACATGTCAGGGCGGGGTTCTGATGGACCGCCGTCTCAGGACTGGGGCCTGGCGTCGAGCACGACCTCGAACTCCAGCAGATCGGCTCCGCTGGCCACCGGCTTGGCCCGTTCACCCGAGTGAGCCTTCTTGGCCGGTCCGGAGACCCAGGCCTGGAAGTCCTCCTCGGTCTCCCACTGTGTCACCACGAAATACCGGTCGTCCCCCTTGACCGGGCGCAACAACTGGAAGCCCAGGAATCCCTGGGACCCGTCGACCGAGTGCGCGCGGTGGGCGAAACGCTTCTCGAGTTCCGGCCCGGCACCCTCCGGAACGGAGATCGCGTTGATCTTCACAACAGTCATGAGTCAAGCCTAACCCGCACCTTCCGGGATTCGGGGCTCACGCTGGTTAGGGTGCTCGTCGTGAACGCCGATACGGGACTGCTCGACCACGGGGGCGAGCGCGACGGCGTCATCGTGTTGCTGCACGGGCTGATGGGCCGCGGCCGCACCTGGCGGCGGCAGATCCCGTGGCTGCGTCGCCACGGTCGAGTGTTCACCTACGACGCGGCGTGGCACGGCGCCCTGGGGTACGCCGGCAACGACACCGTCCTCGCCGCCCCAGATGCCCCCGTCAGCACCGATGCCGCCGTCAGCACCGAACGGTTCGTCGCCGACCTGGCCGAGATCCTCACCTGGATCGACCGCGGACCCGCGGTGCTGATCGGGCACTCGATGGGCGGGCTGCACGCCTGGTGCGCCGCCGCGCAGTACCCCGAACTGGTGTCCGCGGTGGTGGTCGAGGACATGGCACCCGACTTCCGCGGACGTGACACCGGTGACTGGCAGCCGTGGTTCGGGAGCTGGCCGGAGCGGTTCGCCGACCGTGCGGAGGTGGAGGCGATGATGGGTGCGGTCGCGGGCCGCTACTTCTGGGAGGCGTTCGACGACGGACGTCTGCACGGTGACCTCGAGGTCTGGGCAGCCGTCGCCGACGAGTGGTGCCGCCGCGACTTCTGGTCGCAGTGGCAGGCTGTCACCGCACCCACCCTGCTGCTGCACGCCGAACACGGCGTGACTCCCGCGGGACAGATGCGGCGGATGGCGTCGCTCAACGACCATGCGCAGTACCTGCGCATCGACGGGGCCGGGCACCTCGCCCACGACCACACCCCGGACGTCTACCGAGGCGCGGTGGAGGCATTCCTGTCCGGCCTGTGAGTGGCTCTAGGGGCCGGCTCGGTCGTTCTCGTCAGCCGGCTTCGCCGGCCAGGCAGAAGCGGCCGTCGCGGGTCTGCTCGACCAACCCGTCCATCAGCAGAGACCCCAGTGCGCGGTCACGCTGCACCGTGTCGGTTGTCCACACCTGGTCGAGCCGGGACCGGTCGACCGGGTCATCGCTGCCGCGCAGCACGTCCATCAGCAGCCCGCGGACCTGGCGGTCGGTACCCGCGAACTTCTGCACCTTGCGGGCCGGACCGTCGTGGGCGGGACGACCCCGTCGTTGCCACCCGCACGTCCCGCTCACCGGACAGTCGGCGCAGCGGGGTGACCGGGCGGTACACACCAACGCTCCGAGTTCCATCAACGCGGCCGAGTACCGACAGGCCCGGACCGGGTCGGTGGGTAGCAACGCCTCGGCGTCCCGTAGATCGGATCGGCCGGGGGAACCGGCCTCGGCGCGCCCGTGCACAGCCCGCGCGATCACCCGTCGCACGTTGATGTCGACCACCGGCACCCGCTGTCCGTAGGCGAAACACGCGACCGCGCGCGCCGTGTACTCGCCGATGCCGGGGAGGGTCAGCAGCGTCTCCACATCCGACGGCACCACGTCGTCGAACCGTTCGGCGAGCACCCGCGAGCACTCGTGCAGGCGCATCGCACGCCGCGGATAACCGAGCTTCCCCCAGGCGCGCAGCACCTCACCGGTCGACTCCGCGGCCATCGCCGACGGCACCGGCCAGCGCCGCACCCATTCCTCCCAGATGGGTCGCACGCGCACCACGGGGGTCTGCTGCAGCATGATCTCGCTCATCAGGATCTGCCAGGCGGTCACACCCGGTTCGCGCCACGGCAACTCCCGTTCGTGGACGTCGAACCATCCGATCAGACCGACGGCAGGCAGAATGTCAGACATGGCACACATTTCGCCGGAAGCGGCATGGCGCGATCTGCGCGAGGGCAATGACAGATTCGTCGCGGACGAGGCACGGCATCCGTCCCAGGGTATCGCCGACCGGGCCCGGCTCGCCGGTGGCCAGCACCCCAAGGCGGTGCTCTTCGGGTGTTCGGACTCCCGAGTCGCCGCCGAGATCATCTTCGATCAGGGGCTCGGTGACCTGTTCGTGGTGCGCACGGCCGGTCAGACCATCGATGCCGCCGTGCTCGGCTCCATCGACTTCGCCGTCGCGGTGCTCGGTGTGCCGCTCATCGCGGTACTCGGGCACGACAGCTGCGGAGCGGTGAGTGCGACCATCAACGCGCTCGACAACCTGGAGATCCCCGGCGGTCACATCCGAGACGTGGTGGAGCGGGTGACCCCGAGCATTCTGCTCGGCCGTGGTGAGGGCCTCACCCGCGTCGACGAGTTCGAGGCCAGGCACATGCAGGAGACCGCGAGAGTGCTGGTGGAGCGTAGCCAGATCATCGCCGAGAAGGTTCGCAGCGGAGACCTCGGCATCGTCGGGTTGACCTACGACCTCTCCGACGGCAGGGTCTGGCTGCGCGAGGTCGTCGGTGAGGTGGGTGACCAGCCCGACGCCGACCACGCGTTGACTTCCCGGACGTAACCGCCGAAAGCCCGACACGCCGACCAGGGTCGGCCGCGGGAACGGTTCCGGACATTAGCGTTGAAATGTGTTGGAACCGCAGGGCCCGCTGCCGCCCGAGATCTACTGGCGACGTCGCGCGCTCGCGGTCGGCGTCCTGGTGGTCGTCGTCGCCGTGGTCGTCGGCATCATCCTGCTCGCCACCAGCGGCGGAAGCAGCCCGAAGAACGCAAACGCCTCGTCGGACCAGACCTCGGTCGCACCCCTGCCCTCCGCCAGCGCGCCGCCGTCGTCGTCGGGTGGTTACGGCGAGGGCGGTTACGGCGGCTCGCCGGGTGGCTCCACCGCCGCATCGGCCAGCGCGGTCCCCGGTCAGACCGGCCAGGCAGGCAGCGGTGGTGGCGGTAACGGCGCCGCGGTGACCCCGGCTCCCGTGCCGGCCAGCGGCCTCTGCCCGGATCAGAACATCTCCGTGGTGCTGTACACCGACAAGCCCACCTACGCGGTCGGTGACCAGCCGGTGTTCACCCTGGTGGTCACCAATGCCGGGCTGGCGGAGTGCACCCGCGACGTGGGCAAGGACATGCAGAACGTGGTCGTCCGCACCCTCGACAAGTCGTACTACATCTGGTCGGCCACCGACTGTGCGCCGATCAGCGAGGTGAACAACCAGGTACTCAAACCGGCGCAACAGTTCAAGGACACCATCACCTGGTCGGCGAACACCAGCAACCCCGGTTGCACCAACCCCCGCAAACCGGTGGGTCCCGGGTCGTACCAGGCGGTCGGCAAGATCGGTGAGAAGGAGAGCGCGCCGATCACCTTCAACGTGGTGCAGGCAGCGACCAACCCCGGCGCGTAGTTTGTCGTAGCCGGCGACGCGTTGCGGCGCATCCCGGTAGTTGTCGGCGGGTGGTCATGGTCGGGTGACGATCTGTTGTCCGGTGTCGCGGTTGGTCCAGGTGACGTGTCGGCGGTGGTCCATGGTCGGTATCCAGTGGCCGTGGTGTTTTCGGTGGTGGTCGGGGGTGCAGATCGGCATCAGGTCGTCGGCGACGGTGAGTCCGCCCTGGGTGGGGTCGGTGTGGTTGAACGGGGTGATGTGGTCGAGTTCGCAGTCGTCGGCGGGGGTCCCGCAGAAAGGGAACCGGCAGTAGCGGTCGGTGGCCAGGATCTGCGCGCGCAGGGCCGCGGTGGGTTGGTAGCGGTACGCCGACGGCGGTGGATCGGTGGTGGTGGTGTCCGGGGTGCGGGGCGGGTTCACGGGGACGATCTCGCGGGTGGTGCCCGTACCAGTGCCGTCGCTGCGGTCGCCGTCCGGGGCTGGTGCCCCGACCGGGGTGCCTGGGCCTGTTCGGTGAGTTCGTCGGCGAGTGCGGGGTCGATTGCCGCGTACCCACGAAGTCGTGGGGTGGCGCCAGGGCCGCTGGTGATGGTGATGACGACCGGGTGCGTGGGTTCCGGTGGTGTGCTGGTGCCGCGGTCGCAGTCGTAGCGCCCGCAGTGGCAGGTCAGGGTGGTCATGCCCTGCAGGTCGGCCAGGGCGGCGACCCGCTGCTGGCCGGTGGTGCGGGGATCGCGGGCACATAGGCGGGTGGTGATCAACGACCGGATACGGGTACGCAAATGTTCACCCTGGGCGGCGGGCACACACCCGTCGATGCTGGAGTGCCCGTGCCGGTCCTTGCTGATCCGCACATCCTGGTTGCAGGTGAACTCGTCCCGATCGGTGGCGGCCTTGCCGGGGTCCAAGGTGATCAACAGTTCGTCGAGCTGGTCACGCAACGTGGGGTCGGTCACCGGCCAGGACGCCAACGCGATCGCCTGCTGTTGGGCGTCCTCGAGGTCGGAGGTGCTCACCCCGGTCAACGTGGTGGCGATCAGCTGCGCCCGCCGGTAAGAGAACTCACCCCGCAGATACGCCAACCGGATCAGCGGGAGGTGGTCGAGCATCCCACCGAGGGCGAACCAGGTCCCGGCCATCGTCTTCGACACCCCGAACTGCAAGGAGATTTCCCCGACCGCGGCCTTCTGGGCGTGATCACCCACCCTCGGGTTCAAACCTTGCGGGTGGTACAGGATGTCGTCGAACCGGGCCACCCCGACCCGGTAGGCGGCCAGCACCGTCCGCGCATTGGCCTGGCGCTCCAACCGTTGGGCGTCCCGGCCCGCGGCCACCAGATCCGCCGACGGTGATGACATCAACAACTCATCATCGGCGGGAGCATCGGTGTAGGTGAACACGAGACAGGCACTTCCGGTCGATGGTTACAGGACCCCGCGTCGGCACAAGCCCACATCATCTCGTTGCTACCACCAGCGTACACGCCCTGTCCGACAACGGCATTCGCCGAGAACGCACAACGAGTCCCACCGATCTCCTACATCAGGAAGTGGAGGGCGATCAGGTGCCGTGAAGCGTGAACGTGCCAGTCCTGCGACGCCTGCGTGTCGACCGAGGCATGCGCAATTGCACAGTCCTGGTCTGCACTGACGGCCAACGCCACTCTTGGGGCAACGGCGACGCCTCGTCGGGGACGACCGTCAGTCGAAGCGTTCGATGCTGCTCTCCGCCAATCGGGACAGGCCCTCGCGGATGTGCCGAGCCCAGATGCTGCCGATGCCCTCCACGGCTTGCAGGTCGGCGGCACTCGTCGCCAACAACGCCTGCAGCGTGCCGAAACCTCGCACCAGTCGGTCGATGTGGGCGAACTGCAGCCTCGAGATCCGTGCGAGCAGACGGTAGCCGCGCGGACTGACGGTCAGGTCCTGGGCCTCCACGGTGCTGGGGTAACCGAAGGCACCCGCGAGTGCGGTGGTGTCGAGCAGATCGTTGTCCGACAACGCCTCGATCGCCTCGAGCGCGGTACGCACCTCGTCGGTGGTCGCGGGCTCCGGACTGGCGAAGTAGTCGCGCACGATGAGCTCGCGCTGGGAGTCGTTGTCACCGATCAGCTCCTCCAGCTGCAGGGCGACCTGTCTGCCGTTGACACCCAACTCGAGGACGTACTGGGCGATCTCCGCGGACACCCGGCGCACCATCTCCAGTCGCTGAGCGGCGACCATCGCGTCGCGCACGATAACGTAGTCCTCGATCTCGGCCCGCGACAAGGCGACGTTGACCTCGTCGAGTCGGGTGCGGTACCGCTCGAGGGTGGCCACGGCGAGGTTGGCGCGGGACATGATCGCGTCGGAGTCGTCCACCACGTAGCGCACCCCGTCGACGTAGGCGCTGACGATCGACATCGACGCGCTCACCGAGATGACCGGATGCCCGGTCTGGATGGCCGTGCGTTCGGCGGCGCGGTGCCGCGTTCCGGACTCCTCGGTGGGGATGGCGTGGTCCGGGACGAGCTGGACGTTGGCCCGGACGATCCGACCGCCGTCCGTGGACAACACCACCGCGCCGTCCATCTTCGACAATTCGCGCAGCCGGGTGGGCGCGAAGTCGACGTCGAGGTGGAAACCGCCGTCGCAGATCCGCTCGACGTCGCTGTCGTATCCCAGCACGATCAGCGCACCGGTGCGTCCGCGCAGGATGCGCTGCAGACCGTCACGCAGGCCGGTGCCGGGTGCCACCCGGGCGATCGTGCTGCGCAGCAGGTCGGACGCGGGACCGTCGGCCATCGTCGGCCCCCTCTCTGCCTTGCGGCTCCGGTGAGTAGGTTATCGGGGCGTGACCGCCTTCTTCCCGGTGCCCGCCGACCTCGATCCCGCTGACCGCGCGGCAGCCGCCCCCGCACCCGGGCAGCGGCTACCCGGTCACGGCCGAGACTGTTACGGCTGTGGGCCCGACGCACCGCACGGGTTGCACCTGGAACTGTTCGCGGGCGACGGGGTCGCGGTGACCGCGCGGATGCGGGTCCGACCGCGTTTCGAGGGTGGGCCGGGAACGATTCACGGCGGGGTGCTGGCCTCGGCGTTCGACGAGGTGATGGGGCATGTCCCCACGATGTGCGGTCGGTTTTGCGTGACCGGGCATCTGCAGGTCGATTTCGCGGCTCCGGTCCCGCTCGGTGTGGATCTGTACCTGCGGGCGACCGCGCTCGGGGTACAGCGGCGCAAGGTGTTCACCGAGGCGCACGCCTGGATCGTCGAACCGGGACCGGACGGGATCGCCGTCGAGCCGGGTGCGAGCGGTATCCCCGTCGCCGCGGCGCACGGACTGTTCGTGCAGATCGACCCTGCGTCGCACTATGGTGCGGTCGCGGCCGGACGTCGGTCGGGAGCTCAGAAGTCGTAGGTACCGGCGTTGGACAAGGCCGCCCGCACCGCGGCGTCCAGATCACCCACCTCGGTGACCCGGATACCCGAGGGCATCTTCTCGTCCGATCCGGCGGGCACGATGGCGTGCCGGAAACCCAACCTGCGCGCCTCGGCGACCCGCCGTCCGGCCCCCGACACCCGCCGTACCTCACCGGCCAGTCCCACCTCGCCGATGGCGATGGTGGAACGCGGCAGCGGCCGGTTGCGCACCATGGACCCGACCGCCAACGCGACGGCCAGATCGATGGCGGGTTCGGTGATCTTCATGCCACCCACCGTGGCCACGTAGACGTCGGCCTTGCCGACCTTCACCCCCAGTCGGCTCTCCAGAACGGCCAGGATCATCGCCACCCGGGCCGAGTCGAGGCCGCTGACCGCGCGTCGCGGCGAGGGGATCGTGGTCTCGTTCACCAACGCCTGGATCTCGCCGACCAGCGCCCGACGACCGTCCATGGTCACCGTGATCGCACTGCCCGCGACCCCGGAATCCTTGTGGTACAAGAAAAGTCCTGACGGATCGGGGACCTCGTGGATGCCGTCACCGCGCTGCTCGAAGCAACCCACCTCGTCGGCGGCACCGAAGCGGTTCTTGATCCCGCGCACCATCCGTAACGACGAGTGCTTGTCACCCTCGAACGACAACACCACGTCGACGAGGTGTTCCAGCGACCGCGGTCCCGCCACCGCACCGTCCTTGGTGACGTGTCCGACCAGCACGATGGCGATGCCGGAGTTCTTCGCCAACGACACCAACGCCGTGGTGACCGAGCGGATCTGGGTGACACCTCCGGTGACCCCGTCGGCGTGCGAGGCGACCATCGTCTGCACCGAGTCGACGATCATCAGGGTGGGGGACACCTGCTCGGCGTGACCGAGCACCGTGGCGAGATCGGATTCGGCGGCGAGATAGATGTTCTCGTTCACGGCGCCGGTGCGTTCGGCGCGCAGCCGTACCTGTCCGGCGGACTCCTCGCCGGTGATGTACAGCGCGGTGCGGCCCTGTTCGGCCCAGCGCCGCGCGGTCTCCAGCAGCAGGGTGGACTTCCCGACACCGGGTTCACCGGCCAGCAGGATCACCGATCCGGGCACCACCCCGGAACCCAGCACACGGTCGAGTTCACCGATACCCGTGGAGCTGGCCACCGACGTGTTCGGATCGAACTCGGTGATCGGCCGCGCGGCGCTGGTGGGTACCACCGCGGGCGAACCGGCTTTCGCGGCGGACGGGACGGCGACCTCGTCGACCGACCCCCACTCACCGCATTCGGGACAGCGGCCCACCCACTTCGCGAGTTGATTACCGCAGACGGCGCAGCGATAGGCCGTCCTGGTTTTGGGCATCAGCGGGTCTCGACCATCAGAAAGACCCGGCCATCAGCAGATCTCCGGCCGTCGGGACATCGCGGCCCGCAGGACGTCTCGGGGCCTCCGGGGCCCGAGGGCAGATGACCCGAGCGGGTCACTCCTCGCCGGTCTGCCCGCGGGGCTGGTCCTGACGCGGCAGATCGGGTCCGGCGTCCACGGGCACCGGCACCGTGATCGCGGCCGCGTGTTCGAAGGAGAACACCATCGGGAGGGTCAATCCGGGGCTGGCCTGGTTCGGCGCGTTGTTCAGCGTCACCGTGACGGGCTTCTCCTCGTCGACGGCGCTGACCCCGGAGGCGGACAGCAATCCGCCGGGCGTCCCCGCGCGCAGCGCGCCGTTGGGGGCGAGCGAGGTGTCACCGTCGATGGTCACGTTCCCGGTGCCGCTCTTGAGCGCCACGTTGACCAACTTGTCGGCCTGGTCGGCGCTGTTGTTGGAGATCAGGAAGGCGAGCTTCAGCGGGCCACCCGAGGTGAAGGCGTCGCGATTGCCCGGCCAGGTGATGTGGGCGTCGCGGATGGCGATCTTGCCGGTGTCGACGGCGGCACCGTTGACCGCGGCGGCCTGGCCGGCGGTCTGCGAGATCTGGCCCGCGCCACAGGCGGTGGTCCCCAGCAGGGCCCCCGTGCCGATCACCGCCAGCGCGAGCGCACCCGAGGCGCGCCGCATGTGGACACGGCGGTTCGACTCCTGCTCACGTGTGTGGCTGTGCAGCACTGACACCGGATCCTCCAGATGGTCCCTGTAGCGGTGAAGCTCGCGACTCTCGCACGCGCACTACGCAGCGTAGTGGGCGCATGCTCTCGTCACCCGCCGGGGTGGGGAATTACCGGGGTGCGTCGCGGGTTCGCCGAGTCGCCGATCAGGGGTGCGTGGCCGAGTCAAATCCCCCGGTACCCGCTGGTAAGGCCCTGACCTGCACTGTTGTCGAACGGGTCGAAGGGCGCCGTGCTAGACTGGGTGTATGGAAAGGGGCCAGGAACATTGAATTTCAAAGTCGGTGACACCGTTGTCTACCCCCATCACGGTGCCGCCAAAGTCGAAGACATTGTGACCCGCACCATCAAGGGCGAGCAGATCGAGTATCTCGTCCTCAAGGTGGCGGACGGGGACATGACCGTTCAGATCCCCTCCACCAAGCTCGAATACGTCGGAGTTCGCGACGTGGTGGGTGAAGAGGGACTGGGCAAGGTCTTCGACGTACTGCGTGCCCCGCACACCGAGGAGCCCACCAACTGGGCCCGGCGGTTCAAGGCAAACCAGGAGAAGCTGATCTCCGGCGACATCATCAAGGTCGCGGAGATCGTGCGCGACCTCTGGCGCCGCGAGCAGGATCGTGGTCTGTCCGCGGGTGAGAAGCGGATGCTGACCCGTGCTCGCCGGGTGCTGGTCGACGAGCTGTCGCTGGCGCAGAACACCGACGACGAGAAGGCCTCGGTGATCCTGGACGAGGTCCTGGCCGCCGCCTCCTGATCGACGTCTGTTGTCGTCCTCCGTCGCGGCGGTGATCCCCGCCGCCGGTAGCGGAACCCGACTCGGCGCCGGCACCCCGAAAGCTTTCGTCGAGCTCGGAGGTCGCACGATCCTCGAGCGGTGCGTCGAGGGTGTGGGTGCCGCCGGGCTCGTCGACGTCGTGGTGGTCGCCGTGCCCGAGGAACTGGTCGATCACACTGCCGCGCTGCTTCCCGACGTCCGGGTGGTGGTGGGCGGCGCCGAACGCAGTCATTCGGTTCGCGCCGCGTTGACGGAGATCGGTGACGCCGACGTGGTGCTGGTCCACGACGCGGCGCGGACGCTGACGCCGCCCGCCGTCTTCGGCCGGGTCGTCGACGCTGTCCGTGCCGGAGCGCCCGCGGTGGTGCCCGCCCTGCCGGTCGCCGACACCCTCAAGCGCGTCGACGACGGTGGCCGGGTGATCAGCACGGTCGACCGCGGCCCGCTGCGGGCGGTGCAGACGCCGCAGGGTTTCGCCGTCGAGGCGTTGCGCGCCGCTTACCGGGGCAGCACGGTCGCGACCGACGACGCGGGTCTGGCCGAGTTGGCGGGATACCCGGTGCAGGTCGTGGCCGGTGACGCCCTGGCTTTCAAGATCACCACGGCCTTCGACCTGCGCCTGGCCGAGTTACTGCTCGGCGCCATGACCGGCACACTGCCGACGAATGGGGGATGACGCCCGTGCGAGTGGGAATCGGTAGCGACGTCCATCCCGTCCAATCGGGTAAGCCGTGCTGGATGGTGGGTCTGCATTTTGCCGACGACGACGGGTGCGAGGGGCATTCCGACGGTGACGTCGGCATCCACGCGCTGTGCGACGCGTTGCTGTCGGCGGCCGGGCTCGGTGACCTCGGTGCGGTGTTCGGGACCGACCGTCCCGAGTGGGACGGTGTCGACGGAGCCGCCATGCTCACCCATGTTCGCGGGATGCTGACCGACGCCGGCTTCCGGGTCGGCAACGCCGCGGTCCAGGTGATCGGTAACCGGCCGAGGATCGGGCCGCGTCGAACGGCGGCCCAGCAGTTGCTGAGCGACCTGGTCGGTGCCCCGGTGTCGGTGTCGGCCACCACCACCGACGGACTGGGCCTGACCGGCCGCGGCGAAGGGGTGGCGGCCATCGCCACCGCGTTGGTCCTCGACCAGTAGGATCGCAGGTCGTGACCCTACGCCTGCACGACACCGCCGCGAGAGAGGTGCGCGACTTCACGCCTCTGCGACCCGGGCATGCGTCTGTCTACCTGTGTGGGGCCACCGTGCAGGGAATCCCCCACATCGGACACGTCCGCAGCGGTATCGCCTTCGACGTGTTGCGTCGGTGGCTGCTGCACGAGGGGTACGACGTCCTCTTCGTGCGCAACGTCACCGACATCGACGACAAGATCCTGCGCAAGGCCGACGAGGCGGGCAGGCCGTGGTGGGAGTGGGCAGCCACCCACGAGCGGTCTTTCGACGACGCATACCGGTCTCTCGGTGTGCTCCCGCCGTCGAGCGAACCGCGCGCGACCGGATTCATCACCCAGATGACCGCCTATATCGCCCGGCTGATCGACCGGGGACATGCGTACGCCGCCGACGGCAACGTCTACTTCGACGTACGGAGTCAGCGGGACTACGGCGAGTTGTCGGGCCATCGTCTCGATGACGTGCACCAGGGTGAGAGCGCGGGCACCGGCAAACGAGACCCTCGCGATTTCACCCTGTGGAAGGCGGCGAAACCAGGTGAGCCGTCGTGGCCGACGCCGTGGGGCGACGGACGGCCGGGATGGCATCTGGAGTGTTCGGCCATGGCCACCAGCCTGCTCGGCTCCGAGTTCGACATCCACTGCGGTGGCATGGATCTGATATTCCCGCATCACGAGAACGAGATCGCCCAGAGTCACGGGGCCGGTGACCCGTTCGCGCGATATTGGTTGCACAACGGCTGGGTGACGATGAGCGGCGAGAAGATGTCGAAGTCACTCGGCAACGTGGTCGCCATCCCGGCCATGCTGCAGCGGGTGCGTGCGGTGGAGCTGCGGTACTACCTCGGCAGCGCCCACTATCGATCGATGCTGGAGTATTCCGAGGGAGCTCTGCTCGAGGCCGCGGCGGCCTATCGCCGGGTGGAATCCTTTGTGCAACGGGTGGAATCGCGTGCGGGTTCGGTGGACACCGGTGTGGTGAGTCCGGTGTTCGCGAGCGCCCTCGACGACGACCTGGCGGTGCCCGCGGCGCTCGCCGAGATCCACGGTGTGGTCCGCGCGGGCAACACCGCACTGGAATCCGGGGATCTGGATCACGCGCGGGAGCTCGCGGCGCAGGTCCGGGCGATGATGGGGGTGCTCGGGGTGGATCCCCTGGATCCGCACTGGTGCAACGGTGACGACGATTCCGCGGCAATCTCGGCGCTGGACGTGTTGGTCCGCGCGGAACTCGGCCGCCGGGCCACCGCCCGTGCGGAGAAGGACTGGGCGGTCGCGGATGCGGTGCGCGACCGCCTCGCCGAGGCCGGGGTGGAGGTCACCGACACCCCGGACGGACCGCAATGGCAGTTGAAGGGCAGTGCGTGATGGCGGGCAATTCCAGGCGTAAGGGCGCGATCCGCAAGGACGGCAGCAAGAAGGGGCAGGTCGTCGGTTCGGGCGGCCAGCGTCGACGTGCGCTGGAAGGGCGCGGCGCCACCCCCAAGGCCGTGGACCGGCCGTACCACCCGGCACACAAGCGCGCCAAGGCTGCCGCCAAAGTCGCTGGTTCGCAACAGAATCGGCGGCGCCCGACCAAGGGGGCCGACGGTCCCGAACACGTCCTCGGGCGCAACCCCGTGGTCGAGTGTCTGCGCGCCGGGGTGCCCGCCACCGCGCTGTACGTGGCCACCGGTGCCGACGCCGACGACCGGCTCGCCGAGAGTGTGCAACTCGCCGCCGACGCGGGTATCACCATTCTCGAGGTGGGCAAGCCCGAACTGGACCGGATGAGCGCCAACGGGCTGCATCAGGGTGTGGCACTGCAGGTACCGCCGTTCTCCTACGCCCATCCCGGTGACCTGATGCGCGCCGCGATCGACAGTGGCGAACCGCCACTACTGGTGGCCCTGGACAACATCACCGACCCGCGCAACCTCGGCGCGGTGGTGCGGTCCACCGCGGCCTTCGGTGGCCACGGGGTGGTCATCCCGCAGCGGCGTAGCGCCGGCGTCACCGCGGTGGCCTGGCGGACCAGTGCCGGGGCGGCGGCCCGGTTGCCGATCGCTCAGGCCCCCAACCTGACCCGCACCCTCAAGGAATGGGCCAAGGAGGGCGCGCAGATCGTCGGTCTCGACGCCGACGGTGACGTCGGTCTCGACGATTACGACGGCACCGGTCCCACCGTGGTGGTGGTCGGTTCGGAGGGCAAAGGACTCTCGCGTCTGGTCGGCGAGACCTGCGACACGATCCTGTCGATTCCGATGTCGGGCCCGGTGGAGAGCCTGAACGCGTCGGTCGCCGCCGGTGTGGTGCTCGCCGAATTCGCCCGCCAGCGTCGGCTCGACCACCTAAGCTGAGCGGCGTGACCGGAGTGCGGGAGTTGAGTTCTGCGTCGGAGATCGCGGCGGCGGTGGGGGAGACCCTCGGTACCTCCGGGTGGCTGACCATCACCCAGGAGCGGGTCGACCAGTTCGCCGAGGCAACCGGGGATCACCAATGGATCCATGTCGACGTGGAACGGGCGAAGCGCGACAGTCCCTTCGGCGGTCCCGTCGCCCACGGTTATCTGACGTTGTCGCTGGTACCGGTGCTGACCACCGAGATCTACCGCATCACGGGTGCGCGGCTGCTGGTCAACTACGGGTCCGACAAGGTGCGGTTCCCGGCGCCGGTCCCGGTGGGTGGTGAGATCAGACTGGTCTCGGCGGTGATCGCAGCCGAACAGCTGTCCGATGACGCGTTGTCGTTGATCGTGCGCCAGACGATCGAGGTGCGCGAAGGGGCGAAACCCGCGCTGGTGGCCGACACCGTCACCCGCGTCTACTACTGACGACCTGCCCGGTCGCCCACGAATGCGGCGACCTGCACGTCCGCGTCCGCCAGTGCGGTCCGCACCGCGTGCGCGTGTGCGACGGCACTGGGGGTGTCGCCGTGTAGGCAGATGGATTCCGGGTCGACGGGCACCGCGGATCCGTCCACCGCGACCACTGTGTGGTCGCGCACCATTCGCAGTACCCGTTCCACGATGATCGAGGTGTCGGTGAGGACCGCCCCCGGCTCTCGGCGGGACACCAGTGAACCGTCCGGTAGGTAGGCGCGGTCGGCGAAGGCCTCGGTGACCACCCGTAACCCGGCCGCCGAGGCCGCCCGGGCCGACGCGGAGCCGGCGGGGCCGAGCAGTGGCAACGTCGGGTCGATCGCGACCACCGCCGCCGCCACCGCGGCAGCTTGCACCTCGTCGTCGACGATGCGGTTGTACAACGCCCCATGCGGTTTCACGTAGGAGACGTCGCCACCCGCAGCCCGGGCGAGTCCCTGCAGGGCACCGATCTGGTAGATCACCGCGGCGGTCAGGTCGTCGGCGGCCATGTCGATGAAGCGTCTGCCGAACCCGACCAGGTCCGGATAGGAGACCTGGGCTCCGATCCGGATGCCCCGCGCGGTGGCCAGCTCGCAGGTGCGCCGCAGGGTCGTGGGGTCACCCGCGTGGAACCCGCAGGCGACGTTGGCGCTGGTGACCACGGCGAGCATCGCCTCGTCATCGCCGAGTGCCCATTGACCGAAACTCTCACCGAGGTCGGCGTTCAGATCGACAGTGGTGGACATGACGAGAATTATCGCAAATGCGATGGTGCTATTGCCGTGTACGGCTTCTTTGTCATCGCCTCCGATAACCGCCGATGTGGGTTATGTTCATCTCATTGGCATTCAACTGCGTTCTGCACACACGCCACCGATCACACGGAGTCGCCGAGATGCCGGTTAGCGCGGACAGGGCATACTCGCCGACCGTCGGTGCTCGCCGCGGCATCCGCAGGTGTTCGACGATGTTCCTCGTCTGCGTGGTCGCCTTCGCGATGCCGACGCTGGTCGGTGCGCCGGTGTGGGCGGCGCCCGGTGACAACCCGCCACCGTTGTCGCTCAATGCAATCGGATCGTCGTCGACGATCACACTGCCGGGTCAGCAGTCGGCGACCTCGGTGTTGTTGCCGGTACCGCGGGGGCTGACGCCACGATCGATCCGGGCTGTCACCAATCTGCCCGCCTTCGTCACGGGTGGGACCGTCGACGTTGCGCAAGGTGATCGACTGTTGTCGCGTACCGCCCTGCCGACGACTGCCGGCGCCCCTGTCGAATTGCCGCTCTCGGGCGCGGTGGTGACGGACAATGCCGTCGATCTCACCATCCGGTCGTCGCTGAGAACCGAGGGACCGTGCCCCTTCGACACCGACAACGAGTTCCGGCTCAATCGAGCCCAGATCCTGTATTCGG
Organism: Williamsia sterculiae; assembly: GCF_900156495.1. Taxonomy (GTDB): domain Bacteria; phylum Actinomycetota; class Actinomycetes; order Mycobacteriales; family Mycobacteriaceae; genus Williamsia_B; species Williamsia_B sterculiae. The sequence goes on from NZ_FTNT01000001.1 coordinate 409,117, forward strand.
GTGGCGATGCGGCCCCGGCGGTTGTCGCCGACTTCCTTCCTCCGGTGCTGCGGAAGCTGATCATCTACGTGCCCTCCGACGTGCAGTCGGCCGAGGGTGCCGCGGCGGTGAACCTGGCGACGTCGGTGATCGCGCACTACGGCACCGCATCGGTGGCGGTACAGACACGCGCCCTGGCGCCGGGGGCGGACGCCCCGTCGGACGCGGCCGGGTCCCTGGAACGGCAAATCGTCATCAAACGCGGCGCGGTGGCGGGCGCGAGCCTGCGCGCCGGGCCGGGGGGTCCATATCTGTTGATCGGTGGCACCGACGATCAACTCGTCGCACAGACGATGCTGCTGACCTCCGACCTCGCGCCGCTGGCCCAGGCGTCGGCGGCGGTTGCGGGACCGCTGCGTGGAGCGCCGCAACTGGCTCCGGACGTGACGACGTTGTCGGCCCTCGGGGTCGCCGACCAGGCCGCCGGACCCGCGGCGTGGCCCAGTGTGGCGATCGGTGTCGATCAGACCCGGCTCGGTCGGCCGTCGTCGAATGTGCGGGTGCAACTGGTCGGCACGTACACCCCGGTGCCGATGGCGGCGGGAGGTAGGGTCGTCGTCCGCATCGGTGAGACCGTGATCGACTCCTGGTCGACCCAACCGGACGGTCGGATCGACCGGTGGGTGAGCATCCCGGACTCGATGTTGCGTCGCTACACCGAACTGACCGTCACCGTGGAACGAGGTGACACCGGTGGCGACTGCGGATCCATCGGCCGGACATCGCTGAACCTCTCCGCATCCGGGCAGGTGACCTCGGCGCCGGCATCCGGCTCGTCCTCGGTCGACTTCGGCTCCTTACCCCAGGGGCTGATGCCGCGTACCCAACTCGCCTGGCGGAGAGCTGATGTCGCAGACGTGACCCGTGCGGTCACCCTTGCCGTCGGGATGCAGCGGATGACGACGGTCCCGCTCGGCATCGACGTGGTGCCGTTCGATCAGGCCATGTCGTCGTCGGACTCGGCCATCGTGATCGCCGCCGACGGCGACGGTCTCGGTGATGTACCGCTACCGGTGCGATCCCAGACCGGTGGCAACCTGAAAGTTCTCGACGGCGGCACCGGACCGACGACGCTGACCCTGTCGCCCGCCCAGCGATACGGCTCGCTGCAGGTGTTGCGTACCGGTGGGCGGACGTTGCTGGTGGGTTCGTCGACCGGTGACCCCGCAGGTCTCGACGCAGCGTTGAACTGGCTGGAGGCCGATCCCACGCGTTGGTCGGCGATGACCGGCAACGCGATGATCCAGACCGGTGACCGCGACCCGGTGTTCGTCAGCGCCACGACCGATCAATCGTCCGGAGCTGCCGACGGCTCATGGTCCGCGGCGCAGATCGCCGGGCTGGTGGTCGGGGTGGTGGTGTTGGTCGGAATGGTGGTCGGTGGACTGCTGTGGTCACGACGACGTGGTCGCCGTGCTCGACCGGACCGGCCGTGAGCAGTACCGCGGCACCCGCGGAACCCACTCGGCCATCCGTGGCCCAGGACCGCTCCGTCCACCCCGGGTTGCGGGTGGGAATCCGGGTCGGGCTGATCGCCGCGTTGACCGTGGTGGCCTACTGGTCGACCTTCTCGGCGGTGGTGGACGAGTTCCGGGCACGCACCCTGATCACCTATCTGCCGGTGGTCCTGGTGTTGATCGTGATCGCCGCGGTGGGCGTGACCTGGCGCCGTGGGAACGAGCTACCGATCCATGACAGTCAGACCGACGTCATCGTGGGAACGGTGGTGGTGGTGCTCGCGGTCTTCTTCCAGCTGATGCTCAACCCTCGGTACGCCGCGGTATATCTGACACTGCACATGGATCTGCTGTCCGTGTGGCTGTTCGTCCTGGGGTGTTCGATCCTGGTGTTCGGTCTCCGTCCGACCGCCCGCTACCGCTGGGTGTGGGTGCTGGCGTTGGCGATCTTCCCGTTGCCGTACCGCATGGTGGTGCTCAGCATGGGGACATCCACCCTGGCGAGTGCGGTGGTGACCCTGGCCATCGCTGTGGTCGCCACCGCGATCGCGGTGGGCCGCACCCGACGCCTCGCGATGCTGGGATCGCTGCTGTGCGCCGCGATCGGCGGTGTGACGATCGGTGTGCTGCTGGTCGTCGACCCGGCCGGTACCCGGATGACCTACCAGCTGATCCCGTCCCTGGTCGCGTCAGTGGTGGTCGGTGCGGTCATGTATCTCAACCGGCGACGCGAGACCAGGACATGGAATCCGCTGGGACGTCGTGTGCTGCCACTCGTCGCGGTCAACGTGGTGCGGTCGGGAACGATGTTGGCGGTGTTGGCCGCCGGACTGCATTTCGTCCCCGTGCCGTACTTCGACCGAGGTCCGGAGGTCGCCGTAAACGGTCTCGCGGTGGGGGAGCCGTTGGCGATCCCGGCCGGGCTGCGCCAGACCGATCAGACGGTGTACCGGTGGGTCACCCGGTTGTATGGCCCCGGCGCGCGGCTGACCAGACAGGAGTTGATGCAGCAGGAGGGCGACGCGCGGTTCGACAAGTCGGCGCGACCGCGCAAGATCGTCGCCGACACGATCGTCACCTCGGTGCCCGTGTCGCTGGACGTGTATCCGGTGGTCGTGGTCTACAACCTGGTCAAGGACCGGTTCAGCCCGACACAGGACATCGCTCTGCACCACGGCCTCAACGGATGGTTGCTGTCGATCGTCGACGACGAGCGCTTGTTGACCTACAACCGCCTCAGTTGGTGGTGGACCGACGGCCGGCGGACCCAGTTCGTCTCGCTGTTGGCTGTCGACGACCATTCGCCCGGTGCGGTGTTCCCAACCCCAGCGCTGACGATCATGGGCAACGTCAACTCACTGCTGACCGTCTTGATCCGCGGCAACGCGGTGGTGCAGGACGATCAGCCGGTTTACAAGGACCGGCAGTTGCTGGTGGAGACGGCCAATCAGCTCATCGACCGACAACTGGCCGTGAGCGGCCGGGGCACGACCGGATGACCGTCCCGCACCCGCGCACCACCCGTCAGGTCGCCGGCCGGCTGGCCGATCCCGGGTTTCGGGAGGCCGCGCTCGCGGACGCCGTCGACGGTCTGCGGCAGCGCGAGCCGCTGGCGTCGGCGTCGGTGGCCTTTGTGCGCTGGCACAAGGTCGTCATCGCGGTGTCGGTGTCGGTGGTGGTCGTGGCCGCGGTGTTCGCACCGGTGGGCACGACCGTCACCTTGGTCGCGCTCGCTACGGCGGCTTACGCGGCCACGATGCTGGATCGATTGGTGATCTTTCGTCGGGGGCTCGCCGAAGGACCACTCAGGGTGACCGACGACCGAGCACGCGCCATCCCCGACGAGGAGTTGCCCACCTACACGGTGCTCGTCCCCGCTTACAACGAACCCGAGGTGGTGGGCGACCTGATCGCGGCGATGGAGTCGCTGGAGTATCCGCCGGAGCGGCTACAGGTGCTGTTACTGCTCGAGGCCGACGACGACGCGACGATCACCGCGGCCAGCGGGATGGACGCAGGTGGTCTGGTCACCGTGGTGTTGGTGCCCGCGGCCGATCCGCGGACCAAACCGAAGGCATGCAACTACGGGTTGCACTTCGCCACGGGTGAGATCGTCACCATCTACGACGCGGAAGATCTGCCGGATCCTCTGCAGTTGCGCCGATCCGCGGCCGCCTTCGCCGATCTCGGCGACGACGTGGCCTGTGTGCAGAGCAAACTGAGCTTCCACAACGGCACCGACAACGTGCTCACCGCGTGGTTCACCGCCGACTACGCCATCTGGTTCGGCTACCTGCTGCCCGGTCTGATGGTCAGCCGGTCGCCCATCCCGCTCGGTGGCACGTCCAACCATCTGCGGCGGTCGGTGCTCGACGAGATCGGGGCGTGGGATCCGTTCAACGTCACCGAGGACGCCGATCTCGGGGTTCGTATCGCGGAGAACGGTTTCCGGACCGCGGTGATCGATTCGGTCACCATGGAGGAGGCCAACATCGATCCGATCAACTGGGTCCGGCAACGGTCGCGTTGGTACAAGGGCTACATGCAGACCTGGTTGGTGCACATGCGCAGGCCCGTGCGGTTGAGCCGAGCGCTGGGGCCGATGGGGATGTTCCGTTTCACCACATTGTTGGCGGGCACCCCGCTGATCGCGTGTATGAACATGGTGTTCTGGCTGATCATGGTCATCTGGTTCGCCGGCCAGATCCCGTTGATCGCCGACATGTTCCCGCCTCCGGTCTACTATTTCGCGTTGCTGTCTCTCGTGTTCGGGAACTCCGCCACGGTCTACATGAACCTGATCGCCTTACGCGAAGACGACCGCAGCGATCTGTTCTTGCCCGCTCTGGTGGTGCCGGCGTACTGGGTGATGATGAGTGTCGCGGCACTCAAGGGCATGTATCAGATGGTGCGCAATCCGTCATACTGGGAGAAGACATTTCACGGCCTCGCGGTCCCGAAGGATGAGCCGGCGGTTTCCGCGACCGCGAATGGGGAAGCGGAATCGCCATGACCCGGCTGCGATCGCCGATGCCGATCGTCTTCGTGGCCGCCTGGGCGGTCTACCTCGTCGCGGGGCTGTACCTGTCCGTGCATCAGCAGTTCTTCGTCGGCGACTCGTTGTCACGGGTGGCCGCCGCACAGAGTGTGCTGTTCAGTCGTGACCCGCACGCGGCCGCGATCGGATTCGTCTTCACCCCGTTGACCGCGCTGATCCAACTACCGCTGACGGCGCTGACACCGTACTGGCCCGCCGTGACCGCCGACGCGGTGTCGGCGGCGGTGATGTCATCGGCGTTCATGGCCGGGTCGGTGGTGCAACTGGCGGGGGTGGCACGAGATCGCCGGGTCTGGGGTTGGCTGGCCGCCGTGGTCACCGTCCTGTACGCGGTCGACCCGATGATCCTGTTCTACGGGGCCAACGGGATGAGCGAGGCGCCGTTCCTGTTCTTTCTCACCTGGGCGGTACGCCGACTGATCCGGTGGGTCGACACCGATGACGTCCACGATCTGGTGTGTGCGGCGGTCGCATTGGGGTTGGCCTACCTCACCCGATACGACTCGGTCGCGGCGATCGCGGCCGCGGCGCTCCTGGTGGGGTCGGTCACCTGGTGGCGCGGCCCCCACACCAGGCGGCTGGCCCGGGCACTTCTCGACGTCACGTTGACGGCATCCCCGGGGACGGTCGCCTTCGTGGTGTGGGCCGTCACCAGCTGGTTGATCACCGGCGATGCGTTCGCGCAGTTCACCTCCGAGTACGGCAACGCCGCGATCATCAGCCAGTCCGGTGGCAGTGGATCGTCGACGCCGGGAGTCGCCCTGGGGTTCTCCGTGGTCGAGATGTTGTTGCTGGCACCGTTGTTGCCGGTGCTCATGGCCACCATCGTCGCCCAGCGATGGCGCCGCGGGCGGGTGATCCCCGTGTTGCCGCCGCTCGCGGTGTGCGGCGCGGTGCTGGCGTTCCAGGTGTTGTCGTACGCACGCGGTTCGACGTTCGGATTCCTGCGGTTCTACATCGTCGTCATACCCTTGACCGCGGTGATCGCGATGCTGGCCGTACCCGGTCATGGACATCTGCCGGCCCGGCGGATCGGCAGGCTGGGAGCGCAGCCTCGGCCGATGCGCGCACCGCGTCGGCATCATCAGGTTGCCACCGCGGTGCTCTCGGTGGTGGTGCTGGCGGCCGCGATACCGGTGACCGTGTGGGGGATGCGCTCACCGAAATACGCTCCGCAGGAATTCGCACTGGCCGCGGTGCTGCGTCCGGAACCGTCATCGACCGATCCGCAGCATCTCGACGAACTGAGGGTGGACAGGTCGTTCAGCACCGAACGTCGACTGGCCGAATATCTCGACGGTCTCGACCTGTCCGACGGAACAGTGTTGACCGACACCGTGTTCGGGTTCGCGGTGGTGGCACGCTCCACGAGACCCAGACAGTTCGTGCTGCCGTCGGACCGCGATTTCACCGAGGTGCTCAACGATCCGGTGAGGTTCGGCGTGCGGTATCTGCTGACGGTGCCACCCACCGGGCGGGGCGCGTCCGACGCCATCAACCTGCGGTACCCGACCATGTACGCGACCGGCGCCGAGCTGGCCGTTCGGGTGCTCGACGTACCCAATGTGGGTGCAGATCTGCCGAATTGGCGCGTGTACCGGATGCGATGAACCGGTCAGGAGGGTCCGCCGCTGTCGGCGATCACCGTCCACAGCGGGTCGCCGAAACCGACGTCGAACGAGCACGCGTTCGGGCGGGCGTCCGGAACGAAGGCCCACAACAGGGCACCGGCGGTCCCGGCACGTCGTTGGCCACGGACCTTGGTCCGGGTGTCGTCCGCACGCTCGGCAGTGGTGCGGCACGACCCGGCGTTCGAGCCGATCTCGGCCACCATCAAGGGCTTACCCACTCCGCGCGCTTGCGTGATGCGCCGACCCAACCCATTCCACACATCCCCGGGGAGCGCGGCGGTGCCGCCGCTGTAGTCGTGGTAGTCGAGCACGTCGACATTCGTCGCCGCGGCCACGGCACGGTACTCCTCGCCCTGGGTGCCGCACTGACCGCCGCCGGTGAGCCCGGAGAAGATCAACCGGTGGGGGTCGAGCTCGCGTACCACCGCGCCTGCGCGGTCATAGAATGTTCGCAACCCCTCGGCGGCGTCGCCGGGACAACGACGGTTCTCCGCCGTGCAGCCGGTGTCGCCGCAGATCGCGGGTTCGGGTTCGCCGACCAACTCCCATCCGGCGACCACCCCTCGATCGCGCCACCGGGTGACCGCGGTGGTGATCCAGTCCGCGAAGGTCAGGTTCGCCGCGGCAGGTCGGTCTCGCCAACCGTCGGCATACCAGTCCCGTTGCCGGAAACCGGTGTTCTCGCAGGCCCCGTCGCCTGCGGCCAGCACCGGCAGCACCATCTGCCGGTGCCGCGCCGCCGCCGCGAACACCGCATCGAGAGGACCGAAGGACAGCAGCCCCGTCCTCTTGTCCACGGCGAAGGTTGCGAACGCGTCGAATCGGGTCAGTGAGTGCGGCGGCAACGCCCCGAAGTAGGCGTCGAGGTCGACCGCGGCGCCGCACCCGGCGTTCACCGACCAATCGGTGCCGAGTTGGTAGGCGTCGAAACCCGTCGGCCACCAGGGCTTGCCGTCGAGCAACAGCCCGGTGCCCGATGTGGTGACCGCAGGCCCGGTCGGACGGTGGGTGGGCTCGGTGCTGGTGCACCCGGCGACCAGCAGGAATGCCGCCAGCACGGCGGTGACCGACCAGATCTGCCGCGAGGGCGTCGACCTCGACTGCATCCGTCCCAGTTTACCGGTGCGGCGACCACCGGACACCGCGCGCTAGATTCGACGGATGCAGTCTGTGCAGACCCGGGTGAAACTGTCCGATGGTGTGATCGAGGGTGTCCGTCGTGGCGACCTGCTCACCTGGCGAGGGATTCCGTATGCGGCGCCGCCGGTCGGTGACCTCCGCTTCCGCGCCCCACAACCGGTGCGGCCGTGGACCGGTATCCGTGCCGCCGACGACTTCCGCAACGCGGCGCCGCAGCGCAAGCAGTACACGATGGTGGCGCCAGGCAGGTACCAGCCCACCAGCGAGGACTGTCTCACGCTGAACGTTGTCGCCCCCGACACCCCGAGCGTGGCCCCGCGACCGGTCATGGTGTTCATCCACGGGGGCGCCTACATCCTGGGCAGCTCGGCGACGCCGCTGTACTGGGGCCACCGTCTGGCCCGCCGGGGAGTGGTCTACGTGTCCATCAACTATCGGCTCGGGGCTCTGGGCTACCTCGACACCACCGATCACGCCACCGAGGGCCGCCCGTTGGACAGCAACCTGGGTCTGCGTGACCAGGTCGCGGCCCTCGAGTGGGTGCGCGCGAACATCGCGGCTTTCGGCGGGGATCCCGACAACGTCACCGTCTTCGGCGAGAGCGCAGGCGGCAACGCGGTGACCACCCTGTTGGCCACCCCGGCTGCGGCCGGGCTCTTCCATCAGGCCATCGCGGAGAGCTCCGCCCCAGCGCTGACGCTGGCCCGCGCTCAGGCGAAGGCGTTCGCCTACGAGTACGTCGAGCTGTTGCTCGCGGAGACCGGGGGTTCCGACGCGGGTGAGGCTCTGCGCACGGCGACCGTTCGCCAGATCGGGGCGGCGAGTACGGCGCTGTCGGAGAACATCGGCCGTCGCACGCCGGGTATCCAACCCTTCGGTCCGGTGGTGGACGGCGACTACCTGCCGATCGATCCGCTGACCGCGGCGCGCGAGGGCGCGACCCTGCCGGTCCCGCTGATCATCGGCACCAATCGGGACGAGGGCACGCTGTTCGCCAAGGCGTGGGACATCCTGCCCACCAACGAGCAGCGGATCGAGCGGATGTTCTCGGTGACCGACGACGCCGCCAAACCCGACATCCTGGCCACCTACGACGGCTACCCGTCGCGAGAAGCCTGTATCGACTTCAGTGGCGACCTGGTGTTCTGGGCGCAGTCCATGCAGTTCGCCGACGGTCACAGTGCCGTCGCGCCCACTTACGTCTACCGCTTCGACTACGCACCACACGCCTTCGCGTGGACCGGATTCGGGGCCACTCACGGTAGCGAGCTGTTCGCGGTGTTCGACGTCTACCGCGGGGCGTTCGGACGGTTGCTCACCGCGGGGCTGGATCGCAGATCCAGCAACCGGGTCGTCGCGGATGTCGCGGGTCGCTGGGTGCGTTTCGCCCGCGGGGCGGGGGCGGGTCCGGACTGGCCCGCCTATCGGGTGCCCGAACGTGCGGTGCGAGTCTTCGATCGCCGTTCGTATGTGGAACGCGATCCGCACGGGGATCGGCGCGAAGCCTGGTCGAAGTTCGTCGGTTACTCCGAAGGCTCGCTGCCGATCGGTCCGCGCACCGAACCGGCCTGATCGGCGGCATGCGTTCCGTCGGAGCGGTCGGTCTCGCGATCGCGATGTCGATGTCGATGGTGGTCGCCGGCTGCTCCTCCTCCGGCGACCAAGCCGCGGAGTCGACACCATCCTCGTCGGCGACCTCACCGTCGCCGTCGCCCGCGGTCTCGTCGCCGCCACCGGCCCTGCCGCCGTTCGTCGACCACGTCGCCTGGGTGCAGACCTCGGTGGGACCCAGTCTGCAGGTGTTCCCCACCCCGTCGGGACGTCGGGCGCCGACCACCGATGCCGACGCCGCCTGGTCGGAGGTGGTCGCCGACGCGCGGGCGCAGCACACCGACGCCTACACCGCTGGGATGCGGGCCCAGTTCGACTGTCACTGGCAGTACGCGCGGGTGTTCGCCCCGGACAAGACCAGCTGGAACCTGGAGCCCGACCGACCGGTGGTCACCCCGCAACAGATGTTCGCGGCGAACTGCAATCCGGGCGGACCCGAGGAGTGACCGCTCAGTGCGCCGCGACGACCTGCGGCTCGGGCTCGGTGGACGACCGACCTCGGCCCCGGATGCGACGGTGGCCGAGCACCCGACACACCACGTAGATCACGAACGCGATGGTGGTGATGAACACCGACACCGGCAGGCCGGGGGCCAGCGACAAGACCACCCCGCCGAGCGCGGCGAGCTCGGCGAACACCACCGACAGGATCAGCACCACAGTCGGGTTGGCGCTGACCCGGGATGCCGCGGCGGCCGGGGTGATCATGAGTGAGATGACCAGGAGCGCGCCGATGATCTGCACGCCCTGGGCCACGGCGGCACCGAGCAACACCGCGAACACCACCGACAACAACCGCATCGGGACACCGCGCGCTTCTGCGACCACCGGGTCGGTGGAGGCGAACAACAGCGGACGATAGATGATGGCCATACCCACCAGCACGACCACCGTGGTGACGACGACCATGGTCAACCCGCTCGACTGGATGCTGACCACCTGTCCGGTGAGCAGCGCGAAACCGGTGCCGGTGCGTCCGTACAGGGCGATGAACAGCGTGGCCAGGCCCAAGCCGAAGGCCATCACCACCCCGATCACCGAATCCCGTTCACGCAGACGGTTACCCAGCAGGCCGAAGATCAACGCCGCGACCACGGACCCGACGATGCCGCCGACGTTGACGCTCACCCCGAGGAGCAGGGCGGCCGCGGCACCGGTGAACGACAGCTCGCTCGAGCCGTGCACCGCGAACGACATCTGCCGACTGACGACCATGGGTCCCAGCACCCCGCCGAGCAGTCCCAGCAACCCGCAGGCCAGCAACGCGGACTGCACGAAGTCACGCTGCAGCAACGAATCGGTGGTGGCGAAGTCGAAGAACGAGGACAGCGAGGCGCTCATCGGACCACCCGGTCGTGATGATGGTGGGTGCTCGCGACGTCCCCGACCACGGCGTCGGCGCCCACGACCAGGATCCGTCCGTGCACCCGCACCACGTCCACTCCGGTGCCGTACAACTCGCTGAGCGTCTCGCTGGTCATCACCTCGTCGGGGGTGCCGATACGGAACCGGCCGTCGACGAGATAGACCACTCGGTCGACGAATTGCAGGATCGGGTTGATCTCGTGGGTCACGAACAACACCGCGGTGCCGTGTTCGCGACGTCGTCGGTCGATCAGGGACGCGATCCGCGACTGCGCGGCCGGATCGAGGCTGAGCAGCGGTTCGTCGCATAACAGGACGCCGGGGTCTCCGGCCAACGCCTGCGCCACGCGAAGGCGTTGCTGTTCGCCACCGGAGAGCAGCCCGACCGGTTGGTCGGCGTAGTGCTCGGCGTCCACCTGGGCCAGAGCGTCGCGCACCGCCGCCGAGCGGAGTCCACGATCGCGCAGACCCCATCCCCAACGGTGCCCGTCGACACCCAGGCCGACCAGATCCCGTCCCCGCAGCGGGGTGTCGAGACCGTGCATCTGCTGCTGGGGGATGTATCCGACCCGATCGCTGCCGCGCCGCGGCGGGATCCCGTCGATGGTGATGGACCCGGCCGACACCCGGTGTTCGCCGAGAAGCGCCTTGAGCAGCGATGACTTACCCGATCCGTTCGGTCCGAGTATTGCCACGAACTCACCGGGGCTCACGTCGAGGTCGAAGTGCTCCCAGAGCACACGCGCACCGAAGGACAGCCGCGCGTCGGAGATGGCGATGGCGGGCAGTGGGGTCTGTTCCTGGGCGGTGTCGGGGTCGACGACGGATCCGGACGACATGGTCAGCTGGCCACCGCCTTACCGATCGCGTCGATGTTGGTCTGTTGCCAGGCGATGTAGTCGGTGACACCCCGCGGCAGGGTCTCGGTCAACTGGACCACCGGCAGCTTCACCGTATCGGCGCGGGACAACAACTGCTCGGTGGTGTCGTCGACAGCCTGTGCGTTGTAGAGCAACGCACGGACCTGCTTGCGGCCGATGAGGTCCTCGGTGGCGGCGATGTCGGCGGCGGACGGTGTCTGGTCACCCTCGACGGCGTCCTCGAATCCGGAGGGGGTGGCGTCCTTCAATCCGGCCTCGTCGAGCAGGTAGTACGCCAGCGGCTCGGTCTGGGCGACCTTGGCCCCGTCGTGCGCCGCCTTGATCTTCGCGACGGCCGTGCGCAGACCGTCGATCTTCGTCTCGAAGGCCGCCGCGTTGGCCTTGTAGGCCGCCGCGTGCGCCGAATCCTTCTGCGACAGCGCGTCGGCGACCTTCTGGGCAACCCCGCCGACCAGCTCGAGGTCGTAGAAGACATGCTCGTTGACCTGGCCGGGACGGCCGTTCGCACCGAGCAGATCGAACGCGTCGATGACGTTCGCCGACCCCTTGGGGGCGTCCTCCATGTACTGGTCGTAGTGACCGCCGTTGAGCAACACCACGTCGGCATCGGCGATGGTGGCGGTGTCCTTGGCACTCGGCGTGAACTCGTGCGGGTCACCGTCGGGAGACGTGAACAGCGCCGTCACGGTGGCATTGTCGCCCGCGACGGTCTTCGCGACCGAACCCCACACGTCGGTCGAGGTGACCAGGGTCGGCTTCGAGCCACCCGCGGCACCACTGCCACCGCTGTCGTCGCTGCCACAGGCCGCGAGACCGATGGCCGCGACCGCGGCGACGGAGGTGACGGCGACCAGACGACCACGGCCCAACCGGTGTGACATGGAACCCCACTCTCGAATGCAAACGACAACCGTTATCGGAAAGAGCTTAGCGCAGCGCACCCCGGGTCGGCGATTCGTGGGTGGGTCGATCCCCTCACAGGGCTCCCCGCTCGGCCGTGCGCCGGCGGGGATCCGGCCGGGTCCGGGCGGTCAGAGCCGGTGCCGGATCAGTCGAGAGCTGTTGGCCACCACCGCGACAGACGACGCGTTGTGCAGGATCGCGGCGAGTACCGGCGACAACGCGCCGCCGGCACCGATGGCCAGGCCCACCGCGTTCACCGCGATGGACATCCCGTAGTTCTGCTTGACCACGGCGACGGTCGCCCGGCCGAGTTCGCCGATGTCCTGCAGTCGGTTCAGATCGTCACCCGCCAGCGCTATGTCGGCGGTCTCGACGGCCACGTCGGTGCCCGCGAGGCCCATCGCGATCCCCACGTCCGCGGCGGCCAGCGCGGGTGCGTCGTTGACACCGTCGCCGACCACGGCGACGGTGTACCCGTGCTCCTGCAGGTCGCGCACCACGGCCAGTTTGTCGTCGGGCATCACCTCGGCGCGCCATTCGTCGATACCGAGTTCGTCGGCGACGGCCGCGGCCGTCGCCGGGTGATCGCCGGTGAGCATCACGATGCGCCGCACGCCCTGGGCGCGCAGTGCCGCGATCACCGCCGTCGCCTCGGGGCGTGCCTCGTCGCGCAGGCTGATCAGTCCCACCAGACGGCCGTCGACGGCCAACAACAACGGCGTCTCCGCGCGGTTGCGCAGTTCCTCCACCCAGTGCTGGGCGTCGACGCTGACGTCGACCCCCTCCGAACGCAACAGGGTGGGGCTGCCCAGGAGCAGGATTCGGCCGTCGGCGCGGATCCGCATGCCCCGGCCCACCAGCACCTCGCACTCCTCGTGCGGCGGGATCTCGATGCGACGCTCCTCGGTGGACCGGATGACCGCGGCGGCCAGTGGGTGCCGGGAATGGATCTCCGAACTCGCCGCATAGGCGAGCACCGTCTCCGGCTCCCAGTCGTCGGCGAAGGACATCACGTTGGTGACCACCGGACGCCCCTGGGTCAGGGTGCCGGTCTTGTCGAAGACCACGGCGTCGATCCGGCCCGCGGCCTCGAGGTGTGAGCCCCCCTTGACGAGGATGCCGCGGCGGGCGCCGTTGCCGATGGCCGCGCTGATCGCGGTCGGGGTGGCCAGGCCCACCGCGCACGGGCAGGCGACCAGCAACATCGTCATCGCACGGCGGATGTCGCGGGTGGTCACGAGCACCGCCGCCGACAGCAGGAAGGACGCGGGCACGAAGCGGCGGGAGAAGTTCTCGCCCACGGTCTGCATCGGGGCGCGGTCCTGCTGCGCCTCTTCGACCCGGCTGATGATGCGGCCGATGGCGGTGGCCGGTCCCACCGCGGTGGCGGTCACGACCAGACTCCCGGCCATCACCACCGATCCGGCGTAGACGGGATCACCGGCGCGGAGGCTGACCGGGAGGTTCTCGCCGGTGATGGCCGACTGGTCGACCACCGCCGCACCCTCCGCGATCACCCCGTCGACGGCGACCGCGACGTGCTCGTGCACCACCACGTCCATCCCGACGGTCAGCGTGGTGGTGGGAACCCGGACCTCGGTGCCGTCGGGGAGTCGCGTCCAGGCCGTGTCCTGGGCGCCGTGCAGCAGGTCGGAGATCGCCCGTCGGGTGCGACGCAGGGTGAGGTCCTGCAGGTATTCGCCGATGTTGAGCAACCAGAGCACGGTCAGCGCGACCACGTTCTCGCGGAGCAACAGGCTGGCGACCGTGGCCGCCGAGACGAGGGCGTCGGTACCCGCGGCCCGGTCGCCACGTAGCGTGCGCAGCGCGCCCCGCAGGAACGGATATCCGGTGAAGATGGTGACGCCAGCGGCGAACAACCGGCTGGTCGGACCGAGCGGCGGCGGTCGGCGCAGGCCGTATCGTCGGACGCCGAGCAACACCAGCGCCCCGCCGCCCACCGTCATCCGCAACACGTCGCGGCCGGACACGTCGGCCGAATTCGGCCTGCGCGCCGGGACGTCCTCGCGGGCGGTGGCCGCGGCCCGGGTCAGCCCCGCGACGAGCTGCGCGCGGTCGGTGCCAACGGGGGAGAACCACACCACCACCGAACCGGTGCGCGGGTAGGCGTGGACCGTGCGCACCCCGGGGACGTCGGCGAGCGCGTCCTCGGCGGCGATCGCCCGCACGGGGTCGTTGCGGACCCAGTCGACGACCAGCCGCAGCCGACCCGCGGCGTCCGAACAGAACCGGATGTCGGCGTCGTCGGCGAAGGTCGCGTGGGTCAGCGGTCGGGTGCCGGTGTCCGAGGCTGGACCCGACACGCGATCAGTGCTCGTGGTCGTGTGGTCGACCCGCGGTCGGCGGGGTGGCCTCCTCGCCGATCCGGGACCTGGCCTCGGCCACCACGTCGGCCACCTGCAGACGGGCGGACTCCGCGGCGGCTTCCGCGCGGCGGCTGCCGCGCAGTCCCCAGGCCGTGGTGGTCACCGCGGCCTCACGCAACTGGATCCGGGACGCCGAGCGCTTGAGCAGGTCGTACCCCGCGGCACCGGCGACCCCGGTGGCGAGCGTGGTCGCGGCTTTCACGATCACTGCGTGTACGGGCATGACGATCCTTTCGTTCGCGACGGCGTGTCTGTTCTCACGGTTCGGCTCGGGTCCGGGTTCTGGCCGCTCAACCCTGCCGGGCCTTGAATCGGGGGTTGTCCTTGTTGATGACGTAGATCCGCCCCTTGCGCTTCACCACCTGCGAGCCGGCCTGGTTCTTCAGTGAGCGGATCGAGCTACGGACCTTCATGGATCACCTCGGAGCGCGTGTAATGACTATGGTTGTCATTACCGTACCGGATCGGCGCTGACCGCGACGCCGGTCGTGGTCACCTCGATCACCCGCGCGGTCGCGATGTCGAAGAACATCCCGACCACCCGCAGCCGCCCGCCGGCGATGGCCCGCCCGACCAGCGGGTGGCGCTGCAGGGTCTCGAGCTGCTTGGCCACGTTGACCACCGCGAGTTGATCGGTGGGCGACAGACCGGCCTCGTCGGCGCTGCGTCCGGCCGGGTGGCCGTTGCGGAACGCGGTCAGACTCGGCAATGCGTTGGCCAACCAGTGGTCGACGGGGGTGTCGCCGGGCGCGGAGTCGTCGAGCAGGGCGTTCATCGCACCGCAGCCGGAGTGACCGCAGACGACGATCGAGCTGACCCCCAGTTCGTCGATGGCGAACTGCAGACCGGCGGCGACCGAGGTGTCGCCCGACGACTCGGCGGGCACCAGGT
The DNA here is from genome assembly GCF_900156495.1 of Williamsia sterculiae. Taxonomy (GTDB): domain Bacteria; phylum Actinomycetota; class Actinomycetes; order Mycobacteriales; family Mycobacteriaceae; genus Williamsia_B; species Williamsia_B sterculiae. The sequence goes on from NZ_FTNT01000001.1 coordinate 424,480, forward strand.
TGCCGACGTTGCGGATGGTGAACAGGTCACCGGGACCGCTCGCGGTGATCACGTTCGGCACGATGCGGCTGTCGGCGCAGGTCAGGAACAACGCGTCGGGGTTCTGTCCACCCGCCAGCTCGGCGGTGTGCTCACGGAACCGGTCGGCATGGCTGCGGTGGTACTCGTCGATGCCGCCCATGACCGACCGCAGACTCGCCGGGGTGGTGGTGTCCTCAGAACGGTGCCGGGTGCGTTTCCACGGCAGCATCCCGACGACCTTGTTGCTGGCGTGATGACGCTGCGGGGGTGCCGTGTCGGTGTCGGTCAGCGTCGGTTTGCCGTGTTCGTCGACGGCCACGGTGCCGCCGCCGGCCTCGTGGGCGCGGCGCCAGTCGGCGATCATCTCGCCCGCCGCATGGTCGAGGAAATCGAGGTCGAGATCCAGGGTGACCCGCGCCCCCGACGGAACAGCGTTGAGCGCCTTGGTCAGTCGGGGCAGCGACAGGAAGCTCAGCGAACCCTTGACGTGCACCATCCACTGGTGGGTTGCCTCGGTCCCGATGGGCTCGGAAGTGATCTCGGCGCGCACCACCCGCCAGACGACCAGCCCGATGGCGACGGCCAGCCCGATGCCGACCCCTTCGAGCAGGTTGAGGAACACCACGCTGACCACGGTGATCGCATACACCCAGAGGTCGCCGGTGCGGTGCGCCAGCCGCATGTGGGCCAGCTTGACCAGCTGGGTACCGATGACCACCAGTAGACCGGCCAGCGCAGCCTTGGGGATCTGCTGCACCAGACCGGTCAACACCACCGCGAACAGCAGTACCCACACGCCGTGCAGGATCGCCGACCAGCGCGTGCGGGCACCCGCGGCGACGTTGGCGGTACTGCGGACGATGACACCGGTGACCGGGAGACCGCCGATCAGCCCGGAGGTCATGTTGGCCGTACCCTGACCGATCAGCTCCCGGTTGAAGTTCGTCCGCGGACCGGTGTGCATCTTGTCCACCGCGACCGCCGAGAGCAGTGACTCCACGCTGGCGATCAGCGCGACGGTGAGGACGCCGAGGGCGACCGCACCCCACCTGCCGTCGGGCAGGTCGGGAAGAGCCAGCGCGTCGAAGAAGTTGCCGTTCAGTGCGATCTTCTCGGCGTCCAGGCCGAAGACGAGGGCGACGGCAGTGGCCGCGACGATGGCCACCAACGGGCCCGGGACCTTGCGCATGGCGGCGGGCATCATCGGCCAGCTCAGCAACAGCGCGATCACGATGCCACCGACGATGAGGTCGGGCGGATTCAGATCGGCGATCTGGCCGGGCAGGTTGACGATGTTCGACCAGGCGTTGCTGGCCGAGGTACCACCGAGCAAGACGTGGATCTGCTGCAGCGCGATGGTGATGCCGATACCCGCGAGCATCGCGTGCACCACCACCGGAGCGATGGCCAGCGCGGTCTGCGCGATCCGGCTGAGGCCGAAGAGGATCTGCAGGATGCCCGCGCCGACGGTGATGAGACAGGTGACCTTCCACCCGAAGTTGGCCACCAGGTCGGCGACGATCACCGTCAGCCCGGCGGCAGGACCGCTCACCTGGAGCGGGCTGCCACCGACGAAACCGACGACTATGCCGCCGACCACCGCGGCGATCAGGCCCGCCATCACCGGTGCGCCGGAGGCGATGGCGATGCCGAGGGACAGAGGTAGGGCGACGAGGAACACGACGAGCGAGGCGGGTACGTCGTAGCGGAGGACGGCTCGAGCGTCGATCCGGGGGAGCGCTGCGGGCAGATTCATGGGAACGAAGCTACCGCCAGAAGAGTAAACGTGCAGTAAAGAAATAGCCATCTACGCCAAAAGAGATGCAGCCTACAGTCAAACCGCACAAATCGGGCGACGTCGAAGTTCGGCGGTGGTTCGAGCAGTCAGCTGTAGCGCGGCCTACCTCTGGCTCGGAATTGTTCGCCGCGACGGGTGGTGTTCAGTGCGATGGCTGCGTGGGTGGCCAGGACGACGCCCTGATCCTGGCTGTCGCGGTCGACGAACGCTTTGGTGGTGTCGGAAGTGCAGGTTCGATGTTCCGAGTTCGAGGTCGCTGGTGTAGAGCCGGATCGACATGGTCGAGCGGATGGGGGTGCGGTCGTGCACGGCCGCGGCGAAGGCGGGCCAGCGTGTGTCGGTGGTGACGTCGTGCAGCACCGACTCGGGGGAGGCGAGGGTGCCGGAGCCGACGTCCGCCAGAGCCTGCCGCAGTTGGTCGGGATGGGTGCTCAGCAGTGCAAAGGCCCGACTGAGCGCCATTCCGGCGGCGTCGAATGCCAACAGCCAGTGCAGCATTTGGCCTATGGGATCAACCGTGGGTGTGGTCGCGACCTGGCTGATCGCAGCCGCCAGAGTCCCGGGCTGGGGGTCTTGCACGTAGTCGTCGAGCCGTTCGATGAATCGCTCGCGGCGTTGCGGGTGCGAGCTTCTTTCTGTGCGCCGGCAGGTGCGTACCGCAACCCATATCCGGTGTGAGCGGGCCGAGCCTCAGTACCCGCGGCCTGACTTTCGTGGGCGTTCACACGATGCGGCGGTGCCGATGGTCATGCTCCGGCACGCACGCGCGACAAGTGCGACAACGACGTCGCGCACCACTGTGCCGTCACCATTTCGCGCGATAACAGCCCGTTCTCCTCATGTGAGCGGCCCGCGTTCGCTATCGTCACTTCTTGGGTCATCCAAGTTGAGTCGACAGGTGGATGTCAGCGGTCAGTGTGTACCGCGCCGGCTCGGTCACTTTGGATGGGACTTCAGATGATGATGCTTTTCGCACGACTTACTGGATCGCGATCGAACACCCGTGCGGATGATCCGGGGCATTCCGGTTCCGACTCGTTGCCGACGCGCCGTCAATTTCTGTACGGAACGGGCATCGGTGCGTTGTCGGCCGGGGCCGTGGCCGTGGGCGCATCCTCGTCGTTCCGCGACGATCGCGACCCGGTGACGCGGCAGGCCCCGACCGGGACGGACGGTCGGCTGAACGGTGGCGAGCCCATCGTGGCCGTACTGCGAGATGCCGGCACGGGAGAGTTCGCGGTGTTGGCGGGCGAACGTGAAGTGGTGGTGGTCGACAAGAGACTTGCCGCCACGTTCGCCCGCGCGGTCTCCGCTGACGACGTCGTCTGACCATCACCCCACCCTGCAGAGGAATCTCATGTCGTCACATCGCGAGGCACCCGAGTCGTCGAAGGACCCGGTAGCAGACAACACCGACGTTTACGCCTTTGTCAGCCCCGACCGACCGGACACGGTGACGTTGTTGGCAAACTTCATCCCGTTTCAGACGCCGGAGGGCGGACCGAACTTCTACGCGTTCGGTGACGCGGTGCTTTACGAAATCCATGTCACGCATCCGGGATCGAGCGAGCCCGCGATCAGCTACCAGTTCCGCTTCACCGAGCACATCCAAGATCCCAGCACTTTCCTCTACAACACCGGCCCGATCCGATCCCTCGACGATCCTCACTTCAACCGTCGACAGAGCTATACGTTGACTCGCAAGGACGCATCGGGCTCCCACGTCCTGGGCAGTGGGCTGGCGACGCCGCCGTGCAACGTGGGCCTACGGTCCACACCGAACTACCAGGCGGCGCTGGCGTCTCCGGCGGTGCACGACCTCGATTCGGGCATAAGGGTATTCGCAGGGCAACGAGCCGAGGGGTTCTACATCGATCTCGGCGCCATCTTCGATGGTCTGTCCATTCGTCCCTTGCAGATCCTGCATTCCGGCCCGCTGTCCCCAGGGCTGTCAGTGGACTCGTTCCAAGGCCTCAATGTGCACACATTGGCCCTTCAGATTCCCAAGAGTCAGCTGACGCCGGACCATACCGCGCCGCGCGACTGGCGTTCACCGAGTTCGGTGATCGGCGTGTACGCCTCTGCCAGTCGGCAGACCAGCACGATCCTCGATCGCAACCAGCCTGGCAGACGCCTCACATCTGGTCCGTTCATGCAGGTCTCCCGTCTTGCCAATCCGCTGTTCAACGAGCTGCTGATCCCGATCACGCGAAAAGACGAATGGAACGCCAGCGCGCCCGCGAACGACGGTCGATTCGTCGATCGCGTCGCCCATCCGGAGTTGGGCACACTGCTGCCGACGATGTACCCGGGGGTGTTCACCAATCTCGCCCGCTACCGCAAGGCGCGTACCGATCTCACGGCCACGTTCCTGACCGGCTTCGAGCCCGGGATAGTCCCCAACTTCCAGAACGTCACCGGTGGACCGCTTGCCGACCTCATGAGGCTCAACATGGCTGTGCCCCCGACACCGCATCCCAACCCGTTCGGCATCCTGGGTGGCGACATGGGTGGATTCCCCAACGGGCGTCGCGTGATCGACGACGTCACCAGCATCGAACTACGCGCGATCGCTGGTGCCATACTGCCGTCTTTCGACAAGGGTTACGTCCCCGATGTGGCGGTCGCAGTCCTCGCCGATCTGGACATCTATACCAATCCGGCATTCCTGCCGCACTTTCCCTATCTCGGGACTCCGATCAGTGGCACCTCCGCCGTGCCCAAGCCGTTCGCGGGGTGACATGTCACCCTCGCTGCCACATCAGCATCGCCACCACGGCGCGTCGCTCGGTGCATACCATGCCGCGGGGTCCGGAAGTGCGGTCCTCGACATCGGTGACGATGTCGGCGCCCTGTTGGCAGTCGTACCCGACCGGTTCGCGACCAGTGAGATCGACATCACATTGGGACATGGCCACTCCGACAAGCCCCCCAACTCCCATGATGTGCACACCGGCGTACACCCGCGTGCCTACCATGGTCGCGACCGCCAGATCGCGCTGTTCCCCAGCCTTCCCGCTGGGAAGTACCAGCTCTGGCACCCGTACGACACGGTCGCACTAGCCCGCGTGGAGATTGTCGGCGGGCGGGTCACCGAGGTCGATCTGAGCGACGTATGACGATCGCTCCTGCAATGCAGGGGTCCGCCTCGGGTGGCACCGCACGTTCGCGGGAGGCAGGGTGATGCGATGTCCGGACTTCTCGGCGTATGCCACCTCCACGCGGCGTGCCGAAGCGTCATGTGCCGTACGGGTGGGCACCACGCTGGGTGTGGTGGTGGCCCTGCACGTCGTCGGGTTCGGTCTGGTGGCCGTTCCGGTACTGTCCGGCCAGTCGAACGGGCTCACGCTGGGCACCGTTGCCCTGGCCTACCTGGCGGGCCTGAAACACCAGGCCGACGCAGATCACATAAGCGCGATCGACAATGCCACCCGCAAGTTCGTTGCTGATGGACGGCGGCCTGTGAGCGTCGGACTGGCATTCAGTCTCGGGCACTCCACAATCGTGTTCATCGCATCCCTGGTCGTTGTCTTCGGTGCACGAGGTATGAGTGCCACATTCAACGGCGACAACAACATATCCGGGGCGTTGGGAAGTGTCGGATCCGCGGTCGCGGGCGGCTTCCTCATCCTCGTCGGTACCGTCAACGCTGTTTCTCTGCTGACCCTGGTGCGCAAACGCTCGTGTCACCGAGACGGAGCTGTCGCGCCGACCGCGGTCGGGCGAATGTTGACCGTTCCGCTACGCCGGATGAAGCATCCCTGCCACCTGTTCGCTCTGGGCTTGATGTTCGGGCTCGGGTTCGATACGGCCAGTCTGGTGGGTCTACTCGTCCTGGCGGCCACCAGCGCCGCCACATCCGGGATCGCGGTGGTGACGGTCTTGGCCCTGCCGGTGTGTTTCGCCGCCGGCATGACGTTGGGTGACACGGTGAACGGTATGGCGATGATGCGTCTCTACGCGTCGGCGTCCGCCGACTCGACGCGCCGTGGAGATCTGAACATCGCGATAACGGCGATGTCGGTTCTGTCGGCATTCACGATCGGCGGCATCATAGTGGTGTCCCTGCTACGTACGGTGTGGGGACTCGATGACAGGTTCAGTCGCTGCGTCGCGGGAATCAATCTGGAGTATGCAGGGTTCGCGATGATCGGGATATTCGCTGTGGTGTGGGTGGGTGTTGGTGTGCGCTGCACGCCGCACCGGCACCGATCACCGCCCCCCGAGTCACAGCGACTGTCGGATCACCGGACTCACTCGCGGTCGATGATGCGTTGAACGTCCTTGTCCTTGGGGAGGATGAAGGTGCCCACCGCACCGTCGTTGGTGATTCCTTCGAGATGAGCGCCGTCTGGCTCCCAGGTGATGTAATCGCCCACCCGTAGGTTCGTCCCGTCGTCGAGGACGATCGTGTCCCCATCTGTGAGATCTGAGAGGGATACCGCTTCTGTGCGTTGTGTTCCGGCCATCGCTTCACGATACTGCTTCCCGAGCCGAAGTCGTGGCGTGGCGAGTTCGGAGCCGTGAACATCGCTCGAAGCGACCACCCGCCTGAGTTCTCGTCTCACATGCGCGTTCGCTCGTGCTATTGCTGTGGTGTGTGATCGTCATCATCGACGGGCAAGACGCAGAACCGGTCTCCGTCGGGATCGGCCAACACCACCCAGGGCAGGTCCGCATCGTCGCCGACCAGTCGCGCGCCTGCCGACAGCAGGTGCGCGACTTCCCGGTCCTGATCGCCGGCAGCCGGCCGCAGGTCGAGATGGCATCGCTGGTCGGAGGGTGAAGGCGCAGAGGTGGAATGCTGGAACAGCATCACCGTTGTGGCATCACCGATCTCGACAAATCATGTACCCCGCCCATCGCGCCATCGCTTGAGGACATCGAGCTCTCCCTCACGCCGCGGTCTGCGATGGGTCCGCGGCGTGCTTCGGGATCGACGTGCTGGCGACGCCGACCGTTCCGCTGCCACCGTCCGCGGCGGCGTGCTTTCCGCCGGTGGTCTCGTCGTCCGCCGACGCCGCGACGGTGGCGGTATCACCGGTCTCGGTGGCAGTGCTCATATCAGTGGACGGAGCGGTTGCGGAATCGGTGGTCGGACCCCCACCAGCGGGGGTCGCTGTCGAGGGCGCGGACACCACAGGTGGCGTGCTCTGGACCGCCGTGGACGCAGCATCTCCGACGGGTGCGGAATCAGCCGGGGCGTCGGTCTCACCCGACGGAGTCGGAGTCGACGTCGATGTGTCGGCTGCCGCTGCGGATGTGGTGGTTGCCGGAGTCGCTGTGGCCACCGATCCGGTGGTCGAGGGCGCCGGATCCGTTGCCTCGGGCGCGGGCGACGGTGTCGATTCCGTGGGCGTCGACTCGGTGTCGACCGCGGTCGCCGAAGCGGCCAGGGTCGCGGTGGTGAGCGGGGTGCTGCTGGTGGTCGGGGAGGTGATTCCCACCAGTCCTCCGAGGCCGGCCAGCAGCGCCGAGGAGAACTTCGCGGCCACCGTGAAGGGATCGAGCGAGCCCGTCCCGGCGGGCGTCGCCACGCCCGACGGGGTGGTGCGGTCGTACCCGAGATCGACGAGAACTCGCAGGGCGGGTTCGATCGCATCGAGAACTTGGGAGGGCACGATGCCTGCGAACGGGATGAGCAGGGGCAGCCGACTGTGCAGGGTCACGTAGGTGACACCGTCGCTGGTGTAGGTGCGGTCGGGGATGGCATTGCTCAGGTCAGCGTCGAAATAGCTCGAATGCAGTAGGAACATCCCCATCACCGCGTTGACGACCGACAGCACGTGTGTCGGATAGGTGGGGAAGTCGGAGAAACCGTCGTACTCCCAACTGATGTCGAGCAGCTGATAGCCCTTGGTGTCGGATGGATTGGCACCGTCGAACACCACACCCACCGGCGCTGGGATGCTGAAACCCGGGAAGCGGGCGAAGATTCCGCCGTTGGGACGATCAGGGTTGCCGAACACGATGAAGCTCAACTGGTCCGGTGACGCCACGCCGCCGGGATCGGCGACCACCGTACGGAGTTCGCGGATGACCACGTCGGCACTGGTCGAGTAGCCGACCACGACGATCTTCTCGCCGGGACCCAACTGGGCCGCCGTCTTCCGGATGGCGGCGTCGAGATTGGCGACGCCCTGTTGCTGCGAGGCCTCGGCGGTGGTGCCGTCGGAACCCGTGGTGAACGGGAACTGCGCGGGCCACGGCACCACGGTGAAGGTGTAACCGGCATAAGGCGTTCCCGGTCTGGTGGAGATGAGTCCGTTGAGTTCGTCCTCCATCCGGACTCCGTTGGGATTGCTGTTGCCGCCCAGGACCAACAGCGTGCTGGCGGCCAACGCCACACCGCCGGTCGTCACGGACATCACCACCAGGGCCACCGCCCCGACCAGCGCGGTGACGATCACCGAGATCGGCTTGATCGCATGCTTCATCATGATGTCCCCCCCAGGACTCGCGAGGGCCGGCAGCGCCGGCACCCTTCCGCTGCGCAGAGATTATCCCGATTCGCGTGGTTCCGCTGATTTGTCCGATTGGACGCTTTCGGTCGTCCGCACGGATTTCCGCGACCCGCGCCTCGGCCGTCGTCCGGCGAGGAGGATGACATCAGACGATCGGCGACGGGAGCGGGTCATGACGGAGTTCGACGACGACTGGATGCGGGAGAAACTGGAGACCGCGCAGGCGTACACGATGGTCGTGCTGCGACGCGGTCCCGCCTGGGAGTGTTCGGATTCACCGCACCACGCGTGGGAGCACAGTCGTCGTGATTTCCGGCTGCGCGCCGAGGGGCGACTGTGTATGGCGCTCCGGGTGGCCGGTGACTCCGACGTGTGCGGGGTCGGCTTCTTCGCGCTCGACCCCGCCGAGACCGCCGAGCTGATCGGCGGCGACCCGGCCGTGGCGGCCGGTGTGTTCACCGCTGAGATACAGCCGGCGATCGGGATCCCCGGTGACCGCCTCACCTGAGGCGCGAGAGACGTCGGGACGGTTGCCCGGACCGGCGCGGATAGGGTGGGGTGCATGGGTGCATTCCGTCTGGGTTCGGTCACCGGGCCGACCGGTGTGGGCATCGCCTATCGGGTGAGTTCCGGTCCGGCCGATCGACCCGCGCTGCTGCTCATCCACGGATGGGCGCAATCGCAGCGGTGCTGGGGTGACGCGCTGCTCGACCGGCTGGCCGCCGACCGCACCGTCATCGCCATGGACATGCGCGGGCACGGCGCGTCGTCGGCGCCCCCGGGGGACACGGCCCGTGGGGAGGGATTCGACGAGGCCGCCTTCGCGAGTGACGTCCGCGCCGTACTCGACGCCGAGGCGGGTCCGGCGGGTGCGATCCTCGCCGGCTGGTCCTACGGCGGGCTCGTCGCCTGTGACCATCTCGCGGTCCACGGCACCGACGGCATCGCCGGACTGGTCCTCATCGGCGCAATCACCTCGCTGGGTCGCGGTCTGCGTGGCGGCACCATCGGTTCGGCCATGAGAGCGGCACTGCCCGACGCGCTCTCCGACGACCCGCGCACCGCGGTGCGCGCCCTCGGTTCCTTCGGCACCGCCCTCGTCCCCGCGCACGCGGAGGGTCTCGGCGCCACCCGACAGCTGCTCTTCGGCACGTCGCTGGCCACCCCGCCCGCGGTCCGCGCGGGGGTCTTCGCCCGCACCGTCGACCACGACGCGGTGTTGTCGTCGCTGCCGGTGCCCGTGCTGATCGTGCACGGTGAGGACGACACCGTCGTCGACGTCGCAGCGGGCAGACACGCCGAGTCGCTCCTGCCCACGGTGACCGCCCACTACTGGTCGGGTGAGGGACATGCGCCGTTCCTGACCGACCCCGACCGTTTCGCGGGCGAATTCGAGGCCTACGCCGCCGAGGCGGTGGTCCCGGCATGAGCCGCGCGGTCGACCGTCCGCTGCCGTCGCGGGTGGCACTGATCTCGGTGCACACCTCACCACTGGCGCAGCCGGGGACGGGGGACGCCGGTGGGATGAACGTCTACGTCTGGCAGACCGCGCAGCGGATGGCCGCGCGCGGCATCGAGGTGGAGATCTTCACCAGGGCCACGTCGTCGTCGGACGCCCCGGTGGTGGAGACGGTGCCGGGGGTGCTGGTGCGAAACGTGGTCGCCGGACCGTTCGAGGGGCTCGACAAGCGGGATCTGCCCACCCAGTTGTGCGCGTTCGCGGCGGGAGTGTTGCGGGCCGAGGCCACCCAACCACGCGGGTATTACGACGTGGTGCACTCGCACTACTGGTTGTCCGGGCAGGTGGGGTGGTTGGCCCGCGACCGCTGGGGAGTGCCGCTGGTGCACACCGCTCACACCCTGGCCGCGGTGAAGAACCAGTCGGTGGCCGCCGGGGACACCCCCGAACCGTTGCTGCGGCAGATCGGTGAACAGCAGGTGGTGGACGAGGCGGACCGGCTGGTGGTGAACACCCGCACCGAGGCTGATCAGCTCGTGTCGATTCATCACGCCGACCGCGACCGGGTGGACATCGTCACCCCCGGAGCCGATCTGGACACCTACTCGCCGGGTCCCGGGGGCCGCGTACGCGCGACGCTGGGTCTGGCGTCCGACGACGTGGTGGTGACCTTCGTCGGGCGGATCCAACCCCTCAAGGCGCCCGATGTCCTGTTGCGCGCAGCGGCACCGCTCATCGCGGCGAACCCGAAGGTGAAGGTGCTGATCGTCGGCGGTCCGTCGGGGTCGGGTATGGATCGGCCGGTCGCGCTGATGGATCTCGCGGCCGAGTTGGGCATCGATCACGCGGTGACCTTTTTGCCGCCGCGCCCGCCCGCCGATCTGGTGAACATCTATCGCGCCTCGGATCTGGTTGCGGTGCCCAGTTATTCGGAGAGCTTCGGCCTGGTGGCCGTCGAGGCGCAGGCCGCGGGGGTGCCAGTGGTCGCCGCCGACGTCGGCGGACTCGGGGTGGCCGTGGACGACGGCCGCAGCGGTCTCCTGGTCCCCGGGCACGACATCGGGAACTGGACCGCGGCCATCGGTGGACTCATCGCCGACCCCGACCGGCGTGCCGCGATGGGCCGCGCCGCGGCGGCGCATGCGCAGCAGTTCTCCTGGGAGCAGACCGCCGAGGACCTGCTCGACAGCTACGCCAAGGCCATCCAGGGCTTCCGCGGAACCGTCGACCCTGATCGATCCGGTTCCGGTCGCCGTACCCGGCGGCTGCGCAGGCGACGCAGCGAGGTCCGGGCCTGAACACCCCTACGAGGAGGAGACGCGGATGACCAGTGGTGAGCCGATCATCAACGGGCACAGCCGGAGTGGGCCGGACGGACGCCCTCCGGCCATCGTCGAACAGTCCGACCGGATCCAGTCCGTGTTGCGTGAACGCGGTGTGGAGTTCAGCGTCCGGGCCTCCGGTGGCGCCGACACCGAACACGTCGTCGTGGAGTTGCCCGGCGAACGGAAACTGAAGACCACGGTGCTGCTGACCGTCGGCAAACCCGGTGTGCGGGTGGAGGCGTTCGTCTGCCGTCATCCCGACGAGAACACCGAGAACGTGTTCCGCTACCTGCTCAAGCGCAACCGCAGGCTCTACGGCGTGGCGTACACGATCGACAACATCGGCGACATCTACCTCGTCGGACGGATCTCCGCGGAGTCGGTCACCCCCGACGAACTCGATCGCATTCTCGGCCAGGTGCTGGAGGCGGCCGACGGTGACTTCAACACGTTGCTGGAACTGGGTTTCGCCACCTCGATCCGACGCGAATGGGCATGGCGGGTGTCGCGGCGCGAGTCGCTGAACAACCTGCTGGCCTTCGAGCATCTCATCGACAAGGAGTCGCTGCCCGCTCCGGGAGAACCGCTCTCGCGTCCCGACCAGCGACTGCAGGACATCGCGACCCCGGATCCCGGCATCCCGGGCACGGGACCCGCCGATAACGACGAATCGGACTAGTGCGGGTGCGGTGCTTGTTAGGCTGGGCAAAACCGTTGCAATGGAGGTTGTCATGAGTTTTGCCAGTCCTTTTCCCGACGTCGAGATCCCGAACGTGAGCGTCTTCGAGTCGCTGTTCGGTGACATCGACGCCGCCGATCTGGATCGGGTCGCGCTCATCGACGTCCTGGGTGACGTGCAGGTCACCTACCGAGAGTTGATCTCTCGCATCGAAGCGGGTGCCGGCGCGTTGGCCGCCCGCGGTGTCGGTGTCGGTGACGTGGTGGGTCTGTTGGCGCCCAACTCGTCGGTCTTCGCCGTGGCGTTCCACGCCATCCTGCGGGCCGGTGCCACGGCGACCACGATCAACGCGCTGTTCACCGCCAAGGACATCGTCAAACAGCTCACCGACTCGCACGCCAAGATGCTCATCACGGTGACGCCGCTGTTACCGCAGGCGCTGGAGGCGGCCCGTGAGGTGGGTCTGCCGGATGCCGACGTGGTGGTGCTCGACGGTGAGGGCCAGGCGGCCACCGGTCACCCGAACGCCGCCGACCTCCTGGAGAGCGGTGATCCCGCACCCGACGTGGAGTTCGATCCGACCACTCATCTGGCCGTGTTGCCGTACAGCTCCGGCACCACCGGCAACCCCAAGGGCGTGATGCTGACCCATCGCAACCTGGTGGCCAATGTGGCGCAGATCCGTCCGCTGCAGGGGATGGTTGCCGACGACAAGATCATCGCGATCCTGCCGTTCTTCCACATCTACGGGATGACCGTGCTGCTCAACGCGGCGCTGCACGCGCGGGCGTCGCTGGTCATCATGCCGCGTTTCGACCTGGCCGAATTCCTCGGCAGCATCCAGAAGTACGGCGTCACTTACGGTTTCATCGCCCCGCCGGTCGCGGTGGCGCTGGCCAAGCACCCGCTGATCGACGAGTACGATCTCTCGTCGTTGCACACGATCATGTCCGGTGCCGCCCCGCTGGACTCGGAGCTGGGCAACGCGGTTGCCGCTCGGTTGAATCTGCAGATGATCCAGGGTTACGGGATGAGCGAGCTCAGTCCGGTGAGTCATTGCATGCCCGCGGACGGTGGACTCGCCGCATTCGGTGAGCAGGCCCCGTTGAGTTCCTGCGGATGGCCGGTGCCCAACTCGGTCAACAAGATCGTCGATCCCGGCAGCGGCGACGAGATCGATATCCCGGCCGAGGGCCTCAGTGAACCGGGGGAGCTGTGGGTGCAGGGACCGAACGTGATGCCCGGTTACCTCGGCAACGAGGAGGCGACCGCGTCGACGATCGACGCCGACGGGTTCCTGCACACCGGTGACATGGCGCGGGTCGACGCCGCCGGTCGGGTGTTCATCGTCGATCGGCTCAAGGAACTGATCAAGTACAAGGGCTATCAGGTACCGCCCGCCGAACTCGAGGCGCTGCTGCTCACCCACCCGAAAATCGCCGACACCGCGGTGATCGGCGTGAACGACGACGAGGGTGAGGAGATCCCCAAGGCGTTCGTGGTGGTGCAACACGGGGCCGAGCTCACCGAGGCCGAGGTCATCGATTTCGTCGCCGGGCAGGTCGCGCCCTACAAGAAGGTGCGTCAGGTGGAGTTCATCGACGCCATCCCGAAGTCGACCGCGGGCAAGATCCTGCGCAAGGATCTCCGGGCGCTGTCGGTCTAGGGCCAGCGCCCGCCCGCCGTGGATGACGGCCCGCTCGACGGGGTCGCGGGACAGACGTGGGCGGGTCAGTGGTGGAAGGACTCGCCCCGTCGGGAGTCGGGGATGGGGCCGGTCAACTGATCGAGGTGGTCGACGGCGTCCCGGATGTGGCCGAGCAGTACGCCTGCGAGGTCCATGCTCAGCCCGTTGCGGACCACGATGCGTTGCACGGTGACGTCGGTGAGGTCGTCGGGCATCGGATACGCAGGCACCAGCCAACCGCTCTCCCGCAACATGTCCGACAGGTGGTAGAGGTCCCAGTTGTCGGTGTAGCCGGCCCGCAGCTTCCAGGCGAACACGGGGATGTCGGTCGGGTGGTTGAACAACTCGAATGCCGGCAGTTCCGCGATACCGTCCGCCAGGTACTGCGCCACGTCCAGCGACGCCCGCTGCACCGCGGTGAAACCCTCGCGACCCAGGCGCAGGAACAGGTAGTACTGCATCAGCACCTGTGCGCCAGGGCGTGAGAAGTTCAGCGCGAAGGTGGGCATGTCTCCACCGAGGTAGCTGACCGTGAAGACCAGGTCGTCGGGCAGTGCGGCCTTGTCACGCCACACCACCCAGCCGACACCGGGGTAGACCAGACCGTATTTGTGCCCCGAGGTGTTGATGGAGTGCACCCGGGGCAGGGTGAAGTCCCAGACCAGGTCGGGCTGGGCGAACGGCGCGACCATCGCCCCGGACGCTCCGTCCACGTGGATCGCCACATCGAGACCGGTGTCGCGTTCGATGTCGTCGAGTGCCGCCGAGATCTGCGTCACCGGCTCATACATCCCCGTGTAGGTGACCCCCAGGATGGCGATCACGCCGATCGTGTTCTCGTCCACGTACTCGGCGAGGCGGTGACCGTCGAGGACCGGATGATCCTCGGAGATGGGGACATACCGGGCCTCCACCTCGAAGTAGTTGCAGAACTTCTCCCAGCAGACCTGCACCGCCGACGACATCACCACGTTCGGCCGTTCGGTGGACTGTCCCGCTGCCCGCCGTCGGTGCTGCCAGGCGCGCTTCAGGGCCAGCCCGCCCAGCATGCAGGCCTCCGACGACCCGATGGTGGAGGTCCCGACGGCCGACTTCGGGTCGGGTGCGTGCCACAGGTCGGCGAGGATCCGCCAGCACCGTTCCTCGATCGCCGCGGTGGCCGGGTATTCGTCCTTGTCGATCATGTTCTTGTCGGCCGATTCCAGATAGATCCGCCGCGCGTGGTCGTCCATCCAGGTGCTGACGAAGGTCGCCAGGTTCAGCCGCGCATTGCCGTCGAGCATGGCCTCGTCGTGTACGACCTGATACGCCGTATCCGGCAGGGTCTGCTTGTCCGGCAGGGAGAATTTGGGGATCTCGGTCACCCCACCGGGGCGGACGAACATCGGGCTGATGTCCAGGTTCTCGTGTTGGTCGCCGTCCGGCCGGTCACCGGGGTCGTCCGCAGGGGTCATGGGCGCCAACGTACGCCGCCGTCGTCGACACCAGATGAACGGTCGACACCGTCACGCGGTGTGTCGCCGACGCGGGGTCCCGGCGCCACCGGTGTGGGAAACTCCTTCCCATGACCAACGGCACCCTGATCTTGATGCGGCACGGCGAGAGCGAGTGGAACGCCTCCAACCAGTTCACCGGTTGGGTCGACGTGGCACTCACCGACAAGGGGATCGGTGAGGCGGAGCACGCAGGCGAACTGCTGGTGGAACACGACCTGCTCCCAGACGTTCTGTACACCTCGCTGTTGCGCCGGGCCATCGTCACCGCGCAGATCGCCCTGGACCGGGCCGACCGGTTGTGGATCCCGGTGGTCCGCGACTGGCGACTGAACGAGCGGCACTACGGAAAGTTGCAGGGCCTGAACAAGGCGGAGATCAAGGAGGAGTTCGGCGACGAACAGTTCATGCTGTGGCGCCGCAGCTACGACACGCCGCCGCCGCCGATCGATCCCGACGCGCGGTACAGCCAGGTGGGCGACCCCCGGTACGCCGACCTGGAGCAGGTGCCGCTCACCGAATGCCTGAAAGACGTGGTCGCGCGGATGATCCCGTACTTCACCGAGACCATCGCCCCGGAGATCCAGGCGGGCAGGACGGTACTGGTGGCCGCGCACGGCAACTCGTTGCGGGCTCTGGTCAAACATCTCGACGGCATCTCCGACGAGGACATCGCCGCGCTGAACATCCCCACCGGTAACCCGTTGCGGTACGACCTCGACGAGAACCTGAAGCCGATCAACCCCGGGGGTACGTACCTGGACCCTGAGGCGGCCGCGGCAGGTGCGGCGGCCGTCGCGGCGCAGGGCCAGAAGTAGTCGGCTGACCGACCGCCCTCGGAGGACTATCCTGAGGGACATGTCGGCATCCGATCCCGACGTCGTGGTCGTCACCCACTCCACCTCGCAGGAACGCTACGAGGCGACGGTCGGCGACGTGTACGTCGGATACCTCGATTACGTCAGCGAACCCGAGCAGGTGTTGATCACCCACACGGTGATCGGGGACCGATTCAGCGGCCGCGGTTACGCGGCTCAGCTGGTTCGGTATGTGCTCGACGACATCGCTTCCACCGGTAAGAAGGTGGTCCCCCTCTGTTCCTACGTTCAGCATTTCGTGGCCGAGAATCCCGAGTACGCGGACCTCACCGTGCCGCTCTCGGGGTGAGATGAGCTCCGCCGGTGGTCGAGGACGCAGCGGCCGCACAGTGTGACCTGTGCCGCGCCACCTCGGCTTACATCGGGGTGAACGCGCGCGGAACACTTGCACCTCGACTTGTCTCTTTCGTGACCCACCCAGCATTCTGCAGGGGTGTGGAGTTTCCCCGGTCGTAAGCTCGTGGCGTGACCGGGTTGTTCATCGCTGTCGGCGTCGTGCTGCTGACCGTGGTGGCCGGGGGGATCGGTGTTCTCGTCGGGCGACGTCTGGCCACCCCGCGGCGTGCGCCCGGGGAGATCGCGATGAGCGACGTGTCCGCGGCGGTGCGCTCCGACGCCGCGGTTCTCGTCGAATCCGGGACCGAGACCGCCGACGGGCGGATGTCGAAGGCCGCGCTGCTGGGATTGATCGTGTCGCAGGGCGAGACCGCGATCGTCGTCGTGGACCACCTGCAGGACGTGGTGCTCTTCAACGAGCGTGCGTTGGAGCTGGGCATGATCCGCGACCACATCGTCGATGAGGCGATCTGGGCCGCGGTGCAGCCCATCTTCAGTCGGCCGGAAGCGACCGACAAACACTCCGAGGCGCACACTCACGAATTCGAGTTCACCCCACCGCACACCACCGGTGGCTTCATCTCCACCGCCCGCGCCACCAGTCGTCCCGCGGCGGCGGTGCGGTGTGTGACCCGGCTGGTCGGCAGCGACGACCTCGGCATCGGGAATCAGGACAATGTGGAGCGCTACGCGGTCCTCTACGGTTCCGACGACACCGACAACGTCCGCCTCGAGGCCACCCGTCGCGACTTCGTCGCCAACGTCTCCCACGAGCTGAAGACCCCCGTCGGCGCGATCGGACTGCTCACCGAGGCGCTGCTGCAGTCCGCCGACGATCAGGAGTCGGTGGACTACTTCGGTGAGCGGGTGCTCGTCGAGGTGGGCCGGATGAGCCGGATGGTGTCCGAGCTGATCGCGCTGTCTCGGCTACAGGGGGCGGAGAAACTGGCCGAGATGGAGGTGGTGGACGTCGACAGCCTGGTCGACGACGCGCTGCAGCACGGTCAGGTGTCGGCCGAGGCGGCGGGGATCGACCTGCGTGGCGACGAGCCGTCCGGGTTGTGTGTCACCGGCGACCGTAGTCTGCTGCTGATGGCGTTGGACAATCTGGTGGCCAATGCGATCGCCTATTCGTCGGCGGACACGATCGTCTCGGTCAGCAGGCGCGTCATCCGCGAGGGGGACCGGGAACTGGTGGCCATCGCCGTCACCGACAGGGGTATCGGGATCGCCGCCCGCGACCAACAGCGAGTGTTCGAGCGGTTCTTCCGCGTGGACAAGGCCCGGTCTCGCGACACCGGTGGCACGGGGCTGGGCCTGGCCATCGTCAAACACGTGGCGGCCAACCACGACGGCAGCATCCGGCTGTGGAGCAAACCGGGTACCGGATCGACCTTCACCCTCAGCATCCCCCGGGCGGTTCCCGCTCTGCGCAACCCCGATGACCAGATCGCTCCCGAGCAGGTTCGCCAACCCGCGCAGTCACCCGGCTCGCACGGCCGTTCGCACGTTCACAGAAAGAAGGAAGTGAGTCGGTGACACACGTTCTCATCGTGGAAGACGAGGAGTCGCTTGCCGATCCGTTGGCATTCCTGCTGCGCAAGGAGGGCTTCGAGACGACGGTCGTGACCGACGGTGCGGAGGCCCTTCCCGAGTTCGAACGCACCGGTGCCGACATCGTGTTGCTCGACCTGATGCTGCCAGGGGTGTCCGGCACCGAGGTGTGCAAGGCCCTGCGGTCACGGTCGCAGGTGCCGGTGATCATGGTGACGGCCCGCGACAGCGAGATCGACAAGGTGGTCGGGCTCGAATTGGGTGCCGACGACTACGTCACCAAGCCCTACTCGGCCCGCGAGTTGATCGCCAGGATCCGGGCGGTGTTGCGGCGCGGGGTGGACACCACCGACGCCGAGGCCTTCGACGACGGCCTGCTCGAGGCCGGCCCGGTGGCGATGGATGTGGAACGCCACACCGTCACGGCCAACGGGCAGGCCATCACCCTGCCGCTCAAGGAGTTCGACCTGCTGGAGTACCTGCTGCGCAATGCGGGCCGGGTACTGACCCGCGGACAGCTCATCGATCGGGTCTGGGGTGCCGACTACGTCGGGGACACCAAGACCCTCGACGTGCACGTCAAGCGGCTGCGCTCGAAGATCGAAAGCGACCCCGGCAATCCGAAACACCTGGTCACCGTGCGTGGGCTGGGTTACAAACTGGAGCCCTGAGCGTCGCTGACGTCTCGCGGACTCATTCCTCCGGTTTCAGTTCGTACTTGATGTCCGCGATCCGGCGTCCGGTGGCCTGCTCGGTCGCCGGGTGTACCGCGACGATGCCCAGACCGCGGCGGCGTTCGCACAGCTTCGCCAGTTCGGTGTAGGCGGGTTCACCGATGAGCTCGATGAGCTCCGGTCGGTAGGACTGGAACACCTGCTGGGCGCCCACGTGGGCATCCGGCGACCCCGAGCAGTACCACTTCAGGTCGTGACCACCGGAACCCCAGCCGCGCCGGTCGTATTCGGTCAGCGTGGTCCGCAGGATCTGGGTGCCGTCGGGACGCTCCACCCAGTCCTGTTCTCGACGCATCGGCAACTGCCAGCAGACGTCCGGTTTCACCGTCAGCGGCTCCAACCCTTTGCGCAGAGCCATCGAGTGCAGGGAGCAGCCGACCCCGCCCGCGAAACCGGGACGGTTGAGGAAGATGCATGCGCCCTTGTACCGACGGGTCTTCAGAGCGGGTTCGTCGTCGAGTTCGTCCTCCTCGAGGTAACCGCGCTTACCCAGCGGCTTCTTACCGGTGCCCTCCGAGAAGAACTGCCAGTCGTCGGCGGTGAGCATCGACATGCCGTGGGCCAGGCGTTCGCGGTCGTCGTCGTCCGACAGATAGGCCCCGTGGGTACAGCAGCCGTCGTCGGGGCGACCCTCCACGATCCCCTGGCAGGCAGGGGTGCCGAAGACGCAGGTCCAGTGGGAGAGCAGCCAGGTGAGGTCGGCGCGGATCCAGTGTTCGGCGTCGGCGGGGTCCTCGAATTCCACCCATTCGCGGGTGAAATCGAGCGGCACCTCGGGGGCGGGCTTGATGTGGCGCACGGTGTCCAACGGTAGTGCCTCCTCGCGGCCGGGGTCGCACCCGTTAAGTTGGGGTCGTGCGATTGGGAGTCCTCGACGTGGGCAGCAACACCGTCCACCTGCTGGTGGTGGATGCGCATCGCGGTGGTCACCCCACCCCGATGAGCTCCACCAAGTCGACGCTGCGACTCGCCGAGCAGATCGACGAGTCCGGGGAATTGTCGGCGCGGGGAGCGGACAAGCTGATCGGCGCGGTCTCGGAGTTCACCGACATCGCGACCACCTCGGGCTGCGAACAGGTGATGGCCTTCGCGACGTCGGCGGTGCGGGACGCCGCCAACTGTGACGAGGTGCTCGGTGAGGTGCGCTCCCGCACCGGGGTGTCGGTGCAGGTGCTCAGTGGTCGCGACGAGGCCCGGTTGACCTCGCTGGCGGTGCGCCGCTGGTACGGCTGGAGCGCGGGCCGGATCCTGGCCCTGGACATCGGCGGTGGGTCGCTGGAGATGTCCAACGGGGTGGACGAGGAACCCGACGTCGCGTTGTCGGTGCCGCTCGGCGCGGGTCGGCTCACCCGCGAGTGGTTGGCCGAGGACCCGCCCGGTCGTCGCCGGGTGTCGGTACTGCGCGACTGGTTGGACGCCGAGCTGGCCGCACCGACGCGTGAGCTGTTGGCCGCAGGCGAACCGGACCTCGCCGTCGGCACGTCGAAGACCTTCCGCAGTCTCGCGCGGCTCACCGGAGCGGCGCCGTCGAGCGCGGGTCCGCGGGTGCGTCGGACGCTGACCAGCGGGGGACTGCGGCAATTGATCGCCTTCATATCCCGGATGACGACCGCCGACCGTGCTGAACTCGAGGGTGTGAGCGAGGATCGCGCGGGGCAACTGGTGGCCGGCGCCCTGGTCGCCGAGGCGGCGATGCGGGCGCTGTCGGTGGACACCTTGGAGATCTGTCCGTGGGCGCTGCGTGAGGGTGTGATCCTGCGGCGGCTGGACAGCGAGCTCAACGACGCCGGCGACATCATCGACACCGGTGACGTCCGGGTCGGCGGCATGCGGACCTGACGGCGCGCGGTCTCCGCGGATCAGTGGGGTGCCGGCCGCCGAGACGTTGAAGTGAAGAATGGCGAGACGAGAAGAATGGAGAGGCGAGACCATGGTCAGAGATCCCGACCCCGATTCGCGGCCGATCTCCGTCGCCGAACTGTTGCGTCGCGCCCGCGAGGATGATGCCGCGGCCTCGGACGACGGTGACACCGAGGCCGCATCGCCACACCGTCGTCGCCGCGGTCGCAGCGGCTCGTTCTCCGTCGCCGAGCTGACCGGCGAGATCCCCCGGGTGCGGCCCGACGATCCGGCCCCCGACTCGGGGACCGAGTCGGACCGCGGCGAACTCGACCCCGAACCCCCGGGCAGCTCACAGCCTCGCGTCGCCGGGCAGACTCCCGCCGAGGTCGAGCGGGCCGTGCCCGCGGTCGGCGAGGAACATGCCGATCACGAGACGGACCCCACGCGGCAGGCCGACACCGAATCGACCCGTCTCGATGCGATACCCGATGCCCGCGAGGACACCGCGCCGGTCGACACCCGGGCGACCGCCGTGTTCCCGAGATCCGACGAGCCGGTTGCGCCGACCGAGACCGATGACCGGTTTCCGGTGGCCGACGGGCCCGACCGCCCGCTACGCAATCTGGACACCCCGCCGGGGACGCGGGACTTCAGCGCCGACCGGGTGTCGGAGCGCATGCGCCGTCGTGCGGACTCCGATGCCGAGACCGGCGTCATCCCGCGGGTGGACGATCCCGGTGCCGTGGCCGCCGGCGGTGAGCAGAGCTTCGACAGCTACCGCAACTTCGACGACGTCGCCGCCGACCCGGTACCGCAGGAGCGCAAGGTCGGCGGGCTGCGCGGATGGCTGGCGCGACGGTCGGTGAAGCGGCAGATGGCCCGCGAACACGCCGAACCCGGCATCGACAGAACCGAACACGACGGTTCGGATCACGGTGGGGGTGACGCGCTCGCGCCCACCGAGACCGCCCCGTTCGACGCGCCGCACGCGGACGCGCCGGTGCAGGGACTGTCGGTCTACCAACGGCCCACCCCGGACGTCGACGAGGGTGACGACCGTGGATCCGTGCACGACGCCGACCCCACCACCGTGTTCCCCGCCGCGGCTGCCGCGGGCGGGGTCGGTGCGGTGGCCGCGGGCACCGCGGCCGCCCGTCGCGACACGGATGACGACCCCGACGCAGACGACAACCACACGCACGATCCCGACGCGCAGGCGGACTCGCCGACGGGTCTCGACCCGCACGCCCCCACCGGACACGTCGGTGCGGGCACGACCGGTGTGGACACGACCGAACCGAACAGGATCGACGACGGCGCGTCCGATCCGACCCGGCACGGCGATCCGCACGCAGACGCCTCCGCGCATGTGGCCGGCCCGAGGGGTGCGCAGCCGACCGGGGAACGGTCCCCGGCCGTCCAGTGGCTGGCGCTCATCGCGCAGGTGATCGTCGGACTGGCGATCGGTGTGGGCCTGTTCTGGGGCTTCACCGAGCTGTGGAGATGGAACGTGTACTTCGCCCTGGTGCTGGCCGTGGTGGTCATCTTCGGCCTGGTCACGCTGGTGCACGTGGTGCGCCGCAAACAGGATCTGGTGAGCACACTGCTGGCCCTGGGCGTCGGACTGATCGTCACCATCGGACCGCTGGTGTTGCTCGCCTCGGGCGACTAGGCGATGACCCGCTCCGACCTCCCCGCCCTGCGTGGGGAGATCCCCATCGGCCTGTCCACCGCGTCGGTGTATCCGCAGAACACCGAGGCCGCGTTCCAATACGCGTCCGAACTCGGTTTCGACGGCGTGGAACTGATGGTGTGGGGTGACCCGGTCAGCCAGGACGTCCGGCACGTGCAGTACCTGTCCGATCGCTATCAGATGCCGGTGCTGTCGATCCACGCACCGTGTCTGCTCATCTCGCAACGGGTGTGGGGGCGCGACCCGGTCGCCAAGTTGGCCAGGTCGGTGCGCGCGGCCGAGGATCTCGGGGCCGCCACCGTGGTCGTCCACCCGCCGTTCCGCTGGCAGCGGCGGTACGTGCGCGCCTTCGGTGACGTGGTGGGCGCTCTGGAGGCCGATTCCGACGTCGCCGTCGCGGTGGAGAACATGTTCCCGGTCCGCGCCGACCGGTTGTTCGGCAAGACGGCCAGCTCGGTGCGGCGGATGGAGAAACGCGGGGGCACCCCGGGTATCGGGTATTCGGCGTTCGGCACCTCGATCGACCCCACCGACGACGGGTACGACAACTACACCCTCGACCTCTCGCACACCGCGACCGCGGGTGCCGACGCGGTGGCGATGTTCGAACGGATGGGCAGCGGGCTGAACCATCTGCACCTCACCGACGGCACCGGTGCCTCCGTCGACGAGCATCTCGTGCCGGGTGAGGGCAACCAGCCGTGTGAGCTGATCTGCAGACGACTGGCCGCGAGCGACTTCGCCGGGGCGGTGGTGCTGGAGGTGAGCACCGGGTCGGCGCGGACCAAGCCGGAGCGCAGTCGGATACTGGAGCGGGCGTTGGCCTTCGCCCGGACACATCTGGAGAGGGAACTGCATGTCTCGTGAGTCGGGATATCTGGCCGGGCTGCGCGCCCTGACCCTGGTCGACCGACCGGCCGATGCGACGGCGGTCTACGACGGCGAGATCGACCCGGTGTTCACCATCGGCCCCAAGGTGCACGGGGGATCCGCGCAGATGCTGTCCGCGCTGGCCGCCCAGACCGGGTTCGTCGACACCGCCGAGGCGTCGGGTGCCGGTCCCGTCGACCCCCCGTCTCCGGTGGCCATCTCCAGCGACTTCCTGCACGCGCCCGACCCGGGGGCGGTGCAGGTGCGGGTGTGGGTGCGCAAACGTGGCAGGCAGGTGTCGGTGGTCGAGGTGGACCTACAACAGAACGGTCGCACCACCATCCATTCGAGTGTCACCCTGGGCAGGCTCGACGACACCGCGAGCACCTACTCCGCCGACCATCCACTGCTGGCGCTGCCGGTGGAACCGCCCGCGGACGCGTTGGCGCTGGCCGACACCCCGGTGGCACAGATCAACCATCTGACGGCCCTGCTCGACTTCGCTGCCGTCGGGTCGTCGCTGCCGTTCCTGGAGGGTGGGCAGGGCGAACCGCGCACACTGCTGTGGCTGAAACCCAAGGGGGAGGAACCCGATGCCGGGTTCACCATCCTCTGCGCCGACATCTCGATGCCGGTGGTGATGAACCGGGGGATGTTCGGCTGGGCCCCGACCGTGCAGCTGAGCACCTACGTACGCCGCAACCCCGCCCCGGGCTGGCTGCGGGTGTCGGCGTCGAGTTCGGAGATCCAGTCGGGATGGTTCGAGGAGGACCACGTGGTCATCGACTCGACCGGTGCCGTGGTCGCGCAGTCGCGTCAGCTCGCCCTGATCCCGCAGGGTTAGCCACCGGTTCGTCGGGCCCGCCCTACGTGGGCGTCGGTGGTGGCTTTCTGCGAAGCTGTGCTCCATGGCAAACAGGATCGCGATCATCGGTGGTGGCAAGATCGGCGAAGCCCTTCTCGCGGGGCTCATCTCCTCGGGTAAGCCGACGAGGGATCTCGTGGTCGCCGAGCGGTCGAAGGAGCGCGCAGACGAGATCGCGGAGGAATACGGCGTACTGGTGACCGACCTGCCCGGGGCCGTCGAACACGCGGCCGTGGTGGTGCTGGCGATCAAACCAACCGACGTGGACGAGGTGACCGCCACGATTGCCGGCGTGGTCGACGAGGGGGAGACCGAACGGCTGACCGTGAGCCTGGTCGCGGGGGTACCCACCGAGCGCTACGAGCGCGCTCTACCCGCGGGGTCACCGGTCGTGCGCGTGATGCCGAACACCCCGATGCTGGTCAACGAGGCGATGTCGGCGGTCTCGCCCGGTCGCTACGCCGACGACGAGCACGTCGCCACGGTCGTCGAACTGCTCTCGGCGGTCGGCAAGGTGGTGGTGGTACCGGAACGGCAGATGGATGCGGTCACCGCGGTGTCCGGCAGCGGTCCGGCGTACGCCTTCCTGGTGGCCGAGGCGCTCATCGACGCCGGGGTGTCGCTGGGGTTGAGCCGCAAGATGTCCACTCAGCTGGTCACCCAGACCGTGCGAGGGGCCGGGATCCTGCTCACCGACTCGGGAGTGTCGCCTGCCGACCTGCGTGCGGCGGTCACCTCACCCGGCGGGACCACCGCGGCGGCCGTCCGCGAACTCGAACGGATCAATCTGCGGACAGGGTTCTACGAGGCCGCACACGCCGCGGCCCGGGCCAGCGCCCGGTCCGGATCGGTCGAGTCTGGACCTGGCGTCGAGACCGACATCTCGTCCGCATCCGACTGATTTGGTCGCCGCCGGGGCGTAATACCGCAGGAAGTCGGCACAAACCGCAGGACACGCCGGGTATTCGTGACCCACTCACGTCGCATTGACCCCATCCGCCACGCTAAGCTCCCTGGAGCACGTGCGTGTCTGGTGTCCGCCGGAGGGGAAGCCGGCGGCCGCGACGCGTGCACCGGAGGTATGTGAATTTCATGGCGCCTGCAAACAAGCCTGGTGACCGGAACTCGGACGCTGGAGGTACGCAGTTCCTCACCGTCGCCGAGGTGGCCTCGCTGATGCGAGTCTCGAAGATGACGGTCTACCGGCTGGTGCACAACGGTGAGCTCCCCGCGGTGCGCGTCGGACGGTCGTTCCGCGTCCACGCCAAGGCCGTACACGACTACCTGGAAACGTCGTACTTCGACGCCGGATAGCGGTCCCGACGCCGAGGACGGCGTCGCGTGGGTGACGACCGACCACGGGTTGGTCGGCGATTTCGTGTGTCGCGTGGGTTACCGGTAGGCTCGATCATCGTCGTGCGTGCGCCCTCGCATGCACCGTCATCACCGATCGCGACCGGTCCTCCGGTGCCGCGTCGGCGAAGCGCCGGGAGTGATCCCGGTACGAGCAACCGCGACCGTGCGATATCTCCACGGTGCGATCAGATGGTTCAGAGGTGAGGTGCCCAGATGGGTTCAGTGATCAAGAAGCGCCGTAAGCGCATGTCGAAGAAGAAGCACCGCAAGCTGCTGCGTCGCACCCGGGTGCAGCGCAGAAAATTGGGCAAGTGATGCGCGCGGCGTCCTGACGTCGCCGCTCGGAATTCTCGTCGGGCCCGTCACCGCGTTTACGGTGACGGGCCTCGTCGTGTCGTCTGTAGCTCGCTGTCCCGGGCCGGTTGCGCCGGTCTGCGCCCGTGGTTTCGGAGTGTCGTGCAGTGTGTCGCCTTCTCAGCGAGTCCACAGCCGATATGTCCGGTTCTCGCGATGTGGCGATCTGCCCGTATGACTAGGGTTGGGCCATGACGAACACCGGTGAGCCGCCCGAGGTGGTCCTCGTCACCGGCGCTTCCACCTTTCTCGGCGGTTATCTGGTCACCCGGTTGGCCCAGGACGCACGGATCCGGCGGGTGCTCGCCGTCGACTCCCGACCGCCGTCCAAGGACATGCTGCGCCGGATGGGTCGCGCAGAGTTCGTCCGCGCCGACATCCGCAGGCCGGTCGTCGCCAGCATCATCGAACAGTCGCAGGTCGACACCGTGGTGCACGCCGCCACGTCGGTGATGGATTCGGTGGGGCATTCGCCTGCCATCAAGGAGTTCGACGTCATCGGTGGCATGCAGGTCTGCGCCGCGGCCCAACGCGCACCGTCGGTGCGACGATTCGTGTTGCGATCCACCGGGATGGTCTACGGGGCGAGCGCCGACAGTCCCGCGCACTTCTCCGAGGACTACCGGCCCCGGAACGAGCCCCGGTCGGGATACGGCCGCGATCTGCTCGACATCGAGGGGTATGCGCGGGGTATGGCGCGACGGCGCACCGACATGACGGTGACCATCCTGCGGCCGACATCACTGCTGGGCCCGCGGATCTCCACCCGGATGAGCACCTATCTGTCCTCGCCGGTGGTCCCGATGTCACTCGGCTACGAACCGCGACTGCAGTTCCTGCACGAGGAGGACGCGCTCGCCGCGATGGAACACGCCACCTTCGCGGGGCGAGCAGGCACTTTCAACATCGCGGGGGACGGCGTGGTGACCCTCACCCAGGCGGTCCGGCGGTGCGGTGGGATCCCGTTGCCGGTGCCGTCACCGTTGCTCACCCCGGTGGCAGGGGTGTTCCGCAACCTGCGGGTGGCCAACATGTACGGCGACCAGTCGCGGTACCTGACCTATGGGCGGGTTCTCGACACCGCGCGGATGCGCAGCGAACTCGGGTTCGCGCCGCGTTACTCCAGCATCGGCACCCTCGACGACTTCATCGCCCGTCGATCGCTGGATCCGGTGCTGCCACCGGAGACCTGGGTGCGGCTGGAGAAACGCATCGACGAAGCTACCCGAGGGTTGGTGTGAGGGTGGGCGGTGGCGCAGCTTGGTGTGAGGGTGGGCGGTGGCACAGCTTGATGAGAGCGTGGCCGACGGCACACTGAAACCGAATTAGACTCCAGAGGTGACCGCGACGGCGGACACGAACTACCAGATCAGAGAGTGGCGAAGAGCGTGGCGAAAGGGAATGGCGCGTCCGATTCACGGACTGCGAAGGTGATCCAGTTGTA
Organism: Williamsia sterculiae; assembly: GCF_900156495.1. GTDB lineage: Bacteria > Actinomycetota > Actinomycetes > Mycobacteriales > Mycobacteriaceae > Williamsia_B > Williamsia_B sterculiae. The sequence goes on from NZ_FTNT01000001.1 coordinate 451,332, forward strand.
CGCGACACCTGCCGATCCCGCGAGCCGTGACCAGGGTCGGAGTCGACACCCTTCGCAGCACGCCGACCCCACCGGTGCCAGCCCGGGACCGCACCGTGGTGGGTCCGGACGCAATCGCCCACGGCCGCCGACCCTCACTCGCCCGATCCCCGACCCGCAGCTGCGGCACCCGAACACCGACGACTTCGAAGAGGCGGCGGTTCACCCGATCAGCGAGGACGTGCGGCTGCGGATCGAATCGCAGACCGAGCGGTACAGCGCGGGCAGCCCGCTGTTCAGCCTCGGTGGGGTGCGCGAGACCATCGCCGACTCGGTGGTCGGCGCCGCGGCGTTCCTGCGGGAGCGGTTGACCGGTGATTACCACATCGATGACTTCGGTTTCGATCAGCACTTCACCGAGTCGGTGTGGCTGCCGACGCTACGGGTGTTGTTCGAGAAGTGGTTCCGCGTCGAGGTCACCGGGGTGGAGAACATCCCCGCCGAAGCGGGTGCGCTGCTGGTGGGCAACCACGCGGGCACGGTCCCGGTGGACGCGTTGATGACCACCGTCGCCGTCCACGACCACCATCCGGCGCACCGGCATCTGCGGGTGCTCGCCGCCGACCTCGCTTTCGAGACACCGTTCATCGGGGAGTTGGCCCGCAGCACGGGCTCCACGCTGGCCTGTACGGCCGATGCGGAACGGTTGCTGCGGTCCGGCGAGTTGACCGCGGTGTGGCCCGAGGGTTTCAAGGGCGTCGGCAAGCTCTACCGCGATCGCTACAAACTGCAGCGATTCGGGCGGGGCGGGTTCGTGACCACCGCGCTGCGGGCCGGAGTGCCCATCGTCCCGGTGTCCATCGTCGGGTCGGAGGAGATCTACCCGATGATCAGCGACCTGAAACCCCTGGCCAAGGTGCTGGGCCTGCCGTACCTGCCGATCACCCCGACGTTCCCGTGGCTCGGTCCGCTGGGCCTGGTCCCGCTGCCGTCCAAGTGGCACATCCACTTCGGCAAACCCATCGAGACCAGCCGCTACGACGAACAGGCCGCAGAGGACCCGATGGTGGTCTTCGACCTCACCGACCAGGTGCGCGAGGACATCCAGCAGACGCTCTACCGGATGCTCTCCCGGCGCGACAGCATCTACTTCGGCTGACCCAGGTCTCCCGCGACAGCCCTGCGCACCCGCGGCAGGATTCACGCGTCGCGGGAGTCGAGAACCGTCGCGGGAAGGCCGTTCAGCGTTTGATGTGTCTGAGTGCGACGGCCGCGCTGCCGCCCGCGGCACCCAGCACCACCGCGGTCGGGACGCCGATCTTGGCCGCCTTGCGGGCGGTGCGGTAGTCCCGGACCTCCCAGCCGCGCACCTTGGCGACCTCACGCAGGTCGGCGTCGGGGTTGATGGCGACGGCGGTGCCCACCAGCGACAGCATGGGAACGTCGTTGTGCGAGTCGGAGTAGGCGGTACATCGCTTCAGGTTCAAGCCCTCGCGGACCGCCAGTGTGCGCACCGCGTGCGCCTTGCCCAGTCCGTGCAGGATGTCGCCGACCAACCGTCCGGTGAACACCCCGTCCACGCTCTCGGCGACGGTACCCAAAGCGCCGGTCAGGCCGAGTCGCACGGCGATGGTCTGCGCGAGTTCCACCGGGGTGGCCGTCACCAACCACACCTGCTGTCCGGCGTCGAGATGCATCTGTGCAAGCGCCCGGGTGCCCGGCCAGATCTTGTCGGCGATGTACTCGTCGTAGATCTCCTCGCCGAGTTCGGCCAACTCGGAGGTCGAACGGCCTGCGATGAACGACAGCGCCTTGTCCCGGCCCGACGCGACGTCGTCGGCGTTCTCCCGGCCGGTCAGCCGGAACTTCGCCTGCACCCAGGCGAACTCCATGATGTCGCCGTAGGAGAAGTAGTTCTTGGCGGCCAGCCCGCGCGCGAAGTGCACTATCGAGGCGCCCTGTACCAGCGTGTTGTCGACGTCGAAGAAGGCCGCCGCAGTGAGGTCGGGAGGAACGTGGGTGGGCTCCCCGGGTTCGTCGTCACCGTCACCGGCGCGTTCGACGAGCTTGTCCCACGCGGCCTGTGCGCTCGCCTCACCGGCCAGCGAGTGACGCAACTCCGCGGCCGACTGTCGGAATCGGCCCACCGGTCCGATGGCCCCGGCGCCGGCACCCCGGCGGGCGCGTGAGGAGATCCAGTTGCTGACGGTGCCGGTCGACTCGCGGTCGTCCGCGGGCGGCGGCAGATCGTCGACCAGGTCGTCGATCTGCACCTCGTCGAGGTTCTCGTCGGCGACGGGATCGCGCACCTCGGCCGTACCCGGATCGGCTGATCCCGACCCGTCCGCGTCCGACCCGGCCAGGCCCTCATCGATCGAGTCCCCATCGTTCGAACCCCCATCGTTCGAACCGACTGTCACCGCTCACCTCCGCTGCCGCGCATCCTCGACGTCCGGCCCGCGACGTCTGCGCTCAGCTTAGTCGTCCGCACCGACTGCGTCGGTGGGCCCGAAGCGACCCCACAGATGCGGGGCGCGCAGGTGTGGGCGAGCACACTGGATGGATGGAGATCACCCTGTTGACCCGGGCGGGATGCAGCAACTGCACACGCGCGCTGGCGACCCTGCGACCGATCTGCGCGGATTTCGACGTGGTACTGACGGTGACCGACGTGGACGCGGCCGCCACCGACGATCCGGAACTGCGGGCCGAGTTCGGCGACCGGCTGCCGGTGGTCCTGCTCGACGGCCGCGAACACAGCTACTGGGACGTCGACGTGGACCGTTTGCGCGCGGATCTGACCCGCAACGGCTGATCCCACCTTTTTTGTGAACACATTCACAAGCGGTATATCCTCAGAACCCACATGGTCCGCGACCTCCGCGGGCCAGGTCTGAAGGTCACATCGGGAGCAGTGGGTTGTCGAAGTCGGTACGGACATCGCACACCCTGGTCGTCGAGGGCGCGGATGCCGGCGACGACGGGGGTGCGTTCGCGGACCCCGCGCCCACGACCCCGGTGATCCCACCCGCGGCCGTCGCCCGTCTGGCCGGTTACCTGCACGTTCTGCGGGTGATGAGCAGTTCTGGGGTGATGATCACCTCCAGTGGACAACTGGCCGTGGCGGCGGGGGTCAACTCCGCGAATCTGCGCAAGGACCTCTCCTACATCGGCGCCAACGGCGTCCGCGGCGTCGGCTACGACGTGGGTAGGTTGATCGCCAAGATCGCGATGGCACTGCACACGGCGAACAATCACAACGTGGCCCTGGCCGGTGCCCGGATGTTGGGGAACACACTCCTCGCGCACACCGGGATGGGAAGAGGCTTCACCGTGGTGGCGTTGTTCGATGATGAGCCCGAACTCATCGGCACCGCCCTCGATGGACCGCAGGACGACGCCTCCGGACTGCGCGGACCCGGCCTCACGGTCGATCCGATGAGCGAGATCACCGACCGATGTAGGGAGTTGGACGTCGACGTGGCCGTCATCGCGACCCTCGATCACGACGCACAGCGCGTCAGCGACGCATTCGTCGACGCGGGGGTGAAGCAGATCCTCAACGTCACGTCGGTGACGCTGCGCACGCCTGCGGACGTGTTCGTGCGTCCGGTCGACCTGGCGCTCGAGCTGCAGGTTCTGGCGTTCAAGGCGGCCCAGGGCCGTGCGCACGCCGCCGCCGACCGCCGGTCGGTGACCGCATGAGCGTCTTCCTGTTCGGTGTCTCCCACACCAGCGCCCCGGTCTCGGTGCTCGAACGACTGGCGCTCACCGAGGACGAGCGCGTCAAGGTCGTCGAGGATCTGCTGCAGACGCCGCAGATCTCCGAGGCGATGGTCGTCTCCACCTGTAACCGGGTGGAGATCTACGCGGTGGTCGACGCCTTCCACCCGGCCCTGGAGGCGGTCGGTGCGGCCATCGGCACCACGTCGGGTATGACGCTCAACGAGATGACCCGTTACGCCTATGTCCGGTATTCCGAGGCCGCCGTCGAGCACCTGTTCTCGGTCGCCGCGGGTCTGGACTCGCTGGTCGTGGGGGAGCAGCAGATCCTCGGCCAGATCCGCAACGCCTACACCAGCGCCGACGCGAACTCGTCGGTCGGTCGAGTGCTGCACGAGTTGGCCCAGCAGGCGCTGCGCGTCGGTAAGCGCGTCCACAACGAGACCGGTATCGACCGTGCGGGTGCATCGGTGGTGTCGGTGGCCCTCGACCGTGCGCGACTGCTCCTGGGTCGGGACATCACCTCGGCCGTGGTGCTGGGCGCCGGGGCGATGGGTGGTCTGGCGGTGGCGAATCTGGTTCGCGACGGCGTGAGCGACATCACCGTCGCCAACCGCACCTACGCCAAGGCCGTGCAGCTCGCCACCGACATCGACCGGCACGCCAACGTGGAGAAGACCTACGGCACCGACGCCGGGGTGGTGGACGTGCGCGCCGTGCCCATCGATGACCTGATCGCCGCCGTCGCCGGGGCGGACGTGCTGATCACCTGTACGGGCACCGTCGGCACCGTTGTGCAGGTCGCCGACGTGCACTCGGCGCTGACCGCGCGCACCACCGAGACCCCGCTGGTCATCTGCGACCTCGGTCTGCCCCGCAACGTGGACCCCGTCGCCGGCCGGCTGCCGGGTGTGCACATCGTCGACATCGAGTCGCTGCGTGGTGATGCGGGTACCCAGGCCGCCGCCGACGACACGGTTGCCGCCCGCGCCATCGTCGCGGGCGAATTGGCCGACTACCTGACCAGTCAGCGGCAGGCCGAGGTCACCCCCACCGTCACCGCCCTGCGCAGGCGTGCCGCCGAGGTGGTCGAGGCCGAGATGATGCGGTTGGAGACGCGGTTACCGAATCTCGACGACCCGCAACGCGACGAGGTCGCCAAGACCGTGCGACGCGTGGTGGACAAGCTGCTGCACGCCCCCACGGTGCGGGTGAAGCAGCTGGCCTCGACGCCCAACGGCGATCACTACGCCGAGGCGCTGCGCGAGCTGTTCGAGCTGAAGCCCGGTGCGGCGGAGTCGGTGTCGGCTCCCGAGACCAATTTCGACTGACCGAGGGAGCGGTCGCGATCGCGCGATTGGGCATTCGAAGACCTGCCCGGTACCGTGAATATGCAGGTCATGTTCACTCTCGTGCGATTCGGAGTCATCAGTTCAGTGTCAGTGACGACGCCCGCAGCCGGTGGTCCGGCAGGGCGCGACGCCCACACCCCCATCCCCGTGGAAACCCCCATTCGTATCGGAACCAGGGGTTCACAGCTGGCGACCACCCAGGCGGGGACCGTCCGCGATGCACTCATCGCCGCCGGACATCCCGCCGAGCTGGTGATCATCAAGACCGCGGGCGACAAGTCGCAGGCGCCGGTGGCCGAGATCGGCGTCGGGGTGTTCACCACCGCCATCCGCAACGCCCTGCACGCCGGTGAGGTGGACGTCGCCGTGCACTCGTACAAGGACCTCCCCACCGCACCCGATCCCGGCTTGGTGATCGCCGCGGTGCCCCCACGCGAGGATCCGCGGGATGCGCTGGTCAGTCGGGGTAACAGGGTGCTCGGCGAGCTGCCGCCGGGCTCCACTGTGGGCACCTCGGCCCCGCGACGCGCGGCGCAGCTTAGGGCATCGGGTCTCGGTTTGGAAATCCGCCCCCTTCGAGGCAACCTAGATTCTCGGTTGGGCAAAGTCGCCGACGGCGAACTCGACGCAGTGGTCGTCGCCCGCGCCGGGCTGGTACGGATCGGTCGCGCCGAGGAGGTCTCCGAGGCATTCGATCCGGTCGTGCTGCTCCCGGCGCCCGCGCAGGGCGCACTGGCGGTCGAATGTCGCGACGACGATGCCCGGCTGGTGAGCATTCTCGCCGAGTTGGACGACGCCTCCACCAGGACGGCGATCGACGCCGAACGTTCGGTGCTGGCCGCGCTCGAAGCCGGTTGCACCGCTCCGGTCGGGGCCATCGCCGAGGTGGTCGAGTCGATCGACGAGGACGGACGCATCTTCACCGAGCTGTCGCTACGCGCCTGCGTGGTGGCCGAGGACGGATCGGACACGGTTCGTGCCTCGGTGGTGGGGTCGACCGACCGAGCCGTCGAACTCGGCAAGGAGATCGCCGCGGAGTTGCTGGAACTCGGTGCCGCAGAACTCATCGGGACCCGGTGACAACTTCAGACCTTGTCCTCTGACAGCCAGTCAGAGGGTAACGACGCCGCAGAGACGACCGTCGGGGTGGTACCCCGAACGACCGACTCGAGGCGGCGAGCTCGCCCTCCGGGGTGAGACGACACAGCCTTTCGGGGCAGGAGAGTGCGAACGCATGAGCCGAACGAAGAAGACACACCCGGGCCGCATCCTGTTCGTCGGCTCCGGGCCAGGGGATCCGGCACTGCTGACGGTTCGCGCGCGTGGTGCGCTGACCGGCGCGACCATCGCCTTCATCGACCCCGACGTGCCCGCGGGCGTCATCGCGATCATCGGTGGCTCGACGGCCACCGATGACCAACGGCGACGTCCCACCAAGAACGAGACGGCCGACGCCGCCACGGGCGACGTGGCCACCACGGACGATGGTGTCGAGGAAGAGGCCGCGGTGCGGCCCGCACTGGGTGATCCGACCGAGGTCGCCCGGACCCTCATCACCGCTGCCCGCAACGGTGACGACGTGGTCCGCGTGGTCTCCGGAGATCCGCTGACCACCGATTCGGTGCTCGCCGAGGTCACCGCGGTGGCCAAGGCGCACCTGAACTTCGAGGTGGTGCCCGGTCTGTCCGCGGCCACCGCCGTGCCGACCTACGCGGGAACCCCGCTGGGCTCCGGTCACACCGAGGCCGACGTCCGAGGTGAGGTCGACTGGGCCGCATTGGCCGCCGCCCCCGGTCCGCTGGTGTTACACGCCACGGCCGGGCATCTGGCCGAGGCCGCCAGCGCGCTCACCGAGCACGGACTGGCCGCGCAGACACCGGTCGCGGTGACCGTCAACGGCACCACCTGCCAGCAGCGGACCGTGGAGGCCACCCTGGCCACCCTCAACGAGCAGGGTGCCGAGTTGCAGGGCTCGCTGGTGCTGACCATCGGCAAGGCCGTCGGCCTGCGTGACAAGCTCAACTGGTGGGAATCCCGCGCCCTGTACGGCTGGACCGTGCTGGTGCCACGCACCAAGGATCAGGCGGGCGACATGAGCGAGCGGTTGGTCACCTACGGCGCAGTACCCGCCGAGGTGCCGACCATCGCGGTGGAGCCGCCCCGCAGTCCCGCGCAGATGGAACGCGCGGTCAAGGGACTGGTGGACGGCCGCTACCAGTGGGTGGTGTTCACCTCCACCAACGCGGTGCGTGCCGTGTGGGAGAAGTTCGCCGAATTCGGTCTGGACGCCCGCGCCTTCAGCGGCGTGAAGATCGCCTGTGTGGGTGAGGCGACCGCGGAGAAGGTGCGCGCCTTCGGTATCAACCCGGAGCTGGTGCCGTCGGGTGAGCAGTCGTCGCAGGGTCTGCTGGCCGACTTCCCGCCCTACGACGACGTTTTCGACCCGGTCAACCGGATCCTGCTGCCGCGCGCCGACATCGCCACCGAGACGTTGTCCGAGGGACTGCGCGACGGTGGCTGGGAGATCGACGACGTGACCGCCTACCGGACCGTGCGCGCGGCACCGCCGCCCGCCGAGACCCGCGAGATGATCAAGACCGGTGGCTTCGACGCGGTGTGCTTCACCTCGAGTTCCACCGTGCGCAATCTGGTGGGTATCGCCGGTAAGCCGCACGCGCGCACCATCGTCGCCTGTATCGGCCCCAAGACGGCCGAGACCGCGACGGAGTTCGGGTTGCGGGTGGACGTGCAGCCGGAGACGGCCTCGGTGTCCGAACTGGTGGACGCGCTGGCCGAGCACGCCACTCGGCTGCGGGCCGAGGGTGCGCTGCCGCCGCCGCGGAAGAAGGCGCGCCGCTCCCGCTCCTGACCGGTTCTCCGTCTTCCGACCACATCAGGAGGCAGCTGTGGACATCGACCGTCCCGTGATCCGGCCACGCCGGCTGCGCACCGGTCCGGCGATGCGTCGACTGGTGGCCCAGACCTCGTTGGAGCCCAGGCATCTGGTGTTGCCGATGTTCGTCGCCGATGGACTCGACGAGCCGCGGCCCATCGGATCGATGCCGGGGGTGGTTCAACACACGCTGGATTCGCTGCGCACCGCCGCGCGGGAGGCCGTGGACGCCGGTGTGGGCGGGCTGATGTTGTTCGGTGTGCCGAAGCCGGAGGACAAGGATGCGGTGGGGTCAGGCGCCGACGACGACGCGGGGATCTTGAACCGCGGATTGGCCGCGCTGCGTGCCGATCTCGGTGACGACACGGTGTTGATGGCCGATACCTGCCTCGACGAGTTCACCGACCACGGACACTGTGGGGTGCTCGACGACCACGGCGTGATCGACAACGACGCGACCGTGGATCGGTACGTGTCGATGTCACTGGCACAGGCCCGGGCCGGTGCACATCTGTTGGGGCCCAGCGGGATGATGGACGGTCAGGTCGGCGCGATGCGTCAGGCCCTGGACCTCGACGGGTTCACCGACACCGGCATCTTGGCTTATACGGCGAAGTATTCGTCGGCGTTCTACGGACCGTTCCGCGAGGCGGTCGGCAGTTCGTTGCACGGTGACCGCAAGACCTACCAACAGGATCCGGCCAACCGCTCGGAAGCGCTCCGCGAGCTGCGGCTCGATCTCGCCGAGGGCGCCGACATCGTGATGGTCAAACCGGCGATGAGTTACGTCGACATCGTGCGTGATGTGGCCAATGAGGTCGACGTACCGGTTGCGGCGTACCAGATCTCGGGGGAGTACGCGATGATCACCGCTGCCGCCGAACGCGGTTGGATCGACCGCGACGCCGCGATCCTGGAGTCGCTCACCGGGATCCGTCGGGCGGGTGCCGATATCGTGCTCACCTACTGGGCGACCGAGGTGGCCCAGCGCCTCGGCTGACCCGTCGAGTGGGCCCTCGTTCGCGTCGAGCGGGCCGATATTCGCGTCGAGTGGGCCGTGGTCATCGTCTGCTTGGCCGAAGTCGTTGCTCCGGTGAGCAGCGGCGCCGTGGCGCGTGGTGTCGCCTCCCGTGCGGTCGGTGCGATCAGTCCGGTGGTTTGGCCGAAACCGGTGTGGTCGATCGACGCCCAGAGTACGTTTCCGGCATGCGAATCCGAATGGCCGTCGCCGGAGCCATTGTGTCCGCTCTGATCTCCGGAGTCGGCGTCGCCGCGACCGCACCCGTGAATGCGGCACCCCGTCCGACCTGCGGCACCGGATGGGTCACGGCGTTCGCAGCCAGACCCACCGACCCGACCCTGGCCGACCCGCGGCTGATACCGACCCTGTCTGGTGGGGAGCAATCCTATCGGCTGGTGGTGACCCCGGGAGTCGACGGCACCGAGGTACGAGTGCGCCTCACCAACAGGTTTCGTCCCACGCCTCTGGTGGTCGGCCGAGCAACCCTGGCGCCCAAGGGCAGCGGTGCCAACCTCGTCGGGAATCCGCGGCAGATCACCTTCGGCGGATCGTCGCGGGTCACCATCCCCGCGGGCCGAGACGTGGTGTCCGACCCGATCGCGGGGCCCGTACGAGGTGGTGCGCCGCTGGCGGTCAGCCTGTACGTATCCGGACAGGGCATCGCCCCCACCGGCCATTTCAACGCCAACACCACCAGCTACTACTCGCTGCCGGGCAGTGGTGACGCGACCCGCGACCGTCAGGGCGGACGATTCGCGTTGACCACCACGGCACTGCCGCTGGTCTCGGCGCTCGACGTGGTGCCCACCCGTTCCTCGGCAACAGTCGCGACCCTCGGTGACTCGATCACCGACGGGTACGTGGGCGGGACGTATATCCTGGTCCCGGAGAACGGTGCCGTCACCGACCGCAACGTGCGGTACCCCGATTTCCTGCAACGGAGGCTGACGGCGACGGGGTCCGGCGCTGCGGTGGCCGATGCGGGGATCACCGGCAACCGGGTCACCCGTCCGGGATTCGTCCCCATGTTCGGACCCGCGGCGATCGCGAGACTCGACTCCGACGTCATCGGTCTGTCCGGTGTCAGCGACGTCATCTTCATGGAGGGCATCAACGACCTGGGCATCCCGATCGGGGTCAACTACGAGGACCTGGTTCGCGGTTACACCGACGTCATCAACCGGTTGCATGCCCGGGGGATCCGCGTCCACCTGGGAACGCTGTTGCCCGCGTCCGACGCGTTGTTCGACGGGATCACCGCACCGTTGGCCAACTCGGTCCGGATCCGGCTGAACGGCTGGATCCGATCGCAGAAACTGTCCGATTCCGTGGTCGACTTCGACAAGGTGGTCCGCGACCCACGCAACCCGAACATCATGAACCCGCGTCTGGTGGGCGTGGACAATCTGCACCCCAACCCGGCGGGATACCGGGCGATGGCGCAGGCGGTGAACCTCGGGGCGTTGCGGGCGTCCGGGTGTGGCAGGCCCTGATCGAAGTGGGTCACCCCGAGCAACCACCACCCACACCGGCCGACCCCGCCGACCCGACGCCCTGCTGATCACTATCCTCGGGAGTCATGTATCAGCCAGGGCCACCCGTGCCGCTACCGCCGCACGACCGGCCGCAGCAGAACAGGCCCGATCGACCGACCGGGCTCGCGATCGCGTTCGAGCTGTGGGTGGTGGTCGTGGTCGCCCAGTGGGTCGCGTTCGTGGCGCAGCTACCCGATCTGCGCGCCACCTCACGTGAGGTGGCGCAGCGGGTGAACGACGACACCGCGGCCACGGCCCGCGACGGTGCCGCTCAGGTGCACATCAGCGACACCGTCCTGCTGGTGGCCATGATCATCGTCGGACTGGTCACCACCGCGGTGGTCCTCGGGGCCGCCTGGCTCGGACGATCCGGGTACAACTGGGCGAGGTTGGTCAGCATTTTCTTCGCCGTGTACGTGCTGGTCGACACCGTGTTCCGGTTCTTCTCCGACGCCCGCACCTCGTGGGCGATGATTCCCATCGTCATCGGCGGGGTGGCGGCCCTCGGTGCCCTCTACACCGCCGCCCTGCGGGATTCCGACGCCTACTGCCGAGCGATGAGCGGGTACCGCAAGCAGCAGAAGTCCGGATGGGCCCCGTCGTCCCAGTGGCCCCCGTCCCCGAACTGGCCCTCGCAGCAACCGCCGCCCTATCAGCAGCAACCGCCCCCGTACCAGCAGCAACCGCCCTCGTACCCACCAGGCCGACACGACTCCGACGACCCCGACGACAAGGATCGACGATGACGACCCCAGACAGGCCGGTCCCGCCCATCGCCAAACGGGCCTATTGGTTCTGGATCGCCGGAGCCGCCCTGCTGATCGTGATGGGCGTGGTGTTCCTGATCTTCAGCATCGCCGTGGTGAAGGTGTTCGGCGTCATCGTCATCGTGGTCGGCGTCGGCATCATCCAGATGGCCCGCATGGCGTTGGCTCCCGACCCCCGGTGGCGTTCGTCGCTGGCGGTGCTGACCCTGGCCATCACCCTGGTGTCCACCTTGTTCGCCATGCTCCAACTCGCTTTCGCGATCTTCACCCTGATCGCCGGCCTGCTGACCCTGGTCGGCTCACTGATCGCCTACCGTCCCGCCGCCGAGGAGTTCTTCACCGGCAAGACCCGTAAGGCAGACGGCGCGGCGTGAGCACCGAGCAGCCGACGACGTCGCGCACCCTCTACCGCGAGAACGGCGGCAGCTGGTGGGTGGTCGCCATCGGCCCGGCCCTGGTCGCCGCCACACTGATCGTCGAGATCGCCGGACCCGGCCAGGTGCACTGGCCCGTGCTCTCGATCTTCTTCGTGGTCCTCACCGGATTCTCCGTCGCCCAGGTGTATGCCGCCCGCCGACACGTCAGCATGGAACTGACCGAGACCACCCTGCGGCAGGGCACCAAGGTGATCCGGCTCGACGACATCGCCGAGATCTATCCGGCCAACCTGGGCACCGAACACGAGAAGTGGGAGAGTGCACGCGCGCTGGGTGAGCTCACCGGTGTCCCACGACGCCGCAAGGGGATCGGCGTGCGGCTCGCCGACGGCACGCTGGCACAGGCCTGGGCGCGCGACGTCGACCGATTCCGTACCGAACTCACCGAGGCCCACCTGGCCGTCGAACTCGGCCTCATCGGCGAGAATCCCGGCGGCGAGAAACCCGACGGCCAGAAACCCAACCGTGAGAAACCGTCCCGCGAGGACCCCGAATGACGAGGCGACGCCTCACCATCGCGGTGGCCGTGCTGGTCGCCGCGATGGCCTCGGTGGGGACCGTGCTGGCCTGGATGGCCGGGGTGAGCACCGCGCACTACCCGGAGGTCAGCGACGGCGACACACGCATCGCGGGTGCGTACACCATCACCACGCACGATGGTTCGTGGATGGCGTTGGCCACCCTGGCCGCGGTGATCACCGTGGTCGCGGTGTTCATCGCCGCGCAGGCGGTGTGGCCGCGACGACCACTCAGACGGTGGTCGGATCCGGTCGATTCTCCGGGGTCATCTGCACCGTGAGCAGGCCCTCGGGTACCCCGAAGGCGTCGACCAGGGTGCGCGCGTGCGGACGGAGATCCGCGCACAGATCGTTCACCCCGCGTCGGATGGCCTTGGCCCGCTCCACCGAGACGTGCCGGTGCATCAGGAACCAGTCCAGATCCTGTTCGAGCAGGGAGTAGACGAACAGGTCGCACACCTTGCCGAGCAGTTCGGACGCGGCCCGCGAGTCGCAGTTGTCGATGGCCTCGACGAACGACTCCAACACCACCCGCTCCACATGCGCCTGACCGACCTTGAGCAGGTGATCCTGCGCCGAGTTGAACACCTCGAAGGCGTCGGCGTCGGGTTCGGTGGCTCGTCGCAGCCGTTGCGCGCAGGTGCGCACCAGGTGGTCCTCGCGGTTCCGCAGCAGACGGATCTGCGTACCACGGTTGCTCAGCTCCGACTTCTCGGTGTCCTCGTCGGAGGAGTCCATCAGCGTCTGCACCACCTGGCGTGCCGCGGACTTCTCCAAGAACACGTCGCGAGCCATGTCGGCGATGAACCGGGCCCATCCGACGGTGCTCAGCCCGCGCACATCCTGCGCGTAGGCCGACAACAACTCCTTGGCCAGCAACTGGGTGAGCACCGTGTTGTCACCCTCGAAGGTGGTGAACACGTCGATGTCACCGCGCATGATCGACAGCTGGTTCGCGGCGAGGTATCCGGCGCCGCCGCAGGCCTCACGACAGGTGTTGATCGTGTGCGACGCGTGCCAGGTGGTCATCGCCTTCAACCCGGCGACCAACGCCTCCAGCTCGCGCTGCCGTCCGGCCCTGGAGTCGTCGCCGTCGGAGGCGGTGTCCGGGTTCTGTTCCGGACCGCCCTGCACCTCGTGCAATTCGTTGGTGACCTCGTTCTGGGCGAAGGCCAGCGCGTACGACGTGGCGATCAGCGGCAGCAACCGGCGCTGATGGGCCAGGTAGTCCATGATCGCGATCTCGTGATCGGCGTCAGGGGCCTCGAACTGCTTGCGCGACAACCCGTAGCGGGTGGCGATGGCCAGTGCCTTGCGGCCGGCGGCTCCCGCTGTCGCGGCCACACTGGTGCGACCGCGGATCAGGGTGCCCAGCATGGTGAAGAAACGCCGGTTCTCGTTCTCGATCGGCGAGGTGTAGGTGCCGTCGGCGTCGACGTCGGCGTACTTGTTCAGCAGGTTCTCGCGGGGGATGCGTACCTCGTCGAAGGTGATGCCGCCGTTGTCGACACCCTTCAGTCCGCCCTTGTAACCGTCGTCGTGCGTGGTGATGCCGGGCAGGTCGGCGCCGCTCTCGTCACGGATCGGTACCACGAAACAGTGCACCCCGCGTCCGGTCGGCTCCTCGTCCGGACCACCGGTGACCAACTGCGCGAAGACCGCGGCGATGGTCGCGGTCTGACCGGCACCCCCGATGTACTCCTTGCTGGCGTCGGGGGTCGTCGAGTGCACGACGAACTCCTCCGTCTGCGGGTCGTAGGTGGCCACTGTCTCCAGCGCCTGCACATTGGACCCGTGACCGATCTCGGTCATCGCGAAGCTGCCGAGCAGGTCGAGGTTGATCAGGTCCTTGACGTACCGGTCGTGGTGTCGCTGCGTGCCCAGGTTCTCGATCGCCCCACCGAACAACCCCCATTGCACACCGGCCTTCACCATCAACGACAGGTCGGCGTAACCGAGCATCTCGATACCGGTGATGGCTGCCCCCACGTCGCCGGTGCCACCGTGCTCCGGACGGAAACCTGCGGCGGCGAAATCAAGGTCGGCCAACCGCTTGAGGTGGTCGAACGTGCGTTCCCGAGTCTGCTCCAACGTCAGGCTGGGGTCGGGCAGCAACTCCGGGTCGTCCATCTTCTCCCGTGCGTATTCGCGCAGGTCGTGCCACCGGCCGTCCAAGGTCCGTCGCAGGTTGTCGACCAGTTGCCGGACGTCCGCCGACTCCTGCGTCGGTACCGAGGGTGCTCCCTCCGGATTGCCCGCGTGCGGGACGTCGGAGTTGTCGACGGTGGTGTCCAGGGTCTCGTCGTCGGGGGACCCGTTCTCCGGGGACGAGGGCTTCGGTGTTCCGGCAGCGGTGACGGTCATGGCCCCACGATACGGACACCACTCCGGCGGTGGGGTCCACTCTGTAGTAAGGCTCACACGGACGGTGCGATGAGTTTCTGCACCGTCGCGGGTCAATCCTGCATGCGATCCGGCACTGTCACGTTCAGTATCAACGTCACCCTGGATGGTTGCGTCGACCACGAGGAGGGCATCGCGGACGACGAGACCCACGCGTTCTTCACCCGACTTCTCGACGACTGCGGCGCCATGCTCTGGGGTCGTGTCACCTACGAGATGATGGAGAGCTACTGGCCGTCAGTCGCCCGTGGCGAGGTCGACGCGCCGCCGGCACTGGCCGATTGGGCGCGCACGCTGGACGCCAAGCCGAAATACGTCGTGTCGTCCACACGCAGCGACTTCCCGTGGACCAACAGCCACCACCTCGTCGGCGATCTGCGCACGGCCGTGCGCAGACTCGCGAACACGGTGGCCGGCGGCGTCCTGGTCGGGAGCGGCGCCCTCGCCACCGAGCTGGACCGCCTGGATCTCATCGACGAGTACATGTTCCTCGTCCATCCCAGGATCACCGGCCACGGCCCGACCCTGTACCAGGGCGGATTGCCGAGCACCCGACGCCTCGAGCTGATCTCCGCGGATCCTCTCGCGAACGGCGCGGTCGTGATGCGTTACCGACGGGCGGGCTGACGAGCACGGTTCGCGCCACCCTCCCGGCCGAGGCCCACCGGTCCGTGCCGCGACTCAGCTGGTCAGCGCGACGTATTTGGTGGTGAGGAACTCACCGATCCCCTCGAGTCCACCCTCCCGGCCGAGCCCGGATTGCTTCTCACCGCCGAACGGTGCGGCGACGTCGGAGATCACCCCGCGATTGACGCCCACCAGACCGGTCTGCAACCGATCCGACACCGACAACGCGCGGTCGAGATCGCGGGTGTAGATGTAGGCGGCCAGCCCGTACTCGGTGTCGTTGGCCGCGGCGATCGCCTCGTCGACGGTGCCGAAGGTGCTGATCACCGCCACCGGACCGAAGATCTCGCCGCGGGTGATCTCGGCGCCGACCGGGACCTCGTCGAGAACGGTGGGCGGGTAGAACCAGCCGTCCCCGCCGTGCTGTTCGGCGCGAGCCTGCTCCCCTCCGAGACGGACCCGGGCGCCGTCGGCGACGGCGTCGGTGACCTTCTGCGCCACCGAGTTGCGCTGTTTCTCACTGATCAGGGGACCCAGGGTGGTGCCGTCGGCGTATCCGGGTCCCACGGTCAGCGCCTGCATCCTCGCGATCAACCCATCGGTGAATTCCTCGGCCACCGAGTCGTGCACCAGGAACCGGTTGGCCGCGGTGCACGCCTCGCCGCCGTTACGCATCTTGGCCGCGAACGCACCGTCGAGGGCGGCGTCGAGGTCGGCGTCGTCGAACACGATGAACGGTGCGTTCCCACCGAGTTCCATCGACGTCCGCTGCACATTCGCCGCGGCCTGACCCAGCAGAATCCGACCCACCCCGGTCGAACCGGTGAAGGTGATCTTGCGAATCCTGGTGTCCTCGATCAGCGGAGTGCAGACCGCCGACGCGTCGGACGTAGGCAGCACGGCGAGCACACCCGGCGGCAACCCTGCCTCGGCGAAGATCTTGGCCAGCGCCAACATGGTCAGCGGGGTCTCGGCGGCGGGTTTGACGATGATGGTGTTGCCCGCGGCCAGCGCGGGGCCGATCTTGCGCGTGCCCATGGCCAGCGGGAAGTTCCACGGGGTGATGGCCAGGCAGGGGCCCACCGGCTGGTGGGTGACCAAGATGCGCCCGGTACCACCGGGCGACTGGGTGTAGCGGCCGTTGATGCGCACCGCCTCCTCGGAGAACCAGCGCAGGAACTCCGCCCCGTAGGCGATCTCGGACTTGCTGTCCGGCAGAGCCTTCCCCATCTCCAGGGTCATCAGCAGCGCCAGATCGGCGGCGCGTTCAGTGATCAGGTCGAATGCCGCACGCAGGATCACCGACCGCTCGCGCGGGCTGGTGGCGGCCCAGTCGTCCGCGGCGGCCACCGACTGTTTCAGCGCCAGCATCGCGTCGTCCGGGCCGGCGTCGGCGACCTGGGTCAGTTCCCGGCCGGTGGCCGGGTCGTCGACCACGAAGGTCCGCGCCGTGGCCGCCGTACGCGAGGCGTTGTCGATCCAGATACCCGTGGGCACCGCGTCGAGCAGTGCCCGGTGGCGCTCGACGACATCGTGGTGGACTCCGCTGGTGGTCACTCGGGTGCTCTCCTTCAGTGGTGGTGGGGGTTTGCGCAATGGTCGGATGAGGCGCAGTGGTCCGATGCGGTGGCGACGACGTCGAGCGCAGGGTTGCGGTCGAAGAAGCCGAACGGTTTGAGCCAGAACGACACCGTGTCGACCGGCATCACCGGCCAGTCCTCGGGCCGGGTGATGTGGTGGATACCGAACACGTACCAGAGCACCACGTCGGTGTTGTCGATGGACCGGTTGGCCGCTGTCCACGTGCCGAGCCCCCGGTCGCCTGCCGACTGGTTGACGAATTCGCCCGCGGGCCAACGTTCGTCGGGGTCGTTGGGGGTGACCCACAGGGTGTGGCCGATGACCGTGGCGCGCTGGAACACCGGTGACGCCGGGTCGAACATCGCGGGAATCGCCGAGCCGGGCACGAGCTTGTAGGCCGGGTGCAGACCCAGGTCGGTGGTGCGGTTGGTGTTGACCACCTTCCACGCCCGCTGGGTGTTCCAGTTCATGTCCTGTTTGCCCGCGTCCTCGTCGGTCAGCGCGACGTTGCGCTGCACCAGACCGAGTCCCAGTGGATTGTCCGGTCCCATCGGCTCGATCTCGGTCTCGGAGGAGAACACCGTGTTGTCGGTGCCGTCGACGTCGAGGTCGAGTCGGGCGACCAGGAAGTGCTGGTGGAACGGCGCGTAGGTGCGTTCGTCGACGACGGTGCCGTGCGTGGGTGTGATCCCCGGGCGGAACGGGGTGGTCACCATGATGCCGGTGGCCCGCACCTCGCATTCGATGTTGCCGTCCTGGTAGAAACGCCAGTACACCAGGTACTCGTAATTGGCCACGGTGACATGCGAACTCACGGTGAGTCGGCGCATCCGGCGGACCTCGGC
The DNA here is from genome assembly GCF_900156495.1 of Williamsia sterculiae. Classification (GTDB taxonomy): domain Bacteria; phylum Actinomycetota; class Actinomycetes; order Mycobacteriales; family Mycobacteriaceae; genus Williamsia_B; species Williamsia_B sterculiae. Next base: position 469,013 of record NZ_FTNT01000001.1, read on the forward strand.
CCCGGCGGGGTGGGGGCCCTCCTGATCGACGTGTTTCCACAGGACGGCGTTGTCCTCCTCGTGGATGCACACGGCGTTGGCGATGGTGTACGGCTCGCCGCGGCTGTTGTGCAGGGTGGCGTCGAGGTAGCGGATCTCGCCGAGGCAGTCACACCCGAGTTCCAGCGAGGTGGTCATGAAACCCAGGCCCCATTCACCGATGTCGAAGGCGGTGCGACGGTAGTGCTCCTCGCTGGGGTCGCGGTAGGGCACCATCATCTCCGCGAACGACATCCGGTGCGCCACCGGACGATCGGTGTCGCCGTCGCGGTAGCTCACGGTGTGCAGGGTCATCCCCTCGCGGTAGTTGAACCCCACCCGGATGGTCCAGTTCTGCCATGTCAGCCGGTGTCCGTCCAGGGTGAACGACGGGCCCTCCGACTGGGTGATCTCCAAGGGCCGCAGCGGTTCCCGATTCCACCCGGCCCGGATGCGTTCGGGAATGTGACGCGGGACGTACTCGCCCATCACCTCGGCGGGCTCCACCGCGCCCTCCGGGGAGTCGGCACTGTCCTCGATCCGCAACAGTTCCATCGTGTTCAGGTCGATGACGCAGTGCAGACCGCTGACCGGATGCGCGTACGGGTTGGCTCCCGGTGCGGCGCGCACCCATGTGTCCGACCAACCCAACCGGCGGTCGCGGTACTCCGGCGGCGCGACGGCCCATCCGTAGGTCCAGGTGTCCATGAACACCAGGTCGAGGTCGGTGATGCCGCGTCGGGCCAACGCCGCGATGACGTCCGGATGCTCCCGGAGCACGGCGTCGCTCTCCTCGAACTCGTCGACGGTCACGTTGGGCTGCACATCGGGCAGGTGCTGGAACGACTCCACGCCGTCGTCGGTCAGCGACACGACGGCCCGGTGGGTCGTGTTGTGGGCCGCGTCCAGACAGATCGCGGTGGCCCGGCGCGGCGGGACGGCACCGGTGGTCGCGTACTCGGCGAGCGCGCTCTTGTCCGGTTCGATCAGTTCGATCGAGCAGAACCGCCATCCCGGGACCGGCCCGGGCACCACTCCCCGGTCGCGACCGAGGATCGCGGCGACGGCGGTGAACTCGTCCGCGGTCAGCGGATCGAGAGGATGCGGCTCGGTCATACGCCGACCGGGGCGGCCACGGAGTGCAGCGACTGCTCGAGCACGTCGATGCCGTCGACCAGCGTCTCGTCGTCGATGACCAGCGGTGGCAGCAGGCGGATCACGTTGCCGAAGGTGCCGGTCACCAGGATCACCACACCGGCTTCCAGCGCCGCCGCGGCGACCTTCTTGGCCAACGCGGGCGCGGGGGTGTCGGTGCCGGGTTCGACGATCTCGATGGCCAGCATCGCCCCGCGTCCGCGGACGTCACCGATCACGTCGAGGTCGTCGGCCAACGTCCGCAGCCGGGGCAGCGCGATCTCCTCGATGTGGTGCGCCCGCGCGTTGAGGTCCAGTTCCTCCATCTCCGCGATGGTCGCCAACGCCGCGGCGCAGGCGACCGGGTTGCCGCCGTAGGTACCGCCGAGACCGCCCGGGTGCACCTTGTCGAGCAGGTCGGCGCGACCGGTGATGGCCGACAAGGGCATACCGCCGGCGATGCCCTTGGCGGTGGTCACGATGTCGGGCACGATGCCCTCGGCCTCGCTGGCGAACCAGGTGCCGGTGCGGCAGAACCCGGCCTGCACCTCGTCGGCGATGAAGACCACACCGTTGTCGCGGGCCCACTCGGCCAGCGTGGTCAGGAAGCCGGGCGCGGGCACGATGAAGCCGCCCTCACCCTGGATGGGTTCGATGAGCAACCCGGCCACCGCCTCGCCACCGATCTGGGTCTCGATCTGACGGATGGCCCGTTTCGCCGCGGACACTCCGTCGGTGCCGAGATCGTCGCGGTACGGGTACGACATCGGCATGCGGTAGATCTCCGGCGCGAACGGGCCGAAGTTGTACTTGTAGGGCTGGGTCTTGGCGGTCAGCGCCATGGTCAGGTTGGTGCGGCCGTGGTACGCGTGGTCGAAGGCGACGATGGCGTCGCGTCCGGTGGCCAGCCGCGCCACCTTGACCGCGTTCTCCACCGCCTCGGCCCCGGAGTTGAACAGCACCGACCGCTTCTCGTGGTCGCCGGGGGTCAGCTCGTTGAGCTTCTCGGCCACGGCCACATACCCCTCGTAGGGCGTGACCATGAAACAGGTGTGGGTGAAGTGGTGGGCCTGTGCGGCCACGGCGTCGGCGACGGCGGGGTTGCTGGCGCCCACACCGGTCACGGCGATACCGGAGCCGAGGTCGATCAGCGAGTTGCCGTCGACGTCCACGATGATCCCGCCGTCGGCGTCGGCGGCGTAGATGGGCACCACCGATCCGACCCCGGCGGCGACGGCGGCCGCGCGCCGCTTCGCCAGCGCACTCGACTCCGGACCCGGTAGCGGCGTCACGAGGTGCCGCTTCTGGGGCAGGCGGTGGCTGATCGTTGCGGTCATCGTGACATCGCTCCTCTGTGTCGGGTGTGCCGGTGGTGGCCGGTGGCTTCAGTGTTCGCGCACCCGGCCCACCCTCGACCCTGACAATCCGGTGTGCCGTGGGCAAGTCGTAGGACAAAATGGAGCCCATGACCGCAACTGTGCGCTGGCTGCTGGGTCGACGCGCGCTGAGCCTGGGTTTGTGCGGCGGCGCTGCCGGACTGGACCGGGAGATCGACTGCGCGTTGACCTCGGAACTCCCGGCGCCGCACGAGTGGTTGTCGGGTGGGGAACTGCTGCTGACCACGGGATTGCGGCTTCCCGACACCGCTGAGGGTCGGCATCGCTATGTTCGGGCGTTGGACCGCACCGGTATCGCCGGGCTCGGTTTCGCGGTCGGGATGGGATTCGACGAGGTGCCCGCCGACCTGATCGCCGCCGCCGAGGAGGTGGGCCTGCCCTTGTTCGCGGTGCCGCTGCAGGTCCCGTTCTCGGCGATCGCCCGCACCGTGCTCGACCGGCTGGCCGAACAGCGATACGACCAGTTCGTCCGCGCCTCCCGCACCCAACCGACCATGACCCGGGCCATCGTCAACGGTGGGACCGCCGGGGTGGTGCGTGCCCTGGGCGACGCCATCGGGCAGACCGTGCTGCTGTACGACGACGGCGGTCACCTGATCACCGCACGGCCGTCGCACCCACCCGCCGACGTGATCGCCACCGCCGACGCCATCCTCGGCCGCGAGCGCGGATCGTCCAGCGGCGTGTCGATCACCGCCGACTCCGCGGTCACCGTCCAACGCATCAGCGTGGGCCGCAGCACCTTCGGTCATCTGGTGGTGGTGGGGGTCACCCCGCCCAGCGACCTCGAGCGGGTGCTGGTCGGTCACGCGACGTCGCTGTTGACCCTGGAGCACGCCAAACCCCGGCAGGTGGCCGCCGAACAGGCGCGGGTGCACGCCGAGCTCCTCGACCTCGCCGCGTCCGGCACCGTCACCCCCGCGATGGCGCGACTGCTGGACCGGGCGGCCGGACGGGACGGTCGCGTGCGGGTGGTGCTGTACGTCTTCGCCACCGACGACGACGCCGAACAGGGTGCCGAGCACCTCACCGCACACCTCGAGGAGCAGTGGCGCGCGGTATTCGTCCGGACCGACGGCCGGGAGGTGTCGGCACTGGTGCACGGTGACGACGGTGTCGGTTTCCTCGACGGGTTGCGCGGCTGGTTCCGCACACCGGGACCCGACGGGGTGCGGGTGCGCGGCGGGCTCGGGCCCGCGGTCGCGGTCACCGAGATCGCGGCCTCGGCGCGCGGCGCGCGGGTGGCCGCGGGCACCGCGCCCGACGGGGAGCTCGTCGACCTCGACACCGAGCGGTCGGTGCTGGCCATCGGCGGTGTGCGGTCGGGATTGCAGGGTGCCTACGCACCCCGCCTCGGTCCGCTGCTGGACGCCGAGCACGCCGACCTGCTGACCACCCTGCGCGCGTACCTGCAGGCCAACGGTCAGTGGGAGGCCGCGTCCCGTGCCGTCGGCATCCACCGGCACACGTTGCGGCAGCGGGTGGACCGGATCGAACGACTGCTGGGCATCGACCTGGCCGACGCCCGTACCCGCGCCGAACTGCTGCTCATCCTGTTGGCCAACTGAACCCCGCACCCGCCGGATGCGGGGTCCGGCGATCGGATTTGGAACACTGGATGTCGTGAGCACCTCGACTCCCGAGACAACCTCCCGTTCGGCCGACCTGTTCGCCCGTGCCGAGACGGTGATACCCGGCGGCGTGAACTCGCCCGTCCGGGCCTTTGCCGCGGTCGGGGGTACCCCCCGCTTCATCAGCAGCGCCGTGGGGTGTCACCTCACGGACGCCGACGACAACACCTACGTCGACCTGGTGTCGTCCTGGGGACCGATGATCCTGGGACACGCGCACCCGGCCGTGGTGGAGGCGGTGCAGCGCGCCGCGTCCACCGGGCTGTCGTTCGGTGCGCCGACCGCCGCCGAGATCGATCTGGCCGAGGCCATCATCGGCAGGGTGGAACCCGTGGAGCGGGTGCGCCTGGTGAACTCCGGCACCGAGGCGACCATGAGCGCGGTGCGGTTGGCCCGCGGCTTCACCGGTCGGACCAAGATCATCAAGTTCTCCGGTTGCTACCACGGGCACGTCGACTCGCTGCTCGCCGACGCCGGGTCCGGCCTGGCCACCTTCGGTCTGCCCACCTCACCCGGGGTCACCGGCGCGCAGGCCCAGGACACGATCGTGTTGCCCTACAACGACCTCGACGCGGTGCGGGCGGCCTTTGAGGCCAACCCCGGTCAGATCGCCGCGGTCATCACCGAGGCCGCGGCAGGCAACATGGGTGCGGTCGCACCCATGCCGGGTTTCAACGCCGGGCTCAAGGAGGTGACCTCCGCCGACGGTGCGCTGCTGATCATGGACGAGGTGATGACCGGGTTCCGGGTCAGCCGCTCCGGGTGGTACGGCATCGATGGGGTCGCAGGCGATCTGTACACCTTCGGCAAGGTGATGAGCGGTGGACTGCCCGCGGCGGCGTTCGGCGGCCGCGCCGACGTGATGGAACGCCTCGCCCCGGCCGGACCCGTCTACCAGGCGGGCACGTTGTCGGGGAACCCGGTGGCGGTCGCGGCGGGACTGGCCAACCTGCGCCACGCCGACGAGAACGTCTACGCCGCCCTGGACAACAACGCCCAACGGCTCGGCGCGCTGATCGGTGAGGCACTGACCGCGGCCGGGGTCGGCCACCGCGTGCAGTTCGCGGGCAACCTGGTCAGTGTGTTCTTCACCTCCGACCCCGATGCCCCGATCCGCGACTACACCGCGGTGAAAAGCACCGAGACCTGGCGGTTCGCCCCCTTCTTCCACGCGCTGCTCGACCGCGGGGTGTACCCGCCGCCGTCGGCGTTCGAGTCCTGGTTTGTCTCCGCCGCGCTGGACGAGGATGCTTTCGGTGTCATCGCCGACGCGATGCCCGCAGCGGCTGCGGCGGCCGCTGCGGCGACCGACCCGCAGGAGGTGAGCTGATCCGATGGAGCGCACCATCGTCCACATGATGCGGCACGGGGAGGTGCACAACCCGGACGGCATCCTGTACGGGCGGTTGCCCAACTTCCGGTTGTCGGAGAACGGTGTGGCGCAGGCCCGGACAGTGGCCGACGTGCTCGCCGGCCACGACATCACCCATGTCTTCGCCTCGCCGCTGCAGCGGGCGCAGGAGACGGCCACCCCCATCGCCGCCGAACACGGCCTGACCATCGAGACCGACGACCGGCTGATCGAGGCCGAGAACGTCTTCGAGGGTCTGCGGATCTCGGTCGGCGACGGCGCCCTGCGGCGCCCCCGGCACTGGGCGAAGCTGCGCGACCCGTTCACACCGTCGTGGGGTGAGCCCTACATCCAGTTGGCCCACCGGATGCTGGCCGCGGCCAACCGCGCCCGCGAGGCCGCCGCCGGTCACGAGGCGGTCTGCGTCAGCCACCAACTGCCCGTGTACACCCTGCGTCGGTTTCTCGAGGGCCAGCGGTTGTGGCACGACCCGCGCTCGCGGCAGTGCGCCCTGGCCTCGCTGACCAGCCTGATGTTCGACGGCGACGCGCTGGTCGACATCGTCTACTCCGAACCCGCCGGATCGTCCGACCCCCTCGCCACCGGGGCCTGATGCTCGCGTCCCGCCCGTGCCGGATGTCGTCGTTCGTCGCGCCACTCGCCGCGATCACCGCCCTGGTGGTCGGCGGCTGCGGCACCGGCGACGACGCAGTGGCGCAGGGGGACACGTTCCAGTTCATCTCCCCGGGCGGCAAGACGGTCATCACCTACGACCCACCCGCCAGCCGTAAGCAGGTGCGCGACCTCACCGGTCCCGACGTCAGCACCGGGCAACCGCTGTCGCTGTCGTCGATGGTCGGCAAGGTGGTGGTGATCAACGTGTGGGGTTCCTGGTGCGCGCCGTGCCGGTCGGAGTCCGACGACCTCGAGCAGACCTACGAACAGACCAAGGGTTCCGGTGTCGCGTTCCTCGGCATCGATTTCCGCGACGACCGGGATTCGGCCAAGGACTTCATCGCCGACCGCGCGATCGCCTACCCCTCCATCTACGACTACCCGGGCCTGCAGCTGGGCAAGCTGACCACCCCCACGTCGGTGGTGCCGACGACGATGGTCGTGGACAAGAAGGGTCGCGCCGCCGCCGTGTTCCTCAAGTCGATCAGCGTCGACGAGCTGAAACCCGTGGTCACCCGGTTGGCGGCCGAACAGTGATGCTCACCCCGCTGGCATCGGTCGGCGAGACGTTCTCCACCACGGTGGCGACCGGTCCGCTGCTGCTGGCCATGGCCGCCTGCCTGGTGGCCGGGCTGGTGTCGTTCGCCTCGCCGTGTGTGGTTCCGCTGGTGCCGGGTTACCTGTCGTATCTGGCCGGGCTGGTCGGCGCCGAGGCGCCACCGGTCCGGGCGGGGGAGAAGGCCGGGTCCGGTCGGGTGCGGGTGGCCGGCGCGGCACTGCTGTTCGTGGCCGGGTTCACCGCGGTGTTCGTCGCCGCCACCGCGACCGTGTTCGGTATCACCGGGTCGATCCTGGTCAACCGCGACCTGCTGCAACGCATCGGCGGGGTGATCACCGTGCTGATGGGATTGGTGTTCATCGGTCTGGTGCCGATGTTGCAGCGAGACACCCGGATGCGTCCGCGGCTGGTCTCCAACCTGGTCGGGGCGCCGCTGCTCGGTGCGGTGTTCGCATTGGGCTGGACCCCGTGCCTCGGCCCCACCCTGGCCGCGGTCATCGCCACCGCCAGCGGCACCGCCGGGTCCACCGCCGCCCGCGGGGTCACCCTCATCGTCGCGTACTGCATCGGCCTCGGCCTGCCGTTCGTCATCCTGGCCTTCGGGTCGGCGTGGGCGTTGCGCACCGTCGGCTGGATGAACGCGCACGCGCGCGCCATCCAGGTGGCCGGTGGGGTCCTGCTCATCGCCGTCGGTGTCGCACTGCTCACCGGCGCCTGGGACGTGTTCGTCGACTGGGTTCGCGACGCCTTCGTCACCGACAACCAATTACCGATCTGATGACCAGCACCGACACCCCGACACGCCCCCAGTCGTCCTCACCGAACCCGCGGCCGGGACCAGTGACCCGACGGCTCTGGTGGCCGGTCCGCAACACCTGGCGTTCGCTCACCTCGATGCGGACCGCGCTGGCACTGCTGTTCCTGCTGGCGTTGGCCGCCATCCCCGGCGCCCTGCTGCCGCAGCGGTCGCTGAACGAGGCGAAGACCGAGCAGTACATCACCGATCACGGGTGGATCGGCCGCACCCTGGACAAGCTGCAGTTCTTCGAGGTGTTCTCCAGCGTCTGGTTCACCGCGATCTACGTCCTGCTGTTCATCTCGTTGGTCGGGTGCCTCACCCCGCGGATGATCGAGCACGCCACGTCGTTGCGGGCGCAGCCGGTGGCCACCCCGCGCAACCTCGGTCGGTTGCCGCGTCACGTCACCCACTCCGTCGAGGGCACTCCCGACGAGGTCGGCGCGACGATCATGGGCAACCTGCGCGGGTGGCGCAAGGTCAGCCGGACCGTCGAGGGGTCCGGCGGGACCACCGCGGACGAGGGTCGATCCGGGGACGTCGTCGAGATCTCCGCGGAGAAGGGTTATCTCCGCGAGTTCGGCAACCTGGTGTTCCACTTCGCGCTGCTCGCCCTGCTGGTCTCCATCGCCGCGGGCAAGATGTTCGGCTACGAGGGCACCCGCATCCTGGTCGCCGACGACGACCAGGGGCTGTGCAACACCTCCACCGCGGTCTATGACTCGTTCCGCGGTGGCAACCTCGTCGACGGAACCGACCTGACCCCGTTCTGCGTGGATGTGAACAGGTTCTCGGCCGCCTACCTCCCCGACGGCCAACCGGACATGTACTCGGCTCAGGTGCGCTACGCGGCCGGTTCCGACCTCGACGCGGGTCGGTACCGCGACACCACGATCAAGGTGAACGACCCGCTCCGCGTGGCCGGCGACCGCGTCTACCTACTCGGTCACGGGTTCGCGCCGACGTTCACGGTCACCTTCACCAATGGTGAGAAGCGCACCCAGACCGTGCCGTTCCGTCCCGACGAGACCGCGACGCTGCTGTCGTCGGGTGCCGCGCGCTTCGACACCCCGGCCGGGCTGTATCCGAACGAAGACCAACGCCGCGACCACCAGGTCGCGCTGGAAGGTCTGTTCGCCCCGACCGCGAGTTTTCAGGGCACGCTGTTGTCGTCGTCCTATCCCGACGCCCGCGACCCGTACGTCGCGATCCGGGTCTACCAGGGCGACACCGGCCTGGACACCGGGCGGCCGCAGAACGTCTACACCCTCGACCAGAACCTCATCAACCAGGGCCGGCTGCTGCAGAAGGCCCAGGTCAACCTGGCGCCGGGACAGAACACCCGACTCGCCGACGGCACCACGGTCTCGTTCGACGGGTACAAGCCGTGGGCCTCCCTACAGGTGTCCCATGACCCCGCGCAGATCTACGTGTTGATCTCGGCCATCGCGATGCTCGCCGGGCTGCTGGTCTCGCTGCTGGTCAAGCGACGCCGGGTGTGGGCGCGGCTGACCCCCGCCGATGCCGACTCGGGATCCGGCGACCGACGACTTACAGTTGTGGAGATGGCCGGGTTGGCCCGCACCGACCAGGCCGGGTGGGGTGAGGGATTCGTCGCCCTCAGCCGCACACTGGTCGGTCTCGACCCAGAAGGCGGTCGAGCCCAGAAGGTCGGTAGAGCCCGGAAGCTCGGTAGGACACGGAAGCCAAGAGTGAGGACCTGACACATGCAGATCGACGAGCACCTCGCGCGGTATTCCGACCTGTTGTTCGGCACCGCGCTCACGATCTACGTCCTCGCGATGGTGATGTTCCTGGCGTCGCTGGCGTCGGTGCGAACCCGCCGGGTGGTGCGCTCCGAGGAACTCGTCGCCGCCGGTGTCGGCGCCGGCCACACATCGCCCGGCCAGGACGTACGCACCCCGGGCAAGCTGGGGCGGCAGGAGCGGACCCCGATCGGCGACCGCTGGGCCAAGATGGCGTTCGCGGTGCTGTTCGTCGGCGTGGCCGCGCATGTGGCGTCGATCGTGATCCGCGGACTCGCCACCCACCGCATGCCCTGGGGCAACATGTACGAGTTCATCTCGTTGTCCTGCGCGGCCGGGGTGATCGCCGGACTGATCGTGTTGCGCAAGACCGATCAGCGACCGTTGTTGTCGTTCGTGCTGCTGCCGGTCTCGTTGCTGATGTTCATCGCCGGCAAGTGGCTCTACACCCAGGCCGCCCCGGTGGTCCCGGCGCTCAAGTCGTACTGGCTGGCCATCCACGTGTCGATCGTGTCGGTGGGATCGGGGGTGTTCCTGGTGTCGGGGGTGGCCAGCGCGCTCTACCTGATCCGGTTGCGCTACCCGAACGCCGGTGACGGTGTCGGCGGCCGCATCCTCGAACGGCTGCCGTCGGCGCAGGCCCTGGACCGGTTGGCCTACAAGACCGTCGTCTTCGCCTTCCCGTTGTTCGGGCTCGGCGTCATCTGCGGGGCCATCTGGGCCGAGTCGGCCTGGGGACGGTTCTGGGGCTGGGATCCCAAGGAGACGGTGTCGTTCATCGCCTGGGTGATCTACGCGGCCTACCTGCACGCGCGAGCCACCGCGGGCTGGCGGAACACCGCCGCGGCGTGGATCAACATCGCCGGTTTCGTGGCGATGCTGTTCAACCTCTTCATCATCAACCTGGTGGTGTCCGGTCTGCACTCGTACGCCGGCCTCTGACCCGCCGGACGGCCGCACCGGCGGCACCGGCCGCGAGCACTCAGTTCCCGCGAGCCGGGTCCTGCTGCTTCATCACCTTCAGTACCTCGATGACCATGTCGATGGTCTCCGGTGAGATCGGCCCGTGCTGGAACGCGGCGAGGTGCGCCCCGGTCTGCGCGGCCATCTGCACGTACTCGCGCTGTTGCTGCACCCTGGCCAGGTCTTCCTCGGGGTCGCTGAGGAAGTAGGTCACGCTGATCCGGAACGCCCGGGAGATCGCCTCCACCGTGCGGAACGACGGTGTCTTGGCCTTACCGGTGCGTAGCTGCGAGATGTAGGCATCACTGAGCGTGTACCCCAGCTCGTTGGCCCGCGCGGCGATCTTCTTGCCGGTGAACGTCATACCGTTCTCGTCCCGAACCGTCTCGAACAACTGGTTCAGACGGTCGGCGAACGACGTGCCGCCCGCAACTTCGTGTGTATGTGTATGTGTGACTGTCACTGGCCCCGACCTGCTCATGTCCCGGCGTCCACCGAGAGCGGGCACCGACTCCCGAATCTTAGCGTCCGCATTCCCGCGTCGCGCGTGAGTGAGCCGGACGGGACGAGCGTGACAGGCGGGACATGAACGTCCCGGCCGACCGTCGGGTGATCAGTCGGAGGCTCCGGGGGCGTCGTCGGGACCGGGGTGCCGGTCGCGGCCGAGCTTCCACAGGAACTCCGGGTCGTCGTCGGGACCGATGGGGGGCCGCTGTGCCTGACGTCGGGTGCCGGTCCGCGGCGTGAGCGCGCGGTCGTCGCGGTCCCGGTCGGGGCCGACGATGCCCTGGGGACCGAACGCCCGCCACGCCAGATAACCCAGCGCGGCGATCCCGACGATGACGAAGATGTAGACCACGATCCAGCCCTCCACACGTGTTCCGTGCGACCACGCTACCCGTTGTCGGGGGCAGGGGTCCTCATCGTCGAGTCGTGACCGATGAGCGAAGGCCGCCGACGGTCAGCCCCTCAACCGCTACTCCGTCGACGGCCCCCGAGTGGTGCGTCGTGTCAGTCCTCGACCTTGCGGTTCAGCAGCGCCACCACGTCGGCCTCACGGAACCGGCGATGGCCGCCCGGCGTACGGATGGCACCGAGGATCCCGGAACTGGCCCAGCGGGCGACGGTCTTGGGATTCACGTTGAACATGGCGGCCACCTGTCCCGGGGTCAGCGTGTGCTGGCTCGCTGCTCGCGGGGTGATCGGGGTGTGCGCGGAAGTGTTGTGCGAGGTGGGGTTCGGCGACACCGAATCGAAGGTGATCGGATCTGAGGCGGTCATCACTACTCCTCTGCAGGCCTGACGGCCGGACAAGTTTGTACGGCGGTACGCGATGGCACCGCACCGTTCATGGACTTGCCCCTGCACTCATGAATACACCCAAAACGCGCTTCTTTCTAATCCGCGACACCGCGCGGATCGCCGTTCGGCCCGAGGATCGGGCCTCGACCTGCGCGTTCATGGTTGTGAGCAGGACGAACTAAATTCTCGCGTCACGCGGGTCGTAGGCTGGGGAACCTGAGAACGAACCGGGCGCGTCGACGTGGCCGGTGCGAACGTGGAGAAGGGATCACGCGGCGTGGACGGTGACGAGACGGACATCTCGGCGCGGCGGACGGACACCCGTCCCGGTTCGGGGGGTCGGTTGGCCCTGGCGCTCGGGATCTACACCGGATTGCGGCTGGCGTTGGTGGTGATCGTCGCGGCGGCGGTGTTCGGTCTCGGCAAGGCCGTGGGTGTGACCGTGCCGTTGTTGGTGGCGATCCTCTTCGGTCTGGTGATCGCCCTTCCGGTGGGGATGGTCGCGTTCAAGAAACCACGCGCCCGGGTGAACGAGGCCATCGCCGAGGTCGACGAGTCCCGTCGGACCAAACGCGCCGACCTCGAGGCGCGCCTGCGCGGTGGCGAGCCCGGCGCGCGTCCCGGCAGCAAGCGCTGACGCGGGTGCCGAGCGCCGCATCGGTGCCCACCCGCATCACCGATCACCGTAGTTCCCGGGCCTGGGTGGACAACGCGGTCCGACTGATCGAAGCCGACGCCCGGCGCAGCGCCGACACCCACCTGCTGCGTTTCCCGCTCGGGGACTTCGCGCGCTGGGACGGGGTCGACGGCGCCGATGCCGGAGTGGATCTGTACCTGAAGGACGAGACCACCCACGTCACCGGGTCGCTCAAACACCGACTGGCGCGGTCGTTGTTCCTGTATGCCCTCTGCAACGGGTGGATCACCGAGAACACCCCGGTGGTGGAGGCGTCGTCGGGGTCGACGGCGGTCTCCGAGGCGTACTTCGCCGATCTCATCGGGGTGCCGTTCGTTGCGGTGATGCCCGCGAGTACGTCGCCGGAGAAGATCCGCCTGATCGAGCGTCGCGGAGGGCGATGCCACTTCGTGCATCGCGCCGGTGACATGTACTCCGAGGCCCGCCGTCTGGCGGGGGAACTCGGCGGACACTTCATCGATCAATTCACGATGGCCGAACGCGCGACCGACTGGCGCGGCAACAACAACATCGCCGAGTCCATCTACACCCAGATGGCCCAGGAGCGTTATCCCGTTCCGACCTGGGTGGTCGTGGGGGCGGGGACCGGCGGGTCCTCGGCGACCATCGGTCGCTACCTGCGATATCGGCGGCACGCCACCTGGCTGGCCGTCGCCGACCCGGAGAACTCGGTGTTCGCCCCGGCCTATCGGTCTCCCGACGATGTGGGCCCAGATGGCCTGTTGAACACCGATGGCCTGCCACACACCGACGCCGGCGGGCGACCCGGTTCGCGGATCGAGGGTATCGGTCGACCGCGCGTCGAACCGTCGTTCATCTCGCAGGTCATCGACGCGATGATCGAGGTGCCCGACGCGGCGTCGATCGCCACCGCCCGACGGGTCAGCGACGTGCTCGACCGTCGCGTCGGCGGATCCACCGGCACCAATCTGTGGGGTGCCTTCGCGCTGATCGCCGAGATGATCGCCGACCGTCGGGCGGGCAGTGTGGTGACCCTGCTCTGCGACAGCGGTGACCGCTACGCCGACACGTACTTCGACGACGGCTGGGTGGCCGCGCAGGGCCTGGACCTCGGTGCCGCCGATGCCGTGGTGCGGCGCTTCCTGACCGACGGGTCCTGGCCGCGGTGACGGGTTCGCCACCACGGGCGCCGGGGTCGCGGTGAGCGCACTGGTGCAGGCGACGGATCTGGTCCGCGAATACCGGCTCGGCGAGGCGACCGTGCGCGCCCTCGACGGTCTGAGTCTGGAATTGGACGGCGGCCAGTTCGTCTCGGTGGTGGGTCCCTCGGGCGCGGGCAAGTCGACGTTGTTGCACGTCCTTGGGGCGCTCGACGTACCCGACTCGGGGTCGATCGTCGTGGACGGCGCCGACCTGGCCGGTCTGGACGACGACGCGCAGTCGCGGTTCCGGCGTCGGCGGGTCGGGTTCATCTTCCAGTTCTTCAACCTGGTGCCCACCATGTCGGCCTGGGAGAACGTGGCGCTGCCGCGACTGCTTGACGGCAGCCCCCTGCGGGCGCAACGAGCCGAGGCGGTGGCCCTCCTCGACCGGGTCGGGTTGGGCGCGCGGGTCGACCACCGGCCCTCGGAACTGTCCGGTGGGCAGATGCAGCGGGTGGCGATCGCCCGGTCGCTGATCATGAACCCGAGGGTGGTGCTGGCCGACGAACCGACCGGCAACCTCGACTCCCACACCGGTGACGCCGTCCTGGAACTGCTGAGTGATGTCGCGCACGACGGGGCCGGCCGGTTGGTGGTGATGGTCACCCACGACCCCCACGCCGCGCGGGTCGCCGACCGCACGGTCGAGGTGCGCGACGGTCGCGTGGTGGCGTCGTGAGCGGGACCGTCGCGCGATGGCACTGAGACTGCCGGGACGGGCCGCCGCGACGCGCCTGTGGGTGCTCAACCTGCGGGAGCTGCGCTCCCACCGACTGCGCGTGATCACCTCGCTGCTCGTCGTGGTGGTGTCCTCGGCGCTCCTGGTCGCGGTGCTGGGCACGTACGGGTCGCTCACCTCGTCGGTCCGGGAGCTGAGCGCCACCGTGGCGGGCACCGCCGACCTCGAGGTCGCGGGCATCTCCGACACCGGTCTCGACGACGCGCTCGCAGGTGAGATCCGCGCGTCCGTACCCGCGGCCGCCGCGGCCGTTCCGCTCATCCAGAGCCCGGCCCAGTTGGATCGCGCGGGGGCGGCGCCCACCTCGATCTCGGTGCTGGGGTCGGACTACCGCATCACCGAGCTGAACTCCCGCCTGCGTACCGCGGTGCAGTCCGGTACCGGCACCGACCTGCGGACATTGCAGGACGGTGTGGTGGTCGGCAAGGCGCTCGGGCTGGTCACGGGGGATCGGGTCACCATCGGTGGCGTTCCGGTGACGGTGTCGGCCGTCATCGACTCCGATGCCGCGAAAGCTCTCAACGGCGGTCGGTACGCCTTCGCCTATCTCGGTCTCGCCCAGCGGCTCACCGGTCATCAGGGGCGGCTGGATTCCGTCCTGATCAAGGCCGCACCCGGCGTCGGCACCGGTGCCCTGCGGGCCGACCTGGAACGGGTCGTGAACGGCCGCGCGGTGGTCGTCGATCCCGAGTTCCGGGCGGCCCAGGCCGAGACCGCGGGCTCGGTCACCCGCGATTCCACCCTGCTCATCGCCCTCATCTCGCTGGTCGTCGCCGCATTCCTGGTGTTCAACACGATGACCATGTCGGTGGCCACCCGCAGGCCCACCCTGGCCATGATCCGCGCTCTGGGGGGTCGCAGCCGCTCTCTGGTCACCGATCTGATCGCCGAGGCGGCACTGTTCGGACTGCTCGGCGGCCTGGCGGGAATCCCGGTGGGCATGCTCGCCGGGTCGTGGATCATCGACCGTCTGCCGGATGCCGCGTCCGACAAATACGGTGCGACCATCACGTTCTCGCTACCCGCCTACGTGGGGCCGGTCGCGGTCGCAGCCTGTGTCGTCGCCTGTGTGGCCGCCAGTGCGCTGGCTGCCCGCGCAGTACTGAGCGTGTCCCCGGTGGAGGCACTGGTGCCCGGCGAGGTGGTCGCGCGCGACCGTCGAGCCGGGTGGTCGGCCCGCCTGGCCGGTGCGGTGGGGGTGCTGCTGGTGGGGGCGGCCTGGCTGATCGTCGTGACGGTGCAGGGTCGGGCCGCGTTCCTGGCCGGGGTGGCCTACGCCGTGGGTGTGCTGCTGATCTGTTTCGCGGTCACCGGCGCGCTGGTGCGGGTGGTCACCGCGATCTCCTCCCGGCTCGGTGGTCCGGGGCAGCTGGCCGCGGTGAACACCGAACGGGCACCACGTCGTGCCTGGGCGACCCTGATGACGGTGGCCATCGCGGTGACGGTGGGGGTCGGCACGTCGGGGGCGATGAACGATCTGGTGGGATCCGTGTCGAGGTCTCTCGACGGTCTCGGCGACCCCGACCTGTACGTCTCGTCGCGACCGGCGGCGGAGTTGCCGTCGGGACCGTTGTTGGATCCCTCCCTCACCGCCGCGGTGGCGCGCACCCCGGGGGTAGCGCGGGTACTCGACGGGCAGTGGCTCTCGGTGAATCTAGGGGAGGCCCGGGTGTTGCTACAGGGACTCACCCCCGGCATGTCCGCACCGTTCGTGAAACGGGCGGACCCCGCGGTGTTGCGGCGGGTGCTCGCCGGCGACGGCCTGATCGTCTCCACCACGCTGGCCAGGACGATGAAGGTGGCCGTCGGAGACCGACTCCGGCTCGCGACCCCCGCGGGATTCCGCGAACTGCCGGTGCTGCAACTCGTCGACTACGTGGCGATCGATTCGGGTACCGCGGCCATCGGGTTGGATCTGATGCGGCAGCTGTTCGACCGGCCAGGTGCCACGTATCTGCAGGTCAATGTGCAAACCGGTGCCGATGTCGCCGCCGTGCGCGGGCGGATCGCCGCGGAGATCGCCGCGTCCGGTCGCCCCGGTCACGTCTACACGGGCGCCGACAGCCTGCAGGCGACGCGGACATCGGTGGAGCAGTCGGGCCGGTTCGCCGTCGCCATCCAATGGGTGGTCGCGGTGGTCGCGGCGGTGGCGTTGCTCAACACCCTGCTGCTGTCGGTGATCGAACGCCGACGCGACCTCGGAGTGTTGCGGGCGATGGGTGCCGCGCGCGGCTTCATCTCGCGCATGGTGCTGGCCGAGGCGGCGGCGATCGCGGCCACCGGCACCGTACTGGGCGTGATGATGGGGGAGGTGCTGCACGAGCTGTCCAACCGCATCCTGGCCACCACCACCTCGGTGGACATCGTCTACACCGCGCAGTGGCAGACCGCCGTCTATGTGGTCGTCGCGTTCGCGCTGTGCTTTGCGGGTGCGTTCTTCCCGGCCGCGCAGGCGTCGCGGATGACGATCCGCGACGCGGTCACCGACGAATAGGACACCGGCGACGGAGCGCACGACACGGAACCGGAACACGGGATCCGCGGCTTTCCGGCGCAACACTAGGAGGGTCGACCAATCGGGTGGCCGCAGCATACGATCGACGACGTCGGTACGGTTCGGCCGCCGACGATCCCCGCGTCCCGGAGGCTGAGGGGCAAGCAGCCTCCGGGATGCGGGGTCGACAACCTCAAGGACACTCACGCCGCGAGGACGTGGGTGCTGACCTTGAAGACCGTGTGGCGCCTGTCGGGTTCAGGCCTCGATATGGCGGGTCCAGACCGCAGGTGGAGCGACGGCGGAAGTGCCGACACCCCGGTGCGCACAGGGTAGAGAATTGTACAAATGGGTCACAGCGCCGCACAGTCAGCGTAACGGTATCGGTGCGCTAGGATAACGGTCAGATAACGAGAGGGGTTGACCTGCGGATACATCGCAACAGCGATCTGCGCACCGGTAACGAGGAGGCCTCAAACGCCTCCCATCCCCAGCTGGTGGATTCGGGCGAGGATGGGGGTGCCGCGGTCGATCCCGATGAGCGGTTCTTCCGTCCGCCGATGACCACCGTGCGATACACGCCCGTACATCGGCTCGGCGACGGATCGCTGGCCGCGATCGAGTTGCGCATCGGCGGCCGTCCCGGGTCGGCGGTGGAACACGCGACCGCGCTGCGAGGAGCGGCACGCACCATGCGGCAGCACGACGCGCTGGATCGGGTGAAATGGGATCTCGCCCGGGTCGCGCAACAGGGGGTGCTCCCGGAGGGCCTGTTCCTCCTGACCCTCCTCGATCCGTCGTCGGTGACGGAGTTGGCGCCCCCCGATTTCGCCACCGAACGACGACGTCAACTGGTGTCGGTCGGTGTTCGCGAGGTGCTGGAGAACCCGGGATCGGTCCTCCGCCAGGTGGCCGCGGCGCGCGCGGCGGGGATCACGCTGATCGTGGACGGCGTCGGCGGTGACGACGGTGCGACGGTGGCGGTGTTCCTGATGGAGCCCGACCTTGTGATGACCGATCCGGAACTCCTGCGCCGACCCGTCGCCGATGTGGCGGCGATCGCGGAGGTGCTCAGCGTCTACCGCGAGACCTGCCCGGGGACGGTGGCGGTGATCGACGGTGTCGACAGCCCGGCCGATCGGGTGACCGCGATGTCGATGGGTGGCGTACTCGGCGTCGGGTCGCACTACCCCGCCGTGGTCGATCCGGCCGACCTGCTCGACGTACCGTTGCGGCCACTCCCGCAGACCGCGGTGCAGGCCCCGGAGACCGGGCGGGGGGCATTCGTCGCCGGGGAATCGGTCTACGATCTCGCGGCGGCGGGCGGGCACACCCGACGGATGAGCCGTGCGTTCCTGGAATCGTTGACCAACCACATCGAGGCCCAGGCCTCCACCGCGGGTCGCTCGGCCCTGGTGCTCGGGACCTTCCACACCGCCTCCGACTTCACCGACGAAGCTCGGGTGCGCTGGCACGGTTTGGCCGACCGCACCGCCTTCGCCGGCGTGTACGGGGTGGGCACACTCCAGATTCTCGACGGCAACGTCCGGTCCGCGGCGCTGACCGACGGTGACCCGTTGGCCGACGAATGGAACGTCGTGGTGCTCGGCACCCATCGTGCGCAGTTGTTGTCGGCTCGGCCGCTCGATCGGGGTGCGGATGGCAGCGGCTGGGGAGAGCCCGGCGACGCCGACGTGATGTTGTCCGTCGCCCAAACCGTGGACCGCCGGGTGGTGGCCCGCGCCGCTCGCGTCATCCTGGCACGATTCTGAGTCGGTTCCCCGGCGCGATCCGGTTCAGCTCACCGCCGCGCCGACGGCGCTGCCGATCGCGAAGGTGACCGCCATCGCGATCGCACCGCCCGCGACCACTCTGGCCATCGCGCGGCGCGGTTCGGCCCCGCCGAGTCGAGCACCGAGGAAACCGGTGACGGCCAACGCCACCAACACCGCGGCCACCGCGACGGGGATGCGCGCATCCGACCCGGGCAGCAACACCGCGACCAACGGCAGCAGCGCCCCGACGATGAACGCCAGCGCCGACGACAGCGCCGCGTACCAGGGATTGGTCAGCTCGTCCGGGTCGATGCCCAACTCGGCGTCGACGTGCGCGGCGAAGGCATCGTGCCGGGTCAACTCCACGGCGACCTGTCGCGCGGTTGTCGGGGAGAGCCCCTTGGTCTGGTAGATCGCCGCGAGTTCGTCGAGTTCGGCACCGGGTTGTTCGTCGAGTTCGGCGCGCTCCTTGGCCAGCAGTGCACGCTCCGAGTCACGCTGGGTGCTCACCGAGACGTATTCGCCGAGAGCCATCGACACCGCCCCCGCGGCGAGTCCCGCCACTCCCGCGGTCAGGACCGGACCCCGCTCCACGGTGGCCGCGGCCACCCCCACCACGATGCCGGCCACCGAGACGATCCCGTCGTTGGCGCCGAGGACGCCTGCGCGCAGCCAGTTGAGCCGTTGCGAGAGCGAACCCGCGTGAGGTTCGGCGGGATGCCGGCGCGGGGTCACCCCCTCCTCCGACGTCGAATCCGCTGATGTGGTCATGCTGCCAGGTAAACAGCGACTACCGGCCCCTGTCCAGCAAGGATGCGCTCAGGTAGCCCAGCCTGTACACCACCGGCAGAGTCGCGCCGGCAGCCAATTGTCAATTTTTATTGACAACCGAGTGGTGTCAACATAACCTGACAACGTGCACGAGAACGACGAGACCACACCAGACCGGACCGACGCCGTCACCCGCGGCGTCACCAGCGATGACCCGGCCAAGGGGCTGGCAGCGGTACGCGCGCTGCGCACCCTCGCCGACCGCCTGGAAGAAGTCCAGGTGGCCAACGCCCGAGACCAGGGCTGGAGCTGGCAGACGATTGCCGACGTGCTGCAGATCAGCAGGCAGGCCGTGCACCAGAAACATTCACACGCAGACAGAACTGCGTCGGACAGAAGAAGGAACTGACATGTTCGAACACTTCACACGAGACTCCCGGGCGACCCTGATGTTCGCCATGGACGAGGCTGTCGATCTCGGCAGCGACCGGCTCGGCAACGAGCACCTGATCCTGGGGATGCTGTGCAATGCGCGCAGTCCCATCTACACGACCCTCACCGACCTGGGGCTGACCCTGGACGGTGCCCGCACGGCGGTCCGCGAGTTCGCGGCCACCCGCCCCGACGACGACGAGGCGGACACCACCGCCGAGTCCGACGACCGCGAGATCGTCGACGAGGACCGCGAGGCCCTCAAGGCCATCGGTATCGACCTCGACAAGGTGGTCGCCGCGGTGCGCGACCGCTTCGGCAGCGACATCACCGAGGGCTGGGGTCGACGCGGCAGCGAACGCCGCGGTTCCGGACGGGGCCGTTCGCACCATGGCCATCCCCGTGGACCCCACGGCCGATCACAGGGCGGACCCTGCGGTGAGCCGGGATGGGAACGCGGTCAGCGCGGGCCGTGGGACCGCGAGGAATTCGGCCCCGGCCGCGGCGGCCCCTGGGGTGCGGACGGACCCTGGCGCGACGGACCCTGGCGCGAAGGTCGCGGTCGACGCGGGCCGCGCGGTCGCGGAGGCCCGTTCGGCCGGTCGCGCTTCTCCGCCGACGCCAAGGCCGCTCTGGCCTACGCCGTCGAGGATGCCCGCGGCGCGGGCGACCCCGATCTGATCGAGAAGCACGTGTTGATCGGCATCCTGCGCGTCGACGATGCCGCGTCGCGGGCCCTGATCGAGTCGGTGACCACGCCCGAGCAGTTGCGCGAGGCGCTCACCGTCCAGGCCTGACGGGACGGCGGGACCGACGGTCCTAGACCGACACCCCGATCGCGGTGCTGATCGACCAGACCAGCATCGCGATCCCGGTCAGGGCCAGGGTCGGGATCAATGCCGGCCCCTGCGCGCGAGCACGGACGGGGGCACCGGCGCGGAACGCGGGCAGCAGGGCCAGCAACCCGAGCAGCGCCCACGGGGTGGCTGCCACCAGCACCACGGTCAACACGCTGGGCACGACGGTCAGCACGGTGTAGAAGGTCCGCGTCCGCGCGTCGCCGAGGCGTACCGCGAGAGTGTTCTTCCCCGACGCCTTGTCGGTGGGGATGTCGCGCAGATTGTTCACCACCAGCACCGCGCTGGAGTAGCAGCCCACCGCGACCGCACAGACCAGACCGACCCAGTCGACCCGGCCCGCGACCACGAACTGGGTGCCCGACACCGCGACCAGACCGAAGAAGACGAACACCGCGATCTCGCCGAAACCGAGGTAGCCGTAGGGGTTTCGACCTCCGGTGTAGAACCAGGCGCCTGCGATGCAGATCACCCCCACCAGTACCAACCACCACGCGGAGGTGACCGCGAGGACCAGTCCGCACACCGCGGCAACGGCGAAGCACAGCATCGCGGCCCGCTTCACCGACGCCGGGGACGCCGCCCTGGACCCGACCAAGCGCATCGGGCCCACCCGGTCGTCGTCGGTGCCGCGGATGCCGTCGGAGTAGTCGTTGGCGAAGTTGACCCCGATGACCAGCGCGAGCGCCACCAGCAGGGCCAACACCACCTTCCACCAGTGCGCGCCGACCGTTCCCGCGTCCGTCGCCCACCAGGCGGCCCCGGTCCCGGCGATCACCGGTGCGACTGCGTTGGGCAGGGTCCGTGGGCGTGCGCCCTCGACCCACTCTCGTGCGGTTGCCATGCCGTCGATCTTCCAGCATTAGTGTTGACCGAACACCGACAACCCCCGCAGGCCGAGTTCCGCGCCGCCCCACCGTCGTGGCGCCGCAGATGGCAGGGGCACAGACGGCAGGCACGCAACCGTGGTAGGAGATCGGGTCGTTGACAGAGACTGGGGCGGTGACACCGGTGCGGACCTCGGTCACGATCGGCCTGCTCGGCCCGATCGCCGTCGACTCGGGATCGGGGATGCGCGAGGTACCCGGCACCCGGGCGCGGCGCCTGCTGGCGGCACTGGCCCTGGACGCGGGCTCGTTCCGCTCGTCGGCCCGGCTGATCGACCTGGTGTGGGGTGACGACCCGCCCCGGTCCCCCCAGGCGGCGCTGCACACCCAGATCTCCCGGCTGCGACCGCTGCTACCGGGCGGTTCCATCGAGGCCACCGCCAACGGCTACCGGCTGCAGGTGCCACCCGAGGCCGTCGATCTACGCCAGGTCGCCGATCTTCTCGACGCGGGATCACCCGCGGCACTGGACCGTGCGACGCGGGCCTGGCGGGGTATCCCCGGTGACGACCTCGGCGGTGGTGACGGCGGTGGGGACGAACTGGGACGGGAGGTGGCGCGGCGGGCGGCGGGTCTGCGGCGTCGGCTCGACGAAGCGCGTCTCGCCGCTGCCGCGACAGCGGGCGATCACGACACCGCCCGCCGGTTGGCCGAGCAACTGCTCACCATCGACCCGCTCGACGAGGTGGTCGCCGGTCACCTGATGCGGGCACTGGCCGGCCTCGGGCGCACCGCGGATGCACTGGCCGTGTACTCCCGATTGCGGCGGGCGTTGTCCACCGAACTCGGGGTCGATCCCGGTGCCGAGCTCGCCGCATTGCACCGCGAGCTGCTCACGGCCGGTGACGGCGAACAGCTGCCCGACACCACTGCACCCGTGTCGACACGCGTCGCCGCGCCGTCCCGGCCACACGGGCGCAGCGTCGGGGTCCGCGCCGAACCCGACGATCTGGTGGGCCGGGACGGCGACGTCGCCGCCATCGTCGCCGCGCTGGGGGTCCATCGAGTGGTCACCGTGCAGGCACCCGGTGGTGCGGGCAAGACGCGGGTCGCCAACACCGTCGCCCAGCGGATGGTCGACGACGGGGTCTCCGTCTTCGTGGTCCCTCTCGCCCCGGTCCGCGACGACGCCGACGTGCTCGGGACAATCGCCGCCACCCTCGGCGTCGGGGAGACCGAGATAGGACCGTCCGGCCGCCGCCGCCCGGTCGGCGGAAACGTGGACCTCGCCGACCGCATCGCCGAATCGTTGCAGGGCACCGACGCCCTGCTGGTCCTGGACAACTGTGAGCAGATCATCGACGGCTGCGCCGCCGCGGTCACCGACCTCATCGCCGGTGACCCCGCCATCCGCGTGTTGGCCACCAGCCGGTCGCCGCTGCTGGTGGCGGGCGAGCGTATCCATCCGCTGCCGATGCTGGCCGTCGCCGCGACGGGTTCCGCGGCCACCGACCTGTTCACCGCCCGCGCCCGGGCGATCCGCCCCGGTGTGGCCCTGCCCGCGGGTCCGGTCGCCGCGCTGTGCCGCAGCCTCGACGGGCTTCCACTGGCCATCGAACTGGCCGCGGCCCGGGTGCGGACCATGTCGGTGGAGGAGATCAACCGTCGTCTCGACGAGCGCTTCGCGCTGCTGCGCGGAGCCGACCGCAGCTCACCCGAACGCCATCGCACACTCGAGGCGGTCATCGAGTGGAGCTGGGAGCTGCTCGACGAGCGCGCCCAGCACACGATGCGGATGCTCAGTCGGCTCCCCGCGGGATTCGACGCGGACGCGGCATCGGTGCTCACCGGACTGTCGGGTCCCGACCTCGACGACGCCCTCGACAGCCTGGTCAACCAGTCGCTGCTCGGGGTGGTCGAGCGCGACGGTGCCGTGCGCTACCGGATGCTGGAGATGGTGCGCGAGTTCGGCGAACTGAAGATCGCGGCGGCGGGGGTCGGTGCGGACGTCGATGCCGCCACCGCACGGTGGGCCGTCGAGTTCGCCGCCCAGGTCCGTGCGCTCTACCGCGGGCGCCGTCACGTCGAACTCCTGGCCGCGGTACGTGCCGACATCGACAACGTCGTGTGGGCGCTGCGACGGTGTGTCGTGCTCGCCGCCGACCCGGGCACGGACGACCCCGATCTGTACCGACGGGCCGTGGCGATGGGATTCCCGATGGTCGCCGCGCTGTGGTCCATGCGCGGGCTGCACTCCGAGATCGTCTCCTGGGCACCGGATGTGGTGACCACTCTCACGGCCGCGCCGGTGGTCGACGATGCCGACCGGGAGAGCTGGCAGCTGTCGCTGCTGGTCTGCGCGATGTTCCAGGCCATGAGCCGACACCACGACGTGCGGGTGCTGGCCCGGGCGCGGGTGTGTCTGCGACGGCTGTACCGACCCGACCTGGTCCTGCATACCGAGGCGGACTTCCTCAGTGGCATGCAACTCGCGCGCACCGCGACCGCGGGGCTGCGGTTGCTCGTGACCGGGTTGCGTGACGGCACCGATGAGGTGCGCACCATCGCGGTGAACATGTCGTCGAACACGCGGGAGAACAACGCCGACACCGCGGGCGCACTGCGTGACCTGCAGATGGCGATGGTGATGGCGCGCCGCAGCGGTGACCGGTGGTTGGAGGCAACCATTCTCACCAGCACCGGGTCCATCCACGGCCAGCGCGGCGAACACGCCGAGGCCGCGGTGTTCTACCACGACGGCGCGGCGTTGATGGAGGAGCTCGGTGCCGAACACGACGCACTGCAGGTGCGTGGCTACCTGCTGGCCGCTCTCATCGGCGCCGGTCGCGTCGACGAGGCCCGCGCCGAGCTGGGTCGACTGGTCGGCGACTGGACCCCGGATCAACCCGACCCGCCGGGACTCCCCGAGGTGGTCGGTGGATTGCTGCTGGCGGCAGCCGAACTCGCGGTGATCGACGGTGACCGGTCCACTGCGTCCGACCTGTTCCGCCGCACCGGTGCACATCTCGTGGTGAACGAGTCGATCGAGACGCAGGATCCGGGCGCGATGATGGTCGTCTCCGCCGCGATCGCCGGACTGGTCACCGCGGGGGACCTCGACGATGCGCGGAATTTCCTGGCGCGCGAACTGGTGGCCATGGAGGACATGTTCGGTCCGCACGGTTGGCACGACCTCCCGCAGGCCGGGGCGTTGGTCCTCACCTTCGGCGCCTGGTTGTGTGCCATCACGCCGGGGTCGGAGGACGGCGCGCGGTTGATGTTGTTGTCCGAGCGGATCGGTGCCCGGCGCGACTACCCGGCGCTGGGTGGTATCCACGCGCGCAGACGCGAACTCGCCGCTCTGCCGGACGACCGTTGGGAGGTCGTACGGTCCGAGGTGGGTGGTCTGGCGCGTCACCCGGCGTTGCGACAGATTCTCGACATCGTGCGTGTCCGGCGGCCGCAGCTCGAGGCCGATCTGCCGCGAACAGGTGCGCGCGGGTGACGGTCTCGGTGATCGCCGTGGTGGGCGTGCTGGTCATCGTTGCGGTCCAGCGGTTCTCCGAACGACTCGGCGTGGCCGCCCCGCTGGGTCTGGTGGTGGTCGGCATCGCGCTGGGATTCATCCCGGCCGCCGGCGACGTGTCGGTGGGCCCGGAGGTGATCCTCGCCGGCGTGCTGCCGCTGGTGCTGTACGCCTCCGCGGTGAACATGCCCGCGCAGGATTTCCGGCGCAACCTCAAGGCCATCACCGGTCTGGCCGTGCTGTTGGTGGTGGTCACCACCGTGGGGATCGGCGCGTTGTTACACCTGCTGGTGCCGCAGATCGGTTGGGCCGCAGCGTTCGCCCTCGGCGCCATCGTGAGCCCCACCGACGCCGTCGCCGCAACCTCGTTGGGTCGGAAGTTGGGTCTGCCCAGCCGACTGGTGTCGATGATCGAGGGGGAGGGCCTGGTCAACGACGCGTCGGCACTGGTGTTGTTGCGCTCGGCGACCGCCGCGATCGCCGGATCGGTGTCGTTGTGGTCGGTGGCAGGCGATTTCGTGCTGTCGGTGGCGGTCGCGGTGATCATCGGGGTGCTGGTCGGTGTGCTCAACGTGCGGGTACGGGCGAGGCTGAACGACCCCGTGTCGAGTACGGCGGTGACGTTCGTGGTGCCGTTCGTCGCGTACGTGCCCACCGAGGAACTGCACGCATCGGGGGTGTTGGCCGTGGTCATCGCCGGTCTGGTCACCGGTGACATCTCGGTGCATCACATCTCCGCCCGCGAACGCACCGTCGCGCGGACCAATTGGCGCACCGCATCCTTTGTGCTCGAGTCGGGCATCTTCCTGCTGATGGGTCTGAGCATGCACCGGCTCGTCGAGGACGTGTCGAACAGCCCGCAGGGGGTGGGGGAGTCGGTGGCGTGGGGTCTGACGCTCACCGTCGTCGCGATCGTCATCCGGTTGATCTTCGTGGTGCCGCTGACCGCCATGCTGCGCATGGACCTGCGGCGCGCGTCCACCCACGACTCGCGCAGCCAACAGTGGTGGGATCGGTTGACGCAGATGGACGGTGAGAGTCCGCGGGAGGAGCGTCGTCGCGCCCGGGTGACCGAGCGACTGCGGCGGATGGATGCCGACGCCGCCTTCGTCCTCAACCAACCGTTCGGGTGGCGCAGCGGTCTGGTCCTCGGCTGGGCGGGCATGCGCGGCGCCATCACCGTCGCCGCGGCGCAGACCCTGCCGGAGGATCTGCCGTACCGCCCGGAGATCATCCTCATCGCCTATGTGGTGGCATTGGCGACCCTGCTCGTCAACGGGTTGTCGCTGCCGTGGGTGATCCGCCTCGCTCGCGTGCCCGGAGACGACGCGGAACGGATCGCCGACGAGGGTCGACGACTGTGGCAGCAGCTCAACGAGACCGCGACGAGCGAAATCGATGACATGATCACCGCCGGCGACGTCGACCCCGACGAGGCGGGCAGGCTCAAGCGATACATCGAGGGTCGCGACAAGTGGCGGGAGGAACTGTCCGCCGAGACCCACAGCGACACCTTCACCCGTCTGGTGGAACTCCAGATGCAGGTGCTCGCGGCCGAACGCGACGCGTTGTTCGAGATCCGCCACACCGGGGTGTACAGCTCCGAGGTGGTCGCCGACGCCCAGCAGGAGTTGGACGCCGACGAGATCCGGTTCGACCGCTGACCGACCGACCGCGCGCGCCGGACGGCGGACACGGTCGGTCGACGGGGTGGTGCCCCTCAGGCGTTGCGCATATAGGCGCGCACGGTCAGCGGGACGAAGATCGCCATGATGATCGCGGCGCCCAGCAGCGACCACAGCACGTGGATGCCCACGGTGCCGTCGTTGCACAGATCGCGCACCGCCGTCACCAGGCTGGAGACCGGGTTGACCTTGACGAAGGCCTGCAGCCAACCCGGCATGGTGTTCACCGGCACGAAGGCGTTGGACAGAAAGGTGAGCGGGAACAGTACCATCAGCGAGATGCCCTGCACCGCAGAGGCCTTCTTCATCAGCACCCCCATCAGCGCGAAGATCCACGACAACGCGAAGCTGCAGATGACCACCAGCACCGCGGCACCGACGGCGCCGAGCGCGTCGGGTCGCCACCCCATCGCGATGCCGACCGCGAAGGTGATCACCGTGGCGATGAGATAGCGCAGCACGTCGGCCAGGGTTGCCCCGACCAGCGGGCTGATGCGGGCGATGGGTAACGACCGGAACCGGTCGAACACACCCTTGTCCATGTCCTCCCGCAACTGGGTGCCGGTCACCATCGAGGTGGTGATCACGGTCTGCACCAGGATGCCGGGGATGATCACCGGCAGGTAGCTGGAGACGCTTCCGGAGATCGCGCCACCGAAGATGTAGGTGAACATCAGGGTGAACAGGATCGGCTGGAACACCACGTCGAAGAACTGTTCGGGGTTGTGTCGGAACTTCAGCAACCCCCGGCCGGCCATCACCAGCGACTGCGCGACGGTCTGCGAGAAGCTGATCCCGATGGGCTGGGGCGCGGTGGCGCGGTGGGTGACCGGTCCGGGTGTGGAGGTGAGGGTGGTCATGCTGCCACCCCTTTCGTGGAGTCGTCGGATGGGGATTGGTCGGGCTGCGGTTTGCCGGTCAGGGTGAGGAACACCTCGTCGAGCGTGGGTTCCTGGACGTTCATGCCGCCGACCGCGATGTTCTGTTCGCGTAGTGCCACCAACACGTCGGCGACCCGATCCGACGACGGCATGGGCACGGTGATGCGCGCGGCTTCCGGGCTGAGCGTGGCCTTCTCGCCGAGTACCCGTTCCACCACGGTGAGCGCGGCGACGGCGTCCGCACGGTCGGCGGGGGTGAGTTGGAAGGTGGCCGAGCCGACCGAACGCTTCAGTTCGGCGGCCGTGCCGTCCGCGATCACCAGCCCGTGGTCGATGACCGCGATGCGGTCGGCCAGCTGATCGGCCTCGTCGAGGTACTGGGTGGTGAGCAGCACCGTGGTGCCCTCGGCGACCAGTCGCCGGATGGTGTCCCACATCTGGGCCCGCGTGCGCGGGTCCAGTCCGGTGGTCGGCTCGTCGAGGAACAGCAGCGGCGGGGTGGCGATGAGGCTGGCCGCGAGGTCGAGTCGGCGGCGCATACCGCCGGAGAACTCCTTGAGCTGCCGGGGCGCGGCGTCCTGGAGGCCGAACTCCTCGAGTAGTTCACCCGCCCGGCTGCGGGCGTCGGCGCGGCTCATCCCGAGCAGCCGGCCGAAGATGACCAGGTTCTGACTCGCGGTCAGATCCTCGTCCACCGACGCGTACTGACCGGTCACGCCGACCATGGAACGCACGGCCACCGGGTCGGCGACCACGTCGTGGCCGAAGATCGCCGCCTGCCCGGCGTCGGGGCGCAACAGGGTGGCCAGCATCCGGACGGTGGTCGTCTTCCCGGCCCCGTTGGGGCCGAGCACGCCGTACACCGTGCCGGTGGGTACGACCAGGTCCACACCGTTGACGGCGCGGGTGTTGCCGAAGTGCTTCACGAGTCCGTGGGCCTCGATGGCCCTCGGTGCGTCGAGGGGATCGCGTGATGTGTTCATGCCGCCGACTGTGCCCTCGCCCGCTGTCGTGGGGCTGTCTGGCGCTGTCGTGCGGTGAGTGGCCTGCGGTCAGGGGGCCGGGACGCGCGTGGCGCTGGCGGAGTTCGCACCAGTTTCGCGAGTACGCAGCCACTGTAGGGGCTCCGACTTCGTGAAACTGGTGCGGATTGTCCACCTCCCCACAGAGACACCCGGACCGATCGCTCCACGGTGGCCGCTGGATGTGGAGTTCGGCGCACCCGGGCGGTGGATGAGTTCGCCCCAGTTCTACGAACCCGCATGAGGTGCAGTGGGTGCGCGCCGGCGAAACTGGGGCGTATTCGGGGTGCAACCACCGTGCCTACCGGCAGGACACTCGGCTCAGGCGGCGAACCGTCGATGAGCTCGATCGAACGCCCTGACCAGTCGGTGGTGGTACTTTTCCGGGTTCATCAGCTCGCGCCAACCCCAGTGCACGGGGAACAGGCCGAGATCCATCAACGCCTCATCGCGCTCTTTCGCGTGCCAGTGCCGATCTGCCACGGATTCGCCCGGTCGTAGATGCTGTTCGAACTTGCGCCTGCCATCGCATTCGCCGACGACCCTGTCCTTGTCCCAGAGAAAGTCCAGGCGGAACAGCTCTCGTCCGTCCCCGTCGCGAATGACGTGTTGCAGGGTAGGGGTGGGGATGTCGTGGAAGCTGATGATCAACCCTCGGCTCAGTGACTCCGCGACGCTTTCGGCTCGGCCGTCCGCGTAGGGCAGAGCCGCCCGTGCCGCGCCTACCCCGGTCCGGCCGCGGCTGCGTTGGATAACCGACCGAAGGTCGTCCTTGGTGACCCCGAGTCGCAGGGCGGAGTCGAAGACCACCAGTGCAGACATCCACGAGCCCTGACGGGCGATGTCCACGGCGGTGCGGGCAATGGACGTGGTGAGGACGTCGTCGATCATGACCACTTCGTCCGGATCCCACCGCGTCGGATGCAGCAATCGTGTGCGAGTGTCACCGCCGTTGGCCCTCCGCACCGAGAAGTGCACCCCACGAGGCGGGCTGTCGTCGTCAAGTGTGTCGAGCCCGTGCAGCGCCGCCGCAGAATGGTGGCTGACAGCCTTCTCGATGATGGCGTCTCCGGCCGCAGCAAGAATCTGCAGTCTGCCGAGAGCATCTGGATCGGTATCCACCGATGTGTAGCTCCCACGTCGCACTCGTATCAGTGACCCGTCACGTACCGCACGGGCGAGCCCGTCGTCATCGCCGAAGCCGGCGACCACCAGGCGGCGACGAATTAATCCGTCGGAGTCCGAGGGGAACGAGTCCATGCCGACCACCATGACGGCGCAGGGACGACCGTGAGCACGGATGTCAGCGGTTGTGGACCGGTGACGTACTTGTGGATACGTGTACCCACATGTCGAACACGCACCAGTCTCTCCGATCCGCACCGGTTGCAGGGTGTGCGGATCTCGGAGACTGGTGCGGATGTGTGCCCTTTGTCGACGAGTCCGCCGACGGGGTGCATTCGCACCAGTTGTGCGCGCACGCACCAGTTACAGCTGGTGCGAATCGCGGAAACTGGTGCGAACGCGGGCCCACGCGCGAACCCCGACCTACTCCGGTCCGCGGGCGACCGCGCGGTCACCGTCGGCGGTGCGCTCACCGCCGAGCGGGCGGACCACCGACCACACGAAGAAGATCAGCGAGATGGCCAGCAGGATGAGCCCGATCCACCAGTTCGCGTCGGTGCCGACGTAGAGGTCGGTGCGGTTACCGGCGGCCGCAGGGTCGTCGTGATTGCGCAGGATCCCGGGGGCGAAGCCGGCGATGGTGAGCAGCACACCGTAGATGGTGAGCAGCAGACCGATGATGTTGCGGATGTCGAACAGTCGGGTGATAAGCCGACTGGTGTGCGGGACAGCCATGATGTGCTCCTGACTCGCTGAAGAGACGTCGGTCTCAGTGGAAGACGATGTTGAGGACGACGACCAGGACCAGCATCACGCCGGCCAGCGGGACGGCCCGCTGGATCCACGGCTTGTTCGCGTCGTCCGGATCGCCGAGGATGTTCACCTTCGTCTCCGAGTAGACGAAGCCCTGCAGTTCGGCGACCGGCTTCGGCCGGGTGACCAGGCTGACCAGGATGCTCGCCACGATGTCGACGATGAACGCGGCGGTCGCGGCCAGGAACGGCATCCCTTGACCGGGCAGATTGATCACGTCGGTCTCGGACAGAACGAAAACGGTGACCGCCGAGAGTGTTCCGAGTACCAGGCCCACCCAACCGGCGGTCGCGGTCATCCGCTTCCAGAACATGCCGAGGATGAACGTCGCGAACAGCGGTGCGTTGAAGAACCCGAACAACGTCTGCAGGTAGTCCATGAGGTTGGAGTAGCCCGACGCGATGAGCGCGGTGAAGATGGCCAGCACCGTTGCCCCGACGGTGGCCACCCGTCCCACCTGGATGTAGTAGTTGTCCGACCGGTTCTTGACGATGTACTGCTGCCAGATGTCGTAGCTGAACACGGTGTTGAACGCCGAGATGTTCGCGGCCATGCCGGCCATGAACGACGCGATCAGACCGGCGATGGCCACACCGAGCAGCCCGTTGGGCAGGATGTCGCGGACCATCAGCAACATCGCATCGTTGTAGGTGATGTCACCCGACCCCGACTGCTTCAGGTTGATCATGTCGCCGATGCAGGCTGCCGCGATCATGCCGGGCACCACCACCACGAACGGGATCAGCATCTTGGGGAACGCACCGATGATCGGCGCCCGCCGGGCCGACGACATCGAGTCCGAGGCCATCGCCCGCTGCACCTCGACGAAGTTGGTCGTCCAATACCCGAACGACAACACGAAGCCCAGACCGAACACGATGCCGACCACCGACCAGAACGGACTGTTGAAGCCACTCAACGCGGTTCCGGGCCAGGAGCTGAGCTGGTCGTGGATGGTCGCGGTCACCGAACCGTCGCTCTTGGTGTCGACGACCTTCTCCTTCAGTCCGCTCCAGCCGCCCACCTTGATGAGTCCGAAGACGGTGAGCGGCACCAGCGCGGCCAGGATGACGAAGAACTGCAGCACCTCGTTGTAGATCGCCGCCGACAGGCCGCCGAGGGCGGTGTAGGTGAGCACGATGGCCGCCGCGACGATGAGCGACACCCACTTCTCCCACCCCAGCAGCACGTTGATCACCGTGGACAGCAGGAACAGGTTGACCCCGGCGATGAGCACCTGCGCCACCGCGAAGCTGATCGCGTTCACCAGGTGCGCGCCGGTGCCGAACCGTCGTCGCATGAACTCGGGAACACTGCGCACCTTGGAGCCGTAGTAGAACGGCATCATCACCACGCCCAGGAACAGCATCGCGGGTACGGCGCCGATCCAGTAGTAGTGCATGGTGGCCAGGCCGATCTGTGCACCGTTGGCGGCCATACCCATGATCTCCACCGCGCCGAGGTTGGCGGAGACGAAGGCGATACCGGTGACCCAGGCGGGCAGTCGCCGCCCGGACAGGAAGAAGTCGAGACTCGACGAGATCTGGGTGCGCGCGATGTAGCCGATTCCGAGCACGAAGACGAAGTAGATCGCGATCAGCACGTAGTCGAGTGCGCCGGCATTGAGTCGCAGCACATTGTCTGCGGCCAGCGTGGTGGTCGTCATCCATCAACTCCTTTGTTGAGCGACCCGGCGTATGTCCGAGGTGCCGGTGATGTGGATCACTGGGCACATGTTCTGACGTAACCTAACAGAAGAGAACATCATCTGGCACGCAGATCCGACCTTTTGGTCTCGGAATGTTTGTTACTGTTCGGTTCGGCATTGATGCTGTACTTGCGTGAGCACTGTGCGGATGCCATGGAGAGGAGTGTCGGAGACGATGCTGGCGGCGGAACGGCGCAGCGCGATCCTGCGCGCACTGCGGGACGGCGGGGCCGTCCGGGTTGCCGACCTCGCCGGCGAGCTCGACGTCTCGGAGATGACGGTGCGCCGGGATCTCGACACCCTCGACGCTCAGGACCTGCTGCGCAAGGTCCGCGGCGGCGCCGTCGTCCGGCACAACCGGGGCGAGGAGCCGTGGTCGGCGGTCAAAGCCGCACAGCAGCAGGTCGAGAAGGTCGCCATCGCCCATGTCGCCGCCGCCACCGTGGAGGACGGCATGACCATCGCGGTCGGCGCGGGAACCACCACCGTGGAGCTCGCGCGCCGGCTGCGCGACCGACCCTCGATCACCGTGGTGACCAACTCGATCAGCATCTTCCAGGTGCTCACCGACCCGGTCGCGGGAGCCGAGGGTGGTGCCCCGACCGTCTATCTCACCGGCGGGGTGCGCACCCCGTCCGATGCGCTGGTCGGACCGGTCGCGGACGCGTCCATCGGGTCGTTCCGCGTCGACGCCGCCTACCTGGGTGTGCACGGGGTGGATCCCGGCGCCGGCCTCACCACACCGAACATCGCCGAGGCGCAGACCAACCGAACTCTCATCGCGATCGCCGACCGGGTCACCGTGCTCGCCGACCACACCAAGTATCGGGAGGTGGGCACCAACGTGTTCGCACAACTGGGTCAGATCGACGTGATGATCATCGACGACGGATTGTCCGGCACCGATCGGGCGGAACTGTCGCGTCAGGTCGGCGAGCTGCTCGTCGCCCCGGTCGGAGGAGCGGAATGACCGACACCGCAACCCCATTGGCGTGGCCGTTGGCCGACGGCCGCCAGGAGTTGTTCTTCTCGCTACCCGGTCACGTCCCGGAGCCGGTTGTCGACCGTCGCCCGTTGCCGCCACGCACCGATCAGCAGTCGGAGATCCGGTACGACCGGCAGACCGGGCAGTGGGTGATCGTCGCGGCGCTGCGCCAGGACCGCACCTACAAGCCGCCCGCCGATCAGTGCCCGCTCTGCCCTGGGCCCACTGGCACCCTGAGCGAGATCCCGGCCGCGTCGTACGACGTGGTGGTGTTCGAGAACCGATTTCCCAGCCTCTCCGGGGCCGCTACCGCCGATGTCGCGTTGCCATCCCTCGACGGAACGGATTTCGTGACCGCGCCCGGCCACGGACGGTGCGAGGTGATCTGCTTCTCCAGCGACCACCGCGCGTCGTTCGCACAGCTCCCACCCGCGCAGGCACGACTGGTGGTGGACGCGTGGCGGCACCGCACCGCCGACCTGATGTCGCGCCCGGGTATCGAGCAGGTGTTCTGCTTCGAGAATCGCGGTGAGGAGATCGGGGTGACACTGACCCATCCGCACGGTCAGATCTACGGCTATCCGTATCTCACCCCGCGCACCGCGCAGATGCTGCAGCAGGCCGACGCGTACGCGGAGCGCCACGGCCGCAACATGTTCACCGATCTCCTGGCCGACGAGGTGGTCGACGGCAGCCGGGTGATCGCCCGCACCGAGCACTTCACCGCCTTCGTCCCGTTCGCCGCGCGCTGGCCGGTGGAGGTGCACATCTACCCGAACCGGTTCGCGCACAACCTCACCGAGCTCGATTCCATCGAACTCGACGGCCTCGCGGAGATCTACCTCGACGTCCTCGGTCGCTTCGACCGGTTGTATCCCACACCGCTGCCGTATATCTCCGCGCTGCACCAGTATCGCGACGTCCCCACCCAACGCGAGGGGTACTTCCACATCGAGCTGATGTCCGTCCGGCGCAGCGCGAACAAGTTGAAGTTCCTGGCCGGCTCGGAGTCGGCGATGGACGCCTTCATCAGCGACGTCACCCCGGAGTCCGTCGCGCTGCGACTGCGGGAGGCGTGATGACCGGGGCCGCCATCCGGTACGCGGCACCCGGGCGGGTCAATCTCATCGGCGAACACACCGACTACAACCACGGTTTCGCGCTGCCCATCGCGTTGCCGCAGCGCACCACGGTGACGTTCACGCCGGACGGCACCGCCGCGGTCACCGTCCGCAGCGATCATGAGACCGGTGCCATTCGCATCCCGCTGGACACCCAACCCGGTGCGACCGGCGGGTGGGCGGCCTACGTTGCCGGGGTGTTGTGGTCCTTGCGGGTGGCGGGCCGACGGAGCGTCGGCGGGACCATGTACATCACCAGCGAGGTGCAGATCGGATCGGGGCTGTCGTCGTCGGCGGCGCTGGAGTGCGCGGTGTTGGGCGCCGTCACCGCCGCCACCGGTGACCGGGTGGACCGCACGGAACAGGCTCGCATCGCTCAGCGGGCCGAGAACGACTACGTGGGCGCGCCCACGGGTCTGATGGATCAGCTGGCGTCGCTGTTCGGGCAGGACGGGCACGCCCTGCTCATCGACTTCCAGGATGCCGCGGTGACACCGGTGGGTTTCGACCCGGCCTCCGCCGACGCGGCGCTGTTGCTCATCGACTCGCGTGCCCCGCACGCCCACGCCGGCGGTGAGTACGCGGCACGCCGGGCATCGTGTGAGCGCGCGGCCCACGACCTGGGCGTGGCGTCGCTGCGCGAGGTGCAGGACCGCGGGGTCGAGGTGTTGTCGGCGGTCGTCGATCCGGTGGACCGCCGACGTGCGCGGCACATCCTCACCGACAATCGCCGGGTCTTCGCGGTGGTCGACGCGGTGACGGCCGAGGACTATTCGACGGTCGGGCGTCTGTTCAGCGAGTCCCACGCCTCGATGCGCGACGACTTCGAGATCACCACCCCGCACATCGATCTCGTCGCCGACACCGCTGTCGCCGCCGGTGCGTACGGAGCTCGGATGACCGGCGGCGGGTTCGGTGGTTGCGTGATCGCCGTCGCCCCCATCGATCGGGCCGACGCGATTGCCGAGCGGGTGCACCGCACCGTCGTCGACGCCGGGTTCGCCGCGCCGACGTGCTCCCGCATCCACGCCGGATCGGGGGCCGGGCCGGTCGGCTGACGGCCGCGCGCCCCGATCCGTGGCTGCTACCGGTTCAGCGCCGCGACCAGTCGCGCGAACCGCTCGTTGTCGGCGAGATCCTCCACCAGAACCGCGGCGCCGTGATCGTCGGCCAACGGGATCTGCCAGTTGGGGTACTGCGACGAGTCGGTGCCCGGCTGGTTCTGGATGCGGTACTCGCCCACGGCGTCCACCAGCGCCACCCCGATCAGCGCCGACGGGGTCTCCGCCACCAGCGCGTGCAGGGCATCGACGATGTCCTCGGAGGACGGATCGTCGGGCACCAGCCCCCGCTGCGTCGCCAACGCGACCACCGCGTCGCGTTCTTCCGCGTCGGCGAGACGCTCCTCCTCCTCGCTGCGGGTGAGTAGTCCGAGTTCGGAACGCACCCGGATGTGTTCACCGGCAAGGTATCCTGCCGTCGGCGGTAGATCGTGGGTGTTGACCGACGTCAGACACAGCCGCCGATAGTCGTCCGGTGGGACGGGGCCGTCGGGAGTCTGCTCGAACCACAGGATGGACGTTCCGAGCACCCCGCGCGAGGTCAGATACTCCTGCACGATCGGTTCGAAGACACCCAGATCCTCGCCGACGACCACGGCACCCGCGCGTTCCGCCTCCAACACCAGGATGCCGATGAGGGCCTCGTGGTCGTACCGCACGTAGGTTCCGGCGGCAGCGGATTCACCTTCCGGGATCCACCACAGCCGAAACAGTCCGAGGATGTGATCGATACGAAGTCCGCCGGCATGCCGCAACACCGTGCGCAGCATGTCGCGATACGGGCGGTAACCCCGCTCGGCCAGATGCCATGGGTGCCAGGGTGGTTGGCTCCAGTCCTGACCCTGCTGATTGAAACCGTCGGGTGGCGCACCCACCGTCGCGCCGGTGGCGAGCGCGTCACCGAGGGTCCAGACGTCCGCGCCGGTGCGCTGCACCCCGACAGCGAGGTCGTGCATGATCCCGATGTCCATACCCGCGTCGAGGGCGGCGCGTTGCGCGGCCTCGAGCTGCTGATCGCAGATCCATTGCAGCCAGCAGTGGAACGAGATCCGATCGGCCAGCTCGACGCGCGCCGCGCCCAGTTGATCCGGGTGCGCAAGGAGATCCTGCCACTGCGCATCCTCTGGCTCTAGTCGTTCGGCGAGTGCGCACCAGGTGGCGAACTCCACCAGCCCGTCACCCTCGCGGGTCAGGTAGTCGTCCAGCGCGACCTGCCGGGTGGGACTCAACGGAACCCCGAAGATCTTCTCCAGCACCGACAACTTCTCCCGGTACGACCGGTTGCGACGGATGCGGTCGGTCTTGACGTTGGCCCGGTCGAAGCGGTGCGCCGACTTGCGCAGCGAGCGGTAGTCGGCGGTCGGCAGGTGTGCGACCTCCGGGATGTCCTCCACCCGGATGTAGAGCGGGTTGACGAAGCGGCGGGTGGTCGGCAGATACGGCGACGACTCGACCGGCGGCCTCGGCTGTGCCGCATGCAGCGGATTCACCTGCACGAAGTCGGCGCCGTGGTGGGCGCCGGCGACGGTTGCGATGTCGGCAAGATCCTGGAGATCACCCACCCCCCACGAGCGCCGCGAACGGATCGAGTACAACTGCGTCGCCAATCCCCAGCGCTGCCCGCTCAGGCGCTCCACGGTGTCGAGGCGTGCGGGGGTGACCGCGAGGTCGCATTCGGCGTCGAGTTCGGGTCGCCCCGGTATCTCGGCGCGGATGACGTGCCAGCCGGTGGGCAGGTCGGCCGGCAGGGCGAAGGTGGCCTCGCCGACCAACGCGCCGTCCACCTCACGCGGGTCAACCCACACGTTCAGTTGCGTGGCGTCCGCCTCGTCGCCGTTCTCGGTGACCACGGTGACCCGCAACGGTTCACCGTGCGGGACGTGGACGGGGATGCGGGTCTCGGTGCCGGCGACACCGACCACCACCGGCGGCAGCCGACGGCGCCAGGGATCCAGCTCCCGGTCGACCAGGGCCACCGCGATCTCCTCGTCGGTGTCGGCGGCGACCCCCAACGCGCCCAGCACCTTACGCAGGGTGTCCGGAGCCACTTCGTAATGCTTCTCACCCCAGCCGATGTACTCGGTGGCGACCCCGCAGCGGTGGGCCAACTCGAGCAGCGGGCCCGGCACACCATCGCTGTGGGAGGCGGTCTCTGGGGTGTCCGGCTGCGCGTCGTTGCTCACCAGCAAATGGTGTCAGGTTTGGGGCGACGGTGCTGCGGGAAAGAATACGTCACGGTCACACCCGCCGACGTCGTCGCACCCACCAGAGCCGCACTCCGACCACCGCGACCGCCATCACGGAGATCAGGTCGGCCTGGGTGATCCCGTGGGTCGGGGTGAGCACCAGCAGCACCGCACCCTCCACCGGTTCGTTCACCGGCAGCCAGACCACCGCGAGCAGCAGGGTCACCGCGGCGGCGGTCACGCTCGGCCGGATCAGCGACCACAGGGTGCACAGGACCAGGAGCGCCAACACGGTGCCGACGAACGGGTAGGGGCCGTGGAGCATCGGACCATTGTGCCCCGGTCGGCTGAGTGTTCCCTGATGAGAAGGGTGCCGGGGTCGGATCCGCACCAGTTCCAGCCATTCGCAGCCGCTACGGGCGGTGCGGATCAGCGAAACGGCTGCGAATAACCCGCCCACTGCGCCACCAGCGCCCGCCGATCCACTTTCCCGGGACCACGGCGCGGAAGCTCGGACACCACCAGGACTTCGCGCGGGGCGGCCAGGCCACCGAGTCGGTCGGTCACGGTGGCGCGGACCGATTCGGTCGACGGTTCACCGCCCGCGGCGGCGACCACCGCGGCCACCACCCGGGCACCCAACCGTGCGTCCGGCAGACCGACCACAGCACAGTCGGCGACCGCCGGATCGGAGAGGATCGCCGCCTCCACCACCTGCGGCACCACGGTCAATCCACCGGTGGAGATGGCCTCGTCGGCTCGCCCGACCACCGTGAGCACGCCGTCGTCCAGCCGGCCCAGGTCGTCGGTGCGGAACCGGCCGGGGTCGGCGAAGGCGGCGTGATCGGGCAGGTTGCGGTACCCCGATGCGACCACCGCACCGCCAAGCGACACCCGGCCCACCCCGTCGGCGTCCGGGGACAGGATCGTCACGTCCACCCCGTCGAGGGGGATGCCGTCGTACACCGACCCACCGCAGGTCTCGCTCATGCCGTAGGTCCGCACGATGGGGATACCGGTGGCGATCGCCCGCTCCCGCAGCGCGACCGGGGTGGCGGCCCCGCCGACCAACACGCCGTCGGTCTCGGCCAGTGCGGCGGTCGCTCGCGGATGGTCCAACACCTTGATCAGTTGGGTGGGCACCAATGAGGTGTACCGCCGTGGTGCACCCATCCGTTCCAGCCCGGTGACCAGATCGTCGGGATCGAAGCCGACCGACACATCGATGACCACCGGCTCGTACCCGGAGGCGATACTGCGCAACAGCACCTGTAGTCCGGCGATGTGATGCCCGGGGAGCGCGAGCAGCCAACCACCCGGACCGCCCAGGTGACGGTGGGTGGCGGTCGCCGATGCGCGCAGCGCCGTCGAGGTCAGCTGTGCCCCCTTCGGGGTCCCGGTGGTGCCCGACGTGGACACCACCATCGCGATGTCCGGGTCGATGTCGGTGTCCACGGCCATTGCGTCGGCCAGCCGTCGAGTCTCACCGGCGTCGTCGGCAGGTACCGGCAGGTGTGCGTCGCTGCCGTCGGCCACTCCGACCACGGCCTCGGCGAGGAAGTCGAGCGCGTCGAGCACCCGCTCACCGGGACCCAGGGGCAGCAGACGCAGGGTGCTCAGTGGGGATCCTCGTCGTCGGGGCCGATCGCGAAGGTGCCGAGATGTGCCCGGACCCGAGCGATGTCCGATTCCGACGGCAGGTCGTCGGTGATCTCGGTGATCAGCACCCCGGCGTCGACCCGGGAGACGTCCTGGGGGTGGGTCAGATCCACGGCGCCGGAGGTGACGAGCCGTTTGCTCACCGCGGCGACCTCGTCGTCGGTCAGCTGTCTGCGGAGCAACGCGACCAACGGGACATAGTCGCCACGGGGGATACCGTCCGGGTAACCGGCCCGGAGCCACTCCACCACACGCTGCAGAAACTGCGGTCTGTCCACGCCGCCCCCTCTCACCACGTCGATGCTAGACCGTGGTGGGAGAGGACGTGCTGTACGTCGAGGTGTGCAGCCTCTCAGGGGGTTTCCACCGCGAGCGGCCATCCGACGGCCGCGAGTCGCGCGGCCACCTGGTTGATGTCGGACTGCTCGGGTTCGTCCTCGATGACCTCGCTGATGGCCTTGCGGATCTGCTCTGCGGTGACCGGCTGGTCGGTGCCGTTGGCCATGAACAGGTTGAGGATGACGTCGGTGATCTGGTCCGGCGACAGCGACCGCTTCAGCAGAGCCAGCAGGGGGAAGTAGTCCTTGGGCGGGACGCCGTCGGGATAACCGGCCCGCAGCCAGTTCAGGATCGCCTCGAACTTGTTGGTGCCGTTGCCGTTGCCGGCGGCAGGGACGTTGTGGTCAGCCATGGTTGCTCACTTCTTCGGGGCGAACGGGAAAAGGTTGACGTCGAAGTAGTGGTCGATGGTGTTCCGTGAGATCCACAGGATCGCCAGGACGATCACCGCCGCGATGAGGACGAACAGGGTCAGACCCGCGTACCGCACGACCGGGTTGCCCGCGTGGGTGGTGCCGTCGGCGTCGGCGTCACCGCCGCCTTCGGTGAAGAGCCGCAGACCCACCGCGAACAGCGCGGGCAGCCCGGCGCCGAGCACCAACCCGACGATCAGCACGCGGACGATTGCCTCGAATTCGTTCATGTCAGATTCAGTCCTTGTCTCGGATCAGACCGACGCGGTGGGCGTGGTTTCGACGGCGTCCTCGGTCGGAACCACGCTGTTGGAGTTCTCGTCCCACTCGGCGTTGACGTTGTTGGAGTCCACCTTCTGCTGCTGTGCCTTCCAGAACATGGCTCCGGCCAGCACCAGCAGGATCGCGAAGATGGCGATCGCGCCACCCGCACCACCGATGAGGTGCGCGATGTAGTAGGTGATCGCACCGACCACGCCGGCGGCCGGCAGGGTGATCACCCAGGCGACGACCATCCGGCCGGCGACGGCCCAACGCACCTTGGCACCCGGCTTGCCGACGCCCGAGCCGAGGATCGAGCCGGTGGCGACGTGGGTGGTCGAGAGAGCCATACCCGACGCGCTGGAGGTCAGGATGATCGCGGCGGAGGA
Source organism: Williamsia sterculiae (assembly GCF_900156495.1). Lineage (GTDB taxonomy): Bacteria > Actinomycetota > Actinomycetes > Mycobacteriales > Mycobacteriaceae > Williamsia_B > Williamsia_B sterculiae. The sequence continues at coordinate 509,534 of NZ_FTNT01000001.1, forward strand.
CGCCTCGGCGGCCAGACCCTGCGGCGACTCGATCTCCACCAGACCCTTGCCCAGGGTGCGGATGACCCGCCAGCCGCCGATGTAGGTGCCGAGCGCAATGGCGCCTGCGCAGCTGAAGACCACCCAGAACGGCAGACCGTCCTTGACCGATTTCACACTGAGGTGACCGGTGGTGATGAGCGCGAGCGCGATGACACCCATGGTCTTCTGCGCGTCACCGGTACCGTGCGACAGTGCGACCAGCGAGGCGGTGGCGATCTGGCCCCAGCGGAAGCCCTGCTCCTTACGGGCGCCGGTGACGCGCTTGGTGATCGCGTACACCAGCCAGGTGCCCGCGGCCGCGACGACGCCCGCGATGACCGGTGCCAGCACGGCCGGGACGAGGACCTTGTCCACGATGCCGTCCCAGTTCACGCCCGAGGTGCCGATCGCCGCGAGACCCGCGCCGATCAGGCCGCCGAACAGGGCGTGGGACGAGCTGGACGGCAGACCGAACAGCCAGGTGAGCAGGTTCCAGAGGATGCCCCCGATCAGGCCGGAGAAGATGATGATCATCCCCTCGGTGGCCGTGATGCCGGGGATCAGCGCACCGGACGAGCCCTGGATCTTCAGGACGTCCTTGGTGATGGTGGCGGCGACCTCGACCGAGAGGAACGCGCCGACGAGGTTCAGGATGCCGGCCAGTGCGACGGCGACCTTGGGCTTGAGGGCCCCTGTGGCGATGGACGTGGCCATCGCGTTTCCGGTGTCGTGGAATCCGTTGGTGAAGTCGAAACCGAGTGCTGTGATGACCAGCAACACGAGGATCAACATTTCTGCGCTCATGAGCACACATTCTGGGGTGCAGATACGCAAAAGTGGAAACCGTTGATCCGGACAAATCGGCCTGTGACCAGCGTGTTCGCGTCGAGTTCGGGGTTGTTCACCCAATGTTCATCTACCATCCTCGCGGCGTTGGCCGTACCCGCCCGAATCGCGACGACGGGAGGCCCGGAACAGGTGTGGCAGACTCCGGAATCGGAGTTGGCAGGACGATGGCGTCGGCGAGAGGAATGTGGTCATGAAGGTCGGGATACCCATCAATTACGCGGGCGATTTCCGGGAGACGATCGACAATCTGATCGACTACGAGGCCGCCGGGGTGGACCGGGTGGTCGTTCCCGAGGCGTACAGCTTCGACGCCGTCTCGCAACTGGGATACATCGCCGCGCGCACCAAGACCATGGAGTTGGCCAGCGGCATCCTGCCGATGTTCTCGCGGACCCCCACCAACATCGCGATGACCGCGGCGGGTCTGGACTACGTCAGCGGCGGTCGGATGGTGCTCGGCATCGGCGCCTCCGGGCCGCAGGTGATCGAGGGCTTCCACGGCGTCAAGTACGACGCCCCGCTGGGTCGTGCCCGCGAGTACGCCGACATCTGCCGGTTGATCTGGCGCCGGGAGCGCAGTGACTACCAGGGCAAGTACTACAAGCTGCCGCTCACCGAAGAAGACGGCGGCACCGGCCTCGGCAAGCCGCTGAAGATCATCAACCACCCCGTTCGTGACCGGATCCCGATGATGTTGGCCGCCATCGGGCCGAAGAACATCGAGCTGGCTGCCGAGAAGTTCGAGGAGTGGCAGCCGTTCCTGTTCCACCCCGACCACGTGGATGCTGCGTTCGGTGAGGCACTGGCCAAGGGTCGCGCCAAGCGCGACCCGGAGCTCGGCGAACTGGGGATAGTCGCCCAGACGGCGTTGCTGATCACCGAGGATCCGCAGGAGCAGGAAAACGCGAAGAACGGGGTACGTGCGCACCTCGCCCTGTACATCGGCGGTATGGGCGCGCGGGGCAAGAACTTCTACAACTCGCTGGTCACCCGGTACGGCTACGTCGAGGAAGCCAAGACCATCCAGGACCTGTACCTCGACGGCAAGAAGGCGGAGGCGGCCGCCGCCGTTCCCGCAGATCTCGTCGACGCGTTGTCGCTGATCGGGCCGGAAGCGGTGGTCACCGAGCGCGCTGCCGCCTTCCGCGACTCCGGCATCACCGTGCTGCTGCTCGGCGCGGTCGCCGCGACCCACGAGCAGCGGCTGGCCGACGTGGCCCGCGTCAAAGAGCTCACCGCCTGACGACGGCCCACTCGACGCAATCGAGGGCCCACTCGACGGGTTGAACCCGTCGAGTGGGCCTTTATCGGCGTCGAGTGGGCCGTTGTCTCGCAGCGTCGGTGACGTCGTTACCGACCTGTTGTCGGGAAGGTGCTAACACCGACGAACGGCTGCACAGATGTACCGGGTATGACTGCTAGCGCATGCACAGGTACCGCAGAGCGTCGGTCACCCATCAGGTGGGTGGTGGGCGCGGCCATGATCGCTGTGATCGCCCTTCCCGTGACGGCGTGCTCCGACGACAGCACCACCGCTCCGTCGAGCTCCGTCTCCGCCTCCTCGGTGAGGAGTTCGCCGACTCCAACGGCCACGTCCACCGTCGTCGACACCACCGCACGCGAACAGGCTGCCGACCCGGGACAGTCTGCCGGGGCCGGCCAGACCGGCGACGCGAACGTCCAGGGTCCCGGAGGCGCCGGGCAACCCGCCGGTGTCCGGGGCGACGGTGCGCAGAGGTGCACCGACCTGATCAACTACGCAGGCGACTCGCGATCCAATGCCGAGATCAACTCGATCGGTGAGAGCACCGGTACCTGCCCGGACCCGATCAAGTAGCGACGGGCCTCAGTAGTAGAACGGGTACTCGTCCCACTGGGGCGGTCGCTTCTCCAGGAACGCGTCCCGACCTTCGACCGCCTCGTCGGTCATGTACGCCAGTCGAGTCGCCTCACCGGCGAACACCTGCTGCCCCATCAGACCGTCGTCGGTGAGGTTGAACGCGAACTTCAGCATGCGTTGCGCCGTCGGCGACTTGCGGTTGATTGCCCGCCCCCACTCCACGGCCGACGTCTCGAGCTCGCCGTGTGGGAACACCCGATTGACCGCGCCCATCCGGAACATGTCGTCGGCGGTGTACGACTCGCCGAGGAAGAAGATCTCGCGCGCGAACTTCTGGCCCACCTGCTTGGCCAGGTACGCGCTGCCGTACCCGGCGTCGAACGAGCCCACGTCGGCGTCGGTCTGCTTGAACCGCGCGTGTTCGGACGAGGCGACGGTCAGGTCGCAGACCACGTGCAGCGAGTGGCCGCCACCGGCCGCCCATCCGTTGACCACCGCGATCACCACCTTGGGCATGGTGCGGATCAAACGCTGCACCTCGAGAATGTGCAGTCGGCCGCCCTCGACCCGCACCCGGGCGGTGTCCACGGTCTCGGCGACGTCACCATCGGCGTACTGGTACCCCGACCGCCCGCGGATGCGTTGGTCGCCACCGCTGCAGAACGCCCATCCGCCGTCCTTGACGCTGGGGCCGTTCCCGGTCAGCAACACCACCCCGACGTCGGGGGTGCGACGAGCGTGATCGAGGGTGCGGAACAGCTCGTCGACCGTGTGCGGACGGAACGCGTTACGCACCTCCGGCCGGTCGAAGGCGATCCGCACGATCCCGTTCTCGCGACCGGGGCCCACGTGCCGGTGGTAGGTGATGTCGGTCAGGTCGTCGAAACCGTCGACCGGGGCCCACTGGTCGGGACGGAACGGGTTGTCCCGAGTTGTGTTGTCACCGCTGGTCGCCATGGTGGTCACCTTAGAAGGCGCGTGCACCCGGCCCCGGTCGGGCCCGAGGTTCCGAAGTGTGACGCACATTGCTGCATCCGCTGTCGAGCCGTTGTCATCGCTATCGTCGGCTGCGTGTCCCGCATCCGGAAGCTGATGATCACCGTGGTGGTGGTGATCGTCGCGTTCCCGGTGATCTTGGGGATCAGCGGGTATTTCCTGTTCACCCGGGCCGACATGGACCCGCTGACCAAGGCCGACGCGATCATCGTGCTCGGCGGTGAACACGATGGCCGTGAGGATTACGGACTCGACCTGGCCCGGCAGGGGTACGCGCCGGTGGTCGCGATGTCTGATCCCTATCCCGCCTGGGACCCGGTGATGGCCACCCGATGCAACGCCCAGATACCCGGGGTACTGGTGATGTGCTTGCCCCCGGATCCGGCCACCACGCAGGGCGAGGCCAAGTTCACCCAACAACTGGCGAAGAGTTTCGGATGGAAGAAGGTCATCGTCATCACCTGGCGTTATCACCTCCCGCGCTCGCGCTACATCTTTCATCAATGTTTTGACGGCCAAGTGGTGATGCGTGGGGTCCCCCGCCGATACGACATGGGGGTACTCGGTTGGGAGGCGCAGTATCTGTATCAGACCGGCGCCTTCGTCAAGGCGGCAATTCTCGGATGCTGAGCACAGAACTCGCTCGTCGAATGTCGTGCACGTGGAAGTGGCTATTCCGGTCAATTATCACCCGGTGATCTTCGCCACATCTGCATGCCGGCGTATCGGGCGAGGTGGGCGATGGAATGACACGAGCTGCGGTGAAACGGCAGGTTGAGCGGGTTGTCGTCGCGCGATCGGCGGACAGCGCCCACCGATGCGGCGGGCGTCACGTTTCGGTACTCGGCGGATATCCGGGTCACCCGTTATTGTTGGCGCAGCGAAATGTCGATACACGAGAGTGAATTTTCGGTGGGGTCGAGCGTCACGTCAGAGGACCGTGACCAACGCGTTTCTTGTGTCATCGCGGGAAAGCCCGCAGCTCTGCGGTGAGGTCGAATTTAGTGCTCTTCACGATTTGTCGGTGGTAATTCTTTGTCGGCAGGAGGTCCGGATGAGTGACTGTGCACCTGGTGTACCGCGGCCACGTGGTCAGCGGTCATGACCGGGTCCGATCCCGTCGTGCGTGGGGATTTCGACGCCGCAACCCGATTCGATGTCGCAGCTCCCGCGCATCCACGCATCGCCATCGCCCACGACTACCTCACGCAGCGCGGCGGGGCCGAGAAGGTCGTGCTGGCGATGGCGCGGGTCTTTCCGGACGCGCCGATCTACACGACACTCTACGAGCCCGACGGCACCTACCCGGAATTCGCCCATCTGAACGTCATCCCCTCAGCGCTGAATCGCGTCGGGCCGCTCCGCGGTAACCACCGTGCGGCGCTGCCGCTGCTGCCGTTCGCCGCCCGCTCGATCCACATCGATGCGGATGTCGTGCTCACCAGCACCAGCGGTTGGGCGCACGGATTCACCACCACCGGCAAGAAGCTGGCCTACTGCTATTCGCCCGCGCGCTGGCTGTACCAGTCCGAGGCCTACCTCGGTTCGGACGCGAGCCGCGCCAAGAAGCTGATGCTCGGGGTCATGTCCGGATACCTGAAGCGCTGGGATCGACGCTCGGCAATCTCGTGTGACGCCTACCTGGCCATCTCCAGTGTCGTGCAGACGCGGATCCACGACACCTATGGCATCGACGCGAACGTCCTGTTCGCCCCGCACACACCGAACGACGCGACGCCGGAACCGATCCCCGAGGTCGAGGCCCTGGCCGGTGACCTCGGCTTCCACCTGTGTGTCTCGCGGTTGCTGCCCTACAAGAACGTGGACAAGGTGATCGACGCCTTCCGTGACAGTCACCGCCGCCTGGTGGTCGTCGGCCGCGGACCCGAGGCCGCCCGGTTACGGCGGACGTCGCCGTCGAATGTGCTGATGCTGCAGGATCTCAGCGACGGGCAGATGCGCTGGCTCTACCAGCGCTGCCGAGCCGTGGTGGCCGCGAGCTACGAGGACTACGGCCTCACTCCGCTCGAGGCGGGTGTACACGGCAAACCGTCCGCGGTGTTGCGGTGGGGGGGATTCCTCGACACGGTGCTCGAGGGGACCACCGGTGTCTACTTCGATCGACCGGATCCCCGCGACATCGTCTCCGCCCTCGATGAACTCGACGACACCGAATGGAACGAGCACAAGATCGCGCTGCATGTCGCCCAGTTCTCTGAGGCGTCCTTCAGCCGTGGCCTGCACAACGCCGTCGACGACCTACTCGACGAGCACCGCCTCTCCACGTCCAGGAAAGGGCAGTCATGACCGCCAAACGTGCACTCGTCACCGGGATCACCGGCCAGGACGGCTTGTACCTCGCCGAGCTGCTGCTCGCGAAGGGGTACGAGGTGTTCGGCCTGGTGCGCGGACAGAACAACCCCAAACGTGAGTTGCTGGAGAGTCTCCTCCCGCAGGTGCAGGTGCTCACCGGCGACCTGTTGGACCTGTCGTCGCTGATGCGGGCGTTCGCGGTCGCACGTCCCGACGAGGTCTACAACCTCGGTGCGGTGTCGTTCGTCGCCTACTCCTGGGAGAACGCACGACTGACCACCGACGTCACCGGTGGTGGGGTACTGAACATGCTCGAGTCCACCCGACTCAGTCAGGACCTGCAGGGCAAGGAGATCCGCTTCTATCAGGCGTCGAGCTCGGAGATGTTCGGCAAGGTGCAGGAGGTGCCGCAGCGCGAGAGCACCCTGCTGTGGCCCCGGTCGCCGTACGGTGTGGCCAAGGTCTACGGCCATTACATGACCATCAACTATCGCGAGTCCTACAGCATGCACGCCAGTTCGGGCATCCTGTTCAATCACGAGTCACCCCGAAGAGGGCCGGAGTTCGTGACCCGCAAGGTCTCCCAGGCGGTAGCCCGCATCCATTACGGGCTGCAGGACTCGCTTGCCCTGGGCAATCTCGACGCTCGCAGGGACTGGGGATTCGCCGGTGACTACGTCGACGCCATGTATCGCATGCTGCAGCAGGACACCGCGGACGACTATGTCATCGCCACCGGCGAGACCCATTCCATCCGTGAACTGCTCGACGTCGCGTTCGACGAGATCGGAGTCACCGACTGGGAGCGTTACGTGGGAGTCGACCCGAGGTTCATGCGGCCCGCCGAGGTCGATCTGCTCATCGGGGATGCCACCAAAGCCCGTGACGACCTCGGGTGGCGTCCCACCGTCGACTTCGATCAGCTGATCCGCATGATGGTCCGCAACGATCTGGAACGTCAGGCCCCGGTGGCGGCACGGTTGAAGGACGCCGGATGACCGTGAGTGATGACGGGCGCACTGCCGCCCTCATCACCGGCGTCGGCGGTCAGGACGGCGGATACCTCGCCGAGTTGTTGGCCGCCGACGGCTGGATGACCCACGGGGTCGTGCGCCCTGGCCGTCCGGACGGCGCGGCTCACGCCGTGCGTGCCGGCGCGGTGGTGCATGAGGTGGACATCACCGACGCGCGGGCCATGACCGACCTCATCGAGGTGATCCGGCCCGCGATGGTGTTCCATCTCGCCGCGAACTCCTCGGTCGCCTCTTCCTGGGAAGACACCTACGAGTCGGTGAACGTCAACGGGGTGTCCATCGCTCCGATCCTCGACGCCTGCCTGAACCTGCAGTCTCGCACCGGACATCGGGTCTCGGTGGTCAACGCCTCGAGTGCGGAGATCTTCGCCGGCTCCGGCGTGCACCGTCAGGACGAGGGCACCCCGATCGTCCCGACCTCACCGTACGGCGCGGCCAAGGCGTTCGGTCATCACCTGGTGCAGATCTACCGGTCACGTGGGTTGGTCGGGTCGAACGCGATCCTGTTCAATCACGAGTCACCGCGCCGCCCGGACCGATTCGTCACTCGCAAGATCACCCGCGGTGTCGCCGAGATTGCGAGCGGGGTCCGGGATACCTTGGCGCTGGGCAACACCGACGTCCGCCGCGACTGGGGATGGGCCCCCGACTACGCCCGGGCCATGTTCGAGATCGGTCGGCGCGGTGTCGCCGACGACTTCGTGCTCGCCACCGGCGAGGCGCATTCGGTGTCCGACTTGGTGGCCGCAGCGTTCGCGGCCGCCGGGATCACCGACTGGCAGCCGTATGTGATGGTCGACCCAGATCTCTTCCGTCCGGCCGATGCAGAGGTGATGATCGGTGACGCCACCAAGGCACGCGGCGTACTCGACTGGTCACCCACCCACACCTTCGGTGAACTGGTGGCCGACATGGTCGACGCCGACCTCGCCGAACTACGCCAGTCCCGAATCGAGGAGTCCGCACGATGAGTGAACCTCTCTTGAACGCGAACGTCGATCTGACCGGCGGCGTACCCGGCGTCGACGGTGCACTCGATCCCGGCCCCCAGGCCCCCAAGCATCACCTGACCCGCGACAAGCACGGGAACCTGCGGATGCAGGACATCAGCCTGGCGCGCAAGATCCGCAATCGCATCGGAATCCTGTTGTTCAACAACCTGATCACCTTCGTGCCGTCACATTCGGTGCGCCAGAACTTCCTGCGTCTGTTCGGTGCGACCATCGGCGAGGACACCTCCATCCTGCGAGGCACCACCATCCTCGACATCGAGGGTCTGACCATCGGTAACTGTTGCTCGATCGGGTTCCGGTGCATGTTCGACGCCCGTGGTGGAATCACCATCGGCGACAACGTGGTGATCGCCAGCGACACCCACTTCATCGGTGGTTTCCACGACCACAACGACCCGGAGTTCCCACCGATCCTGCAACCCACCGTGGTCGACGACTACGTGTGGATCGCCAGCCGCGCCACCATCATGAGCGGGTTGCACATCGGACGAGGTGCCGTGGTAGCCGGTTGTTCGATGGTCCGGAAGGACGTGGGCGCGCTCGACGTCGTCGGCGGGGTGCCCGCCAAGAAGCTCAGCACCCGCGATCCGAACGCGTTGCAGTACAAGCCCAAATACCGTCCGCTGTTCTACTGAGACGCAGTCGGGCGTTCCTCATGGGTGATCTCAGCGACCATCGGTTGATCTACCTGGCCCCGCGGTCGGGTATCGGTGGTATCGGCGACTACGCCGACGACTTCCTCGCCGCCGTGTCCCCGTATTTCGGTGACGTGGTGGTGCATCGACACGCCGGACCCGGCGCCGACACCACACGGCAGATCGCCGCGCAGGCCCGCAGGGTGCAGTCCCAGGTGGACACCTCACCGTGGCCGACCATCGTGCACTGCGAAGTGGGTGGCGGTGCGGTGCTGCCCTTCTGGGCAACGTCGGGGGTGCGGGACGCCCCGGTCTCCTACACCGTGCACGATCCACCGGGGATGGTCTGGTGGCCGGCGCGCACGCGGTTCCTGGCCCAGAACCGGCTGCTGAATCACGGATTGCACTATCCGTTGCGCCCGGTCGCGCAGGCCGTGGAACGCAAGGTGGTAGCCGACCGCACCCTGTTCACCCTCAGTCGGATCGGGGCCCGCGCACTGCAGCAACGCTATCCGCGTGCCGCGGTGCATGCCGAGTGGTTGCTGATCCCCGATCGGCCGCCGATCACCCCGGCCTGGCAGCGCCCGCGCGCGATCGGCTTCTTCGGCCTGGTGTACCGCGGGAAGGGTTTCGAACTGATCGAGCAGATCCGCGCCGCGTTGCCCGATGACATCACCATCCGTATCGCGGGTCGCGGCACCGAGAAGCTCCCCGGTGGACCGGGTATCGAGATTCTGGGCGAGGTCAACGGGGACGCCGAGGACGCGTTCTTCGCCTCCATCCGCGCCCTGGTGGTGCCCTACGGTCAGCGCTCCATCTACGGTGACGCCTTCCCCGCGTCGGCCACCGTCACCCGCGCGTACGCTTACCGCACCCCGGTGGTCGCCCGCCGTTTCGGCGCCTTGGCCGAACTCGACGACGACGGTGGAGCGGTGGTCGTGGACGGCGGTCCTGCCGAGATCGCGGGCGCCGCGGCCGGTCTGCTCGACGACGCGTCACGACTGGCCGACCTCGCGGTCGAGGCCGACCGACTGGCCGGGCGCCGCAACCCGGAACAACTCGGACGGCGGTTCGCGCAGGTGTGGTCCGAGTCGGCGCGAGCGGGTGACACCGCTGCGGCCGGTGAACGATGACCGGCGTGGCCGGGTTGCGTGACCGGGTCAGCGGCAACCTCGTCAAGGCGGGTGTCGCCGCGGTGTGGATGTACGGCGGCCGCGGGATCGGGATGCTGTGGACCATCGCGCTGATCGCCAGACTGGGCATCGGCGACTACGGACTGTACGCGATGGGTTTCGCGCTCGGCGCCATCGTCGCTGCTCCGCTCGACCACCCGTTCACCGTCCGGTCGATCCGCGAGAGCGAAGACCGGTTCCTGCGTGAACGTACCTGCCGGGCGCTGCTCGGCATCACCCTGCTGATCGCCGCGGCCGCCACCATGTCGGTCGACTACATTCTGTGGTTCGCGTTGGCTTACGGCGGCGGTGAGATCGTGTTCAACGCGTACAAGAGCAGATCGTTGCGAGTGGGGGATCCACATGTCGTGCAACGACTGGACACCCTGCGGCAGACCGTCAGCATCGTCGGTGCGTCGGCGTATCTGCTGCTGGCGTCCGACCCCACCCTCACCATCGCATCCACCATCTATGTGATCCCCTACCTCGTCATCGCGGTCGCGACCCTGCTCCGCTGTCGCGCATCGGTTCCCGCGTTGCCCGGTGGGCCGCGCGAGATCGCGATGCTGTTCACCGAGAACCTCGCCAACGCGGTCTACGTGCAAGGCGACGTGCTGTTGATCGGCGCCCTCACCGACACCCGCATCGCCGGCTATTACTCGGTGGCATCGGTGCTGGCCTGGGCGGTCGCGTCCATCGGCCTGTCCTTCGGCTCCACCTATCACGAGAAGCTGCGCGCGGAGGGCGGCGCGGTGACCGCCGGGCCGTCGCTGCGCCAGACCTATGCAGTGGGTGTGGTTGCCGGAGTTCTGATGCTGGGCACCGGCGTGGTCATGCTGTTCACGCCTGTGTCCTATCAGCTGTCGGTGTCGGTGGTCATCATGTCGCTGTTCGTGGTGCAGCGATCGGCCAACTACGTCTTCACCACCATCTTGTATCTCCAGGGCCGAGACCGGATCCGGGTGACCGCGGCGCTGGTGTTGGCGATGGCGAAACTCGCCCTGGTGGCCGCATTGTTCGCCAGCGGGGCCATCGGGGCGGCGGTGGCGTCCGTGGTCGCCGACACCCTGCTCACCGTGATCTACCTGCGTGCGCTGTACGGTCGGCGCGCGTCCGCACCGGCACCGGTGCCCGATGTGACGAGAAGCGAGGCGGCGCGATGACCCGGGTGACCTATCTGTTGTCCAAGGACCCCACCCTCGACCATGGTGGCGACATCGCGCTGTCGCGCCTGATGATGGACATCACCAGGGACTTCGCCGATGTCCGCACGATCTGCTTGTCCACCGAACCCGATCGCGCTCCGGTTCCGGGGGTGACGCGGGTGGCCAAACCCAAGGTGTCTCCGTCGCTGCTCGTGGGCAGCGCACGCACACGACGCAGCATCTGCCACCAGCGTTACGACATAGACACTCTCGGCGCGGCCATCGAGTCCGCCGCTCACGCCGATGACGCACCGGACATCTGGGTCGCCGAGCACAGCTACATGGCGGAGAGCTTCCTCCGTGCCCGTGTTCCGGATCGCCGCTTCGTCATCAACACCGTCAACACCGAGTCGCAGGTGTGGAAGGTCACCCGCGGGATACTCGGTCGGGTGGAGGCGCCGCGCATCCTCGCCGACGAGGTGCGAGTGGCAAAGTCCGCAGATGCCGTGGGTACCTACGACGCCGAGGAAGCCGAGTTCTACCGGTCAGAAGGCGTTTTCGGCGCCCGTTGGATCGACCTCACGTTGCCCCCGGAGAAGAAGCTCGACCTCGCCGAGACGCCGCAACGGTTGGTGTTCATGGGGACGCGGGACTGGCCACCGAATCAGGAGGCATTCGAGATCGCCCTGCGCCTGTGGCCGCGTATCAGTGCGGGGATTCCCGACGCCGAACTGTGCATCATCGGTGCGAAGGCCAAGGGACACAAGGACCCGGTCTACCCGCCGGGCGTCCGCGATCTGGGCTTCGTCGACGACCTCCACGAGTTCCTCTCCACCTGTCGGGCGTTGATGGCCCCGATCGAGACCGGTGGCGGGGTGCGGGTCAAGATCCTCGACGCGGCGAGCCGCGGGCTGCCGGTGATCGGGACCTCGGCGGCCATCGGGTCGTTGGGACCGGTGTTCGGTCTCGAACCCCTCGATGACGAATGGACCTTCGTCAAGGAGTGTCGACGCTACCTACTCGATCGCGAACACGCTCGGACACAAGGTGACCTGCTCTACGAGCGCAATGCCCAGCGTTGGAACGACGGACTCCCGCAGCGTTCGGTGGAGGAACTCATCAGTCCCGGTCAGTTGGGATAGGCCTTGGCACCCGCCGTCGGTGTCCAGGTGATGTAGCCGTTCTGGAAGGTCACCTTGACCCCGCCCCCGGTCAGTGCGGTCTCGTCACTGGTGGCCAGCCCCATCGAACTGGTCCACACGGACACGATGCCACCCCCGGCGATGTGGGCGCCGGTGGCCGCCGAGTACCAGCACCGCAGTCCGTACGGGCTGTTGAAATCCTGGTAGCCGTTGGCGAAGGCGGTGGTCGGGATCAGACCACTGGTCAGCATTTTGGTGCCGACCGCGGTCGGGGAGGTCAGGAAGCTTCCCGACGACACCTCCCACAACCAGCCCCCGGTGAACTGTTGAGCCCAGATACCCGACACCGGGAAGACCGGGGACAGTACGGTTCCCAACCCGGTGGTGGACGCCTTGGCGAAGCGGTTCGCTTCGTCGGTGAGCGGTATACCGTGCTGTTGGACCCAGCTGTATCCGATGTACGACGCCTTGGCGGTGCCGTCGCTGTTCATGAGCCCGAAGGTGTTCTCCGCGTCGGACGATCCGGTGCTCTTGTCGCGGAGCTCGAAGATGTAGATGGGGCCCGCATACGGGACCTCCTGCCACTTGACCATCAGATTGGTGATCATCTCGTTCTGCCGCGCGTCGTCCACCGCCGTACTGGGAACCCCGTATTCGGTGAGCCAGATCTTCTTTGCGCCATCACCCTTGGCCGACATCGTGGTGTAGAGGTCCCGGGCCTGCTGCACGGGCGAATCGGCAACCGTCATACCGGCGGCGAACAGGAAATCGTACTGGTAGGGGTGAAACGAGATGGCGTCGAAGTAGTTGGCCGCCCCCGCGGTGTACATCCCGGAGAGGAACTCGACGGGGTTCATGGTGGTGTTGCGGGTCACCGCCGAGCCCAGCGCACCGGCGATGACCGTGGCCGACGAATCGGCCGATTTGATCTGCGTATACGCCGCTTTCACCAATGCGGTGTATCCCGCCGGATCCGGGGCGGGGGAGTAGAACATGGCACCGTTGGGTTCGTTCCAGATCTCGTAGGCACTGATCTTTCCCTTGTAGCGGGCGGCCACAGCGTTGGCGAACGTCCCGAAGAGCGCGGGCTTGGGTGGTGAGGTGACGTTGGTGTAGGTACCCGCCGCGGCCCAGCTGGGCGTGTACCCGATGATGCCGAGTACGGACAGACTCCGGCTCCTGGCCGCGGTCACGATGTTGTCCAGCGGCGTCCAGTTGAACGTCGCCTGTGTGGGTTGCAGAACGTTCCACGCGACCGACACCCGTACGCGTTTGGCTCCGGCGTTCTTCATCGCGTCGAGTTGGGCGGCGATGCCGCTGCTGGAGGCGCTCAGCAACCCCGCGTCATCGGAGAACCCGATGGACTGGGGGGTATCGGTGGCGGCGGTCGGCGTGATGTGCACGGGGCCGGGAATTCGAGCGTCGGACCCCGGATGTGCCGACCGCGTGATTCCGAGCACGAGAAGCAGCGCGACCACGGCTGCGAGGACGACGACACCGACAAGAATGCGGACAGGATGGAATAGCGTGGACCGGCGCATCTTTCTGCCTTTCGCAGCAACGGTCCCCCCGATGGCACAAGTAAAGCACAGGTCTGCCGAATCCGGCAGTCATCGAATTTGTACCCGAGTAACCGAATGTGTCCGGTTCTGGCGTGGTCAATTCAATGGTGCGCGCGCACTGCGCACCGTCGTGGTGGTCGCCGCGACCGGTAGCGTCTCGCTGCGCGACCCGCGGGCGGCCGTGGTCCGTCCGGTGGCGAGTTCCCAGGTGACTACCAGGAAGACCAGCAGGACCGAGAATGCCGTGGTGACCGACGGGATGGTCACCACGGGAAAATCCAGTTGCAAGGCGATGAGGCAGAAAGCAATGAAGCCGCCGCCGAACAATCCGTATTCCCAGCGCCGGGATCGCACACACTGGTAACTCATGACGATGCCCACGATCATCACGGCGAGAAACGCCAGACCCGCGATGAATCCTCCTCGATAGATCGTGAGGAGTGGCGCATTTGCCACGTAATTGACTTGGAATGCGGCGGCCTCGTCGACGAACTCCTTACGACCCCAGCCGAGACCGAACGGCCAATGCCCGGCCATGAGTCCGGGGAAGTCGCGCAGCGCGTCACCGCGCGCCGACGACCCGGCATCGTTGCCGCTGAAGGACGAGAACACCCGGTTGCGCACCGAGGGCACCGCGAATGCGGCCAACGCGGCCGCCATGAACGCCCCGACGATCGCCAGGCGCTGGCTCTTGCGCAGCTGGTGGAACGCCAGGACCAGCACCACCCCGCCGATGAACGAGAACAGCGCGGCGCGGCTGAGGGTCAGCACGATCGCGACGAACAGCACCCCGGCCATGACCCACCGGATGCGGTGACCGATCACCACGAAACACACCAGCAGGGCCACGAACAGGATGATCCCCGCGGCGTTCGGGTCGACAAAGGTACCGGCCAACCGGACCGTCTCGGTACCGCCCGGTGTGTAGACGAATCGCGAACCCTCCGCGGCCTTTCCGTACCCGATCGGTGCGAGCACGGTGATCATCCGTCCGGTGGGATCGGCCGCTCGGATCACCACCGCGAACATCGCCGCCAGGGTGGTCCCGACCACGAAGATCTGCCCGAAGCGGCGCAGCTGGTGTCGCGGCAGTCGCAGCAGCGCGAAGACCACGAGGGTGGCCACCGACCACTTCATGTACTCCATGAGATCCGTCGTGGTCGACCCCGTCGCCACCAGTGAGAGCGTCGAGGTGAGGAACAGCAGTACCACGGTCAGTTCGAGTGCTGTGACCTTTCCCACTGCCGTCGGATGGAGGAGGGCCGCGAAAATGACGGCCACGGAGAACGTGAAGACCAGCGGCAGATGGACTCCGGGTAGAGACCCGAATGGCACGGCACCGAGTGAGAATGCGAGCGCCCAATAGAACACCAAGGGGTGGCGCAGCCCGATCCAGGCCCCCACCAGCAGCAAAGCCAGTGCTGGGAGGGCAAACCGAGCAATTCCCTCGGTCGCGAAGAATCCCAGCGTCACCAGGCTGGGAAACAGAACGACGAGCGCAATGTGCGTCGCGCGACGTACGGGCATGAACGGAATGGTCACACATACTTCGCCGCGGCACTATTCAATGTGATCTACGCAGGCAGTCGATTGTCGGGAGTTCGAAACTTCCGAGGAGCCGAAATTCGCCGCACCCTTTATGGTCGTCGTGTAACGACGGCGACCGGTCGCCCGGGACACTTCCGACGCGTCGCGACGACGTGTCGATGATGGGTAGAGCAGGGGGACGAGCTCGGTGGAGATCCGTGAGTACCTCGCGATATTTCGCGCGAAGTGGTGGGTCGTGGTGGCGGCGCTGGTGGTGGGCCTCGTCGCCGGTTACCTGTATGCGCTGTTCGCCGACACCAGCTACAAGTCGTGCTCCCAGGTGTTCGTCACCACCGACGGCGGCTCGTCGGTCGGTGAGGCGTATCAGAACAATCTCTTCTCACAGGAGCGGGTGAACTCCTACGCCCGGGTCGCCACCAGTGAGCAGGTGTCCCAGCGGGTTGTCGACCAATTGCACCTGCAGGTGTCCCCGTCCACCGTGCAGGGTCGGATCACCGCGACACCGGTGGAGAAGACCGTCTTGCTCGACATCTGCACCTCCGACAGCAGTGCCGCCAGCGCGCAGGCGCTGACAGGTGCGGTCACCGCGCAGACCGTGCAGGTGGTCCGCGAGCTGGAGACCCCGAGCCGCGGTGGCAACCCGGCCGCGGGCGCGACCGTCGTCGACGACGCGTCGGGGGGTGTGGAGTCGGGGGCGAGCGCGCTGAAGTTCGGCCTGCTCGGTGCCGTCGCCGGACTGTTGATCGGGATCGCGCTGGCCCTGGCGCTGGGGCTGCTGAACCGGCGGATCGGCGATCGCGCCAAGGTCGATGAGATCACCCGCGGTGGTGTGATCGCCTCCGTGCCAGCCGATCCGCAGCGACCCGAGACCAGGGTCACCGACCTCGGTTCGGGTGCTCCGATAGCCGAATCGGTACGTACGCTGCGCAACAACCTGCACTTCCTGGGTAAGGACACCGAGCCTCGGGTCATCGTGGTCACCTCGCCCGACGCCGACACGGGCCGCAGCACACTCGCCATCGACCTCGCCGCGGTCATCGCCGAATCGGGTGCATCGGTCGCGCTGGTAGACGGAGACCTGCGCGGCGGATCGTTGTCACGCACGCTGCAGGTCGGTGAACGCCGGGGACTCAGCGACGTGCTGGCCGGCAACAGCACGGTACCCACGGTGGTGCAGAACGGGACCGTCGACGGTGTCGCCGTGGTCGTGTCGGGCAAACTCCCGCCGAATCCGGGTGAACTCCTGGCCTTCACGCGGGCCCAGGCCGTCATCGACGATCTCCGCGGTCGATTCGACTACGTCGTCGTCGACACCCCGCCGGTGTTGTCCTACGGGGACGCGGCGGTGCTGGCGGCCCTCGGTGACGGTGCCCTGGTGCTCACCCGCATCGGACGCACCAGTCGGGATGCGTTGCGCCGCACGATCCGCAGTCTCGAACAGGTGGGGGCGACCATTCTCGGGAACGTCACGGTATTCGACGGCAAGGCTACGGTGCGCCCATCGCGGCCCACCGCGGAGAATGCCGTCGCCGACCGACCGGTCGAGGCGGCGACCGACGAGGCACACACTGAGCCCGCCGGTTCTCCTCCGTGATCGACGTGTCCCGAGCATGGCGTTCGGGCCGACATCTGGTGTGTGTGGCGATCTGCGCCGCGCTCGTGTCTCTCGCCTCCGGCTGCGCCGACGACGCACCGTTGGTCGGGGAGAGCTCCGTCCCGCCGGTGACGCCCGGCGCCGCCGCGGACGCCCCGTCCTCCGTACCGGCCAGGTCTCCTGTCCTCGGTGGCGCGCAGGCGGGATCGCTGAAGAGCGTCGAACCGCTGCCCGACATCTCGCCGGACATCAGCGAACTCGGCGCCAGCGCCACCCGGATCATCTACCAGTCCACCGGGACATCGGGTGAACCGACCACGGTGTCCGGTGTGGTGGTCGTGCCGTCCGGTGTCCCGCCGAAGGGGGGCTGGCCGCTGATCTCCTTCGGTCACGGCACCACGGGGGTGGAGAACAACTGCGGCCCGTCGCGGTACAGCAACCTGCTCGGCAGTGACAAACTCCTCGCCGCCTTCGTCCTCGAGGGTTTCGCCGTCACCATGTCCGACTACCAGGGCCTCGGGGTGCCCGGTTTCGTACACCCCTACCTGGATTCGAAGGTGCTCGGATACAACATCATCGACGCGGTCAAGGCCGCCCGGCACTTCTCGTCGGCCATCGGCCCACGATGGTCGTCCTATGGGGTGTCACTCGGTGGGATGGCCGCGTGGGCGGCCGCGGACCAGCTCGGCGGCGGCTACCCCGCCGGTGACACACAGTTGGTCGGAACGGCGTCGCTGGTCCCGGTGTCGGACATGCGTGGTCTCGCCGACGAGGCGTGGGCCGGAACTCTCACCCGCGCGCAGTATCCGCTGCTGATCTACACCCTGGACAGCCTCGCGAAACTCCACCCGGACATGCAGCTCGACGACTATCGCTCCGGGGTCGCACGCACCAAGTGGTCGCAGTATCTGGAGTGTTTCGGCCCGGACACCGCGAAGTTGCCCGAGCTGCTCGCACAACTGAAGCCGGCCGACCTGAAGCCGGCCGGCGTCGATGCCCGCGACCGGCTCCGGGAGTACCTCGCCGATTACGCGCTGCCCCAGCACAAGGCCAGCGGGCCGTTGCTGGTGCTGTACGGCACCACCGACGATTTGATCAACGCCGACTGGACCAAGCAGTCGCTGACGCGAGCCTGCGATCTGGGCAGCGTGGTGCAGTACCAGCGCCGTGAGGGCGAGGGACACGCCGACCTGGACAGCAGCGCGTCGGTGAGCTGGGTCAAGTCCAGATTCCTGGATGTGGCACCGATCAACACCTGCGGGTCCGAACGATGAGAGCGCCCACGGGTGTTTTGCATCCAACCGACTACTGGGCACGCATCGTCGGCGGGCGATGGTTGATCCTGGCCGCGGCCATCCTGGCCGGGGTGGTCGGCGCCCTCGCGACCTTGTTCGTCGTCCCGACCCACTACAGCGCGACCAGCACGGTGTTCATCGAGATCCCGGGCCCTGTATCCACCAACGCGGCGCTCAACGGCAACCGTGGCGCACTGGTCCGTGTCGACAGCTATGCGCAGATGGCGGTCGGGCCGGACAACCTGGCTCGTGCCGCGGAGAGGATCGGGATGGGATCGCCCACCGCATTGCAGGGGCATGTGGTGGCCATCGTCAGCCCGGGAGCCGCGGTGCTCGACATCACCGCCACCGCGGACGATCCGCGAACCGCGCCTCGCATGGCCGATGCCGTCGCCGACAGCCTCGCCGATCTCGTCGCCACTGTGGAGACCGACGGAGCGGGCGGGGCGCACGCACAGATCCGTGGCCTCGACCCGGCGACCGGCGCGACCGGCGCGGCTCCGAGTGTCACCACGGGTGTCGTCGCCGGAGTGATGGTCGGTGCGTTGTGGTCGGTGGTGCTGTTGTTGATGTTCGATGTCGGTGGCGGCCGGATACGTTCCCGCGGTGAGGTGGCCAGGATCGTCGGCGAAAGCGTGATCGAGGACACGGTGATCGACGACGAAGAGCGACACCACGACGTCGAAGCACTGGTGCGGTGATGATCGAATGCCGGGCCCTGTCGTGGTGGCGAGCGGCGCTCGTCGCGCTGGCGTGTGTGGTGCTGGTGTCGGCGTGCGGGTCGGAACCCGGCATCCAGATCCCCAGTTCCGGCAGCGACCTACCGTCGGACACCGGGCAACCGTTGGCCGCCGATACGAGTGATTCCGGGCCGGGCAGTCTGGTCGGCGCCACCACCCTTTCCACTGTCGACCGTCGGTTGGCCGCGGTGAGCTCCACCGCGGCCCGTATCCGGTACCGGTCGACCTCCGGGGTCGACGCGTCGTCGACGACGGTGTCCGGCACGGTCTTCGCGCCGCAGGGCCGACCCCCGCAGGGAGGTTGGCCGGTCATCGCCTTCGCGCACGGGAGCACCGGGGTGCAGCCCGAATGCGGTCCGTCGTTGAGCCCCAGCCTGGTCAACGCCGCACCGGTGGTTGCCGCACTGGTGACCAAGGGGTACGCCGTGGTGGTGTCGGACTATCAGGGTCTCGGCATCACCACCACCTATCACCCCTACCTCGATGCCACCACGGTGGGTTACAACCTGATCGACGCAGTTCGTGCGACGCGGAAACTGCTACCGGACAGCTCCACTCGCTGGATTGCCTACGGTGGATCACAGGGTGGTCAGGCGGCCTGGGCCGCCAACGAGCTCGCCGGCGAGTACGGGCAGGGTCTGCAACTGGTGGGCTCGGTCAGTCTGTCACCGGCCACCGCCATCGGTGGCCTGGCGGACAAGGCCGCCGCCGGCACATTGACCTTCGATCAGCGGGGGTTGTACCCGTGGGTCCTCTACGGGTTGCAGCGTTCACAGCGTGGCTTCGACCTCGACACCTACCGACACGGGAGCGCGACGGCGCAGTGGGATGTTCTGTCGTCGTGTGATTTCACGCAGGCCACCAAGCGGACCGCGGCCATCACCGCGCTCACCGCAGCGGACCTGCGACCGACCACCCCGTCGGCCACCGCGGCCCTGCGCGATGATCTCGACCGGATGAGCCTGCCGCAACGCAAGGCGACGGCACCGATGTTGGTGATGTACGGCGGCAAAGACACCCTCCTCGACCCCGAATGGACCACCGATGCCATCGGGCGTGCCTGCGATCGGGGTGACGTCATCCAATACGCACTTCAACCCGACGCCGATCACGGCAGCGTCGACGGCACCGCCGTCGTCCCCTTCATCAGAGCTCGGTTCGCCGATGAGCCGGCCGCCAACCAGTGTCTCCGGCGATGAGACCGGCCAGCGACAAGGATGCGCGATGAGTTCGACACCTCGCACGCCACACCACGACACCGCCACGGGAACTCCCGTCGCCGATGAATTGATCGCGCCGCCTCTGGTGAATCCACCGGTGGCAGAGCCGGTCGTCGCGGACACGCCGTCGGATGTTCCACGACCACGGCGCACCCGCCTCCTCGGTCTCGACGGACCCCGCGGGGTGGCGTGTATGGGGGTGCTGGTGGTGCATGTCGCAGGCCATTACAGTCCATCGACTCTCGAGAAGTACCACGTCGACCTCGTCGGTCAGGGTGTCACCTTCTTCTTCGTGTTGTCCGGCTTTCTGCTGTTCCTGCCCTTCGCGCGAGCGTTGGTGTCCGACAAGGCGATGCCGGCCACCAGGGCGTACGCACTGCACCGCGTGTTCCGGATCTTCCCCGCCTATCTGCTGATCTTCCTCATCGTCAACTTCGCCATGCGCGCCGCGTACCTGCGCAACGCAGCCGAGGTCACCGTCCCCGGTCAGGACCGAGGGATGGGGATGATCACCGACCCCCTGGAGCTGCTGCTGAACCTGACGCTGACGCAGTCATTTGTCCCCCGTTATCTGCAGACAGGCATCAACCCGTCGTGGTCCCTGACCACCGAACTCTGCTTCTACGTCAGTCTGCCGATCGTCGGGGTACTCCTCCACCGCATCCATCACCGCTTTCGCACCTCACCCGCGCTGCTGATGATCGCCGCAGGCGTGGTCTACATCGTGGTGGGCACCCTCGGCAAAGGCGTTGCCGGACTGTTGGAATCCACTGCGGGCACCGACTCGCCCGCGCTGCTCACCTGGGGCCCCAACTGGGCGGCGGTGACCAACCGCAGTTTCCTCGGTCTCGCCGACACCTTCGGTTTCGGTATCATCGCGGCGGGCATCTTCGTACTCGTCGAACGCGTTCCGCGTCCGGGGTGGATGGTCCGCAGAATGCGGCATGTGATCGCCGTCGCCGCGATCGTCGTGCTCCCCGTCGGATTACTGACCATCGCACTGCATCTGAAGATCCAGTCATCCTTGGTCGCGTTGGCGTCGGCCATGCTGATCCTCTTCATCATCGCCCCGCTGGGCCGTGGAGAGGAATCACGGTTCGCGCGCTGGGCCGATTGGACCCCGCTACGCTTCCTGGGCGAGGTGTCGCTGAGTATCTACCTGTGGCACTTCCCCGTGCTCATCGTGCTCGGTCGCCTCGGGTGGGTGCGGGGGGACACGGTGTCGGGGATGCTGATCAACAGTGTGCTGGTGGGAGCGGTGAGCGTGGTTCTGGCCGCAGCCACCTACCGCTTCGTCGAGCTGCCCGCGGTGAACTACGCGCGCCGGTTCAAGTCGGGCAGGCGATGACGCGTAGAGCTATTCGATGAACCGGCTCTCCCTGCCGCCGTTGTCCGGGCGACAGAAGTTTGCGATCACCGTGTCGGTGTTGCTCATCGTCACGGTGATGTTGATCGAGATCACCGTGGTCGTGAAATGGTGGTCGGTGGTCGCGCCCGGTGACCCGGAGCCCATTCCGGTGGCCGCCGGTTCCGGGCCGGGTTCGGTGGTGGCAGCGCAGACCATGCCACAGCTGCCATGGCAGGTGCGGCTCACCCGGGTACACGCAGCCAAGGTCACCTACCGCTCCACCAATGGGACAACAGGTGACGATACGACGGTGTCAGGTACTGTCTTTCGGCCGGACGGCGCACCGCCGGCGGGAGGGTGGCCGGTGATCGCCTTCGGCCACGGCACCACCGGCATCAACGAGCCGTGTGCCCCGTCGGAGTCGGACGATCTGAAGGGGTTGGCCACCGTGGCTGCCAATCTCACCCGCGGCGGTTACGCGGTCAGCATCGCCGATTACCAGGGTCTGGGAGCGCCGGGGGTTCACCCGTATCTCGATTCGAAGACGGCGGGCCTCAACATGATCGACTCGGTACGCGCTCTGCGTGCGGTGTATCCGGGTGTGTCGTCACGCTGGGCGGCTTTCGGCGGTTCGCAGGGTGGGGGTGCGTCCTGGGCCGCCGACGAGCAGTCCGACGTCTATGCGAAGGAACTGACGATGGTGGGCAGCGTCGCGCTGTCGCCCGCTGCCGACGTGGCCGGGCTGGTACGCAAGGCGCAGGACGGGCAGCTCACCGACGACCAGAAACCGGTACTGCAGTGGGTCGTCGAATCCCTCGCGCGCAGCAACCCCACCATCAACCGAGCCGACTTTCGTAGCGGCAGCGCAATCGCGCACTGGGACGTGTTGTCCCAGTGCAACGGGCCACAGCTGGATGCGCGCACCAAGGCCGCGGCCGAACTCGGTCCGCACGACATAGCACCGACCTCCGACAAAGCGGCGCGGCAGCTGACCGATGCGCTGCAGGCGTATGCCCTGCCGCAGCGGCGGCCATCGGCGCCGATGCTGGTGATCTATGGCGGTCGGGACACCTATATCGACCCGGTGTGGACGCAGCGGGCGGTGGCCAGAGCCTGCTCGGAGGGGGCGGTGATCGACTCCGAGATGCAGCCCGACAAGGGCCATGCGAATGTGAACGCCGATCGTGCTTTCGGTTGGTTGGCCGACCGCTTCGCGGACAGACCGGCTCCAGACCGCTGTCAGCGCTGAACGGTCGTCAGCCGCTGCCCAGGTGGAACTCCTCCTCCCGGCCTCAGAACACCGTGCCGGCGAAGGGTGCGGATGCGGTACCGAAGAGGTTGTCCAGTCGGACGATGGTGGCCGGCCGCGCCGCCACCACGCGGCCCACCGAGGCCAGCGACTGCCAGCTGGTTCCTCCGAGGTAGGCAGCGGCCAGAGTGGCGACGTCCACCGAGGCCTCCGCCGGAGCGTCGGTCCGCAACACCTGTTTGCTGCCGATCTCGAACGTCGCGTCGTTCGACTCGAGCAGGTCGTCGTGCACGCGCAGGGTGACCGGGTCGTCGGCACCGCGCTGCCGGGCGCGCAATGCCGCCTCCACGTCGATGAGTCGTAGCCAGGTCTCGTCGCGCGGCGGCCCTGACTCCACGGATCGACGGTCCACCACGGCAAGTGGCAGGGGGTCGTCCAGAGCCAGCGCCTCGAACTCTACGACGTCGACGAGGTCCAACGACAGCAGATGGCGCCACAGGCCGGCGCGCGCGGCATCGGTGGACGCCACGAAATCGGAGACGCGCACACTGCGTTCGCGACTGGTGAACCAACCGGCGGTGTCCTGCGGTTGATAGATCGCGTACCCGTCGTCCACCGCGTCGGTGCTGTGTACCACCACATACGTCGGTGTGCCGTCGAGGCTGCGGATCCGTTCCCGGAAGGCCCACCACCCCGTCGGTCGCTCGATCGAGCCGACCCGGTCGACGCGGTCGTAGATACCACGCAACAGGTCGGTCGTCACCGCACCGTCGACCAACCGTACCGTCCCACCCGACGGAAGACCGGCGCGCAGCACCGACCGCCCGGTGTGGACGCGGGCGGATTGGCTGGATGTGGCCACGCCGTATCCGAACCGCTCGTAGATCCCCGCCTCGGAGGCCCGCAACGAGGCCACCACCTCGCCCCGTTCGGCGACGTCACGTAACTGCCGAGACATCAACCCGGTGACGATCCCTCGACGCCGGTGGGTTGGCAGCACACCCACATGGGTGACCGCCGCATGCGGCAGCCGCGCCCCGCCGGGCACAACCAGTGAGCTGGTGTAGGAGTCAGCCCCACCCACCACCGCCCCGTCGTCGAGGGCGCCGAGGTAGCGCCCCCACTCCGTCACCTCGCCCGCGTCGATGTCGCGTAAGGGAAGACCCACCATCGCGCGGAGGAACACCGAGAACGCAGCATCGACCTCGGTTCTGTCGGTCAACGGTCGGATGGTGAGAGTCATGGGCGATCCCCCGGCTCGGCCGTCGGCGCCACGCCGCGAGCAGCGGCAGCGATGCCGAGGTCGGCCAGCCGTCGTTGCTCATCGTCGGACAGGGTCTGGATGGAACCCACCCGCGCGGCGATCTCCGGCCGTGTCAGTTTGAGATGGAGGAAACGCAGCACCCCGATCGCCAGCAGGGCCAGGAACACGTACGGAAGGTACCGGTAGGCACCCTGGGGGATAGGTACGATGTTCCGATAGATCACGAAAATGATTGCTGCGGAGGCGATCGCAGAGAGAGCCGCGGACCAGACGGACAGCGCCTTGATCCGGTACAGCCACAGAGGGGTCGCGATGGCGACCAACAGGTAGGCGAGTAGGTATGCGTAGTTGGAGACGATGGCGACATAGACGTCCCACTGGAACCGACCGACCGAGTTCACCGTCCCGATCAGGCCGATGACGAAACCGATGGCGCCGATCAGCAGGATGGCGACGTGCGGGGTGCGGAACCGTGGATGCACTCGCGCCAGTGGCGAGGGCAGTGCCCGTTCGCCGGCCAGCGTGAAGAGGCTGCGGGCACCCGAATTGACCACAGCGGAGGAGAACACGATCATCGCCGTACCCAGGGACAGGTCGACGACGTAGATGATCCAGTGCACGCCGGTGTTGGTGGCGACGGTGGGCAGCGGCGCTGCATCCGGATCGAGCTTGTGTTCCCCGGAGAACCCCAACACCTCTGGGTAGGTTGCGAACAGGTACAAGGCGGCCAGCCCGAGGACGAGCCTGCGGATGGCCCGGGGCACGTTGCGATGAGGTTCGCGTGCCTCGTGGCCCAACGACGCCGCACTCTCGAAGCCGGCGTACGAACCCACCGCGGTCACGGTGGCGATCAGGACGGTGTTGGTGCCCAGATGGTGCAGGCTGAACTGAGCCGTGTCGATGTGCGCGCCGTACTGGATGTACGACGCGACCAGGATCACCGAGATCGCCAGCAGGGAGACCACTTCGAAGGCAAGGCCGAACTTCACCGACACGTTCACCCCGCGTATCGGGACGTAGAGGGCGGCAATCGTCGCGAGGATCAGCAACACCACCTTCACCGCGAGATGATCGGTGGGCAAACCGATCTCCTGCAGGAACGAGTTGAAGTACAGCACCGCGCCGAGTACGCCACCGGCCGCGAAACCGAGGTACCCGATGACCAGTGACCAACCGGTGGCGAAGGCGGCGATCGGTCCCAGACCGTTGCCGGCGTAGGTGCCCAGCGAACCGGACGAGACGGTCCGTCGGGCCTGGAACGTGATGACGGTGGCGACCGCGAAGACGATCAGTCCGCCGAGCACGGCCGCCCAGAAGGAGCCCTTGCCGGTGACCAGGAACAGCGAGCCCGGTACCCCGGCGATCGCGACGGACGGTGCCGCCGCGGCCAGACCCTGCGCGAACACGCCGAGACCGGAGACCTCGTCGTGCGGAAGAGTGTCGGTCGCCGCCTGGGGGGCGCGGTCGGCGACCGATTCATCTGTGGTCATGGCGAATTGGTCCTCCGGACGGTGGTGTGACGATGATGAGAACGCCGACGCTAGTACCGCGATGAGCAGTCGAGAAGGAATAGACGCACCCTGCCGAAATGTACGGTTTGCGGACCCAATCCGCGTCGCTGTCAGATTCACCGCGATTTCAACCACCACGATCGGGTGTTCTGCACACGCATTCCTCGTAGGGTCGCAAACTACGGACGCCAGCTCTTGGAGGAACCACCGACCATGCCCTCGACCACTCGGCTCGCCGCGTCGTGGGCCGGGGCGGCTGCAGCGGTCGTGCTGGTCGCCGCGTGTGGCACCGCATCGGGCGACCGTGTACCGCCTGCGGGCGCCACCCCACGAGACGGTGGCGCCCTGATCGTCGGGCAGTACCAGGAGGTCACGCAATTCGACCCGAATCGTCAATACTCCTGGGAGACCTGGCGTATCGATCGCAACATATACGAGTCGCTGGTCGACGAGGACCTGTCCTCACCAACCGGGGTACCGAAGATCGTGCCCAAACTGGCCACCTCGTGGACGGTGAGCCCGGACGCCACGTCATACACGTTCCAACTCCGTCGCGGGGTGCGGTTCACCGACGGCACGCCGTTCGATGCGGCGGCCGTGCAGTTCAACGTGCGGCGGTTCACCGATCCGACCTTCGCGTACTACGACAAGACCGCGGCCACGACGATGTCCATGGTCTACGGCGACCTGGCGTCGTTCACCGTGCTCGACGACCACACCGTCCGCTACACCTTTGCCCATCCCTTCCTGGATTTCCTGCGGCAGATCCCCAACAGTGGCAACGCCCCGTCGGCGTTCTTCAGCCCCACCGCGTTGCGGAAGTACGGGCAGGACGGCTTGTCCGACCACCCGACCGGAACCGGTCCCTTCGTCTTCCGGGAGCGAGTCCGTGGCGACCACACCACGTTGGTGCGCAACAAGAACTACTGGGGTCCGCGCCCCCATCTCGACAAAGTGGTGTTCAAACCCGTCACCGACGACCAGGCCCGGGTGGCCGCGCTGCAGACCGGGGAGGTCGACGTGATCAGCCGCGTCCCGTCGGATTCGGCCGCCGCGCTGCAGAAGACGGGGTACTCGCTGCCCGAGAACCGCAACGCCCCGCAACTCGTGTACTACAACTACAACTTCACCAACCAGTACATGCAGGACAAGCGGGTGCGGCAGGCGATCATCCAGGCCGTCGACCGGAAGCAGTTGGCGGACAAGATCTACAAGAAGGCAGCCGAACCCGTCACCGCGATACTCAACCGTGGCAACGAGGCATACGACCCCACCGCTGTCGATCAGCCGTACGACCCGGCCAATGCGAGGAAACTGATCACCGAGGCCGGTTATCGGCCCGGACAGGTGAAATTCAACATCCTCACCGACACCGCGGGGCAGCCGACCGCCGAATTCATCCAACAGGCTCTCAAGGGCGTCGGAGTGGACGCCTCGGTGCAGTCCTTCGAGTGGATCACCTACGGCACGCGGCAGTCGAACCTCACCCCGGACGACGGTATCTACTTGGGCGAGTGGGGATATGTCGCGAGCAACTGGTTGAAGATCGCCAACACCAAGGCGATACCGAAGACCGCGCAGCAGTACGCCGACCCCGACGGCGGTTCGGCGAGGGCGATCTCCGCCGCGGCCACCAACGGCGACGCGGCGCGGTCCACCGCACTGTGGCAGGTCGCGCAGCGACGATGGGCTCAGGATGCGTCGATCTTCCCACTGTTGTCTTTCACCCGCTATTACGCGGTGTCCAGGCACGTCGGAGGCTTCGTCTGGGCGCAACAGAACCACTACGACCTGTCCCGTGTCTGGGTGGGGGGCTGAGAGTGTATCGACAGATTTTCTGGCGCATCGCCGTGCTGATCCCCGTGCTCTTCGTGATCAGCGTGCTGGTGTTCGTCATATCGAAGGCCGGGCCTGCCGACCCGGTGAAGAGTGTGTTGAGTGCCAAGCTGACACCGGAGCAGATCGAGGAGATCCGCGGCGCCTACGGTCTGAACCTGCCTGCCTGGCAGCAGTATCTGAACTGGTTGACCGCATTTTTCACCAACGGTGGTGGTACCTCCTTCACCACCCGGGGGCGGGTGTCCGACATGGTGTTCCCGGCCTTCGGCAACACGCTTCTGCTGGTCGCGGCGGCCACGGTGGTGACCTTGGTGGTCGGCGTGACCATCGGTTTCGTCTCCGGTGTCCGGCACGGCCGCCTGGTCGACCGGGTCGCGATGCTGCTGGTGCAGGTGGGCAGCAATCTGCCCACATATTGGGTGGGTGTGATCGTCATCTGGCTCACCGCGGTGAAGCTGGGATGGTTGCCCGCGGGAGGCAAGCAGGACCTGCGCGGTGAGGGCGGGGCACCGGACCTGCTGCGCCACATCGTCGCCCCAGCGGTCGCTGCCGCACTGGTGTCCACGCTGATCATCGCGCGGTTCGTGCGCGCCGCGGTCATCGAGAACCTGGAGTCCGATCACATCCGGACCTTCCGTTCACAGGGCTTCGGACCTGCTGCGGTCCTGGGCAAACACGTCGGGCGCAATGTGCTGCCGCCGATCGTCAACATCACCGGCCTGACCATCGGTTCGGTGCTCACAGGGGTGGTCTTCGTGGAGGCGATCTTCTCCTGGCCGGGGATCGGCACGGTGTTGCTCAACGCGATCGCGGGCTCCGATTACCCGGTCATCCAGTCGGGGATCCTGTTGGTGGCCATCACCTTCGTACTGGTCAACCTGATCGCCGATGTCGTCCTCGATCTGCTGAACCCGCGACTGCGTCATACACAGGCGCGGATCACATTGCCACGACGGAGTCCGGCATGATCGCGGCGACGGTTGTCGCGACCGTTCCTCGACTCCACCGTTCCGGGTTCGCCCGGTTCGTGCGCAACCGCGAGGCGGTACTGGGCGCGGTGGTGCTCGCGATGGTGGTGATCGTGTCGGTCATTGCACCCGTGCTGGCACCGGAGGATCCGAACGCCACCGATCCCGACGACGTCCTCGCCCCGATCGGCGCCCCCGGTCACCTGCTCGGGAGCGATGATCAGGGCCGGGATGTGCTGAGCCGGCTGCTCTACGGCGGCCGTGAGGCCCTGGTCGTCGCTGTCGTCGCCGTCGCGGTGGCTCTGCTGCTCGGGACGGTTCTGGGGCTGCTCGGGGCCTTCGCCGGGCGTCGCACCTCGGCCGTGCTGATGCGCATCGTGGACGTGCTGTTCGCGTTCCCGGTCATCCTGGTCGCGCTCTCGTTGGCCGCGGTGGTGCAGCCCGGTGCCTGGGTGCTCATGGGCACCGTGATCTTCGCGGCCACACCGTACGTCACCCGCAT
Organism: Williamsia sterculiae; assembly: GCF_900156495.1. GTDB lineage: Bacteria > Actinomycetota > Actinomycetes > Mycobacteriales > Mycobacteriaceae > Williamsia_B > Williamsia_B sterculiae. The sequence goes on from NZ_FTNT01000001.1 coordinate 538,334, forward strand.
CGTGTTCGCCGAGGCGAAGGTGGAGAAGGAAAAGGACTACGTGGAGGCGGCACGGGCGTTGGGCGCCTCGGGCCCGACGATCCTGCGCAGCGAGGTGGTACCGAACCTCATCACCTCCGTCGTCATCTACGGCACCAGCCTGGTGGGTGTGAACATCGTGTTCACCGCCAGCCTCAGCGCGCTCGGACTGGGAGTGCAGCCACCCGAACCGGATTGGGGTCGCATGATCGCCGAGGGCGCACGCGTGCTGGTCACCGGTAACCCCGGTGTCGCGACGTTCCCGGCGTTGGCGATCCTGCTGGTCGCATTGGCGTTCAACTGGCTCGGCGACGGACTCCGCGATGTCCTCAACCCGTGATGGGAGCGGTCTGATGGGTGAACTGCTGACCGTACGCGGCCTCGGCGTCGACTTCCGGCTGCCCGGTGTGAGGGTGCACGCGGTGCGCGATCTCGACCTCGACATCGGCCGGGGGGAGGTGGTCGCCCTTGTCGGTGAGTCCGGGTCGGGCAAGAGTGCGACGGCATCGGCGATCGCCGGTCTACTGCCGCACAACGCCGAGGTGACCGGCGGCAGCGTACGACTGGGCGGCACCGAGCTGATCGGACTGAGTCAACGACAGCTCAACGCGCACCGTGGTCCCGGGATGGGAATGATCTTCCAGAACCCGGTCACCTCACTGGATCCGTCGTTCACCGTCGGTGAGCAACTCGGCGATGTCGCACACCTGCATCAGGGAGCCAACCGGCGCGACTCCCACGACCTGGCCGCCGACTGGCTCCAGCGGGCGGGGATCACCGACACCAGGCGCGTGCTGCGCTCGTTCCCGCACGAACTGAGCGGGGGTATGCGACAGCGGGTGATGATCGCGTTGGCGGGTATCGCGCACCCTGCGCTGCTCATCGCCGACGAGCCGACGACCGCACTCGACGCCACCGTGCAGAAACGCATCCTCGACCTACTGCTCCGCCTCTCCGACGAGACCTCCACGGCGATCCTGCTCATCACCCACGACTTCGGCGTGGTGTCGTACGCGAGTGCCCGGGTGGCGGTGATGAATCAGGGTCGAGTGGTCGAGGTGGGTTCCACCGCCGATGTCCTCGCCGATCCGCAGCACGAATACACCAGGAACCTCATAGCATCCGTACCGTCGGTGGGGTTGCGACACCGCAGCGAGCCGGGGTCACCGCGACGCCTGCTCACCGGGTCCGAGGAGCCGCGGTCCGTAGCTGCGCAATCCGGTGCCGACGACCGGGTATCGGACGAGCCGACGGCGTTGCTGGAACTGCGCGGGGTGACCAAGCAATTCGTCGTGGGTGGGGTGGGGACCGGCCGCAAGTCGTCGACCGTGCCCGCAGTAGGCGACGTCACCCTCGACGTGCGGCGCGGAGAGGTCCTCGGCCTGATCGGCGAATCCGGTTCGGGCAAGTCGACATTGGCCCGGGTGGCGGGTGGGCTGATCCCACGGGACGGTGGCACCGTGTTGTTCGACGGTGCTGATGTCGAGGCACGGGAGAGCCGACGTCAGCTCCGCAGGCGCTTCCAGTACGTGTTCCAGGACGCGACGACCGCACTGAATCCGCGCATCACCGTCGGCGACCAGATCGCCAGACCGCTGTTGCGACTCGGTAGGGCGGGCAACCGCCGTGCGGCGGCCGCGCTGGCCGGGGAGGCCCTGGAACAAGTGGGTCTGAACATCGACCTCGCCCAGCGGTACCCCCGTGAGCTCTCCGGCGGACAACGGCAGCGGGTGGGAATCGCCAGAGCCATCGGCCTGCGACCCGACTTGCTGATCCTCGACGAACCGACCTCCGCACTGGATGCGACCACCCAGGCATCCATCCTGAACCTGCTGCTCGACCTGCGTGATCAGCTCGGCCTGACCTACGTGTTCATCGGCCACAATCTGGCCGTCGTCGAATTCGTCTGCGATCGCATCGGCGTGATGCAGGACGGCGAGCTGCTCGAGACGTTCGCCGCCGACGACCTGTTCGCCGACGATCGGCATCCGGCCACCCGTGCCCTCCTCGATTCCGTACTACCCATCGGTGGTCACGCCACCAGCTCCACCCCCGCTCTCGCCAGCGCCCTGACCCGATGAACCGCACACGAAGGGTTGACCGATGACCGCGACCGCCACCGCACAGACATACCTGCGCACACCCACCGCGACCGACGACGCGTTGTCGGCCCGGTTCCGGTCGGTGTTCGACGAGATCTCCGCCGGCAACGTGGAACGTGAACGGCAGCGGACCTTCCCGCACGAACAGGTGGAGTGGTTGAAGGGGGCAGGTCTGGGCCGCGTGCGGATCCCGGTGGAGTTCGGCGGGTTCGGGGCGTCGCTGCAGCAGACGTTCGCGCTGCTCGCCGATCTCGCCGAGGCGGACGCGAACGTCGCACACATCTGGCGTAACCATCTCGCATTCGTCGAAGACCGACTGAACGCCACCGCAGGCCCGGCGAACGACCGGTGGATCAGCCGCTTCCTCGACGGGGAATTCGTCGGTGGCGGCTGGACCGAGGCGAACAACGGCACCTTCGCCAGTCTGAAATCGACGGTCCGCCGGGACGGGGACGGCTGGGTGGTCAACGGCGCCAAGTTCTACGCGACCGGCAGTCTGTACGCCGACTGGCTCGACGTGCTGGGCAAGGACGACGACGGCACCCCATTGACGGCACTCGTCCGCCGCGCCGACCCCGGCGTCGAACTCGTCGACGACTGGACCGGGTTCGGCCAGCGCACCACCGCGAGCGGCACCGCGAACTACCGCGACGTTCCGGCAGCCGACGGCGACGTCTTCCCGGCCACCGATCGGTTCGTCTACCAGGGTCACTTCTATCAGACGGCGATGCTGTCGGTGTTGACCGGCGTGACCCGAGCGGTCCTGCGGGACGGCACTGCCGCGATCAGGGCCCGTGGGCGCAATTACCCGGCGGCCCTGGATCCCACCCCGGCGCTCGACCCACAACTGCTGCAGATCGTCGGTCAGCTCTCGGCCTACGCGTTCTCCGCCGGTGCGGCGTTGGATCGGTCCAGCCGTACCCTCGATCGGGTTGCCGAGGCGCACGCCGCGGGTGACCGCGACCTACCCGGCGAGCGGGTGCTGACCGCCGAGGTCGCCACCGCGCAGGCGCAGCTGGTGATCATCGACGCCGCGTTGCGGGCCACCACCGAGGTGTTCGACGCCCTCGGTGCGTCGGGCGTCTCCGACAACCTGCTGCTGGACCGACATTGGCGCAACGCCCGAACGTTGTCTTCACACAATCCGCGGGTCTACAAGGCCAGGATCCTCGGCGACTGGATCGTCAACGACAAGGACCCGGTGCCGAACCTCGCCGCCCTCGGCCGCGGTGGGCAGGGCGACTGAGATGAGCGGTCACGCCGAACCGTATCTCGCGCTGGGGCTCAACGGCGCACAGTTGGTGGAGTTGACCTCCGATGACGCGCTGTTGCGTCGATGGGATGCCCTGCCTTTGGGTTTTACGGTCCTCGGTCTGGACCGGATCGACCCCTTCGTCGAGCCGGCCGAGCAGACCCTGGACGCCAGCGCGGTCGGTGCGATCCTGGGCCCGCGTACCAGCGGCGCGCGGTTCCTCATCGCCGCGGCCGCGCACCGTGACCACCCGTACAACCTGGCCCGTCGGGTCACGTCGTTGGGTCACCTGTCCGGCGGACGCAGCGGTCTCGTGATCGGCCAGAGCGACAGGTACGCCCCGAGCACCGATCGTGTCCGCGGCACCTGGCGCGGAACCACCGGTGACGGCGTCGCGCTGACCGCCGACACCGCGTTGGCCGCCGCGCATGCCGTGCGTGCCCTGGAGCAGAGTTGGCCGTTCGATTCCATCGTCGCCGACCGCGAGACCGGGATCCTGATACAGGCCGACCGGATCGCGCACGTTGACCTCGACGACGTCTTCTCGATCGCCGGCCCGCTGAACGCGCCGACACCAGCGGCCGGGGTGTCGGTGATCGGGTGGTACGGCGACGACGCACCGGTGGACCCCGGCATCGATCTCAGCATCGGGTCCGGCGGGTACGTCCGGGAGGTCGCGTTGGGTGCCGATCTGCCCTCCGGTGACTGTTGTGGCATCTTGTTACGCCCCGGTCCCACCGACCCACTGCGGGTGGTCTTCGACGAGGCCGAGCGACTGCTGTCGGTCGGTTTGCGTCCCATCGGGCTCGGCACCGCGATCCGTGCGGCCGTGGACCTACCCATGGCGCCAGGACGCCCCGCTGCCGTACGGGCGGCGTTCCCGGTGCCGCAACCACATCCGGCGCTGTGACCCGGCAGCAGAGGAGACACCGATGACCGATCGCCGTGACGGGCACGTCATCCTCGGGATCAACGCCCTGGTGCTGGGCTACCTGCCCTCGGCCTGGCAGTCACCACTGTTGTCCGACGACGCCTTCGTCGACCCCGACTATTGGGTGCGCCTGGGCCGCACCGCCGAGCGCGGCACGCTCGACGCGGTCTTCCTGGCCGACGGACCGCTGCTGGGCGACCCGAGCTACGACGCGAACCCGATCCGCCTGGAACCGACCGTCAACTGGGGACACGTCGCCGCCGCGACCGAGAACGTCGGCCTGGTGGCCACCGCATCCACCACCTTCAACGACCCCTTCGAGCTGGCTGAGCGGCTGCTGTCCTGGGACCACCTGTCCGGTGGTCGGGCGGCGTGGAATGTCGTCACCACCCGGGGGGCGGCCGCCGCGCGCAACTTCGGGCTGCCCGACGTCCCCCTCCGCGACGACCGCTACGAACGGGCGGCCGACTTCGTCGACGTAGCCCTGGCGCTGTGGGAGTCCGCGGCGACAGGGGAGACGGTGCGCCACCGTGGCGGCTTCTTCGAACTCGAGGGCCGGCTTCGGGTGCCGCCGTCGGCGCAGGGGCATCCCGTCGTCTTCCAGGCCGGTGGGTCACCACGGGGTCGGGCGCTGGCCGGCCGCGTCGCCGAGGGGGTGTTCGCCGCCGAGTTGACCCGCGACAAGGCGGTCGAACACTACCGGCTGGTCAAACAGCTTGCGGTGCAGAACGGCCGGTCGCCCGACGCGGTGAAGATCCTGCCTGGCCTGCTGCTCAGCCTGGGTAGCACCGAGGAGGAGGCCCGCAGGCGCAGCGATGAATTGCACGACGCGAGCCCGGCGTCGTATTCGGTGCAGTGGTTGTCCCAGGCCATCGGCTTCGACGCGTCGAAACTCGAACTGGACGAACCGTTCCCGGAGGAGGTGCTGGCCGCGCCCGCGGATCCGCAGACCTTCGTGGGCAGCCTCGGTTTCCGCGAGTCCATCGTGGCGCAGATCCGCCGGACGCGCCCCACTGTCCGGGAGTACCTGAAACAGACCCGGTACACCGGTTCGGGTCACGCCGGTTTCGTCGGGACGCCGGAGCAACTCGCCGACCGCATCGAGGACTGGTTCCACGCGGGTGCGGTGGACGGGTTCAATCTGCAACCGGACATCTTGGTCGACGGGCTCGAGGTGATCGCCGACGAACTGGTCCCCATCCTGCGCAGGCGTGGGTTGTACCGCCACGAATACGAGACGTTCACGTTGCGGGGGCATCTGCAGGCGGCGTCGCCGACTCCCACATTCTGAGCAGGCGGCCGACTCCCTAAGGGACTATCACGGCAGAACCGGCGCGGCGTCGGATCGTCGGCGAGGAATCGTGCCGCCCGACGAGTCGACGGGGTTAAGTTCGAGGCGGTCGTCGGCATCCGCGCGGTGGCCTGAGCCTGGTCGGGAGGGGACGTCGGTGTCCGTCGCGCAGTCGTTGTCACTGGTTCTGTTGGTCGTGGTCCTGGTCCTCGCGATCTGGCGTCGGATGAACATCGGTGTGCTCGCGCTCGCTGCCGCGCTGCCCGTGTTGGCACTGTCCGGTCTGGACGCCAAGGAGATGTACAAGGCGTTTCCTGGCGATCTGTTCGTGCTCATCGCCGGGGTGTCGCTGCTCTTCGCCCATCTCGAGCGCAGTGGCGCCCTGGGGTTCCTCGTCGACAGGGTCTACCGCGCGATCGGTGACCGGCATGCACTCCTGCCCTGGGCCGGATTCCTGATCGCCGGTGCGCTCTCGACCGCCGGGGCCTTCTCCACGGCTCCCATCGCCTTCCTCGTACCGATCGTCGCGCACATGTGTGTGCGCTCGCGCAGTACCTTTCTGCTCTGCGAGCTGGCCGTCATCATCGCCGCCAACTGTGCCGGGCTGTCCCCGCTGAACCCCACCGGTGCCGTTGTCCGATCGGCGGCGTCCAAGCTGAACGTCAGCTACCCCCAGTGGGGTCTGTGGGCGGTGTCCGTGGCGGTCGCCTTCGTGGTGGTGGCTCTGCTGCAGGTGGTCACCGCGATCGCCCGACGCCGAGGCACACCGTTCGAGGCCACCCCTGCTCCCGCCGACACCGAGCAGGACGAGGCCGCCCGCAACCCGTGGTACATGGCCTCGTGCGGGATCGCCCTGCTCGCCTTCCTGCTATTGGTGGTGCTGGCGAAGTACGACGTGGGGGTGACCGCGATGTGCCTCGCGGTGCTGCTGCAGATCGCCTTCCGGCCCTCCGAACGTGCCCTGCTGCAGAGAATTCCGTGGCAGTCGATCCTGCTGTTGTGCGGGTTGCTCACCTATCTGGGGCTGATGCAGAAGATCGGGACCATCGACTCGATCGCGCACATCCTCCGGCATCTCGGTAGCGGCGCCCTGCTGATCCTCGTCTTGGCGTATCTCACGGCCTTGCTGTGCAACATCGAGAGCTCGACCCTCGGCGTGCTGGGGCTGATCACCCCGATCGCCTTTGGCACCTTCGGTCACCAGGGCATCGCGTTCTGGGTGGCCGCCGCGGTGTGCGTGCCCGCCGCGCTGATGGTGATGAACCCGATCCACGTGGCCGGCACCCTGATCATCGCCAACAGCACGATCGACTATCAGGACATCCTGTTCCGCAGGCTGCTGGCGATCGCGGTGTTCCTGGCCATCGTCGTACCGGGGATGCTTGCGATCGTGCCGATAGCCTTGGAGTAGCCCGGAGCGGGACGTCGCTCGTGTACCCCCACCTACCGTGGGAGCGCGTTGATGATCTCGGCGACGGTGCCGGTCTCCGCCATCCGCGGGAAGATGGCGGTCAGGCTGTTCTCGTGTGCGCTCGCGTTGGTGTCGGTGACGGCATCGGTGGCGATGGTGACGTGAAAACCGTGGCCGTGCGCGGAACGTGCGGTGGACTCGACGCCTGCGCTGGTGGAGATGCCGACCACCACCACCTGGGTGACGCCGAGGTCGTGGAGGGTGTTGAGCAGGTCGGTCCCCTCGAAGGCGCCCCATCGGTATTTTGTGAGGGTGTGATCACCGGGCTGCTGGTTCACCTCGGGAAGAAGATCGGCGAAGTCGGCACCGAACGTGCGGGTGGTGCCGCCGCCCTGATCGGTGCGACCGGGAGCCACGCCGGAAACCGACACCAACACCACCGGCAGGTCGCGCTCGCGGAAGGCGGCTGCGAGTTCGCCACCCCGAGCTGCGACCTCGTGTGACGGGTGGATGGTCGGTGCACCGGCGATACCCTGCTGCAGATCGATGACGATGAGCGCGGCGGTGGGGTCGATGGTCGTGATGGTCACTTCTTCTCCTTCATGAGTGGGTGTTTCAGGACTGGGACTCGGCGCGCCAGGGCAGCGTGCGGTCGGCGAGGACGATCGTCAGCAGTAGCACGCTGGTGCCCAGCATGATCCAGCCGATGCTGCCGACGCCCGCGTTGCTGGGGTGCTCGTGGAACACGATGCCGATCACCGCCGACGAGGCGATGGAGCCGAGGTAACCGGACGAGCGGAGCAGCCCCGACGCCGTGCCGAGCTGTTCGGCCGGCGCTTGGGTGTAGAGCGCCATGGTGTTGCTGGTGGTGCCGCAGCCCTGCGAGACACCGAGCATCACCACCACCACCACAGTGAGCGCCAACCACGCGGGGCCGCCGAGGAACAGGGTGGCGACGCCGGCGACGATGCAGCAGGTCGCGCTGAGGATCTGCGTCGGACGGATCAGGTTGCGCCGTGAGACCGCGGCCACCACCAGTCCGGAGATCACCGTCATCGGGAGCAGCAGCAGGCCGGCGCTGAGCTCGGAGAGTCCGCGGGTGGCCTCCAACCACTGGGTGATGCCGTAGAGCACGGTGTAGGCGCACAGCTGGGTGAGTGCGAATCGCAGATAGGTCCGGCTCAGGGCCATGTTGGCGGCCAGCAACCGCACGTCCAGGAACGGGGTGGCCGCGCGGCGCTCCCACCACACCAACACGATCCACACGGCGATCGACAGGATCAGATAGAGCCACCGCGGATCGGGTAGCGACGACAGGAACAACAGCAGGGTGACCATCCCGGCGGCGAAGCCCACGATGCCGGTGGCGTCGAGTGCCGAACAGACCTGTCGAGGACGGCGATTGGTGATGGGACCGTCCTTCGGGACCCACAGCAGTGCGGGGATGAGCGCGATGATGGCCACCGGCACATTGATGAAGAACACCGCACGCCAACTGAACAGCTGCACCAACAGACCGCCGATGGGCAGGCCCAGCGATGCGGTCGCGATCCCGGCTATCTGCAGACGGCCGAGCACATTACCCGGTGGCGCGTCCAGCCCCGCGACCTGCGCACGTCGCCGGATGAGCAACATCGCCGACGGGTAGGCGCAGGACGTGCCGAGCCCGAGCATCACTCGACTGACCAGCAAAGTCGCCAGGTTCGGAGCGAAACCGCCGACCAGCCCACCGAGCAGCACGATGACCAGACCGGTGAGAAACACCCGTCGAGGCCCGAAGACATCGGCGGCTTTGCCGGCCGTGGGTTGAGCGATCGCCGTGGCGACGTAGAGCGCGGAGACCAATGCCGCGGTCTCACCGATGGGCACCCCGACGCCGTGGGCGATGGGAACCAGGGCGGTGGCGATCAGGGCGCTGTTGATCGGGTTGAGGGTCGAACCGAAATACAGCGGAGTGGTGAACCGCCAGGAGAACGGTCTCTCCGTCACGGCGGACATAGTCGATGACGACATGGGTGCCTCCTCGGCAGGCGTGCGAGGTCTCACGGCCACCCTGCGATGGTCGCGTCGCGCCAGGCGATGTGGGTCAGAGCAGTTCGGCGAGATGCTCGATGAGCGGTGCGGCTCTGCCGATCAGCTCTCGTTGCTCGAGGCTGAAGTGTTCGGCCAACACCTCGGTCAGGCGGTCGGTGAACTGGCCGCGACTGGCGAGCACCACGTCTCGCCCCTCGTCGGTGATGGTCACGATGATCCGCCGGCCGTCGTCGGGGTCGGGGTCGCGCGAGATCAGCCCCCGCGCCTCGAGCGAGACCACGCGCGTGCCCATGGACTGCGGGCTGATCTCCTCCCACCGAGCCAGGCCGGCCGTGGTGTCGGGTCCGTGACGATTGAGCCGCGACAGCACAGCGCGCTCCGGCAGGCCCAGCTCGGCTTTGTTGCTCTCCCGTGCGCGCCGCGACATCAGGCTGACCGCGGAGCGCACAGCGAAAGCGGTCTCGCGGATGTCGTCGTCGTGGTCGGCCATGATTAGAACGCTAGACTTGCAAGTCTGACCTGTCAATCGAGGTCGGTCCTCACGACCGCCGATCACGATCGCGCCTCTCCTGCATAACCGCTTAGTAAACCCTGCTAACCACCTGTCAGGCCCCTGCGATAGTCCGTCTGTGATCGGGAGTCGGGCCCGGTGATGACCATCCATTCGACAGAGGGATCACGATGACGAACACTTCGGCTCGACGGGCCCTTGGACGACGTGCCGCCACCCTGGCCGTATGCGTCGCCGCCGCTTCCGGGGCGGCGGTGGTCGGCACGGGTGCCGCACAGGCAGCCCCCGGTGACACCGTGCAGTACTCACCCACCTTCACCGTCACACCCGGATTCCTGTGTGGCGCCCGTATCGACGCCACCAAGATCCCCGGCGCGCAGAAGGGGACCTACCGGGTCAAGGCGCACGTGCAGCGGTTCGGGTTCAACTGCGGAACGTTCAAGGTCGGTGTCGACTGGAAGAACACCACCACCGGCTCCCACGACGGTCAGATCGACACGGTGCTGCCGGATGGCTCCATCGCGGGCGCGCCGGACGGTGTCCTCGACGGGTTCGGCTACGGCCCCGGTGTCGGCAAGGTCGAGTCCACCATCACGACCTACGCCCGCTACGACGAGGGTGCGGTCACCCCGCTGCCCAATATCCCCGGCCGCGCCACGTTCACTCTGAGGTAGCGGCGGGCACCCTGAGCCGGGGTGACGCCCGGTGCGGAGATCTTCGACGGCTTCCGCGCACCCGCCGAGGACCTCTCCGTGGTTCCGCAGGGAACGGTGGAGCTGTGGAACACAGAGAGTTTCGCGCCCGACGGTCCCGACGAGCCGCCCGGACCAGGTGGCATCGTCGGTGTCTCGTCGCTGCTGTCCGGTGGGAAGGACGGTCCGCTGGCCGTCGCGGTGGGACCAGTGCGATTGTGTCGGATCCCCGTGTCCACGGCCCGCGCACTGTTCGCGACACCCGGTGGCGCAGACGATCTCGCCAGGCGGCTGACCGCACGGAGTCGTCGCACCCCGTCCAACGCCGGGCACGGCACCCGCGGCGATGATGGTCGACCGCAAACACGACTACGTGGTCATCCCTACCGCCGACGGTACCTACGGCATCTTGACCGACGCGGCTGCACGTACTACCGGTGCTCAACCCGTCGGGCGAGGTGCGTGGAGTGGTGTTGCCATCCGACTTCATCGCCGCGCCGGCCGGTCCGAGTATGTCGCTGCGTGGGTTGATCGACCATGCGCGCACGGTGGAGGATCTGCAGCATCAGGCCGGCCGAATGCCTCACCTGGTCACCGATCTGGTGAGACGAGAGCAACCGTCGTTCGATGTGACCACGGTGCTGTCGCTGGTGCACGACGCGGTGGTACGTCGGGCGTTGGAGCTTGTGCTGAACCGGCATCAAGAACTCGACGGTGCGGAGTTGGCCTGGCTCTCGCTGCGTAGCAACGCACGTCGCGAAGCAGTGCGCGGATCCGACATCGACTCCGCCGCGTCGTTCGCCGATTCGGTGGACCCTGGCCGCCTCAGATCGGCCTGCCGTCGAGCAACGATATTCTGGTCGCACGGCGGCTCTCGCCGATGGACCGCAAGATGATCGCGCAAGGCGTGCACGAGATCGCCGGTGTGCAGCGGACGATGGCCAACTTGTCGAGATATGCTCCGGTGACGCAGAAACTCGTAGCGACACGCCGTTCGGATGGGTGAGCTGTAACACTCACAGCTGATTCGCAGATAGACCGGTCATGGCACATCCGCGTGACTTCACCATGACCACCGCATCGCCCGCCAGTGCATGGCGTGGCACCGTATTCATGATGGCCGCGCTGTCGGCCGTCGGCGCCTTCCTCATCTCGATCTGCGTCTCGGCTCCGGCCGAGGCCGCACCACCGGTCGACGTGGTGGGCACCCTGACCCGAGCCGGGGTGCCCGCCGACGTCGCCGCGACGGCCGTGACGGCCACCCCGGCGGCGGCACTGGACACGGTGAACATCGTGAATCCGCGAGGCGGGTTCCTGGGCAACAAGATCGACGCCCGTATCGACCATCCGCGCGGCACCGTCACCGTGATCCAACGCTACATGGAGAACGAGAAGTCACAACTGTCCGTGGCCTGGGTCAACCTGCGCAACGGCCGTTCCGGCGTCAGTGGGTTCCCCAACGTGGTGCCGTCGGATCAGCGCCCCACGGGTTACCCCACCACCGACCGCACCGCGGTGCTGAACACCGGTGCCGGTCCCGTGCTCATCCTGGTCTACGGGCGGGTGCCGTCGGAGACCAGCCTCATCCCGCTGAACCCCGAAGCGTTCGGTTATCTGACGCCGGCGCCCAGGGTCCTGACCGTCTGAGACTCACCGCAGCAACGGGAGCAGCTGGTTGCCCTGCCGTTCGATCTCGCGCAGATACGGGGTGTCCGACAGGACGAAGTGTGTGATGCCCAGGTCCTGGTACTTGCGCAGCGACGTGGCGACGTCGTGCGCCGACCCGACCAGCCAGGTGGTCGCGGCACCGCCACCGCCGTACCGTCCGGGCGCGGTGTAGAGGTTGTCATCCAGGACGTCACCGCGTTCGGCGAGGTCGAACAATCGCTGTTGACCGACCGCGTTGCGTCGATGTGGATTGGTGGCAGACGAGTCCGTACCGCGCGCCGCCGCCATCGTTGCGACCTTGGCCTCCGCATCGGACCACGCCTCTTCGGTGGTGTCCCGCACGAAGGTCGTTATCCGCAGCCCGAATTCGAGTGGGGCATGACGGCGACCGACCTCGTCGCTCAACTGACGTAATCGGGAGATGCGGTCGGCGACACCGTCGAGGGTCTCACCCCAGAACAGTTGGACGTCGGCCTCGGCGGCGGACACTCGTTCGGCCTCGGCGGACGCCCCGCCGAAGTACAGCGTGGGGTGGCGCCGCCTGGGACGTTCGGTGATCCGCGGGGTGACCGTCGAGTCGTCCACGTGGAAGTGGTCACCGTGGAAGGTCACGTTCTCCTCGGTCCACAGTCGACGCACCAGGTGCAAGAACTCGGCGGTGCGCGCGTACCGGGCCTCGCGGTCGACGTGGTGATCGCCATACGCGGCCAGGTTGTCGATCCCCGACACGATGTTCACCCGAACCCTGCCGCCGGTCAGGTTGTCGAGAGTCGCTGCCGCAGAAGCGAAGTGGGCCGGCTGCCAGTATCCCGGGCGGATCGCGATCAACGGCTCGAAGCTGGTGGTGCGCGCGGCCAGCGCGGTGGCGACCGTGAAGGTGTCTGGTCGTTCCCATCCGGTGCCGATCAACGCGCCGATGAACCCGTTCTGCTCGAGCGCCACCGCATGGCTGGTCAGGGTCGCCAGGCTGTTGTGACCCTCGGTCGCGTCGTCACCGCGGTGCCCGGGTGCGTTCTGGTTGGGGATGTACCAGAGGACATCGGGTGATGGCGTCATTCCAGCGAACATACTGGCGGCATCACCGTCGGGTCATCTTGCATTCACCGTGAGCGCAAGCGGTGACGCTCGGAGGGCCCACTGGTTGACTCGGTGCGAGCGGCTCTTCGCAGCGAAAGGATCCCGCTCTGACCAGGCAACTGCACCTCAACGTCAACATACTCAACGCGGGCGTGTTCGGTGGCTCGTGGCGATACCCGGGTACCGACGGCCTCGCGAGCTACTCGATCGACCACTACACCTCGATCGCTCGGAAGGCCGAAGAGGCGTCGCTCGACGCGGTGTTCCTGGCCGACAGCCCTGTTCTCGACCCCAGCATCCGACATCGCACCGGGAACAATCTGGAACCGTCGGTGGTGCTGGCCCGTGTCGCGGCGCAGACCGAACGGATCGGATTGATCGGGACGCTGTCGTCGTCGTACAACGACCCCGACGAACTCGCGCGCCGTCTCGGTGATCTCGACGTCGTGAGCGGTGGGCGTCTGGGGTGGAATGTGGTGACCACGGCGGGGGCTGCGGCCGCGGCGAACTTCGGGCGCTCCGCCGAACCCGATCACGCGATCCGCTACCGCCGCGCCGCAGAGCTCACCGAGCACGTGGTGGCGGCGTGGGATGCGCGGACCGCGCTGGTGTCCCCGCAAGGTCGACCGGTGGTGGTACAGGCCGGGGGGTCCACCGACGGCAAGAAACTCGCGGCCCGAGTCGCCGAGGTGGTCTTCTCCGCCGAACAAGAGGTCGACAAGGCGGTGGCCTTCCGGACAGAACTGCGCGGTGCAGCAGCGGAACTCGGTCGTGACCCGGAAGGTCTGGTGATCCTGCCGGGGTTGTCCACCGTGCTGGGGAGTACCGAGGCCGAGGCTCGTGCCCGACGCGACCTGCTCGACGACCTGCTGCCCGATGCGTACGCACGAGCCCGCCTTGGAGGACAGCTGGGCTTCTCGCTCGACGGTCTCGACGACGACCAACCCATCCCGCCGGAGCTGTTGCACGATCCCGATTCCGCGGGCGGATCACAGACGTTCTACCGCGTGGTTCACGACATCATCGTCCGCGAGAACCCCACGCTCGGGCAGTTGTTGCGCACGCTGTCGGGCGGTGGTGGGCACCGGATCGTGGTCGGCACCCCCGAGCAGATCGCCGACGACATCGAGCTCTGGTTCCGACGCGGCGCCGCCGACGGATTCAACGTCATGCCCGACGTGCTGCCCTCGGGTTTCGACGACTTCGCCGAGCAGTTGGTCCCGGAGTTGCAGCGCCGTGGTCTGTTCCGCAGGGAGTACGACCACAACACCCTGCGCGGTCACCTCGGGCTGGGTCTACCACGCATACCGGCGATCACCCACCGCCATCTGTTGAGCGCGGGGTGAGGGGCAACCGATGAGCATTCTGCTGGAACTGACGGTCGGGGAGCGGGTCTCGGATACCGCGGCATCGGTGGTGTCCCTGACGGAGGCCGACCACCTCACCCACGTGGCGCACGAAGTGGGCGTGACGGGCATCCGCCTGGTGGATTCCGCACCCGGTGCCGTGGTGGTGGATCCGTCGATCACCGCCGCGTACCTCGCTGGACGGTATCCGGGGCTCGGCTTCCTGGTCGACGCGCCGACCACCCACAACTCGCCGTACAACCTGGCCCGCCGGATCCTGTCCCTGGATCGGTCCACCGACGGGCGAGCGGGCGTGGTGCTGCGCACCGGTCGCGGTGACGAGGTCAGCGACGCCGTGACACCGCGTCCGCCGACCGACGACCCGGCTCGACGGCATCGGGAGTACGCACAGCTGCTCGCCGCATTGTGGGAGTCATTCCCCCGCGACGCGTTACGCGGCGATCAAGAGCGGGCCGTCGTCGCCGACGACGCGCTGATCAGGCCGGTGCATCACCAGGGGAGCTTCTACCGGGTGGCGGGCCCCTTGGACGGCCCGTCATCGGTGCAGGGCCGCCCTGTGCTGGCGGTCGTCGCCGCAGATCCGGTCGACCTCGGTAACGTGCTCGCCATCGCCGACGTGGTGATCACCGACCTCGACACGGCACCCGCGGCGGTCTCGGCCGCGGCCGACGTCGCCGGGCGTACGCGTACCGACATCGCGGTGCTGGCCCGTACCGTCACCGTCGACGACCCACAGGAATTGTCGGCGCGGGCTTCTCGTGCCGGGGTCGACGGTTGGGTTGTCGCGCCGACCGGTGACGCGCGCACAGTGCACGCCGCGATACGTCGGCTGGAGGATCTGCAGTCGCCGGACTCCGGCGGCACGCTGCGCTCACTGCTGGGACTTCCGCAGCCGGCCACGGTGACCGCGTGACCGCCCTGCCGATCGAGCGGAGGTCGGTCGCGGAGGTCCTGGCTCACCTCGCCGAGACCGCAGCGGCCCGCGAAGGTGAACGCGATTACGCCATCGACGATGTCCGGGAACTCGCCCAGGCGGGGATCACGCTGACCGGGGTCGCACGGTCCGACGGTGGTGCGGGCGGCTCCGTTCGCGACGTGGTCGAGGTGGTCATCGACATCGCGCGTGCGGATTCGAATGTGGCGCAGGCGTTGCGGCCCACCTTCCTGGTCGCCCAGCAGATCGCCGAGCGGAAGGACGTACCGTTCCGCGACACCAACCTCGCGCGGTTGCGAGCCGGTGCCCTGTTCGCGGGCACGGCCAACGAGCGCACCGGCGGTGCCAGTGGCAGCATCTCCGCGACGGCGCGACGCGTCGAGGGCGGCCACATCGTCACCGGTGTCAAGTACTACTCGACCGGTGGGCTGTACGCGTCGTACTTCTCCACACAGGCGTTGACCGAGGACGGTGAGGCTCTGCGGTTCACCATCCCGGTCGACCGCCCGGGTCTGCGCCGCCTCGACGACTTCGACGCGATAGGGCAGCGACTGACCCAGAGCGGTTCGACCCATCTCGACGAGGTGTTCGTCGCCGACGAGGAGTCTTATCGTGCCGCGGATGTCGGGTCGGATAATCCGTGGCCGGGATCGTTTGCGCAGCTCTACCTCGCCGCCGTGCAGGCGGGTATCGCCGTACGTGCCCTCGACGACGCCGTGCAGTTCGTCCGGGAACGCGCCCGACCGATCAAACACAGTTCCGCGCAGTCGAGTTCGGACGACCCGTATGTGCAGCAGACGGTGGGGGAGATCGGCGCCCGTTCACAGACCGCGCGCGCGGTGGTCCTTCTCGCCGCCGAGGCGTTGCAGGATCGCCGCGGACCGACCGGTGAGGTGGCGAGATCCGCGGCCGCGGCGGCCGCGGTGCAGGTGGCCGAGGCCGGCGTCATCGCGATCGAGTCCGCACTGCGTGCGTCGGAGCTGCTCTTCGACGTGGCGGGCGGCTCGATCACCGACCGTGCTCTCGGGTTCGACAGGCACTGGCGCAACGCCCGGACGGCGGCCAACCACAATCCACGGCAGTGGAAGGCCGCGGTCGCCGGCGCGTATCACATCAGCGGTGCCGAGCCGCCCACCACCGGACTGTTCTGAGGAGGACATCATGACCATCGCACCGTCCCGGGTGCTCGGCCGCACCGGTGTGCGTGTCACGCCACTGACGTTGGGCACCATGAACTTCGGCAGGTGGCAGGACGAGACGACCAGTCTCGCGATCATCGATGCCGCGCTGCAGGCGGGTATCTCTGTCATCGACACCGCCGACGTCTACGGCGACGGGCGGTCTGAGGAGATCGTCGGCAAGGCGATCAGCGGTCGTCGCGACGACGTGTTCCTCGCCACCAAATTCCATGGTCAGGTGGGTGACGATCCGCGTCACGCGGGGAACTCGCGATGGTGGATCGTGCGTGCCGTGGAAGACAGTCTGCGTCGGCTCGGCACCGACCACATAGACCTCTATCAGGCGCATCGACCCGACCCGCGGACCAACCTGCTGGAGACCCTGCAGACCCTGAACGACCTGATCACGCAGGGCAAGATCCGGTACTTCGGCACCTCGGTGTTCCCCGCCCACCGCCAGGTGGAGGCGCACTGGTTGGCCGAGAAGTACGGACTCATCGGACCGCACACCGAACAACTCCCGTACTCGCTACTGGTGCGGGGTGCCGAGCGTGAGGTGTTCCCGGTGACCCGCGCCTACGGCGTGGGGGTGCTGTCCTACGGTCCGCTCGCCGCGGGGTGGCTGTCGGGTAGGTACCGCGTCGACGGGCAGCAACCCGAATCGGCTCGGGCGGCGCTGATCCCGGGTCGCTTCGACATCGGGGCGGCGCAGAACCGACGCAAGCTGGAGGCGGCGGATGCACTGGCCCGTCTCGCCGAGGACCGCGGGCTGACCCTGGTCGACCTGGCCATCGGATTCGCCACCGAACATCCCGCGGTGAGCAGCGTGATCATCGGCCCGCGCACCGCCGAACACCTCGACGCGTACGTGCGGGCGTCATCCACCGTGCTCGACGCCGACACCCTCGACCGCATCGACGAGATCGTGGCCCCGGGAACCCAGTTCGTCGAACGCGACACCGGCGTCGACACCCCGTCGCTACAGCCCGAGGCGCTACGTCACAATCCCGCGACGCAACCCGTCACCCTCTGAAAGGTTCAACCGAGACATGTCGTACGGAACATTCGAGACCACCTACACCGCCGCACCGGACCGGTATGAGAGCAGCACCTTCCGGCGGGCCGGGAAGTCGGGTCTCGACCTGCCGGCTTTCTCGTTCGGACTGTGGCAGAAATTTGGAACGGACTACCCGTTCCAGACGCAGCGCGAGATCATCCTGCACGCCTTCGACCTCGGCATCACCCACTTCGACAACGCGGATCGGTACGGACCGCCGCATCGCGCCGCACAGCAGAACTTCGGCAAGGTGCTCGCATCCGACCTCGCACCGCACCGCGACGAGATCGTGCTGTCGACCAAGGCGGGCAACCCCATCGGTCCGAGCCCCTATCTCAAGGGCGGTTCCCGGAAGACGTTGTTGAACTCGCTGGAACACAGCCTCCGCGACCTCGGCACCGACTACGTCGACATCTTCTACCACCACCGGCCGGACGAAACGACGCCGATCGAGGAGACCGTCGCGGCGTTGGCCGCGGCGGTGCAACAGGGCAAGGCGCTCTACGTGGGCATCTCGAACTACCCCACCGATCAAGCACACAGGATCGCCGACCTGCTGGCGGCGGCCGGTGTCCCGTTGCTCGTCCACCAACCCCGCTACTCGATCTTCGACCGCACCATCGAACGCAACGGACTACTCGATCTCGCCGAGAGCGACGGTTTCGGTCTCGTCGTGTATTCACCGTTGGCGCAGGGTCTGCTGACCGACAAGTACCTCGAGACGATCCCCGACGGTGCGCGTGCGGTGAACAGCACCTTCCTCAGCCCGGACGTGATCACCGACACCTACCGGAGCCGGGCCGCCGAACTGAACAAGCTCGCCGAGGCACGGGGACAGTCGCTGGCACAGTTGGCCCTGCAGTGGGTGTTGCGGCGACCGGCGGTGACCTCGGCGTTGGTCGGGGCGAGTTCCACCGCGCAGCTGGACCACAACGTGCGCGCGCTGGACTTCGCGCCGTTGACCGACGCCGAGCTCGCCATCATCGACGAGCACGGCGTCGACGGCACCGGACTGAACCGGTGACCGCACCCGCCGGTGCGCTGATCGGGGCGGGGGTGCCCGACGGACGACCCTTCCGCCTCAACTTCCTCCTGCATCTCGACAACGATCTGGACCCGGCGACCGCCTACCGGCAGGCCATCGAACTGTTCGTCGCCGCCGAACACCTCGGTTACGACTCCGGGTGGGTGATCCAACGACACTTCCGGCAGGGCAACGAGCACGTGTCCGCACCCTTGGTGGTGCTCGCGGCGATCGCCCAGCACACCCGGCGGATCGGTCTGGGAACCGGTGTGCTGGTGCTCCCGCTGGAGGACCCGCTGCGGGTGGCCGAGGATGCCGCGACCCTGGACGAGATCGCTGGTGGACGACTGGAACTGGGAATCGGGTCCGGTCCGTTCACCGGTGCCTGGGAAGCCTTCGGCAAGGACCTCACCGCACGGCATCAGCTGTACGAGGAGTCGGTGAACAGACTGCACGACGTCCTCGACGGCCGCCCGCTCAACTCGCTGCACGAGCGCCTGCACCCACCCGCGCCGGGGTTGCGGTCACGGTTGTGGCAGGCCACCACCAGTGCTCCCGAGCACGCGAAGTCGGCTGCGCAGGCGGCGGCCCGCGCCGGGGACGGGTTGCAGCTGTCACGTGCGCACACGTTCGGTGGGGGCACCACCCGCGAAGCGCAGCAACGTCAGGCGGAGTGGGTCGAGGCGTACCGGGAGGCGTGGGCGCCGACCGACCGGGAACCGCGCGTGCAGGTCTCGCGGGCGGTGTACCCGCACGAGGATCGTGACGAGGCGATCCGACTGGTCACTCCCGGTGTGCGCCGCTGGCAGAGCTGGAGTTCCACGGGGGCGCCGAGTCACACAGGTTCGGTGGAGGAGTACCTCGTCGCCGATCACGCCCTGATCGGACCGAGCGAGGAGCTGGCGGGTGAGCTGTCCGAGGATCCCGCGTTGCGCCATGCCACCGATCTGCTGATCAGCTTCGTACCCGGTGTTCCCGATCTCGGCGAACATCTGCGCCTGCTGGAGGCCGGAGCCAGAGATCTCGCACCCGCGCTGGGCTGGACGCCCCGGTCAGAGGGGGACCTCGGGAGAAGGGCAACACCGTGAGTCTGCACCTGAACCTGTCGTTGATGACACCCGGTCATTTTCGCCAGGCATGGCGACTGCCGCACGCCGACCCGTTGGCCTACCTGGACATCGACCACTTCGTTCGGCTGGCGAGGTTGGCGGAGGCGGCGAAGATCGACGCCGTGTTCCTCGGCGACGGTCCCGCGTTGCGGGGAGAGATCGGTGACGCGCCGGGCAGCGGTATAGATCCGTTGATCCTGCTGGGTCATATCGCCGCGGTCACCGACCAGCTGGGTGTGGTGATCACCAGCTCGACCACCTACAACTCGCCCTATAACCTGGCCCGCCGATTCCAGGCCCTCGACCACGTGACGAAGGGTCGGGCTGCGGTGAACATCGTGACCACCGGGACCCCCGCCGCGGCCGCCAACTTCGGTCTCGACGACCATCCCGACAAGGTGACCCGGTACCGGCGTGCGTGGGAATTCCTGGACGTGGTGACCAAACTGTGGGACAGCTGGGAGACCGACTGGTTGGTCGCCGACAAGGGATCGGGCCGGTACGGCGACCCGGAGAAGGTGCACCGCATCGACCACCACGGTGAGTTCTTCTCCGTCGCGGGCCCGCTCCCGGTGGCCGCCGGTCCGCAGGGTCGACCGGTCCTGGTCCAGGCCGGTGGTTCGGAGGGCGGATTGAAGCTGGCCGGTGACTTTGCCGACGTGGTCTTCACCGTGGCTCAGACCCGTTCCAAGGCTGTCGCTTTCCGTCGGGACATCCGTGCGCGTGCCGGGGCGGCGGGTCGGCACCCCGACGACGTCAAGGTCTCCTTGGGTGTGGTGGTGCTGGTGGACGAGACCGCGGAGGCCGCCCAACGGCGCCTTGCGGAGTTGGCCGACACCTTGCCCATCGAACGGTTGGCGAGACAACTCGTGGACGGCTTGGGACTGTCGGCAACCGATTTCGGTCCCGACGACCCGATCACCTCGGACGACTTGCCCGCCGACCTCCCGCCGTCGGCGTTCTCGACGGGCTTCGCCGTGTCGACGCGCGCGTTGATCGCCGAACGACCGCACACCCCGCGGGAACTGATCGTGGCCAGCGCCGGGGGTGCGGGGCATCGGCTGCTGGTGGGTTCCGCCGAGCAGGTGGCCGACGATCTGCAGGAGTGGTTCGCCGCCGGTGCTGCCGACGGTTTCACCATCATGCCCGCCGATACCGCCGTCGACCTGCCCAACTTCACCCGGTTGGTGGTGCCGATCCTGCAGCAGCGTGGCCTGTTCCGGCGTGACTACACCGAGCCGACGCTACGGGGCCGCCTCGGCTTGCCTGCTGCGCGCGGCGTGGCGGTGTCAGGCGGAGCGCAGGTGGGCTGAAGTCTCCACCGGTGTCCCGGGAATGGCGGCAATCAGCTCGCGAGTGTAGGCGTGTTCGGAACCGTCGAACACCGCACCGACGGAACCCGTCTCGACCACCTGGCCGTCCTTCATCACCGTCACGTCGTCGGCGATCATTCGCACCACGCCGAGATCGTGGGTGACGAAGACGTAGCTCAGTCCACGCTCGGACTGGAGATCGACGAGCAACTGCAGGATCTGCGCCTGCACCGACACGTCGAGCGCACTGACCGCCTCGTCGAGGACCAATACCTCGGGTTGCACGGCGAGCGCCCGGGCGATGGCGACGCGTTGCCGCTGGCCGCCCGACAGCTCGCCCGGCTGCCTCCGAGCGACCTCCGGGGGCAAGGACACGGCATCGAGGAGTTCGCCGACCCGCTCTCTACGGCCGTCCTTGCCACCGCCCAGACCGAAGGCGACGAGGGGTTCGGAGATGATCCGCGCCACCGAATACCGGGGATCGAGCGAGGTGAACGGGTTCTGGAACACGAACTGCAGGTTGCGCCGGACCTGACGGAGGTCGTCGCCGCGCAGGGTGGTCAGCTCGTTGCCGTCGATCCGCACGGATCCGGCGTCGGGAGTCGCCAACCCGGCGACGATGCGCGCCAGTGTCGACTTCCCGGCCCCCGACTCACCGACGATCGCGTGGGTGGTGCCGCGGCGCAGCGTGAGGTCGACCGAGGCGAGCGCATTCACGGTGTGCTCGGCCCCACGTACGCGGGACCGATAGGTACGCGAGATGCCCTGTGCGACCAGGATGTCGTCGGTCTCGACACGGGAGTCGGCGCGCCCGCTGGTCGGCTGTAACCGTCCGGAGTGTCGTGCCGGTGCGGCGGCCAGCAGCCGGCGGGTGTAGTCGTCGGTGGCCTGCGTCGCCACGGCGTCCGGGGTTCCGGAGTCGACGATACGGCCGTGCCGCATGACCAGGATCCGGTCGGAGCGTTCCAACGCCACCCCGAGGTCGTGGGTGATCAGCAGCACGCCGATGCCCAGGTCGCTGCCGAGTCCGACCAGGTGGTCGAGGATGCGACGCTGCACGGTGACATCGAGGGCACTGGTCGGCTCGTCGGCGACGATGACCTTCGGGTTGCCTGCCAGCGCGATGGCGATCAGGGCGCGTTGTTTCATGCCGCCGCTGAGTTCGTGCGGGAACTGGTCGAAGACGCGCTCGGCGTCGGCCAGACCGGCCGTACGCAGTGCCTGCAGGGCCTCGTCCCTGCCCACCTCGCCCCTCAGCGGCGTGGGTCGACGTTTGGGTTGATTGAACCGGACCGCCTCCACCACCTGACGACCGATCCGCTTGACGGGATTCAACGACGTGTTGGGATCCTGTGGGATGAAGCCGACGTAGTTGCCGCGTACCAGCGACATCCGACGCTCGTTCCACCCGGTGACGTCGACGGTGTCGTAGGCGATGCGACCCTGCCGGATACGCGCGTTCCCTGGGAGCAGACCCAGCGAGGCCAACACCACCGACGTCTTACCGGACCCGGACTCGCCCACGAGGGAGACGAACTCTCCCGCGTGCACGCTGATGTCCACGTCGTCGACGGCGGTCGCCCACTGCCGTCGAGTGCGGTAGTCCACCGACAACGACGAGATATCGAGCAGCGGTTCGGCGGTGTGATCGGTCATGAGACCCTGGCCTTTCGGAAGGAGACGCTGATGCGGTGGGTGGCGATCACGACGATCGCCAGCGACGCCCCTGGCAGGATCGACACCCACCACGACGACGCGACGTAGTCACGACCCTCGGAAACCAGCAGGCCCCACTCGGGCTGCGGTGGTGGTGCGCCGTACCCGAGGAAACCCAGGCTCGCGACGGCGAGGATGGCGGTGCCGACCTCCACTGCGGCCAGCGCCAGCACGGAGTTCAGCGAATTCGGCACCACGTGTTTGACGACCACCGCGAGCCGCCGGACCCCCAGCCCGTATGCGGCCTGGACGTAGTCGCGCGAGGCGACGGTCATCACCTCCGCGCGCATCACCCGGGCGAACGACGCGATGGACGAGATCCCGACGGCCAGCGCGACGTTGTAGGTGGAGTAACCGAGCACCGAGACCACGACCATCGCCAGCAGCAGGCTGGGGATGGCGAGGAACACGTCGACGCAGCGCATGATGACGGTGTCGACCACACCGCGGGCGAACCCGGCCACCAGTCCCAGCAGGGTGCCGACGCCGAAGGCGATGAGAACGGCCAGCAAGGTGGATGCCAGCGTGGTGCGGGCCCCGAATACGCTGCGCGCGAACATGTCGCGCCCCAGCCGATCGGTGCCGAACCAGTGCTGCGCGTACGGTGCGAGGAAGCTGGCATCCGGGTTACCGTCGAACGGGCTGTAGTGGGTGAAGAGGCCCGGAACCACGGCCCAGCCGATCGCGGTCAGGACCACCACCCAGGCGATGATAAGAACCGGCTTACGGGTCAGATCCGTCACCGCGGTGCGCAGCCCTGCACCGACGGGGGAGGGCGGGGGTGTCAGGGCGAGGGTCTCCACCTGAGATGCGGTCATCGTGTCACCTCGCCACCGCCGTCAGCAGCGGAGTCCGCAGGCGCGGGTCCAGCAGCGGATAGACCAGGTCGACCACCAGGTTGATGGCCGCGAAGATCAGCGCGACCAGGACCACCAGACCCTGGACCAGTGGGACGTCGAGGGTACTGATCGCCGACTGTGTCAACCGACCCACACCGCTGCGGGCGAAGACGGTCTCGGTGATCACCGACGCGGCGATCAGGTTGCCGAACGTGATGCCGGCAATGGTGAGGGCGGGCAGGCTGGCGTTGCGGAACACGTCCTTGGTCAACACCTGTATCTTGTCGGCACCCTTGGCGTAGCTGGTGACCACGTATCCCGACTGCAGTTCGGTGCCGAAGCTGCGGACCAGCAGCTGCGCGATGGGCCCGGACACCGGCACGGCGAGGGTGATGGTCGGTAGCACCAGGCTGCGCCAGCCGTCGTTGCCGAAGGCCGGGAACCAACCGAGGCGGAAGGCGAAGATCTGCAACAGCAGGATCCCGGACAGGAACACCGGTACCGACACCGCCACGGTCGGCAGGGATTCGATCAGTCCCCGCAACCAGGCCTGTCGGCCGGCGGTGGCCGCGATCGCCACCGCGAACGCGATGAGCACGGCCAGGGTGAGCGCGCAGACCGACAGGATCAGCGTCTGCGGTAACGCGGCCCCGATGGCACCGACCACCGACTGCCCGGACTGTACCGAGGTGCCGAAGTCGAACCGCAGGAAGTGCCCTAGACGGGAGAAATACTGCAGCACTATCGGATTGTCGAAGCCGTAGCTGTGTGCGACCTTGGCCTTCACCTCGGGCGGGATGGAGTTGATCGAGGCGGGGTCGAACAGCAGGTCGACAGGATTGGCCGGTAGCACGTACAGCAGCACGAAGGTGAGGGTGAAGGCAGACCACACCACGAACAGGGCGCGGCCCACGCGCAGGGCGATGTATCTGGTCATCGTGGCTACTTGTCACCCGCCTTCCAAGTGTCGACGAAGGTGTTGCGGGACTGTGCGTCGAACACGATGCCGTGCACCGACGGTGCGTGGGCGATCACCTGCGACGGGTTGTAGACCGGGTTGACCAACGCGTATTTCTGGACCAACAGATCCTGTGCCGCAGCGGTGTACTTGTTGCGCTGGTCGGTGTCGAGGGTGGTCTCGATGCGCTCGAGTGCGTCGGTGACCTCGGCGACGTTGACGCCGGTGGAGTTCGCGTCCAGGTAGTTGCCGTTGCCGTTCTGCGGGTTGTACTGCAGGTTCAACACGGAGGCGTCGTCACGGGAGCGGTTGGCCGCGACGATGTTCCAATCGGCCTTGGCCTTGGCCTGCTGGGCGGTGTAGTCGGGGATGGGTAGAACCGTGAGCTGCAGGTCGATGCCGATCTTCTTGAGGTCCTGCTGAATGGATTGATACGCCGGGCTGTTGACCACCAGGTTGTTGATCCCGAGCGTCTTGATTGCCAGGCGGCGGCCGTCCTTGACCCGGATCCCGTCGGGGCCGGTCTTCCATCCGGCGTCGTCGAGCAGCTTCGCTGCTTCCTCCGGCTTGTAGTTCAGGACGGACTTGCTGTAGTCGACGTAACCGGGAACCGACGGCAGCAGCACCGACGTGGCCACCGAATACGACGGTGTGAGCACGGTCTTGGTCACCGCGTCACGGTTCCACCCGAGCTGGATGGCCTTGCGCACCGCGATGTCGTTGGTGGGGAAGAGCTGTGAGTTGAAGTTGAAGAAGATCGCTGTGCCGGACACCGGTCGGGAGATGATCTTGAATCCCTGTGCGGAGAGGGATTTCTCGTCCGTGGTCCCGACGTCGAGGGTGGCGTCGACAGCGTGCGAGGTGAGCGATCCGGTACGCACGCTGGACTCGGGGATGGAGCGGAAGACGATCTTGTCCAGATAGGCCTCGCCCTGATGCTTGAGCGCAGGCGGCGCCCAGTTGTACCCCTTGCGTCGTACCACCACGGTCTCGACCTGCGGCTTCCAACTCTGGTAGACGAACGGGCCCGTACCGACGACCTTGGTCACATCGGCGGAGCGTTGTGCGCCGGTCAGCTTGAGTGTGTTGGGGGACAGGAACCCCGGGCCGGCATTACCGGTGAAAGACGTCGCCTGTAGCGCGCTGGCCAGTGGTTTGGAGAACCGCAGCTTGACCGTGTGATCGTCGATCACGTCGGTTCCGAGGTAACCGGGAAACAGTGGGGCGCCGTTGGGCTTGATGTCCAACGCTGCATCACCCTTGATGTACTGGTCGAAGTTCAGCTTCACCGCCTCGGCGTTGAAAGGTGCGCCGTCACTGAAGGTGACACCATCACGCAGGGTGAAGGTGAACTCGGTGAGCTGCGGGTTGTACTGCCACTTGGTCGCAAGCCAGGGGGTCAATTCACCGGTTTTCGGGTCCTGCCACAGCAACTTGTCTGTGACGTTGCTGGCAATGAGGGATTCGGCGTAGTTGGTTCCGAGTTGGGGATCCGGGCTGCGCTGGTAGTCGATCAATGAGAAATTCAGGGTGCCGCCGCTGACCGGTTTGTTGTCGGACGACGCGGTGTCGGATGAGCTGCCACCGGACACGCTGACGACAATGACCACCACCACAACGATCACGACGATGAGCGCCAGGACAAACCAGGGCCAGCGGCGGCGATGGTTCTTGTCGGCACTCTCGATGGAACTACGAAGATCAGACATTGGTCACTTTCAGACAGCAGCGGAGGACGCGTGCACATGCGGCCGGTTGAGTCGGCCACCCGGCCGATGGCGGCGCAGGCAAACATCATCGCCACGAATCGGTCATTCGGTCACTGCTTGTGCTCAGAACGATCTGAAGGGGGTGGGCTTCGTCGCGCTACCGTGGATCACCAGACGTACGAAGAGGAGGTCCGATGCCGGAGGAGTCTGCCCGTCCGGTCGCCACTCGACCGTGGACGCCCGAGGAGCTCGAGTCGATCGCCGACACCGCCGAACTGCGGATCTCCACACAGCGACGCAGCGGTCAGTGGCGGATCGAGGTGCCGGTATGGGTGGTCTGCCTCGATGGCTCGGTGTACGTGCGGACCTGGCATCGCCGCAACACGGGTTGGTATGGCGATGCGGTGCGGACCCGGCGAGCGCGGATCAGCGTTCCGGGAGTGTCCGTGGAAGTGACGGTGCAGCAACTGTCCGCCGGGCCGGATGGGTTCAGTCGGTCCGTCGACGACGCGTACCGCGCCAAGTACGGAGGTGGCGGTGACCGATCGGTGGGCGGCATGGTCACCGACGAGGCCGTGGCGAGCACGCTGGAGCTGAGTCCGGTGAGTCAGCGCGACTGAGTGTGCCGGGGTATCGAGATCGCCTCCTCCCCAACACGGTTTGATAACGCCGCTAACGAAGCCTGTGGCCATATCCGACTGTCCAGATGTGTTCCCGGCGTCGGGAACGACAATGGCGACAGCTGGGGTGGGAATGATGAAAAACGCTTGGGCACAACGAGCTGGGCTCGCCTCGGTGATGACGGCAGCGGTGCTGGCAGGTGCGCTGGTTGGTCCGGCCACCGCCTCGGGTGATACGGAGACCACCGAGCCGGTCACCACAACCACGGTGTCACCCACGCCCGTGGACACGTCGATTCCCGCTGCGACCTCCACCGAGGTCCCGGCAACGACCGACGCTCCGACGCAGACGACCGCGACGGAGTCACCTGAGCCGACCACGCCGGTCCAGACATCGGCCGCAGCAGGCACGGCCACGCTCAACATCGAGTCGTGGGATCAGGATGCAGGCACCCTGGTACCGAATGCGATCGTCAACGTCAGCGACATGAACGGGTACGCCGTGCAAGTGGTCGCCCCGACCGGGGTGCAACTGCCGGTGCGGGCCGAAGGCACCGAGTACGTCGTCGACGTCTATCAGGCGCCGAGCGGTTATCGGGTGGCGCACGAGGGATCCGTCGTCACGCTCAAACCCGGCGAGGGCACCGACGCCTCGGTGACCTTCACCCGCGTCTCCACGAAAGCCCCGAACCATCGGCCGACATCCGATCCTGCCGCACCCGGATCGCGTGTGGTGTCGCGCGACGTGACCCACCGGGTGTTGATCTCGTCGATTCCTGCCGGTTCGGTCACTCGACGGTGATGGGCCGAGCGGTAGGTGCGCTCACGGTCACGTGCGGGGCGGTGTTGTTGACCGCAGGATGCGCGACGCATTCCGGTGCGCACTCGACAGTCGCCACCGGGCAACAACACCTCCCGGCGCCGGTCGCGGCAACGGCCACCGAGGCGTCGGCTCCGGAGGTCGTGACGATCGGCCATGACTCCGCGCGCACCGCGGCCGTGGCAACCGATGACCGAGGAGTTCTGGCGCCGCCGCAAGATGTGCATCAACTGGGGTGGTGGGTCGACTCCGCGTTGCCCGGGTCCGGGCACGGCACGGTCGTCATCACCGGCCACATCGACGACGTGGCGCAGGGCAGTGGTTTTGCATCCCGCTTCGGCGACCTGCACCCGGCCGACACCGTCACTGTCACGAGCCGAGATCACGCCCAGCACACCTACCGGGTGACCCGAACGGTGACCTCCGACAAAGCCCATCCCAGTAATGCTTTCGGTGAATTGAACCGGCTCGATGGTGACGAGACCCTTGCGCTCGTCACCTGCGGTGGTCCGTTCATCGGACCCCCACTGGGATATGAGGACAACATCATCACCCTGGCCACACCCGCCTGACCGCTGGTGAGACCGCTTGTGTTCTCCGACGGGGGCTGATCAGGGAGGCGAGCTTCAACGGCCAGTGGTGGTCGGCGCAACCGGTGTCGATGGCACGACCATTCCGGCGTCGGACGCCCGGGCAGCCGTTCGTACGACGACCTGCGCGGGCTGCGGTCCCCCCTCACGCTGCTGGTGGGTGGTGAGCGCGACGGTTCCCACGCCGAGCGCTCCCACCGCCACTGCCGCACCCGCACGTTGAGCGAGTCGTTTGTTCCGTCTCTCCTTACGAGAACTCACGTCGCCATCGAAGCGGAGACCGAAGTGGTGCCGCCATCGTCTCTTCGGATCACAACTGTTGGCCAGGTGGACAGCGATAGCGGTCGCCGAGGTGCGTCAGTGCACCCGCTGTAACTCCGGCGCCGGCCTGTCGAGCGCATCGCGTGCGTGGATCGTCCGGCCGACCACCCGGGCAACGAGCAGTGTTGCACCACCCTGCAGGCAATGCCGACAGCGATCAGCGCCACGGTCACACATGCATGATGCCCGCCGAACACGCTGGTGAGGGCGCTTTGCCGCGTTTCATTACGGAATCGACAGCGATATGACCCCGAAGGGTGCCTGGAGGCCGCCCAGCTCGGCGCCTGTCCACCGGACGCATGTGGCCGTTCGGGTGCTGAGGGATGGGTGCCTCTGTAACAGAGTGATCGCACCCACAGATATGGAGATCGGCGCGCCGGTGGTGTGCGCATCAACTCATCCAGAAAGCCTCAAGATCATGTCGTACCCACCGCCCGATTTGTCCGGATTCAACTTCGATCGCCCACCCACACCGCCGTCGCGTAAGAAGCGCCACAAGTGGCCGTTCATCGTGGGCGCAGTGTTTCTCTTCTTTCTTGTGGTCGCACTGGTAACACCGCACAGCGACCCGGCGCCGCAGAAGACGGCAGCCACCGTGGCGGTGACCACCTCGACGGTCGTGGTGACGCCGACGACCACTCGAGCTGCGCTCGTCGCGTCACCGACGAACACCCCCACCTCATCGTCAGAGACCGCCACGTCGGAGCCACCACTGGAAACCAGTGCGCTGCCCTCCCAGGGCACGACGACGTCCGAAGCGTCGGTCGAGGCGCTCGTGCCGCCACGGGACGATGACCACGTCAATACTCATGTGGCGCCGGCGTATACCCCTGCGCCCGCGTACACGCCTCCCGCCTACACCGCACCTGTGGGGTCGGATTCGGGGAGCAGCGCAGGAGGGGAGATCAGTTCGGGCGGACCCAGCGCGCTGTGCGAGGACGGGTCCGTCAGCTACAGTCGGCATCGCAGTGGAACGTGCTCACACCACGGTGGCGTCGCGCAATGGTACTGACGGAGTCGTACCTACCCCAGGCCAGTCCGTGTCCCTAGGATTTCGTGTCGGCGTCCCCGGGATGCGGGTGCGCGTCTCCACTCGTGGGGTTGCGCGCATCCGTCGGGCCGCGTGCCGCGCGGCTCCACGTGGGCAGCGGACGGTCTGGGGTCTCAACGGGTTTTGGGCCTTTCTATGCCTATCAGTCACTGGGTGGGTCGCACCGCGGGCGCGGTCGGCGCACCACAACCCGGCGGTCGTCGACGCGCACCGGCCCCTCGATGGCTCAGATGGCAAGAGCTACCGAACGGGCTGCGCGGCAAGATCAGAAGCACCAGGCGATGGTGGAGCTACGCGATCTGCGCATGTCATCGGTCAGCGTGCACCTGCAGACGTGGCCCGCGCCCGTCTACCCGGTCATTGCACCACCACCCCCGATCCCGGAGTCGGCGGTACGGGCGGATATGAATGCGATCCGGTTGCGTGGCGTCGGACGGTTCGCGCGCAACGAACGAGCGGCGGCACGTGTCGCAGCCGAACACGACGCGGCCGCGTACGTTCAGACAGAGACGCAACGTATTGAGGGGGTCCGCTCCCGGCTGGTCGCGGAAGTCGACGACTGGTGGAGGGCCTTGCATGATAACGACGAGGCCACCGTGATCGAGACGGTGAACACGGCCTTTGCCGACAACCCTGCCGCGGGTTGCGCTGTGGGCGTCGACGGACGCGTGCTGTCGGTCGTGATGCGTCAGCAAGACCTCGACAGTTTGCCGCAGCAGACAATTGGTCCTGACCGCAGCGGGCAGCCAACGCTGAAAGCGCTCCCCAAGCGGGAGGCGATGGGGTGGTGGTTACACATTCTGGCGTCCAATCTCGTGGCGAGCGTCCGCGAGGCACTTGCGGTGGCTCCGGGGATCACCGCTGTCACCGCAGCGGTCATCACCCGAGTCTCCTCGGATGGTCGACTCGGAGTGGTCGCGTTCGGAACATGGACGCGTGACGAAGTCGAGACTACGCAGTGGTCCGATCGCAATGATGCGCTGAAGATCTTCGACATGGGACGAGATGTGCAGTGCAGCGTCAACGTCACGGCGGCTGGGAACTACTCGACGACACTGAAGCCATTGCGGCTCAACAGGTTGCCTCAGCTCTCCGAACTAATCGACGCAGCAGAGGATCTCGGCGACTCTGCTGCTGACGGCCCGGAGGCCGTCGACGACCACCTGGCATCGTCGCCCACACACACGCCTGGTCCCGCACAAGTTGACGACCCCTTCACCCTGACACCGATTCCTCTGTGGCTGCGTGACTACTACAGCGCTGAGCACTCTGCGGTGGACTCGCCGCCCCCCTCGCCTGCTCCCGAAGCGGGGAGGAGCCACATCGTCTTGACGCCAGGTCAGAACGTCCGGTTGCCAGAGCCGGCATCGGACCGAGTGGAGGTCGTCGTGTCGGCCGCGGGACAAGTCGATACGGATCTGTGCGTTCTGTTGGTGAACGCGGCCGGTCAGGTACGGAGTGATCGCGATTTCGTGTTCTACAACCAGCCGGTCGAGCCGGACGGCGTCGCGGTGCTGATGGGCAAAGCACGTCAGGAGCTCCGAACGGTCGAACGCGCCGTGCTGCGTCCCGTCGCTGCGCCGACCGACGTTGCTCGGTCGTTACTGGTGACTGCGATCGACTCCGACGAATTGGGGAGTCTCGCAGAAACGAGGCTTGAAGTCCGCGTGAGCTGTTCGGGAATTGAGTGGAAGTTCACTCCGCGGAATGAACCGTTCCGCGCGATGATTCTGGGTGAGGTGTACCGCCATGCCGGGGACTGGAAATTGCGCGCGCTGGGTCAGGGTTGGGCCGACGGGCTTGCTGGACTCGCGCGCGACCACGGAGTGGATGTAGAGGACTGACGGCAGTCCAGATGACCGACGCCGATGCCAACCGACGGGACTGGTCGGCTCGAGAGGCCACTCGTTTATCCACGTACCTTCGGGTGTTGACGTGGCCACCCAATCAGCGCCCCCGCGTTCTCAGCTCGCTTCGGAGTCCTTCGCGGCCGCCGCCTCCGCCTGCTGGGACTGCAACCGTTCCACGGCCAGCCGGGCGTAGATCATCTGACTGGTGATTGCCATCTGGCCACGACCGCGCCCGGTGAAGGTGACGAGCCAGGTGAGGACTGTGCTGAACCGATTCTTGTACCCCACGAGGTAGACGAGGTGCAGGAGCAACCACGCCAGCCACGCGAAGAAGCCGGCCATCTCGATCTTGCCGACCTTCGCGACGGCGTCGAATCGCGACACCGTCGCCATACTGCCTTTGTCGAAGTACTTGAAGGGTGCGCGGGTGGCCGGATCATCTTCTCCCGTCAGCGACTTCGTGATCAGCTTGGTCGCGTACTTGGCGCCTTGGATGGCCCCCTGGGCCATACCCGGAACCCCGGGAACTGCCATCAGATCACCGACCACGAAGACGTACGGGTGACCCTTCACCGTCAGATCAGGTTCCACCACCACCCGCCCGGCGCGGTCGGTCTCGGTGCCGTCAGTCTGCTCGGCGAGCATCACACCCAACGGGCTGGCCTGTACGCCGGCCGACCACACCTTGCATGCGCATTCGATCCTCCGCTCGGTGCCGTCCTTCTCCTTGACGGTGAGGCCCTGGTAGTCGACGTCGGTCACCATCGCGTTCAGTTGCACCTCGACGCCCATCGACTCCAGGCGCTGCTGCGCTTTGCGGCCCAGCTTGGGACCCATCGGCGGCAGCACCGCGGACGCGGCGTCCATCAGAATCACCCGGCATTCCGACGGTTTGATGGACCGGAACGCCCCGGCCAGGGTGCGTTCGGCGAGTTCGGCGATCTGGCCGGCCAACTCGACCCCCGTGGGACCCGCGCCCACCACCACGAAGGTGAGTCGCCGCTCGCGCTCGGCAAGGTCGGTGGTGACCTCGGCCGCCTCGAACGCCCCCAGGATGCGACCACGCAGCTCCAGTGCGTCGTCGATGGTCTTCATCCCCGGCGCGTAGGTGGCGAACTGATCGTTCCCGAAATACGACTGCTGGGCACCGGCGGCCACGATCAGGCTGTCGAAGGGGATGACGGAATCCATCGTCATCAACCTGGAGGTGACGGTGCGGTGTTCGAGGTCGATCGCGGAGATGTCGCCGAGCAGCACTGTCGCATTGGTCTGTTTACGGAGCACCAGACGAGTGGTGGGCGCGATCTCGCCTTCGGACAGGATTCCGGTGGCCACCTGATAGAGCAGCGGTTGGAACAGGTGGGTGGTGGTCCGAGAGATCAGGGTGATGTCCACGTCGGCGCGTTTGAGGGATTGGACGGCGGTGAGCCCGCCGAACCCGGAACCGATGACGACGACGCGGTGGCGGTGCGCTGGGACAGCGGTCTGCTCGACAGATGAGGTGGTCACGGGATTCCTTCACTGTTGGCGGCTGCACTCAAGGTACGTGCTGGTAGGCGGCCAGGTGAGCCATCCGGGCAGGAAGGCAGGTATGCGTTGCGGCGCTCCGAGTCGAACGAGTGACTGCCGCTCATCCACCGGGCATATTGCTCGCTCACCTATCCGGTCAACCGGGCATGCGCTGTCTCCACGTCGGCACACCGGCCTGCGGCTATCCAGACTGCAACCGGGAGGCCGTGACCGCGCTGTATTCGTTGCGCGTTGCCTCCTTCACAGCACGACGCCGATTGCCGTCACAGGTCCGTTCGCGCCCGGTGCTACTCAGTGTGCGCCGTAGTCGACGCTTCCTACCCCAGCAAGCGTTCGGGATCGACGACTTGGTGTTCAGCGCTCATTTCCGCATCGTCACCGGGACGATCGCGTGTATCCCGTGCGTTCAACACCCGACCCATAACCAGGGCGGCGATCAGCGAGAACGCCATCCATGCGACAAGTCCGACGACGACCCAGATACCCACTACTCCATGGTGCCTTCGGGAACCGCTGATGGCACCCGTTCCCACCCCGGTTGATGTCATTGTGTGTGTTGTTGCCAGGTTTGAATTCGCCTTCCGACCTGGTCACTCACGTTGAAACGGCGAATCTGCATGGGTGCAACGGATAGCATGATTCACATCACCTCGAGCGTCAGGCGCGGGTTGGCACATGGTCCTCGAGATGTGGAGTAGCCGGAATTCTCCGTTTCATGGTGTTGGCAGCCTCGGGTGCGACAAATGCAGTCGATCGCCCCTGTCGGTCAGCGTTGGGTATGCGCCGACCGACCACCTCACCGAACCTGCCACAAATCATCGGGTGCGATGAGTGGACGCGTGTGCAGCGGCCGACTCTTCTCGGTCCTTGAGGAGAAACTCCGTGCACGCAGATTTATGCCTGAGTGCGGGATTTTCGTCTGTTACGCGCGACGTAGCGACCCTGCCCTGCAGGGCGATTTGTGATGTAGGTAATACCCGCAGGCAAACCCTTCTTCTGACCGCACGAATCCGGCACGTCTGGCTTACTGTTGTCGTGCGTACCGGTTTCGTGGGATGCGTCCATTGACTCGGGTAGGGGGCAAACAACCCTGTGGACGGCCAAGTTCTGGTCAACACAACCATGGCGCGGCAGCGAAGATTGCAAAGCGGAGCGTGTGAGGGGGTTTGAAGCTTGTCGTGGAATTTCGGTTCGCCTTCATCCGCGAGCCGTCCGAAAGCGCTGTCCGAGGCTCGCTTCGTCAAACCGAGGTCGCAGCAGTGGTTGTACATCTACTCAGTCCGTGTGCGCCAAATCGACTTACTCGTAGTCGTTTTCGCGGTGTTGCTGGCTCAGCTTGTTCGGTTCGGTGACCATTTCACGGCCCCGGTGGGTCGGGCTCACTGGCCCGCGATCGTGGTGTCGGCGGGTCTGGCCTGCCTCTGGTATGGAGCGTTGCGTGCTGTGCAGAGTGCCGACAGGCGGGTGTTGGGCAGTGGCCCCACCGAATACAGTCGCGTGTGGATGGCGTCTTTTGTGACATTCGGCGGGCTGGCAATCTTCGACCAGCTGTTCAATCTCAGTATCGCTCGGGGATTTCTGGCGGTGGCGTTTCCCGCGGGCACCTTCGTGCTACTCGCGTCGCGATGGGGTATGCGTCGATATCTCACCAGTCTGCGCAAGACCCGCCGGTATCTGGAACGCGTCTTGATCATGGGAGGCGTCGAATCGGCGAAGCCTTTAATCGACCGGTTGGAGAGCACCCCGGCGCTCGGTTATGAGGTGGTCGGCCTGTGCGTTCCCGTCGAGCGGCGACGGGGACCCGAGATGTTGCAATCCCGTGGCCGGGAGATTCCGGTGTTCGGTGACTTCTCCGACGCGCGCACCGCGGTGGCACTCTCCGGGGCGACGACCGTCGCGGTGACATCCGCTGAAGTGTTGGGCCACTCGGCTATGCGGGAGCTCTCGTGGGATCTCGAGGGGATGGACGTGGAGATGTTGGTCTCGCCTGGCGTCACCGACGTCGCCGGGCCGCGGATGATGGTGCGACCGGTCGCAGGGCTGCCGCTCCTGCACATCGACCGACCCCGGTACGAAGGGGCCAACAAGTTCCTCAAGTCGGCCTTCGACCGCTCGGTTACTGCGTTGCTGCTGCTGATGCTGGGCCCGGTCTTGTTCGCATGTGCGATCGCGGTGAAGGTTACCTCGCCAGGACCGGTGTTCTATCGCGGCATGCGTGTGGGGCTGAACAACGAGGCCTTTCGCATGTGGAAGTTTCGCTCGATGGTGCAGAACGCCGACAAGCTTCGCGGCGAGCTGGCAGGGTTGAATCAGGGCAGCGGTGTGCTGTTCAAGATCCGAGACGACCCGCGGGTCACGCCGGTGGGCAGGTTCATGCGTCGCTACAGCCTCGACGAGCTCCCGCAGCTGTTCAACGTGATGAGTGGGCAGATGAGCTTGGTGGGGCCGCGACCACCGCTACCCGAGGAGGTGGAGAACTACGACCGTGTGGTGACCCGCCGGATGCTGGTCCGGCCCGGCGTCACCGGTTTGTGGCAGGTATCTGGACGGTCAGATCTGTCATGGGAGGAATCGGTTCGGTTGGACCTCAGTTATGTAGAAAACTGGTCGATCATGCAGGACGTGTTGATCCTGTGGCGAACGGCCAACGCGGTGATGGGAAAAGAGGGCGCATACTGAGTCCGACTTGTGGACGTGGTCCATGTGCATCACACTCTGGATGAAATGCCCAGCTGGCCAACGGCTATCGTTCACCAGCTCGACACTGTCCATTCATACGGGGGTTAGATGCGACTGACCGTTCTCGGTACCGGTTACCTTGGTGCCACTCACGCGGCGTGCATGGCCGAACTGGGGCATGAGGTGCTCGGAGTCGATGTGGACGCAGCCAAGCTCGCCAAGTTGCAGGCCGGAGAAGTTCCGTTCTACGAGCCGGGGCTCGAAGAAATCGTGCAACGGAACCTGTCTGCAGGCAGATTGAGGTTCACGTCTTCCTACCAAGAGGCGGCCGACTTCGCGGATGTGCACTTCCTCGCGGTGGGAACCCCGCAGAAGCGAGGGGAGTACGCCGCCGATCTGACTCATGTCGATTCTGTCATCGATAGCCTCGCACCCCTGATCTCGAAGCCGACGGTCATCTTCGGGAAGTCGACGGTACCCGTCGGAACTGCGGAGAGGCTTGGGGCGTTGGTGCGGGAGCGCTCACCGGCGCGTGTCCACGTCGAAGTCGCGTGGAATCCAGAGTTTCTCCGTGAAGGCTATGCAGTTCGCGATACCTTGATGCCCGATCGAATCGTCATCGGGGTCGGTTCTGCGACGTCGGATCGTGTGGAGCGTGCCGCTCGCGAAGT
The DNA here is from genome assembly GCF_900156495.1 of Williamsia sterculiae. GTDB lineage: Bacteria > Actinomycetota > Actinomycetes > Mycobacteriales > Mycobacteriaceae > Williamsia_B > Williamsia_B sterculiae. The sequence goes on from NZ_FTNT01000001.1 coordinate 574,657, forward strand.
CTACGCGTCACAACTGGCAGAAGATTGTCCGTTCATGGTCACCGATCTGGCGACGGCCGAGTTGGTGAAAGTCTCGGCCAACGCGTTCCTCGCCACCAAGATCTCGTTCATCAACGCAATCGCGGAAGTCTGCGAGGCGGCAGGCGCGGACGTACGGCTGCTCGCCGAAGCGATCGGATACGATGATCGCATTGGAAAAAAGTTCCTCAAGGCGGGAATTGGTTTCGGCGGTGGGTGTCTCCCCAAAGACATCAGGGCATTCATGGCGAGAGCTGGTGAACTCGGTGCGGATGAGGCGCTCACCTTCCTGCGAGAAGTAGATAACATCAACGTCAGGCGACGAACCAAGACAGTTGAGATCGTCAGGCAGATGTGCGGTTCGATCCTGGGAACGCGAGTAGCAGTGTTGGGAGCGGCTTTCAAGCCGGACTCGGACGACGTGCGCGATTCGCCGGCGCTCAATATCGCGGGCCAATTGCAACTTCAAGGTGCTGCGGTTGCCGTCTACGATCCGAAAGCGATCGAGAACTCCAAGAGAATATTTCCTACTCTCGATTATCAAGCATCAATTGATGATGCGTGCCGAAACGCCGATGTCGTACTTGTTCTCACGGAATGGGAAGAGTTCACCACCGTTGATCCGGGACATCTGATGGACGTGGTGCGTACCCCACGAATCATTGATGGACGCAACTGCCTGGATCAACAGAGGTGGATGGACGTCGGATGGACGTACCGTGGACTCGGCATCTCGATCGGCGAACGAGCCTGACCGGAGGGCGCGGCGGGTGCGGCGAGTGCCCATGCTGGGTCCATGGCATTTCGAGACCGGTTCGGACCGCACTGGCGGTCTTCGGAGGGTTGATCGACTGCGACCGTCGCGCCTCTTTGACTCGGGGCCGCGTCGAAGCGCGAACAACCGATGACGATGCCGGAACCCCTCGAGTGCCGCTCCCCCCGAGCAGTCACCATTCCGGCATCGCCACCGGCTCTCATCCGTCCGCCACCCCTGTCTGGACAGTGGGTGTTCCCCCCGGACCGCCACTGCCGGCGAACGGAACCGAGCGCGCGGTGACGCGCTCTGGGTGAATTGTGCTATTCAAGGTGTGCATGGGAAGTGGACCACTGGTCCAATAGCGGATACACCACTTTGACCTACGGATGAAGACCATCGAAGAATACGAACAAACCGGCGAATCGGACTTACCGGTGTCGCTCGATCGCGCATCATCGGTGCCGTTGCGTGCCCAACTGGTCCATCAGTTGAAGGCGGCCATCGCGGACGAGGTGCTCGTCGCCGACGACCCGTTGCCTTCTACCCGCGCCTTGGCCGCGGTGCTCAGCATCTCGCGCGGCACGGCCGTGGCCGCATACCTCGAACTCGAGGGAGAGGGGTGGATCCACAGCACACACGGTGCGGGGACCTTTGTGGGCAAGCCGTTCGGTGGGCTGGCCGTGGACGCATCCGCTGTCCGTCCGATCATGGAGTTCGACGCGTACCGCTTCGAGTTGGTGCCGTCGGCGATGGATCCGGACCTGGTGATACGGGAGAACTGGCGATCGGCGTGGCGCTGGAACACTCCGGCGGCGGCGGCCATCGACGGGGCGGGTGACAACGAACTGCGCCGACAACTGGCGGCTTACCTGGCGTCGTCACGGGGAGTGCCCTGTGAGGCTCGCGAGGTCGTCATCTGCACCAGCAGCACGGAAGCGGTCACCATCCTCGCGCTGGCGCTGGGATGGATCGGGCAGGCCGTCGCAATGGAGGATCCCGGCTACCGCACCGTGCGCCTGCTGCTGCAGCGGATCGGCGTGCATGTTGTGCCGCTACCTGTCGATCGCCCGGCCGAGGTGGTCACACGATTACGCGAGATGGACCCGCCGCCCGTCGGTGTCTATCTCACGCCCGCACACCAGTTCCCGATGGGGTTCCGCTACGACGACACCACCCGCGCGCATGTGGTGGAGTGGGCCGCCCAGACCGGCACGGTGCTCGTGGAGGACGACTACGACAGTGAGTTCCGTTACGGCATACCCCCGGTCGCGGCGTTGGCGAGCATAGACCCGCGTGCGCCGGTCATCCACCTCGGTAGCGCGGCCAAGATCCTCGACCCCGGGTTGCGTGTCGGTTACATGCGCGTGCCGCGATCGCTGCTCGACGAGGTCCGGGAGATCCGTTGGGGGCTGGGGTCGACCGTGAACAATGGTGCGCAGAAAGCCCTGGCGCACTACCTGCGCACCGGTGACCTTGCCCGCCACGTCACCCGGGTGCGGCGGATCTACGCCGATCGCCGTCGGGTGCTGGTGGACGAACTCACGCGACGACAGTGGGTGCGGGCCATCCGTGGCCTCGACGCCGGACTTTTCCTGGTGGCCGAACTCCAGCCCGACATCGACGCAGAGGAGTTGCTGGTGGAGGCCGACCTGGCCGGCATCAACGTCGAGACGCTGGACAAACATCGAATGGTGCCCGACCCTACGTCGCCGGCATTGGTCCTCGGTTACGCGCGGCATCCGGCGATGCAGCTACGGGCGGCGGTCGCCCGACTGTCGGAATGTGAGGTGCTGAGACCGTATGCGTCGCCGTGAGACTCGCTCCCGCCGATCCCGCGACTCAGTCCAGACGTTCGGCGCGCAGCGTCATCCCGGCCATGCGCAAGCGGTCGACGAGGGCGTCGCCCATCGCCGCCACCGGGGTGAGGATCCCGTGACGGTCGGGGAGCTTGGCGCGGTCCAGTGCGAGGGTCAACGCGCTCTCGCCCAGCATCACTGCGGTCGCCTTGTAACCGGGGTCGCCCTTGGCGCTGACCTGTGACCGGTACCGGCGCCCGGTGGTGGTGCGGGTGAACGTCTGGCAGACGAAGTAGCCCTTCTCCCTGGACTTCTCGTCGGGCCCGTCACCGGGTTTGGGGAGCACCTTGTCGAGCACGAAGCGGGTGGGCGGCAAGGCCATCGCCCCCAGGAAGACCCCGGTACCCGCGCTGACCAGACTCGCGGCGACGGTGGACAACACGGGCGTCTTGCCGACGGCCATCGCCTCGCCGTAGTGGAAATCGGGTCCGTAGGCGTTGTCGAGCAACACATCCGTCCGTCGCACGATGCGCGTGTTGTGGCTGCTCATGAAGAACGGGGCGAGGGTGCCCTGGAGACTGGGGTCCACCTTGCGGGCGTCGCGGATCGCGATGTCCGACGGCTCGGCCGATCGCGGGGTGCGACGGCCGTCGTGGGGCGGACCCGACAGTGCGTGTGGGTCGAGCAGGATCCGTCGGTTCTCGGTGTCGCGGGCGAGGTCGCTGATCACCCGCATCGAGTCGATGGTCCCGCCCGAGGCGCCACCGCGCATCGACTTCACCACCATGGTCGTGTCGGTCATCTGGCCGGCGTTCGTCTTCCCGTCGCCTCCCTTGTCGTCGTCACCGTCGGATCCCGCGTTGTCCGCCTCGATGGCGCGATACAGCAGGTAGACGCCCACGTCGGAGGGGATGGAGTCGAATCCGCAGGAGTGCACGATGCGGCACCCGTTGGCGGCGGCCTGGTCGCCGAACTTGTCGATGGACCAACGGACGAACGGCACCTCGCCGGTGAGGTCGACGTAGTCGGTGCCCGCGGTGACCGCGGCGGCGAGCAGGTTCTCGCCGTACTTCAGGTAGGGGCCGACGGTGGTGCAGATGACCTGGGTCCGAGCGGCCATCGCGTCGAGGGTCGAGGGGGACTCCACGTCGGCGATGAGCAACGGCCAGTCGCGGGCCGCGGCGGGCAACGCGTCGCGAACCCTGGCCAGCTTGTCGCGGTTGCGCCCCGCCAATGCGACCCGGGTGTCATCGGGGGCGTGTTCAGCGAGATAGGCAGCGGTGAGGGCCCCGACGAATCCGCTGGCCCCGAAGACGACGATGTCGAACTCACGTGAGTTATCGCTCATGAGAACCGAGAGTAATGGGTGCGGCCGGTCGTTCCGCCGTAACGGGTCAGGCGAAGACCAGGATCAGTACCACAGCTATGACCACCCATGCGGTGGCGCCGATGGCCAGACCGACCAGCACGCCGCGGATGGTGCGTTTGCCCTCGATCCGTTCGCGCCAGCTCAGGCGTCGACCGCGGATACCCATTCCTCACCGTCCTCTCCTCGGCGAGAGTAGACGACGTCGAACGGATGACGACTTCTCAGACGCCGACTCGCCGATCCTCGGTGCTCCGACGTCGGTGCGTCGAGATCCACCGGTGATAACCGCGAGCGGCAAACGGTGCGATGAACAGCATCAACAGCACTCGGATGATCTGCGCACCGACCACGAAAGTGATGTTGGAGCCGGATGCCGCGGCCGCGGCGAGCACCGCGTAGATGCCACCCGGTGTGGTCGCCAGGTAGCCGTCGAACATCGACTCCCCGGTCCAGAGGCTGAGCAGCACACCGAGTCCGGCACTCCCCGCACTGATGCCGACGATCAGCCCCAGGGCGTGCGGGAGCACGGCGCCGATGGCCTTGAGGCTCTGCATCGTGAAACCGAGACCGGCCTGCCAGCCGATCAGTGCGTAGGCGACGGTGACCAGCACGGTGGGCACCGCTGCGCCGGAGGTGAGGTGCAATTGCTCGCCCGCGACGGAGAGGATCAGCGGCCCGAGAAGTCCGGCCGCGGGCAGGTGGATGAGACGTCCGAGGGGGAGACCGGCGCCGACACACACGACGACCAGCAGCAGTCCCCACCGCTGGTCACCGGTCGCGTGCGTGGTTGTCGACGAAGCCGAGTGGGTGTGGAAGACCAGGCTCGCGACCAACGGGATCGTCGCGGTGATGAGGGCGACGCGCACGTACTGAACCACCGCGACCAGACGCTCTTCCCCGCCGAGTTCGCGGGTGAGCGCGACCAGTCCGGAGGCGCCGCCCGCGACGAGGGCCAGTGATCCGGTGAGCGGGTCCACCCGGCGGTGCAGGCCGAGCAGTGCCCCGGCGATCACCGAGAGCAGCAGGGTGCCGAATCCGACCACCACCACCGGCAGCCAGGAGGATCCCAGGCTGGAGAGGGTGTCGGAGCGAACCATGGTGCCGATGTAGACGCCGAGGATCCCCTGCGCGAACAACCCGAGGTTGCGCGGAAGCGGGGGTCTGGCCGGCCGGTCGTCGGTGGCGTCGCGGCCGCGCGGGGCCAGGCCGGCTATGGCGAGAACCGCGGCCATCAGCAGTCCGGCGAACAGCGGCGCCGACGGTACGTTCAGCCTCTCGACACCGACGGTGAGCAGCGCGGTGCAGCACAGCAGACCGATCCAGCGCATCACCATGATTGGCAAGTTTACGCTTACTAATTTCCCGGGTCCAACCGCGTCGATCTGTGGCTATCTGTCCGAATTGTTGAGTATTGTCTTGGTGTGTCCACCACCGGAGATCGTCCCGTAGCCGTCGATGGTGGACGCATCGATGCCGAGTCGTTGGCGGCCGCCACACGTCTGCGCGACGCGATGATGGACGTGGCCCGGTTGGCTCGGCGGCATCGCCCCGATCACGGGTTGACCATGACGCAGGCGACGTTGCTCGGCGATCTGGATCGGTATGGCATCAGCACCGTGGCCGATCTGGCCGAGCGCGCGCAGGTGCGGGTGCAGTCGCTGACACTGAGCATGAACCGGCTCGACGAACTGGGGATGATCACCCGCACCGCGGACCCGACCGATCGTCGCCGCCAGCTCATCGAGCTCTCCGACCGGGGTCGGACGACGTTGCTCGCCGACCGCAGACAGCGCGACGAATGGCTGGCCGAGGCGATGGCCGAACGGCTCGACACCACCGAACGCGCCCTGTTGGATCTGTGTGTCCCGCTGTTGCGGAAGGTGGTCGGATCGGAACGGTGAACTGCGCCGGGGCCTCATCGTTGCCCGTTTCCGATCGGCGCCGTGATGCGGGTCTCGTGTGCCGCTCGGCTGTGCCGTGCGAGCCTGGTGTGATCGCAGCAGTGGAAGGAGCCATCGATGTCGATCGAGGACTGGATTCGGGGCCGCCAGTCCGGCCGTGCCGGTGGAGTCGGCGCGGCGCGTGTCATCGATGTGTTGACCTCCCAGCCGCAGTTCGCGTCGTACGCGCCGGCGCGCCAGGTGGCCGATGAGGCAGGCGTGGACATCTCCACGGTGACCCGCACAGCGCAGAGCCTGGGCTTCCGCGGATGGCCGGCGCTGCAACTGGAAATCCGCAACCGCTACCTCGACACGATGACGGCACAGGAGATCTTGACCGATCACGCCGACGGTACGACGGATCCCGTCACCGCGGCCTTCCGCACCGACATGGCGAATCTGGCGTTGGCGACCCGCACCATCGAGATCGAGACGGTTCGACGACTCGCGGACACCATCCGACGGGCCCGACGCACCCTTGTCATCGCTTCCGGGAGCTATCTGGCACCGGCGATCATGCTCGCCCACGTCGGGAGCCTGTCGGGTCTCGACATCGACTACGACGACGTGGGCGGCACCCACCGCGCCACCCTCGTGGCGCGAATGGGTCCGGACGACTGCCTGGTGATCTTCAACGTCTGGCGGCTCCCACGAGACGTCCTGGCCATCACGCGTGTGGCGAGAGACCGCGGGGTGGTGACCGCGGTCATCACCGACCGGCGCTCGTCTCCGTTGGCCGAGTTGGGAGATCACGTCGTCACCGTGCCGAGCGAGGGGCCGGCATACTTCCCGTCCCTGACGCCGGCGATGTCGCTGATCAACGCGATCCTCAACCAGATCGTCGCCGACGATCCCGAGCGTGTCCGCGCGGCCATCTCCGCTGCCGGTGAGATGTGGCAGGAACTCGACCTGATGGACGACGACCTGAAGCGCACATAGCCAGCGCACAACCCCCACATTCTGCAATGAACTGTGCGCAGCATCAGATTGTGCAAATATGTTTGCATTACCGCGCAATAGCTCCGGAGGTACCGATGACGTTGACGTTGTTCCGTGATGCGGCCGTGTTGGATGTGGGAGCCGGGGAGATCCGGCCCGATCAGGCGGTGTTGGTCGAGGACGGATTGATCCGTGAGGTCGGCTCCACCACCGAGGTGACGTCGACGAATCCGGACCGCGTCATCGACGCCGGTGGTCGCACCTTGATGCCTGGTCTGATCGATGGCCATGTGCATGTGTACTTCCAGTCATTCAAGACCGAGGAACTGATGGGGTGGATGCCCTCCTATCTGGTGTCCAAGGCGACCCGTTCGCTGGGTGACATGCTGCAGCGGGGGTTCACGACCGTGCGTGACACCGGTGGTGCCGACTTCGCGCTGGCCCAGGCCATCGACGAGGGCCTCGTCGATGGGCCGAGGTTGATCTTCGGCGGTATGGCATTGACGCAGACGGGCGGTCATGCCGACGGGCGGGGACCAGGCGACATCAGCACCACCCAGTGCACCCGTTGTCCCACCATCGGGCTGATCGCCGACGGGCCCGAGGAGGTACGGAAGGGGGCCCGCGAGATCTTGCGGACAGGAGCGCATCACATCAAGTTGATGCTCTCCGGTGGGGTCACCTCGCCCTCGGACAGCATCTCCTCCGTGCAGTACGGCGACGAGGAGATCACCGCGGCGGTGCAGGTCGCCAGGGCCCAGGGACGTTACGTCACCGGGCACACCTATCTGGCCGGTGCGATCAGCAACGCGCTGCGGCTCGGATTGCGATGCATCGAACACGGGAACCTGATCGACGAGAGCACGGTGCAGGACTTCGTCGACAACGATGCCTTCCTTGTACCGACCCTGGTGACCTACAACACGATGGACAGGTTCGGACTGGAGATGGGCCTGTCGGCATCCAGTCACGCGAAGAACTCCGAGGTGTTGAGCTCCGGTCTCTCCGCGCTGGAAATGGCTCACCGGGGCGGGGTGAAGCTGGTGTACGGTTCCGACCTCATCGGGCCGCAGCAGGTCTACCAGCTCGAGGAGTTCACCATCCGCGCGCAGGTGCAGCCGTCGATCGACGTGATCCGAGCGGCCACCACCAATGCCGCCGAACTGGTGGGTTTGCCGGACAAGATCGGCGTAGTCGCGCCGCAAGCCTATGCCGACCTCATCATCGTCGACGGTGATCCGTTGGAAGATATTTCGATTCTGACCAAGCCTGAGCAGTATCTGTCGCTGGTGATGAAGAACGGCGTGGTATACCGCGACCAGTTGTGAGTACGCCGCCTGCAACAGTTCTCATCGCCGCAGAAAGCGAGAACATCCACATGAACAGCGTCAGCGTACTGACCCTTCGGGTTCCGGCCGACAAGGCCGCGGACGTCATCGGCTACTACCAGCGCGAGCGCATCCTGCAGACCTCGGGCGCGGCGGCCGCACAACTGCTCGTCGACGTCAAAGATCCCGGAACCATCGTGGTCCTTGCGTGGTGGACGGACCCCGAGGCGTACACGGCATGGCAGCAAGCACCCGAGCGTGACGCATTCAACCGCGGGATAACCGGCATTGCCGGTGCATCCATCGGTGGTGGCAGTCAGGAGCTGCGGGTGGTCCAGTACGTGTCCGGCAATGACTGAGACCCGCATGGAAACGGAGACGATCCGGTGCTTGGCTCACGTCAGTCGGCAGTGCGCGGATGGTTCATGAGTTGGGAGATCCCCTCGCTGTAGGTGGTGACGTCGAAGTCCGGGAACCGGTTCGCGAACTTGGATGTGTCGAAGATGTTGTCCCCGTGATAGCGGGGCAGCAGCTCCTGGATCTCTTTGAGCGGCTGAACGAACAGGCCACCCACCGTGAACACCAGCGGCGGCAGAACCGTGTAGGACGCGCGTCCACCCGTGATCTCGGACGCGAGTTCGATCAGCTGTGCATAGGTCTTGCGATCCGGGTCGATCGGCAGGTGCCACGTCTGGCCGTATGCGTCAGGCGTGTTGCCGATGAGGGCCATGGCCCGACTCGCGTCCGGCGTCCAGATGAGGGACCGTCGGGTCTTGGCGCTCACCGGCACGACCGGCCTCTTGCCCGCAGCCACCCGGTTGAAGACCATCGAATTGGTCAGGCTCTGCGTCTTGCCCGGGCCGTAGAACTCCGGTGCCCTACCGATCGTGGCTTCGATCCTGCCGGCGGCGATTTCGTCCTGCAGCATCGTGGCGATCTTCGCGCGAACCCGACCCTTGCGTCCGTTTGGCGCGAATCCGGTTGACTCGGTTTGCGGTTCGGTGGTCCCGGGGTACATGTAGGTGTTGTCGAAGAAGACCAGCTTGGTGCCGTGCTTCTCGCACGCGTCGATGGTGTTGCGCATGATCACCGGGAACTTCTCTTCCCACGTACCCGAATCCATCGGTAGCCCGACCGTCAGATAGGCGATGTCACTGCCGCGGACGGCTCTGTCGGTGGCCTCGGCGTCGGTGAGATCGGCCGACACGAGCGTGTCGGTGTCGTGCACCTTGCGCGGATTCCGGCTCACCAACCGAATGTCGTGGGTGTGATCGCGGAACAGCTCGCGCGTCACTTCTTCGGCGATCTGCCCGTTGGCGCCAAGTATGGTCTGCATGCGTGTGATCAGTGCTTTCTGTGGGTTGCTTCACGCCGGGGAGAAGCTCGAGTGTTGTGCGGGTGGCGAGTTTCATGCGAGCCGTCACGTCCACGATCGTCGTCGGAGATCCACATACTGACGGCGGGCGGTACCGCGTGCGAGTTCTCAGCCGAGCGCGATGACGCGCGGCATGTGGAGGGCGAGCTGACCAGAGGTGATCACGTCGAAAGCCAACTTGCGCACGGGCTTGAGTGATCGGATGTCGTCCGAGATCCGTCCTTCGCCCAACGTCAGGTCGATGTCGCGGGGGAAGAGCCTGCTGCCGGAAGCGAGTGCGTTCGTCTGGTTGAACGTCGCGTGCCACCCGCCGTTGAAATGCGTGTACGACGTCAGCGACGACAGTGCAGTGCCGGTGCGGTGCTTCGTCTGCTTCGGAGTCGGCGCCTTCAGCTCGAGGTCGGTGCCTCCGCTGTCGTTGGTGATACGCCCGTAGGTCGTCTGGTCGTCGATCTCGACATCAATGTCGGTGACCCACTTCGGGAAACCGTACCCATCGTGACCGCGAACCTGGGCGATCTCGGTGTTGACCGGCAGTGACAGCACGTAGGAGTCGAGATTGTTGTTCTTCAGAGCCGCAATGAGATCGACGGTGCCCAGGCGACCGTGATTGGCCGGCTTGACGCCGATGCCCACGGCGGCCTCGGTGTAGAAGTCGATGTCTGCGACGTCGTAGCGGAACAGCACCAGGGAAGCGAGACCGAAGCCGGGGAGCACCTCGAGTGGGTCGAGCTCACGCGGCAAGCGCTTGCGCAGAGCGGCGGTCGGGGCGAGGAACGTCAGCCGAGCGTCGGAGATCGCGTAGTAGAAGTTCGGTGTGAACGTCGGTCCGATGTTCGACTGCACCTCCACTTTCGGCTGGCTCCGGAAGAAGTCGACTCCGGCAACGCGTGGGTCGCGCGCCACCTCGTCGAGATCCGTCTGCATGCGGTACCGGTCGTAAAGGCCGCCCTTCGGGACGCTCACCGTGCGGTCACCCAACGCGACATCGACCGTCTCTGTCGTTGTCGCATTCTGCGTCTGGCTCATGTCGCGGCTCTCCTTCTCGGGGGTGTGCTGATCTGGAGGCGAGTCTAGGACGCTATGTTAACAGCGTCAACAACGCGTCGATCGGATCACTGCCGACACCGCGTTCGCGATCGGCCACCGTCGCGTCCCCAGATGGCGACGATGGCGGCACACGCTTCACGCACCCGCGCCTGGACACCATCCTTCGCTGCGGTGTCCAACTTGCCGTCGAGGTGTAACGACGCCAGGCCGTGAGAAAGTGCCCATGCGGCCGTGGCGAGCCCCCGGGCCGCGACATCCTCGTCGACGCGCCCGATCGACCGCTCGATGAGGGTGAAGACCTCTGAGGAGGCTCGGCGACGCTCGTCGAACTGACCACACGGTTGGCCGAACATGAGGTGATAGAGCGCTGGGTTGCGGACCGCGTAGTCGACATAGGTCGCGGCCAAGTCTGCGAGGGGTATACGGTCCGCCCCTTCGTGTCCGGCGATCGTCTTCATCAGATCGGACCGCAAGGCGCGGAAACCCTCGGCCGCCACCGCGGCCTCGAGATGTTCTTTGTCTGGAAAATGCCGGTACGGCGCGGTCGGCGAGACGCCGACGCGGCGAGCCACCGCACGCAGAGAGAATGTTTCGTCGCTTTCCAACATGGCAGTGCCGGCGGCGACGAGAGCGGCTCGCAGATTCCCGTGGTGGTGAGATGGGCGGGTCGAGGTTGTCATGCCTCACCTCCTCGCGCAGTGTTGACGGTGTCAACGTTAGCGAACAGTCCACGTCTCGCGCGGCACATTCTTTTGCCGACGAACGATGTCAACACGAGAAACATCTGACAGAGTGGTCTACACAACCAAGGGAGGGTGTTGCCATGACCAACGTTCTGCTCGTCGTCACCGCCGCAACCGGCTGGACTCTGAAAGACGGAACCGTTCACCCCACCGGGTACTGGGCCGAAGAACTTGCCGAGCCCTACCGGCTGTTCAGCGAGGCGGGCTGGGACATCACCGTCGCCACGCCCGGAGGTGTCGCGCCGACACTCGACGAGTTGAGCCTGGGAGTGGCCGGAGGTTTGCCCAAGAAGCGCAAGCAGATTCGTGCCTACCTTGACTCGATCAAGAACGTTCTCGACCATCCGGTGAGTCTGGACACCGTCGACGAGACGCAGTACGACCTGGTGTTCTACCCCGGCGGCCATGGACCGATGGAGGATTTGGCGTTCGACCTGGTCTCGGGCGCACTGCTCAAACGCCGGCTCGACTCCGGTGAGCCGTTGGCTTTGCTGTGCCACGCCCCCGTGGCCGTCCTCGCCGCCAAGAACAGCGACGGTTCGAACGCGTTCGCCGGGCGCCGGATGACGGGACTCTCCAACGCCGAGGAAAAGCTCAATACTTTTGCCTGGAAGGCGAAGTGGTTTCTGCAGGACGCTTTGATCGATGCGGGTGTGAAGTACGAGAAGGGCAAGATCCCGCTGCGTCCGTATGTGGTCGTGGACGGCAACCTCTACTCCGGTCAGAACCCGCAGTCAGCGGATGCGTTGGCCGGCCGCATCCTCGACGATTTCAAGGCGGCCGCGAAGCCATGACCTCGCAGTTCGGGTGAGATGAGGAGACGGACTGTGATCGAACGATGGCGGCGTCCCACGCCCACCGACTACTCGGGCACCACGGTGTTGATCACCGGCGCCAGCTCGGGGTTGGGTGCGGAATTCGCCGAACAGTTCGCGGAGCGGGGTGCCGGCATCGTCCTGGTCGCCCGACGTGAGGATCGACTGCGCGAGTTGGCCGACCGTCTGCGCCGAGTCCACGACGCCACCGTCGCCGTGATCGCGATGGATCTGTCGCGACCGGCAGCGGCCTCTGAGCTGCACGCCGCTCTCGTGGACCGCGACATCGCCGTCGATTCCCTGGTCAACAACGCGGGCTTCGGACTCAAGGGTCCGTTTGCGGACGCAGACCCGGAGCGCGTCGCAGACCTGGTCGCGGTGAACGTGGCCGCGCTGACGAACCTCACCCGCCGATTCCTTCCTGATCTGATCGCCGGGGGACGTGGTGTGTTGATCAACATCGCCAGTACGGCCGCTCACCAGCCGACACCGGGAATGTCGGTCTACGGTGCGTCCAAGGCGTATGTGTTGTCGTTCACCGAGGCCATCGCCTACGAGACCAAGGACTCTGGGCTGAGGGTGTTGGCATTGAGCCCCGGCCCGACCAGAACGGAATTCTTCGAGGTCGTCGGTGGTGAAGATGCCGCGGTCGGACGATTCCAGACCGCGACCGAAGTGGTGGCGAACGCGTTGACCGAGCTCGACCGTCGCCACCCGCGCGCAGGTATCGTCTCCGGCCGAGGAAATGCTCTGACGGCGATTGCGGCACGACTGGCTCCGCGGGCCGTCGCTACCGCGGTGGCGGGAAGGTCGCTCGCATGATCTCCAATCCCGCTGTCGGATCGCAGCTGCGACAGGGAGCACGGCCATGATCGAACCCGCGCCCGGGCGGATCGTGGTCTTCGGGGCCACCGGATACGCGGGTGGTCTGGCCGTGGAGGCGATGGTTCGCCGGGGGCTGCGCCCCGTTCTGGCGGCGCGTTCCGCGACGAAGCTCGCGGAGCTGGCCGAGGGATACGGGGAATTGGACTACCAGGTCGCCGACGTCGCCGACCCCGACAGCGTGCGAGCGCTGGTCGGTCCCGGTGACGTCCTGGTGACCGGCGTCGGACCGTTCGAGCGCGTTGGCTGGGTCGCCGCGGAAGCCGCTGCTCGTGTCGGCGCCCACTACGTCGACTCGACCGGTGAGGTGGGGTTTGTCCGAGAACTGCACCGACGTCACGACGCGCAGGCCCGCCAGACCGGATCGATGATGATGCCCGCATTCGGCTACGACTACGTCCCGGGTGTACTGGCGGGATCCATCGCACTGGATCGGGCGGGAGATCACGCGTACTCGGTGGACGTCGGATACTTCGCCACCGGGTCGCTCAGGAACGGCTTGAGCCAGGGAACCCGGAAAACCATGATGGACGGGTTGATCCTGCCGGTTGCGGCCTTCGACGACGGCGTCGTGGTGGATCGGCGTGCCGCCCAGGACGTGGTTCGATTCCCGGTCGGCGGCGGTATGCGGAGCGCCATCCTGGCGACCGGTACCGAGGTTCTCGAACTCCCGCGGTTCTATCCCCGCGTCGGTCGGGTGCGGGTTTTCAACGGCTGGTTTCCCGAGTTGGCGCGAGTGATGCAGATCGCCTCGTTCGGGGCATCGCTGATCGCCCGCTGGGATCTGAGCAGGCGTGCGCTGGAGAGCGCATCGTCGCGACTGGTCGGACCTCCGGGAGGTCCGGACGAGTCCGCCCGTGCCGGCATCCGCGGTCTCGCGGTGGCTGTCGTCCGATCGCGCGGGGGTGAGGAACTGACCGAGGTGGTGGTGGAGGGACCGTCGCCTTATTCGGTGACCGCAGAGCTGATGGCGATGGCCGCAGACCGTCTGTCACGAGGGCAGGGGAAGGCAGCGGGAGTGGTGGGCCCGATCAGTGGCCTCGGTGCCGATGAGCTCGCCGCGGCGTGTTCCGGTCTTGGTCTGAAACCTGTTGAGAGTGAACAGCACTCGCATTGATGTCGCCAGTGTGATGGTGAGCTGCCGTCGTGCTCGCGACGGTTCATCGAGTCTCGGGCCGCAGTGGGGACCTGTTGACTCCGGCGGGGCGGGATGGTTGAGTCCTCTATGTAAGAGGCGTGAACTTCGGTGTTGTGGCACGAGCTGTCAGCACATCATGTCGAAGGGTCGAGCCGATGAGGGTCGGTGTCACGATCTCGCCCGCATTTGCACGGACGCAACAACATTCAGTCCGACGAGTACACCGCATCGAAAGGAATCGCAGCATGACCGAATTGCCGCCTCCCGTCACTCCGTATCTCGAACCCGCAGCCAAGCAGTTGTCCGAGGACACCGATCCGCACCCGCGGATCTATGAGGTGCCCCCGGAGAAGGGTCGTCAGATCCTGCTGGACCTGCAGAGCGACGACAGTGTTCCCCGACCGGAGGTCGACGAGGAGTGGGTCGACGTGGACGCCGGCGAGTGGGGAACGGTTCGTACTCGCATCATCCGCCCCAAAGGCTCGACGGGCGCACTGCCCGTCGTGTTCTACATCCACGGTGCTGGTTGGGTTTTCGGAGACGCCCAGACCCATGACCGGTTGTTCCGGGAACTCGTCGTCGGCGCGGGTGCCGCGGGAGTCTTTCCCGTCTACGACCGGGCGCCCGAAGCGAAATACCCGACCCAGGTGGAACAGAATTACGCAGTCGGTCAATGGGTCGTGGAACACGGTGCCGAACACGGACTGGACACGTCGCGTATCGCGGTCACCGGTGAATCAGTGGGCGGATGTATGTCGGCTGTGTTCGCCCTGATGAACAAGGAACGAGGGGGCATCGACCTGAAGGCACAGGTCTTGCTCTACCCGGTCACCAACGCGGACTTCGACACGCCGTCCTATCTACAGTTCGCCGAGGGCTACTACCTCACCCGCGATGGCATGCAATGGTTCTGGGACGCCTACACCGACGATCCGGCTCAGCGCAGTGAGCCGCACGCATCCCCATTGCAGACACCGTTGGACGTTCTCCAAGGACTGCCCAAGACCCTCGTCATCACCGACGAGGCGGATGTTCTCCGAGACGAGGGTGAGCAGTACGCCAACAAGCTGCGCGAGGCGGGCGTGGACGTGACCTCCGTGCGGGTGGCCGGAATGGTGCACGATTTCCTCTTGCTCGACAGCCTCCGCGACACGCGCGCTGCCAATGTTGCACGCAAGCTCGCGATTGATGCCCTCCGGGACGCTCTGCACAGCTAGGAATCGGTATGTGAGTCGGGCCGCGACCCAGAACCGGAGGCCGGGAGCGACACTGACGGTGGCTCCCGGCCTCCGGTTCATGAGTCAGATCGGGTCTGCCCGACGGTGAAGACCGCGCGTACGGCGTCGCGCACACTGTTCTCGACGGCCGAGTCGGTCGTGGAGTCCAATTTCCCGTCCAAGTGCAGGAACGCGAGCCCGTGCACCAGGGCCCACATCGCGACCGCCGTCGGACCGGCATCACTCTTCGGGCTGACAGACTTGACGATGTGATGGAGGTACTCGTGTATCGCCGCCACCGCCGCCACACGATCGGGGCTCGTGGTATCGCAACCCTCGGTGAACATGACCCGGAACAGCCCGGACCGGCGCAATGCGAACTGCACATATGCGAGAGCGATCGTTGCGAGGTCATCGACGGTCTCGGGCTCCGGACATGCCGCCACGAGATCCCTCCCGAGCTCGTTGTAGCCGACGGCCGCGACCGCGGAGAGGAGGGCGGTACGGTCGGGAAAATGCCGATAGGGGGCCGCGGTCGACACCCCGGCGCGGCGTGCCGCGGCGCGCAGTGAGAGGTCTTCGCCGCCGTTCTCCTCGAGGAGCTGGATGGCCGCCTCCACCAGCGCGGTCGGGAGATCACCGTGGTGATAGCGAGCAGCGGGAGGCACGAGCCCGATGTTACCCAGGGGTCGGAGCAACACCACCTCGAGTCTCCCGGCGGGTGGCTTGCGTCACGAATGAGCGATTGGGGCTGGTCGGCCATGACACATACCCTGGAGCGAATGAACCCCTCGACCGTGCAGGCCCGTGTGATCGTCGACGAGATGATTCGTGGCGGCGTCCGCGAGGCGGTGCTCTGCCCGGGGTCGCGTAACGCGCCGTTGGCGTTCGCGCTGCATGCTGCCGACGTGGCCGGTCGGTTGCGGTTGCATGTCCGGGTGGACGAACGCACCGCCGGCTACCTGGCTCTGGGTCTGGCCACGACGTCGGGTGCACCGGTACCCATCGTGATGACCAGCGGTACCGCCGTCGCCAACACCGGTCCGGCCGTCCTCGAGGCGAATTATGCGCGGGTGCCGCTGGTGGTGGTCAGTGCGAACCGTCCGTACGAGCTGTTGGGGTCGGGGGCCAATCAGACCGTCGAGCAGTTCGGGATCTTCGGTACGCAGGTGCGCGCCGCGATCAGTCTGGGGGTCGCCGAGGAGGGCCTGGACACCAACAGTCAGTGGCGCTCAGCGGTCGGTCGGGTGCTGGCGGCCGCTCGCGGCGCGCGCACCGGCAACGCCGGGCCGGTGCAGTTCGACATCCCGCTGCGCGAACCCCTGGTGCCCGAGCAGGGGGTTGGGCCCGCCGACGACCTCGGCGAGTGGTCGGGCAGGGTTGACGGAGCCCCCTGGACCACGGCGTCGGTGGGCACCCTCGACGTCCCGGTCGAGATCGACCTCGCCGTCGACACCGTGGTGGTGTCGGGGCACGGTGCCGGGGTGCGGCCGGAGCTGGCGGGCGTCCCGACGGTCGCCGAGCCGACCGCGCCGGCGCCGGAGAATCCACTGCATCCGTTGGCGTTGGGCGCGCTGCGCCCCAAGCAGGCCATCATCTGCGGCCGTCCGACGCTCCATCGCCAGGTGTCGCGGCTGCTGGCCGACCCCGAGGTGCGGGTGTACGCGCTGACCACCGGTCCACGCTGGCCGGACGTGTCCGGAAACGTGGTCGAGACCGGGACCCGCGCGGTGGTCTCGGGAGTGGCCGACGAGGACTGGCTGAAGTCCTCCGCACACGCGCACCAGCGAGCGGTCGCGGCGGTGGACGCCGAACTCGATGCGCCCGGTCCGCCGACCGGGCTGCATGTGGCGCGCGTGGTCTCGGCCGCGGCGCGAGATGGCGAGCAGTTGTTGGTGGGTGCGTCGAATCCGGTGCGCGACATCGCGATCGCCGGTCGGGTCGGTCCGGGTGTGCGGGTCCTCTCCAACCGTGGGGTGGCCGGCATCGACGGCAACGTGTCCACCGCTATAGGTGCCGCTCTGGCGCGCAACGACATCCGGACCATCGCATTCATGGGTGATCTGACCTTCGTGCACGACGCATCCGGACTGCTCATCGGGCCGACCGAGCCGCGGCCGGAATCGCTGACCATCGTGGTGGCCAACGACGACGGCGGTGGCATCTTCTCGCTGCTCGAGCAGGGGGAACGACGGTTCACCAGCACCGAGTGGGACGGTGCGTTCGAGCGAGTCTTCGGAACCCCGCATCGCACCGATCTCGCCGCGTTGTGCGCCGGATTCCACGTGACCCACCGGCGGGTGCAACTCCCCGACCTGGCCGCGGCACTCGCCGAGCCGTCGGTGGGCATCGAGATCGTCGAGGTGCCCACGAACCGAGATCGGTTGCGCGATCTGCACGCGGCGATCGCGACCCACGTGGGGTGAGGGCGAGGGCGTGGCCCGTCAGCCCAGTGGCTGACCGATCGCGGCGAGCAGGGTGTTACCGATGAACGACGGTCCCAGTGTGGCCAGCGCCTGTGGCGTCAGCAACGACGTCGGCACCGTCTGGATGTCGCATCCCTTCGGTCGCGACGCACCGGGTGCCAGCCGTGTCTTCAGCCATGCGAACGCGTTGGGGGCACCGGTGATCGCCACCACCCCGTGGGTGGTCATCAGTTCCGGAACGGGCCGGGGTGGAATCTGCTCGCGCCGATAGGTCACCGGCGTTCCCCCCGAACAGTACGACTGCACCAGCTTGTCCTCACCGGCGATCGGGCTGACCTCCTCGGTCACGCCGTTGTACACGTAGACCGGTGCGGTGGGATGTCGACCGCTGATCCCACGTGAATCGAATGCCGCCTTGACCTGCGGATCCGCCAGCACGACATCGAGCGGCTTCGTCAGATAGGGCCGGTAGTCGAATTCCAGGTTGGACAAGACGTTCTGCGCCAGACAGTGATTGCGCGTCTCGGCGATGATCCTGCGCCCCTGTGGGGTGACGTACTTGGCCAGCACCGGATCGAGTTCGGGCTGATCCTTGAGCACGGCGCCGAAGGCGAGCGGGACCAGTCCGGCTAACGGGGTGCGGTTGACGGCCCGGAGCGACCCGGCCAGATCACGTTCGGCCGCACCGAAAGCCGCACCCTGGATGTTCACCTCCGGTGCGTAGGTCGGTTGTTCCTCCACCGTCCAACTACTGGCGATGGCTCCGCCCGAATAACCCCATAACCCGACCGGCACCCTGCTGTTGAGACCGACCGGCTGAAAGTGTTGAACGGCGCGAATGCCGTCGAGGACCGCGAACCCGGGTTGCCGCGGCGTGAGGAAGCGGTTGTCCACCCCGCCGTGATCAGGCATCGCCACCGCCCAGCCTTGCTGCAACCCGGCCGCCGCAAAGGCGATCTCCGCGGCGGGCAGAGCGAAGGTGACCGGTCCAGCCGGATCGGCTGTGTTGACGATCGAACCCGTGACGAGTGCGTACGACGGATTGCAGATGCGCAGCACCGAATCCGTCGCTGCCTGATACGACAGCAGTGGCCGCGGTTTCACCGTTCCCTTGGGGATCATCACGGTGGTGACCGCGGCGTAAGGACTGCCGTCGGCCGCGGTGCTGCGGTAGAGGAGTTGCCATGCCCGTACGTTCAGCGGCAACAGCTGGGCGGCTCGAATGTTCACCGGCCGCGACTTGAGGATCGCCCCTGGGGCCGTGGACGCCCAACCTCCGGGCAGGTCGTAGAACGCGTCACGTGGGGGTGCCGGCTCGGCCGAAGCCGTCGGTGCCTCGATCACACCGGGACCGACCGCCATCCCGATCGCGACCAGTGCGGCCAATCCCGCGGTCATCCATTTCGACATCGCCGAGCGCATCGTCATCGGCTCAGGGTAGGTCGTCGCGAGCCGCTACCCAGCCGTAACGAGCGAACAGGTTCGATCGGTGACCGGCAGTCGTCAGCCGGGACGATGTCACCGAGGGGACGGACGCCGGTACGGCGGGCGGTGCGGGGGTTGCGCGGGCGCTGGTCCGGGGTCGAGCTCGGGGATCGACTTGATGACGGTGTCGCCGTCGAGGGTGAACTGTTCGCCGTGGTGGGCGAGGTCGATGGGCTTGCCCGCGAGCAGATCGTAGGTCGCCTCGAATTCGGTCATCGATACCCGAATCGTGCTGCCACGCACGGTAAGCCGGAACGTCAGTGTGCCCAGAGCCGGGTGCATCCGCGGCGCGAAGGTGATGTTGCCGTCGTAATCGCGCATGCCGCCGAAACCGGCGACGCAACTCAACCAGGTACCGGCCATCGCCGCGACATGCAAACCGTTGGACACGTTCCGATGCAGGTCGTGCAAATCGGTGAGGGCGGTCTCGACGAAGTAGTCGAAGGCCAGATCCATGTAACCGACCTCGGCGGCGACGATCCCCTGACAACATGCCGACAGGGACGAATCACGGACGGTCAGCGGTTCGTAGTAATGCAGGTTGCGCTTCTTCTCGTCGGCGGTGAACGCATCGCCGCGCATGTAGAGCGCGAGCACGAGATCCGCCTGCTTGACCACCTGCTTGCGGTACAGGTCGTAGTAGGGATAGTGCATCAGCAGCGGATAGTGTTCCGCGGGTGTGCCGTGCAGGTTCCACGGTGCCAGCTTGGTGAAGGCCTCGCTCTGCTCATGCACCTGGAGGACCTCGTTGAACGGCACCGTCATCGACGATGCGCACTTTTCCCAGGTCTGCAACTCGTCGTCGCTCACCCCGAGCGCCGACGCCACCTCGGGATTGCGCCTACACGACGACACCGCGTCCTCGAGATTGCGTTGGGCCATCAGGTTGGTGAACGTGTTGTTGTCGGCGACGGCGGAGTACTCGTCGGGTCCGGTCACCCCGTCGATGCGGAACCTGCCGTCGGAATCGTGGTGCCCCATGGCCGCCCACATCCGCGCGGTCTCGGCCAGGAGTTCCACACCGCATTCCGCCTCGAACTCGTCGTCCCCGGTGGCGTTGACGTACTGGGCGACCGCACGGGCGATGTCGGCGCCGATGTGGACCGCGGCCGTACCTGCGGGCCAGTAGCTCGAACACTCGTCGCCGTTGATGGAGCGCCACGGGAACATCGCACCGGCCTGCCCGAGCTCATGCGCGCGTTGTCTGGCCTTGTCCAGGGTGGAGTGGCGCCAGCGCAACGCCTGCTCGGCGGCCAGCGGCACGTTGTAGGTGAGGAACGGCAGCACGAACGACTCGGTGTCCCAGAACGCGTGTCCGTCGTATCCGGGGCCGGTGAGGCCCTTGGCCGGTATCGCCCGGGTCTCGCCGCGGGCACCGGCCTGCAGCACCTGGAACAGGGCGAACCGTGTCGCCTGCTGCAGTTCGGCGTCACCGGTGATCTCGACGTCGCAGGCCTCCCAGAAGCTGTCCAGGAAGTGGCGTTGCGAGGCGAGGAGTTCGTCGAACCCGGTGTCCTTGGCCAGGGCGAGGGCGGCGTCGGCCTGGGCGCGCAGCGCGGGCACCGAACGTCGCGCAGACCATCCGTAGCCGAGATACTTTGTCAGCTCCAGCTTCTGGCCCTCCGGGATGGTGGTGCTGATGGTGAGCCGCGCGAGGTCGTCCTGGGCTTCGATCGAGCATCGCTCCGGGTCGTGGTCACCGTTGCGGTCCGTCACATGCGGTGCGACGAGCTCGTGGTCCATACCCACCGCCACGCGGATCTCGGACTGTCGGGTGTGGTGCACGAGAACTGCGCGCATACCCTCTGCCGCAGCGAAGTCGGCGACCAGTGGTGCGTCCAGTGCGGCGGCACGGCGGGGGTCACCGTCCTCGGGTTTGGCGACCGGCTCGTTGGCCAGCAGGTCCGACTGGATGACCACCTTCACGTTGCGTCCGTCCACCGGCTCCACCGCGTACCGGATTGCCGCGATGGACCGTTCGGTGAACGAGACGAACCGCTCGCTGGTGATTCGGACGGCTCGACCGGTCGGCGACACCCAGATGACATGCCGACGCAGGGTGCCCGACCGCAGATCGAGCGTTCGCACGTGGTCGATGACCTTGCCGTAGCGCAGGTCCAGCGGCTCGTCCTCGACCAGTAGCCGGATCACCTTGCCGTCGGTGACGTTGACCACCGTCTGTCCGGATTCGGGGTAGCCGTAACCGCCTTCGGCGTAGGGGAGTTCGTGTTCCTCGTAGAAGCCGTTGAGGTAGCTGCCCGGCTGCACCACCGGTTCGCCCTCCTCGAATGTGCCGCGCAGCCCCACATGTCCGTTGGCCAGCGCGAACACCGACTCGGTGCGGTCCATCTCATCGAGGTCGTCACCGCGCCAGGTGACCGTCCAGGGGTCGATGTCGAAGATGCGACCGTCGGGAAAAGTCTGTTCGTTCTCGTCCGCCGAGGTGCGGGTCTCCGTGTCGGTCACGCCCGGTCACCTTTCGCCGCGTCGTCGAGCAACTCGTCGAGGTCGCGGACGACCACAGTCGCGCCCCCGGCGCGCAGATCCTCGTCGTGCCGGCCGTCGCCGACCCGGTCCACTCCGACCACCGCCCCGAAATGCCCGGCCGCACCGGCACGCACCCCGGAGACCGCGTCCTCGTAGACCGCGGCGGCTGCGGCATCGACACCGAGCGCCTTCGCGCCGGCGAGGTAGGAGTCCGGTGCGGGTTTGCCCGCGATGTGTTCGTCGGCCAGAGTCAGACCGTCGATGCGGGCGTCGATGTAATCGGTCAACCCGGCGGCTTCGAGGACCGCCGCACCGTTGGCCGAGGAGGTGACCACGGCGATCGCGAACCCGGCGTCGCGGACGGCCCGCAGGTAGCGCACCGATCCCGGATAGGGGTCCACCCCCTTCTCGTCGAGTGTCTTCAGGAACAGGTCGTTCTTGCGGCGACCGATCCCGAGAACCGTGTCGAGTCCGTTGTCGTCGGGGGATCCCTCGGGCAGTTCGATGCCGCGGGACTTGAGGAACTCGCGGACGCCGTCGTCGCGCGGTCGGCCGTCTACGTGATCGAGGTAGTCACGTTCGGAGAAGGGCCGGTCGTCGGCTGGATGCTGCGCGGCGATCACTTCGTCGAACACGGCTTTCCATGCGGTCTGGTGGAGTTCGGCGGTGGTGGTGAGAACACCGTCGAGGTCGAACAGGGCAGCGGTGATGGAGGAGTCGCTGGGGTCTGGGAGTCCGATCATCGTGCTGACGGTACTCGCGATCGCGCTGGTCGCAGCGGTGACTCGACGACTCGGGTGAATCCGTCTCGCCGGGCGACTACCCTGGCCGCGACATGAACGCCACCCTGCTCCGTCGTTGCCAGATCACGCTGCTGTCGGTCGGTGCGCTGATCAGCGTGATGATGCTGGTGATGGTCGCGGGCAGCTATCTCGACGACCGTCGGATCGACGAGCATCGTGCCGTCGCGGTGGGGGATGTGGTGTCGGCGGGGACCCTCACGTCGGCGGTGAACTTCTACACCCCGGACGGGCAGTTCCACAGCCCGCGTCTCGGAGTGCTGTATCCCACGCAACTCGCTGTGGGGCAGCGCATCACCGTGGAATACGACACCACCAACCCCGACGTGGTGCGGGTCGCGGGTCGCGATGCCTCGTTGTCGTTCCGGCCGGCGTTGTCGATCGCCGCGATCTCGTGGGGGGTGATCGCCGTGCTGATGGTGGCCCTGGCCGAGTGGCGTCGCAAGTCCGAGAAACGCCGGGCGGTGAAACCCCAGTTGCCTGCCGATGAATTGGCCGACCGGTAGTTCATCTTCGGGTGTTCGACACGTCATGTCGAGGATGTGTCCTGGTCAGATCGCCCGGTGACACTCGGGCGGTGAAGGTCGCCATCGTCTCCGAGAGCTTCCTGCCCAATGTGAACGGCGTCGTCAACTCGGTGCTCCGTGTGTTGGAACATCTGGAACGTACCGGTCACGAGGCCGTCGTCATCGCCCCGGACACCCCGCGCGGTGAACAGTCGGCACCCCGCGAGGTGGACGGGGTTCCCGTGCACCTGGTGCCGTCGGTGAACTTTCCGCGGGTGTCGTCGCTGCCGGTCGGTGTGCCGACGTGGTCGTTGTACCGCGCGCTGTCGGAGCACGAGCCCGATGTGGTCCACCTGGCCTCACCGTTCGTCATCGGCGGTGCGGGTGCGTATGCCGCGCGGCGTCTGCAGGTCCCGTCGGTCGCGGTGTTCCAGACCGATGTGGCCGGGTTCGCGTCGAGTTACGGCATGGGTCTGACCACCCGGGCGGCCTGGCGGTGGACCAAGCGACTGCACTCGGTGTGCGACCGGACGCTCGCCCCGTCGTCGGTCTCGGTGACGGATCTGCAGCGGCACGGCGTTCCCCGGGTCTTCCGGTGGGGTCGCGGTGTGGACACCGAGCGGTTCAACCCGGAGCGGCGCAGCGCCGATCTGCGGGCCCGGTGGGGTGCCGACGGCCGGCTGATCGTCGGGTTCGTCGGGCGGTTGGCGCCGGAGAAGCACGTGGAACGGATCGCGGCGTTGTCGGGTCGTCGGGACGTGCAGATCGTGGTTGTCGGCGACGGACCCGAACGCGCGCGTCTGGCGCGGCTGATGCCCGACGCGATCTTCACCGGCGCGCTGTCGGGAGTCGAACTGGCGGAGGCCTACGCGAGCATGGACGTGTTCGTGCACGCGGGTGAACACGAGACGTTTTGTCAGGCGGTGCAGGAGGCGCTGGCCAGCGGGGTCCCGGTGATCGGTCCCGACGCCGGCGGTCCGCGGGACCTGATCGCCCACTTCCGGACCGGGTTCCTGCTCCCGGTACCGGAGTTCGAGAATCGGTTGCCCGCTGCGGTGGACACTCTCGCCGACGACGTGGTGCGGGCCGGATTCGGCGCGGCCGCCCGGCGCAGTGTGCAGGGTCGCACGTGGGCGGGCGTCTGCGATGAGCTGCTCGGTCACTACGACGCGGTACTCGGCCGCGAAGGCAGCCTGCGCCGTCCGGCCTGACGTCGATTCTGGCGCGTCGAGAGCACGGTCGACGCGCACGAGGGCACGCTCGACGTAGATAACGGCACGCTCGACGTGGATAAGGGCACGCTCGACGGCGGAGGGTGTCGAGCGAGCTCTCGTTCGCCTCGAGCGGGCCCTTGTGCACGTCGAGTGGGCCGCAGTTCATGTTCGGCGGGCCGTTGTTCGCGTCGGGTGGGCGGTGCGGGTTCGGGGGTCACTGCGGTGTCGGGGCGGCAGGGTGCGGGTCGGTCGTGAACGTGTCGCGGTAGTGGCGAGGGCTGACGCCCAGGATGCCGCGGAAGTGGGGTCTGAGTGTGACAGCACTGCTGAACCCGACCCGATGAGCGATCTCGTCGACGGTGAGATCGGTGGTCTCGAGTAGCCGTTGTGATCGCAGGATCCGTTGATGCAGCAACCATCGCAGCGGTGACTGGCCTGTCGCCGAGCGGAAGTCGCGGTCGAAGGTGCGACGGCTGGTTCCGTACCACGACGCAAGACGATCGACGCCGACGCCATCGGCGAGGTGTTCGAGTGCTCTCAGCTGGACCGCGGCGATCGAGGAGTCGGTGACTCGGGGCGGCTCCGGTTCGCTGAACTGACTCTGGTTACCCGCGCGGTGCGGGGCGACGACCATCCGACGAGCGATCGCACTCGCCGCTGCGGCACCCCATTCGCGCCGGACGTAATGCAGGCAGGCATCGAGACCGGCCGCGGACCCCGCCGAGGTGACGACCGGGCCCTCGTCGAGGTAGAGCGAGGAGTCATCGACGTGCACGCTCGGGAACCGTCGGGCGAAGTCGTCCAGCCAATGCCAATGTGTGGTCGCGCGCCGATCGTCGAGAAGCCCGGCGTACCCCAACACGTAGGCGCCGAGGCACAGACCCATGACGGTCCCTCCGGTGTCGACCACACCGCGAAGTGCGGCGACCAGCTCATCGGGCGGCTCGACGGCGGGCTCGGGCCAGGTCGGCACGACCACGACGCCCGCCGTGCCCAGTACGTCCAGGCCGCTGAACCCCGACAACACCAACCCGGCGGTCGTCTGCGCCGTGGAACCCGTGTCGGCCGTGGTGACGGCGACACGGAGTGGTGGTCCCCCGGTCGAGGTCCTGTCCACGCCGAAGACGCTGATCGGGATCGCCGCCTCGAAGAGGGGCACGCCATCGGGCACGACCACCGCCGCCATCGTGGGATCCCGCCGCATGGCGCGATCCTATCGGTAAACGGCTTATCAGCCAGTGGTGGCCGCGGGAAGGGCCGACGAGGATTGCGATCATGACCGCCTCGTCCACCGCGATGCCCGTCCCTGCCGCCTTCACCGCTCTCGGCGGTCCCAGTGTCGTCATCGAACTCGGGCGCGTCCGCTTGCTCGTCGACCCGACGTTCGACCCGGCAGGCGAGTACCCGATCGGTTCTCGTGCATTGATGAAGACGTTCGACGCGGTCCTCGGGCCCGAGGACATCGGCACCATCGATGCGGTGCTGCTCTCGCACGACCAGCACGCCGACAACCTGGACCGCGGGGGCCGACGCTTCCTGGGACTTGCTCCACTCGTGCTGACCACGACACTGGCGGCGAGCCGACTCGACGGCGTCTGCCGCGGACTCGAGCCGTGGGAGACCGCCGGCGTCGGCGACGTCACCGTGACCGCGGTCCCGGCACAGCACGGCCCGAACGGAACCGAGGAACTCACCGGTCCCGTCATCGGATTCGTCCTCAGTGGCCCGGGCGCCCCCACCGTCTACGTCTCCGGTGACAACGCGTTGCTCGCTGTCGTCCGACAGGTCGCCGAGCGGTTCCCGACCATCGGTGTGGCGGTCCTCTTCGCGGGGGCGGCGCGGACACCGCTGATCGACGGATTTCTCACCTTGACCAGTGACGAGGCGGCCGAAGCAGCACGCCTCCTCGCCGCCGATCGGGTGCTCGCGGTACACACGGACGGGTGGGCGCACTTCACCGAGGATGCGACGGCTGTGCGCACCGCGTTCGAGCGAGTAGGAATCGAACGCCTGCTCATCGACGCGACGCCCGGTCGGCGCACCGTGATCTGAACTCACCACCCAGATCCGCACGCCGCGCACGGCATCCGCGCTTCAGCATTGATTGTTGGACCGACTGACTCCGGCGACGACCGGTGGGGTCGGTACGGTGACAGCCATGAGTTCATCGACCCGCGCGGGCCTCGACAAGCAGCCGACCGACGTCGCGGCGATGTTCGATCGGGTGGCCCGCCGCTACGACATCACCAACACCGTGTTGTCGTTCGGGCAGGACCGAATGTGGCGACGCGCGACCCGCGAGGCGCTGGCGTTGCGCGCCGGTGACGTGGTCCTCGACCTCGCCGCGGGTACCGCGGTCTCGACGGTCGAGCTGGCCGAGTCCGGTGCCACCTGTGTCGCGGCCGACTTCTCGCTGGGCATGCTGCGGGCCGGCACCGACCGCCCGGTGCCCAAGGTCGCGGCCGACGCACTGCACCTTCCCTTCGCCGACCAGTCCTTCGACGCGGCCACCATCTCCTTCGGCCTCCGCAACGTCAACGACGTGGACCGCGCCCTGTCGGAGCTGCGTCGGGTGCTGCGCCCGGGTGGCCGGCTGGTGGTCTGTGAGTTCTCCACCCCCACCTTCGGGCCGTTCCGGACCGTGTACCTGGAGTACCTGATGAAGGCCCTCCCCGCGGTGGCGCGGACCGTGTCGAGCAACCCGGAAGCCTACGTGTACCTCGCGGAATCGATCCGGGCCTGGCCCGATCAGGCCGAGTTGGCGACCCGCGTCGAGAACGCCGGATTCGGGCAGGTGCGCTGGCGCAACCTCACCGGTGGGATCGCCGCTCTGCATCGCGGCGTGGCCTGAACCCGTTCGACCACATCGCCGCCACGGCACCGAGCGCGCCGGTGAACACCACCACTGCGGCTGCGGTGAAGTACATCCCGCGGTAGCCGGTGACGGCGACCAGCGCCCCGAATGCGGTCGCGCCGAGTCCGGTACCGGCGTCGTAGGCCACGTTCCAGGCCGCGCTGGCGGCCCCGCGTCGTGATGCGGACACGACGCCGAACACCATCACCAGCGAGGCGGTCTGCACCATCCCGAACGCCCAGCCGAACGCGATCGTGCCCACGAACAGCAGCACCACGCTGCCGTCGTCGCGGACGGCGACGGCGAGCACCGCCAATCCCGCCGCCCCGAGGGCCGCGCCCGTCGCGATCAGTGTGCGGGTGCCCCAGCGTGATTCCAGCTGGCCGACGCTGAGTCGGCCCGCGGTCATCGCCACCGCGGCGGCGGCCATCGCGACCCCGATGATCGCGGTGCGTCCCGGTGCGGCGAGCACGCTGAGGGTGCTGACCGCGCCGTATCCCGCCGCGACCGCGAGCAGGTTGGTGGTTGCGGTGATCGCGACGGTCCG
The DNA here is from genome assembly GCF_900156495.1 of Williamsia sterculiae. Taxonomy (GTDB): domain Bacteria; phylum Actinomycetota; class Actinomycetes; order Mycobacteriales; family Mycobacteriaceae; genus Williamsia_B; species Williamsia_B sterculiae. Next base: position 602,343 of record NZ_FTNT01000001.1, read on the forward strand.
GTCGGAGACGATGCGGCCCCGACCCGCCCCGGTGGACGGCGCGACGGTACGCAGGTCGGGCATGACCGACAACGCGGCCGCACCGACGGCCAGCGGTACGGCCACCGAGAGGACATAGGCGACGTCGGAATGGTGTGCGGCAGCGAGTGCGCTGCCGACGGGCAGTCCGACGAGCTGCGGAAGGGTGACCGCGACACCCTGGACGGCCGAGTACCTGCTCAGCGCACCGGGCGGGGCCAGTTCGGCGACGGCGGCCGCGCTGGTCACGGTGATGAACCCGAAACCGATGCCCCGCAACGCCGTCAGGACGAGGAAGAATAGGACGGTCGACGAACCGGCGTCGAGGAGATAGCCGAGAGCGGGCACCGTGCTGAACACCGTCCCGGCCAGGAATCCGGCCCGATAGCCGAAGCGGCGCAACACCGTCGGCGTGATCAACTGCGTGACCACGGTGGTGGCCATGAACACCCCGGTGGCCGATCCGGCGACACCGTCACCGGCGCCGAGCCGGGACAACTCGATCGGGATCACCTGCAGCAGCAACGTGAAAGCGCCGAAGGCGGCGGAGGTGACTGCGAAAACCGCGATCATCGCGCGGGTGCGGTCCACCGTCGGGTCGGTCACGTGAACGGTGGCCGGCTGTCGAGACGGGACGAGGCCAGGCCCGCGGTACGCCACAGTCGGGCCACCACATCGGCATCGTCGGGGGTGATGAGGTTGCCCATCACCCGCACCACGGTGGACATCAGCGCCGATGACCGGATGCCCGGACGGCCGAGTATCGGAACGGCTTTCGGGACGGTCAGCAGAGACGCGAGACGGCGCGCCGCGGAGAACGCGGGACCGTAGTGGTGGCGCAACACCTCAGGCCAGACCCGCGCGAGCTCGGGGGTGTCGAGCATCCCGACGGCCAGGCGTGCGGTCTCCATGCCGTAGTCGATGCCTTCGCCGTTGAGCGGGTTGACGCATGCCGCGGCATCGCCGATGAGCATCCAGTTGGACCCGGCGACCCCACTGACCGCGCCGCCCATCGGTAGCAACGCGGATGCGATGTGCTGCGGGTCACCGTCGAGCTGCCAATCGTCCCGCTGGAAACGGTTGTAGTGCTGCAGGATCGGTCGCATTGCCATGTTGGCCGGACGCCGGGCGGTGGCCAGCGCACCGACCCCGATGTTGACTGTGCCGTCGCCGAGCGGGAACACCCAGCCGTAACCGGGGAGCAGTCCGCCGTCGGCGTCGCGCAGTTCCAGATGCGACCCCATCCACGGGTCGTCGGATCGCGCCGACCGGGTGTACGCGCGGGCCGCCACCCCGTACGCGGTGTCCCGGTGCCATTCTCGGCCCAGGGTCTTCCCCAACGTGGAGCGCACACCGTCGGCGACGATCAGCGTGCGCACCCGGATGGTGTGAGTGTCCTGGCTGTCCCGGTCGGTCCGTACGCGCACCTCGGACACCCGGTCACCGTCACGCTCGACGTCGACGGCGCGCGCGCCCTCGACCATGGTGGCGCCGCAGTCGACGGCGTGTGCGCGCAACAGATCGTCGAACTCGGTGCGCCGTACGGCGCTGCCGTAACCGGGGAACGCGCCCGACGGCCAGCGCACCTCCTGCCGCACACCCCACCCGTTGAGCTGCAGTCCGACGATCCGCGGGCGGTCGGCGAGGACGGCACCGAGACCGAGGTGGCCGAGTTCGGCGACGGCCCGCGGCGTCAGACCGTCGCCGCAGGTCTTGTCGCGCGGAAACGTCGCGGCGTCGAGCAACACCACCTCGAGACCTGCGCGGGCGGCATGGGCGGCAGCGGCCGAACCGGCCGGACCAGCCCCGACGACGAGGACGTCGGCGGTGGCGGGCGGCTGCGGTACGGGGTCGGCGCTCACCCGAGCCAGTATCCGCTGCACGCCGCCTCGCGGCCCGACCAGGGGTCTGACCTGGGTGGACGACTGGGTCGCGCCGGTACGGGCGCCCCCGCTACCCTCGGGGCGAGTATGTGATCACCTCTGGTAGATGATCACCCTGCCCGCTCGCCCCATCAGGGGGTGAGTGCAACCGGACGGAGCGCCACCACCGTGCAGACCACGTTCGCCGGCCTGAAGTTGGGGTCGGACGAGTTCGCCGCCGAGATCGCGAAGTCGCTGGCCGAGGTCGAGGCCCTGTTGCTGCGGGAACTGTCGTCGGGGGAGTCGTTCCTGACCGAGGCTGCGACCCATCTCGCGCGTGCGGGCGGCAAGCGCTTCCGGCCGATGTTCGCACTGTTGGCGTCGCACTTCGGTCCACATGCGGAGTCGCCGGACGTGGTGACCTCGGCGACCGTGGTGGAGCTGATCCACTTGGCCACGCTGTATCACGACGACGTGATGGACGAGGCGCAGATGCGCCGAGGTGCGGCGAGCGCCAACGCCCGCTGGTCCAACAGCGTCGCGATTCTGGCGGGTGACTTCCTGTTCGCCAAGGCGTCCGGACTGGTGTCCACGCTGGGGCCGGAGTCGGTGCGGATCGTCTCGGACACGTTCGCCGAGCTGGTGACCGGGCAGATGCGGGAGACCGTCGGGGCCCAGGGCAGCGCCGACCCGGTGGACCACTACCTGCGTGTGGTGTGGGAGAAGACGGGGTCGTTGATCGCCGCGGCGGGCCGTTTCGGCGCGCGGACGTCGGGAGTGGACGCCGACGACACCGAGCGCTTGTCGCGGCTCGGCGACATCATCGGCACCGCGTTCCAGATCTCCGACGACATCATCGACATCCGCTCGGTGGCCGACGACTCCGGTAAGACGCCGGGCACCGATCTGCGGGAGGGCGTACACACCCTGCCGGTGTTGTACGCGCTGCGCGAATCCGGTGCCGCCGCCGACCGGTTACGGGAGGTCCTGCTGACCGCCGACGGCACCGCGGTCGCGTTGGACGACGACGACCTGGTCGCCGAAGCGCTGGAGCTGTTGGTCCGCAGTCCGGGCATGACGCAGGCCTTGGCGACGCTGCAGGAGCTGGCCGACCAGGCGACGGCCGTGTTGTCGGAGCTGCCCCAGGGGGCGGCCAACACGGCGATGGCATCGCTGGTGCGCTACACCATCGACCGTGTCGGCTGACCGGGGTCGGGTTGGTGAAACCGGATGGGTTGGGGGGCTCGCTGAAACTTTGTCGGTGCGTCCGTCGTTGACCGGTTGATCACGGCACCGTGATCACGCCCGAGGGCGGCCGGAGACCGCGGTCGCTCACCACAGAGTTGAGGAGCGCGAGGAAGATGCACGGACATGGCGGGGCCAACGGACTGAAGACCGTCCTGTTGCTGGGGGTCATGTCGGCGATCATCGTCGCCATCGGCGCGGCATTCCGCAATCCGCTGATCCTGGTCCTCGCGGTGCTGTTCGCGGTGGGCATGAACGCCTACGTGTACTTCAACAGCGCCTCGATGTCGCTGAAGGCGATGCACGCCCAGCCGGTCACCGAGGTGGAGGCACCGGTCATCTACCGCATCGTGCGGGAGCTCGCGACCGCGGCACGTCAGCCCATGCCCGCGCTGTACATCAGCCCGACCGAGGCACCGAACGCGTTCGCGACCGGCCGCAACCCACAACACGCGGCGGTGTGCTGCACCCAGGGGATCCTGCAGATCCTCGACGAGCGCGAACTGCGTGCGGTTCTCGGTCACGAGCTGTCGCACGTCTACAACCGCGACATCCTCATCTCCTCGGTGGCCGGCGCGATGGCGGCGGTGATCACCGGACTGGCGAACTTCGCGATGCTGTTCGGCGCGTTCGGTAGCCGGGACAACGGTCCCAATCCGATCGCGCTGATCCTGGTGTCGCTGCTGGGGCCCATCGCGGCGACGGTGGTCAAGCTCGCGGTGTCCCGGTCGCGGGAATACCAGGCCGACGCGTCCGGCGCGGAGCTGACCGGCGATCCGCTGGCGCTGGCCTCGGCGCTGCGCAAGATCTCGGGCGGGGTGCAGGCGGCGCCGTTACCACCCAAACCCGACATCGCAGCGCAGTCGCACGCGATGATCGCCAACCCGTTCCGCGGCGGCGACCGGGTGGGCGCTCTGTTCTCCACACACCCGCCCATGGACGACCGCATCAATCGGCTCGAGCAGATGGCACGCGACGGTCGCTGAGCATCCGCCGCTGCGGGAGTCCGCCGTCCGGGGGATCTACCGGTAGTTGATGAACTGCAGCGCGATGCCGAAGTCGTCACCCTTGAGCAAGGAGATGACGGCCTGTAGGTCGTCGCGCTTCTTGCTGGAGACCCGCAACTCGTCGCCCTGGATCTGCGCCTTGACACCCTTGGGGCCCTCGTCGCGGATCTTCTTGGAGATCTTCTTGGCGTGTTCGGAGTCGATTCCCTGGACCAGCGAGCCGGTGATCTTGTACTGCTTGCCGGATGCGGCGACGTCGCCGGCGTCGAACGCCTTCAGCGAGATGTCGCGGCGGATGAGCTTCTCCTTGAACACCTCGAGACCGGCCTGCGCGCGTTCCTCGGCGTCGGAGGTGATGACGATCGCCTCCTCACCCGACCAGGCGATGGTGGTGTTGGTGCCGCGGAAGTCGTAGCGCTGGGACAGCTCTTTGGCGGCCTGGTTGAGCGCGTTGTCGACCTCTTGTCGATCGACCTTGCTGACCACGTCGAAGGATGAATCTGCCATGAGGGCCAGCGTAGTCATCGGGTGCCGAGCGCAGGTGGCCCCACCTGGGCGCGTCGCACCGCGAGCCGGCTGATCACCGCACCGTTGTGATGATCTCCGCGATCCGGGCCATCTGCGTCTCGTCGGGCTCGATGAACGTGAAATAGCTCAATCCCACCTCGTCGCGCAGGCGGGTGATCTCCGCGGCGACCTCGGTGACCGATCCGGACAGGGTGTTCATCGATCGACGAGCCGCGGATTCGCTGCTGTCGTAGTCGGTGCCCGGCAGGCTCGGCAGTACCGGGGCCCGGTCCACGGCGAGGTCGAGGATGATCACGTTGAGCTCGAGGGCGTCGGCGCGCTCGCCGGCGGCCGCGCGGATGAACGACACCCGTTCGATCGCGGTGGCCTCGTCGGGCAGTTGGGACAACGCGACGATGTCGGCCGTCCGCGCGGCCAGGCGCAGGACCCGGTCGCCGACGCCCGCGATCATGATCGGCGGCGGCGACTGTACGAACGCGGGTACGTGGTCGTCACCGCGTGCGGCGTCGCGGAGGAACCGCGCGGTCTCCTCGAGGTGTTCTACCCGCGCGCCCGCTCGTTGGAACGGGATACCGGCGGCGTCGAACTCGTCGCGTACGTAGCCGGCGCCGAGACCGATCTCCAGGCGTCCTCCGGTGAGTTGGTCGACGCTGGCCAGATCCCGGGCCAGCAGGGCCGGTCGGTAGAAGGCGGTGTTGAGCACGAAGGTGCCCACTCTGGCGTGCGGTGCGGCCGCGGCCGCAGCGACCAGAGCAGGCGCGGGACCGATGAGACCGAGGTGGTCGGGAACCATGATCACGTCGACGCCGGCGTCCGCCGACGCTCGGACACGATCCAGGAATTCGGCGCCGGTGCCGGTGCCCATGAGATTCACGCCGAAACGCAGAGGTGGGGTCATGGTCACGTCAGCGCGCCATTGCGGCTGGACATTCCTGCGATGGTGGAAACGATGCGCGGCCACGGCGTCGCGGGGGTTGTCGCTCGCTCCGGGAAGATGATCTGACCTGCGGATTTCCTCCGGATCGGGGAGCCGTTGTACTGTTCTCCCGGTTGTTCCCCGCGGAGATGTTCTCCGGCGGAGATCACCCACGGCAGGTTGCCCGAGCGGCCAAAGGGAGCGGACTGTAAATCCGTCGCGCAAGCTACATAGGTTCGAATCCTATACCTGCCACCCGTGCAGAACGGCCCTGAGCTGCGGAGATCAGCTCGGGGCCGCAACTGTGCGGAGGGGCTCGCACAGCGATTTGGTGCTCGACGTCGCCGGTGTGTAACCTCGACAAGGCTTTCGGGACGGTGTGAACCGCCCCGGGCACGCCCCCTTAGCTCAGTCGGTAGAGCGTTTCCATGGTAAGGAAAAGGTCAACGGTTCGATTCCGTTAGGGGGCTCGCTGGACTCAGGACCACCTGGTTTTGGGCCACCGTGGCGGTGTAGCTCAGTTGGTTAGAGCGAACGACTCATAATCGTTAGGTCGCCGGTTCAAGTCCGGCCATCGCTACCACAGTGGGCGCTACCAGGAGCGCACTGCACCAGCGGCGACATACGAACTCGTGGGCCGAGCCACGGCATCCGAGTTCGCGACGACGCTGTACCGAACACCGATCGAAAGGCAATCCCGTGGCCTCCTCAACAGATGTGCGCCCCAAGATCACCTTGGCCTGCGAGGTTTGCAAGCACCGCAACTACATCACCAAGAAGAATCGGCGTAACGACCCCGATCGCCTGGAGATGAAGAAGTTCTGCCCGAACTGCGGTACACACCAGAGCCACAAAGAATCGCGCTGACGGCTCCCGCGTTCCGGCCTCGCCGAACCGAGAGCCCCGCACACCGATCCCGACTGATGGGGGCACCGCTTGCGGTGTCCCCATCAGTCATATGCCCGTGAACGCGCCGTTGTCGCCCGCAGACGAAGCACCGAGCACAGAAACCGAGGTTGCCGTGACCGACATCCAGACGCAGGTCGACGACGCCGACCAGTCACCGCTGTCCGCCGACGAGATCGCCGCGCACAACTCCGCGCTGGTGGGTTTCCACTACACGGTCGACGACTACTACGAGGTCGGACGTGAAGAGGTGCGCAAGCATGCGTTCGCGGTGCAGGACGACAACCCGGTGCACTGGAACGAGGCCACGGCCAAGGAGATGGGCCACGACACCCTGATCGCCGCGCCGACCTTCGTCTCGGTGCTCGGACTGGTTGCTCAGCGCAAACTGTTTCAGGAGCACATCACCGGTTACGAGTTCTGGCAGATCATGCAGAGCGACCAGCGGTTGCAGTACCACCAGCCGATCAAGGTGGGTGACCAGCTGGTGTGCGACGTCTCGTTGGACTCGTTCCGCCAGGTGGCGGGCACCGACGTGATGGTCACCAAGAACGTGATCTGGAACCAATACGACGAGCCGGTGATGACCACGTGGACCGGCCTGGTCGCCCGTGCCAGCGTGCAGGTGGACCCCGAACTGCTCGACGTGCTCGACCACGTGATGATCAAGAGCATCGTCGAGCCCGGTGGCGGCCGCACCGTGGAGCGTCCCGAGGGTCGCTACGACCTCCCGGATCCGCAGGTGGATCCCAAGCCGTACTCGGCGATCTCCTTCGACGACCTCACCGTGGGTCAGCAACTCCCGACGCGGGTGTTCACCCTGACCCGCGGCAACCTGGTCAACTACGCCGGCGTCGCCTACGACCCCAATCCCATCCATTTCTCGGACACCGTGGCCAGGGCCGCAGGCCTCGACGACGTCGTCGCGCAGGGAATGCAGACCATGGGCCTCGGCGGCAGCTACATCGGCGGATTCGTCGGTGATCCGGCCGCCTTCTACGAGTACAACGTGCGGTTCACCAGCCCGGTGTACGTGCCCGCGGCCGGATTCGCCGAGGTGGAGTTCACCGGCAAGATCAAGTCGTTGGACCCGGAGACGCGGCGCGGTCAGATCGCCATCGTCGCCAAGCAGGACGGCCGGAAGATCTTCGGTCGGGCGACCGCCAACGTCCAGTTCAACTGACGCGTCGACGGCACTGCCCGTGGTCGTGAACAGGTGAGTTGGAGTTCGGTGCGTGCGGTGACGTACACTCAAGTGTCTGATACTGGACTTGCGCGCTACCCGCTAGGGTGGCGCGTTGGTTTTGTGTAGCGCAGAAACATCTGTGCGGTGTAGCGATGCACCGGACGTGGGTCACCCGCAGCGATGCGGACGGCCCAGAGGGGCGTAGCTCAACTGGCAGAGCAGCGGTCTCCAAAACCGCAGGTTGCAGGTTCAAGTCCTGTCGCCCCTGCCCTTGGCCGATCGGGCACGACGGTCGGCGCCGAAGGGCATCACGTGTGCGCGTACGCACGCCGTCGCCGGTGTATCCCGGGTCGATGACCGTACGGCGCGCATCCGTGAGGAGCATGCGACCGCACGCTCGCGACGAGAGGAACAGGTTGAGCAAGCGCGACAGGGCAATCCGCGCCAAGGAAGCCGCGGACGAGGCCGGTGTCACTAAGGTCGACGACACCGACGTCGATGCGGCTGACCTCGACGGCTCATCCGGTGACGACGCGGTCGAGGCTCAGCGCCCCTCGGGTAAGCGTGCGGCTCCGCGCGGCAAACGCTCGCGGAGCGAGGCGACGGGCACCGAGGCGGCTGACGCCTCGGCGGTCGCCGTGAAAGAGAAGAAGACCAAGAAGCGCACGGGGGAGTCCCGGAATCCGTTCGTCCGGATCTGGATCTTCCTCAAGCAGGTCGTCGGCGAGCTGAAGAAGGTCATCTGGCCTTCGCGGCGCGAGATGATCCAGTACACGATCGTCGTGTTGATCTTCGTGGTGATCATGACCGCGATCATCGGCGGACTCGACGTGGGCTTCGCCAAGGCCGTGCTGTGGTTGTTCGGCTGACGCCGGACCCGTCGGTGACGGACTCGCAGCGGGCGGATTCACAGCGGGCGAAGCGTCACCACCAGGAAAGGGAGAGTGGGCTGCAGTGAGCACCCCCGAGAACGACACCGAGCGCATCCAGGACGCCGATGTCGAGGCGATCGAGTCGGGCGCGGATGCGCTCGACGCACCCGTCGACGTCGCGGCGACCGAAGAGCTGACCGAGACGGTGGCGGAATCGATCGAGTCGACCGACCACACCGCTGACGCCCCGACCGCTGACGTCGAGGTGGAGGAGGAAGAGGACCCGGTCGAGGCGCTGAAGAAGCAGCTCCGCCGTGCCCCCGGTGACTGGTACGTCATCCACTCCTATGCCGGTTACGAGAACAAGGTGAAGGCCAACCTCGAGACCCGCGTGCAGAACCTGGACGTGGGTGACTACATCTTCCAGGTGGAGGTGCCCACCGAAGAGGTCACCGAGATCAAGAACGGCCAGCAGAAGAAGGTCAACCGCAAGGTGCTGCCGGGTTACATCCTGGTGCGCATGGACCTGAACGACGAGTCGTGGGGCGCGGTGCGCAACACCCCTGGGGTGACCGGATTCGTCGGTATGACGTCCAAGCCGTCGCCGTTGTCGATGAAGGAAGTGCTGCAGTTCCTGCTGCCGCGTGCCGACACCAAGAAAGCCGCATCGACGTCGAAGACCGGCGCCGAGAGCGTCGAGGAAGCAGCCGCCGCGGCAGGAATCGAGGTCGACTTCGAGGTCGGCGAGTCGGTCACCGTCATGGACGGGCCGTTCGCGACGTTGCCCGCCTCGATCAGCGAGGTCAACACCGAGCAGCGCAAGGTCAAGGTGCTGGTGTCGATCTTCGGTCGCGAGACGCCGGTGGAACTGGCCTTCAATCAGGTCGAGAAGATCTGATGAGAGCGTGCGCGCGTCAGGTCGTCGCAGGCCTCATCAGATCGCAGGTCGAGAAGATCTGACGATTTCTCAGATCGCCGATCTGAGCACGAGACTTCCGCGTCTCCAGCGGACGCGGAGAACCGAGAACGAGTAAGGAACGAAGAGAGATGCCCCCCAAGAAGAAGAAGCTCGCCGGCATCATCAAGCTCCAGATCGCGGCCGGGCAGGCCAACCCTGCACCGCCCGTCGGTCCGGCGCTCGGTCAGCACGGCGTGAACATCATGGAGTTCTGCAAGGCCTACAACGCGGCCACCGAGTCGCAGCGCGGCAACGTGGTCCCGGTCGAGATCTCCGTCTACGAGGACCGGTCCTTCGACTTCAAGTTGAAGACCCCACCCGCGGCCAAGCTGCTGTTGAAGGCGGCAGGCGTGCAGAAGGGCTCGGGAGAGCCGCACGTGAAGAAGGTCGGCAAGGTCACCATGGACCAGGTTCGTGAGATCGCCAAGACCAAGGCCGAGGACCTCAACGCCAATGACGTGGAACAGGCCGCCAAGATCATCGCCGGCACCGCCCGGTCGATGGGCCTCACCGTCGAGGGCTGACAAAAAACACCAGTAGTGGGAGGGCCGGCTTCGGCCCGACGACCACCCATCCGCGTCCGCGCGGAGAAGGAATGAGCAACATGAGCAAGAAGAGCAAGGCCTACGAGGCCGCCGCCGCCAAGGTGGACCGAGACAAGCTGTACAGCCCGCTGGAGGCTGCAGCGTTGGCCAAGGACACCGCGTCGACCAACTACGACCCGACCGTGGAGGTCGCGGTTCGTCTGGGTGTGGATCCCCGCAAGGCCGACCAGATGGTGCGCGGCACCGTGAACCTGCCGCACGGTACCGGCAAGACCGCGAAGGTGATCGTGTTCGCCGCGGGCGACAAGGCCGCAGAGGCCGAGGCCGCAGGCGCCGACGAGGTGGGTGCCGAGGATCTGATCGCCAGGATCCAGGACGGATGGCTCGACTTCGACGCCGCGATCGCCACCCCGGATCAGATGGCCAAGGTGGGACGCATCGCCCGCGTGCTGGGGCCGCGCGGTCTGATGCCGAACCCGAAGACCGGCACCGTGACCAACGACGTCACCAAGGCGGTCAACGACATCAAGGGCGGCAAGATCAACTTCCGCGTCGACAAGGCGTCGAACCTGCATTTCGTCATCGGCAAGGCGTCGTTCGAGCCGAAGGCGCTGGCCGAGAACTACGGTGCCGCGCTCGAGGAGGTGCTGCGGGCCAAGCCGTCGGCGGCCAAGGGTCGTTATGTGAAGAAGGTGACGGTCTCGACGACGTCGGGCCCGGGTATCCCGGTCGACCCGGCGCGCACCCGCAACTACGCGGACGACGAAGCGTAGCGAGAGTCGCAAGTCCCAGACAGCCGCGGAGGATCTGACGATCCTCCGCGGCTGTCGTCGTCTCACAGGCTCGACGCCACGTCATGGAGGTAGCGGGCGATGGCGCGTGGGTGCGAGAGCATCGCCATGTGCCCGCCGTCGACGATGTCGGGTTCGACCCCAGGCAGCCGCTCGGCGACCATTCCACGCATGAACGCCTCGGGGAAGAAGCGGTCGTCGCGTAGCACCAGAAATCTGGTGCTGACCTCGGGTAGACCGACGCCGGGCCATGGCGCCCGCGACGGGGTCTCGGACTGGCCCCGTTCGATCTCCGTGGCCACCAGCGCGGCGTCGACGCCGTTGTAGAACAGCGCATCCATGTCGGATGCGTCCCAGCCGCCCTCGGCGGCGGCGCGTCGTTGGGCGGATGCGGTCTGTGTGTTCGACCACCAGTCGGCGGGCCGCTCGCCCGGTCGCGGGACCATCGCGGAGACGAAGACCAGCGCTGCCGCGGCCAGTCGGTCGACCACCAGGGGACCGGTGAAGCCGCCGAAGGAGTGCGCGACCACCACCACGGGGTCGTCGGAGTCCGGCGGCCGCGCGTGGACCACTTGCGTGACCACCGTCTCGGCGTAATCGGTCAGGTCGGCGGTGTCGTCCTCCGACGGCAGATCCACCGGGATGGCCGTGTGCCCGAGTGCAGTCAACTCGTCGATCACGAACCGCCAGTACGCGGGATCCGATGCCGCCCCGGGAACGAGTACGTAGGTGGCCATGGCGCGGAAGCTAGCACGCCGGATCCACGCCGCTCCGCCGAACGACACATCGTCGGGTTGGGGAACCGGGTGCCGTGCTCATTAGTCTCACGGGTATGCGAGACGACAAGTTGCTCACCCGGATCTCGGGTCTCCTCCGCCAGGCCGAGGGCACCGACAACGAGCACGAGGCGCAGACGTTCATGCAGGCCGCGCAACGACTGGCGACCGCGGCGTCGATCGACCTCGCGGTTGCTCGGGCACACGACCCGAACGCCCGCGCCGCGACCGTCCCCGTCTCCCGTCAGGTGCGCATCGGCACCGCGGGCAAGAAGGGACTGCGCACCTACGTGCTGTTGTTCGTGGCCATCGCGCACGCCAACGATCTCAAGGTCGATGTGGCAGGCAACTCGACCTACGTGATCGCGTACGGCTTCGCCGGCGACATCGACAGCGTGGAGGCGCTGTACTCGTCGTTGGTGATCCAGATGGTCGCCGCCAGCGACGGCTATCTGAAGTCGGGGGCATATCGCGGCGAGACCGCGGCACGGGTGGTCACCCAGCACGGCCGATGGGTCAGCAGGCGGGTGGTCGAACACAAACCCTTATCGCCCATAACCGCACGCCTGAACTTCCAGACCGCGTTCGCGGACCGCATCGGTACCCGGCTGACCGAGGCGCGCGATCAGGCACGGGCGCAGGCGACCGGTGCCGAGACCGGCGCGTCCGGTGGCAGTACCGCGATAGCGTTACGCGACAAGGAGATCGAGGTGGTGGACTTTCATCGCAGTGAGTCGCAGGCGCGGGGTTCCTGGCGATCGAGCAGCGCCTCGGCGGGTTATTCGGAGGCGGCTCGGCGGGCGGGTGACCATGCGGGACGTCGGGCCAGGATCGGTAACGACCGTGAATTCGGCGCTCCGGGTGGGCAACTGGGCTCCTGACGGAATGGGCAGGAGTCCCGTCGCGTCAACTGTTGCGCACCCCGGAATCGTGATACCACGCGCGCAGCAGGAGTGCCGCGGGCTCTCCCACCACGATGCCGACCACATGGAGCATGGCCTCGCGGAACTCCACCCCGTGCCAACGCGTCCCGGACGGACCGGCGGCGAGGCCCTTGCCGACGGTCAGATGGTGAGCGAGCTCGTGCAGCACGGTGCTCTCCCGCCCGTATTCCCTGTTGTGCAGGGGAATCGCGATCGTCGCGGTCGACGGTTCGTAATGCGCCGCAGCCTGCCCGCGACGTTCGCGGACGCGGACCGGCGCGACGCTGGGGTACGCGTCACGCACGGATGGCAGGGCCAGCACGCGGTCGGCATATCGCTGAACCGACGGGATGTCGGCGAATCGCTTCTGGGCGTCGATGTAGAGCTGTGACCCGTGGAAATCCACCAGACCGCCCCGGTCGAGAACCGCGGACCAGAGCTGTTCGGCCTCGTAGACCGCCGACGCGCTCACACCGCACACCTGCCGCCGGAGAGCGGAACCCGGCCGTCGCCCACAACACCCCCACGGTTGTACCTGTGCGGGCCCAGCGTAGCACCCAGGATATGACCACTCGTGTCGTGTCGCGTTGGGTTGCCTTGGGACGCAACGGCATTGCTTGAACAAAGTGCTGGTGGGCGCACAGGAGCGGACGTGGCGGGTCACCTACAGCCAGCCGTCGACCGGTCGGTGACGGCGGTGTGGAACGTGAGGCCCGGCTGAGCCGGTGCTCACCAGCCGGGGGTGCCGATGGCGCGGAAGGTGAGGTGACCGGGCTTGTCGGGGTCGAGGACCAGCTGTTGATGACGACCGCGGGCCTTGATCAGATCCGGCACGGTGGTCATGTAGCGCGGAAAACTCGCCGCGTAGACGTCGACCCGCAAGCGGTGCCCGATGTCGATCAGGGCGTCGGTGGGTACCAGGTCCACGTCGAGGGCCAACGGAACGTCCGAGGGCACCGGCAGCTTACGGACACGGCTGAGGAAGTGATGGGCCATCAGCAGGCTGCCGTCCTCCGCGTACTCCGACAACGCCGGGTCGATGGCGCGGTTGGACATGCTCAGCGCGCCGTTGGTGAGGACCGTGGAGGTGCCGTCGGGCGCGACGTCGTTGACAGTGACGGCCCAGATCCCCTCGTCGGCGCTGGTGCTGACGTACAGCCGCAGGTTGATCGCACCGGTCAGCTGGGTGGGCACGTCCACCGGCGCGGTGGTGAACGACAGGGCACCGCGTTCCTGGAACCGGGCGTCGTGGGTGTACGACCGGCCCAACACCATCGATGCGCCCGCGGTTACCTGCGTCATGTCCCGCGACCGCAGTCCGCGGATGTCCGGCCGGGCCGCGACGGTGGTCACGGTCGACGGTCGATAATGGCTGAGCCCGCCGTCGAACTGGCTGTGCTCGGCGGTGCCGGAGCGCCGCTCGTTGAGATACAGGCGGTGCAGCGTCGCCGACGGTCGGGGGTAGGAGTCTGCCGAGCTCCAGATCCCGCCCTGTTGCTGGAGGGTGACGGGTCCGTATTCGTCGACGCCGTTGTCGTCGGACTTGAGCCAGCGGTCGAACCAGGCGCGTTCGAGGACGTCGATACGCGGTGGGCAACCGGCACCGCCGAACCCGGCCCCAGCGTCGAGGTGGTAGCCGTCGGCGATGATGAGCTGTTTGTGCCCGGGCGGGAGGTTCAGCCGGTTGTAGACGGTGGTCGCACTGCGGCCGAACAGGTCGTGCCAGGCTCCGAACAGGAAGGTCGGTGCGGTGATCCGGTCGACCTGAGGGTCGCGCTCGTCGAAGTACTGGTCGTCGTAGATCCTGTCGTCGCGTCCGGTGAGGAATCCCCAGGCCAGCGACCCGACCTCGGTGGCGGGTGAGGCAAGTCGGTCGCGGAGCCAACGGTGCAGGTTGCCTCGGGCGGCGTCGCGCAGCGCCGTCGCCGGATGCGGTACCCACTTCAGGGCGTTGACCACGGACAACCACAACGGGATGAACATCGACGGCATGCCACCGGTGATGTAGATGTCGCGGACGATGTCCTCGCAGCCCTCCACCGCGAAGACCGCACCCAGAGCGGCGGGACGTTTGTCGGCCGCCTGCAGGGAGTTGATGGCCGAATACGACCAGCCGGCCATCCCGACCTTGCCGTTGCACCAGATCTGGGCGGCGGCCCACTCGATGATCTCGACGGAGTCCCGCTGTTCGCGGTCACCCAGGATCTGCCACTTGCCGTGGGACGCACCGGTGCCGCGAACGTCGACGATGAGCTGCGCGTACCCCGAGCGAACCAGACTGCGGTTGATGCCGAACGCGTCGAAGACGCCGCCGGCGAGCACCTTGGTGAAGTCGGTGACCCCCTCCAACGGTGTGCCCGACAGGTCGATCCGGGCCGAGGCGGTGTGCAGCGCCTTGCCGAGCACCGGAGCATGCAGCACCTGATCGATGACGTCGACCAGGGCGCGGTTGTAGGGGTTGACGTTGACGATGGCCGGATACGGCGTGGACACCGGTGTCCCGGTCCGGTCCGCGGGACGGACCAGAGTGGCTCGCAACCGGACCCCGTCGCTCATGGTGATCTCGATGTCGCGGTCGAGGTGCACGCGTGGGTGGGTCTGCTCACCGTCGACCGTGCTACGCCACCGGAGTCCGTCGGCGCCACCGGTCGGGTCGCCGAGCGGCAGGGTCGGTCGCGTGGGCACGGGCGCTGCGATGGGCCGCGTGTCGAACGGGGTGGGCTGGTAGGCCACGGTGTCCTCCTGGTGCGGAGCTCGGGCCTCGTCTGGCGAGCACCGAGCGTGCGGGGTCGGCCGCGACCTCCCTCGAAGGTGAGGTGACGACGGGGGCCGATCCGCCGCTCACCTGGTGTGTCGTCGGGAGCACCTCGATGTGTTGCACATCACTCCCGGCGGGTCAGCACAATGTAACCGACCGTCCGCTCGGTGCCCATCCCGCGTACCAGTCGTGAGCAAATCTTGACTCGGTCTCGAACGGGTAACGGCGGATGGGGTGCACATCCACGATGACGCTGCGGCGACGGCGATTTGGTCCTCACCTGCCCGTTCGGGTACTCTCGACGCAGGTCAGATCGGGAAGTGTCCTGTTCTGAGCCGGTTCAACCAGAGACCGTTGGTCGTCGGAGTCCGTGAGGGCGCCGATCGAAGGTCCGACATCGTCGGCGGCCCACGCAGGGAGAACGTGGAAGTACCGGTGGTGACCTCGGTTGCCGTCTCCAGTGCGCCCCGTGCCCTCTGCGGCCGGGGCGTTTGTCGTCTGTGCGTGTGTCGCGCAGACGATGTCGATGTCGGGTGGCCAACTCCATCGACACGAGAGGAGGCGAAGTATGGCCAAGTCCGAGAAGGTCGCCGCAGTCGCGGAGATCACCGAGCAGTTCAAGGGCGCCACGGCGGCTGTGATCACGGAATACCGTGGACTGTCGGTGAAGCAGATCTCCGAGCTGCGACGTTCCCTTGGCGAAGGCGCAACCTACTCCGTCGCCAAGAACACCCTGGTCAAGCGCGCTGCCGATGAGGCGGGCGTGCAGGGTCTCGACGAGTTGTTCGTCGGACCGACCGCGATTGCCTTCATCGAGGGCGAGCCGGTCGTTGCGGCGAAGGCGATCAAGAATTTCGCCAAGGACAACAAGGCCCTCGTGGTCAAGGGCGGCTACATGGACGGCCGCGCGCTGTCCGTGCAGGAGATCGAGCAGATCGCCGACCTGGAGACCCGTGAGGTGTTGCTGGCCAAGCTCGCCGGTGCCATGAAGGGCAATTTGGCAAAGGCCGCCGGACTGTTCAACCAGCCGGCATCGCAGGTCGCTCGCCTGGCGGCGGCCCTGCAGGAGAAGCAATCCACCGAAAGCGGGGCGAGCGAGTAGTCCTCGCCCGCTTCACCACATCTGACCCTCACGTGGGGATCACAACCCCCGCGGGGGAAACAAAGAGGAAGGACGCCGACCATGGCGAAGCTCACCGCTGACGAGCTCATCGATCAGTTCAAGGAACTGACCCTGCTGGAGCTCAGCGATTTCGTGAAGAAGTTCGAAGAAGTCTTCGAGGTCACCGCGGCCGCTCCGGTCGCCGTTGCCGCCGGTGGTGCTGCCCCGGCCGCCGGTGGCGCCGACGCCGCCGCCGAGCAGGACGAGTTCGACGTCGTGCTCGAGGGTGCGGGCGACAAGAAGATCCAGGTCATCAAGGTGGTCCGCGAGATCGTCTCGGGTCTGGGTCTGAAGGAGGCCAAGGACCTCGTCGAGAGCGCGCCCAAGGCGCTGCTGGAGAAGGTCGACAAGGAGTCCGCCGAGGCTGCCAAGACCAAGCTCGAAGAGGCCGGCGCGAAGGTCTCGGTCAAGTAATTCCGCCGCGTCCGCAGCCGCGGATCAGGCGTTCACAGGGCCGGTGTGGGGTATACCCCACACCGGCCCTGTGTCATCGCGGCCTCGTATCCGCATTCCGAAGGTCGTTTACGCAGGTCAGCGCTGCTGATGGCACGCATGCCGTAAACGATCGGCAATCTTGCCGTGGCGAATGATCCGATATGTGTCGGACCTGACGCAGACGTAGGTTAGAGTGACTCCAGCCACAGGGGCTTGGGGGAAGTCGAGAGGTCATTCCGTGGGTGTTGAAGTCAGTGTTGAACACTTGACCAAATCGTTCGGGTCGTCGACGATTTGGCGTGATGTGACGCTCACACTGCCCAAGGGCGAGGTCTCGGTGCTGCTCGGACCGTCCGGCACCGGCAAGTCGGTGTTCCTGAAGACGCTCATCGGCCTCCTGAAGCCCAACGAGGGCAAAGTCATCATCGACGGCACCGACATCACGGAGTGCAGCTCGAAAGAGCTGTACGAGATCCGCAAGCTCTTCGGAGTGCTGTTCCAGGACGGCGCCCTCTTCGGCTCGATGAACCTCTTCGACAACACGGCGTTCCCGTTGCGCGAGCACACCAAGAAGAAGGAAGACGAAGTCCGTGACATCGTCATGGAGAAGCTGGAGCTCGTCGGCCTGAACGGCGCCGAGAGCAAGCTTCCCGGTGAGATCTCCGGTGGTATGCGCAAGCGCGCCGGTCTGGCCCGCGCACTGGTCCTCGACCCGGAGATCATCCTCGTCGACGAGCCCGACTCCGGCCTAGACCCGGTTCGTACCACGTACATCTCGCAGCTGCTCATCGACATCAACGCGCAGATCGACGCGACGATGCTGATCGTGAGTCACAACATCAACATCGCACGAACCATCCCCGACAACATGGGGATGCTGTTCCGTAAGCAGCTCGTGATGATGGGTCCGCGTGAGGTGTTGCTGACCTCCGAGGAGCCGGTGATCAAGCAGTTCCTCACCGGTTCTCGACTCGGCCCCATCGGCATGTCCGAGGAGAAGGACGACGCGACCAGGGAAAAAGAGCAGGCAATGGTCGACGCCGGCCACACCGACGGCGGCACCGAGCTCTCCGAGGGAATCCAGCCGCAGGTCCAGCCCACCCCGGGAATGCCCGAGCGCAAGGCCGTCGCCAGACGTCGCGAACGCGTCCGCGAGATCATGCACACCCTCCCCGAGAACGCCCAGCGGGCGATCGAGGAGAGCATGAAAGACGAGCAGGAGCTCGAGGAGAAGCGCCAGGAAGTCGGCGACCAGCTCGACGAGAACGGTTCCGGTGACGAGAACGGTTCCGACAACAACAACAACGAGCGGCGAGGCGACGAGCGCGGCGGAGACACCGACCGCGACGAGGCCTACGCCAATTCTGGGTCGGGGAGCGGCTACGAGCCGTCCGAGGCCAACACCGAGCAGTTCCCTGCGTACCGACCCGGCAACCATCCCGGGCGGTGACGTGGTGCCCATCCGTACCGACGATGATCGCGCCGGAGAAAAGTAGATGACCTCAGCCACCACGCGTGGCATCGATCGGGTGACGAAGGCCGGAAACTCTGCGATGACGCAGGCCGGCAATCTGATTCAGCTGTTCATCGATGTTGCACGTAATATCTTCGCGCGGCCGTTCCAGCTCCGGGAGTTCATCGAGCAGGCATGGTTCATCGCCAGCGTCACCATTCTGCCGACCGCCCTCGTCGCCATTCCGTTCGGCGCGATCGTGTCGCTGCAGACCGGCTCGCTGATCAAGCAGTTGGGCGCGGAAGGGTTCACCGGCGCCACCAGCGTCCTGGTGGTCGTCCAGCAGGGCTCGCCCCTGGTCACCTCGCTGCTCATCGCCGGTGCGGCGGGCTCGGCGGTCGCCGCCGACCTCGGTGCCCGCACCATCCGCGAGGAGATCGACGCGATGATGGTGCTGGGCATCAATCCGATCCAGCGCCTCGTGGTCCCGCGCGTGCTCGCGATGGTGTTGGTCGCCGTGCTGCTCAACGGTCTGGTCTGTGTGGTCGGCATCGGCGGCGGTTACTTCTTCAACGTCGTCATCCAGCAGGGAACGCCGGGTGCGTATCTGGCCTCGTTCAGCGCGCTCGCCCAACTGCCGGACCTGTACGTCGCCGAGCTGAAGGCGGCGATCTTCGGTGTGCTCGCCGCGGTGGTCGCCTGCTACAAGGGGCTCAATCCCAAGGGCGGTCCGAAGGGTGTCGGCGACGCGGTGAACCAGAGTGTGGTCATCACCTTCCTCCTGCTGTTCTTCGCCAACCTGATTCTCACCGCCGTCTATCTGCAGGTCATTCCTGCCAAGGGATCGTAGGAGGTGGCCACACCATGACAATCGCCAAGAGCAGATCAGACGCCCTCGCCGCACGCACCCGCAAGGTCGCGCAGGTACCGCTGAACACACTCGACGGTGCCGGGGAACAGTTGTCGTTCTACGGTCGCGCCATCGGCTGGGGACCGCGAACGATCAAGCAGTACCCCAAAGAGGTGTTCCGACTGTTGGCCGAGGTGGCCTTCGGATCCGGTGGCCTCGCCGTGATCGGCGGCACCGTGGGCGTGATGGTGCTGCTGTCGGGTTTCACCGGTGTGGTGGTGGGCCTACAGGGGTACTCGGCGCTGGAACAGATCGGTTCGCAGGCCATCACCGGCTTCCTGTCGGCCTACATCAACACTCGTGAGGTCGCCCCGATCGTGGCCGGTCTGGCGCTGTCGGCCACCGTCGGTTGTGGTTTCACCGCACAGCTCGGCGCCATGCGCATCTCGGAGGAGATCGACGCGCTCGAGGTGATGGCCGTCCCGTCGGTGCCGTTCCTGGTGACCACCCGGGTGGTGGCCGGGTTCGTCGCCGTCATCCCGCTGTACGTCCTGGGACTGCTCTCGGCCTACATCGCCTCTCGATTGATCAACGTGACCTTCAACGGGCAATCGACGGGATCCTACGACCACTACTTCAATCTGTTCTTGCCGCCGGAAGATGTGCTGTGGTCGTTCGGCAAGGTGTTGATCTTCGCCTTCGTCATCATCCTCATCCACTGCTACTACGGTTACAACGCCAGCGGCGGTCCGGCCGGGGTGGGTGTGGCCGTCGGTCGCGCCGTGCGAACGGCTCTGGTGCTCGTCGCCCTGTTGGACTTCTTCCTGGGTCTCGCCATCTGGGGCACCACGACGACCGTTCGAGTGGCGGGTTGACATGAAGGCACTGCGTACGCGCCTGCTGGGCCTCGTGTTCTTCATCGTCGTCATCGTCTTCATCGGCGGAGCGATCCTCAAGTTCACGCAGACGTTCACCTCGTTCACCGACGTCAAACTCGTCACCGACTCGGCAGGCAACGCCCTGCCGGACCGGGCCGACGTGAAGGCCCGTGGCGTGGTCGTCGGGGAGGTGCGCTCGGTCGCACCCGACCAGGCCGACGGCTCGGTGGTGGTGACTCTCGGCCTCAAGCCGGACATGGCCAAGATGCTGCCCCGCGACACCACCGCACGCATCCTGCCGAAGACATTGTTCGGTGAACGCTACGTGGCTTTGCAGGTCCCGGACGGTCAGGTGGACACCAAGCCCGCGTTGAGCAACAACACCACCATCGAGCAGGACCGCAGCGGTAATGCACTCGAGATCCAGCAGTTCTTCGATGGGCTGCTGCCGGTCCTCAAAGCCATCCCGCCGCAGGACCTCAACATCACGCTCGGCGCGCTGTCGAAGGCGCTCGACGGCAACGGCGAGAAGCTCGGGACGACGGTCGACCAGCTGAACACGGTGTTCACCCAGGTCAACGACAACATGCCCGAACTGCAGGGGACGTTGCGTGGACTGGCCAGCTTCTCGCAGACCTACAAGACCGCGTTGCCGGATGTCATCGACGCTCTGGACACGCTGCGCACCACCAGCAACACCCTGGTGGAGAAGCAAGGTGACCTCCGCTCGTTGATCTCCACGCTCTCGCAGGCATCGGTGGACACCACGAATTTCCTGAGCACCAACCGGCAGGACCTGCTCGACCTGTTCATCAAGTCCGAGCCGCTGCTCACAACGCTGGCCAAGCAGTCACCGGCGTTCGGTTGCACGTTCAAGAACTTCGCGGGCATCGTCCCGGAGTCGAGCAAGATCACCGGTGAAGGCACGCGTAACCCCGGCGTCAAGGTCACCCTGACGTTCTCCAACCCCCGCGGACGCTATCTGCCGAACCAGGACGAGCCCCGACTGTTCGCCGACCGCGGCCCGATCTGTTACGACAAGCCGACCCCGGGTCGCCCGTTCGGTCAGTATCCCGGCGGATCGCTCAACGACGGTTCCTATCAGCCGCCGTCGCGCAACCCCGGACCGGCAACGGTCAAGACGCTCGCGGAACCGCAGTTCTCCCCGACGCCTGCCGGCACGATCACGCCCTCGGTGTACAACGACCCACGTAACAAGCTGGCGCTGAAGGCGATCATCGCCTCCACTGCGGGCACCGACCCGGCCGATGTTCCCGATTGGATCGGACAGATCATCGCCCCGACGATGCAGGGAGCGCAGGTGACGGTCCAGTGAGAGGTCTGCTCGGTCCACTCGTCAAGCTGGTGGTTTTCGCGGTGGTCACCGTGGTGGCCACCGCGTTGCTGGGGATCACGATGGCCAACTCCGGGACGTCCGGAGACGACGACTTCACGGCCATCTTCTCCGACGCGGTGCTGCTCAACAAGGGTGACGACGTCCGCGTCGCCGGCGTGCGGGTGGGTCAGGTCACCGAGGTGAAGATCCATGATCGCTCCCAGGCCGAGGTCAAGTTCAACGTCAACCGCAAGACACTTCCCGACGGCGTGCAGGCCTACATCAGGTTCAAGAACCTGCAGGGCCAGCGGTACGTGGCATTGGAGAAGGGCGCCGGAGACCCGTCGTCGACCATCTCCAGCGGCAGCACCATCCCGTTGTCACAGACCCATCCGTCGCTGAACCTCAACGATCTGTTCAACGGGCTCAAGCCGCTGTTCCAGCAGCTGACCGCCGACGACGTGAACAAGTTGTCGAACGAGATCATCCAGGTGTTCCAGGGTGAGAGCGGCACGGTCAGCGAGCTGATCAGCGACACCTCGAGCCTGACCAACACCCTCGCCGATCGCGACCGGGTGATCGGCGAGCTGATCACCAACCTGACGACCGTGCTCAAGACGGTCAACGACCACGACGATCAGTTCACCTCGTTGCTGCAGAACACATCGGCCTTCGTGAGCGGGCTCGCCGCGCAGCGCGGCTCGGTGGGATCGGCGATCACCTCGCTGGCCAACTTGACCGGGGTGACCAACTCGATCCTGTCGCCCACCCGGCCGGCAATCCAGGGTTCGATCTCAGCGCTGAACCAGGTCGCCGGGGTCATCAACAGTCGCCAGAAGGATCTGGAGAAGACCCTGTCCACCCTGCCGGTGAAGGCGCAGAAGATCGGCCGTGCCGCGACCTTCGGCTCGTGGTTCCAGTTCTATCTGTGCGGACTCGACATCGTGGCGGGCAACGGTAAGAGCACCGTGCTCACCCAGCCGCTGGTGCCGCTGCCGGACATCAACCACGTGCTGTACACCAACGCCGCGACGCGTTGCTGGTCAGACAATCGGCCGGGTTGACGGCGATGGCAGGGCAGCAGACCGCGAACGACAGACCAACGGGGATCGACGGACCAACGGTGAGCAGGGGAGGTGACCATGGCCGGCAGGACTGAGGGACGTAGTCCGGTGACCGTGGGTGCGTTGGGCATCCTGATCTTGCTGATGGTGACGGTGGCGGCGTTCTATCTGAGCTCGCTGCCGCTGGTCGGCGCCGGTGTGACCTACAGCGCCTCCTTCACCGAGGCCGCTGGTCTGCGCAAGGGTGCCGAGGTGCGAGTGGCCGGTGTGAAGGTCGGCAAGGTCAACTCGGTGGAGTTGAACGACGACAACAACCGCGTGATCGCGAAGTTCCAGGTCAACAACGCCTGGATCGGTGATCAGACATCGGCGTCCATCCAGATCAAGACCGTGCTCGGTCAGAAGTATCTGGCGCTCGAACCGAACGGTTCGGAGTTGGCGGACCCCAAGAAGCTCATCACCCGGACCACGTCTCCGTACGACGTGATCGAGGCGGTCTCGGACGTGAGCCGACAGGTCACGAACATCAACACCGACCAGCTCGCCACCAGCTTCCGGACGCTGTCGGATTCGCTGTCGGGAACCTCGTCCGACCTCGGACCGGCGCTCGACGGCCTGACCCGACTGTCGCAGACCGTCTCCAGTCGTGACCAGCAGGTACAGACCCTGCTCGCCACCACCAAGGACACGTCGAAGCTGCTCGCCGACCGCAACGACGAGTTCCAGAAGCTCATCGCCGGCGCGGGTGGTCTGCTCACCGAGCTGAACAACCGCCAGAAGTCCATCTCGCAGCTGTTGTCCAGCACCACGGCGCTGTCCACCACGCTGACCGGGATCGTGCGGGACAACGAGAAGCAGATCGGTCCGACGCTGGACTCGCTGAAGCAGGTCACGGCACTGCTCAATCGTCAGCAGAACAACCTGCGCGACTCCATCAACTACCTGGCGCCGTTCTATCGCCTGTACTCCAACGTGCTGGGCAACGGACGCTGGTTCAACGCCGCGATCACCAACATCCTGCCGCCGGGCCTGCCGCAGGGTCCGCTGGTCGGCGCGCCGAACACCACGCGTCCGCCGGGTAAGACGAAGCAACTCAACAACGGTGGAACGGAGGCGACCGGATGATGGCCAACAGCCAGACCAACTCGGGTCCGGGCAAGTGGTTCACCGCCCGCCATGTCGTCGTCATCGTGATCGCGCTGGTGCTCGCCCTGATCGTCGCGGTGGCGCTGTGGTGGGTGTTCAACGCCGCCGGCAAGACCAAGATCACCGCGTACTTCGAACGAGGGATCGGCATCTACAAGGGGTCCGACGTACGGATCCTGGGCCTGCCCGCGGGCAACGTCGACAGCGTCACCCCCCAGGGCGACCGGGTGAAGGTGACCATGTCGGTGGACAGCGACATCAAGCTGCCCCGTGACGTGCGGGCCGTACAGATCACGCCGTCGATCGTCGCCGACCGGTTCATCCAGCTCACCCCGACATGGCAACCGGGTCAGCCCAAGGCGGACAAGAACATCACGCTCCAGCTGAATCAGACCATGATCCCGGTGGAGGTCGACGAGCTGTACAGCAGCGTCAAGAAGTTGTCCGTCTCGCTGGGTCCCCAAGGCGCCAACAAAGACGGTGCGTTGACCAACCTCGTGACGACCACCGCCCAGAACCTGGCCGGCAACGGCGAGAAGTTGGGCAACACCTTCACCCAACTCACCAAGGCGGCCAACACGCTCGACGAGTCGCGGGGAAACCTGGTGGACACGATCAAGAACCTGGACAGCTTTGTCGGGATGCTGCGGCAGAACGACGACCAGGTGCGCACCTTCAACACGCAGATGGCGTCGTTCAACAGCTTCCTGGCCGGTGAGCGCAGTCAGCTGGGTGAGGCACTGAACAAGCTGTCGATCGCACTCGGTGACGTGGCTACCTTCGTCCAGGACAACCGCGACGCACTCGGTGACCGGGTCAACGAGTTGTTGCCCACCACCAAGACTCTCGCCGACACCAAGGCCAAGCAGAAAGAGATCCTGACGCTGCTGCCGCTGGTGTTGAACAACTTGGTGAACTCGTACAACGCCGAATCGGGAACCCTCGATCTGCAGCTGGTCATCCCGGAGTTGCAGAACATCCCGGGTGCGGCGTGCAAGTTGCTCGACCTTGGCAAGTTGAAGCCCGGCGACCCGGCCTTCCAGCAGTTCTCCAACACCTTGCGGCCATTGCTGGACCAGTGCGGCAACGTGGCCAAGCAGATCAACAACAACGTGCAGACCCCGTTGCTCAATCTCCCCTTCGGAATCATGAGCAACTACTACAACAACAAGCGCGGAGGAGTCCCGGGAACGCAGCCGGGTACCCCGGCGCCGGACCTGCAGGGCGCGGTGCCCTCGGGCCCTGCCGCGCCGAACAACCCCTCGCAGGGAACGGGGACCAACTGATGTCGAAAGCGACGATCTGGCCGCTTCGCGCGCAGCAGCTGGCGGCGGGGCTGGACCGCATCGGTCCACGTCGAATCGTGTTGGCCGCCGTGTCGGTGGTCACCGCGGCGGGGATCACCGGCTGTGGCGGCATCTCCTCGGTGCCGCTGCCGGGCGGCGCCGACACCGGCGATCACCCGCGCACGTACAACATCCAGTTCGCCGACGTACTCGACCTGGTGCCGCAGTCGGCCGTCAAGTTCAACGGTGTGGTGGTGGGGTCGGTGAAGAAGATCAGCATCGCGCCCGATCAGTGGACCGCCAACGTCAAGGTCGAGGTCAAGGACGACGTCAACCTCTCCGATCAGTCGCGTGCCGAGGTGCAGCAGACCAACCTGCTGGGTGAGAAGTTCATCTCGCTGGAGGAGTCGAAGAACTCCCAGGGGGCGGCGCGCCAAGACCCCGCGCAGCCGATTCCGCTGGCTCGTACCCGGACCGCCACCGACGTCGAGCAGGTGTTGGGTGCGCTGTCGATGCTCCTCAACGGTGGTGGTCTGGCGCAACTGAAACCGATCGTGGACCAGTTGAACACCGCATTCGGCGGACGCGAGGACCGCGTCAAGTCCCTGCTGAATCAGACGGCCACGTTGATCAACGGCCTGAACGTGCAGAAGGACAACATCGTCAGCGCCATCGACGGCCTGGCGCAACTGTCCAACCGTGCGGTCGCACAGAAGTCACAGATCGAGGCGATCCTGCGGGATCTGCCTGCCGGCATCGGTGTCCTCGAGGATCAGCGCCCGCAGTTGGTGAGCCTCCTCCAGCAGCTGGACAAGCTGGGCCAGGTGGGCGTGGACGTCCTGGGACGAGCGCGTAACGAGATCGTCACCGACCTCAAGGCGCTGCGCCCCACGTTGCAGGCGCTGGCGGACTCCGCGCCGGATCTGATCACCGCGCTCCCGCTGTTGCCGACGTACCCGTTCCCGGACTCACTGCTGCCGGGCGTGCACGGGGACTCGACCAACCTGTACGCCACGCTGGATCTACGACTGTTGAACCAGCTCGACGATCTGGGCGTGGGCCAGGGTGATCCGGTGTACCGGGCGCCGGATTCCGGACCTCAACCGAAGATCGATCCGAAGAACCCCTACTACAACGGCAACGGGCCGCGGCTGGGTTATCCGACCATCACGCTGCTGCCGCTGCTCAACGCGCGACCCGGACCGAACACACCGCCATCGGGTGGCCAGTACTCGGTCTTGCCGACACCGGCACAGAACCAGCCGTTCCTGGCCGGTGCGGCGGCCATGCTGACAAACGGGAAGGGTGCGGCGTGATACCCAGGGTTGCGAAGTGGCAGTTGGTGATCTTTGCGATCGTCGGTATTGCTGCGTTGGTGTATACGGCGATCACGTATGCCCGGGTGGATCGGTTGCTGGGTGTGGGTACGTACACGGTGAAGGCGATTTTCCCTGACTCGGGTGGCATTTTCCAGAACGCCGAGGTGACGTATCAGGGTGTGCCTGTGGGTCAGGTGGGGACGTTGCGGTTGCAGCAGGATGGTGTGGCGGTCGATCTGCTGATCAATTCGAGTGGTCCGAAGATCCCGGCCTCGGCGGTGGCGGTGGTGGCGGATCGGTCGGCGGTGGGTGAGCAGTTCGTGGATCTGCGGCCGGCCAACACCGCGGGTCCGTACCTCAAGCAGAATTCGGTGATCACGAATACGCAGATTCCGACTCCGTTGCAGGATGTGCTGAAGAGCGCGGTTGATCTGACTGATTCGGTGCCGGTGAATGATCTGTCCACGGTGGTGACCGAGTTGGGCAAGGCGTTGAACGGTCAGGGGGAGAATCTTCGGAAGTTGTTGGATTCGTTGAGTGATTTGTCGAAGGCCGGGTTGGACAGTTTGCCGCAGACGGTGTCGTTGATCCAGAACAGTGATGTGGTGTTGGGGAC
>NZ_FTNT01000018.1 GCF_900156495.1 Williamsia sterculiae
CGACGGCCGCGGCGACGACCTGAGCCGACTGATCGACTCGCTGTCGCACCTGTCGCAGGCCGGGTACGACAATCTCCCGCAGACCGTCTCGTTGATCCGCGACAGCGACATCGTGCTGGGCACCCAGGCCGACCAGTCCGACTCCATCCTCGACTGGTCGCACAACATCGACCTGGTCGCGGCGCAGTTGCAGTCCGGTGACCCGGACCTGCGACGGCTGCTCACCACCGGCAACCTCAGCGCCACCCAGCTCTCAGCACTGCTGCAACGTTCCGGCGGTGACGCGACGACCGCGATACGCAACCTGGCCACCGACGTCCGAACCATCAGTCCCACGTTCGACCGGGTATCACCGCCCTTCGCCCAGCTGTCAACCCTGTCCAGCCACACCCAAACCACCGCCCCCGGGGACAGCACGATCCATTTCGGCGCCGTTCTGGAGACCAACAACCCGCCGTCGTGCACCTACGGTTACGAGGGCACCCAGCAGATCATCGACGACGTCAAGAAGAAGAATCCGGCCTTCAACATCGACTACGACGACTTTCCCTTCAACACCGCAGCGAATTGTGATGTGGCGCAGGGAAACCCGACCGACGTGCGGGGTGCCGGCCGGGCGGTGCTGAGCGATCCGTCCATACCGCAACCCTGGGACGGGACCCCGAAGAAAGATCCCGACACACTGAACCTGAACCCGCTGGCGACCCAACTGGCCACACTGCTCGGCGTCCACCCGACCTGAATGTCCGCCCGTCGGGATCTGTCAGACTGACCGCATGATCAGAGTGGGACTCAGTGGTGGGATCGGTGCGGGCAAGTCCACGGTGGCCCGCACGTTCACCGACCTCGGCGCCCGACTCGTGGACTCCGATGTCATCGCGCGCGAGGTGGTTGCGCCTGGGACCACCGGGCTGGAACAGTTGGTGGCGGCCTTCGGTTCCGACATCCTCGCCGACGACGGCAGTCTGGATCGACCGGCTCTGGCCGCGAAGGCATTCGCCGACGACGAACAACGATTGAAGCTGAACGCGATCACTCATCCCCTGGTCGCGGCGCGCACCTGGGAGTTGGTCGGATCCGCGCCGCACGACGCCATCGTGGTACAGGACATCCCGCTGCTCGTCGAGAACGGGATGGCTCCCTGGTTTCATCTGGTGGTCATCGTGCACGCCGACGAGAAGGTGCGGGTGGACCGGCTCACCAACCACCGGGGGATGGCCTCGGACGATGCGCGCGCTCGGATCAGGGCTCAGGCCACCGTCGAGGAGCGTCGCGCGGCGGCCGACGTCTGGTTGGACAACTCCGGTGCGCCGGAGGCGGTGGTCGCCGCGGCGCGCAGCCTGTGGACCGATCGCCTGGTGCCGTTCGAGCGCAACGTCCGCTCCCACACCCCAGCCGAGACAACGGGTGTCGTCGACGGTGACCACGCCGCCCGAGCGCGTCTGCTCGCCCGGTTGCGGGCACTGTGCGGTGAACAGGCGGAGCACGTCGACGTCGACCAGGGATCGGGTGACGCGCTGGTGAGCGTGACCGACGACGCGGCCGCCGCGGCGCTGTCCGAGACCCTGTCCGACGGTGGGTTCCCGGCGCGGCCGCACACGGACGGCGGCGACGTGCGCACCCTGTCGTCGGCCGATCCCGGTCGTCCCGCCACCGTGCACCTGCGCGCCGCGTCCTGACGTCGCGTCAGCGGTCGTCTTCCGGCCAGGTCAAGTCCACCCCGGCGCTGCGCAACCACGCCTCCACGTCGTCACCGTGGATGGCTGCGCCGATCATCGTCTTCGCGGCCACCCGCACCGCTCGCTCACATGCCTCGGCGTCGAGCAGACCCGATCGATGCGCCGCCAACAGTTCGTCGACGTCCACCAGTTCCAGTGCACGACCCGGTCGGTCGATCAGGTCGAGATACCAGTCCACGGTCCGCCAGCGACCGCGGTCGTCGGGACCGGTGACCGCGGCGACGTCGAGATAGAGCCGTTCGTCGGCCCGGTGGTCGCCGAGGAAACCGAAGACACTGATTCGCAGGTCAAAGGCAGGAAGCAACCACGACTGCAGACGGTCGAAGTGCCGATGGTCAGCGGACCGCGCCATGTACAGCCCGAACTCGGTCTGCCGATACTCCTCGACCGGCCGCACGAACCCCTTGTTGTCGGTGTTGGTCATGGCCGGGACGTCGAACACCTCCCGCTTGGGCGGGTGCAGGTGCGGTCGTGCTGAGGAGGTGGCCACCGGCGAAGGATACGGCGTCGACGACCGACCCGGTGGTCGTCGGGAAGAGGACTGTCGTACCCGGCGTTTACCCTCGGACCATGGCATTCGCAGCTGAACAACCGATCGTCGCGCACTCGGAGTTCCGTCCGATCGGCGAGATCGAACGCTCGTCGGCGGAATTCGAGGTCGTCAGCGAACACGAGCCTGCAGGCGATCAGCCCACAGCCATCGCCGACCTGGAGAGGCGACTCACGGCGGGGGAGAAGGATGTCGTGCTGCTCGGTGCCACCGGTACCGGTAAATCGGCGACCACCGCGTGGCTCATCGAAAAGGTGCAGCGACCAACGCTGGTGATGGCGCCGAACAAGACCCTGGCCGCCCAGTTGGCCAACGAACTGCGCGACATGCTGCCGAACAATGCCGTGGAGTACTTCGTCTCGTACTACGACTACTACCAACCCGAGGCGTACATCGCGCAGACCGACACCTACATCGAGAAGGACTCGTCGATCAACGACGACGTGGAGCGGTTGCGACACTCCGCCACGTCCAGCCTGCTGTCGCGGCGCGATGTGGTGGTGGTGGCATCGGTGTCGTGCATCTACGGCCTGGGCACGCCGCAGTCCTACCTCGACCGATCGATCCAGCTCGACGTGGGCCAGGAGGTGGACCGTGACGCGCTGCTGCGGCTGCTGGTCGACGTCCAGTACAACCGCAACGACACCGCGTTCACCCGCGGCGGGTTCCGGGTGCGCGGAGACACCGTGGAGATCATCCCCTCCTACGAGGAGTTGGCTGTACGCATCGAGTTCTTCGGTGACGAGGTGGAGGCCCTGTACTACCTGCATCCGCTGACCGGCGACGTGGTGCGACAGGTCGATTCCTTGCGCATCTTCCCCGCCACCCACTACGTCGCCGGACCCGAGCGGATGGAACGGGCGATGGAGAGCATCGAATCCGAGCTCGAGGAACGCCTCACCGAGTTGGAGAGCAAGAACAAGCTGCTGGAGGCCCAGCGCTTGCGGATGCGGACCAGTTACGACTTGGAGATGATGCGCCAGGTCGGCTTCTGTTCGGGTATCGAGAACTACTCGCGGCACATAGACGGACGCGGGCCGGGCAGTGCCCCGGCCACCCTCATCGACTACTTCCCCGAGGACTTCCTGCTGGTCATCGACGAGTCGCACGTCACCGTCCCGCAGATCGGTGGCATGTACGAGGGTGACATGTCCCGCAAACGCAACCTGGTGGACTTCGGCTTCCGGTTGCCGTCCGCGGTGGACAACCGTCCGCTGACCTGGGATGAATTCGTCGGACGGATCGGGCAGACCGTGTACCTGTCGGCCACCCCCGGTCCGTATGAGCTGGGTCAGTCCAACGGTGAGTTCGTCGAGCAGGTGATTCGACCGACCGGTCTGGTGGATCCCGAGGTGGTGGTCAAGCCGACCAAGGGACAGATCGACGATCTGGTTCACGAGATCCGGGCTCGGACCGAACGCGACGAGCGCGTGCTCGTCACCACGTTGACCAAGAAGATGGCCGAGGATCTCACCGACTACCTGCTCGAGCTGGGAATCAAGGTGCGCTATCTGCATTCCGAGGTCGACACCCTCCGCCGGGTCGAGCTGCTGAGGCAACTGCGCCTCGGCGAATACGACGTCCTCGTGGGTATCAACCTGCTGCGTGAGGGTTTGGACCTGCCGGAGGTCTCGTTGGTCGCCATCCTCGACGCCGACAAAGAAGGCTTCCTGCGGAGCTCGACAAGCCTCATCCAGACCATCGGCCGTGCGGCCCGCAACGTGTCCGGTCAGGTGCACATGTACGCGGACACCATCACCGACTCCATGCGCACCGCCATCGACGAGACCGATCGTCGCCGGGAGAAGCAGATTGCCTACAACACGAAGATGGGCGTCGATCCGCGGCCGCTACGCAAGAAGATCGCCGACATCCTCGATCAGGTGTATCAGGAGGCCGAGGACGAGGTTGCCGTCGGCGGTTCCGGCCGCAATGCGAGCCGCGGTCGTCGCGCGGCGGGTGAGCCGGGCAAAGTCGGCAGCTCAGGAGTCATCGAGAAGCGCGACGTCAGCGCGATGCCACGAGCCGAGTTGGCCGATCTCATCGGCCAGCTCACCGAGCAGATGATGACCGCGGCCCGAGATCTACAGTTCGAGTTGGCCGGCAGATTACGCGACGAGATCGCCGACCTGAAGAAAGAATTGCGGGGCATGGACGCCGCGGGGATCCGCTGACGGCGTGTCGATCGTCGCGTATCGGGGACAGCCCGGCTTCGGCCAATTATTCTCGCAGTTCAGACAGAAGCAGAACGGTCGGTGCCGGCTGTCGCGTCCCAGTGGCCGTGACGGCGGCACCATCATCGACGGAGGCATCAATTGAGCGCATACCAGACAGTCGTCGTGGGGACGGACGGGTCTGAATCTTCGATGAAGGCGGTCGAGCGGGCCGGTGCCATCACCGGTGGCTCCGCAACCCTCGTCATCGCATGCGCATACATCCCGAGCGACCGCTCGGATCCCGCGACCAGCGATGTCCTCAAGGACGAGGCCTACCAGGTGCAGGGGAGCGCACCGACCGATGAGATCCTGCGCACGGCCCGTGAGCGTGCCGTCGGTGCCGGGGCGGGGAATGTCGACGCCCGCGCCATCAAGGGCGCACCCGTGGACGCGCTGCTGCAGCTGGTCGCCGACAGCAAGGCAGAGCTGCTGGTGGTCGGCAACAAGGGGTTGAACTCCATCGCCGGGCGCCTGCTCGGTTCGGTGCCCGCCGACGTGGCCCGCAAGTCCGGCTGCGACGTGCTCATCGTGCATACCGTCTGAAGCGTCATTCGCGGACGGTCGTCACGATCGACGTACTGCTGGGTGCGGTCGGGGTGGAGCCGAAACCGAACCGGACCGGGGGATCGACCCGGGTCATCGGACCGAGATCGCGCTCACCCCACCGCGCCTCGGCACCGACGACCTGGACTTGTCCGGTCGCGCCGTAGTATTCGCGACGCCCGTTGCCTGCTGTCCCGCGGGTACGGACACCACGTAGTGCCACCCGGGCCACCGGGTCGGACACGGTGCAGAACCAGGGTGCGGTGGTCACGGCCGAGGGCAGCAACCCGAGGATGACACCGAGGACCGTACGACGACCCGTGCGAAAGTCGACCGTCAACCGGCCGGCGCGCACCTGGTGCCGGTCACCGTCGACGGTGTAGCTCACCTCGGTGATCACCGTCTCGTCGAACGTGTAGGTCGCGGTGACGAAGTCCTGCACGTCAACCGAGGGTGCCAGCAGGACCCGGCGTCCGTCGTCGAATTCCACCATCACATCGGTGAACGCGCCGAGTGGTGAGTGCACCCACCGACCGATCACCACCCGGACCCCTGATCTGGTGCCGAAGCCGGTGATCACGCCGTCGAAACGCCACTCGGTCATGACAACAGGTCGAGCGGTAGCTCCTCGGCGTGCACGACCGCCAGCCGTTGGGTGGCACGCGTCAGTGCGACATAGAGGTCACCGAGTCCACGGTCCGACTGCGCGACGAGGGCAGCGGGTTCGACCACCACGGTCATGTCGAACTCGAGTCCCTTGACCGCGCCCACCGTCAGCACTCGCGGTGCGGGGGTGTCGTCACCGAATTCCGCGCTCGCGGTGCGCATGGACGCGTCGACGACGTCTGCGAGCAGGTCGGGCACGATGACCGCGACCACGCCGGGCCCGGCACCCGCCTCCAGAGCGACTCGGACCGCAGTGGTGACGGTGTCGTCGGCCGAATCGGTTCGGATGTCCTGTGGTGGATGACCCGATCGACGGATCGACGTGGGTGCCGGCTGATCGGGAGCGATCTGCGCGAGCACTGTGGTCGCCGAATCCATGATCTCGCCCGGGGTGCGATAGTTCACGGTCAGATCGTGACGACGCCAGCGGTCGGCGACGTACGGGTGCAGCACGGCATCCCACGATGTGGTCCCAGCGGGGTCGCTGGTCTGGGCGGTGTCACCGATGATCGTCATCCACCGATTGGGTATGCGGCGCATGATCATCCGCCAGCCCATCGCCGAGATCTCCTGCGCCTCGTCCACG
Source organism: Williamsia sterculiae (assembly GCF_900156495.1). Taxonomy (GTDB): domain Bacteria; phylum Actinomycetota; class Actinomycetes; order Mycobacteriales; family Mycobacteriaceae; genus Williamsia_B; species Williamsia_B sterculiae. Next base: position 6,301 of record NZ_FTNT01000018.1, read on the forward strand.
ATGACGTGCCCGAACGCCCACGTACGGTCGCCGTACGCGCGTTCGGCGGTGGTCAGGCGCTCCCGTTGCACCTGACGCGACGCGAGCTGTTCGGCATCGATCACGTCGTAGGCCATCAGGATCTCCGGATCGAGCTCATCCTCGAGATCCTGTGGTGCCGAACCGGTCAGGATGTCGAGAGCGTCCTGCGCCTCGGCGAGTCGGTGGCGCCACTCGACGCGGTCGCGCTCGGACTCACCGTCGGTGTCGTAGCCGATGAGCTCGGCCACCTCGTCGAGAAGGGGTACGTCGGCCGCGCTGACGTCGGCGACAGGTCGGTGGTGGTCGCGGAGAAGGGCGGTGCGTTCGTCGTCGGTCCAGCCCGTGGTCACCTTCCGCAGTCGGGCGGTGGAACCGAACAGCTCGGTGATCACCTTCTGTGGCGTCAGCGGCGGCCAGAACTCGCCGAGGGCGGTCAGGATGTCGGGGTCGGTGCGCATCTCGTCGCGGATGTCGGCGATGTCGCCGCGGCTGAGCAACTGGCTGCCGTCGATGGTGCTGGAGCCGATCCGTCGGGCGTGCTGTTCCGCAAGCGCGTCGAGCGCGTTGCGGATGAAGACGGACCGCGCGCGGTTGTGTGGTCGTCGCGACGACCGCGCCCGACCGCGCGCCGGTTGGATCACCGACTTGTCGATGGTCAGCGGGTAGCCGTCGAAGGTCACCGTCACCGGCTGGCGCGGAACGGTCTGGTACTCGCGCACCGCACGTTTGAGCACGTCGACCATCCGCAGGTCGCCCTTGAGCGCGGCGGCCAGCCGTGGCTCGACCACGCTCGCGCGCACCCCCGGGTACAGGTTGCCGATGGTGGACAGCAGCACGCCGGTCTCACCGAGCGACGGCAGCACCTGCCCGATGTAGGTGAGGAAGTCGTCGTTGGGGCCGATGATGAGCACACCGCTCCGGGCGAGTACGTCGCGGTGGGTGTAGAGCAGGTAGGCGGCGCGGTGCAGGGCCACGGCCGTCTTCCCGGTTCCCGGGCCGCCCTGGACGACCATCACGCCGCGATGCGGTGACCTGATGATGAGGTCCTGCTCGCGCTGGATGGTCTCGACGATATCGGTCATCTCGCCGGTACGCGCCGCGTTGAGCGCGGAGATCAGGGCGGTCTCGTTGACCACGTCGCCGCCCGCGGGGGCGTCGGCGACGGCACTGTCCGATTCGAGGACCTCGTCGCTGATACCCCGGACCGCGCGACTGCGGGTACGGATGTGCCTGCGACGGCGCACCTCTTCGGGGGCGGCGGGAGTGGCCAGGTAGAAGGGTCGCGACAACGGGGCCCGCCAGTCCAGCAGCAGGGTGGTGTCGTCGGAGTCGTCGTCGAGGATGCCGATGCGCCCGATGGCACGCGTCTCACCGGAGCCCATGTCGAGTCGCCCGAAGTACAGGTTGTGCTCGGCCGCATCGAATTTCGTGAGATCGTCGGTATACAGCCGCTCATAGGACTCGCGTTCGGAGCGAGCCTGCGGCGTACCACCGCTCTCACGCAGCGTCTGTTGCAGTCGCCGCTCGGCACTGGCCCGCATCCGATCGAGTCGCGCATACACGACGTCGAGATGCTGCTGTTCGGTGCTGATCTCGCGGTCTTCTCTCACCTGGTGGTCGGAGGTGGACTCGCTGTCGGCACCGGGCTCGGCGCGCTCCTGCGCGTCCGTTCGGTGGGCAGACTTCATGGAGATGTCGTCACGGTCGTGTCGTCGGTGTCCGGGTATCGGTTCGTCTCGAGGCGTTCGGGTGGTGGGCTGACCGAGCGGGAGCCGACTCCGGTGGGCGGTGATCCCGCCCACCGGAGGATGCTCACCTGCGCTTGTCGAACTCTTTCTGCGCCTTCTTCTGGGCGCGCTTGGACAGCTTCTTGCCGTCCGCGGTCGCGGTGGCGGCCAATTCGGCACCACGGGCCCGGGCCAGCTCGGCCAACGCCGAGCGCTGCTTGGCGGCGCTGTCGGCCAGCTCGTTACCCCGACCCTTGGCCAGTTCGGCGAGTTCGGCGCCGCGGGTACCGGCCAGACCGGCCAACTCCTCACGCTGCGCCGCCGCCTTCTTGGCGAGCTTCTTGCCCCGCTTTCGGGCCAGCTCGGCGTATTCGGGGCCGCGGTCCTTGGCCACGTCCGCGAATTCGGAACCGCGCTCCCGCGCCAGTTCGGCGAACTCGCCGCCGCGCTCGCGTGCGACCGAGGCGAGGGTCGCGCCGTACTTGCGGACCTCGGGTCCGTACTCCTCGGCGAGCTCTCCACCGCGTTCCTTGGCGATCTCGGCCAGCTCTCCGCCGCGTTCCTTGGCGATCTCGGCGAGTTCACCGCCGCGTTCCTTGGCGAATTCGATCACCTTCGGCGCCTTCTCCTGCACCACGCCCGCGACCTGTTCGGCGCGCTCCGAGGCGGCCGAACCCAATCCGGCGGCCTGATCCGACGCGTCGTGTCCGATCAGGGGTACGGCGGAGGACACGGCGGCACCGGCGGCGGCCGCGGCCTTGCGGCCGCGCCAGGCCACCGACGGCTTGCCCTCGGTGTCGACGGCGGTGATCAGCAACCCGCCGAGCAGGCTGAGGTTCTTCAGGAACTGGGTGCGCTGCTGTGCTCGCGTGGCCGGATCCGTCTCGCTCCAGAACGGGTGGCCGGCCAGCGTGGTCGGGACCAGGGATCCGGCCAGACCGAGGGCGGCGAAACGAGGGAACTTGCCCGTCGCGAGCAACACGCCGCCACCCACCTGCACGGCACCGTTGATACGGACGAGTGTCTCCGGATCCTCGGGGACCTTGGTGGACACGTCGTCGGGCAGGGTCTCCAGGGATTTGTCGACGAAGGGGGCAGCCGCCTTCGCCCTCTGGGTCGGGTCGCGCAGCGCGTCGATGCCGGAAACGACAAACACACTGGCGAGCATGGGACGAGCAATTCGGCGGATCAGCACTGACAGCCTCCTCGTGACATGGCTCTTGGGATTGGGAGCTTTTTCGAGGCTACCGGTCGGCTTCGTGGGCCGCAGGCGAGCCACCCCGCAGCGACCGGCGGCAGCGAGGTGTGCTCACCAACCTCGGTCACGCCACGTGTCGAGCTGCGGTCGCTCGACACCGAGGGTGGTGTCCTTGCCGTGTCCCGGGAACACGACGGTCGCGTCGTCGAATCTGTCGAACAGTTTCGTGGTCACATCCCGATAGAGCGTGTCGAAATCCTCCGGCGCATTCGTCTTGCCCAAGCCGCCGGGGAACAGCGAGTCCCCGGTGAACAGGTCGACGCGACCGTCGGCTCCACCGGGTAGGGCGAGGGCAATGGAACCGGGGGTGTGGCCGACGAGCAGGACCGCGGTGAACTCGAGCTCCCCGATGGTGAGGGTGCCCCCGTCGTCGATCAACAGGTCGATGGGCACCGGGATGTCGGGGGCGTCGAACCGTCCCGCGGCGGTGGGCGCGTCGGTGGCCTCGGCGACTTCGGCGAGCGCCTGCCAGTGGTCGGGGTGCTGGTGGGTGGTGAAGATCAGTCGCAGAGTGCCCGGCACCGCGTCGAGCAGGGCGAGGATCCGGTCGGCGTCGTTCGCGGCGTCGATGAGCAGCTGGTCACCGGTGGACCGGCAGGTGACCAGGTACGTGTTGTTGTCCATCGGACCGACGGACAGCTTGACGATGCTGTGGTCCCCGGAGGTGGTGCGCTGTGCGGTGGCGCCGTCGCCCAGGTCGCCGGTGTAGTCGTCGGAGATGGGAAGCGAGGTCATGCCGGTCACGCTACGCGGCCGGTCGTGTGCTGCGGGGACGGTCGAATCCGGTGGCAGGAATGCCCCGTCCGTTCCGTATGTTGGTCGTCTGGGCATCCAACATGTCGGTGCCCGCGATTACCCTGGTGACCGTACTTCGACGCCGATCGTCTGCGCGATCCGGCACGGGTTGCGGCCTTCTGGTCCGAGGCTGCTCCGTTGACGATGGCTGTCCCGTGGAAGATGTTGAACGGTCCGTGCTCTGCCGTGTGAACGGCCGCATGACCGGGTGAGGTGGAGAGTGTGGCTGATCGGCTGATCGTGCGCGGTGCCCGGGAGCACAATCTGCGTGGAGTCGACGTGGATCTGCCGCGTGACAGTCTGATCGTGTTCACCGGGTTGTCCGGGTCCGGCAAGTCGAGTCTCGCCTTCGACACCATCTTCGCCGAGGGGCAGCGGCGCTATGTCGAGTCACTGTCGGCGTACGCCCGGCAATTCCTCGGACAGATGGACAAGCCCGACGTCGACTTCATCGAGGGTCTGTCGCCTGCGGTGTCGATCGACCAGAAGTCGACCAACCGGAACCCTCGGTCGACGGTCGGCACCATCACCGAGGTCTACGACTACCTGCGCCTGCTCTACGCCCGCGCCGGTACGGCGCACTGTCCGGTGTGCGGTGAGCGGATCGCCAAGCAGACCCCCCAGCAGATCGTCGACCAGGTACTCGAGATGGACGAGGGTGCGCGTTTCCAGGTACTCGCGCCGGTGGTCCGGACCCGCAAGGGCGAGTTCGTGGACCTGTTCGCGAACCTGCAGACGCAGGGGTTCTCGCGCGCCCGGGTCGACGGGGTGGTGCACTCGCTCAACGACCCGCCCAAGCTCAAGAAGCAGGAGAAGCACGACATCGAGGTCGTGGTCGATCGGCTGGCGGTGAAGTCGTCGGCCAAGCAGCGGCTCACCGACTCGGTGGAGACCGCGCTCAACCTGGCCGACGGGGTGGTGGTTCTCGACTTCGTCGATCTCGAGGAGAACGACCCCCACCGGGAACGCCGGTTCTCCGAGCGGATGGCATGCCCGAACGGTCATCCCATCGCCATCGACGACCTCGAGCCGCGATCGTTCTCCTTCAACTCGCCGTACGGTGCCTGTCCTGAATGTGATGGGCTCGGCGTCCGTAAGGAGGTCGACGAGGAACTCGTGGTGCCCGACCCCGACCTCACCCTGGCCGAGGGTGCGATCGCCCCGTGGTCCGGTGGGCACAACGCCGACTACTTCCTGCGCCTGCTGTCCGGACTGGGCGACGCGATGGGATTCGACGTCGACACCCCGTGGCGCACGCTGCCGACCAAGGCTCGCAAGGCGGTGCTCAACGGCAGCGAACACCAGGTGCACGTGCGGTTCCGCAACCGTTACGGCCGGACCCGTTCGTACTACACCGAGTTCGAGGGTGTGATGCCGTTCCTGCATCGACGGATGGACCAGACCGAGTCGGAACAGATGAAGGAACGCTACGAGGGTTACATGCGCGAGATTCCGTGCCCGGTGTGTTCCGGCGCCCGGTTGCGCCCGGAGATCCTCGCCGTCACCCTCGACCACCCTCGGTTCGGTGAGAAGTCCATCGCCGAGGTGTGTGCGTTGTCGGTGTCGGAATGTGCCGACTACCTGTCCGATCTCGCCCTCGGCGAGCGGGAGCAGGCGATCGCCGGCCGCGTGCTCAAGGAAGTGCAGGCGCGCATCACGTTCCTGTTGGACGTGGGCCTGGAATACCTGTCACTGTCACGGGCCGCGGGGTCCTTGTCCGGTGGTGAGGCGCAGCGCATCCGGTTGGCCACCCAGATCGGCTCCGGACTCGCCGGGGTTCTCTACGTCCTCGACGAGCCGTCGATCGGGCTGCATCAACGCGACAACCGGCGTCTCATCGACACCCTGACCCGGCTACGCGACCTCGGCAACACCCTCATCGTGGTGGAGCACGACGAGGACACCATCCGTTCTGCGGATTGGGTTGTCGACATCGGTCCGCGGGCCGGGGAGCACGGCGGCAAGGTGGTGCACAGCGGTTCCTACAAGGGTCTGCTGGCCAACCGGGAGTCGCTGACGGGTGCCTACCTGTCGGGTCGAGAGACCCTGGAGACGCCGGCCATCCGCCGTCCCATCGACAAGAAGCGCAGGCTGACGGTGGTCGGTGCCCGCGAACACAATCTGCGCGGCATCGACGTGGCGTTCCCGTTGGGGGTACTCACCGCTGTCACCGGCGTGTCCGGGTCGGGGAAATCGACCCTGGTGAACGACATCCTCGCCACCGTGCTGGCCAACAAGCTCAACGGTGCCCGGCAGGTGCCCGGCAGGCACACGCGGGTCAACGGTCTCGACAACCTCGACAAGCTCGTCCAGGTCGATCAGTCGCCGATCGGTCGCACGCCACGGTCCAACCCGGCCACCTACACCGGGGTGTTCGACAAAATCCGCACGCTGTTCGCGGCCACCACCGAGGCCAAGGTCCGGGGTTATCAACCGGGGCGGTTCTCCTTCAACGTCAAGGGCGGACGCTGTGAGGCCTGCACCGGCGAGGGAACCATCAAGATCGAGATGAACTTCCTGCCCGATGTGTACGTCCCGTGCGAGGTGTGTCACGGCGCCCGCTACAACCGAGAGACCCTCGAGGTGCACTACAAGGGCAAGACCATCTCCGAGGTGCTCGACATGCCCATCGAGGAGGCCGCGGATTTCTTCGAACCGGTGACCTCGATCCACCGGTACCTGAAGACCCTCAACGATGTCGGCCTGGGCTATGTGCGGCTCGGCCAACCGGCGCCGACGTTGTCCGGCGGTGAGGCCCAGCGGGTGAAGCTGGCCTCCGAATTGCAGAAGCGGTCCACCGGGCGCACCGTGTACATCCTGGACGAGCCGACCACCGGACTGCACTTCGAGGACATCCGCAAACTGCTGATCGTCATCAACGGGTTGGTCGACAAGGGCAACTCGGTGATCGTCATCGAGCACAATCTCGATGTCATCAAGACCGCGGACTGGGTCGTCGACATGGGTCCCGAGGGCGGTTCCGGCGGTGGCACGGTGATCGCGGAGGGCACACCGGAACTCGTCGCGGGGATCCCCGAGAGCTACACCGGCAGCTTCCTTGCCGAGGTGCTCGAACCGGAGCAGTCGACGACGCGGTCGTCGCGGTCGTCGAAGAAACCGCCACAGAAGAAGGTCACCGCGACCAAGTCGGCGGGCAAGCGCGCCGGGAAGTCGGCCTCGGTGGCCTGACCTGGTCCGCCGGGTTCACACCCGTCGCGGCGGCTTCTCGCCGGGGCCGTCTCCTGGTGCGTCCGGGAACGCGCTCGCCTCACGAAACGCCTCCTGCAGGCCCTTCAACCCGTCGCGTACGGGCGCGGCGTGGATACCGAGGTATTCGGTGGACGCACCGACCAGACCGGACAGCGCGGTGATCAACCTGCGGGCCTCGTCGAGGTCGACCGTCGCGGGGTCGGCCTCGGGGGCCAACGCCAATTTCTCCGCCGCCGCACTCATCAGCATGACGATGGCGCGGGTGATCACCTCGATGGCCGGGACGTCGGCGAGATCGCGAACCTGCTGCTCATCCGGGTCGGCGGAATATGAGTTTTCCGACATGGCTGTTAGACTTTCACGTACGACCGCCCCGGCTAGCAGCTGGGGTTCGCAAGTGGAGTTCCGCTCCCACCGCTCGACACCACCCGGCTCGGCCGGATTCGGAAGTTGTGCGGTCCGGTTTCCGGAGTCGTTCCGTGATCGTCGCATGGCGCGTCGGTGTGTGCGGAATGAAGTCCGGGCCCTCCGCGTTGGAGGGCGATGACGTCGGGTTCCCGGCGTGACATCGGAACCGGTCGGTGACGGGCCCTGTCGTCGCGCCTCTGGCGCACGAGCGGGGCCTTTCTGCTGAGGAGGGTTTCGCCGCAGGCGACCCGCGGTCACCCACAAGCACTGAACTAGGAGGCCCCATCAGCACTGAGACCCGCATCAACGAGCGCATCCGCGTCCCAGAGGTCCGACTCGTCGGACCCAACTCGGAGCAGGTGGGCATCGTGCGTGTTGAAGATGCGCTGCGTCTGGCTTACGAAGCGGACCTGGACCTGGTGGAGGTGGCGCCCAACGCCCGCCCGCCGGTCTGCAAGATCATGGACTACGGCAAGTTCAAGTACGAGGCCGCGCAGAAGCAGCGTGAGTCGCGTCGGAACCAGCAGATGACCGTGATCAAGGAGCAGAAGCTCCGCCCGAAGATCGACGACCACGACTACGAGACCAAGAAGGGTCACGTGATCCGCTTCCTGGAGGCCGGGTCGAAGGTCAAGGTCACGATCATGTTCCGCGGTCGTGAGCAGTCCCGCCCGGAACTCGGTTTTCGACTGCTGCAGCGGCTCGGCAACGATGTCGGCGAATTCGGCTACATCGAGACGTCGGCCAAGCAGGACGGCCGCAACATGACCATGGTGCTCGCCCCGCACAAGGGTGCGAAGACGCGCGCGAAAGTGCAGCAGGCACAGCCAGAGAACGGCTGACGACCGAGAGGTCGCGGCCATCAGACCCGATGACCCGGCGCACGCCGGGGGATCGGCGCACGTGAGTGCGCCCGTCACCGATCTGTGAAGGACAAGAACAACTCATGCCGAAGACCAAGACCCACAAGGGCACCGCGAAGCGCTTCAAGACCACCGGGAGCGGCAAGATCGTGCGCCAGAAGGCCAACCGTCGCCACCTGCTGGAGCACAAGTCGTCGCGTCGCACCCGCCGGCTCGACGGCATCGCCGTGGTCGCCGAGGCCGATGCCCCGCGCATCAAACGACTGCTCAAGGGCTGATCGCCCGACGGGTGGCCCACGCCGCCCACGCTCCCGACACACCGAACACCATTCGCCGCGCACGCCCGCGTCCGGCGACGAGAACATGAGGTAACCAGACATGGCACGCGTGAAAAGAGCCGTCAACGCGCAGAAGAAGCGTCGGACGACCCTCGAGGCATCCAAGGGCTACCGCGGACAGCGCTCCCGCCTGTACCGCAAGGCCAAGGAACAGCAGCTGCACTCGCTGACCTACGCATACCGCGACCGCCGGGCCCGCAAGGGTGAGTTCCGCAAGTTGTGGATCGCGCGTATCAACGCCGCGGCCCGCGCCAACGACATCACCTACAACCGCTTCATCCAAGGTCTGAAGATCGCGGGTGTCGAGGTGGATCGCAAGATCCTCGCCGAACTCGCCGTGAGCGACCCCGAGGCTTTCACCGGTCTGGTGCAGGTCGCCAAGCAGTCGCTGCCCAGCGACGTGAACGCACCCGCGGCCTGACCGACGCCGTTTCGCCACGACCCGCGACCGAACCCGCCCTCACCGAGCGGTCGGCGCGGGTCGTCGCGTATGCCAAGTTGCAGCGTGCCGCCGTGCGGCGACGCGAGGAGCGATTCCTGGCCGAGGGTCCGAACGCGGTGACCGCCGCGCTGGACACCGGTGCAGCACACGCGGTCCTCGTCGCCGAGACCGCGGTGGAGCGGTATCGGGACCTGATCGCGCGGGCGACCGACGCGGGCATACCGATTCGCAGGCTCACCGATCGGGCGGTGGCCAAGGTTTCCGACACGGCGACTCCCGCGGGTGTATTGGCCGAGTGTTCGCTCCTCGAACGCCCCCTCGAGCAGGTTCTGGCCGCGCGTCCGGGGGTGGTGATGGTGCCGGTGGAGATGAGCGAACCGGGGAACGCGGGCACACTCATCCGTACGGCCGATGCGCTCGGCGCCGATGCGGTGGTCCTGGTGGGGGACAGCGTGGATCCGCACAACGGCAAGTGTGTGCGGGCCTCGGCGGGGAGCGTGTTCCATGTACCCATCGCGCGCGAGCGTGACCTCACTGCGGCTGTGGCCGCGCTGCGGGACACCGGGCTGGCCCTGTTGGCCACCAGCGGTGCCGGCGAGCTGGACCTTCCCGATGCCGCGCCGGTGCTGGCGGAACCGGTGGCCTGGTTGTTCGGTAACGAGGCGCACGGCCTGCCCGAGGACCTGCTCGCCGCCGCCGACCATCGGGTCCGGATCCCGATCACCGGCCGGGCGGAGAGCCTGAACCTGGCCGCCGCGGCATCGATCTGCATGTACGCCACCGGCCGCGCGCACGACGGCGGCGCCCGCCCGACCGGGCGCTGACCTGCCCGTCCGACCTGGCGGCTGACCTGCACCGTCGCGCAGGCGGTCGGGAATCCGGTGGACCGTATCGACTAGTCTCGACCCTGTTCGCCGACACGAACACCGGACTTACACGAACACCGGAGGAGGGCTCACCCGTGGCCAGCAGCGACAGTCCCGCACCCGGTGATCTGCTCACCGAGCAGACGCTCGACGCCGCGACCGACGCCGCGATCGCAGCCTTCGCCGACGCGAGTGACCTCGATCAGCTGGCCAAGCAGCGCACCGCGCATCTCGGTGAGCGGGCCGTGCTCTCGCTGGCAAAACGTGAACTCGGCGCGCTGCCCAAGACCGAACGCAAAGAGCCCGGACGCCGGGTGAACATGGCGCGCGGTCGGGTCGAGAAGGCCCATGCGGAGCGCCTGCAGGTGCTCACGGCCGAACGTGACGCCGCGGTGTTGGTCGCCGAATCGGTCGACGTGACCCTGCCCAGCGGCCGTCGGCCGACGGGCGCCCGTCACCCCGTCACGGTGATCGCCGAGCAGGTCGCCGACGTGTTCGTCGCGATGGGATGGGAGATCGCCGAGGGGCCCGAGGTGGAGACCGAACACTTCAACTTCGACGCGCTGAACTTCCTGCCGGATCACCCGGCACGGTCGATGCAGGACACGTTCTACATCGCCCCGGAGGGATCGCGACAGGTGTTGCGCACCCACACTTCGCCGGTGCAGGTGCGATCGATGCTCGAACGCGAACTGCCGATCTACGTGGCCTGCCCCGGTCGGACCTTCCGCACCGACGAACTCGACGCCACCCACACCCCGGTGTTCCATCAGGTGGAAGGTCTCGCCGTCGACAAGGGGCTGACGATGGCCCATCTGCGCGGCACCCTCGAATTGCTCGCCCGTGCGGTGTTCGGGCCGGAGACCACCACCCGGATGCGGCCGAACTACTTCCCGTTCACCGAACCGTCCGCCGAGGTGGACGTGTGGTTCCCCGGCAAGAAGGGCGGTGCCGGATGGGTCGAGTGGGGTGGCTGCGGCATGGTCAATCCGAATGTGCTCCGCGCCAGCGGTATCGACCCCGAGGTCTACTCCGGGTTCGCCTTCGGTATGGGGCTCGATCGCACCCTGCAGTTCCGCAACGACCTGCCGGACATGCGGGACATCGTCGAGGGGGACGTCCGTTTCACCGTTCCCTTCGGCCCGGCTGTCTGAGCCCCTTCGCGCCGAGTCCTCCGGCCTCACATCACTGTCGACACGAAAAGAGCTGATATCCCGTGCGTGTCCCGCAATCCTGGCTGACCGCGTCGTTGCGGTCCGGTGCCCCGGACTTCTCGGCCACCACCGCGGAGTTCGACGAGGCATTCGTCCGCGTGGGTTTCGAGATCGAGGACGTCGAGCCGTTCCCCGAGACAACCGGTCCGCTGGTGATCGGTCGTGTGACACAGATCGAGGAGCTCACGAGCTTCAAGAAGCCGATTCGGTTCTGCCAGGTCGATGTGGGTGAGCCGGAGCCGCGTGGGATCGTGTGCGGCGCGAGAAACTTCGCCGAGGGTGATCTGATCGTGGCTGCCCTGCCCGGCAGTGTGCTCCCCGGTGGATTCGCCATCGCTGCCCGGCAGACCTACGACCACACCTCGGACGGGATGATCTGTTCGGTCTCCGAGTTGGGGATCGGCGACGACCATTCGGGAATCCTGGTGCTCGCACCGGGTACCGCCGACCCGGGTGACGATGCGCGCACCGTTCTCGGTCTGGACGACGTGGCCATCGACGTGAACGTCACACCGGACCGCGGATACGCGTTCTCCGTGCGTGGACTGAGCCGGGAGCTCGCCGCGAGTTTCGACCTGCCGTTCGTCGACCCGGCCGCTGCCGTCACCGAGATCGCGGTGGGCGGCGGCCATCCGGTGCGAATCGATCCCGACAGCGCGGCCACCCGTTACTGCGCGGCGCTGGTCCGTGGTGTCGACTCGGGCGCCGAATCGCCGTGGTGGCTCACGAAACGACTCCTGGTGGCAGGGGTCCGCCCGATCTCGCCGCCGGTCGACGTCACCAATTACGTGATGCTCGAACTGGGACAACCGTTGCACGCCTTCGACGCGGACCGCGTGTCCGGGGAGATCGTCGTCCGCCGGGCCGGCGCGGGGGAGACGCTGACCACGCTCGACGACGTGCGGCGCACGCTGGATGCCGAGGACGTGGTGATCGCCGACGACACCGGTCCGATCGCGTTGGCCGGGGTGATGGGCGGCGCGGCAACCGAGGTGGGTCCCGAGACCCGCGATGTGCTGTTGGAGGCGGCCACCTTCGACGCGGTCGCGGTGTTCCGCACCGGCCGTCGACACAAGCTGTCGAGCGAGGCGAGCAAGCGTTTCGAGCGGATCACCGATCCCCGGGTCACCGCCACGGCGCTGGCCCGCGCGGCCCATCTGCTGGCCGAGATCGCCGGCGGAAGCGTCGATCCGGTGCTCACCGACGTCGGGTACATCACCGACCCAGCCGTGATCGAGATCGCGGCCGATGCGCCGGACACCACCGCGGGCGTCGATTACGCCGTGGGTACCACCCGCCGTCGGCTCGAGCAGATCGGCGCGGCTGTCACCGGTGGCGAGACACTGCGGGTCACGCCACCCTCGTGGCGCCCGGACCTGCGCCAGCGTGCGGACCTGGTCGAGGAAGTGGTCCGGCTCGAGGGGTTGGAGAACATCCCCGCCGTGGTGCCGCGGGCTCCCGCGGGGACCGGACTGACCGATGCGCAGCTGCGCCGCCGCAGCCTGGGGAGGGCTTTGGCGCTGGACGGATTCGTCGAGGTGCTGCCGCATCCATTCCTGCCCGCGGGGGTGTTCGACACCTGGGGGCTGGCCGCCGACGACCCCCGCCGACAGACCGTGAACGTGCTCAACCCGCTGGAGGCCGACCGGGCCGCGCTGAACACCACCCTGCTCCCCGGCCTGTTGGAGATGGTGTCGCGGAACATCTCGCGAGGTCAGCGTGACCTCGCGATCTTCGGGATCGGTCAGGTGGTGTCGACCCACGACGGGGTGCGCCCGGTACCGGCCCTCGCGGTCGACCATCGGCCTGCCGATTCCGAGATCGCCGCGCTCAAACAGTCGCTGCCGTCGCAACCGTTGCACGTGGCGGCAGTGCTCACCGGGCTGCGAGACCCCGCAGGCCCCTGGGGTCCGGGTCGTCCCGCGGACGTGGTGGACATCTTCCAGACCGCGCGTGTCATCGGTCGCGCCGCCGGAGTGGAGGTGGAACTCGTGGCCGCGCAGCACGATCCGTGGCACCCCGGTCGGTGCGCCGAGATCCTCGTCGACGGAACGATCGTCGGCTGGGCGGGGGAGTTGCACCCGGCCGTGTTGGAACGCCAGCACCTACCCGCGCGGATGTGCGCGGTCGAGATCGACGTCGACGCACTGCCGTTGACCGCGGCCCTGCCGTCACCACAGATCTCCGTGTTCCCGGCGGTGCTCCAGGACGTCGCCGTGGTGGTCGATCGGGACGTCCCGGCCCAGCGCGTCCGCGACGCGCTGCGCGCCGGGGCGGGGGAATTGCTCGAGCAGATCGAATTGTTCGACGTGTTCACCGGGGAACAGGTCGGCGAGGGTCGCAAGTCGATGACCTTCTCGCTGCGCTTCCGCGCATCCGACCGCACGCTCACCGAGGACGAGGCGAGTGCTGCGCGGCTCGCGGCGGTGGACAGTGCCCGCGACGCGGTGGGAGCCCAGCTGCGCGGATGACGCCGAGCCGGGACCGTATCGACCGACCCGGTGATGAATGAACTTGCATCACCCTGCATAATGAACCGTATGACGACGACGGTGGCGGTGGCTGGCGCGAGTGGCTACGCGGGCGGAGAGATCCTGCGACTGTTGTTGGGGCATCCGCGTCTGCGATCGGGAGAGTTGGAGATCGGTGCGCTGACCGCGGGCGGTAACGCGGGGACCACGCTTGCCGAACACCAACCCCATCTGCTGCCGCTGGCCGACAGGGTGCTGCAGGAGACCACGCCCGAGGCACTCGCCGGGCACGACGTGGTGTTCCTCGGTCTGCCGCACGGGTCGTCGGGACCCATGGCGGACGCGTTGTCGCCGAGCACCCTGGTCATCGATTGCGGCGCCGACTTCCGACTGGAGGATCCGGCGGACTGGGAGCGCTGGTACGGCAGCGACCACGCCGGGCACTGGCCGTACGGGCTCCCCGAGTTGCCCGGCAACCGCGAGGTGCTCACCGGTGCCACCCGGATCGCGGTGCCTGGTTGCTACCCGACGGTGTCGATCCTGTCGCTGCTGCCTGCGGTGGCTTCCGGGCTGGTGGAACCGCATGTGACCGTCGTCGCCGTGAGCGGTGCGTCCGGGGCCGGCCGCGCGCCGAAGGCGAACCTGCTGGCCGCCGAGGTGATCGGATCGGCGCGGGCGTACGGCATCGGAGGTGCCCACCGGCACACCCCGGAGATCGGGCAGGCACTGTCCCGGGTCGCCGAGGTACCGGTCGCGGTGTCCTTCACCCCCGTGTTGGTGCCCATGGCGCGGGGCATCCTGGCCACCTGTACCGCTCGCACCACCGCGAGCGCGGCGGAGGCGCGTGCCGTGTACGAGAAGGCCTACGACGACGAACCGTTCATCCACCTGCTGCCCGACGGTGCCCTACCCACCACCGGCGCCGTGGTCGGGTCGAATGCCGTACAACTCAGCGTGACCGTCGACGAGCAGGCGGGCACCTTCGTGGCTGTCGGGGCCATCGACAACCTGACCAAGGGCACCGGCGGGGCGGCCGTGCAATCGATGAACCTGGCCGTCGGGTTCGACGAAGTCGAGGGTCTGAGCACCGTGGGCGTGGCGCCATGACGAATCACGTGCAGCGAGCCGCCATCGTCGCGTCGGCGACCGGTGACACCACGGTGCCGCCGATCGTCCGGAACCAGGGCGTCACCGCACCCCTGGGGTTCCGTGCCGCGGGGGTCGCGGCGGGTATCAAGGCCTCCGGCCGACCGGATCTCGCGCTGGTGGTGAACGAGGGTCCCGAATACTCCGCCGCGGGCGTGGTCACCCGTAACAAGGTCAAGGCCGCCCCGGTGTTGTGGACTCAGCAGGTGCTCACCACGGGACGTCTCCGCGCGGTCATCCTCAACTCGGGCGGCGCCAACGCCTGCACCGGGCCTGCCGGGTTCGCCGATACGCACGCCACGGCCGAGGCTGTCGCCGCCGCGATGAGCAACTGGGGTACCGACACCGGCGCCGTCGAGGTGGCGGTGTGTTCCACGGGCCTCATCGGGGACCGTCTGCCGATGGACGCCGTGCTCACCGGGGTCACCACGATCGTGCAGGACATGGGCGGTGGCCTGTCCGGTGGGACCGATGCGGCCCGGGCGATCATGACCACCGACACCGTGCCGAAGCAGGCTGCGGTGCACCATCCCGGCGGATGGAACATCGGCGGGATGGCCAAGGGTGCGGGCATGATGGCGCCGTCCCTGGCGACCATGCTCGTGGTCCTCACCACCGACGCCGCGGTGGACGCCGCGGCCCTGGACACCGCCCTCCGGCGGGCCACCGCAGGCACATTCGACCGCCTCGACATCGATGGCTCGACCTCCACCAACGACACCGTGCTGTTGCTGAGCTCCGGCGCGTCGGCGGTGACCCCGACGCAGGGTCAGCTCGACGACGCGGTGTTCGCGGTGTGTGACGATCTCGCCGCGCAACTGATGGCCGACGCCGAGGGGGTGACCAAACGGATCATCATCACCGTCACCGGAGCCGTCTCCGACGACGAGGCCCTCGCGGGCGCCCGCACCATCGCCCGCGACAGTCTGGTGAAGACGGCGCTGTTCGGTTCCGACCCCAACTGGGGCCGGGTGCTCGCCGCCGTCGGTATCGCGCCCATCGACCTCGACCCCGACCGTGTGACGGTGCGCTTCAACGGTGCGTTGGTCTGTGAGAACGGCTGTGGCGCGGCGGGAGCCCGCGACGTCGACCTGTCCGGCGCGGACATCGACGTGACGGTCGACCTGGGGCTGGGTCCGGGTGCGGCGACCATCCGCACCACCGATCTGTCGCACGCCTACGTCGAAGAGAACTCGGCCTACTCGTCATGACGATGACCGCGCTGGACAAGGCGCACGTACTCGCCGAGGCGACCCCGTGGCTGCAACGACTCAGTGGCCGGATCGTCGTGGTGAAATACGGCGGCAACGCCATGGTCGACGACGGCCTCAAGGCCGCCTTCGCCCGGGACATGGTGTTCCTGCGAACCTGCGGCATCCATCCGGTGGTCGTCCACGGCGGCGGTCCGCAGATCACCGCGATGCTCGGCAGGCTCGGACTCACCGGCGAGTTCCGTGGCGGCTTCCGGGTCACCACCCCCGAGGTGATGGACGTGGTCCGGATGGTGTTGTTCGGTCAGGTCGGTCGCGAACTGGTCGGCCTGATCAACGCCCACGGACCGTATGCGGTCGGTATCACAGGCGAGGACGCCCACCTGTTCACCGCGACCCGTCGGACGGTGCTCGTCGACGGTGAGGCGACCGACATCGGGCTCGTCGGTGACGTCACCTCGGTCAGTCCGGCCGCGGTCACGGACCTCATCGCCGCCGACCGGATCCCGGTCGTCTCGTCGATCGCCCCGGACGCGGGCGGCGTGGTGCACAACATCAACGCCGACACCGCGGCCGCCGCGCTGGCCGACGCGCTGGGCGCCGAACGTCTCGTCATGCTCACCGACGTCGAGGGCCTGTACACCGACTGGCCGGACCGCGGTTCGTTGGTGTCCCGGATCGGCGTGGGGGCGCTCGGCGCGCTGCTGCCGCGTCTCGACGCGGGCATGGTGCCGAAGATGGAGGCGTGTCTGCGTGCCGTCACCGGCACCGTCCCGCAGGCCCACGTCATCGACGGCCGGGTCCCACACGCTGTGCTCCTCGAACTGCTCACCGCGGAGGGGATCGGCACGATGGTCGTGCGCGACACCGCAGCCCAGCCGACCGTCGACATCATCGAGGAGGCGACCTCATGACCGAACCCCTCGCCCGGCGGTGGTCGGAGAGCGTGATGAACACCTACGGCCAACCGAAGGTGGCGTTGGTCTCCGGCGACGGTGCGGTGGTCCGCGACGCCGACGGGAAGGAATACATCGACCTGCTCGCCGGGATCGCCGTCAACGTCCTCGGACACGCGAACCCGGCGGTGGTGGCCGCGGTGACCACCCAACTCGGCACCCTCGGCCACACGTCCAACCTGTACCTGTCGGAGCCGGTGGTCCGGCTGGCGGAGGAACTCGTCGCGCGATTCGGCCAACCCGGCCGCGTGTTCTTCTGCAACTCCGGCGCCGAGGCGAACGAGGCCGCGTTCAAGATCGCCCGACGCACCGGACGGCCCGAGATCATCGCCGCCGAGAAGGCGTTCCACGGCCGGACGATGGGCGCCCTGGCCCTGACCGGACAACCCGCGAAGCGGACCCCGTTCGAACCGATGCCCCCGGGTGTACGTCATGTGCCCTTCGGCGACATCGACGCCCTGCGGGCGGCGGTCTCCGAGCAGACCGCCGCGATCGTGCTCGAACCGATCCTCGGGGAGGCGGGGGTGGTGGTGCCTCCCGACGGTTACCTGACCGCAGCCCGCGAGATCGCCACGGCCAACGGAGCACTGTTGGTTCTGGACGAGGTGCAGACCGGTGTGGGACGGACCGGCAATTTCTTCGCCCACCAGGCCGTCGGTGTGGTGCCCGACGTGGTGACCCTGGCCAAAGGGCTCGGCGGGGGGCTGCCGATCGGGGCGTGCCTGGCCACCGGCCCGGCCGCCGGACTACTCGAACCCGGCCAGCACGGGACGACCTTCGGCGGCAACCCGGTCTGCGCCGCGGCCGCGTTGGCCGTGCTGCGCGAACTCGACGACCGCGACCTGGTGGCACGAACGGCGTTGCTGGGCAAGAAATTCGCCACCGACATCGAAGAGCTGGGACATCCGCTGGTGTCGCACGTGCGGGGTGCCGGACTACTGCTCGGTGTGGTGCTCACCGCGCAGAGGGCGGCCGCCGTGGAGGCCGCGGCCCGCGACGCCGGGTTCCTCATCAACGCTCCCGCCGCCGACGTCATCCGGTTGGCGCCGCCGTTGGTGCTCACCGACGAGCAGGCCGACGCCTTCGTCGGCGCATTGCCCGGCATCCTGGATGCCGCCCACGATCCGGAGGTCACGCGATGACCCGGCACTTCCTGCGCGACGACGACCTCACCCCCGCCGAACAAGCCGAGGTGTTGGCCCTCGCCGCCGAGCTGAAGCGGGCGCCGTTCTCGCAGCGGCCGCTCGACGGCCCGCAGGGGGTCGGGGTGATCTTCGACAAGAACTCCACCCGCACCCGGTTCTCCTTCGAAGTCGGTGTCGCCCAACTGGGGGGGCACGCGGTGGTCGTCGACGCCCGCAGTACCCAACTCGGCCGCGACGAGACCCTGGAGGACACCGGACGGGTTCTCTCCCGCTTCGTCCGGGCGATCGTCTGGCGCACCTTCGGCCAGGAGCGACTCGAGGCGATGGCGTCCACCGCCACCGTGCCGGTGGTCAACGCGCTGTCCGACGAGTTCCACCCCTGCCAGGTGCTCGCCGACCTGCAGACCATCGTCGAACACAAGGGCCGTACCGCGGGCCTGACCATGACCTACCTGGGCGACGGGGCGAACAACATGGCGCATTCGCTGATGCTGGGCGGGGTGACCGCCGGGATGCGGGTGATCGTGTCCGCGCCCGACGGTTTCGCTCCCGACCCCGCCATCGTCGACGATGCGCGTGCGATCGCCGAGGCCACCGGTGGCTCGGTGGTCGTCGACGCCGATCCACGGACCGCGGCGGCAGGAGCCGATGTACTGGTCACCGACACCTGGGTATCGATGGGGCAGGAGGAGGACGGCAGGGACCGTGCCGCGCCGTTCCGGCCATATCAGATCAACGACGACCTGGTCGCGCTCGCCGACCCGGCGTCGATCGTGCTGCACTGCCTACCCGCCCACCGCGGCGAGGAGATCACCGACGAGGTGATCGACGGTCCGCGCAGCGTCGTCTTCGACGAGGCCGAGAACCGGTTGCACGCCCAGAAGGCGTTGCTGGCCTGGCTGCTGGCGAACCAGTGAGGCGGGAGCTGATGTCCGACGATGTGGCCGTGGGATCGGCGCAGGTCGGTGGACCGCCTCGGTCGGCGATGACCCGCGCCGGACGGCACGCCCGCATCGTCGAACTGCTGTCCCAGCGCCAGGTGCGCAGCCAGACCGAGCTGCAGGCGTTGCTCGCCGCCGACGGCATCGACGCCACCCAGGCCACCCTCTCTCGCGATCTGGACGAACTCGGTGCGATGAAACTGCGTGCCGCCGACGGTGGGGCCGGGGTGTACGTGGTGCCCGAGGACGGATCGCCGGTCCGCGGTGTGGCCGGCGGGACCGACCGGTTGTCCCGCATGCTCGGCGAACTGCTGACCTCCGCCGACAGCAGCGGCAACCTGGCCGTGCTGCGCACCCCACCGGGGGCCGCCCACTACCTGGCCAGCGCTCTGGACCGGGCAAGCCTGCCCGGGGTGGTCGGCACCATCGCGGGCGATGACACGATCTTCATCGTCGCTCGCGAACCACTGACCGGGGCCCAACTGGCCGAACAGATCGCCGACCTGGTCTGAGTGGTCGTCGCGGGGTGAGCAGCCCGCACCGTGACAGACCACGTCCACCGACAACCCGGCGCCGCACCGCGCCACGAGCAAGGAGCACACAACACATGTCCGAACGCGTCATCCTCGCCTACTCCGGCGGCCTGGACACCTCCGTCGCCATCAGCTGGATCGGCAAGGAAACCGGCAAGGAGGTGGTCGCCGTCGCCATCGACCTCGGCCAGGGCGGCGAGGACATGGAGGTGGTGCGTCAACGCGCCATCGACTGCGGCGCGGTGGAGGCGGTCGTCGTGGACGCCCGCGACGAATTCGCCGATGAGTACTGCCTGCCGACCATCCAGAACAACGCCCTGTACATGGACCGCTACCCACTGGTGTCGGCGATCTCGCGGCCGTTGATCGCCAAACATCTCGTCGAGGCCGCTCGCGACCACGGCGGCACCGTCGTCGCACACGGCTGCACCGGCAAGGGCAACGACCAGGTCCGCTTCGAGGTCGGGTTCGGCTCGCTGGCCCCCGAACTCGAGGTGCTCGCCCCGGTACGCGACTACGCCTGGACCCGGGAGAAGGCCATCGCCTTCGCCGAGGAGAACGGCATCCCGATCAACGTGACCAAGAAGTCGCCGTTCTCCATCGACCAGAACGTGTGGGGTCGCGCCGTGGAGACGGGTTTCCTCGAGGACCTGTGGAACGCGCCCACCAAGGACGTCTACGACTACACCGAGGACCCGACGCTCAACTGGTCCACGCCCGACGAACTGATCATCAGCTTCGACAAGGGGCGCCCGGTCGCGATCGACGGCAATCCGGTCAGCGTGCTGCAGGCGATCGAGGAACTGAATCGCCGTGCCGGCGCCCAGGGCGTCGGGCGGCTCGACGTGGTCGAGGACCGACTCGTCGGCATCAAGAGCCGGGAGGTGTACGAGGCGCCGGGCGCGATGGTGCTGATCACCGCGCACTCCGAACTCGAGCACGTGACCCTGGAGCGCGAACTGGGGCGCTACAAGCGCCACACCGACCAGAAGTGGGCCGAGCTGGTCTACGACGGGCTCTGGTTCTCCCCGCTGAAGTCGTCGTTGGACACCTTCACCGGCAGCACCCAGGAACACGTCTCCGGCGACATCCGATTGGTGCTGCACGGCGGCACCGTCGTGGTCAACGGCCGGCGCAGTGCCGAGTCGCTCTACGACTTCAACCTCGCCACCTATGACGCAGGCGACACCTTCGACCAGTCCTACGCCAAGGGCTTCGTCCAGTTGCACGGACTGTCGTCGAAGATCGCGGCAAAACGGGATCTCGATCGGTGAGCCGCGACCACCCGAACAGCACCAACGAGGGTTCGCTGTGGGGCGGCCGGTTCGCCGACGGGCCTGCCGCCGCGATGGCGGCGCTGAGCAAGTCGACCCACTTCGACTGGGTGCTGGCGCCCTACGACGTCCGTGCATCGCAGGCGCACGCCCGGGTGCTGCACCGCGCGGGTTTGCTCGGTGACGATGACCTGACCACCATGCTCGACGGCCTGCAACGGCTCGCCGACGACGTGGCGAGCGGTCACTTCGTGCCCGCAGAGTCGGACGAGGACGTGCACGGTGCCCTGGAACGCGGACTGATCGACCGGGTCGGTCCCGAGGTGGGTGGGCGCCTGCGCGCCGGACGATCGCGCAACGACCAGGTGGCCACGCTGTTCCGGATGTGGCTGCGGGACGCCGTCCGCCGGGTTGCCACCGGACTGCTCGACGTGGTGGACGCGCTCGTCGCGCAGGCCGCTGCCCACCCCGAGGCGGTGATGCCCGGCAAGACCCACCTGCAGGCCGCCCAGCCGGTGCTGCTGGCCCACCAGCTGCTCGCACACGCCCACCCGCTGCTCCGTGATGTGGAGCGGCTACGGGACTTCGACCGGCGGGCCGCGGTGTCACCCTACGGATCCGGCGCGTTGGCCGGGTCGTCGCTGGGGCTCGACCCGGATGCGATCGCCGCCGACCTCGGCTTCGACGCGGCCGCGGACAATTCCATCGACGCCACCGCCTCACGTGATTTCGCCGCCGAGGCCGCATTCGTGCTGGCGATGGCCGGCGTCGACCTGTCCCGGTTGGCCGAGGAGGTGATCGTCTGGAGTACACCGGAATTCGGGTACATCACCCTCGCCGACGCCTGGTCGACCGGCAGTTCGATCATGCCGCAGAAGAAGAACCCCGATGTCGCCGAACTGACCCGCGGCAAGGCCGGTCGGTTGATCGGCAACCTCACCGGGTTGTTGGCGACCCTCAAGGCCCAGCCGCTGGCCTACAACCGCGATCTGCAGGAGGACAAGGAACCGGTCTTCGACTCGGTCGCGCAACTGGAGATGCTGACCCCGGCGCTGGCGGGCATGGTCGCAACGCTGGAGTTCCACACCGATCGGCTCGCCGAGCTGGCGCCTGCCGGGTTCAGCCTGGCCACCGACATCGCCGAGTGGTTGGTCCGTCAGGGGGTGGCGTTCCGGGTCGCCCACGAGGTCGCGGGTGCATGCGTGCGTGTCGCCGAGGAACGGGGTGTGGGACTCGACGGTCTCGTCGACGCCGAGCTCACCGCGATTCACCCCGCGTTGACCCCTGCGGTCCGGGAGGTCCTGACCGTCACCGGTTCGGTGGCCTCCCGCGATGCCCGAGGCGGTACCGCCCCGGTGCGGGTTGCCGAACAGCTCGCCCGGGTGCGCGACACCTCCCGGCGGTTCCGGGAATGGGAGTCGGCCGGCGCCGAGTAGAGTGATCGTGATCACCCGGCGGGGGTCTGTGTGTTCGGGTCGCGGTACGGTGCCCGGTCGGAGTCGGGATGTGCGCCCGCGGCGCGGGGAAGGTGGCAGGTGATGCGTGGTTTGCCCAACGTGGGCCTCGCCGTCGAACGTGTCCTGGCGACAGCGCAGAACGGGCTGGAAGTCCTCCGCATGGGTGGCCTGGACACGGGCACCGAGCCGGCCCCGTTCCAGATCGCCGAGACGACCTCGATGTACCGGCTGCGACGCTACTTCCCCCGTGACCTCGCGGACGGTCCGCAGGTGATCCTGATCCCGCCGATGATGGTCTCGGCGAACGTCTACGACGTGACTCCCGACAAGGGCGCGGTGTCGGTGCTGCATCGCAACGGCATCGACTGCTGGGTGGTCGACTTCGGCTCACCCGACAAAGAGGTGGGTGGGATGGCCCGCACCCTCGCCGACCACATCGTGGCCATCGACGAGGTGATCGAGCTGGTCCGCGAGGCCACCGGCAAGCCCGTCCACCTCGGCGGTTACTCGCAGGGCGGGATGTTCGCCTATCAGGCCGCGGCGTATCGCCGGTCCAAGGACATCGCCAGCGTCATCACCTTCGGCAGTCCGGTGGACGTACTCGCCGCCCTGCCGTTGGGCTTGCCCGCGACCATCGTCGCGCCCGGTGCACAACTGCTCGCCGACAATGTGTTCAATCGCATCGCGGTCCCCGGTTGGTTGGCCCGCACCGGCTTCCAGTTGCTGGACCCGGTGAAGGCGGCCAAGAGCCGCATCGACTTCCTGCTGCAGCTGCACGACCGCGACGCCTTGCTGCCGCGAGAGGATCAACGTCGCTTCCTCGAGGCGGACGGCTGGGTCGCGTGGTCGGGGCCGGCGGTGGCGGAGCTGCTACGTCAGTTCGTCGCGCACAATCGGATGGTCTCCGGGGGCTTCATCATCCGCGACCGCACGGTGACCCTGGCGGAGATCACCAGTCCGGTGTTGGCCTTCGTCGGTGAGGCCGACGACATCGGCCAGCCCATCGCGGTGCGCGGTATCGTGCGCGCCGCACCCCGCGCGGATGTGTACGAATCCATCCTCCCGACCGGACACTTCGGTCTGGTCGTGGGTTCGA
This sequence comes from Williamsia sterculiae, assembly GCF_900156495.1. Classification (GTDB taxonomy): domain Bacteria; phylum Actinomycetota; class Actinomycetes; order Mycobacteriales; family Mycobacteriaceae; genus Williamsia_B; species Williamsia_B sterculiae. Next base: position 29,673 of record NZ_FTNT01000018.1, read on the forward strand.
CCGCGGGCGCACGCACGTGGCCCACGACCGCGGAATGGATTCGCTGGCGCGACGGCGCCGGAGACCAACCCGCGGCGGTGGTACCGATGGCCGAGAACTCCGACGAGGCCGTCGGACATTCGGGCGTCAGCCTGTCGTCGCGGATGACCCACGGTCTCGGCGCGGTCGCCGAGACCGGCGCCACCGCGGGACGCGAGGCGATCGAGCTGGTCAACAGCGTGCGCCGGACGTCGGAAGCGGTGGTCCGCGAGTCCGTGCGCACGCTGCCCCGCCTCGTCAGGCTCGGTCAGATCCAGCCCGGCACGCGGATCTCGCTGGGCAAGCTGATGAACGAGAACGCCAAGAAGGCCGGCGCGGAAGAGTTGTTCCTCTTCGAGGACCGGGTGCTCAGCCACACCGAGGTCAACACCCGTATCGACAACGTCGTCGCCGGCCTCATCGACTGCGGTGTGCGCCCTGGGGAGCACGTCGGTGTGTTGATGGCCACTCGCCCCAGCGCGCTGGTCGCGATCGCCGCGCTGTCCCGGCTGGGTGCGGTGTGCGTCCTGCTCGGTCCCAACGACGAACTGCCGGAGATGATCCACCGCGGTGGGTGCTCGGTGGTCATGGTCGACCCGGTACACGTCGACCAGATCCGCGGACTGGCCGATCGGGTGTTGCTGCTCGGCGGCGGTAGTCGTGACCAACCGCAGGCCTACGGCGACGGCATCGTCGACATGGAGCTCATCGACCCCGACGCCGTCGAGATACCGTCCTGGTACCGGCCCGATCCCGGGCTCGCCGCCGACCTGGCCTTCGTCCTGTTCACGCGCGTGGACGCACACCTCGAACGCTGGCCGGTGACCAACCACCGATGGGCGATGTCAGCCTTCGGTGCGGCGTCCGCGGCCCGATTGAGTGACAACGACACCGTCTACTGTCTGACGCCCCTGCACCACGCGGCGGGTCTGCTGACCACTCTGGGTGCCACCGTCGCCGGCGGTGCCCGTATCGCGCTCTCGTCGGAGATCTCCGCGGAACGGTTCGCCAGCGAGGTCTATCGCTACGGCATCACCGTCGTCTCCTATACGTGGACGATGATGGAGGACGTCCTCGACGCCGACGACCTGTCGATCGGCAAACACAACCCCATCCGCCTGTTCATGGGGTCGGGCATGCCACGCGGGTTGTGGAAGCGGGTGCTCGAGCGCTTCCCGACGGCGAACGTTCTGGAGTTCTTCGCCACCGCGGACGGCTCGGCGATCCTCGCCAACGTGACCGGCACCAAGGTCGGGGCGATGGGACGACCGCTACCCGAGACCAACAGGGTCCGGGTGGCCGCCTACGACGTCGACGCCGAACAGTACGACGTCGATGGTCGCGGCTTCGTCCGGGAGGCCGCGGTCGACGAGGTCGGGGTGCTGCTGGCCCAGACCCGTCAGCGCTACGAGATGGGCGGCATGGTGTTACGCGACGTCTTCTCGCGCGGGGATCGTTGGGAGAGCAGCGGTCACCTGTTCCGACGCGACTCCGACGGTGATTTCTGGTTTCTGGGAAACGTGGCCGGGATCATCAAGTCCAGCGATGGTCCCGTCTACCAGGAACCGATCATCGCGGCGTTGACCGAGATCCCCGTCGTGGGTCGGGCTGCGCTGTATGGACACGGCGAACCGGGGCGGACCCTGGCGGTCGCGGTGATCGCACCCCGCGGCGACGCGAGCCCACCGACGGTGTCGGCTCTACGGATCGCGCTGGCCGGTCTTCCGCTCGCCGAACGACCGCACCTGATCTGGTTCGTCGACGAGATCCCGATCTCGCGCTCCTATCGACCTCTGGTGGCCGAATTCCGCAGGCAGGGACTGCCCACGCCGGGGCCGCGGGTCTGGTATCGGGACGAGAACGGCCGCTACCGCAAGTACACGAAGACCGCGGCCGCCGAATTGAGCTGGGCCGCACCGGCACCGATGCCGCGCGGGAGCGCGCAGGCTTGAGCTCGTCCTGCGGTCGGTCACCGGTCCGGGTCCGCGCGATAGGGTCGACCACGTCGGCCGTCGGGACGGTCGACCGTTGTGTGTCGTAGAGAGAAGGAGACCGACATGGCGCTGGATCCGGCGTTGCGAGAGCGGCTGGTCTGCCCGCAGGATCACGGGCCCCTGCTCCACCTCGACGACACGCTGTACAACCCGCGACTGAGGGTTGCCTACCGGATCGATTCCGAGGGCATACCCGTGATGCTGATCTCCGAGGCCCGACCGGTCGACGACGCCGAACACGAGACGCTGGTCACCCGCGGTGAGGAAGTGGGCGGGACCTCCCAGGAGTGATCCGGACCGATCATCCGCTGTCGACCGGTGATCCCCTTGTCGCGGCGGGGCATCTCCTCGGGTCACGACTGCGTGCCGGTGATGGCGAGTTCCGGATCGTCGAGGTGGAGGCGTACGGAGGTCCACCCGGGTCTCCGTTCCCGGACCCCGCCTCGCACGGGTTCGGAGGTCCGACGCCCCGCAATCGGGTGATGTTCGGTCGCGCCGGGCATCTGTACGTCTACCGCTCGTACGGCATCCATCTCTGCGCCAATGTCACCTACGGTCCGGTGGGCCAATGCGGTGGTGTGTTGCTGCGGGCCGCCGAGGTGACGGCCGGACACGACGAGGTCGCCGACCGCCGACCCGGGGTGCCCGGCGCCCGCCGAGCCCGGGGTCCCGGCAATCTGGGCGCTGCGGTGGGCGTGACACTCGCCGACAACGGCACCGACCTGCTCGACCGCAACGCGCACCTGCGGCTCGATCTCACCGGATCGGACGAGGCCGTTGCCGAAGGTCCGCGTGTCGGGGTGAGTCGCGCCAGCCGACGTCCGTGGCGACTCTGGTTGCCCTCGTCACCTGCGGTCTCGGCGTACAAGCGGTCACCGAGGGCCGTCGACGAGGGCGACGAGGACTGGTGAACCGCGCGGCCGGGGTGACCTGACAGAATCGATACCGTGGCCGACATCATCGACGAACTGCTCTGGCGGGATCTGATCGCACAGTCGACGGACGTCGACGAACTGCGCGTCGCGCTCTCGGCCGGACCCATCACGCTCTACAGCGGATTCGATCCGACCGCGACGAGTCTGCACGCGGGATCCCTGATGCCGTTGTTGACGTTGCGTCGTTTCCAGCTCGCCGGTCACCGGCCGATCGTCCTGGCCGGCGGCGCGACCGGGATGATCGGCGACCCGCGCGACGTGGGGGAACGAACCATGCAGTCACCGGAGACGGTCGCCGCGGCGACCGAGAGCATTCGCGGGCAACTGCGCAGTTTCGTGGAGTTCGACGACTCGCCGACCGGTGCACTGCTGGTGAACAACCTCGACTGGACGGGTCCGCTGTCGGTGGTGGAGTTCCTCCGCGACGTCGGCAAGCACTTCTCGGTCAACGTCATGCTCGCCAGGGACACCGTTCGCCGCCGTCTGGACGGTGACGGCATCAGCTACACGGAGTTCAGCTACCTGCTGCTGCAGGCCAACGACTTCGTCCAACTGCATCGCAACCACGGTTGCCTGTTGCAGATCGGCGGGTCAGATCAATGGGGCAACATCGTGGCCGGCGTCGACCTGGGTCGGCGGCTGGGTACCGAGCCGCTGCACGCCCTGACGGTGCCGCTGGTGACGTCGTCGGACGGCAAGAAGTTCGGTAAGTCCACCGGTGGCGGTTCGGTGTGGCTCGATCCCACCCTGACCAGCCCCTACGCCTGGTACCAGTATTTCGTGAACACCGCCGACGCCGACGTGGTGCGGTATCTGAAGTGGTTCACCTTCCTCGATCGTGAACAGATCGAGGAACTCGAGAAGTCCACCGCCGACGCGCCGCATCGGCGCGCAGCACAGAAGACTCTGGCCGCCGAGCTGACCACTGTGGTCCACGGAGCGGAGGCCACCAAGGCGGTCGAACTCGCAAGTCAGGCGCTGTTCGGCCGCGCTGACCTGAGGGAATTGGACCAGCGGACGCTCGCCGCGGCACTCGCCGAGACCACGGTCGCGGAGTTCGGGGCAGGGGAGCACCCGGGAATCGTCGAGCTGTTGGTGTCGACCGGGCTGTGTGAGAGCAACAAGGCGGCACGGCGGGTCATCGGTGAGGGCGGCGCCTACGTCAACAACGTCAAGATCGGCGATCCCGAGTGGACCGCGGCCGAAGACGATGCGCTGCACGGGTGGTTGGTGGTCCGACGCGGGAAGAAGAACGTTGCGGGGGCCCACCTGACGCCGTCGCAGCCGGGTGATGTGTAAACGTCGAAAGCTCGCTGACCAGGCGATTTGACGCCCTGTTTCGACGTGTGTAACTTAATCGTCGCACCACGGAGAGAACAACCGCCCCGGAGCGAACAGCCCGGGGAGTTCGGCTCGCTCAGGTGTCTTCGACCACAACACGGCCAGAACGCAAGCATTTGTGTGCGAGTCGCGGCTGTGGTAGGCTGGAAAAGTTGCGCTCGTGTGGGTGTGACGGATAATATGTGCTTGCTTTGGCTGGTGCCCGGTGTGGGTGTTGGTGGGGTGGGTGTGTGTTCTTTGAGAACTCGATAGTGTGTTGATGGATTGTTTGGTGCCATTTTTTGTGGCATCAGATTGTTTTGTGAGTTTTTGATGCTAGTTTTTGTTGTTTTTTTTGGTGTTGGGATTTTTTCTCTGCTGGGAATGTTGTGTTGAAAGGGCTCTGCTGCTGTTGTGGTGGTGGGGTGTTTTTGATGTGTTTTCATGGAGAGTTTGATCCTGGCTCAGGACGAACGCTGGCGGCGTGCTTAACACATGCAAGTCGAACGGAAAGGCCCTTCGGGGTACTCGAGTGGCGAACGGGTGAGTAACACGTGGGTGATCTGCCTCGTACTCTGGGATAAGCCTGGGAAACTGGGTCTAATACCGGATAGGACCATTGGGCGCATGTCTGGTGGTGGAAAGTTTTTCGGTGCGAGATGAGTCCGCGGCCT
>NZ_FTNT01000011.1 GCF_900156495.1 Williamsia sterculiae
GTCCCCAACACCACATCACTGTTCTGGATCAACGACACCGTCTGCGGCAAACTGTCCAACCCGGCCTTCGACAAATCACTCAACGAATCCAACAACTTCCGAAGATTCTCCCCCTGACCGTTCAACGCCTTGCCCAACTCGGTCACCACCGTGGACAAATCATTCACCGGCACCGAATCAGTCAGATCAACCGCGCTCTTCAGCACATCCTGCAACGGAGTCGGAATCTGCGTATTCGTGATCACCGAATTCTGCTTGAGGTACGGACCCGCGGTGTTGGCCGGCCGCAGATCCACGAACTGCTCACCCACCGCCGACCGATCCGCCACCACCGCCACCGCCGAGGCCGGGATCTTCGGACCACTCGAATTGATCAGCAGATCGACCGCCACACCATCCTGCTGCAACCGCAACGTCCCCACCTGACCCACAGGCACACCCTGATACGTCACCTCGGCGTTCTGGAAAATGCCACCCGAGTCAGGGAAAATCGCCTTCACCGTGTACGTACCCACACCCAGCAACCGATCCACCCGGGCATACGTGATCGCCGTATACACCAACGCAGCAATACCGACGATCGCAAAGATCACCAACTGCCACTTCGCAACCCTGGGTATCACTTCATCTCAACCCGTCGTCGTAGCAATAGTGTGACACGCCGTCCAACTTAGTTTCAGTCGCCGTCGGGGGGGTGTCAAGGTGGTGTCGGTATCGGTCTTGCACCTCGTTGATGCCTTCGCTGGGGAGCCTCACACGATCTGGGTTAAGCCACCTCGTGGGTCGCACGAAGCGGTACGTTCCCCTGTATGAGGTCGAGTACGTGTCGCGGCTGGACAGTCGCCTAAAGATCAACTGTCACCGAAGGGGCCACCGCCCATCTATCGCAGCCGAATTTGTGTTGACCGTCAACGTCCGAATGCCCACCCGACCATCAGCGGGAGTTCACTCCGCCAGAACGCGTCACCGTGCGACCCGATGCGCTCGGTCATGACGACCTGCACCCCGGCGACACGGAGCGCGTCCGCCCAGCGCACGGCGTTCTCGTGGAAGAACGGCTCCAGAGTGCCCGCGACGAGGTAGGTGCGCGGAACCGACTGCGGCATTGTCGAAGGCGGTCGGTAACCCGCGCCTGGTGAGGCACAGAAGACCGCACCGTAGACATCGGGATGCCTGAGCCCGAGGGCGAGCGCCAACTCTCCGCTTGCCGAAACGCCGAACACCGCGGTTCGTTCCACCGTCGGCACCACGCCAAATCGTGACGCCGTCCAGCGGCGCACGTCATCGACGAAGAACTTCTCGTGTCCCGCGAACCGGTCTGGATCGAAGGGTGGCGAGTACTCGTGGAGCCGGAGCGTCTCATCCGCGGACCGGTGGATGCCAACGATCATGGTCGAAGGGACATCAGCGTCTTCGAGGACGCCGCCCCAACGCGAGATCAACTGACCGTCACCGCTGAACACGATCGCCTCTGGTGGGTCCGGCGGGACATACACCGTGACCTGCCGTCCACCGTCGTAGTCGAATGTCTCGGTGACGAAGTCTCCCGAGACTGCATGATGACTGCCCTGGACATCCACCGTCGAAACCCAATCCGAGTGAGACGGTGATGTCAACGGGTGCCGATCACCAACGCCCGTGGCGGGCCGCTGTCGATCTCGTGCGCATCCCCTGACGGACGGGTCGGCCTGCCACCCGGTTGTGGGGTGTTGGTCAGGCCGGTGGTGCGGGCAGGGCAACAGCGACGTCGGCGAAGGGGCCGATCGCATGCTGGACTGGGTGCGCGACGCGCTCAACCGCTGGAGGCTGGGAATGTGTCAGCATACAACCGGCGGGTCCGCCTCTTGATCACTTCATCCGACAGGACCGTACCCATCACGGTGCAACAGCGCTCGGCGTTGTCACCGCAGGATTCGATGGCTCTGATAGCGCCGATCGACCTGACGAGAGTATTTCACGCGGCGTGGCCATTCCCCAGGGTCGCCCGCCTAAAGTCAGCTGCGATCCACGTTGTCGCTCAAGACCGTCACAAACGGTGCGCCACAAGCGGTATTATGAACGCATGGCCGCCCGGGACGCTCTCATGGCCGGTATCGCCAAGCAACTCGGCCATCCTCGTGGTGTGGGTGGCCAGGTCGTCGCGCTCGCCCTCAATCGCGGCAACCGGAGCCTGGTGGGCGCCGCGGTGGCCGAGTTGCACGCCGGCAGAGACGCGATGCTGGCCGACATCGGATTTGGCGGTGGGGGCGGCCTGAAGTTGCTGCTGGACAACGTGGGGCGGGCGGGATGCGTCCACGGGGTGGAAGTCTCCGGGACAATGGTCGCACGCGCTTCCCGCCGGTATCCCCGTGACATTGCGTCCGGGCGGCTGGTGCTACACAACGGATCCATCACCCGACTTCCGTTCGCTGATGGCGCCCTCGACGGTGTCGTGACCGTCAACACCCTCTACTCCGTCTCCGATCTGACACAGGCCTGCCGCGAGTTGAGCAGAGTGGCGGCACCCGCTGCGCACATCGTCGTGGGTGTCGGCGATCCCGACACGATGGCCACACTGCCGTTCACACGTCACGGCTTCCGCCTTCGTCCAATACCAGAGGTGATCGACGCACTGCGAGGTGCCGGGTTGGCCGTGCAGCACCGCCGAGCCAGCGACAAGATGGGGGCACCCCACCTGTTGATCGGCACTCCGAAAGCGACGTAAAGGGCTCAGGCGTGAGAAGTTACGGCCGGCGCCAGGCCGAGCCTGAGCTCACTGAGACAGTGAGGACAGCGATCGCGCCTATCCGCGCAGGGTCGACCGGCCCGGTGCCGAGACCTGCCCCGCGATCTCTGGCATCGGCGAGACCCAAGGTCCTCCGATGCCGGCGGACCAGTCGCGCTGGGATCTGCAGGGTCTTGTCAATCATCGACGAACTTTGTATCGCAGGTGCAGCACTCGCTCGCTACGGATCACCACGTGTGGATCTTCGAGCAGGTGCTGGCTGTCGACGTCGCCAAAAAACCGTCGACCAGAACCGAACACGACGGGGACGATGTCCATCGCGACCTCATCGATAAGACCCGCGGCGAGGATTTGTCCCCCGACGACTCCGGCATTCACTGCGACTACTCGGTCGCCTGCGAGTCTCTGCGCCGTGTCCATCGCGGAGTTGAGGTCGTCGACGAAATAATACGATGCCTCCGGATGCCACCCATCCGGTTTTGGGCGGTGTGAGACCACGACAACGTGCTCCCCTGCGGGCGGGTGGCCCTCCCAACCGTTGGTCAAGTCGAACAATCGTCGTCCCATGACGATGACTCCGAGAGAGGCCCAGGTCGACCCAACGTAACGGGCCGACGCTGCCGGCACCCTGAAATCCGAGTCCTCGGCGGGACCGATGGCGGTGTCGCCGCTGAAATACCACTCGTGAAGCGGACCCACCTGGTCGTCGGGGTCGGCGATGAATCCGTCGACGGAAGCTACATTGTGCATGACCACAGTTCCCATTGCTCGGCCTTCCTGTTGTGCTGGTTGAGACTGCGAGGAGTCAGGAGTGCGTCCACATCACGACGTCTGAGTCGCGTGGCAATTCCGTCCCTCTCACAACCCCTCAAGTCACGTGCGGCGGGTCGACCGGAGCCCGGATCTGCGCGTCCCCGGGCGTGCCGACACGTTCCTGAATAGGTTGCCCGAGACAGAACATTCAGGGCTTGTAAAAATTCACTAGCCGGGCATTGGACCGTTGTCCGGCGGAAACCCGATCTGCGCAGGACAACGGCGACGCAGTGCGAGGTAGGCAGTCGGGGTGTGGCCGGTGAAGTTCTTGAACTCCTTACCGAAGTGGGCCTGATCGAAGTACCCGGCGGAATGAGCCACCTGTGACCAGTCGACGGAGTAACGCGTGTCGACGTCGAGAATCACTCGCGCAAACCGGTAGACCCGCGCCACTCGCTTTGGCGTCAAGCCGATATGGGTCCTGAATTGAACCGTCAGCTGATTCCCGCTGACGCCGGCGGCCTCGGTGAGTGTGCTGACGCGTACCGAACCCCACGAGTCCTCAAGCTGCCCGGCCACGTGGTCGACGAGTTGAAAGCCCGACGACAGCTGCGGCACGAGCCGGGACCGCAGTTCGGTCTCCATTACCTGCAGCAGACTGCCGGCAGTCGGTGCGCCATCGAGCCGGTCGCGCAGACGATCCACAGATCCTGCCCAGATGGCGTCGGCCTGTACCGACCGGTCCTGCAGCTCGACCATCGGCATGCCGACAAACGGCGCCAGACCCCATGGCTTGAAATGCACACCGACCACGCGCACTGGTGCGTGGTGCTCAATGGTGAAACGTCGGCTCCACATTCCCATGAACCAGCCGTCGGTGAGCATTGCGGGCGGCGCTGCGGCGTCGGAGTCATACAGGCCGACCGGCTCACCCAAGTTGATCATGAGGTGCGCCGAGGGCATCGGCGGCACGTTCAGTCGGCGATGTCGTGGCACACCTGTCATGCAGTAGATGTCATCGATGAACCGGTCCAGCGGGGGAGCAGGTGCACGGCTGACATATCTCATGACTTCAACTCCCGGTGTGGTCGACTGCACCGACAGGTGCCGCGACGCCTGTGATGACGTGACCCCGGCGTGTCCGGCGGAACACGTTCGTTCTCGCGGTGGCGCCACTGGTCGACCACACACTCACGAATTCACCATGTTGCTCACGCTTCGCTCCTCGTCGACAACTGTCGGCTATCAGTGGGCAGACCTGCCGTTCCACCAAAACTCATCGACACGGCTCGGTCCCACCCGACGATGACGCCGGTTCGCCGACCCGATCGTCCGGGAGCTTCTGAGAGTGTCGGGCGTGTCTCCGGTAGATACTGGGGGTATGGGCATAGCGGTCGACGCGATCGGTGTTGACTGCCACGACTGGAGGATGGTTTCGACGTTCTGGAGGGAACTACCGAGCCACTGGGGCGACCCTAATGCCACTCAAGTTTGGTGCCCGGATCGTTGACGACCGCCGGGAACCTTCCGGTCTCGGATGGGTTGTGATGGCAGATCCGGAGGGTAACGAGTTCTGTGTGGGGCGAGGTGTCCGAGAACGCTCCTGATCGGCTCCACCCGCGGTATCACCTCTTCTCGGAACCGATGTTTGATCCAGAACCAGTCGTGGGGGTCAGATGGCTATCCGGTCATTGCCCTATGATCCGCGAATCACGCTGACACAGTCCGCAGAGGACGCTGAATCTGTTGACCGGTTCCGGGATTGACAAATGTGAGCCCGGTTGTGGGTAGATCTGTTTACCGAGGTGCCTCAATGACGGACGGTGGTGACGCCGGCGGTGGTGGTGTGGGCAGTGGATGCTGTGCGCTGCAGCATTTTCCGGAATTGGTCCACGGCATAGGTGGGTGGCCGCCGCGTCACCGCGGTGAGGGTGCGCGATCCGGGGCTCTGGTCCACGTCGAGCACGGTGATACCCGCCGTGGTCTGGTAGGCCAAGGTGAGATCGGGAACGAGCGCGGCGCCCAGGCCGGTAGCCACCAGCGCCAACATGGTGCGCGACTCGGTGCAGATGTGGTCGAGTCGCGGCTCGGCGACACCGTGGTCGGTCAGCATCCCGTCGAGTAGTTCCCTCGCCCGTTGCCCCGGAGCCGCGGCCACCCACACCCCGGCCATCAACTGTGCGAGAGTGCGTGTCGACCACGCGCGTGGCACAACGACGCGATACCGGTCGCGGATGAGGTCATGCGAAGCCAGTCCCGCGCGCTGCCCGCGAGACAGGACGCGATCGGCTATCAGAAGATCGAGGGCATCTGCGCGGAGCAGTCGCAGACCCTCCTCGGTCTCGGTCTCGACGATCCGGATGTCCAGGCCGGAGTCGCTGACCGCGGTCTGCGCGATCGCCGGAACTGCGAGCCGCCCCAGCGCGGTGGCGAAACCGCCGATCCGGACCGTGGCCGCCGAGCCGTCGCGAAGTTGTTGCACCTCGCGGCCGGCCTCGGCCAACGCCACGGAGACGGCCTCCGCACGCTCGGCCAGCACATGGCCCGCGGCAGTGAGCCCCACCGCCCGGCCCCCGCCGCGCCGGGTGCGATCCACCAGAGCGAGTCCTGTCTCGGCCTCCAGTCGCGAGAGATGTTGCGACACCGCCGACGGAGTCAGATGTAGTGCGGCGGCCGCGTCTTGCATGCTCCCGGTGCGCCACAGCGCGCGAAGCACCAACAGTCGATGCGCATCAGGTGGCATGAAGTCAGACTAAACCAGAACCCAAGTGTAGGTCACTAGCGTTTAACCAACGACGCCGGTAGCTCTGAGTACATGCATGACGACGCAGCCGACTTGCTCGGCATCCGCACGCAGACGGCTCACGACGACGGTGCGGTTCGGTGACCGACGTGGTGCTACTGGTCGGGGCGGGTGTCGTCGCGGGAGTTCTCGGCTCCGCGGGTGGGATGACGTCACTGGTCTCCTACTGGACGCTTCTGGCGATCGGCCTGCCCGCCATCTCGGCAAGCGTTGCAAATCTGGTCGCCTGCGCCGCCTGCGGTCCCGGCTCCGCTCTGGCCTCGCGGCAGGAATTACGTAGGGCGCGGCTGCCGCTGTCCGCGGGTCTGCCCGCTGTGATGATCAGTGCCGGCGGTGGTGCGCTGCTCCTGCACCACACGTCGGCTGCGGTTTTCGGACGGGTGGCCCCGTGGCTCGTCGCATTCGCGAGTCTCGCGCTGCTGGTCCAACCGTGGTTGACCACGCTGGTCCGACGCCATTCGTTACGTTCCCCCATGGTGGCTTGGCTCGGCGTCGGGGTGGTGTCCGTCTATGGTGGCTACTTCGGTGCCGGCTCGGGCATCATGCTTCTCACCCTGCTGCTGGCGTTCGTCGACGAACGGATGCCGCAGGCCAATGCGTTGAAGAATCTGCTCGCCGGTGCCGCGGCCATCGCCTCGGCCGTGATCATCGTGTCCACCGGACCGGTGCTGTGGCACATCGTGATACCGCTGGCCGTGGGATTGTTCCTCGGTTCCACCCTGGGGCCTCCCGTCACACGTCGGATCCCCGCCGGCGCGATCCGCTGGTGCGGCGTCGCCCTCGGCGCGGCGCTGACCGCCGAGCTGGCGTTGAGCGGCGGGTAGTCCCGATGGTGGTCCGAGGTGCGATGTCAGGTGACTCGTACGGGGGTAGAAGGATCGTGTCAGGATGGTGACCTACGGTGGTGAAGATCCGTTTGCTGGGACCTATTCACCACTACCTCCCAAGCCACGACGGACCACCGCAAGCATGTGACCCGCCCGATCCGGATGCCCCGCGAACGTCGAGGCAATCGCATCGACCAGGGCCAGGAGTTCCTCCACCCTGAACTCGGCCGCAGACTCCGGTGCCGCCGCGTGAAGCGGTCGCGCTGCTTCGATGAGAGGCGCCCACAACTGCGCACCACCGCCTCCGGCCCGTATTGCGGCACCGAGCGCGTCGTCCGCCGCACAATCGCGCACGATTCTCTCGAGCCAACCCCAGTAACCGTTGGGCGAGTGCTCTGTCGCTGCGGCGTCCGCGACAAATCGGTCGACGGTCGCGGCAAACACGGCCGCCAGCAAGCTCTCACGCCCCGGAAAGTGTCGGTGCAACGTGGCCGAGCCGACGCCGGCGTCGCTCGCAATCCGTTCCAGCGACGCATTCGGGCCGTCGATGCGGAATGCGCGCTGCGCCGCACCGATGATCAGGTCGCGACTCCGTCGCGCATCGGCGCGCAAGGGCCGTCCATTCACCTCACTCGCACCGTCCTCGATGATCCTCACCTCCGCACACCGGAACCCTTGCAGTCACGATCGGATCGTGCAAGCCTAAATGGGGGCCCACCCCGTTTAGCTCTGGACCGATGCGAAGGACAACGACATGGAAACGCCGATGCTCGTCCGCCCCAGCCAGCAGAACCGTATCGCGTGGATCGGTGACAGCGAACACGACGTCGTTCTCTCCGGCAGGGAGACCGGAGGGCGGCTGAGCGTCTTCCGGTCAGTGCTGCGCGCGGGTACCTCTGCCCCTGTACACCTACATCCAGCGGAGGACGAGACAATCGTGCTGTTGTCCGGAGAACTCGCGGTATGGGCCGGTGAGGAGTCTTTCCGAGCGCATCCAGGCGACACTGTTTTCCTTCCTCGTGGGACGGCCCACACGTTCGCGGTGGTGCGGGACGCCGAGTTGGTGACCGTGTGCACGCCGGCAGGGATGGAGGAGTTCTTCCGCACAGCGGGATGGAATCTGGCCGACGGACCTGCCCCAAACGGCTGGACTCCGAGCCCGGAGGGCCTGCAGCGCGCGGCAGTGGCAGGCGGTCAGGAGATACTAGGTCCGCCGCTGAGTCCCGGCGAAACGATGCCGGCCTCAGCGCTCGCGGCGGCCTCGGCGCGAATGGCGTCCGGTGTCCGATTCGAGAAAGAGTGAGAGTCGTCTGCTGACGACGGTTTCCAAATACTAAGGCAGGGTTGGCGGTTGCGTGATAGCCACGTCGAGGCTGAGCTGGTCGCACGCGGTTGGGGCGGGCTGGCCTTGTCGTCGCTGACGACGAACGACTGGAGTTCTAGTGGCCACCGACAACGCCGAATGATTCGGCGATCTACCCAAGCCGGCCGACGGAGCAGCGGAGTGCGCCGGTGATCCGGCGGTAGCACGTCGAACACCAGATGGGTGCATTCTGAAGTGATGAATCAGCGGGGACAGCCCTGGAGTGGATCGCCGTCATCTCAGTCTGTCCCGGTCGAGTCAGAATTCCGGGCAGCTGCGCGGGGGGTAACCAGGCGCCGGCCGGGGTGCGGCACCGGACGATTGCCGCCCCAGCCGTTCAAGAACGATGCGTTCATGCCGGAAGACACGTGGGTATTCCACCCCGGCGCGAACACAGTTAGTGGACCCGAGAGCCCACCCGCCGTGTGGGCAGCAGCGATCGCGGCGGTGAGCCGGGATCTGCCGCTTATGCAGACAGGCGCTGATGCCGACGCCTGGAACGCCACGACTGCGCAGTGGACGCTGTCCATTGCCGATGGCAACGTATCGGTCGAGGTGCGCGACTCCGGCGGGGTCGTACGTATCGACACAACACGACTGGGGCGGCTACAAAAAAGCGCCGCAAGTGCAACGGTATGGACTGCGCGGCTGGTCCAACACGGTCTCGCTGACACCTCAGATATCGCGTGGCCAACCCCCGGCGGCACGATACTTCTCATGCCACATGCCGTGTACGGCACTGCAACGTGGATGGTTAATGGAACCAGCATTTCGTTCGCACCCATCGGAGACTTGGGCGTGACGCCACTCGAAGGCTCGCTGGCCTGACGACACCGCTCAATGCACACCGACACGGCAACCACACCAATCAGGGTGTGTGGTGGTGAGCAACCCGCACCAGGGCCGGTACGCGCCAACCACGCCCGTGACGTATTCGGATAAACTGTAATCCGTTGAGCAGCAACTCAACCTGGTGAGCACTCGCATCACTTTGTCTCGAGTTACTGGGATCGTGACGTGTCTTCGTGGATCGGAGTGTTCGTTATGTAGCTGCCTAGCGGTGGGCACGCCCCCATTCAGGGTGCGTCTCTAGGTGATGTGGAGTGAGCCGGGTTCTGTGCGGAGGCCGAGGCTGTGGAGCATTCCGGTGAGGGTGTAAGTGCCTGGGGGAAGGCTTTCGGCGTTGGGGGTCTTGAGGTCGGCGGCGTAGAGGACCGTTGATTCGCCGGGTTCGAGATCGGGCAGGGTGCCTACCGAGCCCCAGGTCATGAAACCGCGTTCTGCGATCGGGGCTCCGTTGGTGTCGAGGATCCAGACGAGAACGGTGGGGGTGTCGTCGGCGACGTTGTGCCAGGCGGTGGTGCCTGTGTTGGTCAGAGTGGGATAGATCAACGGAGCCGTTCCAACTTGCGATGTGGTTTCACCGAGTTGTAGTCGCAGGTCGCGACGCCGATGGCTGCGTGTGGGCACGGCGGGGAAGGTCCAGCCCTCGCCACCGGTACTGATGATCCATCGGCCGTCACCGCCGCGAGTGGAGTAGAGAACGATCCAGGCACCGGGGGTGAGATGGGACGGCGCGGCGATCGTGTCGCGGCGCAGGTCGTTGTTGTCGCGATGTTGGATGAGGCGCCACCCCGTGGCGGGCATTGTGTGCAGGACTTCACTGAGGTGGGCGACGACGGCGTAGTCCCGGTCGGGGGGAAAGAAGTCACGTAACAGGTTTCCGGGTGCTGCGAGGACTTCACCGGGGATGTCGTCGATGGTTGCGAGCTGATAGGCGTCAGCGGAATCGGGACCCGTCACGGCTGCCGCGATGGGTCGTCGGTGACGAAAGTGACGTGCAAGTGGTGTCCAATGGTCGCGGCCGGGGTGCCGGGCTCCACCGAAGTCAAAGCGGTGAACACGCCACGGGGGATGGCTACTTTCACGTCTGTGATGGTGCCGGTGACGAGTCCATGCTCACCGGGTGGACCATTTCTCACCGCGACTGCCGGGTCGGCGATGTCGATGGTGATGCGATCGCCGCAGTGTAATGTTGTGGAACCGAAAAACGTTGCGGCAGCGATGACGTACACGGTACGCCGCCGGATCTGCTGTTGGACGCGGAATGCAGCTACCTGTTTCGCGGTTGGCTCGACCAGTGTCAGGTCGGTCATGGTGACGTCGATGTCGCCCGAGTGACAGGCATCTGCCGTGGTGAGCGGGTCGGAAACCGTCTCGATGGCGGTGGCTGTCACGGCGACGCCGGGTGCGCCGTCGTCGTGCCAGGACAGACGTACAGCGATTGGTTGGGAGAACGGATCGCCGTGAGACGGGTCCCATCGTGCGGCAACGCCGTCGACAACGACGAGTTCGCGACCGCGGTCCCAGGCGGTGACATGATGTGCGATGGAGTGCGTGGCGGCTGGATAAGCGAATAAGAGCCCTGAGACGGGTGCGCCCACGGCGGGTGGGGTGCGGCAGCACGCGTACTCCCATGAGGCCACCTGAACAGTCAGCGGCCGTGGCGCGGGGGTGGTCACATCCATCACCGCCACGATATAGAAGGTGCGCACTCGTGCACCGCCGATCGGTGAATGGGCTCTGCCGGATCAGGTTGAGTGGCCTGGTGAATACGCGTTGTGGTGACAGGATGCTTCCATGGACAACCGGCGGTGGGGGATGACGACGCCACGTCGACTGTGGCAGGTCGTGCATGTGGCCGCGACCCTCGGTGCTCCCTGGGGGTTAGCGATCTATTACGTGGTGTCGCGGCCCCGCACGATTACCGCGGAGACTCGCCTCGTTGCCGATTTCCACACTATGGCCTCGGTCGCGGCGTATCTCTTGTTGCTCAGCACCGTTGTCCTGCGGTGTCGTGGCCGTGGGGTCGCGGTGAGTATTCCGTTCGCGGTCATGTGGGCACTGGCGCTGACGTTGTCCATTCTTCAAGTTCACCAATACAGTGGTCGAGACGTGTGCGGTGACATCGACCTGTGCATGCCCGACTTCGGGCTTTTCCTCACCGCCATGCCATTCGCGGTCATGATCTCCATCGCCGTCGCCGGGTCAGCGATCACCAACCATCTCCTGCGGGGTGACGCCACGTCTCGCGGTGATGAGCAGACCCCTGACGAACCATCGATTTACCGCACCCCATCCGGGCCACAACTGTTCGACAACACCGCATCCGATCCATCTAGCACTGCCCCGACACCGGGGTGGGACACGCATAATCTGCGACAGGACTTCGGTAACGAAATGAGCCCCGGCACACCCCACCAGATTCCACCACTGAGCGACTCGGACGCACAGATGCAGCCAGAGCCCATGCCCAGTCTGTGGTGGGGTGTACTGGCAGGTGTCCCTGTTGGCGTCCTCTGCGGTCTGTTGTGGTGGGTCCTCCCTGAGACCTTCAACATTCCCCGTTTCACAGAAGAGCGACCGTCGCTACCACTGTCCACATGGCTGCTATGGACAGCTATCGCCATCACACCCATCATCATCGTCGCCATCACATCTGCTCTCACCCGCAAGTACTGGCGACAAGCGGTGTCGTCGCTGACGACCGCACTGCCCATCATGTTCTTCCTCATCTCGTTCTAGATGCCCCTTGGCGTCGGCGATCTGAGGCCCACATCAAACCCTTTGTCACAGTGACGGTCTGGCGAACGGGTGTGGCGCAGAGAAAGCAACTCGATACAAGACCAGAGTTCCTCATCACCAGTGCAGTCCACCAACACCCGTATTCGTGTGGTGCATGATCCGATCAGCTACCGACGTTTCTGCAGCTCCGGCCACGCATCAGTCAAAAGACATCCGGCGACCTTGTCGCCGAACGTGCAGATCAGCCCGCTTTATGTCCGATCCAAGAAGAGGTGAGAGTGGAAGAGTGCTCTGACCTGCTCACTCTCATTTCAGTCTGGACAATCGCCGACCTGGGCGTCCAAACAAAGCTGAGAGTGTCGGATCTGTGTCCAGGAATAGGTGAGAGTGTCGGACCGGGGGGAAACAGGGGACGTTCTCTGAGATCGCCGCATTGCGGCGTGCTCACTGGCGTTACATGTGGACAACATCGCGCCTATTTCCGTAAGCGCCACAAGTACCACTTTCCACCAGCGTAAATACCGGAAGCGTCACGCTGCGGGTGGTAAAGTTGCAGGTCACGGCCGGTACAGCCCGGGGCGCAACCGGTGAGGGGGACGCAAACATGCCAAACGCAGGCCACGAACTGGCCCCGAACCACGGGCGGCCGGGTGCCGACTTGGCCGGTCGGCAGGGGAGTGCGTTCGAGCTGTCCGGGCACGCGCAGGACGTGATCACCGCGGCGCTGCAGGACAGCATCGCCCCGTCGACGCGGCGCAACTACGACCGGGAGTGGTCGCAGTTCACCGACTTCTGTGGACAGCGTGGGTACCCGGCGCTGCCCAGTACCGCCGACGTCGTATGTAGCTTCCTGCTCGATCTGGAACACCGTGTCGTCGACACCGACGGTGGCACCGGGGTCAGGCGGAGTACTCGGCCGCGCGCATCAACATCGCGCGGTCGGCGATCGTGCATTTCCACAAGCAACTCGCCGTCCTGGCCGCACCCGGACCTGACGGCATCCTCGAGCCACCGCTGTGGCAACACCCCCGCATTGCTCAGATGATGCGCACTATTCGCATCCGCGACACCAGTACACCCCGCCAGGAATTACCGCTGCTGCTCGAGCACCTGCGAACCATGGTCGCCGCCGCCCGTACGGACGCCACCACCTGGCGTCAACGGTTGCACGAGCGTCGCGACAGTGCACTGCTCATCGTCGGTTGGGTCGCCGCATTACGCCGCTCAGAGATCATCGGCCTGTGTGTGAACGACGTGACCCTCGGCCCGAGCGGGTGGACCGTGCGGATCGGACGGTCCAAGACCGACCGCGAGGGCAAGGGTACGTTCAAGGCGCTCCCGACAGCGAGCAACATCGACTCGTGTGCGCCGTGCGCCTATCTGCGGTGGCGCGAATGCCTCAAGGCCTTCGACAACCAGGGCCGACCCGGACTGATACGACTACTGGCCAAGAACAACACTTTGACCACGCACATGTGCGGCCATGCGCCGGCGGGACGCCCCCCCGAGGGTGACTTGTTCCGGTCGATTTTGCGTGGCTGCGACCTGGGCGGCACCGCACCCCAGGGACAGCTGGTGCACAGGGTGGTCCGCCGGCGACTACACCCGGTGGCGGCCAGCCTGCACTGCGACACCACCAGCTTCGGTGCGCACAGCCTGCGGGCCGGGTTCGTCACCGAAGCACTCCGCCACGGAGCAAGCCCCGAAAAACATCACCCGCCAGACCGGGCAAAAGTCCTACGCCTGGCGTGAATACGTACGCGAGACCGACATCTACACCAGCAACGCCGCCGTCACGATAGGTCTCTGACAGTGGCCAGTGACGCTGTCCCGGCGCGGTACACCTATGAGTGGCGCGCATTCGCCGACTGGTGTGCCGCGTTCGGCCACACGGCGCTGCCCGCCGAACCCCTGACCGTGGCCCACTACCTGATGGATGACAACCACGAGGTCAGTCCTCGCACGCTGCGCAGCCGAGTAGCGCAATCAACAAGGCTCATGTGCTGCAGCACCACCCGGCGCCCGGTACGACGACCGCGTTGCGGCGCCTGCTATCTCAGCGCGATCGGCAAACAAACCGCGCGCTGACAATGCTGGCGACACTGCCGGCCACCGGATGGACGGAAGGCCTCTTCGGTCGACGTGATGCACTGCTCCTGTACCTCCTGTGCATCGTCGGAATACCGTCCGCATCGGTTGCCGAACTCGCGTGCGGTGACCTCGCCTTCACCCCCGAGATGACGATCATCATCGCCGGCGATGTGCAGGCAGAGATCCCCGTTGACCCTGACAACCCATGGGGGGTGCTGCCAATATGGCAGCGGTCGATGGCGGTACGCAACCTCCTCGTCGCCAGCGCGGGACCCACTCGACTCGCCGGACCATTGACCCAAGCACCATGTGTCACCGACCACACCGCAGTCCGACTCATCGCGCCGCCGGTGGCCGCACCCGACGCCGCACTGTTTCCTGCCTTTGACCGCTGGGGCAACCCGCGGGCCCTACGCGCACGGTCGGAGTCGGGACTGAGCGCGAGCGCGATCAGAGACGTGGCGGCGATCGTTCTCACCGGGCGCAGAGTGGCGAGCGACCGCGACGAGTGGGGCCGCGCCCAGGCGCGGACACCGCAGTCAGACGGGCTGACTGAGCTGCACCACGACCACGTAATCGATCTTCCTGACAATCACGACGCAGGCATCCATGCCCGCCGCGCCGCACTGTCGGTCGTCAACGACGCAGACATCGCATACCTCGACATCGACAGACAAGCCGCCAAGCTACTAGAGCGCACCGAACGACTCCTGGCACGCTTCACAGACAGTGCAGTTACCTGAGTAGGTTCGCGACGGTCAGCCACGAGCGGGAGACGACGACGGTCAGGCCGAATATGCCGGTTTGCCAACAACCTTGACGAGTTGGGTGTATGAGAAGTTATATGCAGTGTTTGGCCACCGGCGGTATGCGGATTAGAAGCCGTATGAAAAGCGCTAATCGGTCGTGATTACACCTAGCGTAGGTATGTCAGATGACCAACCTGAGATAGTTGGGGACCGCGCCTCACTTACTCAAATAGCGCAAGCATGCTTCAGTGCGTTAATGCAGAAAATCATGACCGGCAATGGAATCCACAAAGACTTACGGCCAACATCGGTCCGAGTGAACGCTGAGACGCTGCAACTGGTGTTCAAATGGAGAAGCAATCCCAATTCCTTCGCCATCACCCGCCGACTTCCTCAAACCGCTGACGAATTACGTTCACCTGCGGATACTCCTGCTGAGTGGGCCCTCTACATGACGCTTATGTGGCAAGAGGAGTTGAGCACGGGGTTACTAGTGCGGGGCACTCGTCGACGGGTCGACGGCGTGATCTACATCGAAGAGCCTGCAAAGACAGCGCTTGACCCGGAACACGGGTACACCTACAGCTTCTACCACCAAGACATATCGCCGGACGCAGATGGCTTGGTTCATATCACACACGGGCAATCCCCACATAATAGACGTGTGAGTACATATAACCCTGACCAGCTAATCGGGTGGGAGATTGCGGCCCGGCACTCTGACGCAGAGTCGATGCGGTACGTCGGCAAGGCCGTCACGTCTTGGACAGGTTCCGACGGTGTGGCGTCACTCGACATCCTAGATACGCGTCCGGGGACTCCTCCACACATTGTCGAAAGAATCGCATTCAAAGCAGTTCACGCTGCCGCCGACGCGGGGGCGCTCGAGGTCACGACGACTCTAGCGATTCCTGTCCTTGCCGCCGTGGGATTCGCTCCCGCATCCAGCAACCACCTCACCCTTGATGTGCGATCTATGCCATGACGAGTGATCAAAACTCGCGTTGGGTGGCGATTACGCGGAGCTTCGCGAACCGCGCAGATCGGTGTGGCCCGGCGGGCGAAAATCTGTGCCGCGGCACGAGACGAATCGGTTCGGGAGATGCTGGCGGCGAACGCACCCGTGGTCAATTACGTACGACGAGCGGTTTCAGAACCGCCGGCCTCGCAGATGCATCTGCACGATGTGCTGATCGACCGCACAAGCCGAGAGGTGGCGACAAGGGGAGTAACAAGGGCAGTGGGGTTCATTGGAGACGGGGATCGTCGAGACCGAGAGAAATATCTGCAGCAAGAGGAAAGACGAGATATGGAAGCCCGTGCCCGCTTTGATGCAGCGTTTGCAGTCATGCGGCCGCGACTCGTCGAGGCAATCACTCGTAACGCCCGATTCCAATTTCGCACAACCGGTGGGGTTTTTAGGGTGGAGTTTGAGATGAGCGAGGAAGGTCGAGGCGGGCCAATCAGCCGTCTCGACACCCAGGTCCTTGGCGATACTTACGTTTCTTCCGAATATTGCGAAGAGGAGTTCCATAACTTAACGGCCGAGGTACTACAAGCGCCAAGGAAACAGATATATCCGGACACGCCATCTCTAACGGTTCTGCCGCGACGAAATATCAAGCGAGAGATTGTAGGCTATGGTCTACGCTATCAGTGCATTGTCTGGGGAGGCTTACGCTAGTCGCCCATCGGTGACTCGTGGAGGTGTTTGCCGCCGAGCATCGTCGCCGTGGCTCACTCCTGCACGGGGTGTGTCACCGTTCAGCGAACCAAGTCCAGGGGGGACTGCGTTGCGATGGACCGGGCAGCGGATTCCTCCTCTCCCGAGCACCCCCGGTGAGCTCGGCGCGGGTATGCGGCTGCTGCGGACGGTGGGGCTACGTTTGCTGGTCACAAAACAGGACGTGGGGCGTCAGGGGTGCTACGGATACACCTACGAGCTGGCGCTCTCAAAGAGCACTCTCAATCGTTACGAGAATGGCACCCTGCCACCGTTGGAGCTGGCCGAGCACTTAGATCAGTTATACGAAGCAGATGGATGGATTGATGTGGGGTTGAGGACGTTGTGGCGGCCGAAGTGGGATCCTTGGGAACGCGAGGACTCATGGCCGCAGCGCTATCACTTCGCTCGGTGGCCGGCGAGGTTCAGTGGCCTGGTTTGGATAAAAGTCGTTCCAGCCGCCACCTCGATCAACGAAGATCACTCGCTGATGCTGGCGTGGGGCCCGTGGAACCGGACAGTGGAGCTACCGACTCTCGGACCCACTGGCGTTCTCCTCACCACAGGAAAAGCCAAGGACCCAGACGGGATCTCGCGAACCCTGAATTTCGTGTGTGACAAGCAAACGCATGTCTTGTTTGGTGCTGGCGAAGACTTCGGCGGCGAGAACGTCCTCGACATCCATGAGGGTTGGACTCTGGCGCGTCCCTAACCTGCGCTGTCCCAAATCCGTCCCATCACCTGAGTAGTTGCCCCAGTAGGTCCGACACTGAAGAAACGCCACCGCCGGCGGCAACCACCAGCACAGGGAGGACAGATCATGGGTGACTATCAAAACAATCCGGGACAGCAAGTGGTCTGGGATGACGACGACAGCAAGCTTGTCATCTCCGACAACGGAAGTCGCGCCGACTACTACGAAGGCGCGACGCACAGCTACAGCACATACAACAAGGACGGTGACGTGACCACCCTCGGGGTGGGCGAGACCCACGAGCACTGACCGGTTTCCGTTCCCATCTGCTCACCACGACGACCCCACCCGACTCGGGTGGGGTCGTTCGCTGTGGCAGGAACTCCGGCCGGCGGTGTCGGGCGGAACTCGCCACCGCACTGCGGACGAGCTTGACACTCGCGGTCGCGACGTTCCGGCCCACTGCGCATCGTCGCGATCGCTGACGTCGTCGCGTAGATGCTCGGCTCGCCCACTTACCCAATTCGAGTCGTCCCGATTGAAGACCGCGTACTAAGACACCGCTGGCGGTACTCTCACCGACCTCGCTGGCCACCTCGCCGCGTGACCATTGTGGTTCGGACGTTCTGGCCGGGTGACCGTGTGCAGCGTGTCGACGGCCCCGACCCCGGCAGCTCGCGAGTACATACCGGCGCACGAACTGCTCATACGGCGTGGGCCGACGATGCCAACCACCAGACGATCACCTTAAGCGAAGTGACATACCGCGGCTGCCTGAGCGAGTGATAGCTGGCACTCTTCAATTCCACTCGATCGGGTTCCTGCGGCCGTCGACTGCTCGACTCATCGTCGGTCGACGGCACGTGTGATCGGGGTATAAAAAACCCTGGTCGATCGCTCGAGATCGAATACCGGGTTCTTCCGGAGCGTTAACCACGTCGCGTAGGCGACACTGGCCTTTACAGAACGAGTTGGCTGAGTCCAGCCCGGTTCGCGACCTGAAGTTGGCCGGCGGCAATCGGAAGCGCGCGTTGGACCTGCACGAATGGAGCACACGAACGAACGCGGCACTGTTGCACGATTTCGCACACCTTGAGGTCGGTCTCCGCAACCTTTACGACATCTGTCGACAGAGTACGGAAAGCTGTTGCAGGATTTACTAATATCGCTGATAACGGTTATTACGCCATTTTGGCTTCGTTGCGATGGTTTTCGCTCGAATGAGCAAATTGTCGGGTGACAACGTTGTTGAGACTTTGCCACCCCAGATGAGACTCGATGACAGCTACCTGGGGTCGACGAGCCCGCTGACCTCGCGGAACAGAAACGGTAAGTCCCACAACGATTGTCATCCGGGCGGCCTGAGTTCGCGAATCTAGAGAGTCTCACATCCGATGACACTGACTGTGTGTTCCGCCGCCGAAACGCGCAGGTCAGGACTCCCAAGGAGGTGGCTTCGCTCTAGCTGTTCAGCGACACAGGCGTTCCCCGGCCCTGTCCACGTGCCGCGGCGACGACGATTGCGGCGGTTGCGAGGTCCTGCAGTCCGACACCGGTCGAGTCGAACAGGGTGATCTCGTCGGCGCTGCGGCGACCCGGGCGGCGACCGGTGATGACGTCGCCGAGTTCGACGGAGACGTCGTCGGCGGTGATGGCGTTCTCAGCGATCGCGAGGACGGCGTCGCCCGACTTGGCCAGAGCGGTGGCCCGGCTGTCGACGACGATGCGGCTGCGGGCCATGGCTGCACCGTCGACCTCGCGCTCGCCGGGTCGTGGTGCGGCGCCGACGACGTTGAGGTGCGTCCCCGGTCGCAGCGCGGCGCCGCGCAGCACGGGCGTGACCGACGGCGTGAGTGTGCAGATGATGTCGGCGCGGGCGGCAACGTCGTCGACCGACGCAGCGGTCCATACCGGGATCGCCATGTCAGACAGTGCACCTTGGAACTCGTCGACCCTCTTCGGTGATCGCGACCACACGACGACCTCGGTGAGGGTGCGCGTCGCCGCGATCGCCCGTGTGTGCTCGATGGCGAGATTGCCTGCACCGACGAGGCCCAGGATGTACGCGTCGGGGCGGGCGAGATGTGCTGTGGCGACGGCGCTGGTCGCGGCGGTGCGCATCGCGGTGATCGCCCGTCCGTCGAGGACGGCAACGCATTCGCCGGTGACGGTGGAGGTGACGACGATCGTCGACCGCTGGCGGGGGAGGCCGCGGGTGCTATTGCACGGCAGGTCGGACAGGATCTTTACGCAGGCGAGGTCGCCGAGGGCGGCGACCATGGTGAGCACTCGTCCGTCCTCTCCGTCCTCGCCTACCGGCAGCGAACCGGGTTCGGGATTCCGTGCGGCACCCGTGGCGAGGTCGGCATGAGCCTGCTCGACCGCGACGCGTACGGCGTCGCGGTCGAGCAGGGCGGCGACCTCGGAATGCCGCAGTACCAGTGTCATCGGGTGCCGCCCACCGCCATCTCGATCGAGTCGATGATGCGCGTGTCGACGATGTCGTCGAACGATGGCGCCGTGTGGACCATCGACTCCTCGGCGAGGATGCGCATCCACCGGTCGGTGGCCGCGGGATCGATGCGTGGGGTCTCCCACGTGCGTGACGACTGGATACGACCACACGCGGCAGATAGGGTGGCCGGTGACATCGACGGCCAGTGCTCCACGAGCAGAGGCTCGAGCTCGGCGACCGGTGCCTGGTTTACCGCAGCCATGGCCTCGCCGAGTGCTGAGGTGAAGTCGACGAGGCGGTCCTGTAGTTCGTCGAATCGGTCGGAGCGGCAGTAATAGACGCTATTCGGTCCGAGTCCGCCGACCTTGGCGTATTCGACGGCGATGCAGCCGGTGCCGCGGTCGGACATCGACTGTGCCGTGGTGATGTCGAGGATGATCGCGTCGCCGAGACCGCTCTCGAACAACTCCACGAACATCGGGGTCGACAGGTCGCGAAGGAACGTCGTGTCGGCCGGATCGACGCCCGACTCGCGCATCATTCCTGCTGTGATGGCGTATGGTGCACTGCCGCCGATGCCGGGGGCGAGCACCACCGCCCCGTGGAGTGATGACCACGTGAACGTCCTGTCTGACGTCGTGCGTGTCACCAGCGCTTTGGGGAACTGGTGGTTGAGCTGGGTGAAGACGGTCAGCTCCCGGGGGGTGCCGTGGTACATGCCGGGTACCCAAATGCCGCCGAGTGCGACATCGGCTGCGCCGCTGGCGAGGTCGTCGAGGACGCCGGTCCAGGGGTCGCATGCCTTGGCTGTCACCGTTAGTCCGCGGTCGGCGAACAGTCCGGCGTGATCGGCGTAGTACTCGGGCAGGTAGTTGAGACCGTGGGCAGTCGCGGAGATGGCCAGGTGTGCCATAGGTGTGTACCTCTCTGTGATGATTCGTGTGCGTGTCGGGCGGTCTAGGCAGGGGCCTCACTGGCCTCCTCGAGCGACCGTCCGAATGTTTCGGGGCCGAAGCGGGCGGCGGCGACGAGCAGCCCATACATCACGGCGATCATGAAGAAGACGCCTGCGACACCGGCGATGTCGAAGAAGAACAGTGCGGCGAACGGCATCACCGCACCGGCGACGTTGCCGATCCCGTTGACCACCGAGGCGCCCATGGCGCGGATGGAGGTCGGGAACAGCTCCGGCGTCCACACCGATAACATCGTGTTCAGCAGCATAGTGAAGAACTGAAAGATAGCTCCCAGCACCAGGATCAGGAAGACGTTCTGCGCGAAGACGGCGAAGCAGATGGCCGAGATGCAGCCGAGCACGGCGGCGGACATGACGGTCGCCCGTCGGGGAGCGCGGCCGGCGAGATAGCAGGCGGTGCAGGCGCCGAACAGGCTGCCGATGTTCATGATCATCGTGAACAGCAGCGAATCCGACAGCGAGTAGCCCCGGGACACCAGCAGGATCGGCATGAGGAACAGCAGGGTGACCTGCGCACCGAACGACATCCACGACGCGGAGCCGATGGCCGCGGTGCGACGCAGGTTGCGGCCCTTGAAGACCTCGGCATACGACGTTTTCACGTCGGGCAGGGCGTCGCCGGCGGTGACGAACGAGCCTGTCGGCCCGGGCTTGCGCAGCCCCTTGATCGAACCGCTCGCGAGTCGGGTCAGCGACACGTTCGCTTCGTCCACGCGACCCTTCGACAGTAGGAACCGCGGTGACTCGGGTAGGTAGCGGCGGAACGCGACGACCAGCACGGCCGGCAGTGCGAGGATGACGTAGGTCCAGCGCCACGAGTGGTCGTCACCGCCGAGCACACCCCCGAGGGGGCCGAGCACCAGGAGGAAGAAGCCGAACGAGGCGATGTTGCCGATGCCGCCCGAGGAGATGTTGAGCGTCGCGAGCAGGGAGCCGCGATGCCGGGTGGCCACCACCTCGGCGAGGATCGCCAGTCCGACGGTGAACTCGCCGCCCAGGCCGATGCCGACGATGAAGCGGCTGGCCAGCAGCATCTCGTAGTTGACGGCGGCGGCGCTGATCAGCCCGCCGAGGGTGTAGACCAGCAAATTCAGGCTGAGAGCGACCCGTCGACCCCACCGGTCGGCGATGTACCCGCCGATCAGGCGGCCGACCAGCCCGCCGACGACTGTGACCGTGTTGATCAGGGTCAGCTGCGCGTTACCGATCCCCAAGGAGTCCTTGATAAGCGGTCCCATGGCGCCGGTCGAATTCTGCTCGAGGCTGTCGAAGAAGAGGCCTGCCATGAGCAGCGCGATGACCGCCGCCTGGACCCGCGTGAAGCCAATCTTGTCCAGGGCGGTAGTGAGTCCCGCGCCGGGCGGGGAGAGGGGGACGGTTTGTGCGATGGGTGCTGGGATGGCCATAGCCGTGTCTCCGAAGGAGCGAGGATGGCGCCGGTGGTATCGCCACGGGCGATCGCCGTCGGAAGTGTCTGGCGATGAGCAAGTTGTATACAAAAAAGGTGTCGTACGCGTTTCGTCTCGCAACTTCTATGTTACGAGCAGGCTATTAGCCAAGCAGTCGTATACAAAAATTAGTCAGCGGTCGCACGCCCCGGTTCGTCTCGCCGCAAGTGCTCGTCCATGAGGAAGCCGGCCTGCACGGAGGCGCCATCGAGGATCGCGGCGGCGAGCACGGCGTGGTCGCGTCGTGAGGTCTCGGGGTCGTGGCCGAGACCCCACGCGACCCGCCTGCTGACCGACCCCAGGAGATCGCGGAGCTGGTCGTTGCCCGTCGCCTCGGCGACGAGTGCGTGGAAGCTGCGCCCGTCGGCGGATTGGTCGAGGTCTGCGTCGTCGGGCCGGGTGTAGCGGACGAGCACGTCGGCGACAGCCCCGCCGCGCCGGTCGGCGGCGAGCCGTGCCGCAAACACCTCGAGTCCACGGCGAACCTCGAGCAGTTCACGGTTGTCTTTGCGCAACGACGAGGAGACCGTAGCCCCGCGGTAGCGAACGATCGTCACGAACCCCTCGGCCTGCAACTGGGCGAGTGCCTCACGCACCGGGACCCGGGACACGCCGAACCGCTTGGCGAGCGCCTCCTCCACGAGCCGCTCGCCACCTTCGAGGCGGCCGGCCAGGATCTCCGCCCGCAGCAACCGGGCGATGACATCACCGGGTGACTCGTCACTTCCCTGCGCCTCGGCACTCACATGAATAACTCTATCGACGTCGCGCGTATTGATTGGTTGCTGCGCAACCGTGTCCGATCCAGAACTAGTTGAGAGTGGGCGGCGGTCCTGACCAGGAAGCTCTCACCGATTGTTTTTCATTCGCATCGCTAAGCGGGGACTGCCCCGAGTTCAGTCGACTCGCGGGGTGTGAATTTCAAGCTGCGGTTGCGACTGGTGGGTGGAGCAGTTCGAACTCTATCGGGGTGAGCCTGCCGAGGGCGCGTTGCCGGCGACATCGGTGGTAGGTCCGCTCAATCCAGGACACGATTGCCAAGGCGTAATTCGGCACGCGCGGACCAGCGCCTGCGGTCGAGGACGTTGCGTTGCAGAAGGGCGAAGAACGACTCCATGGCGGCGTTGTCCCCGCATGCTTTATTTCGTCACCCGTGACGAAATAAACGGATCATGTTGTGTGACAACGGCAGCTGGTAACGCTGCGTGTTAGTCAGGTGCGAGTTGTTTATCCTTGTGGTGAGAGGTGTCCGCTTTAGGAGGTTGTGGCCTGGTGATTGTGCCGGTGTTGATTGACGAGCATCGTTACCGGCAGGGGATTGCACCGCAGGTCGGGGATGATGTTCGATGGCAACTGTTCTGGAATGAGCCTTTCGCGGGGTGGTGGCCTGGTCTTCGACCGGGGTGGTCGCTGACGGCGGCGTTGCGCCCCGCCGCATCAGAGCCGGTGACTCATCTGGGTGCCAGGCCCGAGGACAACACACTGATGCAGCCGGCCATCGGGACAGTCGGTGCTTTGCGTGTTCACTGCACCGCACAGATTCCGGTACCAGACACCGTGGTCCTCAGCGGTGCCGTACGCCTCAAGGCTGGGCTGCGACCCCGTGCTGACACGCCTCAGTCGCACCCTCTTGGCCGTCCTGGCGAGGTTGCGTACACCGAGGGCGTCATCGCCGGGATGCACCTGGTGTCGATCAAGCTCGACTACCGCGCGCACCCACAGTGGCCGGCGTGGCACCGACGGGAACCCATCGCAGGCAGCGAACGAATCTATGACCTCGACCAACCCCCGGCCGAACTGCATACCCATTGGCCTGACGGTGACACCCAGGGCGCGGTCCGGGTAGAGGAACTGCTGGTGGACCTGGATCTGACTGGCAACCGGTGACGTTGTCGCAGCACACGTGGTAGCAGCGAGGGCCTACCTACGGTTGATGGTGTCGGCATCGTATTGCAGGGAGTCTTCGGGGCCGACGGGGTAGGCCTCAAGCTGGGCGTTGTCGAGGATTGTTGCCGCGACGTGGTCTGTGCAGCCTACGATGGTGGAGTCGAAGTCGATTTCTGAGGCGACGAACCAGGTGTGGTCGGCGGGCCACATGATGTTCGGGGATGGCGGATTACCGTCGTTGCGGTCGAAGTAGCCGGCGATGTGCGGTGCGTGCAATAGGGAGCCGGACACCACTTCGAAATCGCGGCCGGGCACAGACACGGTGCCGGTGGGTGTGCGCTGTATGTGGGTTGGTTGCTCGGTGGGCCACAGCGCGTGGGCGGCGTGTACCCAGGTATCGGCGCCGGTGTTGCCGGAGTAGCCGTTCCAGAACCCGAAGTAGACCGACTCCGGAGTACCTGTCACTCCGATGAGCAGCTCGTACAGGGCGAGGGCGTCGTGCAATGGCAGCTCGCCCATCACCGGTTCGTCGTTACGCCACATGGTGCTGGTCGGATTCACCGGCTCGTCGGCGTCGATGAGCCTCCACCACTGCACCAGCGGATGAACCCGGCGTCCCGTGACCGCGGCCACGTCACGCCAGTGAATTCCCCATTCCGAGCCGCCGACGGAATGCAAGATCCGTACGTACGCGGTATACCCGGAGGGGCAGACCCCGGTCACAGAACCCCACGGACCAGTGAGCCGAGGTCTGATCCATTCTCCCGCTGTGGGATCGACCCGTTTCATAGCAGCCGCGACACCAGGGCAGCGGTGAACGACGTCACGTATGCCGCTCTTGGCCGCCACATCCGGTCAACGTAACAGTGCCGAGACTGCCCAGTCCCGCGGTTTGTTGTCAGTAGGGCAGAGCGTGTATGTAGAGCCACGTACTACGGTCGCGGGCGTGTGGGTCGAACCACGCGTCGAGGTCTCCGCCCCGTTCGCCCGACGGTGCGGGCCCGGTGTTGTACGTGGGTCGCGGCCGAGTGCACGTCATCAAGCTCGGGGAGGGTGGGGGACCGTGATGTGACGGGTCTCGCCGGGTCACCGAGGTGCCGGAATCGGAGGACCCGCATCGAAACCCTGCCTGGCCAATAATGCTGTCTCGCATGGCAGCAGTGCCAGCGTCAATCACAAGGTACGCCGATGACGAGCCCTGGTACTGCGAGGTCACCTCACCGTATTCGTGGTGCTGTGCTCTACACGGACCCCCATGCTGCCGACGATCCGTTGGAGTGCTTCTAGTGTCGCGGGGTGGTATCCGAGGGTGTCGGCGAGTATCGCGACGGGTGTTGTTTTCGACAGTCTGTCAGGGTGCCGAGGCGGGCGGCGAGTGCGGCGAAGAGGGGTTTGAGTCGTAGCCGCAGGTGTGCGGGGTCGATGTGGTTTCCGGGGGTGTAGCCGCGGAATACCCATGGTGAGTGGGGGTGGGCGGCGGTTTGTCCGTGGATGTTGTCCGCGGCCAGTGCCCGGACGGGTTCGTCGAGGGGTGGGGCAGGGTGATTGGGTAGCTGCCCAGTTGCAGGGTGACGCCGGTGTCGGTGACGATGATGTCGTTGCAGGTGAGGTTGCTGATTTTCTCGGCTCGTTGGCCGAACACGATGATCAGGATGGCTACGAGCCGGTCGCGGTCGGTCAGATCCTCGGTGTACACAACCTGCTGGACTGCTTCGGTTTGGGATTGAGTGTCGAGCCGGGTGGCGGTTCCGCGTCGGTGCTGTACGACGGTGAGGTCGGCGGGAACAATTCGTGTGGCGATCGCCCAGCGAATGAATCGGTAGACATGTCCGCGGGTGCTCGTGCCGCCGGGTTGCCAGGCGTCGATCTCGTGTTGGCCGGCTTGGGTGAGCGTGAGTCCGTGTTCGAGGGTCAACCAGTTGCAGTACTCGATGGCGACGGTGAATAATTGCTTGGCTCGCAGGAACGCGGAGTTGCTGATCGGGGACGAACTGCGCAGATGGCGCAGCAGTCCCCACCGGCGGAATTGATCGATGATTATCTGCTGTTCGGGATCGATCACCCGTTCCTGTTTATCGAGTGCCCACATCTCGAATCGTGCCAGCAGCTCGTCTCGTCGTGGGAGCACACCGTGTTCCACGAGCAGCGCCCTCATGTAGTTCGTCGTCTGGCCGGTGGGCAGCGCGTCGACTGTGTCATGGTCAATGTTGTTCTGCGCGGCGAGCTGTGTGAGGAACTGTTCGACATGTGGTTGGCGGATCCAGGTCAGGCCGCTGTTGGGTCGTTCCATCGCGCCGAGTGCATCGGCGATCACCGTCAGCTTCGGGTCCACGTTTCCGGTGTCGGGGTTGCGTAGTAGCTCGGTGGCGGTGTACTGCAGGATGCACCGCTGGCAGCGCCCGCCGCGGTACAACTCGGTTTCAGCGCCGCACTCGACGCAGTCCACGTTCAGGGTGATATCGCTACAGCGCGGGCAGGCCGGTGCACCATCGATAATTCCTGGCAGGACCCCTTCGTGTCCGCAGGCGCAGCGTCCCGTGGTGCGTTTAGCCGCTTGATAGCAGTTGCCGCACACCAGGCCTTCCGGCCACCACGCGGCCGGCCAATAGCATTTGCCGCACCGATCACACGGTGAGTATTTGTCGGGTTCTTCGGGTTTACGTGGTCTGGCGATCGGGATCCTCCACTACGCGGATACGGTGAGCGATCGGCCCGCCCGGAGACGGGCGCAGGCCGAGAGCGCGGTCAGGCGGTGCGTGCGCGGTTTTGGCTGCTCGCATTTCCACGAACGGTTCGAATAGGTCGCCGGGGGAGCAGTCGAAGATGTCGCATAGCGCGGCCAGTGTCTGTGACGAAATGCGCTGTGGCTCCGTGGTCACGAGCCCATAGATTTGCGCATCAGAGAGGTGGATGCCACGCGATTGCAGCAACGGTTTCAGGTCGGTCGATTTCCAGAGATTGTGGGTGGCCATGACAGTGCGCAGGTGCCAGTGGAACCCGATCCGGCGTTGTTCACCGCTCATGGTTGCCCTTCCTTCGCGGTCCGGCGGTTGATCATGTGCTGGATCTTGCGGTTCTTGAAGTCGTCACCCACCGATGAATACAACGCGGTCGTTGACGAGTTCAGGTGGGCGAGCTGCTGCTGAACGAACTGTTCTTTGTAGTCGGCTTCTAGCAGGTGGGTGGTGTACTAATGCCGAAGCGCGTGCAGACACAGTTCGGTGGGAAGCCCGGCCCGGTCGCGGTGAAAGGCGAACGAACGTCCCAAGGTGCCGAGAGTGATCCGCTCGCCGCGTTCGCTGGGCCATAACGCCCGTGATCGCTCGGCGGTGGTGAATATTTCGCGGCCGTCAGTGCACCAATACTCGAGCAGCTCGACCACCCAGGCGAAGCCGGGAACGGTGAGAACCGTCCGTCGCCGGGGGCCCGAGCCACGTGTTCCTTTGGCCCATCGCACGGTCAACGCACCGTAGCGTCTGTACTGCGGCACGTAGGGATTCGGCCCGAAATCGATGGTGTCGAGCATCGTCAGCTCGCGGCGGCGCAGCCCGTAGGCGTAGGCCACCTTGAATGCCATGGAGTCACGCATCACCGTGCGCCATTGTTTTCGGTTCCGGGCGTGCAGGTCGTCGACATAGTCGTCGATGCAGTCGAACACCTGTTGCAGCTCCGGTCTGGTAAAGGCCCGCCGCCGTGTCGGCATCGCATCATCGGCGCTGTGTCGCGGGGTGTTCCATTCGAACCGGATCTGGATGGGATGGGTGCCGAAGTACTTATCGCACACCTCGGTCCACATGTACCGCGGATCGGAGATGTACTCGCAGAACATCGCGATCGCATTGCTATACGTTCGCAACGTGCGCACCGTGATCGCTGAACTCGCCAGTCGTCGTTCGGCCATATAGTCATCGAGATCCTGCGGCCGCCAATGCCACGGATACTCGTTGGTGTAGGTGAAGAATCGGTCGACGAGCTGACAGCGTGGCGTGATCGTCGCCGGCACCAGCCCTCGAGCGAGCTGCTGCGAGCGCCAGCCGTCGAGCATCGCCTCATACACACGGTCCTCCGCGCGGATCACACCAACATCGCTGGTGGAAAACACCTTTGGTGCGAAACCAGGTAATTCCTCGGACACTTCCGGATCACCTCATAACGTCACAGTGACGATTAGCGAAGCGGCCCGGCCTCGCGCGCGGGCATGACGAATACCGGCCATGTGCGTAAGGAGGGGCAAGTGCGTCAGACGTCCAGGCCGGGCTCAACACTGGTCACACCTGGAAAGAACTCGATCAGCCTGTGCAGGAATCGATCATCTAACGAATGAAACGTAGCCCGACCAGCGCGAAGCCAGCAACGCGTGCCACACAGTGTTTGACCCGATGCTCATCACATCCGTTGCACAGCAACGACTGCCGGAATACTCACCGAGCTGCGAGTCCTTGCATCTACTGCAACTCGCTATGTTTGCTCGCCGATAAGAAACATTATGTCAGGTTAAGGCTGGAAAGCTTTCTCTTGGGTCTCTAGGTTTCTCTCAATGGGTGTCGGGTGACACCGCACCTGAGACTTTGCCACCCTAGATTGAGACTCGATGACAGCTGTTCCTCCACCGAAACTACGGGTCGGCGCTCCCAAGAAGGTGTCATCACTGCCAACTACGGTGTCATCCGACATGGTCCTGAGCATAATTGCGAAAATCACTGTCGGACAGCGGCATGGGACACGAACATCATCTTCGGCCAGCGGTAGATGTCTGTGATGATGAACTGTTCGTGAGGATGATCGCTGACCGCATCAGTCGAGTTACACGACCACTGCGGCGGTTACGTGATCGAACAGAAACGGTGACCTCACCGATATCCCGACTGCGCTCGTCCGCATGGGGATCACCGAAGGCATCCGTTGTACACGGGAGCATCGAGCGGAAACGGGCTCAAAATCAATTGCCCGATATGACTTATTCGGCTCACGTTGATCACGCGCCCCAGATCGACCTCACCATTGCTCGGACACGGTCTCGATGATGTATCCGGAGAGCGTTGATCAGCATGCTCCGTGCGGATCAATAGTCCGAGACGTACCACCTATGCGCGCAATACCGACGGATTCATGCGGGCGATGCCTCCGACAAGGCCACGTGTCGGAGGCCTCATCCCTCCTGTTCGCGCCGACGGCGTTGGATCTCACCTTCGCGGCGCTGGGCCTCGGCGCGTTCACGAACCTGCCGCAGAAATTCCGCGTCCGCCTCCGGGTCCTGAGGTATGAATCGACCTGGGTGGTCGTACTCGGGAAACCCCATCGCCGACGCACGACCCGGGGCGTCCCGCGACACGCGGCCGGAGAACGCAGCGGCGGGCCGTCCCGCGATGAACCACACAACCGAGCCGACCAGCGGCAACACGATCACCAGGAGCAACCACGCCCACCGCGGGATACCGCGCACCAGCGCCCCGTCGCTGGACACGATGTCGACCAGCGCCGCGATCATCACCAGCAGCACAATCGCACCCATGTACGGCACGTGATCACACTCCCGTCGGCCCCGTGCGGGCAGCAGCAACCCTAACCTGTGAATCAGCTGTATGCGTGCGGATTGAACTTCTCCCCGTCTCAACCGGGCTCACAGGGTTGCCCACATCAGATGACGCCGGATATCGGTCGGATCGATGACCGTGCACTAGCGAGCCATCGTGTCTCGTTATATGGTCGACCGCATACGAGTCACTGTGTCTCATTAATGTGTCATCCCGCCGAGCACGTCGAATCACGTGCTCTCGCCATCGAAAGGGCTGCCCATGCGTGTGTTTGTCACCGGCGCGACCGGTTGGATCGGCACTGCCACCGTTCACGAGCTCATCTCCGCGGGACATGATGTGGTCGGTCTCGCTCGTTCCGATTCGTCCGCAGATCGGCTGCGCACAGCCGGCGCCGCCGCGCTACCTGGCGACCTCGACGACCTCGAGTCGTTGCGTCGCGGTGCCGTCGGAGCAGACGCCATCATTCACCTGGCGAACAAGCACGACTGGGCCGACCCCGGGGGAACCGATCGCGCCGAGCGCGCGGCAGTCGAGTCGATGCTGGAAGTCGTCAGCGGAACTGACAAGGCCTTTCTCGTTGCCAATGGTCTGTCCGGCCTCGTCGTCGGGCGAGCAGCAGTCGAATCAGACCCGTCACCGGCGATCGGGCCGGGGGCCGACAGGGGCGGGTCGGAGAACCTGGTCTTGGATGCAGCGCACGACGGCGTGCGTGGCATGGCCATCCGCTTCGCGCCCTCAGTGCACGGACACGGCGACTGGGGTTTCGTGAGATTTCTGGCCGACATCGCGGTCGAACGGGGAGTCAGCGGTTACATAGACGAGGGAACCACACTGTGGTCGGCCGTTCACCGGCACGACGCCGCGCGACTGATTCGGCTGGGCATCGAGATCGCACCGAGCGGAGCGCGATTGCACGCGGTCGCCGAGCAGGAGATCAGCACCCGAGCGATCGCCGAAGCACTGGGCTCGGCGCTCGACGTGCCCATCGTATCGATCGCCGGCGACGACGCGGACCAGCACTTCGGTTTCATGGCAGAATTCTTCGGCTCGTCGATGACCGGCACGAGTGCGACGACCCGTTCCCTGACGGGATGGGAACCGACGCAGCCGCGACTGATCGACGACATCCGGTCCGGCGCCTACTCAGGACGCGTGGACCGATGACCGGTAGCGAACGCTCGACTACGACCAGGACATCATCTCCGCGACCGACAACGGATGCGTCGTCGACCAGATCACGCGAGAACTCGGTTCTCGCGGTGGTCTGCGCCTGCACTGTGCTCGTTGTCGGCTTCGTCGCCTCGATCAACCTCGCTGTTCCCGAACTCGCGGCCAGTGGACTGCACCCGTCGTCGACCGAGCTCCTCTGGATAGTCGATGCGTACGTCGTGCTGTTCGCATGCCTGGTGATCCCTGCGGGTGCTGCCGGCGACCGATGGGGGCGAAAAGGGGCACTGACCCTGGGCATGCTCGTCTTCGGTGTCGGTGCGTTGCTCTCCGCAATCGCACCCGACGTGACGGTCATGCTCGTCGGGCGCGTGATCAGCGGCGTAGGTGCGGCGGCGGTTCTGCCCAGCGGGCTGGCGGTGGTGGTGCATGCCGTCGGCGCGAAGCGACGACCGCGAGCGATCGCGGTGTGGGCGGCGATGTCCGGAGTCGGAGGAGTTGTCGGCAATGTCGGCGGTGGTGTGCTGCTCCAGATCGGTTCGTGGCGGTGGATGTTCGCGGCCGTGGTACCCGCCGCGGTTCTGAGTGCAGGCCTCGTCGCCTCGGTTGCGTCGAGATCACCACGGCACGAGCGGAAGATCGCACCGCCGGCCGTCGCGCTGTTGACCCTGGGCACGCTCGCCCTGTTGGTCGGGGTCATCCAGGGTCCCGTCGACGGGTGGACGAGCCCGACGGTGACAGATGCCTTCGCGGCGTCCGCGCTGATGTTCGTATGCTGGACGGTGTACGAACTCCGCAGCGCGGAGCCCCTTCTCGATCCGCGTGTCTTTCGAACCTCGGCGGTGGCCACCGCGTGTGTGGGCATGCTCGTGGTGTTCTTCGGGATGTTCGGCTTCTTCTTCCTCAACGCCTCACTGCTCCAGTACAGCCGAGAATTCACCGCATTGGAGGCAGGGTTGGGGATAGTTCCGATGACCGTCCCACTCATCGTCGGTGCACGGGCTGTACCACGTCTTGTTCACCGCGTGGGTGATCGGATCGTTCTCGGCAGCGCCTTCGTTGCCATCTCCGGAGGACTCGCCGGAGTGGCGTCGGCGATTCACCAACCGTACGTCGTCTATGCGGCCTGGCTGGTGGTGATGGGCATCGGAATGACCTTGGCACTGCCCACTCTCACCATCGCGATCTCCGCGGCACTTCCGCCACGTCACGCAGGTGTCGCCGGTGGACTACAGGCAACGACGCGAGAACTCGGTAGCGCTCTCGGCGTCGCCGTGATGGGGACGATCCTGACCGCTGGATTCGACCATCGGCTCGCCGGCGGCACGCACCGAACCGTCGCACAGGCATTGTCCGCATCGCCCACGATGCATACCGCTGTCGTCGACGCCTATACGGCGAGCGCCCGTACATCCATCCTCACGCTCGCGGCGATCGTGACCGTGACCGGAGCCCTCCTGCTGACAGCAACGGCCTTGGGCAATCGCACCGGTAGCGGCGACGCACATGCGCGGTGACCGTGGCCGGCTCAGGCGTGGGGCTCCTCCACGAGCTCCGACTCCACCGGAAATTTCACCTCGAACTCCGTGCCGACGTCACCGATCGCATCCGACATCGCGGTGGTGACGATGACCCGGTCGTCGTAGACCTGCCGAATGCGCACTCGATGTCCCCGATGGACGAATCGGCCGAGTAGGAGAGCGAGACCGAGGTCCTCGAGTGCCTCCTCGGCAAGGTGCCAGTCGTCGACCGCTGCGAGCGGTCGACCCAGACGATCGATCGGGACCAGCTTCGGTGCAGCGGTTTCCATATCGATCCACCCGACGATCTCACCATCGTCGCGCCGATGCGGAATCCAATGCTCAGGTAACCCGGTCACGGTGAGTTCTCCGATGCGGCTCGATCACGATGCGACGGTGTCGGACCATCCGATCACAGGCCCAACGCATTCGGCGCGCCGACACCGGTGGGTCACACGTAATGACCGACGACCCAACCCCGCCGGGCGTCCGGGCCCACCTCGTCCACCTCGACACCGTCTTGGAACAACCCCTTCTGGACGACAGTTCCGTCTGCGACCGCAGACTGCCACGCTCTGATCGGTCCCTCACCCCACGGCTTGTGCGGCAACATGTCATCGAGCACGATCACCGTGTCGGCGCGGCTCAGACGTTTCATGTTGCGGAGGTCGGCGATGGCGACCTCGTACGTGTGCCCGCCGTCGATGAAGATCAGGTCGAATGTGGCATTCTCTGCAGTGTCGGCGAATTCCGGAACCGTCCGCGTCGAGTCACCGACGATCAAGGTGTGCCGGCCGGGGAACTCGTCGTCGATGTGCCGTTTCGCCGGAGTCGAGTACTCGTGTGCGAGCAGATCGAACGACGTGACGTGTGCGCCGGGGTTCGCGCTGAGAAAAGCGTGCGCGGACAGACCGGCGTTGAAACCGATCTCGGCGATGCTCCTGATTTCCGCACCGCGACTCCGGGCTTGCAAGAAGTCGATCTCTTCGGCGCTGACGGACCCTTCGACGAACTGACCCTGTGAACGGGCGTCCTCGACGACGGTCAACAGACGCTCAACGCCCACGTGTCATCTCCCACATCGTTCGAGCACTCGATCGACCTCGTACAGCCGACAGACATCTGACGAACAGCTTTGCACAGCTGGAGGGGACACATGCGCGAAAGGCGGCGGATGAATGTCCGGATCCGATGTCACGACGTGACCGTGTCGGTATCGTCCAACACCTGTTCCACCAGGTCCACC
Source organism: Williamsia sterculiae (assembly GCF_900156495.1). Classification (GTDB taxonomy): domain Bacteria; phylum Actinomycetota; class Actinomycetes; order Mycobacteriales; family Mycobacteriaceae; genus Williamsia_B; species Williamsia_B sterculiae. The sequence goes on from NZ_FTNT01000011.1 coordinate 33,550, forward strand.
GCGTTCTGAGCCCCGTGCTCACTGTCGATCTCGTCCGCGGCGGCAGACGCGTTGTCCCGGTACTCGGGGGCGGTGATCGCCGCGGTGATCGCGTCTGCGAGACCCTCCGATGACAGCCGTGGACGCGGGATGGTCGCCGAGCAGGCACCCATACGCGTCAGGCGCGTTGCCCAGAACGGTTGGTCCCCGCCCGGTGACGGAACGGCGACGCTCGGTCGCCCGGCACGAAGCGCTGCCGCTGTCGTCCCTGCTCCGCAGGAATGGACGATGGCGGCCATCCGCGGGAAGAGCCACTCATGCGGCATCGGACCGATCAGGCACAGCGAGTCGTCGTGGGGCTCGGGAAAGCGGGTACCTCCCGACTGGATGATTCCTCGGACACCAGCCAGCCGGAGTCCGCCGTATACCGCCTCGGCCAGTGCACCGGCGGCAGCATCGGGAAGGATGAGGCTGCCGAATCCGACGTATACCGGCGGCGGCCCGGCCGCGAGAAACTCGACGAGCTCGGGGGTTGGGCGCCAGCCCGGAACAGGACGTGGCCACCGGTAGCCCGTGACATCAAGTCCTTGCCGCCAGTCGGCGGGCCTCGCCAGCACTGTCGGTGAGAACCCGTGCAGGATGGGCCATTGGTGATCGGTTCGGCATCGACGCGAGGCACGGGCCGAACGCCGCGGCAGGCCCAGTTCGTCGCGGAATCCGGCGATCGTGCTGCTGTAGATGCGGTCGAACCACCGCGTGAGCGATGTCCCGACTGCGCGGTTCACCACGGGGCCGCCGTTCCAACCGCCGACCAGAGCGGGCGGGAACTCGGCCGTGGTCGACAGCGGCTGCAGGCGTAAACCCATGCTGGGAACGTCGCGAGCCTCGGCCAGTGGATGTCCGGCCAGTTCCGCGAATGGGGTCATGAGGACGATGTCGGCAGGCACGTCCTCCACGGCCGCGAGAAGGTTACGGCCGAGTTGCCGCATTCCGGCCGGCTTCACCATCTGCATGGCCAGCTTCATCGGGTCTTGTGTACTCCGATCCGCCGAGGTGTCGAGCGTGAAATCGACCGGTATCGCGGCGAGATCCAGCTCGGTGACCTCGTCGGCCAGCTCCGTGTTGGTGGTCATGGTCACGTGGTGTCCGGCATCGGTGAGAGCGCATCCGACATCGGTGAGGGGCATGATGTCACCGCGGGATCCGTACGCGGCTATGAGGATCACTGCTGCCACCTTGCGTGCAGGACTTCCCAGCGTCGCGGTGCCGGGGATCATGGATCAACCGTTCTGGGCGCGGCGCCTACATCACCTGGGTGTGAGCCCGCCCTCGCTGGCTCGGACAGCGCTCACCGCGGACGACCTCGCCGCCGCGATCACGACCGTGGTCACCGATCCGTCCCACGGTCGGAATGCTCAGGACCTCGCCGCTCGCATCGGGGCGGAGGACGGTCCGCGGCACGCGGTGGAGGTCATCGAACGGTTGTTGGACGGGTACGAGACCCCGACGACGAGGTGACGAGACATCCCGGGGCCGGCATTGCCGCCGACCCCGGGATCACGTCGCGGAGGGGTCAGTGCTTGGCCGGTTTGCAGGCCGCACGGTAGTCGTGAACCGGTTTTCTCGCCGCCCGCAACTCCTGGACCTCTTGCTTGTGTCCCTTGCGGAAGCTCTTCCATTCCGTCTTGCGCTGGTCCTTGGGCAGAGTGCGCACCTTGGCGATCTCCGCGGCCAGGTCCGGATGCTTGGCGAGCACGGCGGCGATTTGCGGCGCGGCTTGTGCCTTGGCTGCCGCCTTGGCCTGGGGATCACAGTGCGGGGTGTCCGCCGATGCCGTTGCCGGGATGATCCCGGCCAGGCCGATTCCGACAGCGATGGTCGCTGCCGCGCCGACGCGACGGGTCCAGGTCATCGTCGATGGATGGGTGATGGTCATCTGAGATCTCCTCGGTTCTGGTGTTCGGCGAAGGCGATACCTCCGATGCACAACCTGCCGAGTGATTCTGAGAGACATCTGAAATAGAGGGACAGCGCAGACCATCTTCACCAAACCTTCAGGAGATCTCGCACCCGCCCGGCTCACACCACCAGATCGATCAGCAGGATCACCACCAGTGCTCCGACCGACAGGACCGTCTCCATCAGTGACCAACTCTTGATGGTCTGCGGGACGCTCAGACCGAAGAATTCCTTGACCAGCCAGAACCCCGCGTCGTTGACGTGCGAGAAGAACAACGATCCGGCACCCACCGCCAGGACCACCAGCGCGGTCTCCGTGGTACCGAGATCAGCGACCACGCCGGTCATCAACGTCGATGCGGTGATGGTGGCGATGGTCGCGGATCCCGCCGCCACGCGGATCAGCATGGCCAACACCCACGCCAGCAACACCGGAGGAATGCTGCCCTTGGCTGCGACCTCACCGAGCATCGTCCCGATCCCGGTGTCCACCAACACCTGTTTGAACGCACCGCCCGCTGCGACGATGAGAACGATGCCGGCGATCCCCGGCAACGACTGTTCGGCTGCGGTGGAGATCTGTTTGGCGTTCATCCCCGATCCCACGCCGAAGGTGAACATCGCGACCAACGTCGCGATGAGGAGCGCGACGATGGGCGAGCCGATCACGTCGAAGGTCTCGCGAACCGGTGACGTGTCGTCGGCGATCGCCACATCGACGATCGCTTTCGCCATCATCAGCACGATCGGGAGCAGGACCGTGGCCAGGGTGACGGCGAAACCGGGTCGCTTGTCGGTGGAACCCGTGGCGTCGTCCGCTCGACGGTCGAAGCGATCTGGTGTGGGTACATCCACCCATCGCGCGGCCACACGTCCGAACAATGGACCGGCCAGGATGGTGGTGGGAATGGCGACGATCACCCCGAACATCAGGGTGGTGCCCAGGTCGGCCTTGAGATAGTCGACCGCCAGCAACGGGCCCGGGTGCGGTGGGACCAACCCGTGCATCGCGCTGAGGCCAGCAAGCGTCGGGATCGCGATGCTGATCAACGACATCTGCGCCCTTTTGGCGACGAGGCAGATCACCGGCATCAACAACACCAGGCCGATCTCGAAGAACATGGGCAGGCCGATCACCGCGCCCACGAGCGCCATCGCCCACGGCAGCGTGCGACGTGAGGCGCGGTCGACGATGGTGGCGACCAGCCGGTCGGCACCTCCGGAGTCGGCCAACAGCTTTGCGAAGATCGCTCCCAGTGCCACCAGGATGCCGACGCTGGCCATCGTGTCGCCGAAGCCCTTGGAGATGGAGTCCAGCAACACTTTGCCGTTCTCGGGGGTTGCATCGGTCTTCACCAACGGCATGCCGGCGATGAGGCCCACCAACGCGGCACCCAACAGCAGCGAGATGAACGGGTGCACCTTCAACCACAGGATCAGCACCACGATCACCACGATGCCGGCGACCGCACTGACCGCGAGCACCGCGTCGGATGCGATGGGAGCCGGCAGCGTGGATTCGGCAGCCAACGCGCGCGCGATCACGCCGTCACCTCAGCACCCTCGTCGCCGACACCGACATAACGGTCGACGATGTCGTTGATGGGCAGCGACACGTCCACGGTCACGCCGGCCTCGGCATCGCCCAGCGGCTCCAGGGTGTCGAACTGCGAGTCCAGCAGCGCAGCGGGCATGAAGTGTCCCGGTCGCGACGCCTGTCGAGCGGCGATCAGCTCGCGCGAACCGCTCAGATAGAGGAACTGCACCCCTGTGTCCGCGTCGACACCGCTCCGGAGGACATCGCGGTAGGACCTCTTGAGCGCCGAGCAGGCCACCACCCCACCGGTCGTCCTGTGCTCACGCAACCAGCCGGCGATCGTCTCCAACCAGGGGGTCCGATCCGCGTCGTCCAGCGGCACACCCGCGGCCATCTTGTCGATGTTGGCCTGCGGGTGCAGGTCGTCGGCGTCGGCGAAGGGAACCCGCAGACGCTGTGCGAGTGCAGCTCCGACGACACTCTTGCCCGAACCGGAAACGCCCATCACCACGACCAGACGGTGATCTGGTCGGGTCGTCGACGCTGACGAGGTGGACTGTGATGACATGGATGTTCACCGATCTGTGTAGTGACGTGTGACACACATGGTGGCTTAATCATCAGATTATTACAAGGGTTCGACGTATATCGTGCGATTCATATCCGATGCGTGCCGCTGATGACATGATGTGGACATGACCCGCGGAGATCGCAGTCACCCAGATCGACCCCGTGGCGCGCGCGCGACGGGGTTACACGACACCGTGACCAACACCTTCGGTCGACGCATAGTCTCCGGTGAGCTCGCGGCCGGGACGGTGCTCACGCTGGAATCCATCCAGGAATCCGCGGGGGTGTCGCTCGGTGTCGCGCGCGAGGCGGCGCGGGTGCTGACCTCGATGGGCCTGACGACGGCCCGACGCCGCGTGGGGCTCACGGTCCAGCCCCGCTCCTCGTGGAATGTGTTCGACCCGATGCTGATCCGGTGGCGAATGGACTCGGGCGACCAGGTGGAGCAGTTGCTGTCGATGTCGGATCTGCGGCGCGGTATCGAACCTGCCGCGGCAGCCCTGGCCGCACAACGAGCCTCTCCCGAGGACTGCAGCGCACTGTCCGCGGCCGCGCTGGACATGATCGTCTTCGGTCGTGAAGGGGACCTGGAGAAGTATCTGCAGGCCGACATCCGGTTCCACCGGACCATCCTCGCCGCGACCGGCAACGAGATGTACCGCGCCCTCGGTCCGATCGTCGCCGAGGTACTGGCCGGTCGAACCCATCACGGGATGATGCCCGCCGACCCCAACCCTCTCGCGATCGCCATGCACGAGGAGGTGGCCACCGCCATCCGGCTGGGCGACTCGGCGACCGCGGAGGCGACGATGCGCAGGATCATCACCGAGGCTGCCGACGCCGTGGCGCACGAGTTCCGCTGATCACCCGGCCACGGGATGCGGTCAGATCGCCGCGTTCACCGCACGCTCCACCGCTTGCGGGTCCGCAACCGTCAGCACCAGGCGGTCGAAACCCGCCGTCCCGTCGAGTTCGATCACCACGTTGTCGACCGGATCGCTCACGTTCCAGAACGTGGTCTCGCCGCCGGCGCGAAACGTTCCCGCATACTTCCCCGGAACGCGCAACCCCGGCCCCCGGCGACCCTTCGGCTCACGCCGCACGCCGGTGTCGGCGGTCGCGCCACGGACCGCTCGCAAGGGTGTGTCGATTCGTCGCCGGAAGCTCCACAGGCGGTCCAGACCGCCGGGTCGCACGATCAGCTGGTCGCCCTCTATGGTCACCGTGTTCATCCCTGGCCCCTTTCCTCGATCCCGGCTCGACGAAGCACGGCCTCGCCGAGTGCGTGCGCGTTCAGTCCTCGCGCGTCCAGCAATGCCGCGAGCTCGGCTCGTACCGCGGGATCGGCAGGCGCGAGGTCCATCAAAGCCACTACCACCAGATCAACGGGGACCGCGGCCGCCCGGAGTGCCGACAGGAACAGTCCCCGTTTGCTCCCGAACGCGTTGTAGAGGCTTGCCCGTCGGATCCCCGTAGCCGCGAGCAGCTGATCCATCGACGCCCCGTTGTACCCGTACTCGGTGAAGACCGTGGTTGCAGTCGTCACCACCGCGTCGGTGTCGAAGGCCCGAGGTCGAGGCATGACACCGATATTAGACTGAATGGTCAAAAAGGCAACACCGGGGTGACGTCATCGCGGCCCGCGAAGTTTTAATAAGGTAATTTCATGAGTTCCGATATTGACACCGACGTGTCGACCTTGCTTCCGCGCTGGGACCCCGAGGAAGTCAAGCGCTCGCGACTGAAGGCTCTGGGGCGCCTCATGCGCCGCAAGCCGCCACTGACCCAGTCGTCGATCACCGTGGTCGATCAACCGATGCTCAAGCGCGCCATCAGTGCCGCAGCGCTGGGCAACACCATGGAGTGGTTCGATTTCGGCGTCTACGGCTACCTCGCGGCCACGCTGGGAAAGGTGTTCTATCCGAGCGCGTCGAGCAGCGCCCAATTGCTGGCGACGTTCGCCACCTTCGCCGCCGCGTTCATCGTGCGCCCGCTCGGTGGCCTCTTCTTCGGGCCGCTGGGCGACAAGATCGGTCGTCAGAAGGTGCTGGCGGCCACCATGATCATGATGTCCATCGGCACCTTCGCGGTGGGCCTGATCCCCAGTTACGGATCCATCGGCATCTGGGCTCCGATCCTGCTGCTGGTCGCCCGGATGGTTCAGGGCTTCTCGACCGGTGGCGAATACGGCGGCGCGACCACCTTCATCGCCGAGTACTCCCCCGACCGTCGACGCGGATTCCTCGGCAGCTGGCTCGACTTCGGCACGTTCATCGGCTACTCGCTGGGTTCGCTGATGGTGACTGTGCTCAATGCCGGCCTGGGCGAGGACACGATGATCGACTGGGGCTGGCGTATCCCGTTCTTCATCGCCGGGCCGATGGGTCTCATCGGCCTGTACCTGCGGTTGAAGCTCGAGGACACTCCGGCGTTCCGTCAGCAACTCGACGAACACGACAAGAAGGTGAAACAGAACGAGAGCAGCGGCCACAAGATCGGCGAGATCTTCGTCAAGTACTGGCGCGGGCTGCTCATCTGCATCGGCCTCGTGATCCTCTACAACGTCACCAACTACATGATCACGGCTTATCTGCCGACCTACTTCACCGACGTGGTGGGACGTAGCCAGCTGACCAGCGACCTGCTGGTCTTGCTCTCCATGCTGATCGTCGTCGCCAGCATCGTGTTCATCGGACATCTCAGTGACCGTTTCGGTCGGCGACCCATCTTCGCGGCCGCCGCGATCGCGCAGATCATCCTGGCGGTGCCGGCATTCTGGCTGTTGAGCATGCACTCGTTGTGGGCGCCGATCATCGCCTGTGTCGTCTTCGGTGTCATCCTGGCCTGCTTCGCCGCTCCCACCGCGTCGACACTGCCTGCCCTGTTCCCGACCGCGGTGCGCTACGGCGCACTCTCGATCGGGTTCAACATCGCCGTCTCGGCTTTCGGCGGCACCACGCCGCTGGTCACCTCGGCGTTGGTCAGTGGAACCGGCAACAATCTGATGCCCGGGTTCTACCTGGTCATCAGCGGCGTGATCGGTCTGATCGCGGTGGTCTTCCTGCGCGAGACGGCCACTCACCCCTTGGAGGGGTCACCGCCACAGGTCGACGATCCCGAGGAAGCGGCCGAGGTGTACCGGGATGCGAAGGACTACGCCGATACCCACCCCGTCTAGGCCCGGATGGACGACCCCGGGTCACAACACCTGCGAGAGGAAGCTACGCAGGCGTTCGGAGGCTGCATCGGTGAAGAGCTGATCGGGTTCACCGGTCTCGACCACCGCCCCGTTGTCCATGAACAGCACGTTGTCGGACACGTTGCGGGCATAGCTCATCTCGTGGGTCACCACCACCATGGTCATCCCCTGCTGGGCGAGGTCGGCCATCAGACCCAGCACGCCCTTCACAAGTTCGGGGTCGAGGGCCGACGTGGCCTCGTCGAAGAACATGACCTGCGGCTCCATCGCCAACGCCCTGGCGATGGCGACGCGCTGTTGCTGCCCGCCCGACAGCCGGCTCGGACGGGCGTCCGCCTTGGCGGTGAGACCGACGATCTCCAACTGTTGCAAGGCCAACGCCCGCGCCCGCTCCTTGTCGAGGCCTCGTAGCTTGCGCGGACCCAGCGCCACGTTCTCGGCCACGGTCTTGTGCGGGAAGAGGTTGAACTGCTGGAACACCATGCCGATTCGGCGGCGCAGGTCGTCGGGGTTGTCCTTGAGCACCGATCGCCCGTCGAGCAGGATGTCACCCGCATCCGGCTCGTGCAGCCGGTTCAAGACCCGCAACAGAGTCGATTTGCCCGACCCGGACGGACCGATCACGGTCGTGGTGGTGCCCGCGTCGACCTGGATGTCGACTCCGCGCAACACCTTGTGGTCACCGAACGACAGGTGCAGATCGGTGCCCGTGAGCGACACGGCCTCGCGTGTGGTGGGTTCGGCGGACACGCCGATCACCCCTTTCCTGGCGTCGCACCGGGAGTTCCGGCGGGCAGCGGTTCCGGCTCGGCCTGAGTGGGTCGCCCGGTACGGAGTCTGTGGTCGATGTAGTTCACCAGGTGTGTCAACGGGATGGTCAGCACCAGGTAGATCAGTCCGGCAGCGACCAGCGGCGACAGGTTGCCGGTCTGTGCGTTGAGGTCACGACCCACGGCGAACAGCTCGCGCTGGCTGGCCAACAGACCCAGGAAGTACACCAGCGAGCTGTCCTTGATCAGGCTGATGAACTGGTTCATCAACGCGGGCAACACCCGCCGCACGCCCTGGGGCACCACCACCAGTCGCATGGACTGTCGGTAGCTGAACCCGATGGCCCGCGACGCCTCCAGCTGTCCGTCGTCGACGCTCTGGATACCGGAACGGAATATCTCCCCGATGTACGCCGCGGCCAATAACGCCAGTGCCACCGCACCCAACCAGTACGGATTGTTCCCGGTCAGATTCTTCACCACCGGTCCGATACCCAGACCGACAACCAGGATCACCACCACCGCGGGTAGACCACGGAAGATGTCGGTGTAGATGCGGGCGGGCCACCGCAGCCAGCGCGATCGGGAGATGCCCGCGACGGCCAGGACCATGCCGAGAATCGTGCCGAGAACCCCCGAGACCACCGACAGGATCAACGTGTTGGGCAGACCGGTCTTCAACAGATCGGGCAGAGCCTTGGCGTAGAGATCCCAGCTGAAAAAGGTGGTGCCGAGCTGTTGCAGAGTGCTCTTCGGCTTGGCCGCGTTGTCGGTCTTCGGAGCCTTCGCCTCGTTCTCTCGCGCGATGGCTGCGATGTCGGGTAGCCGTGGTGCGGGCGCGGCCTTGCTGCCCGGCTTCCAACCCTTGGGCAGCTCCCGCGGCACCCAGTCGGTGTAGAGCTTGGCGTAGGTACCGTCGGCGATGATCGCGTCGAGGCCGGAGTTGAGCGCCTCGGTGAGCTTCGGCTTGTTCTTGCCGACCGCCCACGCCACGAAATTGTTGACACTGAACGTGTTCTCGGCGATCGTCGTGCCGTCGCCCGGGCGGATCGCGCCCTCGGCCTGCTGCGAGGGCGCCACCCAGGCGTCGATCTGCCCGCTCTTGAGGTTGGCGTACGCGGTCGCGTAGTCGGGGAACTTGACCGCCTCCAGGTGCAACGTGTTCTGCACGTAGTCGTCCTGCACGGTCCCCTGCACCACGCCGATGCGGGTCGACTTCGACAGGTTCGCGAATCCCTTGATCGACCCACCCGCGGGCGCGACCAACGAGAAATAACCGAAGTCGTAACCGTTGGTGAAATCGACGGTCTTGCGGCGCTCGTCGGTGGTGGTGATCGAGGACGACCCCACGTCGAAGCGGTTGTTGGCAACCTGCGAGAGGAGTCCGGAGAACTCCGTTCCGGAGAACTGGATACGCAGCTTCAACTTGGCGGCGATCGCCTTGAGCAATTCGTTGTCGAATCCGGTGAAGGAACCCTTGCCGTTGACGCAGATGCTCGGTCCGGCATCGGACAACGTGCCCACCGAGATGGTGCCCGGATCCAGCAGACCCAACGCATCGACGTCTATCTGATCGACCGGCGTCGTCGTCGCGGTGGTGTACTTGTCCTCCCCGCCCTGTTCGGCCGCCGCGAGGTTGACCGGCGCGGCCGACGCGGACGCCAACCCCGCCGGGGCACAGCTGTCGGCAGCCGGTGCCGCGGATGCTCGAGATGCCGGCGCCCCGAGCACCGCGACGGCGGCGAGCAGCGCTATGGCCAGGACCAACGCCGCGCAGCGAGCGATCGCGGACGTCGGCGAGCTGAGATCGGCGGATCGGCGTGACAGCACCGACGGATATTAGCCACAGACGGGTAGCGGCAACCAACTTGCAATCAGTCCGAGCGCAACACCCGAACGCCGGTGTCGACGAACAGTACATGGCCGGAACCCACGAGAGGGTGGCCGCGCAATTCTCCGAACCGGGCACCCACTCATCGCTCGATCTTGTCGTGGATCTGCGATCATCACTGCGTCGGGTCACCATCGCAGAACCCGGGAGCAATCAGGGTGGACGAGACGACAGCCACGGATCGCACGACGGATTCGCCCGAATGGGTGCCCGCGATGGCGTGGGTGCCCGTCGGGGCGGCCGCCGTGGGATTCTGCGCGGTACTGCTGGCACTTTCCACCCGATACGGCTATCACCGCGACGAACTGTACTTCCGCGTCGCCGGGCGCCACCTGGCGTGGGGATACGTCGATCAGCCACCCTGGACGCCTCTGCTGGCCCGGATCGGCGTCGATCTGTTCGGTGACACGGTCATCGGGCTGCGTGTTCTCCCGGCCGTCATCGCGGGCATCATCGTGGTGACCGCAGGGCTGCTCGCCCGGGAACTCGGCGCGACGAGGGGGGCCCAGGTGCTGGCCGCCGGAGCCGTCGGTAGCACGACGATGGTGCTGCAGGTGGGCCACATGTTGTCCACCCCCACCACCGACATCGCGATCTGGTTGGCGATCGCGGTGGTGTTCGCCCGTATGCTGCGCACCGGACAATCCCGTTGGTGGGTGGCCGTCGGGCTGATGGCCGGTCTGGGTGCGTTGAACAAGTTCACCGTGTTCCTGTTGGTGGCCACGTTGGTGATCGGAGTGATGATCGTCGGTCCGCGCGACGTCCTGCGCTCGTGGTGGGTGGCGGTCGGCGCGATACTGGCCGTCCTGATCATCAGCCCCACCCTGGGATGGCAGGCAGCGCAAGGATTTCCACAGTTTGCGGTGGCGTCGTCGATTGCCGACGACGCCACCACCAACCGAATCCTGTTCTTTCCCATGCAGATCCTGATCGTCGGCCCGCTGCTCGCCCCGATGTGGGTTGTCGGGTTGTTGGCACTGTGGCGTGATCCGGGGTTGCGCCGGTTTCGCGCGTTCGGTGTGGCCTATCCTGTCGCCGCGGTGGCGGTGATCATCGGGGCAGGCAAGTTCTACTACGTCTTCGGATTGCTGGCCGTGTTGCTGGTCACGGGGGCCGCGCCCACCCTGCGTTGGCTACGACGTGGTGGTGCACGTCTGGTGATGGCGTCGGCCGCGGTGGTGATCACCCTGATCACCAACGCGCTGATCGGACTACCGCTACTGCCGGCAACAGCGATCGGGGTGGTCAACGCGGCGGACAAGGAACAGGGCGAACAGATCGGTTGGCAGTCGTTCGCCGCGACGGTGGACGGTGTATGGCATCAGATACCGGAGAGCAGTAGGCCGACGGCGGTGGTGTACTCGGACAACTACGGTGAGGCAGGAGCTCTGGATCGGTACGCCACCGACCTCATGCCGTACTCGGGACACATGAGTTTCGCGAACTGGGGACCACCCTCCGACCGGGAGACCGGCCCCGTCGTCGTGGTCGACGGTGGCCATCCGCACCGGGCGCCTGCATATTTCACCGACTGCCGGCACGCCGCCCGCATCGACAGTGGTGTCGACAACGACGAGCAGGGCACCGGCGTGTGGCTGTGCACCGGACCGCACCGTCCGTGGTCGGTGCTCTGGCCACACCTCCGCCGAACGTGATCGTTCTGCTCCGCCGGCATCGACTCACCGCTCCCGACGACCGCCGAGGCCTGCTGTATATTCCCACCCGACGTCGGTGTGCTCCGGGGCGATTCGGGTCCGGAGCACCGAGAGAGGGAATCCGGTGCGAGTCCGGAACTGCCCCGCAGCGGTGATCGGGAACGACGCGACAGAGGTGCACTGGCTCCGGCCGGGAAGCAGTCGCCGGTAGGTGGCATCGGGTGTCCGATGCCGTGCCCGAGAGTCCGAAGACCTGCCGCCGTTGGCCGCGGCGGATGCTGCGGCCACTCATCGGCCTCGTGGGACATGGTCGGTGCGGTGCCCTTGTCGTCGGCTGGCATCCGCACACCGGTCTCACACGACGAAGGGACCTGCGGATGCGGTTGCGGCGTCTGCACGTCACTGCTCTGCTGACCGCCGGCACGGTGGTGCTCGCCGGTGTCGGCGTCCTCGGCCTGGTGGTCGGCAGTGTTCCCATTCCAGCAGGAGACGCCCTGCACTACCTCTGGGCCGAGGTGAGCGGTGGGCGGATCGCCGCCTCCGAACTGCCCGGATACCGCATCGTCGTCGAGTCGCGTCTTCCGCGGGTGCTGACGGCGATGCTCGTGGGCGCGGGCCTGAGTGTGGTGGGGGTGGTGGTCCAGGCCATCGTGCGCAACGCCTTGGCCGACCCCTATGTACTCGGCATCTCCTCCGGTGCATCCGTCGGAGCCACCGCGGTCGTACTGTTCGGCGCACTCAGCGGTCTCGGTGTCTACGCGCTGCCCTCGGCGGCCTTCCTCGGGGCACTGGTCGCCACGGTCGTCGTGTTCGCACTGGCCCGTACCCCGTCGGGTCTCGAACCGCTACGCCTGGTGTTGACGGGCACCGCTCTGGGTTACGGCTTCTCGGCCGTGACCACCGTTCTGGTGTTCCTGGCCCCTGCCGGTGACGCCGCACGCAACGTGATGTTCTGGCTGTTGGGCAGCCTGGCCGCGGCGACGTGGCAGTCGGTCTGGCTGGTCGGGGTGGTGGTGAGCATTGCCACGGTTCTGGCCTTGTGCACTGCTCGTCATCTGAACGCGCTGTCGATGGGTGACGACGTCTCGGCCAGCGTCGGCATCGACGCGGGTCGCTTTCGACTGCTGCTCTTCGCGGGAACGGCCGTGGTCGTCGGAGTCATCGTGTCGGTGTGCGGCGCCATCGGTTTCGTCGGATTGATCATGCCGCACGTGACCCGACTCCTGGTGGGTGCCGACCACCGCCGAGTACTGCTCGTCTGTCCGGTACTCGGCGCGGTGTTCGTGGTCGTCGCCGACACTCTGTCACGCACCACGGTTCCGCCCTACGAACTGCCGATCGGCGCCATCACCGCGGCTGTCGGCGTTCCCGCTTTCGTGCTCCTGATGCGACGACGGCGACGGGTGATGGCACCGTGAACACCCCCGCGCCCGCGGTCGACTACCGGGAGGTGACCGTTCGCCTCGGTCACGTCGACATCGTGACCGACATCCACCTCTCGGTCGGCGAGGGACGATTCTTCGGGCTGATCGGGCCCAACGGGGGTGGCAAGTCGACGATCCTCCGATGCCTGTATCGCGCCCTGACCCCCGTCACCGGTGCGATCACGCTGAACGGCAGGGACGTTGCCGCGAGTTCGTTGCGGGCCAACGCACGCCATGTCGCTGCCTTGACGCAGTCGTCGGAGATGTTCCTGGACTTCACGGTCGAGGACGTCGTACGAACCGGCCGGCTCCCCCACACCGGCCTGTTGCGTTCGACAACCACCGACGACACATGGGTCTGCGATCAGGCGATGGACGAGGCCGGGGTCGGCGGGCTGCGCGGACGGCTGTTCAGCGAGCTCTCCGGCGGCGAGTCGCAACGGGTACTGATCGCGCGTGCCTTCGCTCAGCAGACCCCTGTCCTGGTTCTCGACGAACCGACCAATCATCTCGATGTCAGGCATCAGTACGCGGTACTCGAGGCGGCCCGCAACCGCGGTACGACGGTTATCGCCGCGTTGCACGACCTCAACGTCGCCGCCCGGTTCTGCACCGACCTGGCCGTGGTCGCGGGCGGCCGCGTCGTCCGCACGGGCACGCCCGCGGACGTGCTGACCGCCGCGTCCATCGGGCAGTGGTTCGGGATCGGCTGTCACGTCGTCCGACATCCACGTCTGTCGGTTCCTCAGATCATCTTCGACGAAGGATTGTCCCCATGAACACGAGATCGACCATTCTCGCGGCCGCGGTGTATGTCGCGACGGTACTGACGGTATCCGCTTGTGGCGCAACGGTCTCCGAGCCCAGCAGGTCGTCGGGTGCGAGCACAGCCACGGTGACCAACTGTCATGCCCCGCTGACGGTTCCGGGAACGCCGACGCGGGCGATGACCAACGACACCGGCATCACGGAGATGATGTTCGCGCTGGGTCTGCAAGCCAGGATGGTCGGTTACACCACGTACGACAGCAAGAAGATCGACATCGACAGCTCACCGTGGCGGTCGGACTTCGGGAGTGTGCGGTCACTGGGAACCGCCTTCACCCGTGAGGTGGTGCAGCATGCCGACCCCGATTTCGTGTTCGCCGGATGGAACTACGGATTCAAGGAGTCCACGGGCGTCACGCCCGACTGGATCCGCAGCATCGGGGCCACGCCCTACCAACTCACCGAGGCCTGTCGGCAACCCGGGACCACCCGTCGCGGCATCGAGCGTCCGCTGGATGCGCTCTACGACGACCTCACCAATCTGGGCACCATCTTCGGGGTGCGGGCTCGGGCGACGACGCTGGTGCAGACCTACCGTGCGGAGGTCGCACGGGCGGCCGCGTCGGCACCGACCAAGGACGGACGCGCGCGGGTGCTCGTGTTCGACAGCGCCGACCCGGCGCCGTTCACCGCCGGTCACAACGCGGCCCCCGACGAGATCATCTCGCAGGCCGGGGGCGACAACGTGTTCGCCGACCTCGACGATTCGTGGACCTCGGTGTCGTGGGAGGCCGCGGCGCGGGACGACCCGCAGGTGATCGTCATCGTGGACTATCCGACCGGACCGTCGAACACGGTGCAGTCGAAGATCGACACGCTGCGCGCACAGCCGCTCATGTCGCAGACCACCGCGGTCCGACAGGGAAACATCGTCGCGTTTCCCTACGCGGCACTGGTGGAGAGCCCGCGGAACCCGGCCACCATCACAGCGCTTGCCCAATATCTCCGCAGCAAGGGTTTCTGACAGGTACGCCTATCCTTATCTGCGTCCATCTCCTACAGTCGGACCGGGACAAACGGAGGTGTTGATGCGGAGACCAGTTCTCGGGATCCTGGTGTTGTTCGGTGTGCTGAGCGTGGCTCTCGCGGGGTGTCAGGCCCCCGCCGGCGACGACGGCGGTGCGTCCGGTCCGGCGGTCACCGTGTCCGGCAAGCTGGGCACGGCCACGATCGCCGGCAAGCCGAAGCGGGTCGTGGCGATGTCGTGGACCGATGCCGACTTCCCCCTGGCCCTGGGTATCAAACCCGTCGGGATGGCCCGCGTACCCACCCGGGAGGACGGAATCCAGCCGTGGACCAAAGAGGCGCTGGGTGCCACGCAGCCAACGCTGTTCGACGTCAACAAGGGCGATCCGATCGATCAGGTCGCCGCACTCAAACCGGATCTGATCGTCGCGACCAAGGATTACAACCTCAAGGACAGTTACGACCGATTGTCCAAGTTGGCGCCGGTCATCAGCTATGACACCGCACCGAATTCCGATTCCTGGCAGGACAGTCTGACCAAGGTCGGCACCGCGACCGGCAAGTCGGATCAGGCCGAGGCCGCGATCGCCGCAACCGACAAACGCATCGCCGATGCCGCCAAGGCGAATCCCGACCTTGCCGGTAAGACCTTCAGTTTCGGCGTGCAGCCCGGGAAAGAATCTCTGTACGTGGTCAATTCGACCGACGACGTCACCGCCCGACTGCTGGTGGCGCTGGGCATGCGGTTGAACCCGACGGTCACGTCGTTGCCGACGTCGTCGATTCCCGGTCGCGCGCAACTCAGCTACGAGAACCTGCAGGCGATGGACGCCGATGTGGTACTCGTCACCGGCACCGGATCGACGTTGGCGAACTTCTCCGAGAACCCGGTCGCCAAGAGTCTGAACGCCGTTCGCCGCGGCGCCTACATCCCACTCCAGCCCACTCCGGCGCAGGCGATGGCCTTCCCGTCGTCGGAGAGTCTGGACTGGGTGCTCGACACCGTGGTGCCCCAGTTGGTGACTGCCGCGAAACGCCCTGCTCAGCCGTGAGCATCAGTACTCACAGTGGTGACGCCGAGGTGGGCTGTCGTACGTAGAGCACCGCGTCGAACCCTGCCGCGTGAGGTCGCAGCGGTGAGTCCCGCCGCAGGTCGATGAGTATCGGTCCGTTCTCCGATGCCGGTAGCCACCGTGCGACTGCCGAGCTCAGCCGCGCGGTGTCCCGACTGGCGCGCGAGTCGGTCCCATCACCCCAGGCCGCGGCGACGAGTACCGCACGGTCACCGTGTGCGGCGCGGATGGCGTGGCCCAGCGACACCGGGTTGTGCGGTTCCAGGTGTGAAACCTGCTCGAAGACCATCACCTTCCGCGGTGCGCACAGCCGGTTCAGCGTCCAGCGGAGGTTCTCGAACTGCGCGGCGTCGCGGATGCCCATCGACCATGTCGTGGGGTCGTGACGGAAGTTGGCGTCGTGGTGCGCGGCGATCGCACACTGCCGTAGTGCGATCGCGACGTCCGGATCGTGGGGGTCGAGGGATGCGAGCACCTCGGTGAGCTCGGTGATGACCGCGGTGATCGTGTCCGCTTGTCTCCCGGTGAGTCGTCGGTAATCGTCGGCGGTGAACAGCGGCAGCAGCGGCGCCACCTCGGTGCGCGCCCCGAGCGCCCGCGGCGAGATTCGCGCTGCCACCGCAAGCGCCTGACCGAGCCCGATGTGAGCGCGCGCGAATCGTCCGAACCGACCACCGCACATGTCGATCCCGACGAATCGCACCGCATCGGCGGGACGACGGCGGTTGTGGGCGTACATCCACTCGAGCAGATCCCTGTTCTGCGTCAGCGGCCGATCGTTCCAGATCCACATGCAATGCGTCGCCTCCGACAACGTCACGGCCGCATCATCGTCGAGGTACCGCTGGGTGACCAGCCCATCCGTGAAGCCGGTTTCGGCGGCCAGCACCTCGACACCGTGGTTCTGTACGAGCGCCCGGAACGCGATGTTCCGGGCGTCGAGAAACTCGGAGGTCCGGTGCGGACCCTCTGACCAGCCCACGACCGTGGCATCGGAGCACAGATCGTCCAGCAACCCGTCACGGATCGCCGCGTCCTCCCAAGGTGTCGACAACAGCAGTCAGCCCATGAGTGCCGAGACCGCCGCCGCGACGATGACCGTGTTGAAGACGAAGGCGATGGTGGCAGCGACGGTGACGGTCCGCCGCATGGCTTTCGACGTCACAGTGACGTCGGTGGCACCGAATGTCGTCATCACCGCGAACGCGAAGTAGATGTAATCGCTCCAACCTGGATTGGAGTCGTCGGGGAAATCCAGGCTGGCGCCACGGTCGACGATGTTGTCGGCCATGAAGGTCACCGAATAGGAACACACCACCGTGCTCCACGAGACGACCAGCAATACGACGGCGATCAGCGCGCGCCAGCCATGGCTGAGTCCACTGTTGCCGTTTCCCGGGAGCCACACGGTGGCCACCACCAGGGCCAATGCCGCCGCGCCGATCGAGATGCCCGGCCCGGGCGCGGTACCGAGCACATATCGCTCGACGAAGTTGCCGCGCTCTTCGCGGTCGGCCCACTGCTCCAGATTCGAATCCGTCGCCTGCGAGAAAGTGATCGCCGTGATGACGACGTAGGCCGCCAGGTAGCAGATCAGCGTCACCACCAGCGAGTCGGTGACCGAGATCGTCGTCACCGGCCGCACCGCCAAGCCCAAGACGACGCCGGCCGCCACGGCGAGAACGAGGGCCACCGTCGTCCGACGGTGTTCGGAGAGCCAGCGCGACCCGGGTACGGCCGTACCGGACGAACCGGAGGCGTCGCTGCTCACCTCGCTCCCGTCGCCACCGGAGGAAGGGTTCGACGGGGCCGGGTCACTCCTGTTCCTCGCGATTGGGCCGAGTCTCCTCGGTCCAGCCGCGGCCGTCGTGACGACGTTCGATCGTCGGGTCGTGCAGGTCCGGGTACCACCCCTCGGGAATCGGGGGTGGCTTCTGTTGGGAATACCGCCAGAGGCCGACCGCGGCACCCAGCGCGATGAGCACGGCGATGATCAGGACGACGATGATCCAGGTCGGCATGGGCCTCATTATGTGCGACGCCCAGCGGTCGGTCCATCACCCGCCCCGGATGGTGGACCAACCGACGTGCGATCGGGAATCGTCAGATGCGAGCCGGCGCCGAGATGTTCGCCGGAGAACTGGTCTTCACCGGCGTACGGCGTCTGCCGATCACCACGCTGAACACCGCCGCCATGACCACCCAGAGCACCAGCTGTACGCCGATCGCATGAAGCCGGAAGTCGGCCAGCGTCTCCGCCGGGAAGCCCGGGAACACGATGTCACCGGACGGTACGGTCAGCGGCCGTGGCACCTCGTCGAAACGTGGGAGCAGCGCGGCCGCGACCGCGACCACGGCCGTGTATCCGACCGCAGCACACGTCGCGGCCAGCAGGCCGTTGATCCGCGCCCTCAGCAACACCGCCGCCGTCACCGCGACCACCATCGCGATCACCGACACCACGGTGATGCCGAGATACGCGCCCGAACGGGCGTCGATGGTGTCGCCGTCGCCGACCGAGGGCGGGTTGGCCGGGTACACCGCGAACGGTGTCAGATATACAGCGACGAACAGGGCGGCAGCTGTCGCCGCGGCAACCCAGCGGGCATCGGTAGCGGGATACCGTTTGCCGAGGTAGGACCACAGCAAGGTGAACGCCACGGCGAACACCGCCCCCATGGCTGCAGCGAAGACGATCGTGCCCACCCCGGCTCCCACGTTCTCCTGTACGGCTCGGCTGAACACCTCGTGGTCGTGTTCATGTGCGCCGCTCAGGGCAGCGGCCGCGTGCGATCGGCCCCCCTCGTAGGCGATGGCCGTCCGCACCTGCGGCTCGACGAAGAGTCGGGCGTAGCAGAACGACACGATGCCGGCGACGAGTCCGGCCAGCAGTCCGGCGGCGATGTTCCTCTTCTCCATGGCGGTATCCCTCAGTGGCAGGGGAAACCGAGGAAATGGCGGGCGTCGTGGACGAATTCGTGGACATGGGTGTCCTGTCCGAACACCGACACCGCGCCCTGGTCGTAGCCGACGAAGTAGTAGGCCATCGCCGCGAAGACGACGGTGAGGCTGAGCCACAACGCCGCGGTCGCGACGTCGAGGTCGGCTACTGCCCATTCACGCTGCGCGGTACGCGCAACCGGATCGGTCATGGTCATGGTCATTCTCCTGATCGGGGTTGTCTGGTGCACCGTTCGCTCACGCGGCGCGGCGCGGATCCACTGCTACGGGTTCGAGGACTGCCCTGTGGTGGTTGCGATTCGGCGGGGTCGCGAGAACGTCCGCGGTGCGGTCGGCGAGTGTGGCGGCGTCCAGCGCACCAGAATCAGCCAACACCCGTTCCAGCGCCGCGACCCAGTGTTCGTAGTAGGACCACGACTCGTCGTCGAGTCGTGTTGCCCTCGAGTCCCACTCGGCGATCGAGTCGATCAGCGCGCCCTGGAACTGTTCCCACTGATAGTGGCCGGCCTTGTGCGCGGTCACGGCGAGCGCAAATGCTCTAATCTCCCAGGGACTGTCGAAGGAGAGCTCGTCGGGACGCCCTCCGGGCAGGTCACACACCAGATCCTCGACGGCGTCGCGCTGCGGGTTCACCGGCGTTGCCACGTCACTCATCACGCGACCTCCTTGACCGGCCCGACACCGATCATCGAGTCGCGGGTCACCAGCTCGGCGAGTTGATCCTCGGACCATCCCCCGGTACCTGCGGGACGCTGCGGCAGGACCCAGTAGCGCATCTCCGAACTGGAATCCCAGATGCGGATCTCGCGGTCGTCGGACACCGCGAAGCCGAAGTCCTCGGAGAGGACCTTGCGCGGTTCACGCACGATCCTGGCCCGGTACTGCGGATCCTTGTACCAGTTGGGCGGGAGTCCCAACACCGGCCACGGGTAGCAAGAGCAGAGAGTGCAGACGATCGCGTGGTGCACCTCGTCGGTGTCCTCGAGTACCACCATGTCCTCGCCCTGGAGACCGCCTATGCCGAGCTCCTTGCAGGCCTCGGTGGCGTCGTCGAGCAGCCGGGTACGGAAGTCCGGGTCCGCCCATGCCTTGGCCACCACCTTCGCTCCCAGCTGGGGACCCACCTCGTTCTCGTAGATGTCGACGATGTGATCGACCATCGAGGTGGTCATCACCCCGCGTTCGATGAGCATGGACTCCAGGGCCTTGACGCGCGCCGCGATCTCCTCCTGGCTCGACACTCCGGTACTCATGCGTTCGCTCCTTCTGTTGCGGAAACCAGTTCGATGTAGGGGTCCCAGACGTCGAAGTAGACCGAGCCCTTGGGGTCCGCGTACTCGGGACCCCACAGTTCGTCACTGGTGAACTTGACGGTGTAGACGTGTTCGGGGTTCTCCCCGAGGCCGTTGCCTGCCGCGTCCGGGTAGATGAACGAACCACGATGGGCCGACACGGTGCCGGTCCTGCCGCGGATGTAGCGGGCCCGCCGGGTGTGCCCATGCGGGCTGTCATCACGCACCCGCACCACGTCACCGACCGAGAATCGCGGTTGCTTGTCCGTCGCTCGCTGTGCGGGGGCGCCTGCCGGGACCACCGCGTCGACGAAGTCGATGAGCTCCTGGTTCTGTTCGTGATCGGGTAGTGGCGCGTCCGGATTGTCGAGGTAGTACCGAGTCCGCCGATCGAGTTCATCCGGATCGATGGCGCCTGCGGCCACCGCGTGGTCCTCGATGGTGTGCAACCAGTGTTCGTAGTACGGCGACTGCAAGTAGGTCGCCGGGTCGATCTTCTCGATACCGTGACGAAACGAGTCGAGCCCGAAGTAACCGGCCCGGAAGCACGCCGAGAACATCGTGAACATCGGTTTCTCCCACTCGGCGCGGAAGATGGGTTCGCTCTCGGGTGGGTCGACGGGACCCAGCCCATCGGTGCCGCCGAGGTCGAAGACGCCGTTCATACGTTGCTCCTCATTACAGGTGATGTGATGACCCGACCGTTCGTGTTGCGACTCATCGCGACGCCATCACCTTGGCGTCGCGCATCATCCCGGTCGACGGATGACAGTTGAGGTATTCGAAGATCTGGTTCGCACCATCGGATACCGAGACCTCGTGGTAGAGGCGGAGTTTGTCGAGGTCGGCGACGACCTTGAAGAAGGTGGTGAAGATACGGAGGTGGGTGGGATGCGATTCGGCCCACCGCTCCAGCTTCTCCAACGACCGCCAGTGACCGATGTTGTAGGTCTCGTCGAGCAGGTTGCCGTCGAGGTCGATGTTCTGCACCAACCGATTGCTGTAACAACCGACCGTCTCGCCGTTGTCGCGGAGGAAGTCCATGCCCGCCTGCAGCGTCGGCTGGATCTCCTCGAGGTAGAGCGCGCGCTCCTCCGGCCCGGCCTCGCGCCAGTCCTGCCCGGATCGGATGAGCGCGATGTTGTCGTGCCCCTGTACCACCACGCGCCCGCCATCGGCGGGATTGCCCGTGACGACGACGAGCTCACCCGACGACTCCATCCAATCCGTCTGGGACAGCGGGAAACGTTCCCGCATCGAGCCCCAGTAGGCGTGTTCGTTGATCTCGCCGCTGATGTCGTCCATCACCGCGCCGACCCCGGGCAGGTTGTCGGTGAAGGCGTACAGGGTCTCGAACTGTTCGGCCCGCGGCGAGACGATCTCGCGGAAGTAACCGAGCTCTCCGGACAGACGTTCCGGAGAGTCCCACCAGCCGTTGACATCCGGCGATCGCAACCATCGACAGAACGCGGCCGGGTCGCGCCAGTACCCGACGACGATGAGGTTCACGTACCCCTCCTTGTCGGTGTGCCGGGTGATGTCGTTGTGGGCCGGACCATCGGCGATGTCGAAGGTTCCGACGATCTCGGCCACGGCCGCGAGAGCCGCGGTGCGCTGACCCCCATCGCGGTATTGCACACCGAGGTAGGCCATGGTGACCTGGTGCAGAGTCTCGTCGGCGCGCCCCACGAACATGGGGAACGGCGGCTGGTATGCGTCGGGTACACGGCGGGAGATGGTGCGCGGGCAGGCGGTCAGGTGTGTGTCGATTGCTGATTCCATGGGTGTCCTCGCTGATCGGGTTCGGCGGTGAGGCTCGAGGGCTGCGAGCGAAGGTGCGCCGAACCGGGCTGTCGAATGGGCTGGATCTGGTGCGTGTTCGGGGGCGCTACTGTGCGGCGCTGAGCTCCGCGTGACGGTTCGCATCGGGGCTGGGGAACTCGCCACGGAGCTTCTCGAAGGCCCGCCCGACACGCAGCACGGTGGCGTCGTCGAAAGCGCCGCCGACGATCATCATCCCGACGGGCAGGCCGCCGACGAGACCGGCAGGGACCGAGAGCGCCGGGTGCCCGGTGACGTCGAGCGGTGCGGTGTTGGCGATCATGCCAAGTGCCTTGGTCAGGTAGGTCGCGCGGTCCACGTCGGGTCCGGGCAGCTCGGATGCGACGTACGGCAGCGTGGGCATGACCAGGACGTCATAGTTCTCCAACGCCTCGTCGTAGGCCGCCTTGGCGGTCGGCACCAGGTTGCGTGCCTTGCCGTAACTCGCGGCACCGAGTTCCTTCACCCCGTGGTACCCGCACAGCGCCACGAGTTTCACGGTCTCGGAGAGGGCGTCGGCGTACTCGAGCCGCCGACGGGAGAAGTATTCCATCTGTTCCGGGTCGTAGAGCCCCTCGGCGTTGAGTCCGTACCCGTTGCCGTCGAGCATCTGGTACGCCGCGCCGTCGGTGGCGATCACATTCCAGACGTGGAAGGCATGCAGGTGCCAGGGGATGCTCACCTCCTCCACCGTCGCCCCTGACTCGGCGAAGCGGGCGGCGGCCGCGCGTACCGTCTCGTCGACCTCGGTCTGCGATGCGGGATGCCCGAAACCTTCGGTGACCACACCGATGCGGAGACCGTCCACTCCGCCTTCGAGACCATCGAGATAGTCGTCGACGGTGACGTCCGCGGGTTGCCGCGGATCGTTGCCGTCGCGGCCGGCGAGTACGGACAGCATGGTCGCGGCGTCCTCGACCGTCCGCGTGATGGGTCCGAGGTGGTCCACCGTGCGCTCGATGGGAAACGCGCCGGTGTACGGAACGAGACCGAAGGTGGGTTTGTGTCCCACGACGCCGCAGAAGGACGCGGGGATCCGGATCGAGCCGCCCTGATCACCTCCGACAGCGAGGTCCACCACACCGGCCGCCACCAATGCCGCACTGCCACCGGACGATCCACCCGCTTCACGAGTGGGGTCCCACGGGTTGCGGACCGGTCCGCCGGCGGGTGTGAAGCTCGAACCCGAGAAGCAGAGGTCCTCGCACACCGACTTGCCCGTGATCTCCGCACCCGCGTCGAGCAACCGGGTGACGACCGTGGCGTCCCGGGTCGGGACGAATCCCTCCAGGGTTCTCGACCCGTTCGTCATCGGGACGCCGGCGACCGCGACGTTGTCCTTGATGGCCACTCGCTTGCCCGACAGGGTGTCGGCGACCGGGTGGGTGTCGGTGATCCGGGTGGTGACGTACCACGCGCCGAGGGGATTATCCTCCGCCGCCGGGATCGCGTGGGCACGAGCCGGAGCGACCGGCGCCTCGGCGGCGTACAAGTCGTCGACCACGTCGTAGGAACCCAGCGCGCCATCGATCAACCCGACGAACTCGTTTCGAGCCGCCTCGTCGAGATTGAGTCCGAAATGCTCAGCAGCAGAACCGATCTGATCAGAGCTGGGACGTTCTACGGTCATCGGTACGCACTCCTCGGATGGATCCTCGCCTGATGCGAGAACAGTATGAACCAATTGTCGTCACGTCAACACGTATCGACATATCCAAGTGTTAAAGCTGTGTTGCGGTTGCTACGGTGCAGGTCAGAGCTGTCGCAGGGTGCCGTGCCGCGACTCGGCGAGCAGGATGCGTCTGCGCGCCGGTGCGGCACCTTCCTGATCTGTCCCCGCGCCGGCGATGAGCCTGCCGCGGATGGCCGCACTGTCACCTGCCGCCGACATGGTCGCCGCTCTCGCGTACGCGATGATGGCCTCGTACGTGGTCTCCGACAACGAACTCAGGGGCGGAGTGAGTCCTTGTGCACCGCTGCGATAACGGGTCTCGAGGTCGGAGTGGGTGTCGTCGAACCCTTGGAAATACCCGAAAGCCGCCCAGACCCCGTCGGCGTCGGTGTCGCCGATCAACTGCTGGGTTGCCTCGTCGAGGACCAGCGCCAGCGTTCTGGTGTGTGAACGCAATCCCTGTCGGGCACATTGTCGCTCGAAGAAGACCTCGTCATGCCCCACCAACGACGACAGGATGAGCTCGGCGCCGGACGCCTCGATGGCGTCGAGGGTGGTCGAGAAGTCGGTGCTACCCAGAGACACGTAACGCTCCCCCACGACCGAACCACCGTTCTCCGCGACCACCCGACGGGCTGCCCAGTGCGCGCCGTACGACCACGAGTACCGGTGCCCGACGAAGAACCATCGCACCGCGCCGGTGTCACGCATCACTGCCGGCACTCCGGCGCGCACCTGCTCCAACGGGCGTTCCCCGAGTCGCACGGTCCGCGGATTCGGCGGGCCACCCTCGTTGAGAACGGTGTGGATGACCATCACGTCGGTGTCCTGCAGGGCAGAGACCGCCGCGTTGAAGGTCGCCGACGTGACACAGGCGAAGATCACCCGACATCCGCTGCGGTACAGGCGCATCGCCGCATTCGAACCCATCAGGGAGTCCGACGCGTCGTCACCGACGAGCAGTTCCACCGGCGTTCCACCTATACCACCGTCAGCATTCACGTCGTCGACGGCGAGTGCGGCAAGGGATTCCGTGGCCTGCGCGAACACCGCCGCCGATCCCGACTTGCTGACCAACAGACCGATGCGGTGTCGATCCGACCGCGGCGCCACGGGTGGATCGAATCCACGTTTGCCTGCGAGCCAGGCGAGACCGTCCTCGTCCAGACTCGATTCCAGGACGATGCGCGTGCCGCGGCCGTCCGGGAAGAACCTCACCATCAGCCGACCTCGCCACGGTTGATGATGAACCACGAGAACGGAACGGCCATATTTCACGGCGGCGATGTGTCCGAGCAGGGTGATGGGCGCGCCCGCAGCACCGGGTTCCCCGGCACCGACCGGCAGCCGGATGGACACCGCACTACCGACGACCATCCGGTCACAGTCGAAGTCCAGCAGGTGACCGGAAGCGAGTCTCTCGAACGCCTGATCCGGCGGATCGGGGGCACCGATCCGCGCGGTGACGGATAGCCCGGGCATGGCAGTCAGTACACCGCGGAATGCAGAATCGGGAAGACGCTACGCGCGGCGCGGTTCGGGGCGGCTCGTCGACCCGATCGGTGCGACCACCACGTCGCCCCCGGCCGACCGCTCACCGTCATCACCGGCGACCAGGGCGCGCTCGAGCACACCGCGCAGGAACTGCAATGCATCGTTGGCCGGGCCCGCCGGGTCGACGGAGAAGTACCGGTGTCTGCCGTCACGGCGCTCTCGTATGACGCCGGACATGCGGAGCGACTTCAGATGAGTGGACACCGTTGTCCGTCCGACCGAAGCGATCTGATCGCTGATGAAGCCCGCACTACACTCTCCGTGCGTGGCGAGGGTGTCGAGGATCTGCCGTCTGACCTGATCGGCCAGAGCGGCGAACACCAACTCCTGATTCTGGTCCGTCACCCGACTCTTCTCGCAGCCGCGCTCGCGCGCATGGTCATTCGATGTCGACACTCATCGACATATGCTAGGCGTCTCACCGGACGATCAGCAACACACCACGGCGCTCGCGGTGTCCATCGGCGTCAGACACACACCGTTGCGAAACACTTACGGAATTGTGTGTCAACTGTGGTTACAGTAACCGGCATGGCCCATCTCAACGAGCAGATCCCCATCCCGATGTCGCTGGCGGCGGGGTGGAACTGCATCACCGACCTCTCCCGCTTCCATGAGTGGCTGACCATTCATCAGAAGTGGAATGGGAGGATTCCGGCACGATCGGAACTGGTCACGGGCCTCGAGGTGTCGTCGGTGATCCGATTGCGCGGTGCACCGGTGTCGTTCGACTGGCGTCTGGTCGAGATCGAACACGAGCACAAGGCGAAGCTGTCCGGAAAGGGACGGGGCGGCATCAAGGCCGAGATGACCCTGTCGGTGGCGGCCCAGGACGGTCACAACATCCTGGACGTGGACATCGATCTGTCCGGTTTGGCGATGAGCGGACCAGCAGGCAAATTGACCGTGAAGGTGCTGCGCAGCGACATCCAGGACTCGCTGGCGGCGTTCAAACGGGTCTTCGCCGACGCGGACGACGCGTACGCCGCGGGAGCGCTCTAACCGCTCACCCGCTCGAGAATCGCTGCCGCCGCCGACTCCGGCGCCTGCGTCTGGATCCAGTGCGTCACCCCGGGCAAGACGATCAGGTCGTACGGTGCGTCGACGTACTCGGCTGTCTTCGCGGGCGCGTCGCGACCCAGGAACAGATCCTTGTCGCTCCACACCATCGTGGTCGGTACCTGCACTCTCCGGCCGAACGACCGCCGGTCGGCGAACGGCAGCGCGCGATACCAGTTGAGACCGCCGGTCAGCGCGCCGTAGTCGACGATTTCTTCGCGAACCCGCGCGAGTTCGTCGCGGCCGAGTCCGCCGCGCGACATCCAGTAGCGGGTCGGCGCCCACTGTCCGGACAGCGCGAGTTCCGGCACGAACGGCAGCTGGAAGAACCCCATGTACCAGGAATGCAGAGCCTGCGGCCCGAGCAGCGATCGGAGGAACGCGGCCGGATGCGCGACCGAGAACGCGGTGAGGTCGATGACCAGGTCGGGGTTCTGCATGGTGACGAACCAGGCGACGTTGGAACCCCAATCGTGTCCGACCAGATGAACGGGCCTGCCGATCGTCTCGATCAGTGCGACGACGTCGCCGACCAATTTGTCGATGGTGTAGTCGCGTCGTCGACGGGGTCGCGCGCCCGGTGAGTACCCGCGCTGATCCGGTGCGATGGTGCGATAACCCTGCTCATTCAGCAGCGTCGACACCTGGGCCCAGGACGATGCCCGCTCGGGAAAACCGTGCAACAGCACGATGACCTCACCGTCGAGCGGGCCCGTGTCCAGTACGTCGAAGGTCAGGTTGTCGTGGGAGAACGTATCGATCCGATCGGCCATGGCTTCAGCAAACCACACGCAGCTGAGGCCTCAGCCGCGTGACGGCTGCCGGATCAGCGCCCTGGACAACCGGTGCGCCTCGTCGAGCAGCAATTTGCCCAGTTCCTCCTGCCGCTCCACTCGGAAACGGTTCTCGATACCAGTGATGGTGAGCGCCCATTTCGCCACCCCGGTCTCGTCGAAGACGGCCGCGGCCATTCCCCAGTCACCCTCGACCACCAGACCGGGGTTGACCGCGTAACCCCGGCGTCGGGTCTGCTCCACCCGGGCGCATACCGCGTCCGAGGTGTAACTCGGCCCCCGGGTGGCGGCGAGATCCACGCGGGATAGGAACTCCTCGATCTCCGGGTCGGGAAGAAACGCGAGGATGGCCAGACCCGAGGCGACCACGCCGAGCGGGAAACGAGCACCCTCGTAGAGGACGAAAGAGCGGATCGGAAAGCTGCCGTCCTCGCGAACCAGACAGACCGACTCGTCACCACGTCGGGCGACGAAGAAGGCGCTCTCCCCTGTTGCCTCGGCCATCCGGAGGACCGAGGGCCGCGCCTGACTGCTGATCTCGTAACGGGCCGATGCGCTGGCCCCCAACAGGTACAGCTCGGGGCCGAGGAACCAGCGGCCCGAGGCGTTGTCGCGATCGACGAAACCCTCGCCGAGCAACGAGGTGAGCAATCGGTGGGCGGTGGGCCTCGCAAGTGACGACGACCGCGCGACCTCCGACGTGGTGGCACCGGTGTCATTGGCTGCCGACAACACCCGCAACGCGGTGCTGACCCGACCGATCAGCGTGCCGGAATCCGCATACGTGACCACCACACCTCCTGTGAGCATCTGATCAGCGTCCACTCAATGAACGCACTCTACCGCCGGCGATCACTGACAGATAAATAGTGTTCGTGTGCGGTTATGACCCTTGACTCATTCAGCCCACCGACGTTGACTCGAACACGGCGTCCGATCAGTGGACATGTTTCGACCGAAGGGATCACCCAGTGCACCCCACGAACACCGAGCGAAATCGCCCGTGACCAATCGCCCTCGCGACAGCATCATCAACCAATACCAGCACCGGCTGCCTTCGTTACCCAAACCGGTTGAGAGTTCGTGGAATTGGCAGCTGCAGGCATCGTGTCGCACGACCGGGGTCGACTTCTTCCCCGACCATCACGGCCGTCGGCGTGATCGCGACGCCCAGGAGCGTGACGCCAAACAGATCTGTCGCGAATGTCCGGTGATGCGTGAGTGCCTGTCGTACGCGATACAGGCAGGCGAACCCCACGGGGTCTGGGGTGGGACCACGCCCCGTGAGCGCGCGTTGATGGAGGCCGGGGTACTGCGCACGGGCTGACCGACGGGCCCGTTCGGCTGTACTCAGCCCTTGGTGGCGTCCGCGCCGGTGAGGATCCATCCGGGAGGTCCGGGCAGTCGATCGGCCGCCCCCGGTCCCATCGAGCCCCGGGCATACGGTTGTGGCGTCGGCGGATTGTCGAGTACCGGTGCGGCAACGTGCCAGACGTGACTGAGTCCGTCGGGGCGGGTGAACAACGACCGGTCGCCGTGCAACGTGTCGAGGATGAGTCGGGAGTACGGCGAGAGCCCGTCGGCGATGGCATCGAGGTCCATCTCGGTGTGCCCGAGGGTGAGGTGGAGGCCAGGTCCCGGCTCTTTCACCGTCACGGTCAGGTCGACCGCGCCGTCGCCGCTGAGGTCGAACGTGAGGACGGTGCCGTCGGCGGGCAGATGGGTGATCGGGCCATCGTCGGGGCGTCGGAAGATCAGGCTCACCTGTTGGGCGCTGACACCGAGTTCCTTGCCGGTGCGGAGCACGAACGGCACCCCACGCCACCGGTCGGTGTCCACCCACAAGCGCATGGCGACGAAGGTGTCGGTGGCGGAGTCGTCGCTCACTCCGTCGGTGTCGCGGTAGCCCTCGTATTGGCCGAGGACCACGTCGTCCGGGTCGATCGGACGGAACCCGGCGATCACCGACTCGCGCGCGGTCTGCAGATCGTCGGCGGACAGACTCAGCGGCGGCTCCATGGCCACCTCGGCGGCGACCTGGAACAGGTGCGTGACGATCATGTCGAGGAATGCGCCTGTGGAGTCGTAGAATTCGGCGCGGTCGTCGATGTCGAGCGTTTCCGGGATGTCGATCTGCACCTCCTCGACATGTTCGCGATTCCACACACCGGAGACCATCCCGTTGGCGAATCGCAGCACATGGAGGTTCTGCGTGCTCTCCTTGCCGAGGAAGTGGTCGATGCGGTAGACCTGCGTTTCGTCGAAATAGCGGTGCACCACCTCATCGAGTTCCTCGAACGACTTCGGTGAGGTACCGAAGGGCTTCTCGTACACCACACGAGATCCCTTGGCCAGGTCGTGCGCACCGATGGCCTCGGTGTAGTCGACGAACACCGAGGGCGGCAGCGCCAGGTACAGGACGAGCTGGCGGTCGTCGCCCAACGTCCCGGTGAGATCAGCGATCACGTCGAGCAGGTCGCCCGGGTCGTCGGCTGTGAAACCCCCGCCCGCGAAGTACAGGTTCTTCGCAAACGGCTCCCACTCGTCGTCAGAGGGAGCGGTGTCGAACTCGTCGAGGGAATCGCGGACGTGCTGGCGGAAGTCGTCGTCGCTGCGATGGCCTCGACCGTTACCCACCAGCGCCCAGTGCGTGGGCAACAGACCTGCACGTTCGAGTTCGAAGAATGCTGGGAGCACCATTCGTTTGGCCAGGTCGCCGGTGGAGCCGAACAGCACGAAGATCGTCGCGGTGTCATCTGCCATGACACCAGTATTACGCCGACCGGTGGCGGCGGCGTTCCGCGGCGCCTCAGGTCGCCGAGAAGACCCCGTCGGTTTGTTCCGTCCAGATCGGTGGACAAACCGCACTCGGGCGCAGAGACAACGTGGCGAGATTGCTGCGTGACTGCGCGGAAACGACGAAGCTGCAACCATGATCACCACCCGACGTGCTCACCCCGACGACGCAGCGACCGCTGCCACCCTGCTGCACGCCTTCAACACCGAGTTCGACGCCCCGGTCCCCGATGTGCCGACCCTGACCACCCGCTTCGCCGAACTCCTTCGCCGCGACGACATCCTCATCTGGTTCGCGATCGACGGGGATCGTCCCTTCGGCTTCGCGTTGGTGACCCTGCGCCCCTCGGTGTATTTCGACGGTCCCCTCGCCCAGCTCGAGGAGCTCTACGTCGAACCTCAGTCGCGTGGCCGTGGAGCCGGACAACAGATGGTGGCCGCGATGACCGCGGAATTGGTGAGACGCGATCACGGGGAGATCCACATCAACGTGGACGAGGTGGACGACGGTGCGCGGCGCTTCTACGAGCGGCACGGATTCACGAACTTCGAGAGCAACGGGTCGCGAATGCTCTGCTACGTCCGCGATGTCATCACCACCGCCTAGTCTCGCAGCGTGACCGACACGAACGAATCGCCCGCACGCAACGCACTGGTGACCGCGAGCACCGCGGGGATAGGTTGGGCCATCGCGAGCTCGTTGCGCACGACAGGCAGCCGCGTCACCGTGCACGGACGCGCTGAGAACTCGGCGACTGATGCTGCCCGCCGACTCGGTGGCGGCACGTCGGCGATGTGGGGCGACGTCGGTGACGATCTCGACGTCCGGCGCCTCACCGATGAGGTTCGCGACCGCGACTTCGACGTCGTGGTCGCCGCGGCCGGGCCGTTCGAGGAGCACTCGATCGCCGACGTGACGCCGGCCGATTGGTTGCTCGCCTACCGCACGAACGTGATCTCCGCAGTCGAGCTCGCGAAGGCGGCGTTGCCCGGGATGTGTCGTCGAGGATTCGGCCGGATCGTGTTCATCGGCACCCGGGGCACCCGCACCCCGATCCCGACGATGATCGAGTACTCGGCCGCCAAGGCGGCGCTGGCCAACGCGACCATCAGCCTCGCGCGCGCGGCGGTGGTCCCCGGTGTCACCGTCAACATGGTCAGCCCCGGCGTGATCCTCACACCGTCGATGCGGTCCATGTTCCTCTCGCGAACCGGAGCAGACAGCCGCACATGGGAGGAGATCGAGCCCTCGATCACCACCGATTACGCACCGAATCCACAACAACGCCTCGGCCGACCCGACGATATCGCGCACGCCGTGACGTTCCTGGCCGGCGAACGCTCCGGGTACATCAACGGGGTCGACCTTCCGGTCGACGGTGGTATCACCGGCACCCGATGATCCGGCCGCGCGGGACCCACTTCCCGGCGTAGGTTCGGACCACATGGCAGTCGTGCGAATCGTCCCCAACCTCCAGGTCTCCGATGTCGGCCGGGCCAATGCGTCCTATGCCGAACTCTTCGGCCTCGATGTGAACATGGACCTGGGCTGGGTCGGCAACCTCTCCCCGACCGCCGCGCCTGCCGTGCAACTGCAGACCATCACCACCGACGCCGCCGCATCGGAGAATCCGACCATCAGCGTCGGCATGGCCACAGCCGACGATGTGGACGAGATCCACGAACGGGTCATGGCCGCCAGGTTGGAGATCGTCCACCCGCTGACCGACGAGTCCTGGGGTGTCCGGCGATTCTTCTTCCGCGACCACGACGGCAACATCGTCAACGTGGTCGCCAATCTGTGAGCGCGTCACCCCCTCGCTACGGTGGACCGCGTGACCACCAACCGCATTCACGTCAGCGCCGTGGTGTTGCGCGACGCGTCCGGTCGAGTGCTGACCGTGCGCAAACGCAGGACGTCGCGCTTCATGCTCCCCGGAGGGAAGCCGGAGCCGGGTGAGGACCCGTCCGCCACCGCGGTCCGTGAGGTCGCCGAGGAACTCGGGGTGGCGGTCGACCCTGCCCGGTTGCGACTGCTCGGCACCTTCACCGCGCCCGCGGCCAACGAGGTCGACCATGAGGTGGTGGCCACCGTGTACGAGCACCCACCCGTCGAGGTACACACCCCGTCCGGCGAGATCGCCGAAATCCGTTGGTTCGAAGTGAAATCCGTCGACACGGCACTGTTGGCGCCGTTGCTGTCCGACGCGGTGTTCCCGCAATTGGTTGGCGGCTGATCATCGCACGGCGCTCACGATCGAGCGCGTGCGATGAGCTCATCGACCGTCCGCATGTTGCGAGCCGTGCCCTGCACGCCGAGTGAGCGGGCCAACACCGCCGCGGTCAACTTCGACGTCCCTGCCCCGTTCGGATACCGCATGTGCACGTCGTCGCCGATGACGCGCACCTCGGCACCGTCGAGATCTCGCTCGTAGAACGCCTCGACACGTTCTGGCTCAGGCGCATCGACCAGACAATGTACGTACGAGAACTTGGGTTCCACCACCTCGAACGGGTGCGCGGCCACCGCCTGCTCCAGATCCTCGGCCGACCGGGCGATCACCTCACGCGACCATCCGTACCGCTCGGTGAGCGCCGACTCGAGAGCGGGTGCGAACTCCGACGCCGAACCCGGTGGGGAGCAGATGAGGTTGCCCGACGCCACGTAGGTGGCGACGTCGGTGGCACCGAGGTCGCCCGCGATCTGCCGTAGTTCGGCCATCGGCAGCTTGGTACCACCCACATTCACCGCGCGGATGAGAAACACCGACTTGTTCATCGTCCGATTCAACCCCCACACGGGCGTCGACTCCATACCCCGTGATGTGCGGGTTTTCCGGCCGGAAACATCCTGGTCCGATCGCCGACACAAACGCCCCCTAGCTTCGGCTGGGTCATCTCGGTGTCGTCACGGCGCCGACACGCTTTGAAGTGAGGGAACTGGTTGCCCACCTACACCTTCCGCTGCACAGGTGAATGTCCGGACTTCGACGAGAGTCATCGGATGGCCGATCGGCCCGACCTGTCGACCTGCCCCCGCTGCGGAGGTCGGTCGATCAGGACGTTCGTCGGGGCGCGGTTGGGCGTGGGGAACACCACGGCCATGCGGCTGCAGGACGCGACCCGAGCGACCGGCGACCGGCCCGATGTGGTCTCCCGCCCACCCACCCGCATCTCACGCGGACGCCACTCGACCAACCCGTTGCACCGGACACTCCCGCGACCCTGAGAGGGACCACCATGCCCGACGTGATCTTTCCCCTCGACTCCACCCGGACGTTCGTCGACCAGGAGAAGGTGGGCCACAACCGGTGGCACCCCGACATCCCGGCCGCCGTCACCGTCACACCGGGCCAGTCGTTCCGCGTCGACTGTCGGGAGTGGTTCGACGGCGCCATTCGCAACGACGACTCGGCCGACGACATCCTCAACGCGCCATTGAACAGCGTTCACACGTTGTCCGGCCCGATCGGCGTCGAGGGTGCCAAACCCGGAGACCTGCTCGTCGTCGACATCCTCGACGTCGGCCCCATCCCGCTGGAGGAGGGCCCGTTGGCGGGCCAGGGTTGGGGTTACACGGGTATCTTCGCCACCCGCAACGGTGGCGGGTTCCTCACCGAACAGTTTCCCGACGCCTACAAGGCGGTCTGGGACTTCACCGGTCAGAAGGCCACGTCACGCCACATCCCCGGGGTCGAGTTCACCGGGATCGTCCACCCGGGTCTGATGGGCACCGCACCGTCGGCCGGGTTACTGGCGACCTGGAACGCCCGCGAGGGTGCGCTGATCGCCACCGACCCGGACCGGGTGCCACCACTGGCCCTGGCACCGGAGCCCGAGGACGCGATCCTCGGCAGCCTCACCGGCGATGCATTCACGACCGCGGCCGCGGAGGCCGCTCGTACCGCCCCGCCCCGCGAGAACGGCGGCAACCAGGACATCAAGAACCTGACCAAGGGCAGCCGCATCTTCTATCCGGTATTCGTCGACGGTGCGAAGCTGTCCGTCGGTGACCTGCACTTCTCCCAGGGTGACGGCGAGATCACGTTCTGCGGTGCGATCGAGATGGGTGGCTTCATCGATCTGCGCGTGGATATCATCCCGGGCGGGATGGAGACCTACGGAGTCAGCGAGAACGCGATCTTCATGCCGGGCAACACCGACCCGCAGTATTCGGAATGGCTGGCGTTCTCCGGCACGTCGGTGACCCTCGACGGGGAGCAGCGCTACCTGGACTCGCATCTGGCCTACCAACGAGCCTGCCTGCATGCCATCGACTACCTGACCACGTTCGGGTACAGCCCAGAGCAGGCCTATCTGTTGCTCGGCGCCGCACCGATCGAGGGCCGGTTGTCGGGTGTGGTGGACATCCCGAACGCCTGCGCCACTGTCTACATCCCCACCGCGATCTTCGACTTCCCGGTGAGTCCGTCGGTGTCGGGCCCGGTCACCATCGACCCGGGAATCGGAGCGCCGCATTCGTCGTTCGGCTGAGCACAGGATCCGACGTCGCCGCGAGGTGGTACGTCGAGTCGTTCAACCGCGGCGAGACGCCGCGAAGTACTCGGAGGAGACGACGTGCCGACCCAGGGGACGCCACTGGCCAAACTCGGTTTCTTGACCATCGGCCGGTTCGACGCCGACGACCCCGCGACCGGGCACGAGGAGACACTCCGGATCATCGAGTTCGCCGAGCAACTCGGGTTCGACAGCGTGTGGTTGCGCAACCGGCATCTGCAGTACGGCATCTCGTCACCGGTCGCGGTGTTGGCCGCGGCCTCCCAGCGCACCTCCCGGATCGACCTGGGTACCGCGGTCATCCCGCTGGGGCTGGAGAACCCGATGCGATTGGCCGAGGACCTCGCCACGGTGGACCTGCTGTCGGGAGGGCGGTTGAATCCCGGGGTCTCGGTGGGCACGCCGATGCGGTACGACGATTTCCGCCACGCGCTGTACCCAGAGACCCACGACGTGGAGAACTTCAGCAAGGACCGGGTGCTGCGTCTCATCGACAACCTCGGCGGTCGACCGGTCAGCGATTTCGAGGGCACCGTCGGCATCGAGAACTACTCCCGGATCGTGCAACCTCACTCGCCGGGGCTCAGGGACCGAGTCTGGTACGGCGGCGGGCTCAGCTCCGCCATCTGGGCCGGAGAGCACGAGCTCAACTATCTGACGAGTTCCGTGGTCACCACCGAGGGCACGTCGTCGCGTGACTTCGCGATCATCCAGGGCGAACACATCGACGCCTACCGCGCCCACCATCCGCAGCCGGAGAATGCGCGGGTGTCACAGGGCTTGGTGGTGATCCCCACCGACTCCGCGACCCCCGAACAGGTCCGCCGCTACCGCGACTACGCGGCGGCGCGGTTCCCGCGCACCACCACACCGCAGGGTCCGCGCGGCATGCTTTTCGCGCCCGACATCGTGGGGACCTCCGACGAGATCGCCGAACGGCTGTACTCGCACGCCGGGTTCCAGCGAGCCACCGAGGTGGCGTTCGCGCTCCCCTTCTCCTTCGAGCCCGAGGACTATGTCCAGATCATCACCGACCTGGCCCAGCGCCTCGGACCGGCTCTGGACTGGACGCCCGCTGCCCAGACCCTCCGCGCCCCGTGAGCGGCGCACCGCCGAACCGATTTCCCGCAGTGTCGAGGTTTCCCGCCGATGCATCAGCGGTGAATGGTCGAGACTGCGGGAAATCGGATCTCCCGCAGTTTTCGGGGAGTGGTCAGACCCAGGCTCCCAGTGTCGCGGAATACACCCGGGCCGGGGGCAGCTCGGGCAACGGGCGCAGGCGCTCGACCAACCAGTCGTAGACGGCATCGTTGTTCAACAGCGTGAAGTGATTGGCCGAACCGATCGCCAATCCGGCGTCGTCGGAGAAACCGATGCGGCGGGCGCGATTCCGGCCGGATGCACTCGGTGACAACACCAACCCGTCACCGATGACACGACCCAGCGGATGCCTGGCGTCGGCGGTGACGGTCGCCGACACGAACGAGTGCACGGCGTGTGGCAACAGCGGGATCTCTCGTACCGCACGCGATCGCAGAGCATCGAGGTCGGAGTCGCGCCAGTCGTCGTCGACCAGCGAACCCTGTTGCAGGTCGCGGATTCCGCCGCTACGACGTCGCAGCAGCTGGGCGAAGGGTCGCGACTCCGGGAACGCGTGCAGGCCCGCACTCGCGTAGTGCACCGCCTGCGCCATCGGGGCGCCGAGGTGTGGGGTGCCGAGGCAGATGGTGTGCCGCACCCGCTGTACCCACGGAGCATTCTCGTCGGCCCCCTGATGGCAGGCGCTGCGCATCACCAGTCCACCCATCGAGTGTCCGACCAACGTCAACGTCCGGACGGGCACCGGCCACTGGGACACCAGATCCTGCAGCAGGGTCGCGAGCTCTCGACCGTTCTCACTGATGTGCCGACCGGTGTTGTACCTGATCTGCACCTCGCTGTAATCGAGGTCATCGTGCAGTCGGCGGCCGTAACCGGGGCCGTCACCGAGTCGCCACGCGTTCTCGGTCTCCATCAGACCGTGCAGGAACACCACCACCCGTTCGCTCGCGTCCGGGAACGCGGCGTCGAGTGAGGACCGCCGCACGGCGACTGCCGCATTGTCCACGCGAACCGACATGCTCTCCGCCAGCGGCGACGCCTCGGCGGCCAGCGCGTCGCCGATCAGACCGTTCACCACCCCGAGCACGAAGGCGCCCTTCGGTGTCTCCGACGGCGGCCGCCCACGGCCTACGGCGACCTGACCGGCGAGCCCACCGACCTCGGCCAGGGTGCCGCTGATGACCGCGTACACCCCGTCCGTGATGGCGTCGTGGGCGGGTTTGACGGCGCGCCCGAGGTCGCCGAGGCCGATGCCCAGCAGTGCGAACACCCGGTCGGACACCGCACGGTGCACCGTGTGTACACCGCTCGTCGCGGTCGCGAGCTCGCGCATACCGAGCGAGGTCAACGCACGGACCTCTCGATCCCGGCGCACAGCGATATCCGTCATGACAACTGAGTGTACATATGTACACCCAAACTGGGGCGCCTTCGTGGCGCAGGGCACTCAGTGCAGCTGGGACAGGTTGGTCACCGAACGTCGTACATCGGAGTCCATCATCCGGGCCACGAACGATCCCACAGGCCCGTTGAGCAGGCCACCCCGCAATTCGGCAGAGACATCGAACGACGATCCCTTGCCGGTGGGCGTCACCTTCATCGCCAGATCGATCTTCACGCCACCGCGCCCCTTGCCCGACAACTCGATGAGGTGTGGTTCGTCGTAACGGGTGACCGTCCAGCGGATCACGTTGCGAAACCCCTTGACCTTGATCGCCGACGACACCTGCGTGCCCTTCTCGATCGTCGCGGGCACCTCACCCTTCCAGCCGGCGAAGATGGTCATCCACTCGTCGAATCGTTTCAGATCCGAGGCAAGCGACCAGGCGGTCGCGGGGGCCATCGCCGAGTCGACCGAGACGTTCACTCCTGCCAACGCGGGATCCTTTCGTGGGTGGTGACCCTCGACGCTACAGATGACCGGGGCGGGCGGCAGCGGGCGTGTGGCGAGCCACGTCACCACATTGCCGATCGAGCGTCGCCGGGCGGGACGGCGAGGTCCCGCCCGGCGATCACCGCTACAGACTGCGGGTCAGCCGATCGGTCAGCAGTTTGGCGAAATGCGCCGGGTCGGCGAGTTCACCACCCTCCGCCAACAGCGCGGTGCCGTACAGCAATTCCGCCGCCTCGGTGAGCGACGCGTCGTCGGGACGGTCCCGGTGTGCGTCCCGCAGACCGGTGACCAAGGGATGGTCGGGGTTGAGTTCCAGGATGCGCTTGGTGGGCGGCAATTCCTGCCCCGACGCCCGGTACAACTTCTCCAACTGCGGCGAGAAGCTGAACGTGTCACCGACGATGCAGGCGGGTGACTCGGTGAGCCGGGACGACAACCTGGCCTCCTTGACGCTGTCACCCAACGCACCACCGAGCCATTCGAGCAGATCGGCGTACTCCTTGCCACGGGCCTCCCGCTCGGTCTCGGCGGCCTTCTTCTCGTCCTCGGACTTGTCGGCGTCGTCCAGATCCACCTCCCCCTTGGCGATGGACTGGAACGTCTTGCCCTCGAACTCCACCGGGCCGCCCGTCCACATCTCGTCGACCGGATCGGTGAGCAGCAGAACCTCGTACCCCTTGGCGCGGAAGGCCTCCAGATGCGGTGAGTGCTCGACCTGCGCACGCGACTCACCGGTCAGGTAGTAGATCGTCTCCTGACCGACCTTCATCCGCGCGATGTAGTCCTCCAGCGTGGTGGTCTCATCGGCCGAGTGGGTGCTGTCGAAGGACGAGATCGACAACAGGGTCTCGCGGTTGTCGGGGTCGGCGACCAACCCCTCCTTGACCGCCCGGCCGAACTGGGTCCAGAAGGTGCGGTACTTCTCCGGGTCCTGTCCTCGCAGCTCCTTGATGGTCGACAGCACCTTCTTGGTCAACCGGCGGCGGATGGCCCTGATCTGTCGGTCCTGCTGCAGGATCTCCCGGGAGACGTTCAGCGACAGATCCGCCGCATCGACGACGCCCTTGACGAACCGCAGGTACTCCGGCATCAGGTCGTCGCAGTCGTCCATGATGAACACCCGTTTGACGTACAGCTGCACCCCGTGGGCGCGGTCGCGCATGAACAAGTCGTACGGCGCTTGCGACGGGATGAACAGCAGGGCTTGGAACTCGAACGATCCCTCGGCGGTGAGTGTGATGACCTCCAGCGGGTCGTCCCACGCATGCGAGACGTGCCGGTAGAACTCTCGGTACTCCTCCTCGGAGACCTCGTCACGCGGTCGGGCCCAGAGCGCCTTGCCCGAGTTGAGGGTCTCGGTCTCGATGACCGTCTCGGTCTGTCCCTCGACCGGTTCGCCGTCGGCGTCCTCGACCGGCTTGGTGCGCTCGATCTGCATACGGATCGGCCAGGAGATGAAGTCGGAGTACTTCTTGATCAGCTGCCGGATCGTCGATTCGGACGCGTAGTCGTGCAGGTGGTCCTCGGTGTCGGCGGGTTTGAGATCGAGGATCACCGACGACCCCTGCGGTGCGTCGTCGACGGTCTCGATGGTGTAGCTGCCCTCACCGGCAGACTCCCAGCGCGTGCCCGTGGCCCCCCCCGCCTTGCGGGTGACCAGGGTGACCTTGTCGGCGACCATGAAGGTGGAGTAGAAACCGATGCCGAACTGGCCGATCAGGTCGTCGGAGCTCGCGGCGTCCTTGGCATCCGCGAGCTTCCGCCGCAGCTCGGCGGTTCCGGACTTGGCCAGTGTGCCGATGAGGTCGACGACCTCGTCACGCGACATGCCGATACCGTTGTCGCGCACGGTGAGCGTGCGGGTCGCGTCGTCGCCGCCCGCACCGTCACTGATGTCGATCTCGATGTGCAGATCGCCGGTGTCGACCGACAGGTCCTTGTCGCGGTATGCCTCGAGACGCAGCTTGTCCAGGGCATCGGAGGCGTTGGACACCAGCTCGCGGAGGAAGCTGTCCTTGTTCGAGTAGACGGAGTGGACCATCAGGTCCAGCAGTTGCCGCGTCTCGGCTTGGAACTCGCGTTCCTCGGCACCTGCGTTCATCGGTTCTCCTTTCGGGCGCCCGGTGCGGCGCATCTCCAGACATGTCTCGGTGGCCCTGACGGGGCTGATGGCGGTTGCGGACGGCACGCCAGTTTAGCCGAGCACGCGTGATATCCGCGGCGGCGGAGGTCGCTCGCCTAGGCTGAGGGCGGCTCACCCGCAGACGTCAGGAGATCTGTGTCCGTTCCCTCGCTACTGCTCGTGCACGCGCACCCCGACGACGAGTCGTTGTGGACCGGCGGGACCATCGCGCGACACGTGGCCGCGGACGGAGACTGCACGATCGTCACCTGCACCTGGACCGCGGGAACCGGCAGATACGACGAGCTGACGGAAGCCACCGAGGTCCTGGGGTCGGGCTCACCCGTGACGCTGGGCTACGGCGACCTGATGTTCGGTGAGGAGTCCGCGCCGGGGCGACCACGCCTGTGCGACGCCGACCCCGACGACGTCTCGCGCGATCTGGTCGCCCACATCCGGACGATCCGTCCGGAGATCGTCATCACGTACGACGCCTACGGGATCTACGGTCATCCCGATCACGTCGCGGCCCACCGGGTCACCGTGATCGCGGTGGAAGCCGCGGCTGCCGCCGCGCTCTACCCGGAGACCGGCCAACCCTGGCAGGTGCGGTCGCTGTACCTGTCCACCATCCCCCGGTGGGTGGCCGCCCGCGTGTTGCCCGCGGTACGGGACGACATCCCTGACCCGCCGCTGGTCGGTACCCCCGAGGACGCCATCGACCTCTCCCTGGACGTGTCGGCACAGGCCGATGTGAAATGGAAAGCGTTGTCGGCGCACCGATCCGAACTGGCCCGCAGTCGCGCATTGCGGCGACTGGCCGAATTGCCGCGCGATCAGCGCGATCTACTGCTGAACACCGAGTACTACCTGCGGCGCGACCTCGTCACCGGCGGTGCGGACCTGTTGGGCTCATAGCCCCCGGACTCTCCGACGGGTGCTCGGCAGGCGGAGCTGCGACAAGCGGGTTCAACCGGCGGAGGTATGGCGCGGTACGGATCGTAGTCCACTGGCTCGCAACACCTTGCGGTCGACTCCGGCCCGCAGCGCCTCGACGCTGCCGACGATCCGCACGTGGGCGGCGGCGCGGGTGATCGCGGTGTACAGCAGTTCCCGCGTCAGCAGCGACGATCCCTCGGGAGGGAGGATGATCGACACCGACCGATACTGACTGCCCTGACTGCGGTGCACGGTCATCGCGTACACCGATTGCACATCGGCCAGTAGTCCGGGGTGCACCTGCCGGCGATCGACACCGCGGCGGAACGCGGCGACCGGCTCACCGCGCGGCCCGGCGACGACCACGCCGGTGTCGCCGTTGTACAACTCCACCGCGGGATCGTTGGCGGTGATGAGCAACGGCTGACCCGGGTACCAGACATCGACGGGAATCCGGGCCCCCGCGTCGCGGACCCAGTCCTGGACCTGACGCGACCAGCGGGTCACGCCCGCCGCGCCCTCACGGTGCGCACACAGCACCCGATGCCGGTTCAACAGGTCAAGAGCCGCGGTGACGTCACCCGCGGTCGCCGCACGTTGCAGATCCACCGCCCACCCCGTCACGTCCGCGCGGAGCTCGCCGAGCTCGTCGAGGCCGACCAGGCTCAGCGCCGACGATCCTGATCGCATCAGGTCGACCACTGCGTCGGCGTCGCCGATGCGGACGGCGTCGGCCACCGCCGCGATGTCGCCACCGAAGCGACGACGGCGGCGTAACCGGACCACCCCGGCGGCGAACCCCTCGGTCTCCGCGGCGTCGACGGCGGGCTCGTCATCGGTCGCCGGTGCGTCGACATCGGGGCGGATCAGTTCGGCGGTATGGGCGGACAACCGGGCAGCGGACGGACGGGCCACCAGATCGGCGAGAACCGCGCCGGCGTCGACCGAGGCGAGTTGGTCGGGATCGCCCACCAGGATGAGTCTCGCGTCGGGTCGAATCGCCTCGAGCAGTCGGCACATCAGCGTGAGCGACACCATCGACGTCTCGTCGACCACCACCACGTCGTGCGGCAACCGATTGGTCGCGTGGTGTCGGAAACGACTGCTGCTGCCGGGAGCCCAGCCGAGGAGCCGGTGAATGGTGACCGCGGAGAGAGTATCGGGTAGGCCGATCTCCGCGGACTGCGCGGAGACCGCGGACTGCAATTGCGCAGCGGCCCGGCCGGTGGGTGCGCACAGCGCTATGCGCGGTCCGTCGTCGGCGGCGTCCCCCCTTCCGGACCCGTGTAGATGCCGCAACACCGCCAGTACCCGGGCGACGGTGTGCGTCTTGCCGGTTCCCGGCCCACCGGCGATCACCGATGTACGGGTGGTCGCCGCGACGGCGGCAGCGATCCGCTGCCGGTCCGGGCCATCACCCCGGGGGAAGTAGCGGTCCAGGGCGTCGCGGACCCGGCCCGGACCGTCGGCCGCATCGCTGCGCTCGTCGGTGGCATCAGACGACTCGCCACGCTCGTCGAGAATGCGGCGGACTGTGTTCTCCTGCCGGTGATAACGGTCGAGGTACAACAGTGGACCCTCGTCGGTGTCGACCAGACAGAGTGGTCGCAGCGGCCCCGCCGCGGAACCCTGGACCAGCGGACTGGCCCGGACCGCCGCGATCACGGTCTCCGGATCCGGCCACGGCAACCCCTCGGTGTCGCCGTCGAACACGATGTCGCGCAACCGGTCCAGTTCGACGCACACCGAACCAGCCCGTACCGCGCGGACGGCGAAGGCGGCGGCAAGCTCCACCTCGTCGACCGTCGGCACCCCGGCGAGGGCGGAGAGCCGACGCGCGACGTGCACGTCGGCGGCGTCCAAGACCCCCGCCCGGTTGAATTCCGCCACCAGACCCCGGGCACCGGAGACCAGTTGCGCGTCACCGGCCGCCCGAACGGATCTCTCCGAACCGTCTCCAGGGTCCTGGGTGCCCGTCACCGACGTGGTCATGACCCTCCCGCCAACAACTCCGAGACCGCGCTCACCAGGTCGGCCGGGATGGCCCATTCGAAGACCCCGTGATCGGCAGGGGTGTCCGGGCCGGCCATACCGCGGACGAAGTGGTACTGCACCGGCGCCAGATGTCGTCGCGGGTCGTATCCGCGCAATCGCCAACGCAGGTACCGGTGCAACGCCACCGAATACAGCAGGGCCTGCAACGGATAGTGCGCGCGCATCATCTCCTCGGCCATCGCCGATCGGGTGTAATGGCCGACGGTGAGGTCACCGGTGCCGAGTCGGTTGGTCTTGTAGTCGACGACCACGAAGCGCGGGCCGTCGACACGGAGCACCGCGTCGATGCTGCCGACCAGGAATCCGCGCAACGGCAGGTCCGACACCTCCCGCAAGCGCGCGGGGTAAC
Organism: Williamsia sterculiae; assembly: GCF_900156495.1. Classification (GTDB taxonomy): domain Bacteria; phylum Actinomycetota; class Actinomycetes; order Mycobacteriales; family Mycobacteriaceae; genus Williamsia_B; species Williamsia_B sterculiae. The sequence continues at coordinate 76,328 of NZ_FTNT01000011.1, forward strand.
CGACGAGGGGGTCCCCGGACGGCAGGTGTTCGGCCATCGCGTCGGCGATTCCGGCCACCGTCGCCGCACCCGGGCGCGCGATGTCACCACCGGCCAACGGCAGTTCGAAGTCCAACTCCGACAACCGGTCCGACGGTGTGATCGCGGCGAGATCACCGAAGCCCAACGGAGTGCGCAGCACCCCCATCAGTGCGGTGGCCAGCAACTCGGTGTCCACGTCCACGAGTCGCCGACCGACGGCGGCGGCGCATCGGGCGGTCACCTCGGCGGTCAGGTCGTCGGCGCCGGTGTCGATCTCCTCCAGGATCTCGTGGACCAGGGTGCCGAAAGCGGCGCCATAAGGCATCGCGTTCATCAGCGACGGTGCGCCTCCGGGTGTGCCAGAGGGCACCACGAGCAGATCGTCGGCGTCGTCGGGCTCGTCGTCGGTGAGCGACTCCTCGGGTTCGTCGGTGACCACCGGCAGGCTGTGATCGGCTGCGGCGACGATTGCCGAATACGAGGTTCGGCGCCAGGTCGTGTCGACGGTGCGGGTGAAGCGGGAGACCGTCAGCTCGGGCGTCACGGTGTCGTCCGTCGGTGCCACCACCACCGGCGTCTGCGCGACGGCCCGCTCGATGCCGATCAGGTCGGCGCGAGGACCGGCCCATTCCTGCAACCGCGTGAACACGGTGTTGTCGTCGGGCACCGACACCGAGCGAGCAGGCACCCCACCGGGTGATGCGGATCCGGGGTCTCGACCGAACAGCATGCGCTGCAGTGCCGAGTCCTTGGTGTTGTAACTCGGGGCCCAGTGCACGACCACCTGCGACTGGGCACGCGTGACGGCCACGTAGAACAATCGCAGGTCGTCGCCGGACTCCTCGTCGTCGGCGATGTCCTGCTGGACGCGGTAACCCCGGGCGTCGGGTCCGCGGACGTCGAGCAGCCGTCGGCCGGCCGCGTCGTGCAGCGACAACGTCTGATTGTCGAAGCTCTTGGCCGCGTCCCAGCCGAACGGCACGTACACCACCGGGAACTGCAATCCCTTGCTGGCGTGCACGGTCATGATCTGCACGGCGTGCGCGTCCTTGTCGAGTCTGCGGCTCTGATCGGCCTGATTGCCCAGAGCGGGGTCGTCGATACGGTCGGCGAGCCACCGGATCAGCGCCGCGAGACCCATGCCCTCGTTGACCACCACGGTGTTGCACAACGACGCGACGTGACGGAGGTCGGTGAGGATGCGCTCCCCCGACTCGGTCCCGAGCACTCGCGCCTCGAGATCGGTGGCACCGGAGAGGTGTTCGAACAGGGCCGCGAACCCGGTCGTCGCGAACAGCCGCGACAGGTCCCGCAGCAGGCGCGACAGTTCGGCGACGACCTGCTCACCACCGTCGTCCAGTTCGGCGAGGCGGCGACCGATCAGCGGGGTGAGCGCGGCCAGCCGAGCTCGCGACGTGCGGCCGGGTTGTTCGACCGCCTGCAGCAACCACAACCAATGCCGCGCACTGTCGGTGCTGAACACACTGCGTCCGGCGCCGACCACCGACACCACGCCGTGGTCGGCGAGCTTCTCCTGCAGGGTGGGGATGACATCACGCCTGCGGACCAGCACCACCACGTCACCGGCGGCCAGCGGCCGGGTTCCGTCGGCGGCGTCGATGGCCCGCCCCCCGGCGAGCAGGTCGGCGATGTCGGCGGCCACGTCGTCGACCACGGCGTCCCGCATCAGGCCCACCGTGGGGAAACCCGTCTTCTTGAGCGGATGTCCGGCCCGAATCACCTGCCGCAACCGTAGCGGCTCACCGCCGTGCACTCTCGGCTCGGCATGGGACGAACCGACGGTGTGCACCACGATCTGGTCGTTGCCCAGGGCCGCACCACCGTAGAGGTGATCCAGCGCGGCGAGCAGCGGCGCGTCGGTGCGGTGATTGACCGGCAACACCTGGTGGTGATCGGCGTGTGCGACCGCGTCGAGGTAGCTGAGCACCTCCGCACCGCGGAACGAGTAGATGGCCTGCTTGGGGTCGCCGACGATCACCAGGGTGCGATGGCCGTGGAAACAGCGGCGGAAGATCTCCCATTGCACCGGGTCGGTGTCCTGGAACTCGTCGACCAGCACCACCGAGAACCGTTCCCGGATGCGCGCGGCGGCCGCTGCCCCGTGGTCGGGGTCGCGGAGTACGTCGCGCAGGGTGAGCTGCAGGTCGTCGTAGTCCCGGATGCGGTGTAGCCGTTTGCGTCGATCCACCTCCCTGCGGACCACCGTCGCGAACTCCAGACGGGCGGCGACCTCCGGGTCGTCGACCACCTCGCCGTCGGCCGCGCCGTCGGGACGCAGGTCGGCATAGCGCTGTCGCACCGATTGTTTGGCGATCTCGCCGGCGTGTTTGTACGCGAAGGCGGGACCGTTGCGAGCGAACCGGTTGAGGAATACGTCGCCTGCGACCTCCGCGGTGAGCTCGTCGACCTCCTCGACGAGGGTGACGTCGCTCTCGGCCTCCCCGGCGATCCCCAACCAGTCGAGCATCCGGCTGCAGAAGGTGTGCGTGGTCGCGATGGTGGCGGCGTCGAAGTTCGACAACGCATCGGCGACCCGACGGTGTCGCAGCGCGACCTCGTCGATGGCCCCCCGCGCGAGAAAGGCGGTCAGCTCGTCGGGATCCTCGGCGGCGGCCACCGGGTCCCGCAGCGCGACCTCCAGGCGAGCCAACCGATCGCGGGTGCGTTCTCGCAGTTCGGCACTGGCCAATCGGCTGAAGGTGACCAACAGCAGCTCCGAGATGTCCAGCCCCTCGGCGATGAGTCGGGCCGCGAGGCCGACGATGGCGAACGTCTTACCGGTGCCCGCGCTGGCCTCCAAGACGGTGGTACCCGTGGGCGGGGCGCCGGTGACCTCGAAGGCGGCGGGGGTCAACCGCGGCTGGGCGGTCATGATCCCCGCACCTTCTCGTCGTCGAGCAGGCGATTCCACAGCGCACCGGCGACCGCGCCGAACTCGGTGTGCTCGGCGGTCACGTCAGCGAGCACAGGCCCGTCGGCGGCCGGGAACGACGTGAGGTCGTCGAAGCCGCCGGGGAAGGCGAACCGCAGGTAACGGTCACCGTGTTCGCCGTATCTGCCGCTGAATTCGTCACCGGCCGTGGAGAGAGCGGGATGTTCGTCGACACCCTGACGGCGTCGCGTCGCGTACAGAGCGGTAGCCTTGGTGGCCACCGGGAGCGGTGCGCGCAACCCCCGATCGCGTAGACCGACGAGACCGGCGAGGATGTCGAGCGGGTCGTCGGGGGCGGTGAGCGTGGAGGTGCCGGAGCCGTAGCGCCCGCGACCGACCGCGACAGCGCTCGGGTTCGAGACCCGTCCCGACGCCGCGACGGCCAGCAAGCGCACCCAGGCGGCCAGCCGGTGGACCGGGCCGAGACGTGAGTAGGTGGCGGTGACGATGGTGCCACCGAACACCGACGGCACCGTGCCGGACAGTCGACGTCCACCGGGCAGCCCGAGAGAGATGTCGATGCTGGTGACCGGTTCGGTGAGCCGTGGTGTCACCTCGCGCATCAGCCGGTCGACGTCCGCGTCGATGGCGTTCATGGTCTCCAGACCGAAGCCGAACGGGGGCAGGGTGCCACGCCGGAATTCGGCGGCGCGCAGGGTGCCCGGTTCGGCACCAGCGATCCGCGCACGCAGTATCCGCTCGCCGATCTGCCACTTCGCCAGACCGTCGAGGTCGACATCGAGGTCGTCGGCGATGTCGTCGTCGCGCTCGGAGATGGTGAGCTCGGCGCGCTGGCGGAAGAACGCCTTCACCGGGTGTTCGACGAAGGCGACGAGATCGGCGAGGTCGACGTCGCCCTCAGGGGCCGCCGACAGCCCACCGAGCTGCACACGCGCCGCCCGGACAGGCGGCCGAACCACGGCGCGGGCCCCCGCGAGGGCCGCGGTGTCGAAACTGAAACTCTCGCCCGACACCGCCAGTGGACTGTCGGCGCGGAAGTTGTCGGCGTCGAAGTCGTGCAGGGGATGCCGCCGGGTCAACGCGGTCCCGGGTTCCAGCAACGGGGTGACCGCGTCGATCAACTCGGACACCGGCACGGCCGGGGGGCGGCGCAGACCCGACACCGGATCGGCACCGGTGTAGTAGATGCTCAGGTGCTCGGTCGCCGACATCACCGCGTCCAACAGCAACTGACGGTCCTCACTGCGCGGATCACGCTCGCCCACACAGGGTGTGCGACCGGTCACGTCGTCGCCGTCGAGCCGGGTGGACCGCGGGTACACGTCGTCGTCGAGGCCCAACAGCATGACGGCCCTGTGCGGCACCGACCGCATGGGGACCATCGTGCAGACGGTCAGCTCGCCGGTGCGGAAGTTGGCCCTGGTCGGCCGGGCGGCGACCATCCGGTCGGTCATCGCGACCACATCGGCGTGGCTCAGGAGGTCGGGTCCGGCGTGCTCGGTGAGGGCGGTGATGGATCGGAACGCCTGCGCGCGTTGCCAGCTGTCGTCCCGGGTGGTGTCGGTCAACTCGCCGACCACCTGTTCGAGGTGGCCAGCCCAGTCGGCGACCGGCTGCACCCCGCGCAGCACCGCCACGAGGTGTTGCAGGCGGGCGACGAACTCGGCGAATCGGCCCGCCAGGTCGATGTCGGTGCTCTCCACGTCGTCCAGCGGTAGCGCGAGACCCAGCCAGGCCAGTTCGGTCTCGTCGGCGCTGACCCCCAGCAGCACCCGGTCCAGTCCGGTGTCGACGGTGTTCTGCGGGAAACCGGGCAAACCATGGGATCTACGCTGCACGTCGTCCAGCGCCCAGCGGATGTTGGTCTCGGCGACCCAGTCGGTCATCGTCTGCAGGTCGTCGTCGGTGAAACCGAAACGGTGGCGGACCGGTTCTCGACCGGCCAGATCGAGCAGTTCGGTGGCGGTGACCCGCGCGGTGGCCAAGCGGACGACGGTGGCGACCACGTCGAGGATGGCGTTGGTCTGTCGCAGATCACGGTCCGCCAGTCGCACCCGCACCGCGTGCCCCGGATGTTTCGCCGACGGTGCACCGAAGGCTGCGCGGATGAGCGGCGCGTAGGTCTCCACGTCCGGGCACATGATGATGACGTCGCGCGGCTCGAGCGTGGGATCGTCGGCGAACAGCCGCAGCAGCCGCTCCCGCATCACCTGCACCTGTCGGTCGGGGCCGTGGCAGGCGTGCACCCCCAACGTGGTGTCCGGCGCGGTGGCGGTGTCGACGGGTTGCGGGTCGTCGCGACGCAGACCGTCCTGCAACCGGTGTAACACCCCGCCCCCGGACGTCGCGGTCGCGTGCTCGACCGTCGCGTGATGATGATCCCGGTCGATGAGCCCGCTCAACCGGGCCTGCAGTTCGCGGACGTCGCGGGACAACCCGGCCAGCAGCGGGTGGGCCACCGGGCTGGTCCGGAAGTCCTTGCGGCGCATAGATCCGACGGCTACCCCATCGCCGGTGAGCCGAGCGATGTCGGCATCCACCGACCGCCAGAGCGCGTCGCTCGGGTGCGGGATCAGCAGGTGCACGTCGCGGTGGGCGCCCACGGCGTCCAGGATGCGCAGTTGTTCGACGGCCAGCCGGGTGGGTCCGAAGACGGCCAACCGGGCCGGCAGGGAGACCGCCTCCGGGGTCAGGATGAGACGTTCGCACAACGCGTCGAGTTCCTCGGCCGGGCTGGGCACCCCGGTGGCCGTACGGATGGACCGCCACAGATGCGGTTGCCACCGCAGATCGGGGTCCAACTCACCCCCGAGGCCGTCACCGTCGAACCCCGCGGCCCAGTCGACGAGCATCGCCGGTCGCTGGGCGGCATACCCGCGGAAGACGGTGGCCAGACGTGCGGCGGTGGCGAAGCGGCGGCCGGACCGTCGTGGATCGGCACCGCCGTCCGGGCGACGCCCGATGTGCCGGGCGAGCACCGCACACTGGGGGTCTCCGGCCACCCGGTCGATCGCCGCGAGCACCTGCCAGAGCAGCGCCGTGCCGGTCCACGGGTCCGCGGTGCCGTCCGGGCGGTCGGAGGTCGTGAAACCGCGCAGTTCCGCGGTGATGCGGTCGGTGAGTTCGACCGGCGAAGGGAAGTCGATGTTCGCGGCCACGCCGGCGCCGGAGACGTTCCCCTGCGGTACGCCGAGGCGGGTGGCCAGCGACTGCCGCAACCAGCGTTCCACCCCCCGGGCGGGCACCGCCACGACCTCCGGGGCGAACGGGTCCTCGAGCGGGTCGGCGACCACCTCGGCGAGCACGTCGACCAGGGTGTCGGTGCGCTCGGCGCGGTGCAGGATGAACACGACGGCCCTAGTCGCGGCTACGGAACCGGGGTGCGGGCGCGAGATGTCCGGCCAGTACGGCGCGAAAGCCGTCCGGCAGCGGCACGGACCCGGTCGCGTCCACGGCGACCAGACGGGTCTCGGCGCGGACACTCAGCGTGCCGCGCGGGTCGACCAGAACGCAGGCCAGATCGAACGACCGTCCGCCGATGCGGCTGGCCCACACCGACACCTGGGCCGGTCGCAGGTCGTAGGCGATCGAGGCGACGAACTCCACCTCCTGCCGGGCGACCACGAACGACTGATCGGTGCCGAGATCGGCGACCCAGCCCGACACGATGCGGACGCGGGCCTCCTCGATGAGGCGGGCCACCTGCACGTTGTTGACGTGACCGTTGGCGTCCATGTCACCCCAACGCAGGGCCACGTCGACATCGGTGCGCACGTCCGGTCGATCGGGATCGCCACCGTCGAGGGTGGAGGTGCCGGGGTGGTTCGAGAGCTCGGTCATCGGCTACACCCTATCGGGGGCCGCGGACACGACCTCGGCCACGAGAACCGCTACGGTCGCACCCGCTCGAATCGCAGTTGGCTGACCTTCAGGTACTCCGAGGCGAAGCCGGCCTCACTGTAGGCGAGGTAGTACTCCCACATCCGGCGAAAGGTCTCGTCGAACTCCTCGGTGGTCACCGAGGCGAAGTTCTCCAGGAACCGGTGGCGCCAGCGACGCAGCGTCTCGGCGTAGTGCTGACCGAACTCGTGCCGGTCGGTGCGGGTCAACAAGGTGTGGGCGGCCACGGTGTCGTCGATCGCCTCCAGGGACGGGATCAGACCACCGGGGAAGATGTACTTCTGGATCCATCCCCACGAGCGCCGGGTGGCGCGCATCCGGTCGTGCGGCATCATGATCGCCTGGATCGCGACCACCCCGCCCGGGGCGAGCAACTGGTCGAGGGAGCGGAAATAGGTGGGCCAGTACTCCTCGCCGACCGCCTCGATCATCTCCACACTGACGATGGCGTCGTAGCTGCCGCGCACGTCGCGGTAATCCTGCAACCGGATGTCGACACGATCGGTGAGTCCGGCCTCGGAGACCAGCTGCTTGGCCAACTCGAGTTGCTCGGTGGACAGCGTGACGGTGGTGACCAGTGCGCCACGCTCTGCCGCCCGCATGGCCAATGCCCCCCAGCCGCTGCCGATCTCGAGCACGCGGGTGCCGTCCCGGACCTCGGCCATGTCGAGGATGGAGTCGATCTTGCGCAACTGCGCGGTGTGCAGGTCCTGCTCGGCGAACGGCACGGACTCGTCGAACAGTGCCGAGCTGTAACTCATCGAGGGGTCCAGGAAGGCGGCGAACAGTTCGTTGCTGAGGTCGTAATGGGCTCCGATGTTGCGGCGTGAGCCGGCGAGCGAGTTGCGGCTCTGCGCCGGTTGTCGGCGGTCGACGAAGGCGCGGAGCTTCCACCACGGCTCGGGGACCAGCGAGGTCAGCCGCTCCGCGAACGGCGTCAGCAGGGCACCGAGGTCGCTGCCCTCCGCTGCCTTCCAGTCACCGGCCATGTACGCCTCGCCGAGACCGATCTTGGGGCTGTGTCCTATCCGCTCGAACATGGCGGTGGGGTGGACGATCTCGAGCACCTCACTGCCGGCGTCGCCCGCTCCACGCACGGCGCCGTCCGGAAACCGCACCCGGACCGGCGCATGGTCGATGGCGTAACCGACGAACTTGCGTGCCACCGCCGCGGTGAGACACCGATTCCGGAGCACGGGACGACGCATGCAGGACGGTTCGACGATCGGTTGCATCTCACACCTCTTTCGGCGGATGGTGAACGGGACGGGGAACGATGCGCAGGCCGCGGGCCCACAGCCAGATCCCGTGGACGGTGATGAGACCGCGGGCGCGCTGGGGCATCAACGGCATCCGGGTGACGGCGCGCACGGTGGCCCCACGGGTCGCCGGCCGGGGTACGCCGGTGAAGGTGGCGACGAACGGTTCTCGACCGTCGCGGTGCAGGGTGATCGAGACGGCGACCCGCGCGGGCGTGGCCGTGGCCCGGATCTCGTACCGGCCGGACACGTCGTTGAACGGGGAGACGTAGAAGGTCTTCTCGACCTGGGAGCGGCCATCATCGTCGGGTTCCAGGAGGTACGCGGTGCGTTCGCCGTAGGTGTTGTGCACCTCGGCCACCAGACACCGCAGACGCCCGGTCGCGTCGTGGCACCAGTACATCGACAGCGGGTCGAAGACGTAGCCGAGGACCCGCGCGTTGGCGAGCATGACGATGCGCGGATCGGGTCCGAGATCGATGTGGTTGGTCGCGAGATAGCGGAGCACGTTGGCCTTGATGACCGCGGTCCCACGGTCGTCGTCGGGTGGGGCACCCAGATGGTCTCCGGCGCGGAAGGTGGCGACCCTGCTCAGCAAGGCGCCCGGCCGTGGCGGGTGGTCGAGATCGACGAGCCACTCGTAGGCCCGGTGCCGGAAGGCGTGCGCCACCGGGCCCATCCGCCGGTGACGCACGACGCCGTCGACGATGGCGGGCAGCGCGGGCAGGTCGTCGTAACCCGCGGTCGCGGCGACGCTCACCACGCACCTCCGGCCCCGGTGGTCGTAGAGACCGACGCGGCGGTGGTGCCGTCGGACCAACCCGCACCGAAGTGCTCGGCGGCCAGGGTTCCCGATCGGCAACCGTCCTCGTGGAATCCCCAGCCGTGGTAAGCCCCGGCGAAGGCGGTGTGTGTGGTGTTCAGCGCGGGCAGGTGGGCCTGCGCGGCCACCGCTGCGGGGGTGTACTGCGGGTGCGAGTAGTGTATCTCGGCGATGACCGACCTCGGGTCCACCCGGTCGCCGGCATTCAGACTGACGAAGTAGTCGCGGCCGGCGTCGAGAGCCTGCAGCCGGTTCATCCAGTAGGTGACCCCCGGAGGAGCGTTGTCGCCGGCGGCGCCGTCACGATCGCGCATGCCGTCCGGGTCCGATCCCTCGCTCATCAGGTAGTTCCAGGACGCCCACCCGCGATGGGAACGGGGCATGACCGAGGCATCGGTGTGCAGGAGGGCGACGTTGGGTGTGTACCCGAACGCGCCGAGCACGGCACGTTCCGCGCGGGTGGGATCGGTGAGCAGTTCCAGTGCCTGGTCGGGGTGGGTGGCGACGACGACGCGATCGAATCGCTGGGTGCGGCCATCACCATCGGTGATCTCCACCCCGTCGCGATCTCGACGGACTCCGGTCACCGCGGTGCCGAGTCGCACGTCGTCGAGCGTCGCGAGGATCCGGTCGACGTACTGGCGCGACCCACCGGTGACCGTGTGCCAGGTGGGCGACCCGGTGACGGTGAGCATGCCGTGGTTGCGAAGGAACGCGAACAGATAGCGCGCGGGATAGTCCAACGAGGTCCTGGCGCCTGCGGACCAGACACACGACACCAGGGGCAGCGCGTAGCGATCTATGAAGTACCGACCGAACCGGTGGTCGGCGAGGAACTGTCCGAAGGTGGTCAGATCGTCGTCCTCACCGATGTCCAGGAACTGCGACGCCGCCCGATGGAACTGTTTGACCTGCATCAACATACCCAGGAATTGCGGATCGGCGACCCGGCGCCGTTGGGCGAAGACGCCACCGATCCCCCGGCCGCCCGCGTAGACGAACCGTCCGCGGCGGTCGGCGATGCTCATGCTCATCTCGGTCGGTGTGGTCGCCACCTCGAGTCGACCGAAGAGCTTGCGCAGCAACGGATAGGTGATCTCGTTGTGCACGATGAAACCGGTGTCGATGGACAGCCGGCGGTCACCGTCGTCGACCGTGTGCGTGTGGGCATGGCCGCCCGCACGTCGGTCGGCCTCGTAGACGGTCACGGCGTGGGTGTCGTGCAAGAGGTAGGCGGCGGTCAGCCCGGACACCCCGGACCCGATGACGCCGACGCTGGGACGCCGCCCCGTCGCCGCGTCGTTGATGGCCGCCACATCGCCTCCCTCACACCGTCGGTCCGTCGTTGCCGTTCGCGTCCGGGTCCGTTGTCGTCGCTACCCGTGTTCTCCGAGTCTGGGCCGGTCCGGCTTGTCGTGCATTCGGGCGACCTCGACACCGTCCATTCGGCCCGGCCCCACTCCACGGATGGGTGTGACCGCGATCCCACGCACCGTCGCGACACACTCATGCCGCCGAACGCCCGCGGCGCTGTCTGCGTCGTACGATACTGATCCGACCCCGCCGCACACCGTCTGGCCGGTCGGCTGGGCTGCCGACCGTGATTCGACAGTCGCGTGTGTGCCGCGGACCTTCGGACGAGGGCAGTCCCCGGGTGGCGGGAGTCGACATCGACGAGAGTCATCTCCAACGACCGGCAGACGGGAGCACGGTGATCATCGAGACCGACCGCATGGTGTTACGGCCCATCACGACGGCCGACGCGGACCAGCTGGTACGTCTCGACAGCGACCCCACGGTCATGCGATACGTCAGCGGAGGCACCCCGACGCCCGCCGACACCATCGCCGAGTGGGTGATCCCGCGTGCCATCGACGAGATGGCCCGGCGCCCGGGTGTGGGGATATGGGCCGCGGTGGACGTGCGGATGGGTTTCGCCGGGTGGTTCAGCCTGCGCGCACCCCGCCATTCGCGCGGTCCCGAGCTGGAGTTGACCTACCGGTTGCGTCGCAACCTGTGGGGATGTGGGCTGGGCACCGAGGGGTCCCGAGCGATGATGACCCTGGCCTTCGGTGAGTTGGGGACGCTGCGGGTGTTCGCCGGGACGATGGCGGCGAACACCGCGTCGCGGCGGGTGATGGAGAAGTCGGGCATGCATCTGGCCGGGCTGCACCACGCCGCCGACGGGGACCGCCGCGACCGGGATGAGCGCGGCGAGGTGGAATACGAACTCCTCAGGTCCGAGTGGGAGACGGCGCGGTTCCCGTGGGCTCGGTCGGCGCGACCGATCTCGCATCTGATCGCCTGACGCCTGCGCCGCCGATCTGCACACCCACCACGCCGGCGAGGAGGGTGGCGGCGCCCACCATCTGCCAGGCGGTGATGGTCTGGCCGAGCAGCAGCCACGAGAAGACCGCCGAGGACACGACCTCGAGCAGTGACACGAACGACGCGACCGTGGCCCCCAACGACCGCACCGCGACCACGCCCGCCGCATAGGCGATCGCCGTGGACACCAGCGCGATGGCCACCGTGGCGGTCCACCAGGGGACGGTGGATCCGGCCAGACGCACCGTCTCGTCACCGATCCGCACGGGCAGCAGACCGGTCGCGCCGACCAGCCCGATGAGCGTGGTCCCCACCACGAGGCCTCCGCAGACCAGCGCCAACGGATCGACCGCACCAGGCGACCGGACCACGTCGTCGGTGGCGAAGATGAAGTATCCCGCGAGTCCGACCGCGGCACCCAGGCCCCACAGCACCCCGATCGGGTCCACTCCGAGACCCGAACCACCACCCGCGATCACCACACACAACCCCGTGAGGGCGACCACGCAACCGGTCAGGGTCAGTACCGGCGGACGGCGTCTGCGGATCCCCCACTCGTACCCGACCACCAGGACCGGGGCCGTGTACTCGATCAGGAGGGCGACCGCGACGTCGAGATGACGGACCGCGTTGAAGAAGAACAACTGGGTGACAGCCACGCCGAAGACGCCGTACCCGATGACCAACCACGGTGCGTTGGCGATCGTGCGCAGACGACGCCGACCGACGACCAGCATCGGGACCGCGATGAGCACGGTGCCCAGACCCAGGCGGACCAGGGTCACCGTCAACGACGACCAGCCGCTGTCGATGAGCGCCTTGGCCAGCGGGCCGGAAGTGCCGAACGTGGTCGCGGAGGTCACCGCCACCGCGACACCCGCGGCAACAGGCGTTCCCACCCGAGCACTCATCACACACCTCGTCCCGCACCTCGACGCCGACAGTGACCTGATCGGCGCAGTCATCACCGATAGTCGCTTACACTCCTTACATTTACCCGACCACCATGTCAGGAGTCAATGTGCTTTTTGCTCATGACACCGATGTCGCGCTGCAGTCGGCGGCCGCGCTGGTCAACACCGCTCGCCTCGCCGACGACGGCCTGACCACGACCGATGCACTGACGGCCTTCCTCGACCACTGGCGGTTCGGGGGGCGGCGTGACCAGACGGTCGCCGAACTCGACGAGGTACGCGCCCTGCGTCACCAGCTCGCGCAGTTCTGGCAGATGACCACCGACGATGCCGCCGCCGAGGCCAACGCGATCCTCGAGGCTGTGGACGCACGCCCCTATCTGACGAGACACGACGATTGGGACTGGCACATCCACGTCACCCATGTCGACGCCCCGTTGGCCCATCGGATGGGCGCCGAGGCCGCGATGGCCTTCGTCGACCTGATCCGCGGCGGGCAGCTCGATCGACTCGCGACCTGCGCCGCCGACGACTGCGACTGCGTATTGGTGGATCTGTCCAGGAACAGATCGCGCCGGTTCTGTGCCGAACGCAACTGCGGCAACCGAACCAACGTGGCCGCCTACCGCAGGCGGTTGGCCGGCGCCGATCGCGACGCCACGGCGTGATCGCCCCTTCCCCGCGACCGAACGCCCCGCATTGACTACCGTTGGGCCGAGGTCTGCCGTCGAGCGCGGTGGACGCACGTCCACGAACGACAGGAGATTCCCATGAGCCCTGCGGGTGGTTCGCACCGTCACCACGTGGTGGTGATCGGTTCCGGTTTCGGCGGTCTGACGGCAACGCACGAGTTGAGGTCGGCCGACGTCGACGTCACGATGATCGCGCGCACGACGCATCACCTGTTCCAACCGATGCTGTACCAGGTCGCGACGGGGATCATCTCCGAGGGCGAGATCGCCCCCGCCACCCGGGTGGTGCTGCGCAAGCAACGCAACGCCGCGGTGGTGCTGGGTGATGTGGAACACATCGATCTGCAGCGTCAGGTGGTGAAGTCGCGTCTGCTGGAACGGGTCACCGAGACCCCGTACGACAGCCTGATCATCGCCGCGGGCGCCAACCAGTCGTACTTCGGCAACGACCATTTCGCCGAGTTCGCCCCGGGTATGAAGACCATCGACGACGCACTCGAACTCCGTGGGCGCATCCTGGGTGCGTTCGAGCAGGCCGAGCTCTCCGACGACCCCGCCGAGCAAGCCCGACTGCTGACGTTCGTCGTCATCGGTGCGGGTCCCACCGGTGTGGAGTTGGCGGGTCAGATCGCCGAGATGAGCGACAAGACCCTGAAGGGCACCTTCCACAACATCGACCCGACCAAGGCGCGGGTGATCCTCCTCGACGCCGCGCCCGCGGTGCTGCCCCCGATGGGCCAGAAGCTCGGGAAGAAGGCTGCGGAGCGCCTCGAGGAGATGGGCGTGGAGATCCAGCTCAACGCGATGGTCGTCGACCTCGACTACGACGGCATCACCGTCAAAGAGAAGGACGGCACGACCCGGCGGATCGAATGCCAGTGCAAGGTGTGGTCGGCGGGTGTGGCGGCGTCGCCGTTGGGTAGCGATCTCGCCGATCAGAGCGACGTCGAGTTGGACCGGGCCGGGCGGGTGAAGGTGCTCCCCGATCTGTCGATCCCGGGGCAGCCGAACGTGTTCGTCGTCGGGGACATGATGGCCGTGGACGGCGTTCCCGGCCAGGCCCAGGGCGCGATCCAGGGCGGCCGGTACGCCGCCAAGGCCATCGAGGCCGGGTTGGCGGGCAAGTCCCCCCAGGAGCGCGCACCGTTCAAATACTGGGACAAGGGGTCGATGGCCACGATCTCCCGGTTCGCCGCGGTGGCACAGATCCCGATCCCCGGAACCAAGAAGGTCATCGAGACCGAAGGATTCCTGGCCTGGATCGGGTGGCTGTTCCTCCACCTGATCTACATCGTCGGTTTCCGCAACCGGTTGGCCACCACCATCGACTGGCTGTTCGCGTTCTCCACCCCCAACCGTTCACAGTTGGTGGTCACCGAACAGCAGGTCTACGCCCGCACCGCGTTGGGTCAGCTGCAGCAGATCTCCAGCAGGCGACGCAACGCCGATGCGGTGGAGATCCCGCCGGTCACCACCGCCGACGCCGATCGTGACACCGGGGTGGAGAGCACGACCACCGCCGACAAGGACGACGCACCCGACGCCGAGACTCAGGCCAGCTGAGCCGGACGACCCTGGGGCCTGTCCTCACCGACCCCGTTCTCCGCGACCGCGCCGGTCGCGGGTGCGGGGTCGAGTGCGCTGATGGCCGCGCGCACCGCGGTCAACGACCGCCCCATCGCGGTGGTCAGGGTGGTCGACGGGGATGATCCGGTGACCGACGAGGCGGGGAGGACCAGCCGCGCACACACCTCGGTGTCGGAGACCGCCGTGGGCCGTGGGTCGGGGTGGGTCAGCGTGCTGACCGCGCACCGCACTGTGGGCGCGGCGGGCTGACCGAGCCGGGACGGGTCGGCCAGCGGCAATTCGAGCCGGTGGCGCAGCACGGGCGTCCCGTCGATGTCGGCGTCCAACCGTCCCGACCAGGCACCTGCCGTCTCCCCGGTGCGGCCGATCTGCACGGCCTCGGTGACGGTGACCGAGGCGTCGACCGCAGCCGACACCCGGCACACGGATTCGTGGTCGGCACCGCCGGCGACCAGCGTCGGTAGCGGATCCAGCAGCAGCCGCCCCCCGGCACCGACCTCGACCTCCCAGTCGGCGTACGACGTGCGGTCCGGTCGCGACGGCATCGCCATGGTGGCCGCCACCGCGGTCAGGTGCAGTCGTGCCCCCGGTGCCACCCGCACGACGACGCGGATGGTGTCACCGCCGAGCGGGGTGGCCGCTGCGGAGACCAGATGCAGTCGGTGCGGACCGGTCTGTCGCACGGCGAGCCCGCCGACGGCGTGGATCCTCGGCGACCGACCAGCGATCGCGGAGATGACGACCTCGGTGTGCACCGGTGGTCAGGCACCCGCCGGCACGGCCGCCAACTGTGTGCGCACCCAGGCCAGCACCTCGGTCGCTGCGGGATCGTCGGTCAGCGAGATCAACGCGGTGGGCCTGCCCTCCCGAACCCGGGCGGCGTCATCGGCCATCACCTGCAGGCTGGCACCCACCTGCGGTGCCAGGTCGGTCTTGTTGACCACCAGCAGATCCGAGAAGGTCACCCCCGGACCGCCTTTGCGGGGCACCTTGTCACCGCCTGCGACGTCGATGACGAAGATCTGGGCGTCGATCAGGCCGGTCGAGAACGTGGCGGTGAGGTTGTCGCCGCCGGATTCCACCAGGATCAGGTCCAGCGGCGGGTTCGCCTCCACCAGGTCGTCGATGGCGTCGAGATTGGCGGTGATGTCGTCGCGGATCGCGGTGTGCGGGCAGCCGCCGGTCTGCACCGCGGTTATGCGTTCGTCGGGCAGAACAGCGTTGCGGCGCAGGAAGTCGGCGTCCTCGGTGGTGTAGATGTCGTTGGTCAGCACGGCCACCGACAGCTCGTCGCGCAACTGCCGACACAGGGCCGCGACCAGCGCTGTCTTCCCCGATCCGACCGGACCACCGATACCGATGCGCAGCGGGTCACCCGGGCGTCGGACCCGCCGGGGGTGGTCGTGGGTGTGCGGTTCACCGTCGATCAGATGTGGGGGCATGACAACTCCTTCACTCGGTACTTCATCGCGCGGTCGCGAGCCCGATCATGATGCGAAGAGCGGGATCTCGCGCCGCTGGTGCCGTTCGGCGAGTACGTCGAACAGCGGGTCGGACAGGTCGGCGAGCTCCGCCGCGGCGCGGGCGGCGATCTGCTCGCACAACGGGGCCAGCTCGAAGGTGAGCACCGCGATGTCACCGGGGTCGGCGGCCAGCAGGCGTTGCCCGGCCGTCGCCGAACCCGTCATCGTGGTGTACACGAGGACCAATGCTGCCTGCCGGGCGTCGAGTCCGGTCACCGCGGCCACCCCACCCGCGATAACCGGCAGATGTGGACGTACCGGGTAGACCGACCAGTCCGCCTGCCGCGGACCCGCACCGGGCCGCTCAGGCCACACCCTCCTGGCCAACCGCAGCATGCCCCGGCCCTGGACCATGGATGCTGCGCGGGCCGACGGCGAGGGGGTCCTGGCGTCGGTCTCCCGATGCGCCCGTTCCACCGACAACCGACCGTCGGCGACCGCGGCGCAGATGGACGCCGACACCAGTCCGGCCGTGGACATCCGCCGGACCAGGAAGTCGCGCAGCGCCGGGATCGAGCGCACGGAGCCGTCGGCGATGGCCTGTTCCACCCCGCCGGAGTGCACGTGGCCGCCCACCGGCAGGCGTGAGTCGGCCAGGGCGAGCATCGTCGCGAGTTGCGACGAGGGTCCGGCGGTGACCGATGCAGACGGGTCCACGATCAGAACAGGAAGTAGCGCTGGGCCATCGGCAGGGACTCGGCGGGCTGTTCCTGCCACACCTCGCCGTCGATGTGCACCGTGAACGTGTCCGCGTCGACGGTGATCTCGGGGGTGGCGTCGTTGTTGGTCATGTCGGCCTTGCCGACCGAGCGGGTGTCCTTCACCGCGACGAGGCGACCTTGCAGGCCGAGCCGGTCGGCGATGCCGTCGTCGAGAGCCTGCTGGGCGACGAAGCTGATGGACGTCTCCGCGGCCGGCCGCGGCGCGGCCCCGAACATCGGTCGCGGCAGCACCGGTTCCGGGGTGGGGATGGAGGCGTTGGCGTCACCCATCTGCGCCCAGGCGATGGCTCCGCCCTTGATGACCAGATGCGGGCGCACCCCGAAGAACGCGGGCTCCCACAGCACCAGATCGGCGAGTTTGCCATCGGCGACGGACCCGATCTCGTGGTCGAGACCGTGCGCGACAGCCGGGCAGATCGTGTACTTGGCGATGTAGCGCTGCGCCCGCTGGTTGTCGGCGCGGTCGTCGCCGGGCAGCGCCCCACGTCGCTGCTTCATCACGTGTGCGGTCTGCCAGGTACGTAGCACCACCTCGCCGATCCGCCCCATCGCCTGTGAGTCCGACCCGATCATGGAGATGGCACCCAGGTCGTGCAGCAGATCCTCGGCGGCGATGGTGGTGCCGCGGATGCGACTCTCCGCGAAGGCCAGGTCCTCGGCGATGGACGGGCTGAGGTGGTGGCACACCATCAACATGTCCAGGTGTTCGGCCAGCGTGTTGACCGTGTAGGGCCGGGTCGGGTTGGTGGAACTGGGCAGTACGTTCGGGTGCGACGCCACCGTGATGATGTCCGGCGCGTGACCACCTCCCGCGCCCTCGGTGTGGTACGCGTGGATGCTCCGCCCGGCGATGGCCCCGAGCGTCGACTCCACGAATCCGGCCTCGTTGAGGGTGTCGGAGTGCAGCGCGACCTGCACCCCGGTCTCGTCGGCCACCCGCAGACAGGCGTCGATAGCCGCCGGGGTGCTCCCCCAGTCCTCGTGCAGTTTGAACCCCGACGCCCCGGCGCGCAGTTGCTCGCGCATCGACGCCTCGCTGACGGTGTTGCCCTTGCCGAGCAGCGCGATGTTCATCGGCCACGGGTCGAGTGCCTGCAGCATGGTCGCCAGGTGCCACGACCCCGGAGTCACGGTGGTCGCCTTGCTGCCCTCGGCCGGGCCGGTGCCCCCGCCGATCAGGGTGGTGATCCCGTTGCCGAGCGCCTCGGCCATGATCGTCGGCGCGATGAAGTGGACGTGGCAGTCGATGCCGCCCGCGGTGAGGATCCTGCCGTTGCCCGCGATGACCTCGGTGGAGGGCCCGATGACCAGGTCGGGGTGCACCCCGTCCATGGTGTCGGGATTCCCCGCCTTGCCCAGCGCCACGATGCGGCCGTCGCGGATGCCGACGTCGGCCTTGACCACACCCCAGTGATCGAGGACGACGGCCCCGGTGATGACGGTGTCGGGGGCGCCCTCGGCGCGGGTGGCCCGGCCCTGACCCATCGATTCGCGGATCACCTTGCCGCCACCGAAGACGGCCTCCTCACCCGCACGGTCGGGACCTCCGCTGCGGTCCTCGGTGACCTCGATGAGCAGATCGGTGTCGGCCAACCGGATGCGATCGCCGACGGTTGGGCCGAACAGTTCGACGTAGCGTTCGCGACTCAGCGAGACCATCAGGAATCCAATCTGCCGGGCGGGTCGAGGGAGATGCCCCACACCTCACGGGCGCCACGCAGCGGCACCAGCGTCACCGTCATCTCGATTCCGGGTTCGAACCGGACGGCAGTTCCCGCCGGGATGTCCAGCCGCAGCCCATGAGCGGCCGCACGATCGAAATCCAGCGCCGCATTGGACTGCGGGAAATGCACGTGACTGCCCACCTGCACCGGCCGGTCGCCGGTGTTGACCACGCTCAGAGTGGTCTCCGGGGACCCCGCGTTGAGCTCGATGTCGCCGGCGGCGCAGACGATCTCGCCGGGGATGATGCTGTCGGCCATCGGACTCCTCTCTGGGGGATGGGTGCTGGGAGACGAGGTCAGGAGAGTCGGGGTCAGGAGATCGGGTGGTGCACGGTGACGAGTTTGGTGCCGTCCGGGAACGTCGCCTCCACCTGCACGTCGGGCAGCATCTCCGGCACCCCGTCCATCACGTCGTCGCGACCCAGCACCTCGCGACCGCTGCTCATCAACTCGGTCACCGACCGACCGTCGCGAGCGCCCTCGAGGATGTGGTCGGTGATGAGCGCGACCGCCTCCGGGTGGTTCAGCCGCAGCCCACGACCCTGACGCCTGCGCGCGAGCTCGGCGGCGTAGGAGATCATCAACCGCTCCTGTTCGTGCGGGGACAGTCGCACCGCGGCTCCTCTGCGCCAGGCCCTCGCGGGCGATCTCTCGGGTGACTCATAGTGCCACGGGGACGGCCGGTCGGCTCGGCACGAGAAACGCGGGCGGACTCAGTCGACGACGCCCGCCCGGCGGCGCAACTCCACCAGCGCCTCGCGGCCGCAGGACGGGGCGATGGCGGTGACGTCGGCGTCGTCCAGGGCACCGGTGGACAGTCCGCGCAGCAGCACCAGTGCGAGCGACTGTGCGGTCGCGGGTTCGTCCATGATGCCGGAGTCCTGGCGGTCGAAGTAGTTCTGCAGTCGACCCGCCGCGACGGGCAACGCTCGCCGGAAGAAGGTGTAGACGGCCAGCCAGCGGGTGACCAGGTGTCCGGGATGCATGTCCCAGCCCTGGTACAGCCCGTGTTCCAACGAGCGGGTGACCAGCCGGAAGTGCCTGCGCAGCGCCGCGTCGACCTCCGCGGGCTCGCCGACCGGGATGACCTGGGTGGACCCGTCGCTGACCCAGACCCCGGTCTGTGCCGACGCGGCCAGCATCACCGATTTCGCGTGGTCGGCCACCGGGTGCTCCAACGACTGCTGGGCCGGGACGATCCCACAGGCGGCGCTGTAGTCGTAGGTGCCGTAGTGCAGCCCGACCAGCCGCGGACCGGCCCGGTGCACGGCCACGGCCAGCGGTGCGGTGCCGTCGGCGCCGACCACCGCCTGGGGGCTCTCGATCTGCAGCTCGAAGCGCAGCGCACCGGCAGGCACACCGTGCACCCGTTCGAGCTCCTCGCAGATCAGCAGCACCGCGTCGACCTGCTCGACCGCGCGGAACTTGGGCACGGTGACGACGAAACCCGGGGGCACCCCACCCGCACCGTCGAGCACGAGTTCCAGGGTGCGCAGTCCACGGCGCCGTTCCACCGCACCGAGCCCTTTGGCGCGCACCCCCGCGGTGGTCGGCCCTGCGGTGATCGGCCCCGCGTTCGCCGACCGGTCGACATCCGCCCAGGCGGCGAGAACTCGCCCGGCCCGGCGAGCATCGGCATCCTCGGTCTCGTCGGGACGCCAGCCGTAGCCGTCCTCGAGGTCGATGCGCAGGTCGACGATCGGTTCGCCACGCAGGCGTTCCCGAACCGCGTCCGCCGCACCGGCGGAGTCGAGGTCGGACACGGTGGCGTGGGACTCGTCGAACAGGGCGACGGCCTGCTCGCCCCACTGCTGCGGGGTCGTCACCTCCACGCGGTCGGCGGGCACGTACACCGTGTGCGCGGGTTGGGCGGCATCCCGATCACCGGGATAGCCGGCCGCCAGTCGGGTGTCGACCGCCGACAGCACCTCCTCCACCCGCTGCCGCGCCGACGCCGACATGACCCTTTCGCCGCTGCCCGATCGGTCCTGACCCATCGGTCGCTCAGGAGTTCTCGAGGTTCTGCAACCGCACCCGCCCCTGGGCCACCAGCCGGTCGTCGACGTCGACGATGTCGACGTTCCACAGCTGCTGGCGGCGACCACGGTGGACCGGCCGCGAGGTGGCGGTGAGACGACCCCCACGCACCGACTTGAGGAAGTCTGTGTTGTTGTTCACACCCACCACCAGGCCGTCGACACCGGTCTCCCGCAGCCACACCGCCGCGGAGATGCTCGCGAGGCTCTCCACCACCGCGCAATACACGCCCCCGTGCACGATGCCGAACGGCTGTAGATGCCGGGGACCGATCTCGATGGTGGCGCGTGAACCGTCGCCGGAGGCGCTGACCAGTTCCAGGCCCAGGGTCTCGTCCAACCCGGTGGACATGTACTCCAACTCGTCCGACTCGCTCACGCGGCCCTCCGTCTCTCCAGATCAGCACAGGTGAGTCCATCTTGCGCGATCAGCACCACCGACCGGACAACCGGGTGTCGACGACGACCGAGAATTGAATGAGCCCCGCATCTGCTGGAGATGCGGGGCCCATCCGGACGTGGATCGGGGGTCTCTGCAGCCCTCAGGACTCTCACGCGATCCGACGCTGAAATGAACATAGGTTATCCTTACCTACATGTCAACTGCCGTTCCTCGCCTCGTCCCCGACACCGGACGGACATCGACTCGTGCCGGTGCTGACTGCACTGGTCTGCGGCCCGGGGAGTTAAAATGCGGAGGATGAGCGGCTTGGGCGAACTGGAACGCGCGGTCATGGATCACCTGTGGTCCGTCGACGCGCCGCAAACCGTGCGCCAGGTCCACGCCGGCTTGTCGGTGGATCGCGAACTCGCGTACACCACGGTGATGACGGTGCTCCAGCGCTTGGCGAAGAAGAGCCTGGTCGCGCAGATCCGTGACGATCGCGCTCACCGCTACAGCCCCACCCGACCGCGTGAGGACATGGTCGCCGGCCTGATGGTCGACGCCCTCCGCGAGGTCGACGAGTCACACTCGCGGGAGGCCGCACTGGTGTCGTTCGTGGGACGGGTGGGTGCCGACGAGGCGGATGCGCTGCGGCGCGCGCTCGACGAACTCGAGACGAGTCGTCGGGCTTCCGAAAGCCTCTGAGACGCGCCACGGTGCGTTCGACGCCGATCTCGAGGAAGACGTTGTGACAGCTGTTGTGTTCGGGGTGGTGGCCCTGATCCTGACGGGGCCGGTCCCCGACCTGCTGTCGCGCGCACGGTGGCCGTTGCACGCGCCACGGGCCGCACTGGTGTTGTGGCAGTCGATCGCGTTGGCAGCGGTGTTGTCGGCGTTCAGCTGCGGCCTCGCCGTCGCCCAGAACCTCATCGTGCTCGGTCCCGATGGCCGCCCACTGGCCGATCCGTTCGACGAGATCGCCCATCTCGGATGGTTCGCCTGGTCGGTCTACGCGGGAGTGTTCCTGCTGACCCTCCTGATCGGTGCGCGGCTGATGTTCACCGCCGTGCGGGTCGGCGTGCGTACCCGCTCCCGACGCAACGCGCACCGCCAGATGATCGACCTCCTGGCCCAGCTCGACCGACCCGATGAGGGCGGTCCGCTGTGCGCCGACGACGTGCGGATGATCGCCGTCGACACTCCGATGGCCTATTGCCTGCCGGGTCTGCGCAGTCGGCTGGTGATCAGCGACGGGGTGGTGGCCCGGTTGAGCCACGACGAGCTGTGTGCGGTGGTCGCTCACGAGCGGTCGCACCTGCGCGCCCGCCACGATCTGGTGCTGGAGGCGTTCGTCGCCGTGCACGAGGCCTTCCCCCGTTTCGTGCGGAGCACGTCGGCCCTGGGTGCGGTGGAGTTGCTCGTCGAGCTGCTCGCCGACGATCAGGCGGTGCGCGCCGTGGGACCGACCCCGCTGGGACGCGCACTGGTGCATTGCGCAGGCGCCACCGCACCCAGCGGCGCGCTGGCCGTCGGCGGCCGAACCGCGGTGACCCGGGTCCAGCGGCTCGCCGAGACGGAGGTGTCACCGCTCCCCGGTGTCCTCGCCTATCTCGCGGCGGGCGCGATCCTGGTGATCCCCACCCTCGCGGTCGCCATCCCGTGGTTGACCGAACTCGGCCGGCTCCTCACCTGAGGTTCTTCCCCGCCGAGGTTGTCCGCCACAGACCCGGGACGACCGGTCCACCGACCACCTAAGCTCAGGACATGAGCGAATCAGCGTCCAGCACACCGTCGAATGCCACCGCACAGGAGTCGAGCGCCGACACCGGCCTGGCCCAGATCGGCGTCACCGGGCTCGCGGTGATGGGGTCGAACATCGCGCGCAACTTCGCCAGACACGGCCACCGGGTCGCCCTGCACAACCGCACCGTCGCCAAGACCGACGCCCTTCTCGACCAGCACGGGTCGGAGGGCGACTTCGTCCGCACCGAGACCACCGAGGAGTTCGTCGCAGCTCTGGAGAAGCCGCGCCGGGTGCTGATCATGGTCAAGGCGGGTGAACCCACCGACGCCGTCATCGACGAACTCGCGAACCTGATGGACGAGGGCGACATCATCATCGACGGCGGCAACTCGCTGTACACCGACACCATCCGTCGCGAGGCGGCGATGTCGGAGCGCGGGTTGAACTTCGTCGGGGCGGGCATCTCCGGCGGCGAGGAGGGTGCACTCAACGGTCCATCCATCATGCCGGGCGGCCCCGCCGAGTCGTACACCTCGCTCGGACCATTGCTGGAGTCCATCTCCGCCCATGTCGACGGCGAGCCGTGCTGCACCCACATCGGGCCCGACGGCTCCGGTCACTTCGTGAAGATGGTGCACAACGGCATCGAATACGCCGACATGCAGCTCATCGGTGAGGCCTACGACCTGATGCGCAAGGCACTGGACCTGCCGGTCGACAAGATCGCCGACGTCTTCCGGGAATGGAATTCCGGTGACCTGGACAGCTATCTGGTGGAGATCACCGCCGAGGTGCTCTCGCAGGTGGACGCCGAGACCGGCACACCGCTCGTCGACGTGATCGCCGACGCCGCCGGACAGAAGGGCACCGGTCGGTGGACCGTGAAGTCGGCGCTCGACCTCGGGATCCCGACCACCGGGATCGCCGAGGCAGTGTTCGCTCGCGCCCTGTCCAGCGCCACCGACCAGCGCGCGCAGGCGACCGGGTTGGCCGCAGGCAACCTGGCGTCATCCCCCGCCGACCCGGACACCTTCGTCGACGACATCCGCAACGCGCTGTACGCCTCCAAGGTGGTCGCCTACGCCCAGGGCTTCGATCAGATCGCGGCCGGATCGCAGGAATACGACTGGAACGTGCACCCCGGTGATCTGGCGACCATCTGGCGCGGCGGATGCATCATCCGGGCCAAGTTCCTCAACCGCATCCGCGACGCCTACGCCGAGAACCCGGAACTGCCCAGCCTGCTGCTCGCGCCGTACTTCCGCGAGGCGGTGGAGACCGCGCTGGACAGCTGGCGCCGGGTGGTGGCCACCGCCGCCACGATGGGCATCCCGGCACCGGCGTTCGCGTCCTCGCTCGCCTACTACGACGCGCTGCGCAGCGAGCGCCTACCTGCGGCGCTCACCCAGGGGCTGCGCGATTTCTTCGGCGCACACACCTACCAGCGCATCGACAAGCCGGGCACGTTCCACACGCTGTGGAGCGACGACCGCTCCGAGGTCGAGGCCTGACCGATCCTCGGCCGGGGTGTGTCGCCGACGCGCCGACAATGCGCTATCGCCGAGTGGCCGACACCATGTCGGCGTATCCGTCGCGGACACTCGGGAACCGCGGACGCCAGGGCGTCGCCTCGCGGAACGCGGCGTTGCTCACCCGCAGCGACCGGGTGAGCGACGTCGTGCGGGTGCCCAGGAGTTCGGCGGCGCGGCCGGGCCCGCGGAGCCAGGCCCGGCGTCCGGTGGCCGCGACCAGCGCGTCGACGTTCTCCCGCTTGGTCACCGGCCGATCGTCGACGATGTTGTACAGATGCGACGGTGCGGTGAGCGCCGCGACGATCGCCGTGGTCGCGTCGGGTAGATAGATCGACGACTGGAACGAGTCGGCGCGGCCGGCGGTGAACCCGACGTGACGGCGGGCGAGGTCGACGAACTGTTCACTGTGCGCGGCGCCGGGCCCGTAGAAGAGACCGAATCTCAACACCAGGCCGTGCATCCCCGCCTCGGTGAACCTGCGCGCACTCCGCTCCGCGGCGTGGTTGCCGACGGTGATCGGGTAGTGGTCGACGGCGGACTGCTCGTCGAGCCACCGATCGTCGCCGTCGCGATAGACCATGACGACCGATTCCTGGATGAAGCGACCGACGCCCACACGCAGGGCGGCATCGACGATGGCCGCCGACCCCTCGGCGCGGACGCGGGTGCACTCGTCCCAGGCGGATGCCCGGACGAACGAGGTCGTCGACGGTATCGAGGAGGCCAGATTAACCACGGCGTCACATCCCCTGAACGCCGCGGCCAGCGCATCGCGGTCGA
This sequence comes from Williamsia sterculiae, assembly GCF_900156495.1. GTDB lineage: Bacteria > Actinomycetota > Actinomycetes > Mycobacteriales > Mycobacteriaceae > Williamsia_B > Williamsia_B sterculiae. The sequence goes on from NZ_FTNT01000011.1 coordinate 101,212, forward strand.
CGATCGACCCCGACACCGGCTCGGCGCCCTGGTCGCGCAACACTTCGGCCTTGCGCGCCGAGCGCGCGAGCGCACGCACGTCATGGCCCGCGCCCACCAGCGCGGGCACCGCATGCCGACCCAACGCGCCGGTGCCACCGGTGACGAACAACCGCATGTGCGATGGCCTCCCGACGTCGCGGACGTGATGCGTCGATGGCGTGATCGACGAGGTGCAATGCCACCCGCAGCCTAGGAGACGTCGTATGCCGCGCGGGGACAATTCGACGATGGGGACAATCCGGCGATGGGGAGAATTCGCCGGACGAGAGGTGGCCACCGGTAGCATGGGCGCACGTGCGATTCCTCCAGGGCCATGACGCTCCTCACGACCTGACCTACGACGACGTCTTCGTCGTTCCCCAGCGGTCTGACGTGAGCTCACGTTTCGACGTCGACCTGTCCACCGTGGACGGCTCCGGCACCACCATCCCCATCGTGGTCGCCAACATGACCGCGGTGGCCGGGAAGCGGATGGCCGAGACGGTGGCGCGACGGGGCGGGATGGTCATCCTGCCGCAGGACCTGCCCACCACCGCCGCCGAGGAGTCGATCGCGTTCGTCAAGAGCCGGGACCTCGTCGCCGACACACCGGTGGTGTTGCGTCCGCACGACTCGGTGTCCGACGCACTCGCTCTGCTGCCCAAACGCGCACACCGCGCGGTGGTGGTGGTCGACGACGCAGGCCGCCCGGTCGGCGTGGTCACCGAGAGTGGATGTGCGGACGTCGACCGGTTCGCCCGGCTCGGTGAGGTCCTCGACCCCAAGTTCGTCGGTCTGCCCGCCGACACCCCGGCCCGCGAGGTGTTCGAAGCACTGGTCGACAGTCACCTCGGCGTCGCTGTGCTCACCGCCCCCGACGGTCGACTCGCGGGTCTGCTGACCCGCACGGGCGCGTTGCGCACCGGCATCTACACACCGGCGGTCGACGCCGAGGGTCGGTTACGGGTGGGCGCGGCGGTCGGGATCAACGGTGACGTCGCGGGCAAGGCGAAGGCCCTGGTGGCCGCCGGTGCCGACCTGCTGGTGATCGACACCGCCCACGGCCACCAGGAGAAGATGATCGCCGCGGTCGAGCAGGTCGCCTCCGCCGACCTCGGGGTCGTGCTGGTGGCGGGCAACGTGGTCTCCGCCGAGGGCACCGCCGACCTCATCGGTGCGGGCGCGAACGTGGTGAAGGTGGGCGTGGGCCCGGGTGCCATGTGCACCACCCGCATGATGACCGGCGTGGGGCGTCCGCAGCTGTCCGCGGTCGCCGAATGCGCCGCCGCCGCCCGCGAGCTCGGCGGACACGTGTGGGCCGACGGTGGGGTGCGGCATCCGCGTGACGTCGCTCTCGCGCTGGCCGCGGGCGCGTCCAACGTGATGATCGGTTCCTGGTTCGCCGGCACCTACGAATCGCCCGGTGACCTGCGCGTCGACTCGTCGGGGCAGCCGTACAAGGAGAGCTTCGGGATGGCCTCGAAGCGCGCCGTGGCCGCGCGCACGTCGTCGGACGGGGCATTCGACCGGGCGCGCAAGGCGCTCTTCGAGGAAGGTATCTCCACCTCGCGGATCAAGCTCGACCCGGACCGTCCGGGAGTCGAGGACCTCATCGATCACATCTGCTCCGGTGTGCGCAGCACCGCCACCTACACCGGTTCACGCAACCTCGAGGAACTGCATCGGAATGTGGTGCTCGGTGTGCAGTCGCCCGCCGGTTTCGCCGAGGGCCGACCGCTACCGGGCGGCTGGTGACACCTGACCGCCGGCGTGCGACCGTCGACGACCACCGCGCCTGGACTGGGTCGCCCCACCGAGGTCGCCTAGACTGGTCGGCACTCCCTGAACGGGATCTGAGCCAGACCTGGAGGACATCCTGAGCCCGTATGACCCGGCCGGGTCAACCGCGCCCGTCGTTCCGCTCGATTCACCCCTGATCCCGCCGATCACCGCGGCCGCCGGACGGTCGTGAGACGTGCAGATCCTCATCATCGTCGGCAGCCTGATCGGCTTCATCGCACTCACCTTGGGCACCGCACTCTTCGTGGCCGCCGAGTTCTCGCTGACCGCACTGGAACGGTCCACCGTCGAGGCCGGTGTCCGCGAACGCGGTGACCGCCGGTCCAAGCAGGTCAGCCGAGCACACCGCACGCTGTCGTTCCAGCTGTCGGGTGCGCAGCTCGGCATCACCATCACCACTCTGATCACCGGTTACATCGCCGAGCCGGTACTCGCCGAACTGTTCGGTCCGCTGTTCGGGGCCATCGGGTTGAGCACCTCGGCCACCGACGTCGTGTCGCTGATCCTCGCCCTCGTCATGGCCACGTCGTTGTCGATGGTGCTCGGCGAGCTGATCCCCAAGAACTTCGCGGTGGCACGTCCGTTGCCCACCGCCCGCTTCACCGCCGGTCCGATGATCGTGTTCTCGGCCGTCTTCCGGTGGGCCATCAAGGCCTTGAACAACTCCGCCAACTGGGTGGTCCGACGGTTGGGGATCGAGCCCGCGGAGGAACTGCGGTCGGCCCGATCACCGCAGGAACTCGGTTCCCTGGTCCGCAACTCGGCACTGCACGGCGCCCTCGATCAGGGCACCGCCACACTCGTCGGACGCTCGCTGCGCTTCGGCGAACGCACCGCGGAGGAACTGATGACCCCGCGGGTGCGGGTGGAGTCGCTCGACCGCGCCGCGACCGTGCTCGACCTGATCACCGAGTCGTCGCGGACCGGCCTGTCGCGCTTCCCCATCGTCGAGGACGGCGACCTGGACAACATCCTGGGGTTCGTCCACGTCAAACAGGCCTTCACCGAACCCGCCGCGGAACGTCGCAGTACCACCATGGCCGACCTGGCCCGCACCGTCCCGGTGGTCCCGACCAGCCTCGACGGCGACACCCTGATGGACCGCATCCGGGCGGACGGTCTGCAGGTCGCCGTGGTCATCGACGAGTACGGCGGCACCGCAGGCATCGTCACCACCGAGGACCTCATCGAGGAGATCGTCGGGGACGTCACCGACGAACACGATCACGAACAGGCCGATGTGCAGACCGACGGTGCCGGGTACGTCTGTGCCGGGTTGCTGCGGGTCGACGAGCTCACCGAGGCCACCGGGTACCGACCTCCGGACGGTCCCTACGACACCCTCGGCGGCCTGGTGATGTTCTGCCTGGGTCGGATACCGACCACCGGCGACGAGACCGACCTGCCCGTCCAGGCCACCATCGCCGACGAGGACGAGGACTCCGACGACCCCGTGCCGTTGGAACCCGCCTGGCGGGCGACGGTGGTGGCGATGGATCACCGCCGGGTGGACGTGGTCCGCCTACAGCCGCTGAACGAGGTCGCCAGCAGGCTGGCCAAGGATCCCGCGGAGGCAGAGCTGTCCACCGTGAGCAGTCACCTCGAGAACGTCCAGGACGACGTCACGACCGCGTCGCCCATCCGTGAGACCGACGGGGGCAGGCAGCGATGAACGACGTCCTCGGTGTGGTGCTCACGGTCCTGCTGCTGGCCGCCAACGCGTTCTTCGTCGGTGCGGAGTTCTCGTTGATCTCCGCCCGCCGCGACCGTCTCGAGGCGATGGTCGAACAGGGCGAGCGCAAGGCCGCGAAGGTCATCAAGGCCAGCGAGAACCTGACCCTGATGCTGGCCGCGTCCCAGTTGGGCATCACCATCTGCTCCATTTTGCTGGGACGGGTCGGCGAACCGGCCATCGCTCATCTGCTGGAGAAGCCGTTCGAGCTCGCACACGTGCCCGAGGCGCTACTGCATCCGATCGGTTTCACCATCGCGTTGGCACTGGTGGTGGTGCTGCACATCCTGCTGGGTGAGATGGTGCCCAAGAACATCGCGCTGGCCGGGCCCGAACGGATGGCGATCCTGCTGGTCCCCACCCATCTGGTGTTCATCAGGGTGTCCCGACCGCTGATCGCGTTCTACAACTGGTTGGCGAACATCTCGCTGCGTGTCGCCGGGGTGGAACCGAAGGACGAACTCGACGCGACGGTGTCGGCGGTCGAGCTGTCGGAGATGATCGGCGAATCCCGTGAGGAAGGGCTGATCGACGCGGAGGAGCACGCCCGTCTCACCCGCGCCTTGGAGACCTCCGGCCGCACCGTGGTGGAAGTGGCGATCCCGCTGAACGACCTGCGCAGCGTGGCCGCGACCAGCGACGGCTCCGGCCGCATGGGGCCCACCCTCGGTTCGATCGAGGAGGCGGTCGCCGACACCGGGTACTCCCGGTTCCCGGTGCGCTCCACCGACGGCACCTATACCGGCTACCTCCACCTCAAGGACGTGCTCGACGAGATCGTCGACGACGAGGCCGGACCGGACACCATCATCGGGGCGGACAAGATCCGCCCGCTGCCGGTGTTGTCCGCCGACACCCCGCTCGACGCGGCCACCGCCGCACTCCGGCGGACCAGTTCACACCTCGGCGCGGTGGTGAACACCAACGGCCGCACGGTCGCGGTCGTCGCGCTCGAGGATCTGGTCGAGGAGTTCGTCGGGACCGTGCGGGACGAGACCCACCGGGTCTGAATCATGACCACCGGCGCATCGATCACCCTGCCCGCCGAGGTCTGGCGGCCCCGAGAGCAGGCACACGGCGACCGGATCGACGAGCTGCTGACCTCCCACCCGCCCCGTGGCGCCGACGGCACCCCACACCCGGTCTGGTCGTTCCTGTTCACCTACTACAACCACAAGCCGTCGGCGTTACGTCGCTGGCATCCCGGGTTCGGGGTGATCCTGGACGACGCCCCCGACCACGCGCGTCGTCCCGGCTACCGGGCGCTGACCGATGGCGTGGGCCGGCCCGCCGCGACGGTCGACCACGGGCAGCTGCACAAACGCATCGACACGGCCCGTTTCGTCCACCGGCTGCTCACCGCGACGGCAGCCCGCGCACCCCGGTTGAACTGTTTCGGCCTGCACGAGTGGGCGATGGTCTATCGCACCGACCGGACCCGACACCCGGTACCGATGCGGCTGTCGGCCGCCGACACGGACGCGGTGGTCGAGTCGTCCCAGTTGCGATGCACCCACATCGACGCGTTCCGCTTCTTCACCGAACCCGCCGCACCGCGCAACCAGACCCGGCCCATGCGGGAGTCGCAGGTCGCCGACGAGCAACCGGGGTGCGTGCACGCGGGTATGGACCTGTACAAGTGGGCGTTCAAGCTGAGCCCCCTGGTCGTCTCCGACCTGGTGTGCGACGCCTTCGCCCTGGCACTGGACTTCCGTCACCTCGACATGCGCGCGAGCCCCTACGATCTCACCGACCACGGGTTGGCCCCGGTGCCGGTGGAGACACCGAGCGGGCGGGCCGACTACGTGCGCGAACAGACCGCACTGGCCGACCGGGCCGCGGCCGTGCGTCGGCGGCTCATCGAGGCCACCGCCGCCCTGATCGACGCCCACGACCGGGCTGATCCGTGACCATTACCCACGGGTAACCTGGGCGTCGACACATCAGGCGCAGGAATAGAGGAGTGAGGGCGAATGTCAGATCGCGTGACGGTGAACGGCCTGCAGGTCGCACGAGTTCTCCACGACTTCATCAATGACGAGGCGTTGTCGGGTACCGGAGTCGACGCCGATCAGTTCTGGTCCGGCGCGGCCGCGATCATCGGCGACCTCGCGCCGCGGAACGCGGAACTGCTCGGGGTGCGCGACTCGCTGCAGCAGCAGATCGACGACTGGCATCGTTCCCACCGGGACTTCGACCCCTCCGACGCCGAGGCGATGGCCGGGTACAAGCAGTTCCTGACCGATATCGGGTACCTCGTCGAGCAGCCCGAGGACTTCCAGATCACCACCGACAACGTGGATCGGGAGATCACCAGCACGGCCGGACCCCAGCTGGTGGTCCCCGTGCTCAACGCACGGTTCGCACTGAACGCCTCCAATGCGCGGTGGGGGTCCCTGTACGACGCGCTGTACGGCACCGACGCCATCCCGGAGAGCGACGGCGCCGAGAAGGGCACCTCGTACAACCGGGTGCGCGGCGACAAGGTGATCGCCTACGCGAAGGACTTCCTGGACAAGGCTGTTCCCCTCGAACACGCCGGTTACGCCGACGTCCGCGGGTTCGCGGTGGTCGACGGGTCGCTGCAGGTGACGCTGGCCGACGACGCGATCTCCACGCTCGCCGATCCGTCGGCGTTCGTCGGGTACCGCGGCGAACCGACCGCGCCCACCTCGGTGTTGCTGCGCCACAACGGCCTGCACCTCGACATCGAGATCGACCCCGACTCCCCCATCGGGTCCACCGATCCGGCGGGCATCAAGGACGTCGTCGTCGAGTCCGCGATCACCACGATCATGGACTTCGAGGACTCGGTGGCCGCGGTCGACGCCGACGACAAGGTGCTGGGGTACCGCAACTGGTTGGGACTCAACCGCGGTGACCTGGCCGAGGAGGTCGCCAAGGGCGGCAAGACCTTCACCCGCGTGCTCAACGCCAACCGCACCTACACCGCACCCGACGGCAGCGACCTCGAGCTGCACGGTCGGTCACTGCTGTTCGTGCGCAACGTCGGGCACCTGATGACCAACGACGCCATCCTCACCGCCGACGGTCAGGAGGTTCCCGAGGGCATCCTCGATGCCCTGGTCACCGGTCTCATCGGTATCCACGGGACCTCCGCCGAGGGTCTGCAGAACTCGCGCACCGGATCGATCTACATCGTGAAACCCAAGATGCACGGTCCCGACGAGGTCGCCTTCACCGTCGAGTTGTTCGGCCGGGTCGAGGAGGCCCTGGGCCTGCCGCGCAACACCCTCAAGGTGGGCATCATGGACGAGGAGCGTCGCACCACGCTCAACCTCAAGGCCGCCATCAACGCCGCCTCCGAACGGGTGGTGTTCATCAACACCGGCTTCCTGGACCGCACCGGAGACGAGATCCACACCTCGATGGAGGCCGGACCGGTGGTCCGCAAGGCCGACATGAAGGCGCAGACCTGGATCAAGGCCTACGAGGACCACAACGTCGACACCGGATTGCACGCCGGGTTGCAGCACAAGGCGCAGATCGGCAAGGGGATGTGGGCGATGCCCGATCTCATGCACGACATGCTGGAGCAGAAGATCGGCCACCCGCAGGCCGGTGCGAACACCGCCTGGGTGCCCTCACCGACCGCCGCCACCCTGCACGCGCTGCACTACCACCTGGTGGACGTGTTCGAGCGGCAGGACGAGATCGCCAAGCGTGACCCGGCGTCCATCGATGAGCTGCTGACCATTCCGCTGGCCCCGTCCACCGACTGGACCGACGAGGAGAAGCAGCAGGAACTCGACAACAACTGTCAGTCGATCCTGGGTTACGTGGTCCGCTGGATCGACGCCGGTGTGGGTTGCTCCAAGGTCCCCGACATCCATGATGTCGCGCTGATGGAGGACCGGGCCACCCTGCGCATCTCCAGCCAGTTGTTGGCCAACTGGCTGCGGCACGGAATCGTGTCCGCGGACGACATCACCGCCTCCCTGGAACGGATGGCGCCGGTGGTGGATCGGCAGAACGAGAAGGACCCCACCTACACGCCGATGGCACCGGACTTCGACTCCAGCATCGCCTGGCAGGCGGCCAGGGAACTCATCCTCGAGGGCACCACGCAGCCGAGTGGCTACACCGAGCCGATCCTGCACCGCCGTCGGCGCGAGTACAAGGCCGCGAACGCCTGACAGCACCGGGGTCCGACCCGGCCGTCGGCCGCCGATGGTTCGACCGCAGAGCCTGATTCGACCGCAGAGGAGGACGCGGCGTGGGTAAGCACCGCTCGTCGGGGACCGCACGCCGCGGGGTGAGCCGTGGCCTGCTGGTGGCCATCGTCGCCGTGGTGGTGCTGGTGGTGGCCGGGGTGTTGTGGGCGCAGTTGGGTGACCGGATCACCGATCAGGGCAATGCCGACGCCGACCGGTGCGTCAAGGGCCCGCAGACTGTGTCGGTGGCGGTCGCCCCGGCGTTGGCCGACCCGCTCTCGTCGATCGCCACGACCTACAACGCCACCGCCCCCAAGGCGCGGGACCACTGCATCACCGTCGAGGTACGGCCGACCGATCCCAAGGTCACCCTCGACGCGCTCGCGGGCAACTGGGACCAGGCGTCGATGGGATCGTTCCCGGCCGCCTGGATCCCACCGTCGTCGTTGTGGAGTGCGCAGCTGGCCTCCACCAGGGCGGGTGTGGTCGCCGGGTCGCCGGAGTCGTTGACCACCTCACCGGTGGTGCTGGCGGTGTCCCGGGAGTTCGCCTCGACCGCGGGGTCGAAGGTCGCGTGGCTGGACCTGCCGACGTTGCAGACACGGGACAATGCGTTGGACGCCCTGGGGTTGCGGGGCTGGGGCAGCCTGCGCATGGCGGTACCCGGTGGCCCGGAGTCCGACGCCGGGTTGCTGGCCGCCCAGGCGGTGGCCGCCGCGGTGTCGCGCTCGACGACCGGTCCGCTGTCCGGTGCCGACGTCGGGTCGCCGAGGGTGACGACCACCCTGCGGGATCTCGTCCGGCGGGCACCGGCCGCGCCGAACGGAACGATCAGCGGTGCGGTGAAGGCCATCGGCTCCGGCACCCCGGCGTCGGGGGCGGTGCACGCGGTCGCGACCACCGAGCAGGGCCTCTATGCGCTGACGCGCGCCGACCCCGCGCTCGACGTCGCCGAGATCCTGCCGAGCGGTGCCACCCCCATCGCCGACTACCCGGTGGTGACCCTGACCGGATCGCACGTCGACGCCACGGCGGGCGACGCCGTCACCGACTTCGTCACCTTCCTGCGTCGCGCGGAGCAGCAGAAGACCCTGGCGTCCGACGGGTTCCGGGCCGCGGCACCGCTGCCGCAGTCCACCGCCGCGGTGACCTTCCCGGCCGTCGACACCCCGTTGGCCGCACCCGAGGCGGCCGCCGCGGCCGCGCTCACCCGCATCGTCGACCGCTGATCAGTCGCGGTCGCCGCCTAGACCGGTTCGCTGAACGCCTCGAGCGGTGGGCAACTGCAGACGAGATTGCGATCGCCGAACGCACCGTCGATCCGCCGCACCGACGGCCACACCTTCTCCCGCGCACCCGTGGACGGGAGGCCGTTGGGGTACACGGCCTGGAATCTGCTGTATGGACGGTCCCAGTCCTCGGCGACGAGGCATTCGGCGGTGTGCGGCGCGCCGCGCAACGGGCTGTCCTCCACCGACCACTCCCCCTCGGCCACCTGGTCGATCTCACCGCGGATGGCGATCATCGCGTCACAGAAGGCGTCGATCTCGTCGAGGTTCTCGCTCTCGGTGGGTTCCACCATCAGGGTGCCCGCGACCGGGAAGCTCATGGTCGGCGCGTGGAACCCGTAGTCGGCGAGACGCTTGGCCACGTCGTCGACGGTGACACCGGTGCGCTTGCTGATCTCGCGCAGGTCGAGGATGCACTCGTGTGCCACCAACCCGTTCTCTCCGGTGTAGAGCACCGGGAAGTGGTCGCGAAGCCGCGCGGCGACGTAGTTGGCGGCCGCGATCGCGGTGAGCGTCGCCCTGCGCAATCCGCCGGCTCCCATCATGCGGATGTAGGCGTAGGTGATCGGCAGGATCGACGCCGACCCGTAGGGCGCCGCGGCGATGGTGGGACCGTCGCCCAGACCGGGTGCCAGTGGGTGCCCGGGCAGGAACTGCGACAGATGCTCGCGCACGGCAACCGGACCCACGCCCGGCCCGCCACCCCCGTGCGGGATGCAGAACGTCTTGTGCAGGTTCAGATGGCTGACGTCGCCGCCGAACCGGCCCGGCCGGGCGAGCCCGACCAACGCGTTCAGGTTCGCACCGTCCACGTACACCTGACCGCCTGCATCGTGCACGGCGCCACACACGTCGGTGACGTCGTGTTCGAACACCCCGTGGGTGGACGGGTAGGTGATCATGATCGCCGCGAGCCGCTCGGCGTGGGCGTCGATCTTCGCGCGCAGGTCGTCGACGTCGACGTCGCCGTTGTCGCGGCAGGCGACCACCACCACTCGCATCCCGGCCATCACCGCCGACGCGGCGTTGGTGCCGTGCGCACTCGACGGGATCAGACAGATGTCACGGTTCTCGTCACCGCGCGACAGGTGGTACTTACGGATGGCGAGAAGTCCCGCGTACTCGCCCTGCGACCCGGCGTTGGGTTGCAGACTGACCCGGTCGTATCCGGTGATGTCACACAACCACCCCTCCAGGGTGGTGATGAGCTGCAGGTATCCGGGCACGTCCTGGGCGGGGGCGAACGGGTGGATCGCCGAGAATCCCGGCCAGGTGATCGACTCCATCTCCGCGGTCGCGTTCAGTTTCATCGTGCACGAGCCCAGCGGGATCATGCTGCGGTCCAGCGCGATGTCCTTGTCCGACAGCCGACGCAGGTAGCGCAGCATGGCGGTCTCGGTGCGGTATCGGTTGAACGCCGGGTGGGTCAGGTACTCAGAGGTGCGGTCGGCGATGTCGACGGCCGCCGCGGTCTCGTCGGAGGGCGTGACGTCGAAGGCGTCCAGCACGGCGGCCACGTGGTCGTCGGTGGTGAGCTCATCGCAGGCGATGCTCACGTGGTCGTCGTCGACGAAGCGCAGGTTGATGCCGTGGTTCTTGGCCGCGTTGACCACCGACGCCGCACGGTCGGGCACGTGCGCCAGCACGGTGTCGAAGAAGCGGGCGTGCACCACCGCGGCACCGAGCGCCGCGGCGATGGTCTCGGCATGCGCGTGCACCCGCGCGGCGATGGCCCGTAGCCCGTCGGGTCCGTGATAGCCGGCGTACATGGCGGCGAGCACCGCGAGCAGCACCTGGGCGGTGCAGATGTTGCTCGTCGCCTTCTCCCGACGGATGTGCTGCTCCCGGGTCTGCAACGACAGTCGGTAGGCGAGGTTGCCGTCGGCGTCCTTGGACACGCCCACCAGGCGGCCGGGCAGCTGACGCGCGTGACGGCTGTGCACGGCCAGATATCCCGCGTGCGGTCCTCCGAAGCCCATCGGCACCCCGAAACGCTGGGTGGTGCCGAAGCACGCGTCGGCCCCGGCCTCACCGGGCGGGGTGATGAGGGTCATGGCCAGCAGGTCGGCACCGACCGCGACCAGAGCACCGCGGTCGTGCGCGGCCGCGATCACCGCCGCCGTGTCGGCCACCCGACCGGAGGCACCGGGGGTCTGCAGCAGCACCCCGAAGAACTCTCCGTCGGGCAGGCCCGCGGTGAGGTCGGCGTACACCACCTCGATGCCCAGGGGCTCGGCCCGCGTCTCGATGATCGCCGCGGTCTGCGGGAAGACGTCGGTGTCCACGAGAAACCTCGGCGACTTGTTCTTCCCCGCGCGGCGCAGCAAGGTCATCGCCTCGGCGGCGGCGGTGCCCTCGTCGAGCATGGAGGCGTTGGCCACCTCCATCCCGGTGAGATCGGCGACCATGGTCTGGAAGTTGAGCAGCGCCTCGAGTCGGCCCTGGCTGATCTCCGGCTGGTAGGGCGTGTACGCGGTGTACCAGGCAGGGTTCTCGATGATGTTGCGCAGCAGCACCGGCGGGGTGAGGGTGCCGTAGTACCCCAGCCCGATCATCGTGGTGGCCACGGTGTTGGCTGCGGCGAGGTCGGCGAGTTCGGCGAGGATCCCCACCTCCGACAACGCGGGAGGCAACGCGTCGAGGCCGTTGGCCGCGGCACCGTCGGCGATCGCCGACGGGACCACCGCGCGACCCAGGTCGTCGAGGGAGTCGATGTTCAGCGTCTGCAGGATGCGGGCGATCTCGCCGGCATCGGGGCCGACGTGACGGTCGGCGAAGTCGGTGTGCACCACGGGCGGACCTCCGGGCTCGGCATCGGCCGCGGCGTGCCGGGCGATGCGATGGGCGATCCTCCCCCTCTGTCATGTCCCGGACGCGGATGCGGGCGGGACGCCTGAGAGATTCAGCCCGGGTAGGGCCTTTCACCGTGGGCGGGCGACGGGTCGCCACTTTCCAGAGTCGTCGGTCGCGACACGGTCCGGGTGCCTGAGAGTTTGACGGGGAGGTGTTGCTCCTTCGGCGGTCATCCGGATTCCGGATGACGCTCTCCCGTGTCGCAGCGACGTGACATCAGTGTAGTCGGGTGCGCGTGTGTGGTCCGGGTGGCGTGCCCGAGGGGCCGATCACGGGTCGACCCGCCCCGTGTCACCGCTCCAGCACCAGTCCGAAGTGCTCGGCGAACGCCTGCACACCACGGTCGGTGACGGCAAGCGCACGATAGGTCGGCAGCGGATCCACCCAACCGGCGCTCAGCGCCCGGTCGTACAACCCGCGGCCGAGCCGGCCGGCCAGGTGGTGGCGCGTCTCGGTCCAGTCGACGCAGTAGCGGACCAGTGGCCGACGGCCCACGGGCAGCTCGATGCCGATGTCGGCGATGAAGTCCCGACCGGCATCCGACAGTTGATAGTCGTGGTCGTTGCCGGGAGCCGCGGGACGGTCCCCACCACCCCGGGCCGGATCCAGCCGACCGTCACCACCGGTGAGGTAGCCGTACTCGAGCATCCCGCGCATCATCCCGACACCCACATGCCCCGCGATGTGGTCGTAACAGGTGCGCGCCACCCGCAGCTTGTCGGCACGGCGACTCCCCCGGAACGAGTTCACCTGTTGTGCGGGGGCAAGCTCGATCAGCCGTTCCAATGCCTCGGCCACCTGGTCACCGGCGAGCCGGTAGTGGCGGTGCCGTCCATCGATCCGCGCGACGACCAGACCGCCGTCGCTCAGACGCCGCAGATGTTCACTCGCGGTCGACCGGCTGACGCCCGCCTCGGCGGCCAATACGCTCGCCGACAACTCACGGCCTCCGGACAGCGCCAGGAGGATCCTGCCGCGAGCTCGGTCACCGATGAGTTCCGCGACGGCGGCGAGATCGGCGTCCCCGCCCCGCGGCGACACCCGATGATGCGTCGACCCGGTCACGAACCCTCCTCCCTGGTGGCGGCGACCGCGGAGGCACAGGCGATGGCGAGAACGATCGTCGCGAGCAGCGCGGCGACCGCGAGCCCGTACCGGTACCCGAGCCCGTTGAGGATCGCACCCATCATCGCCACTCCCAGGGCACCGCCGATCTGGCGCGTGGTGTTCAATCCGCCGCCGGCGAGTCCGGCACGATCAGCAGCCACGGCACCGAGCGCCACCGAGGTCATGGCGGGCATCGACAGTGACACGAGCCCGCACATCGCGAGACCGGTGATGATGTACCCGGGTGACCGCAACAGCGCACCGGTACCGATGCCGACTGTACCGACGGCCCCCAGCACCAGACCGATGACCATCGGGTACCGAGGGCCGCACCGCGCGGTGAGCGCTCCGCTGGCCGTGGCCCCGACGAATACGATCGTTGCCATCGGCACCGTGGCGAATCCGCCGCTCAGAGCACCGAATCCATGCGCCTTCTGCAGGGTCAGCGTGACGCAGAGCAGCGAACCGTACATCGCGAAGTTGAAGCCGAAGCCCGTCACCATCGTCCAGTGCAGCGCGGGTCGGGCGAGCACGCTGCGCGGTAGCAGCGGATGAGGTGTCCTTCGCTCGACTCCGACGAAGACGACGAATGCGACCGCGGCGAGCACCACCAACAGCACCGTCGCGACCACTCGTCCCTGGCCGCCCGCGATGATGCCGGCCACCACCGCCGCCAGACCTGCGGCCGCGACCAGGCTCCCGGTGCGATCGAGTGGGCGGTCCTGCGGCCGGTCGTGTGGTGCGGTGATGGCAACGGTCCCGCCCACGACGAGCGCGACCGGGACGTTCATCCAGAAGATCGACTGCCAGCCGATCGTGCTGATCAGTGCCCCGCCGACCAACGGGCCCGCCGCGAACCCGAGGGTGGCGATACCACCCCAGATCCCGAGAGCCCGGGCGCGTTGGTGACGCTCGGGGTAGAGCTCACCGACCAACGCGAGCGACGCCGGGAGCATGGCCGCGGCTCCGACCCCCTGGATCACCCGCGCCGCGAGCAACACCGACCATCCGGTGGCCAGTCCCGCGGCCACGGAAGCGAACGCGAACAACGCGAATCCGGCCACACAGACTCGGCGGTGACCGAAGCGATCTGCCGCGGCTCCGCCGATGAGCAACAGTGATGCGAAGGGGACGGCGTACGCCTCGACCAACCACTGGCTGAGGCCGAGATCGCCGCCGAGGTCACGTCCGATGGTGTCCAGCGCGACGTTGACGACGGTGGCGTCGAGTTGCACGACGCCGAAGGTGAGCGACAGCGCGATGAGCGCAACAGCACGTACCGGGCCGCGGGCGCTGTTCACCGGTGTCGAGGTCGCGATGGAATCGTTGCGGGTGGCCATGTCCCCATCGTCGGGCCAGAACGATTCGGTGCCGCCCGAAGTATCGCGTCACACACGACTCCCGCGACAGCCGTCGCGATCCGGCCCGGGCCGTCCCATACTGAGGTCATGCCGTCCGGGCAGTTGGAGTTCACCACGACCCCGCCGGGATCCGTCCCGGGCGCGTCGAGCTGCGTCGGCTACCGCGCCGCCGGCGTCGAGCCGGGGACGCACCTCGGCGTGCCCAGCGCATCGCTGACCTTCATCCTCAGCGTCGACGGCCCGGTCGTCGGTGCCTGGTCGGGTGACGATCTGGCCGCCGGACGGGTCTCGACGTCCGACATCGTGCTGTCCGGACTGCACACCGGCGCGGCGCACATCGTGCAACCCAGCCGACAGGAAGGCGTCCAGCTCGCGGTCGACCCGCTGGCCTGCCGGGCGGTGTTCGGGGTGCCGGTCGCCGAGCTGACCGGACCGATCAGCATGCCGGAGGTACTGGGCCGCCGTGACCACGAGTTGTGGGAGCGGGTCGGTGACGCCGCCGGGTGGGAACAGCGGTTCGCACTCGTCGCCGATCGGTTCCGCGCCGCCGCCGCGAACGCCGAGCACTCGACACTCGCGCCGGGCCGGCGGGCGCGCACCGACGTCGTCGCGGCCTGGCGGATCCTGCGGACGCGTCGCGGCGCGATCGCCGTCGAGTCGGTGGCCCAGCGGGTGGCGTTGTCGCCACGCCAACTCCGCACCGAGTTCACCCGCGAGTTCGGTGTCACCCCCAAGCAGGCGGCCCGGTTGATGCGGTTCGAGCACGCGCTGGGCCGGATCACCGCCGCGGTACGTGCCGGTCGCACGCCGTCGTTGGCCGGGGTTGCCGCGGATTGCGGTTACGCCGACCACGCGCACCTCACCCGCGAGGTGGGCGCGTTCCTCGGTGTGACGCCGACCGAGTGGATTGCCGCCGAGCGCCGAAACATTCAAGCCGGCGGGCACACCTATCACGAAGACTGACGACATGAACAACACTGCAGACGACAACACCGCCTCGACCCACCCCGGCGTCTTCCCGACCTTTCAGGCCCACGACGCCGACGCCCAGCTGCGCTTCCTCACCGACCTCGGATTCGTGGAGAACGTCGTCTACCGGGACGGGGATCAGATCGCACACGCCCAGCTCGATTGGCCCGGGGGCGGCAGCATCATGTTCGGCAGCCACAAGCCCGGGGCAGAGTGGTCTCGTGAACCGGGCACCGCGGGGACCTACCTGGTGGCGACCGATGTGGCCGAGCTGTTCGATCGGGCCGAGCGTCTCGGCGCGACGATCATCCGTCCGTTGCAGGACACCGACTACGGTTCGCGCGAGTTCACCATCGCCGATCCGGAGGGCAACCTGTGGTCGATCGGCACCTACGCCGGAGAACCATCGAAGGCCTGATCCCCGCGCCGCGCCCTAGCCCGTGCGCTGCGCGCGAGACTTGCGGCGGGCCGCCAACTCGTCCTCTGGTGCGGTCTCGCTGACCGCGCCGTCGGCGGCGCGTTCGCCGGGGAAGTCGGCGATGGTGCCACTCAACTCCCGCATCGCGCCGCTGACGGCGATACCGAACACTCCCTGACCGCCCTGCAGCAGGTCGACGACCTCCTCCGCGGAGGTGCATTCGTAGACGGTCGTGCCGTCGGAGAACAGGGTGATCCTGGCCAGATCCTCGACCCCGCGTTGGCGCAGGTGGTCGACGGCGACGCGGATGTTCTGCAGCGAGATACCGGTGTCCAGTAGCCGCTTGACGATCTTCAGGACCAGGATGTCCTTGAACGAGTACAGCCGCTGGCTGCCCGAGCCCGCGGCGCCGCGGATGGACGGGACCACCAATGAGGTACGGGCCCAGTAGTCGAGCTGTCGATAGGTGATACCCGCGATCTGGCAGGCACTCGGCACCCGGTAGCCGACGAGTTCGTCGGGCACGGTGTCGTTGGGGAACAACCCCGGGGCGATGTCGTCGAGCGACCCCTGGGTGGCGGTGGTCACGGTGTCCGCAGGAGCGGTCGAGCCAGGGGTGTTCCCGGGCGAATCCAGTTCTCCGGTGCCGCGCGACTGCTCGACCACTGCCACTCCTCGCATGCGTCGGGTGGGGTTCGTGTCGTCACGGTCCACCCACGACGAGCCGATCCTCGCCGTCGTCGACCCTAGGTTACGCGCCCCGACCCTGCTGATGTGTGCGCCACGGCAATCCGGGGCGATGAAGCAAACGGTATGGCCCGGCGGAGGGGGTATCAACGTGCCGCGCCGCAAGCCTCGACCTCAACTCGAGGTTGAGCACAATCGTGATGTGCCGGATCTCGTTCCGTGACCTTGACGCTCGCCGCGCCCATCGGCCTGACTATCAGGCGCCCCCGCTGGCCTTGAAGTCGTCGGGTGAGACCGAGTCGAGGAATTCCTTGAACTTCTCCACCTCGTCCTCCTTGACCTCGTCACCCTCGTCGGAGTCCTCGTCCGGGATCAGCAGGCCGGCCTCCGTGAGCACCGCCTCCTCGGCGATGATCGGGACGTCGGCTCGCATGGCGACGGCCACCGCGTCGGACGGCCGCGCGGAAACCCGCAGGTCGCCTGAGAAGACCATCTCGGCATAGAAGGTGCCCTCCTGCATGTCCACGATCCGGATCTCGACGAGCTCTTGGTTGAATGCCGTGATGAGGTTGACGATCAGGTCGTGGGTCAGTGGCCGGGGCGGTTCCACGCCCTTTTGCTTGAGGGCGATCGACGCGGCCTCGCTCTGTCCGATCCAGATCGGCAGGTAGCGCTCCCCCGACACCTCGCGGAGCAGCAGCACCGGTTGACTCTGTGGCGGTTCCACCCGGATCCCCACCACACGCATCTCACCCATGTCGCATCTCGCTGCGCATCTGCGTCTCGTTCATCCGACTCGAACTCCCGCCTGAGATTCTCCCGTGAGGATGGGCGATACAGCGGTCCGGTGCTCGACCGCCACATCTGTCCATCGTATGGCAACCCCACCGACTGCTCGACCGAAGTGCGCGACCCGGGCGCAGGCCGCGCGATCCGGTCTGCCACCGGTCCTCACCGACGCTACACCGCCCGTCGATCCGCATCAGTTGGCGCGGACCTGCCCCGCTGACACACCGAAAGACATGCCGCACAGTGCAGTCGGATCGCCCACGCCGCCGTCGACCCGATCTGGTGCCGCCGTGCGACGCTCAGTCCAAGACGTCGCGAACGGCCGCTTTGACCAGTTGGGTGTGCAGGGTGACCGAGAGCGCCGCGACCTCCCGGATCATCTCCTCGGCGCGGTCGCGCGCACCCGCACCGCGACCCATCGCGATGGGTTTGGCGATCTGCCCCACCAACCCGGCCTCGCGGTCGGCGGAGACCTTGAACGCCCGGAGATGTCGGGTTTCCAGCCCGTATGCGGCCAGCGCCGACGCCGCCTCGACCAGTCGCACCGCGTCCTCGTCGAAGAAGCCCCCGGGTCCCGCGGAGAGCAGTCCGTTGCGCCGGAGTTCGGTGACGAACTCTGCGTCGACCCCGGTGCGTTCGATCAGCGTCTCCCGCGACAACCGACCCGCGCCGAGCTCGGAGAAGTCGGTGGCCGGTGCCACCCACGATTTCACCGACGACAGCAACCGGGTGGATCCGTCGCCGTCGACGCGTTCGCCGCGGTCGATCGCGTCGAGCTGCTCGCGGATCACCTTCAGCGGCAGATACCGATCGCGCTGCGCGGTCAGCACGAACCGCAATCGTTCACAGTCGGCCACCGTGAACCGGCGGTACCCCGACGGCGAGCGTTGCGGGGTGATCAGTCCCTCGGATTCGAGGAACCGGATCTTGGAGATGGTGATGTCGGAGAACTCGCCGCGCAGCCGGTCCAGGACCGCGCCGATCGACATCGAGCCCTCCTGACCTCCCGTCGACGGAGCGGTCACCGACCCGACCTACGACTCGTCGCGCGGTCCACTGAGGAACACCAGACGGAACTTGCCGATCTGGACCTCATCACCGTTGGAGAGCACCGCGGAGTCGACCGGTTCGCGATTCACGTAGGTGCCGTTGAGACTGCCCACGTCGACGACCTGGAACTCCTTGTCGTTCTGTCGGAACTCGGCGTGCCGACGGCTCACCGTGACGTCGTCGAGGAAGATGTCGCTGTCGGGATGGCGCCCCGCGGACGTCGTGGCCTGATCGAGCAGGAATCGCGACCCGGCGTTGGGACCACGCTTGACCACCAGCAGTGCGGTACCCGGGGCCAGCCGTTCGACACCGGACTCTCCCGACTCCTGACCCGAGGCCGCCGGGGCGCCCTGCTCCATCTCCTTGATGAAATCGGCCCGGAACACCGAGGTCGTCTCGACCGGGGCCTCGAGGTCCTTGTCGTTGTCGCTCACCAACTACTCCTTGTCGTCGTACGCCCTGCCCGATACGAACCCGTACCGGTCCTGCGGAGACCCTCGTCGGGGCGCGCCACCGCACCTGTTGCTCACGTGTCACGGTAGTCACGGTCGACAGCCGACGCGTGACGTCGTCACACGAGGTGTCAGAGAGATCCTAGCCGCCCGTGGTGTCGTCGATGGGCGTGACCGACCCATCCGTCACCCGACACCCGCGCCTCACTCGATGATCGCGCGGTACCCCGCCGGGTCGAGCATCTCGGCCAACGCCGCGCTGAGGTCGATGTCGTCGCCGACCGTGATCTCCACCAGCCAACCCGCGCCGTAGGGATCCGAGTTCACCAGTTCGGGCGACCCGTCGAGATCGCCGTTGATCCGGCTGACGGTCCCATCGATCGGTCCGAAGATGTCGGACACGCTCTTGGTGGACTCGAGTTCCGCGAACGACTCCCCGACCTCCACGCCGTCGTCGACGGCGGGGAGTTGCACGAACACGACGTCGTCGAGTGCCTGCTGGGCGTAATCGGTGATCCCGATCCGGACCACCCGATCACCGACCTGCTGAACCCACTCGTGTTCGGCGGTGTATCGGAGGTCGTCGGGTACCTGGCTGTCACTCACGGGATGGCCGCCTCTTTCGTGCTGGAAGTTCTCGATACCGGTAGTTCTCGTGCCGGATGATTCACGTACTCGCCGACTCGTCGTCCGGGTGTCGCCCAGACTCTAACCCGTGTCCTACCGCCCGCTCTTACCGACCGCAGGCATCCGGGTGAGCACCAGCACGGTCTGCACCCAGTACACGACGAACGACCACACGTACATGTACAGACCCCAGATGAGGAACGCCCAGCCGATCGGATGGAAGATGTCGCCGATGATCGAATCGAGTTCGCCGAGAAGCAGAAACGGGAACGCTGACATCAGCGAGAACGTCGCGGCCTTGCCCACGTAGACCGTCGGCAGCGCCGTCAGCCCGCGCGACTTGAGCAGTGGACCGCTCGCCAACAGCAGTAGGTCGCGCCCCACGAGCACGCCGATGATCCACCACGGCAGGATCTCACGCAGGCCGAAGCAGATCGGGATCACCACCATGTACAGGCGGTCCGCGGCGGGGTCCAACAACGCGCCGATCTTGGACGACTGGTTCAGCAACCGGGCCAATTTGCCGTCGGCCCAGTCAGACGCGCCGGAGACGAACAGCACCGCGAACGCCCAGGCATCGGCATGTGGCCCCAACAACAGCCAGCAGAACACCGGCACCAGCAGTAACCGCAGCGCGCTCAGCGCGTTGGGAATCGTGGCGATGCGCTCGCTGGGCGCCGCGTCGGTCCCCGTCTGCGGCGGGGGCTCGCCGGAGTCGGGGGTGCGGGGTGCGTGCGAGTCGGTCACACCCTCATCCAATCAGCTCCGGTCAGCGGAAGATGCCGATGACACCCTGCAGGGCCTTCGCGCCGCCGGAGGCGAAGGGGTTGTCGTGCACCATGTAGGTCCACGTGGTGGTCGACCGACGCAGGTCGGCCGCGTCGAGATCCACCCCATCCGCCGTGATCGCGATGTCACGGAACGTCTTCCGGGCGTTGTCCACGGCCTCGCCCGGGAGTTTCGCGAACTCGTCGAGGATCAGCCGATGGAACTCGTCCAGCGGACTCTGTCGTCCCAGCGAACGCAGGTGGATCGACGCGCGGACGTCGGAGACGAAGGCCAGATGGTCGGCCCACGCACGGTCGAGGTGGTAGAGCATGATCTCGCGGCAGGCCTGGACCAACACCTCCCGCTCCACCGGTTCCACCGCGGGCAGCGTGCCCTCGGCGGTGTCCTCGTCCGCCGTGACCGTCTCTGCGGCGGGGTCGTCGGTGGCCGCGTCGACGGTCTTCTCGTCGGCCTCGGCCTCCTCGACCGTGTCCTTCGCGACCTCGGGCTCGTCGACCGTGCCGGTGTCGGTCCGGGTGTTCTTCTCTGGGGCGCCCTCCTCCGGGGCGCTCTCCGCTGCGGCGGCGGACTCTCCGGTGGACGGGGTCTGCTGCTCGGTCTCCCCGGTCAACTGCCGGTAGCGCTCCGGTTCCAGCTCGGCCAATTCGTCGACGGCCGCGTCGGTGGTCAGCAGTTCCATCCGGCGCTTGACCACGATCTCGCGTTGCTGGTTGACCAACTTGTTGTACCGCCAGGTGTTGGCGTGCAACTCCAGCATCACGCCCTCGGCAACCCGCTGGGCCTGTTCGATGAGGTCCACACCCTTCGCCGCCATCGACCCATCGGGATTGGGTGACACCGGGTCACGCTTGAAGGCGAGGTTCCTGGTGACCACCGGGTCCTCGAGGCTGGAGAAGAAGATCGACCGTCCCGGATCGCCCTGGCGGCCGGCGCGACCCCGCAGCTGGCTGTCGAGACGCTGGGTGTCGTGGCGCCCGGTGCCCACCACACAGAGTCCGCCGAGCTCGACGATCTGGTCGCGCGCGCCGGTGCTCTTGCCGTCCTTCTCGCCACGGGAGCCGCCGAGCTTGATGTCGGTACCGCGACCGGCCATCTGTGTGGACACGGTGACCGCGTTCAGCGCGCCCGCCTCGGCGATGATCTTCGCCTCCTCGGCGTCGTTCTTCGCGTTCAGTACCACCGACTCGACGCCCGCCTTGCCCAGCAGGTAGGCGAGCTCCTCGGATTCGGCGACGTCGTGGGTACCGATGAGCACGGGTTGTCCGGTCTCGTGCACGTCCTTGACGTACTGCACCACGGCCTCGGCCTTGTTCGCCTTGTTGTCGTAGACTTGGTCGGTCTCGTCGATCCTGGTGTTCGGCGTGTTCAACGGGATCTGCGAGACGGCCAGTTCGTAGAACTGACGGAACTGCTCACCGGCAGCCAGGGCTGTGCCGGTCATCCCGCACACCTTGGGGTAGCGGCCGATGAGCGCCTGCACGGTGATGGTGTCGATGACCTCACCGGAATCGGTCTGGGCCAGCCCTTCCTTCAGTTCCACCGCGGCCTGCAAGCCGTCCGGCCAACGCTGCAGCTGGGCGACGCGTCCACGGGAGGCGTTGATCAGGTGCACACCACCGTCGCGGACGATGTAGTGCACGTCCCGCTCCACCAGCAGGTGCGCGTGCATGGCCACGTTGACCTGCACCAGCGTGGTGCCCACGTGCTCCTCGTCGTAGAGGTTGATACCGCCGAGCTCGCTCTCCAGGAATTCCGCGCCCTCGTCGGTGAGGTAGACGTTGCGGCCGTCGGCGTCGACCTCGTAGTGGTTCTTCTTCAGCTTCGCCACGGCGTCGTGGATGGGACGATCGGGGACCTCACCCGCCGCCGCACCGGCCAGGATGAGCGGCACCAACGCCTCGTCAACCAGGACCGAGTCGGCCTCGTCGATGATCGCGACGTCGGGTTTCGGCGACACCAGCTCCGCATCACGGACGGCCAGCTGGTCGCGCAGCACGTCGAATCCGACCTCGTTGACCGAGGCGTAGGTGATGTCGGCGGCGTACGCCGTCCGGCGGGCCTCGCGATCGGATTTCTCCGACACCGAACCCGAGGAGATCGCAAAGCTGTCGAACAGCGGCTTCATCCATGCGGCGTCGCGCTCGGCGAGGTAGTCGTTGACCGAGATGACGTGCACGCGATGGCCCTGCAGCACGTATCCGATCGCGGCGATGGCCCCGGCGAGAGTCTTTCCCTCACCGGTGGCCATCTCGACGACATCGCCCTCGAGCAGACGCAACGCACCCTGCAACTGCACGTCGAACGGTCGCATCGACAGGCTTCGGTCGGCGGCCACGCGGGCCAGCGCGAGGAACTTGGCCCGGTCGGTGCCCTGCGGATCGGTGATGTCCAGCTTCTCCGCTGCGGGGGCGAGCTCGGCGTCGTCCAACCCGGCAGCCCAGTCGTCGTGACCCGCCGCATCCTTGAGCAGTGCGACCGACTTCGACTGGTTGCGCGATGACTGCGCTCCGAGCAGCCGCCACATGTTGTTCGTGAGCTTTCCCACCGAGCTGTACTCCTCGTCGTAGGTGCAGGTTGTCGTGCGTTCGGGTTGTCGTGCAGCCGCGCCACCCGGCGATTCTGCCGCGCTCCACGGTACGCGGGAGGCTGTACCGATCTCGCGGTCGTGTCCGGGCGGACCCGCGAGTGGCCGCCGGCGGGACGGCGACGCAGCGGTGATGCGTCATCGGCTCGGCGGGCTGTTTCATCGGCCCGGTCCGACGGTGGCGCGACCGGTAGAATCCGACGATGGCCAAGCATGCTGGGACGAAGAACAAGGCCGGCTCCACGGCGTCCGGTGACGGCCGTACACCGAAACGGGCCAAACTCCCGAAAGCCGCGTACGAGGCCGAACTGTTCCGGTTGCAGACGGAGATGGTCACCCTGCAGGAATGGGTGCGCGACACCCACCAGCGCGTGGTGGTGATCTTCGAGGGGCGCGATGCGGCGGGCAAGGGCGGGACCATCAAACGCATCACCGAATACCTGAGTCCACGGGTCGCGCGGGTGGCGGCGCTGCCCGCACCCAACGACCGGGAACGGGGTCAGTGGTACTACCAGCGTTACATCGCCCACCTGCCCGCGCCCGGCGAGATCGTGCTGTTCGACCGGTCCTGGTACAACCGCGCCGGGGTGGAAAGGGTGATGGGATTCTGTACCCCGCAGGAGCATTCACTGTTCCTGCGCCAGACCCCGATCTTCGAGCAGATGCTGATCGAGGACGGGATCACGTTGCGCAAGTACTGGTTCTCGGTGTCCGAGGAGGAGCAGTTGCGACGGTTCCGCTCCCGGCTGAACGATCCGGTGCGGCAGTGGAAGCTGAGCCCGATGGATCTGGAGTCGGTGTACCGCTGGGAGGACTACTCCCGGGCCAAGGACGAGATGATGGTGCACACCGACACCCCGTTGTCGCCGTGGTTCGTGGTGGAGTCCGACGTCAAGAAGCACGCGCGACTGAACATGATGTCGCACCTGCTGTCCACGATCGACTACGCCGAAGTCCCGCGACCGGCCGTGAAATTGCCCAAACGACCGATCGAGTCGGGCAACTACCGGCGACCGTCGCGGTCGTTGTCGACGTATGTACCCGACCACGCGGCCGCGTTGCTGGGCGACCCGGAGGCTGGGTTCTGACCTGTCACAGATGGGTCGCGGTCACCGCTGCCCAATAGACGTCGGCCGTCGCCTTGCAGGTGGTGAGAGCGGTGCCCGAGCCGTACGCGTAGGCACAGTTGGTCTTCAGGTCGGTGCGCAGCGCGGAGTTGCAGGCGGTGTAGTCGGTGCCCGCGGTGTCGGCCCGGTCATAGCAGAGGTCGTGTCGGGCGCACGGACCGCGGAAGTCGGCCGCGAAGTAGCTGTCCGGCGACGAGGTGCAGTAGTCGTGCCGCGCGACCGGCACCAGGTTGGTGTCGTAGACGTAATTGCTCGGCACCGAGACGAACGCGGCGGCCGTGGCCGACCGCGACCGCGCGGACACCGGCGGGCCGGGGTACACCTGCGACGCCGCCTGCGCGGCAGGATCGATGGGGTACTGCTCGGTGGGGGTTGCGTGGGCGGTCGCCTGACCACCGAGGACGGCGAAGACGACGAGGACGAGGGTCGCGACGGCGACGCGCAATCTGGTCATCACCGGAGATCATCATCTCCCGGTGGCCCCGAGATCCGCAGCGACTGAATTCCGAATGAATTGCCGACGACAGGACCGGCGGACGGGAATGGCGGGCACCCGCCCGCAGGTTGCAGTCCCTATGTGCCGTCCGACGGCATCGATGAGGGAGAGGTTGCGAACATGAGTGAAAAAGTCTGGTTCATCACCGGCACGTCCCGCGGATTCGGTCGCGAGTGGGCCATTGCCGCACTCGAGCGAGGCGACAAGGTGGCCGCCACCGCGCGTGACACCTCGACGCTCGACGATCTGGTCACGAAGTACGGTGATTCGTTGCTGCCGATCGAGTTGGACGTCACCGATCGTGACGCCGACTTCGCGGCCGTCACGAAGGCTCACGACACCTTCGGCCGCCTCGACATCGTCATCAACAACGCCGGTTACGGCCTGTTCGGCTTCGTCGAGGAGGTCAGCGAGTCCGAGGCTCGAGCCCAGCTGGAGACCAACGTCTTCGGCGCGTTGTGGATCACGCAGGCCGCCTTGCCCTTCATGCGGGAGCAGAAGAGCGGGCACATCCTGCAGGTGTCCTCGATCGGGGGGATCAGCGCATTCCCGTTGGTGGGGCTGTACCACGCGTCGAAGTGGGCCCTGGAGGGTTTCTCGCAGTCCCTGGCGCAAGAGGTCGCCGACTTCGGCATCCACGTCACGCTCATCGAACCGGGTGGCTTCAGCACCGACTGGAGCGGTCCGTCGGCCAAGCACGCCACCCAGCTCGACGCGTACGCCGAAGCGCACGAGAAGGCCCTGGAGGGTCGGAAGAAGCGCAGCGGCACGCCGGGAGACCCGCAGGCGTCCGCGCGTGCGCTGCTCAAGGTGATCGATGCCGAGCAGCCGCCGCTGCGGGTGTTCTTCGGTGCGGCTCCGCTCGGTATCGCCAAGGCGGACTACGAGAGTCGCATCGCGAACTGGGAGGAATGGCAGGACGTCGCACTGGAGGCGCAGGGCTGAGACCGTCCCGGAGGTCGTGTCACGGGTGGACGACGGTGACCCCGCCCGCACCGGCGCCTGGCTCGCCGAGCGCCATCAGACGTGCGGGCGCGGCGCCGAGGTCGATCACGTCGCGTAGGAGTTTCTGGGGACGCAGGGTGCCGGCCGCGATCTCGGCCAGCATCGCCGGATAGGTGTGTGCGGCCATGCCATGGCTACCGAGTAGTTGCAGCTCGCGGGCGACGACGAGTCCCATCGGGACCGCGGGCGCGGCGTCGTCGCCGAGCAGCCCCACCTGTACGTGACGCCCGCGGGGGCGCAGACACGCGATGGATGCGCGCATGGTGCCCGCGGCGCCGAACGCGTCGATGGAGACGTCGATGTCGTCCAGCTCGTTGGCGGTGCGCGCACCCGTGGTCGCGCCCAGGGAAAGCGCCAGGTCGAGGCTGACCGGTGACGGGTCGATCGCGATGACCCGAGCGCCACGGGCGGCGGCGATCATCACCGCCGACAGCCCGACCCCGCCGCAGCCGTGGACGGCCACGGTCTCACCGGATCGCACCTGCGCCACCTGCGTGACGGCCCGGTACGCCGTGGCGAAACGACATCCCAGACCGGCGGCGGTGTCGAAGTCGATGTCGTCGGGCAGGGCGACCAGGTTCACGTCGGCGTGGTCGAGTGCCACGCGTTCGGCGAACGACCCCGGGTGGGTGAATCCGGGTTGGGTCTGGCGCTCACACACCTGCTGATCGCCTCGACGGCACGCGCCGCAGTCACCGAACGCGCAGACGAACGGCACCGTGACACGCGCGCCGAGCTCCCAGTGCCGCACGTCGTCACCGACGTCGACGACAGTTCCGGCCAGCTCGTGGCCGGGCACGTTCGGCAACGGGATGTCGGGGTCGTGACCCTTCCACCCGTGCCAGTCACTGCGGCACAGACCGGTCGCAGCCACCGATACCACCACGCCGTGCGCGGGACACGACGGCTCGGCGATGTCACGCACCGCCATCGGGGCACCGAACTTCTCGTACACCACGGCTCGCACCGACCTATTATCAGGCGTATCTGCGGACTGCGGGTGCGAGGGTGATGGGCGTGTGATGCGCTGCAGGCTCTTTGGCAGACCAGCGGCCGGATGCTACTCCCGCCGGGTGGCACCAACCAGTCACGGCCAGCCCCCCTCTCTGGGCCTGGAAATTCGGCGACGCCATGGGCAAGATCGTCTGTGGGTGGCATGCCTTCGTCAGCTGCCCGCGACTGATCCGGTTCGGCGGAACTCGCTGACAGCCGTCCCGGACCGACGATCCAGTACCACAGAGGAGACCGGATGATCGCGTTCAACAGCAAGGGTGAGCAGATCGACGTCGACAAGGACCTTGGTCAGGTTGATCGCGACCTGTCGTCTCTCCCGCAGCCCGACGGCACCGATGACGAGAAGCTGCAGGGCTTGGTGGATCAATACGCTCAGATGTTCGCCCACGGTGCTCGCACCTCCGTCCTCAAACGACCCAGCGATGTCGGCCTGGACTATGAGGAGGTCCAGTTCCCCTCCCGGGACGGCGTGGCGCTCGAGGCCTGGTTGATCCCTGCCGCCGGATCGGACCGTCTGCTGGTCGTCAACCACCCGATGACGTGCAACCGCTATGGTTTCCCGGGCCATCTGGAACCCTGGAAGACGGACCTCGCGGTGTTCGGTGGATTTGAGGTCGACTTCCTCACCGAGCTGCGGTTTCTGCATGACGCCGGTTACAACATCTTGACCTACGACCTGCGCAACCACGGTCTGAGCAGCGACGCCAATGGGGTCACCAGCGGCCTGGGGTTGATCGAGGCCCGCGATGTGGTCGGGTCACTGCGTTACGTGCGTAGTCAGGATCAGTTGGCCGCGATGAAGCTCGGCCTCTACAGCCGGTGCATGGGCGGCAACTCCACCATTGTCGCGATGCATCACTGGCCCGAAGAATTCGGTGGTGTGCAGGCTTTGGTGGTTCTCAACTCGGTATCGGGCAAGACGTTCATCGAACAGGGTGCCAGAAACATCGGCCTCGACCCGAACAAGGCGCGCGAAGCGTTGGCGGACAAGCTCGTGGGCTTGTGTGGGCAGCGGTTGGACGACGAGGCGCCGCAGCTGTACGCGCACGCGGTCACCGTTCCCACGTTGCTGGCACAACTGCGCCGCGACTTCCTCATCGACGCCGAGACCGACGGTCAGGAGATCTTCGACGCCATCGGCGCGCATGACAAAGAGCTGCTCTGGATCGAGGACTCCAATCAGCGGTTCTACGCTTACAACCACTTCGGCCAACACCCCGACAAACTCATCAAATGGTTCGACGACCACATCAAGTGAGTCGCCGCGTCGAACTGATCGGCGATCGCCCGCGCCGCCCTGGACGGCTGTCAGCGGTCGACGACGCCGGCGGCCACAGCGATCTCGTGGTACGCCCGGCCGAGTGACGTGACCGTCTCGTGGGCGTTGAGTCCGCTCGGGTTGGGTGCCACCCACAGCTCCGCACCGCCGAGCCGGGCCTCCTGCCTCCCGACCACCGCGCCTGGTCGGTCGAAGGCGATCCGGTAGGCACCGACGCCCAGAATCGCCACCACGGCCGGGGTGACGTGCTCCACCTTCGCCGCGAGTTCGTCGGCTCCGCGTCGTAGTTCGTCGCTGTCGAGGTCGGTGGCCTTGGCCGACGCCCGTCCGACGATGTTGGTGATGCCGATACCGCGGCGGGTCAGGGCATCGCGGTCCCTGTCCGACATCCCGGTCGATGCATCGATGACACGGTCCGTGAGGCCCGCCGCCTGCAACGCGGGATAGAAGCGGTTGCCGCGACGGGCGAAATGGGCGTTCACCGCGGCCGACACCAGACCCGGGTTGATGCCGACGAACAACAACCGGCAGTCGTCACCCAGCAGATCGTCGACGAGACCGCCGACGTGAGCCTGTAGTTCGGCACGGGTGAGCGCCATCTGACGACCGTAGCGCCCGTCCGCTCCCCTGACGCGGAGCGGACCTGGGAGGATCGCCACATGCCGGACGTCGCGGACACCGCTCTCCCCCTCGTCGTCGTCGACGCCGCCAACGTGGTGGGTTCCACGCCCAACGGGTGGTGGCGCGATCGGCATGGTTTCACCGAGCGGTTGCGCGACCGGTTGGGCGACCTCGCCGAGCAGGGATTACCGACCACGGGTGCGCCCGTCGAGGTGGTGATGGTGGTCGAGGGGCAGGCGGCGACCGTCTCGGCGAGCTCCACCGTGACGACGCTGCGGGCACCGGGTTCGGGTGATGACCGGATCGTCGAGGCGGTCGCCGAGAACCAGGGCCGCCGGTGTGTGGTGGTCACCGCCGACCGGGAGCTGCGTCGCCGGGTCACCGCCCTCGGTGCGGAGGTGGTGGGACCGTCGGTCCTGCCGTAAGGTCGTCGCAACCATGTGGATTGGTTGGTTGCAGTTCGATCTGATTCTCGGCGACGTGCACTCGCTGAAGGCCAAACGCTCGGTGATCAAACCGATCGTGGCCGAGATTCGTAGGAAGTTCGCGGTGTCGGCGGCCGAGGTCGATCACCTGGACCTGCATCGTCGCGCCGCAGTCGGGGTCGGCGCCGTCGCCGCGGATCGCGCGCACCTCGTCGAGGTCCTCGACACCGTCGAACGATCCGTAGCCGCGCGGCCGGAGGTCGAGTTGGTCGCGGTGCGTCGCCGTATCGTCACCCACGACGACATATGAGGCGCCTCAACGGCCGGCCACGGCAGCCCGCGACCAGAATTCGGTCAACGCGGACGCGAGGGCCTCGGGTTGCTCCAGCGCGGGGATGATCCGCGCACCGGTGATCGTGACGACGTCGACGGCGGACATCTCCGCGGCCACCTCCTGCGCCCGCTCCGGTGACCACTCCCCGCGATCGTCGGTCACCACGAACACCGTCGGACACCGGAGTCGCCGTGCTGCCCAGGTGAGGTCGGTTCGGTTCAGCGCCGCGGTGCGGATCGAGGCGATGACCCTCGACCGCCCGAGGGCGCGTAGCGCACTGCGCAGCACATCCACGGCGTAGGGGTCGTGCGCGCGGCTGGCGTCGGTGAAGACGGTCTCCTCGATGGTGGCGTTGATCGGTCCCCGGGGACCGATCAACCGGTAGATCGGCAGCAGTGCACGGATCTTCCATCGCAGACCGGCGCCGATCGGATCCGTCGGCGCACTGATGGCCACCAGGCTGCGCACCAGATCGGGCCGGGTCGCTGCGATATGCATACCCACGTGCCCGCCCCAGGCATTGCCGACCCAGTCCACCGAGTCCACCCCCAGTGTCCGTCGGATGCGTTCCACGACCTCCGATGCGACCTCCGCACAGTCACCGATGTCGCCCACCCGGTCGCTGGGCGCCTCGACCAGCCAGAACGACCGTCCCGACGGCAGTAACGGCAGCAACCGGTCCCACATTCGTGCATCGACGAACAGGCTGTGCCAGAACACGGTCGGGGTGCCGCTGCCGACCACGGACAGGCGGGCGATCCCGAGCCGGGTGGTGATGGCGAGGGGTTCCATGGCGACCTCCGAAGCGCTGCGGTTTTTCACATTACACAGGGTAACTTCAAATATGTCTAGACTGACCAGGTGGTCAGGACATATTCCTCGGAGCTGCGCACCGAACGCGCGCGGACGAATCGTGCCCGGGTGGTCGCCACGGCGAGCGAGCTCTTCGTCGAACAGGGGTGGGTGCAGACGACGATGGCGCAGGTCGCCGAGCGGAGTCGACTCACCCGCCAGACCGTCTACCAACAGTTCGACGGCAAGCTCGCGCTCCTGGACGCTTGCATCGGCGACGCCCTGTCCGAGGGAACGGGAAATCCGGTGCGGACGATGCCCGCGTACGAGGCCATGGGGGTCGGCGACCGGGACGATCGGATTCGCGCGGGCGCGCGATGGCTCGGTGCGGCGCATCAACGGTCGGCGCGCATCCAGAGCGTGCTCGACCAGGCCGCGGTCACCGATGAGGACGCCGCGGCGCGCCTGACGGTACGCGAGCGCAACCGGTGGGACGAGGTCCGTTGGGCGACACGACTGATCGTCGACCGGGAGCCGCCCGGACACGTGGTGGACGCGATGTGGGTGATCGCCTCACGGCGGCAGTGGCTCAGTCTTGTCGACGATCGCGGCTGGACGCCTGCACGCTGGCAGGACTGGTTCGTCGACATGGTCACCACCACCATCACCGGATGCTGACCACCCGCAGAGAACCGAGGAATCGCCATGGAATCAACACAATCCCCGACCGATCGTCCGGATGAGATGCCCAGCCACCACATCTCGGTGGTGGTCGACGCCGAGCCCGGCGCGGTCTACCGTTACGCCGCCGACATCGACAACCTGCCGCGGTGGGCCGCGGGCCTGGCGTCGGGCGTACGACGAGACGGTACCGACGCGGTTGCGGCGTCACCGTTCGGTGAGGTCCGCGTGCGGTTCGCACCGCTCAACGACTTCGGTGTCCTCGACCACGACGTGACCCTTCCCGACGGCACCGTGGTCAACAACCCACTCCGCGTGCTCCACCATCCCGACGGCGCAGAGGTCATCTTCACGGTGCGCAGACTCGATGCCACCGAGGAGCAGTTCGCGGACGACTGCGCCGCCGTCCGCGATGACCTGCGTCGGCTCCGCGCACTGGTGGAAGCCCGGAGCGTTGGCCAAACCAATGAGGACTGCTAACGAGCTCGCCATCTCCCCGTCACATGCGTGCGGCAGGGTTCCGATCATGTCCACCACAGTGTTCCGCCGCCGTATCGCCACCGGCGCGACCCTCTCCGTCATCGCCGTCTCGACCCTCTTCGGCACCGCCACCGCCGAGGCCGCCATCTCGTCATGCGCGCTGTCGTCGCTGCCGTCGCAGGCGGGCGACACCGTGGACCTCATCCACAGCGACGGGCCCTTCCCCTACCCGAGCAACGACGGCGTCGTCTTCTCCAACCGTGAGGGCCTGCTGCCCAGCGAGTCGTCGGGCTACTACCACGAGTACACAGTCCCGACGCCGGGTTCGTCCAACCGTGGAACCCGTCGGATCGTCACCGGTGGCACCCCGGTGAACGAGCCTCCGCACTACTA
Source organism: Williamsia sterculiae (assembly GCF_900156495.1). Classification (GTDB taxonomy): domain Bacteria; phylum Actinomycetota; class Actinomycetes; order Mycobacteriales; family Mycobacteriaceae; genus Williamsia_B; species Williamsia_B sterculiae. The sequence goes on from NZ_FTNT01000011.1 coordinate 132,562, forward strand.
CTACACCGGCGATCACTACGAGAGCTTCTGTGAGATCACCGGTGCCGACTAGTCTCGGACCCATGTCGAGTACGCCGCAGGTCTATCGGATCGATGGATCGAAGATCGCCACCCCAGCGGATTTCTATGTCGAGATCGGCCGGGCCGTGAACGGTCCTGGTGGCTACTTCGGTAACAACCTCGACGCGTTGGAAGACTGCCTGCGTGGCGGTTTCGGCACTCCCGACGACGGCGATTTCGTCTTCGACTGGGAGCACAGCGACGAATCCCGGAAAGCGTTGAGCAACAACGGCGCCGAGTCGACCGATGGTTCTTCCGCCATGACGCGGATCGCGGACGTGTTCCGCGACGTGCACGTGCCGCTACGGCTGCGCTGAATCACCCGAGCGGATGGTCAGTTCCACCGTGACCGGCGCGTGGTCGCTGGCGGGTGACTCACCCGCCGGTGTGTCCAGTTTGCGCGGATCACAGGGTGCGAGGTGCGGAGTCGCGTAGATGCGGTCGCTGTTCTCGGGGGCGCCTGCGGTGGCCTCGGTCAGTCCCGCCTCCGCGAACACCGCGTGTTCGCGCACGAATTCGGTGGAGCCGTCGCGAACGTTGAAGTCGGCACCGACGACCGTGGGGCCCGGCCACTTGGCCAGCGCCGCCACCACGGGCACCACCTGGCGCGCCTGCTCGTCGGAACCGGCGCGGGGTGGGTCGAAGTGTCCGGACAGAACGCGGATGTGGTTGCCGCGCGCGGTGCGCACCATGGCGTCGGTGGCGGTACGCGGTTGGTACTCCGGCACACCACCGAACGGCTGCCAATCCTGTCGCCGTACACCGAAACGACGCAGAGCCGGGCCCAGCAACCTCGCCCAGGCGTCGATCGCCGCCCCCGCCCGTCTGGTGACGCCCTCACCGAGCTCGTCGGGGATCCGCAGACCCCGGACGTCGATAACGGTCACACCGTTGCGAGTGATGACCCCGGGGCCCTCCTGGCGGCCGGTGGCCTTCTCCGCCCCCGGTGTCATCACCGCCCCGGTGGCGTCGAGGCGGCGCGCCAGCTGCACCAGAGTGTCGGTGTAGGTCGACCGGGTGGCGAACCGGTCGAGCTCCTGCAGCAACACGATGTCAGGATCCTCACGCCGGATGGTCTCGGCAAGGTGGTCCAACTTCCCAGGAGTGGCCAGGAATTGCCCTGGTCCACCCATACCGCCGTGCACGTTGTACTCCATCACCCGCAACGTCTCGTCGGCCACCGGCAGCGGGTCGGCCACCGAACCCAGTTGCGACGCGGCGGGCGCCGGTGTCCGGTGCGCGACGGCGGCGAATGCCCCGATCACCGCACCCGACCACGCACCACCGCCGACGCCACTGCGCAGGACCATCCCACCGACCGCGCCCAGCACCGATCCCGCACCGATCCACGGACCGGCAGCCCGCGCCACGGCACCGATCAGGTCGACCGCGTGGGGGCGGAACTCCGGCAGTTCGTCCAGCGGGGGCAATGCCGCACCGGGAGACGTCGCCACCGTGTGGGGGGCACGGTCCACGGTCGGCGTGGGCACCTCATCACGGATCACGATCTCGAGTATGCCGAATCACCGATCGGTGCGGCGACGATCATGGCAGGTCGGTGCGCTCCCAGTGGCTCTCGAACCGCACACCGCTGCGCACGAACAACTGGGTGACCGGGCATCGACGTTCCACCTCTGCGACGAACCGGTCGAAATCGACACCGGTGGCATCGATCTGGACGGTGACGGCGACGGTGACCACGTCGAAATTCGCGTTGCCGTCCTCCCCGCCGACCAGGACCGCGGTGTCCAGATCGCCCTGCACGTGGAACGAGAACTCACCCAGACTGATCCCGAGATCCTTCGCCACCACCGCCGCGGTGACCTGGTTACACGAGGTCAACGCACCGAGCGCGTAGAACAGAGGGCTCGGCGCGGCGTCCTGCCCACCGAAGGCCGGATAGGCGTCGGCGTCGAACTCGTGCCGATTAGGACCGTGCGTGGTGAGGTGCTGAGCCACCCCGGTTCCGGTGGACTCGATCACGAACGGGACCACGCTGCTGCGGACTGTCGATGTCACTGTGCGCTCCTGGGTTCCAGACTAAGGGGGACGACTCTCTCCGGTGAGAGTGCCGATGTTGTCGAGACGCCGACAGAGTTGCGCTCCGGGTGATCGCAGGGGTGTGATCCGATCGGGTGTCCTGGAAAATGGCTGGTGGGCCTCGCGCACCCTCCCTACGGTGGGGTTCATGGATCTCGAGATGCGCTCGTTCGCACCTTCATCGGCCGTGCTGGCCGACGAACCCGCATCCGCGGAGTTCCTACGGGCGGTGGAACTCGGTTTTCACGGCGCGGGGCCCGGCGAGGAGACGATTCGGCGGTGGCTCGCCGACATGCTCCGCAACGACGCACGTCTGCGCGCCATGTACGACCACGACACGGGTGGGTTCCGCGACCCCGACGATCCGGTCGGCACCTTCCTCAGCTACGACAAGACAGTCGGTTTCGGCGACGGGGTGCTGCTGCCCGCGGACGCGATCACCGACGTCACCGTGCGTGCCACCCACCGCAGGCGCGGTATCCTGCGCTCGCTGATGACCACGGATCTCGCAGTCGCGCACGACCGCGGGCTGCCGCTCGCCGCACTCACGGTCTCCGAGTCGGGGATCTACCGTCGATTCGGGTTCGGGCCGGCGGCCGTCAGCCACCAGGTGACGCTGCGCACCGACCGCAGCTTCGCTCTCGACGTACCGACCAGCGGACGGGTCGAGATGACCTCGCGGGCCGACTATCTCGCACACGCCGATACGGTGTTCGACGAGTTCCACCGGCGCACGGCCGGATCGGTCAGCCGTAGCCAGGGGTTGACCGACGCCTTGGCGGGTGTCTTCGACCACCACACGGGCAAACCCGACGAGGCGGTCAGGCATGCGCTCCACATCGACGACACCGGCGTTCCCACCGGATCGGTGACCTGGAAGGTCGACGACGACTCGTCCACGGCGACGGTGCGCGACTTCGTCGCGGTCACCCCGGAGGCGAATCTCGCGCTGTGGGATTTCCTGGGACACCTGGACCTGATCACCACCGTCGTCCGACGTCGCACGCCGGTCGAGGATCCGTTGCGGTACGCGCTGCGCGAACCCGATGTCTACGAGGTGTCCGCCCGCGGTGACTTCCTGTGGTTGCGGGTCCTCGACGTGGCCCGGGTGCTGGAGGCCCGGACGTATCTGGTCGACGGTGAGGTCACCCTGACCGTCGTCGACGACCAGGGATTCACCGGTGGTACCTATCGCCTCGCCGTGAGCAAGGGCGCGGCGACGGTGGAACGGACGCGCGACGCGGATACCGACGTGACCCTCGACGTCGCCGCGCTGGGGTCGGCCGTGCTCGGCGGCGTGCCCGTCGCCGCCCTGGCCGGAGCCGGCCGCATCCACGGCGCAGCGGTCGACGAGTTGGCGAGACTTCTCGTCACCCTGCGCGCACCGGTCTCGTTGACCCCGTTCTGATCGCCCAGTTACCGACCGAACCCCGCGTTGCGCAGGGCGTCCGCCATCGAGCCGGTCGGTGCGGGTGCCGGGCGGCGGCCTTTACCGGTGGTCTGCGCGGGCTTGCCGCCGCGGCCGACGTCATCGGCGCGCTGTGGCGATCGTCCGCCCTGCCGTCGTTCGTGTTTCGGTGCGCCCGGCTTCTTCGCACCCCGTCCGACCTCGTCGTCGAGTCGCAGGGTCAGGCCGATGCGTTGGCGATCGGTGTCCACCTCGAGGACCTTGACCTTCACCACCTGGCCGGATCGCACCACCTCGTGCGGGTCGGAGACGTATTTGTCGGACATCGCCGAGACGTGCACGAGGCCGTCCTGGTGCACCCCCACGTCGACGAATGCCCCGAAGGCGGCGACGTTGGTGACGACACCCTCGAGCACCATGCCCGGCGTCAGATCGGCGACCTTCTCGACACCCGCGGCGAACGTCGCGGTGGTGAACGCCGGACGCGGGTCACGTCCGGGCTTCTCGAGTTCGGCGAGAATGTCCGTCACCGTCGGTACACCGAAGCGGTCGTCAGCGAAGTCGTTCGGCTGCAACGCGTGTAGCGAACGGGTGTCACCGATCAGTTCGGCGAGGGTGACGCCGGCGCGATCGAGGATCCTGCGGACCACCGGATAGGCCTCGGGGTGCACGCCGGACGCATCGAGCGGGTCGTCGCCGTGCGGAATGCGCAGGAACCCCGCGCACTGTTCGAAGGCCTTCGGCCCGAGCCGCGGTACTTGCAGCAGCGCCGCGCGGGTGCGGAAGGGCCCGTTCACGTCCCGGTGGGCGACGATCGACTCGGCCAGTCCGGCCGACACTCCCGACACCCGGGTCAGCAACGGTACCGATGCGGTGTTGAGGTCCACCCCGACGGCGTTCACCGCATCCTCCACCACCGCATCGAGGCTGCGGGCGAGCGTGCCGGGGTTGACGTCGTGCTGGTATTGGCCGACGCCGATCGACTTCGGGTCGATCTTCACCAGTTCCGCCAGCGGATCCTGCAGTCGCCGTGCGATGGACACCGCGCCACGCAGCGTGACGTCGAGGTGCGGCAACTCGTGACCCGCGTACTCCGACGCCGAGTACACCGATGCGCCCGCCTCGCTGACCACTGCTGTGGCAGGCACCTGCGCGCCGGACGACCGCAGCTCGCCGAGCAGTTCGGCGGCCAGGGCGTCCGTCTCCCGCGAGGCGGTGCCGTTGCCGATGGCGATCAGGTCGACCTGATGACGATCGACGAGTCCGGTGAGCACCTGCTTGGCCGCGGCCCATTTCTTCTGCGGCTGATGCGGGAAGATGGCGCAGGTGTCGACCACCTTGCCGGTGCCGTCGACCACGGCGACCTTCACCCCCGTCCGAAACCCCGGATCGAGGCCGAGGGTGGTCCGGGCACCTGCCGGGGCGGCGAGCAGCAGATCGTGGAGATTGCGCGCGAACACCGTCACCGCGTCGTCCTCGGCACCCCGACGCAGCCGCAAGCGGGCATCGGCCTCAGCGGCGATCATCAGTTTGATCCGCCACGCCCATTGCACCGCCGTCCGCAGCCACGGTGTCGCAGGGGCGGTCCCGGTCAGGTTCACACCCAATGCGGCAGCGATCATCGCCTGATAGGCGTCGTCGTCGCCGGCATCGAAGGTCAGGCCCAGCACCTCCTCCTTCTCCCCGCGCAGCACCGCCAACACCCGGTGCGACGGCATGCTGCGCAACGGCTCGGTGAAGTCGAAGTAGTCGCGGAACTTCTGACCCGTCGGCGTGGCCGCGACGGCCTCCGAGCGTGGCGCGGTCCGCAACACACCCTCGGCCCAGAACTTCTCACGGACGGCGCCGACCAGATCGGCGTCCTCAGCCGCCCGCTCGATGACGATGTGGCGAGCCCCGTCCAGCGCGGCAACCGGATCGGTGACGGTCTCGGTGACGTACTCGGTGGCGACGCTCTCGGGCGTCAGCGTCGGATCGGCCAACAGTCGATCGGCCAGTGGCCCCAGTCCGGCTTCCCTGGCGATCTGCGCCTTGGTGCGGCGCTTCGGCTTGTACGGCAGGTAGATGTCCTCCACCCGCGACTTGGTGTCGGCGGCCACCAGTGCCGCGCGCAGGTCCTCGGTGAGCTTGCCCTGCTCCTCGATCGAGGCCAGGATCGCGGACCGTCGTTCGTCGAGCTCTCGCAGATAGCGCAACCGCTCGTCGAGCAGTCGCAGCTGCGCGTCGTCGAGTCCGCCGGTCATCTCTTTGCGATAGCGGGCGACGAACGGCACCGTCGAGCCCTCGTCCAACAGCCGCACGGTCGCGGCGACCTGATGCTCACCCACCGAGAGCTCCTCGGCGAGCCGTGCGTTGACCGATTTCCCCACTGCAGTCGAATTCACCCGCTGCACCCTACAGACGGCGAATCGGTGGACACCGGGATTACAGTCGCAGGTGGGGTAACACGACAGTGGTAAGGACGATGCGCGATGGATGAGACGACCGACTCACTGCACGGCGCGAAAGACGTGCCCCAGGACGTCCGACCCCACGACATGACCGAACACGTCTCGCCCGCGAGCGCACCGACGCAGCCCGGGCCCGCGAGTCGTGTTCCCGGGCTGCTGCCGATCACTCCACGCCAGGGCGGGTACGGACCAGTCACCGACAAGCCGTGGTCGCAGCACGACTATCACCACCCCGCTGCCGGTTGGGGTGCCGCGATGTCCGTGGGTCACGTGCTCCTGCGCGAACACGAGCTGCTCCGCGGCAGCACCGCGATGCTGAAGATGAATCACCCGGTCAAGGGTTTCGACTGTCCCGGTTGCGCCTGGCCCGACGACCAGCACGGGCTGAAGCTCGACCTGTGCGAGAACGGGGTCAAGCACACCACCTGGGAGATGACCAAGAAGCGTGCAGGCCGCGAATTCTTCGCCCGGCACTCCGTCACGGAGCTCGCCGGCTGGACCGACTTCGACCTCGAGAACCAGGGCCGACTCACCGAGCCCATGGTGTACGACGCCGACACCGACCACTACGTGCCGATCGGCTGGGACGATGCCTTCCGACTCGTCGGCACGACCCTGCAGAACCTGCCCAGTCCCGATCTGGCGTCGTTCTACACCTCCGGGCGCCTGAGCAACGAGGCCACCTGGCTGTACCAGCTGATGGCCCGTGAACTCGGCACCAACAACCTGCCGGACTGCTCCAACATGTGCCACGAGGCATCCGGCCGCGCCCTGAAGGCCGCCATCGGCACCGGCAAGGGCACCTGCGACCTCGAGGACTGGGATCTCGCCGACGCGATCTTCATCCTCGGTGTGAACGCATCATCCAATGCACCCCGCATGCTCACCTCGCTGGCCGAGGCCACCAAGCGCGGCGCCCAGGTCATCCACGTGAACACCTTCGTCGAGGCCGCGGAGACGCGCACCATCGTGCCGCACGACATCCTCGACATGGCCACCTTCCGGACCACGGACACCAGCACCGGCAACGTGCAGGTCCGGCCCGGTGGCGACCTCGCGATGCTGCGCGCCATCGCCAAAGGCACCCTGGAGGCCGCGGCCGGCGACCCAACCGTGCTCGACGCGGATTTCCTGGCCGACAAGACCCACGGATTCGACGAGTACCGCAGCCTCCTCGAGGCGACGAGCTGGGACGAGTTGGTCCGCGAATCCGGTGTCAGCCAGAAGGTGCTGCGCAAGCTCACGGACATCTACCTCAGGTCCGAGAGGACCGTCATCAGTTGGTGTCTGGGCGTCTCGCAGCACGAGCACGGTGTCGACACCGCTCGCGAGATTGTGAACCTGCTCCTGCTGCGCGGCAACATCGGCCGTCCGGGCGCCGGCCCCTCACCGGTCCGTGGCCACAGCAACGTACAAGGCAACCGCACGTGCGGCATCGACCACAACCCCAGCGACGAGTTCCTCGACAAGCTCAGCGAGGTCTGCAACATCACCGCGCCGCGTACCCACGGGCTCGACACGGTGAAGTCGATCAAGGCGATGAACGAAGGCAAGCTCACGGTGTTCATCGGGATGGGCGGCAACTTCGTCCTGGCCGCGCCGGACACCCGGTACACCGCCCGCGGGATGCGGAAGTTGGATCTCACCGTCCAGGTGAGCACCAAACTGAATCGCAGTCACCTGGTGCACGGCAAGCAGGCGCTCATCCTGCCGTGCCTCACCCGGACCGAGAAAGACATGCAGTCCGCGGGACCGCAGGGGGTCACCGTCGAGGATGCGATGGCGATGGTGCATCTCTCGGTGGGAAAGCGTCGTCCGGCATCGTCGGAGCTGAGGTCCGAGCCCGCCATCATCGCGGGTATGGCGCGGGCGGCCCTCCCTGACAGTCCCACACCGTGGGAATGGCTGGTCCGGGACTACGACCGCATCCGCGACGTGATGGCCGCGGTGCTGCCGGGCTTCGAGGGGTTCAACCATCTCATCCGCGACAACCACCTCGGTTTCCGTATCCCCCAACCGGCTCGTGAGCGCGACTTCCGCACCGAGTCGGGTCGCGCGGAGTTCTCGCTCGCGCCGCTGCCGAAGATCATCCCCGACGATCCGGAGGTACTGGTCCTGCAGACCATGCGGTCGCACGACCAGTGGAACACCACCATCTACAGCAACAACGACCGTTACCGCGGCGTGAAGAACCTCCGCGAGTTGATCTTCATGAACACCGACGACATGGCCGATCGCGGCATCGACGAGGGTGAGTTCGTGGACATCGCCTGCACGTCGGTGGACGGCAGCGTCCGTTCGGTCAGCCGGTACCGCGCGGTCGGGTACAACACCCCGCGTGGCAGCGCCGCCGGTTACATGCCGGAGATGAACATGCTGATGGGCCCACTGGACTTCAGTTCACAGAGCGATCAGCCCCTGATGAAGTCGCTGCAGGTCAAGGTGACGCCGACCCGATCCGAGGTGTCACTGGACGGGTGAGTCCGGTGGGGCCGCTTGATACGAGTGGCTCGCCTCGACCGCGGCCACACCCTCGATCGACCTCAGCGTCGGGGCGCATTCGGCTGGTGCGGTTCCGCAGATGATGCCCACCTGACCGAGTACCTGGTCGACATGCATCCCGGCCTGGGCGGCGGCCGCGGCGACGCCGTCGATCTCTCCGAGCTTGTGATCGGCGACGGTCAGCGTGAACTGCGGCATGGCGTCAGGGTACGCCGCGGTCTCTCAGGTGGCGACGGAACCGCAGGTCACGGGATCAGAGGTCACGGAGCCAGGCACAACCCGCTACCCACATCCTGCGAGGTCGCGCCGAGTCGTCGGGCGTGCTGGGTGAGCAGCGTCCACAGGTCGCGACCGGTTGCGCCGGACTGTTGATGCCAGAGCGCAGCGAGACCCGCCACGTGCGGGGTGGCCATGCTGGTACCGCTGATGGTGTTGTACATCTGCGGCAGCAACCAGGACGAGTAGACGTCGACCCCGGGTGCGGCGACGTCGATCTGGCCGCCTTCCACCGTCGTTCCCGCTGCCGAGAAGGGCGCCACCTGTAGGTCGTGGTCGACGGCGGCGACGGCCATGATGGACGGGCTGTTCGCTGGGACGCCGACGAAGCCGGGGTCGTCGGGCCGCTTGGCGTTGTTGCCCGCCGCGGCGACGATGAGGGTTCCCGCGGCGAGCGCGCGGGAACCGACCCGCTCGTAGGCTGCGGACGGTTCGCGAACGTTGGCGCCGAGTGACATCGACACCACCTGGCAGCCGGAGGCGAGGGCCCAGTTGATCCCGGCCAGGATGCCTGCGTCCGAGCCGGATCCGTTGTTGCCCAGCACTTTGCCGACATGGATGTCGACGTCGGGCGCCACCCCGTAGCGGCGGGAACCCGCTGGTGCGGCGGGTCCGGTGATGGTGCCGACGCAGTGGGTACCGTGTCCCTGCCCGTCGGCGGGTTCCTCACCGGCGACGAAGGATTGTGAGGTGATGGTGCGTCCGGCGAAGTCGGGATGGTCGAACGTGAACCCGGTGTCGAGGACAGCGACCTTGCTTCCCGCTCCCGTGACCGTGGTGCGGTCGACACCGACGGCCTGCAGCCCCCAGGTGTAGGCGTCGGTGTCGGAGTACGACTGCAGCGCGCGCGTGGCGTCACCCTCCGAGGTTAGGCGTGCGGACAGGTCGGTGACCCCATCTCGGTAGCCGCGCACGTAGTCGGGTGAACCGTCGGCACCGCGGGCGTACAGGATGAGTTCTGGTTCCACCGCGACGATCCGCCTGCCGACATCGGCGCGCAGCGCGGCGGTCTGATCTGCATCGGCTGCCACCACGGCGACACCCAGTTCGGCGTAGACGGTGGCCTCGGCGGACGCCACGTCGGCCATGTCGACGGCCTGCTCGGAGAAGTCGGTGGTACTGGCCACACGGGTGATCCCGGCGATCTGCCGGAGGTCCGCGACCGCATCGGTTCCCTGTGGACCACCGAGCACCACGATCATCCGACCTGTCGTCTGCCTGTCGCTCATGGGGTCTCCTGTTCGTCGATGTGGGGATGCCACTGCTGGTGGATCCGTACCGCTCGTCGCCGCCCGGGTCGGTTCGCTTCTCCTGCGGACACCTCGACCTTAGGCGCGGGCCCCGACACCGCACCGCACATCAGGGGTCACGTGGGGCGGTCGCCGACGACGGGGTACACAGAGGACATGCCGGAACTGCCCGAGGTCGAGAATGCCCGCCAGGTGATCGAGAAGGCATTGGACCGCGACATCGTCGACGTCGACGACCGTGACGAATTCGAATGCCGTCCGCATCGACCGGGCGAGATCGCCGACGCCTTGATGGGTGGCCGATTGGTGGCGGCGCATCGTCAGGGCAAAGCCATGTGGTGCGAGGTGCGCAACGCCGATGGGTCGGCGGGCCCGACGCTCGGCGTGCATCTGGGAATGGGTGGTCGGGTGATCGTGACCGGGCCCGAGGGCGAGAGCGGATCGCGCTACGCGGGCGGCGATCCGCACGTTGGTGAACGACCCACCGACAAGCCGGAGTGGACCCGGTTCTCGATCACCTTCGACGACGGCGGCATGCTGCGGTTGTTCGACAAACGACGCCTCGGTCGGGTGCGGTTGGAGCCCGACATCGACGCGTTGGGCCCGGATGCGGGTGAGGTGACTCGCGAGCAGTTCCGCGACCTGGTCGGTGCCAGTACCGCCCCGATCAAGGCGCGACTGCTGGATCAGGGAGCGATCTCCGGCATCGGCAACCTCCTGGCCGATGAAGTGCTGTGGGAGACTGCGCTGTCACCGTCCCGGCCGGCGAAGACCCTCTCCACCGACGAGATCGACGACCTGCGGCGGGTGTTGAGGCGCAGTATCCGGTCGGCGATCCGCAAGGGCGGTGTACACACCGGGGAGATCATCCCGTTCCGCCACGCCGACGCGTCGTGCCCGCGCTGCGGCGCGCCGATGAAGCGCGGGACGGTGGGCGGTCGGACCACGTGGTTCTGTTCACGCGAGCAGGGCTGACTCGTCACGCTCGTCACCGGCCGACAACCGGACGGCGGTCGCGGGTCGCCTCTCAGTCCACGATCAGGCGCTCACCGAACCAGGTGATCAGCTCACCGATCACCTCGTCCCGATTCAGCTCGTTCACGATCTCGTGCCGCGCCTCCGGATAGACGCGTGTGGTCAGGTCCTCGACACCTGCCGACCGCAATCGCTCGACCAGCGGGTTGAACAGCGCCAGAGCACCATTCACCGGGTCGGACTCCCCCACGGCCAGGTAGATCGGCAGGTCGTGACGAATGCCGGCGACCCGCTCGGGGTCGGCCAGTGCACGTGCACCCACGAACATCTCCCGTGCTCCGTCGGGATCGATCCCGAATCCGGTGAGGGGATCGTCGACGTAGGCGTCCACCTGAGCCTCGTCGCGGCTGAGCCAGTCGAAGTCGGTGCGCGGCGGCTGGAACGGAGCGTTGAACATCGCGAGGTCGAGCGGACCGCTCAGGTCGAGTACGGGTTCCAGGATGTCGATGGAAGCCGTGCCGCTGAGGGCGACGGCGTCGAAGTCCGCGCTGTGGTCGAGTAGCGCTTGTTGGGCGGCGAACGACCCCATGCTGTGCGCGAACAGACCGTTGCGCAGTCCGGGGTGGTTCTGGCGGATGAACCGGGCGAACTCGCTGATGTCGTCGACGAGGTGGCGCCACCCGTCCCCGCCGACGGCTCCCAGCTCAGCGGAGCCGGTACTGGCCCCATGGGCACGCTGGTCGTAGCCGTAGACCACGAACCCGGCGTCGTTGAGGGCTGCGGCCACATGCTCGTAGCGCAGGACGTGCTCCCCCATGCCGTGCACGATCTGCACCGCGGCTCGTGCTGCCGCGCTCGGATCCCACCGGTACGCGGCCAACGTGGTGCCGGTGGAGTCGGTGAACTCGAAGGTGTCAGAAGGCATGGTCCAACCTCGGGTCGACGAAAGATCTCGGGTGGACACTATCGCCGGGATCAGGTCTCGACAGGTGATTCGTCGTAGTGGCACGAGGACGGTGGTGTGACCGTGCGCGTTGGACTGACACGGCCACCGGCCTCACTTCCCCTCGGGCTCGCGCTCCAGTCGGTAATGCAGCCGCAACGCTCGCGCCGGACCGACGTGCAGCGAGTGATCGGTTCGCAACACGCCCTCGTCGTCGACGTAGACCCGGAAGCGCTCACGCAATGGGACCTGTGCCGCGTACCACTGTCCGCCCAGGAGCACCGACACGTACGCACCGTCCTCGCCGAAATGATGCGATCGCGACTCCAGCGTCAACGAGCCGTCCTGATTCACCCGCGGGCGCAGGTAAACGTCGACGTGACCCATCTCCAACGGAAACGACACCGCCACATGAGGTTGACGGTCCACCGGAAGTGTGGCCGGCCGGTAGAAGCCGCTGTACACCGCAGATCCGTCGATGCGCAGCGTGCGCAGCCATGCGGCACCTCTCCGCACACCGGTGTCGTCGGTGACCACATGGACTTCGCTGGACATCCCACGACTCACCGAGAGCGGCGACGTGGGCAGGGCGAGTTGCCGCACACGGCGGCCGAACAATGCCGACACCGCGAACCCGCCGGGCGCGAGCAGCGGATTCCACTGCGCCCAGACCTCCATTCGCCAGCGCGCGGTGTGCTCGTAGAAGTCACGCACCTGTGGTTGCAGGCGGGCGGCATCGAATGGCGGTCCGTCGAGGCGGGACATGTCGTCGAAGAGGCCATCGTCCGGAGACGACGACCGCACCAATCCTTGCGCGTTCAGATCGTCCAACCACGCGTCGCCGACGGTGTGACGTCGGTTGTACGGGGCACGCAGAAAATCGGACTCGGTCGCGTCCATATCCACCGGACGACCCCAGACACGCCACCAGAGCCGCGATGGCAGGTCGAGCGTATGCAGGACGCGGTCCGACGCAGATGGCGCTGGTGGTTCGGGCGCTCTCGCCACGTTGTCCCCTCTTCCCGATGCGGTTCAGCGTAACGAGTTCTCGGTGGACCGTCCGACGATTGAGCGCGTCCCCGAGTGACAACGACACACGTGTGATCCCGACGGCAAGCGATGGGCGGGAATGATGTTGCAGTCGGGGTTATCTCATTCGAACGGTGACAAGTATCGATGGCATGATCATGCGTTACTCGGTACGATCGAACACATGTTCCCGAACGTAGGGTCCGGTGACGAAACCCCCGACACCCTCCGGTCGGTCCTGGCGGCCCTCGATGATTTCGACACCGACGAGTTGTTGTCCGTTCGAGAGGCGTTGTCTGACAGGTTGGTCGACAAGTCGTTTGTGGAATTGGATGACGAGCAGGTGGTGGACGCGGCGCGGCGGTTGCAGCGGCAGACGCGGCGAGATGAGGCCGTGCAGGTGGCGTTGACCACGCAGATGTTGGAGCGTGGGTTACCCCCGAAACGCGGTCTGCGACGCAACGCGTACCTGCGGGAAGTTATGCGGCTGAGTGGCTCCGAATCAGCGGCGCGCGTTGCGAACACTGAGCATTGTGCCCCGATGGTGGGGTTGACCGGGGAAAGCCTGCCCCCGTACGCACCGACCATGGCCGCACTGCTGCGTGACGGGGCGATCGGGGCAGCACATCTGCGGGTGATGCGGGCAGTGATCGCCAAGTTTCCTGCTGCGGTCCGGGATGACCGGTCGGGTGTGGGAAGCCGCCGAACAACAGTTGGGTGCACTGGCAGCGGTATTGGACCCGGATCAGTTGACCCGGGCGGCGCAACGGATGCTCGCCTACCTGGACCCCGACGGTGTCGATGACGACGACCGCGATAGGAAACGCCGACGCAGTCTCACGCTGGGTCGCCAAGGCGTGGATCACATGTCCGGCATCCGCGGCGAACTGGATCCGGTGACCCGGGCGTTGTGGGATGTGCTGGCCGAGAAATGGGCGCGGCCGGGCATGAACAACCCCGACGACCCGGAGTCGCCCGTGGGCGATGCGGACAAGGTCAACGCCGACGTTCTCGCCGCGGCGGCGAAACGGGATACCCGCAGCACCGCGCAACGCAACCATGATGCGTTCGCCCTGATGCTCCGAACGATCACCGACTCTGGGGTGTTGGGCCAACACCGAGGCCTACCCACGCAAGTCATCCTCACCATGACATTGGAAGAACTCGAAGCCGAAACCGGGATAGCGACCACCGCCTCCGGCGGCACCCTCCCCGTCCGCGATGCGCTCGCGTTGGCCGGCACGTCGCGGCCGTTCCTCGCCCTGCTGGACGACAAGGACCGGCCCCTGTTTCTCGGTCGGCAACGACGACTCGCTAGCTCGGATCAGCGGATGGCGTTGATCGCCTCCCAACGGGGGTGCACCCGACCCGGGTGTGATCAACCCGCCACCCGCGTGGCCGTGCATCACGTGCACGAATGGCGCAACGATGGTCGCACCGATGTGACCGTGTTGGCGTTGGCGTGCGACGCCGACCACGCCCAGGTCAACGACAGCGAACATGGGTGGATCACCGAGATCATCACCCCCGACACCGGACCACCCGACTGGGTCGGACGTGTCGGGTGGCGACAACGCGGCACGGATGGACCACTGCTGCCGAATCCGGTGCTGCGGCAGGATCGCACCATCGCTGCCCGCGTGTCAGCCAACCGCGAACAACTCACCCTCCAGTCCGACCAAGCGCGCACAGCCCAACACTTCCGCAACACCTTTAGGGATCACCTGACGCTCACACGCGCCCACCTCGCCGAAGGCCACCGCTGGGAACACGACCTCCACCTCATACCCCTCGGCGACCCACCCCACGACCAACCCGTGGCCGCCTGAGCCGATCGACTATGGGGCGCGGTCTGGGCTAGCTGACTCGTTCGATCAGCTCGGCCGTGGCGGTCCACAACCGGGACTCGCGCTCTCGATCGACAGCGAACGGTTCGACGTCGCGAACCTCCGTCTTGACGACAAATGCGCCGTCACGGAGCGAAGCCCATTTCTCGTCGAGCGCGACGGAGGCGAGCAGCGGACCGGACTCCCGTGGCGACGAGACTCCTGGGATGCGAGCGATGGCACCCATGACTCGTCTGAGAGCGGCGGGCATCTCGCGAGCCAATCCAGTGGATGGCATCCAACCCGGTTCGAACACGGACACCGCCACCCCCTCCGGTGCGCGGCGCTGCAGTTCGTGTGCGTAATAGAGGATAGCGAGTTTCGAAGTGGAGTAGGCGACGCCGGCAGAGTGCAGATCGTGCGGCGCGGATTCCGGTGCGGTGAGCTCGAGCGGGTCCTTCCACTCCGATGGCGCAACGCCGAGGATGCGGCGCCATATGTTCTGGTAGTAGGTGTTGGAGCCGATGAGCACGATGCGGGCGGGCGAGGTGAATGTCCGCAGCAGGTCACCGATGAGCGCCGCGTGAGCCACATGGTTGACGGCGAAGGTGCGCTCGTAGCCATCCGTGGTCAGCGCACCGGAGACGCTTCCGGTCACTCCGGCGTTCGCGACGAGAGCACGGAGCGGTCGCACCGTGCCACGCGTCACAAGCTCTTGCGCCCGGGCTGCGGCTGCACGAACTTCGCTGATATGTCCTAGATCTGCACCTATTGCGTGAGCGGTCGTCCCGGTGGCGCGCACCTCGGCGAGGATGTCATCCAGTCCACCGCCGGGCCGACCCACGAGAATGAGGTCGGGCCGGTCATGAGGTGGGCGGTGTGCCATCGCGAGGGTCGCCTCGCGACCGAGACTGCCGGTCGGTCCGGTGATGAGGACGGTGCCCGTCTGCGGAGAAGTCGAACTGTGCGTAGAGGTCATGGTCACCAGAGTGGTCAGCGTCTCGGACCGCAGCCAGTCGTCGACGTGTCGTAGGACTGCCAGGGCCAGGACACGACCTCCTCGGGGAGGCACACTCGGGTGGTGGCGGATTCGGAGTTCGGGAATGCGGTGCGCCGTTGGCGTGACCGGATCAGGCCGGACACGGTGGGAGTGCCGACGGGCGGACGTCGCCGGGCCGCAGGGCTGCGACGCGAAGAACTCTCGGCACTCGCGGGTATCTCGGTCGACTACCTGACCCGATTGGAACAGGGTCGCGCGACTTCACCGTCGACGCAGGTCGTCGAAGCGCTCGCACGCGCACTCCGCCTCGGCGATGCGGAGCGGGAGTTGTTGTTTCGGCTGGCCGGGCAGCAGCCACCCGGTGCAGGCCTGGTGTCGCAACGTATCCCGCCGAGTGTGCACCGCCTTCTCGCCCGGCTCAGTGGCAACCCCATCGTCGTCTACGACGCCATGTGGAACGTCATCAGCACCAATCGTGCGTACGACGCGATCAGCGGCGCACAGACGTGGCGTGGGGTCCAGCGCAACGGCGTCTGGCGGAACGTGGTCGGCCCAGGTCCGCTCGCGGCGCTCAGCGAGGAGGAACGCGACGAACAGGTAGTCGGTATCGTCGCCGACCTTCGTCTCACCGCCGCGAACTACCCCGACGACCCACGTATTCGAAGGCTGATTGCCGAACTGTCGCGTGCCAGCCCTCGTTTCGTCGAGCTCTGGAGCTCCGCGGATCTCGTTCTGCCCGAGGATCGCGGCCGCCACAAGATCGTCGAGCACCCGGCCGTCGGAGACATCGCGCTCGATTGCGACACCCTCGTCGTTGCCGGTGACGATCTCCGGATCATGATCTACTCGGCCGAACCGGGCAGCGAGGACGCGGACCGACTGGCCCTCGCGCTCGTCCTCGGCACCCAGGACGTCGTCGACGTCGCGCGGTGACTACCGAGCCGCGAGAGGCAACTGTCAACGCTCTCGACCACCTAGACCATTGATGTCGGGGAGGTGTGGGCCGCGGGCGCGAGAGCGGTCGCTTGAGCACGCACGGCAGTACGTTTGGCGCGGGCGCAGCGCCACAGGTAACCCGGGGACGGCGGAACCCAGCCGAGTTGTTCAGCCATCCCGAGGTCGTCGCGATTTGCCCAATGCTCGACGCACAGGCCGCCGCGAATCCGATACCAGTGCGACTGGGTGACGGCAAAGTCCTTGCCCGTAGGAGCGAACACTTGCTTGATCTCAGCATTGGCGTCGTACACGACGAACGGACCGCGGTGGGTACCGGACATCGTGGCGTGAGCGACCACGAAGTCACCGTCGGTCACCATCTCGTGCACGTCATACCGTAGGTCCGGGTACGCCGCACGTAACCACAGCGCCGTCTGCCAGAAGGCCTCGGGTCCGCGGCCGCGACAGGCGGGCGGCTCGTCGACCCCTTCCCTGTTGGTGGCTTCTGGATGGATGGTCGCGTCGAAAGCGGCCCTATCCCCCGAACCCATGTCCATCAGTGATTTCGTCGCGACGGCGACCATCTCAGCTTTGTCGATCATGACCGCACCTTCGGATACAGGGAGACTGTAGTGAAATTCGAGTATTGATGACAGCATGGCTGGAGTCAATAGGAGGCGTGGATACGATTCGTCCGGACGCCGTGACGAGGCCCGAGCCCGCAGGCGTCGAATCGTGCTGGCGGCCACGGACCTGTTCGAGCGCCGCGGCTTTCACGTGACCATCGCCGAGATCGCCGACGCGGCCGGTGTGTCACCGGAGACGATCTACAAGTCCTTCGACGGCAAGTCCGGGCTGATCAAGGACGCCCTCGATCAGGCCTTGGCCGGCGACGACAACGACGTGAGGGTCGCCGATCGGCCGGAGAACAAAGCGGTCGACATCGAGCCGGATCCCCGACGCAAGATCGAGCGATATGCGGCAACCGCAGTCCCCCGCATCGAGCGAGCCGGACGGCTGATGATCGCGATCCGTGATGGCGCACGATCCGATCCGGCGCTGCAGACGCTCTGGGCCCAAGCATTGCAGCAGCGACTCGACGGAATGACCATGCTGGCCCGCCATCTATCCGAGTCCGGCACTCTCCGTCCGGGACTCACGGTAGACAAGGCTCGGGACACCCTGTGGACTCTCATCTCACCGGAGATCTACGAACTGCTCGTCGTGCGGCGAGGGTGGTCGATCGCGGAATATCAGGACTGGATCACTCACGCGATGATCGCCGAACTCCTGCCCGATCTTGCGACGTGAGAAGATCGCGCAGTCGGCACACATGTCGGCGTGTTCAACCTGGACAAGCCGTCCGAGTGGCCACTGACCACCACGCCCTACCTCGACCTCAGGCCTCCGGCATCACGTACGCGCCATCGAGGGACTGCACCTGCCGCCACACCCGGTCGAACGACTCCGCATCGACGGCTGGTCGGCGCACTGCGCCCAGAGCCCAGTCCTGCTGAGCCGCCGTCGTCGAGGGCTTGCCGTACAACGACACCGCGTAACCGGAGAAGTCGCGGATCTGGAAGTCGAAGATCCGGCCCAGCATGTCGTCATCGAGACCGGTGATCGCCGCCTGCTCGAGAATGAGCTGTCCGTACACGATGAGTGTGAACAGGTGACCGATGGTGAGGACGAAGTCGAGATCCTGTTGCTGCTCGGGACTGGGCGGGGCCGTCTGCAGCAGCGTCTGCAACGCCGTGGCCTGTTCGTAGAACACAGCGACGTTGGGCACGTCGAGACGCGATTCGTAGACAGCCTTCCAGTCTGCGAACTGAATTTTCCCTGCACCGCCGACCGGACCCTGCGCGAAGAAGAATGCGTCGTCGGTGGCATCATCGCGAGTCCCGATCTCCGGGTATTCGGCGGGATTGAACAGATAGTTGGGCATGAACTTGAGAATCTGCGCAACGTTGACGTGCACCGTGCCCTCCAACCGCGGTAGCCAACCGATGAAACGATTCGCCTGATGGAAGTACGTGGTCTTCTCGTAACCCTTGGCGGCCACCACGTCGAGCAATAACGTCATGACGGTCTCGCCCTCGGACGTGACCTTCGACTTGGTCACGGGATTGAACAGCAGATAACGGCGGTCGTCCCGGCTCGCACTGCGGAAGTAATCGACCGCGCGGTCACTGAACATCTTCATGGCCGTCAGCCGCGCAAACGCGTCGACGAAGTTGCTCTGCACGTGTGAGAAGTCGGTGACCGGTTTGCCGTACAGAACCCTGTTGTTGGAGTGGGTGATCGACTCGTACAGCGAGTGAGTGCACATGCCGATCGAGGCATGGCAGAGATTGAACTTGCCGACGTTGACGGTGTTGAGTGCGGCAGCGAACGCCTGTGGACCGGTGTGCAGGATGTCATCGGCCGTCACCGGATAGTCGTCGAGTTCGAATGTCGAGACGTACATCTGCCCGTGTACGACGTTGTCGACCAGCCGGTAGTTCGGGTGGCGCGAGTCGGCGGTGAAGAAGACGTAACCGTCCGGCCCGTCCACGTCGGCACGCCGACCGAATACCGACACCGTGCCGGCGACGTTGCCGTTCCCGATGTAGTACTTGGTCCCCGACGCGGTGAGACTCTCGCCGTCTGCCGACGGCGTCAGGATCATGTCCGTGCTGTACACGTCCGCGCCGTGTGCTCGCTCGGACAGTCCGAACGCCATTACCTCGCCGTCGAGGAGTTGTTGTGCGGCTCTGGTCTTGGCTTTGGCGTTCTCCGACATCCAGATCGGTCCGAGTCCCAGAATCGTCACCTGCTCGGCGTACCAGTACGCCAGACCGTAAAACCCGAAGATCTCACTCAGCGCCGCGTTGCGAGCTCCGTCCCAGCGCCGATTCTCGTCCCCATCGGCATAGGCCGCAGGCGTCAGGAAGGTCGCGAACAGCTTCTCCTTCTTCTCGAACTCCAGGAAGTCCGCGACCCACTCGGCATTCAGGTCAGCCTGCAGCAAGCGTTGCTTGCCGTAGGACTCGAAGAAGTCGATCGTCGACCGCAGCAATCGCCGCGTTTCGGAATCGAACTCCGCGTAATCGTGGGAACCCGGATTCAAGAGGACGCCTGACATGACCGTCACTGTAGCGATCGTGCAGACGTGGCGACATCGCCCTGCGCGATCGGTTCGACGCAACCAGGAACATCGCCGCGATCAGCGTGGCGTGGCCCGCGGTCACGTTCGCGCGAACGGGCCGACGTAGATCAGGATTGTGTTGACGACGACAACGGCTCCCCACGCGACTGCGATCGGGACTGACGAGATCGCGGCGAACGCGGCCAGAATCCCACCACCCAACACCATGACCTTGACTGCGACTTCCGCCACCGGCACGTCGAATGTCGCTCGCGGAGAAGCGAAAAGACCCCACAGGATGACGGCGGCGCCGACCACCACGACCACCGTCACACCTCGCGACCACTTCACCTCGCCCAGGCGCCACGCCCATAGTCCCAGGAAGACAAGTGTCCCCATCTCCACAAGGAACGCCACCACGTCATTCGCGTTCGCATTGTCCGTCATCAGGTCCTCCGGCAGCCGCAGCATCATTCGAGAGCAGTGCTCTCACAATGAGACCATGTTGCCCGAGCAAATTCAAGAACACTGCTCTCTAAACGCGACGTGACGGGCGATTCCAGCAAGTGGGGAAAGCGATCAGAAGTCGGGCGAAAGCAAGTGAGGCGCCCTCTGCGTCTACAGAAAGTGCCTCTGACCTGCGTCGGGCTGACAGGATTCGAACCTGTAGCGTTCGGCGTCCTAGAAACAGCCATTGACCTGCTGATAGTCCGCGAAATATGGCCCATACCAGCACATTACCGATCGGACATAAGCGCACGTGAGCGGCGTCGATGTAAGCTCAGTGGGCACGTACTGGGCACGATTCGGAGGCGTAAGGCATGGCAGGACAACGAGCGTTCGGCAGTATCCGCAAGCTCCCGAGCAAGAAGTTCCAGGCGCGCTACGTCCACGGCGCGGACCTCGCCCGGTACACCGCGCCGACGACATTCACGGCCAAGATCGACGCCGAGGGCTGGCTGGCACAGGAGCGCAAGCTCATCGAGAACGGCGAGTGGACTCCCCCGGTCGAGCGGACCGCCGCCAAGGCCGTCACCGGCCTGACGCTCAAGACGTACGGCGAGAAGTGGCACGCCGAGACCGTCAACCGACACAAGCCACGGACTCGCGCCCTCAATCGCGGGTACCTCGACAACGTGATCTATCCGGGCCTCGGTGACCGCGCGCTCAAGGGTCTGACCGTGAGCGACGTCCGGGAGTGGTTCGCGGGCCTGGAGGACTTCCCGACCCGCAACGCCAACGCCTATTCACTGCTGCGGACGATCCTCAACCAGGCCGTGGACGACGAGATCCTCGCGGCGAACCCGGCGAGGATCAAGCGCGCGGCCGTCAAGCACCGCAAGAGCGAGCCCATCCCTCTCACGCCCGAGGAGATCCGGGCATTGGCCGACGCCATCACCGCCCGCTATCGGGCGTGGGTTCTCCTCGCCGGATTCTCCGGGCTCCGGTTCGGTGAGCTGACCGCGCTCCGCCGATCGGATCTCGACATGGGAGAGGACTCGCTCGCCGTCACCGTCCGTCGAGCGGTGACGCGGGTCGATGGCAAGTTCGTGGTGGACCGCCCTAAGTCCCGGGCCGCGCTACGGACCGTCCCGCTCCCCGAGGGACTCCGGCCTGCGTTGGCCGAGCACCTCAAGACCTACGCACTCCCCGGCCGCGACGGGCTCCTGTTCCCGACGAGCACGGGCGCGATGATGTTTGCCTCCACGTTCCGCTACTCGTTCCAGCGCGCCGCCGAGGCCATCGGCAAACCGGGTCTCACACCTCACGGACTGCGCCACACGGCCGCGACGTTGTTCGCCCAGGCCGGGGCGACGTTGGCCGACCACATGGTGTTGATGGGCCACACGTCGGCCGCGATGAGTGCCCGCTACACGCACAGCACCGAGTCCCGCACGCGTGGGCTCGTTCAATCCCTCTGGGAATAGCGCCGTGTGACCATATCGGTCAAACGAATTCTGTTAGGACACAAGGGCTTTCATTCACAAGTGTTTGACGTTATCGGACGCGACGACTATCGTCGGAACTACGCATAAAAGCGCGACCGACGGCTTCCGCCAAGTCCCCGGCGCGGTATCTGGCGAGTTACGTGCTTGGGCGAGATTCGATTCCGTAATCTCTCAGGAGCCCTCGCATGTCCGCACGTCGCAGTTTCACCACTCCCAATCGCCTTGCCGACGATCTCGGCGTCACCGACCGCACCGTTCGACGGTGGATCGCAGAGGGTCGGCTCAAGGCCGTTCGCCTCTCCGAGCGCGTGATCCGTATCGACACCGCCGAGGTCGATCGTTTCCTCGCCCAGGCCGAGACCAACGGCCGATGAGTACCAACCACCTCGCCGTGATCGCCGTCGTCGCCTACGCCCTCGCTTACCTGGCGACGTGGAGCGGGGCCGAGGCCGCCCATATATCGCAACTATTGGCGTCGGCCCCGTCCGGCCCGAGCGAGTCCCAGGCCCGCGTTCTCGCGGGTCGCTCCACGACTCGGTGCCCGCATTGCCGACGCCCGAGGATCGTCCGCGTGGGCGACGGCGGAGTCTCGGCCGGGATCTCTCACCGGCGTTGGTGCCCTCGGCGCTCGCTCTAACTACCAACCCACCCCAGCGATAGGGCAAGTCATGCCCTTGTGGCGCAACGCTATTCAGTCCAGAAGACACCAAGTGTCAGCAGAAAACAGAACGCCCCCCGGCGAAACCGAGGGGCGTCCCAACAGGAGAATCGGCCGAGCAACCGATGGGATAACTATACCGCTCGCGGGCGGTGATGAGTGATGAGTAAGGCGTCCCGGTTCATCTTCACGGGTGAGAACAGCGAGCACGGACACCAGGTGTCCGACGAGGTGGCCGACTCGTACGAGGCGATGGAGCACGAGATCGACCTCCTCACGCGTCGGGTCGCTCACTTCGAGCACGCCTACGGCCTGTTCATGCTCTACCCGGGACTCACGCACACGGTCCACGGTGAATCGGAGTCGGGGAAGTCCCTCGTTATGCAGGCACTCGCCGCCGAGATCCTCAACTCCGGCGGCCGGGTCCTGTTCCTCGATTACGAGTCCGATCAGCATTCGGTCGTCTCCCGTCTGCGCGAACTCGGGGCCAAGTCCGAGGCCATCATCGACGGGTTCGATTACCGACGGCCCGAGGGGCGTCCCGACGCGTCGATGGAGGCGTGGGAGGAGATCCTGGGCACCGGCTACGACCTGATCGTGATCGACGGCGTGACGGCTTCGCTGGGCACGTTCGACCTCTCGGGGATGAGCAACGACGACGTGAACAAGTGGACGCGGATACTCCCGCGCAAGCTGGCCGAGTCCACAGGTGCGCCGCTGGTGATGGTCGATCACGTCACCAAGTCCGACGACGGCCGGGGCCGGTGGGCCATCGGTGCCCAGGCCAAGATGGCCGATATCACCGGCGCGGCGTACACGCTGGAGGTCGTCAAGCACCCTAAGCGGGGCGGGATCGGCAACCTCCGCTTGCGCGTGGGCAAGGACCGGCCCGGGTTCGTGCGTCCTCGGTGCGCCGAGGGCTCCAGCGGCAATATGCAGGTAGCCGCCGAGGTCGTCGTGGACTCCACCCTCGGCAAGCTCCTGGTGCTGCTCAAGCTCCCCGAGAAGATGGCCGAGGATGGACCTCTCACGTCCAAGGGCACGCCTCGGAACGAGGACCTCATGGAGCGGATCTCGGCCGAGATCGTGCGACGACGTGACGAATGGCTGGACGAGGACGCCGACCGCGCGCCGGACGCATTCCGATTCTCAATGGACGAGATCGAGAAGAGCGTCCGAGGTAAGTCCACGACGATCCGCGATCACGTCAAGACGCTGGCGAACGAGGGCTACGTGGAGTCCACCAAGAGCCGGTTCCGGTTCCTGCGGGAGTACCGACGCCCGACCGGTCTCAGGCCCCTACAGATGGTCGATGAGGTCCTCACCGAGGCCGCCCAATGACCTCTAACTCGTCCCTCGTCCCAACTCGTCCCGAGGTCGTCCCGGACGAGTTTCTACCTCACTCGTCCTCTCGTCCCGGTCTCTGTACCGGGACGAGGGACGACGTAGAAAAGCCCAGGTCACTAGCTGCTGAATCAGAAACTCGTCCCGAACGGATTCCGGCCTATCGGCGGCCTGGGCAACGCAACTCGTCCCGCCTCATTCACCACTCAAGGAGAACCCGATGAGCGCCAAGAAGATCCGCGTCAGCATGTCCCGCCTCACCGGCGAGGCTCGTCACCGAACACAGACGCCCGAGCTGGCCGACAAGGACGCGCTACGGCGCGAGTTCGGTATCGCCCGCCGACCGAGAGGGCAGCGGCGTCGTCTCACGGACCAGATCATCGAGCAGGAGGAGCGGCGTGGGTAGTCGTAACGCGCTCGTCAGCCGGACTGCCGACCCGAGGCCTGTAGCGCTCATCGCGGCGATACTCACCGGATCGGCAGATCTGCGCGGTGCCGCCTGCACTGCGTGCCCGCGTTTGTTCGATCCCGACGTGAGTGCCGAGTCGCTCGGATACTCCAGCAAGCGGGCTCGCGTGGCCGCCGTCGAGGAGACGTGTGTCGGTTGCCCGGTCCGTGGTGCGTGCTGGGCGTGGGCCTCCTCGCTCCCGGGGGCCCGAGTCGCCGGACCGACGGCCGCCTCGTCGCACGTCGCGTCAGTGATCGGCGCGCGTGGGCCTCGCCGCGCTGCTGCTGCCGTCCCGGCACCCGAGGACCCCGAGCCCGAGATCATCCCGCCTCGGCCCGCACAGCGCCGGGGCGCACGGTCCAAGGTCCGGCCGTCGATCAATCGCAAACGGAGACACAACCGACGGCGGCGACGATGAGCCCGACAACGTGCTCGACCGAGCACTGTGGTCGTCCGACTCACTCGCGTGGGTTGTGCTCGCGCTGCTACCTCGCCCGGTGGCGAGCTGGCCAATTCGATCCGCCGAGCGCCCCGCCTCGCGTCGATCTCGTCGGCCGACGGTTTTCCGATCTCGTGGTCACCGGCTGGGACTCGGGGCGTCGGCGCTGGCGCTGCGAGTGCGACTGTGGTCGGTCCCGACTCGTGCGAGCTGGCCGACTCACCGGCGGCGAGGTCCGTAGCTGCGGACACCACCACGCTCGTCGTCCCCGGTCGCCCGACGGTTGACCCGTGTTCGAGCGGGTCGTTTAGGCCCAGGGGGGTCACTGCCACAAACTCGCGAGCCCTTTCCCAGTTCCGCCGGTCTCCTGACGTTTGAAAAACGCGGACCTCTGACCAGCGCATATTCCATTACTGAAAATGACCACCAATATCAGCACGACGATAGGACCCTCGACATGTCTCAATCGAACCGATCCGACGCCTCCCGGGCCTCGGCCACCCGGCTCGTCCTCGCCCTCCGCGACGAGGACCCGGACGCCGTTCACGCCGTCCTCAACGAGGCGGCCGACGCCGCTACTCTGCGAGATCTCGCGGTGGCGGCCGCGACGCTCGCGGCCCAGAGGATCTCCGACGACGAGGCCCCCGCACTCGTGGCCCAGGCGTTGGACAAGCTGGCCGAGCCGCCGATCGTGTGACCAGTATTGTCAAGCGGGACAACAGGACTCGTTGCTGATAGTCTCGATCACGACGGCGTAAGTCGTCAGCTTGGCGGCCTCGGCCGCGTGGGTAGACCATCGGTAACCACCCCGCCCGTCCCCACGGTCCGAGATCCCCGCCAACCTTCGCCCGGTGAGGCCAGCGGTAACCAGCCCGTCCGCCCCCGAGGAGGGTTGCAACCCCCAGTGAGGCCCCACGAGCCTCGGACTGGTCAGCGCACCTCCTCCACCGCGTGCGCTCATCACCTCCGAGGCCCGTGGGATCTCTCCCAGAATCTCGCCCCAGGAGGCACCCAGAATGGGCACTACCCGACTCCAGCACTTCGATGATCTGACCGACGACGCCCTCGCGGCACGCATTGGCCACCACCGCACCCGAGCCCAGGCCCTCGTCGGACAGGCCAAGGCGGCCGGGGCGAACTCGCCCGTCGGAATCAAGGCCCGCGAGGACGCCGCTAACGCCCTCTCGCTCGTGAAGGCGATGGGCGAGGAACTCCGCGAACGAGCCGAGTTCGCCAAGAACGGCAGCAAGTCCGGTGGCGAGATCCGCCGTATCGACCCCGAGAAGGGGTTCGAGGCAGCGACCGGCGGACAGAAGGCGACCACCCACCTCACGGCGTCGGCGCTGCGCGAGGCCGGCGAGACGGCCGTGATCGCCTCGCTCTCCGCTGGCGGCCAGAAGAACCTTTCACTGACCGACTCGACTGCTGTCGTCGTCGTTGCGCCGACAATCCGCCCGCTCGGTCGGCCGGTGAGCATTCTCGACGTGATCGAGGCCCAGGCGGTCAGCTCCCCGACGTTCAAGTACCTGCGACAGGCGTCGCGCACCAACCGGGCGGCCGTCGTCGCCCCCGGCGCGCTCAAGCCCACCAGCGAGTACGGCGTGGACACGATCCCCCGTGAGCTGAAAGTCATCGCCCACCTGTCCGACGGGATCGCGGAGTACGACCTCACCGACGTTGCCGACCTCCAGGCGTTCGTCGGCTCGGAACTCGAATACGGCCTACGCCTTGCCGTCGAGCGCGAGCTGATTCAGGGTGACGGCACCGCCGGTCACCTGAACGGCTTCGCGGCCACCTCTGGAATCCAGACCGTCGCCTACGCGACCGACCTCTTGCGGACCACCCGCAAGTCGCTGACCGCTATAGAGGCGTTGGGCTACCAGGGCGCGGTATTCGTCGTGAGCCCGGCCGTGCTGGAGGAAATCGACCTCGCCGTCACCGGCGGCAGCGGTGAATACCTGAACGCGACCGCGCCGTTCGACCGCGCCGAGTACAAGCTGTGGGGCGTCCCGATCGTCCCGAGCACTCAGCTCCCGGCCGGGGTGGGATACCTCGTCGGCGCTGACTCGGTACGGCTCTACACCGACCCCGGCGCAACGATCCGCATTCAGTGGGATCGGGCCTCGGACGACTTCGAGCGCAACCTTGTTCGCGCCCGTCTGGAGGGTCGTTTCGAGGTCGGCGTCTCTCGTCCCGAGTCGATCGTCCGGTTCAGCACCGTATCCGCCTGATTCACTCCGTCCCCATGCCTGCCACCGTGCGACATGGGGCGGATCTCGTTCTAGGACAAGGAGATAGATATGGGCGTCGGTGACGTAATCGGCGGGGCCGTCGATCTCGTAGGCGACATTGCCAGCGGTGCGGTGAAGTACATCGGCGGAACCCTTGAGGGGAAGTCCACGCCCACCGGCAAGGGCTACACGGGTCACGTGGATCTCGTGGGCTCGAAGATCGCGCCGGACCCGACACGCCTCGTCAGCTTCCGCCGTGGCGGCGTGATCCCCGGCGGCCGTCAGTACCCGGAACCTCGCGGCGTGGACCACGGCCGTCCGACGCGAGCGGCGTCGGCGCTCCAGTCGGCCGACCGGCGACGCGAGGGCGTTGGACTGGCTCCAGCTCGGCCCACGCGGGCCTCGAACTCGTCGCGGCCGATCCGCATGGCCCGCGTGGGCGTAGTTGGACCGTCGGGCCACGAGCCAGCGGTCGCCCCACGGGGCCACCGCGTCGTCGTCGTGGGTCCACGTCGTGCGGCGCACGAGATCGCGCCGGGGATCGCCTGCCCGAGCTGCGCCGCCGGGATCACCAAGCCGGTCCGCTGACTCCACGGTGAGGGCCTCGGCCCCGGATACACTGGGAGGCAACAACTCCATAGCTCGGAACGACCACGGTCGTTGCCGTGCGTCCGTCGAGCGCCTCACCCTGCTACTTCTCCGGGGTGGGGCGTTCGTCGTCTCAGCACGACGAAACTCTGCCTGGGACGCTTTGACCGCTTACCGTGACTGGCATGGTTTTCATAGGCGGTCTCGCTATCGGGGGCACAGATGAGTCGGGGAATGAGTTCAACACAATAGCGGCGCTACCCTTGGACCATCGAGTGTCCGCCAAATCTCTCAGTCAGAGGGCTATCGAGGACCAGCAATTCTGGCACGTCCTCCTTGGGGCAGAACTCTATGGATGTGTGGACGAGGTGACTAGCTATTCTCATTCCGATACAGATCCGCCGGACCTCGTTGTGCAAGTCGGTGGCGATACCTTCAACGTGGAGTTGACGTCGATTACCGCACAGCAGGTGTCCCGACAACGCCTTGCAGAGGTTCGCTCGGTCGGACGCGCGTTGGATGAGCGCTTGAAAGCTGCGCCTGACCAATATCCGCATCTAACAGGCAACCAAGTATGGGTATTCGACCGAAGTGGTGACGTTAGCCGCTTACCGAAGCGCATGGGGACCAAGTTCACCAAGCTCATTGACGACATAGCGACCGAGTTGGAGACGGACTTCGGCGTGGTGACGGGTATCCCGCCGAACGCTGACGGATCGCCACCTCAGACTGTGCCAGGGAGCGTAATGCGACAGGGACGCCGTGAGGTGAACGGCTATGACCTTGAGATCCACCCAGACATTGCCAATCCAGAAGCGCCGCCGATGGCGACCGGGAGCGCCCAGATCGAGGTGGAAACGAAGGTCCTGGAGCAGGAGTTCGTCGGCCGAGTCGCCACCAAGGATCGGGAACCTAACGAAATCCTCATCGTTACAACCGGTCTTCCTGACACGAGCGGCTACGTTTGCCCTGCCGATCACTTCATCTATTACACCTTGAGTCAACGTCTTCGCGAGGGGCTCCTCCGAGTTCCAGCCACCAATCATCTACGGCAGGTGATTTTCAACCACCACGGGTCCCTCGAAGATGTCCTTCTCTTGGACACGAACGTGCCTGGACCTCGACTGGTGCGACCACTGGCGATTGAGGAAACGTCGGGTCCATGACTCCGTCATCCTCGATCAGGACGCCCTCGGGCTGACCTATCCGCTGAATGGCGGAGGCCCGGGGATAACGATCCCAGCGGCACCACCCCCGCCCCCTCCGCCTCCTGGAGCAGCACCAGCCCCGCCGTTGCCACCGTTCGCGTTCCCATCCCCATAGACAGTCCCGCCATTACCTCCATTGCCGCCGTTGCCGCCGATTGGCCACCGACCCGGAAGAATGCCGTGGCCGTTCGGCATCTCGTAGTACCCGCAACGTCGAGTAGCTCGATTCATGTATGCCTCCCGTTGGGAGCGCTCGTCAAGCCGCCCTTGCTCGGAGCGGTACCAAGCGACGAACACGACAATCAGCAGCAGTCCAACCACCGCGACCGTGATTGTGACAGGATCATGCCGCCAAGTAGCGAGAGCGACAAGGCCGATCCCGAGGAGGCCGAACACAGCAGCGGCCACACCAGTCAGCGCCTTCAAAGAGGAGCCAACGCCTCGGAGCATTCCAGCGAGAACCTCGCGAGATATGGGCCTGACATGAGAGTTCGTGAGGTCGTCGGTGGGGTCGAAGATCATCGTCCGATCGTAGTGCGCCCCACTGACACGAACGCCGTTTTAACCTGAGGCACCCCCGCACGACTGGGCACGCAGTGGGCACAAACGACGGTGACCAGCACATATGTGCTGGTCACGACGTCGGGCTGACAGGATTTGAACCTGCGACCCCTTGACCCCCAGTCAAGTGCGCTACCAAGCTGCGCCACAGCCCGTGGCACCCCGTGAACGGGGCAGCCGGAACAGAGTATCCGACCGCACCGTCTCGGAGCCAATCGCCCCGACGCCCCTTATCGGCGCCGGTCTCGCTTCTCCCGCACCCGGACGTTCACCCGCACCGGGGTCCCGTCGAACCCGAATTCCTCACGCAGTCTGCGTTCCAGGAACCGGCGGTACCCGGCCTCGAGGAATCCCGTGGTGAACAGCACGAACGTCGGCGGCCGACTCGCCGCCTGGGTGGCGAACATGATCCGCGGTTGGCGCCCACCACGCAGCGGCGGCGGCGTCGCGGCCACCACCTCCTTCAGCCAGGTGTTCAGCCGCCCGGTCGCGATACGGGTGTCCCACGACTCCAGCGCCCCGTCGAGCGCGGGCACCAACTTCTGCACCGATCGCCCGGTCATCGCGGAGATGTTGATCCGGTGCGCCCACGGAACCCGTGCCAGCTCGCGGTCGATCTCCTTGTCCAGCTGATACCGCCGGTCCTCGTCGACCAGATCCCATTTGTTGAACGCGATCACCAACGCCCGCCCGGACTCGATGATCATCGTCAGGATGCGCAGGTCCTGTTCGGTGATCGGCTCCGAGGCGTCGATGAGCAGGATCGCGACCTCCGCGGCGTCGATCGCCGCACGGGTGCGCAGCGACGCGTAGTACTCGTGCCCGCTGGCCGTGTTGACCCGCTTGCGCAGACCCGCGGTGTCGACGAAGTTCCAGATCCGCCCACCGAGTTCGACGAGTTCGTCGACCGGGTCCACCGTGGTGCCTGCGACGTTATCCACTACTGCACGGTCGACCCCGGTCAACTTGTTCAGCAGCGAACTCTTGCCGACGTTCGGCTTGCCGACCAACGCGACCCGACGTGGACCACCGGTCAGCGTGGCCTCCCGCGGTGTCTCGGGCAGCACCCGCAGCACCTCGTCGAGCAGATCACCGGACCCACGGCCGTGGATGGCCGAGATCGGCAACGGCTCCCCCAGCCCCAGCGACCACAGCGACGCCGCGTCAGCCTCGCCGCGCTCATCATCGATCTTGTTGGCCGCCAACAACACCGGCGTCTTGGACCGACGCAGCACCCGAGCCACGGCCTCGTCGGTGGAGGTCGGGCCCACGGTCGCGTCCACCACCAGGATCACCGCGTCGGCGGTCTTCATGGCGTGCTCGGCCTGCCGCGCGATGGACTGGTGCATGCCCTTGGCGTCGGGTTCCCAACCACCGGTGTCCTGCACCATGAACCGCCGCCCCGCCCAGTTCGCCGGATAGGACACCCGGTCACGCGTCACCCCGGGAACGTCCTCGACCACCGCCTCACGCCGCCCGAGGATGCGGTTGACCAGCGTCGACTTGCCCACGTTGGGGCGGCCCACGATGGCCACCGTCGGCACCACCACGTCGGCGTCCGACCCGGAGTCGTCACCGAAATCGCCGACCTCCCAGTCGGCCTCGTCGGACCAGACCCCGTCTCCCGGCAGCGATTCGAAGGCGCCCGCCTCCTGGCTCATGACCGCACTCCCAACGTGTCGCGGACCAGGCTCTCGAGCCGGTCGATCACCTGTTCCTTGGTCGACTCGCTGGTGTCCACGACGACGGCGTCGGCGGCGGCCCGCAGCGGTGACACCGCGCGGGTGGAGTCGAGATGGTCACGGCGTTCCACCGCGGCGAGCACCTCGTCGTAGTCGCTGTCGCGGCCGGCGTCGACGTTCTGCCGGTGCCGTCGGTCGGCCCGCGCCGCGGCCGACGCGGTGAGGAAGATCTTCAGCGGGGCGTCCGGGAACACCACGGTCCCGATGTCGCGCCCCTCGACCACGGTGAGCACGTCGCCCACGGCACCGCGTTGCAGCGCCACCAACTGTTCGCGGACCGCCGGGATCGCGGACACTGCAGACACATTCGCGGTCACCGTCGCGCTGCGGATCTCGGCGGTGACATCCTCGTCACCCATCAGGACCTGCTGGTCGGTGGGGGCGGTGGTCACCTGCACCCGCACCCTGGCGACCACCCCGTATACCGCGTCGGCGTCGTCGACATTTACACCCGCGCGCAACACCGCGAGTGTCGCGACCCGGTACATCGCGCCGGTGTCGAGCAAACCCGCGTTCAGCCGCTCCGCCAGGGCACCCGAGACACTGGACTTGCCGGTCCCCGCGGGTCCGTCGATCGCGACGACCGGCGGGCTGGAATCGGTGGCGCTCACATCCCCACCACCTTGTACAGTGCTCCGACCTCGTCGTTGCCGAGGACACGCAGGCTGCCCGGTCGCTGGTTGCCCAACGACACGGGTCCGATGTCGGTGCGCACCAACCGGAGCACCGGGTGGCCCGCGGCCTCCATCAGGCGCCGGACCACGCGCTTGCGACCCTCGTGCAGGGTCAACCGCACCAGCGACTGACCGTTGTTCAGTTCGAGCAGGGCGAACTTGTCCACTGCGACAGGGCCGTCGTCGAGTTCGACCCCGGCCCGCAGGGTGCGGCCGAGTCCACGCGCCACCTCGCCACGCACGGTCGCCAAGTAGGTCTTGGGCACCTCGTGTGACGGGTGCATCAGTCGGTTGGCCAGTTCACCGTCGTTGGTCAACAGCAGCAGACCCTCGGTGTCGGCGTCGAGACGGCCGACGTGGAAGAGCCGCTGCCCGGCCATCACCCGCTCGGCGACCACGTCACCCACACACGGACGTCCCTGATCGTCGGACATGGTCGACTGCCAACCCTTGGGCTTGTTCAGCGCGAGATATTGCCGGGTCTCGTCCATCACCACCCGGGCCCCGTCGACGCGGATGACCGCGGTGCTCGGGTCCACCCGGAAGCCCTGTTCGGTGACGATCTCGCCGTTGACGTCCACCCGGCCGGCCGCGATCATCTCCTCGGCCCCGCGCCGGGACGCCACACCGGCCTGGGCGAGAACCTTCTGCAGCCGCACCCCGTCGGCGACGTAGTCGGCGCCCTCCGCGTCGGGGTGGACGTTCTGCCTGCGGGCGGGTTTGGCGTTGTTCAGCCGCACCTGCCCGATCTTGGCGTCGGGAGTGGCGTGACTGCGGCCCTTGCGGTGGGCCTTCTTGCGTCGCTCCTGTGACGCCTCGGCGGCGATCTTCGCCGTCCTCTTGGCCGGTTTGCCGTCTCGGCTAGCGGGTGTCATGTGACCTCGTTCGTCAGTGGTAGTGCGGTTGTGGGTCGTGCGGGTATGAGCGCGTCGACCAGGCCGTGCGGCCGGTCACTCGTCGTCGGCGCCGAGATCGGTGACCGGCGAGCCCGCTGTCGAGTCTGACGGTCGGGAGGCCGTCTTGGCGAATCGCGGGTCGTCAGCGATCTCCTGGTCGAAATCGTCGATGACGTCGACATCGGGTAACAACGGGGCGAGGTCCGGCAATTCCGCGAGCGATGACAGGCCGAGCCGCTCCAGGAACAGCTCGGTGGTTCCGTAGCGTGCGGCGCCGGAGTCCGGGTCGGTGCCCCGTTCATCGATGAGGCCCCGCGCGACCAGGGTGCGGATCACACCGTCGACGTTGACGCCGCGGACCGCGCTGACCCGACTGCGGGTGACCGGTTGCCGGTAGGCGATCACCGCGAGCGTCTCCAACGCGGCTCGGGTCAGTTTGGACCGGGCACCGTCGAGCAGCAGCTTCTCCACGTAGGGCGCGTAGTCGGTTCGGGTGTAGAACCGCCAACCGTCACCGCTGAACCGGAGATCGATCCCCGACGACCGTGCGGTCAGGTCGGCACTGATCTCCTGCAGGATCGTCTGCACCCGGTCGGCGTTCTGCTCGGTGGCCGATGCGAGCAGTTCCGTCGACGCCGGGGTGTCGACGACCAGCAGCATCGCCTCCAGAGCCGAACGGAGCTCGTCATCGGCGAGCGGGTCGACCTGCTCGGCCGGCTCACCGAACAGGTCGCGATCCACGTCGTCCTCACCCGCGGGATCGCCCTCGGACACGTCGGCGAGATCTGCTGATTCCGTCATCCGTACTCCTCCTCCGCGGCGACGATCTGCCCGGTGTCGACGTCATCACCGGTCCAACACACCTTCAGGTCACCGAGCGCCTCGGGTTGTTCCACATCGACGGTCTTGGCTCGGAACAGTTCCAGGACGGCCAGGAATCGCGCGACCACCTGCAGACCGGTCTCGCACTCGGCGATGAGCGCGGAGAAGTCGGTCCACCGACCCGGCCCCTCGGCCCGCAACAGTTCGGTGATCCGCACCGCCTGTTCGGGCACCGACACCTTGGCCACGTGCAGGTGGTCGAGTCCGACGGTCGGCGCGACCTTGGGGGTCATCGCGGTCACCATCACCTCGGCCAGCCCGGCGGCGTCGACACCGATGTCGACCTCCGGCAGCAACGCCTCGAAGTGCGGCTCCAACGACACCGCCCGCGGGTAGCGCTGCAACGCCGCCGCCTCGAGTTCGGCGAACAACACGGCCACCTGCTTGTAGGCGCGATACTGCAGCAACCGCGCGAAAAGCAGGTCCCGGGCCTCCAGCAACGCCAGATCCTCGGGGTTCTCCACCTCACCGGACGGCAGCAATCGGGCGGCCTTCAGGTCCAGCAACGTGGCCGCGACGACGAGAAACTGCGTGGTCTGGTCGAGTTCCATGTCGGCGCCGAGCTGGCGCGTGTAGGCGATGAAGTCGTCGGTGACCGCGTGCAACGCGACCTCGGTGACGTCGAGGCGACGATTCGAGATGAGGTCGAGGAGCAGGTCGAACGGGCCCTCGAAGTTGGTCAGTTTGACCTGGAAACCCGACTGCGGGTCTTCTTCGGGGATCGCGTCGGCCGCCACGGGCGCGGACGGGTCCGCCTGGTCGGGACCGACCGTCATGCGGGCGGTCCGTTGCGCGCGATCACCTCGCGCGCCAACGACCGATATGCGGTGGCGCCGGTCGACTTCGGCGCCCAGGTGATGATCGGCTCACCCGCGACACTGGTCTCCGGGAACCGCACCGTCCGGTTGATCACGGTGTCGTACACGCGATCGCCGAACACCTCGACCACCCGCGCCATCACCTCACGGGAATGCAGGGTGCGCTGATCGAACATCGTCACCACGATTCCGCCGAGGGTGAGCCGCGGATTCAAGCGGTCGTGCACCTTCTCGATGGTGTCGGTCAGCAGGGCCAGCCCGCGTAGCGAGAAGTACTCGCACTCCATCGGGATCACCACGGTGTCGGCGCACGCCAGCGCGTTGACGGTGAGCAGGCCCAGCGACGGCTGGCAGTCGATGAGGACGTAGTCGTAGCGGTCGAGCAGCGGGTGCAGGGCACGGCCCAGCGTCTGTTCGCGGCCCACCTCGGTCACCAACTGGATCTCGGCAGCCGACAGGTCGATGTTGCTGGGCAGCAGGTCGAGACCGTCGACACGGGTGCGCATCAACGCCTCGTCGGCCGACACCGTCGGCGGTACCAACACGTTGTAGATCGTCGTGTCGAGTTCGTTGTGGGCCACGCCGAGACCCGCCGACAACGCACCCTGCGGGTCGAGATCGACGAGCAACACGCGCCTGCCGTACTCGGCGAGCGCGGCACCGAGGTTGATCGTCGACGTGGTCTTGCCGACGCCACCCTTCTGGTTGCAGACCGCGATCACCGTGGCCGGCCCGTGCCGTCCCAGCGGTGTCGGTTCGGGCACCGGCCGGTACGGGCGGCCGGTGGGCCCCAGCTCGGGCTCGGCCGGTTCGGCGACCGGGGTCTCGGTCACCGCCGGCTGGTCGACCGGGGTGCCGGCGGGGGCCGGGATGTCGATCCGGAACCGGTACTGGGCTCCAATCGGCTGCTGGGTGAACAGGTCGTCACCAGCGCTCATCCGCCACCCTCCTCGCCGACCGGCACCACATCTGGTCAACCTTAGTTGGT
Source organism: Williamsia sterculiae (assembly GCF_900156495.1). GTDB lineage: Bacteria > Actinomycetota > Actinomycetes > Mycobacteriales > Mycobacteriaceae > Williamsia_B > Williamsia_B sterculiae. Next base: position 167,810 of record NZ_FTNT01000011.1, read on the forward strand.
CACCCAGCCGATCATGGGGAGCCGGGCCGCACCGGACCCGAGTTCACCGTGCCCGCGGATGCGCCGTGGCGTACACCTCGCGCAGGGTCCCGACGGTCACCAGCGTGTAGACCTGCGTGGTGGTCACCGACGCGTGACCGAGCAGTTCCTGCACCACACGGACGTCGGCGCCCCCGTCGAGCAGGTGGGTCGCGAAGCTGTGCCGCAGCGTGTGCGGCGACACCGCGGCGTCCACTCCGGCCCGTCGGGCCGCGTCGGCCAGCACCTGCCAGGCGCTCTGCCGGGACAGTCGGCCACCACGGACGTTCAGGAACAGCGCGGGGTTGAAGCGCGACACGAGGGCCGGACGGCCGCGTACCAGGTAGGCGTCGACGGCCTCGATGGCCGGTCCGCCGATGGGAACCAGACGTTCCTTGCCGCCCTTGCCGCGCAACACCACCGAGCGGTTGTCGGTGTCGATGTCGTCGACGTCGAGGGCCACCGCCTCGGAGATCCGCGCCCCACAGCTGTACAGCAGTTCCATCAGTGCCCGGTCGCGCAGGGTGCGAGCCGTCTCGGAGGGACCGGAACCGCCGGATGCCTCCAGGATGGCGAGCACGTCGTCGATGGGCAGCGACTTGGGCAGTCGTTGCGCCGGGCGGGGCGGCCGAACCGCGTGCGCGACATCGGTGGTCGTCAACCCCTCGGCGGCGGCGAACTTGTGGAAGCCGCGGGTGGCCACCAGCGTGCGGGCCACCGAGCTGTCCGCCAGCGCCGGCTGCCCGGCCTCGGGGTCGCCGCGCCGCAGGTCCACCAGGAATTCGCGGACGTCGTTCTCGGTCACCACCGTCAGGTCGTCGATGCCGCGGGCGGCCAGGTATCGCTGATATCGGTGCAGATCACGGCGATACGAACTGAGGGTGTTCGCGGCCGCACCGCGCTCCACCGCCAGATGGTCGAGGTAGAGCTGCACCGCGGCGCCGACGGTCATCGACGTCGGCTCACCGCTGCCGGGAGCGCCGCTGCTCCAGTGCGCGGGGACGGTCGGGCCAGGCGGCATCGGCGCGGCGTGGTTGCCCACCTCGTGCGGTGACGGCGGCCAGCGCGAGGATCCCCGCGACCGCCGTGCCGTTGACTATGCCGCCACCGAGCACGGCGTCGACCGCGGTGTCGAGCTCCCACCAGTGCAACTCCAGGTCGGCTTCCTCGTCGACGGCCTCGGGACGCTCCTCGGTGCGCAGACCGCTCGCCCGGTATACACGCACCGACTCATCGGTGAATCCCGGAGAGGAGTCGACGTCGACCAGCACGGACCACTCGTCGGCCACCAACCCGGTCTCCTCGAGCAGTTCCCGGGCCGCCGCCGCGGTGGGTGGCTCGTCCGGACCACCGTCCAGCAGTCCGGCGGGCAACTCCCACAGCCTACGGCCGACGGGGTGTCGGTACTGACTGATCAACGCGACCCGCCCCTGGTCGTCGACGGCGGCGATCGCGACGGCACCGTGGTGCTCGATCACCTCACGGGTGGCGGTGCGACCTCCGGGCATCGCGACCTCGTCCACCCGCAGGGTCATGATCGCGCCGTCGTAGGCAACCGCGCTGTTGGTGACCATGAAGGTGTGACGCTGGTCCGAGTCGCCGGGAACCGGGTTCCCGGAACCGTCCTCGGTCACGCCAGATCCCCGTCGGCGACGTTCCCCTCGACGACCAGGTCGGCCACGACTGCCTGGGCGTCGTCGGCCAGATCCTCTCCGACCGTGTCGGAGATGTCGTCGTCGCCGTGGACGTCCACGGGCAACCGCTCCTCGGCCTTGTACCGCAGCGCCGCCCGGATGAACGCCGCGAACAGCGGGTGCGGTCGGGTAGGACGACTCTTGAGTTCCGGATGCGCCTGGGTGGCGACCAGGAACGGGTGGACGTCCCTGGGATACTCGACGAACTCGACGAGATGACCGTCGGGTGAGGTGCCGGAGAACCTCAACCCGGTGCCCGCGACCTTGTCGCGGTAGGCGTTGTTCACCTCGTAGCGGTGGCGATGCCGTTCGGACACCTCGACCTTGCCGTAGGCGTTGGCGACGATGCTGCCGCGTTCCAGTCTGGCCGGGTACGCGCCGAGGCGCATAGTTCCGCCCAGATCGGCCTCGCCGGCGACCGCACGCTCCTGATCGGCCATCGTGGAGATCACCGGATGTGTTGTGTCGGGGTCGAACTCGGAGGACGATGCACCGTCCAGTCCCGCCTCACGTGCCGCCTCGATGACCACACACTGCAGCCCGAGACACAACCCCAGCAGCGGGATGCCGCGGCGACGGGCGTAGCGCACCGCCCCGACCTTGCCCTCGATCCCACGGATCCCGAAACCACCGGGGATGAGGACACCGTCGACGTCGGACAACGCGGCCGCCGCGCCCGACTCGGTGGCGCAGTCGTCGCTCTGCACCCAGACCAGCTCCGTCTTGGCACGGTGGGCGAAGCCACCCGCCCGGATCGCCTCGGTGACCGACAGGTACGCATCGGGCAGGTCGACGTACTTGCCCACCAGCGCGATCCGCACGGTCTCGCGCGGCTCGTGCACACGCTGTAGCAGGTCGCCCCATTCGGTCCAGTCGACGTCGCGGAACGGCAGACCGAGTTTTCGCACCACGTAGGCATCGAGCTGCTCGCGGTGCAGCACCTTGGGGATGTCGTAGATCGACGGTGCGTCGGGAGTCGAGATGACCCCGTCGACCTCCACGTCGCACATCAGGGCGATCTTGTATTTCAGCGGTTCCGGGACGTCGCGGTCGCAGCGCAGGATCAACGCGTCGGGTTGGATACCTATGCTGCGCAGCGCCGCCACCGAGTGTTGTGTCGGTTTGGTCTTCAGCTCCCCCGACGGCGCGAGGTAGGGCACCAGTGACACGTGCAGGAAGAACACGTTGTCCCGTCCGACGTCGTGGCGCACCTGTCGCGCCGCCTCCAGGAACGGCTGGGATTCGATGTCACCCACGGTTCCGCCGACCTCGGTGATCACCACGTCGGGTTCGTTGCCGTCGGCATCGGCCTCACGCATCGCCAGGATCCGGTTCTTGATCTCGTCGGTGATGTGCGGGATCACCTGCACGGTGTCGCCGAGGTACTCGCCGCGGCGTTCCTTGGCGATCACCGTCGAATACACCTGTCCGGTGGTGACATTCGCCGACTGCGACAGGTTGCGATCGAGGAACCGTTCGTAATGCCCGACGTCGAGATCGGTCTCGGCGCCGTCCTCGGTGACGAACACCTCACCGTGCTGGAACGGGTTCATGGTGCCGGGGTCGACGTTGAGGTACGGGTCCAGCTTCTGCATGGTGACCCGGAGACCGCGGGCGGTGAGCAACTGCCCGAGGCTGGAGGCGGTCAACCCCTTGCCCAGCGACGACACGACACCACCGGTGACAAAGATGTGCTTGGTGCCTGAATGGCCATGGCGCAGTGGTCGCAACACGTCTCCCGTTTGGTTCGAGCAGACCCTGATCGGGTCCGGGAAGACTCCGCGGCGCCTGCTCACCTACGGGACTCCACGGTAACACCACGGCCCCGGATCCCGCGCACGACACAACCACGCGGGTCGTCCGCGCGCCCGGCACGGGCTCAGTTCGCGACGGTCACACCCTTGGCGCCGGTACCGGTGCCGTAGGCACCCACCGTGCGCCTGGTCGCGTCCGCGAGGGCGAGCGCGGCGGTGATCCGCCCGGTGGGCTGATCGACGTCGTCCACGCTGGCGACCTTGGACGCCAGTCCGGTGTCGGACCGGAGCACCGCGATCGGCGAGGTCCCCTCGGCCGAACCGGTGCGCCCGACCAACACACCTCCGTCACCGCGGGCCGCGAACGCCGCGGAGAACTGCGCGACCACCTGTCCGCGCGCGCCGGCATTGGCGTCGTACTCGCCGCCGGTGACCACCACCACCGTCTGGGCGGGGTTCAGCGCCTTGTCGTTGTACTGCACGAATCCGCCGTCGCGCAGCGCCTGCAACCCGGCCGTGCGGTCCCCGGCGCCCACCGGCGTGTTGTCACCCTTCTGCTGCAACAGCAGTCCCAACAGGTCACCGACCCGCCCGCCGGTGTCGGTGAGCTCGGTTCGCAGGGTCTGACCGGCGGGTATCGACTGGTCGACGATGGTGCGTACCTTCTCCGACGACTGGTCGGCGAGCAACGGGTCGGTCAGCCCGAGCTGCCCGGTGAGCTGTGCTCCCGACGAGGTGAGGGCCTGCTTGACGGCGGCGACGTCACCGTCGTCGGCCCCGGGTGTGGTCACCACCAGGACCGAACGATCCCGTAGTGCTCCCTTGAGCAGTCGCGGGGTGACGGCGTTGTCGAACTCGTTCGCGGCGTTCAGCTGGTTCTGCAGTCGTGACTTGTCGTTCTCCAGGTCGGAGATGCGTTTGTCGTCACCACCGGAGACCGAGCCGACCGAGCCGCCCAGAAAGCCGGACCCGATGACGAGCCCGACCGCGAGGGCCAGGAAAACCGCGACCAGGGAGATGGCGTGCTGGCGGAGAGAGATCACCGATCAACCGTGATTCGTCACCGGTTCCAGACGTCGCGTGCCCATGCGTACGCCTGATTCCACTGCGCGACCACCCAGTCGGTGACCTCGGGGGCGGTGTTCGAGAACAGGACCGCGACGATGACTGCGATCAGAGCGGCCAACACCAGCAACGCGATCGCGATTCCGGAGACCCGGCTGCGGTACAGGGTGGCGACCGCCTTGGCGTCGACCAGCTTCGGCCCGACCTTGAGGCGGGTGAGGAAGGTCGACGGGTTGGACTCGCGCTTGCTGCGGTCGAAGAACTCGTCCAGTGACGCGGCCTGACCCACGGTGACGATCAGCGAGGCGCCGTGGTGATCGGCCAGCAGCAGCGCCAGGTCGGCCGACGAACCGGCGGCCGGGAAGGTCATCGCCCCGATGCCCAGGTCCTGGATCCGCTCCAACCCGGCTGCGTGACCGTCGGTGTCGGCAGGCAGTACCACCTGTGCGCCGCATTTCAGCGTCGCCGCCCGCATCGAGTCGGGCTCGCCGACGATGAGGTCGGGCCGGTACCCGGCCTTGATCAAGGCGTCGGCGCCACCGTCGACGCCGATGAGGACCGGGCTGTACTCCTTGATGAACGGTTTGAGCTTCTTCAGGTCGGCGGCGTGATCGGGGCCGTCGGCCACCATCACCACGTGCCGGTCGGTGAGGCGGACATCCACGTCCGGCACCCCGACGCCGTCGATCAGCAGCGGCGATTCACTACGGATGAACTCGATGGTGTTACCGGAGAACGCTTCCAGATGGTCCACCAACCCCGCCTTGGCGTCGAGCATCAGGTCGGCGACCTCGCGCTCGCCGAGCTCCTGGCCAGCCAGCAGTTCTCGCTCACCGTGATAGACCGCACCGGAGTCCACCCGCAGCTTCGCACCGTCCTTGACATGCTTGAACATGTCGTCGCCGACGTCGTCGATGAGCGTGATGCCCGACGCGACCAGCACCTCGGGTCCGAGGTTGGGATAACGCCCGGAGATCGACGGTGAGGCGTTGACCACGGCCAGCACATCGGCCGCGACCAGGGCGTCGGCGGTGATCCGGTCCAGGTCGAGTTCATCGAGGAACACGATGTCGCCGGGGCCGACCCGGGTGAGCAATCGCTTGGTGTTCCGATCGATCCGGGCAATGCCGATAATGCCCGGCAGGGTCTCCGAGGTGCGGGTGAGAAGTGCTGGCATCTTCATGGCAGTCATGATCGGACCGATCACACCCACATCATTGGAGGCGCGCCGTAACTTTTGACACTTTTGTCACACGAGTAACAGCAGCCCCGCGTCGTGTCAGTCCGCGGCCTTCTCGGTGTCGGCGGTGTCGAGCAACTCCTCGGCGTGCGCGCGTCCGGTCTCCGAGTCACCCAGCCCGGCGAGCATGCGGGCGAGTTCGTTGATGCGATCGTCGCGATCCAGGGTGCTCACCGAGCTGGTCACCGACGTCTTCCTGCCGGTGCGCCGGTCGGTCTTGCCGATCAGCAGATGGTTGTCCGCGAAGGCCGCGACCTGCGGCAGGTGGGTGACCACGATGACCTGATGGTGTCGGGCGAGCCGTGCGAGCCGACGGCCGATCTCCACCGCCGCGTGTCCCCCGACCCCGGCGTCCACCTCGTCGAACACCATGGTCGATCCGGTGTCGTCGGAGGCGAGCACCACCTCGAGCGCCAACATCACCCGTGAGAGTTCGCCACCGGATGCCGACTTGCCGATGGGTAGCGGCGGCGCCCCCGGGTGCGCGGCCATCGCGAACTCCACCCGGTCGACACCGTGTCGGCCGGCGTGCAGATGAGAGCCGCGGACCGCCAGAGTCCGTGGGTCACCGTCACCGGCGACATCCGGTCCCACCCGGACGTCGATCACCGCATCCCCCATCGCCAGGCCGGCCAGCTCGGCGCTGACCGCCGCGGACAGGTTCTTGGCCGCCTTGGTGCGCGCCTGGGTCAGGGCGACGGCGGCGCCTGCGAGCTCGTCGGCGGCGGCGCCGGCAGCGGCCTCGAGCTCGTCGAGCGAGGTGTCCGGATCACCGAGCGTGTCGAGCCGCGCTTCCGCGTCGCGACGCCATCCGATGACGCCGTCGATGTCCGGAGCGTATTTGCGGACCAGACTGCGCAGTTCGGCCTGTCGGGTGAGCAACTTCTCCAGTTCGCTCGCGTCGGTGGGCAACCCGGAGAGGAAGTCACCGAGTTCCGCGGCGAGGTCCCCGACGACGGTGAGCGCCTCCTGCACCCGCGGCAGCAACCCCTGCAGCGTGGGGTCGCCCACCGATTCCAGCGCCGAGCGCACCTCGCCGAGGCCGTTCAGCACCGACCCGCCGTCGATCGCGTCGTCGGTGCCGACGGCAGTCGCGTGTGCGGTCGCCGCCGCGGTGCGGACGGTCTCGAGGTCGCCGAGTCGCAGGATGTCCGCGGCGATCGTCGCGTCCTCCCCCGGCTGCGGGTCCACCGCGGCGATCTCGTCGACGGCGAAGCGAAGCCGATCGACCTCCTGGGCCAGTTCACGAGAGTTGTTGCGTCGCTCGGTGTAGGCGTCGGTTGCGGCCACCCAACGGTCGCGGGCGGTGCGGTACGTCCGTAGGGCCTTGCCGACCGCCTCGCCACCGAACCGGTCGAGTGCGGCCCGCTGGTGCTCGGCCTTGATCAACCTGAGCTGGTCGTTCTGACCGTGGATCGTCAGCAGTCCCCGGGTGAACTGACCGAGGACACCCGCGGGGACCGAGCGGCCACCGAGGTGGGCGCGGGACCGGCCCTCGCCGTTCACCGACCGGGCGGCGATCACACTGTCGTCGTCGTCGCGCTCGGCACCCGCGGAGTCCAGCAGGGTGTCGGTCTCCTCGACGGCGGTGGTGATGCGGAAACGCCCCTCGACCGTCGCACGTTGTGCACCGGTCCGTACCCGGCTGGCGTCGGCGCGCGCCCCGGAGAGCAGGTGCAGGCTGGTCACCACCATGGTCTTGCCCGCACCGGTCTCACCGGTGAGAACCGTGAACCCGTCGGGAAATTCGGCGGTCGCCTCATCGATCACGCCGAGGCCGCTGATGGCGAGTTCGTCGAGCATCTCAGACCTCCTTCTTTCCGCGCCATCCGGTCACCGGGAGATCGAACTTGGTGACCAGCCGGTCGGCGAACGGTTCGGAGTCGATGCGCACCCAACGCAGGGGTTTGTGTCCGCGGACCACCTCGAGTCGGGCCCCGGCAGGCACGGGCAGCACACGACGACCGTCGCAGGAGACGAGGGCGTCGTACGGACCTGGCTCCACCTCCACCGCGACCACCGACCGCGGGCTGGTGACCATCGGTCGGGCGAACAGAGCATGGGCGTTGTTGGGCACGATGAGGATGGCTTCGAGATCGGGCCACATGACCGGGCCACCCGCTGAGAACGCGTATGCGGTGGAACCGGTGGGCGTCGACACCAGGATCCCGTCGGCTCCGAACGCCGACACCGGCCGCCCGTCCACCTCGGTGACCAGACCGAGCACGCCCTGACCGGACGGGTTCTGCACGCTGGCCTCGTTCAGCGCCCACGATGACCCGTGCGTTTCGCCGTCGACGAGGACCGCCACGTCCAGCGTCATCCGGTCCTCCACGCGGTAGTCACCGGAGATGAGTTGCACCATCACCTCGTCCACGCGGTTCGCCTCCGCCTCGGCCAGGAAGCCGATGCGGCCGAGATTGATGCCGAGCACCGGTATCGATGCCGGGTAGGCGAGTTCGGCCGCCCGGAGGAACGTCCCGTCACCGCCCAGCACGATGACGACCTCGCAGCCCGCGGCGGATCCGGGATCGGCACTGGTGACCGCCACCTCGGCACCGATGGATCGCAGGTGCGCGGGATCGACCGGATGCACCTCCGCCTTGTAGGTCATCTCCGGGTGGTCGGCCAGGGTGTCGTGGTCGACGACACGCAACCCCACTCCGGCCTCGGCACAGCGCCGCGCGATGGCGTCGAGGGTCTCGACGACAGCCGCCCGGCCGGTGTGCGCAACCACCAGGAACTCCCGGCCGCCACCGTCGGGGGCGTCGCTGCTCGCGGTCACTGCGGTCCCCTCTCGACCGCTCGTGCGATCGTTTCGGCGGTGTCCTCAACGGAGTTGACGTCCGACGGCCCCGATTCGGTTCCTGCCGGTCGATCGGTGGTGGTGGACGAGACCTTCCGGAGCCACAAGAAGTATTCAACATTGCCCGACGGCCCGGGCAGTGGGCTGGCCACGGCGCCCAGGGTGCGCAGACCCAGCCCCGCGGCGGTCGTGGCGACCGCGCGGACCGCCTCCTCACGGCGTTGCGGATCACGCACCACACCGCCTGCACCCACCCTGTCCTTGCCCACCTCGAACTGCGGCTTGACCATCGGGAGCAGATCGGCGCCCGGCCGTGCGCAGGCGGCCAATGCGGGTAGCACCAGTCCCAACGAGATGAACGACAGGTCGGCGACCACGAGGTCCACCGGACCACCGATGTCGTCGGCCGTCAGCCGCCGCACGTTGGTGCGGTCGTGCACCGACACGCGCTCGTCCGACTGCAACCGCCAGATGAGCTGTCCGTACCCGACGTCGACCGCGACCACCTCGCGCGCACCCTCGCGTAGCAGCACATCGGTGAAACCACCGGTCGACGCACCGGCGTCCAGACACCGCCGGCCGGTCACGGTCATCCCGGCCGACCCGAACTCCGCCAGAGCGCCGAGCAGCTTGTGCGCTCCGCGGGACGCATAGTCGTCGGAGTGGTTCTTTACCACCAGAATCGGGGTGGCGCGCCCGACGTTGGTCGCGGGCTTGCTGGCGACCGCTCCGGACACCTTGACCTTGCCGTCGGTGATGAGCGTCTGGGCCTGCTCACGGGAACGGGCCAGTCCCCGACGCACCAGTTCGGCGTCGAGGCGGACTCGGGGTGCCACCTAACCCCCGGCCTCGTCGACGCGGTGCATGCGGTCAGGCACGGTCGATCTGCTCCAACGCCTCGGTGAGTACGGCGTGCGCCTGCTCCAACAATTCGGTCTGCCTCGACAACGAGGTCAGGTCGAGCTCATCGGAGTCCGCGCCGCGCAACGCGTCGACCTGCTCGACCAGTTCGGCGACGGCAGTGGTGATCGCCGACGGGTCGACATCGGCGGGAGACATGTCGGCACCCGCACCCCGAGGGCGCAGATGACTACCGGGTAGCGGTGCGTTCATAGGACCCCAACGCTATCGGAGGCCGCCGACGCCCGTAGGGACGGACGCGCGGCCGACGAGTCGCGGTGTTCACAGGCCCAGATCGCCGAGCGCCGCTCGTGCCCGCTCACCATCGGCGCGTATCTGCGGCGCCTTCTCCCGTCCGGCCTCCCAGGCGGCGGCGACCAAGGCGGGTAGCACCCGCGACGGGTCTGCGTCGTCGTCGCCACGCACCGTGATGACGTCCCCGCTGACCTCGATCGTCCATCCGGGTGCGGGGGCGATCCGAGAACGGTCGGCGGGCAGCGACAGGGTGGTCAGGTCGGGCCCGACATGCGTGGGACGATGCTCGGGCCGGGCCGCCAGCAGGTCCGCGACGGAGCTGACTCCGGTGAGCACCATCAGGCTGTCGAGACCCACGGTGTTGGCACCGGCGATGTCGGTGTCCAGCCGATCGCCGACGACCAGCGGATTCCGCGCGCCGCTGCGCGCGATGGCGTCGTCCATCAACGGTGCGGCTGGTTTACCCGCGACGATCGGTTGCTTCCCGGTGGCGTTGGCCACCGCCGCGACCATCGAACCGTTGCCCACGGCGAAGCCGCGCTCCGTCGGCAGGGTGGCGTCCACGTTGCACGCGATCCAGAGCGCCCCGGCGTTGATGGCCAGCGCGGCCTCGGACAGTTGCTGCCAGCCGGTGTCCGGGGAATGCCCCTGGATCACGGCGGCGGGCCGGTCGTCGGCGCTACGCGTCACCCCGATGGCGACCTCGCGCACCTCCTGGGCGAGTCCGTCGGTTCCGACGACGAGCGCACGCTGCCCGGGTTGCAGGTGGTCGGCGAGCAGTCGGGCACCGGTCTGTGCGCTGGTGACCACTTGTTCGGCGGTGGCGCTGAATCCCAGTTCCTCGAGGTGTGCGGCCACCTCGTCCGGTCGCCGACTCGCGTTGTTGGTGACGTAATACGACGGGTTGTCCACCTCGCTCAGCGCCTCGGTGGCACCCGGGATGGCCCGCTGCCCCGCGTACAGGGTTCCGTCCAGGTCGAGCAACAGCACGTCGTAGTTGGCGGCCAGCGACTTCTCGGCCGAGGCGTCGTCGCCCGTCGGATCCGTTACCGACAGGTCGGTGTGGTCAACCGGGGTGCGGACCACAGCGTCACGTGACACGTCGTCGCTCGGGACGGACTCGTCGGCGGTGGTCGGGTCCTGCGCTGCGTCCGGCGTCTGATCCGCGGCGACCTCGGTGTCGGGCACCTCCACCGACGTGCTCGTCTCGCCACCTCCCGCGGTGGTGGCGTCGGTATCGGGGACCGCAGCTGCCGATTCGACCCTCGACGGGCTCGGAGTGCGGTCGTCACGGGTTGCCGGGTCGGCCAGCTCGGTGAGTCGTTCTTCGGCGTCGGTGACGTCGTCGAGGTCGGCCGCGGCGGCGTTCATGAACCAGGTGACGGCGTCGTCGACACGACCTGCGGCGAGCAACGCCGACGCGTACGCGTAGAACAGACGCGCGGGCGCCGTTCCGGTCCGACTGGGATCCAGGTCCTCTCCCTGCAGGGTGACGACTGCCTTTTCCGGCTCGCCCAGGTCGATACGCGCGCCGGCTTCGACCAAACGCATCTCGGTGGCCTCGTCCCCGGTGAGAGCGCGCCCTTCTGCACCGCGAGCCAGGTCGATGGCTTTCTCCGGACGACCCAGACCACGCTCGGCGTCGGCCATCAACGGCAACAACGCAGAGGTCCCGGACATCCGGCGTGCGGCGCGGAGCTCGGTGAGCGCCTCGGACCACTCCTGAGCGTTGTACGCGGCGACGCCGGCGGTCTCCCGCACCACGGCCACCCGGGCGGCGCGCTGTCGGGCCGCGCGGGCATGCAGCAACGCACGTTCCGGATCATCGATGAGCAGCCTGGAGACCATCACCAGATGCCGGGCCACCTCGTCGGCGGTGGTGCGGTCCAAGGTCAGCAGATCCCGCCGGATCTCCCCGTCGAGATCCTGGGGCGTCACATCGTCGGGGATGGGTGGACCGCTCGGGGCGCGGCGGTCGGTGGACCGCTCTGCCGAACGCGCATCGTCCCGATGTCCCCCGCCGGGCGCTCCGCCTCCGGCCGCGCGTCGATCGGATCCGCGGCGCGCGTCACGCGATCCGCTCACCCGGCCGCGTTCATCGCGTTCCGGACGACCCTGCTGACGGCCACCACGGCCGCGGTCGGACCGTCCCTCGCCGGCACGGAAACCACCGCGACCATCCGAGGACCTACGGACGCCGCGGCCTTTACCGTCATCGCCACGGCGATCGTCCATGACGCACCCCTCTTCGCTCGACGGGTCCACCCACGGCGGATCCACACTGTCGGAGTTGATCTCGACACACTGCCGCCCAGCGTAACGGTCGACCTACACGACAACCGAATTCACAGGCACGACAACGGGTTATGAAATGGGGCATGCCCCGCACGTGGTGCGGGGCATGCCTGGGGTTGTGTTCGGCGGTGTCCTACTCTCCCACACTGTTGAGGGTGCAGTACCATTGGCGCTGGTGGGCTTAGCTTCCGGGTTCGGGATGGGACCGGGCGTTTCCCCGCCGCTATGACCGCCGTAACTTTGTGAAACACACACGCCCCTGGTGGGGGTGGGTTTGTTTGTCCTCTTGTGTGTTGTTTCAGAGTTGCATAGTGGATGTGAGTTCCCGTGAACCTGTGTTTGGTGGTTGGGGTGTTGTGGTAAGTCCTCGGCCGATTAGTACCAGTCACCTGCACCCATTGCTGGGCTTCCAGTTCTGGCCTATCAACCCCATGGTCTGTGGGGGGCCTTAACCCCGCGGTGGGGGTGAGAAACCTCATCTTGGAACAGGCTTCCCGCTTAGATGCTTTCAGCGGTTATCCCTTCCGAACGTAGCTAACCAGCGGTGCTCCTGGTGGAACAACTGGCACACCAGAGGTTCGTCCGTCCCGGTCCTCTCGTACTAGGGACAGGTTTCCTCAAGTTTCTTACGCGCGCGGCGGATAGAGACCGAACTGTCTCACGACGTTCTAAACCCAGCTCGCGTGCCGCTTTAATGGGCGAACAGCCCAACCCTTGGGACCTACTCCAGCCCCAGGATGCGACGAGCCGACATCGAGGTGCCAAACCATCCCGTCGATATGGACTCTTGGGGAAGATCAGCCTGTTATCCCCGGGGTACCTTTTATCCGTTGAGCGACACCACTTCCACACGTTGGTGCCGGATCACTAGTCCCGACTTTCGTCCCTGCTCGACATGTACGTCTCACAGTCAAGCTCCCTTGTGCACTTACACTCAACACCTGATTGCCAACCAGGCTGAGGGAACCTTTGGGCGCCTCCGTTACATTTTGGGAGGCAACCGCCCCAGTTAAACTACCCACCAGGCACTGTCCCTGAACCCGATCAGGGTCCGAGGTTAGATGTCCAATACGATCAGAGTGGTATTTCAACAACGACTCCACCCACACTGGCGTGCGGGTTTCACAGTCTCCCACCTATCCTACACAAACCGAACCGAACACCAATACCAAGCTATAGTGAAGGTCCCGGGGTCTTTTCGTCCTGCCGCGCGTAACGAGCATCTTTACTCGTACTGCAATTTCGCCGAGTCTGTGGTTGAGACAGCAGAGAAGTCGTTACGCCATTCGTGCAGGTCGGAACTTACCCGACAAGGAATTTCGCTACCTTAGGATGGTTATAGTTACCACCGCCGTTTACTGGGGCTTAAATTCTCAGCTTCACCACCGAAGTGATTAACCGGTCCTCTTAACCTTCCAGCACCGGGCAGGCGTCAGTCCGTATACATCGTCTTACGACTTCGCACGGACCTGTGTTTTTAGTAAACAGTCGCTTCTCTCTGGTCTCTGCGACCACCACCAGCTCCCACCGCGAGGGTGTTCACCAACAGTGGTCCCCCTTCTCCCGAAGTTACGGGGGCATTTTGCCGAGTTCCTTAACCACAGTTCTCTCGATCGCCTTAGTATTCTCTACCTGACCACCTGTGTCGGTTTGGGGTACGGGCCGTGTACCAACTCGCTAGAGGCTTTTCTCGGCAGCATAGGATCATGGAATTCGCCTCAACGGCTACGCATCACCTCTCAGACATCATGAGACACGGATTTACCTATGCCTCGTCCTACAGGCTTACACCAGTACAACCACTGACTGGCCCCACTACCTTCCTGCGTCACCCCATCGCTTGACTACTACCAACCGAGGTCCCACGCAGCCGGCGCACCGTCTCCCGAAGGAGATCGGCCACCATTTGGGTGGTTAGTACAGCTGATTCATCACGGACGCGGATACACGGGTACGGGAATATCAACCCGTTGTCCATCGACTACGCCTGTCGGCCTCGCCTTAGGTCCCGACTCACCCTGGGCGGATTAACCTGGCCCAGGAACCCTTGGTCATTCGGCGGCAGAGTTTCTCACTCTGCTTTCGCTACTCATGCCTGCATTCTCACTCCCACATCCTCCACCACAGGATCACTCCGTGGCTTCCAGGGATGCAGGACGCTCCCCTACCCACCCACACCACTACACACAGTCCCGTAGAACCATGTGGATGTACATGTGTGAGTGCCGCGGCTTCGGCGGTGTACTTGAGCCCCGCTACATTGTCGGCGCAGGATCACTTGACCAGTGAGCTATTACGCACTCTTTCAAGGGTGGCTGCTTCTAAGCCAACCTCCTGGTTGTCTCTGCGACCCCACATCCTTTTCCACTTAGTACACGCTTAGGGGCCTTAGCCGGCGATCTGGGCTGTTTCCCTCTCGACAACGAACCTTATCGCCCGCAGTCTCACTGCCACGCTCTCACTTACCGGCATTCGGAGTTTGGCTGACATCAGTAACCTGATAGGGCCCATCCGCCATCCAGTAGCTCTACCTCCGGTAAGAAACACGCAACGCTGCACCTAAATGCATTTCGGGGAGAACCAGCTATCACGGAGTTTGATTGGCCTTTCACCCCTACCCACAACTCATCCCCTCCATTTTCAACTGAAGTGGGTTCGGGCCTCCACAACATCTT
>NZ_FTNT01000007.1 GCF_900156495.1 Williamsia sterculiae
CCGGTCGGAACGCCCCGCGTTCGAACTGCACTACCCGCACATGATCGAACGCATCCACGCCGAAGCCCACGTCGGCGGCGGCACCAGCCACGGTGCCCGTACCGAGGTCGAACACGCCGGGGGTAGCGGCCCGCTGTCCAGCGGCGTCCCCAACGACCAGGTCCGGTGACCGGGACCGCGGAGAACCGATCTCCCCGGCCGGCCGGGCCGTCGACGACGGTGTTGGTCACCGTCACCGGCCCCGACCGGCCAGGGGTCACCTCGGTGCTCTTCGGTGCTCTCGCGACCGAACCGGTCAGCCTGTACGACGTGGAACAGGTGGTGATCCGCAACCGGTTGACCCTCGGTGTGCTGGTGTCGACCGACGGTGATCCCGAACACCTTCAGGACGTGGTCGAGCAGGCGATGACCTCGGTGGACATGGAGGTCATCGTCGAGACCGGCGAGGGATTGACGGCGTCCCGTTCGGTGTCCAGCCATGCCGTGGTGATCCTCGGCAGCCCCATCACCGCACGCGCCTTCCGGGCCATCGCCGCCGAACTGGCAGGTCAGGGCGGCAACATCGACTCCATCCGCGGTATCGCCGACTACCCGCTCACCGGTCTGGAGCTGCTGATCAGCGTCGACCGCGACGATGTGGCCGCCGACGCCGCGCTGCGCAAGGGACTGGCCGCCGTCGCCGCCCGACACGGCATCGACGTGGCGGTCGAACGTGGCGGGCTGGCCCGGCGTGCGAAACGGCTCGTCGTGTTCGACGTCGACTCCACCCTGATCCAGGGTGAGGTCATCGAGATGCTCGCCGCGTACGCCGGTCGCGAAGCGGAGGTCGCCGCCGTCACCGAGGCCGCCATGCGCGGCCAGATCGACTTCGGTGAGTCGCTGCACCGGCGGGTCGCGGCCCTCGAGGGTCTCGACGCCTCGATTCTCGAGGAGGTGGCCGCAGACCTGGAGCTCACCCCGGGCGCGCGCACCACCGTGCGCACCCTGCGCCGTCTCGGTTACCACTGCGGCGTGGTGTCGGGCGGATTCCGTCAGGTCATCGACCCGCTCGCGCACGAGTTGGAACTGGACTTCGTGCGCGCCAACACCCTGGAGATCGTCGACGGCAAGCTCACCGGGCGGGTGATCGGCGAGGTCGTCGATCGGCCGGCCAAGGCCCGGGCGCTGCGGGCCTTCGCCGACCAGACCGGGGTGCCGTTGGAACAGACCGTCGCCGTGGGCGACGGTGCCAACGACATCGACATGCTCACCGTCGCCGGGTTGGGGATCGCCTTCAACGCCAAGCCGGCCCTGGCCGAGGTCGCCGATGCCGCCCTGTCGTATCCGTTCCTCGACGCGGTCCTGTTCATCCTCGGCGTGACCCGCGACGAGATCGAGGCCGCCGACGCCGTGGACGGTTTGATACGACGCGTTCCGTTGGCCTGACCCGGTGACCTTCGACGACCGTTATCGCCGGTTGGTGGACCGTACCGGCAACCGCATCGACCCGGATGATCCTGCCGACGTGCTGGCGATGCCGGTGATCGTCCGTATCGAGAAGTCCGACCCGCCCGCGCGTGCCGACCTGCTGGTCGCGGCGGCCCGCGCCGCGGTGCTGCTGTGCCTGGACGAGCGGGGCGACCCCGGTGGACCGTGGGCGTCCGCCCTGGATTCCTGGTGTGGGGCGCGTATCCGCAAGATCGCCCGACGCGCCCGCGGCACCCACTGGGTCGCCGCCGGTGACGTGGACGGGGTCACCACCGAGGACGGGACCGGTGCGGCGCGGGCGATCCTGCCCGGACCCGTCGGCGCGGTGGATCGCCGGATCGCTCGGCTGCAGATCGGCGGCACCGACCTGTCCGGTGACCTACCGGCGCTGCGCTCCGCGGCCGACGTCGGGCCCGTCGTCCTCGCGGTGAATCCCGGCCTGACCATGACCGTCGGCAAACTCGCCGCTCAGGTCGGCCACGGGTCGATGCTCGCGGCCGGACTGTTCCCCTCCGACGAGGCAGAGCGGTGGTACGACGACGCCTGTCCACTGTCGGTGTGTTCGGTGACCGGCGACGGCTGGCGGGAGCTGCTCCGCGCGGCCGACGACGACGACGGTACGGCGGTTGCGGTCCGTGACGCGGGGTACACCGAGATCGCGCCGGGATCGGTGACCGTCATCGCTGCTCGCGCCTCTAGGCTGGTGCCATGACCGAGTTACCCGACTGGGCCGTCGAATTGGACCTGAACCCGCATCCGGAAGGCGGTTGGTACCGGCAGACCTGGGCCAGCGAACTCGAACTGCCGGAACATGTTCTGCCCCTCGGCTACTCAGGGGCGCGGGCTGGTGCGACCGCTGTGCTGTTCCTGTTGCTGCCGGGTGAGGAATCCGCCTGGCACCGCGTCCGTAGCGCCGAGATCTGGTTGCACCACCGGGGATCGGCGCTCGAACTCGGTCGCGGCGGACTCGGGGAGGGTCCGGAGCCCGCCGGGGTGGAGATCCTCGGCCCGGCCGTCGAACGTGGCCAACGACCCCAGGCGATCATCGCCCCGGGGGAGTGGCAGAGCGCCCGGCCGATCGACGACGAACCCGCACTGGTCAGTTGCATCGTGGTCCCGGGGTTCGACTTCGACGACTTCAGCCTCGCCTGACGCGGCCGATCCGCCCGGTATCCGGGTCCGTACCGCCGTGGTGCGGCACGATGGACCACGTGCGTGACACCGATCCCGATCTCCTCATCGACTTCGAGGACGTGAGCCTCGTCCGCGGCGGAACCACCCTCGTCGGCCCGGTCGACTGGCAGGTGGAACTCGACGAACGCTGGGTGGTCCTGGGGCCCAACGGGGCAGGGAAGACGTCGCTGCTGCGGATGGCCGCGGCCGAGCTGCATCCGAGCTCAGGGTCCGCTCACGTCCTCGGCGAGCGCCTCGGCACCGTCGACCTGCGGGAGTTGACCACGCGGATCGGCACCTCGTCGTCGGCGATGGCCGGGCGCGTCCCCGCCGACGAGCCGGTATCGGATCTGGTCATCTCGGCGGGGTACGCGGTGCTCGGCCGGTGGCGCGAGGAATACGACGAGGTGGACCGCGAACAGGCCGTGGAGACGCTGGAGTCGATGGGCGCGGAACACCTCGCCGACCGGCGATTCGGCACCCTGTCGGAGGGGGAGCGCAAGCGGGTGCTGATCGCCCGGGCCTTGATGACCGACCCCGAACTGCTCCTGCTGGACGAACCCGCCGCCGGGCTCGACCTGGGCGGCCGCGAAGAACTCGTCGCGCGCCTGTCGGCGCTGGCCCTCGACCCGGACGCCCCCGCCTCGGTGCTCATCACCCACCACGTGGAGGAGATCCCCGAGGGGTACACCCACGCGATGCTGCTGCGTGAGGGTGGGGTGGTCGCGCAGGGTCTGCTCGAGGAGGTGCTGACGTCGAAGAACCTGTCCGACACCTTCAGTCAGGCCATCACCGTCACCCGCGACGGCCGGCGCTGGTTCGCCCGGCGGTCCCGGCGGTCGGGTGGCCACCGGCGCGCCCGGTGACCACGCCCGTCCGGGACGCGGCCACCGTCGTCCTCATCCGCGACGGTGAGCAGTTCGGTCGAGCCGGCACGGGTGTCGAGGTGTTCCTGATGCGCCGAGTCCGGCAGATGGCCTTCGCGGGTGGGATGACGGTGTTCCCCGGCGGTGGTGTCGACCCGACCGATGCCCGTCCCACCCACGGCACCGTCGCCCTCCCGTGGACGGGGCCGGATCCCGACGAGTGGGCGTCGTCGCTGGGCGCCGACGTCGCGACCACCCAGGCCCTGGTCTGCGCCGCGGTCCGGGAGACCTTCGAGGAGTGTGGGGTGTTGCTGGCCACCGACTCGTCGGGCACCTTCCCCGACGTCGGGGCCCTGCAGGCCGACCGACGTGCGCTGGAGGCCAAGACGCTGTCGGTCGCGACCTTTCTGCGCGATCGTGGGCTCACCCTGCGCGCCGACCTGATCCGTCCGCTGGCGCACTGGATCACCCCGGAGGCCGAGTCGCGCAGGTACGACACACGGTTCTTCCTCGCCGCCCTGCCCGAGGGGCAGAACGCGGACGGCGAGACCACCGAGGCCGCCGAGACCGGATGGTCGACGCCGCGAGCCGCACTGGACGCCTGGGCCGCGGGACGCCACCACCTGTTGCCACCCACCTGGGCGCAGCTGCGGTATCTGGACGGTTTCCGCACGGTCGCCGACGCCATGGCCGCCGAGTCGGTGATCGAACCGATCCAGCCGACGATCGTGTCGGACGGTACGCACACCCGCATCGTGTTCGACGGCGACGCCGACTATCTCGGCGCGCGCACCGGCGTTCAGCTGCCCTGATCGGGCCCGGACTCCTCCAACTCCGCCCGGTCCGCCCACTCCAGCAGGGTGTCGAGCCGAAAGGCCTCGTCATCGATCTCGGCGTGCAGGTCGCCGAGGCGGGCGTAACGTGCGGGCACGGTCGCGATGGTGAAGTCGCGGGGGTCGATGTCGTCGATCTCCGCCCACGCGATCGGTGTGGAGACCGTGGCCTCCGGATTGCCGCGTACCGAGTAGGCCGCGGCGATGGTGTGGTCACGAGTGTTCTGGTTGTAGTCGACGAACACCGCGGCCGGATCACGGTCCTTGCGCCACCAGGTGGTGGTGATCTCGGCCGGATTGCGTCGTTCGACCTCCATGGCGAACGCCTGCGCCGCGCGACGCACCTGCGTGAACCCCCATTCCGGGACGATCCGCACGTACACGTGCAGCCCGCGCCCGCCGGAGGTCTTGGGAAACCCCCGGATCCCGAGCTCGTCGAGTACCTCGTGGACCACGTGGGCGCTGCGTTGTACCCGGTCGAACGAACAGTCGGGCATCGGGTCGAGATCGATACGCCATTCGTCGGGCTTCTCGGTGTCGAAGCGGCGCGAGTTCCACGGGTGGAACTCCACGGTCGACATCTGGGTCGCCCAGATCACGTCGGCGAGTTCGGTGACACACAACTCGTCGGCGGTACGGCCGTACCGCGGGAAGTAGATGTTCACCGTCTGTACCCACGGCGGTGCCCCGGCCGGGATGCGCTTCTGATGCACCTTCTGCCCGGCCACCCCCTTGGGGAAGCGATGCAGCATGCAGGGTCGGTCGCGCAGGGCGCGGACGATGCCATCGGAGACCGACAGGTAGTACTCGACGAGGTCGAGTTTGGTCTCACCGCGGGTGGGGAAGTACACGCGGTCGGGGCTCGACACCGACACCGTCCGGTCACCGACGATGAGTTCGATCCGCTCGCCCATCACCCTCCCGTGTCCGACTCGTCCGCAAGCCTAATCGTGGCCCCGCCGGCGTGCGGGTGCTCCGGCCCGGGGCAGTGGCAGGCGCGACTCCCCGAAAACTGCGGGAAATCCGATATCCCGCAATTGTCGGGATGTCCTGGCGATGCATCGGCGGGACTTCACGGATTCGGCGGGAAAACCGTCGTACGGGTCGGGCACCGCGCTCCCGACCGACTCCCTCGACATCGACCGGTGGCGCTCACCCGGTAACGTTCCCGGCATGCCTGAGTTTGTCACCCTCGAGACCAGCGACGACGCGCCCGGTGTGGGGACCATCCTGCTGAACCGACCGCCGATGAACGCCCTCAACCGGCAGCTTCAGCGCGAGCTGCTCGAGGTGGCCCGCGAGGCGACCGTCCGCGACGACATCCGCGCGGTGGTTCTCTACGGCGGGCCCAAGGTGCTGGCCGCCGGTGCGGACATCAAGGAGATGAACGACATGTCGTTCGCCGAGATGAGCAAGCTCGCGGGCGATCTGCAGGAGGGGCTCGGCGCGCTGTCGACGATCCCCAAACCGACGGTCGCGGCGATCACCGGCTACGCCCTCGGCGGGGGCCTGGAGATCGCACTGGCCGCCGACCGGCGAATCGCGGGGGACAACGCCAAGCTCGGCGTCCCGGAGATCCTGCTCGGTGTGATCCCCGGTGGCGGTGGTACCCAACGACTGGCCCGGCTCATCGGACCGTCGCGGGCCAAGGACATGGTCTTCACCGGCCGCTTCGTCGGCGCCGAGGAGGCGTTGTCCATCGGGCTCGTCGACGAGGTGGTCGCCCCCGACGACGTGTACACCGCGGCCGTGGCCTGGGCCGCACAGTTCTCCTCGGCCGCCGCCGTCGCGTTGGCCGGCGCCAAGGCCGCGATCGACCAGGGCCTCGACACCGACCTGGGCACCGGGTTGAAGATCGAACGCCAGGTCTTCGCCTCGCTGTTCGCGACCGAGGACCGGGCCATCGGGATGACCTCGTTCATCGAGAACGGTCCCGGCAAGGCCGAATTCACCGGAGAGTAGGCAGTACCCATGACCACGACAGACCCCGCGCCGCACCCGCACGCCACCGCCGACGAGGTACAGGCCGCACTGCAGGACACCAAACTCGCCCAGGTGCTCTACCACGACTGGGAGGCCGAGACCTACGACGACAAATGGTCCATCTCCTACGACGAGCGATGCATCGACTACGCGCGTGGCCGATTCGACGCCATCGTCGGCGACGAGCCGCTGCCGTACGGGCGGGCGCTCGAACTGGGGTGCGGCACCGGTTTCTTCCTACTGAACCTCATGCAGTCCGGGGTGGCCGAGACGGGATCGGTCACCGACCTGTCGCCCGGCATGGTCAAGGTCGCGTTGCGGAACGCGCAGAACCTGGGCCTGCAGGTCGACGGCCGGGTCGCCGACGCGGAAACCATCCCCTACGACGACAACACCTTCGACCTGGTGGTGGGACATGCGGTGCTGCACCACATCCCCGACGTACAGCAGGCGTTGGCCGAGGTGCTGCGGGTGCTGAAACCGGGCGGGCGGTTCGTCTTCGCCGGTGAACCGTCGACCATCGGTGATTTCTACGCCCGCTGGGTGTCGCGGGCCACCTGGGCCGCGACCACCACGGTCACCAGGTGGGGACCCCTACAATCGTGGCGTCGCCCCCAGGAGGAACTCGACGAGTCGTCGCGGGCCGCCGCGTTGGAGGCCGTGGTGGACATCCACACCTTCGACCCCGCCGACCTCGCCGACACCGCCCGCCGTGCCGGTGCTGTGCACGTCGAGACCGCCACCGAGGAACTCGCTGCCGCGTTGCTGGGATGGCCGGTGCGGACCTTCGAGGCCGCGGTGCCGCCGGAGAAACTGGGCTGGGGATGGGCGCGTTTCGCATTCGGCGGGTGGAGGAGGCTGTCCTGGTTGGACGACCACGTGCTGCACCGGGTGGTCCCGCAGAAGTTCTTCTACAACGTGATGATCACCGGCACCAAGTCCGCCGCGGGCGCCTGATCCCGACGGCCGACGAGCTCACGCGGTGGCCTACGAGCTCACGATCGAGGACGTCCGCCACCTCGCCTCGGCCGACGGCACAGAGGCGCTCCGGGTGGCCGACGGCAAGTCGCTGCAGTCTGATTCGCTGATCGCCGATCTGGCCGACCTGCGCAGGCGGTTCCCGGGTCGGGAGGCCGCGCTGATCGAGACGGTCCGCGCGCGGCGTCGGGCGAGCGGACGCCTGCGGGACGCCGGGCGACTGTTGCTCACCGACGTCGCCGCCCAACAGGCGACCGCCACCCCGGTGGCCGCGGTCCGCGCGGCCGCCGTAGCGCGCCGGTATCCTGGGGCCTCGGTCGCCGACGTGACCTGCTCGATCGGCGCCGAACTCCGTGAGCTGACGCGTACGCCGGGTATCGGTGCGGTGATCGGTGCCGACCTGGACCCGGTGCGATTGGCCATGGCCCGGCACAACTGTCCCGACATCCCGCTGGTGCGCGCCGACGCACTCGCACCTGCGGTGCGCGCCGACGTGGTGGTCGCCGACCCGGCGCGGCGCACCGACGGCGGACGCACCTTTCGGCTGGAGGATCTGTCGCCACCGTTGCCCGACCTGTTGGATGTGTACGCCGGCCGGCCACTGGTGGTGAAATGTGCACCCGGACTGGATCATCGGGCGCTGCGTGAACGCTTCGGTCTCACCGGGGAGGTGCAGGTGGTGTCGCTGGACGGTGGTGTGCGCGAGGCGGTCGTCTGGACCGAGACGGTCGATGGGGTGACCGCACGGGCCACCGTGCTGCGGTCGACCGGTGGTTCCCACGAGATCACCGACATCGAGTCGGACGATGTCGCGGTGGCCGAGCCGGGACGGTACCTGTTCAACCCCGACGGTGCCGTGGTCCGCGCCGGACTGGTGCGGCACTTCGCCGCTCGGCACGGTCTGTGGCAGATCGACTCGCAGATCGCGCATCTCACCGGCGATCGGATACCGGCCGGCGAGCGTGGATTCGAGATTCTCGAGCGGTGCCCGACCGCGGAGAAGCACCTTCGACGGGCGCTACGGGACCACGACTGCGGCAGCCTGGAGATCCTGGTCCGTGGGGTGGATGTCGACCCCGATCGGCTGCGCAACCGCCTGCGGCTCGCCGGTGATCGGCCACTGGCTCTCGTCATCACCCGCATCGGCCGTACCGCGGTCGGCTTCATCTGCCGACCCGGGGTGCGTGCCCCGGTGCTCGAGACCACCGCTCTCGAGGAGGTCCTGCGCCGAGCCGGGTGACCGGGTTCAGCTCGTCGGTGTCTTGGCCTGGGGTTTGTCGAGGAAGTACACCTCGCCGAGATTGGTGGCGGTGGCGAGTTGTCCGGCTGCCGACACCGAGACGCCGGTGACGAAACCGACAGACCCCGGCAGCGCGACCGTCCGGACATCCCTGCCGTCGGCGGCGGACACCTCCCGCAACGACAATGCGTCGCCGCCCTTGTCGCGTACCGGGACCCATACGGTCTTCGACTGTGTCGCTGTCGACAGTCCCACGACACCGAGATCGTCGCGCCGCCAGGCGACCTCGGCTTTGGTGCCCTTGTCGCGCAGGGCCAGCAGCGGACCGCCGAGCACCGGGGTGGGAACGATCAGTCCGTCGGGGGAGACGGTCATCGTGCCGAACCCGTACCCGCCGATGTACTGGTCCCACTTGGGCTTCCCGGTCGCGGCATCGATGGCGTACAGGCTGCCCAGCCTGCCGAACACGTACAGGGTCTTGTTGTCGGCGGACAGCGTCGGGGCGCCGATCACACCCCCGGGTATGTCGCTCTTCCACGCCTCCCGGATGGTGCGCCCACCCTTGTCCGGCGCATACGACAGGGCGCGCACCTGTGATGCGATGGATCCTTTGGGCCAGATGTTCAGGTAGAACCGCCGCGCCGCGCTGTCCACCGCGGGCGATGTCGCTATCGGGCAGTGCGGACCGCCGGTGATGCAGTCGCCCAGTCCCTCGGCGGGTTTGGCGGGGTCGGCGCCGGGATACAGATCGAGCTCCGGGGCGATGGGATCGCCGGTCTGGGCGTCGAAGAGCACCACCTGCCCCTGCGTGGTGACCAGCAGCACCTGTCCGGGACCGGCGAACTTGGCGGGCAGCGGTGCGCCGATGGTCGGGAAACGCCACCGGATGATGCCGCTACCGTTCAGGGCCAGGAAGCGGCCCGGTTCACCGAGGTACACGTTGTCGGATTGGTCGACCAGCATGGCGTTGAGTTCGACACCGGAGGCCATCCGGGTGCAGAAGTTCTTGCGACCGGCACGCGGGTCGAAGTAGAAGACGTTGCACCCCGACGGCGTGTCGGAGGTGACCCCCACGTTGCTGCGCCCGGAGATCGTGACCGGCGCCGAGATCGGTCCACCGGTGGGCCGGGTCCATCGCACGGCGACGTCCGATGCGACGGTGGGATACGCGAAGTTCGAGTTCGCGGCGTCACCACCCCAACTCGACCAGCCCACGGAGGCGCGTGCGCTGACGTCGTCGGCGCCATCGGAACAGGCGCTGATGGCAAGAGTCGCAACCGCTGCCGTCACCAGGGCATGTGTCCAACGGCGGGTGACGGTCGACGGCATGCGGTGAAGCCTATCGTGTGCCGTTCGGCACTCCCGGCTCGTCTAGGGTGTGTCCCCATGACGCGCAATCCGGGCTCGATGCCGCGCACCTCGCGTCGCAGTCGTCACGCCGGCGAGCAGCCTCGCTTCATGACTCCGGCCACGCTGCGGTGGATTCGCGACAACCGGGCCTACACACCCTGGTACCTGATCCGGTACTACCGGTTCCTGCGGTTCCGGCTGCGCCATCCCGAGGTGGTGCTGCGCGGGATGGTCTTCTTCGGCAAGGACATCGAGTTCGTGACCGACCCGGAGCTGGCGCGGGTGGAGATCGGCCGCTGGGTGCACATCGGCGACGGTAACCACATCCGCTGCCACGAGGGGTCGCTGCGCATCGGCGACAAGGTGGTGTTCGGGCAGAACAACGTGGTCAACGCCTATCTCGACATCGAGATCGGATCGTCCACGCTGGTCGCTGACTGGTGTTACATCACCGACTTCGACCATCGGATGGACGACGTCACCCGCCCCATCAAGGACCAGGGCATCGTCAAGGGTCCGGTGCGCATCGGCGCCGACACCTGGATCGCGGCCAAGGTGTCGGTGCTCCGCGACACCGTGGTGGGGCGCGGCTGCGTCCTCGGCGCCCATGCCGTGGTCAAAGGGGTCATCCCGGACTTCTCCATCGCGGTCGGCGCACCCGCGAGGGTGGTGCGCGACCGCCGACAGGCCTGGGAGGCCGGCGCCGCCGACCGGGCCGAGCTGGAACGGGCACTGGCCGACATCGAACGCAAGAAGCGCGAGAAGCTCTGACGTCAGCTCTGCTGGTCCGGGTCTCTCTCGGGCAAGGGTCGTTCCGCGATGACCGGGCGACCCAGCGGGTGGCGGACCCGTCGTTTGGTGTGCTGATAGACCGCGACGGTTCGTCGGGCGACCAACTCCCAGGTGAAGTCCTCGCCCAGTCGTTCGTACGCGGCGCGGGCGCGGCGTTGGGCGGCGGCCGGATCGTCGAGCACCCGACGCGCCGCATTCGCGAGTCCGGCCACGTCACCCGGCGCGAAAGTGACCCCGGTGACCCCGTCGGTCACCGCCTCGCCGAGACCGCCCGCGGTGGAGGTGACCAGCGGGGTCCCGCTCGCCGCCGCCTCCAGCGCGACGATCCCGAACGGTTCGTATCGGCTGGGCAGCACGATCGCGGCGCTGTCGGCCAGCAGCGACTCCAGCCGGGCGTGGTCCACGCGCCCGTCGAAGGTGACCGCGCGGGTCACCCGGTGGCGGCGGACGAGCTCGCGCAGCCACGTCTCCTGGGTGCCGTCACCGGCGATCACCAGTGTGGTGCCGGGATGGCTGCGCCGGATCCTGGGCAGCGCGGCCAGTAGGTCCTGGATGCCCTTCTCGTACTCCAGGCGTCCTGCGTACAGCAGCTGCGCAGGCCCGGACCGTTCCCGCCGCGGGCGGTACGGCCAGGCGGTGGTGTCGATCCCGTTGTGGATCACCGTGATGTCGGCGAGGTCGGGACCGAACAGCCGGCTCACCTCGTCACGCATCGACGTCGAGCAGGTGACGATCGCGTCGGACTCGGCGGCCAGCCACCACTCCACCGAGTGCACCTGGCGGTTGATCCGACCGGAGACCCACCCGCTGTGCCTGCCCGCTTCGGTGGCGTGGATGGTCGTGACCAGCGGTAGGTCGGCGAACTCGGCCACCGCGATCGCCGCGTGCGCGACCAACCAATCGTGCGCATGCACCACGTCGGGTACCCATCCACCGTTCGACAACAGCCGCAGACCCGCCCGGACCATCGCATGGCCCATGGCCAGCGTCCAGGCCATCATGTCGGTGGCGAACCCGAACTCGGCCGGATCCTCGGCCACCGCCACCACCCGCACCCCGTTGACCACGGTGTCGGTGGTGGGTGCGGTGGCCGCGTCACTGCCTCCGGGGCGACGGCTGAGCACCGCGACGTCGTGACCGGCGGTGGCCAGACTCTCGGCGAGATGGTGGACGTGGCGACCCAGCCCGCCGATCACCACCGGCGGGTACTCCCAGGAGACGAGCAGGATTCTCATCCGCAGGCGGTACCGGGCAGTCGTCGGGCGTCGAGGGCCGCGAACTGGTTGTCCGGGCGCGCCCAACCCGCCGCCAGATCGCGCGCCGGTGACTCACGACCGCCGTCGGCGGCCCAGCAGATCTCGCGAGTGGCGTGGGCGTGCTCGAAAGCCCGGTCGCGGGCGTACTGCGCGGCGGTGTCCTTGGACACCATGAACGCCCAGTCCGACGACACGGTCAGCAGGGCCTCGCGGAGTACCTGGTCGCTGACGGGGTCGCGGAGTGCGCCGCGTTGGGCCAGCCGCTTGTCCACGGTGTCCAGGGCGGTGGAGACCACCTCGCGGTTCAGTTGCACCAGATCGGCGACCTGCGGACCGTTCCACACCCGCCAGTCCTTGCCCGATCCCCACGAGCTGTCGTCCAGGCGGACGGGTTCGCCGACGAAGCCACCCTCGCGTGCGGTCTGCAGCGACCCCACCCGGACTCCCGCTTCGGGGAGCAGTCGCAGCACCTGTTCCAGCCACTGTGGACCCTCGTACCACCAGTGTCCGAACAGCTCGGTGTCGAAGGCGGCCACCACCAGGGCCGGCCGACCGATACGGTCCGATTCGGCGACGAGACGGTCGCGGACGTGGGCGACGAAGTCGGCCGCGTGCCTGCTGACCGCCGCCGTGGCGCGGTCGGGGTCGTAGGGTTTCTTCTGCTCGCCGGCGACCGACCGCCCGGTGACGCGGACCCCCTTGAGGCCGGTGCCGTGGTGGTAGGTGTGGAAATCGCGATAGGCCGCGTGTCCGGGATAGCCCGATCGCGGGGACCACACCCGGTAGCTGATCGGCAGATCACGAGCGAACGCGACGACGTCGCTGTCGCCGACCGTCCGTCCGAGTGCCGAATCGCCGTGCAGGGCAGGCCCGTCCACCAAGAAGTGCCGTACGCCGGCCGCGGCGTAGAGAGTCTCCATCCCGGGGGCGAAACCGCATTCGGGTGCCCAGATGCCTGCGGGCGTACGTCCCACCCGCAGTCGGGTGTCGGCAAGTCCCTCGCGCAAGCCGAACTCCCGTAACCGCGGATCGAGCAGCGGTTGGAACGGGTGGGTCAGTGGGCCGGACAGCAACTCCACCGTTCCGGCGTCGACCAGTGCGCGCAGCGGAGCCGAACCGCCGTGCCGCCATCGCGTCTCGAATGTCCCCAGCGCGGCCGCGGCGGCGCGGTGTTCGCGATGTCCCAGCCTGCGGACGGCGCCGTCGGGGGTCTGCGCGGCCTCCCGAGCACGCAATTGCCAGTCGGCGAGCCACTCGTGCATCGACCTCAGGCAGTGCGGGTCGTCGAGTTGGGCGGCCAGCACCGGGGTGACCCCGAGCGTCAGTTGGTCGGTGAAACCGTCGTCGGCCAGGCGTCGCAGCGCCTCGACGACCGGCAGATACGAACCCGCCCACGACTGGTAGAGCCACTCCTCGCCGACCGGCCACCGACCGTGGTTGGCCAACCACGGCAGGTGCGAGTGCAGGACCAGGGAGAACTGTCCGGGAACCGACGCCGTCATGCCCGTTCGGCGATCGCGAACAGGTCGAGCGACGCGTCGATGTCGGCGTCCGCCTCGCGGGTCACCACGAAGTCGTCGGCGGCCACCGCGGCGACGTCGCCGGCCAGATCATCCGGCCACGGCGTTCCCGCCAGGGCGCGGTCGATCTGGGCGTCGATGATCGAGCCGCCCCACTTCTCGTCGAGGTCGCCCAACCGCGTCCCGTGGTGGACGCCGAGCATCTCCCGGACGCGTAGGCCACCGTCGGTGAGCAGTGCGCGCAATTCCGCCGCGTTCAGCTCCCGGGTGTGGAACGGGTTGAGCGGGGTGTCGCGGCCGGGGGAGAAGGTGATCCGGTTGGGCGTGCTGATCAGCAACAACCCGCCCGGACGCAGCACGCGGACACATTCGGCGACGAACGCGGGCTGATCCCACAGGTGTTCGATGACCTGGAAGTTGACCACCACGTCCACCGATGCGTCGGACAGCGGGAGGTCGACGAGGTTGCCCTGGTGCACGGTGAGCCGTGGGTAGCGGGCCCGGGTGTGGGCGACCGCGGCCGTGTCGTAGTCCACGCAGGTCACCGACCGCGCCGCGTCGGCGATCATGTCCGCGCCGTATCCCTCGCCGGAACCGGCCTCGAGGACGTCGCGGTCCGCGCAGAGGTCGAGGATCTGTCGATAGGCGATCTCGTGCCTGCGGAACCAGTAGTTCTCGGTCTCGATGCCGGGGACGGTGCGTTCACCGGTGAGCATCAGGGTCCCGGCCGTGGTCCCGGCACCCGGGCTCGGGGCCTGCGCGGTCGGCGGATGGGGGGTCGCGGACGCCCCGGCGACCGGGTGCGGCGCGACGGGATGTGCGTCGTTCATCGTGCGAAGCCTAGTGCGCCGCCCGCGGGCGGCGTCACCGACCGTTGCCCGAGTTCCGTGCGAGGTGCCTTCCGCGGCCGGTCGCGGCGGCGCAGCGGAAGTGTGATGAGCTGCATGTTGACGATAGAGTGGTGGGAACCCCAGAGTTCTTACCCAGCGGTAAGTTGTCACGAATCCGATGCAGGAGGTCGACGAAGACCCATGACGAACATTGTCGTTCTGATCAAGCAGGTGCCGGACACCTGGTCCGAGCGCAAGCTCACCGACACCGACTACACGCTGGACCGCGAGTCCGCCGACGCGGTGCTCGACGAGATCAACGAGCGGGCCGTCGAAGAGGCGTTGCAGATCAAGGAAGCCGGTGAGGGTGAGGTCACCATCCTGACCGCCGGACCCGACCGCGCCACCGACGCCATCCGCAAGGCGTTGTCGATGGGTGCCGACAAGGCCATCCACATCCAGGACGACGCCCTGCACGGTGCCGACGCGGTGCAGACCGCCTACGTGCTGGCCCGCGCGCTCGGCACCATCGAGGGCCTGGAACTGGTGATCGCGGGTAACGAGGCGACCGATGGCCGGATGGGCGCCATCCCGGCCATGATCGCGGAATTCGTCGAGTTGCCGCACCTGACCCACCTGCGCAAGCTCACCGTCTCCGGTGACGAGCTGACCGGTGAGCGCGAGACCGACGACGGCATCTTCCACGTGGAGGCCTCACTGCCCGCGATCGTCAGCGTCAACGAGAAGATCAACGAGCCGCGGTTCCCGTCCTTCAAGGGCATCATGGCCGCGAAGAAGAAAGAAGTGCAGGTCGTGTCGTTGGCCGACCTCGGCGTCGAGGGTGACGACGACTGGCTGGCCACCACGCTGAGCCAGGTCGAGTCGTTCGCGCCGAAGCCGCCGAAGACCGCAGGCGAGAAGGTCACCGACGAGGGTGACGGTGGCGACAAGGTCGCCGAGTACCTCGTCGGCCAGAAGATCATCTGACGCCGCGGCAGACACAGACCACACTCCGAGGAGAAGGAACATGGCAGAAGTACTGGTACTGGCCGAGGTCGACCCCGAAGGCGCCCTCAAGAAGGTCACCAATGAACTGATCACCGCGGCGCGCGCCATCGGCACCCCGTCGGTCGTGGTCGCCGGTAAGCCCGGCACCACCGACAGCATCGCCGACGCGCTCAAGGAGGCGGGCGCCGAGAAGATCTACGTCGCCGAGTCCGACGACGTGGACGGTTACCTGGTGGGACCCAAGGTCTCGATCCTGTCCGAACTGGCCGGCGAGGTCTCACCCGCGGGCATCATCGTCGCGGCCAATGCCGACGGCAAGGAGATCGCGGGACGGTTGGCGGTGCGGTTGGGCTCCGGCGTGCTGTGCGACATCGTCGATCTCAAAGACGACGCCACGGGCGTGCACAGTATCTTCGGTGGCGCGTTCACCGTCGACGCCAAGGCGACGGGCGCGACGCCGATCTACTCGATCCGTCCCGGTGGCGTGGAGGCGGAACCCCAGGCAGGAGCGGGTGAGCGGGTCGACAAGCAGGTGTCGACGGACGCCGTGGCCAACGCGGCCAAGATCACCAAGGTCGAGCCGAACGTCGGCGGCGACCGTCCGGAGCTGACCGAGGCCACCATCGTGGTCTCCGGCGGTCGCGGGGTGGGGTCGGAGGACAAGTTCCACGAGGTCATCGAGCCGCTGGCCGACTCGCTGGGTGCGGCCGTGGGTGCATCGCGCGCCGCGGTGGACTCGGGCTACTACCCCGGTCAGTTCCAGGTCGGTCAGACCGGCAAGACCGTGTCGCCGCAGCTGTACGTGGCACTGGGCATCTCCGGGGCCATCCAGCACCGTGCTGGTATGCAGACCTCGAAGACCATCGTCGCGGTCAACAAGGACGAGGAGGCGCCGATCTTCGAGATCGCCGACTTCGGCATCGTCGGTGACCTGTTCGACGTCGCACCGCAGCTCACCGAGGCGGTGAAGAAGCGCAAGGGCTGACTCCTCGCGCTCGGCAACATCGCGAAGGACCCCGGAGCCGATCGGCTCCGGGGTCCTTCGTTGTCCCGGGTCACGGGTTGGCTCGGTCCGGGTCGCGGGTGGGCTCGGTTACGGAGAGATGGGTCACACGTTGCGCGGAGTTCACGGCCGGTGCATGGACACGACACCCGACGGTGGGCGCGCGGTACCGGTCGGCCCGTAGACCTTGGGGCATGCGGACCTCGCTGGAATCAGAGACCCGGCCCCCAGACACTCGCATCGACGACCGCGCACTACCTGTCCTCGCCCATCCGTGGCTGCCGCACAGCCCGTGTGCGACCGGCTGCGTGGACACCGTGACCGCCGTGCGCCGACTGGTGCGGTGGTGGCGGTTGACGCGGACCACGTCCACCGCACTCGGCTGCCTGCTCGTCGGGGTGGTCGTCCGTCCGACCCCGCGCCTGATCCGCCGTGGGTACGTCCGGTGGGCCGCGCGCACGCTGCTGCGCGCGTTGGGGGTCACGGTCGAGATCGACGACCGGCGTCCGCATGCGGGCAAAGGCGTGGCCCTCGTGGTCGCCAACCACACGTCCATCCTCGACATCCTGGCCATCGCGTCGGTGGTGCCCGCGCGATTCGTGGCCAAGGCCGAGCTGACGGGTGCACCGGGGCTACGAACCCTGGTGTCCGCCTTCGGGATCATCCCCATCCGTCGCTCAGAACTGCGTTCTCTCCCGGACACCGTGGCCGCCGCGGTCGACGGGTTGCACGGCGACGACGCCGTCGGGGTGTTCCCGGAGGGCACCACCTGGTGCGGGCGGTCGTGGGGGCGGTTCCGTCCGGCCATGTTCCAGGCCGCGATCGACGCATCGATGCCGGTGCTGCCGGTGCACGTGGGTTATCGGGACGCATCCGGTCCCACCACCACGGCCGCCTTCGTCGGCGACGACGCGTTGACCGGGCCGTTGGCCCGGGTCATGGGTGGCCGCGACATCCGCGTGGTGGTGCGTCTGCACGAACTCCAGTCGGCGGGAACCGACCGCCGTGAGCTGGCCGCGCGGTGCGAACGGATCGTGTTCGGCGACCTCGACGACATGCTCGTGCACGGTGGCGCGATGCCGCTGGATCCGATCACCGTCCCGACCCCGGTCGACCGGCTCTCACTGGCCGGCTGACATCCCCGCGGCGTCGGGGGTGCCGCTGCTCACGGTCGCCGGACATGGCCGGGAACGACGTCCGCGTTATCCTGGTTCGGTGATGTCGTCAACCGGTGGGGTAACCGTGTCCCGTCCCGTGTACCTCGACCACGCCGCGTCCACCGACATGGTTCCCGACGCCGTGGAGGCGATGACCCGACTGCTCAGCGCGTCGCGCAACCCCGCCTCCCTGCACGGATCGGGCCGCCTGGCCCGTCGTCACCTCGAGGAGGCCCGCGAGTCGATCGCCGCCGACCTCGGGGCCCGCCCGTCCGAGGTGATCTTCACCAGCGGCGGCACCGAGAGCGACAACCTCGCGCTCAAGGGGATCTTCTGGGCTCGCCGCGACGCCGACCCACGGCGCACCCGGATCGTGGTCTCCGCCGTCGAGCATCACGCGGTTCTCGACACCGCGCAATGGCTCGCCGATCACCAGGGTGCGCGGCTGTCGCTGCTGCCGGTGGACGCCGACGGCCGCATCGACCCGGCCGACCTGCGCACCGAGTTGGCCGCCCACCCCGACGAGGTCGCGGTGGTCTCGATGATGTGGGCCAACAACGAGGTCGGTGTCATCCAGCCGATCGCCGAACTGTCGGCGATCGCGCAGGAGTTCGAGGTCCCCATCCATTCGGACGCGGTGCAGGCGGTCGGTCATGTCCCCGTCGCCTTCGGTGCGTCCGGGTTGTCGGCGATGACCCTGACCGGGCACAAGTTCGGCGGACCCCGCGGTATCGGTGCACTGCTACTCGGCAGGCAGGTCGATTGCGTGCCGCTGCTGCACGGCGGCGGTCATGAACGCGACGTCCGCTCGGGCACGCCCGACGTCGCCGCGGCGGCCGGTCTGGCCGCGGCGCTCCGCTGGTCGGCGGCGAACATGGACACCGAGTACGCGCGGATCAGTGCCATCCGAGACCGCTTGTTCGACGTTCTGCTGGCCGTCCCCGACAGCCGCGTCAACGGCGCCACCGGTAGTGACCGCCTGCCCGGCAACGCGCACGTCTCCTTCCGCGGCTGCGACGGGGATTCGCTGCTCATGCTGCTCGACGCCAACGGCATCGAGTGCTCGACCGGGTCGGCGTGTACGGCCGGGGTCGCGCGGGCAAGTCATGTGCTGATGGCGATGAACCCGTCGCTCGACGACGCCCGTGGGTCGTTGCGCTTCTCCGTCGGCACCACCAACTCCGACGCCGACGTCGATGCGGTCGCCGACGTGATCGGTCAGGTCGTCGACCGCGCCCGGATGGCCGGTCTGACCGCGGCAGGACGACGCTGATGCGGGTCCTGGCCGCGATGAGCGGCGGCGTCGACTCATCGGTGGCGGCAGCTCGCGCCGTCGCCGAGGGACACGACGTGGTGGGTGTACATCTGGCCCTGTCGACCGCACCCGGTGCCCTGCGTACCGGGTCGCGGGGATGCTGTTCCCGGGAGGACGCCGGCGATGCCCGGCGGGTCGCGGACGTGCTGGGCATCCCGTTCTACGTGTGGGACTTCGCGGACCGGTTCAAAGAGGACGTCATCGACGAGTTCGTCGCCGACTACGCGGCCGGTCGCACCCCCAACCCCTGTGTGTCCTGCAACGAGAAGATCAAGTTCTCCGCGCTGTCCGATCGCGCCGTCGCACTGGGTTTCGACGCCGTGGTGACCGGCCACTACGCGCGCCTGCACGGTGGTGAGCTGCGTCGGGCCGTCGACGTCGACAAGGACCAGTCCTACGTGCTCGCGGTGCTGACCCGCGAGCAGTTGTCCCGCGCCATGTTCCCCGTCGGTGACACGCGGAAGAGCGGGATCCGTGACGAGGCCGCCGCACTCGGACTCGCCGTGGCGGACAAGGCCGACTCACACGACATCTGCTTCATCCCGTCCGGGGACACCCGCGCGTTTCTCGGGGCGCGGATCGGGGTGCGGACCGGCACGGTGGTCGACGCCGACTCCGGGGACATCCTGGCCGACCACGACGGCGTGCACGGTTTCACCATCGGTCAACGCAAGGGCCTGGGCATCTCCGCCCCCGCCGCCGACGGCAAGCCGCGGTATGTCACCGACATCGACCCGACGAGCGGCACGGTGACCGTGGGTTCCGTCGACCGCCTGCAGGTGTGGTCGATTCGCGTCGAACGTCCGGTGTGGACGTCGGGAACCACCCCGGACGGGCCGTTCGAGGCGACGGTGCAGGTGCGTGCGCACGGCGGCATGGCGGCGGTGACCGCCGAGGCGATCACCGTGGACGGTTCTCCGATGATCGAGATCTCGCTGCACACACCTCTCACCGGCGTGGCCGCCGGGCAGACCGCCGTGTTGTACGCCGACGATCCCGACCGCGGTGACCTGGTGATCGGTTCCGGTCGTATCGGCGGCACCCGCGGTGACCGCCCGGTCGAGGCCACCGTCGGTTCTGCGACACAGCGGTGACCGACGGCGGTCGACCGTCGGGCGATCCGGCACCGGTGCGCACGGGTGGCACCGCCACGGCGCTGACGGGTGGCACGGCCACGGCGCTGACGGGTGGCACGGCCACCGGGGTCGGCTCCATGCCGGGTACCGACGCCCGCCGAGCGGCCGCGATCGTCACCGGGGAACTGCCGTTGGCGCATCTGCCGGAGTTGCCACAACGCGGACTCGGCGCCGACATGATCGGCCGCGCCGCCGCCCTCCTGGTCGACCTGCCGATGGACGTCGCCGCATCCGGGTACCGGCTGACCAGCAGGCCCACCGGGCTGATGCGGACGGCCAGGGACCACCTTTCCCGCGATCTCGACGCCATGGAGGAGGCGTGGGAGGTCGCGGGCAGGCATGGCTCGCGTGAGGTGTTCAAGGTGCAGTCGGTGGGGCCGTTCACCCTCGCCGCGTCGGTGGAACTGCCGGGTGGGCACAAGATCCTGCGGGACCGGTCCGCGGTGGCCGATGTCGCCGCCTCGCTGGCCGAGGGTGTGGCCGCACACGCCGCCGAGGTCGCCCGACGACTCGGGGTGGAGGTGACCGTGCAGCTCGACGAGCCCCTGGTCGGCGCGGTCATCGACGGTCACATCCGCCCTGTGAGCAGGCTGGACGTGATCGACGCGGTGCCCGTCTCGGATGTGGCGGAAACGCTGCTCGCGACCATCGACACCATCGGTGCCGACGCGCTGATCCACAACTGTGATCGCCCGCGCTGGGACCTCGCACGACTCATGTCCGGCGTCGCCCTCGGGGTGTCGACGGAGGTGTTGCGCACCGTCGACCTCGACGGTGTCGGTGCGCATCTCGACTCGGGGGCCGTACTCGCGCTGGGGGTGGTGCCGTCGACCGCTCCGGTCGGGGAACTCCCCGTCGAGCGGGTGCTGTCGTCTGTCACCGAGCTCACCGATCGCATCGGGCTGCCGCGACGGGTACTCGCGGACCAGGTGATCGTCACGCCGTCCTGCGGATTGGCCGGGGCCGGCGACGGCTGGGTGCGGGCAGCACTGACCCTCTGTTCGCGCGCCGCCGATGCACTCGCCGCGGATCCGACGTCGATCTGAGTCGGCATCCGCACCCGCCAGCCCTGCTCAGGTGGTGACGGTGACCGTGGTCCCCACATTCGCCCAGCGGTACAGGGCGGCCATCGCGTCCGTCGGTACGTGTACACATCCGCGTGAACCGACGACCTTGTACAGCGACCGATCGCCATAGGGGAACTTCTGCCACGGAGAATCGTGGAACCCGAAGTCCTCGAAGAACGGCAACCAGTAGTCGACGAACACCCGGTAGTCCGGACCGTCGAGGAAGCGTCGGGTCTCCCTGCTCTCGATCTGCCACGTTCCCAAAGGGGTGCCGTCACCACGGTCCACGCTGCCGGTGGTGACCGGTGATTGATCGACCGGCTTGTCGAGCTGACACATCCACATGTGCTGTTGACCCAGACTGACCTTCACCAGCTGCGGTGCGGTGTTCCCGCGGCAGGCATCGGTCGCGGCGGTCAGCACCGGCGGAGGGGTGGCGGCCGCGGCGGGTGGCACGACGGCACCGCCGGGCGCGTCCGTGGCGGCCAGCTGGGCCGACGATTCCTGGCCGCGCACGGCCTGGACCAGCACCAACACCGAGGCCACGGCGGCGACCACGACCAGCATCACCGTCCACCGGTGCTCACGC
Source organism: Williamsia sterculiae (assembly GCF_900156495.1). GTDB lineage: Bacteria > Actinomycetota > Actinomycetes > Mycobacteriales > Mycobacteriaceae > Williamsia_B > Williamsia_B sterculiae. The sequence continues at coordinate 21,564 of NZ_FTNT01000007.1, forward strand.
AGCGCCGCGATCTGCGGCCCCGAACCGCGTTCAACCATGACGTACACCTTGGCACAGGTGTACCTCTCGGTCGCTCATCGGCGGCCCGGCTCGCCGAGCAGTCGGATCACCCGGGCGGGTGCGATCTGACGGAAACTCGCATCGAGGAGTTCGCCGACCTCTGTCCAGACGGAATCCCGGGTCGCCGCACCGGTCAGGTCCATCCCCAGCCAACCGGACGGTCCCACATACGCGGGATGGAAGAATCGCGGGTCGGCGAGGAGTGCGTCCCGTTCACCGGCGTCGGGGATGAACAACACCGACTGCTCGAATCGCGGACCGCCCTTGATCATTCCGCCATAGGTCGCGAACATCTTGCCGCAGCGGAACGTCGGGCGGCCGTGGGCGACGACCTCGGTGGCCTCGGGGAAGGCCAGTGCGATCTCCCGGATCCGACCGAGCACCGGGTCGGCGTCATCGAACATGATGGGATGCGGCATCGTGTCAGCGTAGTCGCCGCCGCACACCGGATCGGCGCACGTCACGGCCCGTCGCCCGGCCAGGACTGTCGGTGGCCTCGACTAATCTCGACGGCGTGGCTAACAGTGAGGTGGGTCCCGACGAGTCCGACACCCCGGTCGTGGACAGTCGGGCCCGCGAGGCGTGGACCGCACTCGCCGACGAGGTTCGTGAGCACCAGTTCCGCTACTACGTCAAGGACGCGCCGGTGATCAGCGACGGCGACTTCGACACCCTGTTGCGCCGACTGCAGGCGCTGGAAGACGCGCATCCCGAGCTGGCCGTCGCCGACTCGCCCACCAAACTCGTCGGGGGCGGGTTCGCCACCGAGTTCGCCGCCGTCGACCACATCGAACGGATGCTGTCGTTGGACAACGTGTTCGATGCCGACGAGATGCGCGCCTGGCTCGAGCGGGTGGAGGCTGACGCGGGCAAACGGGTCCGATGCCTGTGTGAGCTGAAGATCGACGGTGTGGCGCTGGCGCTGGTCTACCGCGACGGCAAACTGCAGCGAGCCGCCACCCGCGGCGACGGCCGCACCGGTGAGGACGTCACCCTCAACGCCCGCACCATCGACGACATCCCCGCCGCCCTGACCCCTCACGCCGACTACCCGATCCCCTCGCTGCTCGAGGTCCGCGGTGAGGTGTTCTTCCGGCTGGAGGACTTCGAGCAGCTCAACGCGTCGCTGGTCGAGGCGGGTAAGCCGCCGTTCGCCAACCCGCGGAACTCCGCCGCCGGGTCGCTGCGGCAGAAGAACCCGCAGATCACCGCGCAGCGCCGACTGCGGATGATCTGCCACGGGGTCGGCAAGCTGGAGGGGTGGACGCCGACGTCGCTGCACGACGTCTACCTGGCACTGGGTGCCTGGGGGCTCCCGGTGTCGACCCACACCACCACCGCCGACGGGATCGACGCGATCCTGCAGAAGATCTCCTACTGGGGTGAGCACCGCCACGACGTGGAACACGAGATCGACGGTGTGGTGGTCAAGGTGGACGACGTGGCCGTGCAGCGTCGCCTCGGCGCCACCTCACGCGCCCCCCGCTGGGCGATCGCCTACAAGTACCCGCCGCAGGAGGTGACCACCGAACTCCTCGACATCCGGGTCAACGTGGGTCGCACCGGGCGGGTGACGCCGTTCGCGTACATGAAGCCGGTGTTGGTGTCCGGTTCCACCGTGTCGCTGGCCACACTGCACAACGCCTCGGAGGTGAAGCGCAAGGGCGTGCTCATCGGTGACACCGTAACCATTCGCAAGGCGGGCGATGTGATCCCCGAGGTCCTCGGCCCGGTGGTCGACCTGCGCGACGGCTCCGAGACCGAATTCGTGATGCCGACACACTGCCCGGAGTGCGGGACCGCGCTGGCTCCGCAGAAGGAGGGTGACGCGGATCTGCGCTGCCCGAATTCCCGCAGTTGCCCCGCGCAACTCCGCGAGCGGCTGTACCACCTGGCCGGTCGAGGGGCGTTCGACATCGAGGCCCTGGGGTACGAGGGTGCGGCGGCATTGCTCGGCTCCGGTGCGCTGGACAACGAGGGTGACCTGTTCTCGCTGACCGCCGACGACATCGTCTCGGTGGATCTGTACCGCACCAAGGACGGTGAGCTGTCGGCCAACGGTCAGCGACTGTTGACCAACCTGCAGGCAGCCAAACAAGTTCCGCTGTGGCGGGTGTTGGTGGCGTTGTCCATCCGGCACGTCGGACCCACCGGTGCCCGGGCCATGGCCGCGGAATTCGGCAGTCTCGAGGCGATCGAGGAGGCCGACGCGGAGCGGCTCGAACAGACCGAGGGAGTGGGGAACACGTTGGCGCAGAGCGTGGTCGACTGGTTCGCCGTCGACTGGCACCGCGAGATCGTGGACAAGTGGCGGGCCGCAGGGGTGCAGATGGCCGACGAGCGGGACGACTCGATCCCGCGCAACCTCGCCGGGCTGACCGTCGTCGTCACCGGTTCGCTCACCGCGTTCTCCCGCGACGAGGCCAAGGAGGCCATCCTGATCCGTGGTGGCAAGGCGTCCGGCTCGGTGTCGAAGAAGACCGACTACGTCGTCGCGGGCGAGGCGCCGGGCAGCAAGGCGGACAAGGCCGAACAGCTGGGAGTACCGATCCTGGACGAGGACGGCTTCGTCTCGCTACTCGCCGACGGGCCACCGCCGGTGCCCGAGGACGACGGAATGCCCGAGAGTGACAGCGCAGCGAAGGATGACGGGGCAGCGGAGGACGACGGGGCAACCGGGACCGCGGAGCCCGCCGACACCTGAGCCGTCCCGGATCCGAACGCGGTCAGTGCCGTTCGAGCACCGTGGTCACGATCCCGGCCAGATAACCCAGACGCGCGATCTCCGACGGCCGGAAGTCGGGTCCCCCGACCCGACCCAGCAGTATCGCCTTGACCCCGCCGCCCAACGGCGCGGCAGCCATTCGGGTGTCGGAGTCCCTCCAGGTCTGCGGCACCCAGTCGGCGTCGGGCTCGAGTTGTCTCGCCCGGGTCAGCGGTAACCAGTCGACCGAGGTCAGTCTGGTCTCCGGGGCCCCCGAACTGCTGAACAGTTGGATGACCCCCGAACCGCCCTCGGTCACCACCATGCACCAGGACACCCGCAGCACCCGGGGCGCGTTCTCGGCCAGTACCGCCAAACGGTCGTGTGCCGTGGCGACCTGGTCGACGAGCTCGAGTTCGCGGTGGGTGTCGAGCACGCCGGTGTAGGGCCGGATCGAGTCGACTCGAACGCCGGGTACCTGCTCGGATGCCGTGATCAGGGTGTCCGGTAGCGCACCCCGGGCCACCTCGACCACGATGTCGTCGACCGCATAACCGTGGGCGCGCTCCACCACGTCCAAGGACAGGATGTCCGCGCCGACGCCGCCGAGAGCGACAGCCAGCTGTCCCAGGCTGCCGGGCTTGTCCTGGAGGTAGACGCGCAGCAGGAAAGACACGCCGGTCATTGTCGCACCCGATGATGACGCGTGCGTGACAGCGGTCTCGCGCGCCCGCCGGACCCGGTGCTGCCACCCGCCGATTCGCATCCGTGCCTCGAGAGCGCGACCATGGACAGATGGCCGTGACCGATCCCGATGACACCGCCGCCGACGCCGCCCACGTGACCACCTCGGTCGCGCGCCGCATCGAGCCGGGGCGCGAGCACGACTTCGTCGGGTGGACCGACGCCGGTATGGCGCTGGCCCGCACTTTCCCCGGATTCCTCGGCGGCGGCTGGCTGCGGTCCACCAAGAAGCGGGACGAGTACTACGTGGTGTACCGGTTCGAGACCGACAAGCAGATGGACGACTGGGTCCGCTCACCCGTCCGCAAGGCGTGGTTGTCGCGTGGCGAGGGTGTGGCCGCGGAGTACGCCACCCACCGTCTGTCGGGGGTCGAGGGGTGGTTTGAGCCACAGTCGACGTTGACCAACGCCGTCAAGGTCATGGGTGCGCCGCCGGCACGCTGGAAACAGGCGATCACCATCTGGCTGGGTTTCTTCCCGCTGAGTGTGGCCATCAACTTCCTGGTCGTCGCGCATCTCGACGGCGTCCCGTTGGTGTTCAAGACCCTCATCGCGACCTTGATCAACACCCCGCTGATGGTCTATGTCGTACTCCCGTGGATCACCGCCCGGCTTCGACGCTGGCTCAACTGAGGTCGGTGACCGGGGACCGATCGCCTTCGGGCGGTTGTCTACCCTTGTCGGGTGGGCTCGGAGATCGGGTCCCGTACATCTCGACCATCACATCTCGACCATGCAGACGCACAGGAGATGATCCGTGGCCCCGCGGGTCGACGAAGGGAGCGCCGGTGTCAGCCATCTCGCGTGAGGAGGTCGCGCACCTGGCCAGGTTGTCCCGGCTGGCGCTGTCCGACGCGGAGCTCGATCAGTATGCGTCGCAGCTCGATTCCATCCTGACCCATGTCGCGCAGATCACCGAGGTGGCCGCCGACGACATACCGCCGACCGCGCACCCGGTGCCGCTGGCCAATGTGTTGCGTCCCGATACCGTCGTGCCCGGACTGACCACTGAGCAGGCGTTGTCGGGTGCGCCCGCCGTGGAGCAGGACCGCTTCGCCGTGCCGCAGATCCTGGGGGAGGAACAGTGACCGTTGCCACCCGGACATCCGGGGAGATCACCGGTCGGAGCGCTGTCGACCTCGCCGCCCGGATCCGCGCGGGGGAGTTGAGTTCGGTCGAGGTCACCACCGCCCATCTCGAGCGCATCGCCGAGGTCGACGGGGACGTGCACGCCTTCCTACACGTCGGTGCCGACGAGGCGTTGGCCGCCGCCGCACGCGTCGACGACGCGATCGCCGCGGGGGAGACACCGCCGTCACCGTTGGCGGGTGTGCCGATCGCCCTGAAGGACGTGTTCACCACCACCGACGCGCCCACCACCGTCGGATCGCGCATCCTCGAGGGATGGGTTCCGCCCTACGACGCTGCCGTGACCGAGCGGCTGCGCGCCGCCGGCCTGCCGATCCTCGGCAAGACCAACATGGACGAGTTCGCGATGGGCAGCTCGACCGAGAACTCGGCCTACGGCCCCACCCACAACCCGTGGGATCTCGACCGTATCCCCGGGGGCTCGGGCGGTGGCAGCGCCGCGGCGTTGGCCGCGTTCGAGGCGCCGCTGGCCATCGGTACCGACACCGGTGGGTCGGTGCGCCAACCTGCCGCGGTCACCGCGACCGTCGGCGTGAAACCCACCTATGGCACTGTGTCGCGGTACGGCCTGGTGGCCTGTGCGTCGTCGCTCGATCAGGCCGGGCCCTGCGCCCGGACGGTGCTCGACACGGCGGCCCTGCACCAGGTCATCGCCGGTCACGACCCCCGGGATTCCACGTCGGTGAACTCGCCGGTGCCGGATCTGGTCGGCGCCGCGCAACAGGGTGCGGCACAAGATCTCTCGGGTGTGCGCGTCGGCGTGGTCACCGAACTGCAGGGTGACGGTTACCAACCCGGGGTGGTGGAATCGTTCTCCGCTGCGGTGCGCACCCTGGCCGATCGCGGTGCCGAGATCGTCGATGTGTCCTGCCCGCACTTCCCGTACGCGCTCGGTGCCTACTATCTGATCCTCCCCTCCGAGGTCTCGTCGAACCTGGCGCGGTTCGATGCGATGCGGTATGGACTCCGCGTCGGTGACGACGGTCGTCACAGTGCCGAAGAGGTCATGGCCCTCACCCGAGAACAGGGGCTTGGTGCGGAGGTGAAGCGCCGCATCATGATCGGGACCTACGCGCTCTCGTCGGGGTATTACGACGCCTATTACGGTCAGGCGCAGAAGGTGCGGACCCTCATCGCCAGGGACTTCGACGCGGCCTTCGAGAACGTGGACGTGTTGGTCTCCCCGACCACCCCGACAACCGCGTTCCCGTTGGGGGAGAAGGTCGACGACCCGCTGGCGATGTATCTGTTCGATCTGTGCACCCTGCCGACCAACCTGGCGGGCACCTGCGCGATGTCGGTGCCCTCACAGCTGTCCGCCACCGACGGTCTGCCGGTGGGTCTGCAGATCATGGCGCCCGCCCTCGCCGACGATAGGCTCTATCGGATCGGGGCGGCCTACGAGAGCGCGCGCGGGCCGATCGTCTGACCTGCGCGGCAATCCGGTGCACGCAGACCCTGTTCGGCGCCGTAGCGGTGGCCGTGCCCCGTCGGTTGCGTCAGCGCAGACACCAGGTCTGCGCTGGTGGCCAAGAACGACCCGATCGGAATCCATTGCGGAGCAGGTAGATCGGCCTCGGTCGATGCGGTGCGGGGTGCCGACCACAGCAAGCGCGGCGACCACCGCGTCACCGGGTCACTGCGATTGGCGATGACCACCCGGTCGGCTGCCCGTGCCGCCACGGTATCCGCCGGAGCGCCCGCGACCACCGTCGCGCACACCTGCCCGGGTCGATGCGTCACCGCCCATCCCCGGGCGGCGTCCGCGCCGATCGCGCCCAGACTCTGTCCGTAGAGATACACCTGCGGTCGATGACCGCCCGCTCGACTCCCGATCGCGTCGAGAACCGCACGTAGTATCGCGACGGTGGCGGCGCCCGGGCGGTCGCGATCGGAGACGAATGCCCGCCAACTCGGGATGGCGTCGTATTGCCCGGCGAGCACACCGACGTCACCGGCGAATCGATGCTCGAATCCGGTGACCGCGTCCGGATCGACCCACCCCGAACCCGTGGGCACCGCGATGACCACCGCGGCACGCGACAATCCACCCGCCGCGACCCACCGGCGGGTCAAGTCACGGGCCCGGGCATCCCACTCCGGTGTGACGGAAAATGCAGCGCTCGAACGGGATCGGTCGTCGAGCGACTCGTACAGGCGCAGTGCACCCGGGCCGGCGCCGGTCTGCACGAACCGATCCGACACCGACGCGACCGGTGTCGACTGTCGGCCGTGGGCGGGTGCGGGGAGGGCAACAACCGCCGCCGCGGTCAGTCCGGCCGCCGCCAGGCTCACCAGGGCGAACCGGCGTCGGCGGCGTGCCCCGGTTGTGTACACCAGCGTCACCATGAGGATCACCGCGACGGGGACCGCGGGTGTCGCCCACCACGTCCAGGGCACCGCGGGCTGCGCCAGGTTCGAGTGCAGCCGGTCCTGCCACAGCGCATTCCACGCGCTCGAACCGCAGATGATCGGCAGCGCAACGCAGGCGGACACCAGGCGTTGCCGGGGGCCCGGCGGTTCCCACCAGATGCGGGTGATCACACCGATGACCGCGGTGGCCGTCGCCCACAGCAGGGTGACGACGGTGACGACGATCACGTGGGCGAGGAACGTCTGCGGCAGCGACCCCGGGGTCGACGCCAGGACCAGGCCTGCCGTCGTACCCGCCGTCACCAGGGGTGACGGCAGCGCAGCACCCACTGCGGACCACCGGCTGGGTGTCCGTCGTGCTGTCGGGGGTCGCGTGGCCTGGCCACGCGCGGTCATGAGTCGATGCCGAGCGAGCGTTCGAGCATCGACGAGGCGATCTGTGCCGCTGTCTCCGGCCCCGGATTGCCTGCGTGCTGACGCCAGGTGTTCACCGCGAGTGCGCTCTCCGCCAGCCCGGCGGCGGTGGTGCATCCGGGATCGTGGCAGGTGGCGTACATCCGATCGACCAGGGAGGAATCCAGTCGCTCCCGGGCCCAGCCACTCAGCGGGTGTCCGTGTGCGGTGGCGCTGCGCAACAGGTCATAACCGAGGTCGTGGGTCTTGCACAGGTTCTCGAATTGGGCCGGCATCGGGATAGGTGACGAACACCCGCCGTAGGGATTCGCCGGAGCACCGGACAGGACCACCGGGCGGTAGCCGAACCGGTCGGCGAAGTCGGCAGGCAGACTGGCCAGTGCTTCGGTGGGGTGTGACCCCGTCAGCGCGGCGATCGCGGCGCCCTCGGACTGATGGAGCTGTCCCGACGGTGGGGTCGAGGGGTCGGGCACCGATCCCGCATGCGCGGGACCGGCGCCACCAGCACCGACGGCGAGGCAGGCCAGTGCGGAGAGGAATACGGCTCGTAGCCGTCGTGATCGAGTGGTCATGGCAGCAAAGCTAGGCCGGGTCGGTGCCGCACCGGATCCCCGTCGAGATCGAGATGTGTTCTGCTGCAGTGCCTGTCCCGTCGGATCGTCGTGGTACCGGGGTACCGTCGCGATCTCCCTCTCGAGTATGAGGACATCGGGATGACGGCTCCGTAGGGTTGCAGAAATGATGCGACTGCGCCACCGAAGGCGATCCCGGGGCGCAGCTGGCGTACAGGGGGGACGCCACATACTACGTGCCTATTTCCCGATGCTCGACGACCCGGCGGTCCGGGAGTTCCTGCGACCCCGGGTGAACACCGTGGTGTTCGCCCCGTTCGCGCTCTGCCTGTTCATCGTGTCCTGGTCCACGCTGCATCTGAATCTGGACGTCCCACCTGCGGCGATGCCCGTCTGTGCGGCGCTGACCACTTTTCCGGTGCTGTTCGCCTGGGTCAATCCGGTGCTCGGGTGGTCGGTGTGCATCCTCGCGGCGCAGGCGATCGGCGTACTGGCCGACCCGGTGCCGGACTGGCGATGGTCCATGCAGGTGACGACGATCATCGCGTTGATGGTGTTGACCGCGATGGTGTGTCTACGCGGCCAGCTACGGGCGATCCCGCTGGTGTGGGTGGCCACCATCGCGGCATTCTTCTACGCCGCACCACCCCTGGAACGCGCCGGCTGGGCCGTCGGGATGACCGCGTTGGTGCTGGTGTGCTGGCTCCTGCGGGTGTTGTGGCGGTCACGGCGACAGCTGGTACGTGAGACCCAGCTCAAGGAGGAGGCGGCCGAGCACTCGCTGTTGCTCGAGGAACGTGCCCGCATCGCCCGTGATCTGCACGATGTCGTCGCCCACCGCATGTCGGTGGTCGTGGTGCAGGCCCAGACGGCGCAGTACCGGTTGCCGGGTCTGCCCGTGGCGGCGGTGTCGGAGTTCGACGCCATCGCCGACGTCGGGCGGGAGGCACTGCAGGAAGTCCGGCAGATGCTCGGCGTGCTCCGCGTCGAGGGGGAGGATGCCCCGCAGGCACCCAACCCGACCATCGCCGACATCGACCGGCTGATCACGGCGACTCGAGGAACCGGAACCGAGGTGACCGCGCACGTCGAGGTGGACCCCGACACCGTGGGTGACGCCACCTCACTCACCACTTTTCGTATCGTGCAGGAGTCACTGGCCAACATCACCCGACACGCACCCGGTGCCGACGCGGACGTCGCGGTGCTCGGTGCCGGTGACGCGGTGCGGGTGTCGGTGACCAACTCGGCGAGCACCGGGGAGAACGCGGGCCTGCCCGCGGGTGCAGGTCTCGGTATCCGCGGGATGGCCGAACGCGCCCAGGCGGTGGGCGGGACGTTGACGGCGACACCGACCGCCGACGGCGGTTTCGGTGTGCACGCGGTGTTGCCGCGTAGCGCCGACGTACGCCGAGGAGCGGTCACGGCGACCGACCCGGCGGTTCGTCGATGACCATCACGGTCGTGATCGCCGACGACCAGGCCATGGTGCGGCAGGGCTTCGGTGCATTACTCGACGCACAGGCCGACATCTCGGTCATCGGCGATGCCGCCGACGGGCGTACCGCGGTGACCGAGGTGCGTCGGTTGCAACCCGACGTGGTGCTGATGGACGTGCGGATGCCGCACCTCGACGGACTCGCAGCGACAAGGGAATTGCTGAGCGGGTCCTCTGCCAAGCCCCCGAAGGTGTTGATGCTGACCACTTTCGACATCGACGACTACGTGTACGACGCCCTGCGTCACGGCGCCTCGGGGTTCATGCTCAAGGACGCACCCGCCGACGAGTTGGTGCGCGCGGTGCGGGTGGTCGCCGATGGTGAGGCATTGCTCGCACCGTCGGTCACCAAGCGGTTGATCGCCGAGGTGACCGCCCGTCGCCCGCAGCGTTCGCCGGATGACTCCGCGGTCGGGTCGTTGACCCCGCGTGAGCGTGAGGTGCTGGAGATGCTCGCGCGCGGATGGTCGAACTCCGAGATCGCCGGGGATCTGTTCCTGGCCGAGCAGACGGTCAAGACGCACGTCAGCAACGTCCTGGCCAAGTTGCATCTGCGCGATCGGGTGCAGGCGGTGGTGTTCGCGTTCGAGAACGGCATCCGCTGACGTCTGGCCGTGGCCGTCATCGGGCGCCGTCTGCTCGCATTCCCTACATTGAGAAGCGATCGACCGGCACCCGGAGCAGCCCGGGGTGACCGCGCGCGACGAATGAGGAGTGGCGAGACGTGGCTACCGTGGGCATCCTGACCTCCGGAGGCGACTGCCCTGGTCTGAACGCCGTGATCCGAGGTGCGGTCCTCAAGGGTGAGACGGTGTACGGCCAGCGATTCGTCGGCTTCCTGGACGGGTGGCGCGGATTGATCGAGGGTGAGGTGATGCCGCTCGACCGCAGTTCGGTCCGCGGTCTGTCCCACGAGGGCGGCACCATTCTGGGCACCAGCCGGGTGGGGCCCTACACCGATCCGCACGGTGGTGCCGAGAACATCGCCAAGGTCCTCGACACACTGCAGGTCGACGCCGTGATCGCCATCGGTGGTGAGGGGACGGCGTCGGCGGCCAAACGCCTCTACGCCGACGGCATCAACATCGTCGGTGTCCCCAAGACCATCGACAACGACCTCGACGCCACCGACTACACGTTCGGTTTCGACACCGCGGTGGAGATCGCCACCGAGGCGATCGACCGACTGCGGACCACCGGCAACTCGCACAAGCGGTGCATGGTGTTGGAGGTCATGGGTCGCCACGCCGGCTGGATCGCGCTCTACTCGGGTATCGCGGGCGGCGCGCACGCCATCCTGATCCCGGAGCAACCGGAGAGTCTCGACCAGATCTGCGCCTGGGTCACCAGCGTGAAGGATCGCGGTCGGTCGCCCATGGTGGTGGTCGCCGAGGGCTTCCGCTTGCCGGACATGGACAGCGCGCACTCCACCAAGGGACTCGACGGGTTCAACCGCCCGCGGTTGGGCGGGGTCGCCGAGGTTCTCGCTCCGCTGCTCGAGGAGCGCACCGGTATCGAGACCAGGGCCACCGTCCTCGGGCACATCCAGCGCGGCGGTTCGCCCACCGGATTCGACCGGGTGCTGGCCACTCGGCTGGGGATGGCGGTCACCGACCTGGTCGCGGAGAAGGGGTGGGGCCACATGGTGGCCCTCCGTGGCACCGACATCGTCCGCGTCGGCTTCGACGAGGCGCTGGCCAATCACAAGACGGTGCCCGTCGACCAGTATCAGGAGATCCGCGTCATCTTCGGGTGAGTGGGTTCGCCGGGCTGAGGCGGGCACGGGGGCGACGGATAAACTGGTCCGCATGACTGCAGCGACCGTCGACCTGCTCGACTACTCCGACGTCATCCGTGACTTCGATCCGGTCCTCGGTATGGAGGTGCATGTCGAGCTCGGTACCGCCACCAAGATGTTCTGTGGCTGCCCGACCACTTTCGGCGGCGCACCCAACTCACACGTCTGCCCGGTGTGCATCGGGTTGCCCGGATCGCTGCCGGTGGTCAACGCCAAGGCCATCGAGTCGGCGATCCGGATCGGACTGGCGCTGAACTGCTCGATCCGGCCGTCGTCGGTGTTCGCGCGGAAGAACTATTTCTACCCGGACCAGCCGAAGAACTACCAGATCTCGCAGTACGACGAGCCGATCGCCCACGACGGCTACCTCGACGTGGTCCTGACCGACGGCACCACGTGGCGGGTGGAGATCGAGCGCGCACACATGGAAGAGGACACCGGCAAGTCGTTGCACATCGGTGGCACCGGGCGCATCGCGGGATCCGATCACTCGTTGCTCGACTACAACCGCGCCGGGGTGCCGCTGGTGGAGATCGTCACCCGTCCCATCGAGGGTGCGGGTGAACGCGCGCCCGAAGTGGCCCGCGCCTACGTGACCGCATTGCGTGACCTGCTCTCCGCGCTCGACGTATCCGACGTGCGGATGGACCAGGGGTCTCTGCGCTGCGACGCCAACGTGTCGCTGATGCCCAAGGGCGCAAGCGAATTCGGAACCCGCTCGGAGACCAAGAACGTCAACAGCCTACGCAGCGTCGAGGTCGCGGTGCGCTACGAGATGTGCAGGCAGGGCGCGGTGTTGAAGGCCGGCGGTGAGGTGGTGCAGGAGACCAGGCACTTCCAGGAGACCGACGGCACCACGTCACCCGGGCGTCGCAAGGAGACCGCCGAGGACTACCGCTACTTCCCGGAGCCGGATCTGCCGCCGGTGCAGCCGGCCCAGGAGTGGGTCGACGAGCTGGCGACCACGCTGCCGGAGCTGCCGTGGCTGCGCCGCGCCCGGATACAGCACGACTGGGGCGTGTCGGACGAGGTGATGCGCGACCTGGTCAACCTGGGCGCGATCGACCTCATCATCGCGACCGTCGACGCCGGCGCCGACGCCGAGTCCGCCCGCGGTTGGTGGGTGTCGTTCCTGGCCCAGCAGGCCAATTCACGTCAGGTGGAGCTGGCCGACCTGCCCATCACCCCGGCGCAGGTGGCGACCGTGATCGGGATGGTCGCCGAGAAGAAGTTGACCAACAAGCTCGCGCAACAGGTGATAGCCGGTGTGCTGGATGGTGAGGGCGAACCCGAACAGGTGGTCGCCGACCGTGGGTTGGAGGTGGTGCGCGACGACTCGGCGCTGCAGCGGGCCGTCGACGACGCCCTGGCCGCCAACCCCGACATCGCCGAGAAGATCCGCGGTGGCAAGGTTCAGGCCGCGGGCAAGATCGTCGGCGACGTGATGAAGGCAACGCGCGGTCAAGCTGACGCCGCGCGGGTCAAGGAGATGGTGTTGGCCGCGTGTGGGTAGCGCCAGCACCCGACGAGACGGGCCTCCGGGTCGCTTGCCTGAGCTGAATCCTCTTCTCGCGGTGGGTCAGCCCCGCCCCACGCGGTCCGTGGCCGAGGCCGCAGCCATGACAGCGCTGTTGATCGAGATCTCGCCCCGCATTCCGGGTGCCGCCACCATGTCGCCGATCAGATACACCCCATGACCCCGGTCGACGGTTGGGCGATCGTGCCACGTCCGGCCGGGCAGATCGAGGGCTCCGGTACGACCCTTGGCGATGGCCGTGCGATGCCACGCTGCGCGTTCTCGCCAGTTCGGTAGTGCCTGCTCGGCGAACGCGCCCAGACGTTCGTGAGCGGCGGCGTGGGTCTCCCCGTGTCGAACGGGCATCTGCAACTGGTACAACGCAGATCCCTCGGGCGCCACCGAAGAGTCCTGCATGCTGTAGCTCTCGTGAAATCCTCCCTCGTCCAGGTCGAAGACGAGGTTGATGTCTCGGCGATCGCGTGGAACGGCGACATCGAGCAGGGCGGCGTGACCGCTGGTCCCGGTCAGCGACTCGTCGCCGAGGAGCCGGGCGGCCGCGGCGAGCTCGGTGGCCACGATGACCGGGCCGTCAGTCGGTAACGTGTCCAGTCGCGTCCCCGTGTGCAGCTCGACTCCGAGTTCGGCGGCACGGCGAGCCATCCGGTCGATGACGGTCTGCCAACCGCCCCGCACCCACCGGATGGCCGGAACGTTCGGACCGAGCACCCGTTGAAAGAGCTCCCACACGAACGCCGCCGAGAGGCGACCGGTGTCAGCGTCGTAGGTCACCACCGAGATGGCGTTGGCGATCTGGTGTGCCGTGCCTTCGCCCCAGCGGTCGGAGGCCCAGCTGTGGAAGTCGACGTCCACCGGAGCGGTGAGCCACTTGTGTGCCTGCGCCCGCAGCATCGGCACCGGTGGCAGGGCGCGGATGCGGCCGCCCGCACGAAAATGCAGGAGCGTGGCCATGGTCAAGGGACTCGGCCACCCGAGTCCCTGCACGAAGCCGCGCTTCTTCAGCCACGTGTAGTGCGGACCGTCCGCGTAGAACACGTGTGCGCCCTCGTGCGCCACGTAGGGCGGTGCGGTGGCGCGTCCGCGACCGCCCAGCCGATCATGCGCTTCGTACAGGTGCACCGGAACATCGGCTTCCGCGCAGGCGATGGCGGCGGTCAGGCCGGCCAGACCACCTCCGATGACGGTGATGGGATGTGCCACGGTCTTCGTCTCCTTTGGTGAGGTTCAGGTCAGGGCTGTGATGTCAGGCGAGCGGCGATGGTCTGCGCAAGGGCGCGTAGGTACCGTTCGGCGTCGATGCCGGAGGGATGCAGGCCGCCGTATGCGTCGCTCTCCACCCAGAACTGGCTGACGGCACTGAGGACCACCACCGCCAGGGCGTCCCAGTCCTGGTCTCCGGCGCTCGGGCCGGACAGTTCGGCCAGGCCGCGGGCGATCGCGCCGAGTGCGAGCTGAAATTCCTTCTTGCGGAATACTTCCAGTGCATCGGGGGGAACGGAATTGTCTCGGAAGAGGATGCGACTGACATCGCGGTCGTGCTCCAGGCGACCGAGCCCCACCCGGCACAACAGCATGATCGTGTCGACCAGATCGGCATCGGGTGCGATCTGGGCCACGAGTGTGGTGACCGAGAAGTCCGGGTCGAAATACACGGCCCATTCACCCCGGTCGGCCAAGGTCTCCTCGATGGCCGCGTACAGCAGTTGATCCTTGGATCGAAAGTGTCTGTACAGCGATCCTGAGCCGGCAGACAGCCCCGCGGCGCTCTCGATCTGCGCGATCGTCGTGGCCGCATAACCGCGTTCACCGAACAGCCGAAGGGCCTCGGTGATGATTCGCCGCCGTGTGCTGGGGATCGCGCACCTCCACGTGCCTGCAAGCAAGTACTTGCTTGCATATCAGCTGACCACATGTCGGCCGCCGCGCGCAAGGGTCTGCCGACCCGATCTCCGGCGATCGCGCGAGACACTCCGGTGCAGGTGCGGTGGAAGTCGAAGAATTACATGCGCTTGGTCAGCCTTAACAGTGCGGTAACGGGCCGACCCTAGTTTCGCTGCATGGCAACCACGACCACGCCACCGGACGAGGAGACGACCTCGTCGGCGAACAAGTCTCCCTGGTACACCTCGCTGTTCTTGCAGCTGCTGGTGGCGATCGTGGCCGGCATTATGGTCGGCTGGTTGTGGCCGGATCTGGGCAGCAACGTCAAACCGTTGGCCGATGGCTTCATCAAGCTGATCAAGATGTTGATCGCGCCGATCATCTTCTGCACCGTGGTGCTGGGTATTGCACATGTGGGGGATCTGAAGGCTGTCGGCCGAATAGGAGTCAAGGCCCTCATCTACTTCGAGGCGGTGACCACCTTCGCATTGCTGTTCGGTCTGGTGGTCGGAAACATCGTCAAGCCCGGCGCCGGGTTCAGTGTCGACCCAGCGACTCTGGCGGGTGGCGCGGACGCGGTCGCGAAGAAGACCGAGGACGGCGAATTGCCGCACACCGTCGAATTCCTGTTGAGCATCATCCCGACATCGGTGTTCTCGGCGTTCGCCGAGAACGCTCTGCTGCAGGTGCTGTTCTTCGCGGTGTTGTTCGGGCTGGCGCTGGCCAAGCTGGGGGAGAAGGGGCCGCCGGTGGTCCTCGAGTTGGTCGACCACCTGAGCAACATCTTCTTCACCATCATCGGCTGGATCATGCGGTTGGCGCCGCTGGGTGCTTTCGGGGCCATGGCCTACATCATCGGCCAGTACGGGATCGGCTCCCTGGCCAGCTACGGCAAACTCATCGGGGCGTGCTACCTCGCGGCGGTGCTGTTCATCCTGATCCTCGGTGCTGTCGCGTGGTTCCTGGCGGGAGTGAACCTGTGGAGGTTTCTCGTCTACATCAAGGACGAGGTCTTCCTGGCGTTGGGCACGGCGTCCACGGAGGTCGTCCTGCCGCGCATCATGACCAAACTGAACAATGCCGGTTGCTCGCGCACCACGACGGGGCTCGTCATACCGACCGGGTATTCGTTCAACCTCGACGGCGCCACCCTCTATCTGTCGATCTGCATACTCTTCCTCGCCCAGGCGCTCGGGGTGGATCTCAGCATCGGTGAGCAGATCACCGCCGTCCTGATCCTGATGCTCACATCGAAAGGTATGGCCGGTGTACCCGGATCGTCGTTCCTGGCGCTGTCGGCCACGGTCGCCGCGATCGGGCACGGCGCCATCCCGGTGGCCGCGGTGGCCCTGTTGCTCGGCGCCGATCGCATCATGGACTCGATGCGGGTCTCGGTGAACCTGCTGGGCAATTGCATCGCGACATTCGTCGTGGCCAATTGGGAGGGTCAGCTCGACAAGGACCGCATGCGTAGGGTCCTCAGCGGCGAGTACGTCCCACCGCTCGACGAGGTCGACCCGAAGAGCGGTCCGCCGGTCGCGGTGCACTGACCCGATCGCAGCGGCAGAGGGCCGCGGGCACGGTTGAGGTCAGATGCGGTTCTCCGAACCACTCGGAACCGGGAGGCGGATCACTCGGTCATCGGTCTGTCCCGGTGAGCCGTATTGCTTGTTGACCGTCCCCACCTGGACCACGCCGTTGCCCACCGCGGCCATCCGGCCCAGCGCTCCGTAGCGTTTGTCGAGCACCACGGTGGGTGCGGTCACCGTCGGACGGTCCCGGGTCGGCTCCGGCAGAGCCTCGACGTGCTGGGTGCGCGCGGTGGACACCAGGACCGCGCCGTTGGTCGCCGCACAACCCGCGACCATCGGTTTGTCGGGCCAGGTCCACAACGTCTTGCCGATCCCCGCCGACGAGAGGAGTTGCAACCGATCCTCGTCGGACAGTTGATCGGTGAGATAGATGCTGCCGGTGGTGGCGTTGCGGCACAGCGAGGCGTCCGCGCCGATACCCGACGACAACACCCGCGGTGGTGTCGAGGCGTCGGAGTTCAGCGACGTCGTGGACAGGACTTTCCCCGCCAGCGACGACGGGTCGCTCGCCGCGGCGGGGTTACCGGCATTTCCGGTCGCGACCCACAGCTCATTCGGCTTGACGAACAACAGCGAACCGCCGTTTCCGCTGGCGCCTTTCGGAATTCCGGTCAGGATCGGTTTGGGCACATCGCCGGGGGCGATCCGCACCACCCTGTTGTCGCTCGGGGTGCTGATCAGGGCGTAGATCAACTGGTCCTGTGCGTAGCTGGGGGAAGGTCGGAAGTCCAGCAGTCCGCCGTCCCCGGAGCTGTCCACCGGAATGGTCGCGAGCACCTTCTTGGGGCCGTTGCGTGAGGCCTGGATGATCTTCCCGGTCGTCCGCTCGGCGACGACGGTGCTGGTGCCGTCCGCGTCACCGGGCAGCACCCCCGTGGTCGCGTCCAGGCAGGTCGCGATCACCGCGGGGTCGGGATCCACGCAGGGTCCGGTAGGCGGTGGCCCCTCGGGCTGTTGCGGCTGGGTGGGCGTCGGCTGTGGTGTCGACATCGGCGGGGCCTGGGTGTTGGCCGAGAACGGTCCGGCGCTCTCTGAACGGTCGGCATCGCCGAAGTCGGCGCACCCGCCGACCAGCGCGGCGGCGAGGAGTATCGCGGCGACCAACCACGTGGTGGGGTGTGATCGGTCGGAGCGCATGGCGCCAGGTTAGACAATCCCGGACGACAGGGTGGTCACGCACCGGCGCGGCTGCCGTGGTCTGCCAGGTCTCTGGCCGTATGGTCGGACCCGTGAGCCGAGACGATCGCGACGCGACCAGGGGATCGAGTCCCTACGACGAACCGACCGACGCCATCTCCACCACAGGAGGCGCGGGCTCGGACGGCACGGGGTCCGAGGACTCGGGTGTGGTCGGTTTCGCGCCGTACCGTCGCGGCGGTACCGGGCACGCCGACGCCGGTACCGGTACCGGACGTGCGGAAGAAATTGCCGACGAGGACGAGACCTCCCAGATCCCGTCCCGCGAGCACGCGGGTCACGACGCGGGTGGGGACCCCTCCACGGTCGCCTTCTCGAGCGGGAGTTCCGACCCTGACACAGCCCACACGGACACCTCCGACGACACGCGGCAGCACGAACGGTCCCGCACCGACCGCACCGATCGGGATGCGTTCCACCGCGAGCACGCGCGTCGATACTCCCGTCCGGACACCGCAGCCGCGGACGACACCCGTACCCAAGCCATCGAGACCGACCCCGACAACCCCGCCACCGAAGCGGTCGGCGCCGAGCACGACGACGCCGCCGGCAACCGTCGGTGGGGCAGGCGGCGCCGATCGCGCCCGGAGGACACCGGGACCGGCGAGCGCGGCGCGTCGGCCGACGACCTCGAGTCCGCCCGCCGGGCGGCCCGTCGGGGAACCACCGACCTCGGCATCCTGCTGCTGCGGGTGGCGGTGGGCCTCATTGCGATGGCGCACGGCGCCCAAAAGCTGTTCGGCTGGTGGAACGGCCCCAAGATCGGTGGTTTCTCGGACTTCTTGGTGAACTCGACCAACACCAACATCGGGTTCAACCCGGATGCGGCCAAACCGCTCGCCATCGTCGGCGCATTGTCCGAAGGTCTGGGTGGTGTCATGTTGGTGCTCGGTCTGCTGACGCCGATCGCGGGTTCGGCCGTGCTGGGCACGATGCTGATAGCGGGTGCCTACAAGGCGACCCTCGCCGGAGGCGTGTGGTTCTTCGCCGCCGACCATGGCGGCAGCGGGATCGAGTACGAGGCCTTGCTCGCCGTCGCCGCCGCCGCACTCATCCTCATGGGTCCCGGGCGCATCTCGCTCGACTTCGGCCGCGGTTGGGCCCGACGGCCGTTCGTCGGATCGGTGCTGTGGTTGATCATCGGGGTGGCCGCCGCGGTGGCCGTATGGATCCTGTTCAACGGTACCAACCCGTTCCACTCGCCGGGTAACCCCGCCTCGTCCTGACGACGCGGGTCTGGTCGACCGTCGGCCGACCCCGTACCGGGTCTCAGTCGACCCGGCGCACCGCACCCTTGTCGGCCGACGTGGCCAACCTGGCGTAGGCGCGCAGCGCGGTGGTGACGGTGCGTTGCCGGTCCCTGGGCTGCCAGGGACGTTCCGACGCCTCCATCTTCGCTCGGCGTTCGGCGAGCACGTCGTCGTCGACGAGGATCTCCAGCCGCCGGGTGCGGACGTCGACGAGGATCGGGTCGCCGTTCTCCACCAGACCGATGTTCCCGCCGGACGCGGCCTCGGGAGAGATGTGTCCGACCGAGAGCCCCGAGGATCCGCCGGAGAACCGGCCGTCGGTGACCAACGCGCATTTGCGGCCCATTCCGGTGCCCTTCATGAACGCGGTGGGGTGCAGCATCTCCTGCATACCCGGGCCGCCCGACGGTCCCTCGTAACGCACCACCAGGACCTCACCGGCCTGGATGGTCTTCGACAGGATCACCTCCACGGCTTCCTCCTGGCTCTCGACCACCCTCGCGGGTCCCTCGAAGTGCCACAGTTCCTCATCGATCCCCGCGGTCTTGAGCACCGCTCCGTCGACGGCGAGATTGCCGGTGAGCACGCACAATCCGCCCTCCGCGGTGTACGCGTGTTCCAGGTCGCGGATACAGCCGCCCTCCGCGTCGGTGTCGAGCGACGACCACCGGTTCACGGTGGAGAACGGGGTGGTAGTGCGCACACCGCCGGGTGCGGCGTGGAACAGCTCGATCGCCTCCGGGGTGGCCGTTCCACCGCGGATGTCCCAGTCGTCCAGGAACTCGGCGATGGTGCGTGAGTGCACGGTCGTCGCGGTGTCGTCGAGCAACCCCGCGCGGCGGAGTTCACCCAGGATGGCCGGGATCCCGCCGGCCCGGTGCACGTCTTCCATGTGGTAGTTCGAGTTCGGCGACACCTTGGACAGGCACGGAACCGCGCGGCTGATCGCGTCGATCACCCCGAGATCGAAATCGGCGACCTCACCCTCCTGTGCTGCTGCCAACACGTGCAACACGGTGTTGGTCGATCCGCCCATCGCGACGTCGAGCGCCATCGCGTTGCGGAATGCGGCGGGGGTCGCGACATTGCGGGGGAGCACCGTCGCGTCGTCGTCGCGGTACCACCGGCGCGCGGCCTCCACCACCGCCGTCCCGGCCCGGATGAACAGTGCACGCCGCGCCTCGTGGGTCGCCAGTGTGGAGCCGTTGCCCGGCAGCGCGAGACCCAGTGCCTCGGTGAGACAGTTCATCGAGTTGGCGGTGAACATCCCCGAGCAGGATCCGCAGGTGGGGCAGGCGCTGCGCTCGATCTCGGTGAGTTCATCGTCGTCCACACCGGAATTGGCCGACGCCGAGATGGTGGTGATGAGATCTGACGACGGATGCACCACACCGTCGACGGCGACCGCTTTTCCTGCTTCCATCGGACCGCCGGAGACGAACACCGTCGGGATGTTCAGACGCATGGCGGCGTTCAACATCCCCGGGGTGATCTTGTCGCAGTTGGAGATACAGACGAGGGCGTCGGCGGTGTGGGCATTGACCATGTATTCCACGGAATCGGCGATGATCTCGCGGCTCGGCAAGGAATAGAGCATGCCCCCGTGGCCCATCGCGATGCCGTCGTCGACGGCGATGGTGTGAAATTCGCGGGGCACACCGCCTGCCGTGCGCACCGCGTCTGCGACGATCTCACCCACGTCCTTGAGATGCACGTGACCGGGCACGAACTGGGTGTAGGAGTTCGCGATGGCGACGATCGGCTTGCCGAAATCGTCGTCCGTCATCCCGGTCGCGCGCCACAGCGCGCGCGCCCCGGACGCCTCGCGTCCGATGGTGGTTGTGCGTGACCTCAACGGCGGCATGATGATTCCTCGATCTGTGTTGGCGGCCCGGCTGACGACGGTGCCGGACCCGTCCGCTCGACCACGGTACTCCGCGGTGTGGACGGGTCTGGGCAGGTGGGAACTATCCGGCGGCGGCTGCGGCGTAGGGGTCGGGGATGCGTCCTCGCGATGCCGCGGACAGCCGCGGAAGATCGCGGAACGCGATGGCGGGCAGTCGGACGCGCTCGCCACCGTCGAGTACCGCGCGGACCGATCCCCAGCGTGGGAACTGCAGCCCTTCCAGCCGGTCCCATCCGATACTCCGCGTTCGCCAGGTACCGCGGACCCGCAATCCCTCGTCGGTGACCACCGTGCGTACCCGCGCCACCCAGATGCCGAACAGCACGGGGAGCAGCAGGGTCCACCCCAGGTACGCCAGCGACGCGCCGGACAGGGCCAGCGCGGCGATGAACATCATCGCGACGGCGAAGTAGGTCAGCGGATTGAGGCGGAACACCGCGGGCAACGGGACAACGGGGGTGGAGCTGTCCGGGTCGACGTCCCCGGTGGTGGGAGTCGACGACGCGCCCGACCCGGCGTCGCCGGTCGGGGGTTTCTCGACGTCGGCAGCGGGGTCGTCGGGGCTGGTCTCGGCCATACCGTCATTGTCGCACCTGCGGTCGGCCGACCCGATCATGGAGCCTTCGCCGGACCCGACACCGTGTGACCTGCGCGCGAACCGGCCGACCGTCTCATATCGTGGGATGGCGTGTGAGAGCGGTTTGACTCCGTGACCGGCCCCGACCTAACGTGATCGCGTGATGCGAAATGATCTTCTCGTAATCGGCTGGCGCGTCGTCGCCTGACCGGTCACCACCGAGACCCCGAAGCATCGACGCGCCACCCTCGATCAGCTGTTTGCTGTCGGGGGTTTTTTGTTGCCCAGTCAGCGTCGGCCGGATCGCTCCGGCCCACGCGCAACCATCGAGGAACGTGCAGTGAGCGCACCAACAGCACGCACCCAGTCGGGTGGGACGCCGTCACCGGCGCCCCATCCGGCGTCGCCCGCCGAGGTGGCCAAACCGACCCCGCCCGCGGCCCGTCAGGCCGCGGTCCGGTCCGGACAGCGCACCGTCGCACCGGAGCGGATGAGCGGAGCGGCGGCGGTCGTCCGGTCCCTGGAGGAACTCGGCGTCGACGTCGTGTTCGGACTCCCTGGCGGCGCGGTGCTTCCGGTCTACGATCCGCTCCTCGACTCGGTCCGCGTCCGGCACATCCTCGTTCGGCATGAGCAGGGTGCAGGTCACGCGGCCACCGGCTACGCGCAGGTGGCCGGACGCGCCGGGGTCTGTATGGCCACCTCGGGACCGGGCGCCACCAACCTGGTCACGCCGCTTGCCGACGCCCAGATGGACTCCGTTCCCGTCGTCGCGATCACCGGCCAGGTGGGTAGGGCGCTCATCGGCACCGACGCCTTCCAGGAGGCCGACATCTCCGGCATCACGATGCCGGTGACCAAGCACAACTTCCTGGTCAGCAACGGTGCCGACATCGCAAGAACGATGGTCGAGGCCTTCTACATCGCCGAGAGCGGACGCCCCGGTGCCGTGCTCGTCGACATCCCCAAGGATGTGCTGCAGGCGCAGACCACCTTTTCCTGGCCACCGCAGGTCGACCTGCCCGGGTATCGGCCGGTCACCAAACCGCATGGCAAGCAGATTCGCGAGGCCGCTCGGCTGATCACCGCGGCGAAGTCGCCGGTGCTGTACGTCGGCGGCGGGGTGATCAAGGCCGAGGCCGCTGCGGAACTGCGGGAGCTCGCCGAACTGACCGGGATCCCGGTGGTCACCACCTTGATGGCCCGCGGTGCCTTCCCCGACAGTCACGATCTGCACCTGGGTATGCCCGGCATGCACGGGACCGTCGCGGCCGTCGCCGCGTTGCAGCGCAGCGACCTGCTGATCACGTTGGGTGCGCGCTTCGACGATCGTGTCACCGGTCAACTCGACACCTTCGCCCCCGATGCCAAGGTCATCCACGCCGACATCGACCCCGCGGAGATCGGTAAGAACCGACACGCCGACGTGCCGATCGTCGGGGACTGCAAGGCGGTGATCGGCGAACTGGTCGCCTCCCTGCGCGACGAACTCGCCCGTGGCGGTTCGGCTCCCGACCTCACCGAGTGGTGGACCTACCTCGACCGCACGCGGCGCGCCTACCCGCTGAGCTACGACCGCCCGTCCGACGGTGCGATGTCGCCGGAGTTCGTGATCCAGTCGGTCGGCAAGGCGGCCGGGCCCGATGCGATCTACTGCGCGGGTGTCGGACAGCACCAGATGTGGGCCGCACAGTTCATCTCGTACGAGAAGCCGCGTACCTGGCTGAATTCCGGTGGTCTGGGGACAATGGGTTACGCGGTGCCCGCGGCGATGGGTGCCAAGGTCGCCGACCCCGACACCGAGGTGTGGGCGATCGACGGCGACGGGTGCTTCCAGATGACCAACCAGGAGTTGGCCACCTGCGCGATCGAGGGCATCCCCATCAAGGTCGCCCTGATCAACAACGGGAACCTGGGCATGGTCCGACAGTGGCAGACGCTGTTCTACGACGAGCGGTATTCCAGCACAGATCTGGCGACGCACAGCCGTCGCATCCCGGACTTCGTGAAACTCGCTGAGGCGCTGGGATGTGTGGCATTCCGTTGCGAGGACGAGTCGGAGGTCGACGAGGTGATCGCCAAGGCGCGTGCCATCAACGACCGTCCGGTCGTCATCGACTTCGTCGTCGGTGCCGACGCGCAGGTGTGGCCGATGGTCGCCGCGGGAACCGGTAACGACCAGATCATGGCGGCCAGGGGTATCCGGCCGCTGTTCGACGACGACGCGGCCGCCGATCCGGTCGAGATCCATGAGGCGATGGTTCGTCCGGACGCCGGGGCTCCGGAGAGCGCGGGTGTCGACGGTTCGCTGGGCGATCGGGAGAATTCGGGAGGCGCACGATGAGTACGACCCACACCCTCAGTGTGCTGGTGGAGGACCGCCCCGGCGTCCTCGCCCGCATCTCGGCGCTGTTCTCCCGCCGCGGTTTCAACATCCAGTCACTCGCGGTGGGCGCCACCGAGATCAAGGGTGTCTCGCGGATGACCATCATGGTCTCGGTCGACGACTTCCCGATCGAACAGGTCACCAAACAGCTGAACAAGTTGATCAACGTGATCAAGATCGTGGAACAGGAACCGCAGAACTCGGTCACCCGCGAGTTGATGATGATCAAGGTGCGATCGGACGCCAGCGTTCGTACCGAGGTCATCGAGGTGGTGAACCTGTTCCGCGCCAAAGTGATCGACGTGTCCCCGGAGTCGCTGACGATCGAGGCCACGGGCACCTCCGACAAACTCGAGGCGCTGCTGCGGATGCTCGACCCCTACGGCATCCGGGAGATCGCCCAGTCGGGCGCGGTCACCCTTGGCCGCGGACCGAAGAGCATGTCCGCGGCCCGCTGACCCACCCGATCCACGACGTACGAGAAACAACGAACAACGAAGGGAACCACCAGTGGCAGTCGAGATGTACTACGACGACGACGCCGACCTGTCGATCATCCAGGGCCGCAAGGTCGCGGTCATCGGATACGGCAGCCAGGGGCATGCGCACGCGTTGAGCCTGCGCGACTCCGGCGTCGATGTCGCCATCGGCCTGCGCGACGGCAGCAAGTCGCGCGAGAAGGCCGAAGAGCAGGGCCTGAAAGTGCTCAACGCCGCCGAGGCGTCCGCGTGGGCCGATGTCATCGTGCTGCTGGCCCCCGACACCTCGCAGGCGCAGATCTTCACCGAGGACATCGCCCCCAACCTCTCCGACGGCAACGCGCTGTTCTTCGGGCATGGACTGAACATCCATTTCGGCCTCATCGAGCCCCCGGCGACGGTCACCGTCGCCATGGTGGCGCCGAAGGGACCGGGGCACCTGGTGCGCCGCCAGTTCGTCGACGGCAAGGGTGTCCCGTGCCTGATCGCCGTCGAGCAGGATCCGACCGGCGAGGGCGAGGCGCTCGCTCTGTCGTATGCGCGGGCGATCGGCGGCACCCGTGCCGGTGTCATCAAGACCACCTTCAAGGAGGAGACCGAGACCGACCTGTTCGGTGAGCAGGCCGTGTTGTGCGGCGGCACCGAGGAATTGGTCAAGGCCGGTTTCGAGGTCATGGTCGAGGCGGGCTACGCACCCGAGATGGCGTACTTCGAGGTGCTGCACGAGCTCAAGCTCATCGTGGACCTGATGTACGAGGGTGGTATCGCCCGGATGAACTACTCGGTGTCCGACACCGCCGAGTTCGGTGGTTACCTCTCCGGCCCCCGCGTCATCGACGACGCCACCAAGGACCGGATGCGCGCCATTCTCAAGGACATCCAGGACGGCACCTTCGTCAAGCGTCTGGTGGCCAACGTCGAGGGCGGCAACGCCGAACTGGAGGGCCTGCGCAAGAAGAACGCCGAACACCCGATCGAGGTGACCGGCAAGAAGCTGCGCGACCTGATGAGCTGGGTGGATCGGCCGATCACCGAAACCGCCTGACGCCTGACGGCGCCGGTCTCCACGCCGACGACGAGGGCCTCGACCGGAATCCGGTCGAGGCCCTCGTCGTATCGGTGACGTGTCCGGGTCAGAACACTCGATAGTTGTGGTTGTCGGTCGCGGTGTTCATCCGGGTGAGGATGGGACCGATGTTGGTGCCGGTCTCCGGGCCGATGCAGGCCACGTAGTAGAAGGCGTTGATCATTCCGACCAGGCGGTTGCCCAGCACCACGGGGCTGCCGGAATCACCCTCTGCGATGCAGATGGTGCTGAAGTGGGCCGTGCCGTCGGAGAACAAGGTCACGCCGCAGGTGTTGCCGGTCGTGCGACCGGTCTTGCAGCCGATGTCCGGGAAGCGCGGGGGAGCGGTCTGGATGGATCGGATGGTGACGCCACCGACGCTGCGCAACGGGGCGACCTTCGCCGCGTCGAATTCGATGATCGCGAAGTCGAGGTCGGGGGTCGAGTAGGTCACCTTGCCGACGACCCCGTTGCGCTGGAAATTCTCACCCACCACCGACTGGCCTGCCGTACCGCAGTGCCCCGCGGTGAGACCGATGAGTCGGTTGCGGTAGTCGTGGCCGATGGTCGTCAGCGTGCAGGCGGCGGCCTTGTCGCCACCCTTGAGGATCAGGATCCCGGAGCCACCGCCGAGCGCCGTGGTCGGTGCGGCGGACGCGGTACCCGTACCCACCACCAGGGTCACGGCCGCCGCGAGGGTCGCGGCCAGCACCGCAAACTTCTTGAACATCAAAACTCCGGTCTGTTGTCTGCTGTCGCTCGTGCCCCGATGCGTGCGCGATTGAGAGTCGCGTCACGCGCCACTGGCAACCTATATGTGGAAGACGGCCCAGGGCCAGTCAGTGGCGAAGTCGTTACCTGTACTTCCGATGTACCGGCAGCGGCGTGTGACCCGGTCCGGGTCCGCGAGGCCCGGGCTCTAAGCTGGTCGGGGATCGCCTGAGAGCGCTCCGGACGGGCCCTGGGTGTCCTCATGGTTCTCATCCCGACCTGAAGATGACCCGATCAGAGGAGACGACGACGTGACCACTGCCGACCGACGGCCTGTTGTGCTCATCGCCGACAAGCTCGCGCCCTCGACCGTCGCCGCTCTCGGCGACGACGTCGAGGTGCGCTGGGTGGATGGTCCAGACCGTCCGGCGTTGCTCGCGGCCATCGCCGACGCCGACGCCGTCCTGGTGCGGTCCGCGACGACCATCGACGCAGAGGTCCTCGCCGCGGCGCCGAACCTGAAGATCGTGGCCCGGGCGGGTGTGGGTCTGGACAACGTCGACGTCCCGGCTGCGACCGAACGCGGTGTCATGGTGGTCAACGCCCCGACCTCCAACATCCACACCGCGGCCGAACACGCCATCACCCTGATGCTGGCCGCCGCCCGGCAGATCCCGCAGGCCGACGCCTCGTTGCGTGAGCACACGTGGAAGCGGTCGTCGTTCAACGGTGTGGAGATCTTCGGCAAGACCGTCGGCATCGTCGGACTCGGCCGTATCGGTCAGCTGGTCGCGGCGCGACTGGCCGCCTTCGAGACCTCGATCATCGCCTACGACCCGTATGTGTCCGCCGCACGGGCCGCGCAGCTCGGCATCGAGCTGGTGTCGCTGGACGAGCTGCTCGAACGGGCCGACCTGTTCAGCGTTCACCTACCCAAGACGCCGGAGACGTTGGGCCTCATCGGTGCCGACCAACTGGCCAAGACCAAACCGGGTGTGATCATCGTCAACGCGGCCCGCGGTGGTCTCGTCGACGAACAAGCCCTCGCCGATGCGGTGACCTCCGGACAGGTCGGGGCCGCCGGTCTCGATGTCTACGCCACCGAACCGTGCACCGACAGCCCGCTGTTCGAACTCCCTCAGGTGGTGGTGACGCCGCATCTGGGGGCATCGACCTCCGAGGCACAGGACCGCGCCGGCACCGACGTCGCCAAGAGTGTGCGTCTGGCCCTGGCCGGCCACTTCGTCCCGGACGCGGTGAACATCACCGGCGGCGCCGTCGACGACGAGGTCGCCCCGTGGTTGGAGCTGGTCCGCAAACTCGGCGTGCTGCTGGGTGCGGTCGCCCAGCGGGTGCCGAGTTCGGTGTCGGTCGAGGTGCGTGGCGAGCTCGCGTCCAAGCCGGTCGAGGTGTTGGGCCTGTCCGCGCTGCGCGGGCTGTTCTCGGCGGTGATCGACGACCCGGTGACGTTCGTCAATGCGCCATCGGTGGCCAGTGAACGCGGGGTCACCCACGACGTGACCACCGCTACCGAGAGCCCCAATCATCGTTCGCTGGTGGATCTACGGGCGGTCTTCGGCGACGGTTTGGTGCTCAACGTCGCGGGCACGCTGAGCGGTCCCTCGGAGGTCGAGAAGATCGTCAACATCAACAGCCGCAACTTCGACCTGAGGGCCGAGGGCCGTAACCTCGTTGTCTCCTACACCGACCAGCCCGGTTCGCTGGGCAAGATCGGCACGCTGCTCGGCAACGCCGGTGTCGACATCGTCGCCGCCGGTCTGTCGCAGGATGCCGAGGGCTCGGGTGCGACCGTGTTGTTGCGCGTCGACCGGGAGATCCCGTCGGAGGTGGTCGCCGCGGTCGGTGACGCGGTGTCGGCGACCCTGATCGAGCAGGTCGATCTGTCGTGAGACTGGCGGTGATCCCGGGTGACGGGATCGGTCCGGAGGTCATCGACCAGGCCCTGCGGGTGTTGCGAGCGGTGCGATCCGATGTGGAGACCACCGACTACGACTTCGGCGCCCGGCGCTATCACCGCACCGGCGAGCTGCTCACCGAGGACGATCTGGCCTCGATCCGCGAACACGACGCGATCCTGCTCGGGGCGATCGGGGACCCGTCGGTCCCGTCGGGTGTTCTCGAGCGCGGCTTCCTGTTGAAGATGCGATTCGCGCTCGATCACCATGTCAACCTGCGACCGTCGAAACTCTTCGCGGGGGTCACGTCGCCGCTGGCGGGTGACCCCGACATCGACTTCGTGGTCGTGCGGGAGGGTACCGAGGGCCCCTACACCGGTAACGGCGGCGCGATCCGGGTCGGCACCCCGCACGAGGTGGCCACCGAGGTCAGTCTCAACACGAGGTTCGGCGTCGAGAGGGTGGTCCGCGATGCGTTCGCCCGCGCGCAGCAACGGCGCAAGAAACTGACCCTGGTGCACAAGACCAACGTGCTGACCTTCGCCGGCTCCCTGTGGAGTCGCACCGTCGACGAGGTGGCCACCGAATTCCCCGACGTGAGCACCGACTACTGCCACGTCGATGCCGCGACCATCTACCTGGTCACCGACCCCGGTCGCTTCGACGTGATCGTCACCGACAACCTGTTCGGCGACATCATCACCGATATCGCGGCAGCGGTGTCGGGGGGGATCGGGTTGGCCGCGTCGGGCAACATCGACGCCACCGGAACGAACCCCTCGATGTTCGAACCGGTACACGGCAGTGCACCCGACATCGCCGGGCAGGGCAAGGCCGATCCGACGGCCGCGATCCTCTCTGTCGCGTTGCTGCTGCGTCAGCTCGGTGACGAGGATGCGGCGACGCGCATCGAGAAGGTGGTCGCCGACGATCTGGCCGGGCGAACCGACGCCGCGAGCGGCACCACCGAGACAGGCGACCGGATCGTCGCCGCACTGTAGTCCGGGGATCTGCTCCTCAGGACCGGGTCGGCGCCTCCACGGTGCGGTCCGCTTCGGAACTGCGGTCGCGGGGAATCAGCGGTAACGCGATCAGCGGGGTGATCGCGGCGGCCGCGAACGAGCCCGGGAAGCCGATCGAACCGACCATCACGCCGAAGAGCGGGGTGGTGCCCGCGGTGGCGAGATACTGAGCCGTGTTCTGCACGCCCAGCCCCCGACCGCTCCACCCCGGTCCGGCGTACTCGGCGATGGCGGTGAAGGCGAGTCCGTTGTCGGCCACCGTCGCCACCGACGCGAGGACCATCACCGCGGCGGCGACCGGGCTGTGCAGCCAGTCGGTCAGCGCCAGCAGGGCCATGCCACAGGCAGCCGCTCCGGCGATCACCCGGATCGGGCGCATCCGAGACCCCCAGACGTCGGAGATGCGGCCCGCCGCGATCCGGCCGAAGGCGCCCAGTACCTGGGTGCAGGTCACCAGGATCCCCGCGGTCGCGGGATGCCACCCGTGACCGACGATGAGCCAGGTGGGTACGAACGTCCACATGACGGACTGCGGGATCACCAGCAGCACGCTCACCGCATGGATGCGCGCCAGGAAACTGCTCGCCCGGTAGGGATTCCACCTGATGTCGTCGTCGGTGCCGCCGGGCTGCGGTCGTGGGGGGTCGATGATGCCGACGACGGTCACCAGCAGGCCGATCGCCGAGACCACGACCGGGACCGCGAGGCCGGCCGCGACACCGTGCCCCTGTGCGGCCGCGGGCATGGTCAGCGCGCAGACGCCGATCCCCAGCGGCTGTGCCATCTGACGGATCCCCATGGCGGTGCCTCGCTGCTCGGGGCGAAACCACCCGACCACGATCCGGCCACTGGCCCCGTTGGCGGCACCCGATGACAATCCGCCGGCGAAGAGCAGTACCCCGAGCAACGGATACCCTGCGTCACACATGGCCGCGACCAGGGCGCCGGCGGTGGCCAGCAAGGTCAGCGACACCGAGACGATCAGGACACTGCGTTCGCCGAATCGGTCGAGCAGTGTTCCCCACGGGATGATCGAGATCATCAGTCCCACGGTCGGGATGGCGGCGAGCGTGGATGCCTGGGCCAGCGAGAGCCCGGCATCCCGGTGCAGTGCGGGGATGAGGAAGGCGATCCCGTTCACCGCACAGGTCGTGGTCATCGCGGCGACGAGGGAACAGGCCAGCATCGACCACCGTCGTCGTGCGGACACCTCGGTGACCGACATCACCACCTCCCGAACGAGTCTTGTGTGCTGTCTCAAATAATGGAACGTCGTGCCCACATCGTAGAACCGTTCGTTCCCGCAGGGAAAGTCGTCTCCCATCGGGTGGGATAGGCTCACGCCATGCGTCTAGGTCGAATCGCAAGTCCTGACGGTGTCGCCTTCGTCGCCATCGAAGGAGACATCGAGTCCGCAACCGCACGCGAGATCGCAGAGCACCCCTTCGGCACACCGACGTTCACCGGACGATCGTGGCCGCTGGCCGATACCCGGCTGCTGGCGCCGATCCTGGCCAGCAAGGTCGTCTGCGTGGGCAAGAACTATGCCGATCACGCCCGTGAGATGGGTGGCGAGGCTCCGGAGAAGCCCGTCATCTTCATCAAACCCAACACCTCGATCATCGGTCCGCAGGTTCCCATCGTGCGGCCGCCGTCGTCCTCCCGGGTGGACTACGAGGGCGAGCTGGCGGTGGTGATCGGCAGACCCTGCAAGGATGTGGCTGCCGCACGCGCCGGTGAGGCGATCCTCGGTTACACCGTGGCCAACGACGTGACCGCCCGCGACCAGCAGACGCAGGACGGTCAGTGGACTCGGGCCAAGGGGTACGACACCTTCTGCCCGCTCGGACCCTGGATCGAGACCGAACTGGACCCTTCCGATCTGCGGATCACCACCCGACTCGACGACACGGTGGTGCAGCAGAGCACCACCGCTCTGCTGCTGCACGGCGTCGGCGACCTCGTCGAGTGGGTGTCACGGGTGATGACCCTGCTGCCCGGTGACGTCATCCTCACCGGAACGCCCGCGGGTGTCGGACCGATGGTGGCGGGACAGACGGTCAGCGTGGAGGTGCAGGGAATCGGTGCGCTGACCAACCCGGTGCGTGACAAATGATCCGGAAGACCACGGAGAAGTTGCTCCCACTCAACGGGATCGAGCTCAACGTCGACGATGCGGGCGACGGCCCGGTGGTGGTCATGGTGATGGGCACCGGTAGTCCGGGACGTGTGTGGAAGGCCAACCAGCAGCCGGCCCTGTTGCGAGCCGGCTTTCGGGTGGTCACCTTCGACAACCGCGGGATCGCCCCGAGCAGCGAATGCGGCGAGGGTTTCACCCTCGACGACATGGTCTCCGACACCATCGCGCTCATCGAACACCTCGATGTCGGACCGGTTCTCTTGGTCGGTACGTCGCTGGGTGGTCGCGTGGTGGCCGAGTCGACCCTGCGCCGACCGGATCTGGTGCGTGCGCAGGTGTTGATGGGTACCTACGCCCGGTTGGGGCCGGTGCAACAGGCGATCTCGGCGGGGGAACGAGCCCTCGTCGATCAGCGGATCACCCTGCCGCCGGAGTATCACACGGCCATCACGGCGCATCTGAACCTCTCGCCTCACACCCTTGATGATGAAGTCGCCGTGCGTGATTGGCTCGACATCATCGAGTTCTCCGGTCAGGACAAGTCGCCGGGAGCGCGGGCTCAGATGGGTGTGCACTCCGCCGACGCGGACCGGCGCGACGCTCTCCGTCAGACCACCCGCCCGACGATGGTGGTGACCTTCGCAGACGACCGGACCATCCCGCCGGGGCTGTCGCGGGAGGTCGCCGAGGCCATACCCGGGGCTCGACACGAGACGGTCGCCAAGGCGGGGCACTGGGGTTATCTGGAGCGCCCCGACGACGTGAACGCGTTGCTGCTGGACTTTCTCGCCGCTCACCGCTGATCGACCGGACGAGCGGGGTGCCGATGCTCGGGCAGTAGTCTGAGGCGCATGAGCACCGAGCCCGTCCGCGTTCGATTCAGCCCGTCACCGACCGGTACGCCACACGTTGGTCTGGCGCGGACCGCATTGTTCAACTGGGTCTACGCGCGCCACACCGGTGGTGCCTTCGTGTTCCGTATCGAGGACACCGACGCCGAGCGTGACAGCGAGGAGTCGTATGCCTCGCTGCTCGATGCGCTGCGCTGGTTGGGTTTGGACTGGGATGAGGGTCCCGAGGTCGGCGGACCGTACGCGCCCTATCGCCAGTCACTGCGCCGTGAGCAGCATCTCGACGTGGTGGCCAAGCTGCTGGCGGCGGGCGAGGCCTACGAGGCCTACTCGACCGCCGAGGAGGTCGAGGCGCGTCACCGTGCGGCCGGTCGTGACCCGAAGTTGGGTTACGACAACTTCGACCGCGACCTGACCGGCGAACAGCGGGCCGCCTACACGACCGAAGGCCGTAAACCCGTTGTCCGACTTCGTATGCCCGACGAGGACATCACCTGGGACGATCTGGTGCGCGGGCCGACCACTGCCAAGGCGGGTACCGTGCCGGACTTCGCGTTGACCCGCGGTAACGGGGACCCGCTGTACACCTTGGTCAACCCGGTCGACGACGCCGCGATGAAGATCACCCATGTGCTGCGTGGTGAGGATCTGTTGTCGTCGACGCCGCGACAGATCGCCCTGTATCGGGCGCTCGCCCGGATCGGGGCCGCCGACTCGGTGCCGCAGTTCGGTCATCTCCCTTTCGTGATGGGGGAGGGAAACAAGAAGATGTCCAAGCGGGATCCGCAGTCGTCGCTGTTCCACCACCGCGACCGCGGTTTCATCGCCGAAGGACTGTTGAACTACCTGGCCCTGCTGGGCTGGGGTCTCTCGGCCGATCAGGACATCTTCGGCCTGGACGAGATGATCGCCGCCTTCGACATCGTCGACGTCAACAGCAGCCCGGCGCGCTTCGATCAGAAGAAGGCCGACGCGATCAACGCCGAGCACATCCGGCTGTTGGCGCCGGAGGATTTCGCCGGGCGGTTGCGCGACTACCTCACCCTGCACGAGTTGCTACCCGCCGATGTCGACGACGCATCCTTCGCCGTCGTCGCCGACCTGGTACAGACGCGCATCCAAGTCCTCGGTGACGCCTGGGGTCTGGTGTCGTTCCTCTATGTCGACGACGCCGACTTCGTGGTCGACGAGGCCGCGGCACGCAAGAATCTCGGCGCCGACTCGGTGCCGGTCCTCGACGCGGCCATCGCGGCCCTGGCGTCGGTCGACGACTGGACCACCGAGCCCATCGAGTCCGCGCTGAAAGCGGCACTCGTGGAGGGGTTGGAGCTGAAACCACGGAAAGCGTTCGGTCCGGTGCGGGTCGCGGTGACCGGTTCGCACATCAGTCCACCGCTCTTCGAGTCGATCGAGTTGCTCGGTGCCGACCGGACGCTGCGACGGTTGAGGTCCGCCCGCGAGAACCTGGTCTGAGGGGTCGCTGGCCAGGCGATTTGTGGGTCACCGGCACCTGTTTGATACTCTTTTCGTCGGCGCTCAGAGCGGTCGGAGACGATTCTCGGAGCCACCCTTGGGGTATGGTGTAATTGGCAACACAGCGGTTTCTGGTACCGCCATTCTAGGTTCGAGTCCTGGTACCCCAGCACGAGCACGACCTCGCGGGACCGCCTGACAGGCGATTTGGTGGGCGAGCTCCGGCCAGCTAGTCTGGCAAAGCCGTTCGCGCGCGGGCGGCATCAAGTTCCTGGCCCCGTCGTCTAGCGGCCTAGGACGCCGCCCTCTCAAGGCGGTAGCGCGGGTTCGAATCCCGTCGGGGCTACAACACAGCACAACCCTCTGACCTGCATCGAAGGCAGAGGGTTTTCTTCTGCCACTCGGTCGCTCGGTCGCCGTGGCTACATTTTGGCCACATGAGCCCCGGCTGTCGTACCCGCTTCGTACAGGTCCCCATCGGGTTGGACGGAAGCCGACCCAACGACAAGCAACGCCCCGGTTCTGTCACGCGGAGGAGGCAGACCGGGGCGCTGCCGAGGACTATTGCTCGGCTCACGGTGGCCACGCGAACTGAGGTCTGTCCGACCTGTGTCCCTGTCGACCCTGTGGTCCGTGGCCGCCGCGGTCTGGTCCCCCGCGATCGCCGCCTAATACTGGATCGTGCGGGCGAGGCGTCCGACAGTGGCGCCCGGCTTCATGGTGTGTGTTCGAGCCCTAGTTCGATGATGGCCGTGAGGAGTCGGACATCGATGCTGTCGGCATGGTCGGGGAGTGTCTTCCCGTCTTCCCGTAACGCCTCTAACAATTGACCAGCTCCACGGCGGAACTCATCAGTGCGATCAGGCCACAGACGACCGACCAGCGAGATGACCGCTTCGCCCGGTGGTGAAGCGTCCGGTGTGCGCCAACGAGCGACGGCGGGAGGGCGCACTAGGCATCCTCGCCGAGGCTTGTTTCCGGCACCGTGTGCCCGCCGGGCAGCGAGATGTGCGACACGGCGGCTCTTACGGTGCTGATGCCTATCCCAGTACCGACGGGTGCTGTGTACCGGGTGGAGCTGGAACCTGCTGGTGGTGTGCTGCTGAATCCCCCAACTTTTTCGATCGGCTAGGGGGCGTGCTCCTGAGGGTGCCGCGGTGCTCGGCGGCTGTGGATGCGCGTTCGAGGAGTTGCTCGGCATAGCGAACCAGGAGCGAATGGCGGCGTTCGGGTGGTATTGGTTTGCCGCTGGCCAGCCGGGCCAGTGCCTCGGCCAGCGTGGATGGGGTACGTGGAGGAATGACGATGAACTCGACGGTCATCCGATTGGTAGTCACCCGGAGCAGCGGAGGCGACGGAGGAGACCCTTCAGAATCAAGTCCCGGCCGCGATCGGAACGCACGCCAGTCCATCTGCAGAGCCACAATGGAACCCAGCATTGGGGTGACTGCTTGCGAAAAGGAAGCAAGCTCATCACTCAACGTCGACGTGTATGGAAACCAGACACCCCCAACAGGTTGGGTCAGATCAGGATGCAGGTGCACGCGCGGCGGGCCTAGTAACGATGTCATCGCGCACCCGACGGCGACACTGAATGACCGGCGCCGGCGGGGAAAGTGCTGGACGCGCGATCGGTGAAGAACTGCCCGGACATTCCCCGGCGAGGTGGTGCTGCGACAACAAAGGACTTGGTGGCCATGATGCGTTACCTGACTGACCACAAACAGTGATCGTTGCGGCACCGGAGACGCCAACAGGGTCCTGTCAGATATGAAGTCCGATGAGAATCAGCCTACGCCACCAAAGGCAGCGCCCCGACCCCGCGGAGGCAGTGGGAGTGGCGTCGTGTGCGATCGAACACGAGTGGTGGTCGCGCACGGGTGAGAGGAGGCCGATATTCGTGATCGCTTCGGGTTGACGCCGATGCGCTATCACCAACGGTTGAACCGCATCCTGGACACCGACGCTGGGCTTAGAAGCCGATCCGATCACCGTGAACCGGTTGCGCCGCACCTGGACTGACGTGACCGAGCCCGAGCGGCGAGACGATGAATCAGCCGACGTACCAGCCAGGACAGAAACCGGCCCGCCGCCGGTGTGTAACGCCACCTTGGGGTGAAACGCCGGAGGTCAGGAAGCCAGCGAGATGGCCCTTGGTTGGTGGCACTAGCCTTCGCCGCAGGGATCGGAGTCATCATAGGCATTGCGGCGGGTGGTGACGGCGGCCTCAAGCGGGCCGCCGCCGCCGCGACAAGAACGGTCACGAACACCGCGACCCTTACGCGGCTCACCCCGCGGCGGCAGCTGGAGAGAGCGTTGCCGGCGTCTGACCTGCACCTCGGTTCGCCCTCTCACGGCGGTAGCGCGGGTTCGAGTCCTGTGCCGATATGTCATCGGCTGCCTCGGCTCAGTCGTTCAGAAACGTGGCGGTACTACCGGCCACGGGCATCTGGGGCAGACCGAGTTTGCGGTGGTCCCACGACCTGGTGCGGTCGGCGACGAGTCGGACCGCGACTCGATTGCGCATCATCTCATCGACGGCCGGGCGGAGCTCCTCGGAGTACGGGCCGTTGTACCGCTCCCAGACGCTGATCCCGACGGCCAGGCGGTGATCCGGATCGTCGGTGATCTCGGCCGTCCCCTCGATGGCGACACCGCGCAACTGATCGTAGGTGTAGCCCGCCTCGATGCTCACCGAACAGCGCGCATCCCGCCGCAGGTTGACCGCCTTCTGTGACTTGGCCTTGGTCTCGAACCAGATCTCCCCGTCGGTGACGGCGTACCACATGGCCACCAGATGGATGGTCTCGTGCGGACCGTGAGTGGCCAGGGTTGCCGTTCGACTCGTCGCGACGAACTGCTGCACTTCTTCGGTGGACATCACTATCTGCGCTCGCTGGTTGGTTCCCACCCTCGACTCCTCTCCGTCCCGACTTCCATTGCGTGTTGTCCTCACAGATGACTCATACCGATGTGATCAGACACCGGCGGCCGTCTCAGAGCAACAGGCGCTTGTGGATGGCGTCGGCCGCCGCGAGCAGGTCAGCGGCCCACCGGGCTCCGGGTCGTCGGCCCATCCGATCGACAGGGCCGGACACCGAGATCGCCGCCACCACCTCACCGTCTCGATCGCGGACCGGAGCCGACACACTCGCGACACCGGGCTCACGTTCGCCGACACTCTGCGCCCAGCCGCGTTTGCGGATCTCGAGCAGACTGCGCTCGCTGAACGCGCTGTCGGCCAGCAGCTGCCGCACCGTTGGCGGATCGGCCCACGCGAGTAGCACCTTGGCACCCGATCCGGCGCTCATCGGCAGACGCGAACCCACCGGCACGGTGTCGCGGAGTCCGGTAGGCGGTTCCATCGCTGCCACACAGACTCGTTCGGTCCCCTCGCGTCGGTACAGCTGTACCGATTCGCCGGTGATCTCCCGCAACCGAGGCAAGACCATCACCGCCGCGTCACGCACCGCGTCGTGCACCGATGCGGCCAACTCGTTGAGTGCGGGTCCGGGACACCACATGCCGGCGGCGTCGCGGGTCAGCAACCGGTGGGTCTCCAGGCCCATGGCCAATCGGTGTGCGGTGGCCCGGGGCAGACCGGTGCGTTCACAGAGATCTCCCAGATTGCACGGGCGTTCGGCGGCGGCAGCCAGTACGGCGACCGACTTGTCGAGGACTCCGATTCCGCTGACCGCGGCCGGTGCGGTAGTCTTTCTCACGAGTCGATACTAGACTCCCGAATACTGAGATGCACGCCCGAATGTCCTGGTCCGGCCCGGCCGACACGGGCACCTCGAGAGTGAGTGATGATCATGGTGGATCACGAGACCGACCGACACGAGGACGCCCGGCGAACGCTCGCCGAGAAGGTCTGGTCCGAGCACGTGGTGGTCGAAGGGGGACTGGACGAGGACGGTCAGCGCAATCCCGACCTCATCTACATCGATCTGCACCTCGTCCACGAGGTCACCAGTCCGCAGGCCTTCGACGGCCTCCGGTTGGCGGACCGGCCCGTGCGGCGGCCCGATCTCACCATCGCCACCGAGGATCACAACGTCCCCACCATCGATATCGACAAGCCGATCGCCGATCCGGTCTCGCGCACGCAGGTCGACACCCTGCGAAAGAACTGTGAGGAGTTCGGCATCCGGCTGTACCCGATGGGCGATCTCGACCAGGGCATCGTGCATGTCGTCGGGCCGCAACTGGGACTCACGCAACCGGGTACGACGGTGGTGTGCGGTGACAGCCATACGTCCACCCACGGCGCGTTCGGTGCGTTGGCCATGGGAATCGGAACCTCGGAGGTCGAACACGT
Organism: Williamsia sterculiae; assembly: GCF_900156495.1. Taxonomy (GTDB): domain Bacteria; phylum Actinomycetota; class Actinomycetes; order Mycobacteriales; family Mycobacteriaceae; genus Williamsia_B; species Williamsia_B sterculiae. The sequence continues at coordinate 59,181 of NZ_FTNT01000007.1, forward strand.
CCTCGCCACCCAGACCCTGTCGCTCAAGCGTTTCAAGACCATGGCGATCACCGTGAACGGCGAGCTGCCGCACGGGGTGACCTCCAAGGACCTGATCCTGGCGGTGATCGCAGAGATCGGCACCGGTGGGGGACAGGGGCACGTGCTCGAATACCGGGGTTCGGCCATCGAGAAGCTGTCGATGGAGGCCCGGATGACCATCTGCAACATGTCGATCGAGGCGGGGGCCAGGGCGGGCATGATCGCGCCGGATCAGATCACCTACGACTACCTGCGTGGTCGGCCACACGCCCCGCGGGGGGAGGAGTGGGACACCGCAGTCGCCCACTGGGAGTCGCTGCGCACCGATCCGGGCGCCGAGTTCGACCGCGAGGTGGTGATCGACGCCGCCGATCTGGCCCCGTTCGTGACCTGGGGCACCAATCCGGGACAGGGTTTGCCACTCAGTGCATCTGTTCCGGACCCGGAGCAGATCACCGATGAGTCCGAGGCGATCGCCGCCGCGCGTGCACTGGAGTACATGGACCTGCAGCCGGGTACCCCGCTGCGTGAGATAGGGATCGACACGGTGTTCGTCGGATCGTGCACCAATGGGCGCATCGAGGATCTGCGTACGGTCGCCGACATCCTGCGCGGCCGATCGGTCGCCGACGGCATGCGGATGCTCATCGTTCCCGGCTCGATGCGGGTCCGAGCCCAGGCCGAATCCGAGGGGCTCGGTGACGTCTTCGTCGCGGCGGGGGCGGAATGGCGTCAGGCGGGTTGCTCGATGTGCCTGGGAATGAACCCCGATCAGCTCGCACCCGGCGAGCGGTGCGCCTCCACCTCCAACCGAAACTTCGAGGGCAGGCAGGGCAAGGGTGGTCGCACCCACCTGGTCTCGCCCGCGGTGGCTGCGGCGACGGCGGTCACCGGTCGTCTCGCGGCACCCGCAGACCTCAACTGAGCAGACCTGAATCGATTCGGAGCCCACGACGATGGAACCCTTCACCACGCACACCGGCATCGGTGTCCCGCTGCGGCGCAGCAATGTCGACACCGACCAGATCATCCCCGCGGTCTATTTGAAGCGGGTGACCCGCACCGGCTTTGAGGACGGCCTGTTCTCCGCATGGCGGAACGACCCGGAGTTCATCCTCAACAACGATCCCTGGGACCGTGGGACCGTCCTCGTCGCCGGTCCCGACTTCGGCACCGGGTCGTCGCGTGAGCACGCTGTCTGGGCGCTGATGGATTTCGGTTTCCGGGTCGTCATATCGTCGAGATTCGCCGACATCTTCCGCGGTAACGCCGGAAAATCGGGTCTGCTCGCCGCTCAGGTGGAGCAATCGGATGTCGAATTGATCTGGAAACGCCTCGAGGAACAGCCCGGGGCGGAAGTCACCGTCAGCCTTGAGGATCGAACGGTGACCGTTGCTGACTTGGTGGTGCGCTTTGCAATTGATGACTACACCAGGTGGCGTCTGCTGCGGGGTCTCGACGACATCGCGTTGACATTACAGCAGGTAGAAGCAATTTCGGAGTTCGAGAAGACCCGTCCCACATGGAAGCCCGTGACCACCGAAGTCGGCTGACGTTCTGCCCGAAAATTCTCGTCTACCACCGTCCGCGGGGCATCCCGCACCGCGCCACCAGCGAAAATATTCGGGGTTCTCACCAGATTCGTTGGCGTGGAACGTGGACGTTGGTGCATTTGACGTTTACCGTGTTCCGTAGCTGACCCAGAGTGGGTCCGACAGCTTGCGGAGGTTGAACTCATGAACAAGGCAGAGCTCATTGAAGAGCTGACGAAGAAGTTGGACACCGATCGCCGCACGGCGACCGACGCCGTCGAGCACGTCGTGGACACCATCGTCCGCGCCGTCAACAAGGGCGAGAGCGTCACCATCACCGGTTTCGGTGTGTTCGAGAAGCGCAAGCGCGCGGCCCGTGTCGCCCGCAATCCGCGGACCGGTGAGACCGTCAAGGTGCGTCCCACGTCGGTGCCCGCCTTCCGTCCGGGCGCACAGTTCAAAGCCGTTGTGGCAGGCAAGCAGAAGCTCAGCGCCACCGGCCCGGCCGTGAAGCGTGGTAGCGGCACCGCCACCACTGCTGCCAAGAAGGCCGCAGCGAAGAAGACCACGGCGGCCAAGAAGACCACGGCGGCCAAGAAGGCGACTCCGGTGAAGAAGGCCACCACCGCCGCAAAGAAGACCACCGCGGCCGCCAAGAAGACCACGCCGGTGAAGAAGGCCACCACCGCCGCGAAGAAGACCACCGCGGCCGCCAAGAAGACCACGCCGGCCAAGAAGACCACGGCCGCCAAGAAGACCACCGCCAAGAAGGCGACTCCGGCCAAGAAGACCGCAGCCAAGAAGACTCCGGCGAAGCGCACCGCCCGTCGCTGACGACACCAACGACAAACCCCCGCGGCCCTTCCCTCCGCGGGGGTTTGTCGTATTGGGAGGTCGTCGAAGCGGACCCGCGCTGTCAGTCCATCCGTATGGGGAGTGGACTGTCCTGGTGGTCGGCATGGACCAAGACGCCGCCGGTGAAGGACAACACCCACATGCTCGCCTTGCGGTTGTCGGCCGGCGGTAGCTGCAACCCCGCCTCGTCGGCGATGCGCGACATCAGTGACGGGATCACCTTGCCCTGGCTGCACACGACGTGGATTCCGGTCTCGCCGATGATCTGGGAGATGCGCCGCCGCGCCGCTTTCGGGTCGTCGCGGTAGGCCTCTTCGGACAGCGTCGGTTCCGGCTGGACCTCCAGCGCTGCCTCCACCGCGGTGGGCGCAAGGGTCTGTTCGCACCGTATCCGCTCCGCGGCGTGCAGGGCGGTCGGACCGAACGGCAGCAGCTGACCGACCAGTGCCTCGGCCTGCGCACGGCCGGTCTTGTCCAATGGCCGCAGCCGATCGTCACCCTTGTACTGGGACTTGCGGCCCGCCTGGGCGTGGCGCACCACGATCATGGTGTGCAGATCGGCAGGTAGAGCGGCGAACTCGTCGACCACGGTCACATCGAGTCGATAACTCAACTTCTTGCGAGCGTCAGCGATCGAGAACCAGGCGAGTTCGTCCACCTCTTCGTTGGGTGCGAAGTCACCGCCGACGGATCGAGCCGACCAGTACTCGACATGCTTGTGAGTGTGATTGTTCGTCTCGTAGGACACCGAGGTCAGATGCCTGCCGATGCGGACCTGTTGTCCGGTCTCCTCACCGATCTCGCGCACCGCCGTTGCCAACAGGGTCTCGCCGCGTTCGGTCTTCCCCTTGGGCAGCGACCAGTCGTCGTAACGCGGGCGATGCACCAGACCGACCTCCACGACACCGGAGGATCCGGTGCGCCACAGCACACCACCGGCGGCGTAGCTCCTCTTGCTCACCGGTCGGCGGAACTCTCGAGGCGGTTACGGTGTCGACGCATCATCTGTCGTTGATGATCGCGGACGTCCTCACCCTCCGCGGGGGAAGCGGCCCACCGACCGTCGGACCCCAGGATCCAGCACCGCGTCCTGGGGTCGAGCGCGGAGGCGAACATGTCCTCGAGCTCACGGGTGAGGCGTTCGTCCTTCACCTGCAGCATGACCTCGATCCGGCGGTCGAGGTTGCGGTGCATCATGTCGGCGCTTCCGATCCAGTACTCGTCCTGGGCACCGAAATAGAGGATGCGCGAGTGCTCCAGGAACTCGCCGAGGATCGAACGGACGGTGATCGTCTCGCTCATGCCCTCGACGCCCGGTCGCAGCGCGCAGATGCCACGGACGACGATGTCGACGGGAACGCTCGCCTGTGAGGCGCGGTAGAGCGCGTCGATGACCTGTTCGTCGACAAGTGCGTTGGCCTTCAATCGAATCCGTGCTCTCGAATCGCCGGCGAGATGCCGGTCCATCTCGGTGTTGATGCGCTGGACGATGCCCGCGCGGATGCCCTGTGGAGCGACCAGGATGTTGCGGTACCGGTACTTGCGTGAGTAACCGGTCAGCGTGTTGAACAGGTCGGTGAGATCGGCCCCCACGTCGGGGTCCGCGGTCAGCAGACCCACGTCCTCGTACAGCCGTGCGGTCTTGGGGTTGTAGTTGCCGGTCCCGATGTGGCAGTAGCGTCGGATGGTCGATCCCTCACGACGGACCACCAGACACGTCTTGCAGTGGGTCTTGAGTCCCACCAGGCCGTACACCACATGCACACCGGCCTGCTCGAGCTGCCGCGCCCACTTGATGTTCGCCTGCTCGTCGAAACGTGCCTTGATCTCCACCAGCGCGACCACCTGCTTACCCGAGTCGGCGGCGTCGATCAGTGCGTTGACGATCGGACTGTCTCCGGACGTCCGGTAGAGGGTCTGCTTGATGGCCAGCACCTGGGGGTCGGCCGCGGCCTGCTCGATGAATCGCTGCACGCTCGTGGAGAAGGAGTCGTAGGGATGGTGCACCAGCACATCGCCTTCCCGCAGCGTCGCGAAGACACTCTTCGGTGTCTCACGTTCGCCGAAGGCGGGGTGGGTCGCTGGTACGAAGGGTCGGTCCTTCAGCTGTGGACGGTCCAGACCGTGAATCTCGAACAGTGCCGACAGGTCGAGCAGGCCGGGGACCTCGATCACGTCGGCGGGATCGACGTCGAGTTCGCGGAGCAGCAACTCGAGCATGTGCTCGCTCATGTCGTCGGCGACCTCGAGCCGCACCGGCGAACCGAAGCGCCTACGGGCCAGTTCGCGTTCGAGGGCCTGGAGCAGATCCTCGTCGCGATCCTCCTCCACCTCGAAGTCCGCGTTCCTGGTGATCCGGAAGACGTGGTGCTCGACGATCTCCAAACCGGGGAACAGGTGTTCCAGGTTGGCCGCGATGAGTCGCTCCAACGGCAGCAGCGTGGTGCGCTGCGGTTCGTCGTCGTCGTCGGTCGACTTCCTGGGCATCAGCTTGTCGACGGGGACGAATCGGCTGACGTTGTCGGGCACCTTCACCCGGGCGAAATGCTCGCCGGTGCCCTCGGCATCGCGCACGGTCACAGCCAGATTCAGGCTGAGCCCGCTGATGTAGGGGAAAGGGTGTGCCGGATCGACGGCGAGCGGGGTGAGGACCGGGAAGACGTCTTCGTGGAAGTAATCGACCATCCGCTCACGTTGCGGCTCGGTGAGCTCGTCCCACGACACGACGTCGATCCCGTTGGCGGCCAACTCCGGTCGCACGGAATCCATGAACACAAGCGCGTGGCGCTCGGCGAGGGTCTGGGTACGCCGCGCGATCCGCGACAACTGCTCGCGGGGTGACAACCCGTCGGCGGAGCGCACGGACAAACCCATCTCGTCGCGGCGCTTCAGTCCGGCGACCCGGACCATGAAGAACTCGTCGAGATTGGACGCGAAGATCGCCAAGAACTTGGCTCGCTCCAACAGAGGCATCGAGGTGTCCTCGGCCAGGGCGAGAACGCGTGCGTTGAAGTCCAGCCAGCTCAGTTCGCGGTTCAGGTATCGGTCCGGGCGGAGTTCGGTGACCACCTCGTCCGGCACCGGTGTCGCCGCTGGTGGGGCCGCGGGCAGTGACTGGATGTCGATCCTGCCGCCGTCATCGGCCCGATCCTCGGCGCGTGCGGTGTCGGAGGCGGAGCTGTCTGCGGAAGTCACCCACTCATCATGGACCATCGGCCCGGCTGCGCGCGTCAGGCCGCGGGATCGACGGAGTTCTCGGCACGGGGCGGTCAACCCGTCTGCGACAGCGCTCCGCTCGCGTGCAGCTCGGCGATCACCGCGCGGGTGTGATCCCCGGTACCGAGATGAGCGGCGACGGCCAGGTCTTCGAGGGTGTCGACGTCGGTTCGCAGATCCGGCCACGGTGGGTGGCCGCGCAGTGTCGAGAGGTCGGTCGCACCCTGTGCGACGTGCCTGCGGGCGGAACCGGATCCGAAGCGCGGTGGCCTGTCCGTCAACTCACCCGCGCGGTCCACCACGAGCAGCGTGGTGCCGGAACCGTCGCGATCGGTGATGATGGCCCGTGCGGTGCCGATCGCGAGATCGGCCGCCGTGGCGAGATGGTCCGCCCGCGCGGCGGGCAGATCGGCCTGCACCAACATCACCCGAGGGTCTTCCCAGGCGTGTGCGGCCACCGTGGACCCGGCGACGAAGGCGCGGTTCAGCTGCGCATGTCCGCGAGTGCTCGCACCTGGCGTCGCCGACTCGGCGAGCACCCGGGCGCCCGATTCCTCGGCCGCGGCGAGGACACGCGGGTCAGGGCTGACGACCACGACGCCCGCCGCCCCGGATCGGTGCAGGACGGCGACGGTGTCTCGCATCATCGCCAGCACCAGTCGCGCGCGGATCCCCGTCGACAACTGTTCGGCGAGTCGGGTCTTGGCCAGGGCCAGGTCCTTCACGGCCAACACCCCGACCAATGGGCGGCCCGTCCTGTCGGACCGGGTGGTCCGCTCGCGAGGTGTCGTGCTCTGCGGGGGTCGCATCCCTCCATCATGGTCGACGCTGTCGACCCGACCGAGGGTGCGTGTCCATCGGGACGCGTATCGCGGAGTCCGGCCGACGGTTCGAGATCAGCGTTTAGGGTGAGATGAGTCGCAGCGGGCGTCGACGGTGGAACCCGTCGCATCGACGCTCGCGGTGAAGGAGAGGAGCGGCGTGAAAACGGTCGTGATGGGTGCGGGGTCGTGGGGGACGGCCGTGGCGAAGGTCTTCGTCGAAGCGGGGACGGACACGAGGATATGGGCCCGCCGTCCGGAGCTGGCCGAGACGATCAATCGCGACCACGTCAATCCCGACTATCTCCCGGACATCGAGCTGCCGGCCGAACTGCACGCGGTCAGCGAGCCGTCCGAGGCGCTCGACGGGGCGGAACTCGTGGTCGCCGGGGTGCCGTCGCAATCGCTGCGCAGCAATCTCACCCGGTGGCGCGAACACATCCCCTCCGACGCGACGGTGATCTCATTGGCCAAGGGTGTGGAGAGCGACACCCTGCTGCGCATGAGCGAGGTCATCGCCGACGCCGCCGGCATCGATCCCGATCGGATCGGCGTGCTGTCGGGTCCCAATCTCGCACGCGAGGTCGCGGCCGGACAGCCCGCGGCGACGGTCATCGGCTTCGGAGACGAGGAACGCGCACGGCGAGTTCAAGATGCATGCACGACAGGATATTTCCGCCCGTACACGAATACCGACGTGGTGGGTTGCGAGATCGGTGGCGCGGCCAAGAACGTGATCGCGTTGGCATGCGGGATCGCTTCCGGCGCCGGACTGGGGGAGAACACCCTGGCCGCCATCATCACCCGCGGCCTGGCCGAGACCACGCGTCTGGGCATCGCCCTCGGTGCCCGGCCGGAGACGTTGGCGGGGTTGGCGGGAGTGGGTGACCTGGTCGCGACCTGCTCCTCCCCGTTGTCGCGGAACCGTTCCTTCGGCGCACGCCTGGGTGAGGGGTGTTCGTTGGACGAGGCGCAGGCGGCCACCAACGGCCAGGTCGCCGAAGGGGTCAAGTCGTGTACCTCGGTGCGCGCGCTGGCGATCAAGGCCGGTGTCGAGATGCCGCTGACGGACGCGGTGCATCAGGTGTGTCACGAGGGATTGTCGGTGGGTGACGCAATCAGTTCGTTGCTGGGTCGCAGCACCAGGGCCGAGTGAGACTCAGCCCGTGGGTGCGGTCGCGGACGCCTGCTGACCGCCGACGTCGACTCCCGTGCTCGCCAGCGTCGAGGCGATCGCGGCCGAGACGGCGGTGATGGGTCCGTTGCCGGCTCCCGCAGGGAGTGCCAGCGCGACGTAGGGACGCCGATCGACAGCGAACCACGGTGTCCGGGTCCCCTGGTCGGCGGAGAACCACTGGACCGGCGACACCTCCAGCAGCGCCGAGGTGGGGCCGAGACCGGACGGCCGAGCGACCCCGCATCGCAACTGCACCGGACTGGAGTCGCCGGTGGCGGGCCAGCTGACGATGTCACCGTCGATGGTGGCGCGTTCGCCGAACCCGTCCAGGGTTCGCGGCAGCGCCCTCGTCAGTCGCGCGCAGTCCGGACTCGACGAATCGGGGGCGGGCACGGATTGCAGCGACACCGAGGTCGACGACGCGTGTTGGTGCGACTTCACCACCGCGAACGTGATGAAGCCGACGATCACCATGACCGGGATCGCCACGATGGAGGCGATGGTCGCGGGTCGCAGTCCGGCCCTGCGCTCCGCCGACGGGGGCTCCGCGGATCGCGGTTCGGTCGAACTGGACTCCGGCGGGTGTTCGTCCGCGCTCACGGGTATTGACGGTGGGTTGTCATCGTGTCGCGCTGACCACCGGGCAGGTAAGGGTACGGGTGATGCCGTCGACCTTCTGAATCTGCGGCACAACGTGTTCGGTGAGTTGACCGGCGTCCGCGGCGTCGACACGCACGATGACGTCGTAGGGTCCGCTCACCTCCTCGGAGGAGGCGACTCCGGTGATCTCGGCGATGGTGGCGGCGGCGAGGGCTGCGCGACCGACCTCGGTCTGGATCAGAATGAATGCCTGGACCACGGCCATCCTCTCGTCGTCACCCGCGGGGCTGCCCGGGCGCACACGCGGGGAGCGTGCGCGAATGCGAATACACTGGCACAGATTGTCGCCGACGACCCGACGGCCGCGCCAACCGCCTCCCCGGAGACGCCCGGAACCGTCGTCGCAGCTCCGCGGCGAGCAGATCCCGGCGGGTCCTGGTGGCCGGTCGTGGAGGCTGCGGTACGGATCGAGGTTGACACCCAGGCATGCAGCGGATGCGACGACCGAGGGCGGTATGACGGACAGCGAGACGACCACGAACAGCAGGACGGCAGATGTCGGGTCGAAGGGTCGATCGGCTGCCTGGACCCTGGAGGGCCCGCTGGTCCGTGATCTGTCGGAGCGGGTGCTGGTGAACGACCTGATCGCGATCTCCAACGACCGGGCAGGCGGGTTGCGGTCCGCGGTCGACGTGGTCATCGGCCCGGGTGACGACGCAGCGGTGCTGCGCAGCAAGGGTCCGGTGGTCGTCAGCACGGACACCGTCGTCGAGGGCCGGCATTTTCGGCGGGAGTGGAGTGCGCCCGCGGAGGTGGGTGCCCGCGCCGCGGTTCAGGCGATCGCCGACATCGCGGCGATGGGCGGTGCCCCCACCGGGGTGGTGGTGGCCTTGGGGTGCCCGCCGGACACCCCGGCTGCTGTGGTCCGGTCGCTGATGACCGGGCTGGCCGGTGCGGCAGCCGGGTTCGGTGCGCCGGTGGTCGGGGGGGACCTGGTCGCGACCACGCAGGTGGTGGTGACGGTCACCGTGATCGGGGACACCGCCGGGCATTCGCCGGTCCGGCTCGACGGTGCGACGGTCGGTGATGTCGTCGCGGTCAGCGGACCGCTGGGCGGTTCCGCAGCGGGACTGGAGTTGCTCGGCCGTGGTGAGCACGAGCCGTCGGCACTGGTGGCGGCGCACAGGGTGCCCACGCCGCGATGGGCACCTGCCCCGCGTGTGCACTGGCCATCGATGGTTCCCACCGCGATGACCGACGTCTCCGACGGCCTGTGGTCGGAGCTGCGAACGATGGCAACCGCGTCCTCGGTGGCGATCCGGGTGGACCCCGAGCGCATCCCGCAGCCGCCGCAACTCGACGAGGTGGCCCGACGTTGCGGGGTGGACGTCGCGACCTGGGTTCTCGAGGGTGGTGAGGATCACGAGTTGATGGCCACTTTCACAGGGTCGGTACCTGCGGGTTGGTCGGTGATCGGTGAGGTGGTCGACGAAGAACCGGGTGACGTGGTGGTCACCGACGATCCGACGGGGCACCACGGCTGGGAGAGCTTCTGACGTGTCGACGCACACCGTGGCCTTCGACGACGGTCACGGGTTCCCCGTTACATTGGCGGGATGGCGATATATGCGCTCGGCGACCGGGAGCCGGAACTCGGTGCCGATGTCTACGTTCACCCGGATGCGGTGGTCATCGGCTCGGTGATCCTGGCCGACGGTGTGTCGGTGTGGCCGGGGGCGGTTCTGCGCGGTGACTACGGAACGATCACCGTCGGCGCCCGCACCAACATCCAGGACGGAACGGTGGTGCACTGCACCATGATCGATGCAACGGTCATCGGTGCCGGCTGCGTGGTCGGGCACAACGCCCATATCGAAGGTGCCACGATCGGAGACCACACCCTGATCGCGTCGGGATCTGTGGTGCTCAACGGATCCCGCATCGGATCGGGTGCGATCGTGGGTGCCGGGGCGGTGGTGCCGTTCGGCTTCGAGGTACCCGAACGCGCGATGGCCCTGGGCGTGCCCGCGAAGATCCGGGCCGGATACGAGGTGCCGAACGGCCACCTCGATCTAAACGTGGACCTCTACGCGGCCAACGCCGCACACTACCGCGACAACCTCCGGCGGTTGGACGCATGACCATGGCCGACGATGGCGGTGAGAAGAGGGCGAAGGCGAAAGATAGCGGTGCACAGCCGCTTTCGGAGCTGATAGATCCCGGTTGGGCCGAGGTGCTGGCGCCGGTGGCCGAGACGGTCGCCGACCTCGGCCGCTTCCTGCGGGCCGAGGTGGCCGCGGGCCGCCGGTATCTGCCGGCGGGTCGAAACGTGCTGAGAGCGTTCAGTACCCCGTTCCACTCCGTTCGGGTACTGATCGTCGGTCAGGACCCTTACCCCACGCCGGGGCACGCCGTCGGTTTGAGCTTCTCGGTGGATCCGTCGGTGTCGCCGGTTCCACGATCGCTCGCCAACATCTTCACCGAATACGGCTCCGATCTGGATCTGCCCCGGCCGGCCACCGGTGACCTGTCGCCGTGGACCGAGCGCGGCGTGTTGTTGCTGAACAGGGTGCTCACGGTCGCTCCGGGGACGCCGGCCTCGCACCGCGGAAAGGGTTGGGAGGCGGTCACGGAGTGCGCCATCAAGGCCCTGGCCGACCGAGACGAACCACTGGTCGCGATCCTGTGGGGCCGCGATGCTGCAGGTCTGTGTCGGTGGATGCCCGACGTACCGACCATCACCTCGGCTCACCCGTCTCCGCTCTCGGCGAGCCGCGGGTTCTTCGGATCGCGGCCGTTCTCGCGGGCGAATCTGGCCCTGGAGGAACTCGGTGCCGATCCGATCGACTGGCGGCTGCCGTGACCATGCTCGTCGTCCGACGTCACCGCTGAGCGCACGACGCCTCTCCTCCCGTGAGGCTGGTGACTCAGATCCAATCCGACAGGTCGACATCGGAGCGGCCACCGACGCCGAACTGGCTCAGTGTGGTCAGGGTCGTGGTCACCGCATCGTCGCCCGCGACACGTCGCCATCGGGCCAACTCGTCGCAGAACGCGTCTGCCGACAGTGCGAGTAGTCGACGGCCGGCGGTCGTGATGGTCAGCGTCCGCTCACGCCGGTCACTCGTGTTGGTCTCGCGTGTGATCAATCCCATCGCTTCCAAGGAGTGCGCGGTCTTGGTCGCAGCCTGCTTGGTCACGCCCAACCGTTCGCCCAATTGAACGCTGGTGCATCCTGCGCCGATCGCCTGCAGGGCGAATTCGTGCTGGGCGCGAATACCGGGGAACCCCGCGTCGGCGAGGCTTTCGTGTACGGCGTCGACCAGTCCGCGGAATGCACGCATGAGCAGGAACGGTGCGATGACATCGCTGTTCGGACTCACGACGACAGCGTAACCGAAGAAGACAACTACATTGACGATATATGGTCAACTCAGTTGTCCATTATCGGAAGGTTCGACCATGCCCCATGTGTCACAGCGAGAAGCGCGTGCGTATTCGATGCACGGCGTCACGTTCACTTCCTTCGCCTCGAGCAGCACCGGCGCCGCTTCGCTGGCCGCGTGGCGAGCCGACTTCCCGCCCCGTACGGCGGGAGAGCAGCACACGATGTCACACGAGGAGGTTCTCTTCGTCCTCAGTGGACACCTCGATGTGCAGCTCGATGACGAGCACTTCGTCGCCGCGGCCGGGGATGCCGTTCTGGTGCCGGCGGACGTCACGTTTCGCGTCGGCAACAGCGCGGACGAACCCGCGCAGATCTGGGCCACGACCGGACTCGGGATGACGGCCTCGGTCGTCGGCGATGACGTGCGTCTCGCGCCGCCCTGGGCGCAGTAGGCCACGGATCACCGCACGTGCGGTGTGACGTCGCGCCCGTTCAGCGGTGTGCGGCGAAGTCGGGGCGCCGCTTCTCGGCGAAGGCGTCGATGCCCTCGATTCCCTCCGGCGTACCGGACAGCCGCGAGATGGAGTCGGCTTCGGCGTCGAGGTGGTCGAGCAATCTGGCACCGGGGGATCGGTCGAGCAGATCACGAGCCGCGCGTAGTCCCTGACGTGGGCCTGCGGCGATGTCGAGGGCCATGGTCTCGGCCACCGACCGGACCTCGTCGTCGCCGACCAATGCGCCGAGCAGTCCCCAGGCGTACGCGTCGTCACCGGTGATGACGGCGTTGGTCAGCAGGATTCGGCGCGCCCGGGCCGAGCCGACGATCCGGGGCAACGTCCAGGTCAGCCCACCGTCGGGGGACAGACCGATGCCGGAGTAGGCGGGTCGGAAACGGGTTGCGGGGCCGCCCACCGCGATGTCGCAGTGGGTGACGATGCTCAACCCGGCCCCCGCGGCCCACCCGGTGACCGCGGCGACCACCGGCAGGTGAGCGTCGCGCAACGCGGCGATGAACCCATGGAATTCGTCGGCGACACCGCGGATGAAGGCCGGGCGGTTCGGCGCAGCAGCGAACACCCTCACGTCGCCGCCGGCACAGAAGTTCTGTCCGGCACCGGTCAACAGCACCGCACCGACGTCGAGGTCGCCGGCCACGGCACGACGAAGAGCGACGGCGCCATGATGCATGGCGTCGCCGCTCAAGGGGTTTCCGGGGGCGTCGGTGGATACCGCGATACGCAGCACCCCGTCGACCGGTGCGATCACCGAGACGTCGCGGCCACCGTCGGACAGCGTCGTGTCAGGGCTCACCCTGACACGGTAACGGGCGTCTCAGCCGCGGGTGACCTTGCCTGCCTTGAGGCAGGAGGTGCACACGTTGACCCGCTTGTGGTTCCCGCCCGGGACGTGCGTGCGCACGGCCTGGATGTTCGGGTTCCATCGGCGGTTGGTACGCCGGTGCGAGTGCGAGACCGACTTGCCAAAGCCGGGCCCCTTGCCGCAAACGTCGCAAACGGCAGCCATCGTCGAACTCCTCGATCGTTGAGAACATTGTCCTGTGGGCCCGCGGCGCTCGGACGGACGTCGGAACACGTCTCCCACCGCAAGGCAACCCTGCAAGGATAGCGGCCGCCGGCGTCGCGGCCAAATGCGGCGGCGTCCCTGGGCCTGCGTCCGTCGTCGCGAAGCGGTGTCCGGCGCCCGCACTAGTCTGGCCTCGACCCCGCCCGCCGCTTCGGGCCGGGTGGCGACGAGGAGGTGCGCGGGATGACCGATCGGTCGCGCGGTGCCGTCGATCCGTTGTTGCTGCGCGACTGGACGCGCGCCTCGGTGGCAGCGCTCGAACGGTCTCGCGGCGAGATCAACGACCTGAACGTCTTCCCGATCCCCGACTCCGACACCGGCAGCAACATGCTCCACACCATGAAGGCCGCATCCGCCGCCGTCGACGAGTTGGGTCCGGACGCCACCACCCCCGAACTCGCCAGGGCCATGGCCGACGGCGCGGTCACCGGTGCGCGTGGCAACTCGGGCATCATCCTGTCGCAGGTTCTGGTCGGGGTGGCCGATGCAGCCGAACTGCACCTACCCGACCGCGCGCCCGGAGCCGACAGTGATCCGGCCGAGGCAGCCGATGCGCTGAACACCCTTCTGGTGACCGGACTGCAGCTCGCATCGTTGGCCGCGCGGCGCGCGGTCAGCGATCCGCGGGACGGCACCGTGCTGACGCTGTTGGCCGCGTCGGCCCGCGCCGCCGCCGACCATGCGGACGCGACACCCGCCGATCTCGCCCGCGCGATCGCCGACACCTGCGCCGAGGATCTGGACCGGACCACCGAACAGTTGCCGGAACTGGCCCGAGCCGGGGTGGTGGACGCGGGCGGACGCGGACTGCTCGCCATCCTCGACGCGTTGGTGGAGGTGCTGACCGGGGTCTCGGTCCGGCGACGGCAGTATCGCGGGTCGCTGGCGGGCGGAGGCGATCCGATCGGACACCGGATCGGGGAGATCTGCGACGGGGGCGAGGGCAGCGACTTCGAGGTGATGTACCTGCTCGACGGTGCGCAGGCCGAGCAGATCGGTGCGCTGCGCGACGCGCTGTCCGATCTCGGCGACGCGGTGGTGATCGTCGGCGACAGCTCCGGTGGCCCCGACGAACGGTTCTCGGTGCACGTGCACACCGACGACCCCGGCGCCGCCGTGGAGGCGGGACTGCGGCTGGGTCATCTGTCGGACATCCGGATCACCTGTTTCCTGTTGGACGCGCACCGGTCCAGCGATGCGCCCGACGAGCCGCCACCGCGGCATCGCCGTGCGGTGGTGGCGGTGGTGAAAGGAGAACAGGCCGCGGAGCTGTTCGCATCGGAGGGTGCGTATGTGGTCCGCGCCGACGACGGGCTCGACGTCTCCGCCCTGTCCGAGGCGATCGTCGCGGTGGACAGCGCACATGTGATCGCCATGGTCAACGGTGCGCTACCCGCCCAGGACCTCATCAGCGTGGCCGCCGAGGCGCGGTCACCGCGGCGGACGGTGGTGTTCCTGCCCACGCTGTCGATGGCGCAGTGTCTGGCCGCGATGGCCGTGCACGACATCTCGGCCAACCCCGATGCGGACGCCTACGCGATGGCCGAGTCGGCGGCGTCGACGCGATGGGGTTCGGTTGCGGTGGCCACCGAGCCGATGATCACCCTGGCGGGTACCTGCGCGGTCGGCGACCGGATCGGTCTGATCGGCGAGGACGTGTTGGTCATCGACCCCGAGACCGCCACGGCGACCATCGGACTCGTCGATCTCATGCTCGGCACCGGTGGTGAGCTGGTGACCGTACTGGCGGGTGCGGAGTTGCACCAGCAGGTCCTCGACGACCTCGACACACACATACGCGGCACTTATCCGGGTGTGGAGCTCGCGGTGTTCCCGGCCGGGCAGACCGATCAGCTGCTGCAGGTGGGAGTCGAGTAGATGGTTGCACTGTCGGATTCGCTCGCCGCGTATCTGGTACCCGGGACGGTCGAGTTGCTCGCCGACGAGATCGGAGTCCACACCGTCGGCGAGCTGATCCGCCATCAACCGAGTCGGTACGTCCAACGCGGCGCGTTGTCGGCCGAGAAGCAGCTCGCCGACGGCGATTACGTCACCGTCGTGGCCCGGATCGTGAAGGCGGACATGATCCCGATGCGCAAGCGCAAGGGTCACATGCTGCGCATCCGTGCCACCGACGACGTGAACACCTTCGACGCCACCTTCTTCCACCCGTACGCGATCGCGCGTGCCCTGACCCCCGGTACCCGCGCGATGCTCGCGGGGAAGCTGTCCACGTACCGCGGGAATGTGCAGCTGACCCACCCGGACTGGATGGTGATCCCCGAGCACAGCGACCAGATGCAGATCGGCGGATCGATCGGCTCGGCGATGTTCCGCACCGGCGGGGTCAGCGATTCCGGCGCCGGGCTGGTGTTGTCGGACTTCGAGAAGCCGTTCCTGCCGGTGTACCCGGCCACCGCCAAACTGCAGACCTGGGACATCTGGGCGTGTATCAAGGGTGTCCTCGACCAGGTGCCGCCGCTGCCCGATGCGCTCACCGAGACCGAACGTCAACGGTACGGCTACATCACCGGTGACGACGCGGTCCGCCTGATGCACTCGCCGCGCACCGCCGAGGACATCGACGCAGCGCGGGAACGACTGAAGTTCGACGAGGCCCTGGCGCTGCAGTTGGCGCTGGCCCAACGCAGACATCTCGACGCCGGACAGACGGGGCCGCGATGCCCGCGGGTATCGGGTGGATTGGAAGACCGCGTACTGCAACGGCTCCCGTTCGCCCTGACCGACGGGCAACAACGAGTGCTCGACGAGATCACCGGGTCGCTGGACACCGGCGAGCCGATGAGTCGACTGCTGCAGGGTGAGGTCGGTTCGGGTAAGACGCTCGTCGCCGTGCTCGGGATGCTGAGGATGGTCGACAACGGTTATCAGTGTGCGTTGCTGGCGCCGACGGAAGTGCTCGCCGCGCAGCATCTGCGCACCCTGCGCAGCCTGTTGGGTGGGCTGGGGCGCGCAGGCACCCTGGATGCCGAGGAGGGTGCGACGGCGATCGCGTTGATCACCGGGTCGCTCAAGACGGCGGCGAAGAAATCGGCCCTGCTCGACGCGATGACCGGTCAGGCGGGCATCGTCGTGGGCACCCATGCCCTGCTGCAGGACAACGTCGACTTCTTCAACCTCGGCCTCATCGTCGTCGACGAACAGCACCGCTTCGGCGTGGAACAGCGAGATATCCTGCGGCACAAGAGTCGCGGTGAGACGACCCCGCACGTACTGGTGATGACCGCGACACCCATCCCGCGTACGGTGGCGATGACCGTGTACGGCGACCTGCAGACCTCCACCCTGCGTGAGCTACCCGCCGGGCGTCAGCCCATCTCCACCACCGTGGTGCCCAGCGCCAAACCGGTGTGGGTGCAACGGGTGTGGAGCCGAATCGCCGAGGAGATCGAACAGGGCAGGCAGGCGTACGTGGTCTGTTCGCGGATCGGTGACGACGGTACCGCCGCCGGCGCCGCCTCGGAGGAGAAGGCGGCCGCCGCGGATGGTCCGCCGACCACCTCGGCGGTGGAGATGTTCGACCAACTGGCCGGGGGCGAACTCGGCCGCTTCCGGATCGGGTTGCTCCACGGGCGACTACCCGCGGACGAGAAGACAGCGGTGATGGATGCCTTCGGAGCCGGTGAGATCGACGTGCTGGTGGCGACCACCGTGGTCGAGGTGGGTGTGGACGTACCCAACGCGACGGCCATGGTCATCGTCGACGCCGAACGATTCGGGGTGTCGCAACTGCATCAGCTCCGCGGTCGGGTCGGTCGCGGCGGCTGGCCCGGCCTGTGTCTGCTGATGACCACCGTGTCGCAGAGTTCGCAGTCGATGGAACGGTTACGGGCCGTCGAGGCGTCCAATGACGGGTTCGAGTTGTCGATGGTCGATCTCGAACAGCGCAGGGAGGGGGATGTGCTCGGTGCGTTGCAGGCCGGTAGTGGATCGACCCTGCGGTTGTTGTCGCTGCTCTCCGACGGCGACCTCATCGCCGAGGCCAGGGTGCTCGCCGACGAGGTGGTCACCGACGACCTCACCCTGCTGCAACACCCGGCCATGGCCGATCTGGTCGACTCCGTCCTCGGGCCGCATCGCATCCGGTACCTCGACAAGTCCTGACCTCGGTGGGGGTGGTGCGTGGTGACCGCGGCGCAGGCGCTGCGTCGACTGCGCCGACGCCTCCGGCACACCCGCGGCGCACGGTGGCTGCTGCACGAATACGCGATGCTGCCCAGCCGGTGGTGGCTGGTGACGTGCGTGTTCACCGTCAGCGCCGTACTGGTCGCGATCGGCGTCGTCGGCGACCGGCGACCATCCGCGTCCCGGGTGGATCCCGCGGTGGTGCGGGTGATCACCGAGGCCCTGGGCAGGGTGTCCACGACGCCGGTGCGGGTGAAACGGGTCGGATACGTCCGATCGGCTTTCGGCACCGCTTGGACCGACTCCACCGACGCCGCCTGGGGTCGCAACGGTTGTGACACAAGGGACGACATCCTCCGGCGCGACCTGCGTGACATCACCACCGCCGCGACCGACGACTGTCCGACCGCCGTTGCCACCGGCGAGTTCACCAGCCCGTACACCGGTGACTGGATCTCCTTCCGCCGCGGAGCAGGGACCGGTACGGCCGTACAGATCGATCACATCGTTCCCCTGGCCTACGCCTGGGACATGGGTGCGGGCGACTGGTCCGAGGCCACCCGCACCCGCTTCGCCAACGACCCGGCCAACCTCGTCGCGGTCGACGGCCGGTCGAATCAGGACAAGAGCGACCAGCAACCGGCGCTCTGGATGCCTGCCCGGCGGGGTTTCCACTGTCAGTACGCGGTGCAGTTCGTGCTGATGGTCGACACCTACGGACTCCGGCTCGACCTCCCGACCACGCGGACGCTGCGGCAGGCGTTGGGTCGGTGTTGAGGGCCACCGCTGCATCGGTCCGCACCGAGGCGAGCGATACCATCGCAGGAGGACACTCACCGACTTCTCGAGGACTCATGAGCGCACCCACCACCGACGAACTCGGTTCGGACGAGGCAACGGCCACGGACGCCGCCGACCGCGGCGTGGCCGAGACCGTGCTCGCGCAGGCCCGCGCCGCACGGATCGCGAGCCGTCGCCTCGCCCGACTACGGACCGCGGACAAGAACGCCGTCCTGCGTGCCGCGGCGGATGCCGTCGAGGCGCAGACCGGATCGGTCCTGGCCGCCAACGCCGAGGACATCGCCCGCGCCGAGACCGATGGCACGCCGGGGAGTCTGCTCGATCGGTTGCGCCTCACCGGCGATCGGGTACGCGGAATCGCCGACGGGCTGCGTCAGGTCGCCGGCCTGCCGGATCCCATCGGCGAGGTGCTACAGGGTCGGACCCTGCTGAACGGGTTGTCGTTGCGGCAGGTGCGGGTACCCCTCGGGGTAGTCGGGATCGTCTACGAGGCCCGCCCCAACGTGACCGTCGACGCCTTCGGAATCGGTTTCAAGTCGGGCAATGCGGTGCTGCTGCGCGGATCGTCATCGGCGGCCCGGTCCAACGCCGAACTGGTGCGGATCCTGCGCGACGCGCTCGCGGCGCACGGCGTGGACCCGAACGCGGTGGCCCTGGTGCCCAGCCACGACCGGTCCAGCGTCACCCATCTGATCCAGGCCCGCGGGCTCGTCGACGTGGTCATCCCGCGCGGTGGGGCCGGGCTCATCGACGCCGTGGTCCGCAATGCGCTCGTCCCCACGCTGGAGACCGGCACCGGCAACTGCCACGTCTACGTGCACTCAGCCGCCGACCTGGACATGGCGACGGACATCGTCGTCAACGCCAAGACCCGCAGACCCAGCGTCTGCAACGCCGCGGAGACGGTCCTGGTCGACCGTACGATCGCCGATCTCGCGGTGCCCGCCCTCACCTCGGCGTTGCAGGCGCACGGCGTGATCATCCACGGCGACGAGCCCGCGATGGTGCCCGCCACCGAGGCCGACTGGGCCGAGGAGTACCTGAGCCTGGACATCGCGATGAAGGTGGTCGACGGCCTCGACGCGGCCGTGGAGCACATCGAGCGGTACGGCACCGGACACACCGAGGCCATCGTGACCGGTGACCTCGCCGCCGCCGACGAGTTCACCGCCCGGGTGGACGCCGCCGCGGTGATGGTGAACGCATCCACCGCGTTCACCGATGGCGAACAGTTCGGCTTCGGCGCCGAGATCGGCATCTCCACCCAGAAATTGCACGCCCGCGGCCCGATGGGACTGCCCGAGCTGACCTCGACCAAATGGCTGGCGTGGGGTCACGGACAGGTTCGTCCCGCATGACCGAGGTGCGCAGGACCAACCCGACCACCACGATCGTCCCGCTGTTCACCGGCGTCGACGACGTCCGCACCCGCTTGGCGCAGACCGGGTATCTCGCCGATGCCGCCACCGCCACCGCGGTGTTCCTCGCCGACCGGCTGGGAAAACCCCTGCTGGTGGAGGGTCCCGCCGGGGTCGGCAAGACCGAACTAGCCCGCGCCATCGCCGCCTGCGCCGACGCCGAGATGGTGCGACTCCAGTGCTACGAGGGGATCGACGAGGCCCGCGCCCTCTACGAGTGGAACCACGCCAAGCAGATCCTGGCCATCCAGGCCTCCGGACCGCGGGGATGGGAGGTCGCCAAGGCCGACATCTTCACCGACGAGTTCCTGCTGCCGCGGCCGTTGCTCACCGCGATCTCGCGGGCCGAGGAGACCGTGCTGCTGGTCGACGAGATCGACAAGGCCGACGTGGACGTCGAGGGTCTGCTGCTCGAGGTGCTCAGCGACTTCGCGGTCACCATCCCGGAGATGGGGACGGTCACCGCGGTGCGCAGGCCGATCGTCCTGCTCACCTCCAACGCCACCCGCGAACTGTCCGAGGCGCTGAAACGCCGGTGCCTCTACCTCTACATCGACTTCCCGGACGCCACCCGGGAGCGGGAGATCCTGGCCACGCGCGTCCCCGGACTGCCGGACGCGATCGCCCGTGAACTGGTGCGCGTCGTCGGGGTGTTGCGCGATCTCGACATCCGCAAGAAGCCGTCGGTCGCCGAGACCATCGACTGGGCGCACACCGTCCTCGCTCTGGGCGTGGGGGAGCGGCCGGGTACCGGGTTGGACGACGAGTTCATCGCCCGCACTCTCGGTGTGGTCCTGAAACATCGTCCCGATCTCGCGACCGCGGTCAAGGAACTGAAACTGGAGCGATGACCGTCCCGTCCGGCACCGACGACCGGTCGGCGGCGTTCGTCGACCACCTCACCGGATTCGTCGACGAACTACGACGGCGAGGTATCGACGTCGGGCCGTCGGAGTTGATCGACGCCGGCCGCGCCACCGAGGTGCTCGGTCTGGGTGATCGCAGCGACTTTCGCGAGGGATTGGCCTGCACACTGCTCGACGACGTCAACCACCGCACCGTGTTCGACGCGGTCTTCGACCTCTGGTTCCCGGCGGGAGCCCGCGCCGCCGCGGACGTCGCCGACACCCCGCGCGACGCCGAAGGGGCGGTCGACATCGAGGCGGTACGAGAACGATTGGCCGAGCTGCTCGCCGACGACGATGCCGCGGGTGACGGCAGGCTGGCCGCGTCGGTGTCACTGATCGTCGACGAACTCGGCAGCTATCAGTCCACCCGTGGCCAGGCGTTCTCGACCTATCAGGCGCTGTCACGGATCAACCCACAGACGCTGATCGCCAGGATCGCCGCCGCCATGGCCGCCGGGTCGGGTGGGGACGGCACGGACGCGCGGTACCGCCGGGCCGCGGCCGGTCGAGTGGCGGGGTTGCGTGCCGATGTCGAGGCCGAGACGCGTCGTCGGATGGCCGAGACCCGCGGTCGCGATCAGGTGGCCGAGTATGCGGTACCCGCACTCCCGGAGAACATCCGTTTCCTGTCGGCCGGGGCGAGGGAACAGGCCGAGCTGCGCCGCACCGTCGCCCCGCTGGCCCGCCTGCTGGCCTCGAAGATGGAGATCCGGCGTCGCCGCTCGCATCGCGGGGCGGTGGACGTCCGGCGCACCCTGCGGGCGTCGATGACCACCGGCGGTGTCCCCATCGACCTGATCCGCCGCAAGCCCCGACCCGGCAGGCCCGATCTGGTGGTGCTCTGTGATGTGTCCGGCTCGGTGTCGGGGTTCTCACAGTTCACGCTGCAGCTCGTGTACGCGCTGCGTCAGCAGTTCGCCAAGGTGCGGGTGTTCGCGTTCGTCGACACCGTCGACGAGGTGACCGACTACTTCGACCAGAGCGCGGGCAACGACGACTTCGGTGCCTCGATGGCCGCGATGCTGCATCGGGCTCGACTGATCACCCGCGACGGCCACTCCGACTACGGACACGCGCTGCAGGGGTTCGCCGACGACCACCTCGACGCCTTGAGTCGCCGGGGGGCGCTGCTCATCCTCGGTGACGCCCGCAACAACTACCACGACCCGCGGTTCGCGGCCCTCACCCGACTGGTCGACCGATCCCGGCACGCCTACTGGCTCAACCCCGAGGAGGCGCGGTTGTGGGACAGCGGGGACTCGATCGCCGAACAGTATGCGCAGATCATCACCATGTTCGAGGCACGCAATGCGGCGCAGCTCGGGCGGGTCATCGCCGACCTGCTGCCGGTGTGACCCTACGAACGCCCGTCGTGTCGGCCCGTAGACTCACCTGTCATGCCTGAGACCAGCGGGGTCACCCGCCGCCGTATCGGCGTGATGGGTGGGACTTTCGACCCCGTCCACAACGGTCACCTGGTGGCCGCCAGCGAGGTCGCCTACCGCTTCGCGCTCGCCGAGGTGGTCTTCGTCCCCACCGGTCGGCCGTGGCAGAAGCTCCGCCATGGTGGCGACGAGCGCCGAGTGTCCGACACGGCACCGGTCAACCCCGTCAGCCCGGCCGAGGACCGCTATCTGATGACGGTCATCGCGACCGCCTCCAACCCGCAGTTCAGCGTGAGCCGGGTGGACATCGAACGCGAGGGCGACACCTACACCGTCGACACCCTGCGCGATCTCGCGGCCCAGCACCCGACGGCGGAGCTGTACTTCATCACCGGGGCCGATGCCTTGGCATCCATTCTGTCCTGGCAGGACTGGCGGGAACTGTTCGAGCTGGCCCGCTTCGTCGGCGTCAGCCGCCCCGGATACGAGTTGGGTACCGCCCACCTCAACACCCACCTGCAGACACTGCCGTCCGATGCGCTGCATCTGCTGGAGATCCCCGCCCTGGCCATCTCGTCCACCGACTGCCGTGACCGTGCCGCCACCGGGCGACCGGTCTGGTACCTCGTACCCGACGGTGTGGTTCAGTACATCCACAAGCGGCAGCTCTACCGACCCGGCCGTCCGGAGTGGACGGCCGTCACCGGCCCGTCGGGAACGCCGCAGACGAGAGAGGATTCCGTGTGACCGCCTCACCCGAAGCGATCGCGATGGCGCGGATCGCCGCCGCCGCGGCGACCGAGAAGATCGGCGAGGACGTCGTGGTCATCGACGTGTCCGATCAGCTGGTGATCACCGAACTGTTCGTGATCGTCTCGGCCACCAACGAGCGGCAGGTCGGCGCGATCGTCGACGAGGTCGAGGACAAGCTGCGTGCGGCCGGGTTCAAACCGGTTCGCCGGGAAGGCACCCGGGAGGGTCGGTGGGCCCTGCTCGACTATGTCGACATCGTGGTGCACATCCAGCACGTCGACGAGCGGCAGTACTACGCCCTCGACCGTCTGTGGAAGGACTGCCCCGTCATCGACGTCTCGGACGTCGTCGAGTGAGCGCCGCAACCGATCCGCACGACAGTGCCGTCGAACGTCTCACCCCGGTGGTGCGTCGATTGATCCTGCTGCGGCACGGCCAGACCGAGTACAACGCCGCGAACCGGATGCAGGGGCAACTCGACACCGACCTGTCGGACACCGGGGTCGCGCAGGCCGCCAATGCCGCCGAGGTGCTGAGCTCTCGCGACCCGCTGACCATCGTCTCCTCGGATCTGCGCCGCGCCAAGGACACCGCGGACGCCCTCGGTACCCGGGTGGGTGTGTCCGTGAGCCTCGATGACAGGCTGCGCGAGACCCATCTCGGCGAGTGGCAGGGCCTGACACACCTCGAGGTGGACGACCGGATGCCGGGTGCGCGCCGCACCTGGCGTGACGACGCCGGCTGGCGGCCACCGGGCGGGGAGAGCCGGGTCGATGTGGCCGCCCGCAGTGTTCCGGTGGTCGAGGAGCTCGTGGCGGGGCTCGACGACTGGGGCCGAGGCCCGACCCCGGACGCGCCGGTGGTGCTGGTCGCCCACGGTGGGGTGATCGCCGCACTCACCGCGGCGTTGCTCGGTCTCCCGGTGCAGTACTGGCCGGTGTTCGGCGGTTTGGCCAACACCAGTTGGGTGCAGTTGTCGGGACACGGAGAGACTCCCACCTGGCGGCTCGACGTGTGGAACGCCTCGGCCGAGGTCGTCACCGCGGCGGTGTTGTGACGGATCGGGGAGCGCTGCTCGTCCTGTCGGACTCACTGGCCTACTACGGGCCGGAAGGCGGTCTGCCCGCTGACGATCCGCGGATCTGGCCGAGCTTGGTCGCCGACGAGCTCGACCTCGACCTCGAACTGTTCGGACGTATCGGCTGGACCACCCGTGACGTCTGGTGGGCGTTGATCCAGGATCCGCGGATCTGGTCGGTGATACCCCGGGCGCGTCTGGTGGTGCTGGCGATCGCGGGGATGGACACGTTGCCGTCGCCGCTTCCGACGGCCCTGCGTGAGGATATCCGTTACATCCGTCCGGCGCGGTTACGACAGTGGGTCCGCGCGGCCTACGGACGCCTGCAGCCGCTGCTGTCACCGGTGGGGTGGCCGATCGCCCTGCCCGCGTCGGCAACGGTGGACCATCTGGAGAAGATCCGGTCGTCGTTGGCGGCGGTCCGTCCGGACCTGCCCGTGGTCATGGCGCTCCCACCGACCCATCGCAGCCCGTACTACGCGGGGGTGCACACCGCCCGTATCCCCACGACCACGGCCATCCGTCGGTGGGCGGACACGCACCGGGTACCGACCGTCGACTTCTATCCCACCACCGCACACCATTTCGCCGAGGGTGACTGCAACCCGGACGGCATCCACTGGGGTTTCGACTGCCACCGCGACATCGCGGGTGTCGTGGTCGGCGGTGTCCGCGACCTGGTCGGCAGTGGATCGGTTGACGACCCCGCCGGGGTGCGGCCGTGAGCATCGTCGTCGTCACCGACTCGTCGGCCCGCCTGCCCGCCGCGGTGTACGAGGCGTACGGCATCCGCCAGGTGCCGCTGCACGTCATCAACGGTGACCTGAACCTCCGCGAGGGCGTGGACGAGGTCCCCGCCGATCTGTTGACCGACCCGACCACCACCACGTCGGGACCGTCACCCGCAGAACTCGCCGAGGTGTACGGCGATGCCCTGGACGCCAGCGACGGTGACGGGGTGATCGCGGTGCACATGTCGCGCCGCCTCAGCGGCACCTGGGCCAGTGCCCGGATGGCCGCCGACGAACTCGGCGGCAAGGTGCGGGTGGTCGACTCCCGCTCGGTCGGCATGGCGGTCGGCTTCGCCGCGGTCGCCGCGGCCAAAGCCGCCGCAGAGGGTGCGGACCGGGATCGCGCATACGAGGCCGCGATCCGGGCCTCGGCGACATCGGACTCCCTCATCTGTGTGCAGACTCTCGATCAGTTGCGTCGCAGCGGGCGGATCAGCGCCGCGACACGGCTGTTCGGTACCGCACTGTCCATCAGACCTGTGCTCGCGGTGGTCGACGGCTCACTGGTGGTCCGCGACAAACAGCGCACCTTTGGCAAGGCGACCGCCAAGATGGTGAACGCCACGGTCGACGCGGTGGCCGCACGGCCGACCGTCGTCGGCGTCCTGCATTCGGGCGCACCGGATGCCGCAGACGCCGTCGCCGACGAGCTCGGCCGACGATTGGGCAGTGTGACGTCGTTGCTGATCAACGACATCGGGCCGGTACTGACCAGTCATGTCGGCACCGGGGCGGTCGGTGTGGTCGTGTGCCCGCAGATGTCCGCTATCACCGGAGTCTGAGCGCGCTCCGGCCGTGTTGTCCACAGTCGCGGATCCATCCACAGCGGTGCGCGAAACCGAGGGGAGCTCCGCGGACCGCGCATAGCTTCGGTCCATGCGCAACAGGCAGAATCCGCGAGACGCCCGGAATGCGGGACCGACGCGCAGCGGGTTGGATCGACTCGGGCCGCCGGCGGATCGCGTGGGTGGCGGGGGTACGGCGGTACACGACGCCGACGATCGGGATGCCGGGGTCGACGTGGGCGAGGCGGATTCGCCGATCGGCGGCATGGCCACGGGCGACGAAGCCCGTACCGGGATCTCGCCGAGCTGGGTTGTTCCCACCATGCCCGCGTGGCTGGACGACCAGGACGGCCGCGATCGGTTCGACCCGCGACATGCCAGGGGACGCGAGGACGCCGACGACGATGACGAACCGGTTGGCCGGCGTACCCCGCCGACGGCTGTCGCATTGATCGTCATCGGCCTGATCGCCTGCGCGGTGGCCGGTTACACGATTCTGACCGGCGATGACGACGGCGCGATGACGCCCGTGGCCTTTCCCACGACAGCCGGTGCGACATCCGCGGTTGCGGGTTCGGCGGCTGCCCCGGTGTCCGCGATGCCGTCGAATGCTTCGACACCCGCACCGGCCGCGAAGTCGGTCGTCAGCGTGGTCGGTCTGGTGCGTCGGCCGGGTTTGGTGCGGTTGTCACCGCAGGCGCGGATCGCCGACGCGATCGACGCGGCGGGCGGTGCCAAACCGGGTGCGGACATGTTGGGACTCAACCTCGCCCAACCAGTGCACGACGGTGATCAGATCCTGGTCGGCTACTCCGACCCGACAGCAGGCACCCTGCACAGTGCGGTGGTGTCCGGTGGACAGGGCGCGGGAGGTCAGCCGCCGGCCGGTGGTGTGGTGCCGACCAGTGGTTCGCCGACAAGTGGTCCGGCGGGTACGAGCTCGGCGGCGACCGGGGCGGGAAAGGTCAACGTGAACACCGCGACCGCCGAACAACTCGACACCCTGCCCGGAGTGGGCCCGGTCACCGCTGCCGCGATCATCGCCTGGCGGGATGCCCACGGTCGGTTCGGGTCGGTCGACCAACTCGGCGAGGTCGACGGTATCGGACCGTCGCGACTGGCGAAGCTGCGTGAACTGGTCTCGGTGTGAGATCCGGCCACGACACGCGTCTGATCGCACCCGCGACGGGATGTTGGCTGGTGACGGTCGTCGGGGTGACGACCCCGGTCGCGGTGACGATGACGATCGCCGGGATCGCGGCCGTCGCGGCGACGTTCACCGTCGGGGTGTGTCGGCGCCGTCCGTTCCGGCAGCTACCGGTGGTGGTCGGGACGCTCGCCATCGTGTGCGGTTTCGGCCTGGCGGTGGCAGCCAGAGAACATCAGGTGCACACCCACCCCATCCGGGGTCTGCTGGGGCAGAAGGTCACGGTGGACATCGTGGTCGGTGACGACCCGCGTGTCTTGCGCGGCGCGGGCCCGCCCCGGGTGTGGGTGCCGGTGGACGTCGTGGCGATGACGCGGTCGACGGATGGTGTGCCGGCGGTACGTGGGGTGCGCACGGTGGACTGTCTGTTGATGGCGCCCGCGGACACCTGGGGGTCGGTGGTTCCCGGACAACGGATCCGGGCTCTGACGTCGGTGCGCGCGCCGCTGCGCGACGACCTCACCGCGGCAACACTCACGGTCACCTCGGCGCCCCGCGTCATTCGTGGCCCACCGCCTCATCAACGGGTCGCGCTGACCGTCCGGCAGCGGTTCGCGGAGGTGTCCACCCGGGCTTTGCCCGCACCGGAGTCCGGTCTGCTCCCGGGGTTGATCCTCGGTGATGTGTCCGGCCAGGGGCAGGAACTGCAGGATGCGTTCCGGGCGTGTGGTCTCAGTCACCTCGTGGCGGTCTCGGGGGCAAATTTCGCCATCACGGTCGGTGCGGTGTTGCTGTTGCTCCGCGCGACGGGTGCGCCGACCTGGGTGGTGGTGTCGGCGGCGCTGGTCGTCATCGTGGCCCTGGTGGTGCTGGTGCGACCGTCGCCGAGTGTGGTGCGGGCGGCGGTGATGGGTGTGGTCGGGGTGGTGGCGTTGCTGGTGCAACGCCGGGCTCAGGCGCTCCCAGCGCTCGGGACGGCGATCATCGTCCTGCTGCTGGTCTGGCCCGCACTCGCCGTCGAGCCGGGTTTCGGTTTGTCGGTGCTCGCCACCGCGGGGCTGATCCTGGTCTCACCCGTCGTCCGGGACAGGCTGCGCAACCGTGGGCTGCCCCGCACGCTCGCCGACGCCGTGGCGGTCGCGGCGACCGCCCAACTGGTGACCATCCCGATGGTGGTGATGATCTCCGGTCAGATCTCGCTGGTCGGCTTGCTGGCCAATCTGTTGGTCGGACCGGTGGTGCCCGTCGTCACGGTTATCGGAACCGTCGCGGTAGTGGTGGGAATGCTGAGTCCGCGGATCGCGGTCCTCGTCAGCGATTTCACCGGCCCGGAGTTGTGGTGGTTGGTGCAGATCGCGCGTCGGCTTTCCGCGTTGCCGGGCGCCTCGGTCACCGTCCCGGATGGGGTGTTCGGCGCGGTTGTCGCCACGCTGGTGATCGTACTGGCGGTCGCACTGGTCACCGTCGCACGATGGCGCGGGACTGTCGGCGCGGTCTGGCAGCATGTCTCGGGTGAGCTCCACCGACACCGCACCGGTTCAACTACTGCTCGGCGACGAGGATTTCCTGGTCGAGCGCGCGACGTCTTCGGTGGTGGCCGCCGTGCGCGAACGGGCGGGCGGCACCGAGATCCCGGTGACCCGGGTGCGCGCCGGTGAGGTGACCGAAGCGCAACTGATCGAATTGTTGAGCCCGTCGTTGTTCGCCGACGAGCGGATCGTCGTGGTCACCGACGCCGATGAGGCGGGCAAGGAACCGGCGGCACTGATCGCCGATGTCGCGGGGTCGATACCCGAGGGGATCACCCTGGTCGTCGCCCACTCGGGCGGTGGTCGCGCCAAATCGATGGTGGCCGCCCTGAAGAAGGTCGGTGCCGAGGTGCACGACTGCGCCTCCATCAGTAGATCATCCGATCGGATCGCGTTCGTGCGCAACGAATTCCGATCCCACGGGGTCAGGGTGGGTCACGACGTGAGCGACCGGTTGATCGAGTCGATCGGCTCGGATCTGCGGGAGTTGGCGGCGGCTGCCGCCCAGTTGGTCTCCGACACCGCAGGCAAGGTCGACGTGGCGGCGGTGGACCGCTATTACAGTGGTCGACCGGAGGTGACCGGTTTCGAGATCGCCGACCTCGCGGTGGGTGGAGACCGGGCCGCGGCCCTGGAGAGTCTGGCGTGGGCGGCGCATCACGGAGTGGCCCATGTCCTGCTCGCAGACGCATTGGCCGAGGCGGTGCACGGTATCGCCCGAGCACGGGGCATCGGCCGCCTCGATCAGTACGCGGCCGCCTCGGAATTGGGCATGCCTCCGTGGCGGGCGAAGAAGGTGTTGGGTCAGGCCGCGGGTTGGAACCGCGAGTCGGTGGCCGCAGCGCTGCAGGTGGTGGCGACGCTCAACGGTGAGGTCAAGGGGCAGGCCGCCGACGCCGACTTCGCCCTGCAACGTGCGGTGGGCGCGGTTGCCGACCTGCGGCCCACCCGGCGCTGACCTGAGCGATCCACCCACAGACAACGACCACCCCGACGACCGCGTGGTGTCGTCGGGGTGGTCGATACCTGTTGCTTCCCGGGCCCCCGGTCGGTCCTCAACGGACGATCCAGGGGCGGGTAGATCAGAGCTTGTTCAGCGCGCTCGCCATGGCCGACTTGCGGTTGGCGGCCTGGTTGCGGTGGATGACACCCTTGCTGGCGGCCTTGTCGAGCTGGCGACTCGTGCTGACCAGCAGTTCACCGGCCTTGGTCTTCTCGCCGGCGTCGACCGCCTCGCGGAAGTGGCGGACGGCGGTCCGCAGCGACGACTTGACCGAGTGGTTGCGCCGACGCGCTTCCTCGTTGGTCCGGATCCGCTTCATCTGCGACTTGATGTTTGCCACGCGTACATCTTCCTTCTCGTTCGGCCGGTGTGGCCGGGGTGAATTCCTGTGTGCGGCGCCCGCCGCTACGTCTCAGCTGTTCGGTCGGTGCCTGCGGTCGATCCCGGGTCCCTCGTGTGGACCGGGTCGGTAGCGGTGCCGACGTGCCAGCGGTCTACGGTACCAGCCGGAATGCGCCGCTCCCAAACCACGGCCGACTCTGACCGGACCCATGCCGATCCGCGTCCCATGTAGCACGATGTCACCCATGACCCCAGGGACCTCAGCGGACACCAGAACTCCGAAGCGCTCCGCGGGCGGCGATCAGAAGTCGAAGAAGTCCCCCAGGGCGGCGTCCAAACCGGCCCGCAAACCGGACCGCGGTCCGTCCGCGACCGGTTCGGGCCGATCCGATGCCGCCACCGGCATCTTCTCCGAATACGGTGGCCGACCCGAGTCACCAGCCTTCGACGAGATGTTCACCCCCGAGGCGCACGTGCGGACCCCGTATCGCGGTTTGCAGAAGTCGTTGTCGGCGTCGGACCAGGCCGACCTCGAGACCCGCGTCGACGCATTGGGGCGCGCCTACCTCGATCAGGGCATCACGTTCTCGCTCTCGGGCAAGGAGCGGCCGTTCCCCCTCGATGTGGTGCCCCGGGTCATCTCGGCATCCGAGTGGGGGAAGCTGGAGCGGGGAATCACCCAGCGGGTCCGTGCTCTGGAGATGTTCCTCGACGACATCTACGGCGAGCAGGAGATCCTGCGCGACGGGGTGGTGCCCAAGCGTCTGGTCACCTCCTGCGAGCACTTCCATCGACAGGCCGCGGGTATCAAGCCGCCCAACGGGGTGCGCATCCACGTCGCGGGCATCGACCTCATCCGCGACGAGAAGGGCGACTTCCGCGTCCTTGAGGACAACCTGCGCGCGCCGTCGGGGGTCTCCTACGTGATGGAGAACCGTCGCACCATGGCCCGGGTCTTCCCAGACCTGTTCGCCTCCCACCGGGTGCGGGCGGTGGCCGACTACTCCAGTCATCTGTTGCGGGCGCTGCGTGCCTCGGCCGCCTTCAACGAGGCCGACCCCAACGTGGTGGTCCTCACGCCCGGCGTCGCGAACTCGGCCTATTTCGAACACTCGCTGTTGGCCCGGCAGATGGGGGTGGAACTGGTCGAGGGTCGCGATCTGTTCTGTCGCGACAACGTCGTCTACATGCGCACCACCGAGGGAGAGCAACGCGTCGACGTCATCTACCGACGGATCGACGACGATTTTCTCGATCCCATGCAGTTCCGCCCCGATTCGATGCTCGGGGTCGCGGGTCTGGTCAACGCGGCGCGGGCGGGCAACGTGGTCATCTCCAGCGCGGTCGGCAACGGGGTCGGAGACGACAAACTCGTCTACACCTACGTTCCCGAGATCATCGAGTACTACCTCGGCGAGAAGCCGTCGCTGGGCAACGTCGACACCCTGCGGTGCTGGCTGCCGGACGAGTGCGAAGAGGTTCTCGACCGCATCGACGAGCTGGTGGTGAAACCGGTCGAGGGATCGGGTGGATACGGAATCGTGTTCGGTCCCAACGCGACCCGTGACGAGCTCGATACCTTGGCCCGCAAGGTCCGACAGGACCCGCGCGGCTGGATCGCCCAACCGGTGGTGCAGTTGTCCACCGTCCCCACCAAGATCGGTGACAAGCTGGTCCCGAGGCATGTGGACCTGCGCCCGTTCGCCGTCAACGACGGCGAGTCGGTGTGGGTGCTCCCCGGAGGTCTGACCCGGGTGGCGCTGCCGGAAGGGTCGTTGGTGGTGAACTCGTCGCAGGGCGGCGGTTCCAAGGACACCTGGGTGCTCGCCTCGCGCACGTCGGCGGACGAACGTGAACTCTCCGGTGACGAGCTCGTCAGTCCGTCGGATGTTCCGCAGACCAATCAGATCGAGCACGGCCCGGAGCTGGCCGCGGCCCAGCAGCAACAACAGCAGCAGGGGCGCAACGGATTCCAGATGCAGACGCAGGGGGTGTCGCGGTAGATGTTGGCGCGTAACGCGGAATCGCTGTACTGGATAGGTCGCTACGTCGAGCGCGCCGACGACACGGCGCGCATCCTGGACGTGGCCGTGCACCAGCTCCTGGAGGACGCCACCGTCGACCCCGACCGGGCCTGCCGGCTGATCCTGCAGGTGCTCGGGATGCCGTGGCCGCCCGATGACGAGTCTCTCGACGTGTGGTCGCTGACCGAACGTGTCTGCTACGACCGCAGCGAGCTCGGTTCGATCGTCGACTGTGTCGCCAACGGGCGGGAGAACGCGCGCGGTGCGCGCGAGGTGACCTCCAGTGAGATGTGGGAGTGCCTGAACACCACCTACAACGGCCTCTCGGACGCGGAACGCAAGGCCCGCAAGCTCGGCCCGCACGAGTTCCTCGACTACGTGAAGAACCGGTCGGCGATGTTCGCGGGACTGGCCGATGCGACGCTCAGTCACGACGACGGCTACCGATTCCTGCTGTTGGGTCGATCGGTCGAACGCGTCGACATGACGGTCCGCATGCTGCTGTCCCGCGCCGGTGACCGCAGCGGTTCGCCCGCGTGGGTCAGCGTGTTGCGATCGGCGGGTGGGCACGACACCTATCTGCGTACCTACCGCGGGGCGCTGGACGCCAACCGGGTGGTGGAGTTCATGCTGCTCGACCGACTGTTCCCACGGTCGGTGTTCCACGCGATCACCCTGGCCGAGGAATGCCTGATGGAACTGGACAACCGGCCCAACAGTCGGATCGGGGCCCGTGCCGAGGCGCAGCGGCTCCTGGGGAGGGCCCGTAGCGCATTGGAGTTCATGCGCCCGGGAATGCTGCTCGACGATCTGCAGGAACGACTGCTCGACCTGCAGGACACCTGCCGTGACGTCAACGAGGCGGTGACCGCGCAGTACTTCCACGTCGCGCCGTACGTGGCCTGGACAGATGCCCGGGCGAACGACGAGGAGCACTTCATCGAGGAGGCGGAACTGTGAGCTGGCGACTACGCGTGGTCCACGACACCGGGTTCGCCTACAACGCACCGGTCACGTCGTCGTACAACGAGGCGCGGTTGACCCCGCGCAGCGACAACCGACAGAACGTCATCGTCAACCGGGTGGAGACCATCCCGGCGACCCGGTCGTACCGGTACACCGACTACTGGGGTACCGCGGTGACCGCCTTCGACCTGCACGCCCCGCACGAGGAACTCGAGGTGTCGGGATCGTCGGTGGTGGAGACCGACACCGGCCCGGGCGACATCGAGCACGTCGGCTGGGAGGCCTTCGGCGACCCGAGGATCGTCGACCGCTTCGACGAGATGTTGACCAACACCGAATACGTCCCGCGCAGCAGACAGTTGGCGTCGGTGGCGAAACGGTTGGCCAAGGGGCTCTCACCCGACGAGGCCGTGATCGCCGTGTGCCGCTACGTGCATGAGGAGATGCAGTACGTACCCGGGACCACCGGGGTGCACTCGTCGGCCATCGACGCGTGGAAGGAGCGCAGCGGCGTCTGTCAGGACTATGCGCACCTCACCCTGTTGATGCTGCGCAGTCTGGGTATCCCGGCGCGCTACGTCTCCGGATACCTGCACCCCAATCGCGACGCGGTCATCAACGAGACCGTCGAGGGACAGAGTCACGCCTGGATCGACGCGTGGACCGGTGCCTGGTGGGGTTACGACCCCACCAACGACATCCCGATCAACGAACAACACGTTTCGGTGGGTATCGGCCGCGACTACTCCGACGTCCCGCCGCTCAAGGGCATCTACACCGGCGGCGGCGCCACCGACCTCGATGTGCTCGTGGAGATCACCCGCCTGGCCTGAATCCCGATCGTCCACGCGTCGGGTGGGCCGACATCGACATGACGGCCGGACGCTCAGCTCCAGCCGTAGCCGCTGCGCAGGCGGTTCGCCACCTGGTCGAATCGGTCGCGACCCATGATGGCGCCCTCCCGGCGGATGCCGTCCTCTTGTACCTCGAGTACCCGGTCGAGGCGGACGAACGACTCGCGATGTTCGCGATCCCACTCACCGGTGCCCACGGACATCCAGTCCGCGTCGTCGCGGCGGTGACCCTGGCTCGACAGCATCAGCCCCAACAATCCGGCACCGGACCGCCCGACCACCAGTACCGGACGGTCCTTGCCCTGGTTGGCGTCCTCCTCGAAGGTGACCCAGGTCCACACCACCTCACCGGGGTCGGCGCGGCCGTCGAGTTGGGGCGCGTAGTCGATACGCATGGCGTGGTCGGCGGTCGGATGCGTTCGTGCGCGACGGTCGGGCGACGGAGCCCTGCCCGACGGACCGGGCCCGCCCGGACCCGGTGCGCCGTTGTCGTTCATCGCCCTGCGGACCTCGCGGATGAGCCGCGGACCGTGCTGTTGGGCCAACTGCAGCGCGAGTCTGCTCCAGGAATTCATTCCTTCACTCCCACAGCATTCATTCCCTCACACCTACAGGATTCATTCCTTGACACCTACAGAATTCATGCCGTCAACCTAGAACAGGGCGGCGAACACCGCGTCACCGGTCAACGCCGCGACCGGCTTGCGATCGGGTCGTAGGTCGTGACCGACACCGGCGATCTCCACCAGCGTGGTCGGGCCCGGGACCAGCTCCAGGGCGGCGACGAGTTCGTCGTGGGTCGCGAAGGGGTCGGAGGCGCCGTGCACCACCACGACACCGCAGTCGATCTCGGGAAAGTGTTCGGTGCGCAGACGGTCGGGTTTACCCGGAGGATGTAGCGGGTACGAGGTCAGGATCAACCCGTCGACCAACCCGGGGGACTCGGCGGCGACCATCGACGCCTGCCTGCCGCCGTAGGAGTGACCGCCGACGAACACCGGCACATCGCGGTCGACCACCGCGCCGACGTGGGCGGTCGCCGCGCGGATGCCGTCCCTGTCCCGTCCGGCACCCGACGGGCTCGGAGGTCCCTTGGGTCGTCGTTGCCGATACGGCAGGTCGATGCGCGCCACCGCCAGTCCACGGGCACACAGCTCGTCGGCCACCGCGACGAGGATCGTGGCCTCGCGATTCGCGCCCGCACCGTGCGCCAGCACCACCACGGCCCTCGGGTCGGCATCCGGACGGTGCAGAGTTCCCACCACGCGGTCCTCGGAGGCGCCGCCGTCATCGTCGGATACGTCGAATTCGGAGACGGAGCTCACCCGCCGACCGTAGCGGACGTGGCTGGACCGTGGGTGCGCGCCGACGGCGTGCGAAACTGGAGGTCGACCCGCACGTCAAGAGGAGTGAGTTCGATTACCGGTTTCGCCGACACGACGTTCACCGATCCCTCCAGGATCAGGAACTTCTGCATCATCGCGCACATCGACCAC
This sequence comes from Williamsia sterculiae, assembly GCF_900156495.1. Classification (GTDB taxonomy): domain Bacteria; phylum Actinomycetota; class Actinomycetes; order Mycobacteriales; family Mycobacteriaceae; genus Williamsia_B; species Williamsia_B sterculiae. The sequence goes on from NZ_FTNT01000007.1 coordinate 93,801, forward strand.
GGGAAGTCGACGCTGGCCGACCGCATGCTGCAACTGACCGGAGTGGTCGACGAACGGCAGATGCGCGCGCAGTACCTGGACCGGATGGACATCGAGCGGGAGCGCGGTATCACCATCAAGGCGCAGAATGTTCGTCTGCCGTGGCAGATCCGGGACGCCGAGGGGACGGCCGAGGATTATGTGATGCACCTCATCGACACCCCCGGACACGTCGACTTCACCTATGAGGTGTCGCGCGCCCTGGAGGCTTGTGAGGGTGCCGTCCTGTTGGTCGACGCCGCGCAAGGTATCGAGGCGCAGACGCTGGCCAACCTGTACCTGGCCATGGAGAACGACCTCACCATCATCCCCGTGTTGAACAAGATCGACCTGCCGGCAGCCGACCCGGACCGTTATGCCGCCGAACTCGCCCACATCGTCGGCTGCGAACCCACCGACGTGCTGCGGGTGTCCGGTAAGACCGGGGTGGGTGTGTCGGAACTGCTCGACGAGGTGGTGCGGCAGGTCCCGGCACCGGTCGGGGACGCCGAGGCTCCGGCGCGGGCGATGATCTTCGACTCGGTCTATGACACCTACCGCGGCGTGGTCACCTACGTCCGCGTGGTCGACGGGTCCGTGGTCCCACGCGAGAAGGTGCAGATGATGTCCACCGGCGCGACCCACGAACTGCTCGAGGTGGGCATCGTGTCGCCGGAGCCGAAGTCCACCAAGGGTCTCGGGGTCGGCGAGGTGGGGTACCTCATCACCGGGGTCAAGGACGTACGCCAGTCGAAGGTCGGTGACACCGTGACCACCGCCCGGCACGGCGCCACCCAGGCGTTGACCGGTTATCGGGAGCCGCGGCCGATGGTCTACTCCGGGTTGTACCCGGTGGACGGCTCCGACTACCCGGTGTTGCGGGAGGCGTTGGAGAAACTGCAACTCAACGACGCCGCGCTCACCTTCGAGCCCGAGACGTCGGTGGCTCTGGGCTTCGGATTCCGTTGCGGCTTCCTGGGATTGCTGCACATGGAGATCACCCGGGAGCGTCTGCAGCGCGAGTTCAATCTGGACCTGATCTCCACTGCGCCCAACGTGGTCTACCGGGTGGAGATGGAGGACGGCAGCGAGCACGTGGTGACCAACCCCTCGGACTGGCCAGAGGGCAAGACGCGCAAGATCTTCGAGCCGGTGGTCAAGACCACCGTCATCGCGCCGAGCGAGTTCATCGGCGCGATCATGGAGTTGTGTCAGTCCCGCCGTGGCGAACTCGGCGGTATGGACTATCTGTCGGAGACCCGGGTGGAGCTGCGTTACACCCTGCCGCTGGCCGAGATCATCTTCGACTTCTTCGACGCCCTGAAGTCGCGTACCCGCGGTTACGCCAGTCTCGATTACGAGGAGGCGGGGGAACAGGAGGCTGCGCTGGTCAAGGTGGACATCCTGCTCCAGGGCGACGCGGTGGACGCGTTCAGCGCGATCGTACACAAGGACGCGGCATTCGCGTACGGCAACAAGATGACCACCAAACTGCGCGAATTGATCCCGCGCCAGCAGTACGAGGTGCCGGTGCAGGCCGCGATCGGTTCGAAGATCATCGCCCGCGAGAACATTCGAGCCATTCGCAAGGACGTGCTGGCCAAGTGTTACGGCGGCGACATCTCCCGAAAGCGAAAGCTGTTGGAGAAGCAGAAAGAGGGCAAGAAGCGGATGAAGACGATCGGTCGGGTGGAGGTTCCGCAGGAGGCCTTCGTCGCCGCCTTGTCGTCGGACGCCGCCGGCGACAAGCCCAAGGGAAAGTAGGCGCCGGTGACCGACTCGTCGACAGTGAATCCCGTTCTCGCCCCCAGCGGGCTGATCCACGACCTGCCCGACTTCGCGTCGATCGCGGACAGCGATTTCCTGCCCGCGTTCGCCGAGGCGATGGCCGAGCAGCTCCTTGAGGTCGGCGAGATCTCGTCGTTGCGGACCCCGCCGACGTTCGCCAACACGGTCGAGGCTCTCGAACGCACGGGGCAGTCGCTGGCCCGCGCCGCGGGCATCTTCTTCAACCTGTCGGGTCCGGACACGAATCCCGAGCGCAAGGCCATCGCCGAGGAGTTGGCGACCCGACTGTCCGAGCACCGGAACGCCATCGCGTTGGACCCGGACCTGTTCCGGCGGATCGAGACCCTGTACGTGCGCCGCGACGACCTCGGTCTCGACGAGCCCGCGCGGCGGCTGCTGGAACACCGGTACCGCGAGGCGGTGCGCGCAGGCGCCGCCCTCGACGGTGCGGGACAGGCGAGGATGCGCCGGATCGCTGCGCGCCTGGCCGTCTCGGAGACCCAGTTCTCACAACGGGTGCTCGACGGCGGCAACTCCGCGGCGGTGCTCGTGGACACCGTCGAGGAACTGGACGGCATGTCGCACACCGCGATCGACGCGGCTCGCCGCGCCGCCGCGGCGGCCGGACACGACAGCGGTTGGTTGCTGACGCTGGATCTGCCGACGAGTCAGTCGGCATCGACCGTGCTGAGCGATCCGAACACCCGCGCGCGGGTGTTCGATGCCTCGGTCGGTCGCTGTGGCGACGGCGACCACGACACCACGGCGCTGGTGTTGGAGATCGTCCGGTTGCGCGCCGAACGGGCGGAGTTGCTGGGATACGCCAACCATGCCGAATTGGTGATCGCCGAGCAGACCGCCCCCGGCCTGTCGGCGGTCGACGACCTGCTCGCGGACCTGACCACCGCGTCGATGCGCGCCGGTGGTCGGGAACTGACCCGGTTGCGTGATTTCGCCGGTGAGTACATCGGTCCCGCGGACATGACGTATTGGCTCGAACGTGAGCGCACGACCACTGCTGCCGTGGACCTCGGGGGCTTCGCCGACTACTGCGAACTGAACCGAGTGCTGGTGGACGGGGTGTTCCACGCCGCCGGCCAGCTCTACGGGCTGCGCTTCGTCGAGCGACCCGACCTACCCACCTACCATCCGGACGTGCGCAGTTGGGAAGTGTTCGATGCGCGTGGTAAGTCCATCGGACTGTTCCTCGGCGACTTCTTCGCCCGGCCGAGCAAACGGGGCGGGGCATGGATGAACAACGTCGTCGACCAGTCGATACTCCTGAACAACCACCCGGTGGTGGTCAACGTCCTCAACATCACCAAACCCGATGCGGGACAACCGTGTCTGCTGTCGATGTATCAGTTGAACACGCTGTTCCACGAGTTCGGTCACGCGCTGCACGGGTTGTTGTCCCTGGTGCGCTACCCGTCGCAGTCGGGGACGTCGGTGCCCCGCGACTTCGTGGAGTTCCCGTCGCAGGTCAACGAGATGTGGGCGCTGCACCCCGATGTTCTGCAGAATTACGCCCGGCATCACGAGACCGGTGAACCGGTGCCCGCGGACGTGGCCGAGGCCGCGCGTGCGTCGATGGGCGTGGAATCCGCGCACGCGACCATCGAGTACCTCGGTGCGGCGCTGCTCGATCTGGCCTGGCACCGCCTCGGCGCCGCGGAGGCCGCGGCCGTCGACGACATCGATGCATTCGAGGCGTCGGCGCTGCAGCGAGCCGGGATCGCGTCCGAGCTGATACCACCGCGCTACAAGACGCGCTACTTCAACCACATCTTCGGTGGTGGGTACTCCGCCGGCTACTACTCCTACGTGTGGTCGGAGGTCCTCGACGCCGAGACCGAGCAATGGTTCCTGGCTCGCGGTGGCCTGCGGATCGAGAACGGGCGCACTTTCGCACGCGCCACCCTCATCCGGGGCGACAGCGTGGACCCCATCGCCGCGCACACGGAGATGGTCGGACACCCCGCCGACGTGGAACCGTTGCTGCGCCGCAAAGGCCTCGTGCCGATCTAGTTGGCCGGGATGAACATCCCGTGGTCGAGGGACTCCTCGGCGCGGATGACATGCATGACCGCGTTGATCAGTGCCAGATGGGTGAAGGCCTGCGGGAAGTTGCCGAGGTGCCGTCCGGTCTTGGCGTCGATCTCCTCGGCGTACAGCTTGAGGGGACTGGAGAACGAGAGAAGCCGTTCGCACAGGGTCTTCGCGCGGGGCAGCTCACCGATTTCCACCAGAGCAGACACCAGCCAGAACGAGCAGATGGTGAACGTGCCCTCCTCGCCGGACAGCCCGTCGTCGGTCTCCTCCACCCGGTACCGCAACACCAACCCCTCCTCGGTGAGGTCGTCGGCGATGGCCAGCACGGTGTTGCGCACCCGCGGGTCCTCGGAGGGCAGAAAGCGCAACAGGGGCACCAGCAACAGCGAGGCGTCGAGGGCGTCACTGCCGTAGCGCTGCGTGAACACCCCCTGGGCGTTGACCCCGTGTTCGAGGATGTCGGCCTTGATGATGTCGGCCTCCTCGGCCCACGTCTTGGCGTACGACTTCTCGCCGTGCATCACCGCGAGCTTGCTGCCGCGGTCGAGGGCGACCCAACACATCACCTTCGACGAGGTGAAGTGCTGCGGTTCGCCGCGCACCTCCCAGATGCCGCGGTCGGGCTGGCGCCAGTGTTTGACGGCCTCCTCCACCTGCGCCTTCAGCACCGGCCACAGCGTCTCGGAGATCATCTCGGTCGACTTGGTGTTCAGGTACACCGAGTCGAGCATGGTGCCCCAGATGTCGTGCTGGCTCTGGTTGTAGGCCCCGTTGCCCACCCGGACGGGGCGGGCACCGTCGTATCCGTGGAGATGGGGGAGTTCGTACTCGTCGAGCCGGCGTTCGCCGCCGACGCCGTACATCACCTGCAGCGGGTGGTGTTCGCCGTTGGTGATTCCGGAGACGTCGGCGATGAAGGAGAAGAAGTCACTGGCCTCACGATCGAGGCCCAGGGTGTACAGACCCCAGAGCGCGAACGTGGAGTCACGCACCCACGCGTAGCGGTAATCCCAGTTGCGTTCGCCACCGGGGGTCTCGGGCAATGACGTCGTCGACGCGGCGAGCAGCGCCCCGGTGGGTGAGTAGGTCAGGCCCTTGAGGGTGAGGGCGCTGCGTTGCAGATGACTCCGCCAGGGGTGGTCGGGGAAGCGCCCCACGTTGATCCACTGGCGCCACGACTCCGAGGTGAACCACATCTTCTGTGCGGCCTCCTCCCAGTTCTGTGGCGACGGGTGCGCCGACCAGCTCAGGGCGACGAAACGGTCGTCGCCCTCCACCAGACGGGTGTGCGCGCGAGCCTCCCGACCCTCGAGGCCGAGTTTGAGGTTGGTGGTCAGCTTCAGCACCGGCGCGGGATCGGTCGTCCCGCTCGCGGTGGCGATCGCCTCCCCGTAGGCCGGGCCCGAGTACTCCCATCTGGTGCGTGCACGGTGGTAGTCGAAAGCCGGTTCACAGCTCATGTGCAATTCGACCGTCCCGCTGACACAGCGCACGGTGCGCAGCAGGATGTGCTCGGCGTCCCAGTCGGTCGGGGTGCGGCGATGGGTGCGCGACCGGGTGTCGATGTCGTGCCACGGGCCCATGACCAACGCGTCGCGAACGATGATCCAACCGGTCTCGGTCTGCCAGGTGGTCTCCACCATCAGACTCCCGGGCAGGTACCGACGGTCCACCGGCACGTTCACCCCGTAGGGGGCGAGTTTGAAATGGCCGGCGCCGCGGTCGAGGATCGATCCGAAGATGCTGGGCGAGTCCGGTCGGGGGATGCACATCCACTCCACCGCACCGTTGCGCGCGATCAGGCAGTTGGTCTCGCAATCGGACAGGAATGCGTAGTCGCCGATGGGTGGGAACGCGTTGCGCTGCGGACTGGCGGGGGAGAAGGCCACCGCGTCGGCGTCGCCACCCCCTCCGACCGCGGCTGTGTCACTGCGGCTGTCGTCAGGTGCGGCCTCGTCGGTCACAGTCATGGGTACATCATGCTGACTCGCCGATGCGACCGCCACATTTCGCGAGTATGCGTGCGCGGGGGTGCAGGCTCAGTTGCGCTCAGGGTGATTTAAAACCGGGGCGGTTAGGGTGGTCGTCGTGGACGGAGTCGTGGCGTGGTGGGATGGGGTCGAGGCGTGGCTGACGTCGTTGTCGTTCGTCCCGCAGTTGCTGGTCACCCTGGCGGTGGTGGTGCCGCTGGCCATCGGCGTCGCGGCGCTGCTGAATCTGCTGGTACACGCCGTGCTTCGGCTCTTCGACCGTGGCGAGTCGGCGGACACCCGGATCGGTGACCACTGATGCCGAGGTCGAAGGTCACGCTGGCGTTGTTGGCGCTGCTGGCGCTGGTGATCGTGGCCTGGCTCGTCACCCGATATGTCTGATCGTCGGGACGTCGGCGACCGCGGCCCGCGATGGACCTTCGAGCCGCATTCCTGCTGCTAATCTTCGCCCCGTGACGGGCTATGTCGTGCGCCATCGTCTGGCGCTCTTCGCGGTGGATTACCGCTGCGTCAGCGATGTCCTCTGTCGCTGACCGGTACGAGTGGTCGCGACCTCTGCCTGCGTGAGCGGTCCAGCCCCGGCCCTCGACTCCCGACGTCATCCCAGCCCGATTCGTCTGTGATTCCCACCAGGGGGTTATACGTGTTTGCCAGTTCGCGCCCCGGCGCCCGCCGCACGGGTCGGCGGCCCGTCGTGCTCGCCGTCCTGCTCGCCGCCGTGCTGGTGTGCGCGGGGTGCGGTGCCGGGTCGACCGACGTACCCGGCGGAACCAACATCTCCAGTGGTGACCGGCACCTGAACCTCGTCGCCTACGCGACACCGAAACCCGGTTTCGACAAGATCATCCCGGCTTTCCGGGCCACCGACGCCGGTCGTGACATCGGCTTCTCGCAGTCCTACGGCGCCTCCGGTGATCAGTCCCGCAAGGTGGCGCGGCGCGTCCCCGCCGACGTGGTCAACCTGTCCGTGGAGCCGGACATCACCCGGCTGGTGAAGGCAGGAGTCGTCGACGAGAACTGGAAGACCGCCTACCCGGACAACAGCACGCCGTTCGGCTCGGTCGTGGTGATCGTGGTGCGGAAGGGTAACCCGAAGAACATCCACACCTGGGACGACCTGCTGAAACCCGGTGTGCAGGTGGTCACCCCGAATCCCGGGAGCTCCGGCTCGGCCAAGTGGAACCTCCTGGCGCCGTATGCGGCGAAGAGTGATGGCGGCAAGGACAGGAAGGCGGGGCTGGCCTACGTCTCCGAGCTGATCCGTGACCACACCACCGTGCAGCCCAAGTCGGGTCGCGAGGCGACGACGACCTTCGAACAAGGGCAGGGTGACGTGCTGATCAGCTACGAGAACGAGGCGATCATGTTGCAGCGCAAGAACGCGACGTCTCCGGCGAACCAGCGGGTCGACTACGTGGTCCCGAGCACCACCTTCAAGATCGAGAATCCGGTGGCGGTGGTGAAGACCGGCGAGAACACCGACGCGGCGAAGAGTTTCGTCTCCTACCTGTTCACCCAGCCCGCGCAGCGGATCTGGGCGCAGCAGGGGTTCCGGCCGGTGGACAAGCAAATCGCCGCGGAGACCGCGAACCTGTTCCCGGGAAAGATCGACAAGCTCTGGACCATCAAGGAACTGGGCAAGACCCTGGGCGCGGGTACCTCCACCACCAAGGCGGGCATCGACAACAAGGGTAAGGACCTGACCGGTTGGAAGGCTGTCGACAACGCGTTGTTCTCGACCTCCGGGGACATCACCAAGGTCTACAACGCGGGGGGTAAGTCGTGACCGAGATCTCCGTCGCCGCGCCGCAGCCGGACACCTCGCGCCGGCGGTTCCGGTGGGGACGCGCCGGCACCAACCCGGTGGGTCTCGGTGTGGCCACGTTGTGGCTGTCCATCATCGTGTTGTTGCCCCTCGCTGCCATCGTGGGCAAGTCCTTCGACAACGGTTGGAGCGGTTTCTGGTCGGCGATCAGCGCGAAGAACGCCGTGGAGGCCCTGCTGATCACGGTGTGGGTGTCGATCGTCGTCGCGTTGATCAACGTGGTGATGGGCACGGTGGTGGCCTGGGTCCTGGTTCGTGACGACTTTCCCGGAAAGAGCATCGTCAACGCGATCATCGACCTGCCGTTCGCCCTGCCGACGATCGTCGCCAGCCTGGTGCTGCTCTCGCTGTACGGGCCGAACACGCCGATCGGGATCCAGCTCAACGCCACGCAGCCGGCGCTGGTCATAGCGTTGACCTTCGTCACGCTGCCGTTCGTGGTCCGGCAGGTGCAGCCGGTGTTGATCGAGGTGGACCGCGATGCCGAGGAAGCCGGCGCCTCGTTGGGTGCGTCCAACTGGACCATCTGGCGCAGGATCGTCTTCCCGTCGCTGTTGCCCGCGGTGCTGACCGGCGGGGGATTGGCGTTCACCCGGGCCATCGGCGAGTTCGGATCGGTGGTGCTCATCGGCGGCAACGTCCCCGGCAAGACGCAGGTCGCATCCCAGTACATCCAGCAGCAGATCGAGGTCGACGCCCCGGTCGACGCCGCCGCCATCTCGGTGGTGCTGTTGCTCATCGCCTTCGTGGTGCTGCTGATCCTGCGGATCGCAGGCAGTAGGCAGTCGCGGCGGGAGGACAAGAACCGATGAAACTGTCGTCACCTGCGCGGTACCTGTTGCGCACCATCGCCCTGCTGTACCTGTTCATCCTGCTCATCGTTCCGGTGGCTCTGATCTTCTGGCGATCCTTCCAACACGGGATCGGCCAGTTCTGGGACTGGATAACCACTCCGGCAGCCATCTCCGCCCTGCAGCTGAGCGTGCTCATCGTGGTGATCGTGGTGCCGCTGAACGTGATCTTCGGCGTCGCCACCGCGATCGCGCTGGCCCGGGGCAACTTCCGTGGCAAAGGGCTCATCCAGTCGGTGGTCGACCTGCCGTTCGCGGTGTCACCCGTCGTCGTCGGCGTCGCGCTGATCCTGTTGTGGGGATACGGCGGTTGGTTCGGTGGGGTGGAGAGCCTCGGTTTCCGGGTGATCTTCGGTCTACCCGGCATGGTGCTGGCCACCGTGTTCGTCACGTTGCCGTTCGTGGTCCGTGAGGTGGAACCGGTGTTGGCCGAGATCGGTACCGAGCAAGAAGAGGCCGCAGCGACCCTGGGCGCCTCGGGGTGGCAGACCTTCGGCCGGATCACCCTGCCCGCCATCCGCTGGGGACTGACGTACGGGGTGGTGCTCACCGTGGCCCGCGCCCTGGGCGAGTACGGAGCGGTCACCCTGGTGTCGTCGAACTTCCCCGGCGTCTCACAGACCCTGACGCTACTGGTGTCGTCGCGGTACACCGACGACTACAACGAGTTCGGAGCGTACGCGGCGGCGACGCTGCTGATGTTCGTCGCGCTGCTGGTGCTGGTGGCGATGACACTGATCCAACGACGCGGTGAGACCGGTTCGGCGCCCATCCGACGTCGCAAACGCAAACCCTCCGCTGATGCGGTGCAGACCGCGGAACCCGTTCCGCTCGAGAAGGAGATGGCGGTATGACGATCTCGGTGGTCGGTGCGAACCGACGCTACGGTGATTTCGCGGCCCTCGACGACGTGTCGCTGGAGATCCCGTCGGGATCGTTGACGGCACTGCTCGGACCGTCGGGGTCGGGCAAGTCGACCCTGCTGCGAGCCATCGCGGGCCTCGACGATCTCGATACGGGCACGGTCTACATCAACGGTGACGACGTCACCCGCCTGTCGCCGCAGCGCCGTGACATCGGATTCGTCTTCCAGCACTACGCGGCGTTCAAACACATGACGGTGCGCGAGAACATCGCGTTCGGACTGAAGATCCGCAAGCGATCCAAGTCCGAGATCGCCACAAAAGTCGACGAGCTGCTCGACGTGGTGGGGTTGACGACGTTCCAGTCGCGCTATCCGAATCAGCTGTCCGGTGGGCAGAGGCAGCGGATGGCGCTGGCGAGGGCGCTCGCAGTGGACCCCAAGGTGTTGCTGCTCGACGAACCGTTCGGTGCACTCGACGCCAAGGTGCGCGACGAACTGCGTCGGTGGCTGCGCCGCCTGCACGACGAGGTGCATGTCACCACCGTCCTGGTGACCCACGACCAACAGGAGGCGCTCGACGTCGCCGACCGCATCGCCGTCCTGAACAAGGGTCGCCTGGAGCAGGTCGGTAGCCCCGACGAACTCTACGACCATCCGTCCAACGAGTTCGTGATGTCGTTCCTCGGGACGGTGGCACGGCTCAACGGCTCGTTGGTGCGCCCGCACGACATCCGGCTCGGTCGCACACCCGATCTCGCGCTGGCCGACGCCGATGCCGCGACCGCCGCGTCGGGGGTACTGCGCGCCTCGGTGGTGCGAGTGGTCCATCTCGGCTTCGAGGTCCGGGTGGAGTTGCGTAACGCCGCCACCGGCGAGGAGTTCACCGCGGAGATCACCCGTGGCGACGCGGAGGCCCTGCGGTTGCGCGACGGTGACGAGATCTACGTGCGTGCGACGCGGGTACCGCAGTTGGCCACGGCCACCGCCTGAGCAGGCTGCCGATACCGACAAGGCCGTCCGCTGGGTGTGGTTCGCTGTCCGGATGAGGCCGTCGGAGTCCGTCACCGTTCTCGTCGCGGCGTTGTTGGTGAGCGGATGCGGCGCCGAGTACGTCGATCCACCGCCGGAGACGCCGGTTCGCCTGCAAACACCGGCGTGCACCGGAAACACGCCGCCGCCCCCGATGCGAGTCCCGGCGGACTTCACTCCGGTCGAAGCACTGGTCTGTGGTGAGAAGCTCGTCGGCAGTCCGCGTCAGCGGCCCGGGCCATACCTGTACACCCGGTATCGCGGGGACTTCGCGGACGCTCTGACCGGCTTCGCGCGACGTGACCGCAAACGCAACCCGAATTGTCAGGCGTCGGTGATCGCGCTGCCCGAACTGTGGTTGATCGACCAGACGGGCGGTGGATTCATCCCGCGATACCCGATGGACGAATGCGGCACCGACAACATCAAGGCGCTCAACGAGATTCTCGCGCTGACGGTGGTCGAGCGGGAACGCCGACCGTTCCCGGGGTGAGGGCGCTCGGCAGGTGACGCGAGGCGCAGGCGCCCGAGTCGTGTCCGGCCGCACCGGTCACCTGTCCCACCCGCGACACGATGGTGTCGATCACCGCCGGGTGCGCACCGAGGGGCCCGGCCATCGCCCAGTCGAGGTCGGGCGTGCGCTCGCCGTCGAGCAATCGCTCGACCCGCTCGAGCAGGGTACCGGCGGCCAGGAAGAAGGGGCTGACGACGATCCGGCCACAGCCCTCGGCGGCCAGTCGGTTCGCCGCATCGACGATCGCGTCGCTGCGGGTGGCGAACCCGGTCACCACCGGTCGATGTAGTAACCGTGAGAGTCGCCTGCCGCGCTCGATCACCGCGTCGTCGGCGGCGGTGTCGCTGGATCCGACGGCGCACAACAGGATTCCGTCGTCGGGGCGTACACCGAGCTCGTCGAGACGGTCGGCCAGGGCAGCGGTCAGCGCCGGCGAACCGATCGGCGCGGTCTGTCGCACCCGCAGTTCCGGGTTCGCCGCCCGGGCGTCGTCCAGCAGGGCGGGTAGGTCGACTCGTGCGTGGTACGCGTTGCCGAACAACAACGGCACCACCAGCGTGTCCCCGACGCAGTCGGCCATGTCCCCGACGCAGTCGGCCATGTCCCCGACGCAGTCGGCCAAGGCCTCACCGACGGTCGGTGCGTCGAGGTCGAGGTAGGCCAACCGGACCCGTAGATCGGGCAACCGGGCGGCGACCACGCCGGTGACCCGTCGGGCGGTCATCGCGAAGCGCGGATCACGGCTGCCGTGGGCGACCAGCAGCACCGTGGTGCGACGGCGATCGGTTTCGGTCACACCAGCTCTCGGAGATGAAGTGCCGACAAAGCATCACCCACGAGACCGGCCGCGAGCGTGTTGCCGCCCTGCGGATCGATGATCAGGAACGAGCCGGTCTCGCGGTTGACCGTGTAGTCGTCGGCGGTCACCGGTTCGGCCGTGGTCACCGAGATGCGACCGATCTGGTTCAACTCCAACGATTCCGGATCGTCGGCCAGACGCAGTTCCTGCTCGTCGAACCGGGTGTCGAGCGATCCGACGATCACCGGCGTGGTGCGCGTGCCGTGTTTGAGCAGCAGCCGCGCGCCGGGGCGCAGCGGCTTGTCACCCAACCAGCAGACCGTCGCCGAGAACTGCGTGACCGGTTCGGGAGCGTCGGCCACGGCGGCGATGACGTCGCCGCGGGAGACGTCGACATCGTCGGCCAGGATGAGGGTGACGCTGCGTCCGGTGTGCGCGGTGGGCAGCGAGCCGTCGGCCGTGTCGATGCGTTCGACGGTGGTGGTCACCCCTGACGGCAGCACGACGACCTCGTCACCGATCGACACCCGTCCCGCGGCCACTTGACCGGCGTAACCGCGGTAGTCCGGGTATTCGGCGGTGCGGGGCCGGATCACGTACTGCACCGGGAACCGCACGCCCACCGGCTCGCGATCGGGGACCACCGGCACCGATTCGAGATGCTCGATGAGCGAGGGACCCTGGTAGTAGGGGGTGTTCGCCGACCGGGAGGCGACATTGTCGCCGTGCAGTGCCGACACCGGGATCGCCTGCACCTGATCCGGGCTCCATCCCAGGACCTCGGTGATCTGGGCGAACTCCGCGCTGATCTCGGCGAACACCGTGGCCGGGTCGTCGACGAGGTCGATCTTGTTGACCGCCAACACCAGTCGGGGCACCCCGAGCAGTGCCATCACCGCGGCGTGCCGCCGGGTCTGGGTGACCACGCCGTTGCGGGCGTCCACCAGCAGCATCACCAGCTGTGCGGTGGAGGCGCCGGAGACGGTGTTGCGGGTGTACTGCACGTGACCCGGGGTGTCGGCGAGGACGAACGACCGGCCGGGGGTGGCGAAGTAGCGGTACGCGACGTCGATGGTGATGCCCTGTTCGCGTTCGGCGCGCAGACCGTCGACCAGCAACGACAGGTCGGGGCCGTCGAGGCCCTTGTCCACCGACGCACGGGTCACCGCGTCGATCTGGTCGGCGAGCACCGATTTGGTGTCGTACAGCAGCCGCCCGACCAGGGTGGACTTGCCGTCGTCCACCGAACCGGCGGTGGCGATGCGCAGCAGATCGGACCCCAGTTCGCTCTGTCGTGGTTGGTGTGCACTCTCACCCATCAGAAGTACCCCTGACGTTTCCGGTCCTCCATGGCGGCCTCCGAGGCCCGGTCGTCACCGCGGGTGGCGCCGCGTTCGGTCAGCCGGGAGGCGGCGATCTCGGCCAGGATGGCCTCGTTGTCCGCTGCCTCGGAAAGTACCGCGCCGGTCGACGACCCGTCGCCGACGGTCCGGTAGCGCACCGAGAGTCGTAGGGACTGTTCACCCTCGCGGGGGCCGCCCCACGGTCCTGCCGTCATCCACATGCCGTCGCGTTCGAACACCTCACGCTCGTGCGCATAGTAGATCGACGGCAGCAGCACCTGCTCGCGGGCGATGTAGCGCCAGATGTCGAGTTCGGTCCAGTTGGACAGCGGAAACACCCGGACGTGCTCACCGGGGGCGTGCCTGCCGTTGTACAGGTTCCACAGCTCCGGTCGCTGACGCTTGGGATCCCACTGGCCGAACGCGTTACGTAACGAGAAGATCCGCTCCTTGGCACGGGCGCGCTCCTCATCGCGACGCCCCCCGCCGAACACCGCGTCGAACCGGTGCTCGGCGATGGCGTCGAGCAACGGCACGGTCTGCAACTGGTTGCGCACGTTGTCGGGCCGCTCCGTCAAACGCCCGTCGGCGAGGTAGTCCTCCACGCTGGCCACGTGCAACCGCAAGCCGTACCGCGCCACGACGTCGTCACGGAAGGCGATGACCTCGTCGAGGTTGTGACCGGTGTCGACGTGCAGCAGCGAAAACGGCAGTGGCGCAGGCCAGAACGCTTTCAGGGCCACGTGCAGCAACACCGTGGAGTCCTTACCGCCGGAGAACAGGATCACCGGTCGTTCGAACTCTCCCGCGACCTCGCGGAAGACGTGGATGGCCTCGGACTCGAGCGCGTCGAGAGTGGTGAACTCGTCGACGGTGTCGACGTCGAGCGTCGGTGCGACCGGGACGTAACCCGCGGACCGGATGGATGACGATGTCATGGGAGTCAGAACCCTTTCACGATGCGTGCAGGCCGCACTCGGTCTTGGCCCGGCCGGCCCACCGGCCACTACGCGCGTCGGCGCCGGGGGCGGGCTTCGCGGTGCACGGCTCGCACCCGATCGATGGATAACCCTCGGCGACGAGCGGGTTCTCCAACACGCCGTACGTGTCGATGTAGGCCCGGAACTCGTCGTCGGTCCATGCGGCCAGCGGGTTGATCTTCACCAGACCGAAGGTCTCGTCGAAGGAGATGAGCGGGGCGTTGGCCCGGGTGGGGGACTCCACCCGGCGCACACCGGTGACCCAGGCGCTGTACCCGGCCAGGGTGCGCTTGAGCGGCACCACTTTGCGTAACCGGCAGCACTCGCCGGGGTTGGACGCGAAGAGATTTCGACCCAGCAGGGCGTCCTGCTCGGCCACCGTCTGCTCGGGCAGCACATTGATCAGGTCGAGGTCGTAGATCTGTACCGCCGCGTCCCGGGTGCCGATGGTCTCGGCGAAGTGGTAACCGGTGTCGAGGAAGAGGACCTTCAGTTTCGCGCCATCGAGCGCGGCACGATCCAGATGATGAGCGGCCACGTCGATCAACACCGCATCCTGCATGTTGCTGGCCACCACGAAGTCCGAGCCGAATGTGTTCGCGGTCCAGCGCATCAGGTCACCGGCCGACGCGTCGGCGCCCAGTGCCGCGGCGCCGTCGGCCGCGATTGATCGGAGTTGCGCCTCGTCGCGCACTGATGTCGTCATAGACGATCCTCTGCTGATCGGTGTTCTGCTGCGGACGCGTGCCCCCGTGGCGGGGGCCTCGTCGCCGAGATGCCACTCATCGGAGATCCTCCTCGGCCGCCCGCAACGTCCATTGCGCGAAACGCTCACCCTCCTGGCGATGTTTCACGAAGTTGCGGACAACGCGTTCGATGTAGTCGCCGAGATCTTCGGTCAACACCTTGTGTTGCCTCAGTTTCCGGCCGAAACCGGCGTCCTGACCCAGGCTGCCGCCGAGATGAACCTGGAAACCCTCGCCGTGCTCGCCGTTCTCCCGTTCGACCAACATGCCCTTGAAGCCGATGTCGGCGACCTGGGCGCGGGCGCACGAATTGGGGCAACCATTGATGTTGATGGTGATCGGTACGTCGAGCTGCGCGTTGATGTCGTCCAAGCGCTTCTCGAGGTCGGGGACGAGCCGCTGGGAACGCTTTCGGGTCTCGGTGAACGACAACTTGCAGAATTCGATGCCCGAGCAGGCCATCAGATTCCTGCGCCACACCGATGGCCGTCCCTGGAGTCCCAGGGCTCCGAGCTCGTCGATCAGGGTGTCGACCTTGTCGTCGGGGACGTCGAGGACGATCAGTTTCTGGTATGGGGTGAACCGGATACGATCCGACCCGACCCGCTCGGCGGCGTCGGCGACGGAACGCAGGATGGACCCCGAGACCCGTCCGGCGATGGCCGCGAAACCCACCGAGTTCAGACCGTTCTTGAGCTTCTGCACACCCACGTGGTCGATCGGTGCGGTCCGGGGCTCGATGGCCGGACCGTCGATCAGCGCGCGCTCGAGGTATTCGTCCTCGAGGACCTGACGGAACTTCTCGATTCCCCAGTCCTTGAGCAGGAACTTCAACCGGGCCTTGGTGCGCAGCCGACGGTAACCGTAGTCACGGAAGAGGGAGACCACTGCCTCCCACACATCGGGAACCTCGTCGAGGGGGACCCACGCCCCGACCCGCTGGGCCAGCATCGGGTTGGTCGACAGACCACCACCGACCCACAGGTCGAAGCCGGCACCGTGATCGGGGTGGTCGACCCCGATGAAGGAGATGTCGTTGATCTCGTACGGCACGTCCTGCAGGCCGGAGATCGCGGTCTTGAACTTGCGTGGCAGGTTCGAGTAGCGCGGGTCGCCGATGAAGCGACGGACGATCTCGTCGATGGCCGGGGTGGGGTCGATGACCTCGTCGACGGCCTCGCCGGCGAGCGGCGAACCGAGGATGACACGTGGGGTGTCCCCGCAAGCCTCGACGGTCTTCAGGCCGACGGCCTCGAACCGGTCCCAGATCGTGGGCACGTCCTCGATGCGGATCCAGTGGTACTGGACGTTCTCCCGGTCGGACAGGTCGGCGGTGTCGCGGCCGAACTCGGTGGACACCTCGCCGATGGTCCGTAGCTGCGCGGCGGTCAGGGCGCCACCGTCGCAACGGACCCGCATCATGAAGTGGTGATCCTCGATGACGTCGAGGTTCTCGTCACCGGTCCAGGTGCCGTCGTAACCCTGTTTGCGCTGCGTGTACAGACCCCACCACCGCAGTCGACCGCGCAGATCCTGTTTGTCGATGGCGTCGAACCCGCGGTGGGCGTAGATGTTCTCGACCCGGGCCCGCACGTTGAGCGGGTTGTCGTCCTTCTTGACCTGCTCGTTGGGGTTCTGCGGTTCGCGGTATCCGAGCTTCCACTGGCCTTCGGCGCGGCGCTTGGCGGGACGCGCGCGCCGGGCGGGACGGCCCGATCCGGGCTGGCCGGGGGCGTCGGTGGTCGGCGTCATGGCTGTGGGCTCCTGGGGCTGGTGACGCCATCCGACACGGACCGAGGTCCGACCGGCGGCGCGATTCAGGGGAATGAACTACGTGCGTGCGCGCGGCTGTCGGACGTCCGGGTCACGGGCGTCGAGCCGCAGGTCAGGACCGACAGAAAGCGCTGCAGACCCGCTTGAGGTCGATATGGCGACGCTCGGAGAGGAGGACACCGGGAACAGCGACCGGACCGAATGCGGCCACCAGGCGCGCATCGGCGGAGTTCGCGGGTGTCGACACGTCGCTCATAGTGCCACGGCCTCCTCGACTCCGTCTAATCCCGTACGTGATCTACATGCGCTTTCTTCGGCCCAGCCTGGGCGTAAAACCCGGGTGTGCCGCCGCCTGGACCGGGCGTCAGCCCGGATGTGACAGAGCGCTGTGTGGTTGCGACGCCCTGAGTGCCGCGGATATTCCCGACGGGTACGCAGATGGTGCGGCCACGGCCGACGGCACCGAGCCCGGTCGGTACATTCGGACGCGATGAGCATCGCGTCGACTCCCGTGTGCGACGAGTCCGGACTCGTGGTGCCGGTCTCGCGATCGTCGGTGCCGCTCGGCCTCTACATTCACGTCCCGTTCTGCGCGACGCGCTGTGGTTACTGCGACTTCAACACCTATACCGCCGGTGAGGCGGCCGGTTCACCGGAGCAATGGGCGACGGCGGTGGACACCGAGCTCGCCTTCGCCGCGGAGTCGCTGACGCCCACGCGACCGGTGTCGACCGTGTTCGTCGGGGGTGGTACCCCGTCGATGCTGGGGGGTGGGGGTCTGGCCCGGCTGCTGGACACGGTGCGACGCCACTTCGCACTGGCCGACGACGCCGAGATCACCACCGAGTCGAACCCGGAGTCCACCGGTCCGGCGTTCTTCGACACCATTCGTGCCGCCGGGTACACCCGGGTGTCCCTGGGTATGCAGTCGGCGGCGGCGCATGTGTTGGCGGTGCTGGACCGCACCCACACCCCTGGGCGCCCGGCGGCCGCGGTCGCGGAGGCGAAGGCGGCGGGCCTCCGACATGTCAATCTCGACCTGATCTACGGGACCCCCGGCGAACGAGACGTCGATCTGGCCGCGTCCCTGGAAGCGGTGGTGCAGGCCGGCGTGGACCATGTCTCCGCCTACGCGCTGATCGTCGAGGACGGGACCGCGTTGGCGCGGCGGGTGCGGAGAGGGGAGATGCCCGCGCCCGACGACGACGTGCTGGCCACCCGCTACGAGATGGTCGACGAGTGGCTCACGCGCGCGGGAATGAGTTGGTACGAGGTGTCGAACTGGGCGGTCGCGAACGATCCGACGGCGCAGTGTCGACACAACCTCGGGTACTGGTCGGACGCCGACTGGTGGGGGATCGGTCCGGGTGCACACTCGCACGTCGCCGGGGTCCGCTGGTGGAACCGCAAGCTCCCCGCGGCTTATGCGCGCGACCTGGCCGCAGGGGTCCTGCCGGTGGCAGGCCACGAGGTGTTGACCGCAGAGGAACGGCACACCGAACGGGTGATGCTGGGTGTGCGGCATCGCACCGGGCTGCCGTTGGACGAGCTGGACGCCGCCGAGCGCCGTCGCGCCGACGAGGTGGTGGCCGACGGCCTCAGCGAGCTGTGTGGTGGCCGGATGGTGCTGACCAACCGGGGTCGACTACTGGCCGACGGGGTGACGCGTCGGCTGCTGGTGGGGTGACCCCGGCCGCGGAGGCGGCACCACCGCTCACGGGACCCCCGGTCAGCTCCGAAGGACGTGGAATCCCGGGGGTGGCCAGATGGTCCCGGTCCGGTCGGCGATGCGTGGCGCCGTCGACCGCGGCCGTGTCGGATCCGCCGGCGGTGACGTCCGCACCGAACTGGTCGAGGTCGAGCAGCCGTGCGTGGATGATGTGCCGGTTCCGCAGTGCCGATCGCACCGCGCGGTGCAGTCCGTCCTCGAGATAGATGTCACCGCGCCAGCGGACCGCATGGGCGAACAGATCGCCGTAGAATGTGCTGTCCTCCGACAACAGCTTGTCCAGTGCGAGGACGGTGGTCACGGTGACCAACTGGTCCAGCCGCAGTTGTCGGGGCGGGATCTTCGCCCAGTCGCGGTAGCTCATCCCGTGCTCGGGGTACGGCTTACCGTCCTTGACGCCCTTGAATATCACTCGTCACCGCAGATCATGACGACACCGCAGCTCGCCGTGGCCATCCGGATCACCCGCACACGCCCTCCCCGTCGGCCCGTGTTCTGCTGAACTGCCAGCAGCCTAGCGGGGTCGGGGCGGGGTGACCATCATCGCGACGGTCACGGATTGCCACATCCACCTGACGCCCACACCCTTCCCGACGCCGTGACAGGGCCCGCACGACGGGAGATGGCCCGGTGCGACCGGGTGCATCGGTAAAATGGTCGTTCGGGGCCGCGGCTGGGAGTCGACGGTCGGCTGCCGACGACGAGGAGGTGTTCGTGTCCACCACCGAGGATCGACGGTTCGAGGTGCTCCGCGCGATCGTCACCGATTACGTCTCCACGCAGGAGCCGATCGGGTCGAAGGCGCTGGTCGAGCGGCACCGTCTACAGGTGTCCAGTGCGACTGTCCGCAACGACATGGCCGTCCTCGAGGCCGAGGGTTACATCACCCAGCCACACACCAGTTCCGGCCGGATTCCCACCGACAAGGGCTATCGACTGTTCGTCGACCGCATCAGCGAGGTCCAGCCGCTGTCCAAGGTGGAACGCAGGGCCATCCTGTCCTTCCTGGACTCCGGAGTGGACCTCGACGATGTGCTGCGCCGATCGGTCCGGTTGCTGGCCCAGCTGACCCGGCAGGTCGCCATCGTGCAGTACCCGGTGCTGTCGTCGGCGAGCGTCCGTCATCTCGAGGTGGTGCAGCTGACGCCGACCCGGTTGCTGCTGGTGGTGATCACCGACACCGGGCGGGTGGAGCAGCGGATGGCCGACCTGTCGGCCGACCTCACCGACGACGAGGTGGCACGACTGCGGGACATGTTCTCCTCGGCGCTGCACGGGCGCAGGCTCGAGGTGGCGTCGCATGAGGTCGCCGCGCTCGCCGCGGACGCCCCCGCCGATCTCCGGCAACCGGTGGTGCAGGTGGCCACCGTGTTGGTGGAGACCTTGCTCGAACGGACCGACGACCGGTTGGTGCTCGGCGGCACGTCGAACCTGGCCCGGTCGGCAGCGGATTTCGGCACCATCTCCGGCTCGATGGACTCGGTCCTCGATGCTCTCGAAGAGCAGGTGGTGGTGCTGAAACTGTTGGCCGCGACACAGTTGCCGGGCACCGTGACGGTGCAGATCGGCGAGGAGACCCAGACCGAGAACCTGCGTGGGGCGTCGGTGGTCTCCACGGGGTACGGTGCGTCGGGCACGGTGTTCGGCAGCCTCGGCGTGCTGGGACCCACCCGGATGGACTATCCGGGAACCATTGCGTCGGTGGCGGCCGTTGCCAGGTATGTGGGCGAGGTTCTCGCCGACCGGTGACGGGCGCACCACCAGCGGCGCCCACCCCACACTCGAGTCGTTCGATCGATAAGGAATCACCCAGCAGTGGCACGTGACTACTACGGGACCCTCAGCGTGCAGCCGGGGGCCACGGATCAGGAACTCAGGCGCGCGTACCGCAAGCTGGCGCGCGAATTGCACCCCGACGTCAACCCCGACGCCGCGGCGCAGGAGCGTTTCCAAGAGGTCACCATCGCCTACGAGGTGTTGACCGACCCGGAGAAGCGCCGGATCGTCGACGCCGGCGGTGACCCCATGGCCAGCCCCGGTGCCGGCGGCTTCGGCGGGTTCGGCCAGGCCGGTTTCTCCGGTGGGCTCGGCGACGTGTTCGAGGCGTTCTTCGGCAACGCGGGCGGTGGTGGTCGTGGACCCCGCGGTCGGGTACAGCACGGGTCGGACGCCCTGTACCGGATGCGGCTGACCCTCGATGAGTGTGCGGCCGGGGTCAGTCGGGAGATCGACGTGGACACCGCGGTGCTCTGTGATGTCTGCAACGGTTCGGGCACCAACGGCGACAGTCGGCCGGAGACCTGCCCGACGTGTTCCGGTGCGGGTGAGATCCAGTCCGTGCAGCGGTCGTTCCTCGGTCAGGTCATGACGTCCCGGCCGTGTCCGACCTGTGGCGGCACCGGTGAGGTGATCCCCGACCCCTGCCACAAGTGCGCAGGCGACGGCCGGGTACGCGCCCGCCGGAGCCTGACCGTGAAGATCCCGCCCGGTGTCGGCGACGGCATGCGGGTGCGGTTGGCCGGTCAGGGTGAGGTCGGCCCCGGTGGCGGACCCGCAGGCGACCTGTACGTCGAGGTGACCGAGCAGCAGGACGACGTGTTCATCCGCGACGGCGATGATCTGCACTGCACGGTGCGCGTGCCGATGGTCGACGCGGCCCTCGGCACCTCGCTGACCGTGGACACCATCCTCGGCGGCTCGTCCGACGTGGTCGTCGAACCCGGCACCCAGCCCGGTGCGGTGGTCCGGCTCAAGGGTCAGGGCATGCCGCATCTGCACACCGGTGTCCGCGGTGCGCTGCACGTCCATCTCGAGGTCGTGGTGCCCTCGCATCTCGACCACAAGCAGACCGATCTACTCACCCGGTACCGCGACAGCACGCCCGACGACGTCGCCGAGGTGGTGCACGCGTCGAGTCCGGCCGCCGGCGGGGGGCTGTTCTCCCGGTTGCGTAGCGCGTTCGCCGGACGCTGATCCGGCGACGTCACCCGATGAGCCCACCGCTGTTCTGGGTCGACGAGGTGCCGTGGGGCGGCGACGTCACCGTCAGCGGTTCCGAGGGCCGACACGCGGTGACCGTGACCCGGATCTGCGCGGGGGAGACCGTGCTGATCGCCGACGGCCGCGGTGCGGTCGCCCGAGCCGAGGTACTCGGCACCCACGGCAAGGACCACCTCGAGTTGCGCGTCCGTGCCCGGTCGTCGGTGCCGGGCGCGCAGCCTCCGGTGACCGTGGTCCAGGCGCTGCCCAAGTCGGAACGATCCGAACTCGCCGTCGAGCTGGCCACCGAGGCCGGCGCCGACCGCATCATCGCCTGGCAGAGCGCGCGCTGTGTGTCCCGCTGGCACGGGGATCGCGCGCACAAGGGCCTGGCCAAGTGGCGGTCCGCGGCGGCCGCTGCCGCCAAACAGAGCCGCCGCGCGCGGATCCCGGAGATCGACGGGGTGTACACGACCATCGACGTCCGCGCCCTGGTCGCCGATGCGGTGGGTCGAGGCGGAGTGGTCGCGGTGTTGCACGAGGACGCCGATGCCCCGTTCGGCGTGGTGTCGTGGGCCACCGCGACCGAGATCGTCGTGGTCGTCGGACCCGAGGGTGGTCTCGCCGACGACGAGGTCGCCGATCTGCGTGCGGTCGGGGCCACCCCGGTGCTGCTCGGACCGCAGGTGGTGCGGACCTCCACCGCGGCCGCGTTGGCGCTCGCCGCCGTCGGGGTGCTCACCGACCGCTGGTCCACACCAGGGGCGCTCGATGACGTCTGAGGACGTCGGCCTGGGAGCGGTGTGCGGCGACTGACGATCCGCTACGGCGACGCCCCGTCGCAATACGGACACCTGTACCTGCCCGACCATCCGTCGACCGGTTCCGTTCCGTTGGTGGTGCTGGTGCACGGCGGTTACTGGACCACCGAGTTCGGCCTCATCATCGAGACCGCCATCGCCCGCGACCTCGCCGGCCGCGGGGCCGTGGTCTGGAACGTCGAGTACCGCAGGGTGGGGGAACCCGGTGGCGGGTGGCCACGGACCGGGTTGGACGTGGTGGCGGCGCTGCGCGCCCTCGACGGCCCGGTCCGCGCCGCCTTGTCCGCCGAGCTCGCGGGCGTGATCGCATGGGATCGGATCGATGTGGTCGGACACTCCGCGGGCGGGCAGCTCGCGCTGTGGGCGGTCTCCCGGCTCGCGGCCGACGATGCGCGGTCGCAGTTCACCGTCGCCACGGTGGTCGCCCAGTCCGCGGCACTCGACCTCGAGGCCGCGGGTGTGGCCGGTCGGCCCAGTGTGCGCGCCCTGCTGGGTGTCAACGTCCACACCGCGCCCCAGCGGTACCGGGACGCCTCACCCGTGTGTCTACCGGTGCTCGCAGCGCACGTGGTGGTGCTGCACGGTGCTCTCGACACATCGATTCCGCCGTCGGTGAGTCGGGACTACGTCGACCGGGTCGGCGCACGCGGCCAGTCGGTGGAGTACGTGGAGGTCCCAGGCGAGGGCCACGACGCGTTCGTGACACCGGACAGCCTGGCGCACCGCGCGACGGTCCGGGCGCTGGGTCTGTAGGTGCGTCGCCCGCGCCGAACCGTCACCGATCCGGGGGGAACAGGAGAGGGCATCAAATCGGTTGAGTGACGGTAGACTGAGAAGCATTCTGGTGATCGATACCGGTCTCACCAGCGAGGACCGCCGATCGACCAGCACACCGACAGAACCGAGGAGCAGCCACCTACGTGACTGATGACGACACGACCACCGGGCCCAACCAGGTTCGTTCCAACCAGGTCAGCTCCAGTGTGGAGGTCGCACCACAGGTCGTGTTCGGGCTGCTCGGTGCCGGTGATCGGAACCTGCGAGAACTCGAGGAACAACTCGCCGCCGACATCCACGTGCGCGGCAACCTGGTCACCCTGAGCGGCACCCCCGCCGACGTGGCAACCGCCGAACGCGTGCTCGCCGAATTGGTGTCGGTGGTCGGCAAGGGCACCACGTTGACACCCGAGCTGGTCCGCAACAGCGTCTCGATGCTGACCAACGGGTCGGGTGCATCGCCCGCGGAGGTGCTCAGCCTCGACATCCTGTCCCGGCGGGGCAAGACCATCCGACCCAAGACGCTGAACCAGAAGCGCTACGTCGACGCCATCGACGAGAACACCATCGTCTTCGGAATGGGTCCTGCGGGTACCGGCAAGACCTACCTGGCGATGGCCAAGGCCGTGCAGGCGTTGCAGAACAAGGCGGTCAACCGGATCATCCTCACCCGGCCGGCGGTCGAGGCGGGGGAGAACCTGGGCTTCCTGCCCGGCACCCTGCACGAGAAGATCGACCCGTATCTGCGGCCGTTGCACGATGCGCTGCACGACATGATGGACCCCGAGGCGATCCCCAAGCTGATGGCCGCCGGGGTGATCGAGGTGGCACCGCTGGCCTACATGCGCGGCCGCACCCTCAACGACGCGTTCATCATCCTCGACGAGGCGCAGAACACCACCGGTGAACAGATGAAGATGTTCCTCACCCGGCTCGGTTTCAACTCCCAGATCGTGGTCACCGGCGACGTCACCCAGGTGGATCTTCCGGGCGGGGCCGAGAGCGGTCTACGCGCCGCGGCCCGCATCCTCGACGGCATCGACGACATCCACTTCTCCGAGTTGACCAGCGCCGACGTCGTCCGCCATCGGCTGGTCGCCGACATCGTCGATGCCTACGGTCGATCGGAAGAGGCGAGCCGCTTCGCCCAGGGGAACAACCGCGCGGGCCGGCGAGCCGCCGGTCGACGCTCATGAGCATCGAGGTCTCCAACGAGTCCGGCGTCGATGTGCCGGAGGAACTCCTGGTCGATGTGGCGACCTTCGCGCTCGGCCGGATGGACGTCCACCCGGCGGCCGAGTTGTCGATGGTCCTCGTCGACTCCGAGACGATGGCCGAGTTGCATCTGCAGTGGATGGATCTCCCGGGTCCCACCGATGTGATGAGTTTCCCGATGGACGAGCTGACCCCGGGCGGACGTCCGGACAGTCCGGAACCGGGGCCGGCCATGCTCGGTGACATCGTGCTGTGTCCCGAGTTCGCGGCCACCCAGGCCGCCGCGGCGCATCACTCCACCGACCACGAGCTGGCGGTGCTCACCGTGCACGGTGTGTTGCACCTGCTCGGATACGACCACGCCGAACCCGACGAGGAGAAGGAGATGTTCGGCATCCAGGGCCGGGTCCTCGACGAGTGGTATTCCGACCGGCGTCGCCGCGCTCGGGATCGCCGACTCGCGGCCCGCGACGACCGACTGCTCGGTAACACCGGTTTCGTGACCGACGACGCGGCCGCGGTCCGCCTCGACGCGGGCAACCGCACCCACGACGAGCACGGCGGTGCCTGACACGCTGCTGATCGCGGCCATCATCCTGGTCCCGATCGGCGGACTCTTCGCAGCCCTCGACTCGGCCCTGCTGACCGTATCCGTCGCACGCGTCGACGAACTCGTCAAGGAAGGGCGGCCCGGGGCCGCCCGTCTGCGCACCATCGTGCCGCAGCGCGGCACCTATGTGGGCCTCACAGTGCTGCTGCGCATCCTCTGCGAGATCGGTGCGACGGCCCTGCTGGCCACCTACACCGTGCGTGCGGTGGGTGTTGCCGGCGGGTTGACCATCGCTGTCGTCGCCATGGTCCTGGCCAGCTACCTCATCATCGGAGTCGGGCCGCGCACGCTGGGACGACAGCACGCCTACGCCATCGCCATCCCCGGTGCGGTGCTGTTGCGAGTCGTCGGGGTGCTGTTGGCCCCCCTGACCCGGCTGCTCATCCTCGTCGGTAACGCGCTGACGCCCGGCAAGGGGTACCGCAACGGCCCGTTCGCCACCGAGGTGGAGTTGCGCGAGCTGGTCGACATGGCCGAGGCACGCGGCGTGGTGGACGCGGGCGAACGGCGGATGATCCAGTCGGTGTTCGACCTCGGGGACACCATCGCCCGCGAGGTGATGGTGCCCCGACCGGAGATGGTGTGGATCGAATCGGACAAGACCGCCGCGCAGGCCGTGAGCCTGGCGGTGCGGTCGGGACACTCCCGTATCCCGGTCATCGGCGAGAACCCCGACGACGTGCTGGGCGTGGTGTATCTCAAGGATCTGGTGGAACAGACCCTGCCGCCGCGACGGCCCGGATCGGTGTCGGTGTCGGATCTGATGCGTCCCGCCGAATTCATCCCCGACTCCAAGTCGCTGGACCGGGTGTTGGCCGACATGCAGCGTATGCGCAACCACATGGCGCTGCTGGTCGACGAATACGGCGGTATCGCCGGTCTGGTCACCATCGAGGACGCGCTCGAGGAGATCGTCGGCGAGATCAACGACGAGTACGACACCGACGAACCCGCCCCCATCGACGACCTCGGTGACGGACGCTACCGGGTGTCGTCACGGTTACCGATCACGGATCTGGGGGAGCTGTTCGACCGTGACATCGACGCCGACGAGGTGGAAACCGTGGGTGGTCTGCTGGGGCTGGAGCTCGGCCGGGTGCCGCTTCCGGGGGCAAGCGTGCGCAGCAACGGGTTGGAACTGGTCGCCGAGGGCGGACCCAATCGGCGGGGTCGGGTCCGCATCACCTCGGTGGTGGTGACCCGCGACGACCCGGACGAGTCGGACCCCCACGATTCCGGCTCCCGCGACGAGTCGTCCCGGTCCCACGACCGGGAGTCCGACGAGCCGGGTTCGGGCACGCGGGTGCGCGATGATGGCGATGCCCCAGATGACGATGCCGCAGACCGTCGGTCGCGGCGCGACAGCGAGGAGGTCCGGTGACCGACGCCGAGCTCGATCCCCCCGAACTCGATCCTGAGGACAGCAAACTGCTCGTCCTGGCCCGCGGTGCGATGGGTCGTGCCGAGGCGGGTAGTGGCGCCGCGGTGCGCGACACCGACGGCCGCACCTACGCCGCTGCCCCGGTGTGGCTGCGGACGTTGTCGCTGACCGCGCTGCAGGCCGCGGTTGCCGCAGCCGTGTCGTCGGGGGCGACCCGGCTCGAGGCCGGCGTGGTGGTCGGCGCCGACGGCGATCAGCGGGGCGAGGACCAGGACGTCGGGGTGCTGTGGGAGCTACAGGCCGGGTACGCGATACTGGCCGATCGCCGGGGCCGGGTGCAGCAACGTGTCGATACGCCGGAAGGCGGTGACCGGTGACCGAACCGACCCCCGCCCCGATGGTGGTCCAGGCCGGCGATCACACCGGATCTGGCGAGGCCACCTTCCGCTCCGGTTTCGTGTGTTTCGTCGGCCGCCCCAACACCGGTAAGTCGACGCTGACCAATGCCCTGGTCGGTGAGAAGATCGCGATCACCTCGAATCGGCCGCAGACCACCCGGCACACCATCCGCGGGATCGTCAACCGGTCGGATGCGCAGCTGATCCTGGTGGACACCCCCGGACTGCACCGCCCGCGCACCCTGCTCGGCAAACGACTCAACGACCTCGTCCGCGACACCTACTCCGAGGTCGACGTGATCTGCGTGTGCGTGCCCGCCGACGAGGCGATCGGTCCGGGAGACCGGTGGATCGTGAGTCAGGTCCGGGCGATGGCGCCCACGACCACCGTGGTGGGCGTGGTCACCAAGATCGACCGCGTCACCCCCGATCGGGTCGCGGCGCAGCTGCTCGCCCTGTCCGAACTGCTCGGTGCCTCCTCGGAGGTGGTCCCGGTGTCGGCGAAGTCGGGCCGACAGCTCGACGTGTTGGTCGACGTCCTGGTGTCCTTGATGGAGCCGGGACCGGCCTTCTACCCCGACGGCGAGCTCACCGACGAACCCGAGACCGTGTTGATGGCCGAGTTCATCCGCGAGGCGGCGTTGGAAGGGGTGCACGACGAACTCCCGCACTCACTGGCCGTGGTGATCGAGGAGATCATCCCGCGGGAAGATCGCGGTGACGAGGAACCGCCGATGGTCGATGTCCACGCCGTCCTCTACGTCGAACGCGACAGCCAGAAGGGCATCATCATCGGCCGCAAAGGTGCTCGGCTCAAAGAGGTGGGCACCACCGCGCGCGCACAGATCGAACGACTGCTCGGGTCGCGGGTCTACCTCGACCTGCACGTCAAGGTGGCCAAGGACTGGCAGCGCGATCCCAAACAACTCGGACGGCTGGGGTTCTGATGGGACAGCACGAGAAGTCCGACGACGAGAAGCACGACGGGGTCGCGGCCCCCGATCCCGCGATCCGACCCGACGGTTCCGATCCCCGTTCCTCGGGGGTGATGATGGATTCGGTGATGGCGCTGTTGCGCAGTCCACGATTCTGGTTGTTGCCCATCGCGGCCGTGGTGGGGGTGATGTCGCTGCTCGCGGTGTCCTACCTGGGAGCCATCGTCAACCCGCAACGCAACCTGCACGACTTCCACATCGCCCTGGTGAACGAGGACACGGGTGCGGTCACGGGTTCGGCGCAGCAGCCCACCCGGCAGGTGTTCGGCAAACAAGTCGTCGACGGCATGCTCGAAGGGGTCAAGGGCACCGGCATCGTGCTCGATCCCGTCGACCGGTCCACCGCCTATGACCGGCTGAACTCGGCGCAGGCCTTCGCCATGGTCATCATCCCGCCACAGTTCTCTCAGCACCTCATCGACGTGGCCGGTTCGAGTGTGGCGCTCACCAAACCCGCGGCACCCACGATCGAGGTCTACTCCGACCGGCGGTCCGGGGCGTTCGCGTCGGCGGTCACCAACCAGTTCGCCGATCGGTTGCGCACCCAGGTGAACGAGAAGGTCGGTGGTCAGCTCACCGACCAGGTCCGCACCCGCCTCGAACAGAACAAGGTGGCGTTCACGGGGGCCATCCAGGTCGCGCTGGCCGCGCCGGTCGTCTTCGAGGTACAGGAGGCCTCGCCACTGCCCGACGGGGCAGCAGGCGGATTGTCGGCGTTCTACTTCACCCTCCTGTTGATCCTGGCCGGTTTCACCGGGGCGATGGTGGTGCACAGCATGGTCGACAGCGCCTCGGGGTTCACGCCCTACGAGGCGGGACCCATCTATCGGCAACGGTTCCGGCACCCGATCTCCCGATTCGGCACGGTGGTGACCAAGTGGTGGATCATGTTCCTGGTCGCGATCATCCAGTCGTCGCTCTACCTGCTGATCGCGTGGGCGGTGGGGATGTACATGCCCAACGCGTTCGAGCTCTGGATGTTCTCCGTCCTGGCCATCACCGCGGTCGGGATCACCGCGGTGGCCGTGGTCGGGGTGTTCGGACCACCGGGTCTGATCGTGAACCTGATCTTCTTCGTGATACTCGGACTGCCGTCGTCCGGCGGTGCGCTGCCGTTGGAGGCCAGCCCGAGGATCTTCGGCGTGTTGGCGCATGTCCTACCGATGCACCAGGTCTACCTCGGTGTCCGGTCCATCACCTACTTCGACGGCAGCTTCACGGCCGGACTCGGCTCGGCGATCCTGATGTGCGTCATCGGGTTGGTTCTCGGGTTGGTTCTCGGGTTGGTGACCAAGGTGTACGACGCCCGCGGTCTGCGGCGCGAGCATGTCACGGCATCCGCTCCGAACGCCGCGTAGGAGTTCGTCGGGCGGCTGACCCGGGAACCGCATGTCGCGGGCCCCGTCGTCGTCGACGGTGGGACACTGGTCGTTCGACCATCAGGTGGGCAGGAGTACGCGCGGTGCGGATGTATCGGGATCAGGCTGTGGTGGTGCGCCAGCACAAGCTCGGTGAGGCCGATCGCATCGTCACCCTGCTCACCGCCGAACACGGGCTGGTGCGCGCCGTCGCCAAGGGGGTGCGCCGCACCCGGTCCAAGTTCGGTGCCCGACTCGAACCGTTCGCCCACATCGACGTGTACCTGTACCCCGGCCGCAACCTCGACGTGGTCACCCAGGTGCACAGCATCGACGCCTTCGCCGGTGACATCGTCGCCGACTACGGCCGGTACACCACCGCCTGCGCGATCCTGGAGACGGCGGAACGCCTCGCCGGTGAGGAGCGGGCGCCTGCTCGGCGGCTCCATCGGCTGACCGTGGGCGCGCTGCGCGCCGTCGCCGAGGGGAACCGACCCCGGGAACTGGTACTCAACGCTTTCCTGTTGCGGGCGATGGATTTCGCCGGTTGGATGCCGGCCCTCGACGACTGTGCGCGGTGCGGTCAGGTGGGCCCGCACCGCGCGTTCCACGTCGCCGCGGGCGGGGCGGTGTGTGTCCACTGCCGCCCGCCCGGTTCGGCAACACCGGCACCCGGCGTGCTGGACCTGATGGACGCGTTGTACCGGGGTCAATGGGAGTACACCGTCGACATCACCCCGACCATGCGCAAGCAGGCGGCAGGACTCACGGCGGCACACCTGCAATGGCATCTGGAACGACAGTTGCGGACCCTTCCGCTCGTCGAGCGCGACGCACCGCACCGCGTCGTCTCGTGACGAGACGGGATCGCGAGGGTGGTCTTTCGACGATGTGCACCGACCCGATCGGTGCGGGTTAGGTTGGAGGTGGTCGGCGCGGCACGCGCCGACGAGCCGTCGAGTCCACCCGGGAGGATGAGTGATCGTGCGACGCCGCGCCCACGTCGGTGAGGGGGTGCCGGAGCCGCGGGTCGTCCGGCCGCCGGATCCACACCCGTCCGGTGCGCGACCGCCGATGCTGCAGCCCGAGCTGATCCCACGCCATGTGGCGTTGGTGATGGACGGCAACGGCCGTTGGGCCACCGAGCGCGGACTGCCCCGTACGGAGGGTCACAAGCGCGGTGAGGCGGTGTTGATGGACACCGTCTGCGGCTGTATCGAACTCGGTGTCTCCGCGCTCTCAGCCTATGCTTTCTCCACCGAGAACTGGTCGCGCAGTCCCGAGGAGGTCCGCTTCCTGATGGGTTTCAACCGTGATGTCATCCGTCGCCGGCGCGACGAGCTGCACGAGATGGGTGTCCGGGTGCGCTGGGCCGGTCGTCGACAGCGTCTGTGGCGCAGCGTCATCCGGGAGTTGGAGATCGCCGAGGAGCTGACCGGGAACAACACCACGCTGACCCTGACCATGTGCGTGAACTACGGCGGCAGAGCCGAGATCGCCGATGCCGCACGGGCCATCGCCCGTCGGGTCGCCGCCGGTGAACTTAATCCGGAGAAGGTGACCGAGCAGATGTTCGCCCGTCATCTCGACGAGCCGGACCTGCCCGACGTGGATCTGTTCCTCCGGCCGTCGGGCGAGCAGCGGCTGTCGAATTTCCTGCTCTGGCAGTCGGCCTATGCGGAGATGGTCTACCAAGAGAAGCTGTTCCCCGACTTCGACCGTCGCGACCTGTGGGCGGCCTGTGTGGAGTACGCGTCGCGCGATCGCCGCTTCGGCGGCGTCACCTACCCCGAGGAGGTGCCGGGTGTCTGAACCGGAGGACGCGGCGACCGCGTTGATCAACCGGGCCGCCGACCTGCTGACCGACGTCGCGGAGGTGACCCGCGCCGCCGACGGATCGTTGACGCTGACCTACGACGGTACCCGCGCCGCGGTACGTGCGGTCACCCTCGCTCCCGGTCTCGACGTGGTCTCGCTGACGCAGGTGCTGGCCTGGGATCTTCCCAACACCGACGAACTGCGCGCCGACATCGAACGTCTCGCCGGTGGCCTGAGTTTCGGTAGCGTCAAACGCACGACGGCGACCGATGTCACCACGGACGTGTTGCAGCATTACAGTTTTCCGGCCGGTGGTCTCGACGACATCCCGCTGTTGACGGTGCTCCACATGGTGCTGGCGTCGGGGTCGGAGATGGCCCGAGGGCTCACCGCCTGAGGCGATGGCGGAGTCGGACGCGTTCCCGCGACAGTCGTCGACTCCCGCTACGTATGCGTTACGTCCGGCAGCGCAGAACCATCGCGGTGATCGATCACACGCAGGCCGGGCATCGACCGAACACCTCGACGGTGTGGGTGACCTCGCTGAAGCCGAAGTCCTTGGCCACCTTGCCCGCCCATCGCTCCACCGGGTCGGCCTGCACCTCCACCGTGGCGCCGCAGAACCGGCAGACCAGGTGGTGATGGTGCCCGGTGGAGCAGTGGCGGTACTGCGACTCGCCGTTGTCGTTGCGTAAGACGTCCACCTGATCGGCGTCGGCCAACGCCTGCAGGTTCCGGTACACGGTGGTCAGACCGATGGAGTAGCCGGAGGTCCGCAGTTGCTCATGGATCTGCTGTGCGGATCGGAACTCGTCGCAGGCGGCGAGGGCCTCGGCGATCGCCAGCCGCTGTCGGGTGGAGCGGATCGCGGTGGCGGGTTGCAGGTCGCCCGACGACGCCCCGCTCACGCGACCTCACCACTCGTCGAGACCTGACCGCCATGCGGCCGCTCGCGTTCCGCCGCCGTCCCGGTCTGTTCATTGCTGTGCACGATGGCATCGGTGACGATGTGGGCGAGGTGGTCGTCGACCAGTCGGTAGAGGATCTCCCTGCCGTTGCGCCGACCCTCCACCACGCCCGCCGACTTCAGCACCCGCAGGTGTTGGCTGATCAGCGGCTGCGGCAGCCCCAGGGTGCCGACCAGCTCGTGGACGCATTGCGCGCGCTCCTGCAGTTCGACGACGATCGCGATCCTCACCGGCGCGGCGAGGGCGCGCAACAGTTCCCCCGCGGCCCCGTACCGTGCACCCGGATCGACGTCGGCGGGGGGTGTGACCGCGCCCGTTTCGGTGCTCGACCGTCGGCTCACATGCGACTGCTGGGTCACGGCTCTCCTCCGTTCGCGGCCCACGAGATCACCGATCGCCGGGATCTCGAACACCGATCACACGTCAATTTATCAGGAATCATTTTCATATGCATGAACCGGCATGTCAACCTGTCCACCGCCGGTCGGCGCCGCCACTGCCCCCGTTACGCTGTACGGGTACCTGAAGTGGCCGTCAGAGATCCCCGTATCTCGTGCACAGTTGTCGGAGTGGAAGTTCATCGTGGCCGGTAAGTCCAACCAAGTCGAAGCCGTCGTCAACCTCGCCAAGCGGCGGGGTCTGGTCTTCCCCGCCGGCGAGATCTACGGCGGAACCCGTTCGGCCTGGGACTACGGTCCACTCGGCGTGGAGCTGAAGGAGAACATCAAGCGTCAGTGGTGGCGCAGCATGGTCACCTCTCGCGACGACGTGGTGGGTCTGGACTCCTCGGTGATCCTCCCGCGTCGCGTGTGGGAGGCGTCGGGCCATGTCGAGGTGTTCACCGACCCGCTGGTGGAGTCGCTGCACACGCACAAACGCTATCGCGCCGACCATCTCATCGAGGCCTACGAGGCCAAGCACGGACACCCGCCGGAGAACGGCCTTGCCGACATCAACGACCCCGACACCGGTCAGCCCGGCAACTGGACCGAACCCAAGGCGTTCAGCGGCCTGATGAAGACGTACCTCGGACCGGTCGACGACGACGAGGGCCTGCACTACCTACGTCCGGAGACCGCGCAGGGCATCTTCGTCAACTTCAAGAACGTGATGAACACCGCCCGCAAGAAGCCGCCGTTCGGTATCGCGCAGATCGGCAAGAGCTTCCGCAACGAGATCACCCCGGGCAACTTCATCTTCCGTACCCGGGAGTTCGAGCAGATGGAGATGGAGTTCTTCGTCAAACCGGGCGACGACGAGCAGTGGCATCAGTACTGGATCGATCGACGCTTCGGCTGGTACACCGACCTCGGCATCGATCCCGACAACCTGCGTCTCTACGAGCACGCGCAGGAGAAGCTCTCCCACTACTCCAAGCGCACCGTCGATGTGGAATACAAGTTCGGCTTCTCCGGTAATCCGTGGGGCGAACTCGAGGGTGTGGCCAACCGTACCGACTTCGACCTATCCACCCACGCGAAGCACTCCGGCGAGGATCTGTCCTTCTTCGACCAGGCATCGGGGGAGCGGTACACGCCGTACGTCATCGAGCCGGCGGCCGGCCTGACCCGGTCGGTCATGGCGTTCCTGTGCGATGCGCTCACCGAGGAGGAGGTGCCGAACACCAAGGGTGGTACCGACACCCGCACTGTCCTGCGTCTCGATCGCCGACTTGCCCCGGTCAAGGTCGCGGTGCTGCCGTTGTCGCGCAACGAGCAGCTGTCGCCCAGGGCCAAGGACCTGGCCACCGAGCTGCGCCGCAACTGGAACGTCGACTTCGACGACGCGCAGGGTATCGGCAAACGCTACCGGCGCCAGGACGAAATCGGTACCCCGTTCTGTGTGACCGTGGACTTCGACACCCTCGATGACCATGCGGTCACCGTGCGTGAACGCGACACCATGGATCAGGAGCGGGTGGCCTTGGACAAGGTGACCGAGTACCTCGCGGGCAAGTTGATCGGCTGCTGACCTCGCGCGCGAAGGGCGGTGGCTCGGATCGTCTGAGCAGGGCTGATCTGTCATAGTTGAGGTCCGACGACCAGGTACGCGGGCACGGGGCCCGGTGGATGTTCCGGTCGGTCAGAGAGTGAGATGTGGCTGTGGCTGTGAGTGGAAAAGTCGTCCATTACGACGCGAACCGTGGATTCGGCTTCCTGGCACCGGAATCGGGCGGTGCCGACGTGTTCCTGCACATCAACGACATCGACATCGACGAGTCGCTGTTGCGGCCGGGTGCGCAGGTGGAGTTCGACGTCGAGGAGACCGACCGCGGTGCCAAGGCCGTCAACGTCGAGGTGACCGGTGAGGCGCCGGGCGAGTCGGCTCCGCCGTCCCGCCCCCGCCGCGACTCGCGCGATTCCCACGACCACGGTTCGCGCAAGCCCCAGCGAGGCCACCACGGTGGCGGCCGACCCGTCGAGGGTGCGCTCGACGTGGGGGAGTTCACCGAGGAACTGACCGAGTTGTTGCTGGATTCGTCGGGTGCGCTGACCGCCGATCAGATCATCGCCATCCGTCAACGTGTCACCGACTTCGCCGTCGGTCGCGGGTGGGTGCTTGACCGAGCGTGAGCCGGTGATCGCGACCGCCGCGACGGTGAGCGATTACGACAGCCACGACACCGAGCGACGGATACCGGAGGGCAGCAAGGTCGCGAGCCTTCCGGGTACCCGCAACGAACACCGCACCGAGTTCGCCAGGGACCGCGCTCGGGTTCTGCACTCGGCCGCGTTGCGCCGGCTCGCCGACAAGACGCAGGTGGTGGGGCCGAAACAGGGTGACACCCCCCGGACCCGGCTGACCCATTCGTTGGAGGTGGGTCAGATCGGGCGGGGGATCGCCGTCGGCATCGGATGTGACCCCGACCTCGTGGAGTTGGCCGGTCTCGCCCACGACATCGGCCATCCCCCCTACGGCCACAACGGCGAACGCGCACTCGACGAGGTCGCGTCCGCCCACGGTGGTTTCGAGGGCAACGCCCAGAATCTACGGATCCTCACCCGGTTGGAACCGAAACTGCTCGACTCCGCCGGGGTCAGCGTGGGCCTGAACCTGACCAGGGCTTCGCTCGACGCCACCATCAAGTACCCGTGGGTCCGCGCGGAGCCGGGAACCAAATTCGGTGCATACGAGGATGACTCGCAGGTGCTCGGGTGGATCCGCGACGGTGCGATCGGCACCCGGTGCAGCCTGGAGGCACAGGTCATGGACTGGTCCGACGACGTCGCCTACTCCGTACACGATGTGGAGGACGGGGTGATGGCCGGTCGCATCGATCTGCGATCGCTCGGTGACGACACCGAACAGCGTGAACTCGCCGCCATCGGTGTCCGGGAGTTCGTCGGACTCGACGCCGACGCGTTGACCGAGGCCGCGCGTCGACTCTCGGCGATGGAGATCGTCCGCGACGTGCGCGACTACGACGGCACCCTGACCAGTCTGGTCGCGTTGAAACGACTCACCAGCGAGTTGGTCGGACGATTCGCTTCGGCGGCCATCACCAGCACCCGAGAGGCAGTGGGCAACCGACAGGTGAACCGGTATTCGGCCGAGCTCGCGGTGCCGCCGCTGGTCGCCGCGGAGGTCGCCGTGTTGAAGACGTTGGCGTTGCGGTTCATCTTCTCCGACACCCGCCACAAAGCTCACCAACAGCGTCAGCGCGATCGCATCCACCGGGTCGCCCGCTGGCTGTGGCACGCCGCACCCGGCGGCCTGGATCCGCTGCTGGTCCCGGCCTGGGAGAACGCCGTCGACGAGAGTGCCGCGATGCGGGTCATCGTCGACCAGATCGCCTCGATGACCGAGAGTCGACTCGAGGCCACCGACAAGCAGAACTCGGGCGCCCAGGCCCACCTGGGCTGACGGACGCGATCCGGGCGAAACCGTTCCCACCGGGCGGGCGTCGTCGGATGGGGCGCCTAGACTGGACCCGTGCCAGGCCGAATTCCCGATCGCGACATCGCCGCGATCCGTGAACGCGCGCGCATCGAAGACGTGGTCGGTGACTACGTCGCGTTGCGCCGGGCCGGCGCGGACAGCATGAAAGGACTCTGCCCGTTCCACGACGAGAAGAGCCCGTCGTTCCACGTCCGACCCAACCACGGTCACTTCCACTGCTTCGGGTGCGGCGAGGGCGGTGATGTGTTCACCTTCCTGCAGAAGCAGGAACACGTCAGCTTCGTCGAGGCCGTCGAGCAGCTGGCCGACCGCGTGGGTTACCAGATCAGTTACGAGGGCGGCGGCACCAGCGTGGCTCGCGATCGGGGGACCCGGGCCCGGTTGGTCGCGGCGAACGCCGCGGCGCAGAAGTTCTACGCCGAACAACTCGGCAGGCCCGACGCGCAGGCCGCCCGTACCTACCTGACCGAACGCGACTTCGACGCCACCATCGCGGAGAAGTTCGGATGCGGTTACGCCCCGGCGGGGTGGGACACGATGACCAAGGCGCTGCTGAGCAAAGGCTTCGAGTTCTCCGAACTCGAGGCGGCCGGATTGTCCAAACAGGGGCAGCGCGGACCCATCGACCGCTTCCACCGTCGCCTGCTGTGGCCGATCAGGAACCTCGCCGGTGACGTCATTGGCTTCGGTGCCCGTAAGTTGTTCGACGACGACAAGCTGGGCAAGTACATGAACACGCCCGAGACCATGCTCTACAAGAAGTCTCAGGTGTTGTTCGGACTCGACCACGCGAAGAAGAACATCGCCAAGGGCCATCAGGTGGTGGTGGTGGAGGGGTACACCGACGTGATGGCCATGCATCAGGCAGGCGTCACCACCGCGGTCGCGTCCTGTGGCACGGCGTTCGGTGAGGATCACCTCGCCTTGTTGCGCAGGTTGATGATCGATGACGACTACTTCAAGGGCGAGTTCATCTACACCTTCGACGGGGATGAGGCCGGCCAGGCCGCTGCCCTCAAGGCATTCGAGGGTGATCAGAAGGTGGCCGCCCAGACCTACGTCACGGTCGCACCGGCGGGGATGGACCCGTGCGAGCTACGTCAGGCCAGTGGTGACGCCGCGTTGCGCGAGCTGGTGGCCCGCCGGATACCCCTGTTCGAGTTCGCGATCCAGGCCGAGTTGCGCGGTTTCGACCTCGACGTGGAGGAGCAGCGCGTGGAGGCGTTGCGACGCACGGTGCCGATGATCGCGTCGATGAAGGACACCGCACTGCGCGACCAGTACGCGGTCAAGCTGGCCGACAGGTGGGTGGGCTGGCACGACATCTCGCAGGTGGTCAACCGCGTGCGCGAGGAAGCGGTACGCGGTGGCCGGCAGCGTCGTCCCGCCAGGACCAGTATCTCGAAGTCGCCCGGGCTGCCCGCGCCCAGGGATCCGCGACTGTGGCCTCAGCGTGAGGCGCTCAAGGCCGCGTTGCAGTGTCCCGCCATCGCCGGCAGTGTGTTCGATTCGCTTCCGGTGGAATGTTTCTCGGAACCCGCCTATGCGGCCGTCCAGCGGGCGATCGTGGCCGCTGGTGGCACCGCATCCGGTCTCGGTGGCGGCGAATGGGTGGGTGTGGTCCGCCAGGGGTTGGACGACGAGGTGTTGGCCTCTCTCGTCACCGAGCTGGCAGTGGAACCGATGTCGGTGAGCGACAACATGATCCCGCGTTATATCGGAAGCGTGCTGGCCCGGTTGCAGGAGGTCTGGGTGGGCAGCCAGATCGCCGACATCAAATCACGGTTACGGCGGATGGCGCCCTCGGACGATCCCGAGGCGTACAACGCGTTGTTCGGCGATCTGGTGGCGCTCGAGTCGTACCGACGCAGCCTGCTCGAACAGGCGGTGGCCTCGTCCGAAGCCGGATGAGATCACGGCGCCCTGAGTGCGGTCCGAGCAAGCGGCCCACGCCCGGCGGACAAGGCATACAGTCGTGACAGGGTCGCGAACGCGGCCCGCAACCTGACAGGAGAGGATCGACGATGGCCATCGACGATGACGACATCACCACCTCCAGCAACGCCGGCGGTGAAGGTCCCGCTGACGGTGGTTCGAACCCGGGCGGACACGACGGCGGCGCCGACGGTACCGCCGATGCCGGTGAAGGTCCCGCCGACGGCGGCTCGAATCCGGATGGTCACGACGGCGGTGCCGACGGTTCGGCGGGCGAGGGCCCTGCCGACGGTGGGTCGAACCCGGACGGTCACGACGGCGGCGCCGACGGCACCGCCTGACCGGTTCGGTGTGACGGAATATCGCTCATGCTGAGTCGTTGTGTCGCCCTCTCCGTCGACGAGTTCGCGCGGGATCACTGGGGGCGTTCGCCGTTGCTCAGCACCGCGGATGTGCTACCCCGCGACTTCGTGGATCTGCTCTCGCCCGATGCGGTGGACGAGCTGATCGCGGAGCGCGGGGTGCGCACGCCGTTCATCCGCATGGCCCGCGAGGGGTCCCTGCTCGATCGGTCGTGTTTCACCGGCAGCGCAGGTTTCGGCGCGGAGATGCCCGACCAGGTCGACTCGGCCAAAGTGCTCGCGGAATTCGCCGCGGGTGCCACCATCGTGTTGCAGGGATTGCACCGGTTGTGGCCTCCGGTCATCGATTTCGTCCGCGGTATGGTCGACGATGTCGGCCACCCCGCCCAGACGAACGCCTACATCACCCCACCCAGTAATCGGGGGTTCGACCCCCACTACGACGTACACGATGTGTTCGTGCTGCAGGTGTCGGGTTCCAAACACTGGACGGTGCACTCGCCAGTGCACACCGATCCGCTAGCCGGGCAGCCGTGGACCGACCACCGCGAGGCGATCGCCGCGAGGGTTCGGGATACTCCCGTCATCGACACGGTGCTGAGGCCCGGTGACGCGCTGTATCTGCCGCGTGGCTGGATTCACTCGGCGCAGGCACTCGGTGACACCTCCATACATCTCACGGTAGGGGTGGCGCCGCTCACCCGCTACGACGTGGTGCGCAACCTACTCGACGAACTCGCCGGAACCGATGCGCTGCGAGCATCGCTACCGATGGGCCTGGACTTCACCCGCACCGACGACGTGGTCGCCGAGTCGGACAAGACGCTCAGCATGGTGATCGCGGCGCTGCAGGATGCGCCGCCGGAGCTGGTCGCCGCCGCGTCGGCGGCCCTCGGGACGACATTCACGACGAGAACCCGGCCGATCGCGGTGCGACCGTTGCGGTCTCTCGATCTGTTGACGGGTCTGGCCGTGGACACGCGGCTGCAATTACGGCACGGGCTCATCGCCCGGGTGGCGGGGGCACATCTGCATCTAACCGACCGGACCATCGCTTTCCCTGCGCAGTGCGCAGACGCGATCGCGGCCGTGGTCACCGGTGGTCTGGTGAGCGCCGACTCGTTACCGGGACTCGACAGCGCCGACTCGCTGGTGGTGCTGCGTCGACTGATTCGGGAGGGTGTCGTCGTCGAGGGAACCTCGGACGACGGGTGAGTCGACCGGACTGGATACCGTGCAGCGACGCGGCGGTGCTCCGACATGATCCGATGTACGCGACCGCGTCGGCGGGCATGCGGTGGCTGGTGGTCGAGATGGCTGGTGCGTGGGGGCATTCGGCATTCCTGCAGTCGCCCAGAATCATCGATCCGAGCGTGGGGCGCGCCGTCGTGCGCCGGGCTGAGGCCAACGGTATGCGCATCGTGGCCGTCCGCCGACCCGGGAGGCGCATCGAGCCCGTGCGCTGGCGCTGGGCCATCGCGGACTCACGGCCGGGTGCGGAGGCATTGTTCCGCGGCGAGGTGAGCGGACCCGAGGAACTGCTGGACATCGCGCTCGACGGATCCGACGGTGAGCAGGCGTACGAGCCGCTCATCGCGGTGTGCGCGCACGGAAAACACGATCGGTGTTGCGCCGTCCGCGGACGTGGTGTCACCGCGGCGATCTCGGCGGAGTATCCGGACTGGACCTGGGAGTGCTCTCACCTCGGTGGCGATCGCTTCGCGGCCACTGCGCTCATACTCCCGCACGGACTCTGTTACGGGCGCGTCGATTCCGGTGACCCGGTGTCGGTGGTGCGGTCGTATCTCGAGGGTGAGGTGCAGGAGAGCCTGCTCCGCGGGCGCACCAGTTACCCGCACGTGGTGCAGGCCGCTCAGCACTTCGCACGAGAGGCCACCGGTGACATGCGGATTGACGCACTGGCCCCCGTCGAGGTGGAGCTGCGCGACGGAGCCGCGACGGTCACCCTCACCGGTGACCGGGGCCCGATCGTCGTGGAGCTGGCGGAGCGTCTCTCCGAACCGTTGCTGTCCACGTGTTCGGCTCTCACCGCTGGGCGGGTGCGTGAATTCGTCCTCACGTCACTGGTCGTCGAACCGGAGTCGTGACCGGGACCGGTCGCGCGACAGCGTTCAGGCCGGCCACTTCCCGTAGTCGTCGCGGCGGGTCTCGTCGACGTCGCACTGCACCCCATCGACGGAGACGTACCCGACGTCGTTGCGCTGCAACAGCGCGATCCTCGGGTCGACGTTGGTTCCCGACCAGGCCTGTGTCTGCCACGCATAGGTCGCGACGCCGGCGTCGAGGGCGCGGCTGACGGTCCAGAAACCGCCGTAGACACCGACGGTCGCCACGGAGCCGTGCACGGATGCGGCACCGCGGAGATAGTCGTTGACGGCATTCTGTTGTTCCGGGGTGGTGTCGAAATCCGCCGAGTAGTAGACCACCGGCGCGGACGGGGTGTGAGGGAGCTGGCGCAGTCGCGCGAGAGCGAAGGTCGCGTCGTCGATCCCGGCCTGTCTGCCCTCGAGCATGCGGTCGGCGTACGTCTCGAAGTTGGCGACGATGCCGACTGCGTTGGCCACCAGATCGTTCACCTCGTCGGGCAACAACTGTTTACCCGGCAACGAGGTGCCGCCGTCGGTCAGGTATCGGCAGACGAAGTCGTACCCCGCCGCCCGGATCGCCGCCCCGGAGGGTCGACCGCCGGCGTAGTCGAGACCGCGTGGCATGGAATCCTCTCGTGGGTGGGGGAGGTTCGACGGTGGGGCGGGCGGGGCTTGAACCCGCGACCAATCGATTATGAGTCGACGGCTCTGACCAACTGAGCTACCGCCCCCTGACCTTCACGCGGAAGGCGGATCACAGCGTACCGGACCGGCGAGGTGGGGACGCCGGTCAGCCGTTCAGTGCGGTGACCTTCAGCAGTGACACGTCCGAGGACTCGCAGCCGGTGGCGGAGCTGTAGCGGATGAACAGCGACGCGGTGTCGTTCGGCGGATAGACGCGGAAACCGTCGACCTGATGCGGCCGACAGGTCGCGTCGGGGTAGTTGCGGGCCTGGGCGATCTGCACGGTCGAGGTACCCCGCTCATTCGCCCGCAGGGTGATGGTCTGATCGTTGTCGCCGCTCGTTCGACGGGCGGGTGCGCCGATCTGGGTGCCGTTGCCGTCGCCGACGAAGGAGACGCCGGGGAAGCCATGCAGCGTGCAGGTCCGGCCACTGGTGTTGATGAAGACCAGCTCCACCGATGTGGTGCCCGCCGCGTTGTTCGGCGTCTCCCGGACGCGTCCGGTGAGGTCTCGGGCCGAGCAGCGTTCGCCGTCTCCTCCCGTGGTGGTGATGGTGGCCGTCGTGCCACCGGACGAGTCCTCTGTGCTCGGGTCGGGAGCGGCAGGCCTGGTGGAGGTGACGGTCTCGGTCACCGGGGTCGGAGCCGCGGACGACGAGGATGTGTCCGATCCACACGCCGTCATCAGGCAGGCACCACCAGCGAGAACACCGGATACCGCGATCAGTCGGAGCCGGAGAGGTGAGGTGAACATGGGCTCCACCATGCCAGCGATCGGTGGGCCCGCGGGCAACGCCGCGCGGTCACGCCAGAGAAACCGCAGCACGTCGAATGACCCGAAAACGACAAGCTCCCCCAACTGGACTCGAACCAGTAACCGTCCGATTAACAGTCGGAAGCTCTGCCAATTGAGCTATGGGGGATCGGTCGAGCTCCGGTGTGGCACCGGGGCCGGTGTTCGACTTTAGCGTACCGGGACCGGGCGATGCCAATTCGGTGGGTCGTCGGCGGAGGCGTGCCCATCGTGCAGGCTTCACCGTCCATCAGGCAGGATGGTGGGCCACAGACAGTGACGTCCGTGGACCGAATGGGACCGCGGACACGACACACGGGAGGTGTGCTCCGCATGATTCGACTCGTCACCGCCCTCGGTGTCGGCTACGTGCTCGGCTCCAAGGCCGGGCGGCGTCGGTACGAGCAGATCAACCGGGCGTACCGCGCGGTCAGTCAGTCGC
The DNA here is from genome assembly GCF_900156495.1 of Williamsia sterculiae. Classification (GTDB taxonomy): domain Bacteria; phylum Actinomycetota; class Actinomycetes; order Mycobacteriales; family Mycobacteriaceae; genus Williamsia_B; species Williamsia_B sterculiae. The sequence goes on from NZ_FTNT01000007.1 coordinate 135,648, forward strand.
CAGCAACCAAGAAGGCGATCGACGTCGGGCGGCAGAAACTGTCGGAGCGGCTCAGCACCGAGCCGAGGATGACCGAGATCAAGCAGATCGACGACACCACGAGCGTCTACGCGCCGGAGCCGGATCGACGTTAGGCGGCACGCTGCGTTCGCCGGAGTCTTGTGCACACATGTCACGAGCGTCCTCACGCCGTCCCGTTCTCGCTGCTCGCCTGGTCCAGCCGATCTCGACCAATAGATCACCGACAGCGACTTGAGAGACCTGTCCGACCACGGTAGGCGACCAGGACTTTGTCGAACACGTAGGTCTCTTCTCGTCGGACCGGGATGTAGGCGTTACGCCGATGTCAACGAACGCTGCGGCTGGCCCGAGTACTGGCTCAGGGGGCGGATCAACGAGTTGGAGGCGACCTGCTCCATGATGTGGGCGGTCCAGCCGGTGATGCGGCTCATCACGAAGATGGGCGTGAACGAGGCGACGTCGAATCCCATCAGGTAATAGGCGGGTCCGGTGGGGAAGTCGAGGTTGGGCTTGATGCCGGTGCGCTCGCCCATGGCCGCTTCGAGTTCGGTGTAGATGTCGCACCACCGGGTCTCGCCGAGATGGGCGGAAACGTCGTGCAGAGCTCTTCTCATCGTGGGTACCCGCGAGTCGCCGTTCTTGTACACGCGGTGCCCGAATCCCATGACCTTCTCGTTGGCATCGAGTTTGGCGTTGAGCCAGGCCCGGGCCCGGTCCGGCCGGTCGATCTCGATCATGTCGTACATCACGGCCTCGTTGGCGCCGCCGTGCAGCGACCCCTTGAGTGCGCCGATGGCCGCGGTGACCGCACTGTAGATGTCGGATTGGGTGGAGGTGACCACCCGTGCGGCGAAGGTGGATGCGTTGAAGCTGTGTTCGGCATAGAGCACCATGGATTTTTCGAACGCCCGGACGATGACGGGATCGGGGACCTCACCGAAGCACATGTTGAGGAAGTTCTCGGCGTAGCCGAGTCCGTGGTGTGGAGCGATCGGGTCCTGTCCGCGGCGACGTCGCATGTCCGCGGCGACGATGGTCGGCAAGACGGCGAACATGCGAAGCGACTTGGCGTAGTTCGCCTCGGGGGTGCTCAGTTCCTCGTCCGGGTCTTCGGTCCCCAGGAAGCTGATCACGGTACGCACGATGTCCATTGGGTGGCACGTCTCCGGAATACGTTGCAGCACGGCCTGCGTCGACCGGTCGATGCGACGGCTCGCGCGTTCCCGCTGAGTGAACAGCGCCAGCTCTCCGTCGGTGGGCAGTTCCCCATGCCAGAGCAGGTAGGCGACCTGTTCGAAGGAGCAGTGCTCGGCCAGGTCCTGAACGGCATAGCCACGGTAGGTGAGCGAGTTGGTCTCAGGCACCACCTTGGAGATCGCCGTGGTGTCGACGACGACCCCGGCGAGTCCCTTGTAGATGGTGGGGGTCTCGACCGCTTCGGCCTGCGCCGGTGCTGTGGTCATTGCCGTGCTCCCTCGATCGTGAAGTTGAACAGGTCGGAATCGAGATCGTTGTAGTCGGCGTAGCGGAGCAGTTCGTAAAGCCGGCTCCGATGCTGCATGTCGTCGAGGAGGCCGGATTGTGTTCCCTGCGCGACGATGTCGCGCAGGCCCCGTTCGACCGCGCCCATGGCGATGCGCAGCGTGGTGACCGGGTAGATCACCGCGTTGTACCCGACGCTCTGGAGTTGGTCGACGGTCAGCAGGTCGGATTTTCCGAACTCCGTCATGTTGGCCAGCAGTGGGATGTCGACTGCCGCACGGAATCGCTCGAATTCACCGAGATCGCGCAAGGCCTCGGTGAAGATGAGGTCGGCGCCGGCATCGGCGTACGCTCTGGCTCGGTCGATCGCGGCGTCGAGGCCTTCGATGGCTCGGGCATCGGTCCGCGCGCAGATGACGAAGTCGTCGTCGCGCCGCGCCGAGACCGCCGCATGTAGTCGTTTGAGCATGTCCGCGACCGGGACGACGTCCTTGCCGTCGAGGTGGCCGCAGCGCTTCGGATTCACCTGGTCCTCGAGATGACAGCCGGCCAGTCCGGCATCCTCGAGGGTTGCCACGGTTCGGGCCGCGCTCATCGGTTCACCGAACCCGGTGTCGGCGTCGACAAGGGTGGGAAGTTCAGTTGCGCGGGCGATCGCACCCGCTCGGTTGGCGACCTCGGTGAGAGTGGTCAGTCCGATGTCGGGTAATCCCAGGTCGGCCGACAACACGGCACCGGAGACGTAGACGCCCTCGAAACGGATTTCGGCAATCAGCTTGGCCACGAGCGGGGAGAATGCTCCCGGCCAACGTTGCAAGGTCCCTGATGCGAGACCCGCTCGCAGCGAACGTCGTTTCGCCGAGGACGAGTTGGCCGAGGAGAACAGTCCGGTCACCGACGGGCCCGGCATCAGAAGATGCCCTTGCCGGTCTGTGGTGCCTCGTCCAACACCTGGGGCACGACGAGTGTGTTGAGCGCTTGGAGACCACCAGGGGCGATCGTCTCGAGCGTCTCGACCTCACCGAGGAATCGTTCCTGCTCGGCCGGATCGATGACACCGTCGGCCATGGTGCGGAATTTGGTGACATATTGCTCACGGCCGAACGGGCGCGCTCCGAATGGATGGGCATCGGCGACGGCGAGCTCGTCGGTGATGACCTCGCCGTCGCGCATCGTGATGACCGCCTTGGCGCCGAATGCCTTCTCATCGGGATCGGTCGAGTGATAGCGCCGTGTCCACTCGGGGTCTTCGACGGTGGAGATCTTCTTCCACAGCGCGATCGTGTCGGGCCGGTTGGCGCGTTCGGTCGCGTACGACTTCTCGTGGTCCCATTCTCCGTCCTGCAGGGCGACAGCGAAGATGTACATGACCGAATGGTCGAGCGTCTCGCGGCTGGCCGTGGGATCGAACTTCTGCGGGTCACCTGATCCGGTGCCGATCACGTGGTGGGTGTGATGGCTGGTGTGCAACACGATCGACTCGATGTCGTCGATGTCGGTGATCTGCTCCCGCATTCGGCGAGCCAAGTCGATCGGCGCTTGGCTCTGGTACTCCGCGGAGTGTTCCTTGGTGTACGTGTCGAGAATGCCCCGCTTCTCCTCGCCCGGACCCGGCAGCGGAATGGTGTACTCGACGTTCGGGCCACCCAGCAACCATGCGATCACACCGTCCTCGCCCTCCCAGATCGGCGCGGGTGCGCCCTCACCGCGCATCGCACGGTCGACGGCCTCGACAGCCATCTTTCCCGCATGCGCCGGCGCATACGCCTTCCAGCTGGAGATCAGGCCCTTACGCGACTGCCGTGTTGCGGTCGTCAGATGCAGCGCCTGCCCCACAGCCTGATAGATCGTCTCGGTGTCCAGCCCCAGCATGGTGCCCAGTCCCGCGGCCACCGATGGGCCGAGATGAGCGACGTGATCGATCTTGTGCTCGTGCAAACACATTCCACGAACCAGGTCGACCTGGATCTCGTAGGCGGTGGCGAGACCGCGGATGAGATCGTGGCCGCCGGCACCGACGTGCTGGCCCACGGCGACGAGCGCCGGGATGTTGTCGCCCGGGTGCGAGTACTCGGCGGCCAAGAAGGTGTCGTGGAAGTCGAGTTCGCGAACAGCGACGCCGTTGGCCCAGGCCGCCCACTCCGGGGAGTAGGCCCCTTCGATGCCGAACACCGTCGATCCCGGGGTTGCCGGGTGCGCCTGTGCTTGGCGACGGGCCGAGGTGACGGGTCGTCGGGTGACCGATGCGGCACTCACCGCCGCGTTGTCGATGATGCGATTGATGATCATCTCGGCGACGTCGGCACTCACCGCCACCGAATCGGCGGCCACCTCCGCGACCTTCTGTGCGAGGTGTTCGGACTGCGGAAAGTTCTCGGAGCTGCGATGGACACGGACCAGGTGATTGATCATGTTCGCACCGTACGTATCACTGACTCCTCTTGAAAAGGGCTGGTAAATGCGTATTTTGGCGGACGGTTGAGGCGAATCCTGCAAACGTTGCGAATATGGGACTCTGTACTCTGACCACGTGGCCAGAGAGATGGGCGGTTCGCACCGACGGATGTTCGTCGGCGCACGCCTGCGTCGATTACGTGACGACCGCGGGTTGTCGCAGGCGGCTCTCGCCCGTCGCATCGATCTCTCGACGAGTTACGTCAACCAGCTCGAGAACGACCAACGGCCGATCACCGTCCCGGTCCTGCTCACCGTGACTCGCGCATTCGATCTCGATGCCGACTACTTCGCGCCCGACGGTGACGCACGATTGGTCGCCGACCTCGCGGATGTCGTGGCGGCGCAGGCCGACACCCCCGAGGTCAGCCGAGCCGAGATCGCCGAACTGGTTGCGCGAATGCCCACCGTGGGCACACTTCTGGTCAACCTGCACCGTCGTCTGAGCGCTGCCGAGGGCGAACTGGAGACCTACCGAGCACAGGCGACCGGCGATTACGGCCCCAACCCGACACCGATGCCGTTCGAGGAAGTCCGTGACTTCTTCTACGGCCGACGCAATTACTTCGACGTCCTCGACAGGGCAGCCGAGCACATGTTCGCCGACAACTCGCTGTCCATCGGCGGTCTGGATCTGCAACTCGCGGACATCCTCGTCCGTCATCACGACATCCGGGTCACCATCACCCACGACACCGACCCCGTGGTCCGCGGGCGGACACCCAAACGGCGCTTCGACCCGACGACCCGCACGGTCCACCTTGCCGGACGACTGACTTCGGGGCAGCGTGCCTTCCAGCTCGCCACCCAGCTGGCGCTGCTGACCCAGGCCGACGTCATCGACAGCATCGTCATGACAGCCGACGACCTGAGTACGGAATCGGTTCCTGTCGCCCGCATCGGTCTGGCCAACTACTTCGCCGGCGCACTGTTGTTGCCCTACGAGATCTTCCGCGAGGCCGCCGAGACCGCTTCATATGACATCGAATTACTGAGTCTGGGATTCGAGGTTGGCTTCGAAACAGTCTGTCATCGACTCTCTACGCTGCAGCGGCCCGGCGACCGTGGCATCCCGTTCATCTTCGTCCGCGTCGACCGCGCCGGAAACATCTCCAAACGGCAATCCGCGACCGCCTTTCACTTCTCCCGCGTCGGAGGAAGCTGCCCGCTCTGGGTCGTGCACGACGCCTTTGCCACCCCTGGTCGCATCGTCACCCAGGTCTCGTCCATGCCCGACGGGCGGTCCTACTTCTGGCTCGCACGCACCACTTCCGAAGAAGATGGATACCTGGCACCGCACAAGAGCTTCGCCATCGGACTCGGCTGCGACGTCGCGCACGCCGAACGACTCGTCTACTCGATCGGTGTCGACCTCAACGACCCACGCACCGTCGTCCCGATAGGCGCCGGCTGCAAAGTGTGCGACCGACCGGCCTGTCCGCAGCGCGCGTTTCCCCAAATCGGTCGACCCGTACACGTCGATCCCCAAGTCAGTGACACCGTCCCGTACCGAGGTGTCACCGACGTCCATACCCACGACCAACGGTGACGCTCCGTCATGCCACAGGTCGTCGTTCCGGCGACCACGAACAATCTCCTGGAGGTCCACAGGTGCCCCTGAACACCATTGCCCTGGAACTCGTTCCGCCGAACCTCGACCGCGGGGCAGACCATGCCCGCGCCGAGGGCGCCAAAGTGCTGCGCCTGGCCGAGCAGGTCGGCATGTCCGACCGCATCGGGCACGTGATGATCCCCGGGATGATCGACGAGGACGACGACCGTCCGGTGGCCATGACACCAAAGTTCGATGTGCTCGACTTCTGGTCACTGATCAGCCCCGAACTGCCCGGCGTGCGCGGCCTGTGTACCCAGGTCACACCGTTCCTGCAGCCCACGCTGTTGCGCGAGCGCATCACCCGGCTCAGTGCAGGAGGTTTCGACGGAATGATCTTCGTCGGTGTACCCCGAACGATGAACGATGGCGATGGCAGCGGCATCGCACCCGTTGAGGCACTGTCAGAGTTCTGCGATCTCGTCGACCATCGGGGGTCCATACTGATCCCGACCCGCGACAACGAGCGCGAACGGTTCCGATTCAAGTGCGACGCAGGCGCCACCTTTGCGATGACGCAGCTGCTCTACTCCGACACGATCGTCGACTTCCTCACCGACTTCGCCAGGACCAGCGATCACCGGCCGGATGTTCTACTCTCCTTCGGATTCGTACCGTCCCTGGAAGAGCGAAACGGGCTCATTCGGTGGTTGATCCAGGATCCCGGCAACGACGCGGTCCGCGCGGAGCAGGCTCTGGTCGGCACACTCGCCAGGAGCGAGACCGGCACCAGACAACGACTGATGCTCGACCTGTATCAGCGAGTGATCGATGGCGTCGGTCAGCTGGGATTCCCGATGAGCGTGCACTTCGAGAGCCCCTACGGCATCACCGCCGCGGCCTTCGACACCTTCGCGCGGATGCTCGACTACTGGTCACCCGATGGACACGGAGAGACGTTGCTATCGAGGTGACCTCGCGGTCAGTGCGTGGCAACCGCAGTTGTCTCGGCAGTTGCCGCGACGTCGGAGCCCGCCGTCGTCCGGGGACGGAAGAACCGCTCGACAAGCGTCGAGAAGATCAGTCCGATCAATGCCCACACCACCACCTGGGCGGCTACCGAGGCGAAGCGGAAGTTCCACAGAACGTCGGCGGGGAAGCCCGGGTAGACGATGCGTCCCGACGTGTCGGTGATGGGTTGCGGTGTCTCGGTGGACGACCGGGCGAAGCCGAACGAGTCCTTGGCGTCCACGTTCGCACGGAGATTACCGAGATAGGGAAACGCGAACATGATCGCCGCGGCGACGACCACGAACGCCAGTGCGGCGACCAATGACGCACCGAAGACGCCGAGACGAGCGCGCAGGCGTACCCCGAGGAACACCGCCGCGGTGAGCAAGACCAGCGAGACCAGCACCATCAACAGATAGAGGTGACCCCTGGTGGTGATGGTGAACTCGTGCCCGATCGCCGGCGGGTTGGCCGGGTACCGAACGAACGGCACCAGATAGACACCGAGAAAACCGAAGCCTGCGATGAGCAGGCCCAAGGTGCGCGGACGAATCCCGAAACGGCCGTGCAGGATCAGGTAGACCACGGCGACCAGCGCACCCATCGCGATCGAGAAACCGATGATGCCGGTGGCCAGACCCGCAGTGGACTGCAGTCCGCGACTGAAGACCTCGGGCCCTGCGTCGCCCACCGGTAGTCCCGCCGCCTTGTTCAACGCGTCGATGGCCTCGTCGCGCCCGGATTCGTAGTCGATGGCCTTGTCGATCTGCGGCTCGGCGAAGATGTAGGCGAAGACGAACGCCAGCACACCGGCGATCAATCCGGCCAGGGCGCCCCGGCCGATGATGCGGATTTCCATGCCCGCCCGCTCAGTGGCAGGGGAAGCCGAGGAAGTGGCGTGCGTCGTGCACCCACTCGTGGACGACCATCGTCTGGCCGAACAGGGATGTCATCCCCTCGTCGACGCCGATGAAGTAGTACGCGAGCAGAGCGAGGAGGACCGTCGCGGTGAGAATGACGGCGACCCGGGTACGGGACAGCGCGCCGCTGCCGGACCAGTCGCGGGACCGGTGGTCATGGCTGGAGAGAGTGGTCATCGGTTGTCATCGACCTCGTGTCAGGGGATTGTCGCGTCCCGTGCGTGGCGGGCCGCAGGTGTACGGCCCGGGTGGCAGACGATGTCTGGCTCGCCGGATCGCTCCGGCTCACAGTGGCGCGACCGCGCGGGATTCCCACCCGCTTACCGCTGCTGTCACCTGGGCGAATGATGCTCGGCGCCCGGCCGGTTGTCAACATGACCCGTGCGCGTCAGTTGACGCAGGGGATGCCGTCGGCGTTGGTGACCGGTCGCCCGTTGTCCGGGCCGGAACCCGGTTCGACGGTGTCCGGCGGCCCCGACGGCCGCGCACTCGCGGCGGACGTGCCGGCAACGGACGGTGCGGGGGCGGACGGAGCGGCCCCGTCGGCCCCGTCGGCCGCGGCGAACGCGTCGTGGATACGGCTGCGGATGGCGGTGGGGTCGACGATGTTGACGTCTTGGCCGTCGATGCTCGCGTAACGCTGCACCGGCAGGGTGGAGAACTCGATGTGCTGATCGGTGGGCGCGGCCATCTGCTGCAGCCAGTCCACCAGATCCCATCCGTCGGAGAGCACCACGTCGCGTTGGGCCACGCCGACCAGACGGTTCAGTTTGCCGACATCGGTGAAGGTGCCCGCCGACCGCAACTGGTGCAGCACCGACACCAGGAAGGCCTGCTGGCGATGAGTACGGTCGAGGTCACCGTTGTCCAGCCCGTGGCGTTGTCGGACGAACGCCAGCGCCTGCGGCGCGTTCAGCACGTGGGTTCCCGCGCTGAAGTCGGCGCCGGAATAGTCGTCGTGGACGGCGTGGTTCACGCAGACCTGCACCCCGCCCAGCGCGCCGGCGAGGTCGTAGAACCCGACCAGGCTGACCTCGGCGAACCGGTCGATCGGTACGCCGGTCAGCTCGCGGACGGTCTGCAGTGTCTCGGCGCGGCCGGCCTCGCGGCCCCGGGTCTCCAGGATGTGCTGATCGGTCACCCCCTCGTTGCTCAACGTGTCCTCTGTCTGGGCCTTCTCACGTCCATAGGCCTCCTTGATCTTTGCCTTCGCCACGTCCAGGCCGTCGACGGTGACGAAGTCGTCGCGCGGGACGGAGAACGCGACGATGTTCTTTCCGTCGGCGGGGATGTGCACCAGGATCAGCGTGTTGGTGTTGTAACCGCCCTCCTGGCCGTCGCCGGCATGCAGTTGAGACAGCACAGACGCAGGCAGGTCGTCGCCGTTCTGGTCCTTGCGGGTGTCGAGCCCCATCAGGAGAATGTTCTGCGCACCGCCGGAGGAATGGGGCGCTGACCTCGACAGCGCGCTCGAGTGCTGGAAACCACCGCTGACGTCCGACGCCTCACCCCAACCGAGACCGGTGGCCACCACGATGACGATCGCTGCGCCCGCCGCCGCGACCCGGCTCCACCGCAGCACCACCCGGCGTCGTCGGGAGACGCCGGGCGCATACCCGAACCGCGCGCGATAGACCTCGCCCGCGGTGGGACGAGGCGGCGCCTTTCGGCTGTGGGCAGCCCGTCTGTGTCGGGGCGGCTGGGATGGCACGAGATCCCAGCTTCCGCGCGGATCGTGGGTTGCGCAAGGGCTTCGTGTCGACGGCTACCGTCGGAAACGGTCACGCAGCTGCGGATCCTGTTCCCACCACAGTCCACCCTGCGGCTCGCCACCGTCCACGGTGCTGGTCGGGGCGGAGGCCAACTGCTCGTCCACCCGTTGCGCCCGGGCCCGGTCGTCGAGCGTGAAGCGTCGCAACAACGTGAGCAGGAACGGCAGTCCGACGACGTCGCCGAACACCCACAACACCCCGGCGCCGATGGTCTGATCGGTCCGCGGGCTCGGTCCCCACATCCGGTCCAGGGCCAGGTAGTGATCCAGTGCGACCAGTGTGCCCTGCCAGAGCACGATGCCCAGGAGTCCGTCGCCGATCGCCTCGACGACGGTGATGATCAGCGACAGACCGGGGGAGAAGTGCCGAGGCACGGGGTCGAGGTGTAGCCGTGAGGTGAAGTAACACCACCCGACCAACACGATGAGCAGGCGGGTCAGTACGTCCACCGGCCCATGTGTCAGCAGCGCCCGATACCACCCGGTGAGGTAGATCAACCAGGGAAGCACCAGCAGGGCCGCCGACATCGTGGCGGGATGGGTGAGGAAACGGGCCATATGTCCGTGCAACGCTGCCTCGAACCGGGTTCCAGCAGCCGCAGGCAGGGATCCGAGGACCACCGTCAGCGGCATACCCAGCGCCAGCCCGAACGGGACCACCATGAGCAACAGCACGATCTGCGCGGCCCGGACCCAGAACAGCTCGTCGTCGTAGACACCGAGGGCGCTGTCGGCGGTGAGCAACCAGATCCCGACGCCGACCACGCTGAACACCACTCCGCGTCCGACGGGCACGGTGGACCGCCGTCGGCCCCACCAGTAGCCGACGACGATGACAACCGCCAGTACCGTCGTCGTGACGTCGAGACGCCACGATGTGACGGCGGTGGCGGCGGTCAACGGTGGTAGCGCAACGATCACGTTCACGAGTGTGCTCCCCACTCGCCGATGCGCTGGTCAGGTGGTCTACGCAGGCGTGATCGGCAACCGACCGACACGGAACAACATCAGCCCCAGCACGCCGTAGCCGAGCAAGATCTGGAGCAGTCCGCCGACCATGCCGATCATGGGGACGGCCGAGAGGGGGATGGCCCACAGCACCCAGCTCTGGGCGAACAGCGTCTGCCACCGCAACGGTCGCGACCAACGTCCGGCGATGACGATCCGGATACCGATGGCGGCCATGCCGACCATGGACAACGGCCAGCAGGAGTCGAACACCATCCAGATCACCGTTCCGTGCAGAGCCCAGAACGCATCGAGGACGGTCGACACCATCGCCCCTGCCATCACCGCGAACTGGACCCTGTGCGCCGTGCGGGCCACCCGCCCGGACCCCATCGCATGCGTCCGGCATTCGAGCAGCAACAGCACGATCAGCGTCGCCTGGAACGCCAGCGCGGCCACGCCGCCGAGCAGCGAGTACCAGCCGAATCCCTCCCGGCCGCCGATCGCCTGCATAGCCGTACCCCAACCGATGGTGGTGCCGACGAGGGCGACACCGACGGCCCGGGTGGGCATCGTAGTGGTACCTGAGCGGGGCGGTGCGGTGGACGTGGCGCTGATGGTGGTCGCGGTGGGGCGTGTGATGCTCATCGGGATCTCCTGCTCGATGGGTGGGCCCTCGGGGATCGAGGGGGCTTCACCGTGCCCACGCGCACCTGGAGGTCGCTGGGGCCGAGTCACGCCGCGGTTCCCAGTGGATTCCCAGTGGTCCGCGCGACTCTCGACACATGCGATCAGGGCACGACGACCGGCACGACCGACCACGCGACGAGTGCGTCGATGGCGTCTCCGGTCAGTTCGCGCCCGCGCTCGGCTGCGGTGGCGAGCATCACCGGGTCGATCCCGGCTCGCATCTGCTTCCCGTAGTCGGCCAGCTCCACCACGTCCATACCCTCGGGGGAGAAGCCGGTGAGGTCGGTACGCCGTTCCACCACTCCGAGCAGTTGTCCGGCTCGCTCGTGTTCCCCGCGCAGGTACAGCACGTACGCCAGGGTGGACATCGCGACCATCCACGAGGTGAGGTCGAACGCACGTTTGCAGTACGCGATCATCCCCGCCAGCCGCGTCTCGGCGGGGCCGCCGATCAACTGTTGGGCGATCTCGCTCTTGGCGTGCAACCAGGACACCGACGCCGCGCACCAGTCGTAACCGCACTCCTCGGCGACGGCCAGCGCACGGTCGAAGTGGACCCCCGCGGCGGCATGATCACCCGCTCGGAAGTCCGCTGTGCCCAACGCCATGAGCGACTCGGCGACCGTCCACGGGTAGCGATGCCGCAGGCCGATGTCCATCGCTATCCCGGCGCGTTCCCTGGCCACGTCCACCGCGCCCGCGCCGGCCTGGAAGAAGGCCAACGTGACCGCCGCGTCCCCGCGGGCGGTGTCGTCCGTGGGCGATTCGTCGTCGGTGTCGAGGCCGGTGTACAGGACGTCGAGTGCGGTCAGCGCCTCGAACAGGGCGGGGAGGTCGGCACCCAGATACGACATGATGGCTCGACCGGCCAATGCGCGGATGGTCACGGTGACCGGGATGTCGGCGGGGGCCCGCAGTGCGGGTTCGAGGGCCCGCATCCCCTCGGCGACGTGGCCGCGTCGATACCAGTACCAGTAGACGTTGCCCGCGATCTCCAGATACGTGGTGGCGTCGTCGCGGGCACGTCCGAGCGCGGCGCGGATGTTGGGCATGTCCGCTTCGAGTCGCTGTGTCCAACGCAGACAGTCGGGTCCGCGCAACGCGAGATAGGCCTCGGCAGCGACTGCTCGCACCCAATCGGTGTGCGCCCGTTGCACTGCCGCCGACCGCTGTGCGTCGCGGTGGCCGATCGCGTACTCGCGCAGCGTTTCCAGGAGCCGGTAACGACGCGGATCGCCACCGAGGGCGGTGACCATGGACGAATCGACCAGAGCGGTCAGGTCGGCCAACAGCGACGGCCGACCGGTGACCCGCATCGCGGTGGCGAGATCGAACCCACCGTCGAACACCGCCAGGTCGACGAAGAGGGCACGCGCGGAATCGTCGAGCGACGCGAAGGATCCGTCGATGGCGGCCTGCATGGTGACGTGACGGTCGTTGGTCCGCGGCCCACCGCGCAGGACCGCGAAGCGGTCGTCGAGCATGTCGATGATCTGCGGGACCGACAGCATGGTGGTCTGCGCGGCGGCGAGTTCGATGGCCAGGGGCATGTCGTCGAGAGCGGTGCACAGGCGGGCCACGGTGGCATGGTCGACGCCTGCGGCACCGTCACCAGCCCGGTCGAGGAAGAGCTGGGTGGAGGCATCGAGGCCCGTGAGCGGATACCGGTGTTCGCCCGCCACCCCGAGCACGGTTCGGCTGGTCGCCAGAACCCGGATCTGCGGGCACGTGACCAACATCCGGGTACAGAACTCGGCCACCTCGTCGAGGAGGTGTTCACAGTTGTCCAGGACCAGCAGCAACCGGCGGTCACGCAGCAGGTCGCTCAGTGCGCCGATTCCACCGGTGAAGGTCAATCCCACGGCCCCGGACACCGTGTCGAGCAGCGCGGCGAGGTCGGCCGCGCCTGCCAATTCGACGAACCACGGACCGTCGGGGTCGTCGCGGCGCCGCGCGACCTCCACCGCCACGCGCGTCTTGCCCATGCCGCCGGGTCCGGTGATGGTGACCAACCGGTGTCCGGTCAGCAACTGCTGCACCTGCGCGACCTGATCGTCCCGACCGACCATCGGGGTCAGCGGCTCCGGTACCGCGCTGGTGGGCACCCGTCGCGGGGCTGCTGCCGGAACATCCGGCAGCAGAACGGGATCGTGGCGCAGCACCGACTGTTCCAGCGCGGCAAGCGACGGTGCCGGGTCGGCACCGAGCTCGTCGGCGATGACAGCGCGCGCCCGGCGCAGGGTGTCCAGGGCGTCACCCTGCCTGCCCGCTCGATACAGCGCCAGCGCCAACAGCTCCCACGCCCGCTCGCGCAGCGGATCGGTGCGCACGAGCTTCTCGAGTTCGGTGGTGGCGGCAACCTGGTCGCCGCTGTCGCTGATGGCGGCCAGATGGTCCTCGGTGACGTCGGCGCGGAGTGCGGTCAACCGGTCGGCCTCGATCTCGGCGAACTCCCAGCCGGCGGCGTCGACGTAGGCCGGGCCGGTCCACAGCGCCAGGGCGTCGGTCAGGGTGCTGCGGGCGGCGGCGGGATCACCGGCGCGCAGCAGTTCACGTCCCGCGGTGGCGAGATCGACGAAGCGGTGTGCGTCGACCGCGGCGCGATCCACGGCGAGTACGTACCCGGTTCCGCGTCGCACCAACACCTGCGGTGCGGAGCGACCGTGATCGGGTTCGAGCACCCGGCGCAGACCGGAGACGTAACCCTGCAGCGTGGCGGTCGCCGATGGCGGGGGTCGGCCGTGCCAGAGCTCGTCGATCAGCGTTCCGGCCGGGACCACGTCGCCCTCGGCGATGACCAACCGCGCCAACAGGGCTCGCGGTACCGGACCGCCCAGGGAGACAGAGGTCTCGTCGACGCAAACGGTCAGGGCTCCCAATGCCCGAACCTCGATGCGGTGCATGGTCAGAGGATAAGGACAGAACGGTCATGCCGTACGCAGATCAGCAGGTGATGCACACCGTCCGGTCGATCATCGACGAGGCCGAAGCAGACCGATGCGGAGTGGGCCGGCGCTTCGACCGGCTGGTCGGCGACGAACTCACCGAACGCATGCGGGTCTGGTCAGCGGGTGCACCATCGACGAGGGTGGCCCGGGCGGGGGTGATCATGACGCGGTTGCGGCAGGCCGCACGGGCGGGCGACCGGGTCGAGATCGTCGCGGCCGCCGTTCGTCTGGGTCAGCTCGTCGCGACGCGGTGAACCGGGTCCGCATCGTCGTGACGTGACCCGGACGATCCCGTGATGCGTGTCACATCGTCGGCGTACGGTCACCTGGACAGACCACACCCGTACCCGGAATTCCCGACAGGAGTCACCGTGTCCGTCCCTGCCGCGTCCACCGCATCCACCGACAGTGGCATCGATCCGAACTCGGAGCCGCTGCGATCGCGCCGCAGGCACTGGAACAACCAGCTCCGCACACACGCGCGCATGCGTCCGGATGCACCCGCGCTGCGGTTCCGCGATGAGACCACCACCTGGTCGGACCTCGACCGACGGGTGACCGCGCTCGCCGCCGCCCTGCATCGTCGCGGGGTGGGGTTCGGCGATCGGGTGTTGCTGGTGATGCTCAACCGGCCGGAGTACCTCGAGGCAGTACTCGGGGCCAACGTGCTCGGGGCGATCGCGGTGCCGGTCAACGTCCGTATGAGTCCGGCCGAGGTCGCCTTTCTCATCACCGACTCTGGCGCCGCGGTGGTGGTCACCGAGACCGCACTGGCTCCACTGGTCGACGCGGCCGCACAGGCCGCGGGCGCGTTCGAACACACCATCGTGGTCGGCGGTTCGGAGTCGACGCGGCATCTCGACTATGCCGATCTGATCGCCGAGGATCCGTCGGCTCTTCCCGTCATCGATGTCCCCGATGAGGCGACCGCGCTGATCATGTACACGTCGGGTACCACCGGCACGCCGAAAGGTGCGATGCTCTCGCACGCCAACATGCAGGCGCAGACGCTGACATGTCTGCAGGCGCTCGGCACCAGGCATGACGACGTGCTGTCGTCGGCGGCACCGATGTTCCACATCGCGGCGATCGGCTCGATGGCGCCGGTCCTGTACGTCGGCGCCACCACCGTGATCCATCCGCTGGGCTCCTTCGATCCCGACGAATTGTTGGACACACTCGAGCGGGAGAGAACGACATCCATCTTCCTTGTTCCCGCGCAGTGGCAGCTGGTGTGCGCCGCACAGCTCGCCCATCCGCGACACCTCGCCCTGCGTGTCGTCACCTGGGGTGCGGCGCCGGCCTCGGACACCCTGTTGCGGTCGATGGCCGAGGCCTTCCCGGACGCTCTGAACGTGGCGGTGTTCGGCCAGACCGAGCTGTCCCCGCTCACCTGCGTCATGGACGGTGCCGACTCGATCCGCAAGATCGGGTCGGTGGGACGGGTGGTGTCGTGTGTGGACGCGCGCATCGTCGACGATCAGATGCAGGACGTCCCGGCGGGGACGGTGGGTGAGATCGTCTACCGCGGTCCGAACCTGATGTCGGGGTACTGGCAGAACCCGCAGGGCACCGCAGACGCCTTCCGCGGTGGGTGGTTCCACTCCGGAGATCTGGTGCGACAGGACGACGAGGGGTTCGTCTTCGTCGTCGACAGGGTGAAGGACATGATCATCTCCGGCGGCGAGAACATCTACTGCGCCGAGGTGGAGAACGTCCTGTTCGGTCATCCGCGGATCCGCGACGTCGCGGTGATCGGCGAGGCGCATCCCCAATGGGGTGAGGTGCCGGTCGCGGTGGTGGCTCTCACCGGTGACGACCCGCTCGAGCTGGCCGACCTGGAGCCGTACCTCAACGAGAACCTGGCCCGCTTCAAACACCCCAAGCGGCTGGTCGTCGTCGACGACCTGCCCCGCAACGCCGGTGGCAAGGTGGTCAAACCTCGGCTGCGGGAGACCTACGGCAGCAAGGATGCCGCCCTGCACTGAATCCCCACGCCGATGCGACGGGCTCCCTCGCGCTCTACACCCGAGCTGTGATGCGATGAGCGGGTGAGTGTCCTGGATGAGATCTCCGCATGGCCGGTCGACAGCGCCGCAGCGGTGGTGGTGACCGCCGACGACGAGATCGCGCGATACGGGGACGTCGACGAGGAGTTCGCCCTCGCGTCGGTGACGAAGCTGTTGGTCGCCGAGGCGGTGTTGATCGCGGTCGAAGAAGAGGCCATCGCGCTCGACCAGCCCGCCGGGCCGCCCGGCGCCACGGTGCGCCACCTGCTCGCCCACGCGTCGGGTCTGGCGTTCGACTCCGACGAGGTACAGGCCGGTGTGGCCGAGGAGCGCATCTACTCCAGCCGTGGTTACGAGATCCTGGCCGAGCTGGTGGAGCGGGAGACCGGGATCGCCTTCGCCGACTACCTCGATGAGGCCGTCTGTGCCCCGTTGTCGATGACCTCCACGTCGTTGTGGGGTCCGGCCGGTCACGGCGCGACATCCACCGCCGGAGACCTCGCGGTGTTCGCCCGCGAGTATCTGGCGCCGCGACTGCTCTCCGCCGCGCAGCACGACCAAGCCACCCGGGTGCAGTACCCGGGACTCGACGGATTCGTACCCGGCTACGGCAAGCACCGACCCAACGACTGGGGGCTGGGCCCGGAGATCCGTGGGGAGAAATCACCGCATTGGACCGGGTCGAACAACTCCCCGCAGACGTACGGGCACTTCGGACAGTCGGGCACCTACCTGTGGGTCGATCCCGACCTCGGCGCGGCCTGCGTGGTGCTGACCGACCGCGCCTTCGGCGGCTGGGCCAAACCGCGGTGGGCAGACTTCAACGTCGCGGTCGTCGACGAGGTGGCAGCACACCGGTAGTAGCGCGCTGTGGATTCACTCAGCACTAGCGCAACACGGGCCACATGAGGCACAATAAACGCGTTGCGTGTGATATCCACCGGGGCTGATGAAGCTCCTGGGGTTTCTGAGGTCGTTGGGGAAGACGTACCTTGTCGAAACCGGAGGTGGAAAGTGCGCAACCTACATCAGTTTGCGGACCTGACGACAGGTGTGGTGTACATCCATTCGTCACCGACCGCGCTGTGCCCACATGTGGAGTGGGCTCTGTCGTCGACCCTCGACGCACAGGCGAACCTGAAGTGGACCGCGCAGGAGGCGCACGACGACTCCCGCGGCGGGCTGCAGCGCGCCACCGTCGACTGGATGGGTCCGGTGGGCACGGGGGCACGGCTGACCGACGCGTTACGCGAATGGCCCACGCTCCGGTTCGAGGTGACCGAGAGCGCCAGCGAGGGTGTGGACGGTGAGCGCTTCTGCTACGTACCCGGTCTGGGTCTGTGGCACGGTTCCATGAGCGCCAACGGTGACGTGATGATCGGTGAGATGCAACTGCGCTCCATCCTGGCCACCCACGCGGGACTCGGCGGAACCGAGGCCGCGCTGCACCGGGCGCTGGGCACGGAGTGGGACGAGGCGCTGGAGCGATTCCGCATGGGTGGCGCCGGCGCCGAGGTGACCTGGCTGCAGCAGCGGGTGGGCTGAGCGCTCGCCTCAGCGGTACCGACCACGAGGAAGGCCCCCGACCAGATGGTCGGGGGCCTTCCTCGTGGTGTGGGTCAGCTCGTCACAGGGGGATGTTCTTGTGTCGACCGCGCCGAGCCGGGGCCGAGGCCAGCGCCTCGGCGATGATGCTGCGGGTGTGGGCCGGGTCGATGACCTCGTCCACCACCCCGATCGATTGGGCACGCCCCACACCGCCGGCGATGGCTTCGTGTTCGGCGGCCAACCGGTCGTGCAGTGCCTCGCGCTCGTCCTCGGGTGCGGCCGCGAGGGCCTTCTTGTGCAGGATGCCGACGGCGGCCTTGGCCCCCATCACGGCGACCTCGGAACCGGGCCAGGCGAAAACCGCGGTGGCACCGAGCGCGCGGGAGTTCATCGCGATGTAGGCACCGCCATAGATCTTCCGGGTGACCAGGGTGACGCGGGGGACCGTCGCCTCGGCGAAGGCGTGCAGCAGCTTGGCGCCGCGGCGGACCACGCCGTTCCACTCCTGCCCGACGCCGGGGAGGTATCCGGGCACATCGGTGATGACGATCAGCGGGACGCCGAAAGCATCGCAGAGACGCACGAAGCGTGACGCCTTCTCCGCACTCTCCGAGTTCAGACAACCACCCATCCGCAGCGGGTTGTTCGCGATGATGCCGACGCTGCGGCCCGACAACCGGCCGAAACCGACCACGATGTTCGGGGCCCACTTGGCCTGCAGTTCCTCGAAGGAGCTGATCTCGGTCTCACCGTCGGCGGCCAACCCGGTGTCGAGCAGCCCGTTGACCACCGGGTGCACGTCGTACGCGCGTCGATTGGACTCCGGCAACAGGGCACGCAGGTCGGTGTCCCCGGCCTCGGCCTGCTGCCTGCTGAAGTGTCCCTGCTGGCTGAACGTGCCCACCAGGCGACGAGCCCGCCAGTAGGCGTCCGGCTCGGAGTCGGCGATGATGTGGCAGACGCCGGATTTCTTGCCATGGGTCAGCGGACCGCCCAGCGACTCCATGTCGACCTGTTCACCGGTGACACTCTTGACCACGTCCGGTCCGGTCACGAAGACGCGCCCCGCCGGGGCCATGATCACCACGTCGGTGAGCGCGGGACCGTACGCCGCACCGCCGGCGGCGAAGCCCACCACCACCGAGATCTGGGGGATGTACCCCGAGGCGCGGACCATCGCCTCGAACACGCCGCCGACGGCGTGCAGGGCCTCCACCCCCTCGGCGAGACGGGCGCCGCCCGAATGCCAGATGCCGATGACCGGTGCCTGCTCGGCGATCGCGGTGTCGATCGCGTTGACGATGTGGCTGCACCCCACGATGCCCATGGCGCCGCCCATGACGGTGCCGTCGGTGCAGTACGAGACGGTGCGCACTCCGTTGACTCGGCCGACGGCGGCCTGCACACCCGACTTGTCACGGGGGTGCAGCAGCGACATCGATCCTTCGTCGAAGAAGTTGGTCAACCGCAGCAGCGGGTCGCGCGGATCGACGGCTTCGTCTTGGCCGGTGATGGGGGCCATTGTTGTCATCGTGTCTCCCTTACAACGGGTGCGCTGTCGCACACCACGGCATCGACCGGGTGGGGTCAGTACCGTCCGAAGGCGAGCGCAACATTGTGCCCACCGAATCCGAATGAGTTGTTGATCGCGAATTCGATCTGCCCATAGCGCGGTTCGCCCGAGACGACGTCGAGATCGCATCCGGGGTCCTGGTTCTCCAGGTTGAGGGTCGGAGGGATGACCCCGTCTTCGATCGCTTTCACCGTCAGGACCGATTCGAGAGCACCCACGGCGCCGATCGAGTGACCCAGTGCCGACTTCGGTGCGTAGACCGCGATGTCGTTGCCGAGCGCCGAGTTGATGGCCAGCGACTCGGCGGTGTCGCCGATCGACGTCGACGTGGCGTGAGCGTTCACGTGGTCGATGTCGGACTTCTTCAGGCCC
This sequence comes from Williamsia sterculiae, assembly GCF_900156495.1. Classification (GTDB taxonomy): domain Bacteria; phylum Actinomycetota; class Actinomycetes; order Mycobacteriales; family Mycobacteriaceae; genus Williamsia_B; species Williamsia_B sterculiae. Next base: position 154,947 of record NZ_FTNT01000007.1, read on the forward strand.
GCGGTCTGCAACGCGCGGGTCATGGCGCGGGCGGCGCCGGTGCCCTCGGGTTCCGGGGCCACCAGGTGGTAACCGTCGGAGGTGATCCCCGCGCCGAGCAGGCGGGCGTGGATCTGCGCGCCGCGGGCCCGGGCGTGGTCCTCGCGCTCGATGATGAGCATCGCGGCCGCCTCGCCGAACACGAAGCCGTCGCGGTCCTTGTCGAACGGGCGTGACGCGGCCGCGGGGTCGTCGTTGCGGGTGCTCATTGCCCGCATCATCGCGAAGCTCGCGATGGGCACCGCGTCGATGTGGCCCTCGACGCCGCCGCAGACGACCATGTCGGCGTCACCGAGCACGATCTGCCGCCAGGCGTGGGCGATGGCCTCCGAGCCCGACGAACACGCCGAGACCGGGGTGATGACCCCGGCCCGGGCCCCGACGTTGAGTCCGGCCACAGCGGCGGGCCCGTTCGGCATCGACATCGGCACGGCCAGCGGAGACACCTTGCGGTAGTTGCCGGTGTCCCGCATGGCGTTGTTGGCGTCGACGATCGCATCGACACCACCGATACCGGTCCCGATGACCACGGCGAGCCGGTCCTTGTCGACCTCGGGTTCGCCTGCCTGCGCCCACAACCGCTTGCTCATCACATGCGAGACGCGCTCGGTGTAGGACATCCGGCGGGCCTCCACGCGGGAGACCTCGTCGGCGGGGTCACTGACCAGCCGTCCACCGATGCGGACGGGCAGGTTGTACTCCTCGACGAACGGGTCGGTGAGCTCTTTGATGCCCGACTCGCCGGCGATCAGTTTCTTCCAGGTGGAGTCGAGATCCTCTCCGAGGGACGTGGTGGCGACCATGGAGGTCACCACCACGTTCGGAAAGTCCCCACCCAGTGATGAGTATTCGCGGAGGGAGGGAGTCACGTCGTCTTACTCGCTCTTGTCGGCCTCGATGCGGGCACGGATCGCGTCCGCGGCGTCGGCGTTCTCCGACTCGAGCTTCTGGATGTAGTTCACGGCGTCACCGACGGTGCGCAGTCCGGCGAGGTCCTCGTCGGGGATCTTCACGCCGTACTTGTCCTCGGTCTGCACGGCGATCTCGACCATCGACAGCGAGTCGATGTCCAGGTCATCGACGAACGACTTCTCGATGGTCACCTCGGACGGCTCAATGCCGGTGACCTCTTCGATGATCTCGGCGAGACCGGCAATGATTTCTTCCTGCGTGGCGGCCACTCGGTGGCTCCCTTCCATGTTCCTTGACTGTGTTGTCGTTCACGGGACCTCGATGGTTTCACCCATCTGTGGATCAGTTCCCGTGGGAGTGCTACCTCGGTAGCGATTCCGGAGCAGCTGAATAGCTGTTTGGATGAGACGGCCTTGCGGTGAGCAAGTCGGCCGGCTTCCCGGGGACGTCGACGGTCGTCGGCGCCACGATCCAAGTCTGTTAGGAGGCCAGTCCCTCGATGTCGAGATCATCGGGGGTCTTCACCGCACGGTTGGGCACACCCTTGAGCTCACGCTTGGCGATGCCGGAGAGCGCACCGGCGGGCGGCAGTTCCACCACGGCGTCGGTGCCGGAGGCGCGCATCTCGGCGGAGCACAGATCCCAGCGGACGGGACTCGTGACCTGGGCGACCAGTTTGGCCAGGGCATCGGCGCCCGAGGTGACCGGCGCGCCGTCCGCGTTCGACAGCAGCGTGGTCGTCGGACGCTGCGGGGTGATCTTGGCCGCCGCCGCGGCGACCGCCTCTCCCGCGGGCTCCATGAACCGGGTGTGGAACGCCCCGGCAACGGCAAGCTTACGCACTCGGGCGCCGGCGGGGGGACCGGCGACGAGCTCCTCGATCGCGGACACCCGACCGGCGGCGACGATCTGACCGGCCGCGTTGCGGTTGGCCGGGCTGAGGTCCAGCTCGGCGAGTCGGCCGAGCACATCCTCCTCCTTGCCGCCGAGGACCGCGGCCATGGTGGTCGGTTCCAGCGCACACGCCTTGGCCATCTCCGCACCGCGGACGGCGGCAAGGCTGACAGCTTCGTCGGCGCTGATGACACCGGCGATGGCCGCCGCGGCGAGCTCGCCGACCGAGTGTCCGGCGACGACCACGTCGTCGGGCACGGCGCCTCGCTTGTCCAACTCGTCGTATGCGAGGAGTGTCGTCGCGACGACCAGCGGCTGCGTCACCGCGGTGTCGGTGATCTCCTCGGCGGTCGCGACCGTGCCCAGCTTCTCCAGCTGCAGACCGGTGAGCTTGGACCACGTGGCGAGCTGATCACGCGCACCGGGGAGATCGAGCCACGGCTCGAGCATTCCGGGAGTCTGAGAGCCCTGTCCGGGCGCAAGCAACGAAAGCACGTGACTAGGGAACACCCTGGAGGTGACTTCTGTGGGTGTTGTTGACGATGAACCTTGCCCGCGCAGTTTGTGAGTTCCCTACAAAAGCCGCCGTCGCTGTGTTCGCTTCGTCACCCGTTCGAGACGCCGGAACGGTCTCCGAGTGGTCCCCGGATGTGAGCTCGGTCATATTCCGGAGGTCGGTGACAGTTGTTACCTGTGTGGTTCATGACAATGGTTTGTGTCCATGCTGTGCTAGACGACCGACGGTCGAGGCAACTCGCAGAACGTACGCGTCGCGGGGATTCATGGGATCTCGGCCGGTGATCTCGGCGATTCGCTTCAGACGATAGCGAACAGTATTTGGATGAACGAATAACTGCCTCGCGCACGACTCCACCGAGCCGCCGGCGTCGAGGTAGGCGTCGAGCGTCGCCGTCAGAGTGGCCCCGTTCTTGGCCAACGGCTTGACGACGTAGGTGTTCAGGGAGTCCGTCGCGGCGCGGTCGCCGAGCAGGGCCCGCTCGGGCAGCAGCTCCCAACTGTGCACCGGCCGCGGGGCGCCCGGCCACCCGATCACCGCGTCCATACCCGCCATCGCCTCGATCGCGCTGTCGTGCGCCGAGCCCAGGGTGGGCATGGTCGGCCCGATCACCACCGGTGAGTCGGCGAAGTTGGCCAGCAGTTCGACGGCGAAGTCCGCACTCGGTTCGATGGTCCCGCTGACGATGGCCACCAGGTGGGTACCTTGCACCACCGACAGGGCGGCTCGGCCGTGTTGTCGCGCGACGTTGTGGATGGCCAGCGGCACCGACACGTTCTGCTCGGGAGGCGGTCGGCCGATCACCACCGTCGCCGAGGCATCGGCGTCCCAGTTCAGTGCCGCCGCCCGGGACAGCAATTGCGCGCCGGAGTCACCGCGGACGACGGCATCGACGACGAGCGCCTCCAGCCGGGAGTCCCAGGCTCCCCGCGACTCGGCGGCCGAGGCGTAGATCGCCGCAGCCGCGAACCCGATCTCCCGGCCGTAGCGGAGCACCGACTCGGTCAGCGCCCGCAGCTGGGCGTCGTTGCGAGCCAGCAGCGGCAGCCACTTCTCGAAGAACTCCATCGCCACGCGGACCATCTCGACGGTCTGCAGCAGGCTGATGCGGCGCGCGAGATCCTGCGGGACCACCTGGAACGCCTGCACCGTGAACTTCACGTTGCCCTCGGGGTCCTGCAGCCACTCGACGAAGTTGACCACCGCCGTCTGGACCACCAGCTGCACGCTGGACCGCTGGGCGGCCTCGAGGGTGTCGAAGTACGGCAGCTGGTCCTGCATGGAGTGCACAGCCTCGGTGGCCAACCGCCCGCTGTACTGCTTGATGCGACGCAGCAGGGTGTCCGGCAGCGCGTCGTGCACGTCCGCGGGCGCCGGTACGTGCGCACCTCGGACGCTGAACGGATCGCCCGGCGCCTCGGATTCCGCGCCGGAGTTGGTCACCATCGGGTCAATGTATTCCTGTCCGTTCGTCGAGTGTCCGGCGAGGCGGCCCGGGGTCAGGCCACGCCCGGATCGCTGGTCTGCTCGGGCGCGGCCAGCACGTCGGTGATCTGGTACTGCTCGGCCGCCTCGGCCGCGACGTCGGCGTCGATGACCCCGTCGCGTGACAGGGCGGTGAGCGCACCCACCGCGATGGACTCCGCGTCGACGTTGAAGAACCGACGCGCGGCGGGGCGCGTGTCGGAGAATCCGAAGCCGTCGGTGCCGAGGGTGAGGTAGGTGCCCGGCACCCAGCCACGAATCTGTTCTGCGACCCCGCGCATGTAATCGCTCGCCGCGACGAACGGGCCCTCGCTGTCGGCGAGATACTGCGCGAGGAACGGTTCCGGGACATCCCCCGCGGGGTCGCGAAGGATCGCGCGCTCGTAGGCCGCGCCATCGCGGGCCAGTTCGTTCCACGAGGTCACCGAGTACACGTTCGCCCCCACATCCCAGTCGTCGGCGAGCAGTTCCGCCGCGCGCAACGCATCGGGCATGGTCACCCCCGACACCAGGATGTTGGCCGTGTACTTCCTGGCCTCGGGGGCCTTCTGGTACAGGTAGATGCCCTTCAGCAGTGCTTCGACGTCCACGTCGTCGGGTTCGGCCGGTTGGCTGATGGGCTCGTTGTAGACGGTGATGTAGTAGTAGATGTTCTCCGGGCTCTCGCCGTACATCCGTCGCAATCCGTCCACCACGATGTGGCCGAGCTCGTAGGCGAACGCGGGGTCGTAGGACACGACGGCGGGGTTGGACGCGGCGAGCAGATGCGACTGCCCGTCGGCGTGCTGCAGCCCTTCGCCGACCAGCGTGGTCCGACCTGCGGTGGCGCCGATGACGAATCCGCGTGCCATCTGGTCGGCGGCGGCCCACAGACTGTCACCGGTGCGCTGGAAGCCGAACATCGAATAGAAGATGTAGATCGGGATCATCGGTTCGTCGTGTGTCGCATACGACGTGCCCACGGCGGTGAACGACGCGGTGGAACCCGCCTCGTTGATGCCCTCGTGCAGGATCTGACCGTGGTCGCTCTCCTTGTAGGCGAGCATCAGTTCGGCGTCGACCGAGGTGTAGAGCTGCCCGTTGCGGTTGTAGATCTTCAGCGACGGGAACCACGAGTCCATCCCGAAGGTGCGGGCCTCGTCCGGGATGATCGGCACGATGCGCGGGCCGACCTCCTTGTCGCGCAACAACTCCTTGAAGATGCGGACGAGGGCCATAGTGGTCGCGACCTGCTGCTTACCCGACCCCTTGGCGGTGGTCTTGAGCACCTTGTCAGTGGCCGGGTTGAGCACCTTGGCCTTGGTCCGTCGGGCCGGGAGGAAGCCGCCCAGCTTCTTGCGGCGGTCGAGCATGTACTGGATCTCCGGGGCGTCGGGTCCCGGGTGGTAGTACGGCGGCAGATACGGATCCTTCTCCAACTCGGCGTCGCTGATCGGGATGCGGGTGCTGTCGCGGAAGTCCTTCAGGTCGTCGAGCGTGAGCTTCTTCATCTGATGGGTCGCGTTGCGGCCCTCGAAGTGTTTACCCAGCGTGTAGCCCTTGATGGTGTGGGCCAGGATCACCGTAGGCTGGCCCTTGTGCGCCATCGCCGCGGCGTAGGCGGCGTGCACCTTCTTGTAGTCGTGGCCACCCCGCTTGAGGTTCCAGATCTGGTCGTCGGTGAGATTCTTGACGAGTTCCTTGGTGCGCGGGTCGCGGCCGAAGAAGTGTTCGCGGACGAAAGCACCGTCGTTCGCCTTGTAGGTCTGGTAGTCGCCGTCCGGTGTGGTGTTCATCAGGTTGACCAGAGCGCCGTCGCGGTCGGCGTGCAGCAGGGAGTCCCACTCGCGACCCCAGACCACCTTGATGACGTTCCAACCGGCGCCGCGGAAGAACGACTCCAACTCCTGGATGATCTTGCCGTTGCCGCGCACCGGCCCGTCGAGGCGTTGCAGGTTGCAGTTGATCACGAAGGTCAGGTTGTCCAGCGCCTCGGTCGCCGCGACCTGCGCGAGGCCACGCGACTCGGGCTCGTCCATCTCGCCGTCGCCGAGGAAGGCCCAGACGTGCTGGTCGGAGGTGTCCTTGATACCTCGGTCGTCGAGGTAATGGTTGAACCTGGCCTGGTAGATGGCGTTCATCGGACCGAGACCCATCGACACGGTGGGGAACTGCCAGAAGTCGGGCATCAGCCGAGGGTGTGGATACGACGGCAGACCACCGCCCTCGCCGGCGTGACTGTGTTCCTGGCGGAAACCGTCCATGCGCTGTTCGTCGATGCGCCCCTCGAGGTAGGCGCGGGCGTAGATACCGGGGGAGGCGTGGCCCTGGATGAAGATCTGGTCGCCACCACCCGGGTGGTCGTGGCCACGGAAGAAGTGGTTGAACCCGACCTCGTAGAGCGCAGCCGACGATGCGTACGTGGAGATGTGGCCACCGACGCCGACGCCGGGCCGCTGGGCCCGGTGGACCATGATCGCGGCGTTCCAACGGATGAAGGCGCGGAAGCGGCGCTCGACATCCTCGTCACCCGGGAACCAGGGCTCGTTCTCGGTGGGAATCGTGTTGACGTAATCGGTGGAGGTCAACGACGGGATCGATACCCGCTTCTCACCAGCCCGTTCGAGCAGCCGTAGCAGCAGGTAGCGGGCCCGTGACGGACCGGCCTCGTCGAGCATGGCGTCGAACGACTCGAGCCACTCGCCGGTCTCGTCGGGGTCGATGTCCGGCAGGTACGACGCGACACCCTCGCGGATGACGCGGACCCGCTGCCGGTCGCCTTGTCGCGGTGCAGACGGCCCGGTGCCCGGCTTGTCTGAGCCGTTCTCGGCACTCGTGTCGGACCCTGCGCTCGTTGTGGACCCTTTGCGTGTGTCAGGCACTGACTGCAACTCCTTGTCTCTGCCGGTCGGGTGCGCCGGGCAGGTCGACCCCCGTCTTGCGCCGCCGTTGGTGTGATCGAACGGCTCCCACGCGGACCACCGGTGGGCGGTCACGTGGGGTTCACCACTCATCGTGCCGCATGTCGAGGCGGTTGGCACCGGGCTCGAGAACAACTGCATGGGGCGGTGACCGGCGGTGATGTACAGGAGGAATCCACGCACCGGGTTGCAAGTTGCGTGCCCAGCATGTTCTCTGGACACAACCCCGCGTCGACTGCGCCTGAAGGTGACATGAATCGGTCTACGCACTATTCGGCAGGAGGTCGCACCCGTTGGTCACGGCCGCGGACGGTAATCGCCCAGAGAAGAATCGTGCAGAGAAGCTCGGATTCACCCCCAGCATGGTGGTGCAGGAGCTCGGCTGGGATGAGGATTCCGATGACGACCTGCGCGCCGACATCGAGGATGCGATCGGTGCCGACATGCTCGACGAGGACGCCGACGACGTCATCGATGTCAGCGTGCTGTGGTGGCGCGACGGTGACGGCGACCTCGTCGACGCACTGATGGACGCGATCGGTCCGTTGGCCGACGACGGATTCGTCTGGGTGTTCACCCCCAAGACGGGGAGCCCCGGGCACGTGGATCCGTCGGAGATCGCGGAGAGCGCCCCCACCGCGGGGCTCACGCCGACCTCCACGGTCAGCCTCGGTGACTGGTCGGGGTCGAGATTGGTGCAGCCCAAGGCGCGTGCCGGCAAACGTCCATGACCACGTCGGGTTCGGTCGAGGTGGGCCCGGCGACGGGATCGCCGGGAGTAGGGGCCGATGCGCCGGACTTCCGGCTGCGTGACCAGAACAATCAGTGGGTGACGCTCGCGGATCGTCGCGGGCGCAAAGCAGTGCTGCTGGTGTTCTTCCCGTTGGCGTTCACCGGAAACTGCGAGGGCGAGCTCGGTCAGATCCGTGACCGGCTACCGCTGTTCCAGAACGACCAGGTCGACGTGATCGCGGTGTCGGTGGGTCCACCTCCGACACACAAGGTGTGGGCGTCGGCGCAGGGATATCTGTTCCCGATCCTCTCGGATTTCTGGCCGCACGGTGAGGTGGCCCGGAGCTACGGGGTCTTCGACGAACACCGCGGATACGCCCAACGCGGCACGTTCCTGGTGGATCGCGACGGGGTGATCGCGTTCGCGGAGATGAACGGACCCGGTGAGGTGCGGGACCAGTCGCTTTGGGCGAACGCGGTGGCCGCGCTAGATTCTTGATGGTCGCGCGGACCCCAGGTCACCCATCGCGCGGTCAGGCGCGTATAGCTCAGCGGTAGAGCTCTGGTCTTACACACCAGCGGTCGTAGGTTCAAATCCTACTGCGCGCACCAGGTCAGAGGGTTCCTTCGTCTCTTGTGCGATGTCACGATCATCAAAACTGTCACTAATGGTCGGCCACCCGCTTGATCGCCCCCGCGCGCGGACTTAGCGTCCGTCCGGGCGTCCAACGCCATCCACGTCGCCGCTGCTGAAGCTCAACGCTGTACTTCCTCGGTGCTGCCATGACTCTCATCATCCTTCCCAGGATTGAAAGCCTCCATCAGACCCGGGGCGATTCAGTCGGACGGGTATGGGGTCAAAGACGGCAAAGTCTACGTGTTTCAGCCTGATGAGCAAGATGGATACCATGGATATCGCGAAGAACGTACGCAGCGGATTCCTACTAAAGTTCTGAGGGAACTCCGAAATCGCGGGGATATTTCCAAATCGGATTACATCAAATTGAGGAAGGGAAAATGAGTCCTTCAATTGTTGCGTTGCGCCTGGAAGTGCGCGGACCACGTCACGACGGGGGTCGACACCCGGATTGGTTCGAGGACGTAGTGCTGGTCGCCTACGAAGGGCAGCCTGCCCGTGAGCACGTTCTGCTGCGCGGAAATCTGGAGTTGGAGCCAATGCTTGAGTGGCTATATGACTGCGAACTACAGGTCCGACAACATAAGCCGCTGATTACACAGCTGCCGGATGAAACGATAGGTCAGACCCTGGGCACGCTCGTACGACGCGATCAGTGATGATCTTCCGCAAGATGTTATCGACATAGCGGCCGAGGCCTTGTACCAGTACAACGCCCATCACAACGTGTCTTTTGGTGCGTTAGGAACAAGTGGCGTACCCCGACTGCTTCTTGGTCAGGGTGTGAACGGGACTGAAATAGCGAACTGGATAGACGATTTAGGGTCTGATGAGGCCTGGAGTTACGTCTTCAACGTTGACGATTTCTACAGTCACCTACCGGCTATGAATTCAGGACAACGAACGTAAGGTGGCCCCAGTTGCCACCAGGTGATCCCGTACCGCGGCGGCGAGGTCGCCCCAGCAGCGGACGATTTTATCGTCGGCCAACGTGTACATAGCCAACTCCTGCACATTGACCCGCTGATGGGTTGGTTCGACACCACGAAAGAGTCCCGTATGAGTACCGGTGTCCGTGAGACGTGCCGATATCAAAGAGCCTTCGACGATGATGTCCTCGATTTCCCAGTGGTAATCCGGAAATCCTGCGACGACGTCACGTAGTCCTTGGGTATACGCGCTCAACCCGACCGGGCCATCGGCTACGACGACATCGTCGGCAACGAAGTCACCCAAGTCGCTGAACCGGCGCTCGTTGCACGTAGTGATGTATTCGCGGTATCGGGCTTTCATGCAATCCGTGCCGTCACCCAGCATCCACGTCTCCTAGCGCCACGTCGTACGCCCACTACCGTACGACGGCTCTCTTCACGGCCTCAAACACAACGCTGTGCCAACATCGCTGAATTCAGCGATGTTGGTTGGAGCGGATACTGCGTCCCGTTGACTCCGACCCGTGCACCGGTCGGTTACCAGAGGCCGACCACGCAGGGGCCTGCGCATCGTGACGCCCTACAGCACCTTGGCGATCTTGTCCGTCAGCTTCTCCGGCTTGGTCGCCGGGCTGTAGCGATCGACCACACCGCCGGACCGGTCGACCAGGAATTTGGTGAAGTTCCACTTGATTCGGCCACCGAGGACGCCCGACTTCTGCGACCGCAGCCACCGATACAGCGGATGTGCGTCACCGCCGTTGACGTCGATCTTGGCGAACATCGGGAAGGTGACGTCGTAGGTGAGGCTGCAGAAGTTCTTGATCTCGTCGGCGTTCCCCGGCTCCTGGTGGCCGAATTGATCGCAGGGGAACCCGAGCACCTCGAGCCCCTGATCCGCGAATTCCCGGTGGAGCGCCTCGAGGCCCTTGTATTGCGGCGTGAACCCGCACTGTGACGCCGTGTTGACGATCAACAGCGGTTTTCCGCGAAAGATGTCCAGGTCGACCTGGTGGCCGTCGATATCGGTGGCGGTGAAGTCGTAGACAGTGGTCATGGTGTGTTGTTCGCTACCTCTACGCTTGCGGATGGTCCACATCGGATGACGTTTCTGCCACCCTAATCGCCCGCCGATAGCGTGCTCCCACACGATCGTGGTACTCGGCGACAGCGAGACACTCGTCGCGCAACTCCGTCGGCCCGATGACCGTGAACTCCTGGTCGAACGCGCTCAACCATCGTGCCAGCGAGGTCATCGACTGTCCGAACAGCGTCACGTCACAGAACGATTCGTCACCGGACTCGACCGAGCCCCAGTCCTCGTGCACCATCGCCGCGACCGTCTCCAATGGCGCGTGGACGCGCACGCGGGCCACCGCGGAGCGGCGTACCGTACCCAGACTGCGTGCGACGAACGCCGCGGCCCCACCGTCGGGCAACGCGCGCGCGGTGAATCGCGGGCCGGTCGGGATCTTGGGGGTCATCCGATCCACCCGGAACGACCGCCAATCGTCGCGGCTGATGTCCCAACTGAGCAGATACCACCGCAACCCGTTGCGCACCAGCCGATATGGTTCCACCTCGCGGCGACTCTCGGTCCCGTCGTGGGATCGGTAGTCGAACCGCAACCGCTCGGTGCGGTGGCAGGCCACCCCGATCTGGGCCAGCACATCGGCATCCACCGACGACCGCGGCGCGGGACGGCTGACCGACTCGACCTGCAGCGCGTCCAGGCGATGGCGCAACCGGGACGGCATCACCTGCCGCAGCTTGGTGATGGCTCGCACCGACGCCTCCTCCAAACCCGACACCGCTCCGGTGGCCGCGGCGTCGAGCCCCACCGCCACCGCCAGCACCTCCTGGTCGTCGAGTAACAACGGCGGCATCTCGGCCCCGGCGCCCAGCTGGTAGCCGCCGCCGACGCCGACCGTCGCCTCCACCGGATAACCGAGGTCGCGCAACCGCTCCACATCGCGACGCACCGTCCGGGTGGTGATGTCGAGCCGTCGCGCGAGCTCCGCCCCCGACCAGTCGCGCCGGGTCTGCAGCAGCGAGAGCAGGCGCAGCAGCCGCGCCGAGGTGTCCAACATGTCGATCATCATCGCGCACATCGAGGACCGAATCTGTCCTCGATTGCTTCTAGCGTCGTGATCACCGTCAGAACAACAGACCGGGAGTGCAGATGACCATCAGTGAGATCGTGGACCCAGGCAGCATCGTCGCCGACCCCGTCATCGAGGTGCGGGGGCTGACCAAGACCTTCCGACGCCACAAGACCATCGTCGAGGCGGTCGCCGGTATCGACCTCACGGTGCGCCGCGGTGAACTGGTCGCATTGCTCGGACCGAACGGGGCCGGCAAATCGACCACCCTGAGGATGCTCACCACCCTGCTCCAGCCCACCGCTGGTACCGCGCTGCTGGCCGGGCGCAGCGTGGTCGACGAGCCCGATGAGGTTCGCAGGCGGATCGGTTACGTCGGTCAGGGCAACGGCGCCGGGCACAACCAGCGCGTCCGTGAGGAACTGATCATGCAGGGTCGGTGCTACGGCCTGAGCAAGATCGAAAGCGTCACTCGGGCTGTTGAACTCGTCGACGCGCTGGACCTCGGTGAGCTCGTCGACCGTCGGGTGGGCACCTTGTCCGGAGGTCAGCGCCGTCGCCTCGACATCGCCCTGGGCATCGTGCATCGTCCGGAGATCATCTTTCTCGACGAGCCGACCACCGGCATGGATCCGCAGAGCCGCGCCAACCTGTGGGATCACATCGGCCGTCTGCGTGAGCAGACCGGGGCGACCATCATCCTGACCACCCACTACCTCGACGAGGCAGACGCGATGGCCGAGCGGGTGGTGGTCATCGACCACGGCACCGTGATCGCCGACGATTCGGCCACCGCGCTCAAAGCGAACCTGGCCGGTGACCGGATCGCGCTGACGGTCGAACAGGACACGGCGGCAATCGCTCTGGCAGACCTCGCCGGAGACAACCCAGCGGTCGACGCGGTGGTCCGGCGTGGCGCGACGGTCACGTTACGGGTGACCCGGTCGCGACAACTCCTTGCCGAACTCATCACCCTCGCCGCCCATCAGGGCATCACCGTCACCGCAGCCGAGGCCACACACCCCACCCTCGACGACGTGTTCCTCGGCCTCACCGGCCGTAGTCTGCGCGAATCCGCCACCGCCGCCTGATATTTCCATCGACCACAGGAGAAACCGATGTCCGTTTCCGCCCCCGCCGTCGTCCGCGACTCGTCATTGGTCATGGTCCGTGAACTGCGGCCCACCGTCCGTGACCCGTTCACCGTGATCTTCAGCCTCATCCAACCGTTGATCCTGCTGGCGCTGTTCGGTCCGCTGCTCGACGGCGTGCCCGGTGCCGACACCGCAGGCAACGTGTGGAATTGGTTCATCCCTGGCGTGCTGGCGATGATCGCGATCTTCGGTACGTCGATGACCGGATCCAACCTGCTGGCCGAGATGCAACAGGGCAGTCACGAGCGGATGCTGGTGACCCCGCTGTCGCGTAGTGCGCTGCTGATCGGCCGGGCGCTCAAGGAGATGGTGCCGCTGGCCGCGCAGGCGGTGGTGATCCTGCTCATCGGCCTTCCCCTGGGTTTCGGCATCGACCTGGCCGGTGCGGCCATCGGCATCCTCATCCTGGGCCTCTTCGGAATCGGTCTCGGCGCACTTTCGTACACGCTGGCGTTGACGGTCCGCAATCAGGACTGGATGTTCTGGACCGTCCAGCAGACGCTGATGTTCCCCATGCTGATCCTCTCCGGGACCATGTTGCCGCTGGACAACGCGCCACGGTGGATGCGGCTGTTGGTAGACGTCAACCCGTTGGCCTACGTGGTCACCGCCGAGCGGTCGCTGTTCGCCGGTCACCTCACCGACGGCTCGGTCGGCAAGGGTGCGTTCGCCGCACTCGTCGTCGCGGTGGTGGGCATCGTGGTCGGCGTGCGCAAGGTGGGCGCGGGCGTTCGTTGACACTGCGACGTCGGCGGTGTCTAGACTCGAACCGACGACCCCTGCAGCCCCAGGGGGTGAGACGCTCGCGATTCGCGAGTTGCCCATGGGAGGCATGATGTCTGACAGTCCTTTTTTCACCACACGTGATTCCGGTGCCCCAGCGGACAGTGACGAGCATTCGCTGACCGTCGGCGCGAGCGGCCCGATCGTCCTGCACGACCATTACCTGATCGAGCAGATGGCGCAGTTCAACCGGGAACGCATCCCGGAACGCCAACCGCACGCCAAGGGCAGCGGCGCCTTCGGCACCTTCGAGACCACCGCCGACGTCTCCGACGTGACGTCCGCGGCGTTCCTGCAGCCAGGAGTCACAACCGAGATGGCGGCACGGTTCTCGACCGTCGCGGGGGAGCGGGGCAGCCCAGACACCTGGCGCGACCCCCGCGGTTTCGCGCTGAAGTTCTACACCACCGAGGGCATCTACGACATGGTCGGCAACAACACGCCGGTCTTCTTCGTCAAGGACCCGTTGAAGTTCCAGCACTTCATCCGTTCGCAGAAGCGCCGCGCCGACAACAATCTGCGTGACCACGACATGCAGTGGGACTTCTGGACGCTGTCCCCGGAGTCGGCGCATCAGGTCACCTGGTTGATGGGTGACCGCGGAATTCCGAAGACCTGGCGGCACATGAACGGCTACAGCTCACACACCTATCTGTGGGTCAACGCCCAGGGGGTGAAGACGTGGGTGAAGTACCATTTCCACACCGATCAGGGTCTGGAGTTCCTCACCCAGGACGAAGGTGACCAGATGGCGTCGGCAGACACCGACTTCCACACCCGTGATCTGTTCGAATCCATTGCTGCGGGGCATTTTCCGAGTTGGACCCTGAAGGTTCAGTTGATGCCGTATGACGACGCGATCAGCTACCGGTTCAACCCGTTCGACCTGACCAAGGTGTGGCCGCACGCCGACTACCCGCTGCGCGAGGTCGGTAGGTTCACGCTGCACACCAACGCCACCGACAACCACGCCCAGATCGAGCAGTTGGCGTTCGAGCCCAACAACACCGTGCCCGGAATCGGGTTCAGTCCGGACCGGATGTTGCTCGGTCGCGTGTTCTCCTACGCCGACGCCCACCGAGCGCGACTGGGGGTCAACTACAAGCAGATCCCGGTGAACGCACCGCGCAACGAAGTGCACTCGTATTCCAAGGACGGTGGCATGCGCATCACCCCGGTATCCGACCCGGTGTACGCACCCAACTCCAAGGGAGGGCCTGCCGCGACCTTCGGTGGCCAGCACGAGCCGCAGTGGGCGGCCGACGGTGACATCGTCCGGACCGCCTACGTCGACCACCCCGCAGACGACGACTGGGGTCAGGCCGGAACTCTCGTCCGCGAGGTGTTGGACGACGCGGCGCGTACTCGACTCGTGGACAACGTGGTGGGGCATCTGCTCAACGGTGTCACCGACCCGGTGCTGGAGCGGGCCTACGAGTACTGGCACCGCATCGACCCCGACCTGGGTGCGCGCATCAAGGCAGACGTCGCCGAGAAGCAGGACGAAGGGGACCCGAAAGCCGACGAGCAGGCCAACCCGGCGCGGTCGTCGATGCGGGCAAAGGTCTGATGCCGTGGTCGCTCATCGGCCGAGAGCGCGGGTGAGTGATCGTGCGGGTCAGTGACATCGTGGTGGTGATACCGGCGCACGACGAGGCCGGGCAGTTGGGCGGATGTCTGGCGTCGGTGGCCGGTGCAGCGGATGCCGTGGCGCAGGTGCCGGTGCAGGTGGTGGTGGTCGCCGACGCCTGCACCGACGACACGGTGACCGTGGTGCCGCCGACGGTACGACTGGTGCAGATCGATGACCGCAACGTCGGGGTCGCGCGGGCACGGGGGTTCGCGGCGGTGCCGTCGTCGGAACACACCTGGTTCGCCACCACCGACGGAGACTCCCGGGTCCCGGCCGACTGGCTGACAACGCATCTGCGGCACGCGGCGACGGGTGTCGACGCCGTGATCGGCACCGTCGAACCGGACGACTGGTCCGACTGGCCACCAGCGGTGGCCCGCCGGTTTCGCGACGACTACCACGCTCGCGACGGTCATCGCCACGTGCACGGCGCCAACCTCGGTGTCGCCGCGTCCGTCTACCGCGCCATCGGTGGGTTCCGTGGTCTCGTCGCGCACGAGGACGTGGACCTGGTCACCCGACTGGTCGATCACGGTGCGCGGCTCGAGTGGTCGGGTGGGATCCCGGTGCGCACCTCCACCCGCAGCGACGGACGTGCGCCCGGCGGATTCGCCGGATACCTGCAGTCGCTTGCGGAGGACGAGATCGGCCGGCCCGCGTGACCGACGCCGGAAAGGCTGCGCGGGCGATCCTCGGAGCCGAGCGGCCGGGTACGTGGGTTCCGCGGCCCGGCTCCGGGGCGACCGTCGAGCGGTTCCGTTACCTCGCCGAGCACACCCGCGATGACATCCCGGTCGGGCGAGTCCTCGAAGCCCATCTCGACGCGGTCGTCATCGCGGCGGAGCTCGACGGTCCGGTCGTCGGCGACGACCAGCTGTGGGGGGTGTGGGCGGCGGAACCACCCTCTCCGTTGCTCACCGCGCGCCGCAACGGCGGCCGTTGGACACTGTGTGGGACAAAACCGTGGTGCTCCGCGGCCTCCTCGGCGACCCACGCATTGGTCACCGCTCGGGTGGGCGACACCCGACCGCTGTTCGCCGTCGACCTCGCGCATGCCGGGATCGGTGTCGGTGAGACGAGCTGGCATGCCGCGGGTATGAGCCGAACCGACACCCGAAAGGTGCACTTCGACGGCGTGCCCGGCACACCGGTCGGTGGGGCCGACGACTACCTGCGGCGACCCGGGTTCTGGCACGGAGGCGTGGGTGTGGCGGCCTGTTGGCTGGGCGGCGCGACCGGTGTCGCGGACCGGTTGCGATCCCGGGTGACCGCCGACCCCGACCCGATCCTGCTGGCCCAGCTGGGTTGCGTGGACGCCTGGTTGGCGACCGGTGCCGCCGCGTTGCGCGATGCCGCCGCCGTCATCGATGCCGACCCGCGCTCGGTGGCGGTCGCCCGCCGGACCGCGATGCGCACGCGCTGGGTGGTCGAGCAGGTCGCCGGCGCCGTGACCGCCGAGGTGGGGGAAGCGCTCGGTCCGGGACCCCTGGTCACCGATGCCGCCCACGCCGCCCGCGTCGCCGATCTGACGGTGTATCTACGCCAATCGCACGGCGTCCGCGACCTGGTCGACCTCGGCCGGGTGGTCGCGGGGACCGAGCCGGGTCCGGTTCTGTGAGCGCGGACGCACGCTCACGGTTGGCCGCGGCGTCGATCGAGGGCACCCCGGAGGAGGTCTGGCAGCAATGGTTCGCCACCCCGTCCGGACAGCTCGCCGAACTCGACGTGATGACTCCGCGCAGGGTGGTGGTGGCGGGTGCGCACCCCGACGACGAGGTCCTCGGTGCAGGCGGACTGATGGCCGCCATGGCCGCCCGCGGTGTTCCGGTCACCGTGGTCTGCATGTCCGACGGGGCCGGATCGCATCCCGGGTCGCCGACGTACACACCGCCCGAGCTCGGAGCGCTCCGGCATCACGAACTGATCGACGCCGCAGGTGTTCTCGGTGTCACCGACGTCCGATGGACGGGGCTGCCCGACGGCGGTCTGGGGCAGTGTCGCGGACGACTGGTCGAGGTGCTCACCGACGTGGTGCGTGAGGGACCGGTCACCGCCACGCTGCTGGTGTCGGTGTGGGAGCACGACGGCCACCCCGACCACGAGGTGGTGGGCGACGCGTCTGTCGAGACCGCGGACCGATGCGGGATCCCATTGATCCGTTATCCGATCTGGATGTGGCACTGGGCCACTCCTGGCGACCCCGCGCTGCCCGTGTCGCGGTTGCGCAGGCTGCCGCTGTCTGAGGCGCACCGACGAGCCAAGAGCTCCGCGCTACGGCGGTTCCGTACCCAGATCGCCCCGCTGTCCTCGCATCCGGCCGACCGGGTGGTGTTGCCACCTGCGGTGCTGGCGCGGCATCTGCGCACCACCGAGACCGTGGTGGTCTGAGTCGTGGACCCCGACTACTTCCGCAAGATGTACCACGATCACGACGACCCGTGGGGGTTCACCGACCGCTGGTACGAGCACCGCAAGGTGGCACTGACCACCGCGTTGCTGCCGCGCTCGCGCTATGGCCGCGGCCTGGAGATCGGCAGTTCCATCGGGGTGCTCAGTGCCGAGCTGGCCCGCCGATGCGACGGGCTGCTGTGTCTCGAACTCGAGCCCCGCGCCGCGGAGCTCGCCGCCGAGCGGGTGCGATCGTTCGGTGACCGCGTACACATCCGGGTGACGGACTTCTTCGCCGACCGACCCGCGGGCCCGTTCGACCTCATCGTGCTCAGCGAGGTGCTCTACTACGCGTCGGCCGATCAGCTGGCCGCCACCGTGGACTGGTTGCCGGTGGCGTTGGCGGCCGGCGGCGCGGTGATCGCGGTGCACTGGCGCCATCCGGTCGCCGAGTACCCGCTGACCGGGGATCAGGTACACGACACTCTGACCGCCGGCGGGTTGGCGGTGGCCGCGACCTACCAGGACGCCGACCTGCGCGCCGACGTGTTGATCCACCCACAGACACCGTCGGTGGCCGCGGACGGGGGACTGGTGTGACCGGCGGCGATGTCGGTGCCGCTCACTAGAGTGGGTGCGTGCTGGCGGACTGGGCTCATCTCATCGTGCCCGATCGGTTGCATCCGCCGTTCGCGTCGGAGACGGTGACGGAGGGGGCCGACTACGCGCGTTCCGGACGCGTTCACGGGGTCAGCTGGAACCCACGGACCATCGTGGCGGAGGCCCAGTGCGCCGACTCCGCCGAGGTGATCCGGCAGACGTCGGTGCGGTTCCGTGCTGTCGGTGACCTGTGGCGGATCTCGGGGACACGGTGCACCTGCCCGCAGCGCCGTTTCTGCGTGCACGGAGCCGCCGTCGCGCTGTCGCTGCGCACCCTCGTCGACGACGGTGCGGTACCCGCACCTGCCGGCTGGGAGACCGAACTGGCGGCGCTGGTGACCGACGACGACGATTCCGTGTCCGACACCGAGGCAACCCCGGCCCTGTTCGCCCGGGTGCTGTCGGATCCGCGGGCCGCGGGCGGCGCCTCGGTGTCGGTCCGGCCGACTCTGGTGTGGTCGGACGGACGGGAGGCCGCGGACCTGTCCTGGTCCACGCTGTTGTCGATGGATCCCGAGGAGATCCGCGCCGGTGCAGACGCCACCCGGTTGCACGCGCTGCGCGATCTCGCCCGGGTGGTCGTCGACGACGGAGGCGACGCACGGTCGTGGACGTCGTTGAGTCGGACGTCCGAATCGTTCTGGGAGGCATTCGCCACCGTGGTGTCCGCCCAGGTGCGACTGCTGCCCGACGGTGATGGCCCGGCCGTCCACACCGCGGGCGTGGCCACCCTGACCGTGTCCGTGGTGGGTGTGGACAGCCCCGACGACGGTCCGGCCGACGTGACCGTGCGGACCGAACTGCTCGTCGACGGCTCGCCGGTGGCACCGGGCGCCGGTGCCCTGCTCGGCACCCCGACACCCGCTGCGGTCCAGGTCTACGACGGGACGCGGGTGGTCATCGCGACGCTGTCACCGCGTCCGGCGCCGGCGCTGGCCGCCATGTTCGCCGCGGACAAGGTGGTCCGGGTGCCGGGAGCCGACGTGCCCCGGTTCGTGGCCGAGACCCTCCCACGCATCACCGCGCGGGTGCCGACCCGATACGACAACACCGAATTCGGTCCGCCCGAGGTCACCGGGCCTGTCCCGGTGCTGGCGTTGCACCTGGAATCCGAGCCGTACCGGGTGGACTGGCGAATGCGGTACCGGGTGAACGATTCGCCGGTGGACTTCCACCCCGACCACCCGGTCACCGGCGCAATCCGTGATGAGGTCGCCGAGGAGAACGCCTGGGAGCGGGCGAAGAAGACCGCCGTCGAGGTCATCGCCATCGCTTCCGGTTGGCCGGTGCGGATGATCGCGCTGGCCCAGCAGCGCATGCGGGCGGGTGACCCGGCGGGCCAACACGACGCGCAGCTGCTGCGTACCGCCCGCAACCCCGCACACGCCGCCTCCCTGGTGGACCCGCGGTTGTTGCGCGGGCCGGTGGCGCTCACCGAGGTGGAGGCGGCGCGACTGGTGGTCGAGATGCTGCCGGAACTGCGAGAGAGCGCCGACGTGGAGATCGAGGTGGTGGGAGATCTGCCCGACTTCCGTTACGCCGCGACAGACCCTGGTATCCGTTTCACTCATGACGGCACCACCACCGCGGTACGCCCGGCCGACGCCCCCGACGCCGACTGGCACGACCTGGACGTCGTTCTCGACGTGGACGGGCACGCGGTGGCCGTCGCCGACGTCATCGGCCAACTGGCCAAGGGCGCAACACACATGCTCACCCCGGCTCGCACCTATTTCCGTATCGACACCCCCGAGGTGCAGAAGCTCGCCGCGTTGTTGGAGGAGGCCGAGACCCTCGGTGACGTGACCGCCACGAGCACCACGGTGGGCCGGTACGCCGACGCGGGGCTGTGGGCGGAACTGTTCGAGCTCGGCGTGGTCGACGCGCAGATTCGGCGATGGCGCGACAACGTCGTCGCCCTCGCCGCACCACCGGCCCCGGTGGCGGTGCCCGAGCAACTGACGGTGGATCTGCGGCCGTACCAGCGGACCGGGCTGGACTGGTTGGCGATGCTGTGGGACAACCAGATCGGTGGCATACTCGCCGACGACATGGGACTGGGCAAGACAATCCAGACCCTGGCCCTGATCGCCAGGGCCCGTGGCGACGGTTCGGCCAGCGCACCCTTCCTGGTGGTCGCACCGACCAGTGTGGTGAGCAACTGGGTGTCCGAGTGTGCTCGGGTCACGCCGGATCTGACCTCGGTCGCGATCACCTCGACCGAGGCCGCCGGTCGCGCTGCGTTGGTCGACCGCATCGCCGGTGCCGACGTGGTGGTGACCTCCTACGCACTGTTCCGCATCGACTTCGCCGCTTATGCGGACCAGCACTGGGCGGGGTTGATCCTGGACGAGGCGCAGTTCGTGAAGAACCACAACGCGAAGGTGCATCAGTGCGCGCGGCGGCTCGACGTGGCCTTCACCCTGGCCATCACGGGTACCCCGCTGGAGAACAGTCTGATGGAACTCTGGGCGTTGACGGCGATCGTCGCGCCCGGTCTGCTGGGGTCGGCCAAGTACTTCTACGAGCAGTACCGCAAACCGGTCGAATCCGGGACCGACCCCAACCGACTGCACGCCTTGCGGCGCCGTATCCGGCCCTTCCTGTTGCGCCGCACCAAATCCGAGGTGGTCGACGACCTGCCGGAGAAGCAGGAACAGGTGGTCCGGCTCCGGTTGGCACCGACACACCGCCGCCGCTACGACGTCCGACTGGCCCGGGAACGGCAACAGGTACTCGGGTTGCTGGGCGAGTGGGAGCGGCACCGCTTCGCGATCTTCCGCTCGTTGACCACGATGCGACAACTGAGTCTGCACGCGGGTCTGGTGGATCCCGCGGCCGATGGCGTCCCGTCGGCCAAGATCGATCATCTGGTGCGACGGTTACCGGAGCTGGTCGCCGAAGGGCACAGCGCGCTGGTGTTCAGCCAGTTCACCGGGTTCCTGGCGCTGCTACGCGACCGGTTGGACGCCGAGGATATCGGGTACGGGTACCTCGACGGGTCCATGTCGTCCCGCCGTCGCGACGCCGAGGTGGCCCGACTGCGCAGTGGCGAGACCCGCGTGTTCCTCATCAGCCTGAAGGCGGGTGGCTTCGGACTGAACCTCACCGAGGCCGACTACTGCTTCATCTGCGACCCCTGGTGGAACCCGGCCACCGAGGCCCAGGCCGTCGACCGCACCCACCGCATCGGCCAGCGGCGGGCGGTCACCGTCTACCGGTTGGTGTCCGCGGACACCGTGGAGGAGAAGGTGATCGCCCTGCAGGAGCGCAAACAGGAACTGTTCGACGCCGTGCTGCACGGCGCCGAACGGTTCGACGAGGCCGTCTCACCCGACGACGTGCGTGCCCTGCTGTCGGACTGACCGTCCACGCCGGTGGTGCGTCTCACCCCACGTTGCGGGGCAGACCACCGAGCGCCGCGCACACGTCCGCACACCCCACACCGATGAACCGTCGCCATTTCTGCAGTGCGTGCAGCACATTCGCGCGCGACGGTTCCGTGGTCTCCAACCGCTGGACCGCCACCACGGCATCACCCCACAACGTCAACCGGATGTCCGGCCATCGGGTGGACATGGTCAGCGCGACGTCGGCGACCGCCTCGCGGTCGGGTGCCGCATCCGGGTACACCCAGAAGAAGCTGACGGTGCGCCCGGACCGGGACACCCCCACATACGACGGGAAGGCGGGGTGGTCGAGTACCAGGTCGCCGTCGGCGTCCACTGGGGGCAGATGACCGAGGACCTCGGCCACGGTCGCCGACACGGTGTCCACCACCGTCCGCCGGGTCCCCGCGTCGGTGTCGACTCGTCCCGGCGACGTGGGCACCGGATGACATACCGCCGAACGGGTACCAGCCTCCGCGCTGTCGAGTCGTTCGAGGAAGCCCGGGTGCACCACGCCGAACACGTCGTGCAGCAGGGTCACCACCGTCCGCGCGATCCGGTCGGCGACGCGGGCCCGGCGGTCTGCATGCCACACCCCGACACCGTTCGGGACGAGGCCGCAGGTGCGCAGCAGCCGCTCGCCCTGCCGGTCGAGGTCGCGTGCCCGGACCTCGATCCGCACCGAGCCCGGTGACCTGTGCGCCACGGTCAGACGGTGGTCGCCGTACCGGGCGACGTACTCGTCACCCGGTCCCATCGCGGCGACGAGTTCGGTGAGGTGCGCGCGGTGTTCGGCCCACGCCGCGCGCAGGCGACGGTCGAACAGGGTGGAACTCGGCACCATGGGTGATCCTCTCGACGGGCGGGCTGTGGGCGCACCGTATCGAGGGGGTCCGACACGGACCTCCGCCTCCGCGATCAGTCGGATATCGGTGTGGCCGACCCGGCGAACCGGCGGGCGGTCGCGTCGTCCAGGATCTGGGCGGGCATCGGATCCGACCGCAGCAGTCGGGCAACGGTCGCCAGATCACCGAACGGGGTGTCGCTGCCCGCGATCACGACATTGCCGTAGCGCCTGCCCTTGAGCATCGCGCCATCGGCGACCACCACCACCTCGCCGAACACCGATCCGATGGTCGCGATCTCGGCGCGCGCGAGTCGCAGGTCGCGGTGGTCACCGCAGTTGACCAGGTACAGCCCGCCCGGGACGAGAACGTCGTGCACCCGGCGGGTGAAATCCCGGGTGATCAGCGGCCGGGGGGTGACCGCGCCGGTGAAGACGTCGCGGACGATCACCTCGCGACCGTGGGCGGTGAGCTCGGCGGTCACCTGCGCGGCGTCGCCGACCCGGATCCGCAGTCGGGGTGCGCGCGGCAGGTCGAACCATTCCCGGACCAGCCGGGCCAGTTCGGCATCGATCTCCACCGCCACCTGCCGTGCCTGCGGGTAGGTGGCGTCGAGGTGACGGGCCAAGGCGCACCCGGCACCGCCGAGGTGTACCGCCCGCATCCGGCCGTCGGACGGGAACCGGTCGTGGATCAGGTTCGCCATCCACCGCATGTACTCGAATTCCAGCGCATCCGGATGATCGGGGTCGATGTGCGAGCTCTCCACGCCGTTGACCAACAGCATCCAGCCACCGCTGAACCGGTCCGCGACCAGTTCGCAGGTTCCCGAATCGATGCGGTGCACTCCGGGAGGTGGATCGGGGCTCGTGCCGCGGGATTGCTCGTCATGAGCGCGGCGGGGATCGCGACGGCGGGACACTCCGCAGAGCATGGCACGTCCGGCCGATACCGTCTCATCCGTGTCCGTCACCCGCGCCCACCGAACCCGTTCGGCCGCCGTGATGGGTCTCGTGGCCGGTTACCTGGCCGATCGCGTGGTCGGCGACCCCCGCCGGGGGCATCCGGTGGCGGGGATGGGGACAGCGGCCGCCGCGTTGGAACGGCGGTTGTACCGGGACTCGAGGCCGACGGGGTCATTGTTCACCGCCTGCTGTGTGGCACCGGTCTGGGCGGTCGGGATGGCGGCCGACCGGTGTGCACCGCTGTCTGCGACGGCGGTGAGCACCTGGATCGCGCTGGGTGGCAGCAGCCTGTGCGACGTCGGCGACGACCTCGCCACCCGGTTGGAACGCGGGGACGTCGACGGCGCGCGGACGCTCATCCCCAGCCTGTGCGGTCGCGACCCGCGCGCGCTCGACGAGACCGGCCTGGTGCGGGCAGCGATCGAGTCAATCGCCGAGAACACCTCCGACGCGACCGTCGCACCGCTGTTCTGGGCGGCACTGGGGGGCGCCCCCGCCGTCCTGGCATACCGGATGGTCAACACCCTCGACGCGATGGTCGGCCATCACAGCGCACGCTACGAACGGTTCGGGTGGGCCGCCGCTCGCACCGACGACGCGGCGAATCTGCTGCCCGCCCGACTGACCGGTCTGCTGACCGTGCTGCTGGCGCCGGACCGCGCGGGCGCACTGCGCGCCTGGCGGGCGGACGCGGCCCGGCACCCCAGCCCCAACGCCGGCGTTGCGGAGGCCACCTGCGCGGGCGCGCTGGGGATCCGGTTGGGCGGCACCACGGTCTATCCGCACCGGGTCGAGGAACGTCCGGTACTCGGCGACGGGCAGGTGCCGACGGTCCTCGATCTGCGTGCCGCGATCGCGTTGTCACGGCGGGTGCAGACCGCGTCCGTGCTCGTCGGGGTGGGGCTCGCGGTCAGTCGCCGTAGCGGTTGGCGAGTTTCGCGCGCACCGAGTCGTCGCCGATCCCGACGGCGCCGCTCCCGCTGCCGACGGTTCCGCTGACCCGGGACTCTCGAGCCGAGCCGGTGGACGCCGCGGTGAGTGAGGCCCGCGCCTGTTTCGCGGCGCGCCCGCCGGGTCGCGGCATGGCCCGCGCCGGATGTGCAGCTCCCGGATCGGCCTGCGCGGCGGCCGCCGCCCGACGCTGACGTACCTCGGCGACCACGAAGTACCCGAGCCCCAACGGCGCCATCACGCCGAACGCCAACCACTGCAACCCGTAGGACAGATACGGCCCCGAGTCGAGCTGGGGGACCGGGATCTCACCGAGACTGCCCACCTGACCGGTGGACATCTGCAGGTACCCCGGAGCCAGGGGCACGTCGGCGGCGGCACTCACCGCGACCGGATCGATGGTGTAGACCTGCAGCACCCCGGAGTCGACGCGCGGACCGCGGCCGGGCGCGGTGCCCTCGGCGCTCTGGATCCGCGCCCGAACCGTCATCGGGTCGGTGGGGGCGGCCGCGATGACGGGCAACCGGGTGCCCACGTCGGGTCGCACGTAACCGCGGTTGATCAGATAGGTGGCCTGCGCGGTCCGGAACGGGGTGAGCACTTCGAAGGCGGGACTGTCCGACACCGATCGCAACCGCACCACGACCTGTTTGTCGGGCAGGAACCGGCCCTGGAGCGACACCTCGCGCCAGTCGTTGCGCGAGGTCATCGGATCGGATCCCAGATCCGTGATCGGGATGGTCGACTCCGACAACGCGGTGCGGATCTGCGCGTTGCGCGCGTCGGTGCGGGAATTCTTGCCCAGCTGCCACGGGGCGAGCACCCAGAAACAGCCCACCGCGAAACCGACGACGACGATCGCCAGCGCCACCCATCCGGGGCGCAGAAATCCTCGTAGTACGCGCACGTTCTCACGGTACCCAGTCCACGCCCGTCTGCGGCGACCCGCGTCATCCCGGCGACCCCCCCACCGACGTGAGGTCGCATGTGCGTCGACGGATAGCCTGGGGGCAGCGCGGGATTCCCCGTCGCACTGCCTTCAGCGATGGGACATCACCGGCGATGCGTGACTTCGTATGCCGCAAGTGTGGTCAGCAGTTGTCGTTCGAGAACACGCTCTGCCTGCACTGCCACAGCGCCCTGGGTTTTCACCTGCCCAGCCGCGACTTCGTCATCCTCGGTGACGGTGAACACACGGAGATCGACGGTGTCACCGTCACCCGGTGCGCCAACAACCTGATCGCCGGATGCAACTGGGTGATCGAGCAGGGCGCGGGCCTGCCGAGCCTCTGCGAGAGCTGCCGTCTGACCCGGACCCGACCCAACGACAACGACACCGACGCCAGACAGGCCTTCATCGGTGCCGAGAAGGCCAAACGGCGGGTGATCCTGGAACTCGACGAACTCGGATTGCCCATCTTCGGCAAGGAGGACACCGACTCCGGATTCGGGTTGGCCTTCGACCTGCTGTCCAGCAAGGACCATCCGGTGATCACCGGTCACGCCAACGGCGTGATCACCCTCGATCTCGCCGAGGGTGACGACGTCCACCGTGAGCAGCTGCGGGTGTCGATGGACGAGCCGTACCGCACCCTGCTCGGGCATTTCCGTCACGAGATCGGCCACTTCTACCAGATGGTGCTGGTCGGTACCGGCGAGCATCGGGCGCGGTTCGAGGAGCTGTTCGGCGACCCGGACACCGACTATCAGGCGGCGCTGGACCGCCATTACAACGACGGTCCACCCGACAACTGGCGCCGTGACCACGTGTCGTCGTACGCGACGATGCACCCGGCCGAGGACTGGGCCGAGACGTTCGCGCACTACCTGCACATCCGCGACACCCTGGACACCGCAGCGGCGTTCGGGATGGCCCCGGCAGGGGCGGTGCTCGAGGCACCGCTCGCGGGTGACGTGGGGTTCGACCGGATCATCGAATGGTGGTTGCCGCTCTCGTGGGCCCTGAATCAGATCAACCGGTCGATGGGGCACAAGGACCTGTACCCGTTCGTGTTACCCGCGAAGGTGTTGGAGAAGATGCGCTTCGTGCACTCGTTGGTCAGTCCCTACGACGGCTGAGCCTCGCGCCGGCTCGACGGAGTGCGGTCGGCGGACCCCGGCCCGGTCAACGCACTTCGGACGGCAACCTGTCGCGTACCCAGGCGAGCAGCCCGGGGACTGCCGACTCGATCTGTTCGCGGACGGTGACGAAGTCGTCGGGGGAGCCGTAGTACGGGTCGGCGACCTCGAGATCGTCGGCGTCGGGGTCGAAGCCGCGCAGCAACATCGCCCGATCGCCCACCCGTTTGCGCTGCAGCGCCGCGAGGTGGCCGGAATCCATGGCCACGAACAGATCCGCGTCATCGTGTTCGGGTCCGAGTTGGGCTGCGGTGTGCTGGTCGGGGTACCCGGCGCGCAGGAGTTCGGCACGGGCTCGTTCGTCGGCCGGGTCGCCGACGTGCCACGGACCGATCGCGCAACTGTCCACGCGCACCTGGTCGCCGAGACCGGCATTTCGGACAGCGGTGCGGAAGATGTTCTGCGCCATCGGCGAGCGACAGATGTTGCCGCTGCAGACGAAGGTGATGTGCAGGGGCTCAGGCACCGAGCAACTCCCTCAGGTCTGACACGGTTCCGACGACCCAGCGTGCGCCGTCGGCTTCTCCGTCGAGAGCGTAACCCCAATCGACCAGGACCGTCGGGATGCCGAATCGAGCGGCGCCGCCGACGTCGTGGGACCGGTCGCCGATCATCACCGCATGTGCCGGGTCGGCGGGGACGCACCGCAACGCGTGGGCGATGACATCGGACTTGTGGCGCCTGCTGGAGTCGTCCGACGCGCCGGCGATGTAGGCGAAGTGATGTGACAACCCGAAGTGGTCGAGGATGGCGCGCGCGGTGACCTGGTTCTTGGAGGTCGCCACCGCGATGGTGCGACCGGCCGCGCTCAGGTCGTCGAGCAGTTCCGCCATCCCCGGGTAGACGGCGTTCTCCAACCAGCCCTCGTTCACGTAGCGCGTGCGGTAGGCGGTCATGGCGGCCTCCGCGGTGTCGCCGTCGAGGCCCAGTGCGTGCAGGGTGTCCATCATCGGTGGACCGGCGATACCGCGCACCACCTCCGGGTCGGGTTCGTCGGCACCGACCTCGGCGAGGGCGTGGCGGAAGCTGCGGGCAATCCCGGTGAACGAATCGGTGATGGTGCCGTCGAGGTCGAAGAGCAACACGGTGTCGGCGGCGGCGGGGTCCGCCTCGACGGCGTCCGTCGTGGGGAGGGTCTCAGGGGTCGATTCCACGATCTCATCCTGCCCGTAGGCTCGACGGTTATGAAACCGGGCAGCGCAGGCGTCGCGATGCGACCTGACCTCGACCTGGCTCACCACGGTGACGTCGACGCGGTTCCGGGATTGCTCGACTTCGCGGTGAACGTTCGTGGTGGCACACCGGACTGGTTGCTCGACGACCTGCGTGATCGTCTCGTCGACCTCGGTCGGTACCCCGCCGCCGACGACGCGCGGGCCGCGAGCGACGCTCTCGCCGAGCGCCATCGGCGACCGTCCGACGAGGTGTTGCCACTGGCCGGCGCCGCGGAGGGATTCGCCCTGTTGCCGACATTGGCACCCCGGTCGTGCGCGCTGATCCAGCCCAGCTTCACCGAACCGGAACGAGTGCTGCGCGCCGCCGGGGTGCCGGTGGTGCAGGTACCCACCGGCGACGGCTGGCGTCTGGATCCGGCCGCGGTGCCCGACGACGCCGACATGGTGATCGTGGGCAATCCCACCAACCCGACATCCGTGCTGCACCCACGTCGCGACATCGAGGCGCTGCGTCGACCGGGCCGCATCGTCGTGGTCGACGAGGCGTTCGCGGATATGGTGCTGGGCGAGGCGGAATCGGTGGCCGCGGTACGCCACCCCGACGTGCTGGTCATCCGCAGCATCACCAAGACGTTCGCGCTGCCCGGGTTGCGCGCCGGTTACCTGCTGGGTCCGGCAGACCTGCTCTCGAAGCTGGCTGCGGTGCGCCCGCATTGGCCGTTGGGCACCCTGCAACTCGCCGCGCTGCACAGCTGTGCGCAGCCCAGGGGTGTTGCCTACGCCCACGACCAGGCCAGGACGATGGCCGCGGAACGCGATCACCTCGTCACCGCGTTACGTGACGTCGGGATCGTCGTCTGCGTCGAACCCGCGGGACCTTTCGTGCTGGTGCGGGTGCCCGACGGCGTGCGGTACAAGCGCGGCCTCGCCGATCGCGGTATCGCGGTCCGGGGCTGTGCCAGCTTCCGTGGTCTCGACGCCGATCACCTGCGGCTCGCGGTCCGCGAGGCCGGCGCGGTGGCGACGTTGGTGCGGGCGCTGCGGGACATCGGGACGTCGGATGAAGGGAGAGCCGCCGGATGACCGGGGTGAGGGTGCGGTCGGTTGTCGACCTGCTCGACGAGAGATATCCGCCCGCACTGGCCGAGAGCTGGGATTCGGTGGGTCTGGTCTGCGGTGACCCCGACGATCGGGTGACCCGGGTGCTGGTGTGCGTCGACGCCACGGAGGCCGTGGTCGACGAGGCGTTGCGCACCGGGGTGCAACTGATCGTCGCGCACCACCCGCTGTTGCTGCGCGGGGTGGACAGTGTCGCCGCCGACACCCCGAAGGGTGTGCTGGTCCATCGGCTGATCCGGGGCGGGTGTGCGCTGTACACCGCGCACACCAACGCGGATTCGGCCAACCCCGGGGTCTCCGACGCCCTCGCCGCGCTCCTCGGTGTACGGGTCGACGGTCCACTGGACCCGCAGGCCGCGCCGGGAATGGACAAGTGGTCGGTGTTCGTCCCCGAGGCCGACGCCGACCGGGTTCTCGACGCGATGTTCGCGGCGGGTGCCGGGCACATCGGCGACTACAGCCGTTGCGCCTGGCGTGTGGTCGGGACCGGGCAGTTCCTGCCGATGAGCGGCGCCGACCCGGCCGTCGGGGCGGTCGGGGAGATCACCGTACTGCCCGAGCACCGCGTCGAGTTCGTCGCCGCCGTCGCCCTGCGCGGACGCCTGCGCGCGGCACTGCACGCCGCACACCCCTACGAGGAACCGGCCTACGACGTGCTGGAACCGGTGACCCCCGACGGTGACACCGGGTTGGGCCGGGTGGGCAGCCTCGACGCCCCGATGACGTTGCGGTCGTTCGTCGACCTGGTCGCCGATCGTCTGCCGACGGCGCCGGTGGGGATCCGCGCCGCGGGTGACCCCGACCGGGTGGTGGCCCGGGTCGCCGTCTGCGGCGGTGCCGGGGATTCCCTGATCGGCGCGGCCGCGCGTGCGGGGGTGGACGTCTACGTCACCGGCGATTTGCGTCACCACCCGGTCGACGACGACCTGCGCGCCGGTGGACCCGCCCTGGTCGACGCCGGGCACTGGGCCACCGAGTTCCCGTGGTGCCGACAGGCTGCCGACCTCCTCATCGCGGCATTCGACGACCTAGAGGTCGCGGTGACGACCACCCCGACCGACCCGTTCACCCTGCACCGCGGTGGAAACGCCGTCGGGGTCGACGACCACAGCACGACCCGAGAGAAGGACGTCAGATGAGAGCCGATCCCGGCGACCAGCGTGTAGTGCTCGACCTCGCGGAGGTCGATGCGGAGGTGAATCGGCTGCGGTACCGGTCGGCGAACCTGCCGGAGAACGCCGAATTGGACGAGCTACGCGAGCAGGAGTCGACCCACCGCGACGATCAGGTACGCGCGGAGATCGCGGCCGAGGACCTGCAACGGGAGATCAGCAGGCTGGAGAACGACGTCGCCACTCTGCGGTTGCGCGAGACCAAGGACACCGAGCGCCTCACCTCCGGCGCGTTGCCTGCCAAGGCGCTCTCCGAGCTGCAACACGAGCTCTCCAGCCTGGAGCGCCGACGCGGTGTGGTCGAGGACGAACTGCTGGAACTACTCGAACAGCAGGAGGCGGTGGAGGCCGAACAGCAGCGGGTCGCGGCGACTCTGAGCCATCTCGCAGAACGGATCGCCGACGTCGAGCAGCGTCGGCTGATCGCGCTCGGTGACGTCGAGGAGCAGCTGACGTCCCGGCAGCGGCATCGTGACGAACTCGAGGCGTCCACGCAGCCGGAACTGCTGACGGTGTACCGCTCCCAACACGACAGAGGTCGGATCGGCGCCGGATTGCTCCGCGCTCGAACCTGCGGCGCCTGCCGGATGGAACTCGACCGCGGCACCATCGCCCGCATCGCCAAGGCACCCGCCGACGAGGTGGTGCGCTGCGACGAGTGCGGCGCGATCCTGGTACGCACCGCGGAGTCGGGCCTGTGACGGACGGCGCCCATGAGGGACGGGGCCGGTGACCCGCGTCACGCAGACCCCGTCGGCCGGGCCGGGCTGGACGGCGGTGTCGGGCCGGCCCACCCGACTGTTGCTGCTGCGACACGGTCAGACCGCGCTGTCGGTACAGCGTCGGTACTCCGGACGGGGCAACCCGGAACTGACCGACCTCGGCGCCCGGCAGGCCGAGTGGGCCGCCGAGCGGATCGCGGGCATCCCGGACATCGTCGCGGTGGTGTCATCGCCGCTGGCCCGGGCGCAGGCGACAGCGAAGGCCGCCGCCGACCGCCTCGGGCTGCCGGTCGGGACCGACGACGGGTTCACCGAGACCGACTTCGGTCGGTGGGAGGGACTGACCTTCCGCGAGGCGGCCGAGGCCGACCCCGAACTGCACCGACGATGGCTGGGCGACATCACCGTGCCCGCGCCGGACGGCGAGAGTTTCGCCGACGTCGACGTCCGGGTCCGCGACGCGCAGGCACGGATCGTCGCCCACCACGGGCCGGGCAGCGTCGTGGTGGTCTCGCACGTCACCCCGATCAAGACGATGCTGCGCGCGGCACTGGAAGTGGGACCGTCGCTGCTGTTCCGGCTGCACCTCGACCTGGCCTCGTTGAGCATCGCCGACCTGTACCCCGACGGTGGCGCGTCGGTGCGGTTGGTCAACGACACCCACCACCTGCAGGACACCCATCACCTGCAGTCGAGCTGAGATCGACGGCCGGACGGTCAGAGCACCACGTCGCACATCACCGCGAGTGCGATCGTCGCGGTCACCAGACACACCGGGACGGTGAGCACCCCCAACACGGTGAACCGGGTGACCGAGGGTTCCTCCCCGTTGTCGCGCAGCACCGTGCGCCACAGCAGGTTGGCCAACGACCCGGTGTAGGTCAGATTGGGGCCGATGTTCACCCCCAACAACACGGCCAGCAGGATGGCCGGTGGTGCCGTCACGCCGACCGCCGCCATCAGCAGCAGCGTGGCCGGGATGTTGTTGACCACGTTCGCGACCACCGCCGAGATCGCCGCGACGACGAGTAGGTCGAGCAGCCCCGTGTCGGTGGGCAGCAGACCCGACAGCCAGTGTCCGACACCGCCGTCGGCGATGGCCGCGACCAAGACCGCCAACGCGCCGACGAAGACCAGGAACATGGGCTGGGTCGACACGAGTACCGCCGCAGCCGACGTCCGTCGACGGATCAGCGCCAATGCGGCCAACACCACCGCACCGATCACCGCGAACACGACCGGCTCCACATGCACCAGCGACGACACCCCGAAGCCGATCAGGATCGCAATGAGGCACACCAACGCCGCCTTCGGCGCGGCCGCGGAGCCGGATGTGGACCCGGCATCGGCCACCTCCGGCCGCGACGACGATCGGAGGTCGTGTCGGAAGGCGATCCGGTATCCGACGTACTGCACCAGCAGGGTCGCCACCCACGGCACTGCCATTACCGTGGTGAACTGCAGGAAGCCCAACCCGGTGGCGGTGAAGGCCAGCAGGTTGGTGAGGTTGGACACCGGCAGCAGGGTCGATGCGGAGTTGGCCAAACCGACCGCCGCGTATCCGGTCGGTGCCGCGGAGACGCCCAACGCACGCGAGGTGGTCAGCAGCACCGGGGTCAACAGCAGCACCGTGGCATCGAGGCTCAACGCCGCCGTGGTCGCAGCGGCGGCCAGATACGCCAACAG
The DNA here is from genome assembly GCF_900156495.1 of Williamsia sterculiae. GTDB lineage: Bacteria > Actinomycetota > Actinomycetes > Mycobacteriales > Mycobacteriaceae > Williamsia_B > Williamsia_B sterculiae. The sequence goes on from NZ_FTNT01000007.1 coordinate 186,878, forward strand.
GAACCAGCGCGACGCGTCCCCGCGGGCCGTCCGTGCCATCCGCAGACCCAGCCAGTCGAACACCCCGAGGGTGGCACAACAGTGCGCGATGACCAGTAGGGCGGCCAGGAACACCACCGTGGGCAGCAGGGTGCGCAGCTCGTCGGTCGTACGTGACAAACTGACCGCACCGATCGCGATCAACAGCAGCGCGGCGGGCACGGCCACGGTGGGTTCTGGCAGACCTCGGGGGCGCCAGGCGGCGAACCCGACGGCCGCGACGATCAGCGCGACCGACAGGAGATCCACGCGACAACTCTAATGGCCCGTTCCGAGAGGGTTTCCGAACCCACACCGCTCTCCATGGTCCCGCGCGGTCCGCTCGATCAGCTACTCCGTGGAGATCCCTGCGGGCGAGCCGACCATGTGCGAGGCGATCGCCGTCCGCAGGTACGGGGCACTGACGCTGGTGGTGTGTGCGGCGACGTGTTCGGGGGTGCCGTCGGCCACGATGCGACCACCGTCGGTACCGGCACCGGGACCGATGTCGATGACACGATCCGCATGGGCGACGATGCGCATGTCGAGTTCGACCATGACCACGGTGTTCCCGGCATCCACGAGGCCCTGCAGGTGATCCATGAGCCGGTCGGCGTCGGAGGGATGCAGACCTGCCGTGGGTTCGTCGAGAACGTAGAGGGTGTCCCCGCGATGAGCCCGTTGCAGTTCGGAGGCGAGTTTGACGCGCTGCGCTTCGCCACCGGACAGTTCGGGTGCCGGCTGACCCAGCTTCAGGTACCCCAGCCCGACCTCCTGCAGGACGCGCAACGTGCGCTCGATGTCGTCTTCGTCGCGAAAGAAGTCGCGGGCCTCGTCGACACTCATGGCCAGGACCTCGGCGACATTGCGTCGGTGCCAGGTGACCTCGAGCGTGCGGGACTGGTACCTGGTCCCGTGGCAGTCCGGGCACGGTGTGTACACGCTCGGGAGGAAGAGCAACTCGACCATGACCGAACCCTCGCCCTCACATGTCGGGCAGCGCCCCGCGGCGACGTTGAACGAGAACCGGCTCGCCGTGTACTTTCTCCGCCGCGCCATCGGGGTCGCAGCGAACAATCGTCGCACGTTGTCGAACAGGCCGGTGTAGGTCGCGACGTTGGATCTGGGTGTCCGGCCGATCGGCTTCTGGTCGATGGTCACCACACGTCGAACAGCGCCCGGCTCCACTACGGCGTGGCCGTGTACCGATCCGTGGTCCCCGGCCAGCAACACATCCGCGTCGTCCGGGGACTCGGTGTCGTCGAGCCTCCCCGCGTGGTCTCCGCGGCCGAGTGCGGCATCGACCAGGGTGGGCAGGGCTTGGCTGACCAGGCTGGACTTTCCCGACCCGGAGATCCCCGTGACGGCGGTCAGGCAGCCCAGGCCGATCCGGACCGAGACGTCGCGCAGGTTGTTGCGGGACACGTCGTGCAGACCGAGGTACCCGGTCGGTTCGCGCGGTGTGCGGCCGACGGGTGCGTTCGGCGCGAACAGATAGCGTCGGGTCATCGATTCCTCGACGGATCGCAACCCGGCGGGCAGGCCGCTGTACAGGACTCGACCGCCGTGTTCACCGGCGGCGGGGCCGATGTCGACCAACCAGTCGGCCTCGGCGATGACAGACAGTGAGTGCTCGACGACGAGGACGCTGTTCCCGCGTTCCCGCAGCCCCCGCAGAATGCCCAGCAGGGCGTCGAGATCACGCGGATGCAGTCCGGCGGACGGCTCGTCGAGCACGTATGCGACACCGAAGAGTTTGGACGACAACTGGGTTGCCAGTCGAAGGCGTTGCAGTTCGCCACCGGACAGGGTGGGTGTGCTGCGGCTCAGCGACAGATAGCCCAACCCGAGGTCGATGATGGGCTGCAACCGCTCGTGCAGGTCCTCGATCAGCCGGCGTGCGGCGGCGACCTTCTCCTCCGACATGTTGACCGTACGCCGGACGTCGGGTGCCGAGCCGTGGGCCGATCCGCCGGCCGCGACACGCCTGCGCGTCGCGGCCTGACGTTTCGCCCGATCCAGCACATGCCCGGGCTCCCGGTCGGCGGGTACCCAGTCCTGTGCGAGTACGGATTCGGCCAGCTCGGAGAGCTGTCCGGTGGGCAGAGCGGTGAATTCCGCGATGTCCATACCCTCGAAGGTCACGCTCAACGCTTCCGGCTTGAGCCGCTTGCCGTGACATTCCGGGCACACGCCGCTGGACACGAACTGTGACACGCGCTTCTTCACGATGGTGCTCTTGGTGGTCGCAAATGTATCCAACACATACCGACGGGCTCCGACGAATGTGCCCTGATAGCTGGGTTCCCACTCCTCCTGGACAGCGCGTGCGGTCTCTGCCGTGGTCAACCCTGCGTACACGGGCACCGTGGGACGCTCCTCGGTGAAGAGAATCCAGTCACGTTGTTCCCGGGGTAGGTCACGCCACGCGACGTCGACGTCGTAACCCATCGACGTGAGGATGTCTCGCAGGTTCTGACCCTGCCATGCCGGTGGCCACGAGGCGATCGCTCGTTCGCGGATCGTCAACGACGGGTCGGGGACCATCTGTTCCGCGGTGACCTCGAAGACACGACCGATGCCGTGGCAGGTCGAGCACGCGCCGTCGACGGTGTTGGGCGAGAAGTCCTCGGCATACAACATCGGCTGACCGGACGGGTATGAGCCGGCACGCGAAAACAGCATTCGCACGAGGCTCCCCAGGGTCGTCAGCGATGCGACGCTGGAACGTGCGTTACCGCCGCCGCGCTGCTGCTGCAGGGCCACCGCGGGTGGCATTCCCTCGACCTCGTCGACATCGGGCACGCCGACCTGATCGATGAGTCGCCGAGCGTAGGGGGCGACCGATTCCAGATAACGGCGTTGCGATTGGGCGAACAGGGTGCCGAACGCGAGGGACGACTTACCGGAACCGGAAACCCCGGTGAACACGACCAACGCGTCCCGAGGAACGTCCAGGTCGACGTCTTTCAGGTTGTTCTGCCGTGCACCGCGGACCACGATCCCGTCCCGCCACGAGGTGCGTTCGGCGGCAGAGCGATTGGACTTGCGGGATGTCATGACGACGACCGTAACCGTACCGGAGGGTGCGCCGCGGAGTTGGCACGAATGGTCATGTCCTCGGCACAACAGGGGGCCGACGCATGCGGCGATGCGCATTAGCGTCGAAGAGCACTCGCCGGTGCGTCACCCGACAACACGGCGTCCGGTATCAGCGTGATGTGAAGAGGAGTTGGCAGTTATGGCATCGAATAATCGTTCTGTGGTGTTCGAAGGCGTAAAAGATTTTCGGGTGCAGGATCTGGATTTTCCCAAGTTGGAGATGCCCAACGGGAACAAGGCACCGCACGGCGTGATCCTCAAGATGGTCGCGACGAACATCTGCGGCAGCGATCTGCACATCTACCGGGGTTCGTTCCCGTTCAAGCAGGGGGCAGTCCTCGGCCATGAGATGACCGGCGAGGTCATCGAAGTCGGCTCGGACGTGGAGTTCCTCTCCGAGGGGGATCTGGTCTCCGTGCCGTTCAACGTCGCCTGCGGCCGGTGTCGCAACTGTCGCGCCGGACGCACCGAGGTGTGTGAGACCGCGAATCCCGATGTCGCCTGCGCCGCTTACGGATTCAACCTGGGAGACTTCACTGGTGGGCAGGCCGAGTATCTGTTCGTGCCCTACGCCGACTTCCAGCTGCTGCGATTCCCCGACAAGGACCAGGCGATGGACAAGATCCTGGACCTGGCGGTGTTGTCGGATATCCTGCCGACCGCGTTCCACGGACTGATGGAGGCCGGAGCCAAGCCGGGCTCGACGGTCTACATCGCCGGCGCGGGCCCGGTCGGTCGGTGTGGTGCCGCGGCGGCCCGATTGCTCGGTGCTTCGTGCATCATCGTCGGTGACTATGACCAGGACCGTCTGAACCTGGTGGCCAACAACGGCTGTGAGACGATCGACCTGGGCAAAGACGTACCGTTGACCGACCAGATCGAGGCGATCCTGGGCGAGCCCGGTGTCGATTGCGCGGTCGACTACGTCGGCTCCGAGGCGCACGGCATCGGTGCCCAATCCGACGAGCTGTTGCCCGCGGCCGCGATCAACCAGGTGCTCGATGCCACCAGGGCCGGCGGTGCCACCGGTGTCATCGGTGTCTACGGTCCCGACCCGATCGCACCGACCGAGGCCGAGCAGGAGGGGATCTTCCCCCTCGAGTTCGGCAAGGCGTGGATCAAGTCCCCACATGTCACGGCGGGGCAGGCGCCGATCATGCGATACAACCGCGAACTGATGATGGCGATCCTGTGGGACCGCATGCCCTACCTGAACGCGATGCTCAACCCCAAGGTCATCACCTTGGACGAGGTGCCGAACGCCTACGAGGTGTTCAACGAGGGGTCGGCGGAGAAGTACATCATCGACCCGCATGGGATGCTCGCTTCCTGACCCCGTTGAGACCACCAGCTATATCGTGGGAGGTTCGTGACCGCCGCTCGTCGGTCGCGGTCACGAACCTCCGCCGAGGTCGGGAGGAGCAGCCATGACGGGAGGTGCCCCGGGTGAGCGCATCGCACAGTGGTCGACTTCCGACCAGGCGCCTCAGGACGCGATCGACCACTGGCGTGAGATAAGGCGTCGCGTCTACGTCGACGTCGTGTGCGATCCCACCACACCCCGATTGCGCGCCGATGTCGTTCGGGGCGAATACGAGACGTTCGCGCTGTCGTCGAAACGAGTCTCCGGTGACTGTGCGCGCCGTGGCCGCGCGGAACTCGGCCGGGGCCGCGAAGACAGGGAAGACCTGTTCGCGGTCTTCCAGATCTCCGGCTCCGGAATCCTGCAGCAATCCGACCGCACCGCCGTGGTTCTCCCCGGGTCCTTTGTGGTGTACAACAGCACGCTGCCGTTCACGATGTATCACGACGGCCCGTACCACCAGGTCATCGTTCACCTCGACGCCGACAACGCCTACGCGTTGGCCGGGCTGACCCGTGACAGCGATCTACTCGCGGTCACGATCGAATGCGACGGAGCGATGTCCGCGATCGCTGCCTTCTTCATCAACTTCGCGGCCACCCAGCAACACGACCCTCAGGGCGCGGACTACCTCGCGACACATGCCTCGGCTTTGGCGTCGACCTTGCTCGCGTACGCCGCCCGTAGCCGGCGACCGGATCTGCCTGATTTTCTCCAACACGACCAGATCCGGACGTTCATCCGCACCCATCTGGCGGATCCGTACCTCGATGCCGACGACATCGCCATCGGCGCTCATCTCTCCCGCCGTAGCCTTTACCGGCTCTACGAAGGCAGCGACACCTCGGTCATGCAGCTCGTCCGAACGTTACGCATCGACACCGCCAAGCAGCTGCTGCATCGCTACCCCGACCGTCCGATCAGCGCAATCGCCCGTGAGACCGGGTTCAAGACGACCAGCAATTTTCATCGCGCGTTCCGTTCCGCCGCAGGGATCACACCGGGTGAGTATCGGGAACGGGATCGAGGTACCCGGTAACGGCTACCGGGGCAGACGCAGTGCCGTGGCCAGAGTGGGCCACGCCCGGTGCAGATCCTGCTTCCAATAACCCCATGAGTGCAGGCCGGTGCGGAAGTTGTAGGTGACATCGACCCCCGCACGTCGGGCCGCCACCTGGAAGTCCCGGGTGCTCGCCAGCGACGCGCTCTCCAGGAAGCCGCCCACGGGTGAAGCCAACCCCGCGAGTCCGAGCCGCAGGTCCGGCGTTCCGTTGCCGACCGCGACGTAGATGGTCTTGCCGCGCAGCGCGGATACGTGGGCGGCCGGATCGTGGGCGGCCCAGTCCGGGTCGTCGACCTGACCCCACATGGAGTTCGGATTCCCGCCACGGGTGAGAACGGTGCCCTGGACAGCCTGCTTGGCGGCCAGCGAGCGCAGATCCAGGGCTCCGCTCAGCGCCATGACCCCGGTGTAGAGATCCGGGTGCCGGACGGCCAGCGCCATCGCCCCGGTTGCCCCCATCGACAGACCGCCGATGACGTTGGTGCCGTTCCCGGCGAAGGTCTTGTCGATCAGCGGCGGGAGTTCGTCGGCCAGGAAGGTCTCCCACTTGTTGCGGCCGAGAATCGGGTCGTCACGCTGCCAGTCGGTGTAGTAGGCGGCGGTCCCACCGATGGGCAGCACCACGTTGACGTCCTTGTCGGCCATGAACGCGGCGACGTCGGTCTGGTCGGTCCAACCGCTCTCCCGGTAGCCGGTGTAGACCCCCGCGTCGATGCCGTCGAGCAGGTACAGCGTGGGGTGCGGTTTCGTACGGTTCGCCGGGACCAGTACGTCGACCCTGACCACCTTGCGCATGGCGGGGGAGTAGACACTGAGCTGCGCCCGGCGGGGATTCGGATACGCGATCTTGGTGAGGGTGGCCGCGGCGGCCGCCGTCGCGACGGGTGAGGACCCGCCGGAGGACGGTGCGGCGAGTGAGGTCGCCGTGCCCGCGCCGAACACCACCGCGATCGACGACACCACGATCACGACCGTCCTGAAACAGTTCGCCGAGATCGAATTGCGGACCATGTGATTCCCCCTGGCAACGCGCTTGTCACCCCGCCCAGCACGAGTAAACCACGTCGGGCGTGCCGGGGAGTCTGCCGGCCCGCTGCGATAGTCTGACCGGGCGAACGAGCCGGCCGGGCGGCCGCGGTGTGGGGAACCATCGGTGGGTATCGATGTGCCCGACACCGAGGAAAGTCCGGACTCCACAGAGCAGGGTGGTTGCTAACGACAACCCGGGGTGACCCGCGGGACAGTGCCACAGAGAACAGACCGCCGACCCGTTGCTCGCAACGGCGTCGGTGAGGGTGAAACGGTGCGGTAAGAGCGCACCAGCGCCGCGGGTGACCGCGGCGGCTCGGTAAACCCCACCCGGAGCAAGGTCGAAGGTCGCACCGTCCGCGGTGCGGCTGCGCAGGTGTCGGAGGGCTGCTCGCCCGAGCCTGCGGGTGGACCGCTCGAGGTACCCGGTGACGGTGTGCCCAGATGGATGGCCGCCGCCGACCCCTGTGGTCGGCACAGGATCCGGCTTACAGGCCGACTCGTTCGCCCCGCACCTGTCACAGGTCTCGCGCTCTAGAGTTCTCGGGCGACCGCCCGGTACTCGGCGAGGGCGGCGTCGGACAACCTCTGTTCGTGGGCGTCGATCCGACCGAGCACGAATGCGTCATGGCGGTGCAGCCCGTCGTGGGTGAGTGCCTCGCGCAGCCGTTCCCTGGCCAGCGCGGCGTCGTGGAGGTCGCCCAGCGACGACTGGATGCGTTTGGCGGCCTTGGCGATGGTCTTGTGCTTCTTGGTGGCGACCCCGTTGGGCAGGTCGGCGGCCGACTCAGCGCTGTACCGCAAGCGCTTGGCCTTCTTGCGCACCGTGTGCATGGCCTCGGTCCACTCGTCGCAACCCTCGGGCAGTTCCGCGGCGTGGGCCTGCGCTCTGGCCACCGCCTTGCGGCCCTTGCGGACGGCGCGGCGTATCTCGTCCTCCGCGGGGTTCTCGGCCCGCTCGCCGGGTTCCGGTCGGGCCAACAACTCGTCGAGACCATCCAACAACGCAAAGTACCGATCGGAGTGCATCGACGTCTGGATCACGGCCATCGCATCCGCCCGGGTCCGCGCGAGCTCGTCGACGAGCAGGGTGCGCAGCCCCGCCCCCGGATCCTCGCCCGCGAGCGAATCCTCGTTGCGGGCCAACTGCACTTCGGCGTCGCGGGCGGCACCGAGCAACTGTCCGAGAAGCTTCAACTCGTCGGCGACATGTCTGGTCTTGGGACCCCAGATCACGTCCGGGAAGCCGTGCAGCACGCTGCGGATGCGGCGCGCGGCCACGCGCATCTGGTGTACCGCATCGGGTTCGTCGGCGCGGACCAACGGATCGTTGGCGACCAACAGGTCGACGTGCTGGGCGACCTGGGTGAGCACCAGTTCCAGTGCGGTGGGCTCGGCACCCATCCCGTGCCTGCGTCGCGGCGGGATGTCGCCGACGGTGCGGGCAAGTTTCGACGCGCTGGACGCGGTCTGGGCGCCCGCCGCGATGAGAGCGGACTCGGCCGCGTCGAGCAGCCCCCGACCACCGCCGTCGAGTTCGAATTCCCATTCCGCCCACTGATGGCCGGCGCCGTGCGGCAACAACGACTGCGCGGTCACCTGGTCGGCACACATCACGGCCAGGACGGCACCCTCGGCGTCGAGGAGTTCGGTGACGGTCCGTCGGGTGTCGATCGAGGCGATCGGGATCAGGGTGTGGTGTCGGGTGAGCGCCAACACCGGCACGATCAGCTCGTCGGGTACGGGGGACGAGGACTCGACCCCGGCGGCCGCGATGTCACCGATGTCGGCCACGATGCCGTCGTCGGGTAGATGGAGTTCGCGTCGCCCCGCACCGACGGACGGCCGCTTGAGGTGCCACCCGGCGTCGTGTCCACCGCGGCGTCGGCGCAGGGTGATCTTGTTCGAGAGCAGATCCAGTCGCTCGGTGTCGTAGTAGATCGCCTGCAGCGACTCGACGTAGGGATCGGCCACCGTCGCCACCCCGGGTAGCCCACTGAGGTCCGGGACCACCCGCCCGGCGTCCACGTCGAACTTCAGCTCGATCTCCAGATGTTCGGTGGCGCTCACGGTGGTGTCTGCTCCTGTCGTCGTGCTGCGTGGTCTGTCGGTCGGGTCAGCGCCGCGCGAAAGCGTCGGTCGCGGCAACCAGTTCGGCGGCGATGCCGGGTTCGTAGGAGGCGTGCCCGGCGTCGGGCACGATGGTCAGGTCGGCGATGGGCCAGGCCCGGTGCAGGTCCCAGGCACTACGGGCCGGGCAGACCACGTCGTAGCGGCCCTGCACGATGACTCCGGGGATGTGGGCGATGCGGTCGGCGTCGCGCAGCAGTTGGCCCTCGTCGAGGAATCCGCCGTTCATGAAGTAGTGGTTCTCGATACCCGCGAACGCCAATGCGAACCGCTCCTGTTCGGGTTCCTGATCGGGCGGGCGGATGAGGTGGCTGGTGGAACGCTCCCATTCGGTCCAGGCCATCGCCGCTCGTGCGGCGACCGTGGGATCGTCGGAGTTCAGCAGCCGGTGGTAGACGGCCACGAGGTCGTCATGCCGCTCCGGGACGGGGATCGGTGCCAGATAGTCCTCCCACAGGTCAGGGAAGATGTTCGCGGCGCCACCGTTGTAATACCAGTCGATCTCGCCGCGGCGCAGCAGGAAGATGCCGCGGAGCACGAGTTCGGTGACCCGTTCCGGGTGACGTTGGGCGTAGGCCAACGACAGCGTCGATCCCCACGAACCGCCGAACAACTGCCATCGCTCGACACCGAGGTGTTCGCGCAGTCGCTCCATGTCGGCGACCAGATGCCAGGTGGTGTTGATGGTCAGGTCGGCACCGTCGGCGATGTGCGGGCGTGAGTGCCCGCAACCGCGCTGGTCGAAGAGGATGATGCGGTAGGCCTGCGGGTCGAAGAACCGCCGCTGCAGCGGGGTGGTCCCGCCACCGGGTCCGCCGTGCACCACCACCGCCGGGCGGCCGTTCGGATTCCCGCCGGTCTCCCAATAGATCTGCTGGCCGTCGCCCACGTCGAGGTGACCGGTCTCGTAGGGTTCGATCTCCGGGTAGAGGGCAGCGTGGGTCATCACTCAACTATGCCCGTACCCCGGCTGCGAGAGCTCGGGACCGGTCGGTCTTTCACCGGGGTATCGGCCGGCGGATCTCTCGGCGAGCGGGGCGGGTGATCAATACGAGTGCTCGGGGGCGGGGAAACGTCCCGTGCGCACCTCGTCGGCGTAGGTGCGGGCGGCGGTGCGCAGCTCGGTGCCGACGTCGGCGAAACGCTTGACGAATCTCGCGGTCTTTCCGCTGGTCAGTCCGGCCATGTCCTGCCACACCAGGACCTGTGCGTCGGTCTCGTTACCCGCGCCGATCCCGACCGTCGGGATGGTCAGCTTGCGGGTGATCTGACCGGCGAGGTCGGCGGGCACCATCTCCATCACCACCGCGAAGGCACCGGCCTCCTGGACCGCGATGGCGTCGGCGACGAGCTGGTCGGCGGCATCGCCCCGACCCTGGACCCGGAATCCGCCGAGGCCGTTGACGCTCTGCGGCGTGAAACCGATGTGGGCCATCACCGGGATCCCGGCGGCGGTGAGCGCGGCGATCTGGTCGGCGACGCGTTCACCGCCCTCCAGCTTCACCGCGTGGGCACCGCCCTCCTTGAAGAACCGGATGGCCGATTCGAGCGCCTGCTGCGCGCCGGCCTCATACGAGCCGAAGGGCAGGTCGGCGACCACCAGTGCGTGCGGTGCGCCACGGACCACGCCACGAACCAGCGGCAGCAGTTCGTCCACAGAGACCGGGACCGTGGTGTCGTAGCCGTAGACCACGTTGGCGGCGGAGTCGCCGACCAGGAGGACGGGGATCCCCGCCTCGTCGAAGACCCGTGCGGTGGAGAAGTCGTATGCGGTGAGCATCGACCATCGGTCACCCTCGGCCTTCATCTGGGCCAGATGGTGTACCCGGGTGGTGCGACGGGAGGCGGAGTCGGCGGGAGCGGAGGACGCGGACGCGCCGTAGACAGAGCTGTCGGACATGAGTGTCTCTTTCGTGCCTCGAGTCCCCGTGGGGTGAGGGCACGGCGGCGACACCGAGACTCCGATGTCGTGTCGTGTCCCACCGGGGGTACCCGGGTGGATATGGACAACGCCATTCTCGCACCGGCACGCACCCGTGAACCCGTAACGACCTGTGCCTTCGGTCACAACGCGTACCGCTGCGGTCGGCTGTGTCGCGCTGCCTAGGATGGCCCGATGCGACCTTCTCGGCACCGACTCCTTCGGCTGCGAGTGTTCGGCCGCGCCCCGGTGCTGCTCTGTGTGGTGATCGTCGGGCTCGGAGTCGGGACGGCGGGTTGTGCGAGTACGGAGACCGGTCAGGCGGTGCCCGCCGACACGCTGGGGGCGACATCGTCGGCGAGCGCCGCGCCGCGTTCCTCGCAGGCTTCGGAGTCCGCTGATCTCAGCCGGTTCTACGACCAGAAGATCGCCTGGGGTGGTTGCGAGAAATTCCTCCCCGGGGACGACGGGTACCCCAAGCAGCGCAGTCGATGCGGGATGCTCACCGTCCCGGTCGACTACACCAGGCCGGACGGGGCCACCGCGCAGATCGCGGTGTACAAGCTCAGCGCCACGGGCCCCCGGATCGGTTCGCTGATGATGAACCCCGGCGGCCCCGGCGCCTCGGCGGTCACCTTCGTGGCCGGCCAGGCCGCCGATCTGGACCGGCAGGCGGTGTCCCGACGGTTCGACCTGGTGGGATTCGACCCCCGAGGGGTGGGCAGCTCGACCCCCGAGATCCGGTGCCGCACCGACGCCGACCGTGACCGCGACCGGGCCCGCGACGACACCGATTGGTCGCCCGCGGGAATCGCCCGGATGGAGGGCGAGGCCCGCGACGACGCCCGAAAGTGTTCCAGCGGGATGGGCGACGAGTATCTCGCGCACCTCGGCACCGTCGACGTCGCCCACGACATGGACGTGTTGCGCTCGGCCCTCGGCGACGACAAGCTCAACTACCTCGGTTACTCGTACGGAACCCGCATCGGCGCCTCCTACGCAGAGCAGTTCCCCGACAGGATTCGTGCCATGGTCAACGACGGGGCGGTCGATCCGGCAGCCGACCCGGTCGCGGAGAACCTGCGGCAGAACGAGGGTTTCCAGAAGGCGTTCGACGATTTCGCCAAGGATTGCGCGACCCGGCCCGACTGCGCGCTGGGTACCGACCCGACCACGTCCACCCAGCGTTTCCAGCAATTGGTGCGGCCACTCATCAACCGACCGGCTCGTACCGCCGACCCGCGCGGCCTGTCGTACGGCGATGCGCAGACCGGCACCAGTCAGGCGCTGTACAGCAAGGATCTCTGGAAGTATCTGCGCCGCGGGCTCGGCGAACTGACTCAGGGTCGCGGCGACACGATCCTGCGGCTGGCCGATCTGTACGAGGGCCGCGACAAGGACGGTGCCTACGACAACAGTGCCGACGCGTTCACGGCCATCCGCTGCGTCGACGACCCCCCGATCACCGATCGCGCGACGGTCGACCGGCTGGAAACCGACACCCGTCGAGTCGCGCCGTTCCGCGACGACGGCCGTGGCACCGGACACGGTGCCGAGGACGCGTGTGCTTTCTGGCCGGTGCCGAACACGTCGACCCCGCATCGCATCGACGCGCCCGGCCTGCCGCCGACCGTGGTGGTGTCCACCACCAACGATCCCGCGACCCCGTATGCGGCCGGGGTGGATCTGGCGAAACAACTCGACGCCCGGCTGATCACGTATCGCGGGACCCAGCACACGGTCTCGTTCGAGGGGGTGCGCTGCGTCGACGACGCGGTCAACGCGTACTTCGTCGATCTCACTCTGCCGAAAGTCGGACTCACATGCTGAGACACTGCGACTGAAGTGCCTGCATATTCTGCTTGAATCAGTCTCGTAACACGGATTTAACAGCACCCTCCTAGTCTCCGGAGCATGGATCGCCAAAAGGAATTCGTGCTGCGGACCCTCGAGGAGCGCGACATCCGGTTCGTGCGGCTGTGGTTCACCGATGTCCTCGGCTATCTGAAGTCCGTGGCCATCGCACCCGCCGAACTCGAGGGTGCCTTCAACGAGGGAATCGGCTTCGACGGTTCATCGATTGAGGGGTTCTCGCGGGTGTCGGAGGCCGACACCATCGCCAAACCCGATCCCTCGACGTTCCAGATCCTGCCGTGGACCACCAGTACCGGTCGGCACCACTCGGCCCGCATCTTCTGCGACATCGCCATGCCCGACGGCACCCCGTCGTGGGCGGACTCGCGGCACGTGTTGCGCAGGCAGCTGAACAAGGCGGCCGACGAGGGATTCAGCTGTTACGTGCACCCGGAGATCGAGTTCTTCCTGTTGAAGAACGCGCCCGAGGCCGGTGAGTTGCCCGTCCCGGCCGACGCCGGCGGCTACTTCGACCAGTCCATCCACACCGCCGCCCCCAACTTCCGCAGGCACGCCATCGAGGCACTGGAGTCGATGGGCATCTCGGTGGAGTTCTCCCACCACGAGGGTGCGCCGGGACAGCAGGAGATCGATCTGCGCTACGCCGACGCGCTGTCGATGGCCGACAACGTGATGACCTTCCGTTACCTCGTCAAGGAGGTGGCGCTCGGTGAGGGTGTCTGGGCGACGTTCATGCCCAAACCGTTCAGCGAGTACCCGGGGTCGGCGATGCACACGCACATGAGCCTGTTCGAGGGTGACACCAACGCCTTCCACAACCCCGACGACCCGCAGCAACTCTCGGCGACCGGGAAGAAGTTCATCGCGGGCATCGTCGCGCACGCGAGTGAGATCAGCGCGGTGACCAACCAGTGGGTGAACAGCTACAAGCGGCTCATCCACGGCGGTGAGGCGCCCACCGCGGCCACCTGGGGTGGTGCCAACCGCTCGGCACTCGTTCGCCTGCCGCTGTACACCCCCAACAAGGCGTCGTCGCGCCGCATCGAGGTGCGCAGCCCCGATTCGGCCTGCAACCCGTATCTGGCTTTCGCGGTGCTGCTGGCCGCAGGGCTGAAGGGTATCCGGGAGGACTACGAACTCCCCGATGAGGCCGAGGACGACGTGTGGGCGTTGACCTCCGGCGAGCGCCGGGCGATGGGGTACGAGGAACTGCCCGGCAGTCTCGCTGACGCCTTGAAGGTGATGGAACGCTCCGAACTCGTCGCCGAGACCCTCGGTGAGCACGTCTTCGACTACTTCCAGCGCAACAAGTGGGCGGAGTGGGCCGCCTACCGCAGCCGCGTCACACCGTACGAGCTGGACACCTACCTGTCCCTGTGAGCTCGTGCCGGTGTGAGCCGGTGTAGCCCCCAGGCCGACGTGGGCGAGGGTCGCGGCAGCGCGTGATTTCCGGGTCGCCGGGTGACGCGACTACCGTCGAGGCGTGACACCGCCCCTCCCGCGCAACCGGGTTCCCGGACCCGGCAGGCTCGGTCTGCTCGACCCCACCGCCGCTGACGACCTCGCCGCCCTGGGGTGGAACAACGAGAAATCCGTCGACCTGCTGTGGGCGTTGTCCCGTGCACCCGATGCCGATCTGGCGTTGCGGAGTCTCGTGCGGCTGGAGTCGGCGGTCGAAGGTGACTGGCCCGAGATCGACCTGCTGCTACGCGAGGACAGGTGCTTCCGCGGACGGCTGTTCGCGGTCGTCGGGTCGTCCTCCGCGCTGGCCGATTTCCTGGTCGCCGAGACCCGCAGCTGGCGGCTGTTGGTTGTCGACGAGTTGCCCGATCGGGACGCCATGTTCGCCCGGATGCTGGGATCGGTGGAGGCGGTACCGGTCGGTGACGAGGTGGACCGCGGTAATCAGATTCACCGGGCGGCGATCTCGGGACCCCGAGCGGTGGTGGCCCTGCGGACCGCCTACCGCGAACTGCTGCTGCAACTCGCCGCGCGCGACCTCGCGCCGACGGTCGAGGACGAACCCGTCATGTGGTTCCCCGAGGTCGGTGTCCACCTCGCCGACATGGCCGACGCCGCGATGACCGCGGCGCTGGCCGTCGCGATCGGTGAGATCTGTGGCGACGACGATCCCACCGGTCGTCTCGCGGTGATCGCGATGGGCAAGTGCGGCGCTCGTGAACTCAACTACGTCAGCGACATCGATGTGGTGTTCGTCAGCGAGCCCGCCGACGGGCGCAGCGCGCGGCTGGCCGGTGAACTCATGCGGATCGGCTCGTTGGCCTTCTTCGAGGTGGATGCGGCGCTGCGACCCGAGGGCAAGGCGGGCGCGCTGACCAGGACGTTGGAGTCGCATCTGGCCTACTACCGGCGCTGGGCCAAGACGTGGGAGTTCCAGGCGTTGCTCAAGGCCCGGCCGATGACCGGTGACATGGAGTTGGGCGCGCGGTACCTCGAGGCGGTCAGCCCGATGGTGTGGGAGGCCTGCGAGCGGGAGGACTTCGTCCCGGAGGTGCAGGCCATGCGTCGCCGGGTGGAACAGAACGTGCCCGAGGGTCTGCGGGATCGGGAACTGAAACTGGGCAGCGGCAGCATTCGCGACGTCGAGTTCGCGGTGCAGTTGCTGCAGATGGTGCACGGTCGCGTCGACGAGACGCTGCGGGTGCCGTCGACCGTCGCGGCGCTGTCGGCCTTGACGGCGGGTGGCTACGTGGGCCGCGACGACGGTGCCAACCTGACCGCGTCGTACGAGTTCCTGCGATTGCTGGAACACCGCCTGCAGTTGCAGCGACTGCAACGCACACACATGTTGCCGCCGTTCGACGATGACGAGGGCATGCGCTGGTTGGCCCGCGCCGCGCACATCCGCCCCGAGGGGGACCTCGATGCGACGGGTGTACTGCGGGCCGAGATCCACCGTCAATCACTGCGGGTACGGCGGTTGCACGAGAAGCTCTTCTACCGCCCGCTGCTCAACTCGGTGACCCGCCTCGACGCCGACGAGCTGCGGTTGTCGGACACGTCGGCGGAGCGCAGGCTCGCGGCGCTGGGTTACACCCAGCCCGACCGGGCGCTTCGGCATCTGCAGGCGCTGACCGGGGCGACGGGTCGCCGGGGCCAGATCCAGGAACTGTTGCTCCCGACGCTGCTCGAATGGCTCAGTCGCACCCCCGACCCCGACGCGGGTCTGCTGAACTATCGCAGGCTGTGCGAGGCGGCTGCCGACCTGGACTGGTTCTTGCGGTTGCTCCGCGACGAGGGGGTGGTGGCCGAGCGGTTGATGCGCGTGCTGGGCACCTCGGCATACATCTCCGAACTGTTGATGCGCTCACCGGAGGTCATCCGGCTCTACACCGACGGCACCGACGGGCCGAAGTTGGTGGAGGTGAAACCCGCGGACGTGGCGGGCGGTCTCATCGCGTCGGCGCTGCGCCAGCAGGACCCCAAGCGGGCCATAGCGGTCGCCCGCTCGCATCGACGCGCCGAACTGGCCCGGATCGCATCGGCGGACATCCTGGGCATGCTCGACGTCCCGCAGGTGTGCGAGGCGGTGTCGAGCGTGTGGGCGGCGGTGCTGAACGCGGCGTTGATGGTGGTGGTGGCCGACTCCGAACGTCAGCGGGGCGAACCCGCCCCGGCTCTGCTCTCGGTGATCGGGATGGGCAGGCTCGGCGGCAACGAACTCGGTTACGGTTCGGACGCCGACGTGTTGTTCGTCTGCGATCCGGTGCCGGGGTCCGACGAGGCGGGTGCGGTGCGGTGGGCCAACACCATCGCCGAACGGGTGCGTGCGTTGTTGTCGACGCCGAGCGCGGACCCGCCGCTGGAGGTGGACACGGGGTTGCGCCCCGAGGGACGCAACGGTCCGGTGGTGCGGACACTGGCCGCCTACGCGGCCTACTACCGGCAATGGGCACAGCCGTGGGAGGTGCAGGCGCTGCTGCGGGCCAACACGGTCGCGGGCGACGAGCAGCTCGGCACCGAGTTCCTGCTCATGGCCGACGTGACGCGGTACCCCGAGGGCGGGGTGTCGCGCGACACCGTCCGTGAGATCCGTCGGATCAAGGCCCGGGTCGACGCCGAACGGTTGCCCCGCGGCGCCGATCCGCACACGCACACCAAACTGGGCCGCGGCGGTCTCGCCGACATCGAGTGGACCGTGCAGCTCATGCAACTGCGCTACGCCCACCGGTTGCCGAGCCTGCACAACACCTCGACCCTGCAGTGTCTGGAGGCGATCGGTGCGGCGGAGTTGTTGGGCCAGAACGACGTGGCGCTGCTGTCGGAGGCGTGGCTGACGGCCACCGCCGCCCGCAACGCATTGGTGTTGGTTCGCGGGAAACCCGTGGATCAGCTGCCCGGTCCGGGGCCGGTGCTGCGGGCGGTGGCCTATGCGGCCGGTTGGCCCGACGATCAGGCCGCGGAGTTCCTGGACAACTACCTGCGGGTGACCCGCCGGGCCAAGGCCGTTGTCCTCAAGGTGTTCGGTGAATAGGCTGCTGGCGCATGAGGGGGAGGCGCTCCGGGCGCGTCGGTGACCGGGGGTCGGTGATCCTCCGGATCCTGTGGTTCGTGGTGGTGGTGCTCGGCTGGCTGCTCATCGCGGCTGCGGCGGTGGCGATCTGGTTGCACTTCTACGCCTCCCGCGGTGAGGTCGCGACGGCCGCCACGGCGGTGGTCCCGTTCGCGGTTCTGGGCGGGGTGCTCGCGGTCGTCTTCTTCGCCATCGCCCGTCGCTGGATCGCGTTGGTGCTGGCCGTCGTCGTCGTCGGGGTCGCCGGGTGGACGCAATACCCGCTCTGGGTGCATGACGATGCCTCGGGAGGCGCGCGCGTGACGGTGGTGTCGGCCAACATCCGGCTCGGTGCCGGCGATGTGAACGACCTGGTGGAACGGGTACGGAGCACCGGCGCCGACGTGCTCGCGGTGCAGGAACTGAGTCCCGAAGCGCTGCAACGCCTGCGCGACGCAGGGATCGGAACGCTGCTACCCAACGAGTACAGCGCACCGAAGCCCGGTGGTCGGGGCGGTGCCCTGTTCACCCGACAACCCATGCGTGACCGCGCCCGGGTACCCAATCTGTTGTTCGAGAACCTGCGGGCGGTGATCGACCTGCCGGGAGTCGGTGCGACGACGGTCTTCTCGGTGCACCCGGTGCCACCGGTCAAGCAGCAGGCGCTGCCCGACGCCCCGCGACTGTGGGCCACCGAACTGTCCATGCTGGGCACCGAACTGCGCGGTGTGCGGGGGCCCGCGATCGCGGCGGGCGACTTCAACAGCGGCTACGACCACAAACGCTTCCGCGACCTGTTGGTCGGTGGTTATCGTGACGCCGGTGACACCGCCGGTGCGGGTTTACTCCCGACCTATCCGGAGGATCGGTGGTGGGGTCCCGCGGTCACCCTCGACCACGTGATCTCCACCGGCTGGCGTGCGGAGTCGTTGTCGTCGTTCACGGTCGGTGGGTCCGATCATCGTGGACTGGTCGCGGTGCTGCGGGCCGGCTGACCCCCAGCACCGCGATCCGACTGCTCAGTCCTTCACGAATCCCTTCGACACCATCCAGTCGCGGGCGACATCTGCGGGCTCCCGACCGTCCACGTCGACCTGACGGTTCAATTCGGTGATCTCGGGGATGGTCAGGGCCGCGGACACCGGCGCGGTGACCTTGGCGATCGACGGGTACTTCTGCGCGATGGCCTCCCGCATGGTCACCGACGCGTTGTAGCGGGGAAAGAACTTCTTGTCGTCGTCGAGCACCACGAGATTCAGCGCCTTGATGCGCCCGTCGGTCGTGAACACCTCACCGAACTTGCAGTTGCTGTTGGCGATCGCCTGGTAGATGACACCGGTCTGCAGGATCTGGGTGGGCGCGGCCGCCGGGTTGAAACCGTACGCGGCCGCCATCCCGGGGAATCCGTCCTGACGACTGCGGAACTCGGTCTCCACACAGGTGGTCGCCTGGCTGGGGTCCTTCTTCACCAAGGCGGCGTAGTCCGACAGTGTCTTGACGCCGGTGGACTTGGCATTGGCCTGGTTGGTGGCCAGCGCGTAGGTGTTGTCCATCGGTGCCGGGTCGAGCCAGACGATCCCGTTCTTCTTGTCCGCATCCCGCACCGCGATGTACTGCTCCCGCGCGTCGGGAATCGGCTTCTCGTTCTTCAGGTAGTTGATCCACCCGGTGCCGGTGTACTCGTAGGTCAGGTCCACCTGACCGGCGACCATCGCGTCGCGGGTGCTGTTGGAGCCGAAGATGTTGGTCAGGTCGCGGACGTCGGCACCCGCCGCCGACAGGGTGAACTCCAGGATGTACCCCAGGATGACCTGCTCGGTGAAGTCCTTGGACCCCACGACCAGCTTGGCGCCCTTGAGATCCGGTTGCGGGGTGATGGTGCCCGGTTCGACCTTCAGCGGCAAGGCGCCGCCGGACTGCAGACCGCAGCCGCTCACCAGCATCACCGTGGCGCTCAGGAGCGCGGCAACGCCGAGGACCACACCGCGGGCGCGTCTGCGCGGGTGAGAACTCCTCATCAACGAAGTCCCTTCGGGCT
Organism: Williamsia sterculiae; assembly: GCF_900156495.1. Classification (GTDB taxonomy): domain Bacteria; phylum Actinomycetota; class Actinomycetes; order Mycobacteriales; family Mycobacteriaceae; genus Williamsia_B; species Williamsia_B sterculiae. Next base: position 205,930 of record NZ_FTNT01000007.1, read on the forward strand.
CAGGTACTTCTCGGCCACGGCACCGAGCCAGTCCACGGCCAGAGCCACGCAGACGGCCAGCACCGCACCGAGAATCAGGGTCACGTTGTCGCGCAACTTGTATCCGGTGTCGATGAGGATGCCGAGGCCGCCCGCGTCCACCAGGAAACAGAGGGTCGCGGTACCCACCGCCAACACCAGCGAGGTGCGCAGGCCGGCCAGGATGAACGGCACGGCCAGCGGTAGCTCGATGCGGCGCAACACCGTCAGGCCGCTCATACCCTGCCCCTTCGCCGCGTCGATCAGGGTCGGATTCACCTCACGCAGACCGAGCATGGTGTTCCGCAGCACCGGCAGGATCGAGTAGAACGCGATGGGCAACACACCCACCCAGAACCCGGTGGTCGCCGTCCAGAGGAAGAACAGCACCAGCAGGCCGATCGCCGGGGCGGCCTGACCGATGTTGGCCAACCCGATGAAGACGGGCGCCAACCAACGGAATCGCCTGCGGGTGACCAACACACCCACCGGGATGGCGACGATCACCACGATCAGGGTGATCGCCACGGTGAGGGCGAGGTGCTGCAGGAACAGATCCCATACATAGGAGGCGTTCACGGTCGCCTTCTGCGTCGCCGTGAGGTCCTGGCTGAAGGCCCACGCGATGACGGCCACCGCGACGACGGCGACGATGATCGGTTGCAACCACAACTGGACGTTGGTGGCCCGGGAGATCGGGTCGGCGTTGGTGGCGGGTGCGGCGACGTCGTCCGGCTCGGGGGCTTCGGGTGTCACACCCGGTGCCCCGGTGTGACCGGTGTCGGTGCTCACCGGCGATCCCCGACCTTGGTGTCCGCGTGTTCGGCGCGCAGCCCCCGGATGGTCTCGATGAGGGTCTCGATGGTCACCACGCCGTGGTAACGGCCGCGGGCCCCGGTCACCACCGCGGAGGCGTTGCGCTCGGCCAGGATCGCCTCCAACGCGTCCTGCAATGTCGACTGGGTGCTGACGGTCTCACCGAGGGCGACACCGATGTCGCGCAACGACGAGGCGCCCTGCAGGTGGTCGCGGTCGGTCCACCGGATCGGCCGATCGCGGTCGTCGACGATGACACCCCAGTCCTGGACGCGCGCGGCGAATTCGGCCACCGAGTCGCTCTCCTTCGCGGTGGGTCGCTGTTCGATGTCCACGTCGCGGACCCGCAAGAGATTCAGCTGCTGCAGCGATGCGCCCGACCCGACGAAGCCGGCTACCGTCTCGTTGGCGGGGTGGGCCAGAATCGCCTCAGGGGTGTCGTACTGCAGGACCGCCGACTGATCACCCAGCACGGCGATACGGTCACCGAGTTTGACGGCTTCGCTGAAGTCGTGGGTGACGAAGACGATGGTCTTCCGGAGTTCGGACTGCAGCCGCATCAGCTCGTCCTGGAGCAGTCCGCGAGTGATCGGATCCACGGCACCGAAGGGCTCGTCCATCAACAGCACCGGTGGGTCGGCGGCCAACGCGCGGGCGACGCCCACACGCTGCTGCTGACCACCGGACAGCTGGCGCGGGTATCGGCCCCGGAACTGACCCGGGTCCAGGCCGACCAGGTCGAGCAGTTCGTCGACGCGGGAGTTGATCCGGTCCTTCTTCCATTTCAGCAGCTTGGGCACCACCGCGATGTTCTGTCCGACGGTCATGTGCGGGAACAACCCGGCCTGCTGGATGGAATAGCCGATGGTGCGCCGCAACTCGTTCGGGTCGATGGACAACGCGTCGCGACCACCGATGGTGATGCGTCCAGACGACGGTTCGATGAGGCGGTTGATCATCCGCATCGTGGTGGTCTTGCCACTGCCGGAAGGGCCGACCAGGATCACGATCTCGCCCGCCGGGATGGTCAGCGACACATCAGCGACCGCGGGTTGCTGTTGGCCGGGATAGCGCTTCTCCACGTGGTCGAGGATGATCTCGACCCCGGAGATGTCCGGATTGGTCACGGGGGTGCTGGATTCGCCGGTGACGTGCGCGTCAGTCACGGATGCCTTTCGAAGTGGTCAGTTTTCCGATCACCACGTAGATGGCGTCGAGGATGAGGGCGAGGATGACGACGAGCACGGTTCCGACCAACGCCTGGGGCACGGCCGTCGGGCTGCCGATGCGGGACAGTCCGGAGAAGATCAGGTTTCCCAGACCGGGTCCCTTGGCGTAGGCGGCGATGGCCAGGATGCCCATCGCGAGCTGTGTGCTCACCCGCATCCCGGTGAGGATCGACGGCCACGCCAGCACGAGCTCGATGCGACCGAGCACGCGCCACGGGTTCATCCCGATGCCCTTGGCCGCATCGGTGATCGCCGGGTCGACGGCCGCCAGACCGACGATGGTGTTGCGGATGATCGGCAACAGCGAGTACAGGGTCAGTGCGATGACCGTGGGGACCACGCCGAGCCCGAACAGCGGGATCAGCAGACCCAACAGGGCGAAGGAGGGGACGGTGAGGATGGCGCTGGAGAGTGCGGTGGCCAGCGCCGACCCCGCCGGACTGCGGTAGACGGCGACGCCGACGACCACCCCGATGACCGTCGCCAGCAGGACACACTGGATGACGGCGCTGACGTGCAGGTACGAATCGGTCACCAACTGCGAGCGCCGGTTGCTGATGAAGTCCCAGATGTCGTTCAGATCAAGCCTCCCCGTACGGAACCGAAGCCCAGAGCGTTGACATTGTCTGCTCATCTTTGCGGTATTCGGGCAGAATTGTGGGACAACTCCGATTTCGTGTCTCAAAATCTTCGCGTAACACTCTTTTCGGGCGGCGGGTTGTGCGAGTGCGCGCGGCAGGTCGGTGCGTCAGCGACGCCAGGTGTAGCGGACCTGCGGGCGCCCGGTGGTGCCGTATTCGGTGGCGCGGGCGACCGTACCGTCGTCGGCCAATGCTTCGAGGTGCCGCCACCCGGTCACCCGGGAGATGCCCAGAGCGGCGGCGACCTCGGAGGCCGTGAGCCCGTCTGCGCTGTCGCGAATCAGGCGGGCGATGCTGTCCGAGGTCGCGGGTGAGGCACCTTTCCTGGCGCTGGGACGAGGGTCGTTGCTGCGCAGTTCGGCGATCGCCGTGTCGATGTCGCGTTGGCTGACTGCTTCCGCATCCGCGGAGACCGCCGCGCGATACCGCTGGTAACGCTCCATCTTGTCGCGGAACGCCGCGAACGTGAACGGTTTCAAGAGGTACAGAAGTACCCCGCGGGACACGGCGGCACGCACCATGGCCAGATCCCGTTGCGAGGTGATGGCGATGATGTCCGGCTCGGGCCGGATGCCGGACAGTGCCGAGGCCAGGTCGATACCACTGGCATCGGGCAGACCGAGGTCGAGCAGCGTCAGATCGATGGGGGAGGCGGTGGCCGCCGCACCCGCTGCGGCGCGCATGGCCTGTTGTGCGGTCGAGGCTTGGGCGACCACCTCGAAACCGCCGATCCGCTCGAGATAGGAGGCGTGGGCGGACGCGATCAACGTGTCGTCCTCGACGATGAGAACGCGGATCATCGCGGCATCACCGAGGACCGGCCGGCTCGAGATGTCGATTGCGGTGACCCGTCCACCCGCACGGTGACCACCGATCCGTAGGTGTTCTCCGCGATCATCGACCCGCGGTGCCGTCGGACCACCTGCGAGACCAGGGCCAGCCCCAATCCGCGTCCGGCGCCGTCACCACCCGACTTCGTCGAGTATCCGCGCCGGACGGCGCGACCGAAGGCGGCGGCGTCCATCCCCGGTCCGCTGTCGGCGACCACCACCTCGGCGGTCCGGGCGTCGTTGCGCACCGTCACCTCCACCCACGGGTCGTCCGGGTCGCAGGCGTCGAGGGCGTTGTCGACCAGGTTGCCCACCACGGTGATCAGTTCCACCGGGCTCAGTACGCCGGGGACCGCGTCGGGGATGGCGGCGTCGATCTCCGAGTCGTCGGTGACGGTCAGGGCGATACCCCGTTCGGCGGCCTGCGACGTCTTGCCGAGCAGCAGGGCAGCCACCGCCGGTTCACCCACAGCGCGGGTGATCCGATCGATCAGTGACTGCGACAGTTCGAACTCCTCGGTGCCGAAGCGCACCGCATCGTCCGGGCGACCCATCTCCACCAGGGTGACGATGGTGTGCAGGCGGTTGGCCGACTCGTGCGCCGACGACCGCAGCGCCTCGGCGAACCGGGTCATGCTGTCGAGCTCACCGAGCGCGGCCTGCACCTCGGTGCGGTCGCGGATCGTGATCACCGACGATCCGCGCAGCCCGGGAACCGGGGCGCTGTTGACCACCAACACCCGGTTGTCGGTGACATGCAGTTCGTCCCGGATCGGGTCGTCACCGTCGGCGACTCCGCTGGTGGCCGCGATGCGGGCGAGGAAGTCGGGTAGGGCCATGACGTCGAGGTCTCCGTCGGGCAGGTCGAGCAGACGTCGGGCCTCGTCGTTGATCAGCACGGGCTCACCGGTCTCGCTGACGATGAGACCCTCGGACACGGCGTGCAGCACGGCGTCGTGATGGTCGTACATGACCCGGAGTTCCTCGGGGGCGAGTCCTCCGGTGGCCCGACGCAGACGCCTGCGCAACAACATCAGACCGATGAGGGCGACCGCCGCCGCGGCCGCCGCGGTTCCGATGATCAACGGGAGTTGTGCGTACCAGGCGGCGGTGAGCGTCTCCTGGGTGATGCCCGCGGCCACCAACCCGACGATGCGGCCGTCGGGATCGCGGATCGGCGTGATGGCACGCACCGACGGGCCCAGGGTGCCGGTGGACACCTCGGTGAACGTCTCACCGGCCAGCGCCCGATCGATGGAACCGATGTACTTGCCGCCGATCATCGACGGCGTGGTGTGGGTGTAGCGGGTGCGGTCGGGCGCCATGATCGTGATGAACGCCATGCCGGTGCTGCGACGTACCGACTCGGTGACCGGCTGCAATTGCGCGGTGGCCGCACCGGAGAGGATCGCCTCGGCCGATGACGGGGCGGCCGCGATGGTGGTCGCCACCGCGGTGACGCGTTCACGCGCGTCGTGGTCACCCGCTGCCCGCGCGTTCAGAGCGGCGAGCGTCCCGCCGACCAGCACGATCACCGCCATGACGACCGCCACCAGGGCCACCGACTGCCCGGCGAGACTGGTGGGCACGAGTCGTCGCAGACGTGCCACGCCGGTCACGGCACCTCCTCGTCCGGTGGCCACCGGGAGCATCCGCGCGGCGTCGCCGCCGCAGTTCGTGAACGTAATGCACAGAAGGGTGACCGGGGTCACCTCCGATGCACACAATCCTGACAGATCGCCAGGTGTAGCAGCGCAAGGAGCGGGACATGACATTCGGATCACGGGGGCGGCGCGACGACGCCTCGACACCACCATCGGGTGAGATCGACAGCACCGACATCAATGGTGGTCCGACCACCCGGGTGGGCACCGAGAAGAAGCGAGACCGTACCCATTGGCTGTACCTCGCGGTGATCGTCGCCGTGGTGGCCGGTGTGATCGTCGGGCTCGTGGCCCCGGGCGTCGGCAAGGACATCGCGGTGCTCGGCACCATGTTCGTCAGCCTGATCAAGATGATGATCAGCCCCATCATCTTCTGCACCATCGTGTTGGGCATCGGCTCGGTACGCAAGGCCGCGACCGTGGGCCGGGTCGGCGGTCTGGCGTTCGTCTACTTCCTGGTGATGTCGACCATCGCGCTGGCCGTGGGGCTGGTGGTGGGCAACCTGATCCAGCCGGGGTCGGGTCTCCACCTGTCGGCCACCAGCGCGGGCAAGGGCCAGCAGCTCGCCGACGACGCCCACGAGGCCGGTGGTCTGATGGATTTCGTGCAGGGCATCATCCCCGAGTCGTTGCTGTCCTCGCTGACCGCGGGCAACGTGTTGCAGACGCTGTTCGTGGCGCTGCTGGTCGGGTTCGCACTGCAGGCGATGGGGACCACCGGTGAGCCGATCCTGACCGCGATCGGATACATCCAGAAGTTGGTGTTCCGGATCCTGACCATGGTGCTGTGGCTCGCCCCGATCGGCGCCTTCGGTGCCATCGCGGGGGTGGTCGGCCAGACCGGTTGGTCGGCGGTCGGTGAGCTGCTGATGCTCATGGTCGCGTTCTACCTGACCTGCCTGATCTTCGTGTTCGGGGTGCTCGGGGCGGTCCTGCGCGCGGTTGCCCACGTGTCCATCTTCAAGTTGGTGCGGTACCTGGCACGGGAGTATCTGCTGATCTTCGCGACCTCGTCGTCGGAGTCGGCGTTACCGCGGCTCATCGCGAAGATGGAGCACCTCGGCGTGCAGCGCACCACGGTCGGCGTGGTGGTGCCCACCGGGTACTCGTTCAATCTCGACGGCACCGCGATCTACCTGACGATGGCCTCGATCTTCGTCGCCGACGCACTGGGCAAGCCGCTCTCGTTGGCCGAGCAGTTCGGTCTGCTGGTGTTCATGATCGTCGCGTCGAAGGGTGCCGCGGGGGTCAGCGGCGCGGGACTGGCGACCCTGGCCGGTGGTCTGCAGGCCCACCGCCCCGACCTGCTGAACGGGGTGGGTCTCATCGTCGGCATCGACCGCTTCATGTCCGAGGCGCGCGCGGTGACCAACTTCTCCGGCAATGCGGTGGCCACCCTGCTGGTCGGGTCGTGGACACACACCATCGACCCGGACCGCGTCGACCACGTGCTGGCCGGACGTGATCCGTTCGACGAGACCACGATGGTGGGCGACGACCACGGTGCCGCGGTCGGCACCCCCACCGACGGGAAGTCGCTGGCCAAGGCGTGATCCGCGACGGACCGTGGGCTCGCTCCCGGTGGGAGCGGGCCCACGGTGTCGTGTGGGGACTAGTCGGTGCCGCGTTCCGTGGTGATCAACCGTTGGTCGCCGACGAGATGGGCCATGCCGACGGCGGTGATCGCCTGGGCGCAGACCAGCCCGGACAAGACGGCGAACTGGAACTGCGCCGCCTGCGCGGCCCCGGCCCCGGCCAGCAGGGCACCGACGAAGGCGCCCGGCAGCGTGACCAGCCCGACGGTGCGGGTCTGGTCCAGCCCGGGGACGAGGGCCTCGAACACAGCGGCGCGGCATATGTCGGTCATCGCCTGACGGCGGGTGGCCCCGATCGACAACCAGGCCTCGATCTCGTCCTGCCGGGAGCGGATGCCGTGCAGGATGGTGCGACCGGTCAGGGTCGCCGCGGTCATGCATCCGCCGATGACGATGCCGGACACGGCGATCAGGTCCTCGGTACTCCGGTCGAGGACGGGCAGGCCGACGATCAGCCCCACCGACACGCCTGCCCCGGCCGCACACGCCAGCACGGTGGCGCGCCCCGACCCGCTCAGGTGGCGGATCCGGTGGGCGGTGGTGGCGGTTGCGACCGCGAACATCACCACGACGATCAGCCCCGCGATCCGCCAGTCGGAGACGGCGCCGCGCAGGATCACCGCAACCAGGGTCAACTGCACTGCGGCCCGCACGACGGCGACCGCGGCGGGGCCCCACTGCCGGACCCCGTACCAGCGCAGCACCGCCACCGCGATGGTCACCAACAATGCGGCACCACAGGCGAGCCGAATCCACTGGTCCACGTATCCCTCGATCGTGTGCCGTTGCGGCGATGGTAGGAGCTGGGCGTCAACCGCCGCAGTAGTGTGACGCCTCGATGCTGAAGGATCGCTGAACCCCGTCGCTGGCCGCGCCGTCGCGCGGCGGGCACGATGGCGTGGGTGCGGGTACTCGTTGTCGAAGACGATCGCAGTGCAGCCGAGACGTTGCGCCGGATGCTGATCGCCGAGGGATGGGCGGTCGAGGTGACCGGCAACGGGGTCGACGGCTACGAATGTGCGACCGCGCACCACTTCGACGCGATCCTCCTCGACATCATGATGCCGGGTCTCAACGGGTATGAGGTGGTCCGCAACCTCCGCCGCGCGCAGGTGTGGACACCCGTGTTGATGGTGTCGGCCAAGGACGGCGATTACGACCAGATCGACGCCTTCGACTTCGGCGCCGACGACTACATCACCAAACCGTTCTCCTTCGCCTTGCTGACCGCCCGGCTGCGGGCACTGGTGCGTCGAGGAGCGCCCGAACGGCCAGCGGTGCTGACCGCGGGCAGTCTGACCCTGGACCCCGCGACCCATCAGGTCACGCGTCGTGACCAGGCGGTGACGTTGACCCCCCGTGAATACGGGATGTTGGAGTTCCTGATGCGGAAGAAGGGCACCGTGGTCAGCAAATCCGAGGTGCTGCGGTCGGTGTGGGACGCGAACTACCGCGGTGACGACAACATCGTCGAGGTCTACGTCAGTTATCTGCGCAAGCGGATCGATGTGCCGTTCGGCTGCAAGGCGATCCAGACGGTCCGTGGTGTGGGTTACCTGCTCGCCGACGACGGCGGTGACCCGGAGGTCTGAACGGGCCTGCCCGGGCCGGCCATCGGGACGGTGATGGTGACCGCGGCGCCGCCACCGGCGATGTCGTCGATCCGCACCGCACCGCCGTGCGCACGGACGATCTCGTCGACGATGGCCAGACCGAGCCCCGATCCGCCACCCTCGCGATCTCGGTGCGAGTCGAGGCGGACGAACCGCTCGAACACCCTCTCGCAGTCGGCGGGGGAGATGCCGACACCGTCGTCGGTGATGGTGACCGTGGCGAACGCCCGGTCGGTCCGCACGCGAAAGCCGATGCGACGACGGGCGTGACGATCGGCGTTGTCGGTGATGTTGCGGATCGCGCGGGTCAGTTTGTCGAGGTCACCGCGGACCCGCGCGGGCGCGACGTCGACGTCGACCCGGTGGTGACGAAGGGCGTCGACCCGTGCCGCCTCCGCGCCCACCACGTCGTCGAGGTCCACGTCGCCGAGGTCGAGGGGCAGCCCGCGTTCGTCGGCGCGGGCGAGCAGCAACAGGTCGGCCACCATCGACTGCAGGCGCAGGGCCTCCGGGAGCATCAGGGTGTCGACGGTGTCGCGATCGACCGGCGTGTCCGTCGACGAGGCCAGGTCGAGCAGACCGACCAGGGTCACCAGCGGGCTGCGGAGTTCGTGCGAGGCGTCGCCGACGAAGCGCAGCTGTTGTTCGCGGGCCGACTCGATGCGTCGCAGCATCCGGTTCATCGTGGTGGCTAGCTCCGCGATCTCGTCGTCGGTGTCGGGTACCGGTACCCGGCGATGCAGATCACCACCGGAGATGTCGTCGACCTGTGCTCTGATCCGATCCACGGGTCGCAGCGCTCGTCCCACGGAGTAGTACGTCGTGGCCGCCAACAACAGCAGGACGATGGGGAACACGACGCAGAAGATGATCGCGACCGTGAGAAGTATGCGGTGCATGGGGCCCTCGGCGGCTCCCGCGACCACCGTCAGATCACCGTCGCGGGTCGCGACTCCCACCGTGGTGGAACGGTATTCCTCACCCTTACCGTCAATCTGGGCGTCATCGATGGTGCGACGGCTACCCGTCGGCTGCGGGCTCGACAGTGCGCCGCGAGCGGCACCGGGGGTGGAGGCGACGATGGTGCCGTGCGCGTCGATGACCTGGATGACGTCCACGTCCTTGGTCGCCGCCAGCAACACCGAGTCGACGCCGCCGGATCCCTCGGTGGCCAACACGCTCGCGACGTGATCGGCCCGACCCTGAGTGGTGGTGTCGGCGGAGTTGTTCAGGGCGGCGCGCAGGACCAACAACATGATGCCCGCCGCGAGCGCCAACGCCACCGCCAACAGCAGTGTCGCGACCACCGTCAGCCGTTGACGCACCGGACGCAGCCGGTCGCGCGCCCACCGCGGGACCGCGCCGATCGTCTGCACCATGCGGTCGAGGGTAGATGCTTGGCGCGCAGCAGGGTTCCGGCACACGCACAGCGAGCGGTAAGCCGCGTTCAGCCTCTCCCAAGGATCCGCCGATCACAGTGACGGGATGTGTGGACACAGAACACCAATTCAGCTCGCGGTGACACTCGGGGGGTTCGTCTGCCTGCTCGGGATGACCCTGAGCTCGCATCCCGCGCCCGACGGTATCGACGGAATGGTGCTGGACTGGATCGACCATCACCGTCTCGCGTGGGTGACATCGGCGATGGCCGCCTTGACGATCGCCTTCGGTCCGATCTGGGTCACCGGGTGGACAGCGCTGGCGGCTGCTGTGCTGTTCACGGTCGACCGCACCGTCGTCCGTCCCGCGACTGTGGTCCTCGGTGTGGCACTCGCAGGGGCCGGCTGGGAGATCGCCAAGGTGACCGTGGCCAGGCCCCGACCTCCCGCAGGCCAACAGCTCTCGGCGATCGAGACCGGTCTGTCGTACCCGTCGGGTCACGTCACCGGCACGACGGCGTTGGTGATGACCCTCGCGGTGGTCGTCACGGCGCAGGTGCGCGCACCCTGGGTGCGACGGGTGGTTATCGCGGTTGCGACGGCGGTCGCGACACTGTCCGCGATCACCCGGCTGTATCTGGGAATGCACTGGGCATCGGATGTGGTCGCCGGGATGGCGCTCGGCGTCGCCGTCGCGACGCTCGCGCCACCGGTCGTGAAAAACTCTCTGCGACAACTCGAACCGCGCCTACCCGCTGGGTTGCGCAACCGGGTGCGGTGACGACCGTGTGGGCCGGACGAACTCTGTCGGTCATGATGGACGCGACCTTTGTCATGGTGGTACCGCTCGGTGTCTCGTACCACGGCGCCAGTGGACTGGTGAGGTGCCACCGCACGATACCTCCAGCCGGATCGGCGCGACTTCTCCTCTGTGACAGCGAGATCGATGTGGCGAAAGGCTTGCCGACTCAATCGTCGAACAGACGCTGACCCCACCACTCGTCGGCGGCAAGACCGGGAGGACAGGCGAACAACGCGCTGCCGTTGTGGGTGATGTATTCCATCATCGCGTCCTTGGCCGCCAGAGCATGCTGCATCGGGACGAATTGGGCCTGGGGGTCTCGGCAGTAGGCGATGAAGAACAGTCCGGCGTCGAGATGCCCGAAACCGTCGGAACCGTCGGTGAAGTTGTACCCGCGGCGGAGCAGTCGTACGCCACCGAGGCTGTCGGGGTGGGCGAGGCGTATGTGGGCGGTCCTGGCGATCAGCGGGGTACCCGCGGAGGTGAGGCGGAAATCCGGCGTGTCGAATTCCGCGGTCGCGCCGAGCGGCGCACCCGAGCCCTTGCTGCGGCCGACGACCTGTTCCTGCTCGCTGAGCGACGCGCGGTCCCACGGCTCGATGTACATCCGGATGCGTCGGGCCACCAGATAACTGCCCCCGGTCATCCACCGGGCCGCGGTCGGGTTGTCATCGTGGTGCACCCACACCCACCGGTCGAGCAGGTCGGACTGATCAGCTTTCACATTCGCGGTGCCGTCCTTGAAGCCGAACATGTTGCGGGGCGTTGCCTGTGCGGTGGTGGTGCTCGACGTCCGACCGAAACCGAGCTGCGACCATCGGACGCTGACCACTCCCACCCCCAACCGGGCGAGATTGCGCACGGCGTGCACCGCGACCTGCGGATCGTCGGCACAGGCCTGGATGCAGATGTCGCCGTGGCTGCGGGACGGCTCGATTGCGTCTTTCGGGAACGCGGGCAGTTCCGCCAGGCAAGCCGGCCGACGGTCACCCAGTCCGAATCGATCCTGCTGCTGCGGTGCGTCCGCGGTCGCGCCGAACAGTCCGGGCCCGAACCCGATGGTCAAGGTCAGCGACAAGGGCGACAGACCCAGTGCTTCACCGGTGTCCGACGGTGGTCGATATGGCCCACCGCCCACCGCTCCGCCCGCCACCGTCTCCTCGCCGCGACACATACGGTCAGCGGCCACGGTCCACCGGCGGAGCAGATCGGTCAGCTCGGCACGCGAATCGGTGATGACGTCGAAGGCGGCGAAGTGCAACCGGTCCTGGACCGGTGTGGTGATACCCGCCTGGTGGGTGCCACGGAACCTCACGACGTCGGACGAGTGTGTGTCCGTTGCACCCATCGCGGACGACCCGGCGACGCCTGCCGCCGCCCCCGCCGCCAGACCTGCCCCCGTGGCCCCCAGCAGGGCACGCCGGGAGAATCGCGGGTGGGTGTCGGTCACTTGCCCAGGACCAGCCCGGGGACCTGGCTCAACGTGGCCGACAGCGCATCGATGGCGACCGAGAGCGACTTCCGCTGCGGTGCGGTGACACGCTCGTAGGAGACGTATCCGTCGCCCGCGCGATAAGCGTTGATGTCGTCGCGAATGGCCTGGAACTGGCTGGTGATGCGGTTCATCAGGGTCTGCGACTTGGCGGCGATGATGGGTTGCAGTTCGGCGATCAGCGTCTCCGAACCGTCCACGTTGGCGGCAAAATCCCACAGATCGGTGCGTGAGTACCGATCTTCCTCACCGCCGACCTTGGTCGCGGCGATCTCGTCGATGAGCGCCTGCGGGCCCTTCACGAACGACTGTGTCTCGAAGGTGAAGTCGGGTTTGCTCACCTCGTCGCGCAACCTGGTGACGTCGGACCGTAACGTGTCGGCCGTCGTGTCGATGGCGCCCTTGTCGTCGGTGGTGCGAGCGTTGTCCAGGTCGGCCTGGGTGACGTCGTCACCCCGTTCACCGACAGACGACTGCTGCGGTGGCCACAGGAACCGTTCGATGCGATGGAATCCGGTGAACGGCTGAGCCCCGTTCTCGGTGTCATCCCACCGCATGTCGATGGCCGGGTCGAGATCCGGGAACGAGGCCGCGACCGGTTCGATGCGCTCGTAGAAAGTGCGCGTTCTCCCGAACTGGCTGCGGGCCGCATCGAGATCCCCGGACCTGACCGCATCGGTGAAGGCCGTGGTCTGGGCGACCAGACCGTCGAGTTGTCCGCGCACGTACTGCAGATAGCGGCTCTTGGCCGCGTCGATGTCTGCCGGGACCTCGGCCCTGGCCTTCTTCTCCCCGGCCACGGTGAGTGTCTGTCGGATCCCGTCGCCGACCATGCCCGGTTTGCACGCGGTGGCGTAGGTGCCGGGGTCGGGCACCTCCACGGTGAGGGTCCCGGTGAGGCCGGGGCCGATGTTCTCCACCTCGCCGAGCACCCGGTTGTTGTTGCCGTACACGTAGAACTCGGTGACCTTGGTACCGCTGTTGGCCACCGTGAACGTGACCGGTCCGGTTGCCGCCTCCGCCGTGGCGAGGTCGCATCCGGTGTCGGTGGATGTCACGGCGATGGTGCCGCTACCGCCCGGCTGTTTATCCGTGCAGGCGGTGGTGAGCGCGCCGGCCGCCACCAGTGCGGTGATGACTGCGATGAGTCGCTCGGGGGTACTCGATGTCACGGGTTCGCCTTCCAGGAATCCGCGCGCGTCAGGCGGCGGGTGTCTCGATGTGATCGGGCGTCGGCCGGGTCGCTTTCGTCGACCGCGAACGCAGGAACGAGCGGGGCAGCAGGAACAGGGTCATCACCACCGCCAGGTAGACGACCCACGCGATCACCTGCAGCACCGTGGGGTCGGGCCGAAAATTGACGAGGCCCGCCAGAGCGGTCCCGTACCACGACGATTGATCGAAGTGGCGCGAGATGTCGAAGGCGCGGGCGGCGATCCCGGGAAGCCAGCCGACGGTCTGTAACGCCCGCACTCCGTAGGCGAGAATGCCTGCCGCAACGATGATCAGCAGTGCCCCGGTGCAGGTGAAGAACACCGCGAAGTCGATCCTGATCGCGCCGACGTACAGGAGCACGGTGAGGGCCACTGCGACCACCACCCCGCAGAACAGTCCGATCAACGGCCAACTGCTGCCGGAGGTGTTCTCCGCGTAACCGACCATGAGAAGCGCCGTCTCGAAACCTTCTCGCCCCACGGCCAGGAAGGACAGCAGGAACACGGCGCCGCTTCCGACCTCGATGGCCCGAGCCATCCCGGCCTTCAGGTCGCCGGAGATCGCGGACGCCGCGCGACGCATCCAGAGCACCATCAGGGTCACGATGACGACTGCCACCAGCGAGGCGATCCCGGCGACCGCCTCGGCGGCGAGCCCGCTGATGGTCGAGGTGCCGTAGTGGATGGCGGCGAAGATGCCGAAGACCATCACCACGGCGACGGCCACGCCACCCCAGAGCCACTTCAACCCCTCGCGGCGGCCGCCTTTCACCAGAAACGCGGCCAGGATCATCACCACGATCCCGGTCTCGAGTCCCTCGCGCACCCCGATCAACCCGCTACCCACCAGTTGGGTGGCGATCGACGGCGCTGCCGCGTCCGCGAGCATCATCGCCATACCCACCCCGATCGTCTGTTTGGTAAGCCTCAGCTCAGGACGCTACAAGGGGGTTGGGGCGGTTCCAATCCGTGACTTTCAGCGCTCCTTAAGGTGGGTCGTGATACGTCTCCGGGGCGAATCGTCAAGGAGGCCTGGGGTGCCCGAGCGCGCGATCCGTGCCGGGCACTAGTGGACATTAAGCAAGGCTAGGCTTAACTTACTTCCATGTTGACGACCATTCAGGCCGCGGGCGCTGCGACCCTGCCGTCGTGGTGGCAGTACCTGGCCACCGGGACCTACTTCCTCTCCCTGACGACCACCATCGGATTCGTGGTCACCTACGTCCTGGTGTGCGGCCGGTCGCCACGCCCCTGACCCGCATCGTCGCGGGACGGTTACTGGGGTGGGGAGCATTGGCGCTGTTGGTCAGTGACTATCTGCAGGTGGCCGCACGTACCGCGAGGGCGGAGAAGCACCTCACGTTCGTGCAGGCGCTCAATCCGGATCGCATGGGCGCCTATCTGACCCGTTCGGCCGGTCGCGAGGCGTGGATCTCGGCCGGTGAGCTCACCGCGGTCCATGTGGCGGTCGTTCTGCTGGCCGCCGCGCTGCTCGTACCATTGCTGACCTCATGGGGTGTTGCCCGCATCGACCGGTTGGCCGGGGTCGCGCTTCCGGTGGTGCTCCTGGCGTCGCTGGTGCGGTCCACCCCCGCTGACGCGTCACAACTGTCGCGTGACGAGTTGGTGAATCGCATTCTGGCGCAGGGCCACATCATTGCCGGGACCTCGTGGGTGGGCGGATTGTTGCTGCTCGCCGTCATCGCGCGGTCGCGTGTTCTGGACGTCGATGATCGCGCACAGCGGTGGGCGCTGATCTGGCAGCGGTTCTCGACGGTGGCCCTGGTGTCGGTCGGTGTCGTCCTCACGTCCGGACTGTGGCTGGTCTGGAAGGAGTTCGGCCACGTATCGCAGTTGTGGTCGACGACGTACGGCCGGTTCTTGTTGTTCAAGCTCCTCCTCGTCGCGCTGATGGTGGGTGCGGGAGCGTTCAACCAGATGTGGCTGCTACCCAGGACTTCACGCGGATCGGCACTGTCGCACTTGCGCATGGTGGTTGCCGTGGAGGCGCTGTTGGGGATAGGGGTCATCGCGGTGGTTCCGTTCCTGACGGGTTCCCCACGGTCACAGGCGGGTGATAACGGCACGGAACACACAGCCACACTGGGTATCTTGAGCCTCGGCCTGCTGATCGCGGCGGTGTTGGGGCTGTCGTTGTTCACCACCGCCCGGGCGTCCGCCGTGCTGACACGCCGTCAGGTTTCGACGTCGGTCGTGGCGTAGGAGCGTCAGCGACCTGGGGTTGCTCGTGGGGTGGGTGGCCGAGGGGGATGAGGTGGAGGTCGTGTTCCCGGCGGTGGCCTTCGGCGAGGTGATGACGTGTGAGCGTCGTATGGTCGCCCAGTGTGTCTCGGAATTGTTGGGCGGTGCGGGCCTGGTCGGATTCCAACGCTAGTTGGTTGCGGTTGGCGGTGGCTCGTGCAGCGATGGTTCGGTCTTGGAACAGGACCGGGTTCGCCCGGAGTGGTCGGCTGGTGCCGCGTTGTTTCCAGCCGATGCGGCCGACCCATTCGAGTGGTCCGGTGTCGGGGGTGATGATCTCGGTGATCCACCCGTGTTCGCGGTGTCGTTGACCTGTGCGTGGTCGGCGTCGCACGCCAAGGCCAACACGGTCACATCGGTGCGGCCACCGTTTTTCCATTCGTGCACGTAACCTCAACACCTCACGCAGGAACCCGTTGCGCCGCAGACCGCGTTTCGCCGGTAACCCACGCTGCAACAGCTGCGTCGTCAAGGCCACTCGTCGGCCTCGAGGCGGTCAAGCGACGCCAATACCGACCGGAGGTCCGGGGGGTGAAGCCGCTCCGAACTTGGCGGTGACTGCGGGGAACGGGTGTTCGATAGTACCGTGAAAGCGGTAGTCGTACAATGATTCAGCTATGAGTGATGGCCTCTCGAACCACCGTGAACGTCATGTGGTCGGATCAGAGGGCCACCACGATGGCGAGCAAAATCGACCGCGGCGCGGGAGCGCCCCAGCGGGGTAGCGTTGCTCGTTGATGTCGCGCTGGATCATCTCGAGAAGTGGTTGGGTCATGAGAGCTGTGCAGTTTCATCGGTTCGGGACGCCCGATGTGCTCGAGGTCGTCGATCTACCGGACCCGCATCCGGGTCCGGGTGAGGTGCGGATCGCCGTACGGGCTGCGGGGATCAACGCGAGCGATTGGAAGAAGCGTCGCGGTGAGATGGATGAAGGGCTACCGCAGACCCTCGGTTACGAGGCGGCCGGGGTGGTGGACGAGCTCGGCGCGGGGGTGACCGACGCCGCGATCGGCGACCGGGTCTTCGGTTTCAGCGCAGGAGGCTGTGCTCAGGCCGAACTCGCCGTGCTGAGTGAGTACGCGCACATTCCCCCGTCACTCGGGTTCGCCGAGGCGGCGACTGTCCCCACGTCGGCGGAAACCGCGGCCAGGGCTTTGGATCAACTGGGTGTCGGTGACGGGGCCACGGTGCTCATCACCGGCGCCTCGGGCAACATCGGCGGAGCCGCAGTGCAATTGGCGGTCGCGCGTGGCGCCCGTGTGATCGGTGCCGGCAGTCCTGCTACACACGATCAGTTGCGTGCGATGGGCTCCGAGCCCGTCACCTACGGTGACGGGATGATCGACCGCGCCCGTGCTCTCGCGCCGGACGGGGTGGACCTGGCCCTGGACATCGCGGGTAACGGCGTTCTGCCGGGACTCATCGAGCTCACCGGAAGTCCGGACAAGGTGGTCACCGTTGCCGACTTTGCCGGTGCCGCTGCGACCGGGGTGCGCTTCAGTCGAGGTGATACCGGTCGGGCACTCTACGCGCTCGGCGCGGTCGCGGATCTCGTCGCGGCGAAACGTTACGTCTTACCCGCAGTGCATTCGTTCCCGTTGTCGCACATCGCCGATGCGCACCGGGCGGGGGAGTCCGGGTCCCTGCGCGGAAAGCTCGTCGTCGCCCCGGACTGACGCAGCCACCGTCAAGCGGACTCAATTGTCAGAGCGTCCCGGATGGCGGCCACGCAGGGGTCGTGCGGGACGGTGGGCAGGCTGTGGTGGGTCGCGGCGGGGATGAGACACACGCGCACCCATGGCAGACGATCAGTGATCGACGCCGACACGCGCTCGCTGTCGTGGACCTTGCTGTTCGCGGCGAGGACGGCCGTCGTGGCGTGGGGGAGTGTGGACAACTGTGCAGTGGATGGTCGTCGAGGCACCACCGGCCGTCGTCGTGGGAAGTGAGCCGGACCGACGGTCATGATGGTCCAGAGGTCGTCGTCGAACTCGACTCCGTCTGTCTCCCAGGACAAGAATCGCTCTTGTCGACTCTCGGTGGGTCTCAACACCACGGGTAGGGATCTGACGAGATACCGCGGGTTCGTCGGTGCGAAGCACGCATTCGGATCCATGAGCACGAGGCGGTCCACCCTGTCATCGCGGCCCACTCTGTCGTCGCGATGCAGTGCGTAGGCCACGGAGAGCATCGCCCCGTATGAGTGCGCGACCACCGACGGCGAGGACAGTCCCGCTGCGTCCAGCAGATGGTCGAACCATTCGATGACATCGTCCATGGTTCTCATGCGCACGTCGTCGGGCACCGAGCGTCCGATGTCGCCGATGAAGTCGAGGGCGAAGACTCGGTGGTCCACACCGAGGTCGCGGGCCACACCCGCCCACGCCATCGACGATGAGCCGAACCCCGGGACGAGCACCACCGGTGGCGCGGTCTCGGGCCCGGTGGCGGTGACACGAGTCGAGCCGAACCGACCGACGACGTCGAGGGTGGTGGTGTCGGAGGGCCACGATGACAGCAGGCCGTCGTATGCGGTGAAGAAGCGCTGTCCCACGGTGGTCGTCGCGAAGGCCGCGATGTGTCCGTTCATACGTGTCCTCAGATTGTTCGATGGTCGAGATACACGATAAGTGAGATACTGCGTTCATGGGTAGCGGAAGCGACGACGACGTGGTCGGCGTCATGGATATGGTTCATCAGCTGCGCGCGATCGCGGTGGAGTTGAACCTGGCCGGACTGCGGTTCGCGAAGGCGCACGGACTGCACGGCACCGACGTCCGTGCGCTGATCGCGCTCCTCGACGCGGAGCGGGCGGGCACCGTCGCCACGCCGACGTGGCTCCGGACCCAACTCGCCCTGACCTCCGCCACGACGACGGCGCTGATCGATCGGATGGAGAGCGCGGGCCACGTGACGAGGGCCCCAGGGGAGCGTGACCGGCGGCAGGTGGTTCTGCGGGTCACCGACGAGGCGCGGCGGCTCGGGTGGGAGTTCTTCGGTCCGGTGATCTCGTCCGCGACCGAATGCCTGACGACCTTCACCGCGGACGAGCAGGCCGTCATCCGTCGATATCAACGCGCGATGCGGACGGCGATCGGAGACGTCTGAGCCCTCGGTATCACCCTCCACCAACAGATCCGCCCGCCCGGCGAGAAGCCGGACGGGCGGATGTTCTGCTGCTGCAGACCCGATCAGCAGTCGTAGTACAGCGCGAACTCGTACGGGTGCGGGCGGATCTGCACCGGCTCGATCTCGTTCTCGCGCTTGAGCTGGATCCAGGTCTCGATGAGATCCTCGGTGAACACGCCACCGGCCGTGAGGTATTCGTGGTCCTCCTCGAGTCGGTTGATGACCGCGGCAAGTGAGGTGGGAGCCTGCGGGATGCTCTTGGCCTCCTCGGGCGGCAGCTCGTAGAGGTCCTTGTCGACCGGCTCGTGCGGCTCGATCTTGTTCTTGATGCCGTCGAGGCCGGCCATCATCATCGCGGCGAACGCGAGGTACGGGTTGCCCGAGCTGTCCGGACAGCGGAACTCGAGGCGCTTGGCCTTCGGGTTGTTGCCGGTGATGGGGATACGGACGCAGGCGCTGCGGTTCCGCTGGCTGTAGACCAGGTTGATCGGGGCCTCGTAACCGGGCACCAGACGCTTGTAGGAGTTCACCGTCGGGTTGGTGAACGCGAGCAGCGACGGCGCATGGTGCAGGATGCCGCCGATGTAGTTGCGGGCCAGATCGCTGAGTCCGGCATATCCGGCCTCGTCGTGGAACAGCGGCTTGCCGTCCTTCCACAGCGACTGGTGGGCGTGCATACCCGAACCGTTGTCACCGAACAGCGGCTTGGGCATGAAGGTGACGGTCTTGCCGTTGGCCCAGGCGGTGTTCTTGATGATGTATTTGAAGAGCAGCACGTCGTCGGCCGCGTGCAGCAGCGTGTTGAACTTGTAGTTGATCTCGGCTTGGCCGCCGGTGCCGACCTCGTGGTGCCCGCGCTCGAGCTCGAAGCCCGCATTCTGCAGGTTGGTCGACATGGTGTCACGCAGATCCACGTAGTGGTCGTACGGGGCCACCGGGAAGTAGCCGCCCTTGGGGCGGACCTTGTAACCCAGGTTGGGCGAACCGTCCGGATCGGTGGGTGACCCGGTGTTCCACCAGCCCGACTCCGACTCGACCTCGTAGAAGGTGCCGTTCATCTCCGAGCCGTAGGCGACCGAGTCGAAGATGTAGAACTCCGCCTCGGCGCCGAAGAAGCAGGTGTCGGCGATGCCGGTGGAGGCGAGGTAGTCCTCAGCCTTGCGCGCGACGTTTCGCGGGTCGCGACTGTAGGCCTCACGGGTGAACGGGTCGTGGACGAAGAAGCTGATGTTCATCGTCTTCGCGTGCCGGAACGGGTCGATGCGGGCGGTCGCCGGGTCCGGCAGCAGCATCATGTCCGACTCGTCGATCGACTGGAAGCCGCGTACAGACGAACCATCGAAGGCGAGACCGTCCTCGAAGACGGACTCGTCGAACGCAGAGGCGGGAATCGAGAAGTGCTGCATGACGCCGGGAAGGTCGCAGAAACGAATGTCGACGTACTCGACACCTTCGCTCTTGATGCCCTCGAGTAGTTCCTCTTGTGTGCTGTACACCGGTGGGTGACTCCAATCTCTGACGGGGCGTACCAGTCTCTCTGGCTGTGCCCGATACGACACAATCCACCCCTTCGACACGGCAGTGGATCCTGCGCCTGACGCTAAGGACGATACGTTGCCCGTGCATGAAGCGGATGTTTCTCCTGCGTTACGCACCACGTCGCGAGCTGTTCAGTGCCCAGACCTGGATCTCTATGATCGAGGAATGGGACGTATGACGGGATCGTGGTTGTCGGGGCCGGAATCGGTGCTGGGCCGCAAGCCCGAGCTGGGGGAATATCGCGGAGACTCCCTCGGGCTGCCCGAGACCGGGCCGGGCTCGTTGGCGGGGAGTTGGCAACGCTGCCTGGGGCTGCTGGTCGACTGGCTGATGTGCGGTGGTGTGTCGTTGCTGTTCGTCCGTTTCACCTCTCCGCACATCTCCACCGTGGTGCTCGCGGTCTGGTTCGTCATCGGTGCGGTCACCGTGGCCTTGTTCTCGTTCACCCCCGGCCAGTTCGTGGTGGGGCTGCGGGTCGTGCGAGTCGACGGCCGGACCTCCATCGGCGTGGTACGCGCCGTCGCCCGTCAGGTCCTCATCGTGTTCATCGTCCCGCCGCTGCTCAACGACGGTGACGGTCGGGGGCTCCACGACCGGGCCACCCAGACGGCGTTGGTGCGCTCCCGCTGAGGAACGAGACGAAGGTCGACCCGTCGGTGCACGAGCAGATATGTGCGCGGGTACTCGCTGCTACCGGTGTGCTGCCACCTCGTCGACGACCTCTCCACAGCCATCGAGACGGCCCGTCTCGACGATCGAGTACCTGGAGTGGTCACGGACGTTCAGCCGCTGGACAGTGGTCGCCGTGCCCTTGCTGCGTGACGTCGACGCCCAGGCGCAGCAACGTTTCATCAACCTGATCGATGTCCTCGTGGATGCCGACGTGCAGACGACGTTCGAGTCGCGCCATTCGTTCTCGCACTTCCTGGAGGCCGCTGCGCGCCGCCCGGTCAGCGACGACGCGCGGCGCGCTGCACGTTGCGCACCTTGGCACCCTGAGGCACCGGTCCCTTGGGCATGCCGGGACCCATACCCTTACCGCCGAGGGCGGCGAGTCGAGACTCCAACGCGTCGATGCGTTTCCCGGTGATGTTGCTGGGCAGTTTGTTGAGGTGGCGCTCCAGCTTGCGCAACGGGACCTGACCCTCCTCGTTGCCCACGATCACCTCGTAGATGGGGGTGTCGCCGACCACCCGGGCCACCTTCTTCTTCTCCTGGCCCAGCAGCGTCCGTACCCGCGCGGGGGAGCCCTCACCGACCAGCACGACGCCCGGCTTGCCGATCACCCGGTGCACCGCGTCGAGGTGCGAGGTGCCGGTGACGGCCTGCTTCACTCGCCAGGACCCGCGCATGTTGTCCAGAGCCCAACCCGCGGCTCCGGGCTGACCCTCGGCCTTGGAGAACACACTGCTCTGTACTCGACGACCGAAGATCAGGAATGCGACGAGAATGCCGAGGACCACGCCCAGGGGGGCGAGAAAGACGACTATCCCGGCCAGCAGGCCGATGACCACGAAGATCGCGATGATGGCCACCAGCGAGCCGATCATCAACGGGAGCAGCCACTTGTCCTGCTTGCGCTGCATCTGGAACGCCTGCCACAACTGGGACCGACGTTCCTTCGAGGCCCTCCTGCGTTCGGCTTTCGCCGTCGCCTTGGCCTCTTTCGATGCTTTCGACTGCGCCATGACTGTCAGGATACTGCCCGACTCACCTGTCGGATCGCATCGGTGGCGACCGACGGCACGCTCGGTGAACGCTCAGCGAGCGGCCAGACGCTCCAGCACGGACGTGGCCTCCTGGGCGGCGCTGCTGTGGTCGCCGAGGTGCGCCATCGACTCCGGCAGCTCACGGCCGTGGTGAGCCATGGCCTGCGCATACAATCGACCGGCTCGGTACGACGACCGCACCAACGGACCGGCCATCACCCCGGCCATCCCCAGGCTCTCCGCGAACTGCGAATGTTCGACGAACTCCTGCGGCTTGACCCATCGATCCACCGGGTGGTGTCGTGGTGACGGGCGCAGGTACTGGGTGATGGTGAGGATGTCGCACCCCGCCTCGTGCAGGTCGACGATCGCCTCGCGCGCCTCATCGTCGGTCTCACCCATTCCCAGGATCAGATTCGACTTGGTCACCAGACCGGCGTCCCGGGCGGCGGTGATCACGTCCAGGCTGCGCTGGTAGCGGAACGCGGGACGGATGCGCTTGAAGATGCGCGGCACCGTCTCGACGTTGTGGGCAAGCACCTCCGGGCGGGACGCGAACACCTCGGCCAACTGAGCTGGGTCCGCGTTGAAGTCGGGGATCAGCAATTCCACGCCGGTGTTCGGGTTCAGCCGCTTGATGGCGTAGACGGTCTCCGCGTACAGCCAGGCACCACCGTCGTCGAGATCGTCGCGAGCCACCCCGGTCACCGTCGAATACCGCAGCCCCATCGCCTGCACGCTCTCGGCCACCCGCCGTGGTTCGTCGCGGTCGAGTTCGGCGGGCTTACCCGTGTCGATCTGGCAGAAATCGCACCGACGGGTGCACTGTTCACCACCGATGAGGAAGGTCGCCTCGCGGTCTTCCCAGCACTCGTAGATGTTGGGGCAGCCGGCCTCTTCGCAGACGGTGTGCAGGCCCTCGCGCTTGACCAGTCCCTTGAGCTCCTTGAACTCGGGCCCCATCGTCGCCCGGGTACGGATCCACTCGGGTTTGCGTTCGATGGGGGTCTGCGCGTTGCGCACCTCCAGTCGCAACAACTTGCGGCCGTTGGGGCCGGCCTGCGGAGCGCTGGTGTGCGGAGCGGCGGTTCGGGAGCCGGAGGTCGTGTCGTCCGACGGGGCGTCGAGGGTCTCTCGCTGCACAGTCACCGGGCCGATCCTACGCTCGCCGGCACACTCCGGATCGAGGTCCGATCCCGGGCTGCGGGGACCTCGGGGGTGGCCAGATCGCTGATCGGTAGGTCGCCGTCCAACGCCGCGACGATCGCATCGGCGGTCAGACCGCGGATCGTGTCCACGCCGATCGGGGAACCCGTCTCCGCGGACAGCGAGGTGACCCCGGCGTCGGGAATGCCACACGGCACGATGGCGGAGAACGCCGTCAACTCGGGGTCGGCGTTGAGCGCGACACCGTGCAGTGCGATGCCGCGGGCCACCCGGATGCCGATGGCACCCACCTTGCGCTGCGGTCTGCCGCTCTCCGGGTCGGCGTCGACCCACACCCCGGATCGGCCATCGACACGGCGGGTCGTCACACCGTGTGCCGCGGCGACGGTCATCATCGCCTGCTCCAGTCTGCGGACGTAGTCGACCACGTCGAACGCCTGGGTGAGCGCGACTATGGGGTAGGCGACCAGCTGTCCGGGGCCGTGCCAGGTGATCTTGCCGCCACGGTCGACGTCGATGACCGGTGAACCGTCGGTGGGGCGGTCGGCCTCGGTGGTGCGCTTACCCGCGGTGTACACGAACGGGTGCTCGAGCAGCAGCACCACGTCGTGGTCGAGGACACCGTCGGCGCGTTCGGCGGCCAATCGGTGCTGCAGGTCGAAGGCCTCTGTGTAGTCGACGCGCCCGAGTTCGCGAACCTCCACCGGAGCGGTGGAACGGCGACAACTGCGCGTGCGGTCAGGCATGCGGGTCCGGATCGTCGGTGTCAGGATTGTTCACGGGCGTACTCCAGGGCCTCCTCGACGTCCTGGTCGAGGAATTCGAAATCGTGATCGGTGAGGACCTTCGGTACAACGTTCTGTCCACCGAGGATCATTTCCTCGGCCAACTCACCGCCGGCCAGCTTCATCAGGGGTCCGGGAACGACGAACGGGGTGGGTCGGTGCGCGACGCGCCCGAAAGCCTTGGTGAACTCCGCGTTGGTCACCGCCCGTGGACCGCACATGTTCACCGGGCCGACCACCGACTCGGTCGCGATGAGGAAGTCGATGGCGCGGACCATGTCGCGCAGGCTGATCCACGGAAAATACTGTTTGCCGTCACCGAGACGGCCGCCGAGGCCCAGTGTGAAGAGCGGTCGCAGCTTGCCCAGCAACCCGCCGGAGGGCGAGAGCACCGGTGCGGTACGCAGCAGTACGACACGGGCGTCGTCGGCCGCGGTGAGCGCGGTCTGCTCCCAGTCCTTGGCGAGGTCGGCCAGGAAGCCTCCACCCGCAGGCGACGACTCGACGACCTGCCGACTGCCGGTGTCGCCGTAGTAACCGGTGGCGCTCCCGCTGACGAGCAGGGGGATGCCCAGTGCCCGCACCTGTTCGACGAGGACCTCGGTGGGCACCATCCTGCTGTCCCGCAGCACCTGCTTGTAATGCCCCGTCCACCGGTGGTCGCCGACACCGGCACCACACAGGTTGACCACCGCCTCGACGCCGTCGAGGCTGCCCGGGGCGACACCGAACTCCTCCGGCTGCCAACCGATCTCGTCGTCGGTCAACGGTTCGCGACGGACCAGTCGGACCACGTCGTGACCGGATTCGCGTAACGCCGGAACCAGTGCGCTCCCGATGAGCCCACTGGATCCGGCGACTGCTATACGCACCGCGCGCTACAGACCGAGGTCACCCTCGAACGCCGCCTGTTCCAGACGGTGTTTCACGGTGGTGAGGAACCGGCCGGCATCGGCACCGTCGATGAGTCGATGGTCGTAGGTCAACGGCAGGAACGACATCGAGCGCACCGCGATCGACTCCGAACCATCGTCGGAGGTGATGACCACCGGACGCTTGACGATCGCTCCGGTACCCAGCATCGCCGCCTGCGGCGGGATCAGGATCGGGGTGTCGAACAGAGCTCCCTGGCTGCCGATGTTGGTGATGGTGAAGGTACCGCCTGCCAACTCGTCCGGCTTGAGCTTGTTGTCCCGGGCCCGCGCCGCGATGTCGGAGATGGCCCGAGCCAGTCCGGCGATCGACAGGTTGTCGGCGTTGTGGATCACCGGTGACAGCAGGCCCTGCTCGGTGTCGACGGCGATGCCGAGGTGGACCTCACCGTGGTATGTGATCTCCTTGGCGTCCTCGTCGATACTGGCGTTGACGTTCGGGTGCGCCTTGAGCGCCTCGACCACGGCCTTGGCGATGAACGGCAGGAAGGTGAGATTCACTCCCTCGGCGGCCTTGAACTTCTCCTTGGCCGACTTGCGCAGGTTGACGATCCGGGTCATGTCGACCTCGAAGACCTGGGTGAGCTGAGCGCTGGTCTGCAGCGATTCGCGGGTCTTCTTGGCGGTGATGAGCCGGATGCGGTTGACCTTCTGGGTGGTCCCGCGCAGCTGCGCCAGCTCGGGTCGGACACCGGCGGTGCTGGGCTGTGAGGCACTCGCGGCGGCCGGTTCGGATGCGGCCGGCTTCTCCGTCTTCGGTTCGGCCGCGGGGGCCTTGGCGGCCTCGGCCGCTGCCAACACATCCTGTTTGCGGATACGGCCACCGACGCCGGAACCCTTGACCGTGTTCAGGTCGACGTCGTTCTCGGCGGCGAGCTTACGGACCAGCGGGGTGACGTACGGGGTGGCTCCGTCCGCGCCTCCATCACCGTCTGCGGAGCCGGCCTTGGCCGGTTCCGGCTTCTCGTCCGACCCGGCTTTCTTCTCCGGCTTCTTCTGGGGCTCCGGCTCGCGGGTCTCCTGAACCGGTTCGGAGTCCTTCTCGTCGGACTCCTGCTCCGCCGTGTCCTTCTCCTCGGGCTCCGGCGCGGGTTCCTTCTCGGGCTCGGGGGAGGCGTCCTCCGACTTCGGCGCGGCGTCGGCCGAACCGATCACGGCGAGCTTGCCGCCGACCTCGACCACGTCGTCCTCCTGGGCGACGATCTCGAGCAGGGTGCCCGCGACCGGCGAGGGGATCTCGGTGTCGACCTTGTCGGTGGACACCTCCAACAACGGCTCGTCCGCGGCGACCTCGTCGCCGACGGCCTTCAGCCAGTTGGTCACGGTGCCCTCGGTGACCGATTCGCCGAGTTCCGGCATCGTCACGTCGGTACCCTCACCCGATCCGGAAGACGCTCCCGCGGTGGGCTTCTCGGCAGGTTCACTCTCGTCGGAGGAGGGTTCGGAGGCCTCGTCGGCCGGTGCCTTCTCGTCAGTCGACTCGGGCTCCGGTTCGGGCTCGGAATCGCCTTCGTCGGACCCACCGTCATCGCTGTCGGAGTCGGCCTCGTCGGCGTCGCCGATCACGGCGAGTTCGCCACCGACCTCGACCACGTCGTCCTCCTGGGCGACGATCTTGGTCAGGGTGCCCGACGTGGGGGAGGGGATCTCGGTGTCGACCTTGTCGGTCGACACCTCCAACAACGGCTCGTCCTCCTCGACGGTGTCTCCCTCCTGCTTGAGCCACCGGGTGACTGTTCCCTCGGTGACACTCTCACCCAGGGCGGGCATCTGGACGGAGAAGGCCATGTCTGTCGACTCCTCGACTCGAGATCGGTGTTCGGTCAGCGCTGCGGCTCAACGGCGATCGGTTCGATCGTGATCGCCGCTGCCCGCGAGCAGGTTCGTCGCAAGGCGTGAGGTGTTATCCGCTCGCCCCGAGAGCCACGTTCCGAACCCTACCCGCAGCGCGCACCCCGGACCCGATGTTGCGTCTGGAACCGGGGTGCACGCGGCGAATCGGGTTCAACCGTTCGCGGCGATGTCCTCGATCACGGCGATGATGGTGCGTACCGGGACTCCCGTGCCCCCCTTGGGGGTGTAGCCCCAGGGGCCGCCCGTGTTGAAGGCGGGACCGGCGACGTCGATGTGTGCCCACTGCACACCCTCGGCCACGAACTCGCGCAGGAAGATGGCGGCCACCAACATCCCGCCCCAGCGGGCGTTGGTGACGTTGGCCAGATCAGCCACCCGCGAGGAGAGGTCCTTGCGCAACTCCGACGGCAGCGGCATCGGCCAGGCGTTCTCCCCGATGCGTTGCGACACCGCGGCCACCCGGTCGCGGAACGGTTCGGTGCCCATCACGCCGGGGGTGCGCTGCCCGAGGGCGACCAGCTGTGCGCCGGTCAGGGTGGCGGTGTCGATGAGGTAGTCGGGTTCGTCCTCGCAGGCACGGACGATCGCGTCGGCGAGGATGAGCCGACCCTCGGCGTCGGTGTTGAGCACCTCGACGGTGGTGCCGCCGTACTGCGTCAGGACGTCACCGGGACGCTGCGCGGTGTCCGAGGGCATGTTCTCGGCCATCGGGACGGTCGCGGTGACGTTCACCCCGAGCTGCAGGCGGGCAGCAAGCACCGTGGCCGCGATGACCGCGGCCGCACCGCCCATGTCGGAGGTCATGTTCTCCATGTTGGCCGCCGGTTTGATGGAGATCCCGCCGGTGTCGAAGGTGATGCCCTTGCCGACCAGGGCCACCGACGGGATGTCGGTGCCACTGGGATCAACGGGGCCACCGGAGTAACTCAGCCGGACCAACCGGGGCGGTCGCGAGGACCCTTGGCCGACCCCGACGATGCCGCCGTATCCGCCGTCGCGCAGCGCCGCGTCGTCGAGCACCTCGACCTGGACGCCGGACCGTTCGGCCAGTTCCGCGGCGCGGCCGGCGAACTCGGCGGGCGACAGCACGTTCGGTGGGGTGTTGACGAAGTCGCGTGCTACGGCGACCGCGGTGGCCACGTGCGTCGCGTGGTCGACGGTGGCGCGGGCGTCGTCGTCGACCGACTCCACCAGCAGGGTCACCGACTCGACGGGGCCGTCCTTGGCGCGTGACCTGGCCGACCGGAAGTCCTCGAACCGGTACGCGCCGAGGAAGAACCCCTCGGCGGCCGCGGACAGGTCGAGCGACGACAGGGTGGTCACGGCGGTGGTCACCCCGTTCAGGTCGCGCCCCGCGATCCCCGCCGCCTGCCGGACCAGCTCGATCCCCTCGGCATCGAGGTTCCCGTCGTCGTCCCTGGTGACCGCCGACACGCCACCGAGACCCACGCCGAACACCGACGCCACCGACAACGACGGTGGCGCCACCACGCGGGCGGTCTGGCCGAACGAACCGTTCGCGCCGACGTCCGCCAGCGCGTCCCTGATCCCGGCGGCCTCGGCCTCGGTGAGCACGCCCGGCACGGTCACCAGCGTCGGTGCGGGGTCGTTGGTGTCGTCGGACGACAACAGTCCCACGACCAGGACCCCCTCCCGGGTCGCCGAATCGGCGTCGGGCAGTTCGCTGTCGAGAACGAGTCGGGGTCCGAGCCGGCGGTCGTCGGCGGATGTGGTCACGGTGTGCGCCTCCTGGGTGCGATGTCAGCGTATGGGTGTGCTCCGGTGATCGTAGTTCGCGATAGGTTGGGCGCCATGACCGACGATCTGCTCGATGGACCGATCACCGCACGTCACGAGGCGCTGGGTGCCACCTTCGCCGCCTTCGGCGGCTGGAACATGCCGGTGTCCTACAGCGGGACGGTGGCCGAGCACGCCGCGGTCCGTGAGCGGGTGGGCATCTTCGACGTGAGTCATCTGGGCAAGGCGACCGTGCGGGGTGCGGGAGCAGCGGCCTTCGTGAACTCGTGTCTGGCCAACGACCTGGCCAAGATCGAATCGGGGAAGGCGCAGTACACGCTGTGCTGCAACGATTCCGGTGGCGTCGTCGACGACCTCATCGCCTATCTCGTCTCCGATTCCGAGGTGTTCCTCATCCCCAACGCGGCCAACACCGCGGCGGTGGTCGCCGCGCTGCGCGCGGCCGCGCCCGAGGGGATCGAGGTCGTCGACCAGCACCGCGACTTCGGCGTGCTGGCCGTCCAGGGGCCGCTGTCGGCAGATGTGTTGACCGCAGTGGGACTGCCGACCGACCTGGGCTACATGTCGTATGTGGACACCGAGATCGACCTGGACGGGGTCACCCGACCGCTGCGCCTGTGCCGGACCGGGTACACCGGCGAACGCGGATTCGAGCTGGTGCCGCGCTGGGAGGACAGCGCCGCGGTGTTCGACGCACTGTTGCGGGCCGTCACCGAGCGCGACGGTCTGCCCGCGGGTCTCGGCGCCCGCGACACGCTGCGCACCGAGATGGGGTACCCGCTGCACGGCCACGAACTGACCCCGGAGATCTCGCCGGTGCAGGCCCGCAGCGGATGGGCGGTGGGTTGGGACAAGCCTGCCTTTTTCGGACACGACGCCCTCGTACAGGAGAAGGCGGAGGGTCCGCGGCGCCGGTTGTACGGGCTGTTGGCCACCGGACGTGGAGTGTTGCGCGCCGACTGCGTCGTCCGGATGGAACCCGACGGACCGGAGATCGGCGTCTGCACCTCCGGGACCTTCTCGCCCACTCTCAAACAGGGCATCGCGCTGGCTCTCATCGACACCGAGTCGGGAGTCCGCAAGGGTGATCGGGTCATCGTCGACGTCCGCGGACGGGCCATCGAATGCGACGTGGTGATCCCGCCGTTCGTGCCGTCGCACACCGCCTGACCCGCGAGTGCGGTGCGGGGACTCGCGCACCGCGGCGAGCATCCCGACAGTAGGATCGGTGTCATGACCGTGCAGTTCACCCGTACCGAGCACCCGGATCCCGTGTGGGAGAGCCGCCGCGAGGAGATCCTCGCGAATCCCGGTTTCGGCAGGTACTTCACCGACCACATGGTCTCCATCGCCTACGATCGCGGTCGCGGATGGCACGACCCCCAGGTGGTGCCCTACGGGCCGATCTCCCTGGACCCGTCGGCGATGGTCTTGCACTACGCGCAGGAGATCTTCGAGGGGCTCAAGGCCTATCGGCAGAGCGACGGCTCCATCGCCAGCTTCCGTCCGGAGGCCAACGCGGCGCGTCTGCAACGATCCGCCGAACGCCTGGCCATGCCCGAACTGCCCACCGAGTTGTTCCTCGAGTCGCTGCGGGCCCTGCTCGAGGCCGACCACCTCTGGGTGCCCGCGGCGGGAGGTGAGGAGGCCCTCTACCTCCGCCCGTTCATGTTCGCCGACGAGGCCGGCCTCGGCGTGCGTCCCGCCGACCAGTACCGCTACCTGCTGATCGCCTCACCTGCGGGCGCCTATTTCACGCACGGCATCACACCGGTCAGCGTGTGGTTGTCCACCGAGTTCGTGCGGGCCGCCCCGGGCGGCACCGGTGCGGCCAAGTTCGGCGGCAACTACGCGGCGTCGTTGTTGGCGCAGGCGCAGGCCGCCGAACACGGTTGCGATCAGGTCGTCTGGCTCGACGCCATCGAACGCCGCTTCATCGAGGAGATGGGCGGGATGAACCTGTTCTTCGTCTTCGGTTCCGGTGCCGACGCCCGGCTGGTGACACCCGAGCTGTCGGGGTCGTTGCTGCCCGGCATCACCCGCGAGTCGCTGTTGCAGCTGTCCACCGATGCGGGGATCCCGGTGGAGGAGCGCCGTATCGGGGTCGAGGAACTGCGCAAGGGGGTCGCGTCCGGTGACATCACCGAGGTGTTCGCCTGCGGCACCGCGGCGGTGATCACCCCCGTGGGACACGTGAAGGGCGATGTCGACGATTACACGATCGGGAACGGTGCGGCGGGTGAGGTGACCACCGCGTTGCGGGACACCCTCACCGGCATCCAGCGCGGCACGTTCGCGGACACCCACGGTTGGATGACCGAGCTCTACCGCCCCTGATCTGGACGTGTGCGTCGCGCGGGGCGATTGCGGACCGTCACTGACCGCAATCGGTGCGAGGGTTGTCTCACCAGCCGACGAGATCAGGAGCACACCATGGGATTCCTCGCCCCGACAGTCACCGACGAGAAGGACGCGTTGAGCAGCTTCCTCGTCCAACAGTGCCGTCAGTTGCGCAGCTCGGCGCACGGGCTCACCGAACAGCAGGCGCGGGAGACCAGTACCGTCAGCGCCCTGTCGATTCTCGGGTTGCTGACCCACGTCGCGCAGTGCGTGGAGAACTGGCTCGGGACCGTCGAGGACGCTCCCTCCGTCCGTACTCGTGAGGCCGTCGAGGCCCGGACCCGCGACATGGGATTACCCCTCGCGTCGTACTCGGGAGCCGAGCTACCGGACATCACCCTCGACGATGTGCGCACCGTGTTCGACACGCTCGTCGACTCGATCCCCGCTCGGGTCGCCGGATACGACCTCGACGCCCGGGTGCCCGTGCCCGACGCCCCGTGGTTTCCCGACGACCTCGATTCCTGGAACGTGCGCTGGGTACTCGGTCACCTCATCGCCGAGGTGGCCCGGCACGCGGGGCAGGCCGACATCATCCGCGAGAGCATCGACGGAGCGATCTCCTATGCCCTGAATGCCCAGGTGGATGGCGAGGAGTGGACCGGGTAGCCGAGAAGTCAGGTCAGGAGGCCGAGCAGCGACAGCGCGAAGCCGAGCTCGATCACCGCGCCACACACGTCGCCGTTGAGGCCACCCATCCGCCGGGCGCAGTGTCGAGTGAACATCACGGTGAAGACGCCGATCACGACGACGGTGATCCCTGCTCGGATCGCGACCGTGACGTCGAGGCGGCCGGGATCGGTGGTCATCCCGGCGAGCGTCGTCGCCACGATGACCGTGATCACCGACCAGACGATCGCCGACATGCGCTGCGTGCCGACGACCAGTGACCCGAACCCGTCCGGCCGGGACGGGCGCATGGTCGATCGGCAGGCCACCACCGCGGCCACCCGCCCGACGGCCACCGCCAGGGCGAGTTCCACCCACCGTCGGTGGTCGGCGAGTGACGCGACACCGATCACCTGCACGAGCACCACCAGAACGAGGGTCATGACGCCGAACGGACCCGCCGAACCCGACCTCATCACCTCGGACACCCGTTCCGGCGGGCCGTAGCAGCCCAGCCCGTCAGCGGTGTCGGCGAGACCGTCGACGTGCATGCCTCTGGTCAGCAGAGCGACGAGCGCCACGACGGTCGTCCCGATCAATGCGGCGGGCAGCGCGGTCATCGTGAGCAACCAGGCAACCGCCGAGGTCACGGCGCCGAGGGCGACGCCGACGAGGGGCGCGGCGGCCAGCACCGCACCGCCCAGCCGTCGGTCGACGGGGCCATCGGTGATCCGCCGCGGCACAGGCAGGACGGTCAACCACGACAACGCCACCGCGACCGCGCGCACCGGCGAGATCACGGGTTCAGTGCGAGGCGGTGGTGGCGTCGGCCGCGGTCACTCCGGCTGTGCTCACCCCGGCACCGTCGAAGGTGGCCATCCGGCTCAGCGCGGCCACCGCGGACTGCACGATCGGCAATGCGGTCAACGCGCCGCTGCCCTCCCCGAGCCGCATGGACAGCTCGAGCACCGGGGTGAGGTCGAGCCGGTCGAGCGCGATGCGGTGCGCGGGTTCCGCGGACAGGTGCCCGGCCAGCCACCAGTCGCGTGCGCCCGGTGCGAGGGCGTCGGCCACCAGCGCGGCGGCGCCGACCACCACGCCGTCGAGGATCACCGGGGTCGCGCGGGCGGCGGCCTGGGCCAGGAACCCGGCCATCGCGGCGATGTCGGCACCGGCCACCGTCTGCAGCAGTCGCTGCGGGTCGCCGACATGCGGTCGGGCGCGGCGCATGCCGTCGCGGATTGCGGCGGTCTTGCGGATCCAGGTGGCGTCGTCGATCCCGGTACCGCGGCCGACCACCACCACCGGCTCGTTGTCGGTGATGGTGCCGATCAGCACCGCGGCCGGGGTGGTGTTCCCGATGCCCATGTCACCGGCGATGAGCAGGTCGACCCCGGAATCGATGAGGTCGTCGGCGATGTCCCGGCCGGCGGTCACAGCCCTGGCCGTCTCGTCGGCGCTCAACGCATCCTCGGTCCGCAGGTCACCGGAGCTGTGGCGGACCTTGAACCGTCGCACAGCCTCTGGGGTCTCGGCGTCGACGCCGAGATCTTCGACCCGGACCGTCGCGCCGGTTTGTTCGGCGAACACGTTCACCGCGGCCCCACCGGCGACGATGTTCGCGACCATCTGCGCCGTCACCTCGGGTGGATAGGCGGACACGCCGCGTCGCGCGACCCCGTGGTCACCGGCGAACACCACCACGGTCGGTGCGGTGAACGGTGCGGGTGGGTCGGTGCGTTGGCACGACGCCGCCCAGACACTGATCTCCTCGAGACGGCCCAGTGACCCGGCCGGTTTGGTCAACCGGGTCTGCCGATCGCGGGCGGCGTCGGCGTGTTCGCGGCTCGGCGGGGTGACCGGACCGAACGTCGGGACCACCGAGGCGGCGCCCGCAGGCTCGTCGCCGTACACGATGGGCTCTGCGCCGATCCGATGGCCGTTGCTCGCGACGGTCTGCTCGTCGGTCCCGCTCGTCGCTGTCGACGACTGCGGGGGAGACGCCTCGACGGGGGAGACGGCTGACGCGTGGACGACGTCCGGCGCGCGGTGCGGCGTCGGTGCACCGTTGTCGCTCATCTCCAGCACGCGGCCGGCGACCAGTAAGACCACGCGGTCGCAGACCGCCGCAACGGCGGAGTTCAGTTCCCCCAGCAGGTCCTGGTATCGGCGCCCGACGGGGGTCGGGGCGACCAGGCCGAGTCCGACCTCGGAACTCACCAGCACGAGATCACCGCTGACCCCGCTGACGGCTGCGCATAGGTCGTCGAACTGCGGTCGCAGGTCGAGGTGCTCGGTCTCCCACCCGCCGGTGCTGTCGAGATGCCCGGTCAGCCACCCGCCGAGGTCGTCGAGCAGGGTGGGCGACCCGGGGTGTGCTCGGAGTTCGGCGGCCGGGTCCGTGGTCTCCACCGTGACCCACCCCGATGGTCGGCGCTCGCGGTGGGTGGTGATCCGCGACGTCCAGTCAGGGTCACCGGTCTGCGGTGCGGTGGCGGTCGCCAGGTATCGGACCGGCCCGTCGGACGCGACGAGACTTTCGGCGTACGCGGATTTGCCCGAACGGATACCGCCGAGGACCAGGGTGCGCATCGGTGTCAGTGGCTCGCTGTCGGCAGACGCCGTCAGACCGCGTCGCCGGGGGAGGCCTGCGGACGGGGTGCCCGCATCCGACGCATCTGCATGGCACGGCTGAACGAGTACCAGCCCAGCGACAACCCACCGTCGGTGCTGTCGGGGAATCGTTCGCGAACCCGCTTGCTCACCAGCCGGCCCAGGATGACGCCGTCGACGGCCAGGAAGATCACGAAGGCCAACATGACGAAGGTGCTGTACGCCGCGATCGAGGGCACGAACATGACGATGATCAGCACCACCGCGAACGGCATGAACAAGCCTGCGAGGTTACGTCGGGAGTCGACGATGTCGCGGACATACCGTCGTACCGGACCCTTGTCTCGCGGCATGAGGTACTTCTCGTCGCCGGCCATCATCTTCTCGCGCTGCTCGGTACGCGCCTGACGTCGTTCCTCGGCACTGAGCTTGCGCTCGGCCGGGGTCTGCGATGCCTTGATCTCCTTCTTGCGGGCGCGTGCCTCACCGCGCGTCTGCGGTGCCGGGGCGACCGGGCCGCGGCGGCGACCCTCCGCCTCCCGTCGCGACGGGGTGGGACGCCCTTTGCCCTCGGTGTGACCGCCGCGCTTGTTCAGCACGTCGACCGTCGAGTCGGTGGTCGGGACGGCCGCGGCGGTGTCGCCGTCGGCGTCTTCCTTCTTCCAGGGCACCTTCACCCCACCAGGATATTGGGTCCCGCGCCGTTGGCCACCCCCGGCCGGGCACCAACCGGCGCGACGTGCGCCGGCGGGGTCCATATACTCGCGCCATGCGGGCCGTGATCGCCCCCGACTCCTTCGGGGACACCTTGACGTCGGTCCAGGCCGCGGAGGCCATCGCCGCAGGTTGGCGTGGTCGTCGACCGGACGACGAGTTGATCCTCATCCCGCAGTCCGACGGCGGACCCGGGTTCGTCGACGTGCTCGCCGAGCGGTTCGGCGAGGTACGCACCGAGACTGTCGACGGTCCGCTCGGCGACCCTGTGTCCGCGCGATGGTTGTTCGATGCGGGTCGCGACGACAGTGCCACCGCCTACATCGAATGTGCGCAGGCGTGCGGATTGCATCAGCTCGGGGGACCACCGACGCCGTCGACGGCCCTGCGCGCCGACACCCGCGGCGTCGGTCGGCTCGTCGACGCGGCGCTGCGCAGCGGAGCCGGTTCGGTGGTGGTCGGACTCGGCGGCAGCGGCACCACGGATGGTGGCCGGGGGCTGATCGACGCACTCGGCGGTCTCGTGGTCGCGACCGAGCGGTTGCGCGGCATTCGACTGATCGCCGCGTCGGATGTGGAGAACCCGCTGCTCGGGCCGGAGGGAGCAGCCGCGGTGTTCGGCCCGCAGAAGGGTGCGGACCCCGCGGCGGTGGCCGAGCTGGAGCGGCGGCTGACGGCGTGGTCGGGAGAGCTCGCGGCGGTTGCCGGACGCGATGTGGCGGGCGACCCCGGGGCCGGGGCGGCGGGCGGTCTCGGTGCCGCGTTGCTGGCGTTGGGCGGTCGGCGGGTGTCCGGGGCCACCGTGGTCGCCGACGCGACCGGGCAGCAGGCGGCCATCGCCGGCGCTGACCTGCTCGTCACCGGTGAGGGCAGATTCGACAGCCAGACCCTGCGAGGCAAGGTCGTCGCATCGTTGACCGACACCGCCCGTCGCCACGGGGTCCCGGTGATCGTGATGGCCGGGCAGGTCACCCTCGACCCCGGGACCATTCGATCGGCCGGTATCGCCGCGGCGTATTCGCTGGTCGAGGCAGCGGGATCGGTGGAACGCGCGATGTCGGACGCCCGCGGCCAACTCATCGCCGTGGCGGCGGTGGCTGCGGAACGGTCCGACTGACCCGACGATCGAGGACCGGGTCGTGTGCCACTGCAGCGGGAATATCGACGTTGGGGGTACCGTTGATGCGGACGGCGACACGTGGGTGCGCTCCGCAGTGGCAGCCACACATCCGTGTTCTCTCAGCAATTCCGAGGAGATTCCATGACCGTGCAGAACGAGACCGTGAACGAGAGCGGCACCGCCCTGAGCTCCGGAGTGGTGCTCAGCGATGCGGCCGCGAGCAAGGCCAAGGCGCTGCTCGACCAGGAGGGTCGCGACGACCTGTCCCTGCGTATCGCGGTCCAGCCGGGCGGCTGTGCCGGACTGCGGTACCAGCTCTTCTTCGACGACCGGAACCTCGATGGCGACGTCATCTCGGACTTCGGTGGTGTGAAGTTGGCCGTCGATCGGATGAGTGCCCCGTACGTGCAGGGAGCGACCATCGACTTCGTCGACACCATCGAGAAGCAGGGTTTCACCATCGACAACCCGAACGCGACCGGGAGCTGCGCCTGCGGCGACTCGTTCAACTGAGTCCCGTGCGCCGCGCGGCGCACACGCATCATGACTGTGGGGTCACACCGCAAGGTGTGACCCCACAGTCGTTTCCGGCCCGTCGGCCCGTTCTGGGGTGGCCGGTCGGTGAACGGCAACCGACACCTCACGTCTGACGGGACGTACGTGGCGCGGTACCGTCGCACCGAGGCGGCCGTTCTGGGCCGCACCGAAGAAGGTGACTCACACTCGTGGCCATTGCCATCTGCGGCTCGATCGCAACCGACCATCTGATGCGATTCCAGGGCAAGTTCTCCGAACAACTGCTCGCCGAGCACCTCGAACACATCTCGCTGAGTTTCTTGGTGGAGGAACTGATCGTCCGGCGCGGTGGGGTGGCGGGCAACATCTCCTACGCCATGGGTGCACTCGGTGGCAGCCCGATCCTCGTCGGTGCGGTCGGCAGCGACTTCGACGACTACCGACGATTCTTGGAGAGCAACGGGGTGGACTGCCGGGGGGTGCGGGTCTCGCAGACCGCGCACACCGCCCGCTTCATGTGCACCACCGACGACGAGATGGCGCAGCTGGCCAGCTTCTACACCGGTGCGATGGCCGAGGCCCGTGACATCTCCCTCGCCGAACTCATCGAGACGGTCGGTCGCCCCGAACTGGTGCTCATCGGTGCCGACGATCCGGACGCGATGATCGTGCACAGCCGGGAGTGCCGTGAACTGGGTATCCCGTTCGCCGCCGACCCGTCACAGCAACTCGCCCGCCTCAACGGTGAACAGGTCCGGGAACTGATCGACGGTGCGAACTTCCTCTTCACCAACGAATACGAGTGGGGGTTGCTGCGCCAGAAGTCCGGACTGTCGGCAGATCAGGTCGCCGACATGGTCGACGTCCGAGTGACCACCCTGGCCGGAGCGGGTGCGGAGATCGTCGGCAAGGACGGCAACCGCATCCACGTGCCGGTGGTCCCGGAGACCGAGAAAGTCGACCCCACCGGGGTGGGTGACGCCTTCCGCGCCGGATTCCTGGTGGCCAATGCCGCCGGGCTCGGTTTCGAGCGGGCCGCGCAGCTCGGCTCGATGATCGCGGTGCTGGTGCTTGAGACCACCGCGCCACAGGACTGGACCTGGGACCGCGAGTCCGCGCTGAGCCGGATCGCCGGTGCCTACGGCGACGAGGCGGCCACCGAGATCGGCGCCGTGGTCTGACGAGTTGGCGGCTCGCCGGCGGGTTCGGCACCGCTCGACTCGACAACTGCGGGGAGATCGGGTTTCCCGCAGAATTGGTGATCTCCTGACGATGCATCAGGGCGGGTTCTATCGGTCGTAGCAACGCTGACTGATAGGGAGTGTGGCGTTGCCGAAGTTGTTTGCCGACGAGGTGCGTGACGAGTTTTTCGCGT
>NZ_FTNT01000002.1 GCF_900156495.1 Williamsia sterculiae
ACGCGAAAAACTCGTCACGCACCTCGTCGGCAAACAACTTCGGCAACGCCACACTCCCTATCAGTCAGCGTTGCTACGACCGATAGAACCCGCCCAGCGGGAGATCACGAAAACTGCGGGAAAAGGGATTTCCCGCAGTTTTCGGACAGCCCAACCCGAACTAGCCCAACCAACCGCCCCTCAGGGCTTGATGAACCGCACCGTGCGACCGGGCGCGAGCTGAGCGGCGCGATCCACCGAGTCGGCGCGGAGCACGGCGATCACCGGGTAGCCACCGGTCACCGGATGGTCGGCGAGGAACACGACCGGTTGGCCCGACGGTGGGATCTGCACCGAGCCGTAGGCGATGCCCTCGGACGGGATCGCGTCCAGTCCGTCCCGATGACGCAACTGCGGGCCGTCGTCGATCCGGTCGAGGCGGACGCCCACCCGGTCGCTGTGCGGGTTGACCGTCCACTCACCGCGGAACAGCAGCTCGGCGTCGACCACGCGGTCGGTGCGCGGGCCGAGCTCGGCGTAGAGGAACACCGTCTGGTCCGGGTCGGAACCCTCTCGTGGGGCGTCGGTGGTCGACGGCCACGCCTCGTTCTCCGTCCCGATGGCCAACACGGTGCCGCCGACGACCGGTTCCGGACCGAGACCCGACAGCACGTCGGTCGATCGTGAACCCAGCACCGGCGTGACGTCGATGCCGCCGCGCACGGCGAGGTAGCTGCGCACGCCGTCGGTCGGCGCATCCACCGTCAACATCTGCCCGTGCTGCACGGCCGTCGCCGAGGAATGGCCGACCGGGGTGCCGTCCACCCGGACGATGCCGGAGGCGCCGGTGACCACCACGAACAACAGGCCGCGGGCCTCTGCCCGCAGACCGCCGAGGGTGATCTCCAGTGCCGCGGCCGTCTCCCGGTTCCCGACCAACCGGTTGGCGAGCCGCAGCGACGACCGGTCGGCGGCCCCGGACAGCGGCACACCGAGGTGCGCGTACCCGGGACGACCCAGATCCTGCACGGTGACACCCGGCCCGGTCGCCGACACCGACAGCGCGCGCGTGCCGGTCATCCGGCCGCCTCGAACCGGACCGCCG
The DNA here is from genome assembly GCF_900156495.1 of Williamsia sterculiae. Taxonomy (GTDB): domain Bacteria; phylum Actinomycetota; class Actinomycetes; order Mycobacteriales; family Mycobacteriaceae; genus Williamsia_B; species Williamsia_B sterculiae. Next base: position 1,085 of record NZ_FTNT01000002.1, read on the forward strand.
TGCCTGCGGTCAGTACCGCCGGGTCGGCCCACCCCACATCCCACATCCGCATGTCGGTGTGTCCGATCAGTTGCCATCCGCCGGGGCTCTGCCGGGGGTAGACGGCGGTGTACCCGGCCGCGACCGCGACCGACCCCGCAGGCACCCGAGGCCGGGAACGTCTCCGCCTCGGAATCGACACCAGTTGCGCGGCAGGCGAATCGGGATCGCACGTCAGATAACCGAACCCCGGGGCGAATCCCATGAACTGCACCCGCCAGGCGGTTTCGGTGTGCGCGGCGATCACCTCGTCGACACCCACGGCCAGTTTCTCGGCGACCTCGGCGAGATCCTCACCGTCGTAGACGGTAGGCACCACCACCGTGTCTTCCGTCGAAGTGGTTGTTGCACTGACCTTCTGGTCGCCGTCGTCGGCGAGGGTCCGGGTCACCCGGCGTAGGGCGAGCGTGTCCAACCCGGATCCCGGCGTGGCCTGCACCAGCAACGACTGCGCGGTCGGGATCAGGTCGTCCACCCCGGCGAGGTCACCGTGGCGCATCCGGGTCCGCAACACCGCCTCGGCGTGGAGTGTTGCCGTGGCCGGATCCGCCTCGTCGGCGAAGTCCAGCAACACCGCGTCCCGACCGGCCCAAAGCGCACGCATGTCTCAAAACTAATGGCAGACTGACCGACGTGGGCGGCTATGGCATCTCGGTCGGTGGGTATCGCGTAGAAGTGGCAACGGCGGGGGCGGGCCTCCGCGGGGTCTGGTTCGACGACAAGTTGCTCACCGAGACCTGGGAGATCGAACCGGGCCAGAAGCCGCCGCTGTCGGCCGGGTTGGTTCTCTCGCCATGGCCCAACCGCACGGCCGACGGTCGGTACACGTTCGACGGGCAGGACCATCAGCTCGAGATCACCGAGACGTCGCGGAACAACGCCAACCACGGGTTCGTCCGCACCGTCGACTGGGCGGTCTCGGAGCAGGATCCCGCGTCGATCACCCTGGTCACCCCGGTGGGCGAACACCCCGGATACCCGTTCGACATCGCCATCGGCGTCACCTACGCCCTCGACGCCGACACCGGGTTGACCGTCACCCACACCGCCACCAACGTCGGCACCCGCCGTGCGCCCTACGCACTCGGCCAGCACACCTTCGTCCGGGTCGGTGACGCGCCCATCGACGACTGCACGTTGCAGCTCGCGGCCACCGAGTACCTACCCCTCGATCCGGAACGACAGTTGCCTGCCGGCGCACCCGCCGAGGTGGCGGGCACCGACCTCGACTTCCGCGCCGAACGACGTCTCGACGGCATCTGGATGGACACCCCGTTCACCGACATGGTCGCCGACGCCGGGGACGGGAGGGCGAGGCACCGGGTGACCGGTCCCGACGACGACGTCACCGAGCTGTGGACCGATGCGGCGTTCGGCTGGGCGCAGGTGTTCACCGCCGATCCGGCCCACGATCAGCCCTATCCGGGTCGTGGTCGCGCACTCGCGATAGAACCGATGACCGGCCCACCCAACGCGCTGGCCAGCGGGGACGACCTGATCGTCCTCGAGCCCGGTCAGCGATGGTCGGGGAGCTGGGGTCTGCGATACCACCCCGCACCGGGCGATCGTCGATCTCAGGACTGAGCCGTTGCGCGAGATAGTGGTCTGCGGCGAGGCGCTCGTCGACGTGGTCACCGACCCCCGCCGCGCCGGTACCCCCGAACGCCCGGGGGTGATGGCACCCATGCATCCAGCCCTGGGTGGCGGCCCGTTCAACGTCGCCGTCGCACTCGGACGACTCGGTTCGGCGGTCTCCTTCTGTTCACGCGTCTCCACCGACGGACTGGGCGAGCAGTTGGTCGCCGCGTTGACCGCGGCCGGGGTGGACCTGACACTGCTGCAACGCGGTCCGGAGCCGACGTCGTTGGCGTTGGCCTCCATCGGCGAGTCCGGGGCCGCCGAGTACACCTTCTACGTCGACGGCACCGCCGATCGGTTGGTCACCGACCCCGGTGAACTGCCCCGATCGGTCGCGGCGCTGTGCTTCGGCACGTTGTCGTTGGTGTTGGAACCCGGGGCAGGCGTCTACGAAGGGCTGATGATCCGCGCCCATCGGGAGGGTCGAGCAGTGTTGCTGGACCCCAACATCCGCGCCGCGGTCATCGGTGAGGCCGGTGCGGACGCCTACCGCGCGCGTTTCCGCAGCTGGCTGGGGTCGGTCGACGTGCTCAAGGTGTCCGACGATGACGCCGAGTGGCTGGCCGAGGGTCCACAGGGATCCGGTCCCCGGGACTGGTTGGCCGCGGGCGTGGGTGTGGTGGTCATCACCGCGGGAGGTGCGGGTCTCACGGTGCTGACCGCGCACGGTGCGGTGACCGTGACCCCACCGACGGTCGAGGTCGCCGACACCATCGGGGCGGGCGACACCGTGGCCGCGGCACTGCTGCACTGGTTGGGCGACCACGGCGCGCTCGGTCAGGCCGAGGTCCGTGCGCTGGACGAGGAGCAATGGACCCGCGCCCTGACCCACGCGGCCCGTGCCGCCGCGGTGACGGTGTCACGCCCTGGGGCCGACCCTCCCTGGGCAGGCGAGCTGTCGAGCGACTAGGTTTGGACGATGGGTGGGTCCACCGGAACCTGCCCGCATGTTGACTGTGAGATCAACTGGGCTGTCGGTCCCGATCGAGTCCAGCAGCTGGGAAGGGGCCCGCGTGTCCGCAGAAACAGTGTCCGAGTCGTCCAAACCCTCGAGCGAGGGGCAGCAGGAGACGACGTTCACCTATCCCGGCGGTTCACTGGAGTTGCCCATCGTGCGGGCGACCGAGGGATCCGACGGCGTCGGGTTGGGCAAGTTCCTCTCCGAGACCGGCCTGACCACCTTCGACGGCGGTTTCGTCAACACCTCGGCATGTAAGTCCGCCATCACCTACATCGACGGTGAGGCGGGGATCCTTCGGTATCGCGGTATCCCCATCGAGCAGCTCGCCGAGCGATCCAACTTCATCGAGGTCAGCTACCTGCTCATCTACGGGGAGCTGCCCACCGCATCCGAACTCGACGCCTTCACCGACCGCATCCGTCGACACACCCTGCTGCACGAGGACCTCAAGCGGTTCTTCGACGGGTTCCCGCGCAACGCGCACCCGATGCCGGTGCTGTCGAGCGCGGTGAACGCGCTGAGCGCCTACTACCAGGACTCGCTGGACCCCAAGGATCCCGAGCAGGTCGAGCTGTCCACGGTGCGTCTGCTGGCCAAGCTGCCCACCATCGCCGCCTACGCCTACAAGAAGTCGGTGGGACAACCGTTCCTGTATCCCGACAACTCGCTGAGCCTGGTGGAGAACTTCCTGCGGATGACCTTCGGGTTCCCGGCGGAGCCGTACGACATGAACCCGGAGATCGTGAAGGCGCTGGACATGCTGTTCGTCCTGCACGCCGATCACGAGCAGAACTGTTCGACCTCCACCGTCCGACTGGTCGGGTCGTCGCAGGCGAATCTGTTCACCTCGATCTCCGGTGGCATCAATGCCCTGTGGGGCCCTTTGCACGGAGGTGCCAACCAGGCGGTGCTCGAGATGCTCGACAAGATCAAGGAAGGCGGTGGCGACACCACCGACTTCATGAATCGGGTCAAGAACAAGGAGCCCGGGGTGAAGCTCATGGGCTTCGGCCACCGGGTCTACAAGAACTACGACCCCCGCGCGGCGATCGTGAAGAAGACCGCGGACACCGTGCTCGAATCTCTCGGTGTGAACGACGACCTGCTCGACATCGCGAAGGGGTTGGAGGAGGTCGCACTGAACGACGACTACTTCATCTCCCGCAAGCTGTACCCGAATGTGGATTTCTACACCGGACTCATCTACCGGGCGATGGGATTCCCCACCCGGATGTTCACGGTGCTGTTCGCGCTCGGACGGTTGCCGGGTTGGATCGCACACTGGCAGGAGATGAACGCCGACCCGTCCACCAAGATCGGGCGACCCCGCCAGGTCTACACGGGTTACACCGAGCGGGATTTCGCCCCGCTCGACCAGCGCTGAGACCCGTTCTCACGACTCACGCTGGGACGCAGACGACTCGAAGGAGAGCCGAATGACCAGTTCCGCCAACGAAAAGCCGCTGATCGAGTTCCAGGAGGGTCCGCCGCCGGCGGAACTGCAGATCGTCGATCTGGTGATCGGAGACGGACCGGAAGCGGTTCCCCACGGGGTCGTCGACGTGCACTACGTGGGTGTCGAGTTCGACACCGGGGAGGAGTTCGACTCCTCCTGGGATCGCGGTCAATCCGCGAACTTCCCCCTCGACCGGTTGATCCCCGGCTGGCAGGAAGGCATCCCGGGGATGCGTGTCGGCGGTCGTCGGCAGCTGACGGTGCCGCCGGAGCTCGCCTACGGACCCGCAGGTGCGGGCCATCAGTTGTCCGGCAAGACCCTCGTGTTCGTCATCGATCTGCTCGGCGTCGGCTGACATCGAGTGGGGGTCGCGGCCCGGGACGATGGTCGCGACCTCACTGCTCGGAGGGTGTCGCCCCCGTCGCGGGCAGATGCATGGCGATCAGCTCGTTGAGGTGCGTGGCGGTGTCCGTCAGTGGCGCGGTCGATCGTCGGGCCTGTGAGATCACGATCGCTCCCTCCACACCCGCCACCACCGTGGTCGCCAACGATGTCGCGGTGTCGTCGTCCACACCGTCCGCGGACAACCGCTCCGCGATGATGTGCACCCACTCGCCGAAGGCGTCGTTCGCCGCGTCGGCCGCCTCAGGGGCCGTCGGCCGCGCCAGGGCGGCCGCGATCAACGGGCATCCTGCCTGGAAATCACTGGCACGCAACGCGGAGATCCAGCTGTCGACCACGACGCGAGGGCTCGGCCCGCTCATGAGTTCGCGAAGCGCAGTGGCGATCTGTCTACCGGCCGATCGGGTGGCCTCCGCCACGAGTTCACCCTTCCCCGACGGGAAGTTCAGGTAGATGGAACGCCGGGCGACACCGCTGTGCTCCAGGATGTCGGAGACTCCCGTCCCCTCGACACCGTGTCTGCGGATCAGGTCGGTGGTGGCCTCGACGAGCCGTTCTCGTACCGACATCGGTGGGCGCCCCCTCTCAGCGGGGAGACGTTCCCCGTTCGCCGCTGGCTGCCGACTCGAATACTACTGGCGTGGAGGCCGCGACTTGAGTGGTTGGTGCGCAGACATCCGCTCAGCTGTCATCGACGTCGGTGCGTCCGGAGACTCACGAACCCCGACGGTGTGGAGGGCCACCAGAACCACCGGCCGAGAAGTGTGGCGATGGCGGGTATCACGAACGATCGAACCAGCAACGTGTCGAGCAAGAGCCCGATGCCGACCACGGTCCCGATCTGTCCCACGTTTCGCGCCTCCCCGGCGAGCATCCCGAACATGGTGAAGCCGAACACCAACCCAGCCGCGGTGACCACCGAACCGGTGTTCGCCATCGAGCGGATGATCCCGGTGCGCGCTCCGGCACCCCATTCCTCTCTCATCCGCGCAGACAGCAGCAGGTTGTAATCGGCCCCGACGGCGACCAGGAAGATGAACGCGATCGGGGCCACCGACCAGTGCAGCGGGGTGTGCAGGAAGTACTGCCACACCAGGATCGACATGCCCAGCGCGGACAGGTACGACAAAGCGACCGTACCGATCACCGTGATGGCCGCGATGACGCTGCGCAACAAGATCAGGACCACACACAATACGAAGGCGATCGCCGCCACGATGCTGGTGATGAAGTCCTCCCGGGTGTAGGCCGCGATGTTGAGTTCTGTTCCTCCCGGTCCACCGACGCTGACCGTGCTCCCGGCGAGGGACGTCCTGGTGGCCGCCTGGACGGCGGCGGGCACGATGTCGGCACTGACCGTCATGGCCTCGGCGCTGAAACCGTTGACCCGGGGCGTGACCACCATCCGGGTGATCTTGCCGTCCGGACTGAAGAACAGCGGAAGGGCACGAGCGAACTGGTGGCTCTGGAACGCCTCACGCGGGATGAAGTAGAAATCGTTGGGAGTCGCCTGTCCGAATGTCGTGCGGACCTGATCGGCGAAGTCGGCGATCTCCGACAATTCCGGTGACAAACCCTGTAGAGCGCTTTGCAGGGGCAGGACGACGTCGGAGACCGAGTCGATGATCTGATCCGCTGAGGACAGCGTCGCCGACAACTCCGTCAGCGTGCCAGAGGCGCGGTGGGCACCTGCGGAGATGCCTTGCAGCGGCGAATCGAATCGGTGGATGTCGTCGAAGAGGCTGAACCCGGTGAGTGCCGCTCGGCAGGCCTGGGACTGTTCGCATCTGGGGATGGACCGAACGAAATCCTCGGCCGGCTCGGCGGTTTCACGCAGAGTGTCCACCTTCGTGACCACTGCGGCGTAGTCGCGGGTGAGTGCATCGGTCGAGCGGCCGACGTCGTCGATACCCGCCGAACCCTGGGCGAGTTGTGCGCGTGCCGTTGCCACGGTTGTTCGTAGACGGTCGAGGGAGTCGGACACGGATCGCAGGTCGTCGATACGTTGGGTGACCAACGACGACGCCTGGTCGACGCGGCTTCCGATGTATCCCAGCTGTGACGGCAGGGTGGCCTGTGGGAGCGGCACGCCCAGCGGCCGCGTGATGCCCTGGACGTTGTTGACGTCCGGGACCGCCAGGATCGCGTTGGTCACCTTGGACAGCGAGAGCAGATCGGTGGGGTTGCGCATGTCGTGGTCCGCCTCGACGATCACGATGCTGGGCGCCATGATGTTCGGCGGAAAGTGGCGGTCCGCCGCGGCGATCCCCTGCCGTGATTGTGTGTCCGCGGGTTGAGTGCCGATCTCGTCGTAACTCACCCGCATCGTGGGCACCAGCAGGATGATCACCACCAGAACGGTCATCGACGCCGCGAGCACCGCAACGGGCCACCGCACCACCGCTGTGCCGATCCGGCGCCAGCGGCGAACGGATTTCTGCGGTTTCGGTTCGAACAGGCCGCGAGAACTGCCGAAGGCCAGCAATGCGGGACCCAGTGTGAGCGCGGCGGCGAGGGTCACCAGGATGCCGACCGTGCACGGCAACCCCGAGGTGCTGAAGATCGACAGCCGGGTGAAACACATGCACGCGGTCGCGCCGGCGACGGTGACACCCGAGGCGATGATGATGTGCTGGGTTCCGCGCATCGCTGTGTGATAGGAGGACTCGGGATCCAGGCCCGACCGCCTCGCCTCCTGGTACCGCCCGAGCAGGAACACCCCGTAATCGGCACCCGCGCCGAGCACGATCACCGACATGAGCGCCGAGGCGAAGATGGAGACGCCGATGATGTCGTGCATGCCCAGCAGGGCCACCACCGGTCGAGCCACCGCCAGGCCGATACCCACGGTCAACAGCGGTAAGGCGATGGTGGTCAGTGAGCGGTAGACCACGATCAACACCACCGCCACCAGCAGGGTGCACATGGCCAGGACGAGCAGGATCGAGCTGCCCACCGTGAGGAGCTCGTCGTTGACGACGGCCGACGGTCCGGTGATGTGGACGCTGACGCCATCCGGGGGATGTATGTCTCGCACCACCTCCCGCACCGCCTTGGTGGAGGCCATCGCCTGCGCGGTTCCCATGTTGCCGGTGAGATTGAGCAGCGTGTACGCCGCCTTCCCGTCGACACTCTGGTTGGCGGCCGCGAGATCGGGGTCGCCCCAGAGGTTCATCGTCGAGATCACGTGTGCCTTGTCGGATCCCAGGCGCGCGATGACGGCGTTGTTGTAGTCGCGTGCGGACTGGTTGAGCGGGGTGTCGGAGTCGAGAACCAGGTAGGCGAAGTTGTTGGTCCCCCTGTCGCCGAAGGCCCGACCCATCTTCGCGATCGCCTGGACCGACGGGGCCGAATCCGGCAGGAAGGACTGTGCGTGTTGTCCGATCACGGTCTCGAGCTGCGGCACGAAGATGTTCAACAGTCCTGCCCCGACGATCCAGCACAGGATCAGGGGTATGGCGGCGACGCGTATCACTGCGGCCATCGCCGATCGTGGCGCGTCGTGGGGCGCGTCCGTCGGGGCACGGTGATTGCCGGTACCGGCACGGCGGGGACGAAGGTTCATGACACGGGTACCTGACAGTTGACGGTGGGAAAGGCTTGTCGCGACGAGACCGTCGAGCGGATGACCTCGTCGATGAGGACGCGACATTCGAGCGTGGGCTTGGTTGCCTGGGCCATCAGGCCGGCGGCGACGGTCAACGATCGTGACTGCACCCGGGTGGTCCACGGCAGGGCCACCTCTGCCTGGACCGGCTTCCCGTCGGCGGCGAGGAACGACACCTGTGCGGTGTCACCCGGTTGACCGTCCAGGCGGTAGTCGATGGTGCGTGTGGCCGCGGACGCGATCATCGGCGGAGCAGGCACCGTCGCGATCGACGGATCGTGGATCTGGCTCAGCCGCAGGCTGGCGATGAAACCGCCGGCCACGGTCAGGATGACGACCGATGCCAGTACGGGCCACTGACGCCGCATGAGCGCCAGTACACCGATCGTTCTACGTTGGGGCACGAACGGAGGCTAAAGGGCCCGCGAACTATGTGTCAATAGTCAATGGCACATTTACCGATGGCAGTGTTGCGGGGGCTGGTCGCGTGAGCTCGACCTCGAGCGCGCTCAGCCCAGCCGGACCACCAACCGTGCTCCACCGAGTGGGCTGTCGGTCAGTTCTGCTGTTCCACCGTGCAATTCGGCCTGCTGAGCCACCAACGACAACCCGAGACCCGACCCGGCACTGATCGGTGCCGCCCCGCGGACGAACCGGCCGAACACGCTGCTGCGTTCCTCCTGCGGCACGCCCCGGCCGTTGTCGTCCACCGTCAGCCACACCGGCCCGTCACTCGTCGGGTGCACGCCCACCATCACCCGGGTGGCCCGCCCGTGGCGGATCGCGTTGGTGATGGCGTTGCTCACGATGAGTCGGATCCCCGCCGGGTTCGCCGACGCGGGGACCGCCGTCGGCCCGTCCAATTCGATGGTGACCTCGGGGTGACGACGGTGTGCCTCGCTGGCCGCGTGGTCGCAGAGGTCAACCAGATCGACCCGCTCCATCGGCTGCCCGCCGAGATTGCCCTGGGCCAACGCCTCGAGCGCGGCGAGGGTCTCACCGACACGCAGCTGGGCGCGCTGCAGATCGGCGACGATCTCCGCGCGATCCCGTGGGCCGGGGTTCATGGTTGCCAGCACCTCGAGATCGGTGCGCATCGCGGTCAGCGGAGTACGCAGTTCGTGGGCCGACACCGATGCGAAATCGCGGGCGGTGACCAGGGCGTCGTGGGTGCGGGCTCGTTCGGTGTCGATGCGCCCGAGCAGCTCGTTGATCGCGGCCGCCAACTCCTCGGCTTCCCGCGCCCCGTGTACGTCGAGCAGCGCGGCCCGCTCCGGTGCCGCGGCGCCGGCATCCGAGGGCAGGGCGTGGGTGCGGTCGGCGAGCCGTCGCAACGGACGGATTGCCAGCCCCGCCAGCAGCCACCCGAGGATCGCCGACGCCACGACAGAACCACCCGAGGCCAGCAGCAGCGTGCGGCGTTGTCCGCTGATCCGGTCCAGGGTGGGCTGCAGGGGAACGGCGACCGACACCGTGGCCAGCCCGGACAACCCCTGGCCGGACAACACCGACGACGTCTTCACGCGATACCGCGTGTCGTCGATGGTCAGGTCGGTCACGCCATCGGCCTGCTGAGGGATGGTGGTCGTGGTACCCAGCACCTTGACCCCGGCCAGCCGGACCGTGGTCAACACCCCCTGCGACGTGCTCTGGGTGATCGTCTGGGAGTTGGACGCGGATATCGACGGCTGCACCGCCGCGGACACCGTGTTCACCTGACCGTCCAGTTCGCGGTAGGCCGAACTCGACAGCTGCGACCAGAGCGCACCGCCGATCACCACCACTATCGCGGTGGTGACCGCCGCGGCGGCAAGTGTCACGCGTAGCCGCAACGACGGCGACCGGCGCCGCCTGGTCATCGTCGTGATTCGGTGCGGAGTACGAAACCCACCCCACGCACGGTCTGGATGATGCGCGGCTGGTCGTGCGCTTCGAGCTTGCGCCGGAGATACCCGACGAACACGTCCACGACGTTGGTCTCGGTGGCGAAGTCGTAACCCCAGACCTGGCTCAACAGTTGCTCGCGGCTCAGCACCAACCCGGGGTGTTCGGCGAAGGTGTTCAGCAGTTCGAACTCGCGACGGGTCAGGTCGACGGGATGACCGTCGCTCCACACCCGCCGGGAGGCGGTGTCCACCCGCAGATGCTCGACCACGGCGGTGGCCGGCTCGACAGTGTTGGCACGCCTGCGCAGAAGGGCGTGCAACCGCGCGACGAGTTCGCCGAGCTCGAACGGCTTGGTGAGGTAGTCGTCGGCACCGGCCTCCAGACCGGTGATCCTGTCGTCTACCGTGGCGCGCGCCGACAGGACACAGATCGGGATCTCGTCGCCGAGGGCGCGCAACGCCGTGATGACGCTGACCCCGTCGAGATCGGGCATGTTGACGTCGAGCACCAATGCGGCGGGGCGACGCTCCTTCATCGTCCGCAGGGCTACGGAACCACCCTCGGCGGTGGCCACCTGGAAGCCGGCGAGGCGAAGGCCGCGACTCAGTGAACCGAGCACATCGGGGTCGTCGTCGACGACCAGAACGGGAACTCCGGATGGGTCGGGGGTGTTGGTTTCGCTCACCATGATGACGGGTCCGAACGCGCTGGCGCGTCGGTGGTGTCAGTCGGCGACGCCGATGACGACCACGGTGACGGGGCCGAGGCGTTGCTCACGGGTGGACGGTCTCATGCCCACACTGTAGTCGGCGGGGCAGGGGTCGGACTTTTGGCAGACTGGGCAGATGGCCTCCTCGACCACCGCCCTGCTCTGGTTCCGTCGTGATCTCCGGTTGGCGGATCTCCCGCCGCTGGCCGATGCGGCCGACGCCGCCGATCAGGTGTTGGCCGTCTTCGTGCTGGACCCGACGCTGACGAAGTCGTCCGGCGCCCGACGACTGCAGTTTCTGCACGATGCGCTGCGCGCCCTCGACGATGACCTCGGAGGTCGACTGCTGGTGGTCCGCGGCAAACCCGAGAACCAGATCCCGCGTATCGCCAAGGCGGTGTCGGCTACGTCGGTACACGTGTCCGAGGACTTCCTGCCCTACGGTCGCCGCCGCGACGAGAAGGTGTCCGACGCTCTGGGCGACACCGAGCTGGTCGGCCACGGTTCGCCGTACGCGGTGTCGCCCGGGCAGGTGACGAAGAACGACGGCACCCCGTACAAGGTCTTCACGCCCTACTTCCGTGCCTGGCAGGAGCGCGGCTGGCATTCGCCCGCGACGACATCGGCGAAGACCGCCACGTGGCTGGACCCGGACGATGTCTCCGGGGTGAGCCGGGCGTCGATACCCGATGAGGGTGTCGAGCTGATCCTGCCCGCGGGAGAGAAAGCGGCGCGGAAGCGGTGGTCGGAGTTCCTGGACGAGGGCATCACCGGGTACGCCGACGACCGCGATCGCCCCGACCTGGACGCCGGCAGTCGCATGTCGTCGTACCTGAAGTACGGCAACATCCACCCTCGTACCCTGCTCGCCGATCTCGCCGGGCGTCGCGGTGAGGGTGCCAAGGCCTACGCGCGTGAGTTGGCGTTCCGCGACTTCTATGCCGACGTGGTCTACCACTGGCCACGCAGTACGTGGCACAACTGGAACCGCAATTTCGACGACATCCCGCTCGACGACGGGGCCGACGCGAAGAAGCGATTCGAGGCGTGGACGAAGGGCGAGACCGGGTACCCGATCGTCGATGCCGGGATGCGGCAGCTCAGCGAAACGGGATTCATGCACAACAGGGTGCGGATGGTCGTCGCGTCGTTTCTGGTCAAGGATCTGCACTTGCCGTGGTGGTGGGGCGCGCAGTACTTCCTCGACCAACTCATCGACGGTGACATGGCCAGCAACCAGCACGGTTGGCAGTGGGCGGCGGGCACCGGCACCGACGCGGCCCCCTACTTCCGGGTGTTCAACCCCACCACACAAGGGCAGCGGTTCGACCCGCAGGGCGACTACGTGCGGCGATGGGTGCCCGAGCTCGCTGAGATCGCGGGCAAGTCGGTGCATGATCCCGGCGACGACCGGCCTTCGGATTATCCGGCGCCGATGGTCGACCACAAAGCCGAGCGGCGGGAGGCGCTCGACCGGTACGGCACGGTTTCCGGCTGACGCAGGCACCTGGTCTGACCAGCACAGCGAAAGAATTCGGTCACCCGAATATTTTTATTCGCCCGACTTGAAACACTCGTGAGGCTGTGTGAAGGTTGAGCGATGTCGCTGTTGCGTTCCGCCGACCCCGAAGGCTCGCCGCGCGCCCGTGGGTCGGGGCGCGGGCGGATGCGCAATGCGGCGCTGCTCGGACCCGCCTTCGTCGCGTCCATCGCCTACGTGGATCCCGGCAACGTCGCCGCCAACATCACCGCGGGGGCGCAGTACGGCTTCCTGCTGGTGTGGGTGCTGGTGATGGCCAACGCGATCGCGATGGTCATCCAGTACCAGTCGGCGAAGCTCGGGATCGTGACCGGCCGCAGCCTGCCCGGACTGCTCGGTACCCGACTGCGCAGGCGCTCCCGGATCGCGTTCTGGGCGCAGGCGGAGATCGTCGCCGCCGCCACCGATCTGGCCGAGGTGGTGGGCGGTGCGATCGCGCTGAACCTGTTGTTCGACCTACCGCTGGTGGTCGGTGGACTCATCGTGGGCGCGTTGTCGATGGCCATGCTGGCGTTTCAGTCCCGCAGCAGGCAGCGAGTGTTCGAATCGATCATCGGCACTTTGCTGTTGGTCATCGTGGTCGGGTTCCTGACCGGTCTGCTGATCAACCCGCCATCGGCGGGCAACGTCCTGTCAGGACTGGTGCCCCGCCTGCACGGTGTGGACACCGTGTTGCTCTCGGCGAGCATGCTGGGCGCCACCGTGATGCCGCACGCGATCTATCTGCATTCGTCCCTGGTGGTCGACCGGCACGGAAGCGGTCACGGCCCGGTGCAGATGCGACGGCTGGTCCGGGTGACACGGTGGGATGTGGTGGTGGCCTTGCTGATCGCGGGTGTGGTCAACATCGCGCTGCTGCTGCTGGCCGCCCAGAACCTCCTCGGGATACAGGGCACTGACACCATCGAGGGCGCCTACGGAGCGGTGCAGGGCGCGCTCGGACACAGCGTCGCGGTGGTGTTCGCCATCGGTCTGTTGGGTTCGGGATTGGCCTCCACGGCAGTCGGATCGTATGCGGGAGCGACCATCATGCAGGGGTTGCTCCGCATCCGGATCCCGATCGTGGTGCGTCGCGTCGTCGTGCTGATCCCCGCCCTGGCGGTGCTGTCAGCAGGGGTGGAACCCACCTGGGTGCTGGTCATCAGCCAGGTGGTGCTCAGCTTCGGTATCCCGTTCGCCATCATCCCCCTGGGGCGGCTGACGGCCAATCGGGAGTTGATGGGGCAGTTCGCCGATTCCTGGCCGTTGCGTTCGGTCGCAGGGCTCGCCTCGGCCGCCATCGTAGGGCTCAACGTGGCCCTCATCGTGCTGATGGTGCTGGGGGAGTAGCGGCGTATCACGCCTTCTTCAGGTCGGGGTTCTCCTGGTAGACCTCCTTGATCAACGACATGTCGAAGATCTGGTCGGCCTTGATCGTGTAGCCGGCCTTGGCGAGTGCCTCGATGTTCTGCGCGATCAGTTCGTCGGTCATGGTCAACAGGCCGTTGGACTTGGTGTCGGCGGAGACCACCAGGTTGTTCTGTGCCACCGCCTCGGCCTGCTGTTCGGCGAGTTTCAGACCCAGGTCCTTGCCGTATTTCTCCACCGCGAGCTGGGCCGACTTGGCGGGATCGGCGACCGCGTCGTACCAACCCTGGATGTCGGCCTTGATGAACGCCTTCACCTTGTCGCGTTCTTTGTCGATGGTCTCCTGGCGCACCACGAGGGTCTCGGCGACCAGCGGCAGGTTGAAATCTGCGAACAGGAAGTTGACGTTGTCGAAATTCGACTCCATCTTCAGGGTGATCGGCTCGTTGGTCACGTAGCTGAGCCAGCCGTCGACCTCGCCCTTGGTCAGCGGCGTGGGGTCGAACTGCACGGTGATCTTCTGAACGTCGCTCTCCGACATCCCATTCGCGGCCAACAACGCCTTGAACACGTTCTCGTTGGACGACTGCACCCCGATCTTCCTGCCCTTCATGTCCTGTGGGGTGCGGATCGGCTTCGCCGCCGACGACACTATGCAGAAAGGGTTCTTCTGGTACGTAGCGGCGACCGTCTTGAGTTTGGCGCCCTGCAGGATGACCGGTGCGGTGAGTTGCGGTGCGGTCATGCCGATCCAGATCTTGTTGGACGTCAAGCCGGTCTCGACCCCGGTCGCCGCGCTGCCACCGGTGATGAGTTGGGGGGTACCCACACCCGCCTTGGTGAAGTAGCCGTTCTCCAGCGCGTGGTACTCGCCGGCGAACTCGACGTTCTTCTGCCACGACAGTTGCACCTTGGGGTCGCTGGAGCCACCCCCTCCGCTCGACGACTTTCCGCTGCTACAGGCGCCCAACACGGAGACACCCCCAACGGCGCCTCCGGCGATCAGACCGTAACGCAGAAAGGAACGGCGGTCGAATGTGTTTGTCATGGTGGGCCTCTCGGTGATGGTGGAGCCGGATGGTGCGAGCTGCGAGGGGGTTGTGTGTGCACCCTCAGGGGTCAGGTCTGTGTCATACCCATGCGTTCCAGGACCAGGGTCTCCACGACGCCGACCACCGCGTAGATCAGGATCGACGCCACGGTGATGGCCACCACCGACGACCAGAGTTCGTCGTAGGCGGCGGCGGGCAGGGCCTGCTGCAGGGTGGACCCGAGACCGGAGTTGGTGCCGAGCCACTCGGCCACCGTTGCTCCGATCATCGCGCCGGGGACCGAAACCTTCGCCGCGCTGAACAGGGCAGGCACCGCCGACGGGAGCGCGGACAACCGCATCGCCGTCCAGCGGTCCCCGCCGTAGGCCACGATCACGTCGTTGATCTGTCGCGGGGCATTGTTCAGCCCGGTCATGATCATCACCAGCGCGGGGAAGAAGACGACGATGCCACCCATCACCGCGACCACCGCGGGTCCGCGGCCCACGATGATGGTGATCAGCGGGGTCATCGCGACCAACGGGACCGATCGCAGCAACATGGCGATGGGCATGAAGGTCTGCGCCACCGGCCGCGACATCACGAAGATCGCGGCCACGAGCAGCGCGGCGATCATGCCGCACAGGAAGGCGATCCCGGCGTCGGACAGGGTGATCCACAGGTTGTCGAGTATCGCTCCGCGCTGGCTACCCGAGTCGGTGCCTGCGAACAGGTAGCCGAACACGTCGACGGGCGTGCGACCGATGATGGGCCCGATGTCGGGGAAGGCAAGGAGGAACAGCCACCAGATCCCCAGGATCAGAACCAGACTGAGCAGCAGAGAGCCGAGAAATCGCAACACCTGGGTCATCGGGCCACCGCCATCCCGCCCGACGACCAGCGCACCACCACAGTCGAGACGACGGAGATGATCGCGTAACCGGCACCGGCGATGAGCCCGGCCACCAACGCGATCGCCCACACCGCGGGGATGTCACCGCGTTGCTGAGCCGCGATCATCGCCGGCCCCGCCCCGGTCTCGGGCATGGAGAGGAACTCGCCGAGTACCGCGCCCAGTACGGCCGCCGGAGCGGCGATCTTCAACGCGGCCAGCGTGTTCGGCAGTGCGGCGATGATCCGGACCCGGAGGAGCTGGGACAGTCGGCCACCCCCGTAGACACGTACCAGATCCAGGCTCGCACGATGCGGAGACCGCAGTCCCGACAGGGTCCCGATCATGGTGGTGAAGAACACGGAGATCGCCGCGAGGAACACGATCATCGTCTGCACCTCGGCGAAGGCGACCTGGATGATCGGCGCCACGGCGATGATCGGGGTGCAGTAACTGATGATCGCGAGCTGGGTGGCCAGCCCCTCGGTCAGCGGGACCACGATCACCAGCAGCGCCAGCGCGATCGCCAGCAGGTTGCCCCAGATGAACCCGCGCAACGCCAACTCCACCGTGGAGCCGAAATTGGTGGAGTAGAAGCCCTGACCCTGTTGACCGATTGCGCGGATCACGGCCACCGGCGTCGGGATGGTGCCCTTGAACCACTCGAACGCGCCGCCAATCCACCACAGGGCGATCAGGCACACGATGCCGACGGCACCCGCACCCCACCACTGTCCGACGAATTGCAGTCGGTTCACCCGCGCGAGTCCTTCGCGGTGCGGGTGTCGCCGAACAGCAGCGATGACAGGTGGTCGTGGATCGCGTGGAACTCCGGCGTTCGCATCATCTCCGGGACGCGGGGGCGCGGCAGGTCGATGGTGACGTTCTCGATCACCCGACCGGGACGAGGGCTCATCACCGCGACCACGTCGGACAGGAACACCGCCTCGGCGATGCCGTGGGTGACCATCAGGGTGGTCGCGGGTTTCTCCGTCCAGATCCGCAGCAACTCGATGTTCAGTCGCTGTCGGGTCATGTCGTCGAGGGCACCGAACGGTTCGTCGAGCAACAGTGCGCTGGGTCTGACCACCAGCGCACGGGCGATGGACACCCGTTGGCGCATACCGCCGGACAGGGTGGCCGGTTTGGCCTTCTCGAAACCCGCCAATCCCACCAGCTCGATCAGTTCGGTGACGAGTCCGCTGTCGGGTTTGAGGCCCGCCACTTGCAGCGGCAGTCGGATGTTGGACTCCACGCTGCGCCACGGCAACAACGCCGAGTCCTGGAAGGCGATACCGAGACCGTGATCGGATTGCAGCTCCCGCGGCGAGCGACCGTTCATCAGGACCGATCCCTCGGTGGCGGTCTCCAGACCGGCGAGAATCCGCAACACCGTGGACTTTCCGCAACCGCTGGGGCCGAGTAGCGAGAGGAAGGAACCCTCCGGAGTCTGCAGCGTGACGTCGTCGAGCGCCGTCACCGACGTCCGCTTGCCCAACGATCCGGTGGTGAACACCTTGGTCAGCGCGGAGATGTCGATGCCGGTACCCGACGGTCTGGTGCGCACCGGGTGCGCACCAGACGAGGTGTCGACTGCATTCATGGAATCGGACGTTAAGCGTCGTGCGTTGCTGAGGCGTTACGCACGTGTAACGGGGGTCATGCCCGATTCAGGCGGACCGCGTCCTTCCAGGACATCTTGGATCCGGTGCGGAGGATGGACCGCTGGTAGATCCGTGCGGCCAGCCAGATGGCCGCCACACAGGTGACGATCATGATGGCGATGGTCGCGATGACCTGGACCGCGTTGGTGTCCCCGGTGGCGATCCGAATCGGCATCAGCGACGCGGAGAACGGGGGAATCCAGCTGATCACCTGCATGAAGGTCGAGTCCAGTGAACTGATCCCGAAGTAGCCGGCGTACAGGACGGCCATGGCGAGGATGGTCAGCGGTGCCGAGGTCGAGTTGAGTTCCTCGGTGCGCGAGGCCATGGCGCCCGTCGCCGCGTAGAGGGTGGCGAAGAACAGGAACCCGAGCAGGAACCAGACCAGAGTCGCCAGGAACATCGACACCGCGGTCCCGGCGATGGATATCAGTCCGGTCGCCGTGGCCGTGATCAACGCCGCGGCACCGAGCACCACCACCTGCGCGAACGCAATGGTCCCGATGCCGAGGATCTTGCCCCAGAGCAGGTGCAGCGGACGGACCGCCGCGAGCAACAGTTCGACCACCCGTGACGACTTCTCCTCGACCACACCGGCGGCGACCATCGAACCGCCCTGGATGACGGCGAACATCAGCAGCGACATACCGACGAGTGCGACGGCGATGCGTTGACCCTCGTTGGGCTTGTCGGCTTTCAGTTGTTCGGTGGTCAGCGTGGTGGTGCCGGTGACGGACGACAGATCGACCCCGCGGGCGGCCAGCGACTGTTGCAATCCGTAGCTGCTCACCGCGGATTGCAGCACCCCCTGGATCTCGGGCTCGAGATCCTTGTCGCTCAGGGCCTGGAAGCGGCCGTTGCCCTGGTCGATCAGGGCAGTCTTCACATCGTCGCCCGACACCTTGTCGCGGGCGGTGTTCGCGTCGGCAATGGGGACGAGTTGGATGTCGGTGCCGGTTGCCTTCGCCGTGTCGGTGAGGGTTTGCGAGAGGGTGGGACCGCCTCCGACCACACCGATCTTGGTGGCCTTGTCACCGCCGCTGACGGCGGACCAGATGATGATGCCACCCACGATGACCACCAGCAACAGGCCGGTCACGATGAGAAACGAACGGGTGCGGGCGCGCGTGCTGATCTCGCGTCGGGCGACGAGACCGACGGCCCGTGCGGCACCGAGGCTTGGGCCGTCATGGGCGCTGCCGCTGGGGGATACGTGAGGGGAGACGGACGAGCTCATGCGGAGACCACCTCTCGGAACAGTTCGGTCAGGTCGGGGCGGCTCGGGGAGAAGCCGTGGACGGCGCCCGTGGACAGCGCCGCGTGCAGGATCTGTTGGTCGTCGGCGGTGGCGTCGAGGGTGAGCGCCGCGCCACCGGGTCGGTATGCGGCCTCGACCACCCCGGGCAGGCCATCGGCCCAGCCGGGAGGTTGGGTGCCCGCGACCTCGAGTCGTACGTTGCCGCGAGCGCGGAGGTCGTCGACGGTGCCGATGGCCCGCATCTCGCCGCGGGCGATGATCCCCACCCGGTGGCAGATGCGTTGCACCAGGTCCAACTGGTGACTGGAGAACATCACCGGAACACCGTCGGCTGCCTTCTCCTTGAGCACATCGCTCATCACGTCCACAGCCACCGGGTCGAGACCCGAGAACGGCTCGTCGAGGACCAGTACCGCGGGGTCGGCGACGAGGGCGGCCGCGAGCTGGACGCGTTGCTGGTTGCCGAGGCTGAGATCGCCGACGGCATCGTCGATGCGTTCGCCGACGCCGAGACGGGACACCCAGTGCTGCACCCGGTCATGGGCCTCGGCGCGGCTCATGCCATGTAGTTCGGCGAGGTATTCGAGCTGTTGGCCGACTTTCATCTTGGGGTAGAGCCCGCGCTCCTCCGGCATGTATCCGATGCGTCTACGGATCGCCAGGTCGACCGGCTTGTCGTCGAGCAGGACGCGGCCGGTGTCGGCGGCCAACACACCGAGGATGATGCGCATCGTGGTGGACTTGCCCGCGCCGTTGCTGCCGACGAAACCGAAGATCTCACCGGGCTGGATGTGAAAGGTCATGTCGTGCAACGCGACCTTGTCGCCGTAGCGCTTGCCGAGACCGTCGACGGACAGTCCCCCCGACGGTGGCCGGGCTATGGGTGCTGACATGGGAGTGCTCCTTCGTGCTTCGGTGGTTTCCGAATTCAGTCGGATGGACGGCTGGGCTCGGCTTCGCGGATTTGTGTCGGCGATTCCGCGACCGCGGCCGGCGGGTCGATGAAGTCCTCTGGATCCGGGTCGGCGAGCCACCAGGCCGTCAGGACGACCGGCGTCGAACCCCCGGTCAGCAGCAGGGTGACCAGCAGGATGGCCGTCGCGTAGACGGTGTGACCATCCACCAGGTCATCCTTGGAGCCGAAGAAGATGAGGACGATGTACGGGATGAACATCAGCGAGAAGACGACCAGATAGCCGATCGACCGCGCCGAATTGCGCTTGGCCAGCTGGATCTCGTCGAGTGCGGACGGCGGCGCGTCGCCGACCGAACCGGTGATGACGCGCAGAACCGCCAGCAGCGCGACGGTGAGTCCGACGCCGAACAGCCACGGGATGAAGAACCACTGGGAGAAAAAAGCCGTGACGGCGCCCGCCAGCGTGACCAGTAGCGCGGACATCAGCGCGACACATGTGCGGTGGAAGCCGCGTTGGTTGCGCAACCGAGCGAACTTGTGTGCGTGTCGGGCCATGAACTGCTCATGCCGCCGACCGCGCCACTGTTCGTAACGCCGCCAGATTCGTGGCTTGGCGGTCTCGGGAATGGCCGAGTTGGGGTCGGTCATCATCGCCGGAACTCCTTCGTGGCGGTCGACTCTCGGGTGTACAGCTCGGTGGACATCGCTCCGAATTCGGTTCGGCTGAACACCGCCTCGACCGGGAGGTCGAAGATGTCACAGATCCGGAAGGCGAGATCGAGGCTGGGGTAGTTGTCGCCCCGCTCCAGCGCGCCGACGGACTGCACGTTCACCCCCACGAGGTCTGCGAGCTTCGCGCGCGACATCCCGCGCTCCGCGCGGAGTACCGCTATCCGGTTGTAGATGGGGAGCTTGTCACCCCGCCGTACTGGACTCACCTGATCAAGTGTTAGGAAAACACAACATAATGTCAACCCTTGAGATGAGATCGTTTGATCTGGATCAGCTCGAGACCTGGTCGACCACCAGTCGTGCCGCCTCACGTCCGGCCCGGTTGGCGCCGATCGTGGAGGCGGACGGTCCGTAACCCAGGAGTTGTATCCGCGGGTCCGCTGCGACGGTCGTGGCCAGTCGTCCCGTCATCACGATGCCGCCCCCGGGTCCGCGCAGATGCAGCGGTGCCAGGTGATCGAGGCTGTAGCGAAATCCCGTGCACCACAGAATCACATCGACGGCGAGGTTCGGCGTGTCGTCGTCCCAGCGAACGCCGTCGGGAGCGATCGCATCGAACATCGGTCGCCAGTCGAGGATTCCGGCCCTGCGCGCCTCGGTGATCGACGACGTGACCGGCAGGCCGGTCACCGACACCACCGACCCCGGTGGCAGACCGGCGCGTACCCGCTCGTCGACCCGCGCCACGGCGGCGCGGCCCTGCACGGGGGTGAACGGCTTCTCGCTGAACCGGGGCCGGGTGCGACTACACCAGAAGGTGGTCGCGCCCTCGGCGCGGCGGGCGATCTCGATGAGTAGTTGCACCGCGGAGATGCCTGCGCCCACCACCAGGACGCGTTGCCCACGAAAATGTTCGGGGCCTCGATAGTCGTGGGTGTGGAGTTGGCGTCCGGTGAAGGTCCCCGCGCCCGGCACGAACGGGATGAAGGGGCGGTCCCAGGTGCCGGTGGCGTTCACGATCGTGCGGGAGGTGATCGTGGAGCCGTCGGCACGGGTGGCCACGAAGCCGTCTGACGTGTCGTCGTCGATACGGCGTACCGCGGTGATGTCGACCGCACGCTCGACGTCGATGCCGAAACGCATTTCGTAGCGGCGGAAGTAGTCGGCGACCGCGGTGGAGGCCGGGAACTCGTCGCAGTCGACGCCCAGCGCCTCGATGAGCCCGAATCCCGGGAGATCGTGTACGTGGTTGGCCGCGGCCAGGGTGAGGGAGGGCCAGCGGAACTGCCACGCACCGCCCGGTGATGGTGCGTGGTCCACGATGCGGAAGCGGTCCGCGAATCCGAACCGTTGCAGGAAGTAGGCCGCGGACAGACCGGCCTGTCCGGCGCCGATCACCAACACGTCGGTGTCGGTCGGGGTGCCCACACCCGCACTGTACGGCGCGTTCGGACTGGGTCGTGAGTAGGGTGAGGCGATGATCGGGACCTCGCGTGACGGAGCCGTGACGACCATCGAGCTGCAGCGTGACGACAAACGGAACGCGTTGGACGGTCGGGTGGTCGACGGCCTCGCCGCGGCGTTCGCCGCGGCCGTCGAGGACGGGACGCGCGCGGTGGTGCTCACCGGACGTGGACCGGTGTTCTGCGCCGGTGCCGACCTGTCCGGCCCGGTGTACGACCAGTCGTTCCTGCACGAGCTACAGCGCGTGTTGGCGCTCATCGAGGTGGTACCGGTGCCGGTCATCGCCGCTCTGAACGGCTCTGCCCTGGGCGCGGGTCTGCAGTTGGCCATGGCAGCGGACCTGCGGGTGATGGCACCGGGTGCGTTCGTCGGCATCCCGGCCGCGAAGATCGGGGTGGCTGTGGACGAGTGGACCGTGCGCCGGCTCATCTCCTTGGTAGGTGCGGGAACGGCGCGCGGCATGACCATCGGCTGCGATCTGTTGTCCGCCGAGCGCGCCTTCGAGATCGGGTTCGCCAACCGCCTCGGAACGGTGGCCGATGCCCAGGCGTGGGCCGCCACGATCGCCGAGCTGGCGCCGCTGACCCTGCAGCACTACAAGCTGGTCTTCAACGGCGACGGGGCTCGGGGCCCTGCTCCCGCTGACCACGAGGCGGCCATGCTCCGGGCCTGGACCAGTGCGGACCTCGACGAGGGGCGGATGGCGCGCAGTGAGAAGCGCGTGGCCCGCTTCCAAGGGCGCTGACCTGCGCTGTCGACGGACCGCGGCAGCGGTACCGACTTGGGGCAATTTACGTCCGTGAAACATTGCCGAAGTCGGACGGATACCGGCCGACCATAGTGTCGCGACATTGCTCGGCATACGAGCTCACGTGACGAAAGGTTGTCGATGTCGCACGAGTTACCGCAGGTGGCCGACCCGGCCGCAGAAGATCATCATCTGACCGGCCCGGCCGCCGCAGCCACGCGAGAGACCCTGGAGGACTACACACTCCGCTTCGCACCGCGCAGTTACCGCAAGTGGGGGCCCGGTGTGGTCGCGATCTCGGCGCTCGGCGGCATCGCCTATCTCGCCGACTTCGCCATCGGCGCGAACATCGGAATCGCCAACGGTACCGGAAACGCGCTGTGGGGCATCTTGTTCTTCGCCGTGGTGATCGTGTTGACCGGCTACCCGCTGGCCTACTACGCCGCGCGGTACAACATCGATCTCGACCTCATCACGCGGGGAAGCGGCTTCGGCTATTACGGGTCGGTGGTCACCAACGTCATCTTCGCGTCGTTCACCTTCATCTTCTTCGCGCTCGAGGGTTCGATCATGGCGCAGGGGCTCAAACTGGGCCTGCACATACCGGTATGGCTCGGTTATCTGGTCTCGTCGGTGCTCATCATCCCGTTGGTCATCTACGGCATGAACACCCTTGCCAAGCTGCAGGTCTGGACCACGCCGCTGTGGTTGGTGATGATGGTGCTGCCGTTCTTGTACCTGCTGATCTCGCATCCCGACGCGGTCGGTGACTTCCTGGCCTTCAGCGGCGGCACCGACGGCAAGGGCGGACAGCACGTGTCGTTCGCCGGCACGATGCTGGCCGCAGGTGTGTGTCTGTCATTGATCGCCCAGATCGCCGAGCAGATCGACTATCTGCGGTTCATGCCACCGAAAACTGCTGAGAACAAGACCAAGTGGTGGACCGCAGTGATCACCGCCGGTCCGGGCTGGGTGTTCTTCGGTGCCATCAAGCAGGTGGTCGGATTGTTCCTGGCGGTGTACATCATCCTGAACCTCACCGAGCAGGCCGGCGTGGCCAATCAGCCGGTGGAGCAGTTCCTGGCCATCTACGAGGACTTCATGCCGCACTGGCTCGCGTTGACGCTGGCCGTGATCCTGGTGGTGATCAGCCAGATCAAGATCAACGTCACCAACGCGTACTCCGGTTCGCTGGCCTGGACCAACAGCTTCACCCGGGTGTCGAAGACCTACCCCGGTCGCATCGTCTTCCTGGTGTTCAACGTGGCCATCGCCATCGTGCTGATGGAGGCCAACATGTTCAGCTTCCTCAACAATCTGCTGAACTTCTACGCCAACTGTGGCATCGCATGGATCGTCGCGGTCGCCTCCGACATCGCCATCAACAAGTACCTCCTGGGGCTGTCACCCAAGCAACCGGAGTTCCGTCGCGGCATGCTGTACAACGTCAACCCGGTCGGCTTCGTGTCGCTGATCGTTGCCGCGGGTGCATCGATCCTGGTGTACTTCCACGTGTTCGGCGACGCCATTCAGCCGTACTCGCCGATCGTCGCGCTGGTGCTGGCGCTGGTCTTGCCGCCGATCATCGCAGTGGCCACCCAGGGCAAGTACTACCTGCGTCGCACCGACGACGGAATCGACCTGCCGATGCTGGACGCCGACGGGAACCCGACCGACACCAAACTCATGTGCTGCGTGACCGGCATCGAATTCGAGCGCCCCGACATGATCGCGTCCAATGTTCCCGGGCCCAACGGAGAGAAGCAATACATCTCCTCGCTGGCCCTGTCGTGCGACAAGAGCGGCGAGCACGTGTTGCCCGCCCAGCGGTAGGCCGTTCGTCACCGCGCACCCTTGATCCGTGTCCCACCCCTGAAGCCGGGGTGTGGGGTGCGGAGACGGGGTGCGCAGTGCGTTCCGGGACGCTGTCAGTGACCTGTTCCGGTGTCGGTGGCTGCTGAGCCCACGGCATCCACTCCCTCAACTCCGGGAGCGATGTTCGCACGGCGGTCGTCGGCATCGGTCGGGTGAACGGCGGTCAATGCCAAGGTCGAGCTCGATGGGGTGGCCGTCAGCTGTCGGTGGGTGGGGATACGGTGAAGGTGGTGACCTCCGCGCGATACCGAATTAGGTTGGGGAGCAACGGGTGACGCGCGGAAAGTGCTTGCCGACGCGTTCGAACACCTGTACGATGGAGGCATGAATCGGGGGATGTTCACGGAGTTCGGCGACCTGCTCGTCGATCAGCTGGGGGTTGATAGCAGGGTGGTCGATGATGTGGATGCCGACATCATTGACGCGATCGGCGGTGCGGTTGCGGGCGGTCACCGATCATGTGTTGACGGTACTGAGCGCGCAGGCGGAACGAGTCGGGATCGCCAAGCGGTCCGGGATGCGGACGCGGGAACTGTTGATGGCCAACGGGATGGCACCAGTCGTTGCGGACAGGTGTCTGCGAGTGGGACGCGCGTTGAGTGAACTGCCCACCCTGCATCGGCACAGCAGCAACGGGTTCCTCTCCGGTGAACACGTCGACGCCATCGTCCGGGGCGTGGCCCGCGTCAGCACACGTACCCGTGAGCCCATCGGCTCGGAGACGATCACGGAATTACAGAGCACGTTGGTCGGTCAGGCCATCTCCGGTGCCAGCCCCGCCGAGGTGATGAAGGCGGCGCGGGCGGTAGCCATCGAAGCCACACCCGACGATGCGAACACTGTGCCTGCTGCCGAGGATGCCACCCTGAACGAGATGGGCTGGCATCAAGGCAACGACGGACGCCTGCAGGGCAGCTTCGACCTCGATGTCCTCACCGGGGAACGCCTGATCTGCGCGGTCGACACCGCATCACGACCACGACCCCTACCCGACGGCACACCCGACCCACGATCCGCGGGCAGGCGTCGCGCCGACGCCTTCGGGCAACTCCTGGAATGCGCGGCCCGCGCCACCGCCGACGACGCGATGGTGGGAGCACCCAGGACCGAAGTCGTGGTCACCGTGCCAGTCGCCGACAGAAGCACCGCACGGCTGGGATGGTTGGGGTCCATCTCCGACCCGGGCAGCCATGCTGGCCGGGTGCGACGCCGGGGTCACCCGGGTCGACCTCGACCAGCACGGCGTACCCACCGCGGTGTCAGCCACGAAACGCTTGTTCACCGGGGCGGTGCGGAAAGCGGTCATCGTGCGTGATCAGTGCTGTGTGAAATGCGGTGCACCCGCGTCGTGGACGGACTGCCACCACATCATCCACCACGCCGACGGCGGCCCGACCATCCTCGACAACGGATGCCTACTCTGCCGGTCCTGCCACACCGCCGTCCACCACCAGGGATGGGAAGTGATCATCGGCCACGACCGCCACCCCTGGCTCATCCCACCCGCAACCCTCGACCCGAAACGACGACCACTGCCCGCCCACAACCGACGAACCATGAGACTCGACGATGTACCGCTCAGTGCAGCAGCGTGACCCTGCGGCCGCACCGCGGCCGTGTGTGAACTTTGAGAACTGAACAGTGTTGGGCGACCAGCCGCTCAGTCCTTCGACTGGGGCAGCTTTCCGGTGCCGCCCGGTTTCGCCGATGGAGGCGGCACCATGGGGCCGATGTCACCGTCGGGAGCTTCGTCCAGGTCGACCATCACCGGCGCGTGGTCGCTGGGGCGGGTGCCCTTGCGCGCCAAACGATCTATCCACGCCGCCCGCATCCGTTGCGCGACGGGTGCGGCGGCCAGGATGAGGTCGATACGCATGCCCAGATCCTTGTGGAACATGCCCGCGCGGTAGTCCCAGTACGAGAACACCCGGTCGTCGGGCCAGCGTTCGCGCACCACGTCGTGCAGACCGAGGTCCTCGAGATGTTGCAGCGCAGTGCGTTCCGGCTCGGTCACGTGTGTGTGGCCTTCGTACGCGCGGGGATCGAACACGTCGGCGTCGGTCGGGGCGATGTTCATGTCACCGCACAGCATCACCTCCACGGGTCCGGCCTTCACCGAGTCGCGCAACGCAGCCAGCCAGGCCAGCTTGTAGTGGTAATGGTCCGAGTCGGGTTCCCGCCCGTTCGGCACGTACAACGAATGGACTCGCACCCCCGCGCAGGTCGCGGCGACGGCACGCGCCTCGGGTTCCGGGTACCCCGGGCCATCGGGAATGCCCACGGTCACGTCGTCGAGCCCGACTCGCGACAGGATCGCGACGCCATTCCATTGTCCCTGTCCGGCGTGTGCATATCGGTAACCGCGTTCGGTCAGGTCGGAGTCGAGGAGGTCGGCGAATGCCTCATCGGACAGTTTCGTCTCCTGCAGACAGACCACGTCGGGTGCGCGCTGGTCGAGCCACGGCAACAACCGCGGCACCCGTTGTTTGACCGAGTTGACGTTCCAGGTCGCGACGCGCATTCCACCACCGTATCGGCAGCAGATCAGCGGTGGATCGGCCCGTCGAGGTCGCGTAGCGCGCCACCCGATGACGGCCCGCGGTCGGCGATGATCTGGGCCAGGATCGACACTGCGGTCTCCTCGGGGGAGTGGGCCCCGATGTCGAGTCCCACCGGTGAGTTCAGGCGTTCCAACTGGGCGTCGGTCACCCCGGTCTCGCGCAGTCGCGTGAGTCGGTCGGCGTGGGTCCGGCGCGACCCGAGTGCGCCGACGAACCCGACATGCATCGCGAGCGCGGCCGCCAACACGGGTACGTCGAACTTCGTGTCGTGGGTCATCACGCAGACCGCGGTGCGACCGTCGATCCTGCCCGCCTCCTGTTCCGCCCGGAGGTACCGATGTGGCCAGTCGACCACCACATCGTCCGCCTGCGGAAAGCGTGCACGGGTCGCGAAGACGGGCCGGGCGTCGACCACGGTCACCCGGTAGCCGAGTGGTCCGGCCGCCGCGGCCATGGCCCGCACGAAATCGTTGGCACCGGCGAGAATCATCCGCGGAGGGGCCGCGAAGGTGTGGACGAAGGTTCGCTGACGCGGGGCGTGGTCGGGTGTCTCGCACTCATCGGTGCCGATCACGCCGCTGACCCCCGCGGTGAGCAGGGCGCGGGCGTCGGCGTCGAGCATGTCGGGCTGCGGCGCCGGGTCCGCGGTCTGCACGCGTCGCCGCGGCACTGCCTGCAGACCGGTCAACAGAGCTACCGGGCGACCGGTCTCGCGCGCCTCGACGAGTTCGGCGATCACCTCCGATGACGACCTGTCGAACCGCTCGACGAACACCTCCACCTCACCGCCGCACGTGAGACCGATGGCGATCGCGTCGTCGGCCGCGTACCCGAAGTGTTCGATCGCCGATTCACCGGTGTCGATCACGTGCAGTGCGGTCTCGATGACGGCTGCCTCCACGCAGCCCGCCGACAGCGAACCGATCGGTCGACCATCGGTGGTGATCAGCATCGTGGCACCGACACCGCGCGGACCCGCGCCGGACGTGGAGATCACGCGGGCGACCGCGATCGGACCCACGGCGATCAGCGTCGCGATCTCGTCGAGCATGTCGTACACCGGTCACCTCCGTTCGGTCCACTCATTCTCCGCTCGCCAAGGCCGCTCCGCAGTCCGACTGTCCGTCGGAGCCGACCACCGGTGTGGTCGGGAACACACGGCTCGACGGACAATAGTTAGCACTCATCAACTAACGTATTCATGTGTCCGCTTCACCTGTGCCCGTCTCGTCGGCCGCCGTCTCCTCCGCGGTGGACGTCTACCACGACCTCATCCGGATCAACCGCGCGCTGCGCGCACAGTCCGATAGGGGATCGCTGTCGGCGGGGTCGGTGTCCGCACTGTGGACGGTGGTCAATCACGCGCCGCTGCGGACCACGGAGCTCGCCGCCCGCGAGAACGTCGCCACGCCGACCATGTCGCGGATCATCGCCGCACTGGAGAAGCAGGACCTGGTGGAGCGGACCGCCGACCCCGATGACGGTCGGGTGTGTCTGATCCGCGCCACCCCGCAGGGTGACGAGTACATCCGCGGCGCGACGTCGCGCCGGGCGCAGCTCTTCGAACAGGCCCTCGACCGCCTGGGCCCCGAGGACCGGGTGGTGACGGAGCAGGCCATCCGAGGCCTCGCCGACGCCTTCACCGCGCTCGACGATCAGTGAACCGGCCTCACCGAACACCCGACACACCGCACCCTCAGGAGGAGCTGCTCGTGGAATCCGCGACCAACGGCCATCACGCCGACCTGACGTCGGCGATCCGAGGTGTGGTGCGCCATGCCGACGGACACGGGGTGTCGGCCCCCGTCGTGACCGTCATCGACCAGCACGGACATCAGATCGGCCGCACCACGGGCGATGGGGACGGACGTTTCACCGTCACCGTCTCCGGGGCGCATCCGCGGCCGTTGGTGGTCATCGCGACCGCCGATGGTCACGACCCGACGGCGGTCTCCGCGGCATCTCCCGGCGTCACCGACACCGAGATCGTGTTGTCTGCCATCGCGCGGTTACGGGGCATCGTCACCGAGGCCGACGGCACCCGCCCGGTCGTGGGGGCGACCGTCGCCGTCGCCGACTCCCGTGGCGACGTGACGACGGCCCGTCGCACCGGTGTCGACGGGGCGTTCGAGTTCCGCGGTCTGACGGCGGCCACATACACCCTGGTGGTCACCGCGACCGGTCATGACCCCAGCGCCCAGTCCATCACCGTGTCCGACACCGCTGTCGCCGACATCGCCGTGGATCTGCGCGCCACTGCCGACCTGACCGGCACCGTGGTCGACGGAATCGATGCACACCCGGTGTCGCACAGTCAGATCGTCCTGCTCGACGCGACGGGTGAGACGGTCGCGACCACCGCCACCGACACCGACGGCCACTACCGGTTCGGCGGAGTGGGCGCCGGCGAACACACGGTCATCGCCAACGGCTACGCACCTGCGGCGACCACCGTGGACATCGCAGGCGGGCGAGTGCTGACCCACGACTTCGTACTCGGCGCCCCCGCGACCTGACGGCCGCGACCCACGGGACCGCCACCCACACCTTGACCATCATTCTCCGAAGGGGCACCAATGCCTAGTCATGCAGCCACCGAGGTGGGCACACCCGTCGAAGCGACGAAGCGGCCGCGCCGCGACCGCACCCGCTCGATCGACGAGCTCGGCCCGCACTACAAGTGGATCGCATTGTCCAACACCACCCTGGGCATGTTGATCGCCACCATCAACTCGTCGATCGTGCTGATCGCCCTGCCCGACATCTTCAAGGGCATCCATCTGAACCCGTTGCAGCCGGAGAACACCAGCTATCTGTTGTGGATGATGATGGGGTTCCTCGTCGTCACCGCCGTCTTGGTGGTCAGCTTCGGTCGTCTCGGCGACATGTTCGGCCGAGCCCGCATGTACAACATGGGATTCGCGGTGTTCACCGTCTCGTCGGTGTTCCTGGCGATCACCTGGTTCGACGGCAGCGAGGCAGCCATCTGGCTGATCTTCTGGCGCATCGTCCAGGGTGTCGGTGGCGCGTTCCTGATGGCCAACTCGTCCGCGATCCTCACCGACGCCTTCCCGGCCAATCAGCGTGGTCTGGCGATGGGGATCAACGGTGTCGCCGCCATCGCCGGATCGTTCCTCGGTCTGTTGATCGGCGGTCTGCTGGCCCCGATCCAGTGGCACTACATCTTCCTCGTCTCGGTTCCGTTCGGTGTCATCGGCACCATCTGGGCCTACCTGAAGTTGCACGACACCGGAACCCGGCAGCACGCCAAGATGGACTGGTGGGGCAACATCACCTTCGCCGTCGGTCTGGTGGCCATCCTGGTCGGCATCACCTACGGCATCCAGCCCTACGGTTCGTCGAACATGGGATGGGGCAACCCGTGGGTGCTGGCCGCGCTCATCGGCGGTCTGATCGTCTTGGTCGTCTTCGCCGTCATCGAGACCCGAGTGGCCAACCCGCTGTTCGCCCTGGGGTTGTTCAAGGACCGATCGTTCGCCTTCGGTAACCTCGCCAACCTGATGGCCTCCATCGGTCGTGGTGGGCTGCAGTTCATCCTGATCATCTGGTTGCAGGGGATCTGGTTGCCGCAGCACGGATACGACTACTCCAAGACGCCGCTCTGGGCGGGTATCTACATGGTGCCGATGACCATCGGTTTCCTGCTCAGCGCGCCGATCTCCGGTGCCCTGTCCGACCGCATCGGCACCAAGTGGTTCACCACCAGCGGCCTCGCCCTGACCGCGGTGACCTTCGGTCTGCTCATCGCCATCCCGGTCGACTTCAACTACTGGGCGTTCGCGGCGATCCTGCTGCTGAACGGAATCGCGATGGGACTGTTCGCATCCCCCAACCGCGCCGAGGTGATGAACAGCTTGCCGATCAACGCCCGCGGTTCGGGTGCGGGCATGATGACGACGTTCCAGAACGCGGCGATGGTGCTCTCGATCGGACTGTTCTTCTCGCTGATGATCGCCGGCCTGAGCGCGCACCTGCCGTCGTCCATGTACGACGGTCTGACCAGCAACGGGGTGTCGCCGACGGCGGCCAACGGGGTCGCCAACCTGCCCACGGTGGGGGTGCTGTTCGCGGCCTTCCTCGGTTACAACCCCATCAAGGAACTACTGGGCGGACACGTCGGCAACCTTCCGCAGGCCAATCAGGACCACCTCTTCGGTCTCGACTTCTTCCCGCACCTGATCTCGAATCCGTTCTCCGACGGCCTGACCGCGGCGTTCACCTTCGCGCTCATCTGCTGTGTGATCGGTGCCATCGCATCGCTGTTCACCGGATCGAAGAAGGCCCTGGTCTCCACCCCCACCGAGTCGGCAGGCGCGGAACTGGCCGCGGTGTCCGGGGATGCGACCATGACCGCCCCGGCCCGCGCGGTCGAGGACGCGGAGTATTACGCACCGCTCCCCGCGCGCACCGGTGCGGCCGCCGACTCGTTGAACGGTCGCGTGGTGCTGGCCGACGGTGCGCCGGTCGGTCGCGCGACTGTCACCGTCACCGACGCGATGGGTGCCCAGGTGGCGCGCACCGTGGTCGGAGCCGACGGTGACTACGCCATCGGGGATCTCGCTGCGGGCGCCTATACCGCCATCGCCACCGCTCCCGGACATCCGCCGCAGGCGGCATCGGTACGCGTCACCACCGGAGCCGCGACTCATCGCGACTTCCAGGTCGGTGCGGGGCACGCACGAGGTGGCAGCGGTCTCGAGGGTGTGGTCCGCGACGCAGGCGGCCCGGTGAGCGCGGGAGTGGTGGTCACCGATCAGTCCGGTGCGGTCATCGCCAGAGCGCAGACCGCCGCAGACGGTGTGTTCCACCTCGCCGATCTGCAGCCCGGCACCGTCGCGGTGACCGCCACTGCGACGGGATACCAACCGTCGAGTCAACTCGTCGCGATCGGCAGCGATGCGCAGCATCTCCAGATCGAACTGTCGGCCATCGGCGGTGTCGAGGGACACGTTCGGACCGCGGAGGGGTTTCCCCTTGCCGGTGCCACCGTGTCGGCGTTCGGAGCCGATCGAGCCGTGGTCGCGTCGGTGACCACGGACGACGACGGTCACTACCGCCTCGAGGGATTGCCGGATGCGCGATTCACCGTGGTCGCCGACATGTACGAACCGTCGGCCGTGCAGGTCACGCTGATCCCCGGTGAGCGCAACGTCGCCGACATCGAGCTCGGTGCGGTGGGGGATCCCGCGATCAGGTGACGCGGAATCGCCGATGACCGCGTGCGTGGGCCCCGCACCCGGCTGATGTGACAATCGACGTCATGGTTGGGCATCCGGACGCGTGCGAGTTGATCGACCTCGTCGTCGACCAGGGGAGCTGGGAATCCTGGGACTCCGGCGTCGACTACGGCTCAGACCCCGACGGTGACTACGCGGCCGCACTCCAGCGAGCCCGCGAACGCGCCGGGGTCGACGAGTCGGTGATCACCGGTCGGGGTGTGGTCGACGGCACCCCGGTGGCTCTGCTGGTCAGCGAATTCGGTTTCCTGGCCGGTTCGATCGGGGTCGCCTCGGGTCGCCGGGTGGTGGCCGCCGTGCGCCGCGCAACCGCCGAAGGCCTTGCCCTGCTGGCTTTCCCGGCCTCCGGTGGCACCCGGATGCAGGAGGGCACAAGGGCGTTTCTGCAGATGGCCGACATCGCCGCCGCGGTCACCGCCCACAAGGCGGCCCACCTGCCGTACCTCGTCTATCTGCGGCACCCGACCACCGGTGGTGTCTTCGCCTCGTGGGGTTCGCTGGGACAGTTGACCCTTGCCGAGCCGGATGCGCTCATCGGATTCCTGGGTCCTCGGGTGTACGAGGGTCTGTACGGTCGGCCATTTCCCGGCGGTGTCCAATGCGCGCAGAACCTCCGCGACCATGGATGGGTCGACCTGGTGGTCGCCCCCGCCGACCTGCGTACCGACCTGCGTCGGATTCTGCACTGCCTGCGGCCACCGGATCCGCCGACGGTGGCGCTGCCATCAGAACCCGTCGAATCCGCCGAACTCGACGCCTGGGTCTCGGTGCAGGCCACCCGCGCCGACGATCGGCCGGGTGTCCGTGACCTGCTCGCAGAACTCGACGACGTGGTGATGCTCGACGGTGCGGGTGAGCGGGACTACCGCGGTGCGGTGGTACTGGCGCTGGCTCGCTGCGGTGGTCGCGCGGTGGTGGTCGTCGGCCAGGATCGTGCCACTCAACGTCGAGGGTCGGCGCTCGGCCCCGACGGCCTGCGGATGGCGCGGCGCGGGATGCGGCTCGCGGCCGAGCTGGACGTCGCGGTGGTGACCGTGATCGACACCCCCGGCGCGGACCTGTCCGCCGAGGCGGAGAACGGCGGTCTGGCCGCCGAGATCGCCAACTGTCTGGCCACCATGATGTCGTCACCGGTGCCCACGGTGTCGGTGCTGCTCGGTGAGGGGACGGGTGGCGCCGCGCTGGCCCTGCTGCCCGCGGACCGGGTGATCGCCGCCGAGCACTCCTGGCTGGCGCCGCTGCCGCCCGAGGGAGCCAGCGTCATCGTGCACCGCGACACCACCCACGCCGCCGACATGGCCCGGGACCAGGGGATCGGCGTCGTCGACCTCCATCGGACCGGTGTCGTCGACCAGGTGATCGGGGAGGAAGCGGCCGGTGACGACCCGTCGGTGTTCTGCCGTCGCGTCGGCGACGCCGTCGGGGTGGCACTGGCCCAGGTCGCGGACATCCCCGTCGCCACGTTGGCGGTTCGTCGGGCCGCTCGGATGGACGGAGTCGGGCGTGGCGAAACGTAGTGCGGGACTGCTGCTGCACCGCGACCGCGGTGACGGTCCCGAGCTGCTCATCGCGCATCCCGGTGGACCCTTATGGGCGCGGAAGGACGACGGGGCATGGTCGATACCGAAGGGCGAGTACGGCCCCGATGAGGACGCGCTGACCGCCGCGCGACGCGAATTCGCCGAGGAGGTGGGATTGGCGGTGCCCGCGGGTCCGGTCGTCCCGCTCGGCGAGGAGCGACAACGCAGCGGCAAGATCGTCACGGTCTTCGCGTTGGCCGCCGACCTCGACATCACCGACGCGCACAGCAACACCTTCGAGATGGAATGGCCACGCGGATCCGGCCGCCTGGGTGAATTCCCGGAGGTCGACCGCGTCGCCTGGACGGCCGCGGACACCGCAACCGCCAAACTGGTCAGCGGACAGCGTGTCTTCGTGGAGCGACTCCTGGCCACACTCGGCTGACCGGAGGCGCTCAGCAGCGCGTGCGTGGACGACCGCGGCCGCGCTTGTGTGCGACCCGCACCCCGTCGACGAAGATCTCGCCTCCCCACACGCCGTGCGGTTCGCGGCGTTCGAGAGCGCCGGCAAGACAGGTGGTCAGCACCGGACACCCCCGGCACAGCTGTTGTGCGCGACGCAGCTGATGCGGATGTTCAGCGAACCACAGGTCGGGATCACCCGCGAGGCAGGGGAGTTCGGTGGGTACGGGGCGCCGCGTGGTGCCGGGACACCGGTGTTGGAGGACACGGGACTGAAGGGAACGGGCTGGGGGCGGGGTCGGCATGCGCCGAACCTAGCGACACCCTCCGACAACTCCGGATAAGCAGTGGTCAGACGGAGTTCTCGAGCGTCGGCAGCACCAGCGCCCACGGTCGGCGCCACCCACCAGCGATCGACACGTCGTCGGCAAGGAACTCCGACCGCGGCAGCGACACCACACGGCCCGACGAGGGCTCGTAGACCGCACAGGCGTCGTCGTCCACCCCCACCGCCAGCACGATGTGCCGGGGCAGGAGGTCGGTGCCAATGAACAACGCCACCGGGCGGTCACTCGACGCCGTCACCGACAGGTCGTGCCAGGCCCGGTCGAGATGATCGGGGTGCACCAGTCTGGTGCGGTACCGGGTGGTCGGGACGATGCGGTCGAGTTCGCCGGACATGCCTTCCGGCGAGGTGCCCAGTCGCCGCGGCCATCCCCACTGTCCGCGCAGCGGGGCAACCGCGTTGGTGCGCCGGTGGGTCGCGGTCAGCGCATCGGCGAACCGTTGTCGGGTCGCCGTGGGGTCCGGTCCCCAGATGCCGCGCCGGAACGACGGCTCGACCAGCATCCTGGCGACCACGAGGGCGGCGGACCCGCACGCGGTCTCGTCCGGCAACTGTGTCAACCGCAGCCGACCGTCCCGGAGTGACTCGACGAGCAGGTCGGACCTCTCGGGCGAGATCGACGGGTCGGGACGAAGTGAACGGTGCGGGACGCGATCGGCGAGCACCGCCCGGGGAACCGGCAACCGCGTCATCGGCGGGCCCCCAGCAGCACCGCGACCAGGTCCAGCGCGGTCTCGATCTCGGCGTGGTCACCGCCCAGCAGAGGCGCGTACAGGTGCACGTCGGAGATGCGGACGATGGCCCCGGCCAACGGTTCCGGGTCCATCGGCAGTTGTAGACCGGACCGTGCCTGCTCGTCGCGGAGCATCTCCGCGCAGACCCGGGACGCGGTGGACTGGATGGCGCCCGGGAGCAGAGCCAGTCGGATGAACAGCAGTGGCTCACGCGCGGTGAGGACTCGCAGCGGACGGGAGCGGTCAACGGCCCGCATCATCGCCTCCTGTACCGACAGCACCCGATCCACTCCGGTGCCACGAGCGTGTCTCACCGCGTGCCGGTAGGTCTGCTCGGTCGCGGTGGCCAGGACCGCGGCGAGCAGGTCCTCGCGGTTGCCCACATGTCGGTACAGCGTGGCCCGGCCGACGCCGAGCCGATCGGCCAGTGCCGACATGTCGAGCGGTCGGCCGGCGAGGTACAACTCCGTCGCGGCGTCGAGCGCCTGGGCACGCGGGTTGCTCAACGACATCGCTCGCTCCTTCCGGCATCACCGATGGTCGCCTGATCACACCACCGGGCACTTGACAGCACCCACGGTGCGAGACACACTCAGGAAGTGTCTCACAGAGTGATCTGTGTCACCACCCGATCAGGATCAGGAGGTCCCCTATGGACATCGAGAGACGGGTCGCCATCGTGACCGGTGGCGGTTCCGGCATCGGAGCGGCCGTCGCGCGGCACCTCGCCGACGCGGGCGCCCGAGTGGTGGTGGCCGACCTCGACGGTGCGGCCGCCGACGCGGTGGCGCAATCGATCAGTGCCGGTCACGCCGACGCAGCGATCGGGGTGCGCGCCGATGCCGCGGACACCGCCGACATCACCGCGTTGATCGAGCTGGCCGGCACCGAATTCGGACCCGTGGACATCTACGTCGCCAACGCGGGAATCGCCGGGGCGCCGGGCCTCGACGTCTCCGAGGCCGAATGGGATCTCTCCTTCGGGATCAACCTGCGGGCCCACATCCGCGCCGCGCAGCTGCTCGTGCCCGATTGGATCGACCGCGGCGCAGGCTATTTCCTGTCCACCGCCTCGGCGGCGGGTCTGCTCACGCAGATCAACTCGGCAACGTACAGCGTCACCAAACACGCAGCGGTGGGATTCGCCGAATGGTTGTCGGTGACCTACGGCGACCGGGGGGTGCGCGTCAGCTGCCTGTGCCCGATGGGTGTGGACACCCCACTCCTGCGGGCCGGTCAGCGCTCCGCCGACCCGGCCGCCAATGCCGCGATGCGTGCGGTGACCACCGCAGGCGCGGTGTTGACGGCGGATGCGGTCGCCGAGTCGGTGATCACCGCGATCGGGGACGAGCGGTTCCTGGTCCTCCCGCACCCCGAGGTGCTGGAGATGTACCGGCAGAAGGGCGCCGATTACGACCGATGGCTCGCCGGGATGCGCCGGTATCAGCGCATCGTCACCGAGGGGGCATGATGCACGACTTCTTCGACACGTCCGAACGCGCCGCGCGCTATCGGGATGACCTGCTGGACTTCATGGCGACGTCGGTCTACCCCGCGGAGTCGATCTACCACGAGCAGCTCGCGGCCGCAGGTGACCCGCACACCCAGCCGCAGGTCCTCGAGGATCTCAAGGCGGAGGCGCGATCTCGCGGCCTGTGGAACCTGTTCCACCCCGATCCGCAGTGGGGTCCGGGACTGACCAACCTCGAGTACGCGCCGCTCGCGGAGATCATGGGTCGCAGCCATCTCGGATCCGAGGCCTGCAATTGCAACGCCCCCGACACCGGCAACATCGAGGTACTCAGCCTGTTCGGCTCCGACGAACACAAGGAGCGCTACCTGGTTCCGCTGTTGGACGGCACGATGGCGTCGGCCTTCGCGATGACCGAACCGCAGGTCGCCAGCTCGGACGCCACCAACATCGAGATGTCCATGGTGCGCGACGGCGACCACTATGTGCTCAACGGCCGTAAATGGTGGACGTCCAACGCACTGCATCCGCTGTGCCGGGTGATGATCGTCATGGGCAAGACGGATCCGGTGGCGGCGGCCCATCGGCAGCAGTCGATGCTGGTCGTCCCCATCGACGCGCCGGGGGTCACCGTCCTGCGCGGGCTGCCGGTGTTCGGTTACCAGGACCGCGAGGGTCACGCCGAGGTGGTCTTCGACGACGTCCGGGTTCCCGTCTCCGACGTGTTGGCCGGTGAGGGTGCGGGTTTCGCGATCAGTCAGGCCCGGTTGGGTCCCGGCCGGATCCACCACTGCATGCGGGCCATCGGGATGGCCGAACGCGCACTGGAACTCATGTGCGACCGGGCCCGGGCACGGGTCACCTTCGGTGCGCCGATCGCCGACCGCGCCAACATCCAGGACTGGATCGCCGAGGCACGTATCGACATCGAGGCCACCCGACTGCTCACGCTCAAGGCCGCGTACATGATGGACACGGTCGGCAACAAGGAGGCCCGCACCGAGATCGCGGCCATCAAGGTCGCGGCCCCGGCCATGGCCCTGCGGATCGTCGACCGGGCGATCCAGGTGCACGGTGGCGCGGGAGTGTCCGACGACTTCCCGTTGGCCTCGTTCTGGGCTCACCTGCGCACCCTGCGGTTGGCCGATGGTCCCGACGAGGTGCACAAGCGGTCCATCGCCCGCCACGAGCTGCGCAGGTCGCAGCGGCGGGAAGACGCCGCGCGCGAGGGCTCCGATGCCTGATCGCGACAGGCGCGATCAGGTGGCAGGCGTCGACCCCGCCACCCTGAACCGCTGGCTCGACGAAATCGGTGTCCGCACACCGGTGCAGATCGAGCGAATCGGTCTCGGACAGTCCAATCTGACCTATGCGATCACCGACGGCGACGGTCGTCGCCGGGTGCTGCGCCGACCACCGGTGGGGACGTTGCTCGCCTCCGCGCACGACGTACTACGCGAGGCGCGGATCATGACGGCGTTGCGCGACAGCGCGGTTCCGGTGCCGGAGGTGATCGCGGTCGCCGAGGCGGGGGAACTCACCGATGTACCGGTGGTGCTGATGGAATTCGTCGACGGGGTGGTGCTGGACCGGATGGACGTGGCCACCGAACTCGGTGACGACCAGCGCCGGGCGGTGGGCCTGGCCATGCCGATGACGCTGGCGCGCATCAACGGGGTGGATCTCGACGCCGTCGGCCTGGCCGATCTGGCCGGTCGCAAACCGTATGCGACACGGCAGCTCGATCGGTGGTCCGCGCAGTGGCAGAAGTCCCGCTGGCAGAATACCGAGACCGACGACGTACCGCTGATGGATCAACTGGCGCAACGGCTGCGGGCGGCGATCCCCGAACAGACCGAGGTGACCCTGGTGCACGGGGACTTCCACCTGCGCAACGTGATCGTCGCGGAACACGGCGGTGACATCCGGGCCGTGGTCGACTGGGAACTGTCCACCCTCGGTGACCCTCTCGCCGACATCGGCAGCATGCTGGCCTACTGGGCCGAGCCGGGAGACGCACTGGGCGCGAGCTTCTCGATGTCGGCGCTACCGGGCTTCCCCGGTCGTGACGAGCTGGCCGAGGAGTATCTCGCCATCACCGGTCGCAGCCGCGAGTCGATGCAGTACTGGCATGCGCTGGGGGTGTGGAAGATCGCGGTCATCGTCGCCGGGGTGGTCGCACGGACGACCGCCCGACCCGAGAATCGGGCGCAGGCCGACACTCCGTCGGGCGGTCTGGTGTCGCAGTTGGCCGCCGAGGCGGACGTGGTGGCCACCCGATACGGCATCTGACCGGCGAGACAGCCACCGCGTCAGAACATGATGACCTGGCGGATGGCACGGCCGTCGGCGAGTTGGTCCATTGCCGAGTTGATGTCGGACAACGCGATCCGCGAGGAGATCAGTCTCTCGACCGGCAACCTGCCGTCCCGCCACATCTGCGAGTACCGGGGGATGTCACGACGGGGGACCGCCGAACCGAGATAGCTGCCGACGATGGTCCGGGCCTCCGCCGTGATGATCAGCGGCGAGATCTCCGCGCGGGCCGACGGCGCGGGGAGCCCGACCGTGACGGTGGTGCCGCCTGCCGCCGTCGCGGTCACCGCCGTCTCGAAAGCCCTTGCGTTACCCGCGCACTCGATCACGCGGTCGGCTCGGATGCCATCGTCGAGCACCTGCCGGGGAGTGTAGGTCTCATGTGCGCCGAGGGCGGTCGCCTCGCGGAGCTTCTCCTCGAGAGTGTCGACGGCCACGATGCGCGACGCGCCTTCGGCGACAGCGACCAGCAACGCCGCCATACCCACCCCGCCGAGCCCGACGATCATGACCGAATCCCGCGGACCGGGGCGGGCCGCGTTGAGGACGGCACCCCCACCGGTGAGCACGGCGCAGCCGAGCACCGCGGCCACCTCGGGAGGGATGTCGGCGCCGACCACGACCGCCGATGCCGCGTCCACCACCGCGTGGGTGGCGAATCCGGAGACGCCGAGGTGGTGGTGCACCGACCCGTCGTCGTCGGTCAACCGGAAACCGCCGGAGAGCATCTCACCGGCGTTGTTGGCCGCGGTGCCGGGCACACACGGCAACCGACCGTCGGCGGCACAGCCGCTGCAGTCCTCACACCGCGGCAGGAACGACATCACCACCCGGTCGCCGACGCCGATATCGCGGACATCGGCGCCGCGGTCGGTGACGATCCCGGCAGCCTCGTGCCCGATCAGCATGGGCACCGGACGCACCCGGTTGCCGTCGACCACGCTGAGATCGGAGTGACACACGCCTGCCGCCTCCATCCGTACCAGGATCTCGGTGGGCCCGGGCGGGGAGAGTTCGAGATCGCGGACGACGATGGGTCGGGATTCCCGGTACGGCCGCGGGCGACCGATCTCCTCCAGGACGGCGCCGGTGATGTGCAACGATCTCTCCTTCTGTGCCGCGCTCTCGTACGCGTCCACTATGCCGCCTGCCCCGGAACCAGGGGCAGACACACGACGACTAGGTTGACACACCATGAGCGACTCTCACGACGAGGTGGATCCGGCCGGCTTCGGGGTGCTGTGGCCGGTGGGCACTCGGTGGGATGACAACGACCACTACGGTCACGTCAACAACGTCACCTACTACGCCTTCTTCGACACGGCGGTGAACGCGTGGCTGATCGCCGTCACCGGGGTCGACATCCGCACCCTGCCTGCGATCGGGGTGGTCGCCGAGACGTCGTGCCGGTATCTGCGCGAGTTGTCGTTCCCTGACCAGCTGGCCGTCGGCATCGCCGTCGAGCGCCTGGGCAGCCGCAGCGTCACCTACCGCCTGGCCATCTTCCGGCGAGACGGCGATGCGCTGCAGCCGGCCGCGACGGGTCGTTTCGTGCACGTGTACGTCGACGCCGAGACCCGGCGGTCGGTCGCGATCCCCGAGCAGATCCGTTCCGCAGTGGCCGAACTCGAGGCTCAGCAGCAGCGGCCCTGAGGGTTGCGGTCCTGGTGGTCCCAGCGGGTACGCCAGTACTGCCGTTCCGACATCGGTGGCTCACCCGGGTGGGCGGCCGCCTGATGCGCGACGTAGTGGCCGTAGTCTCCGTCGCCCATCACGCTGCCCACGTACCACCGGACTGCTGCCCAGCCGCGTCGCAGAGCGCCTCCGGCGGTCGCGCGGGTCATCGGTGCACCGTGGTGTGGTCGCCAGCCGATGCCTGCCGATGGTCCAGCCATTGCTGCTCCACGGCCTTCTCCGTGCGGCTGGCGATCAGGCCACTCGGTGCGAAACGCCGTGAGGGCACCGACTCGGCCTCGCTCGTGGGGAGACCACCACTGCGAATCGAGCGGATACACATCCAGATACCGGCCAGCGCGACGATGAGCACCAGCACCGCGAACACGATCGACAGCGTCCCCTGGATGAAGGTGTTGCGGATGACGGCATCGATCTCGCCTGCCGACTTCGCGGTCTTGTAGGTGGTCAGCCCCCTGTCCTTGGCATCCGAGAACGCCGAATGCTGGGCCCAGTAACCGATCGCCGCGTCGGAGGAGAAGATCTTCTGCCACGAGGCGGTCATCGTGACCACCAGGTCCCAGGCCAGCGGTAGCCCGGGGATCCATGCCCACCGGAGGAGTCCGCGTTTCACCACGACCACCAGCACCACGGTCAGCGCGACCGCCGCGAGCAGTTGGTTGGCGATACCGAACAGCGGGAACAGCGTGTTGATGCCACCCAACGGATCGGTGACCCCCATCAGCAGGATGGAGCCCCAGCCGGCCACCACCAGGATTGTGCAGATCCACGCACCCAGTCGCCAGGAGGGATCCTTCAGTCGGCTGGCCCCGGGTAGGTTGCTCAGCCCGTCGGACAGCATGAACCGGGCGACCCGGGTACCGGCGTCGACGGTGGTGAGGATGAACAGCGCCTCGAACATGATCGCGAAGTGATACCAGAAAGATCGCAACGCTTCTCCGCCGAACCCCCGCTGCAAGGTCTCGGCCATGCCCATCGCGAGGGTGGGGGCGCCACCGGTCTTGGAGATGATCGTCTTCTCCTCGACGCCCTGTGCGGCCTGGGTGAAGTACTGGGCGTCGACGTTGCCGCCGCCGAGACCCAGCCCGTTGACGTACTTCGCCGCACCGTCGGGGGTGCCCTGGGTCAGCGCCTTGGGTGCGTTCATCCCGAAGTACAGATGCTGGTCGAGGATGCAGGCGGTGATCAGCGCCATGATCGCCACGAACGACTCGGTGAGCATGCCGCCGTAGCCGATGACGCGCGCCTGGCTCTCCTTCTCCAGGAGTTTCGGCGTGGTGCCCGATGCGATCAGCGCGTGGAAACCGGACAGGGCACCGCAGGCGATGGTGATGAACAGGAATGGGAACAACGCCCCGGCGAACGCCGGGCCCTTACCGTTCCACGCGAAATCGCTGACCGCCGGGGCCGCCATCACCGGTCGGACCACCAGGATGCCGATGGCCAACAGTGCGATGGTGCCGACCTTCATGAACGTGGACAGATAATCGCGCGGTGCTAGCAACAGCCACACCGGCAGCACGGCCGCGGCGACTCCGTAGACGATGATCGCCCAGCTGAGGAACACCGGCGACAGCGAGAACCAGTCCTTGCCCCAACTGCTTTCACCGACGTAGCGTCCGGCGACGATCGCCAACAGCAGCAGTACCACACCGATCAGCGACACCTCGCTGACCCGTCCCGGCCGGAGGTACCGCAGGTACACACCCATGAAGACCGCGATCGGGATGGTCAGCGCGATGGAGAAGACGCCCCACGGGCTGTCGGCGAGGGCGTTGACCACCACCAGGGCCAGGACCGCGATGAGGATGATCATGATGACGAACACCGCCAGGATGGCCGCTGTCCCACCGACATTGCCGAGTTCGTCGCGAGCCATCTGTCCGAGGCTACGACCGCGGCGACGGGTGGCTATGGTGAGCACCAGGTAGTCCTGCACGCAGCCGGCGAACAGTGCGCCGATGATGATCCAGATGGTCCCGGGCAGGTATCCCATCTGCGCTGCGAGTACCGGACCGACCAGCGGTCCGGCACCGGCGATGGCGGCGAAATGATGCCCGAACAGGACTCGACGATCCGTCGGCATGTAGTCCCTGGCGTTGTCGAATTCCTCGGCGGGAGTGGCGCGGTCGTCGCGCGGGCGCACCACCTTGGCCTCGATGAGTCGCGCGTAGAAGCGGTAACCGATCACGTAGGTGCACGCCGCGGCGATCACGAACCAGAACGCGTTCACTGACTCGCCGCGCAGGAACGCCACGATCGCCCAGGCCACGGCGCCGAGAATCGCGATCACGGCGAAGAGCACGCGTTTGCCGAGAGTCATCGGGGAGCGGTCGATGACCGCCACCGGAGGTAGGTCGGGATCTGTTGTCACCAACTCGACGGCCGGGTCGAGTGGACGGTCAGTCGTCGCGGTCATCGCGATCCTCCGATCATCGAGCGGTGTGGCGGAGGTCACGCTACTCGGTGGGGTCGTCGACCATCACCGGTCGGGTGGGTTTGCCCGACTCAGACGCTCAGTTCCACATGCTCGCAAAACGTTCGGCGTCGGCGTCGGCCTGGCGGACACCTGCGGTGGCCGCCGCTCCCCGGCGTGAGTGGTCGAGGTAATCGCGGCCGATGGCCCGGCGGGACGCGCGGTCCGGTGTGGCCATCGAGTCGGTGGTGGCACCGATGCGACGCAGCTGTCTGACGATGGTCTGGGAGAACGGTATCGGCGCGTCGATGGGGGCCAGGACCACGACCCGATCGTGGCCGCGGGCCAGGTCGGCATTGGCCGATGACCGCGCGCCGCCGTCGACGTACCGGTGTCCGTCGATCTCCACCGGCGTGTAGGCGCCCGGGATCGCGCAGCTCGCGGCGACCGCACGGTGCAGCGGTACGCCGT
Source organism: Williamsia sterculiae (assembly GCF_900156495.1). Lineage (GTDB taxonomy): Bacteria > Actinomycetota > Actinomycetes > Mycobacteriales > Mycobacteriaceae > Williamsia_B > Williamsia_B sterculiae. Next base: position 44,441 of record NZ_FTNT01000002.1, read on the forward strand.
CGTCACGGGTGAACACCCGCAGCGCACCGCTCTGCGCGTCCACCGCGGCGACGTGCAGAGCGCCGTCGGGCCAGAAGTCGGGGACCCGTCGGGCACGCATGGCCGCGAACCTGGCCTGCGCGGTCGGTACGTCGGGGTGGACGGCGCGATCCAGCGCCCACCGGCCGAGGCGTCGGCCACGCAGCTCCTCGTCGCGCCCCGAGCGCAGCAGTTCCACCGCCAGACGCAGGGTGGTGAGCAGGGACATGTGCACGTCCATGGTGTCCAGCGGGGGTCGCTGCTGCATGTCGTACAGCTCTTCCACGCCGATGCCGCTGCGTAGCAGGGCTCCGGTGACCGATCCGGCGGAGGTTCCGACGATGAGATCGGCTTCGGTCAGGTCGACGCCGCGTTTGGCCAGCCCGCAGAGCATTCCCGCCTGCCACGCCGTCCCGGTGATGCCGCCGCCGCCGAGCACGAGCGCACGAGTCGTCATGGCGCAACCCTATGCGGCGTGACGGGTTGACGACGACGTGGTGCGCGGGTTCAACCGACGTTGACGGTTCAGCCGATACCGACCACGGGGTGCGGTTCATACAGCTCCTCCAGGTAGGTCACCTCGTCGTCGCTCAGCGTGATCTCCGTCGCGGTGACGGCGTCGCGCAGGTGCTCGTCCCTGGTGACCCCGACGATGGGGGCGGTGGTCCGGGAGCCGACCCATGCCAGTGCGATCACGGCGGGTGGGAGGTCGCGTCGTGCGGCGACCTCGAGCACGCGCGCCACCACGTGCTGGTCGGCGTCGCGGTAGAGCGACCTGCCGAACTCGTCGGTGTCGGCGCGGGCGGTGGCCTGATCCCACGGCCGGGTCAACCGACCGCGGGCCAACGGGCTCCACGGGATGACTCCGATGCCCTGGTCTGCGCACAGCGGCAGCATCTCTCGCTCCTCCTCACGGTAGAGGAGGTTGTAGTGGTCCTGCATGGAGACGAATCGCGTCCACCCACCTGTCTCGGCGACGTGCTGGGCCTTGGCGAACTGCCACGCGTACATCGATGACGCACCGAGATAACGCGCCTTTCCCGCCCGCACGACGTAGTGCAACGCCTCCATCGTCTCCTCGATCGGCGTGTCCGGATCCCACCGGTGGATCTGATAGAGGTCCACGTGGTCGGTGCCGAGGCGTCGCAGGCTGTTGTCGATCTCGGCGAGGATGGCCTTACGCGACAGACCCCCGCCGTAGGGCCCGGGACGCATCCGTTGGAACACCTTGGTGGCGATCACCACGTCGTCACGGTCGGCCATGTCGGCCAGGGCTCGGCCGACGATCTCCTCACTGCTGCCCAGCGAGTACATGTTCGCGGTGTCGAATGTGGTGACACCCGCGTCGAGTGCGGCGGCGATGATCCGGCGGCTCTCGTCCTCGGGGAGCGTCCACGCGTGGGTACCGCGCCCCGACTCACCGAAACTCATACATCCCAGGATGATCCGGGAGACCTTCAGACCGCTGGCACCGAGATTCACGTAGCGCATACGATCCACGCTAGTCCGCACCGACACTCGCGCCGTCGACGTAGGCTGCGGCCATGGACATCGACAAGGCCAGTGCGATCGTCACCGGTGGGGCGTCGGGTATCGGCGCGGCCGTGGCCCGGCGACTCGCCGCGCGGGGCGCCCGCGTGGTGGTCGCCGATCTGCAGGCCGACAAGGGGTGGGCGCTCGCCGAGGAGATCGGCGGCACGTTCGTGCCGGTGGACGTGACAGACACCGTGCAGATCGAGGCGGCGGTGACCGCCGCGCTGCAACTCGGGCCGCTGCGGGTGCTGGTCAACTCGGCGGGAATCGGATCCGCGCAGCGCACCATCGGCCGGGACGGTGAGTTCGCGTCGGCCCATGACATCGACCAGTTCACCAAGGTCATCAAGGTGAACCTGATCGGCAGCTTCGATGCCATCCGGTTGGCCGCGACCGCCATGACACGCGGTGAACCCACGGCCACCGGGGAGAAGGGTGCCATCGTGTCGATGGCCAGCGTCGCCGCCTTCGACGGGCAGATCGGTCAGGCGGCGTATTCGGCCTCCAAGGGCGGGATCGTCGGGATGACCCTGCCGGTGGCCCGTGACCTCGCGGCCGCGGGGATACGCGTCAACACCGTCGCTCCCGGCCTCATCGACACCCCCATCTACGGCGAGGGTGAGGCGTCGGAGGCATTCAAGGCGAAACTCGGCGAGAACGTGCTGTACCCGCGTCGCCTCGGCGATCCGGACGAACTCGCGTCGATGGTGATCGAGTTGCTCACCAACTCGTATGTGAACGCGGAGGTCGTGCGGGTCGACGGCGGCATCCGCATGCCTCCGAAGTGATCGGGTTCGACGTCGGAGGGTGCCGGACACCGAACGTCGCGGGGAAGTAACGGATCGGGCCGACGCAGCGAATCACTGCTTGACGACCGCGCACGCGCGCCTGCTCGTCGCATTGGACCGCCTGCCGGGGGCGCCGTGGGTTCGACGACGAACTCGCCGCGAACGGCTTCGCTGAAGGACACGCTCATGGCAGGACACACCGCCGACTCCGCACGTACCGAACCCAAGAACTGGGATGGCCTGTCGGCCTGGCTGGTCGAGGGGTTCTCGACCCTCCCGACCGCCGCGATCCTCGATCTGTTCGTCGATCTGGCCCCGTCGGGACAATCACCTGCCGCTCAGGTACAGATCTTCGAGAACGGTGCACTCCTGCTGCGTCAATCGTCGGCCTGCCTGACCCACCTGCTGTTCGCGTCCTATGCCGCCGACCACGTCACCCACGACGTCTGGCAACACGACACCCGATTCCCCGACTGCACGGACGGTTACCTGATCAGCACCGATGCTCAGCTCGTGGCCGACGCGTGTGTCGCCTGGTTCCGTGACCGGCACGGGGTCGACGTCGCCGACGAGGTGCAGTTCGACTACCGGTTGCCCGACGATCTGCCCTTCATGGCCCCGACGAACTGAGCGAGTACGCCTCGCCGGTTCGCTCTGGTCCCGCGCTCCTCATAGGGTGCGGGAGCGGGCCGGTGATGCGTCGGACCGTCGTCAGTCGAGTGTTCGGAGGTCAGATGTCGTCGCCGGATGTGTCGAAGGTGGAGATCGCGGGGGCCGGCGCCGCATCGGCACCGGGGGAGAACGACAGCCTGATCACGGTGGCGTTGGCCTTCACGTCCAATCTCGTCATCGCGATCGCGAAGACGGTGGTCGCGGTCATCACCGGGTCGGCGTCGATGCTCGCCGAATCCGCCCACTCCTGGGCTGACACCGGCAACGAGATCTTCCTGGTGGTCGCCGACCGTCGCGGTCGCGCCGGTCGCGACGCCGAACACCCCCGTGGCTACGGCGCGGAGGCATACATCTGGTCGATGATCGCGGCGTTCGGCCTGTTCACCGTGGGCGCCGTCGTGTCGATCATGCACGGCATCAGCGAACTGCGATCCCCTGAACCGGGTGGCGACTTCCTGCTGAGTTATCTCGTGCTGGTCCTGTCGTTCGTGTTCGAGGGCATTTCGTTCCTGCGGTCGTACCAGCAGTCGCGCCGTGCCGGGAAACGACGCGACCTCGGCACCATCGATCAGGTGTTGACCGGTTCGGACCCGACCGTGCGCGCGGTGTTCGCCGAAGACGCCGCGGCCCTTCTCGGTCTGATCATCGCCTTCGTCGGCATCCTGCTCCACCAACTCACCGGATCGCCGATGTGGGACGCGATCGGGTCCATCGTGGTGGGACTGTTGTTGGCCGTGGTGGCCATCCTGTTGATCGACCGCAACCGGCGATTCCTGGTGGGAGAGTCGGTCGATCCGGTCACCCGCGGTCGGGTGCTCGCCCTCCTCGTCGGCAACCCTGACGTCGACAGGGTGACCTACCTGCACGTCGAGTGGGTCGGGCCGATGCAGATCTTCCTGGTCGCCGCCGTCGACGTCCGCGGTAACCAGGACGAGGAACACGTCGCGGTCCTGCTGCGCCGCGTGGAGGCCGAGATCGAGAAGAACCCACGGATCGTCGAGGCCGTGCTGACGCTGTCGGCACCGGGCGATCCCGAACTGACCGGCTGAGCGCGGCTCAGCGGCGATGCCGCGCCTGCGAGGCGTGTACAACGGGGTACTGGTAGTGGTGCCAGTCGAAGGCGCGACGCGGGCATCCGATCGGGCCGGGTGACCAACGGTCGGCGGCGCGCCAGGTCGCGCGCAGCCACGCGCCGCACCGTGAATCCGACACCCTGGAGGGCGATGTCGACGTCGTCACGGATGCGTGCGGTGAGGTCGGACGCGAGATGTCAACCGCGGGTGGAGCTCTGGTAGGCGATCTCGTTGATCCAGGCCAATCCAGGCGATCGGTGAGGGTGCGGTGATTGCTCGCGCGACCGTCGCTCAGGCGACCGCGTCGTCGAGAGCCCGCACGTCCGCCTCGGACAGTTCGATGTCGGCGGCGGCCAGGTTGTCCTCGAGGTGCGCCACGCTGGACGTACCGGGGATCGGGAGCATCGCCGGTGAGCGGGCGAGCAGCCAGGCCAGCGCCAACTGCGACGGGCTGGCGTTCTTGTCCGCGGCGAGTGCACCGAGTTTGCTCCCCGCCCCGGCGAGTTCGCCGGTGGCCAGCGGGAACCACGGGATGAAGCCGATGTTCTCGGCAGTGGCGTAGTCGAGTAGGTCCTCTGCGGATCGATCGGCCAGGTTGTAGAGGTTCTGCACGCTCGCGATGTCGACGATGTCGCGGGCCGCCTTCACCTCGTCGACCGACACCTCGGACAACCCGATCAGATTGATCTTGCCTTCATCCTGCAGCTTCTTGAGCTCACCGACCTGATCGTCGAGCGGCACCTGCGGGTCGATGCGGTGCAATTGGAACAGCGGGATCTGCTCGACGCCCAGGTGGCGCAGACTCATCTCGGCCTGCTGACGGAGATACTCCGGTCGTCCGACGGGTCGCCAGTCGCCGGGCCCGGCACGGGTCAGTCCCGCCTTGGTGGCGATGACCAGACCATCGGGATACGGGTGCAGTGCCTCCCGGATGAGCGGTTCGGCGACGACCGGGCCATAGGAATCCGCGGTGTCGATGAAGTTCACCCCGAGTTCGACGGCGCGACGGAGAACCCGGACCGCCTCGTCGTGGTCGCGAGGTGGGCCCCACACACCGTCACCGGTCAACTGCATCGTTCCGTAGCCGAGGCGCTGGACGGTCAGGGCGTTGCCGAGGGTGAACTCACCGGATTTCTGGGTGGTGGACGTCATGCACCCGACGGTACGCGTGGTGCATGCGGCCCCCACCGGACCGAGGTCAGCCGGTGGTCGGGATCAGACGCTCGAGCACCGGCCCCCATTGCTCAACCCAGCTGTCTCGGGAACCGTCATCGATGTATGTGGAATCGAGTTGGTACAGGCCCTGTGCGGGGCAGGTCGCACCGAGTTCCACCAGCACCGGCTTGAGCAGCAGTTCCGGTGCCAACGCATGCGCGGGACCGGCACCCAGCATCAGAGGTAGGCCCACCACCCCGGCCAGCCCGGTGCGGTTGCCGAACTGGTCGAGGAAGAGCTTGAGCAAGCCGGTGTAGGTCGCTTTGAACGTCGGGGAGGCGGTGATGATGACGTCGGCCTGCTGGGCCCTGGCCACCGCCTCGGCAGCGGCCGGATCGCCCCAACCCAGCAGTGCCGGACCGAGTTCGGCGAGTTCGATGGTCTGGTGGTCGTAACCGAGGGCAGTGGCGAGCCGCTCGCCGGCGTCGCGGGTCCGCGAGGCCGGCTTCGGATTACCCACCACTATCAGCGCAGTCACAGAGCTCATCGCAGCAGTCCACCAGGTCGCGGCAGATGCGTCGAGGGTTCGGCCCAGCAGCGTCGGAAACCCTTCGACGAGTGCTCTGCGGCCCCGGGTGCGCAGCGGTGTAGTCGCCCGGATCGGCACGTCGACGGGCGTCAGACCGTTCTGCCGAGCAGCAGGTCGGCGAAATCTCCCACCGTGTCGACGATGTCGGTGGCGCCCGCGGCGCGCAAGCGGTCGGCGTCGTGCGCGCCGGTGAGAGTGCCCGCCACGATCGCGGCACCGGCCCGCCGCCCGGTGAGGATGTCGTTGGCGGTGTCACCGAGGACCGCGACGTGCCGCACGTCGTCCACGTCGAGGCGCATCAGGGCGGTGAGGACCAGGTCGGGGTGGGGACGACCGCGCACGCCCGGTGATGGTGCGAGAACCAGATCGGTGAGGTGTTGCCAGCCGAGGAAGTCGACCAACCGCTGTTGGGTGTCGGTGCTGAAACCGGTGGTGAGAGCAACCTTGACTCCGGCCGAGCGCAGCTTCTCGATGGCGATCTCCGCGCCGTCGACGGGTACGGCGCGTCCGGTGTCGATGAGGTCGTCATAGGTTCGCTCGAAGGCGGCGTTGGCCGCTTGTGCGCGGTCCTCGTCATCGTCGAGCAGGGCGCGGAATACCACGATCTTGGACTGTCCCATGGTGTCGATGACGTACTGGACGGCCCGATCGTGGTCGGGTCCCTGGGCGGGGATGTCGGCGGCTGCGCAGGCCGCGTCGAAGGCGGCGAAGACCAGTCCGTCGTCGGCGACGGTGGTGCCCGCCATGTCGAGAACAGCCAGGGCGATCGGTGTATCGGTCATCGGATCTCCAATTCGCTGGGACAGGATCGGCTGTGCGCGAAGCTCGTTCATGCGTCGAGCAGGGCCAGGGTCTGTTCGGCGATGGCCGGGCCCAACGTCATCCCCCGACCACCGGGGCCGGTGACCACCGTGACAGTCGGGTCGGGGCTGCCGCGGTAGACGATGGCGTCGGGGTCGAGGCACTGGGAGTAGACACCGGCCCACCGCCGGACGATGGGTGGGAGGTCGCGTCCGAGCAGCGTGCTCACCACCTCCCGTAGGTGGTCATAGGGCGCCTCGTCCACGTCGAAGGTGAACGGTTCGTCGTATTCGTGGGTGTCACCGATGGTCAGTCCGCCGTGCAGGCGTTGCACGCACAGCAACTGCATACGGTGCAGTTCGGCCGTCTCGGTCTGCGGTTGCCGATTTCTCAGTTGTTCCAGGGCAGCACCGGCGAAACCCGGGTAGTAGCGGAAACTGTCGCCGTCGGCGATCGCGGTGGTCAGCGGTTCGCCCAGCGGTGCTGTCTGCATCATCTGCAGACGCACCCGCCGAACGGGCATGTGGCCGAGCAGTTCCCGGGCAAGACCCGAGTGCGTGGCACCCGGACACACGATCACGTGGTCGGCGTCGTGGTGGCCACCACGGGTGTCCGTCACCCGAACCCCGGTGGCGGTCGGCGTCACCGCGCGCACGTCGGTGTCGTTGTGGAATGCGTATCGCCCGCTGCGCTCGAGATGGTCGCGGATGGCAGGCAGGGCCACCCGTGATTCCACGACCGCGTCCCGGTCGCAGTGGAGGCCGCCGAGGTAGGTGCCACGAAGGGCCGGATTGTGCAGTCGTACCTGCTCGGCGTCGAGGAGTCGGAATCCGCGCAGTGCGGCGTCCGGTCGTGCCAACACGGCCTCGGCGACGGCGACCTCGTCCGGTGTCCGCAACAGGGTGATCGATCCCGCCGCCCGGAACCCGACCCCCGGGACCGCGGCACCTATCTGTTGCCAGAGCTCGCGTGATCGCAAGCTGAGGTCGAGCTCGAGGGATGAACGTCCCGACACCCATACGAGCCCGAAATTGCGCACCGTCGCACCGCGGGCCTCGATCTCCCGTTCCAGTTGGGTCACGCGGTGTCCACGCGCGATCGCGGTCCATGCGTGGGTGGTGCCGAGGATCCCGCCGCCGATCACCGTGACGTCCATGCCGACCATTGTGCCTCATTGGTCTAGACCAAAGTGCACCGGCTTGTTGCCGGCCGTTGAACGATTGGTATAGACCAACTCCGCTAGCCTGGCGGTATGGGCTCGATCGCGGAAGTGCGTCGTGTGCTGACCTCGTTGCGCGGGGTGTGGGACGAGGTGGCGGTGGACGAGTACGACCACGCGCTGCAGTGTGGGCACCTGGCCCGCCTCGACGGCGCCGATGACGAATTGCTGCTCGCCTGTGTCCTGCATGATGTGGCGCACAGCCCGGTCATCGCGGGCCCGCACGCCCGGGCACACGAGGAGCTGGCCAGGGAATGGCTGACCCCGCGGTTCGGCGAGCGGGTGGGTTGGTTGGCCGGATCGCATGTCGCTGCCAAGCAGTACCTCGTCGCCGCCGACGCCGACTACGCCCGGTCGCTCACCGCAACCTCGATGGTGTCGCTGGGTCGGCAGGGAGGGGCGGGCGTGGATCCGCGCGTCGTCGATCATCGGTGGTTTCCGGATGCATTGCGGCTGAGGCGTTTCGACGACGCAGCCAAGACCCCTGGTGCACCCACGATGGACATCGAGGAGGTACTGGCCGTGGCGGCAGCCGTCCGGGTGCGGGTGTGAGCGCCCCCACCCCGCCACCCAAGTACTACCGGGTGCGCACCGCGGTGGACGAGCTCATCGCGATGTCGGAGGTGGGCGACGCGGTCCCACCTGAGCGCGAACTGGCCGAGCGCTTCACCGTCTCCCGGGAGACGGTGCGCCAGGCGTTGCACGAGCTGCTGGTGGAGGGCCGGATCGAGCGCCGCGGGCGGGGCACGGTGGTCGCCGCACCGAAACTTGTCCAGCCACTCTCGTTGCGCTCGTACACCGAGGGTGCGCAGAGTCACGGTCGTGAACCCGGCCGTCTCTTGGTGACCTGGGAGAACATCGAGGGCACGGCCGATCTACGGGCCGACCTCGAGGTCCCCGACGGGGCGGAGGTGATACACCTCGAGCGGGTTCTGCTCGCCGACGGCGCCCGTCTGGGCCTGGAGAGCACGTATCTGTCCGCGTCGCGATTCGAGGTCCTCACGAGGACCTTCGATCCGTCCACGTCGCTGTACGCCGCGATCCGCGCCCAGGGAGTGGTGTTCGGACACGCGCGGGAGCGCGTCGAGACCGTCCTCGCCTCCCCGCGTGAGGCGGGTCTGCTGGAGTCGACCACTGCCATGCCGATGCTGCTGTTGCATAGGCACACCTTCGACGACGACGGCCGACCGGTCGAGAGGGTGCGCTCCCTGTACCGCGGTGACCGGGTCGCCTTCGAGGCACTGCTGCGCGAATAGCGAAGCGGACTTTGCGTCGTTCTGTGGCCTCGGTTAATCTCAGGCGAACTTCACGATAATGAACCGCAGACGCCGAGGTTGTCGTTGACGCTTGATCCGTTACAGGTCGGGATGATGGTTCACGAGGTCACCCGCAATGCGTTCCAGCTGGAGATCGGGTTCAGCGACGACATAGCCGTGATCGCCGAGGCCGGTCTGCGACTGGTCACCTCCGACGGTGATGTGCATCATTACGCCGGCGACGTGACGGAACTGGAATCGCTGGAATCGCTGGTCGGCACGTTGCTCAGCTCGGTGCAGCTGTCACCGCGCGGGTTGCTGACCCTGAACTTCGACAGCGGCGACAGTGTCGCGGTGTCCCCGCATCCGGACGCCGAGGGCTGGAACATCTGCGACGCCGAAGGAGTCCGGGTGGTCTGCCTCCCCGGCGGGGCACCGGTTCAGGTCAACACACCGGAGTACGAGTCGTGACGGGCGATTCCACGACCACCGTCGAGGTGATCGAGGGTGATATCACCGCCCTCGACGTCGACGTGATCGTCAACGCAGCCAACTCGTCGTTGCTCGGTGGTGGCGGGGTCGACGGTGCCATCCATCGGACCGGTGGTCCGGCAATTCTCGACGCCTGCCGGTTGTTGCGGGCGACGACCCTGCCCGGCGGGCTGGAGGTCGGCGCCGCGGTGGCCACCACCGCGGGTGGGCTGCCCGCGCGCTGGGTCGTCCACACCGTCGGGCCGCGGTATTCGCGTTCGGAGGATCGGTCGGCCGCGCTGCGGTGGTGCTACACCCGTTCGCTGACGTTGGCGGCGTCACTGGGGGCGGAGTCGGTGGCGTTCCCGTTGATCTCCGGCGGCGCCTACGGTTGGCCCGTCGACGACGCGGTCGCACAGCAGGTGCGGGCGGTACGGGCGGCGGAACCGGGTGTGCCCCGCGTCGTGCTGGTCGCCTTCTCTGGTCAGATCGCCGATCTGACCCGCCGCCTGCTGCGCTGACCGGAGCCCTGGAGAACCCGACGTTTCTCGTTGGGTGACCATTCACCCGCCGTACACGGCCTGGTTCGCCTGTCGTCAGCGGCGCGCAGTGGTCTTCCATGCATGCCCGTGAATCCCGCCGGTGAAACCGTCGACACCGGAATCCCCGCCAGCGCAGCCGCCGACATGACCATGGCCGAGCGTTTCGACTGGCATCAGAGCTTCATGCGCAGGCATCCGGTCAGTCGCCGGAACTTCCTCGCCGGGAGCGCGGCGACCGCGGCGACGCTCGGCGTGGGCAACGCGGCCTTCGCCGGACGGGCGTATGCCAAGGATGCCCCGTTGGCGGCCGCGGGCAGGCATGTGTCCTTCGGTGCCGACGCGGCGACGCAGTTGCGCTTCTCCGCGCAGCTCTCGCGCAATCCCGGTGCTGACAAGGTGTTTCTCGACCACGGACCGACCCCGGCCCTGGGGGCCACGGACGTGGCCGAGGTGCGCAATCTGATCAGCCACGTCCCGGTGGCCGATGGCACGGCCCTGCTCAATGCCGAACAGTTCTACGCCCACGTGTCGGTGAACCGGTTGCTGCCGCGTATCCCACACTTCTACCGATGGCGCACCTCCGATGGTTTCACCAGCGACATACGTTCCGCTGCTACCGCATTACCGCCGGGTCGGTTGGGTCGATTCACCTTCACGATGATGGGCGACCAGGGTGTCGACGAGACCCCGAGCAAGCCGGCGGGTCTCGTCCCCGGTGACTACGACGACCTCTACTACAAGGCCGACAACGACCCGTCGGTGAAACATGCCGCCAACATCGTCAACCAGATCGCCTCGCGCTCACCGGTCTTCCATGTGCTCGCCGGTGACATCGCCTACGCCGACCCGTCGGGATCGGGTAAGCCGCTGACGTTCGTGCAGAAAGGCGACGCTCCCAACGGGTTCGACAAGTACAACCCGTTCGTCTGGGACGGGTACTTCGCGGCCATCGAGAAGAGCGCATCCCGGGCGCCGTGGCTCTTCGCCACCGGCAACCACGACATGGAGGCGCTGTACAGCCCACACGGTTACGGCGGTCACGCCGCACGACTCGAGCAACCGCACAACGGTCCCAAGGGGTGCCCGTCGGTGTACTCCTTCACCTACGGCAACGTCGCGGTGCTGTCGCTGGACGCCAACGACGTCTCCTACGAGATCACCGCCAACACCGGATACAGCGGTGGGGCGCAGAACTCCTGGACCGAAGGAACCCTGGCGCGCTACCGCGCGGATCCGCACATCGATTTCATCGTCTGCTTCTTCCACCACTGCGCGTACTCGACCACCGAGTCTCACGCCAGTGACGGCGGCGTGCGCGACGCCTGGACCACACTGTTCGACAAGTATCAGGTGGACGTGGTGTTGCAGGGTCACAACCACGTCTTCGAGCGCACCGATCCGATCCGCGCGGGTCGCCCCACGCGGGCGGCACTGGATGGATCGACGGTGCGTCCGGCAACCGACGGCACCGTGTACTACACCGTCGGTGGCGGCGGCAGGCCGCGCTACACGTTCCAGGACGGTGAGAAGGACTCGTACCGCGGCAACGTGGTCGGCGACAACGGCGTTCCCAACAGCTACGTGTGGACACCGGACGGTGAGAAGAAGACCGAGTCGGTCGAGTGGTCGCGTGTACGCTTCCGCAACTACTCCTTCATCGCGCTGGAGGTGGTCCCCGGTATCCCCGGGATCATCGACTCCGAGATGCACGTGTCGGCCGTCGACGAGTACGGAAGGGAATTCGACCGGGTGACCTACAAGCGCCCGGTCCCACTCGGATCGAGCTGAGCCGCCGCTGCCGTATGTTGCGTGTATGACCGAACTGCTTCCGTTGAACCCCGATGAACTGCTGTCGACCACCCGCGCGGTCCGCAAACGACTCGACCTGGAACGCCCCGTCGACCTGTCGGTGGTGCGTGAGGCGCTGGACATCGCCATGCAGGCTCCCACGGGCAGCAACTCTCAGGGTTGGCACTGGATCGTGTTGACCGATCCCGACAAGCGCCGAGCGGTGGCCGAGCTCTACAAGAAGTCGTTCGACACCTACGCCGCGGCGCGTCCCGAGACATCCGACGAGACGATGATCAGGGTGAGTGCGAGCTCGCGTCACCTCGCAGACCACATGGCCGAGGTACCGGTGCTGGTCCTCGGCGCCATCCACGCGGGCAAGAGCCTGCCGGAGGGCAACCAGGCTCCGCTGTGGGGCTCTCTGCTCCCCGCGGCGTGGAGCCTGCAGTTGGCGCTGCGCGCCCGCGGCCTGGGCAGCACCTGGACCACCCTGCACCTGACCTACGAGCAGGAGACCGCCGACCTGCTGGGCATACCGTCGAATGTGCGGCAGGGTGTTCTGCTACCCGTCGCCTACACCAAGGGGACCGACTTCCAGCCCGGCCCGCGTCGCGACAACGACGCCACGATCCACATCAACGGCTGGTGAGCAGGGTGCCGCGCGGCGCGGGGATCACGCGCGAATGAGTGCCCGAGCCGCCCGCTAGGCTGGCGATGATGCGCACATCGATATCCGAACTCACCGGCCCCGGGCGCAACGCGTGGACGTCGCTACGTCAGCGGACGATGGCGCTGCCACCACTGCAGGCGGTCGGAGCGTCGCGGGAGACCATCGCCGACCACGTGCGGGACTCACCGCACCTGCACGACGGTGTCTTCGCCAATGTGGAACCGACGACGGAGCTGACCGAATCACAGAGCAGAGCGGCGATGGAGATGTTCCGCCGCGGCAAGGTCGGCACCCCCGGTGCGCCGGTCGCGGTGACCACGCCGGAGTTCGTCGACGTACCCGCCCAACTCGCCGCCACCTGGTTGGGACACGCGACCGTACTGGTCGAGATCGATGGTGTCCGGGTGCTGACCGACCCGGTGTTCAGCAGGCGATGTTCGCCGTCCCAGTTGGTCGGACCCGCGCGCATGCACCGCGCTCCGTGCAGGGTCGCCGATCTGCCTCGGATCGACGTGGTGTTGCTCAGTCACGACCATTACGACCACCTCGACGTCGAGAGCGTTGTCGCCCTGTCCGCGCAGTCGCCGGATGCCGTGTTCGTCGCACCCATAGGGGTGGGCGCACACCTGCAGGGTTGGGGCGTCGCCCCCACCCGGATACGCGAGGCGGATTGGGGCGAATCCGTCGATGCTGCCGGTTTGACGTTCAACTGTTGTTACGCCCGGCATTTCAGTGGTCGTGGTCTGGTCCGCAACCTGACCCTGTGGGCCAGTTGGGCGGTGCAGGGCCGCTCGGCGAACTTCTTCTTCAGTGGTGACAGCGGCCCCAGCGACCGTTTCGCCGAGGTGGGGGAGCTGTTCGGCCCGTTCGGGTTGACCCTGATCGCGATCGGCGCCTACGACCGGCTCTGGCCGGACATCCATCTCGATCCCGAACAGGCGGTGTCCACACACCAGATGGTGTCCCGCGGCGAGGTCACCGACACCGTCATGCTGCCCATCCACTGGGCCACGTTCAACCTCGCGCTGCATCCGTGGGCCGACCCGGTGCAGCGGTTGCTCACGGCAGCCGACGAACGACTGGTCCCGGTGGTGACCCCGCCGCCGGGCGCTCGATTCGACGTCGTCGCAGGTACCGGCCCGGGTATCGCCGAACAGACGTGGTGGGAGGCGTCGGTCTGAGAGCAGGTGACTCCCGGTGCGCGCAACACCGATGTGTACCAATCGGTCTGGGCGCAGACCCACCCGCCCACCATGCGACGGGTACCCTTGGACCATGGATTTCACACAACTGACCGAGAAGGCCAAGGTCATCGTCGGCAAGAACAAACAGTACATAGACAAGGGCGCCGACGCGATCGACAAGGCGACCAAGGGGAAGTACAAGTCGCAGGTCGACAAGGGTCGGGAGGCAGCCAAGAGCGCCGCCGACAAGTTCGCCGACGACACCAACCCCCCGAAAGACGGCGGCACCACGCCGCCCACCTCCTGATACCCAACCCCTCGCACTTGCTGCGCGGAGTCCGCAGGTCGATCACCCTGGTAGGCGCGTCGACGCTGGGTGTGGTGCTGGTCGGCTGCGGCGGAGTTGCGCCCGAACCACCACACACCTCCTCGACCAGCGCAGCTGCCGTCTCCACGCCGTCGACACCCGCCCCCACGACCGCGGAACGCGGCACCATCCGATCCCGCACCGCGTTCGAGGCTGCACCGGACACCCAGCTGAGTCGACACCGGGTGACGCGGATCGTGTATCGGTCCACGATCGGCTACGTCGACCGGGGTGCCGACGTCTCCGGAATCGTCGCGGTACCCGACGGTGACCCGCCGACGGGTGGATGGCCGATCGTCGCCCTCGGTCACGGCACCACCGGCACCGACCGCAGTTGTGGTCCCTCCGACAGTCCCGACCTGCTCGGTCAGTCCGGTGAGGTGGAGGCGCTGTTGCGAGCCGGCTTCGTGGTCGCGGCCACCGACTATCAGGGTCTCGGTCACGAATCGCGGCTTCCCCATCCGTACCTGGAGCCCGCCAGCGCGGCGTACAACATGATCGACGCTGTACGCGCGGCCCGCCTCGTGGTCCCCGACACCTCCACCCGGTGGGTGGCTCTGGGTGCCTCGCAGGGCGGTCAAGCAGCCTGGGCTGCAGCGGAATTCGCGCCATCGTACGGACAAGGACTCGACCTGCGGGGGGCCGTCGCGCTGGCGCCCGCAGCCGATCTGTCACCGATCACCGACGGCAGGGCGCAACCCGACTACACGTACGTGCAACGAGCGCTGGTACCCGACGTGGTGGCCGGGCTACGGGTGCTGCAGCCCGATCTGCCGGTGTCGCAGTACATGCGCGGTGCACTGGCCACTGGTGCGCCTGTTCTGACCTCGTGCACCCCGGCCGCGCGAGCGGAGAAGTTCTCGGCGCTCTCGGCGGTCCAACCCACCGACTCGGAGGTGCCCGATCCGGCCGCCCGCCTGGAGCTGACCCGACTGCTGAGCAGGGTCGCCCTTCCTCAGCGGGCCGCTCGATCACCGATCTTGGTGGTGAACGGATCCGACGATCTCGTCGTGCGGGCACCCTGGACCGATCGCGCGGTGGCGCGGGCTCGTGCGCTCGGCGAGACCATCGAGCACCGGGTCATCCCCGGCCGTGGGCACACCAATCTCGGTGCGACCGACGATGCCATCCGGTGGCTGACCGATCGGGTGGGGTGATGAACCGGGCGTTCTGTCCGGCCGACATCGGTGTCCCCCTAGACTGACGTCCATGGCCAAAGTCAGTGACACCGTCGAGATCGAGCTCGGCCCCGACGACGCGTTCACCTGCGTTTCCGATCTCAGTCGATACGAGGACTGGTTGACGATTCATGACGGCTGGCGCAGCCCCCTGCCCGCCGAGGACGAGATCGGCAAGGGCACCAGCGTCGACTCGGTGATCAAGGTCAAGGGGACCCGGGTGCGGTTCGCCTGGACGGTGACCACCTTCGACCCGCCGCGTCGGGTGGAGCTCAAAGGTTCGGGCAAAGGCGGTGTGAAGGCCGAGTTGACGTTGTCGGTCGCACCGAAAGACGCGGGGTCCACCGTGACGTTCGAGATCAACCTCGGCGGGTTGGCACTGATGGGACCCGCGGGTAAGGCCGCGGCGAAGGCGCTGCAGAAAGATCTGCGGGAATCGCTCCAGAAGTTCCACAGCGTCTTCAGCTGATCCCTTGCGGGCCGTCGACCGACCGATCCGGCGCGGTCGGGTGCTGATGACGACGGTTACACTTCGCCGCCATGGGACGCCATCACGCGGGTGCCGAGACCCCGAACACCCCCGGGAACGACGCGGACGACTTCGGTTTCAGCGATCGTGGCGTCAAGCGTCGGGCGTCGAGTCTGTGGGCGACGATGACGGTGATGCTCGTCGTGGTCGTGGTGGCTGTCGGGTTGATCGCGTGGAAGGTGTTCGGGTCCGACGGTTCGGACTGCGGCTCGCGGCGTCCGATCGAGGTCGCCGCCGAGCCGGCGATGGCCGCGGCGCTCAAACAGGTCGCCACCGACGCCTCGACGGTGGGTTGCCACGACTTCACCGTCACCGCGGCACCGGCATCGGTGATTCCGGGGTTGCTGAGCCGAGGTGATGGCGGCCCGGATCTGTGGATCGCCGACACCCGTGCCCGAGCGGAGCAATCGACCCGACAGGTGCGAATACCCACCGACATCGTGAACGTGTCGGTGGCGAGCACGCCCGCACTGGTCGCGGGTGCGCGTGTCGGCGGTCTCGACAACTGGGTGGACGTGATGAAGACGCCGAACCTGCGGATGGGGAGTCCGCTGGCCACCAGCACCGGTGACGCACCCGTCATCGGGGCATTGGCTGCGGTACAGGACGGCCGGATGAAGCAGTCCGAACTGACCGACGCGATGACCGTGCTGGCCATCCAGCAGGGCAACATCCGCACGTCCGACGACTCGGAATCGGCCCGCCTCGGTGTTGCGGACTCGACCGGCGATCCGGTGGTCACCGATGAGCAGAGCTTTCTGCAGTACCAGCGGTCGCATCCCCGGACCGTACTGAAGGCTGTCGTCCCCCGGCAGGGGACCGTCTTCCTCGAACACCCGCTGGTGAACGTGTCTCCGGCCGCGCGGCACCGGGACACCGCAACGGCTGCGCGGGAGTTGCTCGGACGAATCGAGTCGGGAGAAGGCCAGAAGGCCCTACGGGAAGCAGGATTTCGTCCCTCCGATCGGTCGCCGATCGACGGGCGGGGAGTGGGGGCGGTGCCGCAGATCACGGTGCGGGATCCATCGCAGGTGGACAAGACTTTGCGACAGTGGTCGGTGCTGGGGGTGCCGATTCGCACCTTGGTCACCGCCGACGTCTCGGGATCGATGAACGATACGGTGGCAGGCGGGGAGTCGCGTGCCGACCTGCTCTCGCGCGCGATGCTGCAGGGCAACTCGTTGTTTCCCGACAACACCGAGGCAGGGGTGTGGTTTTTCTCCACCGATCGTGGTCCCGGTGGACGACCGTGGGAGCAGAAAGCGGCGATCGAGCGGGAGAACGCGACCGTGTCGGGCGGCAGGAAGCAGCGCGACGTCCTCAACGATCTCGCGCGTGGGTATCCCGGCGCCATCGGCGGTGGCACCGGCCTCTACGACACCGTGCTCGCAGCGTTCACCAAGGTGCAGGACGGGTACGACCCGAACTACTCGAACAGTGTGATCGTGCTCACCGATGGTCGAAACGACGACGCGCCCAACAGTATCGGGCTGTCGACGTTGCTGTCCCGGCTCGCCGAGCGCAACGATCCCGCCCGGCCGGTCATGATCATCACCATCGGGATCTCCGCAGACGCCGATGCCGACGCGCTACGGCAGATCGCCGACGCGACCCCTGGTGGGAGCAGCTACGTCGCGAGAACCCCCGAGGACATCTCATCGGTGTTCGTCAAGGCCATCCAGGGTCGGGTGACGGCCGCGGGTCGGTGACCGCGGCCGCCCGGTCGTCACCGACCGACGAGGGCGCGGGCGAAGAAGGTGAGATTCGCCGGGCGCTCGGCCAGTCTGCGCACGAAGTAGCCGTACCACTCGGCGCCGAACGGAAGGTAGACGCGGACGGCACCACCCGCCTCGGCCAGCCGTCGTTGCTCGTCGGTCCGGATCCCGTAGAGCATCTGGTGTTCCCAGCTGTCGGGCAGCCGACGGGTCTCGGTCGCCAGCACGCGGGCCGACTCGATCATCACCGGATCATGGGACGCGATCATCGGATAGCCACTGCCGCACATCAAGATTCGCAGACACCGCTGGTAGGCCTCGTCCACCGCGGCCCGATCGGTGAACGCGACGGCCGGTGACTCGGCGTAGGCGCCCTTGCACAGTCGGATGCGCGATCCCGGACCGGAGAACTCGGTGCAGTCGTCCTCGGTCCGACGCAGGTAAGCCTGCAGCACCGTGCCCAGTGTGGGGAAGTCCGTGCGGACGGTCCGGACGATGTCCAGGCGTTCGGCGGTGCTCGCGTGGTCCTCGGCGTCGACGGTGACCAGCACCCCGTGTCGTTGTGCGTCGTCGCAGATCGCCATCGCGTTCTCGGTGGCGATCTTGGTGCCGTGCCGGGGCAGGGCCTGACCGAGGGCCGACAGCTTCAGTGACACCTCGAGGCTGTTGGGTGCGGCGCCGAGGGTGCCCAGTGCACCGATCAGGTGGTGGTACGCCTCGGTGGTCGCGGTGGCCTGACGTTCGTCGGTGGTGTCCTCGCCCAGGTGATCGATGGAGACCATCAACCCCTGGCCGAGCAGCTTCTCGGTTGCGGCCAGGACATCGGCCTCGGTTTCACCGGGGACGAACCGTTCCACGACGTTTCGGGTCATCGAGGTCCGCGACGACGCCACCTTGAGACGATCGCTGCGGCCGGCGGCGAGGATGCCCGGTCGCAGGGCGGTGTCGAAGAATCCCATGTCACTCGGCCTCCATGTGCGGGTACGACGACGACGTCGGCGGGTCGAACGTCTCCTTGACGGTGCGGGGGGAGGTCCAGCGCAGCAGGTTCACCGGGGAGCCTGCCTTGTCGTTGGTCCCCGAGGCACGGGCTCCGCCGAACGGTTGCTGACCGACCACCGCGCCGGTCGGTTTGTCGTTGATGTAGAAGTTGCCCGCCGCATTGCGGAGCGCGGTGTTGGCCCGACGGACGGCGGCGATGTCGTCGGCGATGATCGACCCGGTCAGCGCATAGGTGGCGGTCGAGTCCACGAGCGCCAGCATCTCCTCGAAGTCGTCGTCAGGATAGATGTAGACCGAGAGGATCGGACCGAAGTACTCGGTGGAGAACGCCTCGTCGTGAGGATCGTCGGAGAGCAACACCGTCGGACGGACGAAGAACCCGTCCCGGTCGTCGTACTCGCCGCCGGCCGCGACCGTCAGCGACGACACGGACTTGCCGCGTTCGATGGCGGCGGCATTCTTGTCGAAGGAGCGACGATCGATCACCGCGCCGCCGAAGTTGGAGAGGTCCCGTACGTCGCCGTACGTCAGCTCCGATGCCTCGGTGAGGAAGTCGTCACCCATCTTCTCCCACACCGAACGCGGGATGTACGCGCGCGATGCCGCCGAACACTTCTGGCCCTGATACTCGAAGGCCCCCCTGATCAGTGCCGTGCGCAGGACGTCGGGATCGGCGGACGAGTGGGCGATCACGAAGTCCTTGCCACCGGTCTCGCCGACGAGTCGCGGGTAGGTGCGGTACCGGTCGATGTTGTCGCCGACCTGTCGCCAGAGGCGATGGAACGTCGCGGTCGAGCCGGTGAAGTGGATGCCGGCCAGATGCGGGTCGGCGAGAGCGACGTCGGACACCGCGATGCCGTCTCCGGTCACCAGGTTGATCACACCGTCCGGCAATCCCGCGGCTTCCAACAGTTGCATGGTCTGGAAGGCGGCGTAGGTCTGGGTGGGTGACGGTTTCCAGATCACGGTGTTACCCATGAGCATCGGCGCGGTGGGTAGATTGCCCGCGATGGCACTGAAGTTGAACGGGGTGATGGCGTAGACGAACCCCTCCAGCGGCCGGTGATCGAGGCGGTTCCACACACCCGGGCTGGAGACCGGTTGTTCGGCGAGGATGTCGCGGGCGAAGCCGACGTTGAACCGCCAGAAGTCGATCAGTTCACAGGGGGCGTCGATCTCGGCCTGCTGCACCGTCTTCGACTGTCCGAGCATGGTGGCGGCGGCGATCCGTTCGCGCCACGGACCCGACAACAGGTCGGCTGCCCGCAACAAGACGGCGGCTCGTTCGTCGAACGAGGTGTCGGCCCACGCGGACGCGGCGGCCAGCGACGCATCCACCGCGGCGCGGGCGTCGTCGTGCGTGGCGTTGCCGAGAGTACCGAGGACCTCCCGATGTGCGTGCGGTTGGATCACGTCGGTCCGGTCGCCACCACCCATGCGATGTGCGCCGCCGATGACGTTGGGTAGGTCGATGGGGTCGCGACGCGCCTGATCGTCGAGTTGCCCGCGGATCCGCTCGCGTTCCGCACTGCCCGGTGCATAGGTGTGTACGGGCTCGTTGCGGGCTGTCGGGGGAGTCGTGATCGCATCCATGTCCTCTACCTCAGCGCAGGCCGACGGTGCGGAACATGTTCGATCAGACGAGGTATCGGACTAGTATTTGTCCGCATGGACAACATGGGTGGAGGTGTCCCACTCGGGCGCCTGCTGCTGGCCCTCGACCGCATGGTGGTGTCGCTGGTCGATGCCCCACGCGGACTCGACGTGACGGTGTCGTCGGTGGCGCTCCTCGACCCCGACGACCTGCACCTCGGTCTCGGGACCGCGGCTCGCAGCGCCGAGATGTTCATGCTCGTCGGCGCCACCGACGCCGAGGTCGTGGGGTGGTTGGGCTCGCTGGGGGGTCAGGTGCCGGTTGCGGTGATGGTGAAGACGCCGTCGTCAGAGGTGGTCGCGCAGGCGGCGGCGGTCGGCTCCGCCGTGGTGGCGGTGGATCACGGTGCTCGCTGGGAGCGGCTCTACAACCTGGTGGGGCGGGTCATCGGTCAGAGCGGGCCGGTGGCGGGCGAGGGCGACGTGGCGGAGTCGATGTCGACCGGGACGTCGGGTGACATGTTCGCCCTGGCGCAGGCGGTCGCGGCCCGGACCGGCGGGCTGGTCAGCATCGAGGACGCCCGTTCGCATGTGCTCGCCTACAGCGCCGCGGGTGACGAGGCCGACGAGTTGCGCAGGTTGTCGATCCTCGGCCGCGAGGGACCTCCGGCCATGCTCGCCTGGTTGCGGCAGTGGGGGGTCATGGACGCGCTGCGCAACGGTGTGGACGTGGTGTCGGTGGAGGCTCGTGACGATCTGGGTCTGCGTGCGCGATTGGCGGTCGGTATCCGTCGTCCGGGGGCAGGGGCCCGGGGCCGCGACGAATACCTGGGCACCATCTGGCTACAACGAGCGACATCCGACTTCAGTGCCGACGCGGGCGAGGTGATCGCCGGTGCCGCGTCGGTCGCGGCGCGGATCATCGGTCGGGCGGCTTCGGTCCCGTCGGCCCACACCGACCAGGTGCGTCGATTGCTCGGCCTGCGCGGTTCGGTGGTCGACGTGAGTTATCTCGCGGAGGCGCTGAATCTCTCGCGACAGGGGCCGGTGACGGTGGTGGGTTTCGCGGCAGGCGATCCTGCGCACGGCGCCACACCGGCCCTGGCCGGTTACCTCCCGGCGCTCACCCTGCACGCCAGCGCGTTCCGGCCCGAGTCGGTGACCACGACGGTGGGCGGTCGTGCGTATGTGGTGTTACCGCGTACGGAAGCCGAACCGGCTGTGCGATGGGCTCGATCGGCCGTCGACGCTGCCGCCCGCCAGTTCGGTGCCCGCGTGCGTGCGGTGATCGGTGATTCGGCGATCGGACTGGCAGCGGTCCCGGACGTGCGGGTCGCGGTGGACCGGGTGCTCGATGCTGCCCAGCACACCGCCGACCTGACCGACGACGTGGTCACCGTGGAGATGTCGCGCACCAGTGTCCTCCTCGGCGAGATCGTGGCTCACCTCGGGGCGAATCCCGACCTGCAGGACCCACGGGTACAGGCGTTACGTGATCACGATGCCGAACGCGGAACCGAGCTGATCGCCTCGGTGCGTGCGTATCTCGACGCCTTCGGGGATGTCCGCTCGGCAGCGCAGTCGCTACACGTACACCCGAACACGTTGCGGTACCGGATCCGACGAGCGCAGGTGACCAGCGGTATCGACCTCACCGACCCGGCCACCCGCCTGGTGGTCGCGCTGGCGTTGCGGGTGTAGGCGGGATACGTCGAGGCCGCCGAAGCGCTAGGCGCACCCGTTGGGCGCGGGTATCCCGTTCAATCGTCGTTCCAGCCAATTCCATTGCGCGGGATAACCTGTCAGCGCTCCGATCGCATGCTCGCCGGGTACCAGGGTGAACGACGAGTTCGCACCCAGTCGGCACTGCTCGACATGCAGGTTGATCGCACCCTGGACGGGGATCCACCATTCGTTGACACCCTGGTAGATGAACAACGGCGTACCCGCCTTGATGTTCTTGAGGCCCGTCTCCTTGTAGACCATGTCGGCCACCGGCGAGTGATAGGGATCCGGATCGCTGGAGAACACCTGCGTGGGAACCGGGATCGCGATCCGCCCCGCCTGTACACCGCAGAAGTCCTTGACCGGTGACGTGGAGAGCCACTTGCCCGCATTGTTCATGATGGTGAGCATCTCGGGATGTTCGCGGGCGATGCCCAGCTCCGCGGCCAGGAAGATCCCCGCCGCGAGATTGCCGTTCATGCTGTTGACCAGCATGTGGAAGTCGGCGGGCACGCCACCCAGAGCGGCGCCCACCAGCTGCGGCTTCAACTCCGGAGCATACGAGTCGATCTCCTTGACCGTCCCGTGTACGGCGATGGCGCCGCCGGAGTACCCGGTGAGGGCGGTCCGGCGTTTGGCGAAGTCCTTGGGTTCGACCTGTCCCATCGCCCGCAGCGAGTCCAGGGTGATCCGGCCGGCGACCGTCGGCTCACCGTAGGCCATCCGCGGTCCCTCGTGGTCGGGCAGGATCACCTCGTACCCGTTGAGCAGGGCATTGATCGTGTCCGGTGGGATGAAGTTGAACGTGCTCGTCTTGGTGCTGTAGCCGTGGGCGAACGAATACCCCGGGCTGCATTGCGCACCCAATGACACGATCGGGATGTCGTTGACCAGGATCGGGCGTGCGCCGGGTCCCTTCCAGACGTTGGCCGGGGTGATGATCGTGGCCGTGCCGAAGGACGGTGCATCATGAGAGTCGGTGGTGCGGAACTTGATCTGGGTGACCTTGGCCGTCGGCACGATGGACAGCAAGCGTCCGACCGGCGTGACGTCGCGCTTCTCCAGGAGTTGGCCCGGCTTCTTGGTGTCGAGACCGGACGGCCATTGGTCGAAGAAGCGATCGCCGGTGTAGGCGGGCAACAGTGCCGCACGGGTCTCCAGCGTCGCCTGGTCGAATCCGGCGTTGTAGGCCCGCGGCGGAATGGTTGCGAGGTGCGGGATCGGTGCCGGCGGAATCGCTTTGTCGATGCCCTGGACCACCGGCAACGGCAGCGGATCGTCGGGTGCGGCGGTCGCCTGTGCGGCCGGACCGAGACCGAGTACCAGCACTGCGGCACAAGCAGCCTGCAAGAAGCGTGTGGACGAACGCAATGGCTCTCCCCGAGAATGACCCCGACCGACGTGATGACGTGCGCGCCACCCGCGGATACGGGTCGAGCGCTCTGTGATCGTAAGCCATGTCGCGGAGAGTGGTGTCCGAACGGCGCCCGACGATCGACGGGTACCGAATGGGCCCGGGCCCGGTGACCCCGAACCCATTCGGTACCTCGTTGATCAGAGGATGGTCAGCATCTCGTTGTAGGTGGGCAACGGCCAGAGGTCGTCGGCAACCAGTCCCTCGAGCGCGTCGGCGGCGGCGCGCACCTCGAGCATCGCCGGGATCAGGGTGTCGAGCGCGTACTTCGACTCGTCGTATTCCGAGTCGCCGTGGAAGTTCTTGATGCCCTCCTCGAGAGTGGTCAGCGAACTCAGCAACTCGGCCAGGTGAGCGGTGATCTCCTCCAATACGGGGTTGGCCGACTCGATCCCGGCGGCTTTGAGGTTGGCGCTCACACCGCTGAGCTCACCCTGGTAACGGAACGTCGCGGGCAGGATCATCGTCTTGGCTATCTCGGCGGTCTCCTTGGCCTCCACCAAAATGGTCAGTGCGTACTGCTCGAAGATGACGTCCTCTCGCGCCTCGAGCTCGCGGGCGGACAGCACGCCGTACTTCTCGAACGCGGTGACGACGTCGGCATCCCCCAATTCGGTGACCGCGTCGACGGTGGTTCGCAGATTCTTCAGTCCGCGCGACCGGGCCTCGTCCTGCCATACGTCGGCGTAGCCGTCGCCGTTGAAGATCACCGCGCCGTGCTCGGTGATGATCTCCTGCAGCACCTGCTGGCAGGCGTCGGCGAAGGTGGTGCCGTCCGCCGTGAGCTTCTCGAGCTCCGTCGCGATGTGGTCGATGGAGTCGGCGAGCAGCACGTTGATCGCGACCATCGGGTCGGAGATCGACTGGTTGGAGCCCGGTGCGCGGTACTCGAATCGGTTACCGGTGAACGCGAACGGGCTGGTGCGGTTGCGGTCGCCGGGATCGGCTTTCAGCGGCGGCAACGTGTCCACACCCAGTTCGAGAACACCGGCTTCCTTGGACGCGGTGGCGCCGCCCTTGGCGATCTGGTCGAAGACATCCATCAGCTGACTGCCGAGAAAGATCGAGATGATTGCCGGAGGTGCCTCGTTGGCGCCGAGGCGATGATCGTTGGAGGCGGAGGCGACCACGGCCCGCAACAACCCGCCGAACTTGTGGACCCCCCGGATGATGGCTCCGCAGAAGACCAGGAACTGCATGTTGTCGTGCGGGGTGTCACCGGGGTTGAGCAGGTTCCCCTGATGCGAGTTACCCAACGAGAAGTTGACGTGTTTGCCCGACCCGTTGACGCCGGCGAACGGCTTCTCGTGCAGTAGACAGATCATGCCGTAGCGTTCGGCGACCTTCTTCATCGTCGTCATCATCAGCTGCTGATGATCGTGGGCGATGACCGACCGCTCGAACACCGGGGCCAGCTCGAACTGACCGGGTGCGACCTCGTTGTGCCGCGTCTTGGCGGGGATGCCCTGCTTGAACAGCTCGCGATCGAGTTCGATCATGAACGCGAGAACGCGGTCCGGGATCGCGCCGAAGTAGTGGTCGTCGAACTCCTGGCCCTTCGACGGTGGCGCGCCGAAGAGCGTACGTCCCGACGTCATCAGGTCGGGTCGGGCGTAGTAGAAGTTCTCGTCGATGAGGAAGTACTCCTGCTCGGCACCGGCGTAGGAGACCACCGTGTCGACGTCGGTGTGCCCGAACAGCTTCAGCAGGCGCATTGCCTGCTTGCTCATCGCCTGCTGACTGCGCAGCAGAGGTGTCTTCTTGTCCAGCGCCTCACCGGTCCAGGAGATGAAGATGGTGGGGATGCAGAGTGTGTTGCCGTTCGGGTTCTCCAGGATGTACGCCGGACTGGTGGCATCCCAACCGGTGTAACCGCGGGCTTCGAATGTGCCCCGCAGTCCGCCGTTGGGAAAGCTCGACGCGTCGGGCTCACCCTGCAGCAGCGTCTTTCCCTGGAACTCGGCCAGCGACAGACCGCTGGCGTCGGGCTCCAGGAACGAGTCGTGCTTCTCCGCAGTGAATCCGGTCAGGGGATAGAAGACGTGCGCGTAGTGCGACGCGCCCTTCTCGATGGCCCAGTCCTTCATCGCGGATGCGACGACGTCGGCGACGGTGGGGTCGAGGGGGGCGCCGTTGTCGATGGTCGCCATGATCTTCTTGTAGACCGTCTTGGGCAACCGGGCCTTCATCACCGACGGGCTGAACACCAGCTCCCCGAACATGTCGGCGATGTAGGTGTCGGTGTCACAGTGCGGGGTGCTGTGGCCGATCACTGCGTTGATGGCTTGACGGCGGGACTGGCTGCCACTCACGGCGTCCTCCTGGGGTGTCGGTCCCGTCGTGCGACGGAAGGTTTCAACGATGGGACGGTAGGAGAGCGAGATCGCCAGGGCGTTTCCGGTGCGTGACGGCCATGAAACGCGTGGTCGGTCTCCCGGACCGGTCTCCACGAGGCGGTACTCACCGGTGCCGTAGACTCCCCGAGCAGCGCTCTCGTAGCTCAGGGGATAGAGCACGGCTCTCCTAAAGCCGGTGTCGCAGGTTCGAATCCTGCCGGGAGCACCGAGGTATCTCTGCCACCCTCGGGGCGGCGTGCGCCCACTGTGTGTGAACGCGATCTGTGGGGGCGCACTCCGGCGCGGTAACAGCGCGGCGCCCACCGGCGACCACCCCGATGAGGGATCGCGACCGCAGAGCAGGTGGGCGCATGGTGGATTCCGACGACGGCGATATGCGGGCGGGCGATGTCGACCGAGCGTCGGCACTTGCCGATCTCGATCTGGCCTTCGTCGCCGGGCAACTCGACGTCACCGAACACGTGGAGCGCCTCGAACGGGCCAGGTCCGCCAGGACACTGGCCGAGCTGGCGTCATTGACCAGTGATCTCCGGATCCCACGCGCACCGGTGCCACCGCCGCCGCGACATCCTCTGGTGGCCTCCCCGTGGGCACTTGCCCTCGCCGGTGCACTGATGGTGGTCGCGATCTGCATTGCCGCCGGTGTGTTCACCACCGACGTCGAGAACCGCCGACCGGACAGACCGGTGGATCCGATGGTCGCGGGCGAACTCTTCACCGCCCACGGGATCGCAGAAGTGGTTCAGCGCACCAGGGAACGCTTCCACACCACCGTCGTCGAGGGGATCCACCTGTACCGCGACGAGGCCGAGCTACACGTCATCGATCCGTCGTCACCCACCGGCGGCGTGCACTACCAGTACTCACCGGGCGGCGACTTCCACAGCCCGGAGGTCTACAGCGGGCTCGCGGTCGATTCCGGTCTCCCGAACGAGTCGGTGGATCTCGCCGACGTCGACACCGAGCGCGTGGCGGACGTGATCGCATCGGCCCCCGAACGGCTGGGGATCGGCACGCCACAGGATGCCGGTCCCGCGTTCCGGGTGACGATCGGTGGCGATGACGGGGGCGAGATCTGGATCGGGGTCAACGGCGTCAGCATCGACTCGCATATGGTCACCCGGTTGGACGGGACGGTCAAGGGAGTCCACCGATGTGGATGGGGGTGTTGAGGGCGTCGGCTCGGTCGCCCGCGGTTCAGCAGTCGCTGTCGACGAAACTGCGTGGACCGGTGGCCACGTGCCCGACATCGCGGTGTGAGTCCGCATCATGCTCGGACCGCTGGGGGAGCACGTGCGGTTTGTGCAACGCCACCGGCGGTAGATGTACCTCGTTCTGCTCCGCCGATCGTTGCGCCTCACCCGATCCGAACAACGCGACCAGGACCGCACCGACCACGGCCAAGCCGAAGCCGGTCACACCCAACCATTCACGGCCGGCAACGGTGCTGTCCCCGAGTAGGACCACCCCGACGATTCCGGGCAGCGCCGTCTCCCCGACGACCATCGCCGCCGTCGAACCGTTCACCGCGCCCAGCTGCAGTGCGACGGTGTGCAGGTAGAAGCCGAACGCCCCTGCGATCGCGATGGTCCAGGCCGCGGGGTCGACGATCAGATGCGACAGCGAGAACGGCGACACCCCGTCGAGCACGCGAACCGCGATGGCGATCGCACCGAACAGCACACCCGCGGCCGCGCCTGCGGCCACCGACCCGCCCTTGCCCAGGCGCCGCACCGTCAGCAACGAGATCGCGACGACTCCCACGGTCGCGATCAACAGACCGGTGCGGAACGGCAGGCTGACGTGGGTGGTACCGCCCGCGTGCGCGGCGGTTCCGAGCATGCAGAGCGCCAGGAGAACCAGTCCGATGGCGGCCCAGTCACGCGTGTGCAGGTGAATGCCCAGGACCGTGGTGCCCAGCACCGCGGTCACCACCAGATTGCCTGCGACGATGGTCTGTGACAGGAACAACGGCAGCATCCGCGCCGCGCCCGCTCCGGCGGCGAAACCCAACACGTCCATGATGGCCCCGAGGACGAACACCCCCGTGAGCGCGGCGGCGATGGTGGACTTGAGCGTCGGGTGACCACTGGTGGTGGTCAACGCATTGCTGCCGTCCGCTTCGGCAGTCGCCTGGCGCGCCCCCATCGTCTGCATGACCGACGACAGGCCGTACCCGATCGCTGCGAGGACACCCAGCCCGATTCCGACGACCACCGATCAGCTCCTCCCGGACGGCCCTGGGGCGCGACCACGCGGTTTTCTCATCTGCTTCTCAGGATTGAGAACCTGCACACCGTCCCAGATATTTCCTGAGTGGCGCAAACCTTTTTGCCCGCCGAACAGGGTCGGGGCAGCGCGGCGCATGGTCAGTACGGTGAGCGCATGCCCGGGCACTCGACTGATGTGAATTCTTCCGATGCGTGAGTTACGCGTCATCGGCATCGGACCCGGCGATCCCCGTCTGCTCACCCTCGCGGCCGTCGACGCGATGCAGGGCGTCGACGCGTTCTTCGTGCTCGACAAGACCGAGACCACCCCGGGTGCGGAGTCGCTGGTCGACCTTCGACGGCAGATCTGTGAGCAGCACATTCGCGGCGACCATCGGTTCGTCGAGATCGCCGACCCGCCTCGAGATCGCCGACCCGACGACTACCGCGCCGAGGTGTTGCGCTGGCATGCGGCCCGCACCGAGGTGATCGAGGTGGCGCTGCTCCGCGAGCTCGGTGACGACGGGGTGGGTGCGATCCTCGTCTGGGGCGACCCGGCGCTGTACGACAGCACCCTGCGGATCGTGGACGCCATCGTCGCCCGCGAGCGGCTGCCGCTGCGGGTCATCGTGATTCCCGGTGTGACCAGCGTCTCAGTGTTGACCGCCGCTCACCGCGTCGTCGCTCATCGGGTCGGTGAGCCGGTACACATCACCACCGGACGGCGCCTCGCGTCCACCCCGCCCGACGACGACCGCAATCAGATCGTCATGCTCGACGCGGCGTGCACGTTCATGCAGACGGCTGCGGCCGAGGACGAGATCTGGTGGGGTGCCTACCTCGGCACCCCGGACGAGCTGTTGATCGCCGGGACGGTGGGTGAGGTGGGGGAGCGGATCGTCCGGACCCGGCTGGCCGCGCGTGAACGCCACGGCTGGATCATGGACATCTATCTGCTGCGCAAGCCGTGAGCGGGACAACGGCGAGCGCCGTCGCCCGGCGCCGTCGCCGACCGGGCTGCGTCACCAGATCTGGGCGAGCGACTCGAGCACGCGGTCGCGGATCTCCATCCGACAGATGACGAAGTCCGGCAAATACGGGTCCGGCCGGTTGTAGAGCAGCGCGGAACCGTCCAGTCGGCTGCAGTGCAGTCCGGCCGCCTCGGCCACCCCGACCGGCGCACAGTTGTCCCATTCGTACTGGCCGCCGCCGTGGACATAGGCGTCGGCGGCGCCACGCACCACCGCCATCGCCTTGGCGCCCGCCGACCCGACGGCGAACATCCGCAGACCCAGCGCGCGTGCCACCCATGCCGATTCGTACCCGGCGCCGTACAGCGAGGTCACCATTCGCCCTGACAACTCGTCGGGCAGGGGGTCCACCACATCGGTGCGGTACAACTCGCCGCGCCCGGGCAACGAGACCGCGCAGGCGTCGGGGCGGCCGTCGACGGTGAGCGCGATGTGCACGGCCCAATCGTCGGTGCCCCGGGAGAACTCGCTGGTCCCGTCCAGCGGGTCGATGACCCACACGCGGCGGGACCGCAGCCGAACCGGATCGTCGGGCGCCTCCTCCGACAGCACCGCGTCGTCGGGGCGATGGGTGCGCAACACGGCGGCGATCCATTGCTGGGCCATCGCGTCACCCACGTCACCGAGGGCGCGACCGGTCAGCAGTCGCTGATGGCGCACGCCGAGCAGGATCCGCCCCGCGCCCTCGGCGATGTGTGCGGCGAGGTCGAGATCGCTGTGGCGCGGAACGTTCGAGCGCAGACGTCGGCCGGCATCCATCGTGCGTGCCTCCTCCCGCCGCGGTCTGGGTCTGCGTGAACCCTAGATCGCATCACCCCGACGACGTCATGCAGGCACCGCACGTCGAGGGTGGGTGGCAAACTGAGACCATGCCCGAACTACCCGAGGTGCAGGCCATCGCCGACTATGTCGACGGCCGCGCCGCGGGGTTGCCCATCAGGCGGGTGGACGTGGCCTCGTTGGCGGTGTTGAAGACGGCCGACCCGCCGTACAGCGCGCTCGCCGGTCGCATCGTCGACAGGGTGTGGCGCATCGGGAAGTACCTCATCGTCACCACCACCGACCCCGCGGTCGGCGGTGTCGATGAGATCCATCTGATCATCCATCTGTCCCGAGCCGGATGGCTGCGCTGGTCCGATCACCTGTCGCAGACCCCGCCGCGGCCCGGGGGCAAGGGGCCGATCGCGTTGCGGGTGCACTGTGGGCTCCCCGGCGAGGGCTTCGACGTCACCGAGGCCGGGACGCAGAAGCGCCTCGCGGTGTGGATCACCCGCGACCCCGCCACCGTCGATCGCATCAACACCCTGGGTCCCGATGTCCTGGGCCTGTCCCGCGACGAGCTCGCCGCAGTTTTCGCCGATACCGCCGGCCGGATCAAGAACGTCCTCACCGACCAGCGGACGGTGGCAGGTGTGGGCAACGCGTACAGCGACGAGATCCTGCACACCGCGAAGCTGTCCCCCTTCGCCTCCGCGAGATCTCTCGACGACGACCAGCTCACCCGCCTGCACGGTGCGATCGGTGAGGTCCTCACCGGCGCGATCGCCCGACTCGAAGGCCAGGAGGTCGCGAAGCTCAAGGGCGAGAAGAGATCCGGCCTGCGGGTGCACGCCAGGACAGGTATGCCCTGTCCGGTGTGTGGCGATACCGTGCGCGAGGTCTCGTTCGCCGACCGTTCCTTCCAGTACTGCCCGACCTGCCAGACCGGGGGTCGAGTGCTCGCCGACCGGAGGATGTCGCGCCTGCTCAAGTGACGCGGGCTCGCACGCCCCTTGCCGCGTCGGCACAGATAAAGTTAGCCTAACCTTCATGACGACGACACGGCGGTGTGCCGGTGCTCTGCTCTCCGTGGCCCTCCTGGTGGGGGTGGCCGGCTGCACCTCACCGTCGCCGACCGGTGATGCGGTCTCGACGTCGGCGGCTCCCGTCGTCGTCGACCACCAATTCGGTTCGACGACGATCCCGGCCAACCCGCGCAGGGTGGTGACCATCGGGTCGGGTTGGTCGGACACCCTGGTCGAGCTGGGGGTCCCGATCACCGCCGAATTCGTCGTGCAGGGATATGCAGGCCCTGACAACCGCTTCGCCTGGACTCCGCGTCACGACTCGACCGTCATCCCGTATGCGGCTTCCGCGGGAGCACCGGGCGTCGCCGACGTCGCGAGATTCGCCCCTGACGTCATCCTCGCCGGGTACCTGCCCGATCAGGGTGTCTACGAACAACTGTCCAAGATCGCCCCCACCGTGCCGGTGATGGCCAAGGGTGCGGTGAACGACTCGTGGCAGGACCTGACCATCGTGGCGGGCAAGATCTTCGGCAAGCAGCAACGAGCACGACAGGCCGTCGACGATGTGGACACCCGGGTCGCGGCGGTGGCCGCCGAATACCCCGCCGCGCGGCGCAAGACCTTCAGCTTCGGTCAGCTCACCGCGGACCGACAGTTCGGTGTGGTGGCCTCCAGCGGCGATCCGTCGTCGCGGTTGCTCGAACAGGTCGGTCTGACCCTCGATCCCGCGGTCCGGAACACCGGGGCCAACGGTCAGCGGGTCATCGTGTCGGCCGAGCGCATCGACCTGTTGCGCTCCGACCTGCTCATCTTCTGGCCGCTGGTCGGGGGACCGGAGACCTTTGCCGCCATCCCGGGCTGGAACGACCTGCCCGCGGTGCGGTCCGGGGCCACGGTCTTCCTGACCAACGACGATGCCAGTGGATTCGGGGCGCCGTCGGTGCTGTCGGTGCCCTGGGCCGTCGAGAAACTGCGCCCCGCGCTGGCGAGACTGCGATGAGGCGGGCATCAGCAATCACATGGGAGTGACATGACGACAGGCACCGACGCGACGCGGACCATCAAGGCGGCGATTCGCCGCCGGGCTCAACGCACCGAGCTGCGCACCGCGCGGACGACCGTCGTCGACACCGTGATCTTGACGCGGGACTTCACCCGGTTGACGCTGCGCACCGACGATCTGGGTGACTACCACCCCGAGCCCGCCGATGCGTTCAAGCTCATGTTGCCGATCGACGACGGTGCCCGAACCGACCATCCGAGACGTGGTGACGACGGTCTGCCCCGATGGCCGGAGGGGGCGACTCAGCCCGTACTGCGGGCTCTCACCGTACGGCACTTCGACCCCGCACGCGGTCTCCTGACCGTTGATGTCGCGAGACATCAGACCGGTCCGCTGATGTCGTGGCTGGCCACGGTGCGGCCCGGTGATGCCGTCGACCTTGCCGGAATGCGCGCGGAATGGCATCTGCCGCAGGAGATTCGGGATGTGATCCTGATGGTCGACGGCAGCGGGTTGCCCGGTGCGGCCGGCATCGTGGAGCGACTACCCGACCACGTCACGGTCATCGTCTACGTGATCGACTGCCCTCGAGACGATCTGGTCCTGATACCGGCACACCCGCGACTGTCGGTGATCCGGGTCGGTGCCGCGCATGACATCGGTCATCAGACACCGCGGGCGGTCCGCGCGCAACGGCGGGTGCAGGTGTGGATCGCCGCGGAGACCGGCGACGTGCGGGTGCTGCGGAGCGTCGTCACCCGCCGGTGGCACGTTCCCGGCGACGACATCCTGGCTCGCGCCTACTGGACGTCGGGACGCAGCAGCACCGACGTGGACGCGACCAACCTGGTGCGTTACCAACACGCGATCGCGGGTGGGGCGGACGTGCACGACCCGGTGCTGGCCGAGAACATCGACCTGGACACCTAGCAGAGCGACGCCTATCCCGTGGGTGTCGCCACGGGGCTCGACGCCGGTGCGGGCGCAGGGCTCGACCAGACCACCGGTGATGCCTTGTAGTTCAACGACGAATCACCGGTGGTGTCGGCCCAGTAGATGACCTTGTCGGGGACCGTCCCGGGATCCACCACTGCCACCACGCAGGTGGCGATCGAATCGCCGCGTTTCGCGGTTTTGGGCGTCGGGTTGGCCACGCATCGGGAGAAGTTGTCGGGCGGCGCGACGGTTCGGGTGGGTGTGCGACCGTCGCTGCTGGCGGAGAAACCCTCGGTGGATGGTGCGGGCACAGCCTTGTCGGCGAGTTGGCTGATGGTCAGGTGCACGTAGAAGGGGTCACCGCCTTTGGTCAGGCTGCTCGGCAGTTCCGACCGCGAACCCGGCTCGACCCCGGTCACCGTGAACATCGCCAGCTGACCGGTTGCTCGGAACGCGTCGGCAGGCAGATAGGCGCTCTGCCCCCAGGTCAGCGTTGTGCCCGGTGGGGTGCGATCGGGGGCGCCCGTGGGAACCGTCACGTCGGCGGAGACGGGCACCGGCACGGTGCGCAGCGACGAACTCGGTGCGGGGGAGTTGGTGGTACCGGCACACCCCGCCACCGCGAGCGACGCGATCGCGCCGACCACGCCGAGTCGCAGGACGCGACCGTGAACCGAGGCCGGAGCGCGCAACGAAGACATGCCGGAATCGTATGCGTAGAGCGCCCGCGAAGCGGGTAGGTGGACGATCGGGGCGTCACCAGCGACGGACGGTGAGTCCGCGGGCGGCGCAGACGCCTGCGAGCAGACCGTCCAGGACACCGCGGTCGCGAATGGTGACATCCGGGGCGACCACTGACAGGGTCACCGTGTCGGCGGACCGGATCAGCCACATGTCGGCGGTGGTCCTGCGCGCGCTCGCGTGAGCCGGGGTCGACGACGGCCGCATGGCGCGGACGGCGACACCGTCGGCACCCAGCGAGGACAATCCGGCCGGGACGTCGCCGAGGATCGATACCATCGCGTCGGCGGCACCCGGTTCCGGAACGAGTCGACGCGACAACCGGGGACCGATCAACTGCAAGATCTCCGGGGGAACATCGGCAGGCGCCCCGACCGATTGACCCGCGAGCATGCATCCGTGCACAGCGGTGGGATCCGCCCAGTCTTCGGGTCCGCGCAGGCGCACCGCATCGGTGCTGACCGCGTTGGCGCCGACACCCCCGGCCCGCGCGACTCGGGGGACGAACACGTCCAGGGGACCCGGTTCGCCGCGCACCCGGGTGACCAGGTCGGCGATCAGCACGACGGCCAGGTCGGCATCGGAGCCGGCACCGGTCGCGCGGTCCCACGCGACGGCGTCGATGTCGATCACCGTCGTCGCCTCGCGCCACGTCGGGTCCACCGCGGTGGTGTTACCTGCGGTCTGCGTCGAACCCCGCGACGCGCGCATCTCCGCCACCAGCTGTGTGCGTTGCGCCCGCGGTGCCCGGATGAGTTGTCGAGCGGTGCGGGTCACACCACCGACGACCAGCCGGGCGAGGGTGACGGCATCTCGCAGATCGTCTCCGGCGGTAGGCGTGCGGATCGCCGGGGCGCGCGTCTCGGACGTCAATGCGTCGGCCGCCGCCGCCAGCATGCTCATCCCATCGGCCACGGCGTGGGCGCAGACCAGGCTGAGTATCGAACCCCCACCGGCGACGTGACCGATACGCAGTTCCCACACCGGGCCCTTCTCGACATCGAGTGGGGTGCGAGCACAGTCATCGGCCCAGGTCACCACGTTCGCCACGTCGTCGACCAGCAGTGGGCTGACGATGACATCGCGGTGGAACCAATTGCGCGCGAGCGGGACACGCGACCGAGAAATACCCGACGACAGCGGTCCGCCGGCGAGTGACGCGTACGCGTCCGCGAGGTCCTCGGGAGTGACCCGATGGGGGACACGGGCCAGGCCCTGCATCACCACCGGGGTGCCACCGCCGGTGTGTTCGCGGTAGAAGATCTCGTCCACCACGCCGAGACGGCGGACCCCGGTCATCGATCAGACGCTGCGCCCGCGGTGCGTCCGATACCAGCGGACCAGCGCGTCGGTCGACGAATCAGACTGTGGCGACGGCGAATCAGAGGACGTGATGACACTGAGCAACTCCTTGGCCTGGGTCTTGCCGAGCTCCACGCCCCACTGGTCGAAGGAATTGATCCCCCAGATGGCCCCCTCGACGAAAACCTGGTGTTCGTACAGGGCGATGAGTTGCCCGATGACCGACGGGGTCAACTCCGGGGCCAGGATCGACGTCGACGGGCGGTTGCCGGGCATCACCTTGTGCGCGACGACCGCCGGGTCCACGCCCTCGGCTGCGACCTCGTCGGCGGTCTTGCCGAAGGCCAGCACCTTTGTCTGTGCGAAGTAGTTGCTCATCAGCAGGTCGTGCATCGACCCGGAGCCATCGGCCTCGGGCAGATCGTCCGTGGGGCTGGCGAATCCGATGAAATCGCTGGGGATCATGCGGGTGCCCTGGTGTAGCAACTGGTAGAACGCGTGCTGGCCGTTGGTGCCGGGTTCGCCCCAGAACACCGCGCCGGTGTCGGTGGTGACGTGATGACCTTCAGAGGTGACCGACTTGCCGTTGGACTCCATCGTCAGCTGCTGGAGATACGCCGCGAAGCGGGCCATGTCCTGCGAGTAGGGCAGCACCGCGCGCGAGGTGGTGTTCCAGAAGTTGTTGTACCAGACGCCGATCAACCCCAGGATGACCGGCGCGTTCTGCTCCATCGGCGCGGTGCGGAAGTGTCGGTCCACCAGATTGAACCCGTGCAGGAACTCCGCGAACTGCTCCTTGCCGATGGCCGCCATCACCGACAGGCCGATTGCCGAGTCCACCGAGTAGCGACCGCCGACCCAGTCCCAGAAGCCGAACATGTTGTCGGTGTCGATACCGAACTCGGCGACCTTCTCGGCGTTGGTGCTCACCGCGACGAAGTGTTTCGCGACGGCGTCGGCGTAGGCGGAACCTTCACCGCTGTCGGAGTCGTCGATGCCGAGACCGTCGAGCAACCAGCGACGAGCCGCGACGGCGTTGGTGATGGTCTCCAGGGTGGTGAATGTCTTGGACGCGACGACGAACAGGGTGGTGGCCGGGTCGAGGTCGGCCACGGTGGCCACCAGATCGGCAGGGTCGACGTTGGAGATGAAACGGCACTGGATGTCGGCGTCGACGTAATGGCGCAGTGAGCCGTACACCATCGCGGGTCCGAGGTCGGATCCACCGATGCCGATGTTCACCACGGTGCGGATCCGCTCGCCGCTGTGGCCCTTCCAGTCACCGCTGCGCAGCTCGTCGGTGAACGCACCCATCTTGTCGAGGACCTCGTGCACGTCGGTCACCACGTTCTGGCCGTCCACGGTCAGGGTGGCGTCCGCGGGCAGCCGCAGCGCGGTGTGCAGGACGGCGCGGTCCTCGGAGGTGTTGATGTGTTCACCCCAGAACATCGCGTCACGTTTGGTCTCGAGGTCGGCCGCGCGGGCCAGGTCGAACAGCAGGCTGAGCGTCTCGCGCAGCACCCGGTGTTTGGAGTAGTCGATGTGCAGATCGCCGACGTCGACGGTCAGTTCCTCGCCGCGTTGCGGGTCCACTGCGAACACCTCGCGCAGATGCATCGCGAACACGTGCGGCTGATGGGCCGACAGCTCCTGCCAGGCGTGGCTACCGGTGATGTCGGTCTCGATGGTCTCGCTGCTCATGACGTCGTACGACCCCTTGTACGTGGTGCCCGGCTGTCCCGGACAGAAATGGGCTGGCTCACCGTCGAGCCTAGTCGGCCCGCCCCGGCGCTCACCGGGGATGACCCCGAACCGCGTTCAGCGTCCCAGTGGGCCACGGCCGAGACGTAGCAGCGTCATCGCCAGGGTGTGCCCCTCCTGGCCGAGCTCGGCGAATCGGTCGAGCACCTTGACCTCGCGGCTGTGCACCAGCCGGGGGCCGCCGGACGCCATCCGTGCCCTACCGACCTTCTTGGACACCGCGGTGCGTCGTTTGACCGCGGCCAGGATGATGGCGTCGAGGCGGTCGATCTCCTTGCGTAGGTCGTCGATGTCGTCGGGGATGTGGTCGACGTTCAGATCCAGTCCCACAGCCGACAGGTCGAGATCGGGATTGCTCACGAAGGGTGATCTTGCCACGCTGCCACACTGTGGGTGTGACGGTCACTGTTCGCGGGCGCCCCGCAGTAGTCGCCGCGGTCTTGGTGGTCTGCTTCGTGGTGGTACGTGTCTGGCTGGCCGCGCACGGTGGCTTCTACTGGGACGACCTCCGCTTCATCGCCCGCGCCGGGGCGCAGCAGTGGTGGTCGCCGTCGTATCTGTTCGCCGATCAGGACGGCCACCTCATGCCGGGCGCATTCCTGGTGGCCGGCCTGTCGACCCGAGCGGCCCCGTTGAGTTGGGTGATCCCGGCGACCACGCTGGTGGTGCTGGCCGCGCTCGCCGCGGCTGCGGTCTGGCGGATGCTGACGATCCTGCTGCGCGCGGGGGGTCGGGAGCCCGGTTGGGCGGGGCCGATGTCGCTGGCGGCGTTCCTGTTCACGCCGTTGGCGGTGCCCGCGTCCCTGTGGTGGTCGGCGGCCCTCAACGCCCTGCCCCTGCAGGCCGCGCTGGCCTGGGTGATCGGGGATGCGGTGTTGATGGCCGGAGGGACCGTCGATCGCCGCCGGCTGGTGATCCGCGCGGTGCTGGTCTATCTGATGGGGCTGGCGTTCTTCGAGAAGTCAATGGTGATCCCGTTCGCGGCGGCGGCCGTGGTGGTGGTGTCCGCGGCCACCGTCGGGGTGTCGGTGCGTACTGCGCTACGCCGGACGGCCACGTTGTGGGGATCGTTGATCGCGGTGACGGTGGTCTGGCTGGGGATCTACTGGGCGGTCGCCGGACCCGGCGCCGGTGAACACACGGCGGCCCAGACGTGGACCCTGTGGTGGCGCACGGTCGAGCGTGGGCTGATCCCGTCGCTCGTCGGTGGTCCGTGGCGGTGGGAGCGGTGGGTGCCCAGTCCACCGTTCGCGCAGCCCGCCGGGTGGATGATCGCGGCCGGCTGGGTGATACTCGCCGCCGCTGTCGGGTGGTTGCTGGTCCGGCGGGTCCACGGGTGGACGCTGCCGGTGCTGCTGGTGGGTTATCTGGTGGTGTCCCAGGTCCCGCCGCTGTGGTTCCGGTCGAGTGCCGACACCGCGCCCGAACTGGCCCAGACCATGCGGTACCTGCCCGATGTCGCGGTGCTGCTGGCGGCGCTCATCGCGGTGGCGTCGGCGGGCCGATCCCGGTCGGTCGGTCGAGGGTTCGGTCGTGTTCCCCGGGCGGCGGTCACCGGGTTGATGTGCTGTCTGGTCGTATCGGGACTGGTCTCGACGATCGGGTTCGCGCGGTCATGGGATCGGAACCCGACCGCCGACTATCTGTCGACCGCCCGTACGTCGCTGGCCGACGCCGACGTACCGCGGATCCTCGACCAGCCGCTGCCGTTGGAGGTGTTGTTGCCGGTCGCCTACCCCGACAACCAGGCCGGCAGGGTGTTCGCCGCCCTCGACCGCCGTCCGCACATCGGCGACTGGGCCGACGCGCCGTTGCGCGTCCTCGACACCCGCGGACATCTCGCGCCGGGCACGGTCACCCCAGCCCGCACGTTTGGCGCCGGTCAGGGCACCTGCGACCGACCGGAGGTCACCACGCCCACCACCGTCGCCCTGTCCGGCCCGCTGCTGCGGTGGCGATGGACCGTCGAGATCCCGTACTGCGCGACCATCGCGGGTCGGATGGACGTGGGTCTGACCTCCTCGCGGACGGTGTCGGTGCCCGTGCGACCGGGTCTGCACGTGGTCTACGTCCAGATGGACGGGGAGGGAATCGACCTGCGGATACATCCGGTGACCGCGGGACTGGCGCTCCATCTCGGCGGTGGCACGGTCGGGGAGGTCGCGCAAGCGTCGCTGGTGCCCTGAACGGGTCGGTCGGATGATCGACGGTCGATCGAACGAGTGTTCGGGGCGTCGCAGTGGTGCTGTCGCCCCGCCGGGGTAGCCTGGACAACTGATGACTTCAGCACCGAACCCCGCTCTGCCCGGCCTCGCCCGGGGCAATCTGGAGTTCGACGACTCCGCCGACCGCGGCCTCAGCGCCCCGGGTCGCGAGGTCCTCGAGGGACTCAATCCGCAGCAGCGTGCCGCGGTGGTGCACACCGGCGTGCCGTTGCTGATCGTCGCGGGCGCCGGCTCGGGCAAGACCGCGGTGCTGACCCGGCGGATCGCCTTCCTGCTGGCCGAACGCGACGTCTCGCCGGGCCAGATCCTGGCCATCACCTTCACCAACAAGGCGGCCGCGGAGATGCGCGAGCGGATCGTCGGGTTGGTGGGTCCCCGAGCCAACCGGATGTGGGTGTCGACCTTCCACGCCACGTGTGTGCGCATTCTGCGCGCGCAGTCCGGTCTGCTCGGCAACCGCAACTCGAATTTCTCCATCTACGACGCCGACGACTCGCGCCGACTGCTCGGGATGATCGTCCGCGACCTCGAACTCGACCCCAAGAAGTTCAGCCCCCGCGGCACCTCGGTGCACATCTCCAACTTCAAGAACGAACTCGTCGATCCGGAGACCGCCACCGCACAGGCGGCCGAGAAGGACGACGAGACGCTGAAGACACTCGCGCGCATCTACACGCTCTATCAGCAGCGACTGCAGGCGGCCAACGCCTTCGACTTCGACGACCTGATCGGTGCGACGGTCACGCTGCTACAAACTCATCCACAGGTCGCGGAGTACTACCGCCGACGGTTCCGTCACGTTCTCGTCGACGAGTACCAGGACACCAACCACGCCCAGTACGTCCTGGTGCGCGAGCTCGTCGGCACCGACGTCGGAACCGGGGTCGCCGTCGCGCCGTCGGAGCTGTGCGTGGTCGGCGACGCCGACCAGTCGATCTACGCCTTCCGCGGCGCCACCATCCGCAACATCGAGGAATTCGAACGCGATTTCCCGAACGCGGAGACGATCCTGCTGGAACAGAACTACCGGTCCACCCAGACCATCCTGTCGGCGGCCAACGCGGTCATCGCGCGCAACGCCGGTCGGCGGGACAAGCGGCTGTGGACCGATTCCGGTGACGGCGAGCTCATCGTCGGGTACGTCGCCGACACCGAACACGACGAGGCGACCTTCATCGCGGGTGAGATCGACTCACTCAGCGACTCCGGCGAGTTCGGCTACGCCGACGTGGCCGTGTTCTACCGGACCAACAACAGCTCGCGTTCGTTGGAGGAGATCTTCATCCGCCACGGCATCCCGTACAAGGTGGTCGGCGGGGTCCGGTTCTACGAGCGCAGAGAGGTCCGCGACGTCGTCGCCTACCTGCGGGTGGTGGCCAATCCGGATGACACGGTCAGTCTGCGTCGTATCCTCAACACCCCCCGCCGCGGGATCGGCGACCGCGCCGAAGCCTGCGTCGCGGTGCACTCGGAGAACACGGGGGTGTCGTTCTATCAGGCTCTGCTCGACGGCGCCGAAGGCAAGGTGCCGCTGCTGAACACTCGCGCGGTCAAACAGATTGCCCGGTTCGTCGAGCTGATCGAGGGATTGCGTTCGGACTTCCTGGTCGCCTTCGGCGCCGCGGGATCGCCCGAATCCGATGTCGCGGTGATCGACGCCGGCACCGAGTCCGCCGACATCGGTGACCTGACGGAGGCCATCGTCGCGCGTACCGGTTATCGCGACGAGCTCGAGGCCTCCAACGACCCACAGGACGGGGCCCGGCTCGACAACCTCAACGAGTTGATCTCGGTGTCGCGCGAGTTCAGCGCCGACGCCGCGGGCATCGACCCCGACGATCGTCCGGAACCCGCCGACGGTGAACCCGAACCCGGTTCGCTCGCGGCGTTCCTGGAGAAGGTGTCTTTGGTCGCCGATGCCGATCAGGTGCCCGACGAGGGCTCCGGCGTGGTCACCCTGATGACACTGCACACCGCCAAGGGGTTGGAGTTCCCGGTGGTGTTCGTGACCGGTTGGGAGGACGGGCAGTTCCCGCACATGCGCGCCCTCGGCGACCCCGCCGAACTCAGTGAGGAGCGCCGCCTGGCCTACGTCGGGATCACCCGTGCCCGGCAGCGGTTGTACGTGACCCGCTCGGTGGTGCGCTCGGCCTGGGGGCAGCCGGTGCAGAACCCCGAATCACGCTTCCTGCAGGAGATCCCGCAACACCTGGTGGACTGGCGGCGCACCGAACCGCGCCGCGACAGCAGTCGGTACGGCAGCCGTGGAGGGGTGTTCGGTGGGGGGTCGTTCGGTGCCGGCGGTCGCGGGGGGGACGCGATCGGTTCCGGGCGCCGCCCCGACTCCCGAGGGCCCGATTTCCGTGGACGCAGCTCGTACTCTGCCGACCCCACCCGAGGTCGCAACAAGCGCGTCGATGTCGCGGTGGGCGACCGGGTGACCCATCCCAAGTACGGGATGGGAAAGGTGGTCGGGAAAGAGGGGAACGGGCCCACCGAGCGGGTGACCTTCGATTTCGGGACCGCGGGACGCATCACGCTGATGGCGCTGGGCGGGCTGCCCGTGGAGAAGCTCTGACCCGGACGACGCCGGATCCGGTGTCTCAGCCGGTGTAGCCGGCGAGTACCACGCCGTGCTGCGCCAGCCACGGGGCCGGATCGATCTTGGTGACGCCGTTCTTCCACACCTCGAAGTGACAGTGGGGGCCGGTCGACTGACCGTCGCTGCCGACATGTCCGATCACGTCGCCGGCGGTGACATGCTGGCCCTTGCTGACGTTCACACCGTCGCTGAACATGTGGCCGTAGACGGTGATCGTGCCGTCGGGGGCCTTCACCTGGATCCAGTTGCCGAAGCCGGACGCCGGCCCGGCCTCGACAACCACGCCGTCGGTGGCGGCGTGGATAGGGGTGCCCAGCGGCGCGGCCATGTCGATGCCTGCGTGGAACGAGCCCCAACGGCCGCAGTAGCACGAGGTGAAGTCATAGGCCCCCAGCGCGACCGGGGAGACGTAGAAGGGCCGACGCGACGCCGCGTCCTTGGCCGCGTTGTCCTTGGCCAGCGCCTCACCCGCAGCGAGT
Source organism: Williamsia sterculiae (assembly GCF_900156495.1). Lineage (GTDB taxonomy): Bacteria > Actinomycetota > Actinomycetes > Mycobacteriales > Mycobacteriaceae > Williamsia_B > Williamsia_B sterculiae. The sequence goes on from NZ_FTNT01000002.1 coordinate 86,157, forward strand.
TGGTCGGCGAAATTCCGTAGATCCTTCGACGGCGTCCCGGCGACCACACCGGGGCCGGTGTCGGGGACGACCGCGGCCCGCGCAGGCTGGTCGGACGCCTTGTCCTCGGTCTGGTGCGCGGTGAACTGTCCGGTGGCCGCTGCGACGGCGGCACCGGCAGCCATCGCGATCAGGGCGGCGCGGCCGCCCTTGAGGCCGCTGGGGGGTGCGGCGAGGCGGTGCCTGCCGCCCCGGCGCGGACGGGCGGGGGAGGCAGCCGGAACGTAGACGTAGTCGTCGTATTCGGCGCCGTCGACGTCGAACGGGTCGTGGTGGGTGTCCTCGTCGAACTCGTACTCGGGGAGCAGTATGTCCTGCGTGGTCTCGGCAGGCGACGGGATGCTGGGCCGGCGGGGCGGCGACCAGGGCTCGGTGATGCTGTCCGCGTAGGCGCGGTAGGCGGTCTCGTACCGGTCGAACTCATCGATCGGGATGATCGAGGTGATCTCCTCGGCGCCAAACCCATCTGCGCTACGTTGAAGTGATGGATTACCATCGTGAAAGTCGGACTCCGCTGGTCTGGATTGCGTGGTGGCCACACCCGACGGTCCACGTGATGCCAAAACTCACAACCCTTCTACAGCAGACTCCGCGAGTGACTTCCCCCGCGATCACGAAGTGACGAAACCTGTGACGGTCCCGTGACCCGTGGCCCCGCCGACGGTAACGAAACGATTGCGGCCAGTGCAACCGCAAGGCATGCAATACTGCCGTATGTGACCTGCTTCACAGTCGGCGGGGGTCGACGAATCCGAGACCCGCAATTGCGCATCCACCGCACTGCGGGTGACCGCGTCGTCGACCGACCGAGTGATCTGTCGCACATGGTGCGGAGGTCCTCACAATGTGGCTGAACGGCAGGATTACAGTCCGATGTGGCCCGCATGACTATGGCCCCGCGGGGCACGAACGACAGCGACAACGACTCTATTGGGCGGGCGAATCTACGAGATGGTGAGCTGAATGGATCTCTTCGAATACCAGGCGAAGGAACTGTTCGCCGACCACGGAGTACCCACCACACCCGGGCGTGTCACCGACACCGCCGAGGGCGCCAAGGCCATCGCCGAGGAGATCGGCAAGCCGGTGATGATCAAGGCGCAGGTGAAGGTCGGTGGCCGCGGCAAGGCCGGCGGCGTGAAGTACTCCGAGGACGCCGCTGCTGCGGAGGCGAACGCCGAGGCCATCCTGGGCCTGGACATCAAGGGCCACGTGGTGAAGAACCTGCTCGTTGCGGAAGCGGCCGACATCGCGGAGGAGTACTACATCTCCTTCCTGCTCGACCGCACCAACCGCACCTACCTCGCCATGTGCTCGGTCGAGGGTGGCGTGGAGATCGAGGTCACCGCCGAGGAGAACCCGGATGCGCTGGCCCGCATCCCGGTCGACGCGGTCACCGGTGTCGACCTCGCCTTCGCCCGCACGATCGCCGAGGCGGGCAAGCTGCCCGCCGAGGTGCTCGACGCCGCGGCCAACACCATTCAGAAGCTGTGGGAGGTCTTCGTGAAGGAAGACGCCCTGCTGGTCGAGGTGAACCCGCTGGTCCGTACCCCGGACGACCAGATCCTGGCCCTCGACGGCAAGGTCACGCTGGACGCGAACGCCGACTTCCGGCACCCGAACCATTCCGCGTTCGAGGACCGCGACGCGACGGATCCCCTCGAGTTGAAGGCCAAGGAGAACGACCTCAACTACGTCAAGCTCGACGGCGAGGTCGGCATCATCGGGAACGGCGCCGGGTTGGTCATGTCCACCCTCGACGTGGTCGCGTACGCGGGTGAGGACCACGGCGGGGTCAAGCCGGCGAACTTCCTGGACATCGGCGGCGGCGCATCCGCTGAGGTGATGGCCGCGGGTCTCGACGTGATCCTCGGTGACGACCAGGTCAAGAGCGTCTTCGTCAACGTCTTCGGCGGCATCACCGCCTGCGACGCGGTCGCCAACGGCATCGTCGGCGCGCTGGACAAACTCGGTGCGGATGCCAACAAGCCGTTGGTCGTGCGTCTGGACGGCAACAAGGTCGAGGAGGGTCGTCAGATCCTCGCCGACGCCGACCACCCGCTGGTGACGCTGGCCGACACCATGGACTCCGGCGCTGACAAAGCTGCCGAACTGGCGAGCAAGTAAGGGAGCGGCGGATACATGTCTATCTTCTTGAACAAGGACAACAAGGTCATCGTCCAGGGCATCACCGGTGGCGAGGGGACCAAGCACACCGCGCTGATGCTCAAGGCGGGGACCCAGGTGGTCGGCGGGGTGAACGCGCGGAAGGCGGGCACCACCGTCAGCCACACCGCACAAGACGGTGCCGACGTGGAACTGCCGGTCTTCGGCAGCGTGTCGGAAGCGATCGACAAGACCGGGGCCGATGTCTCGATAGCCTTCGTGCCGCCGAAGTTCGCCAAGGACGCCATCATCGAGGCGATCGACGCCGAGATCCCGTTGCTGGTGGTCATCACCGAGGGCATCCCGGTGCAGGATGCCGCCTACGCCTGGGCCTACAACACCTCGAAGGGTCAGAAGACCCGCATCATCGGGCCGAACTGCCCCGGGATCATCACCCCGGAAGAGGCGCTTGTCGGCATCACGCCCAACAACATCACCGGTAGCGGGCCGATCGGCTTGGTGTCCAAGTCGGGCACGCTGACCTATCAGATGATGTACGAGCTGCGCGATCTCGGCTTCTCCACCGCCATCGGCATCGGCGGCGACCCGGTCATCGGCACCACTCACATCGACGCCATCGAGGCGTTCGAGAAGGACCCCGACACCAAGGTCATCGTGATGATCGGTGAGATCGGCGGTGACGCCGAGGAACGCGCCGCCGACTACATCAAGGCCAACGTGTCCAAGCCGGTCGTCGGCTACGTCGCGGGCTTCACCGCGCCGGAGGGTAAGACCATGGGTCACGCGGGCGCCATCGTATCCGGCAGTTCCGGTACGGCCGCCGCCAAGAAGGAAGCCCTCGAGGCCGCGGGTGTCAAGGTGGGCAAGACGCCGACCGAGACGGCCGAGCTGGCCCGCGAACTCTACAACGCGCTGTAAGAATCTCGCGATCACGCCCGTGGGGCGCACCGGACGTCCGGTGCGCCCCACGGGCGTTGTGGTCGTCCCGATCCGAGTGGACACCGCTCGGGTAGACTCCCGTCGATCATGACCGCACCGGTGAACCGCCCCGCACCCGCGACACAGCGGGGTCGGGCGAAGGCCGCGCGAAGGCAGGAGTTGCTCACCGCCGCGGCGCATCTGATGGCCGAGCGTGGGTTCTCCGCGGTTCGGTTGGAGGACATCGGCGCCGCCGTGGGAATCAGCGGTCCGGCGATGTACCGACACTTCGCAGGCAAGGACGACGTGCTCGCCGAGATCCTGGTCGACATCTCCGAGCGGTTGCACGACGGGGGAGTCGCGGTGGTCGATGCCGCACCGGACGCACGAACCGCGCTCGACGGGCTGATCGATTTCCACATCCGTTTCGTACTCACCGAACCCGATCTCATCCGGGTGCAGGACCGCGATCTGAGCTCGTTGCAACCCGTCGCGAACAAGACGGTGCGGTCGCTGCAGCGCCGCTACGTCGAACTGTGGACCGACACACTGCTGGTGGTGACCGGGGTGCAACCGGTCAGCGAGGCGCGGCTGCGGGTGCAGGCCGTCTTCGGGCTGCTGAACTCCTCACCCCGGTTACCCGACGTCCCCCGTCAGCGGGCGGGCCAGCTGCTCGCGAACATGGCACTCGCGGCCCTTGCGGTGGGTAACCGAGTTCCTGAGCCTGAGTAACAACTCGGTGCGTAATGAAATCTTTTGAATCGCAAGTTATTTCAAATGATGATCGTTCGACGCACAACTAGGTGCCACCGTTCGGTTGTTGTTCACCTGGCTCGGTCAAGATTCGCGCGTTCCACTGATTTCGCCCGCGGGATCGCGAGGTCAGACAACCGATTTCGATCGACCACCGTTACGACGGTGACGATCACGAGTCTTCGAAAGAGGATCAGATGAGCAGGATTCACCGGGCGCTGCGCCGAGCAGCTACGCTCAGTGCGATGACCGCGGCGGGTGTCGCAGCGGTGGGTTTGGTCACGCAGGGCGCGGCATCGGCCGATGCGTTCGTGAAACTGCCCAACGGTCAGCAGCAGGGTGACGGGCTGACCCTCACCCGGACCAACGAGTCGGCGCAGATCTCACCGTCGTTGGCCGCGAACGGCATCGGGCGCACCGCGTGGGTATCCGCGGACATCACCCTGGTGGCCAAGGGTCTGACCGCGTCCCCGACCAAGCCCAACAACGGCCCCAGTGGCGAGACAGCCCTCCCGGGCTCCAACGGAGCATCCAACGACGGTTCGGCGGCGACTCTGTCGACCGGTTACATCGTCGGCTGCCAGGTGGCCATCGGCAGCCTGACCCTGGGTGGCGGCGGTGCGCTGAGTGGGCTCGGCGGCGTGACGCCGTCGCTGAACCTGACGGGTTCTCTTGCTGTTCCCATCACCCCGGGATCGGTGACGTTCGCTCCGATCGGTTACAAGGACATCTCCAAGTCGGGCACATACCACTACGGCTACAGCCGGTTCCAGCTCGCGATCCAGGGTTGCGGTGGTTACGCGCAGGCCCGGGCCTACACCGTGGTCGAGACCACCGGTGACGACCATCAGAAGGTGACCCTGTACGGCAAGCCCTTCTCCATCGGCTGATCCCACCCCTTCACACGAGCTCAGAGGAACCAATGAAACTGTCAGACAAGTCGATTCGCAGAATCGTCCAGGTCGCGGGTACTGCCGCAGCGGCCACCAGCATCGCTCTGCTCGCACAGGGGCCGGCGTCGGCTGACGTGTTCGTCAACCTGCCCTCGCAGACCGACGCCAAGACCCTCGCCGACGGCACCAAGGTGACCGTGGTGCGCAGCAACGAGCGGGCCACCATCAGCCCGTCGCTCGGCGGAACCCCGCTGCACCGCAACGCGCAGGTCTCGGCCAAGTACGACGTGACCACCAGCACCAAGGCCAAGATCAAGGTGCAGGCCGGATACATCGTCGGATGCCAGGTGTCGGTCAATCAGCTGACCTCGACCAACAACGACAACATCTCCAACAGTTACAACACCGGAACCGGAGCCTTCGGTGTGGCCACCGGGGGCACCGGGCTGAGCGAGAGCCTGACGCTCGGGCCGGGCCAGGCCTCCACCTACTACGTCAACGACTCGGAGAAGGCGGACGACTTCGGTGCCGACAACCACTCGACCAAAGTCGGCTTCAACACCAAGCACGCCAAGCTGAGCTACGTCGGGACCACGTTGAACCTGACCGGTTGCGCCGGATACGCACAAGCCCGGTCGATCGCGAACATCTTCATCTCCACCCCCACGACTGACCAGGTGATCACCACCTACGGCAGGCCGTTCAGTCTGGGCTGAGCCAACTGTCCCTCTCACAGGTCGCACCCGGCGTCGATGACGCCGGGTGCGACTGCTTTGCGGTGGCTGTCGGCCGGTTTCGCGCGTCAGACTCCGGCCGAGGTCAGTTGCTCGCGCAGTGCCGTGCGGTACCGCTCCACGTTGCCGAGCTTGACGGACTCGTAACCGCGCACCATGTCGGGCAGGTCCGCGATACGGACCGCGACCGCCTGGTCGAGACGGCCGGTGGCGACCGCTCTCGTGAGCCGGGCGACCACGTCGCGGTATTCGGTGATCAGACCGCGTTCCACCCGGCGGACCTCGGCATGGCCGAACGGATCGAGCGGCGTACCCCGCAGGCGTTTCATCTTCGCCAGTGACGTCAGCACCGGTCGAGCCCGCGTGCCCAGGGCCAGCTTGTTCTTCATGCCGAGCGCTCGCAGCGTCGGGGGGTGAAGGCGCACCGCAACGTCGGCATCGGCACCGTAGTCGCGCGCGATCCGCGCCGCGAACGCGGTGTCACCGGTCAGTCGGGCCACCTCGTACTCATCCTTGTATGCCATCAGCGTGAACAGATTCCTGGCCACCGACAGGGCCAGGGCATCCTCGTTGTCGACACTGACATCGTCCATCTCGAGTACGGATTCCACGTCGTCGAGGTACCGCTGCGCATACGCCCGGTCCTGATAGGCGATCAGCTCGTCGGTACGACGCAGCAGGACCGATCGCAGTTCGGCGCCGGTGTGACCGAGCCGAGCCACCATGGCCAGCGCGTCGGCACTGGGTTCCACCACCGGTTCCGCCGGCGTCAACCGTTCGACTGCGGTGGCGACCGCACCCGGGTCGGCGACGAGCTGCCTGCCGCGGCGGAACGCCTGCAGGTTGCGGTCCACAGCCACACCGTTCAGCGCGATCGCTCGTTCCACCGCGCCCGACGACATCGGCATCACACCGGTCTGGAATGCGGCGCCGACCATCAGCATGTTCGCGTACTGCTCGTCGCCGAACAGCGCGGTGGCCACCGCACCGGGGTCGAGATACACCGAGCGGCGGCAACTCCGGTCGATCCGCTCGTGCACCGAGGTGTCCGACGGGTAGCCGATGGTGGTGTCCACGACCATCGACCCCGTCGGGATGCGGGTGGTGGAGACGACCGCCGTGGTGCGATCGGCCGCGGCGACCCTGAGGTTGACCTGGTCGGTGCCGACCAGCGCATCGCAGGACAGGTAGAGGTCGCAGTCGCAGTCGGCGACCTTCGCGGCCTGCTCCACCGGTGCGGAATCGACCTTGAGGTCGCTGACCACTGCACCGCCCTTCTGGGCCAGCCCGGTCATGTCGACGGTGCGGGCATCGAAGCCGTCGAGGACCGCCGCGGTGGCCAGTACCTGCGAGACGGTGACCACCCCGGTACCCCCGATTCCGGTGGTGCGCATCCGGAACCGACTGTGCGACAGCGTGGACGGGACGGGAGCCGGCACGTCGTCCGGTCCGATTTCCGGAGCCGCCGGGCGTTCGGCACGGGCACCGGGCGTGACGGTCACGAACGATGGACAATCGCCGTTGAGGCAGGAGAAGTCGAGGTTGCAGGAGCTCTGGTCGATACGGGTCTTTCGTCCGAACTCGGTGTCCACCGGGTGTACCGACAGACAATTCGACTTCTCGCCACAGTCGCCGCAGCCCTCACAGATGCGCTCGTTGATGACCACCCGCTGAGCCGGGGTCGGATAGGTACCACGCTTGCGTTTGCGCCGTTTCTCGGCGGCACAGTGTTGGTCGTGGACCAGTACCGTCGCCCCCGGTGTCGCGGCGAGTTCACGCTGTACGTCGAGGGTGTCGTCACGATGACGCACGCGCACACCGCCGGGAAGCCCAAGGGCACGGGTGCGTTTCGGATCGTCGGAGGTGACCACCACCCGCTGCACACCCTCGGCGATGAGCAACGACGTGAGCATCGGCAGCGACATCGCACCCACGGCATCCTGGCCACCGGTCATCGCCACGGTGCCGTTGTAGAGCAACTTGTAGGTCATGTTCTCACCCGAGGCGATCGCCGCGCGTAACGCCAGAGAGGCGGAGTGCATGAAGGTGCCGTCACCGACGTTCTGCACGAAATGCTGCTCGCCGACGAACGGCGCCATCCCCAGCCACTGGGCACCCTCGCCGCCCATCTGGGTGACCCCGGCGATGTCACCGACCTGCTGCGGGTCCATCAGCAACACCATGGCGTGGCAACCTATCCCGGCACCCACCAGGGTGCCGTCGCTCACCTTGGTGGAACTGTTGTGTGGGCAGCCCGAGCAGAAATACGGGGTTCGGGTGGCCAACGGCAGTTCGATTCGGGTACGTCGTCGGGACCGACGGTCCACCCAATCGCGTGCCGCGGGCACTCTGTGGTGCGCGGCGAGGCGGAGCGCGAGTCCGCGGGTGACCGCGTCGACGTCGAGCTCGCCGAAGCGGGAGAACAGGGTCGAGCCGTCCTCGTTGACCTTGCCGACGATCCTCGGGGCTCGCGGGCTGCGGTAGAGGATGTCGCGCATCATCGTCTCGATGAAGTCCCGCTTCTCCTCCACCACGATCACCTCGTCGAGGCCGTCGACGAAGTCGCGCAACACCTCCCGCTCGAACGGGTAGATCATCCCGAGTTTGAGGATCCGGATGCCCAGGCGGCCCAACTCGGAGTCGTCGATACCGATCAGGCGCAACGCCTCCCGGACGTCGAGATAGGTCTTACCCGCTGCGACGATGCCGATGCGATCGTCTCCCGTACGCGCGACCATCCGGTTGAGGCCGTTGAGCCGTGCGTATTCCAGTGCGCGGGGCTTGCGGATGGTGAGTTGGTTCTGTTCCAACTCCATCAGGTTGGTCCCGAGCAGCCGGCCGCTCGGGACATGTGGGCTGACCCCCAGGTCGCCGTATCGCGGGTGGAGGCGGTCGGGGGCGACAACGGCGGTGGACGCACCGTCGGCCACATGAGCGGAGATCTTGAGCGCGGTCCAGAGCCCGGAGACGCGTGACATCACCGCCGCATGGACGCCGAAGTCGAGGATGTCCTGGGAGTCCGCGGGGTACAGGGTGGGCAGGTAGAGATCGGCGAGTGCCATCTCCGAGGCGCACGGCACGGTGGAACTCTTGGCACCGGGATCGTCACCGACGAGGGCCACGGCGCCACCGCGCGCGTGCGTTCCGATGATGTTCGCGTGGCGCAGAGCGTCGGATGCCCGGTCGAGGCCGGGCGCCTTGCCGTACCAGTAGCCGACCACACCGTCGCGCGAGAGGCCGTCGGGGGTCGGGGCGAGCTCGGTGACCTCGGCGGCGAGCTGTGAGCCCATCACCGAGGTGGCGGCGAGCTCCTCGTTGAGGCCCGGTCGATACACGATGTCGTAGGGGGAGAGCAGTGCGGTGCGGCGGGCGATCTCCAGGTCGTAACCGGCCAACGGTGATCCCTCGTATCCCGAGATGAAGGAGGCCGTCCGCAATCCCTCGCGGCGGTCCAGCACCGCGCGGTCGCGGACCATCCGGACCAGGGCCTGGATGCCGGTGAGGTAGATGGTCCCGGACTCGCGGGAGTATCGGTCGTCGAGGGAGAAGCTCTCGGGCGATGTCTCGGCTGAGACGCTCGAACGCGATGCGGAGTCGGGGTTCGCGGCGACGGACGATCGCCGCTCCTCAGGAGCGAGGGTCATGGATCACACAGCCTTCGTGGGTGTAGCGGCTCCCCCGGGGGTGGTGGGTGACCCGCAGTGGTTGGGTGCCACCACTGTAACTCGACGTGTGACCCAGCTCACGAGTGCGGCGGTGCATGTTCGTCTCGGATGGCCGGAACCCGTGGTCGCGATCGCGTGACAACAGTGGTCCGGATCACTTACACTGACTTCAGTTAATGAAAACTAACTGAGATCGTGACCGAGAGGCGGGTACCGCGTGACCCCGATCCAGACGACCCCGATCCAGACCGGGCCGGTCGGGTCGGCGACCGACGAGCCGACTGCGACGAGCGGCCGCGAGGCCCATCTGCGAAACGTGACCGCACTCCGGGATCGGATGGCTCGCGCCGCGCGGGGCGGCGGAGACAAGGCTCGCGAGCGCCACTTGTCCCGCGGCAAGCTGCTACCTCGTGACCGCATCGACACGTTGCTCGACGCCGGGTCTCCGTTCCTGGAGATCGCACCCCTTGCCGCGGAGGACATGTACGACGGCAAGGCGCCCGCCGCCGGGGTGATCGCCGGTATCGGCCGGGTCAGTGGCCGCGAGTGCGTCATCGTCGCCAACGACGCGACGGTGTCCGGCGGCACCTACTACCCGATGACCGTCAAGAAGCACCTTCGTGCACAGGAGGTCGCCGCGGCCAACCGGTTGCCGTGCATCTATCTCGTCGATTCCGGTGGGGCCATGTTGCTCGCCCAGGACGAGGTGTTTCCCGACCGTGAACATTTCGGCCGCATCTTCTACAACCAGGCCACCATGAGTGCGGCCGGGATCCCACAGATCTCGGCGGTGCTCGGTTCGTCCACCGCCGGCGGCGCTTACGTCCCGGCGATGAGTGACGAGACCGTCATCGTCCGGGATCAGGGGACCATCTTCCTGGCCGGCCCACCGTTGGTGAAGGCGGCCACCGGCGAGGACGTCACCGCCGAGGAACTCGGTGGTGGGCAGATGCATTCGTCCGTCTCCGGGGTCACCGACCACCTCGCCGCCGACGACGAGGACGCGCTGCTGAGGGTGCGGCGCATCGTCGCGACCCTGGCTCCCCGCGAACCGTCCCAGTGGGACGTCACCCCCTCGACCACGCCGGCGCGGGACCAGACCGACCTCTACGATGTGGTGCCCACCGATCCGCGCACCCCCTACGACGTGCGTACGGTCATCGAGATCATCTGCGACGGCGGCGTCTACGACGAGTTCAAGCACGACTACGGGGTCTCGCTGGTGACCGCCTTCGCGCACATCGAGGGACACCCGGTGGGCATCGTCGCCAACAACGGTGTGTTGTTCAGCGAATCGGCACTCAAGGGCGCCCACTTCATCGAGCTGTGCGATCAGCGGCGCATCCCCCTGGTGTTCCTGCAGAACATCACCGGGTTCATGGTCGGCAAAGCATATGAGCAGGGTGGCATCGCGAAGAACGGTGCCAAGATGGTGAACGCCGTGGCCTGTGCCCGGGTGCCCAAGTTCACCGTGATGATCGGTGGATCCTTCGGTGCGGGCAACTACTCGATGTGTGGCCGTGCGTATTCGCCGCGTTTCCTGTGGATGTGGCCCAACGCCCGTATCTCGGTGATGGGTGGTCCACAGGCAGCCGACACCCTGGCCACCGTGCGCCGCAACCAGATCGAACGCGGCGGCAGCACCTGGTCCGACGCCGACGCGGAAGAGTTCAAACAACCCATTCGCGATCAGTTCGCCCACCAATCCGACGCCTACTACTCCACGGCCCGCCTGTGGGATGACGGGGTCATCGACCCCGCGCAGACCCGCACAGTTCTCGCCCTCGCCCTGGAGGCCGCGCGGTACGCCCCGCTGGCCCCTGTGGGCTACGGCGTCTTCCGGATGTGATGTGAGATGACCACCACCCCTTCTGATCCGCAGGCCCGTCGCAGCGTCGACACCGTATTGGTGGCCAACCGCGGTGAGATCGCGTGTCGGGTGATCGAGACTCTGCGCGCCATGGGCATCCGCAGTGTCGCGGTGTACTCCGACCCCGATGCCGACGCCCGGCACGTTCGCTTGGCCGACACCGCGGTCCGCATCGGCCCGGCGTCGGCAGCGCAGAGCTACCTGTCCATTCCCACCCTGGTGGCCGCGGCGCGCGCCACCGGTGCCGATGCCGTACACCCCGGGTACGGGTTCTTGTCGGAGAACGCGGGATTCGCCGACGCGCTGGCTCAGGCGGACATCGTGTTCGTCGGGCCACCCGCCGAGGCGATCCGCACCATGGGTGACAAGATCACCGCCCGGGATGCGGTGTCGGCCAACGGTGTCCCGGTGGTACCCGGCGTCTCCAGACCGGGCCTGTCCGACGACGACCTGATCGCCGCGTCCACCGACATCGGGTATCCGCTGCTCATCAAACCCAGTGCGGGTGGTGGCGGCAAGGGAATGCATCGGGTCGACGACGCGGCGGACCTGCCCTCGGCACTGGCCACCGCCCGCCGTGAGGCGGGGGCGGCTTTCGGTGACGACACCCTGTTCCTGGAGCGTTTCGTCGACACCCCTCGCCACATCGAGGTGCAGGTCATCGCCGACACCCACGGTTCGGTGATCCACCTCGGCGAACGCGAATGCTCGCTGCAACGACGTCACCAGAAAGTGATCGAGGAGGCGCCATCGGTGTTACTCGATGCCGCAACCCGGGCACGGATCGGCGACGCGGCCTGCGACGCGGCTCGCAGTGTCGGGTACGTCGGTGCGGGCACCGTCGAATTCATCGTCTCCGCCAACCACCCCGACGAGTTCTTCTTCATGGAGATGAACACCCGCCTGCAGGTGGAACACCCGGTCACCGAGAAGGTCACCGGACTCGACCTGGTGGACCTGCAGGTCCGGGTGGCACGGGGAGAACGCCTGCCGCTGAGCCAATCCGACGTGCACCTCGACGGCCACGCCGTGGAGGCTCGCGTCTACGCCGAGGACCCCGCCAACGGGTTCCTGCCCACCGGCGGGACCGTCCTGTCCGTCACTCACCCGACCGGACCCGGGGTGCGGGCCGACTCCGCCCTCTATGACGGCATGGTCGTCGGCACCGACTACGACCCGATGCTGGCCAAGGTCATCGCGCACGGCATCGACCGTGAGGACGCCCTGCGCAGGCTCGATCGCGCGCTCGCCGACACCCGGGTGCTCGGGTTGCGCACCAACATCGACTTCTGTCGCACCGTGCTCCACGACCCACGCGTCCGCAGTGGGGACCTGCACACCGAACTCCTCGACGAGATGGTGCTGGACTACCGCGCCCCAGCGCCACCCCCGGAGGCGCTGGCGCTGCTCGGCCTCGTCCGCGTCCCCGAGCCGGGCGACGGTGCCTGGCAACGACACGTCGGCTGGCGGCTCGGCGACCGCGCACCCGTGGTCACTCGTGTACACACCGACGCGGGGATCGCCACCGTCGCGGTGATCGGTGATCGCGACGGTGGCGATGTCACCGTCACCGTCGCGGCCGGTGATGTCGAGGACGAGGACAACGATGCGCCGCGGTCCTGGCACGCCCGATGCGGGTGGGACGGTGACCGACTGACGGTCGACGGCGTCGGTAGCGGTTGGTCGCTCGCCGAGGACCCCGATTCCGCAGCGAACGAACGTCTCTGGATCGCGGGACCGGGCGGCACGTGGGAACTGACACTGGCGCGCACACAGGCGGACGCCCTCACCGACGACCACTCCGACGAGATCACCAGCCCCATGCCCGGCACTGTCGTCGCGGTGGGAACCGCTGACGGGCCGGTCACGTCGGGGAGCACCGTCGTCGTCATCGAGGCGATGAAGATGGAACACGCCCTACGGGCACCCGCCGACGGTGACGTGACCGTGCGGGTCGCGGTCGGCGACAAGGTCACCGCCGGTCAGATTCTTGCCGTCCTCGAGTTCACCCACCGATCCGACACGTCCAACACCACAGAGGAGACCGCGACAGTATGACCATCACCGACGATCTCACCGACGAATACGACGCGCTGCGGACCACCGTCCGTGACTTCGCACAGTCGGTGGTCGCACCGGTCGCCGCGCGACACGACGCCGACCACACCTTTCCCTACGAGGTGATCGCGCAGATGGGGGAGATGGGCTTGTTCGGGTTGCCCTTCCCCGAGGAGTACGGCGGCGGTGGCGGCGACTACTTCGCGCTGTCGTTGGCATTGGAGGAACTCGGCAAGGTGGACCAGTCGGTGGCCATCACCCTCGAGGCCGGTGTCGGCCTCGGTGCCATGCCCATCTACCGATTCGGCAACGAGGAGCAGAAGCGGACCTGGTTACCCGCGTTGGCCGAGGGTCGGGCGCTCGCCGGATTCGGGTTGACCGAACCGGGAGCCGGGTCCGACGCCGGGGCCACGGCCACCACCGCACGCCTGGACGGTGAGGAGTGGGTGATCAACGGGGCCAAGCAGTTCATCACCAACTCCGGCACCGACATCACCAGCCTGGTGACCGTCACCGCGGTCACCGGGACCACCGAGAACGGCCGCAAACAGATCTCCACCATCGTCGTACCCTCGGGCACCTCCGGATTCGAGGTCGGGAAGGCGTACGACAAGGTCGGATGGAACGCCTCGGACACCCATCCGCTGTCGTTCACCGACGCCCGCGTGCCGCGCGACAACCTGCTCGGTGAACGGGGCCGTGGTTACGCGAACTTCCTCTCCATCCTCGACGAGGGGCGTATCGCCATCGCCGCCCTGTCGACCGGGGTGGCGCAGGGGTGCGTCGACGAGAGCGTCAGATACGCGAAGGAACGGCAGTCGTTCGGCAAACCCATCGGTGACTACCAATCGGTCTCGTTCGCCATCGCCCGGATGGAATTACGTGCGCACACCGCACGTACCGCGTACTACGACGCCGCGGCGAGGATGCTGGCAGGCAAACCGTTCAAGAAGGAGGCGGCCATCGCGAAGGTCGTCGCGAGCGAGGCGGCGATGGACAACGCCCGGGTGGCCACCCAGATCCACGGCGGATACGGGTACATGAACGAATACCCCGTGGCCCGGCACTACCGCGATTCCAAGATCCTGGAGATCGGGGAGGGCACCACCGAGGTCCAGCTGATGCTGATTGCCCGTGAGTTGGGTTTCCGGTGAGTGACAGCCGATTCGCGGACGGCGACGAGTTTCCCCGGGTCGTCCAGCGGGGCCTCTGGTTCGAGGAGTTCGCCGAGGGCACGATCTACGAGCACCGGCCCGGTCGAACGGTGACCGAGGCCGACAACGTCCTGTTCACCACGCTCACCATGAACGCGCAGGCCCTCCACCTCGATGCCGCCTGGGCGGCCGAGCAACCCGGCTTCGGTGGCCGACGGCTGGTCAACTCGATGTTCACCCTGTCGACGTTGGTCGGGCTGTCGGTCGCACAGCTCACCCAGGGCACGCTGGTGGCCAACCTGGGCTTCTCCGAGATCGCCTTTCCCGCGCCGATGTTCCACGGCGACACTCTCCACGCCGAGACGCGATGCACCGGAAAGCGTCGATCCAGATCGCGACCCGGCGAAGGTGTGGTCAACTTGGAGCACGTCGGACGAAACCAGCACGGCGAGGTGGTGGCCAGGGCGGTGCGGGCCACGCTGGTGCGTGCGACACCCGAGGACGGTGACCGATGAGCAACTGGACGCCCGGCGGGCCGGCGTTGCTGTTCTGCCCGGCCGATCGGCCCGATCGATACCGGAAGGCCGCGGACCGCGCGGATGTGGTCATCCTCGACCTCGAGGACGCCGTCACCCCCGCTGATCGAGAGGCGGCCCGGCAGGCGCTCGTCGACAACCCGCTGGACCCCGATCGGACCATCGTCCGGGTCAATGGCGCCGACACCGGCGACCACGCGCGTGACCTGCGTGCCATCGCCCGGACCGACTACCGGGTACTGATGCTCGCCAAGGCGGAATCGGCGCGCCATGTCGTCGCCACCGGTCATCAGGTGATCGCGTTGATCGAGACACCGACAGGGGCGGTCAACGCCCTCGACGTCGCCTCCGCGGCCAACTGTATCGGGCTGATGTGGGGCGCCGAGGATCTCGTCGCCGGACTCGGTGGTCGCTCCAGCCGGTTCGGTCCCGGCGAGGCCGATCCGGGTGCCTACCGCCATCTGGCGCGCCACGTCCGGTCACAGGTGCGGCTCGCCGCGGCCGCCCACGACCGGTTCGCCGTGGACTCCGTGCACCTCGACATCGGTGACGTCGACGGGTTGCGTGCGGAGGTGCTCGACGCGGTCGCACTGGGGTATCAGGCGACCGCCTGTATCCACCCCTCTCAGGTCGACGTCGTCCGAGCCGGATATCAACCGTCGGACGACGAGTACCGATGGGCCACCGAGGTGGTGGCCGAAGCCGCGGCGAGCGGTGGTGTCTTCACCTTCGACGGCCGCATGATCGACGGCCCGGTGATCCGACAGGCCGAGGCGATCATCAGCAGGCGCCAGGCCGCCGACCTGACCGGTGCGTCGCACGACGACGCCGCGACGTCATCGGTCGAATCGACCACACCGAACGGAAGACGCCCATCGTGACCGACCTGTCGTATGCGCGCGGTGAGACCGAACCGCCGCTCCTGGAGCAGACAATCCCGCAGTCGCTGGCGCAGACCGCCGAGCGATACCCGCATCACGACGCCCTGATCGACGTGGCGGCAGGTCGTTCGTGGACGTACACCGAATTCCTCGGCGATGTGCGGCGCCTTGCCGCGGGGCTCGTGCGTCTCGGGTTGGGACCAGGTGACCGATTGGGACTGTGGTCACCGAACCGATGGGAGTGGGTGATCACGCAGTACGCCTCCGCCGAGATCGGTGTGCTGTTGGTCAATCTGAATCCGTCCTACCGCCAACGTGAGATCGAGTTCGCCCTCAACCACGCGCAGGTGAGTTGCGTGCTGGCCGCCAGGAGCCACCGCGACCTCGAGTACCAGAACATGTTGCACATCGCCCGGCCGAACTGCCCTGCGCTGCAGCGAGTGGTGTTCTTCGAGTCCGAGGAATGGGCCGACCTGCTCAGTGTGCCCGCTCCCGAACTCGCCGACGAGGTCGCCCGTCTGCGTGACGGATTGAGTGTCGGTGACGACATCAACATCCAGTTCACCTCGGGTACCACCGGTTTCCCCAAGGGCGCGACGCTGTCACATCGGAACATCCTGAACAATGGCTACCTCGTCGGAGAACTGTGTCACTACACCGCCGACGACCGGATCTGCATCCCGGTGCCCTTCTACCATTGCTTCGGGATGGTGATGGGGAATCTGGCCGCCACCACCCACGGTGCGGCGATGGTGATCCCCGCCGCCGGGTTCGACCCGGCCGCGACGCTGCGCGCGGTGGTCGGGCAGCGGTGCACCAGCCTGTACGGGGTGCCGACGATGTTCATCGCCGAACTGGCCCTGTTGGATTCGGGTGACCTCGGCGACGTCGACCTGTCATCGCTGCGGACGGGGATCATGGCGGGTTCACCGTGTCCGGAACACGTGATGCGCCGGGTGATCGACGAGATGCACATGGCCGAGGTGTCGATCTGTTACGGTATGACCGAGACCTCGCCGGTGTCCACCCAGACCCGCAGTGACGACAGCCTCGAACGCCGGGTGGGAACCGTCGGTCGGGTGGGCCCGCATCTGGAGATCAGGATCGTCGACCCGGGCACCGGTGAGTCCGTCGACCGCGGTGCGAGTGGGGAGTTCTGCACCCGCGGCTACAGCGTGATGTCGGGATATTGGAACGAACCCGAGAAGACCGCACAGGTCATCGACGCCGACGGCTGGATGCACACCGGTGACCTGGGAGTGATGGACGACACCGGTTATGTCCAGATCACCGGGCGCATCAAGGACATGGTCATCCGCGGTGGTGAGAACATCTACCCCCGCGAGGTCGAGGAGTTCCTCTACACCCACCCCGACATCCTGGATGCCCAGGTGATCGGTGTGCCCGACGACAGGTACGGCGAGGAGCTGATGGCGTGGGTGCGTCTCCGCGACGGCGCCGGAGACCTCACTGCAGACGACGTGCGTGCCTTCGCCGACGGAGTGATCGCGAAGCACAAGATCCCCCGTTATGTGCATGTGGTGGAGGAATTCCCGATGACGGTGACCGGCAAGATCCGGAAGGTGCAGATGCGCGAGGACGCTGTCGACATACTCGGGCTGCCCGCCTCATCAGAGGGATCGCGGTGACCGCGACGGTACGTCCTGGGCTGACCGGACGGATCGGCGAGTTCGCCGACGTCGTCGCCGCACGAACCGGGAAAGAATTCGCCGACTACACCGCGCTCTGGCAATGGTCGGTGGAATACCCGGCGCAGTTCTGGCGTGCCGTGTGGGAGTTCTTCGACCTGGGACCACTGGGCTCGTCCGACGACTCGGCGGTGCTCGCCGACCCCACGATGCCCGCCGCCCGGTGGTTTCCCGACGTGACGCTGAACTATGTCGACCAGGTTCTGCGACATCGTGATCAGTCAGGTGCGGCGATCGTCGCGCTCGACGAGGAGGGTCGGCGCGTCGTGGTCGAGTGGACGGAACTGCCCGGTCGGATCGCCGATGTCATGACCCGGCTGCAGGACGCCGGTGTCACCCGCGGCGACGTGGTCGCGGCCTACCTTCCCGACACGGCAGAGGCGGTGGTGGCGTTCCTGGCGACGGCCGCGCTGGGAGCGACCTGGTCGAGCTGCGGCCAGGACTACGCACCCTCGGGTGCGGCGGGCCGACTCGCGCAGCTGCGCCCCGTCGTGCTCGTGTCCGGTGACGGATACCGCCATGGCGGCAAGGTCATCGACAAGACGGCCGATACGCGGGAGTTGCTGGAGATGCTGCCCGGGGCGACACTGCTACGCACCGAGGACTTCACCACCGGTCAGCCGGGTGCTCAGGTCGTGACCGAGCAGGTACCCGCCGATCATCCGCTGTGGGTGCTGTTCAGTTCCGGCACCACCGGACGACCCAAGGGTCTGGTCCAGGGCCACGGTGGGATCCTGGTGGAACATCTGAAGGCCGCTGCACTGCACGGCGACCTGGGGCCGGGTGACGTCTTCTTCTGGCAGACCGCGTTGAGCTGGATGATGTGGAACTATCAGCTCGCCGGCTTGCTCTGCGGCTCCACCATCGTCTGCTACAGCGGCAGTCCGCTCTTTCCCACCGCCGACCGGCTCTGGCAGGTGCTCGCCGACGAGCGCGTCACCTACTTCGGTACCAGCCCGGGCCAGCTGCAGGCCTCGCGTAAGGCGGGGTTGCACCCCGGCGCCGATCACGACCTCTCGGCATTGCGCACCCTGGGCAGCACCGGGTCGTCACTGGCCCCGGACCTCTTCGACTGGGTGGATGCGGAGGTGGCCGCCGGGTTGCCGGTGTCGTCGATCAGCGGCGGCACCGACGTGTGCACCGCCTTCGCCGGTGGATCCACCGGGGTGACGGTGGTGCCCGGCGAGCTGTCGGTGCGCTATCTCGCTGTCGCCGTGCACAGTTGGTCATCCGAGCGCCGCCCGCTCATCGACGAGGTGGGGGAGATGGTGATCACCGCGCCGATGCCGTCCATGCCGGTGCGGTTCTGGGACGATCCCGACGGAGATCGGTACCGGGCGGCGTATTTCAGCCACGAGTGGGCCGACGGTCCCGACCCGCACATCTGGCGCCATGGTGACTGGGTCACGGTCACCGATCGTGGATCGTTGATCATCCACGGCCGGAGTGACGCCACCCTGAACCGTCACGGGATCCGAATGGGATCGGCGGACATCTACGAGGTGGTGGAGTCGGTGGACGAGGTCGCGGAGGCCTTCGTCCTCGGTGTCGACCTACCCGACGGGCGTTATTGGATGCCGCTTTTCGTGACCTTGGTCGCCGGCGCGACGTTCGACGACTCGCTCGTGGCACATCTGCGCACCGCGATCCGAAACCGGTTGTCACCACGCCACGTACCCGACGAGGTGATCCTCGCGCCGGGTGTGCCGCACACCCGGACAGGCAAGAAACTCGAGGTGCCGGTGACCGCGATCCTCGCGGGCCGACCCGACGTCTCAGTGGATCTCAAGTCCGTGGACGACCCGGAGCTCATCGACTGGTACCGCGGGCAGCATCCCCCGGAACGGTGAGACGTCTGGCGGTCGGCTGACGGTCCGCAGTCGAACGCATGACGTGTGGTGGCGGTGCTCAGAGCATTCTCATGGTGCTGTCAATCGCGTGTACTAGCGTGGGCAGGCGACCACGACGTCAATCACAGGAGTGACGATGAGCTACCAATCCGGCGGACCCGGCTACGGCGGGCAGTACTCCGGTCAGCCCGAGGGTGGCCGACAGGAGCAGGAACGACAAGGATCCGGCGAGGAATCCACCGCACACGAGTCGACCGGCCGCGATTCCGCGGGGCAGACCCAGTCGTCGGGCGGACAGACCGGTTCCGATCCATATGGTGCCGATCGCTACGGGTCCGGGCAGTACGGCTACGGGCAGCCGGCCGGCGGTTACGGACAACAAGGTTACGGGCAGCAGGGGTACGGGGCCTGGGGCCAACAGCCTCAGGGTTCCGGTCAGTCGTCCGCCGGCCAGGGCTCGCCTGCGCAGGGTTACGGCCAGGCCGGATACGGCCAGCAGTCGGGGTACGGGCAGTCCTACGGCCAGCCGGCCGCCGGACAGTCCTACGGCGGTCAGGGCTACTCCGGCCAGGGTTATGCAGGCCAGGGATACGGGCAGGCCGGATACGGCCGCTCATCCGATCAGCCTGCGTCGTCTCCATCGCAGAGTTCGGGACAGCAGGGGTATTCGGGCCAGTCCCCGAGCGGTCAGTATGCCGGCGCGCAGGGTTACGGGCAGTCGGGTTACGGTGCGCCAGGCGCCGGCCAGGCGGGCGGATACGGTCAATCGGGTTACGGACAGTCGTACAACCCGTCCGGTTACGGCCAACAGGACTACAGCCAGGCGCAATACGCCCAGCAGACGACCGGCCAACCGGGGTACTCGCAGCAGGTTGCGCCGCCGAAGCCGAAGGGTGCGGGTCTGCCGGCGGTGACCAGGCGACTCGTTCTCGCCGGTGTGGGTCTGCTCGGTCTGGTCAATCTGTTCCTGGGATTCGCCCCGGCTTTCACCGCCTACTTCTCCAGCCCGCTGACCGACGGAAGTCGCGTCAGCACCGAGGTGTTCCAGTCGGTCGCCGCTGTGAGCCTCTTCGGTTTCGCGGTCGCCGGGGTGTTGGCCCTGACAGGATTGGTACCCGCCAATCGGAGCAAGCCGCTGCTCACCGCCGCGCCGATCGCCCTCGTGTCCTTTCTCGTGGGTCTGTTCGTGGTCTTCACCAGGGGTGATGTCAGCGTCGGCATCGGGCTGATCCTGTTGCTCGTGTTCGGCGCCGTCGAGGCCGCGTTGGCCATCGTGGGATTCCTGATCGAGGCCGATGTGCTGAAGACCGCGGCGCCCGCGGACGCCGGCGACGCTGTGGGGTCGGAGTCGCAGCCCGCGCAAGCCGCGGCGACCACGCAGTCCGCTGCACAGGACTCGCCGAGCACCAGCACCTTCGGCCAGGCCGGTGGTTACGGCTACGGACAGTCGACCGCGCAGACGGAGGCCACGTCACGGCCGTCGGCGGACACCACCGACTCCGGTGCGTCGGTGCGTCGAGAGTCGGGCCGCGCGGAGAGCACCGGCGGCGACAGCCAGGTGTCCTATGGCCAGTCGCAGAGCGCGTCGAGCTCGTACACCCCACCGAACCCGTACACCCAGACCGGGTCGGGACAGACAGCCGCCCCGGCACCGTCGGCGAGAGCGTCCTCGGGCACCGGTGGTCATCACCAGGAGTCCACAGGGACCGGGTCGAGTCCGTACGTACGGCAGGGTGAGTCCGAGTCGTCCCCGGGCGCATCGTCCCCGGGGCAGTCGAGTGCTGATCCGTACGGCGATCAGACCACCGCATTCGGGAACCCGGAACGCAACCAGGGGCACTGACCCGGACGTCGGGCGCACCGGCACACCGGCGCGCCTGACGGTCCGTGGCCGCAGGGTTTGAGATTCTCGAGGAGATGTCTGAACCAACTGCGCGCTCCACGATCGGGGATTCCCTGGTCACCCGTCTGCGAGCCACGCGCCGTGCGCGTCGCACCCAGGCGGTGACCGGGACGCAGTCGACCCGTGAGTTGTTCGTCATCGCCTTCGCGGTGCCCATCGCGCTGATCCTGTTGCTGGGACTGCTCACCGTCATCACTCTGCTCGCGGCAGGCGATTCGTTCACCGGCATGGTGTCGACGGTCTTCGCGATGTGGCTCGTGGTCCATCACGTCCCGATCAGCGTCAACGAGCTCGCCATCGGTGTGCTGCCGTTGATGCCGACGATGGTGCTCGTCGTCGCGGTCGCCGCGGTGATCGGGCGGGTGGCGACCCCGGGCCGTACGCGCGCCGAACTCATCTCGCTGGTGCTCGCCGCCCTCGGCGGGCCGCTCGTCATCACCGCGCTGGGACTGGCGGTGGTCATGGACGCCTCCACTGCGTTGCCGGTGCAGGCGCCGGATCCGCTGACCGCATTCTGCTGGACCGCGGGGGTGCACGGGGTCGGTGTCGGCCTCGGTCTCGGACGCGGCCGTTGGGCGCAGGTGGGGGGCGTGCTCGGGATCACCTGGTGGGGACGACAGGCGGTGCGGACCGGTCTGGCCGGGGTGCTCGGGCTGTTCGTCGCGGCCGCACTGATGGTCGCCGTGCGGTTGGTCGTCAACTTCGACGTCACCGGGGAACTGATCCGCGCTGGCCACACCTGGTCGGGAATGCTCGGCCTGGTGGTGTTGTCGGTGCTGTACCTGCCCAACGTCATCATCGGTGCGGCGGGCTTCCTGGTGGGTGCCGACGTCCATGTCGGCACCGCGGCCGGTGACATCGTGAGCAGCCACGGTGGGTCGCTGCCCGGATTGCCGGTGTTGGCCGTGTTGCCCGACGGCGGGGCCGGTCACTGGATGGCCGTGCTGTTCGTCGTGCCCGCAGTGGTCGCCGTCGTGGTCGGTCGACGGTCTCTCGACATCGATCCGGTGCGCAACGCTCAGCGGGTCGCCGTCGCCGCGGCGATCACCGCCACCGTGATGGTCGTCGCCACCGCGCTCGCCGGGGGCGACCTCGGGGCATTGGGTTCCGCGGGAATCAACGTTCCCGCGGCCGGGGTTTTCGCATTCGGGTGGATCGCGGTGGTGGGAATGGTGATGGCACTCCTGGTCGGGTGTCTGCCTGCGTCGCTGCGGGAGCGACTCACCCCTGCCCACCCGTATGTGGTCACCGAATCCGGGTCCGACGACCGAGACGACTTCGTCACCGCCGATCATCACGGCGCGGATCGCGAGGGTGGCGACGACGTACGGACCGTCGAGGACGACGACACGGTGGAGATCCCGGACCGCGCCGACGCGATCGACGTCGAGACGCCCGGAGAGGGCGAGGACCTGATAGCCGCGGACGACTTCGGTAACCGACGACACTGACCGAGGGTCACCGGGCGGTCGGGACACGGCCCGAGTCCGGGCTGGCACCGGCTGGGAACTAGGCTCGCATGCGGCACGGAGACCGGGCGAACCCGGCCCGAACACCCGGTGTGGTTCCGGGTGCGACCGCTGGGGATGTGTCCCGTGGTCCTGCCCACCGATACGACCATTCCGAGGAGCCGGTCCTGAACGTCTCACCCGACCCTGCCGCACCCATCGTGGTGCTCGCTTCGGGTACCGGGACGTTGCTGAGTGCGCTCCTCGACGCCGGCGACGGCCCGGACAGTCCCTTCCGAGTGGTCGCTGTGGTCACCGACCGCGACTGTCCGGCCGCGGCTATCGCGGTGAGACGCGACCTCCCCGTCCACGTGCTGCCGATCGGGACCCACGCCTCCCGTGTCGAGTGGGACGTCGGGATGACCGCCGCCGTCGCGGGGTATCGGCCCCGGGTCGTGGTGACCGCGGGTTTCATGAAGATCCTCGGCTCCGCGTTCCTCGACGAGTTCGCCGGGCGGATCATCAACTCACACCCGGCGTTGCTGCCCGCGTTCCCGGGAGCTCACGCCGTGGCCGACGCACTCGCGCACGGCGTCAAGGTCAGCGGTTGTACCGTCCACCTGGTCGACGCCGGAGTCGACACCGGTCCGATCCTGGCCCAGGCCCCGGTGTTCGTCGAACCAGAGGACGACGAGATCACCCTGCACGAACGGATCAAAGCCGTGGAACGCGGACTCTTGGCGACCGTGGTCGCCGCGGTGATCCGCACCGGAGTCGACATCGACGGACGAAAGGCGCACATACGGTGAGCGACCAGACAGCTCGACTTCCCATCCGCCGGGCACTGGTGAGTGTCTACGACAAGACCGGTCTGACCGACCTGGCCCGCGGCCTCGCGGCAGCCGGTGTCGAGATCGTCTCCACTGGTTCGACGGCCAGGGTGATCGCCGAGTCCGGAGCCGAGGTCACCGAGGTCGCCGAGCTGACCGGCTTCCCGGAATGCCTGGACGGGCGGGTGAAGACCCTGCATCCGCGGGTGCACGCGGGCATCCTCGCCGACCGGCGCAAGGAGGATCACGTCGCGCAACTGGCCGAACTCGATGTGGCACCGTTCGACCTGGTGGTGGTCAATCTGTACCCGTTTGTCGAAACCGTCGCCTCCGGTGCGGAGTTCGATGCGGTGGTCGAGCAGATCGACATCGGCGGACCGTCGATGGTGCGCGCCGCGGCCAAGAACCACCCATCGGTGGCGGTGGTGGTCGACCCCGCCGACTACGCCCGGGTGCTGGAAGCGGTGGCGGATGGTGGCTTCGATCTGCGCGAGCGCACCGCCCTGGCCGCATCGGCCTTTCGCCACACCGCCGACTACGACGTCGCGGTGGCGACCTGGCTGTCGGCTCAACTCTCCGACGAGGGGTCCGACGGTGAGACCACCGACGAACTACCGGTTTGGGTGGGTGCGATCTGGCAGCGCAGCGCCGTGCTGCGGTACGGCGAGAACCCGCATCAGCGCGCCGCGCTGTACCGCAACGAGTCCGGGGCGCCGGGGCTCGCGCAGGCCGAGCAGCTGCACGGCAAGGAGATGAGCTACAACAACTTCACCGACGCCGACGCGGCGTGGCGATCTGCCCACGACTTCGACGAGCCCGCGGTCGCGATCATCAAACACGCCAACCCGTGCGGCATCGCCGTCGGCGCCGACGTGGCCGAGGCACACCGTAAGGCACATGCCTGCGACCCGGTCAGTGCGTACGGCGGTGTCATCGCGGCGAATCGCCCGGTCAGTGTGGCGATGGCCGAGCAGGTGGCCGAGATCTTCACCGAGGTGATCATCGCGCCCGCCTTCGACGACGGTGCGCTGAGTGTGCTGACCCGCAAGAAGAACATCCGGGTGTTGCTGGCCGAGCCGTTCCCACGGACGGGTACCGAGATGCGCCCCATCTCCGGTGGGCTGCTGGTGCAGGAGCGTGATGTCCTCGACGCCGACGGTGACGATTCGTCGTCGTGGCAGTTGGTCAGCGGCGAACCGGTCGACGCGGCCACCCTCGCCGACCTCGACTTCGCCTGGCGCGCGTGCCGCGCGGTCAAGTCGAACGCGATCCTGCTCGCCGCGGACGGCGCCTCGGTCGGTGTGGGAATGGGTCAGGTGAACCGGGTCGACTCGGCTCACCTCGCGGTGCAACGGGCAGGCGACCGAGCGGCAGGTTCCGTCGCCGCATCGGACGCGTTCTTCCCGTTCCCCGACGGCCTGCAGGTGTTGACCGCGGCCGGGGTGACGGCCATCGTGCAGCCGGGTGGGTCCATACGCGACAACGAGGTGATCGCCGCCGCGCAGGACGCCGGGATCGCCCTGTACCTGACCGGATCACGGCACTTCGCCCACTGACGCCGCCGCGAGCGTGACCCGCGCGATGTCGTCGTATGCACTTTGCGCTACGCGGTGCAGTGTTCTTGGATGATCGCATGAACGTCGGTGAACCGCGCTCGGTCGGCCCGCCGCGCGGCCCGCGTCCGGACAAACGTCTCGCGATCCTCGCCGCCGCGCGTGCGGTGTTTGCGGGCAACGGCTACCCGCGGACCAGTATGGAGGCGATCGCGTCGCGCGCCGGCGTGTCGAACAAGACCCTCTACAACCATTTCCGCGACAAGGCCGACCTCTTCGCGATCGTCATCGAACGGAGTGCCACCGAGGTCGCAGAGGCGCAACTGGCCATCGTCGAGGACTGTCTATCGGAAGTGCCCACCGACCTGGCCGGTGCCGCAGAGTCTCTGATCGATTTCAGCAGCCGGTGGACCGCATCGATGCGCGACTTCGCCGAGCATCAGGCGTTGGTGGAGGCCCTCCGCTTCGAGGTCGGTCGCGCACCCGCCGGTGCGGTCGAGCGGTGGCAGTTGTCGGGACCCGCGCGGGTGCGGACGGCGGTTGCCGAGGTCTTCGCCAGGTGGACCGAGCACGGGCTGCTCTGCGACGTCGACCCGGATCTTGCGGCCGTCCAGTTCGCGCGACTCATCGCCCCGGTGGACCCGCTCAATCCCCTCAAACCGGCCGACGGTGAGCAGGCCGAGATCTTGGTCGAGTCCGGGGTGCGCGTCTTCCTGCGCGGATACGGCCGCTGAGCCGCCCGTGCGGCATGCCGACCGGCGTTCGACACCGCAGCTCTCGCCACCTATATTGCATTACATCGTGCAATGTAGTTAGTGGGAGGACGACGATGGCGAGAGACACGGTCCGCATCGGTGTCGTGGCCGACGGATATCACCGGTTCACCGTCGGCGAGGATGGTTCCGGCGACGGCGTGCGATTGGCCGCGGAAGCCCGCGAGGCGGAGGAACTCGGATACGAGCTGTTCGCACTGAGCGATCATCTGCACGGGTCGCGTCCCACGTTCGACCCGTGGACCGCACTCACCTGGGTGGCGGCGTCGACGACGACGCTGACCGTTGTCACCGACGTCCTCGGGCTTCCCTACCGGCACCCGGCGGTACTCGCCAAGATGGCCGAGTCCCTCGATCGGCTCAGTGCATCGCGTCTCGTGCTGGGGATCGGGAACGGCGGCTACGACCCCGAATTCACCGCCTTCGGACTTGCGTCGAGGACACCGCGTGAGAAGGTCGATGCGCTCGCCGAGGGTATCGAGATGATGCAAGCGCTGTGGGGTCAGACGTCGGCGTCGCTGTCCGGCGACTACTACCGAATCGATGCGGCACAGCTGAGTCCTCCTGCGGCGCGCCGTGTTCCGGTATGGGTGGGGGGTTACGGTCCCCGGTCATTGGACACCATCGGGCGACTCGCCGATGGGTGGTTGCCTTCCTACGCACGACTCGGTCCGGACGGTAGCCGCGACGCGATCGCCCGGGTCAGATCGGCTGCGACCGAGGCCGGGCGAGACGCCGAGGCGCTGTCCCTGGTCACCAACATCAGTGTCGACCCGGGTTCGCGCAGTGCGGTCCGGACCGCCGACACACTGCGTGATGTCAGCGATCTCGGTTTCGACACGTTGTTGGTGTCCGGATTGCACACGTCGGGGGAACGCCGCTGGTTCGCCGAGGAGGTCGCACCGAAGGTGCGCGAATACTAGCGACCGGTGACGGACCAGGACCCGTTCACGCGGTACGTCGGTGTCGCGATCTGGTCGTGGTGGCGCCCTGCGCCGTCGTCTTCTTCTCCCCGGATGCGGTCGTCCCGCCGGTGGGTGTGCTCGTCTTCGGCTGTGGGGTAGGCGCTTTGCCGAGGTCATAGACCTGGTACCCGCCGACGGTGGTCGCACTGAAATTATCGGCCACCCACTGTTCGATCTGCGCGTTGACCGATCCGGCACGGCTACCGCCGAACATCCGCATCAGGTCGGCCGCGGCGGATCCGGTGATGCCGGAACCGCCGGACGACCTCGTCGTACCAGACCGGCCGAATCCGGTACTCGACACCAGGTAGTAACCGATCTGCTTGTCGGTCACGTACTTCTGGAACTGCGCCAGCGATGGCGCAGGGTCGTTGGAGAAGCCGCCGATGGCCATCACCGGAACCCTCGCCGACAACTCCAGGGATGCGGCTGTCGACGATCGGTCCACCGCCGCGGCCCACCGATCGTGGTTCTGTCGCAACAGGGTGTCCAGGGCGGGCGATGCGGTTGCGCCGCCGAATCCACCGCCGCCGAATCCACCACCTGCACCGCCACCGAATCGACCACCAGCACCACCACGGCTGGGTGAATGAGTGGTACCGGCATGCGCCGGGGTCACGCTGGGGCTTCCACCGGTGTGCGCGGAGGCATCGACGTCGATGGCGTAGGCCGCGGGCGCTCCGAGCCCGCACAGCGCGGCTACGGCCGCTGCGGTGATCGCCACCCGGCGTCCGACCCCACCCTTCGACGCTGCGGATTCGTCCGCACGCGAGCGGATTGCGGTAAACACCACGGCGACGACCGCGATGCCGCCGATCAAGACCACCCACTTGATCCACGACTGCCAGGCGGGTATCCGGTCGAGGAGGACGAAACCCCAGACGGTGGCGGCCAACACGATGCCGGAGAAGCCGATGCGCCCGACCACCCGTTCGCGTCCGACGGTCTGCCCTGCCCGCCAGGTCTCCCGCGCGCCGAGGCCGATCAATCCGGCTATCGGGGGAGCGATGGCCAGCGAATAGTACGGATGCGCGGTGCCGTTCATGTATGACAGCACCAACACGTCCAACAGCATCCACACCCCGAAGAGCAGTGCACCCGCGCGCACCGTATCCGTCCGCGGAGCCCGACCGCGCAGCACCAGTACGACGACGAGTGCGACCAGCGCCGCGGGCAGCAGGAAGGAGATCTCGATTCCGAACTCGCCGGTGAACAGGCGGGTGATACCCGGTGCGTTGCCGAACATGCCACCGCCGCCGCCGCGAAGTGCACGGGGGTTCTGACGTTGCACCTCATCGATGAGTCGTTGGGCGTCGGCCATCGACGGCATGCCGTTGCCGCGGCCCCCCGAGCCGCTACGCCCCTCGATGCGAGCCAGGCCGTTGTAGCCGAGCACCAGGTTCATGAAGTTGTTGTCGGTGGACCCGGCCAGATACGGCCGCGACGACGCCGGCCACAACAGCGTCAGCACCACGTACCAGCCCGCCGAGGCGACCATCACCACGGTGGCGACCACCAGGTGCCAGA
This sequence comes from Williamsia sterculiae, assembly GCF_900156495.1. Lineage (GTDB taxonomy): Bacteria > Actinomycetota > Actinomycetes > Mycobacteriales > Mycobacteriaceae > Williamsia_B > Williamsia_B sterculiae. The sequence goes on from NZ_FTNT01000002.1 coordinate 114,343, forward strand.
TCCGCTTGCTCACCACAGTGGGCGCAGCGACCAGATAGACCAGACCCAGCGCGGGCAGGACCATGACGCCTTCGAGCATCTTGGCCAGGAAGGCGAGTCCCACCGCGACGCCGGCCAGCGACAACCAGCGCAGGGAAGCGGTCGCGGTGGCCCGGATGGTGGCGTAGGCCGCGGCGGTCATCAGCAGCACCATCGCCGCATCCGGGTTGTTGAACCGGAACATCAGCGCCGCAACCGGGGTCAGGGCGAGCGCCGCGCCGGCGATCAGCCCCGCGGTTCGACCCCCCACGCGGGTGACTGCCGCGTACATCAGTGCGACGGACGCGACGCCCATCAACGCCTCCGGGATCAGCATGCTGGCCGACGAGTACCCGAAGATCTGTCCGGACAACCCCATGATCCACTGCGACACCGGCGGCTTGTCCACGGTGATGAAGTTGGACGGGTCGACGGATCCGAACAGCAAGGCTTCCCAATTCTGTGAACCCGCCCAGGCGGCGCCTGCGTAGAAACTATTCGCAGACCCGTTGACGGTGATGTTCCACAGGTAGAGCACAGCCGTCGCCACCAGCAGCGCCATGACCGACAACCGATCGCGACGAGTGGGCGGTGTCAGCGTCGTCGCTGGTGAGAGGGCTGTGGCGACGGATCTGACATCGGTGGACGGGGTTCTGGGCTCGAACTGTGCATCGGTCACGCCGCAGATGATCATCACGCTTGCTGCGGGTCGGTTGGCAGCTCCCTGTCAGTTGCCTGTGGATGAGCACGATCTCTCAGCGCCCGAGTGCACCCCGTATGGCATCGACGGCTTCGGTCACACCGGTAACCCGGTGCACCCCGGGCTGCGGCGGACTGATGGACCAGCCGTTCAACACAAAGGTCGGCCGGCCCAGGCGTGCCGCCAGCGCAACCTCGCTGAGAGTGCCCCAGTTGCAGCCCACCGCGACGACTGCGTCGCTGGCGGTCACCACCAGGCCGTTGCGCAATTGGCCGAGTCCGGTGGGGAGCGCAATGCTGAGGTGGGGTGCAGCACCTGTCCGGTCGTCACCGGGTAATAAGCCGACGCTGACGCCGCCGACTCTTGCGGCACCCGCGGCCGCGGCCGCCATGACACCGCTGAGCCCACCACAGACGATGACAGCCGACAGGCGAGTGACCAGCGCTTGTGCCAACTGATCGGCCAACAGGCAGATGTCGTCATCGGCGTCACCAGGTCCGACAACGGCAACGTGAATGGGGTTGACTGGAGTACTGGCAGACATTGCTTTCAGTGTCCCATCAGGATCGCTCGACCTCCTTCACGCACCCTCCGCACCAGTGGTCGAATGCACGTCCGGCAAAACACTCGTAGCGTGGAAGGGTGACGGTTGCTTCCACACAGGGCCCCGACGAGGGCCAGATCTCCACCCCACGACCAACCACCCGAACTCTCGGCGAGCTTCGTGCCGCCGGACACGTGCAGCGCGGCGTCAAGGACGAGCTGCGCAACAACCTGCTGATCAAACTCCGCTCCGGTGAGGATCCGTGGCCCGGTATCCAGGGCTTCGAGTCGACGGTGATCCCGCAGCTCGAGCGTGCGCTGCTGGCCGGACACGACGTGGTCCTGCTCGGCGAACGCGGTCAGGGCAAGACGCGCCTGCTGCGCACCATGATCGGCCTGCTCGACGAATGGACCCCCGTCATCGCGGAGTCCGAACTCGACGAGCACCCCTACGAGCCGATCACCCCGGCGTCCATCCGCAAGGCGGCGAACCTGCTCGACGACCTGCCCATCGAATGGCGACACCGCACCGAGCGGTACAGCGAGAAGCTGGCCACCCCGGACACCTCAGTGGGCGACCTGGTCGGCGACGTGGATCCGATGAAGGTGGCCGAGGGCCGCAGCCTCGGCGACCCCGAGACCATCCATTTCGGTCTGATCCCGCGAGCACATCGTGGGATCGTCGCCATCAACGAGCTGCCCGATCTCGCCGAGCGCATCCAGGTGTCGATGCTCAACGTGATGGAGGAACGCGACATCCAGGTTCGCGGTTACACCCTGCGCTTGCCGTTGGACGTCCTACTCATGGCCAGCGCAAACCCCGAGGACTACACGAACCGCGGCCGCATCATCACACCGCTGAAAGACCGCTTCGGCGCGGAGATCCGCACGCACTACCCATTGGAACTCGATGACGAGATCGCGGTGATCGACCAGGAGGCCGACCTCACCGCGACGGTCCCGGGCTTCATCGTCGAGATCCTTGCCCGGTTCACCCGACTGGTCCGCGATCACCCCGCCGTCGACCAACGATCCGGTGTTTCGGCGCGGTTCGCCATTGCGGGTGCCGAGACGGTGGCCGCAGCCGCGCTGTTGCGGGCGACGCTGCTCGGCGAGGAGGTGCCGGTCGCTCGCGTCGTCGATCTCGAGTCGGTGATCGAGGTGTTGCGCGGCAAGGTCGAGTTCGAGTCCGGGGAGGAGGGTCGCGAACTCGAGATCCTCGAGCACCTGTTGCGCAAGGCCACCGCCGACACCGTCCGTGACAACCTCGCGGGCATCGATATGGCCCGGCTGGTCGCCGCGCTGGACTCGGGTGAGCCGGTGGTCACCGGCGATCGGGTGACCGCCAAGGAACTGCTGGCGTCCATCCCGTCTCCCGACACCACCGGGCCGGTGCTCGATGAGATCGCGGCGCGCTTCGACGCGACCGTCGACGGTGAACGAGCCAGCGCGCTCGAGCTCGCGCTGGAGGGGCTCTTCCTGGCCCGACGGATCGGCAAGGAGGCCGACGAGTCCGGTCAGACCGTCTATGGCTGATGCCCCACCGTCATCCGCCCGTACGCACCGCCGTCATCAGCCCGCGCGGCGGAGCCGTCATCAGCCCATGAGGACCTCACATGGCACGTAAGACATTTCATCGTTCCCGTTACCATCGCTACACCGGTGGGCCGGATCCGTTGGCCCCACCGGTCGACCTCCGTGCCGCTCTCGACGAGATCGGTGAGGACGTGATGGCGGGGACGTCGCCGCAACGTGCGCTGCGAGAATACCTACGGCGCGGCAGCGAGCAGATGCGCGGTCTCGACAAACTGCGGGAGATGGCCAACCGTCGTCGTCGGGAGTTGCTGAAGAAGCACAACCTCGACGGCACCTTCGAAGAGATCCGCGAACTGCTCGACCGCGCGGTGCTGGAGGAACGCAAACAGCTCGCGCGCGACCTCGACGACGACGCTCGGTTCGCCGAGATGCAGATCGGGAACCTGCCACCTTCAACTGCGGACGCGGTGCAGGAGCTCTCGGACTACCCGTGGCGTAGCCCGGAGGCTCGTGCGGATTACCAGAAGATTCAGGATCTGCTGGGCCGGGAGATGCTGGATCAGCGGTTCGAGGGGATGAAGCAGGCGCTCGAGGGCGCCACCGACGCCGACCGACAGCAGATCTCCGAGATGCTCGGTGATCTCAACGAGTTGCTCGCCGCGCACAACCGCGGCGAGGACACCACCGCACAGTTCCAGCAGTTCATGGAGCGGCACGGTCAGTACTTCCCGGACAATCCCCAGAACACCGAAGAACTGATCGACGCACTGGCGAAACGGGCCGCGGCGGCCCAGCAGTTCTACAACTCGCTGTCGGACGAACAACGCGCCGAACTCGATCAGCTGGCGCAGCAGGCCTTCGGCTCGCCGGATCTGATGGCACAGCTCGTGCAGATGGATTCTCAACTGCGCGACGCCCGGCCGGGGCTGGACTGGGACAATGCCCAGAATTTCGAGGGCGACCAGGGGATGGGTATGGGTCAGGGGGCGGGTGCGCTGCGTGACCTCGCCGAACTGGAGTCGTTGTCCGAGCAGCTGTCACAGCAGTATGCCGGGGCGCAGATGGACGACATCGACCTCGATGCCGTGGCCAGGCAACTCGGCGACCAAGCAGCCGTCGACGCACGGACCTTGGCCGAGCTGGAGAAGGCGCTCAACGAACAGGGATTCTTCGAACGGACCTCGGACGGTCAGTTCACCCTGTCGCCGAAGGCGATGCGACAGCTCGGGCAATCCATCTTCAGGGACATCGCCGAGCGGTTGACGGGACGTCGCGGGGACCGGCAGACCCGCCGACAGGGTGCGCTCGGCGAGCCGAGCGGATCGTCACGGGAGTGGGAGTTCGGCGACACCGAACCGTGGGACGTGACGAGGACGATCGGCAACGCGGTGTTGCGCACGGTGTCCGAGGAGCCCGATCACACACGTGGTACGGGCCGGGGGATACGCATCGACGTCCGGGATGTGGAGGTCGCCGAGACCGAGTCGCGCACGCAGGCAGCTGTCGCGCTGCTCGTCGACACGTCGTTCTCGATGGAGATGGAGGGGCGCTGGCTTCCGATGAAGCGCACAGCGGTCGCGCTGAATCACCTCATCAGCACCCGGTTCCGCTCCGACGAACTCGAGATCATCGCGTTCGGGCGGCAGGCCCGGACCATCGACATCAACCAGCTGACCGGCCTGCAACCGCGGATGGAGCAGGGGACCAACCTGCACCACGCGCTGATGTTGGCCGGCAGGCACCTGCGCAGGCACCCGAATGCTCAGTCGGTGGTGCTCATCGTCACCGACGGTGAGCCGACCGCCCACCTCGAGGCCGATGGCGGGTCGTTCTTCGACTACCCGCCGCATCCGGCGACCATCGGGCTCACCGTGCGTGAACTCGACCACTTGTCCAGGTACGGCGCGCAGGTCACCTTCTTCCGCCTCGGTGACGACCCGAGCCTGGAGCGGTTCATCGATCAGATCGCGCGGCGGATCGGGGGACGGGTCGTCGCTCCGGACCTCGACGGTCTCGGGGCGGCCGTCGTGGGCGACTATCTCAGTGCGCGCAGAGGGCGGCGTCGCGGGTGATTTCGCGCCGATGACCGTTCGGGTCGGGACGTCCGGGTGGGTCTACCCACCATGGCGGGGGACCTTCTATCCGAAGGGCCTGGTACAACGGCGCGAGCTCGAATACCTCTCCCACACACTGAACTCGGTGGAGATCAACGGGACGTTCTACTCCCTGCAACGTCCGGAGAGCTTCCGCCGGTGGGCCGAGCAGGTGCCCGACGACTTCGCGTTCGCGGTCAAGGGACCACGGTTCATCACCCACATGAAGAAGCTGGTGGACGTGGACGTGCCGCTGGCGAACTTCTTCGCGTCCGGTGTGCTGGCGTTGGGCCGGCGGCTCGGACCCGTGTTGTGGCAACTCCCTGCGACCACGCGCTTCGATCCGGCCGTGCTGGCGGACTTCGTCGGACGCCTGCCCACCACGACCACCGCGGCGGCGGATTTGGCGACCCACCACGACAACCGGCTCGACGGTCGGGCGTTGACCAGTGTCGACACGGACCGGCCACTCCGGTACGCCCTCGAGGTCCGCAATCCCGAATTCGCCGATCCGGCCGCCTACCGCATTCTGCGTGAGGCGAATGTCGCACTGGTGCTCGCTGATTCAGCAGGTCGGTTCCCGGTGATCAACGAGGATACCGCCGATTTCGGGTACCTCCGTCTGCACGGGGACAGCGAGCTCTACGTCAGCGGCTACACCGACGAGGCGTTGGACAGGTGGGCGACGACGGTGCGCGCACGGGCACGAGGCGGTGACGTGTACGTCTACTTCGACAACGACACCAAGGTGCGCGCACCGATTGATGCCCGGGGGTTGCTCGGTCGGCTGGCGTGACCCGGTCACACCAGTGATCGCACCGCCATGGTCAGCCGCTCGACGGTGAGGTCGGGGCGCAACCGCGTTGCGCGGCCGAGGATCACCTGGCCGTGGACCGCGCTCCAGAAGACCTCGGTGAGCAGTTCGGGATCACGGCCGTCTGCCAGTGCTGTGACCGCCGAACGTATCTCGGCGAAGGCGTCGAGCAATGGAGTCGGCGTGGTCTCGTCGGCGAATCGCAGAACCGATGGTGCCGAGAACATCGCGTCGAACACCGCTGGGTGCTCGGCGGAGAACTCTGCATAAGCCTGCGCCACCGCCAACACCGATGCCCGCGCATCGTCCGTCGACGTACGTGCGGTCCGCAGCCGGGTGGCCATCTCCGCGAAACCCTGTACCGCGACCGCGGCGACGATCGCATCCTTGCCCGCGAAATGGCTGTACAGCACTGGCTGGCTGTAGGAGATGGTGTCGGCGAGGCGTCGGGTGGTGACCGCATCCCAACCGTCACTCTCGGCGATCGATCGCGCGGTGTCGATGATCAACCGATGTCGTTCCGCGCGATCGTGTGCACGGCGTTCTCTGGTGGCCACGATGAAGAATTCTAGCATTGCTAGACAGCGCCAGCCTTGCGGGTTATCGTTGTCGGCAGAAGATCTAGCGCCGCTAGATCTCGACCGAGGAGACACTATGAGCAGCTTTCGGCAGTTGTCCGTTCCGTCCCGTGTGGGTATCGCACTGGCCGTCGCCGGCGGGGGATTCATCAGCTACATCGGGTTGAGTTACCTGGCCGCACCGCAGTCCATCGCACCGGGTTTCGGCTTCCGGCAGTGGCCCGCGGGCGACGCAGACGGGTTCTACGCCATCAAGGGCATTCGCGATGTGGCGACCGGGTTGGTGCTGTTCGTGTTGTTGGCGATGGGCCAGCGCCGTGCCGCGGCCATCGTCATGGCGGTACTCACGGTGATCCCGCTCGGAGACGCGATGAATGTTGTCGCGCACGACGGCAGCGTCGCCACCGCACTCGGGGTGCACACGTTGACGGCAGCGATGATGATGGTCTCGAGTGCTCTCATGCTCGGCGGTCTGCGGGCCGAACAGTCGCACCCCGTGGTCGATCGTCTCCCGGTGGCTGTCTGACCTCGCGCTCACTCCCGGGAACGGTCGTCCAACACGATCAGGGGCTGATGTCGTGGGGGTAACCCCTTTCGCGGGAAACGTCGTTCCGCGACCCGCGTCCGCCACTCGGCCACCAGTTGGCTCGGCCCAGACCTGCCACCAACGCGGGGGCCAGCACCCCGCGGACGATGGTGGCGTCGATGATGATTCCCAGGGCAAGTGCGGTGGCCAGGATCTTCACGTCGGTGGTGGGCACGCGCGACAACGAGATGAACGCCAGGAACAGCACCAACGCGGCCGACGTGACCAACCGGCCGGTGCGGGCGATGCCGTGTACCGTCGCGGTGTCGGTGTCGGCACCGCCGTCGTATTCCTCGCGGATCCGGCTGAGCAGGAACACCTCGTAGTCCATCGACAGCCCGAACAGAAACGCGAACACCGCGATCGGGATCCACACGGTGATGGCGCCCGACGACCGCTGATCGAACAACAACTCGGTACCCACCCCGTGTTGCCAAATCAGCACCGTCACCCCGTAGGCCGCGGCCAGCGAGATCACGTTGAGCAGTAGGGCCTTCAGCGGCAGCACCACCGATCGCAATGCCCGGGCCAACAGCACGAAGGTGAGCACCACGATGATGAGGATGATCCACCAGGCGTTGCCGTACACCGCGTCGATGAAGTCGGCGTTCTGCGCGGCCGCACCACCGACCTGTGCCCCGGCGCCTTCGGCGACGTCGCGGACCGTAGCCGCGGCGTCCGAACCACCGGTGGCGACGTCGGCTCTCGTCCACACGTCGACGACCGACCTCCCGTTCGCCGTCCAGCCCTGGGGTGCGATCGCGGCCGCGACCCCGTCCACACGGGCCAACCGGTCGCGTAGCGCTGACGGGTCGCCGGTCACCACCTCCACCGGCTTGGTGAGTCCCGCCCCCAGGCCGGCGTCCTCGATCTGGGTGATCGCGCGTCCCGCCGGGCCGCTGGTTGAGGCCAGCGAGTCGTTCGTCGGGTCGGACAACCGGAGCCCGAGAACCGGGTAGGCGAGCGCCAGCAGCACGATCACGGCCAGCGCCGCCGCCACCCACCGTCGTCGCACCACCACTGCGCCCACCCGACGCCAGAGCGTGCTCTCCGGGTCGGTGGTCCGTCGATGCGGCCACTCCAGATGGCGTCCGACGGCCAACAGCAGCGCCGGTAACAAGGTCAGTGATGCGGCCACGCTGACCAGCGGTATCAACAATCCGGTGAATCCGATGCTGCGCAGGAACGGTACGGGCAGCGCCACCAACGCTGCCAGGCTGATGGCGACCGTGATGCCGGAGAACAACACCGACCGACCGGCCGTGGTCAACGCCGCGCGTACCGCCGCGGCATCGTCGCGCCCCGCGCCGCGTTCCTCCCGCCACCGGGTGACGATGAGCAGGGAGTAGTCGATGGCCACGCCGAGCCCGATCAGAGCCAGCAGGTACTGCACGATGAACGACACATCGGTGACGGCAGTGAGTCCCCACAACAGCAGGAACGTCGTGAGGATGGACGCCGCGGCGACGATCAGCGGCATCAGGGCAAGGAACGACCCGAAGACCAGGGCCAACACCACCAGGGCCCCGATGCCGCCGAACAGCGTCTCGGCCAACACGTCGACACCCCCGCCGCCACCCTCTTGGAGCGCGTCGACACCCGTCACGGTGACCGGCGTCCGTGTCTGAGACGCCGTGGTGGCGGCGAGCTTCTGCAGGGCGGGCAATGTCCGAACGTACGGTGACGGGCCCGGTGCGGGTTGGGGGTAGACCATCACCACGCCGGTGGTCCGATCCGCGGACAACAGTGCCGGGTCGTCGGCGAACGAGGCCACCCGCGCACCGGGCACCTCGGCGGTGACCGCCTTCGCGATCGCCGAACCGACAGACGTCGGCGCGGGTGTCGATCGGTCACCCACCACCAGCAGGATCGGGGGGCTGTTGCCCCCCGAGCCGAATTGCTCGGTGATCCGCTTGTTGGTCTCGTATCCCGGCTGCCCGGGCAGGCTGAAGTCGTAGGAGAGGGCGGATGTCGCCTGGGACGCGCCGAATCCGCCGACGACGGCGATCAGCAACCACGCGGCGATCACCCAACGACGATGCCGGATGACGATGTCGGCCAGCGTGTGCATGCGAGGTCCTTCCGCGGGGGAGGGGTCGGCGGTGACCTGACACCGTCACCAGTGCTTGGATGCGTTGATCACCTTGTGCAGCAGGGTGTTCAGCGTGGACGCTTCCGACTCGGTGAGCCCGAGGCGGTCGGTGGTGTTGAAGTCGACGACCGCGGCTCCCGCTCGTTGCAGCGCCTGGCGGCCTTCGGCGGTCAGATGCAGCGGGACGCTTCGACCATGTCGGTTCTCGATGTCACGGGTGAGCAACCCCCGTTCGGTCAACGCGCTCAACAGCTCGGCCATGCTCTGCTGACGGACGAGGATCGTGCGAGCCAGGTCTGCTTGACTCACGCCGGGATTGGCCGAAAGCTGGACCAGGACACCGAACTGGACCGGAGTCAGCTGTTCGGCGGCGAAGATCTCGTGGAACCGTCGGGCCACAGGGTGGTATGCCTGCACCAGGGTCCAGGCCGGGAGCGCGGCGATGTCGGCATCGGTCCACCGCCGTTCGCACACAGAGCTAGCGTAACAGGTACCTGTGAAAGGAACCAGGGATGTGTCGGATCAAGCCAACAGCCCGGCCACCACGGCGATCACCGGGATCGATGCCAGCGTGGTGACCAGTGCACTGTCCCGGGCCAGCACCTCGCCGCGGTGATATCGGGTGGCGTAGACCAACACGTTCTGGGCAGTGGGCAACGCGGCGATCACCGTCTGGGCGAACAGTGCATGCCCCGTCTCACCGAAGACGAAACGGCTGACCACATACACCAGCACAGGTTGGACGATCATCTTGAGCACCGACGCCAATGCGACGTCGCGCCGGGGACTGTCACCCTTCTGCAGTACCCGCACACCGTTCAGCGACAGTCCGAACGCCAGCAGGGCTCCCGGCACCGAGACGTTGCCCAACAACCGGATCGGTTCGATCACCGCCGACGGCAGCGTGACGTCCGCTGCGGACAGGGCCAGTCCCGCCAGGCCACCCAGCACGATCGGATTGGTGATCGGGGCGGCCACCAGTTCGCGCACCGAGACTCGTTCGGCCGACGACCGCAAGGCGGTCAGATCGAGGGCGGTCAGGGCCAGCGGGGAGTAGACGACAATCTGGAACAACAACAGCGGTGCCACGAAGGACGCGTCATGCAGGACGAAGATCGCGATGGGTATACCGAGATTGGCGCTGTTGACGTACGACGACGACAGTGCGCCGATCACCGCCTCGGGAACCTGACGGTGCAGCAACACCCGCGCGACGAGGAAATACAGTGCGCCGACGGCGAGGGCACTGCCACCGGCGATGACGAGAGTCGTGGAGAACACCGTCGCCAGATCGGTGTCGGCGAGCGAGGTGAACAGCAACGCGGGGGTGCAGACGAAGAACACCAGCCTCGACAGCACCGATTGGGCGTCGCGGCCCAACACGTCGCGACGGCCGAGCAGGTAACCGACGGTGATCACCACGAAGATGACCAGGAAGCCCTGGAAGACGCCGGACACCCGGAGAAGTGTAGTGGTGATCGGAGAACGCACACGCGGCCGGACACCGGGGAGGGAATCCCGACGTCCGGCCGCGTCCTGTCGGCGATCAGATCGGCAGCAGGATGTTCTTCACCGACGGATCGGTGCGCAGGAAGTCCTGCACTCCGGGGTCTTTGAAGACCTGTACCAGCTTCTTGATGTTGTCGGTGTTCTGCCAGCGACTGCCGATGGTGAGCTGTCCGGCGAACTCGTCGGGCGCGGGCGGTGCGAAGATCTGCTTGGCGATGGGGATCCCGGCCGCCAGGTAGTACTCCGTGTAGCCCACCGCGGCGTCGAGGTCGGGCAGCGCACGGGACTGCGCGGCGAAGTCCAGCAACGTGAACTTCAGGTGCCTCGGGTTGGTGGCGATGTCGTTCTGCGTCGCCTTCCACTTGTCCACCCCGGGCTTGAGGGTGATCAGTCCGGACCGCTCGAGCAACCACAGCCCCTGCGCCTCGTTGGCCGGATCGGAGTAGAGGGACACCGTGGCGCCGTCGGGCAGCTGGCGGGGGTCGGCGTACTTGTTCGACCAGATGCCGAAGCCCCAGCGGAACACAGGGGTGGCGGCCACCTCCTTGAAGTCCGGGTTGGCCTGCAGGACCTGCGACAGCCACAGCTTGTGCTGGTAGATGGTGCCTGCGACCTCACCGTCGGAGACCGCGCGGTTCAGGGTGGTGCTGTCGGCCAATCCCTTGAATTTGATCTTCAGTCCGTACTTCGGCGCGATGTCGGCGGCGATGTGGTCGACGAGGGCTTCCTCGGCGGCGTTGCTCTCGGCCGTCACCACTGTGAGCGTGGCGCCGGCCACCTCGTTGGGTGACTTGCTGTCCGACCCGGTGAACCGCCAGGCGATGAGTGCGGCGACGATCACCAGCACGATCACCACCGCGGCGATGATCAGGGGTGTGCGGCGCCGTTCTCGGACCTCGAACCCACCGGAACCGTCGTCTCGGGTGGTGGGACTGCTGGTCTGCGTCATGGGTTTCTCCTCGGGTGCGCAGGGTTGATCGCGACGGCACTTCTCGTGTGCGCCGGACGGGGTAGTGGTCGGTCAGACGCGAGCGGTGGCGCGCACGTTCTGTTCGGGCGTGAGGTAGCGCACCAGCGCGTCGCCGATGAGCTGGATCAGGGCGACGGTGATGACCAGCGTGATGATGGTGGCGATCATCACCTGATGGTCGAAGCGCTGATAGCCGTAGGTGACGGCGATGTAACCGAGGCCACCGGCACCGATCGTGCCCGCGATCGCCGAGTACTCGATCATCGCGATGGTGTTGATGGTCAGTCCGCCGACGATGTTCGGCAGTGCTTCGGAAATCTGTGCGCTCCAGATGATCTGGGTGTTGGAGCCGCCGGCAGCCTTGGCCGCGGCCACCACCGACGTGGGCACGGCCCGTAGTGAGTTCTCCACTATGCGGGTGAAGAAGGCGATGCCGGCGATCGACATCGGTACCACCGCGGCGGGGATGCCGATGTTGGTGCCGGTGATGAGTCGGGTGAACGGGATGATCGCGGTCATCAACACCAGGAAGGGCAGCGACCGGCCGATGCTGATGATCCAGGACAACGGTGTGTGCAGTGCCCGGTTCTCGAACAACCCGCCTGGAGCGAGATTGTGTATCACGGCACCGAGCGGCACCCCGACCACCAGGACGATGACCATCACGACGACGACCATGATCACGGTGTCGCGGAACGCGGGGATGAGCAGCCCGGGGATCTCGTTGGTGGGAACGGTGATCGCCGCCAACACCGACGGCGCGCTCATGCCGCCACCGTTGTGTCGGTGTCCACCGGACGTGCGTACAGTCCCAGAGGGGTGGCGGCACTGGTGAAATCGTGCACACGGTCGGGCGCGATGGCTATCGTCCACTGACCGACGGAGACGCCGTCGACGTCCTGCACGTTGCCACCGAGAACGGAGATCGGTGTCCCGAGTTGCCCGGTGATACGGCTGAGCCAATCCGCGGGGACGGCAACGGAATTGTGCGTCACCAGAAGTTGTTCGAGCCCGACCGGGGCGGCGGAGCTGCTGCCCGACGGCCGCAGGGCCGCACCGAGCTCGGACCCGGGATCGAGCAAGAGGTCGACCACCGAACCCTGCTCGGCGATGCGCCCGCGGTCGAGCCGGCCGACCCGGTCGGCAATCTTGACGATCGTGTCCATCTCGTGGGTGATGAACACGACCGCGAGGTCGAGTTCGTCGCGGACCTCGCGGAGCAGGCTCAGGAAGCTGTCGGTGGCCCGCGGGTCGAGGCCGGAGGTGGCCTCGTCGGACAGCAGCACCGATGGTCGAAGAGCAAGTGCGCGGGCGATTCCCACCCTCTGGCGTTGGCCGCCGGACAGTTGGTGCGGATACTTGGATGCCTGGTCGGCGAGACCGACCCGGTCGAGCAGTTCGGCGACTCGTGCCCTGGTCTGGGCTTTGGTCACCCCCAGATAGTCGAGTGGGAGGGCGACGTTCTCGGCCGCGGTACGCCTGCTGAGCAGGTTCGCCGATTGGAACACGGTGCCGATGCGGCGGCGCGCGCGGCGCAACGCCGCCGCATCCAGGCGGGTCAGGGACTCGCCGTTGACGATCACCTCACCGGAGGTGGGGCGCTCCAAGAGGTTGATGCACTGGGCGAGTGTCGACTTGCCCGCACCCGACGGGCCGACGACTGCAAAGATCTCCCCGGCAGGCACCGCGAAGTCGACATCGTCGAGCACGGTCGTCGCGGCGTCGCCCGAGCCGAAGACCTTCGTGAGGTTGCTGATCTCGATCACCAGGGCATCATGGCCAGCGCCGGTGTTCGCGACCAGCCTTGCGATCAACCTGATTCGGACATCGCGGGCATCACCGGCGTCAGCGACCGCCGGAAACGAACGGCAGCAGCGCCATCTCGCGAGCGTTGCGGATGGCGGTCGCCACCTGGCGCTGCTGCTGGGGACGCAACCCGGTCACCCGGCGGCTGCGGATCTTGCCGCGGTCGCTGAGAAACTGACGGAGCAGGGCGACGTTCTTGTAATCGACGTCGGTGATGCCCTGCTGGTCGAGCACATTCGGCCGCGACGACCGGACCGGGGCCTCGGGGCGACGGCGAGTGGGTTTGCGAGACGTGGACTTTCCTGCCATGGCTCTGAACTCCTACCAGCTCGACTTGTGGATACCCGGGAGTTCACCACGATGCGCCATCTCACGGAAGCGCACGCGGGAGATCCCGGCCTTACCGACGTAACCACGCGGCCTGCCGTCGACCGCATCCCGGTTGCGCACCCGGGTGGGGCTGGCGTCGCGCGGCAGTCGTTGCAACGCGGCCTGTGCCTCCGCGCGCTGTTCCGGCGTGCTCTGCACGCTCTTGACGATGCCCTTCAGCTCGGCGCGGCGGGGCGCGTACCGGGCGACCACCTCGCGACGATGGTCGTTGCGATTGATCTTGGACTTCTTGGCCATCAGCGGTCCTCTCGGAAGTCGACGTGCCGTCGGGCCACCGGATCGAATTTGCGGATCACCATGCGGTCCGGATCGTTGCGGCGGTTCTTGCGGGTCACATAGGTGTACCCCGTTCCCGCCGTCGACTTCAGCTTGATGATCGGACGGATGTCGTTACGCGCCATCAGATTTTTTCTCCTCGTGCATGAATGCGGGCGATCACGGCGTCGATGCCGTCGCGGTCGATGGTCTTCAATCCCTTCGCCGAGACGCGGAGGGTGACGGTCCGACCGAGGCTGGGAACCCAGAACTTCTTGCGTTGGATGTTCGGGTTCCACCGCCGGGAGGTGCGGACGTGGGAGTGCGACACCTGTTTGCCGAAACCCGGGTGACGGCCGGTGACCTGGCAGTGGGCGGACATGGTTCTCCTCGTGGTCGACGGCCGGGTGATAGCTGTTGGGAACGATTCGCAATAACGCGCCCGCTCACGGTACCGTCAACATCCCAGAGATGGAAATCATTCCCGATAAGGAGGCTGGATGGTCACCACAGCTGGCGACCGCACCCCCGTGATCCTGGTGGCGGGGCTCGATCTGCAGGCGGTGGCGCGCGCCGCATCCGCGTTGCTGGTGCCGGGCTCGGTCGTCGTACATCACGACCTGCGAGGTGGGGCCCCCGGACCCGACGACCCGATCGTTCGCACCGCCAGAACCGTCGGTGTCGACGGCATGCCGGTGGTGCACACCGAGGCGGTCCACCTGGACCACGCCTGCGTGTCCTGCGCGCTGCGCGAAGACCTGCTGCCGTTGCTGCGGGCCCTGCACCGCCGCGACGGGGTGGACCGCATCGTGCTGCACCTCGATCCGTTGATCGAGCCGGAGCCCCTCGTCTGGGCGATCGACAATGTCGTCGTCGCCGGCGCGCCCGGGTACATCGATGGGCCGGCGGGTCGGGACGTCCGAATCGAGGCGACGGTCGGCTGTGTGGACATCGGCAGCTGGCTCGACGCGGCGGGTGGCGACGTCACCCTCGCCGAATCTGGACACAGCACCGTCGAAGACGAACGCACGCTGGCCCAACTGGCCGTCGGAGCCGTGGGATTCGCGGATGCCCTGGTCGTCGGAGGCCGCAACGACGACGGATGGTCGTCGGCCCGCACCTTCGCCGTACTCGCCCGGCTGGCGCCCAACGTGCCGGTGCTGATGGAGTTGCCGCATCGCCCGCTGACACCGCTGGTGATGGCCGGTCACCTCGCCGCCATCCCGTCGGATGCACGCCGCGGCCGCATCGACGGTGCGCATGACCCGTTGCTCTGCGGTCGGCCGCCGCTCGAGGAGGACTGCGGCGTGCAGATCGTCGAGTTCGAGTCCGCGCGACCGTTTCACCCCGAGCGTCTGCACGATGCTCTCGACGTGCTGCTCGACGGTGTCATCGCGTCACGGGGTCGGCTGTGGCTGGCCACCCAACCCGACGAGGCGTTGTGGTTGGAGAGCGCGGGCGGCGGTCTGCGGGTCGCGACCGGGGGCCCGTGGTTGGCGTCGATGAGCCCCACCGAACAGGACGCGATGGATCCGGAACGCCGCGCGATGGCCGCGCTGCGGTGGCACCCCGAATTCGGTGACCGCAACACCAGCCTGGTGATCGTGGCGCACCGCGCGGACACCGTCACCATCCGCAACGCATTCGCCCAGGCCTGCCTCACCGACGCGGAGATGACCGAGGGTCAACGGGCCTGGTCACAGCTGACCGACCCGTTCGGGGATTATCACGCCGATCCATGCGTTGAGAACGACGTCGACGTGGTCGAACTCAGCGAGAGCACCCGAACCGACGAGAACTGACGAGAGGACCCACATCATGAAAAAGGGAATCCACCCCGACTACCACCCGGTGATCTTCCAGGATGCCTCCACCGGCAAGAAATTCCTGACCCGGTCGACCATCACCTCGGAGTCCACTTTGGAATGGGAGGACGGTAACCGGTATCCTCTTGTGGTCGTCGATGTCACGTCCGACTCGCATCCTTTCTGGACCGGTGCGCAGCGGGTGTTGGACACGGCAGGGCGAGTCCAGAAGTTCGAGCAGCGCTACGGCAAGCGGACACGCCCCACGCAGGACTGAGCCCACCAGGGACCGAAGCGGAGACCCGTCTTCGCGTACCACCGCCGAAGAGAAGGACACGATCATGGCTGTACCCAAGCGCCGGATGTCGCGGGCCAACACCCGTAGCCGTCGTTCGCAGTGGAAAGCGGACAACCCCGCGCTGCAGGAAGTGAAGGTCGGCGGCGTCGCCCACCGCGTGCCGCGTCGTCTGGTCAAGGCCGTCAAGGCCGGGCTGGTCGATCTCGACCGCCGCTGATCAGGTCTTTCCGACTCTTTGATCGATCGCCACCGCTCCGCTGTCGTTGCCGACAGCGGAGCGTTTGGTGTGTCCGGACGTGGGTGGTCCCGGCGGGTGTCGTCGGCGGGTACTCAGCACGTTCTCAGCCACTGACGTAACACTGGACTGATGCGCATCCTGGTTGTCGACGACGATCGCGCGGTCCGTGAGTCCCTGCGCCGATCTCTGACGTTCAACGGCTACACCGTGAACACGGCGAACGACGGTGTCGAGGCGTTGGAGGCCATCGTGGCCGACCGCCCCGACGCGGTGGTCCTCGATGTGATGATGCCCCGCCTCGACGGCCTCGAGGTGTGCCGTCGCCTCCGCAGCACCGGTGACGACCTGCCCATCCTCGTGCTCACCGCCCGCGACAGTGTCTCCGAGCGGGTGTCGGGTCTCGACGCCGGAGCCGACGACTACCTGCCCAAGCCGTTCGCGCTCGAGGAACTGCTGGCCCGGTTGCGCGCCCTGATTCGTCGTGCCGGGGCCGATGCCGATGTCGACTCCGAGGCGATGACCTTCTCGGACCTGAGCATGGACCTGGTGACCCGCGACGTCAGTCGTGGCGATCGTCCCATCAGCCTCACCCGCACCGAATTCGCGTTGTTGGAGATGCTCATGGCCAACCCGCGCCGGGTGCTCACCCGCAGTCGGATCCTGGAGGAGGTGTGGGGGTATGACTTCCCGACCTCGGGTAACGCCCTGGAGGTCTATGTGGGCTACCTGCGTCGCAAGACCGAGGCCGGTGGCGAACCTCGGCTGATCCACACCGTGCGCGGCGTGGGTTACGTATTGCGCGAAACCGCGCCGTGAACTTCGGGCTGACCTCGCGGCGGCACCAGCAGGTCGTGCACCCTGCGCCACTGTCGACATCGGGACCGGTACCGCGGGCGCAGCCGTCGACCGAGCAACCGGTACCCGAGCGGGCACCCGGGCAGATGCGCGACCCGATACCGCTGACCAGGTCCGTCTCGCTGCGGGTGCGGGTGACGCTACTGGCCGCCACGGTGGTCGGTGTCGCGGTCGCGGTGATGGCCGCGGCCGCATACGGCGTGATCTACCGGGCGATGTACTCCGACGTCGACGCCCAGCTGTCCAGCCGGGCGGACGGGATGACCACGCTGTCGCAGATGGGGATACTCGGCGACAGTCCGGAGTCGCTCATCGCCGGCACGTTCTTCTCCAACGACGTCTCCGCGGCCCTGGTCCTGCCCGGCAACCAGGCCTTCCAGGTGGGGTCGGTCCCGATCGGGACCGTGGAGCGGAAGGTCATCGACTCCCAGGCCGGGCAGGACATGTCCACCCTGCGCACGGTGAACAACCGTCGGGTGCTCGCCCGCAAACTCGACGACGGCACCACGCTGATCCTCGCGCAGGACCTGGCGCGCACCGACGACGTGTTGCACCGGTTGGCCTGGGTGTTGGCGATCGTCGGCGGTTGCGGGGTGATCCTGGCGGCCGTCGCGGGCACCACCGTGGCTCGGGCCGGTCTGCGGCCGGTGGCCCGATTGACCCAGGCCGCCGACCGGGTGGCCCGCACCGACGACCTGCGCCCGATCCCGGTGACGGGCAGCGACGAACTCGCCAGGCTGACCGAGAGCTTCAACCTGATGCTGCGCGCACTGGCCGAGTCGCGCGATCGGCAGAGTCGCCTGGTCGCCGACGCCGGTCATGAGCTGCGCACACCGCTGACCTCGCTGCGCACCAACCTCGAACTACTCATCGCGAGCAGCGAACCGGGGGCACCGCCGGTACCGCCGGAGGACATGGCCGAGCTGCGGGTGGACGTGATCGCGCAGATCGAGGAGCTGTCCACCCTGGTGGGTGACCTGGTGGACCTCGCCCGCGAAGACGCCCCCGAGGTGGTCCACGAGGAGGTCGACCTGTCGGAGGTACTCGACCGTTCCCTCGAGCGGGTGCGCCGCCGCCGCAGTGACGTGGACTTCTGGGTGCAGGCCGCTCCCTGGTACGTCTTCGGTGAGTCGGCCGGATTGTCGCGCGCGGTGCTGAACATCCTCGACAACGCCGCGAAGTGGAGCCCGCCGGGCAGTCCGGTACAGGTGGTTCTGCGCCAGCTCGACCCCACCCGCGCCGAGCTGACCGTCGCCGACAGCGGGCCGGGTATCCCGCAGGAGGAGCGCGATCTCATCTTCGAGCGCTTCTATCGGTCGACCGCGTCGCGCTCGATGCCCGGTTCGGGCCTCGGGTTGGCGATCGTCCGACAGGTGGTGACCCTGCACGGGGGGACGGTGTCGGCCGAACAGTCGGAATCCGGGGGTGCACTGATCCGGTTGACGCTTCCCGGGCGTCCGATGCCGATGGAACCGCCGCCCCGGATCGTGTCGCAGTGAATTCGGGACTGTCCGTGGGACGCGCGATGACGGCCCGCAACGGCCACGCGAGGATCAATGCAGGCAAACTTATAAATTCGTCTCAGTCGCCTCTCAGGCGTCGGGGTGAAGGTGTGTAGGACGAGATAGCGGCGACTCGACGCCGCGCGACGACGGAGGGCGTTCATGAGCGACAGAGGATCCAACCCAGGGGGATCTCACCCCGAGGGGGCCAATCCCGGGGAGTCCGCCGGACACGGGTCGGGTGGCGAGCGCGCCGACGAGGCCACCGGTTCTTCGCGCGGCGAGTCGCAACATCCGTACACGCCCCACTCGGGCAACGACGAGGCGCGCCCGACCTACGATCAGGCCACCCACGAGCAGCCGCCCTACGGCCAGGGGTCATACGAACAGGGCGGCTTCCAGCAGGGGGGTTACCAACAGGGCGGGGGCTACGGACAGCCGACCTATGGACAGACGCCCCACGATCCGTACGCCCAGGATCCTCACCAGGGTGCTCAGCAGAGCGGATGGGGGCACGACGAGCGGGGTGGGGCCCAGCAGTTCGGCGGGCACCACACCCAACAGTTCGGTACCGGCCAACAGGGGACGGGCCAGTTCGGCCAGCAGTACGGGACCGGGCAGTGGGGCACGTTCGAGCAGCAGGGTGCGCAGCCGTCCTACGGCAACGCTCCGTACGGTGCGGGTCCCCAACAGATCGGCGCGCAACCCAAGAAGAAGGGCCGCGGCGGCCTGATCACCGGTGTCGCGCTGGCCGCGGTCGCGCTCTGCGCGCTGGCCGGGTTGGTCGGTGGGGTGATCGGGGCGTCGGTCAGCGACGGATCGGGATCCAACGACGTGGTCCTCGGTGGCGATCGCGACACTTCGCAGCCGGCCGCCGCGACCCCCGGATCCACCCAGCAGGTGGCGTCCAAGGTGTTGCCGTCGGTGGTGTCCATCGACGTCCGGGTGGGCAACCAGGAGGGGGAGGGTTCCGGGGTCGTGCTCTCCCAGGACGGTCTGATCCTCACCAACAACCACGTGGTCAGTGCCGACAACGCGGGCACGGCCAACAGCCTGGTGGTGACCTTCAACGACGGCTCGACGGCCAAGGCGACGGTCAAGGGCACCGATCCGATCTCCGACATCGCGGTCATCAAGACCGACAAGAGCGGCCTCACTCCGATCACCGTGGGCACGTCCAAGAATCTGGCCGTCGGCCAGAACGTGGTCGCGGTGGGTGCGCCACTCGGGCTGGCGGGCACGGTGACCACCGGCATCATCAGCGCACTGAACCGCCCGGTGTCCACGCAGGGGCCGAGTGACAGCACCGCGTCGGTCATCGACGCGATCCAGACCGACGCCGCGATCAATCCGGGCAACTCCGGTGGTGCGCTGGTCAATGCGAACGGGGCGCTGATCGGGGTGAACACCGCGATCGCCAGCCTCGGTGGCTCGTCGGAGAGCCAGCAGTCGGGCAGCATCGGACTCGGCTTCGCCATCCCGGTCGACCAGGCGATGCGCACAGCTCAGCAGCTCGAGTCCACCGGTAAGGCCACGCAGGCGGGCCTCGGCGTCTCCGTGCGACCCACCAGCTCCGCTGACCAACCCGGCGCGCTGATCAGCGAGGTGCAGCGCGGCGGTGCCGCGGGCAAGGCGGGGATACCCCGCGGTGCCCTGGTGACCAAGGTCGACGATCGCACCATCGCCAGTGGGGACGCACTGGTCGCCGCGATCCGTTCCCATGCACCGGGCGATCAGGTGACGATCACCTACACAACCGGCGGGCAGACCAAGACCGCTCAGGTGACCCTCGATACGCTCAGCGTGAACTGACAGGAGTGCTCAGAGATGATCGAGAGTGAGCGCCCGGGTCTGGTGATCGCCACCGCCGAGGGTGGCGGTGTGGCCACGGCGGTGAGTCCGCAGGATGTGGCCGCGGCGGACAGGGCTGCCATCGTGATGGCCGCCCGCGACGACGGAGGTGCGCAAGTGACGAGCGATGTGACCGCGGAGATCGGCCGGGCATTGGTGGTGGTCATCGACGACCGGGCGGCCCACGGTGAGGACACCAGCCTGATCGGCCCTCTGGTCGGCGAGTTGCTGACCGAGGCCGGCTTCCACGTCGACGCGACCATCGCGGTGAGTTCCGACGAGGTGGAGATCCGCAACGCACTGAACACCGCGGTCATCGGTGGGGTGGATCTGGTGGTCTCGGTGGGTGGTGTGGGTGTCGGCGCGCGGGATGTGACCCCGGAGGCAACCGCCGGTCTGCTCGATCGCACGATTCCCGGCATCGAAGAGGCCGTTCGGAGCTCGGGCCTCGCGGCCGGGTCGGCCGACGCCGGTCTGTCGCGCGGCCTGGCGGGTATGTCGGGCCAGACGCTGGTGGTCAACCTGGCCAACTCCCGCGCGGCGGTGCGTGACGGTATGGCGACCGTCACCCCGCTGGCCAAGCACGTCATCGAGTCGATCAGCGAATTCTGACCGACCGCGAGCAATCTTCCGCGAGCGGAGAACCCGTATGGTGGGTTCTCCGCTCGCGGCGTTTCGAGGAGTGATGGTGACCGGCGATGGGACCCCCGAGAAGGGGAGTGACCAGTGGCGACGGCGTCGTCGGCTGGCGGACGTGTTCGGCGACGACCTTCCCGACACGTCCAGCGACGAAGTCGATCCGAGTGGCCAAGGTCACATAGGTGACGCTAAGTCGCGCGAGCGCTGGTTGAGGGACAACAGACCGCCCCATCACGGGTGATCGCTGCCCGGATTTTGTCGTCGCTAGCTGTGAGTTTTGCTTCCGTTCACCTGACGCGACCAAAAATCGGACATGCGCGACGGCGAATAGCCCGATCAGTCCGATTATCGTCACAACGATCGTGGTGTTGTCGCGCCCGCTTGCTACGGCTAATGTTCCGCGAGACACATCATGTGTCCGTGCGGGCTGCGGGTGCATGTGTCCGAGCGGCGCAGTAGAGGGTGGCGTTCGTGGTTTTTGTAGTCGGATTTGCGGAATTGACGTATCGGTAACACTTCGCAATGCGCGGTTAACCACGTCGATGCAAGATTTCGCAGAACCGTCAGGTCACTCCGAGCTTTCACCTCGGTGGAAATCGGATAACGGAGCATCCTGTGAGAGGGAACGAATGAGCAAGTTCAGTGTGTTTGGTCTGCGCCGCACTGTCGGCGTCGCCGCCATCGCGGCGGTCGCCGGTGTCGGGCTGGCAAGCATGGGGGCGGGCGAGGCTGCGGCCGGCAAGCTGCCGAACGGTTACAAGAAGACGGTCGGCGCCGACGGCACCGTCGCCGAGATCATCCGCACCGGTGACGCCGTGTACCCGGTTCCCTCCGTGTCGAACAACGGTGCGGGTCGCGCGGCCGAGGTTTTCGGCAACATCGTCGGCAAGGTGTCCGGCAACGGTGACGGATCGCTGGAGACCGGTTACCTCGTCGGTTGCCAGGTGGACGTCAGCGATCTCACCGTCGGTCTCGACGGTACTGCTGACTTCGTGGCCGGGACCGCGGGTCTCACCGGGTCGCTGAACATCCCGATCAAGCCGGGCCAGGTCGTGTCCACAAGCCTGGGTTCGAAGGACTTCAAGGGTGTGGGCGCCATCCAGTACCAGGCGCTGCAGATCGGTACCGAAGGGTGTGGCGGATTCGCCCAGGCACGTGCCTACAGCACGCTGACCGTGGCCGGCGACAACTACATCAAGACCACCCTGTACGGGAAGCCCTTCAGCATCAACTGACCGGCAGAAGTAATCCACCGACTCGACACACCTTCTGCCGCAAGCAGATTTGATTCCTATGAGGGGAACCATGAAGAAGTTCAATGCGCGTAGCGCAACCGTGGTCGCCGGTGCCGCCGGTGCCGCCGTCATCACTTTGGCCGGCCTCGGCGCCGGCAACGCCGCGGCCTTCCCGGTGGCCGGCGGCAAGGCCGTGCAGAAGCTCGCCGACGGCAGCGTGGTGAGCCTGTCGCTGACCAACGCGTCCGTCACTCTCGGCAACACCATCGCCAACAACCCCGCCAGCCGCCACGCCTGGGCGACCGGCACCTACAAGGTGAACGTGAGCGGACCCGCCAAGGGCGGCGAGTTCACCGCGGCCGGGTTCCTGGTCGGCTGCCAGCTCGACTTCGGCAGTGACGGCTCCACCAGCCAGGGGGGTGGGACCGTCGGCCTGGACGGAACCGTCACCCCCAGCGCCACCACCGGCGCGGGGTTCTCCCTGGGGCCGGGCAAGGTCAGCACGCAGTACATCATCAACAACACCAATGGTGATCTGTCGCCCGATGCGGGGAACTACAGCGACACCACCAACGCGTTCAAGGGCAACAGCGGTTCCATCACCTACTCCGGTGAGGACGTCAACCGCGAGACCTGCGCCGGTTACGCGTCGGCGAAGCCGTTCGCGACCGTCAAGGTAGAGACCGACGCCGTGACCGGGTATGTGACCGTGTACGGAAAGCCTTTCAGCCTCGGCTGACAGCTGACGTCAAATCACAAGAGGGAAGGCGTGTTACGCCTTCCCTCTTGTGCTGTCTGCATCACGCGCGCCTGTCAGCGGCGGCCACCGCGTCTCAGCTCGCGCTCTTCAGCAAGCCCAGGATCTTCAGCAGCAGGATGATGTTGTCGAGCATGTCGCCCTCCCGTCGTCGTCTCGTCATCGATACTCGTCGGGTTCCCATGCGAGACGACGCTGTTGCGCGCCGCCGGCCACTGGATTCCCCAACCCGATATGCGGACGGTCGACCACCCCGCCAGCACTGAACACTCTAGAGCCCCGTGATGCGACCCGATCGCTTCCCCAACCGAACGACGAGATTGATGCCGGCGTGCGGATTCACGCGCGGATGAACGCGACCAGGAGGTCCGTGAGAGTGTCGACGATGGCGGTGATGTCGGGACGAGGCGCGGGGGCAGTACTCCATCGGTGGACGATGGCTGTCAGCGCTCCGATGAACCCGATGGCGACATAGCGGTCGGTGAACTCGTCGCGCGGCGGGCGGCCACCGAATTGTTCTGCGCTGACCAGGAAGACGTCGACCCACGTCTCTCGACTGGTCAGCCGAAACTGCTCGGCGTCGGCGCTCACCCCGACGATCTGAACGAATGAGACCTCTGCCCGCCGGGGGTCGGTCCCGACCGAGGCCATGTATTCCTGCATCGACACGCGGGCCAACTCGCCCAGGTCTGTCGAACGCGTACGGGCGAGACCCGCTGCGACGGAGGCCTGAGCATCTCGTTGAATCGTTTCGTACACAGCCAGGAGCAGTGCTTCCCGATCGGCGAACTGCTCGTAGAACTGGCGGCGTGACAGTCCTGCCGCCGCGCACAACTGGCTGACCGAACTGTGGGCATAACCCGTGGTTCCGAACACCTGCAGGCCGGCCTCGATGAACTGCTCCCGCCGTAACTCGCGTCGGTCGTCCAGCGGCATACCGCCGTAAGCACGCTGAGTCGCCGCACCACCTCCTGCTGACTCCGATGTCTGATCGCGCGCCATCCCATCACCCCCAACGCACGTAGCAGAACACCTCACATGTCTGCTACTGATTGTGCCCACTCCGGGTGATGACGTCAGGCAGGCCGGTCGACGGTGAGTCGCGCGTACTCGTGCACGGCGAGCGGCATTGCCAGGACCGGCGATCTTGGCACTTCCCCTGACCGAGTGGTGTGTGTAGGGTCACAGTGTCCAATGTGAGACGACGGTGTCTCACATTTACCCGAGGCGCTGTAGAGGTGGCATGACGTGCGGAATTCTGTCCGAGCACTGGTGAGTGCGGTTCTGATCTGCGCCTCGGTCGCGCTGACACCCGCGGTGAGCGGGTGGGCCCGGCCCGCCGTGCACGACGGTTTCTATTCCTTCACCGATGGGGGTCGGTCGCTGGCGTCCTTTGCCCCGGGTGACGTGCTGAGGACTCGGGAACTGCCGTATCACCTCGCCGGAGTGGCGACTCCGCTCCACGCCGTGCAGATCCTGTACCGCAGTACCAGCGCAACCGGAACCCCTACTGCGAACGTGACGTCGGTTCTGTCGATGCCCGGCAAGCGAAACGCCGGGGTGGTGTCGTACCAGTCGGCCTACGATTCGCTCAATCCCGAAGACAGCCCGTCGCGGGCAGTTGCCGGCGACTTCAGTCTGTTCGGGCGCACTCCGGTCGGGCGCAACATCGCCGTCGGCAACGTGTTCTCCAACGCGGAGAACGCGATATTGCCTGCCGTGCTCGGACTCGGGTATGTGGTCAACATCCCCGACACCGAGGGGCAGCGCGCGGATTTCGCCGCGGGGCCCGAGTACGGGATGAACACCCTCGACTCACTTCGCGCGGTGTCCCAGGTGGCGGCGACGGGTGCGGGTGCCGACTCCCGGATCGGTCTCGTCGGGTACTCGGGTGGAGCGATCGCATCCAACTGGGCCGCGAGTCTCGCACCCGGATACGCCCCGGACATCAACCGGCGTCTCGCGGGAGTCGCCGAGGGCGGTGTGCTGGTGAATCCGGCACGGAATCTGCGCTACGTGTCCGGGAGTCTCGGCTGGGGTGGCGTCATCGGCATGGCCGTCAACGGTGTCGCTCGCGCTTACGGCTTCGGGCTGGACAAGTACACCAGCAGTTACGGCAAGCAAGTGCTCCGTCAACTGTCAGACGCATCCATACTGAACTTCTTCTACCCGGGTCTGACGTGGGCCAGGTTGATGAGGCCGCAGTACGCCGATCCCAACACCGTGCCCGAATACGTCGATGCCGTGAACAAGTTGAACATGGGCACGGCACCGGTCCCGACCGCACCCATGTTCATCGCCCAGGCCGCCAACGGCATCCTCGAGGGCACCGGGATCACTCCCGGTACAGGGCCGGTTCGCGGGATCGGACCCGGTGACGGAGTGATGATCGCCGGAGACGTCGAGGCGTTGGCCCATCGTTACTGTGGCGCGGGCACGCGGGTCC
Organism: Williamsia sterculiae; assembly: GCF_900156495.1. GTDB lineage: Bacteria > Actinomycetota > Actinomycetes > Mycobacteriales > Mycobacteriaceae > Williamsia_B > Williamsia_B sterculiae. The sequence goes on from NZ_FTNT01000002.1 coordinate 139,859, forward strand.
AATACCACCAGTACGGGCCGCTGAGTCACACGCTGGGTACCGACATCTGGGGTCCGGAGGCGGCTCTGTGGTTGATCGGCAGGATGCGGGGTGAGCTGGCACCCACCAACTGCCGAGACATCGGTGCGGGCAACTCCGACGCCTTCGCCGTCCAGAGGCATGCGCCGGGAGTCAGGTGATGACCTTCCGGGCCTCGGGCCAGAAGGCATACCCGGTGATGCCGAGCCCGCCGAGCCCGATGATCATCACCGCTGCGTCGACACTCGTCCGTCCCTGTTTGGCCCAGTAGACGTCCTCCAGGTCGAGGAGAAGGGCCAACTCGTCGACGATCAGTGCCGTTCCCAGTCCGTAACTCAGAGCGGTGGCGGGATGTTTGTGGTGGCGTTCGGAGCCCCGGATGGCGGTGGCGCCCACGGCACCGAGAAGGGCGATACCGATGTTGTAGTGGTGGAAGTGTTGACCGCCCACGCTCATCCCACCGCCCGCCGGGCCGTGGCCGGCTCTGATCCAATGCGTGAGCGCGCGAACGGCGCCGAAGGTGGTGGTGAATGCCGCCCACGACAACACCGCCGACTGCGCACCCGGATCCAGTGTCTTGTGCCACGTTCTACGAAGTTGCGTCCCGCGACCGGGAGTCGGCGGATCGGCGTCGCGGCGCGAGTCGATCACGGTCGACTGTGGTGCGGACTGCGCCGTTGCATCATCCATTCGTCCACCATGCACCCTGGTCGGCTCGTGAGGCTGTGAAAAGACCAAGTGTTGGCGACGCCACGGATCAGACCCTCAACTCCTGGGAGAACCAGCCGAGCGCGTCGGAGAACGCGGCCGCCGCGAATTGCCAGGAATGAGTACCCGGCTGTGTGTGCACGTCACACCGTATTCCCACGGTCTTCCCGGTCGCACACAGCTGTTGGGCTGCGGCGAGTTCGGTTCCGGGCGGGGTGTGGGTCTGGTCGCGACCGCCCAGGCCGGTCCCACCGGACTGTCCGGATTTCCATCGGTGCTGTGGGCCACCCTGCCCGGGCGGCCGCGGTCGACCCGACGGTCGACCCTGACCGGGCCACTGCCCACCGCCGAAGTGACCCGGTCCGCGATCGCCGCCGCTGCTGTCGTCGAACCATCCGGTGGTGCGCGCGTACGCACCCGGTGTCTTCGCGGCGGTGGCCTTCATGACGGTCGTGGGGTCGAAGGCATCCCACTGGGCGGCGTCACCGCCGAAGAGCCGGCTGATGGTCTGGGACTTGTCGCCGGACGACGGTGCCGCGTCGCCCGCGATGTCCTCGAACGCGGAGAACAGGTCCGGATGCATCACGGCGAGGTCCACGGCGCACGTTCCGCCCATCGACCATCCGACGACACCCCACTGCGCCGCACCGTCGGCCGCGCCGAAGTGCGAGATCACATAGGGTCGCACCTCTGTCACCAGGTGGTCGGCAACGTTGCCGCGCGAACCGTTGACGCATTCGGTGTCGTTGTTGAAACTGCCGCCGACATCCGGGAACACCAGGATCGGAGCCGCGCCGCCGTGAGCCTCGGCGTAGGTGTCGATGGTCCGCACCGCGTTTCCGGTCCGGATCCAGTCGGCGGGGGTGTTGAACTCGCCGGCGATCATCATGATCACGGGCAATCGGGCGGCGGTCGAACCGACGAACCACTGCGGTGGCAGGTACACGTACTCGGTGCGGTGGCTGAAATGACTACTCGAGTCGGGCGTGGTGATGGCGACGACCTTGCCGGTGGTCTGTTGATGCCCGCGCAGCCCGGCCAGCGCCGACGCGTCCACCTGGTCGGGGAGCGGTCCCGCGGTCGTCTGTGCCCATGCCTCCTGCACGGTGGTGAAATATCCGACCCACTGGTTCAGCACGATGCCGGTGGCCAGAGCGGTGACCACGATCGCCACCACCGAGAGCACTCGGCGCCACCATCGGGTGCGTAGGAACCCGACGACGGCCGCCGCGACGGCGAAGCCGGTCATCGCAACCCACCACCACAGCAACTGCGGTGGCGGATCGGAGGAGAGGCCCTCGGATCGGTTCACCGACCAGGCGATGCCGAATGCCGCAGCACCCACCGCCACGCAGACGGGGATCCAGATCAGCCACCAGCGACGCGACCGACGCGCCACGACGGCCAGCAGGACGACCGCCGCCAGCACCTGCACCACGATGGGTAGCCAACCGCCCAGGAGGGACAACCCGTGTTCCGCACCACCACGCACGGCACGCAGTATGCACGCGGTGGCTGTCAGTTCTCTGTGAGTGTCCGGCCATACCGAGGAGTCGACGGGTCGCGCACGACACGCGACACCGACAGCGGGCAAGCTGAACCCATGCACCGACTGTTCTCCTACGGAACTCTGCGCGATCCCGCAGTACAGCAGGGTGTGTTCGGCCGTGACGTGGTCACCGTCGACGCCGCACTGCGCGGTTTCCGGTTGGGATGGGTGACGATCACCGATCCCGGGGTGATTGCGATGAGCGGCACCGACCGCCACCGGATAGTGCGGCCCGGAGACCCGTCCGACGTCGTCGACGGTGCATACCTGGAGCTGACCGACGACGAGCTGCGCGCAGCGGACGACTACGAGGTGGACGATTACGTCCGGGTGGCAGCGGCGCTGGCATCGGGTGAGCGTGTCTGGGTGTACGTCGCGGCGACCGATGCGGCGCACGCAGCGACAACCACGGCCGACCGGGAATGACGTGGCGTCCGGTGCATCGGCGATACAGTCGCGGTATGCCGATCCCCACCGTGGTCGAGGCGGTCGTATTCGACTGCGACGGACTGCTGCTCGACACCGAGACATGTTGGTCCCGGGCCGAGGCGGCACTGTTCGCCGAATACGGTCACGAATTCGGCCCTCCGGAGAAGGACCTCCTCATAGGCCGGACGCTGGGAGCTGCCTGTGCCAATATGGCGGAGTATTTCGGGCTACCCGGCCAGGGGCCTGCGCTGCAGCGGGAGCTGATGCCCCTGGTCGAGGCAGAACTCGGTGCCGACGTCCAACCCATGCCGGGTGCGGTCGCCCTACTCGAACTCCTCGCCGGCCGCGTGCCACTGGGCATTGCCACCAACAGCACCCGGAGCCAGTTGACCGCCGCGTTGCAGGCCTCAGGTCTGGGGGCCTACTTCGACATCTCGGTCACTGCCGACGACGTGACCAACCCCAAACCCGATCCCGACCTCTATCTCCGGGCGTTCGAGCTGCTGTCGGCATCAGCGAACCGCGTTGTCGCGCTGGAGGATTCGGTCACCGGAGCGACTGCGGCCCGCGCATCCGGTGCTTTCCTCATCACCGTTCCGTCGCAAGTGGGCAAGTGTGTGGAGGCCGATCACCTGGTGCCGCGACTCGACGATCCCTCGCTCACGCGGTGGGCTTCAGCAGTGGTCGGTGTTCGATGAAGTCAGCGGAGGTGACCGGGTGAAACGCACAGTGGTCGAGTGCTCCCAGGGGGCGCGCTACGCGACGCTGTGGTGGCCGTTGGGGTCGTTCAATGCCGTCCGTCTCGGTGGCGTACGCATCCAACGGTGCCCGGTACACCACCGCTGGGAACGGACCCGACGCGTGGACCCCGCTGCGCTCAGCCTCGCCGAGCGCCGGGCCGCCGAGTCCATCCGCGACATCGGGATCATCTGACACGCGGGACGGCACTCAGCGGTCGATGAACTGCTGGAGTTGTTCCACCACGGCATGTTCGAACGCCTCCGCGGTGACGCCGGACTCGGTGAAGACCGGCCCGACCGACAGGTCGGCGAACAAAGCGATCAGCAGGTGTTCGGTTCCGACGTAGTTGTGCCCCAGCCGCAGGGCGATCTGAACGGTGTCCTCCAGCACCACCTTGGCGGCGTCGTCGTAGGGAACGAACGCCGTGGCCTCCCGGTCGTCATCCTGTCCGCCGGTCGATCCCGCCAACCGTTGTGTCATCGCGTCGACGTCCACACCCAGTTGGGCCAACGTGGTCACGCCGAGTGACCTGTTCTCCGCGAGTACACCCCGTGCCACCAAGGCCGATGTGACGTGTGATGACCCCTCGGCAATGGCCAGGTTGTGCGCGCTGATGACCGCATTGCGTGCCCGAGGGGTGAAGCGGGCGAACGGATTCGACTCGCCGCTCTCGGGTGGCTGGGGCGCCTGCCCGACAAATCGCTTCTGAGCGGCCTGCTTGCTGACACCCATGCTCTGACCGATCGCGGTCCAGGATGCGCCTGCACGACGTGCCTGGTCGACGAAGTGGCCGATCAACGCATCGGCGAGATCGCCGAGGTACTCACCCGCGGCCACTGCCTCGGACAGTTGCTGGAGTGGGTCGAAGTCGGTGTCACCGATGGCGTCGATGAGATCTCCGAGTCGGATGGTGGACGAGAACGTCTTGTCTGATGGCATGCGTCAACCGTAGGTTGACGCAGCGACGTCGTCAACCGTGGGTTGACACTCGTCTCGATCGGCCACGGTCGTTGTCGTCGATGTCTACGATCGTCAGGATGACGCGTGGTTCGGTGATCCGACAGCGGTGATGTGATGGAGGATCCCGTGGTTGGAGAGTTGCGCCCCGAGATCGCACTCGGATGGCGCCGCTCGCAGATGAGCGGTCTCGACCCGGGAATGGAGGTCAGGGAACCGCGCCTGTTCGAGGTGGACCGGCACAGTCGGTTGATCCACGCGGCGAAACCCGTGTTGACCAGCATGGTTCGGGAGCTGGACGACACCCGTTTCTCGATCCTGTTGGCCGATCACTCGGCGCGGATCGTCGATCGTCGGCTGAGCAACCGGACACTGCACCGTCACCTCGATCGGGTGAAGGCCATTCCCGGGGCCCAGTACATCGAGGAACTCAGCGGGACCAACTCCCTGTCCACCGCCTTCGAATTGCGAAAGCCCATTTCCGTAGCGGGTGACGAGCATTTTCTCGAGGCGCTGCGGGTGTTCTGTTGTTACGGGGCGCCCATCATCCACCCGATCACCCGCAGGCTGGAAGGTGTCCTCGATGTCACCGGTCCCGTCGCCGATCAGAGCAATCTGCTCGGGCCATTCCTCATGCGTGCCGTCCGGGACATCGAGCAACGCCTACACGAGGGATCCCGGCTGAGCGAACAACGGCTGTTCGCCGATTTCCAGTCCGAGTCGGCGCGCAACAAGAACGCCTTGGTCCTGTTCGGCGAGAACCTCGCCTTGAGCAACGCGGCAGCGATGGATCTCATCAGCAGCGACGACAACCCACTCTTGCAGGCGATCGCCGCCGAGGTCGACGGGAGCAGCCGCTTGACCCGATCGGTGTCGCTGACGTCCGGTCGTGACGTCGACATCCATGCGCGATTGGTCGCGGACAGCCGTGACGGTGTGATCATGGAGGTCGTCCCCCGGCAGAGACAACCCGCGAGGCGGGCGATACGTGACGTCGACACCGGCCGGCCCACCCGACGCTGCGTTCTCGTCACCGGGCCGCCCGGCAGCGGCCGGTCGACAAGGGCTCGCGAGATGGCCGGAAACAGCGCCGTCGCGGTCGATCTGGCGGATGATGACGGACATCTGCGTGAGCAACTCGTCAGCGTGTTCGCCGATTCCGCGGTTCTGATCCTCGACAACGTGCACGCCGCCGACGCCTCGACCGTCACGTACGTGCGGCACGCGTTGAGTTCGGCCCGACCTACCGTGATCATCGTGTGCGGATCGGTAGAGGAGCTCTCCGAAGAACATCAGGCACTCGCCGCGACGGCCGACGAGACCGTCGAATTGCCCCACCTTCGGGACATCGGTCACACCTTCGCCACGACCGTGCAGGCGATGGTGTCGGAAGTCGCCGCATCGAATCTCGCGGAGCCCGCTTCCCGAACCGGTTCGCAGTTGCGGATGACTCCCTCGGCGCTGGCGGTTCTCGCCGAACAGGATTGGCCGGGAAACCTCGCCGAGCTGGCGCGTGTCGTCCGTGTCGCGGCCCGTGGCCGGTCGTGTGGTGACATCACCGCGGATGATCTGCCCGAGTCACACCGACGACGACCCGCGCGTGGACTCACCCCGCTGGAGCGGGCCGAACGGGCGACGATCTCGGCCGCGATGGCGGAGCACGGCGGCAACAAGGTCGCGGTGGCCCACGCCCTGGGAATCGGGCGCAACACCCTCTACCAGCGACTCCGCTACTACCGGCTCGTCAACTGATCGTCAGGACACCTCAGCAGCCGGCTCGTACTCCCTCGGAGAGTGTTCAAAACCAGGACACTTCCGCTTCCGTCACCCGGTGGACAGTGATGGGAGTCATAGTTCAGGGCCGATGTCGCAGCATTGACGACTACATCGGTCCTCCGAGAGGAGTTGCCATGAGTACGCCCACCGATGTCAGATACGCCAACGTCATCAACGGCGAGACCCGATCATCGGCGGAGTCGGCACCCGTCTACAACCCCGCCACCGGTCAGGTGTTCGCGGAGGTACCGGTCGCAACCCGGGCCGACCTCGACGACGCCGTGACGGCCGCCGCGGCGGCATACCCAGGATGGTCGGCGACATCGGCGGCCGAACGCGCCGCGGCGGTGTCCGCCATCGGCGACCGACTGGAGGCGCACGCCGAGGAGTTCATCACCCTGCTCACCGCCGAACAGGGCAAACCGCGGTCGATGGCCGAGTGGGAGGTGTACGGAAGCGTCGCGTGGTTCCGCGAGATCGCCAAACAACAGCTGCCCGACGAGGTCGTCGAGGACACCCCTGAACGCAGGGTGATCAGCCGGTACACGCCGCTGGGTGTGGTGGGCGCCATCGTCCCGTGGAACTTCCCCATCCTGCTCGCGGTCTGGAAGATCGCCCCGGCCTTGGTGACCGGCAACACGATCATCGTCAAACCTTCACCTTTCACCCCACTGTGCGATCTGAAATTGGTCGAACTCGTGCAGGATCTGCTGCCGCCGGGTGTGCTGAGTGCGCTTTCCGGTGACGACGATCTGGGCAAGTGGATGACAGTGCACCCCGGTATCGCCAAGATCGCGTTCACCGGCAGCACGGAGACCGGACGTCACGTGATGGCCTCGGCGGCGGGCACGCTCAAACGGGTGACGCTGGAGCTCGGCGGCAACGACCCTGCGATCGTCTTGCGAGACGTGGACCCGCAGAAGGTGGCGCCGCAGATCTTCTGGGCCGCCTTCCAGAACAACGCGCAGTTCTGCAACGCCGCCAAGCGGATCTACATCCACGACGACGTCTACGACGCAGTTCGCGACGAGCTGGTCGAATACGCGAGGTCTGTGGTGGTCGGCGACGGGTCGCACCCGGACACACAGCTCGGCCCGATCCAGAACAGGCCACAGCTGGCCAAGGTGACCGAGTACTTCGACGACTGCCGAAAGAACGGGTACACCTTCGCGCTCGGTGGGGAGATCGACACCGAATCCGAAGGGTGGTTTGTGCCGGTCACCCTGGTGGACAACCCGCCCGAGGACTCCCGGTTGGTCGCCGAGGAACCGTTCGGCCCCATCCTCCCGTTGCTGAAGTGGTCCGAGGAAGACGATGTGGTCGCTCGCGCCAACGACACCGTGTGGGGTCTCGGCGCCACGGTGTGGGGAGACGACCTCGAGGCCGTCGAGCGGATCGGACGACGTATCGAGGCTGGAACCGTGTGGCTCAACGAGGTGCACCAGTACTCGCCGCACCAGGTGTTCGGTGGCCACAAACAGTCCGGCATCGGCGCCGAGAACTCGCTACACGGTTTGGCCGAGTACACCAATTATCAGACCGTCTGCCTCAACCGCGCGCCGGGAACAGTTGCCTGACAGCGCGATGACCCATTCTCGACCCACCACCAGCATTGCCGAGGTCTTGCCCTGGCGCGCGCGCATCCATCCGGACAAGCCCGCGCTGATCGTCGGAGATCGGTCGTTCTCCTACGTCGACCTCGACACTCTTTCCAACAGGGTTGCGGCCGGGATGCGTTCGTCGGGGGTGCGCCCGGGTGAGGTGGTGTCGCTCTTCGGTCAGAACAGTTGGCAGTGGATCGTGGCCTATCACGGCATCCTCAAGGCGGGTGCGGTGGTCAATCCGGTGAACGTGATGCTGACCGGATCGGAATTGCGGTACGTGTTGCAGGACTGCGGAGCACGGGCCCTGTTCATCGGCGCGACCGAGTACGAGCGGGTCGCGGGCGAGCTCGAGGGGTTGCCGCTGTTGGCCTGTGTCACGCTCGACGCGGAATTCGACACCCTGCTCGACGGTGCCGACCCGGGCTCGGTGCCGCCGGTCGACTGCCGGCCCAAGGCGCTGGGCAGCATCGGCTACACGTCGGGGACCACCGGACATCCCAAGGGGGCCATGCAGTCTCTGGAGTCGGTCCTCCTCAACTGCGCCCACACGGCCGCCATGCATGGCAAGAACGCCGACGACGTCATCCTGTCGGCGCTACCTGCGGCGCACGTCTACGGCAACGTTGCGATCAACGGCACCTTCCTGGCGGGTGGCACCGTCGTGCTGATGGAGCGGTTCGACCCGGTCGCCGCACTGCATCTCATGCAGTTGCATCGGGTCACGGTGTTCGAGGGTGTCCCGGCGATGTACTCGATGTTGCTGGCCACCGATGACCTGTCCGCGGTGGATCTCAGCGCCATCAGGGTGTCGACCGTCGGCGGCCAGACGTTCTCGCCGTTGATCATCGAGAAGTGGGAGAAACGCACGGGCGCACCATTACTCGAACTCTGGGGTATGACGGAGCTGTCCGGACTGGGCACCACGCATTCGGTGTACGGGCCGCCGTGCCCGGGGTCCATCGGCGTGTCCTTACCCGGTACGGAGATCTCGCTGGCCCCCATGGACGGCCAGAGTGGAGAGGTGTCCGCGGGTGAGCCGGGCGAGCTCATGATCCGTGGTCCGTTGGTCATGCTCGGATATTTCGGTAATCCCGCGGGGACCGCGGAGGTCCTGGGTGCAGACGGTTGGCTGCGCACCGGTGATGTGGCCTACCTCGACCAGTCCGGACATGCGTTCATCGTCGACCGCCTCAAGGACATGATCATCACCGCCGGATACAACGTGTATCCAGCCGAGATCGAACGCGTGGTCGCCACCCATCCGGATGTCGCGATGGTTGCGGTCGGGCGTCGTCCCGATCCGATCAAGGGTGAGATCGCCGTCGCCTACATCGTGCCGCGACGCGACGCACGACCGGATGTCGCCGACATCCTGCAATTCTGTTCCGAGCGGTTGGCCGCCTACAAGCGGCCAAGGGATGTGGTCCTGGTTGATCACCTTCCGACCACGTCGTCGGGAAAGTTACTGCGCCGCAAGCTCGATGAACTTGGTCCACACGCTCCAGCGCAGGTCGGCTGACGGTTATCCCACAGGGATAGACGGTCACGCCGATGTCTGTCCCGGAGGTGAGTGCGCCAGCACACAGTCGGCGGGCAGTGTGACCTACACGACATACAGCCGGCAAGCCGGCACAGGCACAAGGGAGAACCCATGACAGTAGTGGCCGAGGGATACAACGCCTTCGAAACATCCAAATCGCCGGTCGGAGAGGTGAAGTACCTCGACTCGCCCCAGGATGTCATCGAGATCGTCCAGTCCGGCCGGCTCGGCGAGTACATCCTGCTGGTCCGGGGTGGCACCACCACCTTTCTGACGCCGGCCCTGAGCATGGGCGCCATCGGAGTCATCACGATGTCCGGTGCACCCGAATCGCACCTGGGCATCCTGTCCAGAGAGTTCCAGATCCCGTGCGTGATGACCGCACACCTGACCGACAGCGACTCCCGGTACGAGGTCGGCAACACCGGCAACGCACATTTCGTCGCCATCACCGACGCACTCGAGGGCAAGAAAGTGCAACTGCACTGCGACGACGCCGACACCGGCCGCGTGAGCCTCGTCTGAACCACCGAAGGGACAACGAATGACCATCAACGCCGAAGCCGGATCCACAGCAACCTTCAAACAGCGATATGAGCCGTCGGACGACGGTCTGCGATTTCAGGAACTGACCTTCGAGGGCAACTTCGTCGGGCAAGAACCGGTCACCGACGGAATCCTCGGAGACAAGACGATGCGTTCACGCGCCAAGAGCGCCGTGCTGGAGAGGGTCTCCAAGGAGGACGTTCTGCGCGATCAGTTCACCCTCGATGAACTGAACGACCTGAACAACTACCTGGCCTGGAACATCTGGGACACCCTGGTGATGCGGGCCACCGAGGGCGTCTCGGGGATGATCCCCCGCCAGGAGTACGAGATCCTCGCCTTCATGCACGAGTTCTACCGGTGGCCGGAGTTCCTGCGGTTGGCGACCGACGCGGTCGGCCCCCAGGGCCTTCTCGACATCGGCGCCACCGCGCGCCGCGAGGTCGGCACCAAGATCAACTCCGTGCACGATTGGGCCATCGGTGCGGTCGGATTCGGCATGGGCCGATGCAGTCTGCTGGCGTTGGAGGCGATCGGTCCCGACGACTACGTCGACGAGTCCAACACCATGCTGAAGTTCATGCAGCGCATCTTGTGGGGCAAGCGCCAGGACGGCTACATCCTCAACTCGCAGGACCGGTACCGCTGCACCATCCACGACGACGACTTCCTGCAGACACTGGTCGATCAGTTGATCCCTCTCGAAGACGGCGGTCCGGATCACAGTGCGCTGACCCGGTTCAACGCCGCGGCCGAGCTGTTGGCCTTCCTGCAGCATTTCGACAACCGCCTCGGCCTCGGCGACACGGGGCCCTATGAGCTCCCCAACGGCAATCTGCTGATCCTGCGTGACCTGTTCGTCAACGAGCCGATCTACCACTGGTCCGATGTGTGTGAGGACGCCGGTCTGCCGTATTCGTACACCGTTGCGCTCGAGATCGATCCGAACGCGATGGGCTTGCAGGAGATCCGGGTGAACGACATCTCCACCACGTTCACCCGGCCGAAGAACTACATTCCCGCCATCGTGGGTGGGGCCGTGTTCGCGCGGGGCAAGCACGACAGTCCGATGAGCGAATTGCGAGCGTTGTCGATCGGTGAGTTGGCCGACGAACTGCCCAAGGTGCAGGACGCGACCCTCAAGCTGTACCGCAAGATCTCGCGGATGCCGCGTCGGGACCTGATCTGGTCGGGCCAATACGTCTATTACGTCGACATGATCCTGCCGTATCTCCGAGGCGCGGGAGTCTACGACAAATGCTGTCGAGACCTGCAACTGTGGGAGATCGACCAGCGCGTGGCGAACTACTACTACGACATCACCAAGCGCGGGTTCGCGCAGGAGACCGTCCCGCACAAGATCTTCTCCGGGCGTGGGTACCTGCCGTTCGGTGAGAACGCCGATCTACGCGCCTCCAAGTACCGGTGGCTCTGACCCCACCCGGCCCGCACTCCGCACGACTGGGTGCGCGGTACGCGACCCCGAGACGGGCCGGGTACCGCGCACACGGTACGCGAACCCAAGGAACCTCATGCCCTCCACCCTGCTGGACAAGGACCTGTACGACGCGCTGAACGCCGTCGCACTGAAGAAGATGACGACGGTCGCCGGCGTCACGACCGTCACCACACTCGAATCCGACACGGCCAGACGTGCCCTCGATGATCTCGCCGACCGGAAGTTGATAGTGCTCGTCGGCGACAACGCGTTGCCCACCGACGACAGTGCACAGGCACTATACGAGTCCGCAGCCGCCATCTACGCCCCGTTACGTGACGATCCGGCCGTGCTGACGGTCGCGGACAAGTTCGAGGACGTCAACAGCCGTTTCCTGACGGCGATGTCGGCCTGGCAACAGGTCGAGGTCGGAGGGCGCAAGATCGCCAACGATCATTCCGACGAGGAGTACGACAGCAAGATCATCACGCAGATCGATCGCCTGGTGTCGCGGCTGAGCGGCCTGTTGGAGACGTTGGGGGAGCGCGACCCTCGATTCGGTTTGTACATCACTCGCTTCCGGCAGGCGCTGGATGCCGTCGACTCGGGCGACCCGGGAGCCGTCTCAGATCCCACCCGCGACTCCGTGCACAACATCTGGTTCGAATTTCACGAGGACCTGCTCCGCACATTGGGTCGAAAGCGAAAGGAATGACCACCATGGGTGTGGCACCAGCGACTCGTGCGGACACCACGCGCGCCTTCACCGATCCCGGGGACGTGGACGTCGACGACGTCGGCGGCAAGGGTTTCGGGCTCATCGAGATGACGCGGGGCGGGTTGCGGGTACCACCGGGTTTCGTCATCTCCACCACCGAGTGTCACCGATTCCTCGACACGGGCGAGTTGGCACCGGAACTGCTCTCCCGGCTGCGCTCTCGGCTCACCGACCTCGAGGCCACCACCGGGAAATCCTTCGGCGGCGGCCCCCTGCCATTGCTGCTGTCGGTGCGCTCCGGTGCCCCGATATCGATGCCGGGGATGATGGACACGGTGCTCGACCTGGGCATCAGCAGAACCTCCGCTGTTGCGCTGGCCGAGGTGACCGGAGACAACCGCTTCATGGCCGACGTGGTCTTCCGTTTCCACGGTATGTACGCCGAGACGGTGCTCGACGCCTTCGACATCCCCGACCACGAGCGGCTCACCGACGTCCTCGCAGAGCTTGCCGACGACACGTCAGCCGAGGACGTCTTCGACGCGGTCTGGTCGTACTGCGCGGACCAGCTCGCCACCGACGGTGACGCTCGGGTGCCCACCGACCCGATGGACCAGTTGGTCGGCGCGATCGAGGCTGTGTTCCGGTCGTGGAACACCCGGCGAGCAGTCACCTATCGTGAGCTCCACGAGATCCCTCACGACATCGGTACCGCGGTGGTCATCCAGTCGATGGCTTTCGGCAACCTCGACGCCAACAGTGGCGCCGGCGTGGTTTTCACCCGTAATCCGGCGACCGGTGAACCCGGCATGTTCGGTGAGTACCTCGAGGCCAGCCAGGGCGAGGACGTGGTCGCGGGGGTACGGACTCCCGACCCGGTGCACACGATGTCGGACAAGGTCCCGCAGGCGTATGCCGAACTGGTGGAGACATGTGCGGAGATGGAGCACAAGCGCAAGGACATGCTCGACATCGAGTTCACGGTGGAGCGTGGCACGTTGTACCTGCTGCAGGTGCGCAGTGCCAAACGTACTGCGCGCGCGGCGATCCGCATCGCCGCGGACATGTACGACGAGAACATCCTCGATGCACGGGCTGCGGTGACCTCGGTGTCTCCGGAGCAGATACGCAATGTGCAGCGACCGGGTTTCGAACCAGGCGAGCTCGCCACCGCCAGAGCGGACGGGCGGGTGGTCGCCTGCGGTGTGGGTGCCTCACCCGGCCAGGTGGTCGGTGAGTTGTACCTCGACTCCGAGGCTGCGCAGTCGGCGGCACAGGACGGTCGACGGGTCATCCTGGCCCGCCCGGTGACCAGCCCGACCGACCTGCACGGGATGATCGCCGCGGACGGAATCGTCACCGCCACCGGCGGTTCGACATCCCACGCAGCAGTTGTGGCTCGCGCCCTGGGAACCACGTGCATCGTGGGATGTGCCGCACTGCAGATCGATCCGTCCATGGGGACCATGACCGTCGGCGACCGGACGTGGAAGTCCGGGGACACGGTGAGTCTCGACGGCTCGACCGGGGAGGTGATCGACGGTGCGATCGGTCTGGTCGACGGAGCCGCCGGGGACGGTGGAGATCTGGCCCGGCTGTTGGACATCGCCGCGCGCACGGCCGCCGACGAGAGGATCCTCGGCCGCGCACACACCGTCGACCAGGTGGCGGAGGTGCTCGAGCGCGGTGCTGACGGTGTGGTGTCGGCGGTCGACGACGTCCTGATCACCGTGGGGCAGATGGAGTCCGTCATCACCGATCTGGAGCAGGGGCAGGAGTTGGCGACCGCGGCCGCGACGCTGGAGACGGCCATCGCGGAGACCTTCGCTCCGCTGTTCACTGCGGCCGGCGACACCGAATTCGATGTTCGTGGGCTCGATTTCCATGCCGACGACGTCGCTGAGGTGTTCGCGGTCACCAACCTGCTCGCGATCCACCCGCAAGTGGCCATGCCGCTGGGATCGACGGAGCTGGTGACGGCGCAACTGCGTGGCCTGGCGCGCGCCGCCGAGGGCACGGCCGTCAGGGTGTGCTTCGTCAGCCCGCGCACCAGCGGTCCGTTGGAGGCGCGTGCTCTCCGAGAACTTCGTGATCGGCTTGGTGTAGCGATCTCCGTCGGCTGCTATGTGACCAACACCCAGGGCGTGTTGAGCCTATCCGACATCGCCGCCGAGGTGGACCACGTCTGGCTCGAACTGCAACGTCTGCAGGCAGCGACCTACGGGATACAGCCGAGGCATCTACTGTCCGCTGAGCCATTGGACGGGTACGTACGCGACAACCTGATCGACATCGACCCCCGCAAACAGATCAGCCCATTCGTCGAGCACCTCATCGATGATGCTCTGACGCAGTTGGAGAACCCGGCACACCTCCGTATCCGGTTGGCCGGACGCGTCTCCGAGGCCACGATCGGCGCGTTGCGGGACAAGGGCGTCCGGACCTACGCGGTGGCCTCGGATGAGATCCGGCCCGCACGAGTCCTCTCGGTGCGTCGACCATGAGAGACGAGTCGGGGCCTGACACCGCGATGGTGTCAGGCCCCGCCTCGTTGCCGGCCCGGCTCAGGACGAGAACGCGTCGCCGATGACCGCGTCGGACTCGACGTGCGGGCGCGGTATGACTCGCCACCCGTAGAGCTCGCCGACGTTCTCGGCCGCCGACCGCCCGGCGTCCACGGCCGCCTGCACCGCGCCGACGTCACCGCGCACCAGGACCGACACCTGCCCGTTGCGGAGCGTGCGACATCCGATCAGGATGACATCGGCCGCCTTCACCATGGCGTCACCCGCCTCGAGGGCACCGACGAGCCCCCGACACTCGATCATGCCCACTGCGCTGGTCATACCCATTCCTCTCTCATCGCATGGTCCTGATGATCGCTTCCGCGAGAACGGGGTCCGTCAGAAGGCCGGAAAGGGCCCCACCGTCGTCCGTCTCCGATGGTGGTGGCGTCCGCACCGCGTCGGACCTCTCGGTGCCTCGGCGGCGTCGTTCGCGACGTCGCCGGGCCGCGGCGGCCACCACCGAGTCTGTTCCGCGATCCGCAGCGTGTTGCGTTGTCGCGCAGGGGCAGTGATCATCGGGTCGACCGTAGAGATGGGCGAGGAGCTCCTGCGGCCAGATCGCCACGAATTCGGCGCCGGCGGCGAGCAGCTGTTCCTCGGTGTGCATCCCCCATGCCACCCCGACCGCGCGGATGCCCGACCGTACCGCGGCCTCGACGTCTCCCACCGTGTCGGTGATCAGCACGACCGCGCGGGGGTCTGTCTTAGCCCGGTCGGGTATCGTGTCAGCGATCGGCGGCTCGTCGTAGTACGCCCGGCACAACCGTCCGGACCCGGAGGCGGCATCGGAGAGAAATCTCGCGATCCCCACCGCCTTGTCGGGTTCCACATCCCCGCCGAACACGTGGGCGAAACAGTAGTGGAGGTCGTTCGCGCGCAGGACTCGTCGCACCACCACCGTGGTGTTGGACGAGAGCACCGCCAGCGTCGAATACGGGACCATCGCCTTCACCACGTCGATGAGGCCGGGCACCATCGCGGGGGAGTAGTACTCGTCCAGTGCGGTCATGAACTCTGAGGTCACGATGTCGGCGACGTCGGCGTTCGGGCAGGCGGCGCGAAGTGACGCGAAGAAGTTCTCGGCGAACAGTTGATAGAACTGTTCGGCGGCGTCGATCCCCAGACCGTGTCGCCTGCTGATGGGGGCGAAGACCTGCCACGACGCCTCACGCGTCTGCACGAGTGTTCCGTCGAGATCGAAGATGACCGCCGTCGGCGGCGAGCACATGATCGCGCGCCTCAACGACCGGAACCCGCTGCGCGGTGAGGCGCACCGTCGTAGATCCTGCACAGGTGCTGCGGGCCGATGAAATCCTGGATCTCACCCCAACCCTGTGCGGTCGGGTCACCGTCGTACCGCCATTCCGCCAGCACGTTGTAACCCACCGTCCCCGGCCCCGCCTGCCACGGGAACGACGTCCGCCCCAGGCCGGTCAGCCGGTGCGTCCGTCCCCGGCTGTCCGTCACCTCGAGCTCCACCGACGTGGCGAAGAATCCGTGCCGGATTGTCCGGCCGGTGGCGTGCGACAGTCCGTAGAGTCGGCCGTGGTCCAGTACGTATCCGTGCGACAGCGTCAACTCGGTGGCCGCATCGGGGCCATTGTCCGGGTCGAAGTCGAGGATGGCGTGCACGGCGAAGTCCTCGGAGAAGTGGGCGTGCAACCAGCTCATGGTGTGGCCCTGATGTTCTGACCGCAGACCCCAGCTGTGGTCCATGGTCGAGACACAGTCGACGGGGTAACGGCGTCCGCGGACATTTACCTCGCCCTCGAATTTCCCGGTCTGATCGAAATGCCCCGCGTAGGCCTCACCCCAGGCGAAGGTGTCGTCGTCGTCCGCCTGCGCCAAGGCCGCTGCCACGACGGGATCCTGTGCGGGGTCGTGGATGTCGAAGGCCTCGGCGAGAGCCGTGTACCGGAACGACAACGACACGTCGTCACCGTTGTCGAACTGCACATCCCACACCCGGTTCGGTTCGGGTGAGGTGACCGAGACACCGTTGGCGAGCCGGTAGTCGCGCAGGTTCTGTGGCTGCGGGATCGCGAGGTGGTGTTGGGCATCCCAATACTCGGCCTGCCAGGGTGCCTCGACGAACTTCGAGTTGATCGCGACGGTCGAGATCACCACGCCGACATTGGGACGGAACAGGGCGTACACGCCGACGTTCAGGAGTGCCTCGGGTACGTAGAAGCCGAAGAAGTTCGTCTCTGCCCAGGTCGGGTCGTCGCTGGTCGGCGTATGGAAATCGGCGTCGTGGTCGTTGATCATCGGTGGTCCTCGATCACTGGTACTCCTCGGTGTGGCTTGCGGGTGCTTCCTACATCTCCCTGGCCAAGCGTGCCGGTGATCGGCGACGAGCGTCACCTCCCCGATGGACAAGCCGGGCGCCCAACATTGTCCATCGGTGATAGGAGCCGGACCGGTAGCCGCTGCTTACTGTGTGCCCGGACCGGGATGACCCCGTGTCTCCCGACGAACCGACAGGAGTTCCCATGCGGATCGCGCGGGTGGTCGGCCAGGTGGTCTCGACCGCCAAACCCGACTCCATCTCGGGACGGATCATCCTGTTGGTCCGCGACATCGACCCGGGCGACCCCGCCGATTCCGAGGACGACGGCGGAAGGCCTTATGCCGCTGTCGACCTGACCGGTGCCGGTCGCGGGGAGGTGGTGCTGGTGGTCAAGGGTACGGCCGCACGTGCCGCGGCCGACGAGGCCCCACTCGACGCCGCGGCAATAGGGATCGTCGACAGTCTGGTCGTCGAGGGAAAGGTCACCTACGAGAAATGAACACCGCCGCAACCGAAACCCGGCACGACACGCAATCAACAGAGACCCCTGTCCAGGGACAGGAATCCGAGAAGAAGGGCACGACAATGGCACCTCAGAACACCTCGACCCGCGGTCTGGGCGCGTTGGGACTGATCGAGACCAGGGGGTTGGTCGCCTCGATCGAAGCGGCCGATGCCATGGTCAAAGCCGCCAACGTCCAACTCGTCGGGCACCGTGAGATCGGCGGCGGCCTCGTCACGGTCATGGTGCGCGGTGATGTGGGTGCGGTGAAGGCCGCCACCGACGCCGGCGCCGTGGCCGCGGGCAAGGCCGGCGACGTGGTGTCGGTGCACGTGATCCCGCGTCCCCACGAGGAGACCGAGACCGTGCTCACGGTGCTGACCCGCCCCAAGGGTGCCTGAGACACTCCGCTTCCGGTCCTGCGGTGCACGCCGCGATGAGGACCGCGACCAGAAAGGCAGATGGAGATGACAGCAGTCCTCGATGCTGATCTCGCGGCGTTGGCTGATGTCCGCGCGCAGGTGGCGGCGTCCAAGGCTGCCTTCGACGCGATCGACGGCGCCGACCAGGCGTTCTTGGACAACATAGTTCGTGCGATGGCCGCGGCCGGTTACGCCGCCGCCGAGGAACTCGCCCGGCTCGCGGCCGACGAGACCGGGTACGGGGTGTTCGAAGACAAGATCATCAAGAACCGATTCAACACCGGATTCGTGGCCGACTGGATGCTCGAGCGGCGTGCGGTGGGTGTGCTCTGGGCGGACGAGGTCAACAAGGTGACGGCCATCGGCGCGCCGATGGGCCTGATCGCTGCGATCATCCCGGTGACCAACCCCACGGCGACGGTGTTGTTCAAGAGTCTGGCGGCGGTCAAGGCGGGCAACGCCGTGGTACATGCCCCTCATCCGAGGGCCGCGCGGTGTTCTATCCGTGCTGCGGAGATCATGGCCGAGGCAGCGGTGCGTGCCGGCGCGCCGGAACATCTGGTGTCGTGCCTGCATGATCCGACACTGGCCGCGACCCGGGAACTCATGTCGCATCGTGATGTGCGGCTGGTACTCGCGACCGGTGGGCCCGCGATGGTGGCTGCGGCCTACTCCAGCGGCAAGCCGACCATCGCGGTGGGCGCGGGCAACGTGCCCGCCTACGTGGATCGTTCCGCGGCCGACATCACCGAGGTCGCCGCGATGCTGGTCGCCTCCAAGTCATTCGACAACGGAACCGCCTGTGTGGCAGAACAGTCGGTGGTCATCGACGCACCGGTCGCGGATCGGCTGGTCGCCGCCATGTCGCAGGCAGGCACCGCGTGGCTGACCCCCCAACAGCAGTCCGCGCTCGCGGCGACCCTGTTCGACGAGCGGGGAGGACTGCGTCCCAACGCGGTGGGGCAGTCGGCGATCGAGCTGGCCCGACTGGGCGGATTCACCGTTCCGCCGAACACCACGGTGTTGGGTGCCGAGCTGGATGCGGTGGGTCCCGAGATCCTGCTGTCCCGGGAGATCCTCGGTCCGGTGCTCACCATCTACCGGGAACCCGACGCCCAGGCCGGTAGACGGCGTGCGCGCGAGATCCTGGCGCTCGGCGGCGAGGGGCACACGGTCGCCGTGCACGCCACCGACCCGTCGGTCATAGCCTCGTTCAGCACCCTGCCTGCCGGTCGCATCATCGTCAACAGCCCGGCGTTGTTCGGTGGCATGGGTTACTCGTGCAACGTCGACCCGTCGTTCCAACTCGGTACCGGGACGTGGAGTGGGTCGATCTGCTCCGACAACGTCACCCCGCTGCACCTGGTGAACATCAAGCGGGTGGCACATCTCGCCCGACCGTGGCGCGGAGTCTATGAATGAGCCGGTCGAGGAGTTGGATTCGCGCCATGTCCCAGCCCGACGACCGGCGACCCACCCGAAGGATCTGCTCATGAGCCACCAGGCGACGTTGCGTACCTATGCGTTCATCGACCGTATGCAGCCCCAGTGCGCGGCGCACGTTGCCGCCACGAGTCCCGGCGACCCGCCGCTGGCGGGGATGGCGGAACTGTTCGTCGAGATGGCACCGGGCAACGAGGTCTTCAAAGCGGCGGACATCGCATTGAAAGCGGCAGGCGTGCGTCCGGCGCTGCAGATCATCGAGCGGGAATTCGGCTTGCTGGAGTTGCATTCCGAGCAGCAGGCCGAGGTCCTCGCCGCAGGAGACGCGCTCCTCGCCGAACTGGGCATGGCCGAGTCCGACCGCATCAAACCGAAGATCGCGTCGACCCAGTTCATCACCAACGTCCACGGATACCAGGCCCAACTGCTCAACAAATGGCGCAAGGGTTCACTTCTCATGCCCGGTGACAGCCTCTTCGTGCTCGAGGTCGCGCCGGCCGCCTACGTGGCCTTGGCGGCGAACGAGGCGGAGAAGGCCGCCGACATCAGCGTGATCGAGATCCGTGCGGTCGGTCGCTTCGGACGGCTCTTCCTCTCGGGAGGCGAGAGCGAGGTCGCCACGGCGCGCGATGCCGCAGTGGCGGCGCTCGAGCAACTCGACGGTGTGGACGAGGTCAGACGATGAAAGTGCACGGTGCCGACGAGGTCGACGCGGTGGTCGCAGGCGGCGGCTCACGGTTGGTGGTCGGTGCCCGCGACCTGGTCACGCCGTTGGCTCGGGAACGGGCTCGCGACATCGGTGTCGTCATCGTCGTGGACGGCGCCGACACCGGCCCGGCGCCCGCGGAGGTCAGCACACCGAGATCGGCGCCCACCGTGGCCGTCCGGAAACCGTTGTCACAGGAACTCTCGGCGCCCCCGCCGTTGAGCCCACCGTCACCGGCACTGTACCGCCGCGGCGCCCCGCTCCCGGACGGCGTGCGGGTCGGGCTGCCGCGGCGAAACGGAGTCGTCCGAGGTCCCGCGCAGCGCGTCGGACGGGTGACCGTCGTCGGCGCGGGCAACGTCGGCATGATCGCGGCCATGCGACTGGCCGAGTCGGACCTCATCGACGAGGTGGTGTTGGTGGACATCGCCGGCCAACGTGCCGCGGGGATCGCCCTGGACATCTCCCACGCATCCCCGCTCCTGGGGTTCTCCACCAGAGTGCGCGGGGTGACGACCGTGGCCGAGGCCGGTCGTTCGGAATACGTGGTGATCACCGCCGGACGGGCGCGCACACCGGGTATGAGTCGCTCCGACCTCGTCGACACCAACGCCGCGATCGTGGGTGCCCTGACCGCCGACGCGGTGGCCGTGTCACCGGACGCGGTGTTGTTGGTGGTGACCAACCCGCTCGACGAGATGACCCAACACGCCTGGCAGGTGTCGGGATTGCCGACCGAACGGGTCATCGGGATGGCCGGGGTGCTGGACTCGTCCCGTTTCCGTGCACTCACCGCGCTTGCGGCCGACACGTCACCCCGGCAGGTCTCCGCGTTCGCGCTCGGGAGCCACGGCGACGAGATGGTGTTGCCGCTGTCGCAGGTGACCGTCGACGGTGGGCCGATCACCGAGTCGTTGCCGGCATCGGAGGTGGACGGTTTGGTCGACCGGACCCGCAACTCCGGTGCCGAGGTGGTGGGTCTGTTGGAGTCGGGTAGTGCGTTCTTCGCCCCAGGGTTGTCGGCGGCGCGGATGGTCTCGGCGATGATCCGAGAGACAGGCGAGGTGCTCGCCGCCACGGTTGCTCCCCGCGGCGAGTACGGGATTCGTTCCGGTTACGTCGGTCTGCCGGTGCGGCTCGGTCGAGGTGGGCTCGCCGAGATCGTCGAATTGCCACTGACCGATGTCGAGCTCCGAGATCTGCGTACCGCCGCCGAGCGCATCGCCGAGCGGGTGGGGGCGCTCGAGGCGGTCGGTGCACGGTGAGGGCGGTCGTGTACTCCGATCCCGGTGCGGTGTCGGTCACCGCGGTGACCGACGCCGCCGTGGTCGACCCGACGGACGCGGTGGTCGAGGTGGCGCGGGCGGGGATCTGCGGAACAGACCTGCACCTCGTCGCCGACGGGCACGGACTGCTCCCCGGGAACGTCATGGGACACGAGTTCGTCGGGGTGGTGGTGGATGTCGGGTCCGCGGTACGTGACGTGCACAGAGGTGATCGGATCGCGGGCACGGATTTCACCGCGTGCGGTTCGTGCTGGTGGTGCCGCGGCGGCAATCAGTGGGAGTGCGAGCAGCGGGCGTTCTTCGGCAGCGGTACCACATTCGGCGCCCGCCTCGACGGCGCGCAGGCCGAGTACGTCCGGGTCCCGTTCGCCGATGTCGCATTGCAGCGGCTGCCGGAGGAGCTCGACTGGGAGTCGGCGCTCTTCCTCGGAGACATCCTCGCCACCGGATACGGCGCCGTGCGACGCGCGCACTTCCGCCCCGGCGCGACGGTCGCGGTGGTCGGTGGTGGCCCGGTCGGACAGATGACCAGCCAAGCGGCGCAGGCGTGTTCAGCGGGTCCGGTGGTCGTCGTCGAGCCGGTGTCGGAGCGTCGGGAGCTGGCCGCGGACTGCGGAGCGGTCACCGCAACCCCGGAGACCGCCGTCGAGGTGCTCGCGGAGCTGACGGATGGTCGCGGGGCGGACGTGGTGATTGAGGCGGTGGGAGGCAGTCGCGGTCTGGAGACCGCGATGTCACTGGTCCGTCGCCGCGGGACCGTGGTCTCGGTGGGTGTGCACTCGGATCCCGCGTGGTCGCTTCCCGTCGCCCGCGCCTTCGCCGACGAGGTGACGCTCTCGTTCGCCATCGGCAACGCGATCCGCGATCGCGACGAGATCGTGTCGCTGCTGGCGGCCGGAGTCATCGACCCCACGGTCGTGATAGACAACCGGGTCGGGATCGAGGAGGCGCCGGAGGGTTACAGCGCCATGGCGGCCCGGCGCAGCGTGAAGACGGTCGTGGTGTTCGATTGACGGCACATCATCGACCACCGCCCGATCGGTCCGCCTGTTCGGACACCTCCAACAACCGCAGGGCCAGATCGGCGCGCATCCGGTCGGAATGCTGAGAGAGGTCCAGCCCGGTCAACTTGCGGATGCGGTCGAGTCGGTAGGCAAGCGTCTTGTGGTGGATGTAGAGGATGTCCGCGGCATCCTTCTGCGAGCAGTTCGCATCGAAGTAGGCGCGGAGCGTCTTCATCAACGACCCGTCGCTGGCCTCGTCGTAATGTTGGAGTGGTCCGGTGATCTCGCGGACGAACGACTGGAAGTCCGCGTCCTCGTGGCCGAGCAACAGGCGCACGATGCCGAGGTCGTCGTACAACGACACCGATCCGAGTCGGCGTGCGGCAGCAAGTGCGGTACGCGCCTCGGAGAACGCCTCCGGGTACTCACCGGGATGCTCGCGGGCGGTGGACAGCCCCCAGGCCATCGAGATCTCCGGGTATTCCGCGCCCAGTCGAACATTGAGGTTGCGCAGGAAGTCTCGCGATCGGTCGCGGTCCCTGACGGGGATCAGTGCGACCAGCCAGTTCCCCCTGACGCTGGCCAGGGTCGGTTGCACGGGGGTGGTGATCGCACGCACGGATTCCAGTATCGACCGGCGGGTCCGATCGGAGGTCGACAGGCTCCACTCCTCATGCTGTGCGACACTCTCGAGATTCTCCAGCGATCCGTAGAGCACCCGGTGCCAGCCCCGCAACCAGACCCCCATCTGTTGCGCGCGGCCGCGCGCACCGGATCGTTGTTCGGGTGACCCGTCCATGAGATCCCACAACACCTGATCAAGGGCCTCGGCGCGGGCGAGGCTGGCCGCCCGCTGCTGCAGATGGAACAGGGCGCACGCCAGAGCGGCCTGCGCACAGGCGACCTGGGTGCGTCCGGAGGTGATGCCCGCACCGAGGGCGCAGACCGCACCGAACTGGTCGTCGCCGAGCTCGATGGGGTGGATCCAGACGGGTTCGCCACCGGGCGTGTGGACCATCCCGGTGTCGCGACTCAACGACTCGCGCTGTGCGGCATAAGCGGCCTCGATGTCGACGTGTGCGGCGTCCCGCGGATACACCGCGTCGACGGCACCGTCGGCGGTCACGATCGCGACGGTGCATCCCGATTGTTCGGCCAGGGTCCGGGTCACGCGCGCGAACACCGCTCCGTTCTCCAGCACGATGTCGATCAGCGACTTCTGCAGTCGCGCGGTCTCGTCGAGTAAGGCGACCTGTGCCCGCAGGGTGGCCTGGGTGGCCTCGAGATCGTGCAACGCCGACCGTTGTGAGTCGTAGAGGCGTGCGTTGTCGATCGCGATCGTGGCGAGGTCGGCCAAGGACTCCAGACGCCGCACGTCGCGTTCGGTGAAGCTGGAGTACCGGCGACGCCACACCTCCAGAACGCCCACGAGATCGTCGCCCAGCAACAACGGGACCGCCAGCGCCGACCGTGTCTCCTCCTGTTCGGCCAAGGACATGAAGTCGTTGCTGATCCGCAGATCCTGGAGGTAACTGTCGATCCGCGCCGCCGAGCGGTTCTGGAACACCATGCCGGCGACACCCTGGCCACGTACCATGCGTAAACGGGAGGTCTCCACCAATCGGTGACCCACACACGATTTCATCCGCAGTTCGTCCCCCTCGCGGAGGAACACGCCGCAGATGTCGGACTCACTCATCCGGAGGGTCTCGGTGGTGATGGTCAACAACACCTGGTCGAGATCGCTCACGCTCAACACCTGCTTGGCCAGATCGCCGACCACCCGCGATTCGACCCGGTAGTCCTCCACCTCGACCCGAGCGGCGTGCAGAGCCCGGATCAACCCGAGCCAGACGCACATGCGGGTCAGCAGTGCGAGGTCCACCGGACCGCGGTGAACGGTCGACGGCGACGACGGCGGGGGATCAGTAGGCAGGACGATCGCGTAATCACCCGCGCAGACACCACGTCTGACCAGGATCCCGCTACCGCACTCCAGTGCGGTCAGGGCCGACTGGTCCGGTTCGTATCCCGAATACCTGCGAACCGGGGTCCAGGTGAGATCGTCGCGTCGGACGATCACCGTCCCGTCGTCTCCGAACACACCGGTCGCCGCCGACTCGGCCTGGTGCGGGTCCTCGGGGACGGTCGCGAGCAGGCGCTCGAGCCGTGACCGGATGTCGTTGTCGGGCATCATCGTCCGCGATCGTCGATGGTCGTTCGAGCCGTCATGTCGAGGACTGCGCGATGCCGAGCGGTGTGATCAGCTGCGCGTGGGGGTAGGTGTGGACCGGCCTGTGGAGGTAGGCGGAGATGATCTGTGCGGCACCGGGGTACATCAGCGCACCACCCGCGAGATGGACCTCGAGGTCGTCCGCGCCCCGGGTGAGATCGGCGATGTTGTGGGCTATTCGTTCGAATCCGGGGTGGAGGATCGCCGCGAAGGCGTCGTCAGGCTCTTCTCGTTTGCGTTGTTCGGCCTCCGCGATGTCCACGCCGAGTGCACCGGACAGGATCAGATCGAGGTGGTGTCCGCCCCCGGGACGATCATCGAGTTCGGTCAGATCACCGCCACGGAAGATGCCGACCCCGGTCGACCCGCCGCCCACGTCGACGACCACCCCGTCGATCACCTGCAGGGCATGGTTTGCCGCGCTCACCTCGTCCAGCAGAGTCACCTCATCGAATCCGGCGGACTCCAGAACGAATCGGCAGGCGCGGCTCTCTGCTTCTCCGACGCACGGAGGGTATGCGGTTGCCGCGGTGGACAACTCGACACCCAGAACATCCTCGGCCCGCTGTCTCAGCGTCGTCGCTGCCGCGGATGCCGCGGCGAAGTCGACGACCACCCCGTCGCGGACCGCGGCGGTCCGGATGGCGTCGATCCACACGGGTAGTCCGGTCGCATCGACCACGGTGACAACGCAGGTCGCGGTGCCCAGATCGACACCGGTGCGCAGGTCGGCACCGTCGGGAGAGCGAGGGTGACCGAACACCGAACCGGCCAGCTCCAGCACCTCATGAACACCGCGATGCGGCGCGTGCGCTGTCATGGTCATGTCCTCGGTGACGGTCGGCGGGTGACTCACGTCGAGGACGATACGCCCGCTCGGGTGATGGCAGGTTGTCATCGGTGGATAGTCGGGACCGGGGTGGCTGTCTCAGAAGGACAACGACCGGCACACAGTGCTCAGGGTGTGGGGAAGGTCAGGACGGCCTTGGTGACATCGCCGCGGTGGACGGCGTCGAGCGCGGTGTTGATGTCGGCGAAGTCGAAGGTGGTGATCAGCCGGTCGAACGGAAACCGCCCCTCGCGATGGAGTTCGATCATTCGCGGCACGAAGGCGCCCGGGATCGCGTCACCTTCGACGACACCCACGAGAGTCCGGCCAAACAGGAGGTGTCCCTGGTCGACCGTGACATCGTTGGGCATACCCTGGAATCCGACGGTCGCGCAGACACCTGGGGTCTGTAGGCATTCGAGGGCGGCACGGACGACGTCGGAGAACCCGATGCAGTCCACCGAGTAGTTCACACCCAACCCGCCGGTGATCTCCTGGATACGGGCTACGGGATCGGTGGTCGCCGAGTTGATGGCGTGCGTGGCACCCAGATCGCTTGCGGTGTCGAGCCGCGCATCCGACACGTCGACCGCGATGATCGTGTCGCAGCCCGCGACGATCGCGGCCAACAGTGCCGACAGCCCCACCGATCCCATCGCGAAAATCGCGATCGTCGAACCGGGCTCCGGGTCGAGGGTGTTCAGCACGGCCCCGGCACCGGTCTGGATGCCGCAACCGAGCGGGCCGAGGATGTCCAGCGGGATGTCGTCATCCACCCTGATGGCGTTGTTCTCGGCGACGACCGCGTGCTGCGCCCACGACGACTGCCCGAACCACGCGCCGAGGACCGGGGTACCGTCGCGATGCAGCGGCGTGGAACCGTCGGTCCGCGCACCGACCAGATTCAACGGCACGAACGCGCGACAGTGCTGCGGGAGATCGGCTGTGCAGTGGTCGCACTCACCGCAATGCGCGTAGGAGAGAACCACCGGGTCACCCACCGACAGCAGCGTCACCCCCGCGCCGATCCGTTCGACGACACCGGATCCCTCGTGTCCGAGCACGATCGGTGTCTGACCAGGTGCCGGTGCGGCGATCACCCCCAGATCCGTGTGGCAGATACCGACTCCGACCATGCGCACCAGTACCTCGTGGGGTCGAAGGTCGTCGACATCGACGTCGGTGACCTCCAACTCGGTGTTCGCGTGGTTGAGAATTGCGGCGGTGGTCTTCATCGTGGATGTCCCTCGGTACGTCGTCTGTTGCGCGGCGCGGAGAGGTCTGCGCCGTTCGGAGATCCGGTCCCGCCGGACGGGACGCCGAAACCACGTCACATCGTCGTGTTCCGATGATCTCGAGCTGTGTGTCTCTCCGCACGTGGCGACGCTAGTCATCGAGAACCCCGCCGACACACCGATCACCGCACTGCTATCCGATCCGGATAGCACCACGCCGGGGTCGTGGTCGACCAGGGATAGCCGCTCGACGCCGCGGGTGCCTTCGGGAGGCCGATGGCGGCCTCAACAGCCCAACAGGTCGGCCAACTCACCCAGATCAGTGACGTGGAACAGGTTCGCCGGGTCGCGCGCCTCTTCTTTGCGCTCCGGACCCCATTCGTGCGGGCGTTCGACGTAGGCGGTCTGCAGTCCGTACGAGCGGGCCGCGTCGAGGTCCCAGGAGTGGGTCGCGACCATCAGCACCTCGTCCGGCGCGACGTCGAGAATCCGTGTGATCCCCAGATAGGTGTCGGCCGCGGGCTTGTAGTGACCCCAGATGTCGGCGCCACCGATGAAATCCCAAGCGAGGTCACTGTGTTTCGCCATCTCGACCAGCAGCGCGACGTTGCCGTTGCTCAATGTGCCGACGATGTAGCGGCTCCGCAGCCGTCGCAGGGCCGCCGAGACATCGGGCCATCCGGGGATCACATGCCAGGCGTGAACCGCCGCATCCAGTTGTCCGTCGGTGGGGGTGACACCACGATCGTGGAGCAACACGGTCAGCGATTCCCGATGCAGGTCGTCGAGCAGGGCCCACGGCCGCCGGCCCGCCTCCACGTCGCGCAGGGCCGGGCTGTAGGCGCGTCGCCAATCGCGGGTCAGTGCGTGCGCATCGACCTCGGGAAAGATGCCCGCCATCGCGTCGCCGACACCGGTGTGCCAGTCGGTGACGGTGCCGAAGGTGTCGAAGGCGAGAACCTTGATCATGGTGGTGGCCTCACGGTTGCGGACGAGGTGCACCGCCGACTCTAGAGCGGTCAGCAGTCCGACTGTGGCTCCGGCGCGACGTCGCTCGGTCCGTGGGCTTCGGCACGGGCGATCACCTCGTGTAGATCGCTCCCGAACACGGGTGAATGCGACACGTCGGTGATGCAACCACCCTGGTGATATCCACCGACGATGCCGATCGCGCTGCGTCCGGCGATCCACGGTGACCCGCTGGTGCCGTCGACGAGTCCACGACAGCTGATCGTCGGGACGCCGCGGACGGTACGCGTCCGTCCACGGCATCCCACCGGGTCGTCGGCCACCCCGCCGTACCCCACCACGCGGACTCGGGAACCCGGTGTGGTGGAACCCACGGTGAATCCGCGACCCGTCACGGTCTCGAGAGGGTGCTGCGGCGATCCCGGGTCTGGTGCCACGCGCATCACCGCGAAGTCGTCGTCGACGTTCAGCCCACGCACCCACGATGAGGCCAGGTACACGGCGGTCACCCGCCAGATCCCGTAGGGCTTGATCCGGTCGTGATAGCCGGGAGCGAAGCGGATGTCGTCGGCGGCGCCGGTCACGCAGTGCGCGGCCGTGAGAAGCAGGTCTCCGGTCCGGCTGTGGATCACCGTCGCCGTGCAGTCGTGCTCGTCGGACGTCCCGATGAACAGTGGTCCCACCCGTCGGTCGGCCAACACACTCGGCTGCGGGGTCGAGGCGCTGCCGCCCACGAGTGAAGCACCGACCACCACCGCGAGGAACATCAGGACCTGACGCACGCCCTGACTGTAGAAGCGAAACCTGGACGCCGAGCGACCGGCGGAGTGCAGGGCACACTGTTGTGATGGCCGACGAGACCGACCGCGCGGTAGGGCCCACCGACGACGCCGCGGTGCCCGCGTGGCGGCGGCACACCGTGGCAGAGCAGCGGTGGCCTGCGGCGCTCGCGGTGTTGGTGGTCATCGGACTGCAGATCTCCCTGCCCGACCATCTCAACCTCTCGTCGCGGTACCTGTTGCCGATCATCGAACTGGCCCTGTTGGTGGTGCTCGTGGCGGCCAATCCGCGGCGGATGGAGAGCACCTCCGCGCCGCTGCGACTGTGCGGACTCGCCCTCATCGCGCTGGCCAGCCTGGCCAATGCGTACTCGGCAGTCCGGATCGTCATCGACATCGTCACCAGTTCGTCGCGGGCAGGCGCCGGCGAACTGCTGCTGTCGGGCGCCACCGTCTACCTGACCAACGTCATCATCTTCGGACTCTGGTACTGGGAGCTCGACCGCGGTGGACCCGTCGACCGCGCCTGCGGTGTCGCGCAGTACCCGGACCTGCTGTTCCCGCAGATGACGTCGCCCCCGGAGTTGTCACCGCCCGAGTGGGAACCCCGGTTGATCGACTACCTGTACGTCGCCTACACCAACGCCACCGCGTTCAGCCCCACCGACACCATGCCGATGACCCGCTGGGCCAAGGCGGCGATGGCCCTGCAGTCGGCGGTCGCGCTGATCACCGTGGCCATGGTGCTCGCCCGGGCCATCAACATCCTCAAATAGGCGCTGGGGCCAGCCTTCCCGAACGGGCCCGAGGAGGCGCGTGACGGAGACTATGGTCACTACATGGAGGATGAGAATCGGGTCGGTGGCACCACCGCACTGCCCGAGGCCGTCGACATCCTGGTCGTCGGCGCAGGCTTCGGTGGACTGGCCGCAGTCCACCGGCTGCGCCGCGAACACCCCGGACTCAGCCTGCACGTGATCGACCGCGGACCCACGGCCGGCGGGGTGTGGCGGGACAACACCTACCCCGGCTGTGCCTGCGATGTGCCGACTGCCTTGTACTCGCTCTCGTTCGCCGACAACCCGGGGTGGTCGCATTCCTACGGTCGTCAGCCCGAGATCCGCGACTACCTCGAGGGCGTCGCCGGCGCGATCGGCGGACCGACCACTTACGACTGCGCGCTGACCGGTGCACGCTGGGACCCCGGCCGCTCGGTCTGGGTGGTGCGGACCGACCACGGATCCGTCGAGTGTCGGTTCCTGGTGCTGGCCACCGGAACGCTGTCGACACCGGAACTGCCCGACGTCCCTGGCCTTGATCGGTTCCGTGGTCACGTTTTCCACAGTGCGAGCTGGGATCATGATCGCGACCTCACCGGCAGGCGGGTCGCCGCGATCGGTACCGGCGCGTCCGCGATCCAGTTCGTCCCGGAGATCGTCGACCGAGTCGCACATCTGACGGTGTTCCAGCGGACCCCCGCGTGGGTCATTCCCCGGGTTGACCGGGTCATCTCGGCGTCGGAACGGCGCCTGTATCGTCGAATCCCGTTCGCCCACAAACTGATGCGCGCCCTGATCTACGCCTACCGCGAGGTGTACGTGGTGCTGATGGCGCTGCGACCGGGATTGCTGCCGATCGCCGCGGCGATGGGACGGCTGCACCTGCGCCGTCAGGTACGCGACCCCGGGCTCCGCCGTCGGTTGACCCCGACCTTCACCATCGGCTGTAAGCGGATGCTGCTCAGCAACGCGTGGTTCCCGGCCCTGCAGCGGCCGAACGTCGAGCTGGTCGGTGGTCTGCGCGAGCTCACCGAATCCGGCGCGGTGGACGACGACGGAACAGAACACGAGGTGGACACCGTCATCTTCGGCACCGGTTTCACCCCGACGGAGCCACCGGTCGCACGACTGGTCGTCGGGCGCGACGGCCGGACTCTGGCCGCACGTTGGGACGGGTCGCCGAGCGCCTACCGCGGGGTCAGTGTCAGTGGCTTCCCCAACATGTTCCTGATGTACGGACCCAACACCAATCTCGGTCACAGCTCGATCGTGTTGATGCTGGAGGCGCAGGCCGGATATCTCAGCCGGATGCTCGACCATCTCCATTGCCACGGGTATGGCGAAGCCGACGTCCGCATCGCGGCAGAGAAGCGGTATCGCGACGAGGTGGACACCCGATTGCGTGGCACGGTCTGGAACATCGGCGGGTGTTCGAGTTGGTACATCGACTCCGCGGGCCGCAACTCCGTGATGTGGCCGACCTTCACCTGGCGGTACAAGCAGATGATGGGCGAATTCAACCCGGCGGCATACGACTTCGACTCGGCGCCCGATGT
Organism: Williamsia sterculiae; assembly: GCF_900156495.1. Taxonomy (GTDB): domain Bacteria; phylum Actinomycetota; class Actinomycetes; order Mycobacteriales; family Mycobacteriaceae; genus Williamsia_B; species Williamsia_B sterculiae. The sequence goes on from NZ_FTNT01000002.1 coordinate 170,483, forward strand.
CGACCGACCAGCCCACGATCGGTTGGAGCGGACGGGATGACCGGTCGCGCGCAGCTCGGGCGCGGCAGCGAGACGCGCGCTCGCATCCTCGACGCCACCATCGACGTGTTGGTGCAGGCGGGGTATGCGCGAACCACCACACAGGAGGTGACCCGGCGATCCGGTGTGTCGCGCGGTGCGCAACTGCACCACTTCCCGACGCGGGAGTCGTTGGTGATTGCCGCGGTGAGCAGACTGGTGGACCGCCGATTGGCCGAGCTGGTGGCGTCCGCCCCGGAGCTGTCGGGCCTGGACGTACTGCTCGAAGCATTCTCCGGGCCACTGTTCGATGCCACCCTCGAAGTGTGGGTGGCGGCTCGGACCGACTCGGTGTTGCGGGCGGCGATGGTTCCGCTGGAACAGACTGTCGCCGACAAGGTGCGTGCGGGCTGCCACGAGTTGTTCGGGGAACAGCTGACGGCGGAGCAGATGGAGTTGAGCGTGGAGATCGCTCGCGGTCTTGCTGTGTCCCGCATCTTCCGCGACGAGGCGGGTGAGCGAGCCATCCGGGCACGGTTGCTCCCGGCCTGGGAATCGATGGTCGGGCTGTCCGGATCCGGTTCGTCGACGCCGATGGCAGACGACTGACACCGCCCGGTAGGGGAGACGAATCCGGGCGTGGTGATCACCACGCCCGGATTCGTGCCCCGATCAGGTCACTGACTGTGACGGCCGTGCTCACCCTGCGGCGGCGGGGGCTGGCGGTACCCCGATCCCGGCGGCGGGGTCGGGGGGTAACCCTCGGGCGCTGATCCCGGCGGGTAACCCTCGTAACCGGGTCCCTGCGGGAAACCGCCCTGGCCCGACGGGTTGGGCGAACCGGGCTGCTGACCCCCCTGGTAGGGCGGGTACCCGGGAGGCGGACCTGCCGGTCGGCCCTGCTGCGGCGGCGCACCCTGACCCGACGACTGCGGGGCAGGTCCGCCATAACCGCCACCCTGCGCGGGCGGGAAACCACGCGGATCCGTGGTCGAACCGGCGGGCCGGTTCACTGCGGATGACGAACCCGAACCGGGTTGGTCGGAGAACGTCGTCGGTGGTGCGGTCGAACCCGCGGACGAGCCGGCCGTCGACGCCGCACCCGATCCGGTACCGCCCGCGACGCCCGCCGCAGCGAGGTTGCGGGTTCCCGGGGTGTCACCACCGGTGTAGTCCGGCTTGCGATCGAGATCGGGCTGGTCGGGCTTGCCTGCCTTGGGGTCCTTACCCGCCAACAGGTCGCGGATCTCCTCGAGGAGTTCGGCCTCGGTGAGGCCCTCGGCGTCGTCACCGCTCTGGGCACGCAGCTTCTTCAACTTCTCGAAAGGCAGAACGATGATGAAGTACACGACCGCGGCGACGATGAGGAAGTTGATCAGCGCCGTGATGATGCTGCCGAAGTCCACGAACGTGCTGTTCTTGCCGTTGATGATGAAGTTGGGAGACTTGCGGATCGCGAAGCCCAGTCCCGCGGCGGCGTTGCTCGAACCGACCGAATTGACCAACGGTTGGATGATGTTGTCGGTGAATGCTTTGACGATCGCGGTGAACGCGGCGCCGACGACGACCGCGGTCGCCAAGTCGATCACGTTCCCACGAAGAAGGAATTCCTTGAAACCCTTGAGCACTGCTCGGGTGTCCTCTCCGGTCGGGGATAAACGGCGTTCCGGTACACCGAGTGTGCTGATCGTAGCCAGACCACCTGGGTAACCGGCAGGTTTGACCACCACTTCGGGTGTTCGGGTGTGTCGTATTCAACAGGGGAATGGTCCCCGGCGCATCCGCTGATCGAGCGGGTGCAGGACCCGTCGGTGGGCCGGTGTCAGTGCAGGACCACGGTGACCGCCTCGGTGAGGTTGGCCGCTGCCACGCGGTGGGCGTCGGTTTCGGGCATCGCGAGAAGGACGACGCCGGGGTCGGGTGAGGTGCGCAACGAGGCGGCCGCGCGGGTGGACACCACAGCGACCACCGCGCCCCGGACCAGCACCGACGGTGGTGCCGAATCGTCACTGTCGTGCTGCGCGGCCAGCACATCCACCAGGTCACCTTCGCGGAGCAGAGCGGGGACTCCGGCGTCACCGATGTGTACGGGCACCAACCGTGCGTCCGGTCGCCGCAACAGTGCCGTGGGAAGACGCGGGGACAGCAGTCGGACGTCGGTCAGGACCTCGCCGCCCCGAATGGCCGCGGTGACCGTGCGCGTCTCGGTGTCGGCTCGGCGGCGCAGCGCACCGTCGGGTGCGGTACCGGTGGGGAGTTCGCGCGTTGCCACGTCGGCGGCGGTCAGCGGTGCACCGGGGGTCAGGTCGTGCGCGGCGACCAGCACGGTGTCCGTGCGGTCGGCGCGGTGTGCGGCGAGGGCCGACACCAGGGCCGCCACCACGAACGCACCGGCGATGAGTCGACGGACCAGCAGTGTGCGCGCCCATCCGGGTCTGGCCAGCTCGCGCAGGCGATCGGTGAGGGTGGGGACGAGACGGCGGTCGGCGGGCATGCCACAGACGCTAGAAGGCTCCCGCGCTCGTCATGACCGGCCCGCAGGTGTCTGTGGACACCGATGCGATCTGTGCAGAGATGTCGTCGATGCAGGTCAGGACGCAGCTGCGGCCTTCGAATTCGAACCGGACCCGGACGAACCGGACCCGCTCGACGTCGAACCGCTCGACGTGGAGTCACCCGACGACGAGGTGCTGGCGCCGCCCGCGCTCGTCGACTTCGACGGTGCGGACGAGTCGGACTTCTCGCTGCTCGACGACGAACTGTCGGATCCCTTGTCGGCTCCGGTGCGACTGTCGGTGCGGTAGAAACCGCTGCCCTTGAACACGATGCCGACGGTGTTGAACAGCTTGCGCAGCCGGCCCGAGCATGCGGGGCATTCGGTCAGCGAGTCGTCGCTGAACGACTGCACGATGTCGAACTTGTTGTCGCACTGCGTGCAGGCGTACGAGTAGGTGGGCACGGATACCTCCGAAGACACGGGTCTGACGACCGGGGATGCGAGAAGATCGTAGCGCCGGCCTGGCACTCCGTGTATTCGAGTGCCAGATGATGTTCTGCTCAACCACGCAGAAGCCTCGAATATGCCCGGGTTCCGTCTCACTGGCAATGTCAGGTCAGCGGGGTGAAGCCTGTTCCGGGTCGCAGAACCCAGCCGACCCGGACGTCCAGCGGATCCTCGGGCAACTCGTCGAACAGTTCGTCGTCGTAGACCACCGCCACCAGTGCGGCGTCGGCAGCCGCGCCGAGGGTGCGGTCGTAGTACCCGGCTCCGCGGCCGAGCCGTACCCCGCGGCGGTCCACTCCGAGGGCCGGCACCAGAACCACGTCGGCTCCGCCCACGGCGTCGATTCCCACCGCAGCTCCTGCAGGCTCCCGTAGTCCGAAACGGGCGACGACGAGCTGCCCGGCGTCCTCATATCGCGCCCAGTCCAGCGGTGCGGGCGGCCCGGGTGCGACCTTCGGGACGATCACCGTTGCGCCCGTGGCGACCAGCGCGTCGAGCATGCCGGTGTCGCCGGGTTCGGGTGGCTGGGGTAGGTAGGCCGCGATGGTCGCCGTGCGCAGCGGCCGCCCGAGGGGTCCCGACTCGATCTCGCCGATCAGTGCGGTCAGGCGGACCGCCGCGGATGCCTGCTCGTCGCCGGTCCTGGCGATCCGGCGTGTCGTCAGCCGTTCACGCCACTGCGCCTTGCCGTGTCCCATGCGCTCCATCGTCGTTCATCCTGGCTCTCCCGCGATCGATCAGGTCGATCGGAAGTGTCGGGGTGGTCACAGCATTCGGCCAGCGGATTGTCGGTTCGTCGCCCTAGGCTGATCCTCATGAATCAGGCTGTCCCCAGTACCGAGGCCGGACCGACCTCCGGCGCTGCTTCGTTCCCCGGCGCCGAGTACGAGTTCGTGCCCAACACCCCGCCCATCCCGCGGACCGCGATCGTCCCCGCCGCCGGCCTCGGTACCCGGTTCCTGCCCGCGACCAAGACGGTGCCCAAAGAGTTGTTGCCCGTGGTCGACACCCCGGGGATCGAGCTGGTTGCCGAGGAGGCGAAGGCGGCCGGCGCCGAGCGATTGTTGATCATCACCTCGCCCGGCAAAGACGGTGTCGTCGCCCACTTCGTCGACGACCTCGTGCTGGAGAACACGCTGGAGAAGCGGGGCAAGGACGCGATGTTGGCGAAGGTCCGCAAGGCGCCGAACCTCATGCAGGTGGAGTCGGTGGTCCAGGACAAACCGCTGGGTCTCGGTCATGCGGTGGGCTGTGTGGAGTCCGAGCTCGCCGACGACGAAGACGCCATCGCGGTACTGCTGCCCGACGACCTGGTGTTGCCGGGCGGGGTGCTCGAGGTGATGGCCCGCACCCGCGCCAAGCGGGGTGGCACGGTGCTGTGCGCCATCGAGGTGCCCGGCGACAAGATCTCCGCCTACGGCGTCTTCGACGTCGAACCGCTGCCGGACGCCGTGAACCCCAACGTCATGCGGCTCAAGGGCATGGTCGAGAAACCGGACGCCGAGGATGCGCCGTCGAATCTGGCCGCCGCGGGCCGGTACATCCTCGACCGTGCGATCTTCGACGCGCTGCGCCGCATCGAACCGGGCGCCGGTGGAGAACTACAGCTCACCGACGCGATCGCGTTGTTGATCGCGGAGGGTCATCCCGTCCATGTGGTGGTCCACCGCGGCAGTCGGCACGACCTCGGTAACCCGGGCGGATACCTCAAGGCGTGCGTCGACTTCGCGCTCGATCGGAAGGACTACGGGCCGGAGCTGCGCGCATGGCTGCAGGATCGGTTGAAACAGTAGGGGCCGCGCTCCTACCGCGGTATTCGCCGCGGTCGGCCGCGTGGTGCCGCCGTGGCGGGCTCGGCAAACGATAACGTCGTCGCAGGACCCGGGACCGTGGTCCGGGGATACGGCGAGGAGGCTTGATGCGGTCGGTCGAGGAGCAGTTGACGCGGGTGACCGCGGCCGCGGTGGCGCCACGACCGGTTCGGGTCGCCATCTCGGAGGCCCAGGGCCTGCTGTGTGCCGAGGAGGTGATCGCCGAGCGACCACTGCCCGGATTCGACCAGGCGGCCATCGATGGGTACGCCGTCCGCAGCGTCGACGTGATCGACGCCGGTGAGATCGTCGACGACCCCGAGGAGGGTGACGCCGACGAACGCATCGTGGTGGTGCTGCCGGTGGTCGGGGAGGTCCGATCCGGTTCGCGGACACCCACCCGTTTGCAGCCGCGTCAGGCGGTGCGGGTGGAGACCGGTGCGCCGTTGCCCACCCTCGCCGACGCGGTGGTCCCGCTGCGCTGGACCGACGGTGGACTGTCGAAGGTCCGCGTGGGACACGGCGTCGACACCGGTGAGTACGTGCGCCGCGCGGGCGACGACGTGCAGCCCGGTGACGTCGCGGTGCGCGCCGGAACGGTCATCGGTGCCGCTCAGGTGGGTTTGCTGGCCGCGGTCGGCCGTACGCGGGTGCTGGTGCATCCGCGCCCCCGGTTGTCGGTGATCACGGTCGGATCCGAACTCGTCGACATCGACCGCAACCCCGGCCCGGGGCAGGTGTACGACGTGAACAGTTATGCGCTCGCGGCGGCCGCCCGCGACGCCGGTGCCGACGTCAACCGCGTCGGCATCGTCGACCGCGAGCCGTCGGCGCTGCGTGAGGTGGTCGAGGGGCAGCTCATCCGCTCCGAGATAGTGGTGATCTGCGGTGCGCTGGGCGGAGCGGCATCCGAGGCCATGGGGGAGGCGTTGACGGATCTGGGTGAGCTGACCATCGAGCGCATCGCCATGCACCCCGGATCGGTACAGGGGTTCGGGAAGCTGGGCCGCGACGAGGTCCCGACGTTCCTGCTGCCCGCCAATCCGGTGAGCGCGCTGGTGGCCTTCGAGGTGATGGTTCGGCCGTTGATCCGTATCGCGCTGGGCAAGCGGCAGCCGATGCGCCGCATCATCCGCGCCCGCACGGTGGGTCCGATCGCGTCGGTGGAGGGTCGTCGCGGTTACCTCCGCGGACAGTTGATGCGTGACGAGCAGACCGGCGAGTACCTGGTTCAGGTGCTGGGTAGTTCCGAGACCGGCACGTCGCATCTGCTGGCCGGGTTGGCCGAGGCGAATTGCCTGGTCATGGTGGATCCGGAGGATGTGGATCTGCGCACCGGCGACGAGGTCGACGTGGCGTTCCTGGCGCAGCGTGGGTGAGCATCCAAGTGATCGGACGGCACCCGTGCTGGTGTTCCTGGTGTCGCCGGTGTTGAGTATCTGAGGTGCGAATGTGGGCGTCCGGATCGTCGCGGCATCCGGGGTGGCCGGCGAAACTGGGCCCGTTGCGGACCTCGGCGGGAACGGTCACCCTGCGGCCGGTGCGTCTCCGCGACGCCCGGGTGTGGAGTTCGCTGCGCATCAAGAACCAGAACACGTTGATGCCGTGGGAACCGACCGGCAGCGACTACTGGGCGGAACGGCATCACTCGTCGTCGTGGCCCGCCCTGCATGCGGTGCTGAGGTCCGAGGCCAAGTCGGGGTCGATGCTGCCGATGGTCATCGAGGTGAACGGTGACTACGCGGGTCAGTTGACGGTGGGGAACATCCAACGCGGCGCGTTGCGCAACGGGTGGATCGGATACTGGCTCGACGAGGACCTGTTCAACAGGGGCGTCGCGACGGCGGCGGTCGCCCTGGGGGTGGACCACTGCTTCGGGTCGGTGGGCCTGCACCGGCTGGAGGCCACCGTGCAACCCAGCAACCTGCCGTCCAAGGCGGTGCTGACCAAACTCGGGTTCCGGGAAGAGGGCCTGCTGCGCCGGTACATGGATGTCAACCACGCCTGGCGCGATCACCTGCTGTTCGCGCTGACCGCCGAAGAGGTGGTCGGGAGCGCGGTGGAAACGTTGGTGCGGTCCGGTCGCGCGTCGTACTGACTGCCGGCGTATCACCCCGCCGAGCGTGCCGTCGTTCCCGTCGAGTGGGCCGTTGTCGACGTCGGCGGGCCGAAACCCCTCCCCGCTTCGTGTCCCGATGTGCACAGCGCTCGGCGCGTCTGCGCAGGCCCGGGCCCGTCGCGCCATAGCCTGGTCACGGCACGTGTGACGGATGTGACCGGGAGGAGTGTTGCCAGCCATGCCCAATTCGGTGTTGTGGGTCATCCTGGTGGTGATCTGGTTGTTCGTCCTGGTCCCCATGGTGATCAAGCGGCGTCCGGAGGTCCGTAAGACCACCGACACCACCCTCGCGACCCGGGTGTTGCACAAGGGTGGTCGGGCGATGCGCTCGGCGCGCGGCGGGATGGCGTCCGGACGACACCCACACGATGCCGACTGGGAGCCGCCGGTACGCGAGCGACGCAAGGCCGCTGATCTGATCAACGCCGACGACGATCACAAGGATGCGAAGGCACCGGTCGCGACCGACGTCGCCGACGACCTTCATGAGTCCGACGAAGCCGTTGAGGACACCGAGCAGACCTCGTCGGGGGATGACGCCTCGTCGGAGAACACGGCCGTGGAGGTGGCGGACGGGGCTGGCGTCGAGGAGTCCACGACCGGGACAACCGGCCCGGCCGTGGAGACCGTCGCGATCGGCACCACGGTTGCCGCGCGGGCGTTCAGCACCGACGACACGACCGAGATGCCCAAGGTGGATCCGGACGTCGATCCGGCGGACCTGCTGCGTGATGCGGAGTCCCAGCTGTCGGTCGAGAAGTCGGTGCCGGTGGCGACCGGCGTCGACAGCGACGACGACGCGACGGACGCCGCCGACGACGACCTCGACGACGATGCGTACGACGTCGACGACCCCGAGGACGAATACGACGACCTCGACGATGAGTACGACGACGATGCGTACGACGACGACTTCGACGACGAGCCGGGCAATGCGGACGTCGGTCGTCGCGGGCGTGGTGGTTACGACCCGGACGCCGATCTCCGGCGTAGCCAGAAGCGGTACCAGCGTCGTCGACGGGTGATGGCGCTGCTCGCGGCTGTGACCGTGCTCGCCGTGGTGCTCGGCCTGCTTCTCGGGACCATCGGGTGGATCGTCACCGGTGTCGCAGGCGTGGCATTGGTCGGCTACCTGATGTACCTCCGTCGCACCGTGCGGATCGAGACGCGGATCCGTAGGCGGCGGATGACACGACTGGCCAGGGAGCGCCGCGCGGCTCAGGAACGTGCGCAGCGGACCGAACCGGAGATGGTGCCACGGCGGTTGCGTCGACCTGGCGCCGTGGTGCTGGAGATCGACGACGAGGATCCGGTCTTCGACCACCTCCCGACCTACCGTCGTGAGTGGGTCGAGCGCGATGACCTGGACCTTCGCCGGGCGGTAGGGCAGTAGAGAGTGCGATTTTCTGCCCCGGGACGCCCGGTGTAGAGTCGCAGAAGTTCGATCTGGGGCTATGGCGCAGTTGGTAGCGCGACTCGTTCGCATCGAGTAGGTCGGGAGTTCGATTCTCCCTAGCTCCACCAGAAGGTCAGCGGCCATTCTTGCTGATGCGGAGAGACTCTCCATGCGTCTCGGCTGTGGCCATGTCGCTGAGACAACGAAACTCGTGGTGGCAGTACGCATAGCGGACGACCGGTGTCCGCGTTCGCGACTACGTACCCCGGATGACAGCAGTTTTCGGCCCGCGCGGCGCACCTCGCAGCGCAGCGGCCGTCACGTGCAATTTGCGGATGAACGGTCGGCGCCGTGTCATGCTGCGTTCAGCATTGTCCGACGTCTGGAGCTTGTCATGTGTGATGCCCGATGTGATTCACGACGGCTCATCAGCGGGCGACAGTGAGCCGTCGCGACCGAGAGAGCGTCAGCTTCCACCCGACCGAATCGAGCGCGGGTCCGGAGCAGAGTGATGCGGTCGACCTCGACGGTCGCGACCAACGTGAACGCCGCGAGACACCCACCGAGCGTTTGGATCGCAACTGGGGCGATCTGATTCAGGAATTGCGCGTGGTGCAGACGGGCGTGCAGTTCCTCACCGGGTTCTTGCTCACGCTGCCGTTTCAACAACAATTCGGACGACTCGACAGTGTCGACATCGATATCTACCTGACAACCATCTGTGCCTCCATCGCGGCGACCGTCTTCCTGCAGACTCCGGTGAGCGTGCACCGCGCCCTCTTCCGGCGCCATCAACGTCGCGAAGCGGTGGCGTTGGCTCATCGCATGGCGGTGGTCGGGCTGTTGCTCTTGTCGGTAGCGATCACGGGCGTCGCGGCGCTCATCTTCGACGTCGTCGTGAACCGCGTGAGCGGTGTCATCGCCGCGGTCATCACGGTGGGCACCGTCGCTGTCCTCTGGGTCGTGGTCCCGCTGGGTGTCCGCGGGCGGCCAACCAACACATCCGACATCTGAATGTCGTCGCGCGGAACCGCGACACACCGATCACTCCGTTTGGTCACGGGTCGCTCTCGTGTCCCGGACGACCATGTGTGCGTCGCTTCTCTTTCATCCGAGCTTCGTGTGGGTGACGTGCCCCACCCACCAGATCCGTGCGGATCCGTGATTCGATCTCACGAAAAGGCGTCCAGTAAGAGTCATCGAATTCCTCCACCACCTGGAAAGTCCACCTGCCCCGGAGGACGTTGCGTCCGACCATCTCGCCGTCCAGTACGTCGGCGGTGGTCACGTGACCGGCGTCGCGCAACGCCGTGACAGCGTCCCCCAAGGTGAGGTCGGCGTGGCCGATCAACTGGTGAAACGCGTACAGGTGCCCACGTGCGCGCTCCACGAACTCCAGAGCTTCGGATACCTTGCCCACGGCGGCAACGGTGGAATCGGCCATGCGATCACGGTCATCGGTCATGAGTCACGAATACACCTCCGGTGCCGGCGTCGACGGCGTTACCGGCATCCGACGACGACCGCTCTGGCGTCGTTCGCGGATCTGTGCACCCACCCGATCGCAGCTCCGGTACGAATGACTGGACATGGACATCGCACCGAGGCCGGACGACGAGCCGGATGAACCGGTGGTCGACAAGGTCGGCGAGATGGCCAGTTCACCCGCGGACTCCGGCGGCGCACCGGTGCGGTGGATCGACCGTGTCAACGATGCGACCGGGCGCGGAATCGTTCTGGTCCGTCGGACGATGGGCGTCACCGTCCGCGAGGTCGCTGTCCCACGCCATCCACGACTCGCCGACCGGGGGCGCGAACTGGCCGACATCGGCCTGGCGATCGCGTTCCGCCCGAGTTCACCCCGACGCGACACCACCGTTCGCAGCCCACGCCTGACGGCCCGCGTGGGGCTGATGCTCGGGGCGTGCGTGGTGGTGTGCTTCGCCACCGGACTGCTGAGCCACTGGATTCAGCACCCGCCGAGTTGGTTCTACTTCCCGTCGGATCCGCCGTGGCTGTACCGACTCAGCCAGGGCGTGCACGTCATCACCGGGACGATGGCGATACCGTTGTTGCTGATCAAACTGCAGATCGTCTACCCGCGCCTGTTCGCCCGACCCGTGGTGGGTACCCCGCTGCGTGCACTGGAGCGCCTGTCGATCGCGGTGTTGGTGAGTTCGATGATCTTCCAGCTCTTCACCGGGTTGATGAACACCGCGCAGTTCTATCCCTGGAAGTTCTTCTTCACCACCACCCACTACGCGATGTCGTTCGTGATCGTGGCGGCCCTGATGATCCACATCGCCGTGAAACTGCCGGTCATCCAGCAGGCGTTCACCACACCACTGGAGTCGACCGAGCCGATCGACAACGAGCTCCACCACGACCACGTCCCCAACGAGGCGACGCGATGACCGATTCGTCGGCCGGTGATCCGACGCCGGATCCCGATGTGGCTACCCACGACCAGCCCGATGACGGTGCGGTGCCCCGTGATCCACCGCCACCGCGATACGCGGCGTTCGCCCGACCCGACGAACCGGGACCGTCTCGCGGGGTGTCCCGTCGGGCCGTGCTGCTCTCCGCGGTGGGGGCGGCAGGCCTTGCGGGTCTCGCATTCGCCGGCCAGAGCGTGTCGTTCCTGCGCTGGATCTCGTTCCTCGCGCCGCGATCGGGTCACGGCCCACAGGGCGTCCCGGTGAATCGCACCGCGGCTGCCGCCGGGGTCGTCACCATGGCCCACGCCCCCGACTACCGGCTGACCGTGGTGGCCGGTCGCACGACCCGTGTGTTGTCGCTCGACGATCTGCGTCGTCTGCCGCAGCACACCAGTGAGCTCCCCATCGCCTGTGTGGAGGGGTGGAGTGCGCAGGCGACCTGGAGTGGCGTCCGGGTGCGTGACCTGGTGGAGCTGGTCGACGGTGACCCCGACCGTGATGTTCGCTTCACGTCGCTGGAACGCGGGCTGTACGGAGTCAGCACCTTGCCCGCGAATTTCGCGCGCAACACGTCGTCGCTGGTCGCACTGGAGTTGCACGGGCAGACACTGACCACCGACCACGGGTACCCCTGCCGGCTCATCACTCCCAACCGACCGGGCGTCTTGCAGACCAAGTGGTTGTCGCGAATCGAGGTGCTATGACGATCCGTGCCATCAGGCTCCTGCTGGTCCTCGGTGCGCTGCCCATCGGCTGGTACGGGGTGTCGCTGATCTGGGAGATGAACACCATCGACAAGACGTCCATCGGGATCTGGCTGATCGGCGGTCTCATCGCTCACGACGCCATTTTCGCACCGTTGTGCATCGCCGCCGGGTTCGGCGCCCGCCGATTCCTTCCGCAACGATGGTGGCCACCCGTATTGGCCGCGTCGGCGGCGACCCTGCTGCTGGTCCTGCTCGCCGGTCCCGTGCTATGGCCCCGCAGCGCCGCGACGGCAGCACCCGGAAACAATGAGAGTGCAACCCTTCTCGACCGACCGTACGGTCTCGCTCTGGCCATCGCGGTTCTGGTGATCTGGGCTCTCGTGGTGGTCACGATCGCGCGGGGACGGCGGTCCCGATAGCCAGAGCGGCAGAATGGCGCGTGGGACCACCACACCCCGCCGACGAAGGGCTCCCGCGCATGTCCACACCTCGGACCGGCCGACCGACCACCGCCGACCCCATCGCCACACTGCGCCGCCGGTCCAGTGAGAAGTGGGTCGCGTATCCGTCTGAGGTGTTGCCGATGTTCGTCGCCGAGACCGATTTTCCGCTGGCACCCGCCATCCGGGCGGCGCTGATCGAGGCGGTCGAGATCGGGGACACCGGCTACGTCGACTCGCACGACCGCGGCGCGGCGGCGGCGTTCGCCGCGTATGCTGCCGACACCTGGGGCTGGGCCGCCGACCCCGACCGGATGCGCTGTACCACCGACGTGAGCGTGGTGATCGTGGAGGCGTTGCGTCGACTGATCGAACCCGGTGACGGCGTGGTCGTCACCCCACCCGTCTATCCACCGTTCTTCGACTTCATCCCGGAGGCAGGTGGGAGGGTCGTCGAGGTCCCGCTCCGTGACGACGGTCGCGAGTTCTCCCTCGACCTGATTGGCATCGACGCCGCGCTGGCGGATGGTGCCCGCGCGGTGCTGCTGTGCAACCCGCACAACCCCGTCGGCACCGTGCATTCCCGCGAGACGCTCATCGAGCTGGCGCGTATCGTCGCCGCGCACGACGGGGTGGTCGTCAGCGATGAGATCCACGCCCCGCTCACACATCACGCCACCATCTTCACGCCGTATCTGAGTGTGTCGGACGCTGCGCGCGAACACGGTATTACTGCTGAGTCCGGTAGCAAGGCGTTCAATCTCGCGGGCCTGAAATGCGCGATGTTCGCCACGGCCTCCGACCGGATGACCCAGGTGATGCGGTCGATGCCCGAGGAGGTCACCGTCCGCACCGGGCTGTTCGGTGTCATCGCGACCCGTGCGGGTTTCGACGACAGTCGAGGCTGGTTGGACGACACCGTCACCGCGATCGAGGACAACGTCGCGGTGTTGGAACAGCAGCTCGCGACGAAGCTCCCGCAGGTCGTCCTGCGCCGTCCGGCGGCGAGTTATCTCGCGTGGTTGGACATGACCGCACTGGGATGGGGTGACGATCCCGCGGACCACGCGTTGCGCCATGCGAAGGTGGCCCTGGTCCGCGGACTCGACTTCGGCGAACCGGGACGGGGATTCGCAAGGATGAATATCGGCTGTGCTCCGGAGACGATCGTCGAGGCGGTGGATCGGTTGGCATCGGTGCGCTGATGATCGACCACCATCTGCACCGCGGGTGATCCCTCACCTGTGTTGGGGCGGTCCACACCGACCGCGACGCTGTTCGCTTCTCGCGGTTGTGGCGCCGGCGCACTCGGGTCTCGGACACGCTGAGGCCGCGCTCTCGGGTCGGTCCCGACCGACCCGTACCCGTGAGCTGACCGCGTGGCCGTGAGAAGCGGTGTCAGTCGATCGACCGACGTCGATGTCGGACAAGGAGGGTAGTTCTTGAGCGGGGTGTATCGAGAAGTATCGAAAGATGCTGTGAGATAACGCTATTAGTATCATGCACCGTTCGTCGATGTCGACGACGCGGCCGTGGCTGCAGCCAGGACCGAAGTCGTGGTGACCGTGCCGGTCGCAGATCGGAACACCGAGCGCCTGGGCTGGTCGGGCGCCGTCTCCGATCGGGCGGCAATGTTGGCTGCGGGGCACCGGCGTCGTAAACGGATTGTCCACCACGCCGACGGCGGCCCGGCGATCGTCGACAACGGGTGCCCGCTCTGTCGGTCGTGCCACACCGCGGTGCATCACCAGGGGTGGGAGGCGATCATCGGCCACGACCGACACCCCTGGCTCATCCCACCCGCAACGGTGGACCCACGACGCCGACCCCAACCCGCCCACACATGATGGGAACCGCCGCGTGAGCTGAGCCGTCACATCACCAGAAGGACCTCGAACCCCCGCGGCCGTACGAGCCGGACGCACAAGTACTTTGACAACTTCACAGTGTGTGATGTTCACAACGAGGGGCTCGGCCACGCCCGTAGCGGGGTGGGCGTGGCTCTAGCCGGCGCGAGTACCGTGCGTCCGATGGCCTACTTCACGCGACTCGGACCGGGTACGTTTCGTCCGTCGGTACACGTCGGTGGTGCGTGGAACACCGATGAGCAGCACATCGCGCCGGCATTGGGCTTGCTGGTCCACGCCGTCGAACAGGACCGTGATCGGCGACGTGACGATGGCCTGCTGATCGGACGATTGTCCTACGACATCCTGGGCACGGTGCCCATGGACGTCTGTGAAGTCGGCGTATCGGTGCTGCGAGCTGGCCGCACCATCGAATTGGTCGAGGCGGTGCTCCAGCACGGCGGGGGCGCGGCGGTGCGACTTCGGGCGTGGCTGATGCAGGACCATGACACCGACGCTCTGGTGGCTTCGGCGCTGCCGTCCATCGATCCACCCGATGCGATGGAGCAGTGGGATCCGACGTCGGTATGGCCGGGTGGCTTCATCGCATCGGCCGAAGTTCGCCGTTCGCAACGGGAACCGGGACGGGCCACGTTCTGGGTGCGACCGACGGTCCCGCTGGTCGAAGGGGAAGAGGTGAGCACGCTCGCGAGTGCGGCAGGGGTCTTCGACATCGCGAACGGCATGACGGTGCGGGCCGACCCGCGACGTGTCGCCTTCCCCAACATCGACCTCACCGCGCATCTGTTCGCCCAACCTGGCAGCGCCTGGGTCGGTTTCGACACAACGGTCTCGTTCGGCGCCGGTGGTTTCGGACTGACCAGCACCACGCTCCACGACCTGTACGGGCCCATCGGTACGCAGGCCCAGATCCTGAGTGTGCGGCCGTTGCCGCCCGCCTGACGTTGTCTGCAAGGCATTGGCCGGACACCGCCCGGGTCACGTCTCGCAGGCGATCCCGTCATCATCGTGGTCCAGGGCGGAACGATAACCCGGCTGTCCGGCGTAGATCGGTGCAGCGCCTGCGGCTCGAGCAGCCGTGCAGTTGGCGTAGTACACGGACGATCCACCGTTGTCGGCGACCGGCGGCGTCTGGGTGGGTGCGTACCGCTTCGTAGTCGGCGGCGGCGTGTACGGCGGGGTGGATGTGCGGCTGGTCGTCGTCGGTACGGGCGATGACGTGGACGGGGTGGTGTCCGGGGCGGTGCCGCCGCATCCGGTCAGCACTCGGGTCATCGCCTCCTTCTCGGCCGGAGTCACCCACAGCGAGTACGCGGCCTTCACGTCGATCTGACGGGACACGTAGGTGCAGCGGTAGGCCGTGTTCGGCGGTAGCCAGGTGGCGGCGTCACCGTCACCTTTCTGCTCGTTCGTGGGTCCGTCCGTCGCCTGCAGGTTGATCGGATCGTTGGCGAGCGCCTGGCGCTGCTGCGTCGAGATCTGCTGCGCACCCTTCTGCCAGGCGTCCGACAACGCGACCACGTGATCGATCTGTACCGCAGACGATGTGGTCTCGCCCCGTGCGAACGAGATACTCGTGTCGGTGTATGGATCGGCGAGGGTTCCCGTCAGCACTGTGCACCCGTGCGTCCCCGCATTCAGTGTGACATCGGTGAGATCGCGACGAAGGATGTCGTTGCGGGTGTCGCAGCCGTTGTGACCCGACTCCACATCGACGTCATCGGTCCAGGACGGGCCGAACTGCGCTCGGCTGTAACCGGTCTTGGGTGCGCGACCCTTCACCGCCAACGTGTCCAACATGGCCAGAGCGGCGTCGGCTGGACCGGGCGCTTCCACGGTCCGCGCGACGGGTGCCACGGCCAACGCTGTCTCGGACGGCGTTGCAGCGGCGGTCGCGTCACGGGTGACGCTGACGGCCGGGCTGGTGGCAGACGCGAGCGCGGTCCTGGTGCTGGTATCGGGCGTGGTGTGCTCGGGCATCGCCAGGACGGCGACGGCGCCCGCGATGAGCGTGGCACCCGCGACGTACGGCCATTTCCTGCGTGTTCGACGGGGTGGGGTGCCGGGAGGTCCGGAAGGGCGTTCGAACTCGAAACCGGAGAGGTCGGGTGATGGATACGACACGTGAGTCTCTGAGCTCCCTCATGATGTGGTCGGCGGCACGGTCACGCACCGTCACATGTATACGTGGCGCGGATCACGGTGTTACAGGGGGAACCACCCGAACTCCCCGAACGTCGGCGATGACCGCTGCCACAACGGCGCCGACGGCGTCGCCGCTGGATTATCGTGATCTGTTCATCGACTGTTCCGTCGCCGATCGATGCCCGGTCATCGGTCACCGGCAACACTGACGAGTGCGTATCGTGCAACTGGCGAATTTCTACGGCTCCCGGTCCGGTGGTCTGCGTACGGCGATCGATCGCTGGGGTGCCGGTTACGTGGCCGCGGGCCACGAGGTGGTGTTGGTGGTCCCCGGGTCGGGGTCCACCCACGGGACACTCGCGAGCGGTGTCGACCTGATCACCGTTCCCGCACCGCTGTTGCCTGCGACCGGCGGCTACCGGGTCATCCCACCAGGTCGGGTGACCGACGTACTCGCCGGCCTACGACCCGACGCGGTCGAGGTCTCCGACCGGATCACCCTGCGCACCATCGGTCGTTGGGCGCGTGAACACGACGTGCACTCGACGATGGTGTCGCACGAACGGTTGGATCGGCTGCTCGGGATGGCCATGCCGGTCCCGGCCGCCCGCCGGCTCGCCGATGTCGCCAACGCCGACACCGCGGCCACCTTCGACACGGTGGTGTGCACCACCGCCTTCGCCGCGGTGGAGTTCACGCGGGTGGGCGCGCAGAACCTACGCAGGGCCCCGCTCGGTGTCGACCTCGCGATGTTCGCACCCGAACACGCCGACCCCGGACGGTTCCGCGCGGCCGGCGAGATCCTGATGGTCCACTGCGGTCGGCTGTCGGTCGAGAAGCGTTCGGGCCGCAGTGTTGCCGCGCTGCGACGGTTGCGCCGGTCGGGTGCACCGGTGCGACTGGTCATCGCGGGTGACGGCCCCCGACGCCCAGCCCTGGAGCGAGCCGCCCGCGGTCTGCCGGTCACCTTCCTGGGTCATGTCCCCGACCGCCGGACGATCGCGTCGCTGTTGGCCACCGCCGACGTGAGTATGGCTCCCGGACCGCATGAGACTTTCTGTCTGTCGGCATTGGAGTCGCTGGCATCCGGGACTCCTGTGGTCGGTTCTCGGACCTCGGCGGTGGGAGGGGTCATCGGCGACGAAGGCGGCACCGTGGCCGACAACGACGACGCCCAGTTCGCCGCGGCGGTGTCGCGGGTGCTCGACGTCCCGCGCGCATCGCGGGAGACCGCCGCGAGGAGTCGCGCGGCGCGATACTCGTGGTCGGCCTCGGTGGACACGATGATCGACGTACACGCCGGAGCGGCCGGCTGACCCGATCAGCCGACGGGTTCCAGGGCCGGCGCGGGTGCCCGACGCACCCGTCCACGCACCGCCACGGTCGCACAACCGATCACCGCGGCGGCGCCCACCGCCAGCGCGACGGTGAGGTGTTCGCCGAGGATCAGCGTCGACCAGATCACGGTCAGCACCGGTTGGACCAGCTGTGTCTGGCCGACGGTGGTGATCGGTCCGAGAGCGAGACCGCGGTACCAGGCGAAGAACCCCAGGAACGCGCTCACCACACACAGGTAGCCGAAAGCCGACCACTGCCCGACGGTCGCATGCGGGGGATGGGCGAGGTATGCGACGCCACTGATCGTGGCCATCAACGGGGATGACAGCACCAGCGCCCAACTGACCGTCTGCCAGGCCCCGATGTCGCGCGCGACCAACGCGCCCTGGGCATAACCGACCGCCCCGAGTGCGACCGCGCCCAGCAGATACAGATCACCGAATCCCGGCGTCACCGCGCGACCGTGGCCGAACACCGCGAACAGCACCACCGCGATCGCACCGCCGCAGGCGCCGATCCAGAACATCCGCCCGGGCCGTTCCCTGGTGAGGACCACCGCGACCACCGCGGTACCGGCGGGCAACAACCCGATGGTCACCGCCGAATGCGCGGAGTCGGTGTGCTGCAGGGCCAACGAGGTGAGCACCGGGAACCCGACCACCACACCAGCGGCCACGGGGATCAGTCGCAGAGCATCGCGCCGAGACGGACGTGGCACACGACAGGCGGCCAACGCCACGGCCGCCAGCACCGCGGCCACCACCGCTCGGCCGCAGCCCACGATCCACGGGTCGATCCCGTGCACGGCGATGCGCGTGAACGGCACGGTAAACGAGAACGCCGATACTCCCACGAAGCCCCAGCCGATGCCGGAGCCCGATAGCGAATGCGCCAGTGGACCGGTAGCGCTATTGTCTGAACTCATGTCCGACGATAGCAGTGCGCGCATTGCGAGTCACCTGCGTTCCCTGGTCGCCACCGCTCCACCCGGTACCCGGTTGCCGTCCACGCGTTCGCTGGCAACCGACTTCGGCGCGGGTCCGGTCACCGTGCAACGTGCGGTGACGCAGGTGGTGGCCGAGGGGCTGATCGAGACGCGACCAGGCTTGGGCACTTTTGTCCGCACCCGCGACGCGGTGGCCGCACCCGTCGACGTTGGTTGGCAGACAACGGCTCTGGGTCCATGGCGCGCATCGGGTGTGCGGATCGGCACCACACTGCGCCAGGTCACGCCCGACACCATCGCCCTGCACGGGGGGTACCCCGGACCCGACCTGATGCCGATGCGCGAGGTTCGGGCCGCCGTGTCGCGAGCGGCCAAGAACGCGGACGCATTCGTACGACCTCCGGTGGCGGGTGTGCCCGAACTGCGGCAGTGGTTCGTCACCGACCTGGGCGCCGACGGCTGGTTCGACGCCGACACGCTGATCACCTCCGGAGGCCAGGCCGCGTTGTCGGCCACCTTCCGGGCACTCGCCGCGGCGGGGGACACGATCGTGATGGAATCACCGACCTACTGGGGTGCGATCGCCGCTGCCCGGCAGGCCGGGCTCGTCATCGCACCCATCACCCGGACCGACGGTGCCCCTGCGGCCGTCGATCTCGACCACACCCTGGCTGCCACCGGGGCGCGGTTGGTCTACGTGCAGCCGAACTTCGCCAACCCGACCGGCGATGTGTGGTCCACGCGGCAGCGAACGGAGGTGCTCGAGGTGGCCACAGCACACGGCGCCTTCGTGGTGGAGGACGACTGGGCGCATGACCTCGGCATCGACAGCCATCCGCTACCGCTGGCCGCGGCCGACTCCGGCGGACATGTCGTCTACATCCGGTCGCTGACCAAGAGTCTGTCGTTGACGCTGCGGGTGGCGGCCGTGCTGGCGCGGGGTCCGGCGCGGCGGCGGATCGAGGAGGCGTTGGCCGTCTCCGACCTGTACGTCTCGCCGCTGTTGCAGACCGCGACGCTCGATGTGGTGAGCCGACCCGGATGGCGGACTCATCTGCAACGGCTGCAACGGGATCTGCGTATCCGGCGTGATGCGTTGCTCGCCGCGCTGGCGGCGGAGGCACCGATGATCCGGGTGACGGCCACACCGCCCGGAGGGCTCAATCTGTGGGCTCAGCTACCCGAACGTCATCCCGACGGTCGGATGACCGACCCGGACGTGGTGACCGCACAGGCGCTGGCGGCCGGGGTCTCGATATCGGCCGGGTCCGAATGGTTTCCGGCAGAACCCACCGGTCCGCACATCCGACTCAACTTCGGTGCGGCCGGCCCGGACCGGTATCCCGAGGCAGCGCGAACCCTGGCCGAGGTGCTCGCGCGCTGATCCTCGTCATCCGCCGGTGAGCAACCCGAACGTGCTGCCGAGTGCGACCAGGAACAACACCAGCAAGAACCACATGGCGCCCTGCCACACCTGCCAGGCGCGCCCCTGCTGGTAGGCGCGGTAGGCGCGCAACCCTGCGCCCAGCGCCCCACCGAGGATCGCCAGCGGCCCGACGACACCGAAGATGGTGCGGATCCACCCGACCGACACGGCACCGGCCACCAACACGATCACCGCGGCGACCACCACGATCCCGGCGTACCTCGCGGCCACCGGGAACTCGGGACCCTCGAACCCGGTCATCGCCCACCTCTCGTTCGCGCTCGTCGTTCGCTGTTGTCGCTTCCCACGTTCACCCCCATGTCAGACGCCGTCAACCCGGTTCCGCAGCGTGACCGATCCGACCGAAGGTGTGGCCGAACAGATAGCACCCGACCATTGACCGACGGCACGGGCGAGCGAAACGTGGAAGGTGATGAGCGACCTCGACGGGGTCGCCGGACAGAGAGGACGCCGAGATGAACACAGCGGTCGTCGTGGCCGTCGACGGTTCCGAATCCGCGAACGAGGCGGTGCGCTGGGCAGCGCAGACAGCCGGACGCGAGAAGCGCCCGCTGACCGTGGTCAGCACGTTCCGCACCGAGCCGAGTGAGTTCGCGCCCGGGTTGGCGATCCCGCAGGACGTCGTCGACGCGGTGCGCCGCGAAGCCGCCGACGTGGTTGCCACCGCCACACAGTTGGCCCGTGAGACGGTCTCCGACCTCGACGTGACCGGCGAGACCTACGAGGGTCGCCCGACCACTGTGTTGCGCGAGTTGTCTCGATCCGCTCATCTCGTGGTGGTCGGGACACGCGGACTGGGCGGGGTGAGAAGCGTGCTCCTCGGCTCGGTGAGCACCGACGTCGCCGCACACTCCCACTGTCCGGTCGTCGTGGTCGCCGGGGCGGGAACGCCCGGAGGCCCGGTGGTCGTCGGAGTGGACGGTTCGGCGGTCAGCCAGACCGCGGTGGCGGAGGCGTTCGACCACGCGGATCAACTCGGCGTGCCGCTGATCGCGGTGCACACATACTCCGACCTGGCCATCGACGCCATGTACGGCTATGGCGTCGACGAGCAGCGCGCCCAGCGGATGTCGGTGGAGGCCGAGGAGGCACTGGCTGAACAGCTTGCGGGTTTCGGTGAGAAGCACCCCGATGTGCGGGTCCACAGGATCGTTGCCCCGGACGGGCCCGCCGACCGCCTGCTCGATGCCGCCCGCGATGCTCAGCTGATCGTGCTCGGTACCCGCGGACGAGGTGGCTTCCGCGGTCTGTTGCTGGGATCGACCAGTCAGGCGGTGCTGCACGGGGCGCGGTGTCCGGTGTTGGTGGCCCGCTCCGACACCGACGTCGAGACGAACGTTTGACACCGAACTGATCAAAACGCCGAAGTCGGTGGACCGCGGCCGGGTCGCAACCTATCTTCGTGAATTGTGCAGGTCATTTTCCGACGCATCGCGCTGGACCGTCATGTCACCGAGATCCGACTCGGCGGTCCGGCGGAGAGACGTGTCGAACTGTCCACCGTCGTCGTCGGCGGTCCGGTCGATGACGACCTCGAACAGTTGCTGCCGGGCGACATGCTGCAACTGATCGTCGAGATGAACTGGTCCCTGGGGGACGGCGTCTACGGTGCGGTTGCGTTCGGTCGCGATCCGCGCACCGAACGACCCCTCGATCGGGCCTTCCGATCACACACCGCCCCGACGTCGCGGTCCGGCCGGACGGTACGTCACGTGGGCGGTCGGGATCTGGCACGTTCGTTGCAACTGGTCGACATCATCGACACCCGTTGGCGCCAGAGGCATGCCGGACATCTCCCGGTCTTGTACTCCGACGACGTCCTGGAGGCCGGGGGAGCGACCGAAAACGAGATCCAGACGTGCCTGCGGGCGGCTGATCTGGCCGCTGCGCGATGGCGCGAGGCCGGCGTCGGCGGCACGGTGAGCTATCACTGGCCCGCGCTGATTGCCTGACCTCGTGCCGTCAGACCCGGTCCGCGGCACCCTCGAGTTCACTGACCACCAATCGGCGCATGCCGAGCATCGCCTGCATGGTGCGGTTGGCGCGCTCGCGGTCGGGATCGGACAGCAGTTCCATCAACCGGCGAGGGACCACCTGCCAGCTCAGCCCGAAGCGATCCTTGAGCCACCCGCACTGTGACTCCACGCCGCCGTCGAGCAGTGCGTACCAGTAGTGGTCCACCTCGTCCTGGTCGGCACAGTCGAGCCGGAACGACACGGCTTCCGTGAACGGGAATTGTGGCCCGCCGTTGATCGCGTTGAACCGCGCACCGAGCAGTTCGAAGTCCGCGGCGAGCACGCTGCCCGGTTCACCACCTGGACTGTCCTCGGTATGACGGTGTACTTGGTGGACCGTGGTGTCGGGGAAGACGGACCGGTAGAAGTCGATCGCGTCTTCGAGGTCGTTGTCGAACCACAGGCTCGGGGTGATGGTCGCCATGATGTCTCCTGCCGTCGGTGATCGGTCACCGGTATGGACCGTCGATGGCGGGAGAAGTCATCGGTGCCGACTGCGATCAGCCGCTGGCGGGTCCCCCCGGAGCGGGTCGATCCTGCCGACGACGCAGCAGACGCCGCACCGAGAACTCGTGATTATCCGGATCGTAGGTACGGAACGGAATCCACATCACGAAGTAGAAAGGCAGGGCCACCAGCAACATCTGCGCGATCGCCTGTCCTCGCTCAGTGGGCCGACCGTGGAGTGCGAAGGTGCGTTGGTCGCGCAGGCAGTACCGCAGATACGACGTGGGTGAACTCAGATAGCGTCGCCCGGAGATGGTGGCTTCGGCGTCGGGCATCAACCCCATCGGCACGCCCTCCTCGTGCAGAGTGAGGGTCAGATCGAGGTCCTCGAAGATGTCGGTGCGATGAGAGCGGCTCTGGCGCACTTTGTTCCAGGCGTCTCTGGTGATGGCCATGTTCGAGCCGAACAGTCGGGTGGCGTCGGCACCACGCCGGTCGCCCCCGGCCAGCGCGGCGCGGGCGTTTTCGGTCAGTCGTCTCTTGGTGCCACTGAACCGGTCCTGGAACGGGAGATCGTGACATGAGCACAGCCCTGTGGCGGCGCCGTAGTGTTTGCCGTGTTGGGCAAAGAAGTGAATCACGCTCTCCGCCCAACCGGGCGGTACGTGCGAATCCGCATCGATACGGGCCAGCACGTCGCCGGTGGCCGCATCGAGACCCGCCGAACGTGCATTGATCACTCCTTGCTCCTCGACTCGGAGAAGTCGCACCCGTTCATCTCGTAGGGCGATCTCCTCGACGATGAGCACGGTCTCGTCGGTGGAGTTGTTGTCTGCCACCACGATCTCGTCCACGGGTCGAGTCTGGGTGAGCAGATTTTCGAGACAGCTCCGGATGTCTTCGGCCTCGTTGTAGGCGGGCACCACCACCGAAAGCGTGAGATCGGACATAAAAGAACGACAACACACCCCACACGCGTCCGCAAATCGGTCCACGTGAGGTCAGACCGTCGCATCCGCCGATCGGCCGGTGCTGCGGTGCCCGAGGGTCGCGACATCGACGATCAGCAGGCTCATCGCCACCGCGACCACCCCGAACACCGGACCCGAACCGTGGTCATCGAGCACCGGCAGCAGCAGGAACGGCAGCAATCCGGTCGCCAGCTTCGACAGCGAGTACGCCGCACCGGCGGCCGTCCCCCGCAAGCCGGTGGGATACGAGTCGGCGAGATAGACGTGGTACGCGTTGGAGAACAGATTGCTCACCATCGTGTACAGCACCCCGGCGACCACGATGGAGACCGCGTCGCCGGCCAATCCGAACCACAGCCCGAACGCCGCCATCGCCGCCGCGGACCCCATCACCAGGTACTTGCGTTCCACCCGTTCGACGATCGGGATGGCCAGCAACGACCCGACCGGGTAACCGACATAGGTCGCCGCGAGGAACCCCAGCGAGGTGACCAGGTCGAACCCCTTGGCATGCAGCACCAGTGGTGCCAACGTCCCGAACCCGTAATAACCGAACACCTCCAGTACCGACAAAATCCACAACATCACCGTGCGCCTGCGGAACGGGGTGTGGAACAGGGTGGCAGGCGAGAAGGTGCTCGCCGGGATGACCCGCAGCTCAGGATCGGGGTCGGCGAGGGTGTGGCCCGCCGCCAGCGCATGTTCCTCGAACCGGCGGCAGATGGTGTCGGCCTCCTCCTGTCGGCCCTGTGTCTCCAACCAGCGTGGCGACTCCGGCAGACCTCGTCGCACCACCCAGATGACGAATGACCCGATCCCGCCGAGCAGGAACAACCATCGCCACCCGTCGAAACCCAGTGGTTGCAGCGGTACCAACCAGTGCGCCAACAACCCGACCGTCGGCACCCCGAGGAAGGCGACGGTGTACGCCCAGGAGATGAACTTGCCGCGTGCGTGTTTGGGCAGCAGGTCGGAGAGATAGGAGTCGGCGAGCGCGAACTCCGCACCGATCCCGACACCCGCGATGAAACGGGTGATGATCAGCACGGTGGCGTTGGGACTGAACGCACCGAGCACCGAGAACAGCGAGTAGATGGCCAGGTTGATCATGAACGCACGACGTCGGCCGACCCGGTCGGCGAAC
Source organism: Williamsia sterculiae (assembly GCF_900156495.1). Taxonomy (GTDB): domain Bacteria; phylum Actinomycetota; class Actinomycetes; order Mycobacteriales; family Mycobacteriaceae; genus Williamsia_B; species Williamsia_B sterculiae. The sequence goes on from NZ_FTNT01000002.1 coordinate 194,737, forward strand.
CGCCCCATCACCAGCGCACCGAGGAACTGGCCCAGGAACGCCGAACCCAGCAGCAGATTCAGTCCCGTCCGCGACAGGTCGAGCTCATTCTTCAGCACCGAGGAGATGGTGGCGGCGAGGAAGTTCTCGTACAGATCGAAGAACAGTCCGAGGCCGATGACTGCGGTGGCCACCCAGTGCAGCCGTACGACCGGGAGCCGGTCGAGTCGGGCCGCGACACTGACCGGTGATGCGACGGGCGCGGGGTCGTTCATCCGGCCGACTATAGGTGGGTTGCGATTGGCGTGATCCGGCGCGTGGTCACCCGTCGCACGAAAACTGCGGGAGAATCGACTTTCCCGCTCTTTCGATGATCTGCCGCAGATGCATCATCGGGAACACACGAAAACTGCGGGAAATCGGTCTTCCCGCAGTTTTCGTGGAGCGAGCCAGGCGTCAGTTACCGCCCTCCGACAGGGTGACCGTGGTGGGCGCGAAACCGGCGCCCACCAGGTCGACACCTTGCTTCTTCAGCAGATCCTGGGCCGCGGTCACATAGGTGCCGGTCGTGGCATCGGCGTCGGGGGCCTTGGTCAGGACGGTCTTGCCGTCCTGGTTCTTGGTGCCGGTGGCGATGGCCACGGTCTGGTCGAAGGAAGACTTGTCGATGGTGCCGATTCCCGCGGACGGCGACGGCCAGATCAGTTTGTTCACCTCGTTGATCTGCCACAGTTGGTGACTGGCTCCCAGTTTGGATCCGGCCTTGACCGTCACGTCCCGACACTCGGTCAGATGATCGCGGCAGTAGACCCAGCCCTTCAGTGACGCGGCGACGAACTTGGTCGTCTGATCCTGGTACGCCTTGTCGCTCGCGAGCTTGTCACTGTTGGCCCAGAGCGCATCCTGCAGCATCCCCACACCGGCGTCCTGCCACTTGATGACATTGAAGTCGGCCGGTTGGTACAGCTGACCGGTGGCCGGGTTCTTCGCCTCCAGCACCTGCGCGTACTCGTTGTAGGTCATCGCCTGTGCGGCATCGATGTCGCCGTTGAGCAAGGCGTTCATGTCGAACTGTTGCTGCACCAGGGAGATGTCACCACCGGGGTTCACCCCGGCCCTGGTCATGCCCGCGAACAGCTCGAACTCGTTGCCGAACCCCCAGCTACCGATCTTCCTGCCCTTGAACTGCGCCGCGTCGGTGATGTTCTTGTCCTTGAACGACACCTGCGTGGTGCCGGACCGCTGGAAGACCTGGGCTATCTCGGTGATCTTGGCTCCCTGCTCGCGAGACTGCAGGGCCTTGGGGACCCAGGCGACGGCGTAGTCGGCCTGCCCCTGGGCGAGCACCGTCTGCGGCACGATGTCGGTGCCGCCGTCCTTCAGGGTGACGTCGAGCCCCTGCTCATTGTAGAACCCCTTGTCGACCGCGGCGATGTACCCGGCGAACTGCCCCTGCTTGAACCATTGCAACTGCAGGGTCACCTTGCCGCCGCTCGCCCCACCACCGCTGTCGGTCGTGGTGGTGCATGCCGTGGCGGTGGCGAGCGCTGCGGCCACCGCGAGCCCGACCACCGCGGCACGCCGGACCTTGCGGGTGTTCCCGTTGCCCATACCTCTGATACCTCTCATGCGAACCTCTCTGGGGTGATGGCGGACGTCGGGGTGTCCGCACGTGTGACGAGTCGCCGGCAAACCGTGTCGTTCATCGCGAGGGCCGGTGGGGTGCCACCACCGTCTCGAGGACCACCACGGCGACGAAGAACACCAGACCGAGCACGATCGAGGCGACCACGTAGCTCCACGCCGACGCGTAGTCGGTCGCGGCCGCCGCCGAGGTGATCCGGTAGCCCAACCCGTTCTGCAGGCCGCCGAAGTATTCGGCGACGATCTCGGCGATGACGGCGTTGGGGGCGGCGATGCGTAGGCCGGTGAACACGAAGCCGAGCGCTGCGGGTATGCGCACGGTCCGGGTCTCGGCCCACTTGCCGATTGCGTAGGACCGCATCAGATCCGCGTGGACGGCGGAGATGTCGCGAAGCCCGCGTGCGGCACTGACATAGATCGGGAAGAAGACGATCAGGGCGACGGTGAGAATCCGGGGCATCTCCTGGGTGGCGGAGTACATGCCGTAGAAGACCGGAGCGGTGGCGACGATGGGGATCGCGGCGGCCGCGGTCGCGAGGGGACCGAGGAGTTCGTCGAACGGGCGGATCCACACCGCGAGCATGGCGGCGGCGAGACCGGTGAGGATGCCGACGAGCAGACCGATCAGCGCGTTCCGCCCGGTGACCAGGGTCGAGTCGACCATGACCGAGACGTTGTCACCCGCCGCGGCCAGGATCGCCGACGGTGCGGGCAACAGGAAGGTCGGGATCCCGCCGACACGGCACAACAGTTGCCAGAGCAGCACCAGACCGACGCCGAAGGCGATGGGTGGCAACCAGGTTCGCGCCGACGGAGTCCTGCGGCGAGACGAGTCGGCAGGTGCCCGCGGGGCTGCGGTGGTGGCCGGGTCGATGACGGTCATACCGGGGACCCCTGGCTGCGCAGGGCCTCCCGGACCCGGGTGATGGCGGTGAAGAACTCGGGACTCTCCCGGGTGTCGGGCAGGTCCCTGAGGGTGGAGTCGATGTCGACGATCTCGGTGATCCTCCCCGGACGTGGGCTCATGACCACCACGCGATCGGACAGGTACACCGCCTCGCCGATGGAGTGGGTGACGAACACCACCGCGGCACCCGTCTCCGACACGATGTTCAGGAGTTCGGTCTGCATCTTCTCGCGCGTCATCTCGTCGAGCGCGCCGAACGGCTCGTCCATCAGCAACAACTTCGGTCGAGGGGCCAACGCGCGGGCGATGGCCACCCGCTGCTGCATACCCCCCGACAACTCCGCCGGTCGATGGTCGGCGAAGTCGCGCAGTCCGATCATGTCCAGCAATTCGTCGCCGCGGGACCGACGCTCGGCCTTGGGGACCCGGTGCAACTGCAACGGCAGTTCGATGTTCTGGCGCACCGTGCGCCAGTCCAACAGCCCCGCCTGCTGGAAGGCGATCCCGTAGCCCTGATCCCTGCGGGCCGCGGCAGCGGGTTTGCCGCGCACCGTGACCGACCCCGCGCTGGGTGGTTCGAGGTCGGCGATCAACCGCAACAACGTCGACTTCCCGCATCCCGACGGTCCGATGAGCGAGACGAACTCGCCATCGGCGATGCTCAACGAGACATCCTGCAGCGCCAGGGTGTTGGGGTACTCCTTGGCCACGTCACGCAGGTCCACCACAGCACCGGTCTGCTCGGAACGGGTCATCGTCGTCGCTCTCCGTCTCGCATCGGTCACCGGGTGTTCCCCCGGAATCGCTTCAGCGCCAGCGACAGCAGCATCACCAGCACGGTCATCAGCAGTCCGACCGCCGCGGCGCCGATGACCGCACAGAACAACTTGCCCGCGTTCCCGGTGGACTGCTGGGCGTATTCGACGATCAGTCGTCCGACCCCGCCGCTGGTCGCCGTCGAGATCTCGGCGACGATGCCACCGACCACCGCGGCGGCCGCAGCCAACCGCAGGGCGGGTAGCAGGTAGCCGATCGCCACCGGCAGGCGAAGACGCAACAATGTGGGCAGCCACCCGGCGTCATAGCAGTGCATGAGTTCCACCGCCTGGCGGCTGGGTGCGTGCAGTCCCCGCAGCATGCCGAGGGTCACCGGGAAGAACGCCAGGTACGCCGAGATGGCGATCACCGACGTCGTGGTGGTCCACGGTTGTCCGGCGATGGCGATCTTCCCGCTCCAGCCGTTGACCAGCGGGGCCAATGCCACCAGCGGAACCGTCTGGGAGGCGATGACATACGGGGTCAGGGCTCGCTCGGCGAAGATGAATCGCTGCATCAGCACCGCCAACAGGACGCCCACCACCGTCCCGACGATCAGGCCGACGAGGGCGAGCCGGAAACTGAACCACCCGGCCGACAGCACGCCCGCCAGCACGGTCCGCGATCCCGGCACCGCGACCTCGGGATCACCGAAGGTGGTGAACACGGTCCAGACATGGGGTAGTGCGCCGTTGGTGGTGCGTGGCAGTACCCGCACCCCGGCGATGCTCACCCCGTCGGCCGGGACCACCGCCTTGACCAGTTCCCAGACGGCCAGGAACGCCACCAGCGACAACACCGCCATGGCCGGCGCGCGCAGAGGGATACGGTGACGCGTCATCCGATTGCCGTCACCGGGGGCCGCAGAGCCGGGATGATGTTCTCGCCGTACTCCTCGAGCGTCGCGCTCTTCGCGTTGTGCTGGAGGTACACCGCGAACTGGTCCACCCCCACCGAGCGCAGTTGCTCCAGCTTGGCGAGGTGGTCGGCGGCGGTGCCGATGATGCAGAAGCGGTCGACGATCTCGTCCGGGACGAAGTCGGTGTGCGAGTTGCCCACCCGACCGTGCTCGTTGTAGTCGTAACCGGCGCGACCTTCGACGTAGTCGGTCAGTGCCTGCGGTACCTCACCGGCGGAACCGTACCGCGACACGATGTCTGCGACGTGGTTGCCGACCATGCCGCCGAACCACCGGCACTGATCGCGGGCCGCGGCGAGCGCCTCCGGTGAATCGTCCGCGGTCACGTAGGCGGGCGCGGCGACACAGAACGTCACCGACTCCGGATCGCGTCCGGCTGCTGCCGCCGCCGATCGCACCCGGTCGATCATCCACGCGGCGATCTCCGGATCACCGAGCTGCAGGATGAAGCCGTCACCGATCTCCCCGGTGAGCTGCAGTGCTTTCGGTCCGTAGGCCGCCACCCACACCTCCAGCGACGAACCCTCGCTCCACGGGAACCGCAGACTGCGTCCGTCGTGATGGGCGACGCGGGAGTTCGCCAGATCGCGGATCACCTCGACGGATTCACGCAGGGTGGCCAGGGTCGTCGGCGCCCCGTTGAGCGTCCGCACCGCGGAGTCGCCGCGGCCGATCCCGCAGACGGTGCGGTTACCGTACATCTCGTTGAGCGTGGCGAAGGTCGACGCGGTCACCGTCCAGTCCCTGGTCGCCGGATTGGTCACCATCGGTCCCACGACCACCTTGCGGGTCGCGGCGAGGATGGCCGAGTAGATGACGTAGGGCTCCTGCCACAACAGGTGCGAGTCGAAGGTCCAGACGTGCGAGAACCCCAGATTCTCGGCCCGCACCGCCAGCTCGACGACCCGTGATGCGGGTGGGTTGCACTGCAGCACCACACCGATGTCCATGCGCGCAGCCCTTCAGATCAGATTCTGCGCGAGCCCGCGCTTGACGAATTCGCCGTGACCCCTGCTGCCCAGGTAGGTGTTGTCGTCGACGATGACGCGGCCGCGCGACAGCACGGTGTCGACGTGACCGTCGATCTCGAATCCCTCGTACGCCGAGTAGTCCAGGTTCATGTGGTGGGTCTTGTCGATTCCGATGCTGGTGTGCCCGTTCGGGTCGTAGACGACGATGTCGGCGTCGGCACCGGGGGAGATGGTCCCCTTGCGCGGGTACATCCCGAACGTCCTGGCCGGATTGGTGCAACAGATGTCCACCCAGCTCTCCTTGGAGATCTTGCCCTCGACCACGCCCTGGAACATCAGGTCCATCCGGTGCTCGACCGAGCCGATGCCGTTGGGGATCTTGCTGAAATCGCCGATACCCATCTCCTTCTGGTCGGTCATGCAGAAGGGACAGTGGTCGGTGGCGACCGACGCGACGTCACCGGTGCGGATGTAGCGCCACAGCTCGTCCTGATGCCCTTCGGCCCGCGCCCGCAACGGCGTCGAACACACCCACTTGGCGCCCTCGAACCCCGGGGCGCCGAGTTGCTCCTCCAGCGACAGGTACAGATATTGCGGGCAGGTCTCGGCGAACACGTTCTGATCCCGGCCGCGCGCCTCGGCGATCTGGGCCAACGCCTGCTTCGCCGACACGTGCACCACGTACAACGGCGCCTTGGTCAGATCGGCGAGCATGATCGCACGATGGGTTGCCTCCTCCTCGAGCTGCCACGGACGACTGGTGCCGTGGTAGTACGGCGACGTGTGACCCTGGGCGAGAGCCTGTTCCACCAGCACGTCGATGGCGATGCCGTTCTCGGCGTGCATCATCAGCAGGGCGCCGAGATCGGCGGCTTCCTGCATGGCCCGCAGGATCTGCCCGTCGGTGGAGTAGAAGACACCCGGGTAGGCCATGAAGAGTTTGAAGCTGGTGATGCCCTCGGACACCAGTTCGGCCATCCCCTTGAGGGATTCGTCATCCACCCCGCCGATGATCTGATGGAAGCCGTAGTCGATGGCGCAGTTGCCGCGGGCCTTGTCGTGCCATCGGGCAACCGTGTCCTGCACCCGCATCCCCGGGTTCTGGACCACGAAGTCGACGATGGTGGTGGTGCCCCCGTGGGCGGCCGCTCGTGTGCCGGTCTCGAAGGTGTCGGAGGCGAAAGTGCCGCCGAAGGGCATCTCCATGTGCGTGTGGCCGTCCACACCGCCGGGGATGACGTACTTGCCGGTCGCGTCGATGGTGACGTCGGCATCCGCCGCGAGGTCGGCGCCCAATGCGGTCGACCCGGGTGTGAGGAGCGCGGCGATCGTGCCACCGTCGACCAGCACGTCGAGCTGCTGGCTGCCGGTGGGGCAGATGACGGTGCCCCCATGGATGAAGGTGGTCGACACTGTGATGTCTCCTCGTCGGGAGGTGGGTCAGGTACGGATGCGCCCTGGTGCGGTCACGGTGCGACCAGCGGCCCGTACGCGTCGGGTCGACGATCGCGGTAGAAGGCCCACCGGTCACGGACGGTGCCGATGAGGGCCAGGTCGAGATCGCGGACCACGAGCTCGGGTGCGGAGTCGGACGCGACCTCGCCGACGAACTTGCCCTCGGGGTCGACGAAGTAGCTGGTGCCGTAGAAGTCGTCGTCGCCGTACTCGGCTTCCACGCCGACCCGGTTGATCGCGGCGATGTAGTACTCGTTGGCCACCGCGGCCGCCGGCTGCTCCAGCTTCCACAGGTAGCTCGACAGTCCGCGACTGGTCGCCGACGGGTTGTAGACGATCTGCGCGCCCGCGAGGCCGAGAGCGCGCCAGCCCTCGGGAAAATGTCGGTCGTAGCAGATGTACACCCCCACCTTGCCGACCGCGGTGTCGAAGACCGGCCACCCGAGGTTGCCGGGGCGGAAGTAGTACTTCTCCCAGAACCCGTTGGTGTGCGGGATGTGGTGCTTGCGGTACTTGCCCAGAAGTGTTCCGTCCGCGTCGATCACGACCGCCGTGTTGTACAGGACGCCTTCCTGCTCCTTCTCGTAGATCGGCAGGACGATGACGATGTTCAACTCGGCGGCGAGTGCGCAGAAGGTGTTCGTTGTCGGTCCGGGGATGGATTCGGCGAAAGCGTAGAACTCGGAGTCCTGTTGCTGGCAGAAGTACGGGCCGTCGAAGATCTCCTGGAACCCGATGATCTGTGCCCCCTGCGATGCGGCCTCACGGGTGTACTCGACGTGGGCCTTGATCATCGACTCTCGATCACCCGTCCACTCCGCCTGCACCAATGCCGCCTTCACCACGGTCACGGTCGACCACCACCTTCATTCGGGTTCTCGTGCGATCCGGCCATCGCACCGGGGATCTTTGTGATCCTGCTACGAGAATCGTTCCGGTGGTGTTACATCTGACGGGAAACAGTTTCGGCGTTGTAAACACTTCCGCCCGGCCCTGGCATGCTTCACCGTGCGACACACAATCATCCTGTGCCGCAACTGGATCGAGATCGTTCACCACGGTGTCGTGGCGCGGCCGGTACGCGATGAGCACGGACTGGTCGCTCGGATACGACCTCACCGACCGCAGTGCCGTCGGCATCGCGGCGGCCATCACCCGTCGAATCGGCGCCGGTGAACTCGGCGTGGGTGACCGACTGCCGACGGTACGCACCATCGCCCGCGAACTCCGGGTCTCGGCCGCCACCGTCAGTCAGGCGTGGCAGGCGCTGGCGGCGAGCGGGGTGATCGTGTCCCGGGGGAGGGCGGGCACGTTCGTCGCCGAGGGAGCGGTCCGCCAGCCGATGCCGTCGTCCCGGTACTGGAGGGTGCATCCCGCCGATGGGCCCGCGTTCGGCCTCGACCTCTCGCGGGGGACCCCCGACCCCGCATTGTTGCCCGCGATCCGCCCGGCGCTGCAGCGTCTTTCCGATGCGGCACTGGACTCCGACTACCTCGGTGAGACGACCATCCCCGAGCTCGAGGAGTTGCTACGGGCATCGTTCCCGGTGCCGGCGGAACGGATGGTGGTCCTCGACGGGGCGATGGACGCGGTGGATCGCGTTGTTCGCGAACGGGTCCGATTCGGCGATCGGGTCCTGATGGAGGACCCCGGCTTCCCGCCGTTCCTCGACCTGCTCAGTCGCGCGGGTGCGCAGGTGGTGCCCGTGGCGGTGGACACACACGGACCGGTGGTCGCGGAGGTGGCCGCCGGTCTGGAGCTGGACCCGACGATGTTAGTGCTGCAGCCGCGGGCACACAACCCGACCGGTGCGTCGATGACGGTACGGCGATCCGGTGAGTTGGCCGACCTGCTGAGCGCGTCGTCGGTGCTGGTGGTGGAAGACGACCACTCGGGGCCGGTGGCGTCCGCACCCGACGTCACCCTCGCCGGTCGGTTGCCGGATCACGTGGTGCACATCCGGTCGTATTCGAAGTCGCACGGCGCGGACCTGCGGTTGTCGATGGTTGCCGGCCCTGCGGCCGTGCTCGACCCCGTCGTCGACGGCCGCATGCTCGGTCCGGGCTGGACGAGCCGGTTGTTGCAACGACTGCTGCTGTTGATGCTCACCGACCGACGTGCCGTGTCCGCGGTCGACCGAGCGCGCCTCACCTACGCCCGGCGTGCGCAAGCGTTGCGGATAGCCTTGGCCGACAACGGGATCGATATAGCGCCCGCGGATGGCATCAATGTGTGGGTGCCGGTACGTGATGAGGCGGCCGCCCTGGTGTCGTTGGCCGCCGCCGGTATCACCGCGGCCCCCGGCACCCCCTTTCGGGTGGACGATGTCGATGCCCAGCACCTCCGCATCACCATCGCCTGTCTCCGAGAGGATGACGCCGCACGGGTGGGCGCGGAACTCGCCGCCGCGGCGGGCGCCGAACCGTTGTATCCGCGGCGCCGCGGATGATCCCCGGCCGGCTGAGTAATTCTGCGGTGTCACAGGCGCCGGTGGCGGACCTAGCGTCTCCGCTATGACAACCACACAGCATTCGTCTCGTAGTCTCCTGCGGTCGCTCGATCGCGTCGCCACCTCGGTGCTCGTCGTGCTGCACGCACTCGTCTTCGTCCGTTGCGTCCAGTTCAGCGGTTTCTTCGTGATGGCGACCGACAGTTGCGACTCATCCTGCGACACCGGCACTCTGACGGTCGCCTACATCATCGCTGACGGTGGTGGACTGGTGGTTCTGCTCGTCGGAGCCATCGCGGCGGCACGCCGTGCACGTCGCGGTGACACCGCATGGTGGGTGCCCTCGACGGGCATCGTCGTGCAGATTCTGTTGCTCGTGGCCGGCGGAGCCATGGCGAACAGCATCATGGCGTCGTGATCGGGCCGAACGAGTGGTGATGACCTACTCGGCGACCAACCGGGCGCCGAAGCCGAGCAGGGCGATGCCGGTGATCGAGTCCATGACCCTGCGCACCCGTCTGCGGGCGAATACGGCGCGAGCCCGATCGACCCCGGTCACCAGCACCATCAGGTACAGCGACCCGAACACCGGCAGGCTGACGGCGTACAGCGCCGCGCCGGCCGGGGTGGGGTCGGAACCGAGGAACTGCGGCAGCACGGCCAGATAGAACGCGATGATCTTCGGGTTGGTGATGTTGCAGAGGAACCCCTGACGCATACCCGTCATCACCGAGGGACGACCCCCGGCCGCGTCGGACGAGGTGGCGACGTCACCACGCCATGCGCTGCGCAGTGCCTGGAAGGCGAGGTAGCAGAGGTAGGCGGCACCGACCCATTTGATGGCGAGGAACACCGGCTCGGCCCTGGTCACCAACACCGACAGGCCGGTCGCGGCGGCGGTGCTCTGCACCAGGCTGGCGATCGCGATCCCGACGATCGCCGCCGCACCCTGACGCCGACCACCCACCAGGGTGTTCTTGATGGTGACCGCGACGTCCGGGCCGGGGATCAGGATGATGATCGACACGAACGCGACGAATGCTCCGTAGGTACCCCAGTCCATGGCGCGACGCTAACCTGCGGCGAACCCGCCCGACAAACGCTTATCGACCGACCAGATCGTCGAGCGACCCGGTAGGCACGTGGATCCATCCCTCGACCCGCGCGGTCTCGGCGAGCTCGTCGTCCGGCCACGACGTGAGACCGAGGGCGACGGCCCGCGCGATCATCGCGGTGATGACCGCGTCCGCTGCGTCGTCGCTGTGCAGGCAGGCCGCGCGGTGATCTCCCAGCCGCAGCCACGGTGCCCGCGTGGTCAGATCGTCGATCAGTGCCGACCTGGCGTCCGCCTTGTCGGCACCTTTGTATCCGCGTGAGGTGAGCCCCCAGGTGTGCAGTGCCGCCGCGGGGTAGGCCTCGACGGCGAATCCGTCGACTCGGTCGGTGTGGAAACCGCGGATCTCGAGTTCGGCGAGCAGACCGGCCGACCGGAAGGCGACGTGTGCGATCCGGTCGGCGGACACACTCAGCGGGATCAGTCCCGTGCGCAACCGGATCTGTTCGTCGGTGATGCGGTAGGCGAGTGACCGTCGGTTAGCGCGATCGTCGAGGCGGAGTCCGGCGGGGGTCCGATGTCGTCGATGGCGGGTCACGAAGTCCACGAAGGCGCTCGGCCATCCGATGGGCGCGTCGATCCCGCAGCGATCGGCGTGGCCGACCACGCGCAGCACCGCGTCGTCGTCCGCCGGGGTGACGAGTTCCTCGACCGTGGCGGTGCCGTCGTCGTGCCAGGCGATCAGTACGACGGCGGTCTTGTCGGGGGCGGCGGCGAGATCCACACCGGCGGTGAGCACCATGCGAGCCTAGGCGGGTGACGGCCGGTGGAGCGGCGCCACGGCCTCGTGACACAGTGAACGGGTGCTGTTTCCCCGGCTCACCCCGTCTGCTCCCGAGCGTCCTGACCTTGTCGTGGTCGGGGACGACGCCCTGTCCGGTGGCGATCTCGTCGGCGCGGCGACGGCGGTCGCCGAGCGTATCGCCGGGGCTCGGGTGGTCGCGGTCTGGGCAGCCCCCTCGGTCGAGACCGTCATCGCGGTGGTCGGTGCGTTGCGTGCCGGGGTGGCCGTGGTGCCGGTCCCCCCCGACTCCGGTCCCCGAGAGCTCGAGCACATCCTCGCCGACTCCGGCGCGCAGGCCTGGCTGGGTGCCGCGCCGAGTGAGTCGACGCTACCGGTCATCCCGGTCCGTCGTTACGCGCGGTCGTGGCACAGCCATCCCGAACCGCATCCCGACGCAGTGGCATTGATCATGTACACCTCCGGGACCACCGGTCTGCCCAAGGGCGTCCCGATCACCCGGAGGGCGGTCGCGGCGGGACTCGACGCCCTGTCCGCCGCCTGGGGGTGGACCGCCGACGACGTGCTCGCCCACGGTCTGCCGCTGTTCCACGTGCACGGATTGATCCTCGGGGTGCTCGGTCCGCTGCGGGTGGGCGGACGATTGATCCACACGCTGCGTCCGACCCCTGCGGCCTATGCCGCCGCAGGCGCATCGCTGTACTTCGGGGTGCCGACCGTCTGGAACCGGGTCGCGGCCGACCCGTCGGCGGCGCGGGCGCTGAGCGGTGCCCGGTTGCTGGTGTCCGGCAGCGCGCCGTTACCGGTACCGGTCTTCGAGCAGATCCGCGATCTGTCCGGACATCAACTCGTCGAGAGATACGGGATGACCGAGACCCTGATCACGGTGAGTACCCGGGCCGACGGAGAACGCCGCCCCGGGTGGGTGGGATTCCCCCTCGACGGTGTGCAGACACGGCTGGAAGAGGCCGGCGAGCCGGTCGCCCACGACGGTGAATCGGTCGGTGACCTGCACGTGCGCGGACCGATGGTGGGCAGCGGTTACCTCAACCGGCCCGAGGCGACCGCGGAGTCCTGGTCGTCGGACGGATGGTTCGCCACCGGTGACGTCGCGGTGATCGATCCGGCGGGTATGCACCGGATCGTCGGCCGTCGGGCCACCGACCTCATCAAATCCGGCGGATATCGCATCGGCGCGGGAGAGATCGAGACCGTGCTGTCGGCCCACCCCGCGGTGGACGAGGTCGCGGTCGTCGGTGTCCCCGACGACGACCTGGGCCAGCGCATCGTCGCCTACGTCGTCGGGGACGGACGTGACGAACAGGCACTCATCGACCTCGTCGCCCGCGAACTGTCGAATCACAAACGTCCACGCGAGATCAGGTTCGTCGACACCTTGCCCCGCAACGCCATGGGCAAGGTCCAGAAGAAGTTGCTGGGATGAGGGTGCGGGCACGGGTGGCGGTCGCGCTGGGCAGCGGCGGAGCGCGGGGATACGCCCACATCGGCGCGGTGCAGGTCCTGCAGGAACGCGGTCACGAGATCGTCGCGGTGGCCGGTTCGTCGATGGGGGCGCTGGTCGGTGGCCTCGCGTGCGCGGACAAACTCGACGACTACGTGGCCTGGGTGCTGACGCTCAAACAACTCGACGTCATGCGGTTGATGGACGTGTCACTCACCGCACCGGGCGTCATCCACGCCGACAAGATTCTCGACAAGGTGCGCGAGATCGTCGGCGACACCCGCATCGAAGACCTGCCCATCCCGTTCACCGCAGTGGCCACCGACCTCACCGCCGGACGTCCGCTGTGGTTTCAGCGGGGTCCGTTGGACACCGCGATCCGTGCCTCCATCGCCATCCCCGGGGTCATCACCCCATTCGAGATGGACGACCGGGTGCTGGTCGACGGCGGGATACTGGATCCGTTGCCGGTGGCGCCGACCGCGGCGTCGTTGGCCGACTTCACCATCGGGGTGAGCATCGGCACCGGGAGCGGCGACGACCTCGACACCGAGAGTCACGCCGCCGACGGGCCGATCCGCAGGCTCCGTCGCACCGCGGGCCCGTTGCTGGAGAGCGACTTCGTCCGGTCGGTGGTCGACAGGTTCGCCGCCGATCCGCCGCGGACCACCACCGAGGCGGCGGTGGTGGAGGCCGCGGCGGACCTGACCGGTGAACTGCCTCCGGGCAAACAGTCGGTGGAGGTGGCCAAACGGTTGGGCCGGTTCGCGGTGATGAACCGGTCGCTGGATGTGATGCAGGAGGCGCTGGCCCGGCATCAACTGGCCGCCTACCCGCCGGACGTGCTGGTCCGGGTACCGCGAAACGCCTGCCGAAGCATGGACTTCCATCGGGCGGGGGAGATGATCGCGTTGGGGCGCAGACTGACCGCCGAGGCGCTGGACACCCAGCTCCCTTCCTGATGAGGCAGATTCCCCGGGAGATCTGGGTTCTGTTGGCCGCCAACGTGGTCATCGCCCTGGGTTACGGTTTCATCGCACCCGCCCTGCCGTCCTTCGCCCGCAGTTTCGACGTCGGAATCGGTGCCGCGTCGGTGATCATCTCCGCGTTCGCGGTGATGCGACTGGTGTTCGCGCCGGTGGGTGGTCAGCTGGTTCGTCGGCTGGGGGAGCGGCGCATCTATCTGACCGGTCTGCTGATCGTGGCCGCATCGACCCTGGCCTGCGCATTCGCGCAGTCGTACTGGCAACTGCTGGTGTTCCGTGCTCTGGGTGGGATCGGTTCGACGATGTTCACCGTGTCCGCGCTGGGTCTGCTGATCCGATTGGCGCCCAGCGACATCCGTGGGCGGGTGTCCGGCTTCTTCAGCGCCGGCTTCCTGATCGGCAACATCACCGGGCCGTTGATCGGATCGGCGTTGGTCGGCGCGGGCCTGCGGATGCCGTTCATCGTCTACGCCGCGGCCCTGCTGGTGGCCACCGCGGTGGTCGCGACGCAGTTGCGTGGAGTCGGTGGTCGCCCGGTCGCCGACGTCGAGGCCGAGCCGGCCATCGGTTTCCGGGCCGCCTTGCACGACCGCACCTATCGGGCCATCCTCGCCTCCAGCCTGACGCAGGGGTGGGTGTCGATGGGTGTACGGGTGGCCCTGGTTCCGCAACTCATCGTCGACCAGTTGCATCGTGGCGCGGCCTGGGCGGGTGTGGTTTTGGCCATCTACGCGGCGGGCAACGTGCTGGCCATCGCGGCGGCCGGACGGCTCTCGGACCGGGTCGGTCGCAAACCGTTGATGCTGCCCGGGCTGGTACTCGCCGCGGCGTCGACGCTGGTCCTGGGATACAGCACCACGATCTGGGTGGCGGCGGTGCTGACCTTCGTGGGTGGTGTGGGTTCCGGGCTGTTCGCACCGACGCACCAGGCCGCGCTGGCCGACGTCCTCGCCGGACGGGGTGGCAACGGGCCGCGCAGGCAGGGCGGCACCGCGTTGGCCGCGTTCCAGATGAGTTCGGATGTCGGCGCGGTGAGCGGGCCCATCGTCGCCGGGTTCGTCGCCGGACGCTTCGGTTTCGGTCCGGCATTCGTACTCACGGGCCTCGTGGCTGTGATCGCCGTCATATTGTGGGTGTTCGCCGCGGAGACCGCACCCGCCCGCGTCGGAATCGGTGAGGAGAAAGTGACGCGTCCCTAACGCCGGCACAAACAGTCTTCAACAGGGCGTGGCCACCCTGGTCGGTGTGGTTCCCGAAGCAGCAGCACCCGCCGATACCCGGGTGACACGTACGGCGTGTTCGTACTGCGGTGTCGGCTGCGGTATCGAGGTGACCACACGTGTCGAACCCGGTCGCGGCCCGGTGATCGCGAAAGTGTCCGGGGACAAACTGCACCCCACCAATCACGGTCGACTCTGCACCAAGGGCGCCACCCACGCGGAACTGATGCGCGCCGACGAGCAGCGGATGCGTAGCGCCTACCTGCGTCCGGCCCGTGGGCGCCCCGCCCAGGCCGTCGCCGTGGACACCGCTGTCGGCGAGGTCGCGACCAGGATGCGGGCGATCATCGATGAACACGGGCCCAACGCGGTGGCGGTGTACGTGTCCGGTCAGATGTCCACGGAAGCGCAGTACCTGGCCACCAAGCTGGCGAAGGGATATCTGCGCACCACCCACATCGAGTCCAACTCCCGACTGTGTATGGCCAGTGCCGGTACCGGTTACAAGCAGTCGTTCGGGTCCGACGGTCCGCCCGGGTCGTATCAGGACTTCGACAAGGCCGATCTGTTCCTGGTCATCGGGTCGAACATGGCCGACTGTCATCCGATCCTGTATCTGCGGATGGTCGACCGACTCAAACAAGGCGCCAAGCTGATCGTCGTCGACCCGCGCCGCACCACCACCGCCGACCGCGCCGACCTGTATCTGCCGGTTCGGCCGGGCAGCGACCTGGCGTTGCTGAACGGATTGCTGCACCTGTTGGTCGAGTCGGGTGACATCGATGAGGAGTTCATCGCGGCCCATACCGAGGGCTGGGAGCAGATGCCGGGATTCCTGGCCGACTACCCGCCTGAGCGGGTCGCCGAGCTCACCGGACTGTCCTGTGACGACATCCGCACCGCGGCCGGGATGATCGCCGACGCGGGTGAGTGGATGAGCTGTTGGACCATGGGGCTGAATCAGTCCACCCACGGCACGTGGAACACCAACGCGATCAACAACCTGCACATGGCCACCGGCGCGCTCTGCCGGCCGGGTTCGGGACCGTTGTCGCTGACGGGTCAACCGAATGCGATGGGTGGCCGAGAGATGGGCTACATGGGACCGGGATTGCCCGGCCAGCGAGTGGTGACGTCGGAGGACGATCGCCGGTTCTGCGAACAGCGGTGGGGATTGGACGCTGGCACCATCCGCTCCGACGTCGGGCCCGGTACCATCGAGATGTTCTCGCAGATGGCATCCGGTGACATCAAGGCGTGTTGGATCATCTGCACCAATCCGGTGGCGTCGGTGGCCAACCGCCGCACCGTGATCGCCGGTCTGGAGGCGGCCGAACTGGTGGTGGTGCAGGACGCCTACACCGACACGGCCACCGCCGAGTACGCCGACGTACTGCTACCCGCCGCGCTGTGGGCCGAGTCGGATCAGGTGATGATCAACTCCGAGCGGAACGTGACCCTGTTGCAGCAGTCGACGCAACCGCTCGGCGAGGCGAAACCGGACTGGCAACTGATCGCCGAGGTGGCCACCGCGCTCGGCTTCGGCGAGGCGTTCGCACACACGTCCGCATCCGAGGTGTTCGACGAGATCACCGAGTTCTGGAACCCCCGCACCGGGTGGGATCTGCGCGGCGTCGATCACGATCGGCTGCGCTCCACGCCCCTGCAGTGGCCGTGCCCGCCGCCGGGCGAACCGGGCGGTGACGACGATCGGCACCCGATCCGTTACCTCAACGACGGGGTGAGCCAGACCCTGTTCACCGACGACGACGGCACGGTCCCGGAGTTGGCCTTCGCGACGCCGAGCCGCAGGGCACAGTTCTTGCCGCGGCCGCACATGGACCCCGCAGAGCTTCCCGACGACGAGTACCCGATGGTGCTGAACACCGGTCGGCTGCAACACCAGTGGCACACCATGACCAAGACCGGCAAGGTGGCCAAGCTCAACAAACTCAATCCGTCACCGTTCGTGGAGATACACCCGGACGACGCCGAACGTCTCGGGATCCGCGACGAGCACGAGGTGGAGATCGCCTCGCGACGCGGCCGCGCGGTCTTTCCCGCGGTCATCACCGACCGCGTGCGGCCGGGCAACTGTTTCACCCCGTTCCACTGGAACGACGAACACGGTGAATACCTGACCGTCAACGCCGTGACCAACGACGCCGTGGACCCGGTGTCGCTGCAGCCCGAGTTCAAGGCCTGCGCGGTGTCGTTGCGGCCGGTCGCCGCGCGGCCCGAACCGGAGGTGACAGACGTGGATGCTCATCCGTTGGCGGCAGCTCTCGGTGTGCCGCAGACCGTTCCGGAGCTCGACGAGGGTGAGAAGGCCTATGTGGGCGGATTCCTGGCCGGCGTTCAATCGCGCGGTGGTCAGGTCTCGGACGGCACCGTCGCGACGGTGCCGGTGTTGCCGCCGTCGGCGCCGGTACGCGGTGTGGTGCGGATGTGGGTCGACGGCATGTTGGCGGGTATGTACAGCGGTGCGGCCGGCGCGGTCGACGATCCGGTGGTCGAGAAGGGTGCCGGACAGGGGGCCGACGGTTCACTGATCGTCCTGTGGGCGTCGCAGACCGGGGGTGCCGAGGAGTTCGCCGGGACGGTCGAGGGTGCGTTGACTGCTGCGGGGTACGCGCCTCGACTGGTGGAGATGGATGGGTGCGGACTCGACCAACTGGCGGCCGCATCGCGGGTCGTGGTGGTGACGAGCACTTTCGGCGACGGGGGGCCGCCCGACGATGCTGCCGACTTCTGGGAACGACTGTCGTCGGCGACCCCCGACCTGGGTGGCGTGTCCTTCGCCGTGCTGGGGATGGGTGACTCGTCCTACGACGACTTCTGCGGGTTCGCCGCGAAGGTCGACGACCGGTTCGCCGAACTGGGCGCCCGGCGGTTGACGGACATCGTGCGGTGTGAACCCGATGAGACCGACCGAGCCGACGAGTGGCTGCAGCGGCTCACGCCGCTCGTGGACGGTGGTGAAGGCGTCTCATCGTCGGGTGATCGGGACCGGGATGATGCGGTGTCACCGGAGGTCGCACCTCCCCACCCCGGTGGGGGCGGTGGTGGTTCTGTCACCGTGACCGAACCACGCGTGCAGACCGCTGGTGTCGAGGCGCCTGCGTCGGTCTTCACCCGGGCGAATCCTGTGCATGCCCTGCTGGTCCGCAACACGGTGCTCACCGGTGCGGGGTCGCAGAAAGAGGTGCGCACCTTCGGGTTCGACCTGGCCGACCACGATGTCGAGTACGAGGCCGGGGACTCGTTGGGGGTGATGCCCACGAATTCGACCCAGCATGTCGACGCGTTCCTGGTGGCGGCAGGGCTGGACGGTGACGTCGCCGTGGACGGGACCACGTCGATGCGGGAGGCCCTGCGCACCCGGCACGACATCTGTCGGCTCACGCCCGGATTGTTGAAGTTCGTCGCCGAACGGTCCGGGAACGGGCAGTTGGCGACCTTGCTGCGTCGAGACAACAAGAACGAACTCGCCAAGTGGATGTGGGGTCGACACGCCGTGGATCTGTTGCGCGCCTTTCCGATCGAGGCGACCCCGACGGAATGGACCGAGACACTCGGCGGTCTGCAACCGCGCCAGTACTCGATCTCGTCCTCGCCGAGGGAGTCGCCACAGGAGGTGCAGTTGACCGTGTCGGTGGTGCGATACGACGGGGACGACGGGACGCCTCGTGGAGGCGTCTGCTCGACCTTTCTGGCCGACCGTGCCGACGATGCCGGTGTGCCGATCTTCCTGAACCGATCGCCGCATTTCCGTCCGCCAGCCGACCCCGGAACCCCGATGATCATGATCGGGCCGGGCACCGGTATCGCCCCGTTCCGGGGATTCCTCCACGAGCGTCGTGCGCTCGGTCATCGCGGCGACAACTGGTTGTTCTTCGGTGACCAGCACGCCGCGGACAACTTCTACTACCGGAGCGAGCTGGAAGACATGTTCCGCGACGGGTTCCTCACCCGTCTCGACGTCGCGTTCTCCCGAGACCAGCGTGAACGCATCTACGTACAGGACCGTATGGTGGAACACGGTGCTCTGCTGTGGCGTTGGCTCGAATCGGGTGCCCACTTCTACGTCTGCGGTGACGCAACCCGAATGGCCAGGGACGTCGACGAGACGCTGCTCGGCATCATCTCCCACCACGGCAGGATGGGCGAGGACGAGGCCAAGGCCTACCGGAAGGAACTGGTCGCCACGAAGCGGTACGTCCGCGACGTCTACTGAGGTGGCGCCCACCACGAATGCTCGCCCCAGAGGGGGCGCCCCGGCTTCGACGGTCGGCACCCCTACAGCGTGATCACACGCACGAAGCAGCGGGCGAACTCGACCCGATCGGCGTCGTAGCCCTCCCACTTCGCGGCGGGCACGTCCCGCTGTTCGACCTCATCGAATCCGCGCCTGACGAAGAAGTCGGCAGCTTGAGGACTGACGGTCACCGCGAAGAGGTTCGCTATACCCCGCGCGCGGCACATCTCCAGCAGTCCGTCGATCAACAGACCACCCGCGCCGAGCCCGGAGAACTCGGCGACCGTGATCAGCCCCGACACCTCAGCGAAACCGGTTCCCGCGTATCGGTACACCTCGAGTCCGACGATGCCCGCGAGGTGTCCTGTACGTAGGACCCGCGCGCCCAGTCCACCCGCCGCCATGCGGGCGATCTCGGTCCGGCTGCGCGGCTTCAGAACTCCTTCCCGCACTCCCTGGGTGACCAGTGCCTCGATCGCGGGGAAGTCGTCCACCCGAAGCGGGGCCGAGTGCAGGTATCGCCCCTGGGTGAGGACGGTTCCGCGGCCATCGAACGTCAGCAGCTCGAACTCGAGATCCTCGGCACAGCAGAGGTTGACGCTGTATGCGCCGCCCGCAAGCGCCTCCTGTGCGGCGGGCGCGAAGTCGTCGAGGCCACGGTCGGTCAGGTGCGTTTCCAGATGGACGCGGTGGATGTCGATGTCTGCGAAGCTCCGCGCCGGAGTGCCCCAACCACCACCGGGGTCGGTGAGCACCATTTTCGATGCGCGGAGGCTCGCAGAGACGGCACCGGCGGTGCGGGCGACCGCTGACGGCCGAGCCGCGACCACCACACAACGGGAATCCACCGCTGACAGCCACAACGTGGTGACCGTCTCGTCGTCACACATCGTCGAACCGTCCACGATCAGGCCATCGATCACGGCAACCGCCATCGGGACCGAGTCGGCCGCCACGACGAAGACGAACCGGGTGTCTCCTGTTCGGAACTCATCGACGGTGCGTTTCGCCGCCGCCAGAGCAGCGGCACCCAGTACGGGAAGGGCGACGACAATGGTGACGCCACGGAATTCCTCGACGAAGAAGTCGCGCTCGGTGAGAGGCACCCCGCCTGGGGTCAGCGGGACCGCCGCCTCGGATGACACCGCAGTTCTCGGCCCCGGTTCGCGTGGCCTCGCCGGCGGGTGGTCGTCTGCCGTCATGTGTTGAGTCTGGCCTACTCCTCGGCATGTGTGTGGTGTCGGCCCATCGTGATCGACGTCCGCAGCGTGACCGTCGTCCCCTGCCGGAGCGTCGCGCCGAGGGTGCGACAACTCGATCGTTGGCCGCCTCCGCCGACAAGCCATATTGTCGGAACATGACGGTGACACTGGGGTCGAACTCCGAAGTCGGCACGCTGCGATCGGTGATGTTGCATCGCCCGGGGGAAGAGTTGCGTCGCCTCACCCCGCGCAACAGCGACCAGTTGCTGTTCGACGGACTGCCCTGGGTGGATCGAGCCCAGGACGAGCACGACGCCTTCGCCGAGGTGATGCGCGACCGCGGTGTGGAGGTGCTGCTACTCGGCGACCTGCTCGCGGAATCGTTGCAGTCCAGTGGGGCCGCGCGGATGCAGGGCGTCGCCGCGTCGGTCAGCGCCAAACAGCTCGGTATCGCGCTGGCCGACGACCTGACCGCCCACCTGCGTGCGCTGCCCGGCGACGAGTTGGCGACGGTGCTGATGGCGGGGATGACGTTCGACGAGCTCCCCGAGAGCTTGGCCGCCGCACGATCCTCCCTGGTCCGACGTATGCATCACGGCACCGACTTCGCCATCTCGCCGCTACCCAACCTGCTGTTCACCCGGGACAGTTCGTTCTGGATCGGGCCGCGCTTCGCGATCACCTCGCTGGCCTTGCCCGCTCGTGTGCGAGAGACGTCGCTGACCGACATCATCTACGCCCACCACCCGCGGTTCCGCGGCGCGCGGCGCGCATACGAATCACACACCGCTCCGGTCGAGGGCGGCGACGTGTTGCTCCTCGCCCCGGGTGTGGTCGCTGTCGGGGTCGGCGAACGGACCACACCTGCGGGTGCGGAAGCATTGGCGCGCAGCTTGTTCGACGACGACCTCGCCCACACCGTACTCGCCGTACCCATCGCGCAGGAGCGCGCATCGATGCACCTCGACACCGTCTGCACGATGGTCGACACCGACGCCGTGGTGATGTATCCGGCCATCCGCGACTCGCTGTCGGCCTATACCCTGCGCCGGCAGGACGGTGTCGTACGGGTCGCCGGACCGGCACCGTTCGTCGAGGCCGCCGCAGAGGCGATGCAGATCGAGAAACTGCGGGTCATCGACACCGGACTCCTCGACGCGGTCACTGCCGAACGCGAGCAGTGGGACGACGGCAACAACACCCTCGCACTGGAACCCGGTGTGGTGATCGCCTACGACCGCAACGTCGAGACCAACCGTCGACTGGAGGACTCGGGTATCGAGGTCCTCACCATCGCGGGCAGCGAACTCGGTTCCGGGCGCGGCGGTCCACGGTGCATGTCGTGTCCGCTGTCGCGCGATCTGTTGTGAGTCGGGTGTGATGGCCGGAGATGGCGATGCCGTGACATCGTGGTCACGCATTGATCGCGACGCGGAAGTGCCCCCCTACGAGCAGGTCCGGCTCGGCATCATCGAGAAGATCACCGCCGGAGAGTTGTTGGTCGGTTCGAAGCTGCCGACCGTACGAGCCCTGGCCGCCACCATGGGGCTCGCGGTCAACACGGTGGCCCGCGTCTACCGGGAGTTGGAGGCCGATCACTTCGTCGAGACGCGCGGCAGGCAAGGAACTTTCATCATCGCAGACAGTGGTTCCGCGACCGGCGCGGCGCAACGGCTCGCCGTCGAGTACATTGCCGCGACCAGGTCGCTCGGTATCGCCGACGAGGCGGCGGTGGCGTTCGTCGAGAAGTCCGTCGGGTTGTAGCCCGCCGCCACTACTGCTTTGCTGTACGGCATGGCAGTCAGCACGCATGGGACAGCGGACCAGGATGCGAAGGGTCGTGAGGAGGGCGAACAATCCTCGGCGTCAGGTGTATTGCGTGCCGGACTCGACAAGGTGGTCTTCGGGGTCACTGCCGCCATCGTCATCGCTTTCGTGGTCTGGGGCATCCTCGACAAGGAGTCGCTGAACAGTTCCACCCAGAGCGCGCTGGATTGGATCACCGACAAACTGGGCTGGTTGTTCATCCTGTCGGCGACCGCATTCGTGTTGTTCGCCGTCTACCTGGCGGTCAGCAGGTACGGGAAGATCCCTCTCGGTCGTGACGGTGAGAAACCCGAGTACCGGACGGTCAGCTGGATCGCGATGATGTTCAGCGCCGGTATGGGCATCGGTCTCATGTTCTACGGTGTCAACGAGCCCCTGACCCACTTCGTCACGGCCCCACCGAACACCGACTCGCGCGATGTCTCGATCGCGATGGCGACAACCATGTTCCACTGGGGATTTCACCCGTGGGCCATGTACGCGGTGGTCGGTCTGGCCATCGCCTACAGCACCTATCGCTGCGGTCGGGGGCAGTTGCTCAGCGCAGTCTTCGCGCCACTGCTCGGTGACCGCGCGAACGGCGTGGGCGGGAAGATCATCGACATCCTGGCCATCTTCGCCACCCTGTTCGGCACCGTCGCGTCACTGGGACTCGGTGCCGCGCAGATCGGCTCGGGTTTCGAGGAACTGAACTGGGTGGGCGAGAGCGGCAAGCTGCTGCTGGTCGCCGTCATCGCGGTGCTGACCGCGGCCTTCGTCGCGTCGGCGGTTTCGGGGGTCGCCAAGGGTATCCAGTGGCTGTCCAACATCAACATGGTCCTCGCCGTCATCCTGGCGGTCTTCGTCTTCGCGGTCGGTCCCACCGTGTTCATCATGAACATCATCCCGACCTCCATCGGGTCCTATCTCAACGACATCACCCAGTTCTCGGCACGCTCCGGGGCGACAACCGACGAAGCCGGCAAGGAATGGCTGGCCGGATGGACGATCTTCTACTGGGCGTGGTGGGTGTCCTGGACCCCGTTCGTCGGGATGTTCCTCGCCAAGATCAGCCGGGGTCGCACCATCCGCGAGTTCATCATCGGTGTGATGGTCGTCCCGACCACCGTCTCGCTCGTGTGGTTCGCGGTGTTCGGCGGTACCGCCATCCACCAGCAGTTGACCGGCACCGATCTCGCCGCCAGCGGTGACTCGGAAGCCCAGCTGTTCGACATGCTCGGAAATCTGCCGTGGACCGGCATCGCCTCACTGCTGGTGATGATCCTGGTCGCGATCTTCTTCGTCTCCGGTGCCGACTCGGCGTCGCTGGTGATGGCGACGTTGAGTGAGCGGGGAGCCGAGGAACCAACCCGACGGGTCACGGTGTTCTGGGGTGTGCTGACCGGGGCGGTTGCCGCCCTGCTTCTCTGGGTGTCCGGCGACGACGCACTCAACGGCATCAAGACCATGGCGATCATCGCCGCTCTGCCGTTCGTGGTGGTCATGGTGGCCATGTGCGTGTCGCTGTATCTCGATCTCCGGCGGGACCCGCTGGTGCGCGCGCAACAGCACCTCGCCGACCAGACCGAGGACAGGGTTCGGGCGCACGCGAACACCCTTGCCGCGTCGGGCGGTGACTCCGACGTGGTGCCATCGGACGAGCTGCCGATCGATTCGTCGCTGGTAAACGCGGGGTCGGCGAAGCCGGCTGCATCCGACACGTGACGGGGACCGACAGCTGACGGGTGTACGTCACCGCCAGCTGGGCAGCCAGATCTCCATGTTCCAGTGGGTCGCGGAGATCGGCTGCGCGGTCAGGATGGGCCACAACCAGACGAAATTGGCGATGACGAGACCGACGTAGATGGCCGCCAACACGATGCCCAGGCGTCGTCCTTCCGGCCCACGCGGCGCCCGGAGGGAGGCATGTCGTCTCCGACCCATCCCCAGGACGTCGCCGACGCACAACGCAAGACCCATGATGAGGAACGGCGCCATGGCGGTGGCGTAGAAGAAGTACATCTGCCGATCGAGGTTGGTGAACCAGGGCAGGAACGAAGCACCGTAGGCGACCACCACCACCGCGTACCGCCAGTCGCGGCGCACCAACCAACTCCACAGTCCCCAGAGCAGCATCGGCACGGCCAGCCACCACATGGCCGGCGAACCGATCAACATCTGCACCCGGACGCACTGCTGACCGTCGCACTTGTCCGTCCCGTTGGACACCGCGTACAGCATCGGTCGCAGGCTCATCGGCCAGGTCCACGGTTTGGACTCCCATGGGTGATGGTTGCCCGCGGAGTTGGTGAGTGTCTCGTGGAACTTGAGCACTCCCGCCTCGTAGTACCAGAGCGAGCGCCACGCGTCGGGCAGCCACGACCAGGTCCCACCGGTGCCGATCTTGTCGCCCACCTCGAAGCGATATACCGAGGTCTCACTGCTGAACCAGGGGGCGAACGTGGCCAGGTAGATCAGGACCGGCAGCACCGCCAGACTGAAGCCGGCGGGCACGACGTCGCGCACCAGAGTCCCGACCCAGGGGCGGCGGACCCGGTAGGTCGTGCGGTTGGCGACGTCGAGGCCCAGCGACAACACCAGGAAGAACAGCACGAAATAGATCCCGGACCACTTGGTGCCACACGCGAGCCCCAGCATCACCGCCGCGGCGAAGCGCCACCACCGAAATCCCAGTCGGGGGCCGAACGGCGAGTCATCGATGCGACCGTCGACGAACGCGCGGTGCATGCGCTCGCGCATCTGGTCGCGGTCGGCGATGAGCGCCGCCAACGCACCGACCACCCAGAACGCCTGGAAGATGTCCAACATGCCCATCCGGGACTGGACGAACAACACCCCGTCGCAGATGGCGAACAGGCCGGCAACGGTGCCGAGCAGGGTGGAGCGGGTGAGCCGCCGGGTCATCCGGTAGATGATGACCACCATCAGCGTCCCGACCACCGCGGAGGCGAACCGCCATCCCAGCGGTGTGTACCCGAACAGCCATTCGCCGCCCGCGATCATCCACTTGCCGACGGGCGGGTGCACCACCAGACCGTAGGCAGGGTTGTCCTCGATCCAGTTCCCGCCGGTCAGCACCTGCCATGCCTGCGGCACGTAGTGCTTCTCGTCGAAGATGGGGGTGCCGCTGTCGGTGGGGCTGTTCAGGTCCCAGAATCGGGTGATCGCGGCAAGTGCGAGGAGCACCACGCCGACCAGAAAGCCGCGTCGGCGGTCGGGCGCGCCGAACACCGGAGCCGGTGCGATCGGCGCCGGACTCGGTCCCAGGTCTTCGGTGAGCCCCAGATCGACCGGGGAGTCGGGCTCCGCGGATCGGTGCCGATGAGACCCGTGACGGGAGAGCGGTGGGGCAGATGTCACGACCGCAATCGTAGGCTGTGCGGTGATGAACGAGTTCGGACGATCGCGTGGGACCGACGACCCCGACGGTTCGTCGACCGGGAAACTGCTGGTGGCGGCCACCCCGATGGGTCGGTTCGATGATGCCTCGCCGCGGCTTCGGGAGGCGCTGGCGTGCGCGGATGTGGTCGCCGCCGAGGACACCCGACGCGCCCTGAACCTGGCGGGTGGGCTGGGGGTGACCGTCAGCGGACGGATCGTCAGTTACTACGACCAGGTGGAGGCCGGACGTACGCCGACCCTGGTCGCGGACATCCGCGGGGGTGCGACCGTGCTGTTGATCAGCGACGCCGGTATGCCCTCGGTCAGCGACCCCGGCTACCGGTTGGTCGCGGCCACTGTGGAGGCCGGACTCGCGATCACCTGCCTCCCGGGTCCGTCGGCGGTGACCACCGCGGTCGCGCTGTCCGGGTTGCCGGTGGAGCGGTTCTGTTTCGACGGGTTCGCACCCCGCAAACCCGGTCGTCGGCGGCGATGGCTGCTGACGCTGGTCGCCGAGGAACGGGCGGTGGTCTTCTTCGAGTCCCCGCATCGGATCGCCGACACCCTCACCGAGGCGGTCGAGGTGCTGGGGCCGGATCGTCGTGGGGCGGTGTGTCGGGAACTGACCAAGGTGTACGAGGAGGTGCGTCGCGGCACCCTCGCCGAACTGGCGGAGTGGTCGGCGAACGGACTCCGCGGTGAGGTGACCGTGGTGTTCGCCGGTGCGGATGCGGCTGAGGCCGATCCCGAGGACCTGGTGGACGAGGTGCAGCAACTCGTCGACTCCGGCGAGCGGTTGAAGGACGCGTGTGCTGCGGTCGCCCAGCGGCACGGCGCGTCCAAGCGGGAGCTGTATCAGGCGGTGTTGGCGGCTCGCGACGACTGACCGTCGTACCCGCCTGCGATCAGCCCGACGGTGCTGGCTGCCTTGTCCAGACATTCCTGCCATTCGCGGGCGGGATCGGAATCGACGGTGATGCCGCCGCCCACCCCGAGGGTGCTGCGACCGTCGGCGGTGGTCTGCACGGTGCGGATGGCGACGCTGAGGTCCAGATCGCCCTCTGGGCCCCGCACCCCGATCGCGCCGCAGTAGACGCCGCGCGGATGCGTCTCCCACCCGCGCAGCAGGTCGCGGGCCCGCAGCTTGGGAGTGCCGGTCACCGAAGCCGGTGGAAAGGTGGCCTCGATGAGGGCCGTGGTGTCGACGTCGGGACGAAGTGTCGCGGTCACCGTGGACACCAGATGCCAGACGCCGGGTGCCGGTCGCACGGTCAACAGCTCCGGTACCCGCACGCTGCCCGGCACCGCGACCCGTCCGAGGTCGTTACGCACCAGATCGACGATCATGATGTTCTCGGCGACGTCCTTGGTCGACGCGGTCAGCTCCGCCGGGTCGGCACCGGCGGGGATGGTGCCCTTGATCGGGCTGGACGAGACCCGCGTGCCCCGGCGGTGCAGGAACGTCTCGGGTGAGAACGATGTCACCGCACCCCAGTCACCGGCCAGATAAGCGGCTTTGCGCGGCCGGTGTGCGATCACCCCGTCGGCGAAGAAGTCCACCACCGACCCGGTGATCTCTCCGTCGAACCGCGTGCACACGCACGCCTGGTACACCTCGCCCTCGGTGATGGCGTCCAGGCAGGCGCGCACACCGCGACCGTGGGGATCGGGATCGGGTGCTCGCCACCGTGCCGACCACGACGACCGACGCACCGGCTCACCGCCCATCACCGCGGCTCGCACCCAGTCCGGACAATCCCGCCCATCGGTGTCCCGGTACCACCACCGTCCGTCATCGAGTATCAGTACCCCGGTGGTGTGCCCGCCGACCCGGCCGGGCAGCGCGGCCTCGCTGTCCCGGTCGGGATATCCGAGGTAACCGAACCAGAAACCACTGTCCGCCTCATCGATCTCGACGTCGGGCGTGAGCCGGACCGACGGGGCGATCACCGCGTCCGCGTCCAGCCACCGGCCGATCAGTCCGGCGGGCGGTGGCAGTCGCAGTCTCCGACAGGCGGTCGCCAGGCGCCGCGTCACCTCCGGCGCCGAAGCACCGGTTCCGAGCGCGGTGACCCTCTCGATGACCGTCAGGTCGGGTCCTTGGCCTCGTGGCGCGGGAACACGGGAACGGGCGTGGGCAACTGGTTGCCCGCGTCGAGCCGGTCGCCGAGATGGGCGAAGTCGCGGGCGTGTGCGGGGATCGCCAGCAGATCCAGGATCTTCGCGCACGCGGAGGGCATCACCGGCTGCGTGAGGATGGCCACGATCCGCAATACCTCGGCGCAGACGTACAACACCGTTCCGGTGCGGTCGAGGTCGGTCTTGGCCAGCTTCCACGGTTGTTCGGCGGAGATGTAGCGGTTGGTCTCGCCGAGCACCTCCCACAGCGCTTCCAGGCCGAGATGGATTGCCTCCTGGTCGAAGTGGTAACGCACCCGACCGTGCAACTCGTCGGCGGTGGCCAACAGCGCGGCGTCGGTGTCGGAGATGTCGTCGGGGACGGGGACCACATGGTCGAAGTACTTGCCGATCATCGACAGGGTGCGCTGGGCGAGGTTGCCGAAGTCGTTGGCCAGATCGGCGTTGATCCGCGCGACGATCGCGTCGGGGCTGTACGAACCGTCCTGGCCGTAGGACACCTCACGCAGGAAGAAGTAGCGCACCGGGTCGAGACCGAAGGCCTCGATCAATGCGTACGGGTCCACCACGTTGCCCACCGACTTGCTCATCTTCTCGCCGCGGTTGAACAGGAAACCATGTGCGAAAACACGTTTGGGCACCGCGATGCCGGCGCTCATCAGAAAGGCCGGCCAGTACACGCAGTGGAAGCGGATGATGTCCTTGCCGATGATCTGCAGATCGGCGGGCCAGTACCTCTCGAACATCTCGGTGTCGTCCGGGAATCCGACACCGGTGAGGTAGTTGGTCAGGGCGTCGACCCACACGTACATGACGTGACCGTCGTGTCCGGGTACGGGGATGCCCCAGTCGAAGGTGGTGCGCGACACCGACAGATCGTTCAACCCGCCTTTGACGAAGCTGACCACCTCGTTGCGGCGGACGTCGGGGCCGATGATGTCCGGAGTGGTCTCGTAGAGTTCGAGCAACGGGTCCTGGTACTTCGACAACCGGAAGAACAGGGCGTCCTCCTCGGTCCACACCACCGGATGCCCGGTGTCAGTGGCGACGCGTCCACCGTCGTCGCCGGTGCTCGTGTCCGATTCCGCGTAGAACATCTCGTCGCGGACGTCGTACCAACCGGCATACTTGTCCAGGTAGATGTCACCATTGGCTTCCATCCGTCGCCAGATCTCCTGCGACGCAGCGTGATGGTCGGTGTCGGTGGTGCGGATGAAGCGGTCGAAACTCGACCCGAGGGTCTCCTGCAGCGCGCGGAACGTGGCGGCGTTGCGGTCGGCGAGTGCGCGGGTGTCGATGCCCTCGGCGGCCGCGGTCTGCTGCATCTTCTGCCCGTGCTCGTCGGTACCGGTGAGGAAGAAGACGTCGTATCCGTCGAGACGTTTGAACCGCGCCAACGCGTCCGCGGAGATGTACTCGTAGGCGTGCCCGATATGTGGCACGCCGTTGGGATACGCGATCGCGGTGGTGATGTAGAACGGTGTCTTCTCTGCAGCCATGATGCGCCCAGCTTATAGGGGGTGGACGGTCGATCCCGAGCGGCCGATCGACAAATCCTCACGCCGCGCCTACTACGCTCGGCCGGGTGACCTCCCGACCCTTCGCCCAGGTGGATGTGTTCGTCTCTGGCCCGCTGACCGGCAACCCGGTGGCGGTGGTGCTCGACGCCGCCGGCCTCTCGGACGAACAGATGGCATCTCTCGCGCGCTGGACCAATCTATCGGAGACGACGTTCGTCCTGCCGCCCGACGATCCGCAGGCCGACTACCGACTGCGGATCTTCACCCCGGGCGGCGAACTGCCGTTCGCGGGACACCCCACCCTGGGCTCGGCGCATGCCTGGTTGGCCGCGGGCGGTCGCCCACACGCTCGTGACCTGGTGCAGGAGTGCGGTATCGGGCTGGTCACCATCCGCCGCGACGGGGACCGGCTGGCCTTCGCGGCGCCTCCGTTGCGGCGATCGGGTCCGGTGGACCCCGATGTCCTCCGGAAGGTCGGCGCGGCGCTCGGTCTGCAGCCCGGAGACGTCGTCGCCGCCAGTTGGTGTGACAACGGGCCGGGATGGATGGGTCTGATGTTGTCGTCGGCGCAGCGGGTGCTGGAGGTGCGTCCCGACATGGCTGCGCTGGGGCATCACGAGGTGGGACTCATCGGGGCGTACCGCGGAGAGGACCGTCCGGCCGACTACGAGGTGCGGGCCTTCGCGCCGGGCGACGGGGTCCCCGAGGACCCGGTGACCGGCAGCCTCAACGCCGGATTCGCGGTGTGGTTGCGCGGTGCAGGCGAGTTGCCCGCGTCCTACGTCGTCGCGCAGGGCACCGCGATCGGGCGGGCCGGACGGGTCTTCGTCGACGACGACGGCGAGACCATCTGGGTCGGCGGGCTCAGCCGGACGGTCATCGCCGGGACGATCGACCTGTGAGCCGCAGGAGTCGACCCGCGCCACCCGATCCCGAACCGCTCTCCCCGCTGATCGACGCACACACCCACCTCGCCGCCTGCGGCGGACGCGACCCCGAATCGGTCCGCGCCATCCTGGACCACGCGCAACGGGTGGGGGTCGAGGCGGTGGTGACGGTCGCCGACGACATGGTCGACGCCCGATGGGCGGTCAGCGCCGCGGACTGGGACGACCGCGCCTATGCGGCGGTGGCGCTGCATCCCACCCACGCCGCGGAACTCGATGACGCCGCCAAGTCCGAACTCGAGCAGATGCTGACACACCCGCGGGTGGTGGCGGTGGGGGAGACCGGCCTGGACTGGTACTGGCTCGATCGCTCGGCGGACTGCGCGACGCGTGAACAGCAGATCGAGGCCTTCCGGTGGCACATCGACCTGAGCAAGCGGATCGGCAAGCCGCTGATGATCCACAACCGCGACGCCGACCGCGACCTGCTCGACGTCCTGGCAGACGAAGGGGCTCCGGAGACGGTCATCATGCACTGCTTCTCCGGGGATGCCGGGATCGCCCGTGAATGTGTCGACCGCGGCTATCACCTGAGCTTCTCCGGCACCGTCACCTTCGCCAACGCGACAGCGCTACAGGCGGCCGCACTGGTGGTCCCCGACGAGCAGATCCTGGTGGAGACCGACGCCCCGTTCCTCACCGCGCACCCCTTTCGGGGACACCCGAATCAATCGTATTGCCTGCCGTACACGGCACGGCGACTCGCCGAGCTACGCAGCACCGATGCCGAGTCCTTCGGCCGGATCGTCACCTCGAACGCACGACACGTCTACCGCCTCGCTTTGCCAAACTAAGGCCGTCTCGTTATCGTGCTGTGACATCAAAAGTGGCCGGGCAGGCCCCGACCGGGGGCTCTCGACGCCTGCCGAACGGCTTCGCTGACGAAGCGGTGATCTCCAGAGGGTCACCGACGACGTGCTGCGGGGCCCAGAAACGACCAGGGACGCACCCGAGTGACTGTACTGAAACGCATCAACGACTCGAACTCGACCACGGCGCGCATCGCCATCGCCGCCATCCTCGCCACGCTGGTGGCCGGCGGCATCATGGGCGTGCTGGCGTACAAGAAGGTGACCCTCGAGGTCGACGGCCACATCATCAAGGTCGCGACCATGCGGTCGAGTGTCGACAACATCCTCGACGAGCACGGATACGCGCCGAAGGCGGGCGACTCGGTCACCCCGGGCTCCGGCAACGACGTCGCCGACGGGCAGACCATCCACCTGCATCGGATGAAGAATCTCACCCTCGACGTCGATGGTCAGCAGAAGCAGATCCAGACCACCGCGGTGACCGTGGAGGATGCACTCTCCCAGCACGGTCTCGCCGACGCCGCCAACGACGTCGTCACCCCGCGTAACGCGGTGCTCCCCGTCGCGGGCGGTGACGTCCAGGTGGTGTTGCCCAAGGCCGTCACCCTCAACGACGGCGGCAAGACCGTGAAGCCGAAGATCGCCGCGAAGACCGTCGGCGAACTCGTCGCCGACACCGGCAACCCGCTGCAGTCGACCGACAAGGTGGTTCCCGCCGCCGACACCGCGCTGACGCAGAACATGAAGATCACGGTCACACGCATCCGGACCACGCAGGTCACGGCCAGCGAGCCGGTGACCGCGCCGGACATCACCACCGACGACCCGACCGTGACCAAGGGTGACAAGGTCGTCAAGAAGCCGGGCAAGCCCGGCAAGCAGAACGTCACCTACGAGGTGACCACCGTGAACGGCAAGGAGACCGAGCGCAAGAAGCTCGACGCGCAGGTCATCGACAAGCCCGTCGCGGCGAGTGTCGCCGTGGGAACCAAACCGGGCGCACCGTCGGTGCCGGACGGTTCGGTCTGGGACCGTCTCGCCGGCTGTGAGTCCACCGGCAACTGGGCGATCAACAGCGGTAACGGCTTCTTCGGCGGAATCCAGTTCGACCAGAACACCTGGGACCGCTGGGGCGGTCAGGAGTTCGCGGCGCGTCCCGACCTCGCCAGCCGCGAGGAGCAGATCTCGATCGCCGAGAAGACGCTGGCCGCACAGGGCTGGGGCGCCTGGCCGGCGTGCTCCTCCAGTCTGGGCCTCCGATAGAACCTCGGCTGCTCGGCCCGGCTCAGATCCGTGATCTCGCACAGCGGCTCGGCGTCCGACCGACCAAGACGCTGGGACAGAATTTCGTCCACGACGCGAACACGGTGCGTCGGATCGTCGCCGATGCGGGCATCGGGCCCGACGACGTGGTCCTCGAGGTGGGGCCGGGTCTGGGGTCGTTGACCCTGGCCCTGCTCACCGAGGCCCGTCGTGTGGTGACGGTGGAGATCGACCCCGTTCTCGCCGACCAACTGCCGCGCACCATCGCGGAATACGCCCCGGATCACGCCGAGCGGGTCGATGTCGTCACCGCCGACGCGATGACGGTGACCGTCGCCGACCTGCCGGCCGCTCCCACCGCCCTCGTCGCGAACCTGCCGTACAACGTGGCCGTTCCGGTGCTGCTGCACCTGCTCGCCGAACTCCCGACGCTGCGTACAGCGCTGGTGATGGTGCAGATGGAGGTCGCCGAACGGTTGGCCGCCGGACCTGGTGGCCGCACCTACGGCATACCCAGCGTCAAGGCGCGGTACTTCGGCACCGTCAGCCGCGCGGGCAGTGTCGGCCGATCCGTGTTCTGGCCGGTGCCCAAGGTCGAGTCGGGGTTGGTGCGCATCGAGCGTCATCCGCGGGTCGACCGGCCATCGGCCGAACGGACCACCGTGTTCGCCGTCATCGACGCGGCCTTCGGTCAGCGTCGGAAGACGCTGCGCGCCGCGTTGGCGGGATGGGCAGGTGGTCCGGTGGAGGCCGAGCGCCGGTTGCGTGCCGCGGGTATCGACCCCACCGCTCGCGGCGAGACCCTCGACATCGACGACTACCTGCGTCTCGCCGCCGTCGAGGGGTCCGGGCCGGGCCCCGACCACCCGTGAGTCCCGATTACCCTTGAGCCCCGTGCTCTCCGTCGTCCCCGCGTCTGCCGAGTCGCGTCCCGTCTCGGTGCAGGCCCCCGCGAAGGTCAACCTCTTCCTGGGTGTCGGCGATCTGCGCGTCGATGGCTATCACGAGCTGACCACGGTCTTCCAGGCACTGTCGCTGTCGGAGCGGATTCGGCTCAGCCCGGCGGAGACTCTCACCATCAGTGTGCGCGGTGACAATGCCGCCGCGGTACCCACCGACGACTCCAACCTCGCCGCGCGCGCAGCTCGCGCGCTGGCCGAGCGATGCGACCGTGATCCGGCGGTGCACATCGACATCGACAAGGGCATCCCGGTGGCGGGGGGACTGGCGGGCGGGAGCGCCGACGCCGCGGCGACGATGGTCGGACTCGACCGCCTCTGGGAGACCGAATTGTCGCGCGCCGAACTGTCGGACATCGCCGCGGAACTCGGCAGCGACGTCCCGTTCAGCCTGCACGGTGGAACCGCGTTGGGCACCGGTCGCGGCGAGAACCTGATGAGTGTGCTCTCGCGAGGGGAACTGCACTGGGTGCTCGCGATCTCCCGCGAGGGTCTGTCCACCCCGGCCGTCTACGGCGAACTCGACCGGTTGCGTGCCGGTGGTTCGGCGCCGACCGTCCGGGACCCCGCCGAGTTGTTGCAGGCACTCGCCGCCGGCGACCCGCACCGCCTCGCACCGCTGTTGCACAACGATCTCCAACCCGCCGCGCTGTCGATGCGTCCCACCCTGCGCCGCACCCTGCGCGCGGGCACCGACGCAGGTGCGCTCGCAGGCATCGTCTCCGGGTCCGGTCCCACCTGCGTATTCCTGTGCGCATCCGCACGTTCGGCCGTCGACGTGGCGGCTGAGCTGTCGGGCGCTGGTGTGTGCTCGGCGGTCCGCACGGCCACCGGCCCGGTGTCCGGCGCCCATGTGGTCGAGGAGGCCGAACAGTGACCGCACCCGCAACCTCCCTGGTCAACGCCGAGAAGATCAGCAAGAGCTTCGGCATCAGACCGCTGTTGGACGAGGTCAGTCTCGGCGTCCAGGCCGGCCAACGTATCGGCGTCGTCGGTCTCAACGGCGGTGGCAAGACCACCCTGCTGGAATTGCTGGCGGGGATATCCGAACCCGACTCGGGGCGGGTGTCGCAGGTGGGCGGGCTCCGGATGGCGGTGGTCACCCAACGCGGTGAACTCCCGGTCGGCGCGACCGTCGGGGACGTCGTGTTGGGTCCGCTCGGTGTCGCCGAGCACGAGTGGGCGGGCGATGTGCGTATCCGCGGGGTGCTGACCGGCCTGCACATCGACCGACTGGGGCTCGATCAGACGGTGGACGCATTGTCCGGGGGTGAGCGCCGTCGGGTGGCGTTGGCTGCGGCCCTGGTGCAGGACCTCGACCTGATCATGCTCGACGAACCCACCAACCATCTCGACGTCGAGGGCGTGCAGTGGCTGGCCGATCATCTGGTGAGTCGACGCAGCGCGCTCGTCGTGGTGACCCACGACCGCTGGTTCCTCGACACCGTTGCCGGTCGCACCTGGGAGGTGCACGGCGGTCGTGTCGACGAGTACGAGGGTGGCTACAACGACTGGGTGTTTGCCAGGGCCGAGAGATCGCGGCTGGCCGATGTCGCCGAGGAACGTCGCCAGAACCTGGCCCGTAAGGAACTGGCGTGGCTGCGCCGTGGCCCGCAGGCGCGGACCTCCAAGCCGCGCTATCGGGTGGAGGCCGCCGAACGACTGATCGCCGACGTCCCTCCGCCCCGCGACAGCGTCGCGCTGGCCTCCTTCGCCCGCCGTCGACTCGGCAAGGTGGTCATCGAACTCGAGGACGCCACCGTCCGCGCTCCCGATGACGTGCCCGTGGTCGAGGACCTCACCTGGCGTCTCGCCCCCGGCGAACGCATCGGTCTGGTCGGGGTCAACGGGTCGGGGAAGACCACACTGCTGCGCGCGCTGGCCGGTGCCGTCGACGTGCGGCCCGGCAAGCGGGTGGTCGGGCAGACGGTGTCGCTGGGCTGGTTGCGCCAGGAGCTCGACGACCTGCCGATCTCCATGCGGGTGATCGAGGCAGTGCAGGAGGTCGCCGGACGAGTCATGCTCGGTGACAAGGAGATCTCCGCAGGACAACTGGCCGAACGACTGGGCTTCGCGCCGGCGCGCCAGCAGACCCCGATCGCCGACCTGTCCGGCGGCGAGCGTCGCCGACTACAGCTGACCCGCGTGCTGATGGCCGAACCCAACGTGCTGTTGCTCGACGAACCCACCAACGACCTCGACATCGACACCCTGCAGCAACTCGAGGACCTGCTCGACTCCTGGGCGGGCACGTTGGTGGTGATCAGCCACGACCGATACCTCATCGAGCGCATCTGCGACAGCACGTGGGCGCTGTTCGGGGACGGCGCGCTGACGAACCTGCCGGGCGGGATCGAACAGTACCTGCAGATCCGGGCGACGATGGGCGATCCGGTGTCCGTCGGCCGGGGTGGAGCCACCGGTGCGACACCGGTGATGACGACCGCCGCGCCGGGGCGCGACTCCGCCGCGGAACGCGACGCCCAGAAGAGCATGAAGCGTCTGGAGCGACGCATCGCCAAACTCGACGTGCGTGCGGGTGAACTCCACGAGCAATTGGCGGCGGCGGCCTCGGATACCGGGCGACTGCGCGATCTCGACGCGGAGCTCACCGGGGTGGTCGCGGAGAAGGAGACCGCGGAGATGGAGTGGTTGGAGCTCGCCGACGAATGGGGCTGACCGCCTGCGATCGGAAGTGTGCCAGGTCACCCGCGCGGTGAGCGGGTGTGCGATTCTTGAGCTCGCACGCACACCCGCAGGCACGGTGAACGCAGGGGATTCGGTATCTGGTCGCGTTTGATACGGGCAACCGTGGTCTTGTCCACGTTGAACGTCACGCTGGTGGGCGCGCTCGCGCTGTCGGCACCCGAACGCGGCCCCGACACCCCATGGGAACGCGGGTGGGTGATCGTCTGTATCTCGGTGAACGTGCTGGTCGCACTGGCCTGGCTGTTCACCCGGCGGGCCGATCGGCGGCCCTGGCCACAGTTGTTCGCCATCTGGGCGGACGTGGGTACCGCGACCAACATACTCACCCTCGCCGCCTTCTCCGACATGCTCAGCGCCTCGGTACTGTTCGTGGTCACCGGGTCGTTCTTCACCTTCTTCCTGTCCCGTCGGTGGTTACTCGTCCACCTGGTCTTCTCGGCGGTGTTCATCGCCGGGGTGACCGCCGCCGCCGGAATCGTCGGGGAGCAGGGATGGATCGTGCTCATCGGGCAGGCCGACGTGGTACTCGCCGCGGTGGTCGCGCTTCCGCTCACCGTGCAGGTGTACTGGGGACAGCAGACGCGCGCCGCGCAGCTCGCCGAGATCGACGACCTCACCGACGTCCTGAACCGTCGCGGCATCAATGCGCAGAGCGACCTGTTGATGCGGCGGGCTCGCACCGCACGACACCGGATCGCGGTGGCGGTCATCGACCTCGACCGGTTCAAATCGGTCAACGACGACCACGGACATCAGGTCGGCGATCGTGTGCTGGTCGAGGTGGCCGCACGGCTGAACGCCCACCTGTCGCCGTACGGGCCGTTCGGTCGGACGGGCGGTGAGGAGTTCGCGGCCGTGCTCGCGGTCACGGCATCCCACCTGGAACGGATCGTCGCCGACATGCCCACTCGCGTACAGGTCGACGATCTGCCCGCGGTGACGGTGAGCGTGGGTGTCGCCGCCATGGTCTGGCCCGGCTCGGGTCACGTCGAGCGGGAGATGCGCGCGCTGTGGGTGATTGCCGACCAGGCGATGTACCGGGCAAAACGGGCGGGTGGTGAACGCGTGGTGACCCAACTGAACGGGCTCGACGCGCAGTGACCGACCTCGCAAGGCCGAGACGGCACCCGCTACGGTTTGTCGCATGTCCTACATTCGAACCTCCGTGGGCAACGGGGTCGGCGAGATCGTGTTGGATCGGCCCAAGGCGCTCAACGCCCTCGATCAATCGATGATCGACGACATGTACGCGGTGTTGCTGCGGTGGGCCGACGACGCCGAGGTGGAGACCGTGTTGGTCACCTCGGCGGGTGACCGGGCCTTCTGCGCGGGCGGAGACATCCGCGCCATCCGTGACCATGCCCTGGCCGGTGAGACGGACGAGATCACCGGCTATTTCTCCTCGGAGTACACCCTCGACCAACTGGTCGCCGAATACCCCAAGCCTTACGTCGCGCTCGTCGACGGAGCCGCGATGGGCGGTGGTCTGGGCATCAGTGTGCACGGCGAGATCCGGGTGGTCACCGAGCGGTCCGTCATCGCCATGCCGGAGACCGCCATCGGATTCTTCCCCGACATCGGGGCCACCTACTTCCTCCCTCGGCTACCGGTCGGGGTGGGAACGTGGCTCGGTCTGACCGGATCGCGAATCCGGGGAGCGGACGCGCTGGCGGTCGGGTTGGCCACGCATTTCGTGTCGTCGACGGGGATGGATGACCTGGCAGGCGCCATCCGCTCCGGGGTGTCGCTGCGGGATGCCCTGTCCGAACACACCGAACAACCCGAATCGACGGTGCCGCTGGACAAGATCGCCGAGTACTTCGCCGATGCGAACGTGACCGCGATCCTCGGTGGTCTGCGCGGGGCCATCGGTGACGAATGGTGCGCGTCGATGGTGACGGCGCTGGAGGCGGCGTCACCGACCAGTCTGGTGGTCACCGCGGCACTGCTCGAGCTCGGCGCACACACCCCCCTCGACGAGTGCTTCGAGCGGGAACTGCATGCCGCGGAGCGGATCACCCTCACCCCGGACTTCGCGGAGGGGGTGCGTGCGGTGCTGGTCGACAAGGACCGCACGCCGTCGTTCTCACCGGGGCGACTCGACGAGGTCGACATCGACAGGGTCTCGTCGATCATCGCCTGAGATCGGATGGTGAACGGGCTCAGTCCGCCGCCGCGACAAGCGGTTCCAGCGTCAGGGTGGGGTGTTCCTTCTCGATGTACTGCAACCGCCACTTGTCGGAGACCAGGGCGAGCAGTGCGCCGTCGGTGCGGGTGAACACCTCCACGCCACGTTGGCGCCCGAGTTCGTCGGCGCTGTCGGGATCGGTGCGTCGGGCCACCGAGTAGCCGAGTCGCTCGACGGAGGTGTCCACGCCGAACTCGGTCTTCATCCGGGCGGTCACCACCTCGAACTGCATGGGGCCCACCGCAGCGAGCACCGGCGACGCGTCACCACGGAGATCGTTGCGCAACACCTGCACCACGCCCTCGGACACCAACTGGTCCATCGCCTTGCGGAACTGCTTGTACTTGCCGGCGCTGACGGCCCGCAGCACCGAGAAATGTTCGGGCGCGAAGGACGGGATGGGCGGGAACTCCACCGTCGGGTCGACGCAGAGGGTGTCACCGGGGGCGAGCGTCATCGCGTTGACCAAACCCACCACATCGCCGGGATACGCCGTGTCGACGGTCGACCGGTCGCGACCGAACACGGCCTGGGCGTACTTCGTGGCGAACGGTTTTCCGCTCTGGGCGTGCGTGACCACCATGCCGCGCTCGAACTCACCGGACACGATCCGCATGAACGCCAGGCGATCGCGATGTGCGGCGTCCATCCCGGCCTGCACCTTGAACACCACCGCGGAGAAGGGATCGACGACCTCGCGCACGGTGCCGTCGACCGCCTCGCGCGGCCCGGGTGGGGGAGCGAACTCCACCAGGGCCTCCAGCAGTTGTCGCACACCGAAGTTCAGCATCGCGGAGGCGAAGATCATGGGCGAGGTCTGGCCGGCGAGGAACAATTCCTCATCGTGATCCTGGCCCATCTCGGAGAGCAGGTCGCTCTCCTCGACGGACTCGGTCCACGCGTCCCCTTCGGTGGCCTGCGCATCCGACGCCGACAACAACTCCTCGGGGGCGACCGTGGCACCACCGGCGGTCCGGGTGAAACGGATGTAGTCGCCTGTGCGCCGATCGAGCAGCCCGCGGAAGTCACCGGCGATCCCGACCGGGGAGTACAGCGGCGTGGGGGTCAGGCCGATCCGTTCAGTGATCTCATCGATCAGCTCCAACGGGGTCCGACCCGGCCGGTCCCATTTGTTGATCACCGTGATCACCGGGATGCCGCGGTGTCTGCAGACCTGGAACAACTTGAGGGTCTGCGGTTCGAGACCCTTGGCGGCGTCGATGAGCATCACGGCGGCGTCCACCGCGGTCAGCACCCGGTAGGTGTCCTCGGAGAAATCGGCGTGGCCGGGTGTGTCGACGAGGTTGATCACGTTGATCTCGTCGGAACCCTCGGTCACCGCGGCGGCCGAACGGTAATTGAACTGCAGCGCTGTGGAACTGACCGAGATACCGCGGGCCTTCTCCATCTCC
Source organism: Williamsia sterculiae (assembly GCF_900156495.1). Classification (GTDB taxonomy): domain Bacteria; phylum Actinomycetota; class Actinomycetes; order Mycobacteriales; family Mycobacteriaceae; genus Williamsia_B; species Williamsia_B sterculiae. The sequence goes on from NZ_FTNT01000002.1 coordinate 234,018, forward strand.
ATCCAGTCGGAGACCGTCGACTTGCGACCGGCCTTGCCGTGGATCGCCCCCGCCTCGCTGATCATCCGGGCGTGCAGGGCGAGCGCCTCGGTCATCGTCGACTTACCGGCGTCCGGGTGCGAGATGATGGCGAAGGTGCGTCGCCGGTGGACTTCTCGCCGGATGGTGGCAGGGTCGGAACTCACCCGTCGAGGCTACTCAATCCGCAGGTCGCCGGGCAAAAGCGTGACGGGCCGGTCACTCGAAGGGGACGGGTGGCATCTTGACCACCTGTGCCGCGTAGCTCAGTCCCGCGCCGTAGCCGAGGAGCAGGGCGGTGTCGCCCGGCTTCGCCTTGCCGGTGGACAGCAGGTCTTCCATGGCCAGCGGGATCGAGGCCGCCGAGGTGTTGCCGGTGTACTCGATGTCGTTGGCCACCGGGGTTCCCTCACGGAACTTCAGGCTCTTGGCCAGCAGCTCGTTGATACGTGAGTTGGCCTGATGCGGGACGAAGACGTCGATGTCCTCCGCACCGACCTTGGCGGCCTCGAGGGCACGCTGCGCGGCCTTGGTCATCTCGAAAGCGGCCCAGCGGAACACCGATGTGCCCTCCATCCGCAGGTACGGACGTTGCGTGCGATCGCTGTCGAGGAACGTGATCCAGTCGATGTCCTGGCGGATGGCCTTGTACTGCGAGCCGTCGCTGCCCCAGATCACCGGGCCGACCCCTTGGTCGTCGGACGGACCCACAACGACCGCGCCGGCCCCGTCGCCGAAGATGAAACAGTTGCCGCGGTCGGTCATGTCCATGGTCACCGACAGCTGTTCGGCGCCGATGACCAACACGTTGGTCGCACTGCCCGCGCGGATCATGTCTGCGGCCAGCCCCATCGCGTAACCGAAGCCGGCGCAGCCGACGTTCACGTCGAAGGCGGGGATGCCGTTGGCGCCGAGCTGGGTGGCGACCTGGGTGGCGGCGGGCGGCGTGAACAGCAGGTGGGTGCTGGTGGCGACGAGCAGTGCGTCGATGTCGGAACCGGAGAGCAGCGCGTTGGCGATGGCCTTGCGCCCGCTGTCCACCGACAGCGACACGACATCCTCGTCACGCCGGGCGAAACGACGGGTCTTGATGCCGGTGCGGGTGTAGATCCACTCGTCCGAGGAGTCGATCTTCTCGCAGATCTCGTCGTTGGTGACGACCCGCTCGGGGCGATAGGCGCCGATCCCGAGGATCCCCAGGGTGTTCGTCCCGGTACGTTCTGCGAGCTCCGTCATGTTCTTCCCTTCAGCGCGGCGGTGCGCGGGCGACCCGGTCGCCCGGTTCGGCGTCCCGTGGTGTCGGTCATCCGATCACGCGGGCCCCGTCGGGGTGCCCACGTCTCGTGGCCTCACCTTACTGTCGCGCAGATCACCGCCGGCGTTAACCCCGCTCCGGAGAACGCGCGGTCACGATGTCGGTCACCAGGCGTGGACTCGATTCTGAGCGGACTCCAGCCCGTCGGTGACCAGCAGGCTGGTCGCATCCCGTCCGTTCTCGATGAGCAGCGGCAACTCACCGCGCTCGGCGGAGGAGAACGGTTTGAGGACGAACGACGCGGGGTCCTGGCGTCCAGGTGGTCGACCGATGCCCAGCCGGACGCGGTCATAGTCACGGGACCCGACGGCAGTCGTGGTGGACCGCAGCCCGTTGTGCCCGCCCTCGCCGCCACCGCGTTTGAGTCGCACCGCACCGAAGTCGACGTCGAGCTCGTCGTGCAGGACGATCAGGTCGCCGACGGGAACCGAGAAGAACTTCAGCAGCGGTCCGATCTGTCTGCCCGCCTCGTTCATGTAGGTGCGCGGTTTGGCCAGCACCACCGATTCGGTGCCGATCCGCAGGTCGGCGATCTCGGCCCCGGACTTCTTGTGCACCTTCCACCTGCCATCACCGCCTGCGAGCAGGGCGTCGACCACCATCGCGCCCACGTTGTGACGTGTGGTGGCGTACTGCAGACCCGGATTGCCCAGGCCGACGACGAGCTTCACGGATTCACCAGACCTGATCGGCGGGAGTGGCAGACGCAGTCCGGGACCACACCGTCAGGGTGCGGTCCCGGTCGGCGTGGTGGGTCACTCCTCGGTGGCAGCCTCGTCGTCGTCGGCGGCCTTCGTCTCCTCGGCGACGGCTTCTGCGTCCTCCTCGGCCTCGTCCTCCGTCTCCACGGCCTGTGGCTCGAGGATCGACACGACGAGGGTCTCCGGGTCGGAGATCAGGGTGACGCCCTCGGGCAGCGTGACGTCGGCGGCGGTGATGGTGTGGCCGACCTCTGCGCCCTCGACCGACACCACGAACTCCTCGGGGATCGACAGCGCATCCGCCTCGATCTCCAGCGTGCTGGCGTCCTGGGTCGTCAGCGTGCCGGGCGCGGACTCGCCCTCGAGGGTGACGGGCACCTCGACGGTGACCTTCTCGCCGCGGCGGATGACGAGCAGGTCCGCGTGCTCGATGTAGTCGCGGATCGGGTGCACGTCGACCTGCTTGGTCAGCACGAGCTGGGTGTCGCCGCCGATCTGCAGGTCGATGACCGCGTTGAGGCCGCTGTTTCGCAGGATCGCGGCGAACTCGAGTGCCGGGAGGCTGAGATGGCGGGGATCGCTGCCGTGGCCGTAGACGACGGCGGGAACCTTGCCGTCGCGACGGAGGCGACGAGCGGCACCCTTGCCCCGTCCGGTGCGCTCCTCGACGACGAGCTTGTTTGCTGAGTTCTTGGTGGCGGCCATGTTTCTGCTCCTGTGTGTGCTGGTGATCCGTCACGGACGGAGACACCGCACAACCGCAGACCACAGGGGGTGGTGGACCACCTCGCCGTGACAACCGGCCGCGCCGATGACGGTGAACGTTCACCCTCGCCGTGACAACGCCGACCAGCGTAGCGAACGCCCAGGTCCGATGTCACATCCCCACCGACGGTGGCAGGGTGGGACCATGACCGATCCCGCGGTGCGAGTGGTGGAAGAGTTCTTCGCGCAGATGGAGTCCGGGGACTCCGCTGCAGCAGCCGATCTCCTCGCCGACGACGTGGTGTTCACCAACGTCGGGTTCCCGACCATCCGCGGCAAGGCGCGGACCGCTGCGGCGCTGCGAGCACTGGACCGGTCACCGGCGTCGTTCCACATGACGCCGATCACCATCGCCGGTGCCGGCGGTGTGGTGCTGTTCGAACGCGCCGACCTACTGCGGGTCGGTCCCCTCGAGATCGAGTTCTGGGTGTGGGGACGGTTCGAGGTCCGTGACGAGCTGATCACCGTCTGGCGCGACCATTTCGACCTGTTCGACGTCACCAAGGGGCTCGGGCGGGCCATCGGCGTGCTGGCCGCCCGAGGACTACCGAGGTCGCTGCGGCGGCGGCATACTGGTGGACATGACGTCGCAGCCGCCGATCCCCGCCCATGACCCCCCCGCCCCGATCATCGACTCGCAGCACGTCGTATCGCACTTCCTGACGTCGATGGCTGTGGGTGACGTGACTGCGGCGGTGGCGCTGGTCGACGACCACATCGACTACACCAACGTCTCGCTGCCTACACTGCACGGCAAGAAATCCACCGCGGCCGTGCTGGGACTGCTAGCCAAGCCGTGGGCAGGGTTCGGGGTGGTGGTGCACAACATCGTCGGCGAGGGGGATGTGGTGCTGACCGAGCGTACCGACGAGCTGAAGGTCGGTCCGCTCGTCGCGCAATTCTGGGTGTGCGGTCGTTTCGAGGTGCGCGAGGGTCGGATCACCGTCTGGCGGGACTACTTCGACTGGTTCGACGTGACCAAGGGTCTGGTGCGCGGCCTGGTCGCGATCGTGGTGCCACCGCTGCGTCGACGGTTGCCCGCGCCGGAGATCACCGGCTGACTCCACCCACTGCGTCGACCGACTAGAGGATCTCGTCGATGGCCTCGACCGGACGCGCGAGCCGTGTGCCGTTCTCGGTGATCACGAAGGGCCGCTCGATGAGGATCGGGTGGTCGGCCATCGCGTCCAGCAGAGCGTCGTCGTCGGCATCGGCCAGTCCCAGCTCCGCGTACACCGACTCCCGGCGACGCACCGCCTGACGGACGGGTATCCCGGCCGCCGCGATCAGTTCGACGAGTTCGGCGCGGCACGGTGGCGCGTCCAGATACCGGATCACCGTCGGTTCTATCCCGGCGTCCCTGATGCGCTGCAACGCCTTCCGTGACGTGGAGCATCGTGGGTTGTGGAGGATGGTCGCGGTGCTCACGGCGGCTACGCGCTGCCGTCGAACAGGCTCGTGACCGACCCGTTCTCGAACACCTGCTGGATGGTCTGCGCGAGCATGGGTGCGATGGACAGCACGGTGAGGTTGTCGAACTGCTTCTCCGGGCCGATCGGCAGTGTGTTGGTCGCGATGACCTCCTTGGCGCCGCAGCCGGCGAGGCGCTCGGGGGCCGGATCGGAGAACACTCCGTGGGTGGTCGCGATCACGACGTCGGCGGCACCGGCGTCCTTGAGCACGCGGACAGCGCCCGCGATGGTGCCACCGGTGTCGATCATGTCGTCGATCAGCACACAGGTGCGGCCGTCGACGCCGCCGACGACGCGGTTGGACTTGACCTGGTTGGGCACCAACGGGTCGCGGGTCTTGTGGATGAACGCCAGCGGGGCACCGTCAAGAGCGTCGGCCCACTTCTCGGCCACCCGGACACGTCCGGAATCCGGGGAGACCACGGTCACGTGCTCGGTGCCGTAACGCCCACGCACGTAGTCCGCGAGCTGGCCCTGGGCATGCATGTGATCGACCGGCCCGTCGAAGAATCCCTGGATCTGGTCGGTGTGCAGATCGACGGTGATGATCCGATCGGCACCCGCGGTCTTGAGCAGGTCGGCAACGAGCCGCGCCGAGATCGGCTCGCGACCACGGTGCTTCTTGTCCTGCCGCGCGTAGGGGTAGAAGGGCAGGACCGCGGTGATCCGCTTGGCCGAACCGCGCTTGAGCGCGTCGATCATGATCAGCGATTCCATCAGCCACTTGTTCAACGGGGCCGGGCAGCTCTGCAGCACGAAGGCGTCCGAGCCACGGACCGAGTCCTCGAACCGGACGAAGATCTCACCGTTGGCGAAGTCGCGGGCGGTCTGCGGTGTCACCGAGATCGACAGCTCGCGGGCGACCTCCTCGGCGAGTTCCGGATGCGCGCGGCCGGAGAACAACATCAGGTTCTTCTGGTTATCGGTCGTCCAAGTCACTGCGTGTTCGTTCCGTTCTGCTCGCCGGTGCTGCCCGTTGCCCTGGGGTCTGCTGATCTCGCCGCCTCGGCGGACGGCGTGTCGGGGCGCTTGGACTCTACCCAGCCCTCGATGTTCCGCTGCTGCCCGCCCGACACCGCCAGCGCCCCCGGGGGTACATCGTGCCTGATCACGGTACCGGCCCCGGTGTAGGCCCCGTCTCCGACCCGGACCGGGGCGACGAACATGTTGTCCGAACCGGTCCGGCAGTGACTGCCGATGACGGTGTGGTTCTTGTGCACACCGTCGTAGTTCACGAACACGCTGGAGGCGCCGATGTTGGAGTGCTCACCGATGGTCGCGTCCCCGACGTAGGTGAGATGGGGGATCTTCGATCCGGCGCCGATGTCGGCGTTCTTCGTCTCCACGAAGGTGCCGATCTTCGCGTCGACGCCCAACCGGGTACCGGGTCGAAGGTAGGCGAACGGTCCCACCTGGGCGTCGTCGGCGATGGTCGCGTCGCTGCCGTGCGTACGGACGATCTGCGCACCGGTGCCCACGGTCACGTCCGTGAGGGTGGTGTCGGGGCCGATGATCGCGCCGGTCGCGATGGCCGTGGCCCCGTGTAGCTGCGTGTTCGGCTTGATCACCACGTCGGCGTCGAGGGCGACGTCGACATCGATCCAGGTGGTGGCCGGATCGACGATGGTGACGCCGGCCAGCAGGTGGCGACGCAGAGTACGCCGGTTCATCTCGGCGCCGAGATCGGCCAGTTGCACCTTGTCGTTGCACCCCGCGACCAGCGCGGCGTCATCGATGTGGTTGGCCACGACGGACTTTCCCATCGTGCGGGCGATGGCGACCACATCGGTGAGATACATCTCGTGTTGTGCGTTGTCGGTGGACAGTTGACCGAGGGCGGCGGCGAGCACCGCCGCGTCGAAGGCGTACACCCCGGAGTTCACCTCGGTGATGCGCCGCTGCTCGTCGGTGGCGTCCTTCTGTTCCACGATCTCGGTGACGGCGCCGTCCTGGGTCCGCAGCACGCGCCCGTACCCGGTCGGATCGTCGGCGGTGAACGTCATCAGGGTGACCGCGGCGCCGGTGTCGCGGTGTCGATCGACCAGGGCGGACAGTGCCTCACCGGTCAGCAGGGGGATGTCGGCCGCGGTCACCACCACGACCCCGGCGAAGTCGTCGGGTAGCACGGTGAGTCCCGCCTTCACCGCACCACCGGTGCCGTCCTGGACTTCCTGCACAGCGACCGACACGTCGCGCCGCAACCGTTCGGCCTCCCCGGCGCAGGCCTGCGCGACGCGTTCCCGCTGGTGACCGACCACCGCGACGAGGTGCTCAGGGTCGATCTGGGCACCCGCGGCCAGCGAGTGAGCCAAGAGGGTTCGCCCGCCCAACTCGTGGAGGACCTTGGGCGTCGACGACCTCATGCGAGTGCCTGCACCGGCGGCGAGCACGAGAACTGCGGTCGACGCGATCGTCATAGAACGAACTCCTCGGATGGATGATGCGGTTCCGATCGGGGCTGATCCTACGCACTGATAGAACGGACGTGATCGAGGCGTCGAGGGCGCCGGGCGTGGATGTGCTGGACGACGACGAAGGGGTGTGTGCGTGAACGACACGAGGACCGCGATAGTGACCGGTGCGGCACGGGGAATCGGTGCGGCAGTTGCCAAGCGGCTCGCGGCGGATGGGCTGGCCGTCGCGGTGCTGGACCTCGACGAGACCGCCTGCACCGAGGCGGTGACGGCCATCACCGATGCGGGAGGTTCCGCGATCGCCGTCGGTGCCGACGTATCCGACGAGGCGGCCGTGGCCGCGGCGGTGGATCGGGTGGCCACCGAGCTGGGTGCGCCGACCGTGCTGATCAACAACGCGGGCATCCTCCGCGACAATCTGCTGTTCAAGATGTCCGTCGACGACTGGGACAAGGTGCTCGGCGTTCACCTGCGCGGGGCGTTCCTGATGAGCCGTGCCACACAGAAGCACATGGTCGACGCCAGGTGGGGTCGGATCGTGAACCTGTCGAGCACCTCGGCGCTGGGCAACCGCGGGCAGGCCAACTATTCCGCGGCCAAAGCGGGTATGCAGGGTTTCACCAAGACGTTGGCCATCGAACTGGGACCGTTCGGGGTCACCGCCAACGCCATCGCACCCGGGTTCATCGAGACCGATATGACCGCGGCCACCGCGGCGCGGATCGGCGTGCCGTTCGAGGAGTTCATCGCCGCGCGCGCGGCGGAGACGCCGGTGCGCCGTGGCGGCACACCCGCCGACATCGCCAACGCCGCGTCGTTCTTCGTGGGCGAGGCGGCGGGCTTCGTGTCCGGCCAGGTGCTGTACGTGGCCGGGGGGCCCACGGACTAGGGATCAGCGGTGGCGCGGCAACCATCGGCACCGCTGGACTCGAACGCCTGCTCCGCCACCAGGACTCGAACCTAGAATGCCTGAACCAAAATCAGGAGTGTTGCCGATTACACCATGGCGGATGGTGGCCGCGAGTGGCCTGCCGCCGGTGATTCTGCCATATCCCGGTGCAAGGGAAACGATGCAGCTTGGCCCAGTGGCCGGCAAGGGTGATACTGGTCCGATGCCTGCAGACAGCGACCCGCAGACGTCGGTGCCCGGTTCTGGTCACCATCCGCGGGACGCCCAGTCGCACGGTGCGCGCGCGGTCGCCGCGACGATCGACAACCTGCTGCACCAACCCGGCAAGCGGATGGGGCGGCAGACTCGCGAGATCGAGGTCGCCATCACCCAGCTCGTCGACTCGGCGGTGCGGCAAGCACGTTCCGGCAGCGTTGGCACGCCGGTGGAATACCGCATCGACGAACTCGCCCACCGCGCCGGGATGACGACCCGCAACGTACGCTCCTATCGGGAGCGGGGTCTGTTGCCGCGGGCCCGGCGCGTCGGTCGGGTCAGTCTCTACAACGACACCCATCTCGCCCGACTGCGACTGATCGGTTCGATGTTGGAGCGCGGTTACACCACCGCGCACATCGACGAGATGGTCTCCGCGTGGGAGTCCGGGCGTCAACTCGGCGACATCCTGGGGCTCGAGACGGCACTGGCCGAGCCCGGTGGGCCGATCACCGAGAACGTCGCCGACCTGATGGCGACGGTGGGCGACCGCTCGGCGCTCGAACGGTTGGTGGCGTTGGGTGTGGTGAGCGTCGACGGCACCACCGCCACCGTGATCAAGCCCCAGCTCCTGGACGCGGTGATGGCGCTCTCGGAGGGCGGTGTCTCCGTGCACCAGGCGCTGGACGTGACCGAACAGCTCGCCCCGGCCATCGACGACATCGGGCACACGGTGGTCAGCACAGCGACCACCGTCGCCAGCGTCGTCCCGGTGGACGGTGATCAGACACAGGTCGGCGATCACACGCAGGTCGCGGCGCAGGCGGCCGCGGTGGCGCGGATGCGCGCCTTGTCCCTGGCGATGCTGAACGCCACGGTGCAGTCGTCCATCGAGTCGCTTCTCGACGAGCATCTGCGGACACTGTTCGACGATCGGTAGGACGCGCCGAGGGCCGGCCGTCGTGTCTCCGGCCCGCGACGGATGTGCGGGGATCAGTCGGGTTCGATGTTCTGATTGAGATGAAAGCGGTTGTGCGGGTCGAACTGTCGCTTCACGGCGCGCAGCCGCTGGTAGGTCTCCTCACCGAAGCTCGCACGGATGCGATCCTGACCCTCGTCGCCGATGAAGTTCAGATAGGCGCCCTCCGCGGCGAAGGGTTCGAGCCGGTCGTAGGCCTCTCGCGTCCATCGCACGCATCCCGCTGTCGCCTCGGGATCCTCCCACGACGTGATGAGGTGCACCACGTAGGGATGGTGCCGCGCGGTGAACGCCGTCGCACCGGGTTCGCATCGGCTGGCGAACCCGCCCATCCGGATCAGGTGCATCCGACTGACTGCCGACGGCAACGTCGCCGCGATGTCGACGAGGGTGTCGACGACGGCATCCGACACCTCGTCCAGGAACACTGTCTTCCAATAGTTGAGCCGTCCGTGCGGAGCGGTGTGGTCGAGCATGGTCTGCCACATGGCATAAGGGAATTCACGGTGAACGAGTTTGCCCACGGGCGTCACGTCGGGAACGGATTGCAGCTCCCGGGTCGACTGCCCACCCTCGTCCGAGACGTCCGAGTCACATGAGATGAGCGAGACCTGCGTCCGCGTCTCGTCGTCGACGGCGGGGGCGAAGTCGAGGATCGCACCGAGTTGGTCGGGCGCGGAGTCCATGACGTCGCGGTAATGGCGGACCACGGCCACACCATCGGTCAGGTCGAAGGCGGCCACGCCACCGATCACCGTGGACACGTCGTGCAGTTGCAGGGTGATCTCGCTGACGACACCGAAGTTGCCACCGCCACCGCGGATGGCCCAGAACAGTTCCGGGTTCTCGTCCGCCGACGCGGTCAGCACACCGTGGTCCGGAGTGACCACTCGCGCACCGACGACGTTGTCGCAGGTCATCCCGAAACGACGTGACAGCCAGCCGACCCCGCCACCCACGGTGAATCCTGCGACCCCCGTGGTGGATATGACCCCGCCGGGTGTCGCCAGACCCGCGCGCCCGGCCACGAGGTCGAAGTCCTGCCACAACGCGCCGCCCTGGGCGGTCGCGGTGCGCCGCGCCGGATCGACCGAGACCGAGCGCATCTCGGTCAGGTCGATGACGACACCGTCGTCACACACGGAGTGACCCGCCACGCTGTGTCCGCCGCATCGCACGGCGATGTCCACGTCGATCCCGTGGACGCAGGCCACCGCGGCGACGATGTCCTGTTCGGTGCGGCACCGGATGATGACCGCTGGGCGCCTGTCGATCATTCCGTTGAACAGTGCACGCGCGGTGTCGTAATCGCTGTCGGACGGGGTGATGACGCGTCCGTCGAGACGGCCGTCGAGTGCGTCGGTCACCGCTGCGACGACGTCACCGACCGATTGATGCGAGAGGGTGTGGGTCATGGTAGATCCTTCCTGGTCTCGAGCCGCCAGAGCATGTCGAAGTAGCCCACCACAACGGTCACGCCGTCCTGGTTGACCGAACTGACCCGTGTCTGGACCGAGCCGAACTCGTCGAGCCTGCGCAGGTCGGTGATCTCGCCCTCGGCGTGGACGGTGTCGCCGAGAAACGTCGGTCGTTTGAACGTCACACTGTTCATCCGTCGCAGTGCGAGGGCGTGCTCGTGGTCGATGGGCAACAGACCCAGGGTGTAGGAGAGCACCAGCAGCCCGTTCGCGACCCGCCGGCCGTGCAGACTGTGCTCGGCCGCCCAGTGTCGGTCGATGTGCGACGGCAGCATGTCTCCCGTCCAGACCGAGAAATTCACGACGTCGGTCTCGGTGATGGTCCGTCCGCCGGTCCGAAAGGAGTCACCGACCCGCAACTCGTCGAATCCGCGAGAGAAGTGCTCCTGTGGCCGCGCGATCGCCGGCGCGCTCATCCGCGCTTGTCCACGACGATATCGGCCACCTCGCCTGCCGTGCCCGCATGGATGACATCGAACGCGGTCAGGGCGATGTCGAACTTGAACTTGACCGTGTGCACGAGTTCGACGACGTCGAGCGAGTCGAGGTCGAGCTCGGAGAGTTTGCTGTCGGCGGTCACCTCGGCGGCCGCCTGCTCGGCGATGAGTCCGAGGACGATCTCACGGAACTCCTGGTCGGTGGTGTCGATGGTGGTTTCGGTCATGACGGTCTCCTTGCTGATGGGCTGACGAGTGGTGATGGAGGAACGATGTTGCAGAGCAGTCGATCACGCGGCCTGGAGGAGCAGGGTCGCGTTGTGTCCGCCGAGGCCGAAGGAATTGCTGAGTCCGGCGAACGACGTACATCCGGGGTCGAGTGGGGTGGCCACCGAGGGCAGGCAGTGCAGGGACAGTTCCGGGTCGGGTGTCCGCAGTCCCACAGTGGGTGCGACGACACCGCGCCGCAACACCTCGAGGGTCGCGATGGCCTCGATGGCTCCCGCAGCACCCTGTAGGTGTCCGATCGCCGACTTCACCGACGACATCGGGATGTCGTCACCGGACTTGCCGAGCACCGCAGCGAGAGCCGCCGTCTCGATGACGTCGTTGTGTCGGGTTCCGGTGCCGTGTGCGTTGATGTATGCGATGTCCTCGGGTTCGAGTCCGGCGTCGGCCAGTGCGGACGAGACCGTCCGCTCCTGGCCCGACTGGTCCGGCATGGTGAGATGGGTTGCGTCGCTGGCTGATCCGTAACCCAGCACCGAACCCAATACCGGTGCCTGACGTGCCCGGGCCAGTTCGGCATTCTCCAGCACCATGATCGCGGCCCCCTCACCGGGAAGAAAACCGTCCCGGTCGACATCGAACGGCCGGCACCGGCCGGTGGGGGACATCGCGCCCAGATTGCGGTACATGGCACGCACCAGTCGCGCGGAACCGGCGTCCGCCCCGCCGACGACCACCGCATCGGCGTGGCCGGAGCGGATCATCCGCACACCTTGGCCGATCGCCATCGCGCCACCCGCACAGGCGCCCGACATGCCGTAGCACTCACCCTGCAGGCCGAGTGACATGGAGATGAGGACGGCCGTCGAGTCCGGTGCGGACAGCATCACCCGCAGCGCGGCGACGGCCTTCTCACCCTTGTCGTTCAGCATGCTCAGCTCGGTGGCCACGGTGTCGGCGCCGGAGGCGGTGGTCGCCACCACGCATCCGATGCGGTCGCCCGCATACGGCAGCCCCTGTTTCCAACCCGCCTGCGCGGTGGCCTCGTCGCACGCGACCAGGGCCATCTGCGCATATCTGTCGGTGCGACGTATCTGAGACCTGCTGATGACGGCAGCGGGATCGAAGTCGTCGTAGCTGCCACCGGTCTCGCTCAATGCACTCTGACCGGCTGTCCAGGCGTCGACCAGCGTGCCCACACCGCAGCCGAAGGCGGACACCGCCCCGACACCGGTGATGCTGACAGGTGTGTTCATCATGAGAGTCCTTTCCTGCTCGTCCGAGTCGTCTGAACCGTTGGGGCCGTCTGGGCCGTCGGAATCCTTCGGGGTGAGGTCACAGCGGTCGCAGAGACATCAGGTCACCGACGCGGATGAGGCGACTGGCCGAGTCCGGATCGAGGCGGGCGCCGGCGGAGTCCTCCAGCGCCATGAACAACTCGGCGTAATCGACACTGTCGAGTCCGATGTCGGCGAACGCGGAGTCGACGGTGACCCCATCGGTGTCGCGGTTCTTCTCCACCAGTAGTTCGACCACCACGTCGACCACCTGATCCTGGGTGAACACGGTTGCCATCGCCTCAGCCCACCGCGACCCGAGCGAGCAGATTGCCGTCGTCGCCACCGGCGATCGCTCGGCACTTGAAGCGCTGGATCTTGCCGCTCGGACTCTTCGGCAACTGTCCCCGTGGTACGAAGACGCACTCGCTGATCCCGATCCCGGCTTCGGTGGCCGCGGCGGCACGGACCGATCGGGCGGTCGCCGCGAAGTCGATGTCGGCGGCGGCGGGTTCGAGCACGACGATCAACGAGCGGTCCTCGTCGCGCTGTACGTCGACGAGAGCGCAACTACCGGAACGAACTCGCGGATCCGAACCCAGCCGGTTCTCCAGAATCGACGTGTACACGTTGCGCCCGCCGACCGACACCATGTCGTCGTCACGGCCGATCACGTACAGTTCGCCGTCGCGGATGAACCCGCGATCCCCGGTTCGCAACACGCCGGGTGACGGGAACGTCCTGGCCGTGCGCTCCGGGTCGTCGAGATATCCCGTGGCCATGCTGGGGGACCGAACCATGATCTCGCCGATCTCCTCGTCGCCGTCGATCCAGACGTCGGTGCCGGCCATCGGCGGACCGCAGGAGACGATGGCGGCCGCGCGGTCGTTCGTCGCGGCTTCGGCCAGCTCACCCCGGTACAGGGCGTCGAGATCCACCCGGTACGGCCGTGGATCACTGCCGGACACCGTCATCGAGACGGCGAGGGTGGTCTCGGCCATCCCGTAGGCGGGTTGGAACACCGACGATCGCAGGCCGATGTCACCGAGGACGTCCACCGCCTCGTTGATCAATCCGTACTCGATCGGATCGGATCCGATGATCCAGTCGCGCAGCGAGAGCCTTCCCTTCGGTGTGGATCTTCGGGCCGCGCGGAGCGCGATGGACAAACCGAAGCTGGGTCCCACGGTCGTGGTGACACTGCGTTCGACGCACTCCTCCAGCCAGGTGTACGGCGCTCGCAGGAAGCGCGTGGGACTGCTCTGCACCAGCGACTGGCCGCTCGCCCACGGCCACAACAATCCCCCGAACAGGCCCATGTCGTGGGACAGGGGGAGCCACGAGTACACCGCACCGGTGGCCGGGTCGGGCTCGAGTCGTGCGCTGATCAGGTCGAGCTGATTGCCGATGGCGGCCGGGGTGAGACTGCATCCCTTCGGCGCGCTGGTGCTGCCCGACGAGTACTGAACGAAGGCGATCTCGTCGTCACCGGGGAAGTTCTGGGGTACCCGGCGCTGCCTGGGCAGCGACCGGTACCCGATCACGGGAGTATTGCCCGCGTCGACCATGCCGGCGAATTCCTCGTCCAGCACCAGCAATTCGGCCCTGGTGCGACCACACAGCATGCGTAGCTGCGCCAGATAGTCGACGGGGTCGACGCCTCGCGCCGGTGTGGGGAAGGACATCAGAGTGGCGCCGGTCCACCACACGCCGAGCAGGAACGCGGTGGAATCCAGATCGTTGCCCAGCACGCAGCCGACCCGCGAACCTGTGCCGATACCACGGTCGGACAGCCCTGCGGCATAGGTCTCCGCGACATGGACGACGTCCGACCACGGGCGATCGACCAGCCGGTTGCCCTCCGCCGAACTGTAGGTCGAATGTGCGGATGCGGGTTCGGTGAGAGCTTCGAAAAGTTGCATGGTCACGCGCCTTTCTGCAGCGGGGGCATGACGAGCTGCCCGTCATGGAGGTCGTAGATGGATGTGGCGTCGGTGCCGAGAGTGCGCCGGACCAGGCGCGCCAGTACATGTCCGGGACCGCAATCGACGAAGTCGGTGAATCCGCGCTGACGGAGGGCCAGCAGGGACTGTCGGAAGTTGACCGCGCCGACGAGGCTGTCACCGAGTTGAGACGGCACGTCGGTGAACTCCCGCCCGGTGTGGCTCGAGATGACCGGAACCCCGGGGGTGTGCGGGGTGGCGGCATGCACCGCGGAGATGAATTCGTCTTTGATGCAATTCATCTCGGGTGAGTGGAACGCTCCTTCGATGGGAAGAAGCACTGCCTTGTGTCCGTCGGCGAACAACGCGTGTTCCGCGCGTTCCAGGTCGTCGCGTCGACCGGCGAGGACGGTCTGCCCGGGTGCGTTGTCGGTCGCGACGATCAACGAGAGATCGGCGGCGAGGTTCTGGACCGTCTCCGCGGGCGCACCGAGCGCGGCCATCATGCCGCCACCGGGCTGCGCCGCTGCGGCCTCGGCCATCAACTCGCCGCGACGGACCACGATGTGCAGACCGTCGAGGGCGGAGAACGCACCTCCCACGGCGAGCGCCGCCACCTCGCCGAGCGAGTGTCCGAGGATCACATCGGCGGCCGGGATCGCCGGGATCGACGGCGGCGGGTTGCCGGAGTCCCGCAGATCGGCTGCGCAGAGCCAACCGGCGATGCTGGCCAGGTAGATTGCCGGCTGCAGCAACCGGGTGTCGTCGGTGGGGCGCACCATCAGTGGTTCGCCGACGAGTCGGTCGGCGACGTCCAGCAACTCCGGGCACCAAGACGCGACAACCTGTCGCATTCCGGGCACCTGGCTTCCCTGCCCGGGGAACATGTACACCGTTGTGCCGGTGTATGAATCGGGATTCGGTGTGTGCATGCCTGCACGTTATGAGCGGCAGGCGCCAGAACAACACAGATCAGATCTTCGATTGCGCATCAAAGCAATCGGAAACACGAGAGACACCCTACGGTCACCGAAGGATCGTGGGAACGTAACCAATCATGACCATCGTGTGGTCAAAAGTCAAGAGATGCTTAAGAATAACTATCGAGAATGAGTTCTGCAGAAGAACGGACTCCGCATCCCGGCGAAGGGATGCGGAGTCCGGATCTGGTGAGGCGGATCGTCGCCGGTGTCAGGTCGACGGCGCCGCCAGTGCTCGGTCGGGCTGTGCGGCGTCGTGATCGGCCGGTGGATTGCCTCGAGTCGATGATCGGTACGAGACGACGAGGGTGATCAGGACGCCCACGGTGATGTAGGCCACGAGCGTCCAGATGTTCGGGCCGATGGCCGTGCCGGCGAAATAAACCGATTTGCGCACGGCATCCGTTCCGGCTCCATTGGGGATCGCCGAGCTGATCGCGCGCCAGAACGGGGGGAGGAGAGACGCCTGATACGCGCCGCCGGCACTGGGGTTTCCGAGGATCACGAAGATCACGATGGTGATGGCGATCCCGACGATGCCGAAGATCGTCTGCAGTGCGATCGTGGTGGCCGCCGATGCCATCACCGTCAGAGCGCCGATCGCGGTGAGCAGGAGTAGATCACCGTGCAGTGCGCCGAGCACCGGCCCCACCACGACCGCTCCGAGTATCCCCGAGGCGAGTGCGTAGGGCACGAAGACGAGTAGGCGACGGGCCGCAGCTGCCGGCCCGGCGGGTTTGGCACCCTGGAGAACTCCGAGTACCGCGGCAAGTAGGTAGCCTCCGATGATCCAACCCACGACGAGATAGAAACCCGTGAGTCCGTTGCCGTCACCGGATTGCAGCGGAACGGCATCGGTGACACTGACGGTGCGGCCGCGTGCCCGGTCGACGGCGCCGATGGTCTTGGTCAGCGCCGTTCCCACCGAAGTGCCTCCGGCACTGGCGATGAGAAGGGTGTCGGAGTCGGACGTCTGATCGGGCACCAGGACGCCTGACGTTCGCCCGTGACCCAGATCGTCGCGCGCGGCACCGAGATCGGTGGCCGCGACCGCACGGACGGGTGCTCCGTCGAGTCGGTTGAGGTCGCCGGCGATCTTCTGGGCGACGGGTGGTGATCCCACCACCGTCACCGGGATTCTGTGCGGGTGGGGGGCATGGAACGCACCCACGAAGGACAGGATGAAGCCGAGTTGCAGCAGGAGTACGACGACGCACACCAGCCATGTGGGGAGTTTCGGCCGCGGGGGAGTCGAACTGGATGTCTGTGCTGTGTCGGCCTGCGCGTTGTGGGATGGCATCGCGTCACCCGCCTCTCTCGATACCGATGAGTATTGGATACCAGAGAGTATCCGATACTCGCTGGTATTGTCCATGGGGCCGTGACGTGATCGAGAGGTGTACACGATGAGACAGGGCGAGACACGGAAGCGCACTCGCCGTGCTGATGTCCGCGAGGCCATACTCGCTTCGGCGCGTGTGGTTTTCGCTGAGCGCGGTTACGATGGCGCGTCCCTCGACCGGGTGGCACAGCAGGCGGGATTCACCAAGGGTGCCGTCTACTCCAACTTCTCCACCAAGGATGAGCTCTTTCAGGCGTTGATCGAGGCCGAGATCGCGGATCGGGTGACGTCGGTGACCGCGGAGCTGGCCAAGGGCGACGACGACCCGTCGATCCACAAGGACGACTTCCCTCGGATGGTGGGGGATCGGCTGTCGGCTGCCGTTCGAGCCGACCCCCATTGGCAGTTGCTGTTTCTCGAGTTCTGGATCCGAACGGTTCGCCAACCCGACAACGGGAGCGGATTCATCGAGTTCCGTCGGCGACTGCGCCGACGTGTCGAGGACGCGGTGAGTGAGTTCTGGCCCGAGGAGTTGCGTGCGGGTGTCTCGGTATCGGATCTCGCGTTGGCGGCGTTGGCGTTGTCCAACGGTCTGGCCATCGAGCACATGGTGGATCCGGACGCGGTGTCGGACGGGTTGCTCGGCCGGCTTCTCGCGAACATCGTCCGGCAGCCGGCGTGAGCGCGGTCAGGCCGAGGCGACCTTGGCGGAGGACAGGCTCTCGCACATCGTCTGGGCCACCTCACGATTGATGCGCTCGGCGAGTCTGGAGATGTCGTTGCCGAGCATCTGACAGGCTTCGATGGTCGTCGAGTAGACGACGAAACGCCCACTCCGCTCGCCGTGGACCAGGCCGGCGTTCTCCAGTCGCTTCAGCTGCCGCGACACCGGGGCTGCCGTCACGTGCAGCAGCGGGCACAGTTCGGAGGTCGTCCGTGGGCGCTCCAGGCACAGCAGCACTATCTGTAGCCCGTGGTCGCTGCCGAGCGCGCGCAACATCTGCTCGATCCGCTCGATCCGCACCGAGTCGTCGAGGACATCGGGTCCGCAACTGACCGCGAGGCCGATACGGCCGGGGACGTGCGCGGTGGCTGCCGTGCGGCTGACCCAGTACGTCGGCATGATGTCGACGCCGTCGATGTCGCGGCACGACACCATCTCCACACCGCTGCCGCGGGCGACGACCAAGCGGTCGTAGTCCTCGTCGAAGAAGATGCGTGCGGCAACCGATGCGATGGCGCGGACCGAGTTGAAACGCACCCACCGTTCCAGCCGCTGATTGGTCCGCTCGATGTGATCGAGGTCGCCGTTCCAGTGATCGGCGAACCCGGCGTCCAGGAATCCCTTGATGGTCAGCCGCACCAGGTCGGCCAGTGCCGCCGGTTGCAGCGAACTCGACGACTGGTCGAGGGCCAGATCCTCGGCCAGCAGTTCCGGGTCCTGGGTGACCAGGGCCTCCTGAAGCGATCGTGGGTTGGGTGAATCCAACCGGTACATGGTCTGGATCAGCGCCAACGGCCAGCGCGGCAGGTCTCGGTCGAGGCGTTGTCGGGCGGTCTGAGCCCACGACGGCAACGCCTCGCGCAGCGCCACCGCTGCTCGCGACATCTGCTCGTTGTTACCGCGCGATGCCGCCCAGAGGGCGAGGCAGCACTCGACACCGGGGAGTGTTCGTACACGGACTTCGGGTACGGCCGAGACATCCTCGAGAATCAGCATGATTGCTCCGATGTTCAGATGGTTCGCCGAGCGTAACATTCCGATACCAGTTGGTATCGGCAATGCGACGCAGGTTACAGCGCATATCATCGGTGCCGTGGACGACAGGGCGGACAAGATCCGCGGGGCGCCACGCGCCCGGATGACCGGCCCGCAACGACGCCTGCAGCTCATTGATGTGGCACGCGGTCTGTTTGCCGAACGCGGCTTCGACGCGACGTCGGTGGAGGAGATCGCGCAGCGGGCGGCGGTCTCGAAACCCGTTGTTTACGAGCATTTCGGCGGCAAAGAGGGCTTGTACGCGGTGGTTGTCGACCGGGAGATGGAGACATTGCTCGACGTCATCACCTCGTCGCTCACGGAGAACCGTTCCCGGTATCGCGTGCAGCAGGTGGCGCTGGCGTTGCTCACCTACATGGAGGAGCGCACCGACGGGTTCCAGATCCTGATGCGCGGGGTGTCGAGCGGGGGGGAGACCACCTACTCGAGTCTGCTCAACGACGCGGTCAGTCAGGTGGAACACATCCTCGGCGGTGACTTCGAACGCCGTGGTCGTGACCCCGCCTTGGCCCCGCTGTACGCGCAGGCGCTGGTGGGGGCGGTGACCGGTGCGGCGCAATGGTGGCTCGACGTCCGCGAACCGTCCAAGGAGGTGGTCGCGGCCCACCTGGTCAACCTGTGTTGGAACGGGCTGGAGAACCTCGAGATCGCGCCGGACCTGGTCGAGCCGGCGCCCCATCAGGAGTGAAGCCGCGGTGACTGCCGCGCCATGCCGAGTCGTCGCTCAGCCGGGTGCGATGTCCGGGTCGTCGCCGGGGTCGAGATCGAGTTGCATGAAGACACAGTCGACCCAGGTGTCGTGTTTGAATCCGACTCGACGCAGCGTGCCCACCTCGGTGAAACCCGCGCGAGCGTGCAGACGGACCGAGGCGTCGTTGTCGATCACCGCGATCACGGCGATCACCCGGCGCACCGTCTCCGGGCGGGCCGCGGCGATCAGCTCGGTGAGCAGTCGTCGCCCGGTCCCGTGCCCCACGTGGCGAGGATGAAGGTAGATGGTGTCCTCGACGGTCCAGTCGTACGCCTGCTTGGGTCGGAAGTCGTTCAGGTAGGCGAAGCCAACCACCGTGCCGTCGTGCTCGACACCGACCAGGAACGGACGCCCGGCGGTGTCGATGGCCGCGCGCTTGGTCTGCCACTCCCCGACCGAGGGGGATTCGTAGTCGAAGGTGATGACCGAGTGGTCGACGTAGTGCCGGTAGATCTCGGCGATCTGAGCGCAGTCGTCGGGTGCGGCAGGACGGATGGTGACCGACATGGCCACCCACTGTAGCCATCCGATCCGTCGCCTCGGTGATCCGCACGCAGGCCGAGGCGGCGTCACCGACCGATGACCCCGGCGCTTAGACTCCACAGAGTGGATTCAGCTCAATCGGGGCTCGCTCTGGAAGGGCTGGCCCGTGTCGTCTGCGGTGATCGGTCGTTGGCCGGGATCGTGGAGCGGCTCGGGGAGCCGCATCTGTCGATCACCGCGCCCGACGCCGCCCGACCGTTCGTCGCGGCAACCCTCGGCAGCACCGAGACCGGTGGACCTTTGCTGCTGGTCACCGCGAACGGCCGGGAGGCCGACGACCTGACCGTGGAACTCAGGTCGATGATCGGCGACGCGGTGGTGCAGTTTCCGTCCTGGGAGACCCTGCCGCACGAGCGGCTGTCGCCCAGTGCGGACACCGTCGGTCAACGTCTGGCGGTCTTGCATCGACTGCGGCATCCTCTGGACCCGGTTTTCGGTCCGCCACCCGCGGTGGTGGTGACCACCGTCCGCTCGTTGGTGCAGCCGATGGCCCCGGGTCTCGGGGACGTGGAGGCCATCACCCTCCGTGAGGGTCTGGAGACCGATTTCGACCGGTTGATCGAGACGCTCGCCGAGATGGCATACGAGCGGGTGGACATGGTCGGCAAGCGCGGTGAGTTCGCCGTGCGCGGCGGCATCCTCGACCTGTTTCCGACCACCGCCGATCATCCGGTCCGCCTGGAGTTCTGGGGTGACGAGATCACCGAGATGCGCGCCTTCGCGGTGGCCGATCAGCGCAGTCACGACGATCTCGACGTACCGGTGGTACACGTGCACCCGTGCCGCGAGTTGCTGCTGACCCCGCAGGTGCGGGAGCGGGCCGCCGAACTGCTCGCGGAGCAGTCAGCGACCGGGCCGGTCACCGAGATGCTGGCGAAGCTGGCCGAGGGTATCGCGGTGGAGGGTATGGAGGCATTGATCCCGGCTCTGGTTCCCGGGCCGATGCAACTGCTCACCGAGGTGCTGCCGTCGGGAACCCATGTGCTGGTGCTGGACCCCGAGAAGGTACGTACCCGCGCGGCGGACCTGGCCAAGACCGGGGCGGAGTTCCTCGAGGCGTCCTGGACCGCCGCGGCGGTGGGGTCGGACGCACCCATCGACGGTGAGGCCGCCGGGATCGATCTGGCGGCGGGGGCATACCGATCACTCGACGAGGTGCGTGCGGCGACGTCGGACGCGAAGCATCCGTGGTGGACGTTGAGTCCGTTGGAGTCCGGTGATCTCGACGACGACTCCATCGTGCATCTGGATCTGCAACCGGGACCGGCGCCGCGGGGATCAGAGGATGACGTCGGAAAGACCTTCGCGAGTCTGCGGGCCCACGCGGCCGCGGGTGGTCGTGCGGCAATGGTGTTGGCGGGTAAGGGAACGGCCGAGCGCATGGTCGAACGACTGGGTGAGGCGGAGGTCCCCGGGACCATCGCCGAGGCCGGGGCGCAACCGGAACCCGGGGTGGTGACCGTCCTGTGCGGCACCTTGCGCGGGGGACTGATCTGTCCCGACGCCGGACTGGTCGTGGTCACCGAGTCGGACCTCACCGGTATGCGGGTCGCGGGTGGCAACGACGGCAAACGCATGCCTGCCAAACGCCGTAATCAGGTGGACCCGCTGGCGCTGAGCGCCGGTGACATGGTGGTGCACGATCAACACGGCATCGGCCGGTTCGTCGAGATGATCGAGCGCACCGTCGGTGGTGCCCGCCGTGAATACCTGGTCATCGAGTACGCACCCAGCAAGCGTGGTCATCCCGGTGACCGACTCTTCGTACCCATGGACTCGCTGGATCAATTGTCGCGGTACGTGGGTGGTGAACAACCGTCGCTGTCGAAGCTGGGTGGTTCGGATTGGCAGAACACCAAACGTAAGGCGCGCAAAGCGGTTCGTGAGATCGCCGGTGAGTTGGTGCAGTTGTACGCGGCGCGGCACGCCGCCCCCGGACACGCCTTCGCCGCGGACACCCCCTGGCAGCGCGAGATGGAGGACGCGTTCGGCTTCACCGAGACCGTCGATCAGATGACGGTCATCGGCGAGGTGAAGTCCGACATGGAACGCGCGGTACCGATGGATCGCGTCATCGTTGGCGACGTGGGATACGGCAAGACCGAGATCGCCGTGCGAGCGGCGTTCAAGGCCGTGCAGGACGGCAAACAGGTCGCGGTCCTGGTGCCCACAACCATTCTGGCGCAACAACACCTGCAGACGTTCACCGAGCGGATGGCGGGGTTCCCGGTCCGCATCAAGGGTCTCTCCCGATTCACCGACGCCACCGAGTCCCGGGAGACCATCGATGCGATCGCCGCGGGTGAAGCCGACATCGTGGTCGGCACCCACCGCCTGCTGCAGACCGGTGTGCGTTGGAAGGATCTCGGATTGGTGATCGTCGACGAGGAACAGCGATTCGGCGTGGAACACAAGGAGCACATCAAGTCGTTGCGCACCCACGTCGATGTGTTGACCATGTCGGCGACACCGATCCCGCGCACGCTGGAGATGTCGATGGCGGGCATCCGCGAGATGTCGACAATCCTCACCCCGCCCGAGGAACGCCATCCCGTGTTGACCTATGTGGGTGCTTATCAGCCCAAACAGGTCGGCGCGGCCATCCGCCGCGAACTGCTTCGCGACGGCCAGGTGTTCTACGTGCACAACCGAGTGTCGACGATCGATAAGACCGCCAAGCAGATCCAGGACATGGTCCCGGAGGCGCGGGTGGTGGTCGCCCACGGCCAGATGAACGAGGATCAGCTCGAACGCACGGTCGCCGGGTTCTGGAACCGTGAGTACGACGTCTTGGTGTGCACCACCATCATCGAGACCGGCCTCGACATCTCCAACGCCAACACCCTGATCGTGGACCGCGCGGAGGCGCTGGGCCTCTCGCAGTTGCACCAGTTGCGCGGGCGGGTGGGGCGCTCACGCGAGCGCGGTTACGCCTACCTGCTCTACAACTCGGAGAAGCCGCTCACCGAGACCGCCTACGACCGCTTGTCCACCATCGCGCAGAACAACGAACTGGGCGCGGGTATGGCCGTCGCGCTGAAGGACTTGGAGCTCCGCGGTGCCGGAAACGTTCTGGGAGCAGAGCAATCCGGCCACGTCGCCGGAGTGGGCTTCGACCTCTACGTGCGTCTGGTGGGGGAGGCGGTGGAGGCCTACCGCGCAGCCGCCGACGGCACCCCCATCGCGAACGAGGAGAGCAGGGAGGTGCGGATCGACCTCCCCGTCGATGCGCACATCCCCGCCGACTACGTCGACTCCGATCGACTCCGCCTGGAGGCGTACCGCAAGTTGGCGTCGGCGAACGACGACGCCGACGTCCAGTCGGCGGTCGACGAGTTGATCGATCGGTACGGGCCGATCCCGCCGGAGGTGGCCCGGCTGGTGTCCATCGCCAAGCTTCGTCTGCTGTGCCGCGAGTACGGGGTCACCGAGGTCGGTGCCACCGGCACCCAGGTGAAAGTGGCCCCGCTCCATCTGCCCGACAGCAAGCAGGTGCGGCTGGCCCGGTTGTTCCCCGGGTCGAACTACCGTGCTTCGACATCGGTGGTGACCATCCCGATCCCGCGCACCGGCGGCGTGGGCAGCGACCGGGTACGCGACGTCGCACTGGTGCAGGTGGTCGCCGACCTGTTGCTCGCGGTACACGGTGAGAACCCGGGGTCGCGGGACATGCGTGTCCACGTCGCCGAGGCGCCGGGGCGATCGGCGTGACCGACGGCGAACCGACCGCGGCGGATGTGCGCACCGGTGCGGCGCTGCTGGAGGCGGTCGCCCTGATGGACCGGTTGCGACGTACCGGACCGTGGGAGGGGCAGCAGACCCACGACTCGCTGCGGCGCTATCTGCTCGAGGAGACCTACGAACTGCTCGACGCCATCGACTCCGGAGACCCCGACGACGTGCTGGAGGAACTGGCGGATCTGTTGCTCCAGGTGCTCTTCCACGCCAGGATCGCCGCCGACCACCCGGATGCACCCTTCGACATCGACGATGTGGCCACGGCGTTCACCACGAAGATCTCGAGTCGATCCGCGGGCGTGCTCTCCGGTGAGACCGATATCGAAGCACAGATCCGGCAGTGGGAGGATCGCAAGGCCGCCGAGAAGCAGCGGACTTCGGTGCTCGACGGTGTGGCCACCTCGCAACCGGCGCTGGCGCTGGCCCAGAAGGTGTTCGAACGGTTGCTCGCGGCGGGATTCCCCGCCGACCTGTTTCCCGACGATCTCACCACCATCAGGGTCATCCCGGGCGACCGCAGCGTGGAAGACGATGCCAGGCAGCGGGTCTTGGTGTTCATGGCCGCCATCGCCGACGCCGAGGCGCGGGCTCGCGTCGACGGCAGGCGGCTCACCGCACCGGCTGACTGGCGCGACTACCTCTGAGCCGCCCGTCGGTACCCAGCGACCTGTCAGCTCTGATAGCCGAACATCGTCTTGCCGTACCAGTCACCGATCTTCGACAGTCCGGGTGGAATCGCGAAGAGGGAACTGGAGATCGGGGTGATGTACTCGTTCAGTCGGTCCTGGGCCAGGCTGTTCTGGATCCGCGCGAACTGTTCGTGCGCGTTCTTCTGGAACGCGATGAAGAACAGGCCGGCGGCGAGCGTTCCGGTGCGGGTGTCGATGCCGTCGGTGTAGTTGTACCCGCGCCGTAGGATCTGGGCGCCACCGTTGTTGTCGGGGTGGGCGAGGCGGATGTGGGAGAACCGGTTGATCACGGTCGCGCCGTCGCCGGCCTTCTTGGCGAAGTCCAGGGTGTCGAACTCCGCCTCGCCGGTCAGCGGGGCGCCCGAGTCCTTGTAGCGTCCGAAGATCTGCTGTTGGTCGGTGATGTCGTCGGAGTCCCACGCCTCGATGTGCATGCGGATCTTGCGGGTGACCAGGTAGCTGCCGCCCTTCATCCACGCCTGGTCGGTCTCGTCACCGACCCACACCTGCGCGTCGGCGACCTTGGGGTCCTCGGCTTTGATGTTGGCCGTTCCGTCTTTGAAACCCATCAGGTTCCGCGGGGTGGTCTGGGAGTTGGTGGTGGCCGAAGCCCGACCGAAACCCTCCTGCAGCCAGCGCAACGTCACCACGTTGCGACCGATGCGGGCGAAGTTGCGGATGGCGTGGAAGGCGACCTGGGGATCCTCCGAGCATGCCTGCACGCAGAGATCGCCACCGCTGATGGTCGGATCGATCGAGGTGTCGACGGCCAACTGACCGAGCGGTCGCAGGGCCGCAGGCATCTTGTCGGACAACCCGAAACGGTCGTCGAACAGGGTGGTGCCGAAACCGACCGTGACGGTGAGGCGGTGCGCGCCGAGGTCGAAGGCCTCACCGGTGTCCGCGGGTGGTGCACCGCTGCGAGTGGTGACGGGACCGACCGGCTTGCCGACGGCGAGCAGGCTGGCCGCCGCGGCCCAGCGTGCGAGCAGTGCCTGCAGTTGGGCGGTGGTCACCGCGTCCTTCACATCGAATGCGGCGAACACCAGTGAATTCTGCTGGTAGGTGACGATGCCCGCCTGATGCGTTCCATAGAACGGCTCGGTGGCGTGTGCCGTGTCCGGGGACTCGGACGACGCGGCCGAGTAACCGGCGGCGCCGCCGGCGGCGCCGCCGGCGGCGCCGCCGACCACCAGGCCCGCGCCGGCGACGCCCGCGACACCGAGGAAGCCGCGCCTGCCGAACGACGGCATACGTCGTCCGGTCGCAGTGTCCTCGGAGTGCGGGTCGTCGCCGGTCATCAGTTCTTTCTACCTCGTGTCGTCGCTGTGACCGACGCCTCAGCTGGCCGCCGCGATCTTGCCACCCGCCTGGGCGAGCGGGTCCTTCACCGCGACGATGGCCTCGGCCATGTTCTTCTTGTCCTGATCGGACACGCTCGTGAACACCTTGAAGCCGCCCGGCTGGGAGGCGTCACGGAACGAGTCGATGAGACTGTCGACCTTGGCGAATGCGGCGGTGATGGTGCCGGTCAGCTGCGGGTCGATCTCGTTGAGGGCAGGCTTGACGACGGCGAAGGCCTGTTCGGAGCCCTCGATGTTGGCCTGCATGTCCAGGATGTCGATGTGCGAGTACGCCTCTTCCTCACCTGTGAGCTTGGTGGTGGACACCTCGTCGAGGAGGTCACCGGCGCCGTTGACGATGTCGGCCGGGGCGAAACCGAACTTCGGCTCGTTGACCACGGACTTCAGCTGCTGCACGTTCTTCAGCAGCTCGTCTGCAACCGCCTTCATGTTGTCGAGGTTGTTCGCCTGGTAGATCTGCTTCTCCAGAACGTGGAAACCCGCCCACTTGTCACCGGGTCCCACCGCGTCGGGGCGCGCGTCGACGGCGAAGTCGAGGCTGACGGAGGCCTTGTCAGAGCAGTCGGTGGAACCATCGGTGCAGAATGCGCCGGCCACCGGCTCGATGCGCTCGTAGTACGGACGGGCCTTGGGATATGCGTCTTTCGCGGCGGCGAGATTGTTCTGGTCGACCGCCGTGACGAGCGTCTGGGTGTAATCGGCCAGGCTGTTCACCTGGGTGACCACATACTGCTTGTACTCGCTTGACGCCTGTTTGAGCTGGTCGGCGACCGAGCCGGTGGCCTCGGCGGCCTGACCGGAGACGGTGAACGTGGTCTTCTCGTTGGTTGCGCCCGGGCAGTAGAGCTGGTAGCTGCCGCCGTCGAGCTTCTGGGAGAACGAGACCGACGCCATACCCGGTGCGATGTTCTCGCGCTCGGCCAGGATGCGGTTGTCCTTGATGAGTTCGACCTCGCTGACTGCGGCCGCGTTGGTGTTGGTGATCGCGAACGTCACGGGTCCGGCATCCACCTTGTCCGGGGTCGCCTTGCACCCGTCGTTGGTCATCTCGACCTTCACCGTCTTGGTGCCGTTCGACGAGGACGACGAATCCCCGCTGTCGGAACAACCCGCGAGTGCGACCACCGTGATCGCTGCCGCCCCCACGGCAAGCACTGGTCCAGCCCTCATTGACGTATCTCCTTCTTTTCCTCTACCCCAGCACGTTCAGCCCGGTGCTGATCGTCGCGTGAAGACCTGTCCGGCCGCCTGCGCAACGCGGCGACGGCGATCACGATGAACACGGCGCCCAGCACGGTGAGGGTCACCGGTATGTGGAACGCGCGCTGCTCATGTCGCTGCCGCGCGGAATCGGCGGCACGCACCGCATCCGCCTCGGGCTGTGAGGCGGGATGGGTGAGGGTGATGTCTGCGACCTTGCCGAGCACGGTGGCCGCACCTCGACGCGGGGTCGCGGTGGCGGTGACGACGTAACCGATCCGAATGCTCAGCGGACGGTGGAAGTACGGGTCGACCGACGCCGTGACATTGGCGGTGACCGAGTAGACAACCGGCGCCTGATCACCGAAGGTGCTGGTGTTCAAGCCCACCGGGGTGCGCCCGGCGTTCGCGTCGATGATCTGTCGGAGGGTGACCGAGGTCGGGGCCCCGCCGATGAGAGCGGAGACGTCGATGTCTGGACTGGTCGTTCCGCTGTACGTCGGCGCCGACAGCCCCGCCACGGTGACCGGATCGACGGCGGCGAGGCGTGTCAGCGGGGTCGTCACGCCGTCGGTCTGCAGGGTGCCGGTCATCGTGTCGTCACCGGCCTCGCCGATCGTGACCGCGGCGTCACGGGGTGTGACGATCGCGCGGCCGGTGAGGATGCCCGTGGTGGTTCCGGACTCCAGCGTGGACGCGGCCAACCGGCCCGACGGCGGGGAGGGGGAATCCGGTGCGGTGACGTACACCGCCGCGGCTGCGACCAACAGCGCGGCGGCGGCGGTGGCCGACACCCATCCGAGGGCACGTCGCGGCAGCGGTGTCGCGTTGGGCCAGAGGACCAACGCGCCGACCACCACCACGTAGACGAGCCACCCGATCACCTCGATCAGCACCGGCCGCGGTTGGATGCCCAGCACACCGGTCAGCAGCGAGGATTGCAGCGAGCCGGGCCGTACCAGCCAGCTCAGATCGACCACCTGCTGCTGACCGAACTGCACCCAGCCCGCCTCGTGCGCGGTGTGGAACGCGGTCATCACCAGACCCGCGGCCACCAACACCAGCAGCAGACCGGTGGCCCGGAAGAACCGGGCCAGGTTGATGCGCACGCCCCCGCGATAGATGCCGTAACCGAGGGCCACCGCGATGCCGATGCCGAGCAGCGCGCCGAACGTCGCAGGGGCCGGGTTGTTGCTGGCGTTGAACGCGGCGATGAGGAAGACGGCGGTCTCGAGGCCCTCACGCAGCACCGCGAGGAAGGCCATCGAGGCCAGCGCCAGTGCCGAGCCGTTGTGCACGGCCCCCTGTGCCGCGCTCTCGATCTCGCGCTTCAGGCCCGCGGCGTGGGTGCGCATCCACACGATCATGTAGGTGACCATCGCGACCGCGACCACACCGATGACGGTTTCCAGGGCCTCTTGCTCGCGCTGCGGCAGGTCTTTGGCGAAGATCTCCAGGCCGATGGCGACCGCGACGCAGATCGCGACCGCGACCACGACGCCGATCCACATCCACACCAGGGCGTCGCGGCGACCCTGCTTACGCAGGAAGGCAGCGATGATGCCCACGATGAGCGCCGCCTCCAAGCCCTCACGTAGGCCGATGACGAGGGTGGCGAACATGAGGACTCCAAGAACTCTGATCGCGGGGCGGCTAATGGCAGCCTCGCCTTATTCGGCTATCAAACGAGGCAAGGCTACGCTGCGCCGCCGGTCTGCACAAAAAGAACATTCCTCCGGTGCCCGGTGGGTGATCGGACCGTCTCGGGCACCATGGGGTGGTGATGAGACGGTCCGGCGGTGTTGCCGCGTCGGCAGCAGCGGTGGTGTTGTCGTCGGTGGTGATGCTCGCCGGGGGGTGTCTCGACCTACCGTCACGCCCCGAGGTCGACATCCCCCAGGGCATACCGCCGGGTGCCGGTGCCGCGGTACCGTTCTTCGACGTCAACGCGCCCGGCCGCACCGCGGATCTCCTGGATCGTTGGGCGCGACCGCTGGCGTCGAAGACCGGGATCCCCGCCGTGTCCCTCGAGGCGTACGGCAACGCGGCGGAGATCGAACGTCAACAACACCCGGAGTGCGGTCTCGCCTGGACGACCTTGGCCGGCGTCGGTGGGGTGGAGAGCAAACACGGCACGTACCGAGGTGCGCGGGTGGCAGCCAACGGTGACGTCCGGCCACCGATTCGGGGCGTGGTCCTCGACGGGACCGCCGGCAACGCCCGCATCCCCGACTCCGACGGCGGTGCCCTCGACGGCGACGACACACTCGACCGCGCCATGGGTCCGTTCCAGTTCATCCCGGAGACCTGGCGTCGTTACGGGGTCGATGCCAACGGTGACGGGGTGGCCAGCCCGGACAACATCGACGACGCGGCCCTGTCCGCCGCGCGGTATCTGTGTGTCTCCGGTGGGGATCTGACCACCGCGCAGGGGTGGCAGAAGGCGGTGCGCGTCTACAACAACTCGACGCAATACGTTCTGGACGTGCGGGATCACGCGAACGCGTACTCGGTCGGCGAGCCGTATTAGGACCGGATCGTGGGGCGGTGCCGTCAACCGCCGGCGCCCTCCCGGTGAGTCCCGAGGGTCTGGCGTCGGCATTGGCATTAGGCTCTGGAGGCGAGCGCGCCGGTCCGTGCGTGCTACGAGACCGTACGGGCGCACTGCTGGTTCGCCGACGACGTGAGGGGTTAGCCGTGGCCATCATCGAACAGGTCGGAGCACGCGAGATTCTGGACTCTCGGGGAAATCCGACCGTCGAGGTGGAAGTCGTCCTCGACGACGGGACGTTCACCAGGGCCGCGGTGCCGTCGGGCGCCTCGACCGGTGAGCACGAGGCCGTCGAGTTGCGTGACGGCGGCGACCGCTACGGCGGCAAGGGCGTCACCAAGGCCGTCGAGGCGGTGCTGGGCGAGATCGCCCCCGCGGTGATCGGCATAGAGGCCGACGATCAGCGGGTGGTCGACCAGGCGTTGCTCGATCTCGACGGCACCGCGGACAAGTCGCGCCTCGGTGCGAACGCACTGCTGGGAGTGTCGTTGGCCGTGGCCAAGGGCGCGGCCGAGTCGGCAGGCCTGCCGCTGTTCCGTTACGTCGGCGGCCCCAACGCCCACATCCTCCCCGTACCGATGATGAACATCCTCAACGGCGGCGCACATGCCGACACCGGCGTGGACGTGCAGGAGTTCATGGTCGCGCCGATCGGCGCGCCCACCTTCTCCGAGGCGTTGCGCTGGGGTGCCGAGGTGTACCACTCGCTGAAGTCGGTCATCAAGGCGAAGGGGTTGGCCACCGGACTCGGTGACGAAGGTGGATTCGCTCCCGACGCCGCCAACACCACCGCCGCGCTGGAGATGATCGTCGAGGCGGTGAACAAGACCGGCCTGCGTCTCGGCGCCGACGTCGCACTCGCCCTCGACGTCGCCGCGACGGAGTTCTACACCGACGGAACCGGATACGCCTTCGAGGGTTCCACTCAGAGCGTGGACCAGATGGCCGCCTTCTACGAGAAGCTGGTCACCGACTTCCCGCTGGTGTCCATCGAGGACCCGCTGTCGGAGGACGACTGGGACGGTTGGGTCGCGCTCACCGACGCCATCGGCGACAAGGTGCAGTTGGTCGGCGACGACCTCTTCGTCACCAACCCGGAGCGGCTCGAGGACGGCATCAACCGAGGTGCGGCCAACGCCCTGCTGGTCAAGGTGAACCAGATCGGCACGCTGACCGAGACCCTGGATGCGGTCGCGCTGGCCCACAACAACGGCTACAAGACGATGATGAGCCATCGGTCGGGCGAGACCGAGGACACCACCATCGCCGACCTGTCGGTCGCCTGCAGCTGCGGCCAGATCAAGACCGGCGCCCCCGCGCGCAGCGAGCGGGTTGCCAAATACAACCAATTGCTACGTATCGAGGAGGGACTCGGTGACGCCGCGCGGTACGCGGGCGAGCTGGCCTTCCCGCGATTCTCGTACGGGGAGTGACGACTCGGTGAGTGGTGGCGAGACGAACGACCGCAGGCGTGGCTCCGGCCTGGCGCGGCGCTGGGAGGGGTTGAACCCGACCCGTGCGATCGTGCTGGCCGTCGTCGTCAGCGTCATCGCTCTCACCCTCGCCGTCCCGTTGCGCACGTACTTCTCCCAGCGTTCGCAGTTCGAGCAGGTCGAGGCCTCCAACTCACAACTGGAGGAGCAGGTCGCGGATTACCAGCGCAAGGTCCAGAACCAGGACGACCCCGCCTACGTCAAAGCGCAGGCGCGATCTCGGCTGAACTTCGTGATGCCGGGTGACAAGCCGCTGGTGCTCGAGCATCCGCAGCCGCCGACGCCGAGTCCGGACCAGCAGAAGGCCATGCGTGAGGCCGCGAACCCGTGGTACAGCAATCTGTTGCAGTCGATCGCCACGCCCGCGGGCAGCTGACCCGCGCGCGATGGAACCCTCGGTCTCCGAGCACGACCTGGAGGTCGTCGCCGAACAGTTGGGTCGTGTGCCGCGTGGTGTGCTCGCCATCAGTTATCGCACTCCCGACGGGCGTCCCGCGGTGGTGAAGACGGCTCCGCGACTGCCGGACGGTACGCCGTTCCCGACGCTCTACTACCTCACCGACCCGCGACTCACCGCGATGGCCAGTCGGCTGGAGTCGGCGGGCGTGATGCGGCAGATGACGGAGCGATTGGACACCGACCCGGGACTCGCAGCCGCGTACCGCCGTGCACACGAGTCCTATCTGGCCGAACGGGACGCGATCGAGCCGCTGGGCACCGACTTCTCGGGCGGTGGCATGCCGGACCGGGTGAAGTGTCTGCACGTGTTGATCGCGCACTCGTTGGCCGCGGGGCCCGGGGCGAACCCGCTCGGTGACGAGGCCGTCGCGCTTGCGGCGCGGGAGGGATTGCGTGGCATCGCGATCCCTGCCGACTGGCCCGACGTGACCGCCGGGGTGGACGGATGACGAAGGTCGGGGCGGTGGACTGCGGGACCAACTCGATCCGATTGCTGATCGGTGAGGTCGGCGCCAACGGTACGCTGACCGACCTGCACCGGCAGATGCGGATCGTCCGACTGGGACAGGGGGTCGACGCGACGGGGGTGTTTGCCGACGAGGCCATCGAGCGCACCCGGGCGGTGTTGGCCGACTACGTGACGCTGATGAAGATGCTCGGCGTCGACGCGGTGCGGATGGTCGCCACCTCCGCGGCCCGTGACGTCGCCAACCGCGACCAGTTCTTCGCGATGACCGCGGACCTGCTCGGCCAGGTGGTCCCCGGATCCGTCGCCGAGGTGATCGACGGCGACGAGGAGGCCCGGTTGTCCTTCGCAGGCGCCATCGGTGAACTCGACCCGACGGCGGGGCCGTTCGTCGTCACCGACCTCGGTGGCGGGTCGACCGAGGTCGTGCTGGGTGACGAGAGCGGGGTCTCGGCCGCCTATTCCGCCGACATCGGATGCGTCCGGCTGACCGAGCGCGCCCTGCCGTCCGATCCGCCGGGGTCGGCGGAGATCGACGCCGCCACCGCGATCGCAGGCGGGGTGCTGGCCGATGCCTTCGCGGCGGTCCCGGTGGCGCAGGCCAGGACCTGGGTGGGGGTGGCGGGCACGATGACGACACTGTCGGCGATTGCGCAGGGACTCGGTGAGTACGACCCGGAGCGGATCCACCTGTCTCGTATCCCGCTGACGGAACTACGTGAGGTCTGTCGACGGCTGGTGCACATGCCGCGGGCGCGACGCGCGGAACTCGGGCCGATGCATCCCGGTCGTGTCGACGTGATCGGCGGCGGCGCCATCGTGTGCCTGGAGCTGGCCCGGTTCATCTCGTCGGCGTCGGGTGTCGACAGGCTGGTGGTCAGCGAACACGACATCCTCGACGGCATCGCGATGAGCATCGCCTGACGCCCACCCGCATTCGACGGGTCGGCATCGAGTGGGCCGACGTTCAGCTCGCGGCGGGCTGACGCAGGCTGATGTTGTTGCAGGCTTCGCAGACGGAATCGGGGATCACGCCGCGTCGTTGTAGGAAGCCGAAGATCGCACAGCCGAGACAGAAGCCGACGACCGATTCGAGCAGCGCTGCGACCACCACCAGTGCGGCGACGATCTGCGCAGCGAGGCCGAAGCCGAGGACCGACAGGATGAACGCGGCCGTGGTGATGGTCAGCCCGATGGTCTGCGCAAAGCGTTTGGGCGGCCCCGGGACGAGCTTCGCCGGTCCGAACCGCGGTGCGATGACCCGCACCGAGAGTTGTCCGAACGGCGACAGCGTGGGCCCCGACAGCACCCGCAGGGCGAACCCGATGGCCAACACCAGGTACAACGCCCAGTGGTTGACGACGATCGCCACGATCGCGAGCACCACGACCAGGCCGGCGGTGGATCGCGCCGCGTATTCGTTCACGGGATTGGGGAAAGAGAACACCTCAGCCGACACGGCTTCTCACGCTACCCGCAGACGCAGGAACGTCCACGCCTTGTGTTCATGCTGATCACAAGGCGTGGACGTTCCTCGGTGCGGATCCGACCTATGGCCTGGACGGCAGGGCTGTGTCGGGCGACTTGGGCAATGCGGGACGGTCGGCCGACTCCAACTCCTCCCGATCGTCCCGACGCGCGGCGATCTCGTCGTCGGGATCATCGGAGTCGTCGTCGGGTTCGGGCAGGTCGTCGTCCAACTCGTCGCGATGGTGGGTGAACCGGCCGCCGTCGGCCTCGGCCTTCTTCGACGCCTCACGCATCTCGATGCCGTCGGTGATCATCTCGCCGATCTCTCGGGTGATGTCGACGATGGCTGTGGTGATGATCGTCGCGATCCGTCCCACGTGGTTGGCGGTCGACTCGACGGCGTCTTGTACCGAGTCCTTGTTTCGTTCAAATCTGGAGATCATCACCGGATTCCGATCAGGCTGCGTCGGCTTTCTTGCGTTCGACCTTAACACTGAACTCCGGTTCATCCTTGACCAGGAAATTGGGCAGCGACAGCTTGGCGATCTTCTTCCAGGTCGAACCGATCTGATGGAAGAACCCTCCCGTGTTGTAGGGCAGTCCGTGCTTCTCGCAGATCGCGCGAACCTCGGGGGCCATCTCCGGGTACCGGCTGGCGGGTAGGTCGGGGTACAGGTGGTGTTCGATCTGATGTGACAGGTTGCCGCTCATGATGTGGAACAGGCGGCCGCCCTCGATGTTGGCCGAGCCCAGCATCTGGCGCAGGTACCACTGACCCTTGGTCTCGTTCTCGCATTCCTCGGCGGTGAAGGTCTGGCACCCGGACGGGAAGTGCCCGCAGAAGATGATGGAGAAGGTCCACAGGTTGCGGACGATGTTCGCGCTCGTGTTGCCGATCAGAGTGGTGACGAAGAACGGACCGCTCAGCAGCGGGAAGACCACGTAGTCCTTCAGGACCTGGCGGGATGCCTTGCGCCACATCCCCTTGACCAGTCCCTTGATGTCGCTCCACTTGCGCTTGCCCTGGATGACGTTCTCGACCTCGAGATCGTGCAGCATCACACCCCACTCGAAGAACACCATCAGCAGGCTCGCCCACACCAGGTTGCCCAGGTAGTACGGATTCCAGTTCTGGTCGCGGTCCATCCGGAGGATGCCGTAGCCGATGTCGCGGTCCATACCCAGGATGTTGGTGTAGGTGTGGTGCAGGTAGTTGTGGCTGTGACGCCACTGGTCGGCCGGACACACGGTGTCCCACTCGAATTCGCGCGAGTTGATGCTCTGCTCGCGCATCCAGTCGTACTGGCCGTGCATGACGTTGTGCCCGATCTCCATGTTGTCGAGGATCTTGGAGACGCTCAGGGCGGCGACACCACCGATCCACACCGGCGGGATGAAGGGCACGTACATCATGGCTCGCCCGGCGATCTCGAAACCGCGCTGGGCGCGGACGATCTTGTAGAGGTACTCACGGTCGCGGGTGCCGAGGTCGGCGACGACGCGGTTGCGCAGTTCCTCGAGTTCGCGGCCCAGTTCCTCGACCTCCTCGTAGGACAGCACGAGCTCCCGCGTCGCGGAGGCGGACTTGCGGTTGCGCGCCATGCGGTGGTCGTCATCGGGGAGGATGACCTCGGCGTCGAGGGCGCTGGTGTCCCAGTCGTGGTCGCGGTCGTCGTCGGGCGGGGTGATGGGCAGATCGGTGATGGTCATGGTGACTCCTCGGGGTGTCGTGTCGCCTGGTTGTCGGGCAGCGGGTGACGGGGCGTGTCAGATGGCCACGTCGACGTCGCCGACGGGCGCGGAGATGCAGAGCTGGATGTGTTGGTCGTCGTCGGCGTCGAGCTCGCCGGTCAGCACGTTGCGGGTGCAACCGCGGGTCTTGACCGCGGTGCACGAGAAACAGATGCCCATCCGGCACCCGAACTCGGGGGTCAGCCCCGCCGACTCGGCCTGGTCCAGGATCGAACGGCCGTCGTTGTCGACCGCGGTGCCCGCCTGCGAGAAGCTGAGCTGCCCTTCGGCGGCGTCGGGATCGACGGGGGCCGGCGACGGGGCGGTGAACGCCTCCCAGTGCAGGCGGGTGGCCGCACCCGCCGACTCCCAGTGGTCGCGAACGGATTCCATCAGGCTGTTCGGACCGCACAGGAAGGTCTCGTGGTCGGCGTGGTCGGGGACCAAGGCGGTGATCTGCTCGGGACCGAAGTGGTCGCCGTCGGCATCGCGGGTGTACACGTGGTGCACCTCCAGCGACGGGTGCGTAGCGGCGAGCCGGTTCAGCTCCGCGGCGTATGGGGCGTCGGCGCGGGTCGGGCTGTAGTGGATCAACGTCATCGCACCACGGTGTCCGCGGGCGACGAGTGTGCGCACCATTGAGAGAACAGGTGTGATCCCACTTCCACCGCTGATGAACAGCAGCCGGTCCGGCGGTTGTGCGGGCAGGGTGAACTCACCTGCCGCCGGTTCGAGATCCACCACGTCGCCGACCGCGGTGTGGTCACGCAGATGCCGGGAGACGAAACCGCCGTCGTGGGCGGTGATCGTCAGCTCGACCACACCCTCGGGTCCGGTCTCGGCGTTGGCGGGTGAGAAGCATCGGGTGTGCCGCACGCCGTTGATGACGACCCCCACCTGTACGAACTGACCTGCACAAAAGCCTTTCCACTGGCGGGTGGGCTGCAGCGTCAGGGTGACCGTGCGTGGTGAGCGATGCTCGACCTCGATCACCTGGGCGCGCAGTCGTGACCAGGTTGCCATCGGGTCGACGAATTCGAGATAGGTGTCGACCGGATGGGGCGTCAGTGCGGCCTCGACCAGTGACCCGACGAAGGTGTTGATTCTGTCGCCGAGAAGTCGGGATGCCATGGGTGTCCTCCTTGCCGCCGCTGCGGGCCCTGCAATTGAGTGAACATGTGTACACCAGAAAGTGTGGCAGTGAATTCGCAAACCCTCAAGTGTTCCGCGCGGTGACCGCCACCACACGCGGTGCGGCGTGCCGACCGAGCCGGCGCCCGGTGGTCGCGCCCCGCATACACTCGACGGGTGTCCAGGTCGAGACCCCCCGGTTCGGTGCCGCATCGCGGCACCCGCGTTCCGGCGTCCGACGCAGGGGAGTCTCGTTCCGAGCGCAAGAACCGGACTCGCCAGGCGTTGCTCGACGAGACGTTGGGGCTGATGTCGGACCGCAGCTTCGCGAGTCTGAGCCTCCGCGAGGTGGCGAAGGCAGCGGGGATCGTGCCCACCGCCTTCTATCGTCACTTTGCGTCGATGGAGGATCTGGGGGTCACCCTCGTCGAGGAGTCGATGCGGGTGCTGCGACGGATGTTGCGCGAGGGCAGACGAGACCTCGCCGCGCGCCAGGCCCTCCCGACCGCGAAGAACTCGTTGGACACATTGCTGCGGCAGGCCCGTGAGAACGAGGCCAGGTTCCGGTTCCTGATCCGGGAGCAGTACGGCGGAGTCGCCGAGGTCCGGCGCGCCATCGACACCGAGCTCCGGTTGTTCGCCAAGGAACTCGCGATCGACCTGTCACGATTGCCCGAGCTGGTGGAGTGGGATGCCGCCGACCTGGAGATGGCGGCGGATCTGATCGTCACCATCATGCTGCACACGCTGGGTGAGTGGTTCGACTTCGACCGCCGAGATCCCTACGACGAGCGGGAGCTGATCAGGCGGACCGAGCACCAACTGGTGATGGTCTTTTTGGGCATGCGTGCATGGCAACCCCGCTTATGATCCCTGCATGAACGCAGGTGGTCGGCTTGGTGCCCGGTTCGGGCCCTACCGTCTCGACCATCTCATCGGCCGTGGGGGCATGGGTGAGGTCTATCGCGCGCTCGACACGGTCAAGGACCGCGTCGTCGCGCTCAAGTTGCTCACACCCGAGTTCGCTGCCGACCCCGGTTATCAAGAACGGTTCCGTCGAGAATCGCAACTGGCCGCGAGACTGTCCGAACCGCATGTGATCCCGATCCACGACTGGGGTGAGATCGACGGGGTGTTGTTCATCGACATGCGCTTGGTCGAGGGACAGGATCTGCGGGCGGTTCTCCGCGAGAACGGAGCCCTCGAGCCTGCCCGCGCGGTCCGGATCGTCGAACAGGTGGCGGCAGCACTCGATGCCGCCCACCGAGACGGACTCGTCCACCGCGACGTCAAACCGGAGAACATCCTGCTCGACCGCAACGACTTCGCCTACCTCGTCGACTTCGGTATCGCGCAGGCCGACAGCACGGGCCATCTCACGCAGATGGGATTGGCGATCGGGTCGTATGCGTACATGGCCCCCGAACGCTTCGGCGATGGTGACGTGGGGGCGCGGTCGGACGTGTACTCACTGGCCTGTGTGCTGTACGAGGCGCTGACCGGCTCGGCCCCGCATCGCGCCGACACCGTGGGCAGCGCCGTCCGCGCCGTGCTGCTGGACACACCGACGGCGCCCAGCGCTGTCAATCCCGTTCTGCCGCGGCCGCTCGATGCGGTGATCGACACCGGACTGGCCAAGGATCCGGCCCATCGGTACCCGTCGGCGTCGGCATTCATCGGTGCGGCAGCAGCAGCTCTCGGTACCGGGGCGACGGGGAACTCGGCACCTGCGGTGTCGTTGACCAAGCCGGGTTCGGAGATCCCGACGACTGCCGACCCGCTCGCGCGCAACGAATCCCAGCAGTCCGCGGCGAACAAGGCCTGGGGCGACATGCCGCGTGATCCGCACTACTCGCCGACCGTCATCTCCGGGCCGGTCGGCGCCGGTGCGCCCGGATCGGGGGGGTATGGATCCGGACCGTACGTATCCGGCCCGCCTCCGCCGCCGGGTTCGGGACCGGTGCCCTACGGCCCGGCCGCGTCGGGACCCGTAGGGTACGGTCCCTCGCCACAGCCGTATCAGCCGATGTCACCGCCGCCGGGACGTTCCGGCAACCGGACGGTCGTCGGCATTCTGGTGGGGTTGATCGTGGTGTTCGTCGTCGGTCTCGGTGTTCTGGCCGCGGTCCTGTTCATGCGTGATCGCGGCGGAGGCGACACCGCACGACAGGAGGCGGTGACCGTCACTGCCGACGCGCCCGTGACGACGACCCCGGCACCGACCACCACCTCGATGCGGCGGACACCGCCTGCGGGGTCCACCCCGTGCGCGCAGGTGTACGGACAGACCGGTGCGTTCTCGGGGTCTGCCGTCGGCAATGCGATCACCAGCTGTGCATTCGCCGAGGAGGTGCGGTTGGCGTATTCACGCAGCGGTCCGCCCGCGCAACTGCCCCGGTCGATCCCCGTCTACAGCCCGGTCACCGGCTCCACGTATTCGATGTCCTGCATCGACACGGGTGCGGTCACGACGTGCACCGGCGGCAACGACGCCGTCGTCTACGTCTACTGAGAGTCGAAGGGTATGAACACCCCACGTGGGATGGCGACGGCAATCGTTCTCGCGATGATGGCGTTGGTGGTGAGCACCGCCTGCGGGGCCGGCGCACCGCCCCCGGCACCCACCACCGTGACGGTGACCAGGAGCACGGCGGCGCGGATCGAACCATCCGTCACATCGTCGTCCTCGATCCCCGCGCCGGGCACCACGGTGCTGGCCAATCGGTACGCATCACTGGCCAAAGGACTGCCGGGAAAGGTGGGTGTCGCGATCGCGGCCGTGGGCGCAGGCGGGGAGCCGGTGGTCTTGGGTGATCTGACGACGGGGGTCGCGTGGTCGACGATCAAGGTGCCGCTGGCGATCGCGGCGTCACGCCGGGCGGGAACCCGGGTCGCCTCGGCGGTACGTCGAGCGATCGTCGAATCCGACAACGACGCCGCTTATCAATTGTGGAATTCGCTGGGGGCGTCCACGGCGGCGGCCCAGGCAACCCAGGCGGTACTGCGCGAAGCCGGCGACACCGTCACCGTCGTCCAGTCGCAGCAGGTGCGGGGTCCGGATTTCACGCCGTTCGGACAGACCCAGTGGTCATTGGTTCAGCAGGCGCGGTTCGCCGCCGGTCTGCCGTGCATACCCGACAGCGGGATCGTGGTCGGTCTGATGGGCAGAGTGGCCGGTAACCAGCAGTGGGGAGTGGAGACCGCATCGTCACCGGCTCTGGTCGCGACCGCGGTCAAGGGTGGCTGGGGCCCCGGTCCCGACGGTGGTTACCTGGTTCGACAACTGGGCCTGGTCACCACGTCCCGCGGGCTGACAGCGGTCGCCCTGGCCACTCTGCCGGACGCGGGCAGCTTCGAGGCGGGGACCGCGGTGTTGGACACCGTCGGCGGTTGGCTGGCGAAGAACGTCGACGCCCTCCCCGCCGGTAGGTGCTGACGAGCCGGTGTCAGCCCGCTGACCCCCGTCCGGTCTCGGTCTGCAGGCGGTCGATCATCTCCGACGCCTGCGCCTTGGTGAGGTCGTCGGGAATCTGCTCTCCGGCCTCCTGCGCCAGTGTCTCCAGGTAACTGCGCTGCGGACCGGTGGGTGGCTCGTCACCGGTCACCCAGTCCTCGGGGTCCTTCTCGGGGTTCTGGCCGACGTGTTCTTCGCTCATGTGTTCGATGCTACCCGTACGTGTCCGCCGCGTCTACGATTCAGTGATCAGCACGCGGCCATCCGCCGCCATCGGACTGGTCCGCGCCGACGGTGTGGGTGGGTGACAGAGGAGGTTCGATGCCCGAGAACGAGAAGTCACGGGACCCGGGCCCGTCGGTCAAGGACGACGAACTGTACGAGAAATTGCGCGACGAGGGGAACTCGAAGGAGAAGTCTGCGCGTATCGCCAACGCGGCCGCGAACAAGGGTCGCAGTGAAGTGGGCCGCGAGGGCGGGAGGTCGGGATCGTACGAGGACTGGACGGTCGACGAATTGAAGGGTCGCGCAAAGGACATCGGTGTCACCGGATATTCGGATCTGAACAAGGACGAGCTGATCGAGAAACTGCGCGACCACTGACGATCCGTCCACGACGACCGTCGGCCGACGGGGTCGTGTCAAGAAAAAATTCTGGCTGGTTCTGACTTCGTCGGAGTCCGTGTCACCGACGGTCGCCACCGTATGGTCCCCATCATGGACACCCGGCCACGCGCGTATCTCGTCTGTGCGTCGCAACGCAGCGGCAGCACGCTGTTGGTCGAGTCCCTGCGGGCCACCGGTGTCGCGGGCGAGCCCGCCGAGTTCTTCCAATACCTACCGACCACCTCGCTCGCGCCGCAGCCGCGCGAATGGTTCGCCGACCTCGACGACCCGTCCGTACACGAATTGTTGGCGCCGTTGGTGGTGGGTGACCCCGACTCGGAGACGGCCGACGACTGGCGGGTACGCGTGGTCGCATCCGGCAGGACTCCCAACGGTGTCTGGGGCGGAAAGCTGATGTGGAATCAGGTGCCGTTGCTCGTCGGCCGTGCGGTCGCTCTGAGTGACCGTACCGGTACCGATCTGCGGTCGGCCGTTGCCGATCTGCTGGGTGAGGAACCTCTGTAC
The DNA here is from genome assembly GCF_900156495.1 of Williamsia sterculiae. Lineage (GTDB taxonomy): Bacteria > Actinomycetota > Actinomycetes > Mycobacteriales > Mycobacteriaceae > Williamsia_B > Williamsia_B sterculiae. The sequence continues at coordinate 274,423 of NZ_FTNT01000002.1, forward strand.
GTCAAGGTGAATCGCGACGAGGTGGTCTCGCAGGCGGTGTCGTTCTGGCGCGCGCTGCAGACGCAGGTCTGGCGAGGGGCCACGCCTCCCGAACTGGACGCGAACGCCGTCTACCACGCCGGAGCGATCGCGTATCTGGTCTCGCTGCTGAGGGCCCAGGATGCCGGATGGCGCGCATGGTTCACCGAATCCGGGGTGGTCCCACTGGAAATCGACTACCGAGACCTGGCCGCGGACAGTGCCGAACAGACCGGTCGGGTGCTCGCCGCGCTCGGTCTCGACCCCGAGCTCGCTCCGCCACCGGCGTTGGAACGGCAGGCCAACGCGCGGTCGCGGGAGTGGGCCGAGCGGTACCGACACGACGCCGAGACCGAGGGCTACCCGCTGTGACGACCAGAGTGAGGAGGAACCGGTGAACGCTGGTCAACGTTCGGATCCGGGCACCACCGACACGATCGACGTGAAGCACGTCGACGAGTTGCGTGCGCTGGAGGCCGAAGCAGTGCACATCATCCGCGAGGTGGTCGCCGAACTGGAACGACCCGTTCTGCTGTTCTCCGCGGGTAAGGACTCGATCGTCCTGCTCCGGTTGGCGGAGAAGGCGTTCCGTCCATCGCCGCTGCCGTTCCCGGTCATGCACGTCGACACCGGACACAACTTTCCCGAGGTGATCGAGTTCCGCGACCGCCGGTTGTCCGAGGAGGGGCACGATCTCATCGTCGCCTCGGTGCAGGAGTCGATCGACAACGGTCGCGCGCAGGAGGTCGGTGGTCCCAACGCCTCGCGTAACCGATTGCAGACCATCACCCTGCTCGACGCCCTCGAGGCGGGCGGATTCGACGCCGCATTCGGTGGCGCGCGGCGCGACGAGGAACGCGCGCGGGCCAAGGAACGCATCCTCAGCTTCCGCGACGAATTCGGGCAATGGGATCCACGGGCCCAGCGTCCGGAACCGTGGTCGCTCTACAACGGTCGGATCCGTCGCGGCGAACAGGTCCGGGTGTTCCCCCTCAGCAACTGGACGGAGGTCGACGTCTGGCGCTACCTCGAACTCGAAGATCTGGCGCTGCCGTCGATCTATTTCGCGCACGAGCGGGAGGTGTTCGAACGCGACGGCATCCTACTGGCGACGTCGGAGTTCACCGCGCCGGCCGAGGGCGAGTCCGCCCGGGTGCGCACCGTGCGGTATCGCACCGTCGGCGACCTGACCATCACCGGTGCCGTCGAATCGACCGCGGCGACCATTCCCGCTGTTGTCGAGGAGATCTCGGCCGCGACGGTCTCCGAACGCGGACAGACCCGTGCCGACGACCGAACCAGCGCCGCAGCCATGGAGGACCGCAAGCGAGAGGGTTATTTCTGATGACCGCGACCCAGCAGCAGCCGCGGCAACTGTTGAGGCTGGCCACCGCGGGATCGGTGGACGACGGCAAGAGCACGCTCATCGGCCGACTGCTCTACGACACCGACAGCTTGCCGTCCGACCACCTCGACGCGGTCACCGACGCCGACGGCCTGCCCGACCTCGCCGCTCTCTCCGATGGTCTGCGCGCGGAACGTGAACAGGGCATCACCATCGACGTCGCCTACCGCTACTTCTCCACGCCCACCCGCAACTACATCTTGGCCGATACTCCTGGTCACGAGCGCTACACCCGCAACATGTTCACCGGAGCGTCCAACGCGCATGTCGGGGTACTCCTCATCGACGCCCGTTCCGGGGTCATCCGGCAGACCCGCAGGCATGCCCGGATCGCGACCCTACTCGGGGTTCCGCACCTGGTCGCCGCCGTCAACAAGATCGACCTGGTCGACTTCGACGAGGGTCGATTCACCGAGGTGCAGGACGAGCTGCGGGTGCTCGCCGACCGATTGGCCATCCCGGAGATCGCCGTGGTGCCGTTGGCCGCGCGGTTCGGCGACAACGTGGTGCATCGGTCCGAGCGGACGCCCTGGTACGCCGGCCCGACCTTGTTGGAGTACCTCCAGGACATCGACCTGGTGGCGCCGCACGCCGAGCGCACCGAACTGCGGCTGCCCGTGCAGTGGGTGTCACGACCCACCAGTGGGCAGCGACGGCGATACACCGGGCGCCTCGCATCGGGGACGCTCGCGGTGGGCGATGAGGTGACCGTGCTGCCGTCCGGGTCGTCGAGTACCGTGACCGCACTCGACACCCTCGACGATCATCGCGACAAAGCCGTTGCGCCGCTGTCGGTCTCTGTGGAACTAGCCGACGACATCGACGTCGGTCGCGGTGATGTGATCGTCAGCAGTGACCGGGATCCGGTGACACCGGTCATCGCCCGAGAGTTGCTGGCCACCGTCTGCTGGTTCTCCGACACACCGTTGGTCGTGGGTGAACGGTTGTCGCTCAAGGCCGGGACCACCACGACCCGGGCGACGGTCCAGCAATTCCACAGCAAGATCGACCCGGAGACCCTGAACGACGAGGCCAATCCGGTGGCGTTGGCTCTCAACGACATCGGGTCGTTGACCCTGCGGACGAGTTCGACCGTGGTGGCCGATCGGTATCTGGACAGTCGCGATCTGGGCTCCTTCATCCTCATCGACGAGAACTCCAACGACACGGTGGGTGCGGGCACCATCACCGAGGCCAGAACGGTCGAACCCGGCAAGCGCACCCGCAACGACATCAAGTGGCATCCGTCGGCGCTCGAACGTACACACCGATGGTCCAAGGTCGGGCAGCGCGGTGCCGTGGTGTGGCTGACCGGCTTGCCTGCGTCGGGGAAGTCGACCGTCGCGGTGGCGTTGGAACGGGCGTTGGTGGAGTCCGGTCGGGTCGCGTACCTGCTGGACGGCGACAACGTCCGGCACGGGTTGTCCGACGACCTCGGGTTCTCGCCGGGCGATCGGGCCGAGAACATCCGTCGCGTGGGACATCTGACCCGGTTATTCGCCGACGCGGGGGTGGTGGCGATCGCATCGTTGGTGTCACCGTTGCGGTCCGATCGTGAGATCCCCCGTGCGCTCGCGGCCGCGGCCGATCTCGCCTTCGTGGAGGTCTACGTGTCGACCCCTATCGAGGAGTGCGAGCGCCGTGATCCCAAGGGGCTGTACGCACGAGCGCGATCGGGGGAGCTTCGCGGACTGACCGGGGTGGACACCCCGTACGAGCCCCCCGAGGACGCCGACCTGGTCATCGACACCACCGGCGCGGACCTCGACGGCCTGGTGTCGCGGGTCCTCGATGCGTTGTCCGTTCAGGAGCACGCCCACGGCGGCGAGTGACCCGCGGACGACCGGTACGCGGGCGTAGCCTGGCCTCGATGACCGATGCACCCGGTGACGCGCACAGCGGCCACTGTTGTACGCCTGCAGCCGCGTCGACGCCACCGCCGCCGATCGTCGAGGTCGTGACGGGACCTCATCGCGTGGAGCAGGTGAAGGTACCCGCCGGAGAGTTCGCGATGGGCGATCACCACGGCGACGGATATCCCGCCGACGGTGAAAAACCTGTTCATCCGGTTCGCCTGTCCGCCTTCCAGATCGATGCGGTGACCGTGACCAACGCGGCGTTCGCCGAATTCGTCGACTCGACGGGATACCGCACCACCGCGGAAGAGGCGGGTGCCTCGGCGGTGTTCCAAGGCCTGGTCGCGGATGACGCGGACGTGGTGGGGCGGTCGTCGGGGGCCTCGTGGTGGGTGGCAGTGCGGGGTGCCGATTGGGCGCATCCCTTCGGTGGGACAGCGAGTCTGGAGGGCCTCGAGGATCATCCGGTGGTCCACGTCAGTTGGTACGACGCGTCCGCGTACTGTCGGTGGGCGAACCGCACGCTACCCACGGAGGCACAATGGGAACGGGCCGCGCGGGGGTCGCTGACGGGAGCCCGCTACCCGTGGGGTGACACGCTTCTCGATCCGGAGGGTCGATGGCGGTGCAACATCTGGCAGGGTGACTTCCCGACCGTCAACACCGTCGACGACGGTTACGCCGGCACCGCACCGGTACGCACCTACGCCCCCAACGACGTGGGGCTCTGGCAACCGACCGGCAACGTGTGGGAATGGTGCGCCGACTTCTTCGACGCTCGCTGGTATCGGAACGCCGACCAGCTGGACCCGATTGGTCCCGTCCGAGGTCGGAGACGGGTTCTGCGCGGCGGGTCGTATCTGTGCCACGACTCGTACTGCAACCGGTACCGGGTGGCCGCGCGGTCGGCCAACACCCCCGAATCCTCCATGGGCAACGCCGGATTCCGTACGGTTGCGGTGTCGCCGACCGGACGGTCAGTGACCGACGGCGCGGGGGTGTAGTTCGCGCTCGTCGCCGCGGGGTCGCCGTGAGGGCAGCGACCGTCCGGCCTCCCTGGCGGCGGCGGAGTTCAACTGCTCACGATGGCGGCGCATGAAATCCCTGGCCACCGCGTTGCCGTGGGCTTCGGACGGAAGAGTGTCGTTCGTCGTCGACCGCCAGCTGTGCAGGCGGTTCGCGAGATCTGCCACCACCTCCGCGTAGGCCGGGTCGTCGACGACGTTGTCGCGTTCGAACGGATCGCGAGTCAGATCGTACAGCTCTCGGGGCGCGCGCGGCAGGTCCTCGGTGCCGTCGAGGGCCTGAGCCGAGAGGCTGTCCCGGATGTCCAACGGCATGCTCAACGCCGGTCGATCGGCGTAGTTCTCGATGTAGCTGTGGGTTCGGGTCCGCACGGCCCGGATGGGATCGAAGTTGTCGTGATAGGTCTTCTCGGTGAAGACCTCTCCGCGTACGGTCGCTGCGTCCACACCCGCGAGGAGTGCCTCGGCGTGTGAATAGCCCTCGATGTCATCGGGTATCGGCGCTCCCAACAGGTCGAGCACGGTGGGGGCGAGGTCCACGCCGCTGAACAGGTCGTCGTACACGTAGGGTGCGACACCGCGTCGGGCGGGCGGGCGGATGATCAACGCCACTCCGGTCCCGGGCGCGTACAGCGTGGATTTCGCGCGGGGAAAGGCGAGCCCGTGGTCGGTGATGAACACGACCCACGTGGTCTCCGCCAGACCCAGTTCTCCCACTGTGTGCAACAGTCGGCCGACCGCCGCGTCGGCTTTCTCGATCGACCCGTGCAAGCCGGCGACGTCCTCGCGGACCGGGCGACTGTCCTCGAGGAAGTCGGGCACGACGACGCGGTCGGGATCGGCATGGTGGTACTGGTCGGCCGGGTAGGGCCGATGCGTCTCGAAGAAGCCCGCCGTCAGGAAGAAGGGCCGGTCGTCCGCCCGTTCGGCGCGATCCCGTAGCCACTGTTGTGACAATGCGACCACGTGGTCGCATTGGGAGTCCGAGACATCCACCTCGTCGAAGCCGATGCTGGTCGGGTCGCTGGACTCGTGCTGCATGCCGAACAACGCGGTCTGATAACCGCGATCTCGCAGCCTCTCGGGCAGCGTGGCGACGTCGTCGTGGTACTCGAACCCGTGGTGTGCCAGACCGGTCAGTCCGTTGCTGTGCGGGTAGCGACCGGTGAACAACGAGCCGCGGGCCGGTGAGCAGAGCGGGGCGGTGGAGTGGGCGTCGGCGCAGCGGATACCCGACGCCGCCAGCGCGTCCATCACCGGACTCGACACGCCGGCCGCACCGTAGCAACCGAGGTGTCGACCCAGATCGTGCCAGTGGATGAACAGGACGTTCTCGGACATCGATCTCCTCGTGGTGTGGACGGCGGCGGCGTCGGGACCCGGCACCAAAGGCTCCATGGTTCACGATCTCCACGACACCGACCACTTTGCGGTCATCGTGGGCGAAAAGGGGTGACGCTCGGCGGGGCGACCGCGACGACTCTGCTCAACACTGCCGCCCGCCGTTGGTTGGGTACTCTGTCACGGACTCGTTCGCACAGGTGTTTACCCGGTATGTTCAGGTGACCGATAACACGGGGAGAGTTCGATGGGAGATGACCGCCGCGCGCCGTACACCGGTACGGATGTCCCACCGGTCGCCCCGGAGGCGGACGCCGCGGCCCTCGCAGAGCGCTACCGACTGCTGCTGGAGTTCAGTCTGGATGCGATCGCCATCCATCAGATGGGCACGATCGTCTACGTCAACGCGGCCGCGGTGCGGTTCGCCGGTGTCGCTGACCAGGCGTCGCTGGTGGGCCGCAAGATCGTGGATTTCGTCCACCCCGACTCCTTACCGGCGATGACCGAGCGTCTCGCGACCCTCGGTCGCGCGGTCAATGCGTCGATCGGGCCTCACGAGGTCACGATGCTCGACGGCCACGGCGTCGCCATCGACATGGACGTCACCTCGGTACGCACGGTATGGGACGGCCGCCCGGCTCATCAGGTGATCCTGCGCGACCTCGCACCGCAGAAGGCCGCGGCCGTACTCCATCAGGCGGCGCTGGTGGACCATGTCAGCGACGCCGTGATCGGGGTGAATTCCGGCAACGTGATCCGGGTCTGGAACTCGGCGGCCCATCGTATGTACGGCATCGCGAGCGCTGACGCCATCGGTCGACCCATCACGGAGGTCGTGGGCGCGGACACCGACGCCGATGCGGTGATCGCTCTCGGCGGGACGTTGGACACCGTGCACCACCGGGCCGACGGCACCCCTCTCACGGTACGGCTGGCGGCCACGGAGATGCCCGACGGCTATCTGTTGGTGGCCAAGAAGGACACCTCGCAGCGACCGTTGTACGAGCGACTGGGGACCATCCTCGCCTCGCTGCAGGAGGCAGTGGTGCTGATCGCCGACTCGGGCACCATAGAGTTGGCCAATCCAGCCGCGTTGCGCATCCTGGACCTGCCGCCGTCGTCGGTGCCGGGGGTCGACATCAGATCATTGTCGCTGAGGTTTCGAACCGCCGGGAGACTCGACGAGGGTGTGGACGACACCGCGACGGATGTCCGCCCGATCCTCGAGGCGCTGGCCAAGGGCGGCGGGTTCAGCGACCGTACGGTCTCACTCCGTCGCGGGGGCGGTACGACCGCCTGGTTGTCCTGCAGTTGTCAGGTAGCAGATCTGGACGGCCCCTCTGCCGCGGCGATCGTGTCGTTCGTCGACATCACCGAGCGTCACCTGACGGCGGCCCGACACGAGTGGGATGCGACCCACGACGCGTTGACCGGACTGATCAACCGGGCGGGAATTCTCGCCCACCTGGATGCTCTGCTCGGCAGCGATACGTCGGAGGGTCGCAGCGCCGTCTACTTCCTCGATCTGGACAACTTCAAGATCGTGAACGACTCGCTCGGGCACAGTGTCGGTGACGTCATGCTGCAGATCGTCGGTGACCGGCTACGGCGAAGCGTCCCCGAGGGCGGGGTGGTCGGCAGGCTGGGTGGCGACGAGTTCGTGGTGGTGGCACCACTGCCCGACGTCGAACCCCAGGCCATCGATGACGAGGTGCGACGCCTCCACGACGCCTTGACACCACCCATCGAGGTCGCGGGCCGCGCCGAGCGCATCTCGGCCAGTATCGGTGTCGCCGCTGTCGAACCCGACGACATCCGGAGCAGCGTGGACCTGCTGCGTGACGCGGACATCGCACTGCTGCAGGCCAAGTCGTCCGACCGGATCTCATACGCGCGTTTCACCGTCGAACTGCGTCAGCACCTACAACGTCGGCAGATCCTCGAGCAGGACATGCGTGCGGCGCTGGCGGACAACAGCGACGAACTGCAGCTGGCCTATCAACCCATCTATGACCTGTCGACCATGCGGCCGGTGGCCGCCGAGGTTCTGATCCGTTGGCAGCACCGCACCCTCGGCGCGGTGTCGCCCGCGGAGTTCATCCCGCTGAGCGAACAGACGGACCTGGTGGATCGCGTCGGTGAGTTCGTGATGCGCAACGCCCTGACCGATCTGGTACGTGACGACTGGATGTACGGACTGCTCTGTGTGAACGTGTCCCGTCGGGAGTTGTCCGACACCGCCGTGTTGACGAGAATTCTGGATCTGCTCGACACCACGGGTTTTCCCGCCGACAGGCTGTGCATCGAGGTCACCGAGAGTGCGGTGACCGATGCGCCGACGACAACCCGCACCGTGCTGAACACTCTGCGTGAGCACGGGATAAAGATCGCGATCGACGACTTCGGGATCGGTTCGTCGTCCCTCAACCAGCTGTACCGGTTGCCGCTGGACATCATCAAGGTGGCACAGCCGTTCGTCGCCGACCTCGGCGAGTCCGATCACGCACGGGCCATCATGTCGGGAATCGTCGGCATGGCGCACGCCACCGGACTGACCGTCATCGCGGAGGGAGTGGAGACCACCGATCAGCTCGCCACCGTGGTGGACCTCGGATGCGATCAAGCGCAGGGTTACTACTTCTGCAGGCCCAGTCCCATCGAGACCCTCACCGAGATCTACCGAGGCTGAACGCTGGATCGCCGATATGCGCCTGGGTAGGCTGGGCTCATGTCGTTCAGCGTCCCCGAACTCGACGGAACCGTTGCCGAGCAATATGCGCAACTGGCGACCTATGCCAAGGCTGTGGTCGACGGTGAACACGACCGAATTGCCAACGCCGCGAACATCTCAGCGATGGTGTACCACTCCCTGCCGAACCTCAATTGGGTCGGCTTCTACTTCTACGATGGTGTCGAGTTGGTTGTCGGACCGTTCCAGGGGCGGCCGGCGTGCGTGCGGATCGCACTGGGGCGCGGCGTATGTGGCACGGCGGCTCGAACAGGGGAGACGCAGCGCGTACCCGACGTGCATGCGGTCGCCGACCACATCGCCTGTGATGCCGAGACCCGGTCGGAGTTGGTGGTGCCGTTGTTCGACGGGGAGGCACTCATCGGGGTGTTCGACCTCGACAGTCCGTTGGCCGATCGATTCACCGCAGATGATCAGAGCGGGTTGGAACAGATCGCCCAGATCTTCCTCGCCTCGTCGAACTGACGAGCAACCGCCGTCACGACATCCCCGCCGACCATCCGGTGTCGGTCGGCGGGGATGTCGAGCGCTGTCAGCCCGCGAGTGCGGTTGACTTGGTCGAGAACTCGCCCGCGGGGACGAACCTGGCCAGCACGTCGTCGGCGGGCTCGCCCGCGACAGCGGTGATGAAGCCGAGCACATCGTCACGGGTCTTCAAGGTGAGCAACGGATTCGGTTCGGACAGCAGCCCGAACAATGCGGACGCGACATCGGTGTTGACCGCGGCGGCGGGGAACGCGAGCTCGAGGTGATCGGCGTAATCCGGGTCACCGAGGAACAGGCGGGTCACCTCAGTGGCTGCGTGTCCTCGTCGCTCCCAGTGCTTCTCGAACTCATCACGCAGCCAGTCTGCGGTGAAGTCTCCATCGTGGGCCGAAGCGGCCTTGACGAGTTCGGCCACCTGGATGAGCGCGTTCTGTGCGCCCTGTCCTGCGACCGGGTCGACGGCGATCGCGGTGTCGCCGATGGCCGCGACGACATGCCCGTTCTCGGTCACACCCACGGCCTCGCGAACGGCAGGGGTCACCGCCCCCTTGATCCAGGAGTGCGGGTCCGACTCGATCGTCTGCAGCTTCTCGACCTCGGCCACGTCGTGCGGGAAGTAGGTGCGGTACAGGTCGAGAAAGGTCTCCCGGGCCGATGCGGCGTCGGTCACCGCTCGGAACTTGTCCGCCCACTCACCGTCTGTCTTCGCGAAGCCGATGAACGACCAGGTCAGTCCCTCGTCCTTGTGCTGGAACGGGCCCAGCCACGCCTCACCGTTCTGCGCGTCGAGGTTGAACAGATCTTGCCGACCGCCGAGTCGATTGCGGTAGTCGAACACGTCGTCGCCCTGGTCGAGTCCCTTGAGGGTGACCTGCAACAACTGGCGCTGTGGGCGGTCGTAGTGGCTGCGTGCGGGGTCGATCGGGAACAGCGAGGAGAGACCGCCCTTTCCGGTGGCGACCAGGGTCAGGTCGTGGTCTGCGGCGATGGCGTCGAGTGCTTGAGCGTCCACCGTGCGGACCTCGAACTTTCCGCCACGATCGAGGAAGCGCCCGATACGGTCGTCGGAGCGCAACCGGACGTCCACCGCCTGGGCCTCGTACCCGAAGTCGGGGTTGAACTGCAGGACGTCGGCACGTTCGTCGCCGTCACCGGAATAGAGGCGGGCGCTGATGCCGGTGGTGTTGCCGTATTGGTAGATGTCCTCGATGATCTGGGCGTCCCATTCGCGTGACTTGCCGAAGAGGACGGCCACCCCGGTGGGGGGCACGTCGTTGCGCAGACTCGCCCGCTCCCGGTCGCTGTAGAGCGTGACGTCGAACCCGGCGTCGAGCAGACCGAGTGCGGCGCTGCTGCCTGCGATTCCGGCGCCGATGACGGCCGCCGAGCGCTGAGATTCGGACATGGTGGTGTTCCTCTCGTTCGAACGCTGGTCGACTGAAGACTGCCGTCGGTCCGCCGGCAGCAGAAGGGTTTGCGGCACGGTGATTCGGACTGCCCGAGTAGCCTGATGCGATGACCGAGGCGGGGAGTGACCGGGCGCGGGTACTCGATGCGGAGGATCCGTTGCACCACCTCGTCGACGAGTTCGTCGCCGGTGGTGATGTGATCGCGTACCTGGACGGCAACTCACTGGGGCGGCCCACGCGGAACACAGCTGGACGGGTACGGGATTTCATCGACGGCGAGTGGGGCGGCCGCCTCATCCGCGGATGGGACGAGTCGTGGTTCGAGCTGCCGCTCACCCTCGGCGACCGGATCGGTGAGGCCGTGGTGGGTGCGGCGCCCGGGCAGACGGTGGTCGGAGACTCCACGACCGTTCTGCTCTACAAGTTGGCGCGGGCCGCATGGGATCTGAACCAGGGACGTACCGAGATCGTCATCGACCGCGACAACTTCCCGACCGATCGCTACCTGATCGAGGGCATCGCCGCGGAGACCGGTGCGACGGTCCGCTGGATCGATGCGGAACCTAGAGGTGGTGTGACCGCCGACGACCTCGACGCCGTGGTGGGGGAGCAGACGGCGTTGGTGGTGCTCAGTCAGGTCGCCTATCGCTCGGGCCATCTGCTGGACGTGCCCGCGGTGGTCGAGGTCTGCCGGCGACACGGTGCGCTGCTGCTCCTCGACATCTGCCACTCCGCCGGGGCGGTGGAGGTGGGTCTGGACGCGTGGGGTGTGGACCTCGCGGTGGGGTGCAGTTACAAGTACCTGAACGGTGGGCCGGGCTCGCCCGCGGTGGCCTACGTGGCCCGGCGTCACCTCGAGCGGATCCGCCCACCGATCTGGGGTTGGATGGGCGCGGCCGCGTCGTTCGAGATGGTGCAGGGCTATACGCCCGCGGCCGGGATTCGTCGCATCCTCAGCGGCACGCCGCCGATCTACGCGATGCTGCCGATGATGGACATGCTCGACCTGATCGAGTCCGCGACGGTGCCGGCGATCCGGGCGAAGTCGGTAACACTGACCGAGTTCGCGATCGATCTGGTCGACGGTCAGCTGGCCGACCTCGGGGTGACGGTGGCGTCGCCGCGGGATCCACGGCGTAGAGGGGGTCACATCACCATCGACCACCCGGCGGCGCAGGCAGCGACCGGTCGGCTGTGGGAGCGAGGGGTGATCCCCGACTTCCGACATCCCAACGGGATCCGCTTGGGGTTCAGCCCGTTGAGTACAACGTTCGGGGAAGTCGCGGTGGGGATCGCCGCGGTGGGTGACGAGTTACGGCGGGCGGCCGAGAGAACGGGAATGTGATGATCAGAGTCACGGTGACCGGCGGTGGGGCGATGACGCTGCGTTCGGTCGTGGTCGGGCATGGCGATCCGACGCGAGTGTGGGTGCACGGCCTGGGTGCTATGGGTGCACCGTATTACTTTGCGGTGCTGCATGAACCACAACTGCGTCACGGTCGGAACATCGTGGTGGATCTCCCGGGCCACGGACTCAGTGACCGGCCCGAGACGTTCGGGTACGAGATCGAGGACCAGGCGGATGCGCTCGCCGAGGTCATCGCCGATGTCGCCGATGGGCCCGTCGAGTTGGTGGCGCACAGCATGGGCGGATCGGTCGCCATCGTGGTCAGCCATCGGCATCCGCACCTCGTACGGTCATTGGTTCTCATCGACCCCAACCTGGACCCGCTCGTCGCGACACGGGGGCACCCCGGCAGCCGTGGTATCGCCGCCTGGACGGAGCGCGATTTCGTCGAGGCATCGGACGGCGAGATCGAGGATCTGGTGGGATCGGCGTGGTGGGCGACGATGCGGCTGGCCTCGAGGGCCGCGTTGCACCGGGCAGCGACGTCGCTCATCCGAGAGCGGGATACATCCTTCCGGTTGCTGCTCGAATGCGTTTCGTGCCCACGGTTACTGGTGTATCCACAGGCCGACGGCGACTACCCGGGAGGTGCGACGCTGACCGACGCCGGCGTCTCGCTGGTCGCGATCCCCGACTGCGGGCATAACGTGATGCTCGACAACCCGTCGGCGCTCGCAGAGGCAGTCGGGGGAGCGCGGTCGTTGGCCTGACACATCACACCGCTGACCGGGTGGGGAGCCAACGGCGCAGCTGAGTGATCGGCGATGAACTGCACGCTCAGCCATCGTCTGTGAGCTGATGTGATTGCTCAACGATGAGGGCTCGACGTCGGGCGGCAAGTGCGGGTTCGAGCACAGCCGAGGGCCCTCCGCCCCGGTGCGTTTGCGCTACTTGTAGAAAGACTTTCGTGGGATGACGTGTTGGCCGCAGATGGTCGAGACGGTTCCACGGGGTCCATCATCAGGTAAGTGGGAGATCACCAGACGCACAACGGGATCAATGGTGGTGTCCTTTGTGTAGAACTGTCACCGATGTCCGGACACATCACACCGGGAATTGTCAGACCCCGTCTCTACGATCGACCTCATGATCGAGAGTCGTTGGGCGGGTGGGTCACCGGCAGCATTCGGGCTGCTCGGTGACGTGTCCGGCGCCCCGGTCAATGATCTGCTTGCGGAGATGGTGCACGCCACGGCGGGGCAGTCGTTTCTGGAGTGGCAGCGGTATCGGGTCGCTGCGGAGTTGGATTCCCAACTGGTGGGCGACGAGGTGCTCACCGACTATCGGATGATTGACTCGACCGCGTTGTGCGCGACTCGTATCGCGACGGTGTTGTCGATCGGTCAGATCGCTGCGGAAGGGTTGTTGGCACGCGCGGTCGCACTCCGGGATCGGTTGCCGCACGTCGCGTTGTGCCTACGCGACGGGAACGTCGCCCCACAGCACATCCGGACGATCGTGTCCCGCACCGACCTGGTTCTCGACGAGGGTGTGGCCGCGACGGTGGACGCCGAGATCGCCGAGTGTCTGCGTCGGAAGGGCTCGTGGTCGGCGAACCGGTTACGCGACATGGTCGACCGGATCGTGTACACCCACGACCCGGATGGTGTGCGCCGACGCCGTGAGGTCGCGAAGGATGCGCGCGCCTTCTGGACGGAGAACGACGCCGACGGCATGGGTGTAGTGGGTGCGTCGATGACTGCGGAGAACACGTTGTTGTTGGCGCAACGGGTGCACGCCGCCGCCGACCACGTCTGCAAGGAAGATCCGCGGACCAAGGCGGCACGCAGGTCGGATGCATTGGTCGCGTTGACCACCGGTATTCCCTGGGAATGTTTGTGTGGTGACCCCGACTGCACCGCCGCCACCGGGTGGGACACCGTCCCCACGGGGCCGGCCACCACGGCGGTGATTCATGTGGTCACCGACCAGTCCACACTCACCTCGGACAAGGATGATCAGCCGGGATTCATGCCCGGGTACGGGGTCATCTCACCCGACCACATCCGTGAATTGACGAAGCGCCCGGACACGATCATCCGACCCGTCCCCACGTGTGCACCGGCGGCCCAGCCCGCAGACCCGTACCGGCCGTCGGCCGCACTCTCACGGTTTCTGTGGATGCGCGATCAGTACTGTGTGTGGCCCGGCTGCGACCAACCCGCCATGCGGTGCGACGCCGATCATGTCACCGAATACGACCATGACAATCCCGAGCAGGGCGGTCAAACCACTCCAGCAGACATGAATTCCAAGTGCCCGTTCCATCATGGGGTGAAAACGTTCACCGAGTTCCTCGACGACCAGACCGTCGCCGAGCACGGGCGCCCGCACACCACGATCACCACCCCCGAAGGGCTCACCGTCGACGGACCCGCCCACACCGGGCACGATCTCCACCCGCAACTCGACCACATCGAGTTCACCGCCCCACCGAACGGGCCACCACCACCGTCACCTGAGGAACCGACCAGACGCCGACCCCGCCTGGCAGACAAACACGCCCGTCGGCGCCACGAACGCGACCGCAACCGTTGCGCACGGGAACATGACGACACGACCGACCCGCCACCGTTCTGATCAGCGCGCTCTACCTGCGCAAACACAGTGCCCCCAGTCGGGCTCGAACCGACACTGGGCGGATTTTAAGTCCGCTGCCTCTGCCAATTGGGCTATGGGGGCCGTACGGGCCCGACCAGAATCTCACGGCACGTCACCGTGCACGACGCCACCTGGGTTGACTCCGCTGTGACGGCCACGCGAGCGCGAAAAGTCAAGAATGGGTAAAGTCGGAACTCGACACGGCCCGCACGCGTTGATGGGTCAGAAGTCCACCACACTGAGTTGAAGGAGCCAACGTGGCCGAGGAGAGAAGTAACCCGGTGATGCGCGGCGTTGTCCGCAGCAACAAGCCGGCCGGTGGCTACGCCGGGTTCGGGAGCGGGATGAACGCTGCCAACCAGGGCGCCGTGTTCAACCAGGCGAATCAGGCCGATCAGTACACCAAGCCGGGTCAGCAGGTCGGCACCCGCCAGCTGACCGTCGACGACGTCGTCGTCAAGACCGCGAGCACCCTGGGTGTGCTCATCGTCTCGGCGATCGTCTCCTACTTCCTGTGCCACCAGAATCTGGCGCTGGCCACCCCGCTGATGATCGTCGGCGCACTGGTCGGCTTCGTGCTGGTGATGGTCGCGTCGTTCGGCCGCAAGCAGGACAACCCGGCCATCGTCCTCGCCTACGCCGTCTTCGAAGGGCTGTTCGTCGGCTCCATCTCGTTCGTGTTCGCGAACCTGATGGTCAAGGACATCTCGGCAGGCATGCTCATCGGCCAGGCGGTACTGGGCACGATCGGTGTGTTCGTGGGCATGCTCGTCGTCTACAAGACCGGCGCCATCCGCGTGACCCCGCGCTTCACCCGCATGATCGTCGCCGGCATCTTCGGCGTCGTGATCCTGGCGCTGGGCAACCTCGTCGTCGGGTTCTTCAACGGCGGTGCGGGCCTGGGCCTGTACAACGGTGGCCCCATCGCGATCATCTTCTCGCTGGTCTGCATCGCGCTGGCGGCGTTCAGCTTCCTGATCGACTTCGACTCGGCGGACCAGCTGATCCGTGCGGGCGCCCCGGCCAAGGCGGCCTGGGGTATCGCCCTCGGCCTGACCGTCACCCTGGTCTGGCTGTACGTGGAGATCCTGCGACTGCTGAGCTACTTCAACAGCAACAACTAGTCCCCGACACACAGCAGCCCCGCACCGGACCGGTGCGGGGCTGCTGTCGTGTCAGGGTCGTATCGACTCAGCTGAGACGTTCGACCACCATCGCCATGCCCTGTCCGCCGCCGACGCACATCGTCTCCAGACCGAACGTCTTGTCGTGGGTCTGCAGATTGTTGAGCAGAGTGGTGGTGATGCGGGCGCCGGTCATGCCGAACGGGTGGCCCAGGGCGATGGCGCCGCCGGACACGTTCAGCTTTTCCTCATCGATGCCGAGTTCGCGGGCCGAGCCCAGGACCTGCACCGCAAACGCCTCGTTGATCTCCACCAGGTCGATGTCCGACAGGCCCAGACCGGTCACGCGCAGCACCTTGCGCACCGCCTCGATCGGACCGAGACCCATGATCTCCGGGGACAATCCGGTCGCCGCGGTCCCGACGATCCGGGCCAGCGGTTGCACACCCAACTCCTTGGCTTTGGTGTCACTCATGATCACCAACGCGGCAGCGCCGTCGTTCAGCGGACAGGCGTTGCCGGCGGTCACGGTGCCGTCGGGGCGGAACACCGGCTTGAGTTGTGACACCTTCTCGTAGGTGGTGCCTGGACGCGGTCCATCGTCGGTGCTGACCTTGGTGCCGTCGGGCAGGGTGATGGGATCGATCTCGCGCTCGTAGAAGCCGGCCTTGATCGCGTCCTCGGCGCGGTTCTGCGACCGCACCGCCCAGTGGTCCTGGTCCTCGCGCGAGATTCCGGTCAGCGAGGCCACGTTCTCCGCGGTCTGACCCATCGGGATGTAGGCGTCGGGCATCAGGTCCCGTTCACGCGGATCGGTCCACGGCGGGGCGCCACCCTCGGTGGCCGCGGCGGTCCGCGCCTGCGCCTCGTCGAACACGGGGTTGTTGGTGCCCGGCCAACCGTCGGCGCTACCGCGGGCGAAGCTGGACACGCTCTCCACACCCGCCGAGATGAACACATCACCCTCGCCGGCCTTGATCGCGTGCAGCGCCATCCGTGTGGTCTGCAGCGACGAGGAGCAGTAGCGGTTCACCGTCACCCCGGGAACGTGGTCGAGCCCGAGCTCGACGGCCACGACGCGCGCGATGTTGAAACCGCCCTCACCTGCGGGCTGGCCGCATCCCAGATGGATGTCCTCGATGTCGCGGACGTCGAGCGCGGGAACCTTGCCCAGCGCGGTCGCGACCATCTGCCGGGCGAGCTCGTCGGGGCGGACGTCGCGCAGCGAGCCCTTCCCGGCTCGGCCGATGGGGGATCGTGCGGTCGCGACGATGACTGCCTCTGTCATGGCTGGGTACTCCTTGCTGGTGCGGATTCGCGGTCGTTGTGGGCGGGGGCGCGGGTGAACCGTTTACGCAGTCGCGTCACCCAGCGGCTGTCGTCGATGAGATCCGAGGTGATCGGAGGCTGGGGTAGTGGTTGCTCTCCCCACGCGCCGATCGCAGCCAGCGTGTCCGGCAACAGGGTGTCGGCCGCGGCCTCGTATCCCACCGCGGAGGGGTGATAATTGTCGGCGCTGAACATCCGCTCGGGAGCGGCCCGGAACTGGTCGGCGAGCAGTTCGGCCAGCGGAACCGGTCGCCCGCCGTGGGTCCGCACCTGCTGTGACTGCGCCGCGGCCAGTCGCAGGCTGTACTGCCGGATCACCGCGCGCAGGGGTTGCGGGATCGCGGTGACCACGCCCAGGTCGGGGCAGGTGCCCACGACCACCGCGCATCCGGCCTCGTGCAGACGGGCGACAGCGTCACCGAGCCTGCGCGCCGACGGGCGGATGTGGTGCAGGGCGGTGACGTCGTTGGCTCCGACCAGGATCAGCGCGACGTCGGGTCGGGGTCCGGCGACGAGCATCGCGTCGACCTGGCCCTCCAGACCGCGGGAGGTTGCTCCGACGATCGCCTTGGTGCTCAGGCGCACCCGCTGCTCGAGGTGGTCGGCGAGCTTGCGTGCCAGCTGAGCTCCGGGCGTGAGCGTGGGGAGATCGACGCCGAGTCCGGCCGCGGTCGAATCGCCGAACACCATGAGGTGGATGTCGGCGGACGTCGTGCGCGAGACCGGTGACGGACCGATACCACCGGGTTCGTAGAGGCCGTCGCCGTTGGGGGCGTTGTCGGTGCGGTGCGGGATGACCGAGCGGGCCGCACGAGCCTGTCCGGTGAGAAAATTCCAGGCAGCCCAGCCCGCTCCGGCCGACCCCGCCGCAGCGGCTGCTCCGGCCACGGCGCCCTGGGCCAGCCGACGACGGGATGCACGCACGACACCAACACTAGTCAACGACCAAACCTGCCCGCGGGAGGTCGCCGACGCCATCGTCTGTGATCATGGAGGTATGCGCATCGCTAATCACGTCGTCGACCTCGTGGGAGACACCCCGCTGGTCAAGATCAACTCCGTGGTGAAGCCGAACAGTGGGTTGCTCGCCGCCAAGATCGAGTACCTCAACCCCGGCGGGAGTTCCAAGGACCGTATCGCGGTGAAGATGGTCGACGCCGCGGAGGCGTCCGGGGCGCTGAAGCCCGGCGGGACCATCGTCGAGCCCACGTCCGGCAACACCGGGGTCGGATTGGCCCTGGTCGCGCAGCAGCGTGGTTACAAGTGCATCTTCGTCTGTCCCGACAAGGTGGGTGAGGAAAAGCGCAACGTACTGCGGGCCTACGGCGCCGAGGTGGTGGTGTGCCCGACGTCGGTCGAACCGGAGAATCCGGCGAGCTATTACAACGTCTCCGATCGTCTGGTCGAGGAGATCGACGGCGGCTGGAAACCCGACCAGTATTCGAACCCCGCCGGTCCGGAGAGTCACTACGAGACCACCGGACCGGAGATCTGGCGCGACACCGAGGGCAAGATCACCCACTTCGTCGCAGGAGTGGGTACCGGCGGCACCATCAGCGGCACCGGCCGCTACCTCAAGGAGGTGTCCGGTGGGCGGGTCAAGGTGATCGGCGCCGACCCCGAGGGTTCGGTCTACTCCGGTGGCACCGGTCGGCCCTACCTGGTGGAAGGCGTGGGTGAGGACTTCTGGCCCACCGCGTACGACCCCGAGGTCGCCGACGAGATCATCGCGGTCTCCGACGCCGACTCCTTCGAGATGACTCGTCGGCTGGCCCGCGAGGAGGGACTACTGGTCGGCGGCTCCTGCGGTATGGCGATGGTGGCCGCGTTGCAGGTCGCCGAACGCGAGGGTCCGGACGCGGTGGTCGTGGTGTTGTTACCCGACGGTGGGCGCGGATACATGGCCAAGATCTTCAACGACGACTGGATGCGGTCGTACGGATTCCTGCGCAGCCCGCTGGACGGCAAGGCGCGGGATGAGCCGTTGGTGGGGGAGGTGCTCCGCGGCAAGTCCGGCGCGCTGCCCGACCTCGTGCACACGCACCCGCAGGAGACGTTGCGCGACGCGATCGAGATCCTGCGTGAGTACGGGGTATCGCAGATGCCGGTGGTCAATGCCGAACCGCCGATCGTGGCCGGTGAGGTAGCGGGTGCGGTCTCCGAACGCGAACTGCTCAGTGCGGTCTTCGAGGGTCGCGCCAACCTCGCCGACCCGGTGTCGGCGCACATGGGTGAACCGTTCCCACTCATCGGATCTCAGGAGCCCATCGATGCGGCCACCAAGGCGCTGGCCGAGACCGACGCGCTGATGGTGGTCGAGGACGGCAAACCCATCGGCGTCATCACCCGCCCCGACCTGCTGGCATTCGTCAGCTCCACATCCTGAGGAGGTCCGATGACCGACGACAGCGACACCACACTCGGATTCGCCACCCGGGCCATCCACGCCGGATATGAGCCCGACCCGCAGACCGGTGCGGTCAACGTCCCGATCTACGCCAGTTCCACCTTTGCCCAGGACGGCGTGGGTGGAATGCGTGACGGATTCGAATACGCCCGCACCGGCAATCCCACCCGCCGGGCGCTCGAGGCCAACCTCGCCGCGATCGAGGGCGGCCGCCATGGGCGTGCCTTCGCCTCGGGTATGGCCGCCACCGATGCGATCCTGCGGGCCGCACTGCGACCGGGTGATCACCTGGTCATCCCCGACGACGCGTACGGCGGCACGTTCCGACTGATCGACAAGGTGTTCACCGCCTGGGGAATCGACTACTCCGTTGCCCCGGTCTCCGACGTCGACGCCGTCCGTGCGGCGATCACCCCGAAGACCAAGCTCCTCTGGGTGGAGACCCCCACCAATCCGCTGCTGAACATCGGTGACATCGCCGCGCTGGCCGAGGTCGCTCACGAGGCGGGGACGAAGCTGTTGGTGGACAACACCTTCGCGTCGCCATATCTGCAACAGCCGTTGGCCCTGGGTGCCGACATCGTGCTGCATTCCACCACCAAGTATCTCGGTGGGCACTCCGACGTCGTCGGCGGCGCATTGATCGTCGACGACGAACAACTCGATGCCGACATCGCCTTCCTGCAGAATGGTGCCGGTGCGGTACCCGGGACCTTCGACGGGTTCCTGACCCTGCGGGGGATCAAGACGCTGGGCGTGCGCATGGACAAGCACAGCGACAACGCCGAGGCGCTGGTCGAGATGCTCACCTCGCACCCGAAAATCGAGTCGGTGCTGTACCCGGGGTTGGCGGGCCATCCGAACCACGAGGTGGCCGCCAGGCAGATGTCCCGATTCGGCGGCATGGTGTCGGTGCTGGTGGCGGGTGGCTTCGAAGCTGCCCGTGACTTCTGCGCACGGACCGAGATCTTCACCCTCGCAGAGTCATTGGGTGGGGTGGAGTCGTTGATCGAGTTGCCCGGCGCGATGACGCACGCCTCCACGGCGGGATCGCTGTTGGAGGTCCCGGCCAACATGGTCCGGTTGTCGGTGGGCATCGAGGACGCCGACGATCTGATCGCCGATCTGAAGAACGCACTCGGCTGAACCATCGGACCGCGTGTCGGTCCTCTGCACCGTGTCCCGTGTTCGGATTACAGTTCGCCCATGGTGATCACCGAGGAGCGCATCGAGCAGGCCCTGCGGACACTGGCTCCGGTGATGCGCCGCACCCCGATGGTCGCGTCGCGGGCGCTGTCCGACAGCTGTGGCCACGACGTGTGGCTGAAATGCGAGAATCTGCAACGCACCGGGTCGTTCAAGCCGCGTGGCGCGTATCTGCGGATCGCGGGCCTGTCCGACGAGCAGCGTGCCCGCGGGGTGGTGGCGGCGAGCGCAGGTAATCACGCGCAGGGCGTGGCCTGGTCGGCCACGACACTCGGTATCGCGTCCCGGGTCTACATGCCCATCGGCGCGTCGTTACCCAAGATCGCGGCGACGCGCGCCTACGGGGCCGAGGTGGTACTCGAGGGTGAGTACATCGACGAAAGCCTCACTGCGGCACATGTATACGCGGAAGAGACCGGCGCCGAGCTGATTCACCCATTCGACCACGAGGACATCGTGACCGGGCAGGCGACGGTGGGAGTGGAGATCTGCGACCAGATGCCCGCCGTGGGGACGGTGCTGGTCCCGCTCGGAGGCGGTGGACTTCTCGCGGGGGTGGCGACCGCGATCAAGCTGCGGCGACCGGAGGTTCGGGTGATCGGTGTGCAGGCGGCGGAGGCAGCAGCCTGGCCGGCCTCGCTGGATGCCGGTGCGCCGGTCAAACTCGCCACGATGAACACGATGGCCGACGGTATCGCGGTCGCGATGCCGGGAGCCGTGCCGTTCGCGCAGGTGAGCGAACTCGTCGACGAGGTGGTCACGGTCAGCGAGGACGCCATCAGCCGAGCCCTGCTGTTGCTGCTCGAACGGGCCAAACTGATCGTCGAACCCGCCGGTGCGACCGCGGTGGCCGCGTTGATGGAGCACACCGATCTACGCCTCGACGGCCAGGTGTGTGCGGTGCTGTCCGGCGGTAACGTCGATCCGTTGTTGTTGACCCACATCACCACTCACGGTCTGCAGGCCGCGGGGCGGTATCTGACGGTGTCGGTGAACGTGCCCGACCGACCGGGTGGACTGTCGGCACTGCTGGAACTGTTGCGTGACCAGGGGGCCAGCGTGGTGGACGTCATCCACTCGCGGGTGGCCGGTGAGCTGCGTCTCGGTGAGGTGCAGGTGACGGTGAGTCTGGAGACCCGTGGCCCCGAACACCAGGTGGCGCTGCGCAGAGCCTTGGTCGACGCCGGTTACCTCGCCGGCGAGTGAGACGCGCTGAGCCTGACGGCGTCCGTCAGGCGGCGGCGAGCGCGGCCGTTGCCCGCAGCAGATTGCCCGGGTCGACGATCATGGCCACGGGTCCGAGGTGATCGCCGACGCGCTCGATGGCCTCGTCGATCTGGGCGTCGTCGGTGGGGTCGACGACGGCAACCCACGTCCGGTGTCGGTGGTGGGCCAACATGGGCACCACGGTCTTCACACTCCTGCCGATCAGGGCAACCGGATGCCCTGCCGCCCAGTACTTCTCGGCTACCCGCCGGGAACGTTCGGTGTCGTCCATCACCACGAGGATCACATCTGTGTTGTTCATGAACCCATCTCACCGTGACGGTCTGTGTCGGCAGTGGACGGTGGCTGTGAGCTTGGTGTGGGTGGTTGCGTCGCAAGCACCGCGCAGAGATGCACCGGCCGCGGACGACGTGATGTCGTCCGCGGCCGGTGCGTGAAACCGTTCGACCGGGTCAGCTGTGATACGGCTCGGCGCTGACCAGCGTGACCTTGATCAGGGCGCCGGACGGCACCGTGTACTCACGGGTGTCGCCGACCTTGGCGTCGATGAGGGCGCTGCCCAGCGGTGAACTCGGGGAGTACACCTCGAGCGTCTCCTCCGACGCGCCCTCTTCTCGGGTCGCGATCAGGAAGGTCTCGGTGTCGCTCTCGTCGCCGTCGTAGTAGACCTTGACCACGGAGCCGGGCAGTGCGACGCCCGACTGGGTGGGTGCCTCGCCGACCTTCGCGTTGTTGAGCAGTTCCTGCAGCTGGCGGATTCGCGCCTCCTGCTGACCCTGTTCTTCGCGGGCCGCGTGATAGCCGCCGTTCTCCTTGAGGTCGCCCTCTTCGCGACGTTCGTTGATCTCGGCGGCGATGACCGGTCGATTGGCGATGAGGGAGTCGAGTTCCCCCTTCAGGCGATCATGAGACTCCTGGGTAAGCCAGGTAACCTGCGTGTCGGTCATCGCGTCACTCCTTCTGGTCGTCCGCGCGTGGGTGAACGGACGGACTGCTAAATACAGCAACACGGCCCCTCGCGGAACCGTGCGTTGGTCCAGAGTAGCAGCACCGGTGAGATCCGGACCACTGAATACATCGGGTACGTCCGTGCCGCATGGTTGGTCGCTGCAGGTCAGGACCGTGCTTCCAGGGCCTCACGATAGGTCGGTTCGGCTCGCTTGAGCCAACCGCAGACGAGATACGTCAACGGCATCACCGCGATCTCCACCAGGCACTTCCAGACGAATCCCACCACCACGTAGTTGGTGAAGTCGCTCGCGGTGCTGATGCCGAGCGCGCTCGCCGCGATGGAGCAGAACACCAGGGTGTCGAAGAACTCGCCGACGACCGTCGAGCCCAGTAGTCGGGCCCAGAGTCGGCGCTCACCGGACCGCGCCTTCATCTTCACCAGGACGAACGAATTGAGGAATTCACCGACGACGTAACCGCCCAGACCTGCGGCCAGGAACTGCGGCACCACACCCGCGACGGCCTTGAAGGCGTCCTGGTTCTCGTAGAAGTCGGCGGCGGGCAGGTGGATGGTCGCCCAGAAGCACAACGAGGCGATCACCAGCACCGCGAACCCGCTGACGATGGTTCGGCGCATCGCTCGGAATCCGTAGACCTCGCTGATCACGTCGCCGAGCACGTAGGCCAATGGGAAGAGATAGAAGGCACCGTCGGTGACCAGACCGTGCACGGAGATCGGACCCAGGTCGAGATCGAGGCTGGGGAACAGCAGGACCCCCTTGGTGCCGGTGATGTTGCTGATCATCATCACGCCGACGAAGAGGGCCACGAGCATGCCGAAGTAGGGGGTGGCGATGGTGGCGAAGGCGGGGCCGCGTACCGCGGCGGGGGAAGGAGTGGATGTCGGGGCCGCTGTGGAGGTCTGCGCCGATCCCGCGGGAGCAACTCCCTGCTGCGAGACCGGCTGCCCAGACCCTGTCGGATCGTTCCGGGTGTTGTTTGTCATGGATGCCCACCCTAGAACCCGATGTGACCGGCGCCGAGGTCAGTGCAGCTCAGGAGCCCTTCAGATAGTCCGGGACGTTCACCGTGCAACCGAACACCTCGCCGACGGCGGGCGGGGCGGACGTGTACACACGCGAACGTGCACCCACCTGCTGGTCGGTGCCCGCGGGGATCAGCACCTCTCGTCGACCGGTTTCCGATCCGTCCTTCGATCGCGCCCGCACGATGCAGGACACCGCCTGATGCGGGTCGTTGCGGGTCACGGTGAACTGCACGTCGACCGTGGAGGAGTCGATGATGTCGTATCCGGTGGCCGAGCCGGACACATCCGGATCCGCGAATTTGGTGTAGCCGACATAGGCGATCAGCACACCGGCGACGAGCACCACCACCGAGGCCAGCAGGAACCATCGGCGGCGGCTCTGCGGCGGACGCTCGTCGGGATAGCGCCCAGCGGGTAGCGAGGCCTCCCGTTTCGCGCTGGTCATGACTTCATACCTACCATGAGGTGGAACACCGGAAAGAAAGCGAGCTATACGTGAGCCGATTGCGCCTCATGGCTGTGCATGCGCACCCCGATGACGAATCGAGCAAGGGCGCGGCCACCATGGCGAAGTACGCGGCCGAGGGCAACGACGTGCTGGTGGTCACGCTGACCGGCGGCGAACGTGGCGACATCCTCAACCCGGCCATGGACCTGCCCGGCATCAAGGAACGGATGCCGGAGGTCCGCGAGGAGGAGATGGCGAAGGCAGCGGCAGCGCTGGGGGTGCAGCAGACGTGGCTCGGCTTCGTCGACTCCGGTCTGCCGGAGGGCGATCCGTTGCCGCCGCTGCCCGCGGGATCGTTTGCGACGGTCCCCCTCGACGAGGCGGTCGAGGCGCTCGTGCGGGTGGTTCGATCGTTTCGGCCGCACGTCATGATCACCTACGACGAGCACGGTGGTTATCCGCATCCCGACCACATCCGCGACCACGAGGTGTCGATGGCCGCTTTCGACGCGGCAGGGGATCCGGAGCGGTTCCCCGACGCCGGCGACCCGTGGACCCCGCTGAAGATCTACTACGTACATGGATTCGTACGCGCCCGCATGCAGTTGCTGGCCGACGAGTTCACCAAGCAGGGGATCGAGAACCCCTACAAGGAGTGGCTGGATCGTTGGAAGGACCGTGATGATCTCATGGCCCGCGTCACCACGCAGATCAGCTGCGGTGAATACTTCCCGCAACGGGACGAGGCGCTACGGGCGCATGCCACCCAGATCGATCCCAACGGTGTGTTCTTCGCGGTACCGATGGAGTGGCAGCAGCGTCTCTGGCCGACCGAGGAGTACGAGTTGGCGAAGACCCGGGTGAAGACGACGTTGCCGGAGCACGATCTGTTCGCCGGTATCGACGGCGACGAATGACGGCCGTGTCCACCGTGACCCTCGCGGCAGGTGAGGTGCTGGCCAAGGACCCGCAGGGGCCCGAGTTCGGCAAGGCGTCGCCACTGGGCCTGCTCATCGTGCTGGTGTTGCTGGCAGGCACCGTGTTCCTCATCTGGTCCATGAACCGGCAGCTGCGCAAACTGCCGAAGACCTTCGATCCGGATCACCCCGGGCCCGACCAGCAGGCCGACGAGGGGACGGACCAGGGTGGGACCGGCGCGGAACCGCACGCATCCGACGATCCCCCCGCATCGGATGCCCGCACACCGGGTGCGCACAAGGCGGGTCCGTCCACACCGGCCGACTGAGCGCGCCCTCCGGGGCGCCGTACGCCGAGCGACCATGCCGCGCCCAGCCCGTGCCACCATGGAGAGATGAGTCGAGTGGGCGCGAACCGACTGGCCGACTCCCGGTCCCCGTACCTGCGCCAGCACGCCGAGAACCCGGTGCACTGGCAGGAATGGAGCCCCGAGGCACTGGCCGAGGCCGTTGATCGGGACGTCCCGATCCTGTTGTCGGTCGGGTACGCCGCCTGTCATTGGTGTCATGTGATGGCGCACGAGTCGTTCGAGGATCCGGCCATCGCCGAGATCATGAACCGCGACTTCGTCTGCATCAAGGTCGACCGTGAGGAACGGCCCGACATCGACGCGATCTACATGACCGCCACCGTCGCCATGACCGGTCAGGGTGGCTGGCCGATGACGTGCCTCCTCACTCCCGCGGGCGAGCCGTTCTACTGCGGCACCTATTTCCCGCCGACTCCGCACGGTGGTATGCCGTCGTTCGGCCAGCTGCTGGCGGCCATCACCGAGACCTGGGCCACCCGCCGCGACGAGGTCGACGAGGTCGGCGCCGCGCTGCGCGACCAGCTCGCCGCCAACGCCAAGGCCCTGCCCGACAGCGGGGTCACCGTCGACGCCGACCTGCTCGACCACGCGGACACGGCGATCCTGGCCGACGAGGACCGCACCGCAGGCGGTTTCGGCGGTGCGCCCAAGTTCCCGCCGTCGGCACTGCTCGAAGGCCTGCTCCGTGGATGGGAGCGCACCGGCGCCGGCGCCGTGCTCGACGCGGTACGCCGCACCTGTTCGGCAATGTCCCGCGGCGGGATCCACGATCAGCTCGGCGGCGGCTTCGCCCGGTACGCCGTGGACAACCGCTGGGTGGTACCGCATTTCGAGAAAATGCTGTACGACAACGCGCAGCTGCTGCGTACGTACGCGCACCTCGCACGAGTCACGGACGACGCCGACGCACTGCGGGTGACCGAGGGGATCGTCGATTTTCTGGTGCGCGACCTACGGGTAGGCGGCGGGTTCGCGTCGTCGTTGGACGCCGACACCGACGGGGTGGAGGGGCTGACCTACGTCTGGACCCCGGATCAGCTCGTCGAGGTGCTGGGGGCCGACGACGGACGCTGGGCTGCCCAGGTGTTCACCGTGACCGAGGACGGGACGTTCGAGCACGGCGCGTCGGTCCTGCAGGTGCTCGCCGACCCCGACGACGCTGAACGCCTGCGATCGGTGACCGAACGACTGTTCACCGCGCGCATGCGGCGGCCGCAACCCGGTCGCGACGACAAGGTGGTCACCGCGTGGAATGCCATGACCATCACCGCGCTCGCCGAGGCGGGCGCCGGGCTGTCCCGACCGGAGTGGATCGAGCTCGCCGCCTGGTGCGCCACCGCCATCCTGGACACCCACCTGGTCGACGGGGTCCTCCGGCGGTCGTCGTTGGGCGGGGTGGTCGGCGAACCGGCCGCGGCCCTCGACGACCACGCCGCCCTGGTCACCGCACTGCTCACCCTGCATCAGGTGACCGGTGCGACCATCTGGCGCCACACCGCACTCGAACTGCTCGACGCCACCGTCGACACATTCGCCGACCCGGACGCGCCCGGGTCCTGGTACGACAGCCCCGTGTCCGATCTCATCGCCCGGCCCCGGGATCCCGTCGACAACGCCACCCCGTCCGGGGCGTCGCTGCTGGCCGAGGCGTTGCTCGTGGCCTCGACGCTCGCGCCCGTGTCCGACGCGGAACGTTACGCCGAACTCGCCGACCTCACGCTGAACCGGTC
Source organism: Williamsia sterculiae (assembly GCF_900156495.1). Taxonomy (GTDB): domain Bacteria; phylum Actinomycetota; class Actinomycetes; order Mycobacteriales; family Mycobacteriaceae; genus Williamsia_B; species Williamsia_B sterculiae. The sequence goes on from NZ_FTNT01000002.1 coordinate 301,479, forward strand.
GGCGGTGGTGTTGGCCCGGTTGGCGCGGTCGGCGGGGCACTGGCTGGCGGTCGCGGAGGCGCGGGTCGCCGGTCCGCTGCAGATCGCGGTGTCGGAGACCGTCGACAGCGACGGCAGCCTTGCCCGGGCGGCTCGCAGGAGCGCACCGGGCGGCACGGTCATCGTCGACGGCGCCGCCGACTCGGTGCCGCTGCTCGACGGCCGCGGAACCGTCGACGGGATGGACGCCGCCTACGTCTGCCGGGGTGCGGTATGCGGGTTGCCGGTCACCGACGACCGCGCGCTCACGTCTACACTCACCTCTCGCTGACGGACGGGCCGCGGCTCACCACGGTCGCCAATCGGTCCACGGCCCAGTCGATCTCGTCGTGGGTGATCACCAGTGGTGGTGCGAATCGCAGCGTGGAGCCGTGGGTGTCCTTCGCCAACACGCCTTCCGCGGCCAACCGTAGGCAGATCTCCTTGCCGGTACCCGCCGACGGGTCCACGTCCACACCGGCCCACAGCCCGAGTCCGCGGACCGCGGTGACCCCGTGGCCGATCAGGCCGCCGAGCCGTTCGTGCAGATGCGCCCCGAGGTCGGCGGCGCGGCGCTGCCACGACCCGTCGGCGAGCATCCCGACCACGGTCTGGCCCACGGCCGCGGCCAACGGGTTCCCGCCGAAGGTGGAGCCGTGTTGACCCGGTTGCAGCACCCCGAGCACCGAGCGGTCGGCCACCACCGCCGACACGGGGATCACTCCGCCACCCAGCGCCTTGCCCAGGGTGATCATGTCGGGCATCACATCCCAGTGCTGTACGGCAAGCGTGTGTCCGGTGCGGCCGAGACCCGACTGGATCTCGTCGCAGATCATCAGTGCACTGTGCGCGTCACAGAGCCGTCGGATCCCGGGCAGGTAACCGTCCGTCGGGACCACGACACCGGCCTCACCCTGGACGGGTTCGACGAGGACGGCGACCACGGTGTCGTCCATGGCGGCGGCGATCGCGTCCACGTCGCCGTAGGGGACCGACCGAAATCCCGGTGTGAACGGGCCGAAACCGTCGCGCGCCTCGGGATCGTCGGAGAAGCTGACGATGCTGATGGTGCGGCCGTGGAAGTTCCCGCCCGCCACGATGATGGTGGCCGCACCGTCGGGAACACCTTTGCGTTCGTACCCCCACTTGCGCGCCACCTTCAGTGCGGACTCCACCGCCTCGGCACCGGTGTTCATCGGCAGCACCATCTGCTTGCCGCACAGCGCGGCGAGATCCGCGCAGAACGGTCTGAGGCGATCGGAGTGGAAGGCGCGACTGGTCAGCGTGAGACGGGACAATTGGTCGGTGACCGCGGCGAGCACGGTCGGGTTCCGGTGACCGAAGTTGACCGCCGAGTACGCGGCGAGGCAGTCGAGGTACCGGTCACCGTCGACGTCGGTGATCCACGCTCCCTCCGCGCTGTGCGCCACCACCGGCAGCGGGGAGTAGTTGTGCGCCACCGGGTCATGGTCCGACCGATCGGTGACGGGTGGAGCGTGTCGCAGTTCGAGCGTGCAGCACTTCACGCCGCCACCACCCTTGAGCAGCTCCGACAGGTCCACCGTGATCGGCCGGAATCCGGCCGCGGCGAGGGACAGTGCGAGATCCGGTGCGGCGTCGGTCATCACCACGTGCAGACCGTCGGAGACGAAGTTCAGTCCCAGCACCGCGGCGTCCTCGGCGCCGACCAGCACCGCATCCGGGAACAGCGCGGCGAGGGCATCCTGCGACGCGGGGGAGAAGGCGGCCGGGTGGTAGGCGATGGTGTCGTCGTCGAGCACGCCGAGGGCGGTGTCGAGATGGTAGAAGACCGGATCGACCAACTCGAGGGTGATCACCTCCATCCCGGTGAGGTGGGCGATCTCGGCGTGGGTGTCGCGGTGTGTCCGGAAACCGGTGCCCGCCAGGATCCGGTCACCCACCACCAGCAGGTCGCCTTCACCTTCGTTGGGCAGCGTGGTGTGCCCCACATCGCGATACCCCTGACCGGTGAACCAGTCGGCGTAGGCCGGACCCTCGGCGGCTCGCTGGGGGTGGGTGAACTGCGCCGCGACCACCGTGTTCTCGGTGACGAGGCCGCCGTTGGCGGCGTAGACCATGTCGGGCAGACCGGGCTGGGGGTCGACGGTCAGCACGGCGTGACCCAGCGAGAGATAGATGTCGCGCAGCGTGTTCCATTGCGCCAGAGCGCGATCGGTGTCCACCGGGACGCCGGGGTGCATCCACGGATTGATCGCGTAGGTCACCGCGAAGTGGGTCGGCGGGGTCATCGCGTACCGGCGTGAGCGTGCGGTCCGGATGGTGTGCGGGGCGGGAGCGGCGTCTGTGATCGTCACGACTCGACGCTAGAGGCGCCTATGCTCGCAATCAATCTCCGGATGTTGCGCATATGATGACGATATGTTGTGCATATATCCGTCAAACCACGAATCGTTGCGTCTTTCCCGTGCGTGACCTCGACGACATCGATCGCGCCGTGGTCGCCGCGCTGACCCGTGACGCGCGACAGACGTACGCCCAGATCGGTGAGCAGGTGGGACTGTCCGCACCGGCGGTCAAGCGCCGGGTGGATCGGTTGATCGCCGAGGGGGTGATCCGTGGTTTCACCACGATCGTCGATCCGACCGCGCTGCAGTGGACGACCGAGGCCTACGTGCAGGTGTTCTGCCGGGGCACCATCGCACCCGCCGAACTGAAACGGTCGTGGGAGGGAATCCCGGAGGTGGTCAGCGCGGCCACCATCACCGGCCAGGCGGATGCCATCCTGCGGGTGATGGCCCGCGACGTACAGCATCTCGAACGGGCGCTCGAACGGGTCCGCGAGGCCGACAACGTCGACCACTCGGAGTCGATCATCGTGTTGTCCCAGCTCATCGACCGTGGGCACCCCTGAGGGCTGCGATCAGCGGGGCGCGTACATGATGACCACGATGCCGACGAGTGCGAGCAGGGCGCCGGCGATGTCGTAACGGTCGGGTCGGAAACCGTCGAACACCATGCCCCACGCCAGCGAACCGACGATGAACACCCCGCCGTACGCCGCCAACACCCGCCCGAAAGTCGCGTCCGGCTGCAGGGTGGCGACGAATCCGTAGACACCCAAGGCGATCACGCCGAAACCGGCCCAGATCCAGCCGCGGTTCTCGCGGACACCCTGCCACACCAACCAGGCACCGCCGATCTCGAACACCGCGGCCAGTACGAACAGCAGCACCGATTTCGTGACCGTCATGCAGGTCATGCTAATGTCGGCGACGTGAGCAGCACCGTCCGCGCCTATTGGCGCTTTATCTCGGCTCCGGGTGGAGCCGGTGATGGAGCGTCGACCTAGGCGACCCGCAGCCACACACCCGGAGCCCGAGCAGTGACCATCCCGGTCGCTGCTTTTTTGTTGTCAGGGCATCGGGAATCAGTGGGCGTGCCCTGAGAAACCAGGTTCCGTGGGAACCGAATCAGGAAGGCACAGCCGACATGAGCGTCAGCTCCTCGACCACCATCGTCACCACCTCCGACCGACGGATCACCGCGTTCCGGGAGATCCCGTCGCCGAGCATCATTCGCAGCGAACTGCCGTTGACGAGTCGCCGGGCGCTGGCCGTACAGCGGGACCGGGACGAGATCGCGGCCATCCTCGCAGGCACCGACGACCGGCTGTTGGTGGTGGTCGGCCCGTGTTCGGTGCACGACCCGATCGCCGCCCTCGACTACGCACGGCGGTTGGCGGCCCTGACCGCCGAGTACGCCGACCGGCTGAAGATCGTGATGCGGGTGTACTTCGAGAAGCCGCGTACCACGGTCGGGTGGAAGGGTTTGATCAACGACCCGGGGATGGACGGCAGCTTCGACGTGGAGCGGGGATTACGGACCGCGCGTTCGTTGTTGCTCGACGTCATCGACCTCGGTCTACCGGTGGGGTGTGAGTTCCTGGAGCCGACGAGTCCGCAGTACATCGCCGACGCGGTGGCCTGGGGAGCGATCGGTGCGCGCACCACCGAGTCGCAGGTGCATCGGCAGTTGGCGTCCGGGCTGTCGATGCCGGTCGGCTTCAAGAACGGCACCGACGGCACCGTGCAGGTCGCGGTCGACGGGGTGAGAGCCGCTGCGGCTCAGCACGTCTTCTTCGGCATCGACGACTTCGGGCACGGTGCACTGGTGGAGTCGGCCGGTAATCCCGACTGCCATGTGATCCTGCGCGGTGGTACTCCCGGCCCCAACCACGATGATGCCTCGGTGCTCGCCGCCGTGGCGGCACTGGACGAGGCGGGGCTCACCGGGCGGGTGATGGTGGACTGCAGCCACGCCAACTCCGGTAAGGACCACGTACGCCAGGCGGCGGTCGCGGGAGAGGTCGCCGCCTCCATCCGGGCTCGCCGAGCCGCCGGACGAGCAGGCGTGATCAGCGGCGTGATGCTGGAGAGTTTCCTGGAGGCGGGTGCGCAGGATGTGGACGCGCGGCCGCTGGTCTACGGAAAGTCCGTGACCGACAAGTGCATGAGCTGGGACACCACCACCGAGGTACTCGCCGACCTCGCCCGTTGCTGACGGTGTGCCCCCCTTCTGCTGACAGCAGAAGGGGGCACGCGGTGTCGCGGTGTCGCCCTACCATCGGCGCATGGACGATCGGGCGGATGTGATGCGGCGACCCACCGGCACGCCGATGGAGCCGTTGCTGCGGGAGGTGACCGGTCGGGTCCTGCGCCGACACCGTCACGACCGCGATGAGCGACTCGTCGAGACCGCGCGGCGGGCCGGGGTCTCGAGTCAATACCTCTCCGAACTCGAACGCGGCCGCAAGGACGCGTCGAGCGAGGTGCTCGCGGCGGTGGCGGGTTCGTTGGATCTGACCCTGCTGGGGTTGACCACCGAGGTCGCGGCCGAACTCGGCCGTCGCGTCGCGCCGCGGCTGCGTTCCGTGCCGGTGGTGCGCGTGAACCCCGCGGGGAGTTCTCGCGGCCCGGTGGCGCTCGCCGCCTGATCCTCGGGCGTCAGCTGCCCGACGCCACGGCACGGTCGTCGATGATCCGGTCGGCGATGCCGTACTCGACGATCTCGGCGGCCCGCAGCACGCGGTCGCGGTCGGTGTCGCGACGCAGGGTCGCCACATCCTGCCCGGTGTGTCGGCTCAGCGCCTGTTCGATCTCCTCACGGGTGCGCAGGATCTCCTCTGCGGCCAGGATGAGATCGGGGATGGTGCCCCGTCCCTGCCCCGACGGTTGGTGCAGCAACACCCGGGCGTGCGGCAACACGCTGCGCCGCCCCGGTTCACCCGCCGCGAGTAACAGAGCCGTCGACGACAAGGCCTGTCCCACACAGGTGGTGGCGATGGGTGCGTGGCAGTACCGCATGGTGTCGTACAGCGCGAACGTCGCCATCACCGATCCGCCGGGCGAGTTGATGTACAGATCGATGGGCATGTCCGGGTTCTCCGAATCCAGGTGCAGCAGTTGGGCGATGAGCGCGTTGGCCACGCCGTCGTCGATCTCGGTGCCCAGGTAGACGATGCGGTCGTCGAGCAGCCGGCTGTAGACGTCCATCACGCGTTCGCCCTGCGGGGTGCGACTGATGACGTTCGGGATGGTGTAGGTGCTCATCGGGTCGCCCCGAATCCTGCGACCGCCGGTGCCACCGGCCGGATCTGCGAGACCGAGTCCACGATGTGGTCGACGAACCCGTAGTCGCGAGCCTCCTCGGCGGTGAACACGTGGTCGCGGAGGGAGTCGGCGAAGACGCGGTCGGTGCTCTGGCCGGTCTGCTCGGCGATGATGCCGAGCACGGTGTCGCGCACGTGCCGGAGGTCGTCGGCCTGCAACTCGATGTCGGGGGCGTATCCGCCGATGCCTGCCGATCCCTGGTGCAGAAGAACTTTGGCATGCGGCAGGATGAAGCGTTTGCCGCGCGTCCCGCAACAGAGCAGGAACTGTCCCGCGCTGTACGCCATCCCGAGGTTCACGGTCACCACGTCGTTGGGGACCAGTGCGATGGTGTCCATGATGGCCAGCATGGCGGGCACCGACCCGCCCACCGAGTTGATCCACAACCCGATGTCGGTCACCGGGTCCTCCGCCGAGAGCATCACCAGCTGGGCGCAGAGCTGGCTACCGATCTCATCGTCCAGTGCCGAGTCCAGCATCAGGATGCGTTGGCTCAACAGACTTTCTGCGGTGCGTCGGGTCAGGGGTGGTGTGCGCGTGTCGTCGCTCATGGCCTCCAGTGTCGGCGCCGACCGGGGGACACCGGCGTCGTGCTGCCGTGAGCAGCGACAATCCGCTGCGGGCAGCGATCAGTCAGGTGCCGGATGGCCGCTTTCCCACGTAGACGCCCTCGGGCCGGAATCGCAACGGGGCCTGTGAGTACTCCTCGAGAGCGTGGGCCACCCAGCCGACGATGCGGGCCAACGCGAAGATGGTCGTCGACGCGTCCGGCACCATCCGGAACCGGGTGGCCACGGCGGCGAGCGCCAGGTCGGAGTTGACGAGACCTCGTCCACGGTCGACGGCCCCGGCCCGAATGGCGTCGATCGCCGCGGGGATGTCGTCGCGCCCACCCTCGGTGGCCAACGCCGACAACAGTGACTCCGCGCGCGGATCGCGTGCGGTGTAGACGATGTGACCGCACCCGGGCAGCCGGTCGCGGCGACCGATGACCGCTGCCGGGTCGGGAGCGCGCAGTACCTCGGAGAGAAATTCCTGCGCGAGGGAGGTGGCACCGCCGTGCAACGGGCCGTCGAACGCCCCGAGTCCTGCCGAGATGACCGCATACGCGCTGCCCCGGGAACTCGCCGCGACCCGTGCCGCGACCGCGCCTGCGGACAGGTCGTGATCGGCCAACAGGACGAGCGCCGCGTTCAGCAGGGCCACCCGCGATGGTGTGGGGGCCATCGGTGACAACCGCGGCCACAGTCGACGTGCCACCGAAGCGTCGGACCGGGTGGAGTCCACACCGATGAGCGGTAAGGAGCCGACGGTCGTCTCGATGACGCGCGCCGCCACCCCGACCACCGCGTCGGGGGTGATGTCGTGACGGTGGGGGTCGCGCGCGCCGAGATGATCGCCGACCGTGCGGATGATGTCGATGCCGCGCCACTGGGCCGGCACCCGCACCGGGGTGGGGTCGACCGTGGGCCAGGGCCGGTCCCAGAGCAGACCGGCGACCTGGCGGAAGTCGCGGCTCCAGGCCAGATCGACCGCCCGTTCACCCCGGTAGTACAACTCGTCGTCGGCGAGCAGGGTCAGCTCGGTCCTGATCCGCTCCACCACCCCGGCGGGCGGGCGGCTCACCGTGCGTCGCGCGAACGCGTCGACCTCGGCGAGTGCGTAGACGCTGCCACGCACACCGGCGATCCGGGTACTGGTGAGCTGTCCCCGACTGACGTAGGCGTACAGGGTCGCGGGGCGGACGCCGAGGACCCGGGCGGTCTGGGCGGTGGTCAGGTAGTCGCGACCGTCGTGGTGGACGGCATCCGGCCATCGTCGCGTGTGGCGTCGCACGGTCACCTCCTGATGTTGATCCGATCAACATTGACGAGTGTGTCGTCCTGGCCGAATCTAGGCCACATGACACTCGTCGACGCAGCTCCCGGCCTATCGGACATCTCCGTCGCGGACACCGAGATCGGTGATGTCCGTGGGAATGAGGGATTCTTCCACTACAACAGGTATTCGGCGATCGACCTCGCACGGTCGTCCTCGTTCGAACGTGTCTGGTTCTTGTTCGTGTACGGCCGACTGCCCGAGCCAGCGGAACTCGACGCCTTCGTCGAGACCGTCCGCCGTCACCGTCACGTCGATCCCGGCCTGCTGGACTTCGCTCGTACGGTGGGTGCGACCGGGCAGACCCATCGGCCGTTGATCGACCTGCGGACGGTGTTGTCGGCGGCTGCGCAGTACACGGGGATGTCGCCGCTGTGGGACACCGACGAGGCGACCCGTCGCGAGAACGGGATCCAGCTGTGCGCGATGGTGCCCACTCTGCTCGCCGCGGTCCATCGTGCGGCGCACGGCCTCGAACCAGTACGACCACGCGACGATCTGGACACCGCCGGCTACTGGCTGCACGCAGTCACCGGGCAGGAGGTCGAGACCGGCGAGATCCGCGCTCTGGAGCAGTATCTCGTCGCGACCGTCGAACACGGTTTCAATGCCTCGACGTTCACCGCCCGTGTCATCGCCTCCACCGGTGCGGATCTGCCGTCAGCGATCTGCGGCGCGATCGGGGCGTTCTCGGGTCCGTTGCACGGTGGCGCGCCGGATCGTGCGTTGGATGCGCTCGACGCCATCGTCGCGCGTGGCGGACCCGAGATGACGGTGGCCACCGTGGGCGAGGTCGCCACCGGGTGGGCCCGCGACGAACTCGCGGCGGGACGACGTCTGATGGGCTTCGGACACGCCGTGTACCGCACCCACGATCCGCGTTCGGAGCTGTTACGCGAGGTGGCACGGGGACTGGGCGGGCGGTTGGCCGAGGTCGCCGTCGAGGTGGAGCGAGCGGTCGTCGCGGTCCTCGCCGAGGCGCGGCCAGACCGTCCTCGGTACGCCAACGTCGAGTTCTACGCCGGGGTGGTGATGGATCGTTGCGGACTGCCCCGCGAGATGTTCACACCCACGTTCACGGTGAGTCGAGTCGTCGGGTGGACCGCCAATGCCCTCGAACAGGCACACGACCGTCACATCATCCGTCCGCGCGCGACCTACGTCGGGCCTGCCGTGACCGATCGGCCCTCGGATGTGGCGCACCCGGAGGTGCGGTAACGGCCCGGTCGACGTGAACGAAGGCACGTTCGATGGGAACAAGGGCACGCTCGACGTGGATGACGGCCCACTCGATGGGTGGGTAGGTCGAGTGGGCCGTTGTCGGCGTCGAGTGGGCCGTCATCCCGCTCGAGTGGGCCGAAGTCACGCCTCAGCTCTGTACCGAGACTTCCGGGCGGCCCTCGGGGATGGTGATCACGGCCCGACGGTGCAGCGGCGCGGTGGGGTCGCCGATGGTGTCGGCGACCCGGAACTCCGACTGCCACTGTTGCGGGCTCAACCGGTTGAGCACGTAGCCGCGCTGGGCGTTGCCGAAGTGCACGTGCGGTGACGCCGCCTTCAGTTGCTGATCGGCGGTGTCACTGTCGGCACCGTCCTTGCCGGATGCGATCGACGTTCCCGCCAGCTCGACGCCGACCACCGGGGAGGGGCGCGTGTAGGTGGACCGCAGATCCGACACCACGTTGCGGTGGATGTCGCCGACGATGGACACCAGGTTGCGCACATTGCGTTGCTGGAGGCCGTCGAGCACGCGGGCTCGCGACGCCTCGTAGCCGCTCCAGCCGTCCATGCTGACCTTGCGCTGACCGTCGACCTGGCGGGCGAGGTCGGCGATGGTCGTCTGGTGGGTCAGCACGTTCCAGCGACGCCCGCTGCCGGCCAGGCTGTCGATGATCCACCGTTCCTGGCGTGCACCGGTGATGGTGCGGCGCGGGTCGGCGGTCTTCGCGTCCTGCGGGTTGTCGGTGTCGCCGTTGACCTGGTCGCTGCGGTACTGCCGGGTGTCGAGCACGGTGAAGCGGGCCAGGTCCCCGAAGTCGAACCGTCGGTAGGCCTGGACGTCGGGGCCGTGCGGACGTTGGGCGGCACGCACGGGGGTGTTCTCCCACCACGCCTTCATCGCCTGTGCCCGGCGGGCCAGGAACTGGGGGATGGGCGCGTTGTCCTCGGAGATCGCGCCCGCCCAGTTGTTCTCCACCTCGTGGTCGTCGAAGACGGTGATGAACGGGCTCACCCGGTGCGCGTGGCGCAGTTGGGGATCGCTCTTGTACAGGGCGTAGCGGTCGCGGTAGGCGTCCAGGGTCGTCATCTCGGTGAATGCCGACTCCGGCAACGCCGTGGTGTGCCTTCGCGCACCGTCTTTAGCGATCCCCTTCTCGTACACGTAGTCGCCGAGGAAGAACACCACGTCCGGCGCATGCGAGGCCAGGTCCTCCCACGCGTTGTAGAAGCCGTCACCCCACGACTGGCACGAGGTGTGGGCGAAGGTGAGCGCGGACGGGCGAGACGATGCCGACGGCGCGGTGCGCGTGCGTCCGACCTCCGACAGATGACCGGCGGTGCGAAACCGGTAGAAGTAGTCGGTGGCCGGAGCCAGACCCCGGACATCGACGTGCACGCTGTGCCCGTTGTCGGCGGTGGCGACTTCCACACCGCGACGGATCACCCGGGTCATCCGCTCGTCGGCGGCCAGCTCCCACTGCACCGGTACCGGCGCGAGACCCATCCCGCCACCCCCGGCCAGCGGGTTGGCCGCCAACCGGGTCCAGAGCACGATGCCGTCGGGTATGGGGTCGCCGGAGGCGACGCCGAGGGTGAACAGATGGTCGCCGCCTGCGGGGGCCGGGGTGGCCTGTGCGTCGGCGGTGAACAGTCCCGGCACCGCGGCGAGGCCGGCGGCGACGCCGGTCCAGGTGACGAACTGCCTACGGGACAGTCCGGAACGCAGGGATTTGTCGGGGCCGACGACGATCTGGGGGGATGTGGTCCGAGGGCTCATGATCGGTCAGCCGATCAGATCGCGCTGGACCGCAGGGGTCGGCCCGGTGACCTGTCGGTGACACCGGTGTGAAGTCCGGACGGCTCATCTCAGAACGAGCAACCAGACCGCGACATAGTGGACGGTGGCGGCGACCACCGTGCAGGCGTGGAACACCTCGTGGTGACCGAAGGTACTCGGCCACGGATTGGGCCACCGGCTGGCGTAGAGGATGCCACCGATGCTGTAGAGCAGCCCGCCGACCGCCAACAGCACCACCACCGCGACCCCACTCGTGGACACCAGCTCTGGTGCGACGACCACGATGGTCCACCCCAGGATCAGGTACAGCGGCACGCCCACCCACCGGGGTGCCGACGGCCACAACATCTTCAGGGTCACCCCTCCGACCGCCCCGACCCAGACGACGCACAAGACGATCCATCGCGCCGGGGCCGGCAGACCCAGCACGCAGAACGGGGTGTAGCTGCCCGCGATGAAGAGAAAGATCATCGAGTGGTCGGCCCGCTTCATCCACACGCGGGCGGCGGGCGTGGCCCAGTTGACCCGGTGGTAGGTCGCACTGACCCCGAACACCCCCACCACGGTCACGGCGTAGAGGGCGCAGGCCGCCGCATCCGCCGCGCCGCGTAACGGCCACACGACCGCGACGAGGACGATGCCGGCGACGATGGCCGCGAAGCCCGAGTAGAGGTGGATCCAGCCGCGCATCCGCGGCTTGAACTCGGCCAGGGTGTCGAGCTCACGCGGTCCGTCGGCGAAGGGTTCATCCAGCAATTCGGACATGAACCTACGGTACCGTAGGTCGTCGTGGTCGTCGCCGCCGTGACGACACGTCCGTGAGGTGTCTTGCCCGTAAGGTGTCTGGGGTGGAGCGACCGTCGTGAAGTTGGTGCCGGATCAGGTCCGGGGACCGATGTACCGGGTGTACGAGAAGCGCCTGGTGCAACTCATGGACCCCGCCCGCAATCCGCGTCACATCGCGTTGATCTGCGACGGCAACCGTCGCTGGGCGCGCGAGGCCGGGTTCGACGACGTCAGCCACGGTCACCGGGTCGGTGCCCGCAAGATCGCCGAGGTGCTGCGCTGGGCCGGCGAGCTGGAGATCGAGACGGTCACCATCTACCTGCTCTCCACCGAGAACCTGAACCGGCCGTCGGACGAACTCGACGCGTTGATGGAGATCGTGCCCGACATCGTCGACGAGATCGCCGGCCCCGACGAACGATCGCGGGTACGGATCGTCGGCAACGTCGACCAGTTGCCCGAGGCGGTCGCGCAGCGGTTGAAGACGGCCGAGGAACGCACGGCGGGACGCAGCGGGATCAACGTCAACGTCGCGGTGGGGTACGGCGGTCGTCAGGAGATCGTGGACGCGGTGCGGTCCCTGTTGTCCGAACGCGCGGCCGCGGGCGCCACGGTCGACGAACTGATCTCCTCGGTCAGCGTCGACGCCATTGATCAGAATCTGTACACCAGAGGTCAGCCCGATCCCGACCTGGTGATCCGGACCTCGGGGGAGCAGCGCCTGTCCGGGTTCTTGCTGTGGCAGAGCGCGTATTCGGAGATCTGGTTCACCGACGCCTACTGGCCGGAGTTCCGGCGGGTGGACTTCCTGCGTGCCATCCGCGACTACGCGGCGCGGTCCCGGCGTTTCGGCGCCTGAGGTTCGGGCGTGGGCGGGGCGGATCTCCCGCAGTTTCGATGATCTCCCGCTGACGCATCAGCAGCGAACCACGAAAACTGCGGGCGAACCGATGTCCCGCAGATTTCGTGCCGGGGCCTGAGCAGGCAGAACGACGCTCAGAGTTTCCGAAGGCGCACCCGGTTGATGGTGTGGTCGGCGTCCTTGCGCAGCACCAGCGTCGCCCGAGGTCGGGTGGGCAGGATGTTCTCCACCAGGTTGGGTCGGTTGATGCCGTTCCAGATGTCGCGGGCGGCCAGCGTGGCCTGTTCGTCGGTGAGCGACGCGTAGTCGTGGAAATGCGACTCGGGATCGGCGAATGCGGTCGACCGCATGGCCAGGAACCGCCGGATGTACCAGTCCTCGATGTCCTCGATGCGGGCGTCGACGTAGATGGAGAAGTCGAAGAGGTCGCTGACCATCAGCCGGGGGCCGGTCTGCAGGACGTTCAAGCCCTCGAGGATGAGGATGTCGGGTTGGCGGACGTGATGTTTGACGTGCCGCACGATGTCATAGGTGAGGTGGGAGTAGACGGGCGCCTCCACGTCGACGGCACCGGACTTGACCTCGGTGACGAACCGCAGCAGGGCGCGACGATCGTAGGACTCGGGGAACCCCTTGCGGTGCATGATGCCGCGGCGCTGCAGTTCTGCGGTGGGGTACAGGAAGCCGTCGGTGGTGACCAGATCGACCGTGGGGTGGGAATCCCAACGGGCGAGCAGCGCACGCAGCACGCGGGCCGTTGTCGACTTGCCGACGGCCACACTCCCGGCGACGCCGATCACGAACGGCACCTGGCGCTGCGGTTGCTGGTCGGACAGGAACGTCGCGGTGGCGGCGAACAGTCGCTGGCGAGCGGCGACCTGTAGATGGATGAGTCGCGACAGCGGTAGGTACACGTCGGCGACCTCGTCGAGGTCGATCTGTTCACCGAGGCCACGGAGTTCGTGTAACTCGCTCTCGGTGAGCACCAACGGCATGGATTGACGCAGGCTGCGCCACTGGGTGCGGTCGAGTTCGATGTACGGGCTCGGCTCGGTCATCCGTGACATGACGTCCCTCTGGCGTTCGCCCGCATATGCCAAGTGTGGCCAATCACCCCGGTTCGCGGGCAGTCGGGGTCGATTAGTGCAGTTCGGGGCGCCGCCGCCTGCGCTACGGTCGGGAGCCATGGCGATCGAACCGGTGGTGGAGGAGTACCTGCGACTGGGTCTGGCCTTCGACCGCATCGAGTCGGGGTTCGTGGACGCCTACACCGGTGATCCGCGACTGCGGCGGGAGGTGGAGAACGCGCCCGCACCCGTTCCGCGGGACCTGGCCGCGCGGGCCGCGGCACTCCGCGCCGAGGTGGCCGCCTCCGGACTCCCCGACGACCGCGCCGGTTTCCTGACCGCCCACGTCACCGCGTTGGAGTGCGCGGCCCGCACCTTCGCCGGTGAGCAGATCGGGTTCGTCGACGAGGTGCACGCCTATTTCGACGTCGACATCGCGATGGGGGACCCCACGCGCTACGAAGAGGCCCACCAGGACCTGGACCAGGTGCTGGCCGGCGACGGACCGTTGGCCGAGCGCTATGCCGGACACCGACGGGGGGACGAGATCCCCGCCGACCGCGTCGACGACTGTGTCCGTGCATTCAGCAGTGCGTTGCGCGAGATCGTCCGGGAACGGTACCCGCTGCCCGACAACGAGATCGTCGACTTCGAGGTGGTCACCGACAAACCGTGGGCCGGCTTCAACTATTACCTCGGCGACCACCGCTCGCGGGTGGCGATCAACGGCGACCTCACCCAGTACATGTCATCGTTGCCCGCGCTGATCGCGCACGAGGCCTACCCGGGTCATCACACCGAACACTGTCGCAAGGAGCGGTTGCTGGTGGCCGACGACGGACGCCACGAGCACGACATCTTCCTGGTCAACACCCCGCAGTGTCTGCTCGCCGAAGGACTGGCCGATCACGCGCTGACCGCTGCGGTGGGTGAGCACTGGGGGTTGTGGGCCCAGGAGATCTACGCCGACCTCGGCCTGCGGTTCGACGGCGCGCGCGCCGAGCGGGTCGGTGCCGCGACCGCGGATCTGCTGTCGGTCCGTCAGGACGCGGCGCTGCTGCTGCACGACCGCGGAGCCGACTCCGACACCGTCGAGCAGTTCCTGCAGACCTGGTTGTTGTCGTCGCCGCAGCGGTCCCGTCAGATGCTGCGGTTGCTGTCGTCGTCGTTGTGGCGCGCCTACGTGTCGACCTATGTCGAGGGTTTCCGGCTGCTGCAGCAGTGGCTGGACGCCGACCCGCACGGGGACCGACTACGGCGGTTCGGCCGGTTGCTGGACGAGCCGCTGACCCCGAGGGCACTGCGGGCGGAAATATCCTCCTAGACTGACCGCCATGACCGGCTTCGACCTCAACTCCGCCAGCCTCGCCGAACTCGACCCGGACATCGCCGCGGCGATGAACGGAGAGTTGAGCCGCCAGCGCGACACGCTCGAGATGATCGCCTCGGAGAACTTCGTGCCGCGGGCGGTGCTGCAGGCCGCGGGGTCGGTGCTGACGAACAAATACGCCGAGGGCTACCCGGGGCGTCGGTACTACGGGGGCTGCGAGTACGTCGACGTCGTCGAGGACATCGCTCGTGACCGCGCGAAGGAGCTGTTCGGCGCCGAGTTCGCCAACGTGCAGCCGCACTCCGGTGCGCAGGCCAACGCCGCGGTGCTGATGGCGCTGCTGAATCCCGGTGACACCATGCTCGGTCTGGATCTGGCCCACGGCGGTCACCTGACCCACGGCATGCGGCTCAACTTCTCCGGCAAGCTCTACGAGGTCGAGTCGTACGGGGTCAGCAAGGAGGACTTCCGCATCGACATGGACGAGGTGCGCCGGGCCGCGCTCGCCGCCCGGCCCAAGGTCATCGTCGCCGGATGGTCCGCCTACCCGCGCACCCTCGACTTCGACGCGTTCCGGTCCATCGCCGACGAGGTCGGTGCCCTGCTGTGGACCGACATGGCCCATTTCGCGGGACTTGTCGCGGCGGGGCTGCACCCGTCACCGGTGCCCGCCTCGGATGTGGTGTCGTCCACGGTGCACAAGACGCTCGGCGGCCCGAGGTCGGGGCTGATCCTGGCCAAGAAGGACTGGGCCAAGAAGCTCAACTCCGCGGTGTTCCCCGGCCAGCAGGGCGGTCCGCTCATGCATGCCGTCGCCGCGAAGGCAGTCGCCTTCAAGATCGCGGCCACCGAGGAGTTCGCAGAGCGGCAACGCCGCACCATCGAGGGCGCGCAGATCCTGGCCGACCGGCTGGGCGGTGAGGACGTCGCCGGTGCCGGGGTGTCGGTGCTGACCGGTGGCACCGATGTGCATCTGGTGCTGGTGGACCTGCGCAACAGCCCCCTCGACGGACAGCAGGCCGAGGATCTGCTGCACGACGTGGGTATCACCGTCAACCGCAATGCGGTGCCGTTCGATCCCCGCCCCCCGATGGTCACCTCCGGCCTGCGTATCGGTACACCTGCGCTGGCCACCCGCGGTTTCGGACCGGAGCAGTTCACCGAGGTGGCCGACATCGTGGCGACCGCGTTGGTCGCGGGCCGAGACGCCGACGTGTCGGCGCTGCGAGGACGTGTGTCGGCCCTGGCTCTCGACTTCCCGCTCTATGAAGGACTCGAGGACTGGGGACTGCTCAGCACGCGTCAGCCCTGAGGGGTTTCCCATCCCGCGGGGGCGTTCTCTAGGATGTGCCGGTGACTTCTTCCGTCAACTCCGAGAGCACCGGTGACACGAGTACGGGTGACCTGAGCGAGGAGGACCTGCTCGCGGCCCTCGACAAGGCGCTGCCCGGCATCGCCGACCAGCACGAGGCGCAGGCGACGGCCTGGAACCCGCACGACTGGGTGCCGTGGGACGAGGGCCGCAACTTCGCCTTCCTCGGCGGTGAGGACTTCGTACCCGACGAGGGGACCGACGACGCCGAACTACGCGCCGCGCTGCTGGCCCTGCTGCTCACCAAGGACAACCTGCCGTCCTTCCACCGCGTCATCGCGCTCTACTTTCCCACGTGGAACGAGTGGAAGAGCCTGGTCGGGGTGTGGACGGCCGAGGACAACCGGCACTCCATCGCATTGCGTGACTACCTGGTGGTGCGTCGCATCATCGACCCGGAGGATGCCGAGCACCGACGTCTGGTGCATGTCACGGCCGGTTACCTGCAGGAGTCGAACGTCAAGAAGACGCTCGGCCCCGTGGACGTGCTGGCCCTGATGGCAGTACACGAACGTCAGTGTGTGCACTTCGTCGATGCGATGATCGGCCACGCGGACGGGCCGCTGACCGAGATCCTGCGCCGCGTCCGCGACGACGACGCGCTGCAGGCCACGACGTTCACCCGGTTCCTCGACGTGGCGTTGAACGTCGACCCGGACGGGACCGTGCGCGCGGTCGAAGGGGCGTTGGCGGCGGCCGAGCCGATCGGCGCCGACATCGTCGATTTCGACGCCGAACGTGCGCTGATCAGCGCCTACGGCGACGAGACGGTGCAGGCGCGGATCGCCGCGGACCTCGCCGCGGCGCTCGCGGTGGAGTCGCTGACCGGTCTCTCCGACCAGGGTGCGGCCGCACGGGATCGGCTGCTGGCACGGGCCGCCGCGTAACCCACTGTTCACCAACACACGGCGCGGCTGACAGGACGACACACCACCGCGGGCGTACGTTGGCGACTGACGGACCGCGGGGAAGTGGTTCGTCCGGGAGGTTCGAATTCGTGGTCTGTTGCAGCAGCGCGAGGGGACCGGCCCCGGTCCCGGTGACGTCGGTCCACACCGTCTGATCATCGAGCCGTCCGGTCGGAGCAACCTCAGTCCGTGCGGGTGCCGCACGGACCTAGGAGCGACGTGACCCATCGCACTTATGTCCTCGACACCTCCGTGTTGCTGTCCGATCCCTGGGCGGTCACCCGATTCGCCGAACACCACGTGGTCCTGCCGTTGGTGGTCATCGGTGAACTCGAGGGCAAGCGTCACCATCACGAGCTCGGCTGGTTCGCCAGGGAGTCGTTGCGAATGCTCGACGATCTGAGACTCGAGTACGGCCGGCTGGATCTGCCGGTTCCGATCGGCGAGTCGGGCGGCACCCTGCAGGTGGAGCTCAACCACACCGATCCCGCGGTCCTGCCGGCGGGCTTCCGTACCGACACCAATGACTCGCGAATTCTGGCCTGCGCGTTGAACCTTCGTGCCGAGGGCAAGGACGTCACGCTGGTGTCCAAGGACACCCCGCTGCGCGTGAAGGCGGGTGCGGTCGGTCTGGCCGCCGACGAGTATCACGCTCAGGACGTGGTCATCTCGGGGTGGAACGGCATGACCGAACTCGACGTGGACTCCGGCGTCATCGACACACTCTTCGCCGAGGGTGCCGTCGACCTCGATGCGGCGCGCGAGCTGCCGTGCCACACCGGCGTGCGGCTGCTGTCGTCGACGTCGAGCGCGTTGGGTCGGGTGAACCCGGACAAGCGGGTGCAACTGGTTCGGGGCGATCGGGAGGCGTTCGGTCTGCACGGACGGTCGGCGGAGCAGCGCGTCGCGCTCGATCTGCTCCTGGACGAGACGGTGGGCATCGTCTCGCTGGGCGGCAAGGCGGGCACCGGGAAGTCGGCGTTGGCACTGTGCGCGGGCCTCGAGGCGGTGCTGGAGCGTCGTACCCACCGCAAGGTGGTGGTTTTCCGGCCGCTGTACGCGGTGGGTGGTCAGCAGTTGGGGTACCTGCCGGGGTCCGAGGCCGACAAGATGGGCCCGTGGGCCCAGGCGGTCTTCGACACCCTCGAGGGGTTGGCCTCCACCGAGGTCATCGAGGAGGTGCTCAGTCGCGGGATGTTGGAAGTGCTGCCGTTGACGCACATCCGCGGTCGGTCGCTGCACGACTCGTTCGTGATCGTCGACGAGGCGCAGTCGTTGGAGCGCAACGTCCTGCTCACCGTGCTGTCGCGGCTCGGCTCCGGGTCGCGGGTGGTACTCACCCACGACGTCGCCCAGCGCGACAACCTGCGTGTCGGCCGACACGACGGCGTCGCCGCGGTGATCGAGAAACTCAAGGGACATCCGCTGTTCGCGCACATCACCCTGACCCGCAGCGAGCGGTCGCCGATCGCCGCCCTGGTCACCGAGATGCTGGAGGAGTTCGCGCCGGGAGCGTAGCGACCGGCCGACAGATGACTCGAGCGCGCCGGGAGCGTAGCGACCGGCCGGCAGATGGCTCGAGCGCGCCGGGTGCGTAGCGACCGGCCGGCAGCGACACCAGACTGTTCCCGCGGTACCGATCGGTGCCGCGGGAACAGTGTTCTGTCGTCTGGGCGAGTGATCGAAGTGTGATGCGGGTGTGATCACCCGGACGTGTGGGTACAGCAGAATGTTGTGGTGCGCATGTTGCTGTTGTGGTCTATGAGGTTTTTCGTGCTGCTCGGGATGGCGGTGTCGTTCGTCGCGTTTCCCGCGATGGCGAACGCCGATCCGGCGTCCACTCAGCTCATCGTCGTCAGTGCCGCCAAGCAGAGCGATCAGACCGCCACGTTGACCGCCTACCAGCGACAGGGCACCACGTGGCGGCCGATCATCGGTCCTGCGCTCGCTCATCTCGGGACGCTGGGCATGGGCGTCCCCGCCGACAACGTCTCCCGCACGCCGATGGGGACGTTCCGGCTCGACCAGGCGTTCGGCAGGCAGGCCAACCCGGGGACCGCGATGCCGTACTTCCGGTCCACCCAGCAGGACTGGTGGGACGAGAACCCGTCCTCGCCGACCTACAACACCCACGTACGGTCGTCGACCAGCCCGGGCGGCGACAGCGAGAACCTCTACGACTCCGGTCCCGTCTACGACTACGCGGTGAACATCGCACACAATCCGACCAGGACACCGGGTCGCGCGTCGGGCATGTTCCTGCACGTGACCGACGGCCAACCGACGCAGGGCTGTGTGGCGACGGACCGCAACACCATGATCGCGCTGTTGCGCTGGCTGGACCCGAAGCAGACACCGACGATCTCGATCGGGGTGAACGTCCCCGCCCCGACGTCCGGGTCGGCCCCGGTGGTGCCCGCCGGTGATCTACCCGGCCGGGATCTGCTCCCGAGTTGGCTGCTGGATCTCATCGCGACCGTGCAGCGGATGCTGCCGGTGTGAGCGGTCACCCCCGTCCGGAGATGCGGTCCGCGATGCGGGCGACGACGTCGGTGCGTGACGACGATCCTCGCAGTTCTCGCCGGTCGGCGGTGCGATAGGCGGCATACATCCCCGCGACCCCGAGGTACCGAAGCGGTTCGGGCTCCCAACGTCGCGGCCGATGACCCACCCAGGGTAGGGAGGTGAGCTCGGTCTCGTGGCCGAGTACCAGGTCGTGCAGGGTCCGGGCGGCCACGTTGGTCGTGGTGAGCCCCGACCCGACGTATCCGGCGGCCGAGCCCATTCCGGTGCGCGGGTCGTAACGGATGCTCGCCGACCAGTCGCGGTGCACGCCGAGGACACCGCACCAGGTGTGGGCTATCGGGACGTCGGCCGCGGCCGGAAAGAGCTCGCGCAGCGCGGTGGTCAGCGCGGTTGCCGTCGGCGGCTGGGTGACACCGTCGTGATCGATCGCGGAGCCGAACCGGTAGGGGATCCCCCGGCCGCCGAGTGCGATGCGTCCATCGGCGGTGCGTTGGGAGTAGGTGTAGGCGTGCGCCATCTCGCCCAGCAACTCACAGTCGCGCCAACCGATCTCGTCCCACACCCGATCGGGGAGAGGCTCGGTGACCACCATGGCCGAGTTCAGCGGCAACAACGATCGGTGCCTCCGGGGCAGCGTGGCGGTGAAACCCTCGACACAGACCAGCACGATCGGCGCCCGCACGGTGCCACGGTCGGTGACCACCCGGCCCGCGTCGACGTCGGCCACCCGCGTTTGTTCGTAGATCTCCACCCCGGACCGTTCCACCGCGTCGGCCACCCCGCGCGACAGCTTGGCGGGCTGCACCCGCGCGCAGTGCGGCGACCAGGCTCCCGCCTGCGCAGCCGACACCCGAAGGCGGGTGTCGAGGTCGGACCGGGAGAGCAGCTGCCAGTCGGTGTCACCCATCTCGGCCTCGTGGTCGAGATGGGCGGCGAGCCGGGATCGTTGGGCGGCACATCGGGCCAGGAACAGCACACCCGAGTGTTCTGCGTCGCAGTCGATGTCCTCGTCGTGGATGCGGGCGAGCACCTCCCGCACACCGGCCTGCATGGTCGCGGTGAGCTGCCGGTTGGCCGCGGCACCGTCCTGACCCCGGCTCCGCGCGATCCGGGCGTACCGGGACCGGTTGCCCGCGACCTCCGCCGACAACCACCCGCCGTTGCGTCCGGATGCGCCGAAACCACAGAACCGCTGTTCGAATACGGCGATGCGCGCGTCGGGTGACGACCGGCGCAGGTAGTACGCCGTCCACAGTCCGGTGAGTCCACCACCCACGATGGCGATGTCGGCGTCCAGGTCGCCGGGCAGCGGCGGTCGCGGCCGCACCGCACCGAGGTCAGCCCACCAGAACGACACGTCACCGTTGCGCATGTCTCGACGGTAATGCCGGATGCGCCGGCGTCGCACCGAGTGATCTTGACCACTAGCGCGCCGCACGAAACCTGTCGGACGCGGGCTGAGCTGCCCGGTCACGACGGGGGGCCGGACCGGTCGGCATCGGAGACCGGTGATGTCCGGCGTGGTTGCGGATGCCGGAACCGCCGCCGGATGTCAAGATCGTCCCATGTCACGAACCCGGCTGATCGCCGTGCTGTTCACCGCAGTCGCGTCCGCGCTCTGCTTCGCGACCCCGGCCGGCGCCGCACCCGCCGCCCCGGCCGCGGGGTACGGCTTCACCGAAGGCTCCGGGATGCTGGACCTCAGCCCCGGCGCCCTGAACCGAGAGCTCGACGCCGTGTCCCGGACCACCGCGACCCGCCTCCGGGTGCTGGTGGACTGGAGCCAGGTGGAACCCACCCGCGGGACGTTCAACTGGTCCGCACCCGACAGGGTGATCAACGCCGCCCGCGCCCACGGGCTCACGGTGCTGGCGGACATCGCCTTCACACCCACCTGGGCGGGTGGCGGAATAGGCCCCGGAAAGACGGCCCCGCCGACGCGAGCAGGCGATTTCGGTGCCTTCGCGGCAACCGTCGCGCAGCGGTACCAGTCCCGGGTGAACGAGTACGAGATCTGGAACGAGCCGAACCTGGCATTCTTCTTCGGTGGTGTGGCGAACAAGCCACAACGGTTCGCCGCGCTGTTGAGAGCCGCCTACCCGGCCATCAAACGCGTGCAACCGAACTCGACGATCGTCAGCGGAGGACTGAGTCGATCGGTCGGGGTGGACTCGCCTCCGTCGTTCCTCGCCGCTGTGTACGCCGCAGGCGGCGGAGGTTCCTTCGACGCGGTCGGGATGCACCCGTACGTGTTTCCGGGCGGCCTGCGCAGCAACCCGGAAAACGCATGGTCCGACGTACGCCGCGTGCACGACCTGATGGCCGCGCACGGTGACGGTGGCAAGAAGATATGGCTCACCGAGTTCGGTGCGCCGACCAACAACCCGCTGCTCGGTGGGGTGTCCCCGCAACAGCAGGCCACCCAGATCGTCGACGTGTTGGCCGCGGCCGCCCGCACCCCCTACGTGGGGCCCGCATACGTCTACAGCATCCGCGACCTGGCCAACGACCCGACGGCACAGGTGAACCGCGAGTTGCAGTTCGGCGCGTTGTTGACCTTCGACTTCAGGCCGAAGCCCGGCGCGGGGTTGCTCGCCCGCTGACCGTCAGGTCGCCGGACGAGTGGACCACCACAGACCGGGGGACGACACGGACCCGATACGCGCAAGGCCCCGCCGACGGCGGGGCCTTGCGCGTGATCGACGCCGTCTCAGCGCTCGCGGTCGAGATTGGCCATCTTGAGCACATCGAGCCGACGGTCGAGTTCGTCCTCGGTCAACGAGCCCGAGATCAACCCCCGATCGACGACCGTCTGCCGGATGGTGGTGCCGTTCTTCAGCGCCTGCTTGGCCACCGCGGCGGCCTCCTCATAGCCGATCGCGCTGTTGAGCGGCGTGACGATGGACGGCGAGCTCTCCGCCAGCGTACGCAACCGTTCCTCGTTGGCCACCAGACCGGAGATGCACCGGTCGGCGAACAGTCGGGACACGTTGGCGAGCAAGGTCAACGACTCCAGCACATTGCGGGCCATCATCGGGATGTAGACATTGAGTTCGAAGGCGCCGTTACCGCCACCCCAGGTGACCGCGGCGTCGTTGCCGATGACCTGCGCCGCCACCTGGGTGACGGCCTCGGGGAGCACCGGGTTGACCTTGCCGGGCATGATCGACGACCCCGGCTGCAGGTCGGGGAGCTGGATCTCGCCGAGCCCGGTCAACGGACCGGACCCCATCCAGCGGACGTCGTTGGCGATCTTGGTCAGCGACACCGCGACCACCTTGAGTGCGCCGGACAGCTCGACGAGCCCGTCGCGCGCGGCCTGGGCCTCGAAGTTGTCGGCGGCCAAGCTGAGTGCGTCGACATTGGTCAGTCGGCGGAGTTCGGCGACGACCTTGGTGCCGAAACCGGAGGGAGCGTTGAGTCCGGTGCCCACGGCGGTGCCGCCGATCGGCAGCTCACCGACCCGCGGCAGGGTCGCGGTCAGTCGCTCGACCCCGGCCTCGATCTGCCTGGTGTATCCGGCGAACTCCTGTCCCAACGTGACCGGCACCGCGTCCATCAGGTGCGTGCGGCCGGACTTGACCACCTCGCGCCACTGATTCGCCTTGTCCAGCAACGCGAGCCGCAGGTGATCCAGAGCCGGGATGAGGCTGGTGACCGTGGCCTCGGTGGCGGCCACGTGGGTGGCCGTGGGGAAGGTGTCGTTCGACGACTGCGACATGTTCACGTCGTCGTTGGGATGTACGTCCACCCCGGCGGCCTTCGCAATGGATGCGATGACCTCGTTGGCGTTCATGTTGGAGCTGGTGCCGGAACCGGTCTGGAACACGTCGATCGGGAACTGGTCGTCGTGTCCGCCGTCGGCGATCTCGGTGGCCGCCGCGATGATCGCGTCGGCCTTGGTCGCGTCGAGCAGGCCGAGGTCCTTGTTGACCTGCGCGCAGGCCGCCTTCAGCAGACCCATGGCGCGAATCTGGGTGCGCTCCAGGGGCCGGTGCGAGATGGGGAAGTTCTCCACCGCACGCTGGGTCTGTGCCCGCCAGAGGGCGTCGCGGGGCACCCGCACCTCACCCATGGTGTCGTGCTCGATGCGGTAGTCCTGCTCGTCGATGCCGGTGGCTTCGTTGCTCATGTGCGTACCCTAACTTTTCGTCCGGATCGCCGAGTTCTCAGCTACCGAAATCGACGGAGGCGAACTCCCGCAGTTTTGCCAGTTGGTGTCGACCCTCGATGTGGCGGATGGTTCCGGACTTGGAGCGCATGACCAGCGACCGGGTGGTCGCGCCGTTACGGCGATAGGTGACCCCACGCAGCATGTCGCCGTTGGTGACACCGGTCGCGCAGAAGAACATGTTCTCGCCACTGACCAGGTCGTCGGTGCTCAGCACCCGCGACAGGTCGTGACCGGCGTCGAGTGCCTTCTGCTTCTCGGCCTCGTCCTTGGGCCACAGCTTGCCCTGGATCTCACCGCCCATGCACTTCATGGCCACCGCGGTGATGATGCCTTCCGGGGTGCCGCCGATACCCATGAGCATGTCCACCGAGCTGTACTCACCGGCCGCGGCGATCGCACCGGCCACGTCACCGTCGGAGATCAGTCGGATCTTGGCACCCGCGGCCCGGATCTGGGCGATCAGGTCGGCGTGCCGGGGACGGTCGAGGACGACCACCGTCATGTCACCGACGTCGATGCTCTTGGCCGCGGCCACCGATTGCACGTTCCATTCCACCGACTTGTCGATGTCGATGGCGCCCGCGGCCTCGGGACCCACGGCGATCTTCTCCATGTAGAACACGGCCGACGGGTCGAACATGGTGCCGCGCTCGGACACCGCGATCACGGCGATGGAGTTGGGGCGACCCTCGGCCATCAGGGTGGTGCCGTCGATCGGGTCGACGGCGACGTCCACCGCGGGGCCCTGCCCGTTGCCCACTTCCTCACCGTTGTAGAGCATCGGCGCCTCGTCCTTCTCGCCTTCGCCGATGACCACCACACCCTGCATCGACACGGTGGAGAGCAGTTCCCGCATCGCGTCGACCGCGGCCTTGTCGCCGCCGTTCTTGTCACCGCGCCCGACCCACCGTCCGGCGGCCAGCGCTGCCGCCTCCGTCACACGTACCAGCTCCATGGCGAGGTTGCGGTCCGGAGCCTGTGGGGTACGTGTGCTGTCGGGCATCGAATCCTCCTGGTAAGGCGATGGTGTCGTTGCCATCTTCCCATGTCGGTTGCGTCCCTCCGGACTCGGACCACCCCGTTGGCGGCGCGATACGCTGGACGCCATGGCCGAGAAACCGCGGATCCTCAACAACAGCCGGGACATGATCTGGTCCCTGGTTCCGCTGTTGTTGATCTGCGGGGTGATCGCGGTGGTGTCGGGCAACTGTTCGGTGGGGCTCTCGGGTACGGCGCGCGACGACAAGACCCCCGCGTACGACGTGAACACCGGTCTGCGTGCGGATGCCCGGACGATGCCGTTTCCGCTGCGTCTGCCCGTCACCCCGGAGGGATGGAAACCGAACTCGGGGAGCACCGATTCGGCGGGTACGGGTACCGCGAGCAACGTCGGGTACGTCACGGCCAGGGGAATCTATCTGCAGCTCACCCAATCCGATGCCGACGAGGGTGATCTGGTCACCAAACTCGGTGGCACCGGGATGACCGGTGCGGGCACCGTGGACGCCGCCGGTCGACAATGGGTCCGCTACAACGAGTCCGAGGGCGACTCCGCCGCGGCGGGCACCGAGAAGGTGTGGATCACGGACCTCGGCGATGTCCGGATCGGTCTGTCGGGCAAGGCGGATGACGACGACTTCACCACCCTGGCGACTGCGGTGCTGGCCGCACAACCGCTCTCGCGCACCTGACGCGCCGGTCGCGTCCGATCAGGCGTCGGGGTCGATGTCGTCGTCGGAGATGTCACCGTCGGCGGAGTCCGCGTTCAGGGTCGCCTCGATACGCGCCCGCGCCCCCTCGAGATGCTCTTCGCACCGTCGGGCCAGCGCCTCGCCCCGCTCCCACAGGTTCAGCGACGAGTCCAGGTCGAGCCCGCCCAGCTCCAACAGACGCACCACCTCGACCAGCTCGTCCCGGGCCTGCTCGTAGCCCAATTCGGCGACCGGTGTCGGTTCGTCGGTGGTGTCCGCGCTCACGTCTGCCCTCTCATTTCTTTCTCACTCCCATCACGGCCGCGTCCACCGCTCCGTCGGCGACCCGTACCCGCAGCTGCGAACCGATCGGCATGTCCGCGACCGAGTCCACGACGTGCGCCTCGGCGCCGGCCACCCGCTGGACGACCGCGTAACCCCTGGCCAGGGTCTGTGCGGGTCCGAGGGTGGCCAGCCGCGCGGCGAGGTGTTCGATCTGGTTGTCGGCCACGTCGACCATCCGCACCGCGTCCCGACGGATGTCCCGCCGCATCCGCTCCACCGCATCGGCCCGATCGTCGAGCATCCGCATCGGGTCAGCCAACACGCGACGTGTGCGCATCGCGGTCAGAGCCGCGCCCTCCCTGGCCACCCAGTTGCGCAGTGCCTGCGCACTACGCGCCCGCAGGTCGTCGAGGAGGGCCAGTTCGGCGACGACGTCGGGCACCACCGCCTTGGCGGCCGCGGTCGGGGTGGGTGCCCGCAGGTCGGCGACGAGATCGAGCAGCGGACTGTCCGGTTCGTGGCCGATCGCGCTGATCACGGGGGTGGTGCAGGCGGCGACGGCCCGACACAGCGCCTCGTCGGAGAAGGGGAGCAGATCCTCCACGCTGCCGCCACCGCGGGCGATGATGATGACATCCACGGCCCGGTCGTGATCCAGTTCGGCCAGCTCCCGCAGGATCTGCGGTACCGCGGTGGGTCCCTGTACAGGGGTGTTGCGGATGTCGAAGCGCACCGCGGGCCACCGGGTGGTCGCCACCGACGTCACGTCGTGTTGGGCGGCGCTGGCCCGCGCGGTGATCAAGCCGACCCGTGCGGGTAGGAACGGCAGCGGCCGTTTCCGGCGCTCGTCGAACAGCCCCTCGGCGGCCAGGAGCCGCCGCAACCGCTCCAGACGGGCCAGCAGTTCCCCGATACCTACGGGTCGGATCTCGGTGACCGCCAACGACAGGGTGCCGCGGCCGGTGTAGAAATTGGGCCGGCCGCACATCACCACCCGGCTGCCCTCCGTCAGCGGGACCTCGCTGCGGTCGAGCACCTCCGGCCGGCAGGTCACCGAGAGCGACATGTCGACCGACGGGTCGCGCAGCACCACGAATGCGGTACGTGGGCGGCGGTTGATCTGGGTGATCTGCCCCTCCACCCACACCTGCCCCAGTCGGTGCAACCAGTCGGCGATCTTGGTGCTGACCGTGCGCACCGGCCATGGGTTCTCCGGACTGGACTTCTCCGGCGCGGACGCGGGACGTCGGTCACCCGGACGGTCGACGGGACCGTTCACCGGGCGCGGTTCGACAGAGGGTCCGTCACT
Organism: Williamsia sterculiae; assembly: GCF_900156495.1. Classification (GTDB taxonomy): domain Bacteria; phylum Actinomycetota; class Actinomycetes; order Mycobacteriales; family Mycobacteriaceae; genus Williamsia_B; species Williamsia_B sterculiae. The sequence goes on from NZ_FTNT01000002.1 coordinate 328,355, forward strand.
TGTTCGCGGCGGCGGTGATCCGGTTGTCGAGCATCGTCTGGAACGGTGCCCTGCCGCGGTGGGAGCGCTCGTAGTCCGCCAGGTCCTGGAGGTCGTCGATGCCGACCGTGCGGATCTTCGCCCGTAGTTGCGCCAAGGTGAGGGTGTCGTACTCGAGGAATTCCACGATCTCCGGAGCCGGGCCACCGGGGGTCGAGGGGGCCGGGTCGGCTGTCGGGGTGGCACGTCCTGCGCCCACGAGTTCGTCGGGGGCGTTGCTGTAGAGCGCGAACCGGCCGGCGGACGCCGAACCCAACGACACCGGGGTGTCGTCGGCGGGTTGCTCCGCGGGCTCGTCCTGCGGTGTGGTCGCCTCGTCGTGGTTGGGCGAGCTGATGTAGTCGACCGGCTCCGCGTCCGGTGTGTCCCGGACCGGCGGGTGTGCGATCGCGATCTGCGGCGCGTCCTTCGCCTCGTCCTCGTCGAACGTTGCCCATTCGGGCTGTTCCTCGGATCGGTGGAAGATCAGCTCCAACGCACCGTCGCCCTTGATGGCGAGCTCGGCCATGCTCTGCTGCAGCCGCATGGCGGCCTGCAGGGCCTGACTCACCGCGGTCAGGGGGAGGGTCACCGCCGTGCTGGGCAGGCGGCGCGTCTCCTCTATGGCGGTGACGATGAGACCGGTCACAACCCGGGCGGCGAATGGGGGTCGGATCATGCCCTGAGCATGCCTCATCGCACCGACGTCCACCACCAATGGGGCCCGGCGGCAGATGCCGATGCCCCGTCGGGGTCGGAATCGGGCACCGTCGCCCGTACCCTGAGGTGTATGTCTGCCAAACGTGTGCTGCTGGCCGAACCCCGTGGATACTGCGCCGGGGTGGACCGGGCGGTGGAGACGGTCGAACGTGCCCTGGAGACGCAGGGTGCGCCGGTGTACGTGCGCAAGGAGATCGTGCACAACCGGCATGTGGTGCAGACGCTGAGCGAGCGCGGCGCGGTCTTCGTCGACGAGACCGACGAGGTCCCCGAGGGTGAGCTGGTGGTGTTCTCCGCTCACGGCGTGTCACCCGCGGTGCACGCAGGCGCTGCCGAACGACACCTGCGCACCATTGACGCGACGTGTCCGCTGGTCAGCAAGGTGCACCAGGAGGCGAAGCGGTTCGCACGGTCGGATTACGACATCCTGCTCATCGGACACGAGGGCCACGAGGAGGTCGAGGGGACCGCGGGTGAGGCACCCGATCGGATCCAACTCGTCGATGGTCCCGATGCTGTGGACGACGTGCAGGTTCGCGACGAGTCCAAGGTGATCTGGTTGTCGCAGACCACCTTGTCCGTGGACGAGACCATGGCCACCGTCCGCAGGCTGCGTGAGCGCTTTCCGCAGCTGGCGGATCCGCCGAGTGACGACATCTGCTACGCCACCCAGAACCGACAGGTCGCGGTGAAGGCAATGGCACCGCACTGCGACCTGGTGATCGTGGTGGGCTCGCAGAACTCCTCGAATTCGGTCCGGTTGGTCGAGGTGGCGCTGCAGGCCGGCGCCACCGCGTCGCACCTGGTCGACTACGCCCGCGACATCGACCCCGCGTGGCTCGACGGGGTGACCACCGTGGGCGTCACCTCGGGGGCGTCGGTGCCGGAGGTGCTGGTCCGCGGCGTGCTCGACAGGCTCGCGGAACACGAGTTCGAGACCGTCGAGGCGGTCACCACCGCCAACGAGACGATCACCTTCGCGCTGCCCCGTGAGCTTCGGCCCGCGAACACCGCGAGCTGAGGCGTGCGGGCGGCGGTGTCGTCCGATCGAGTGAATGTGGCGGACGAGCCGCTCGCGTCCGTCCCTCGCCGCCCGACTGCCCTAGACTTCGATCCGACGTCCGATCGAGGGCGGTCTGGTTGGCCCGGCTGGGTCGTGAAGCGGGGTTGTCGTGCACATCGTTTGTCGGCCGTGTAGGTGATGGGTGACGGTTCGCCATGCGGTGAGGGCCATGGTCGTGACGCTGGCGGCTGCGGCCGTGTGCGTGGTGGCGAACGCGGTCGTGTACGCGGCACCCGCGCCCGGTGGCGACGACGTCACGTGCCGGCCGGACGCGGCACATCCGCGGCCGGTGGTACTGGTACACGGTGACGGAGCCGGAGTGCAGGCGACGTGGCCCCTACTGCGGGACTCGCTGCGTCGGGACGGTTTCTGTGTGTTCGCCCCCGAATACGGTCGCCACACCGCGGCCGAGACGACGAACCTCCTGGACTTCGCGGGCGGTTCGGACATCCGCACCTCCGCGATCGATGTGGGCACATACCTGCACCGCGTGCGATCGTCGACCGGCGCGCGTCAGATCGATGTGGTCGCCCATTCGATGGGTGCCCTGACGGTTCGGCAGTTCCTACGATTCGACGGCGGTTGGATCGGGGGTGACCCGCCGACGTCGGTGGTGCGCACCCTCGTGAGCGTCGCGGGCCCCAACCACGGCACGACCTTCAACGGCAACCAGGGTCTGCGCGATCGTGCCTCCCGGCTAGGGCTTCCCGCCGACGACGCCATCGCGCTCGGGGTGGGTCCGTCCTACACACAACAGATGGTCGGCTCGTCGCTGCTGACCGAACTCAACGCCGGGGGCGACACCCTGCCGGGAATCCGCTACGTCGCGTTGGCCACTCACGACGACGCGGTGGTCACCCCGCCGGCGTCCGGTTTCCTGGCGGCGGTGCGCGGTGCAGCGGTGCAGAACGTCTGGGTCCAGGACGGCTGTCCGGGCCGGGTCGTGTCGCACAGCCAGATGACCACCGATTCCCGGTCTCGATGGATGATTCGGCAGGCTCTCGACACCGGCGCCGTGAGCATCAGCGCAGGGCCGTGTGCCGCGGACGCGACAGCAACTCCGACGAGAGCAGGACGATGACGCGCATGAACTGGCACGTCCGGGTCCGCACCCTGATCGTGGCCGCGTCCGCGATCGTCGCCATGTCGGTCACGACGGGGCCCGCGAGCGCCGGGCCCGGTGCCGACGCGCCCTCCTCGGACGGGTCCCACCTGGTCAGCCTCACCCGCGGTGAGGGCAGACAGGCGGATGCCATCGTCTACTCGGCAGCCATGGACCGGAACATCGCGCTGAAGTTGCTGATCGCGCCCGGGTCGGCGCCGCGACCCACCATGTACATCCTCGACGGCGTCGGGGGCGGCAAGGGCAACAACCTGATGATGACGTGGGGGCGGGCGCAGCCGTTCCTGTCCGACAAAGACGTCAACGTGGTCGCCACGGTGGGCGGCGACTCGAGTTACTTCACCGACTGGAAGCGCGACGATCCACGACTCGGTCGACAGAAATGGGCCACGTTCCTCACCGAGGAACTGCCACCGATCGTCGACGCCACGCTCAACACGACGCGTCGCAACGCGTTGGTCGGCATATCGATGTCCGGTACGTCCTCCCTGGCGCTGGCCATCCGTAAACCCGGACTGTTCCAGGCTGTCTCATCGATGAGTGGGTGTGCGCAGACCAGTGATCCCCTGGGGCAGGCGTACGTCAACGTCACGGTGTCGGACTTCGGTGGCGATGTCGACAACATGTGGGGAGCGCCCGACGACCCGCTCTGGACCCGGAACGACCCCTACCTGCACGCCGACGCGCTGCGCGGCACCACTCTGTACATCTCCAATGGCAGCGGCCTGCCGGGAAGGTACGACAATTTGCAGGCACCCAACGTGCACGGCGAGGTCGGTCAGCTGATCGCGCAGCTCACCGTCGGCGGCGTGATCGAGGCCGCCACCAACCAGTGCAGTCACAACCTGCAGGCCCGACTGCACTCGCTCGGCATCCCCGCCACCTTCGATCTGCGACCGACCGGCACCCATTCCTGGGATTACTGGGCCGAGGACTTCCGGAAGTCGTACCCGGTTCTCCACGCGGCGATCACCGACTGAGCCGGTCCGGCCTGCGCCACACGATGAGGTACCGCCACATCGGCAGTTGTCGCCACCGAGCGGACGGGAGCTCGGCGTGTACCGCCTGTTCGACCTCGGCGTAGGTGTGGGGTGGCGGCCAGACCATGGGTGCGGTGTGCTCCCAGAAGCCGTGACGCCAGGACAGATAGCGGTGCTGTACCTGACCGCCGAGGTGGAGGAGGACGTCCCGTGGTCGGGAGGTGCGGGCGATGCCGACGATCGCGAGTACCCCGCCGGGTGCCACCAGATCGGCACACCGATGCAGTGCGCCCGTCAGATCGGGAAGGTGATGCAACGTCGCTACCGAGGCGACCACGTCGAACGACCGAGATGCGAGCGGATGGGTGAGCACATCACCCCGGATCCACTCGACCGCGTCCGATTCGAGTCGCGCGGACCGCAGCACAGCGGTGTCGATGTCGATGGCGGTGACCTGGGGGATCGTGCGCGAGAGGTCCGCGGCGAGCAGTCCGTTGCCGGTGCCCACGTCCAGCGCAGTCCGCGCTCCGGGCGGCACCGCGGTCTCGATGAGGCGGTGGTAGTGGATGTTGTGGTTCCAGCGTGTCGAGCCGTCGGGAGCCATCGGACCGCTCAGTACTCGTCGGGACGCAGCTTGCGCAACCTGCGGAACGGGATGCTCAGTGCGATCCCCGCGGCGGTGACCCCCAGGCAGGCGGCCACGGCGATCACCGCGCGATTTCGGGCCCGGTGGTCGGGTGCGGTCTTCGGGGCGGGCGCCGGGATGGCGTGTGCCTGTTGCGGATCCGGGATCGTGCCGGGCAGGGTGGCGGTGAGCGCCGCGACGGGGTCGATGACGCCGTGGCCGATCGCGTTGTCGCGGCCGGTACCGGGCGCGTGTGCGGTGCGGGTGATCCGGTCGATCACCTGCGCGGCGGTGAGCTGTGGGAACCGGGCGCGGATCAAGGCCGCGAGACCGGAGACGTACGGGGCGGCGAAGCTGGTGCCGTCGATACCGATCAGCCCCTTCTGACCCTCCTGTGCATCGACGAGTCGGTCGGAGCCGGCTGTGCTGTCGAGGCTGGTGATGTCGGTGCCCGGCGCGGCGACGCCCAGCCACGGACCGTGCAGGCTGAACGCCGCGGGTGCACCGGTCGCCGAGTCCACGGCCCCGACGGTGAGTACCTGCGGCGCGAACCAGGCCGGTGACGCGATGGTGACCGCGGTGTCCCACCCGTACAACTCCGGTGAGGCCGGCCCGGGGGACGGGTTCTGTGTCTCGCACGACGACCCCTGCGCGAGGTTTCCCGCGGCCACCACGACCACCACGTTGCGGGTGAACGCATAGCGGACCGCGGCGCCGAGGCGGTTGTCGCCCAGCGCACGGTCCGCGGGTCCGCAGGCCACCTCGGAGATGTTGATGACCGTCGCCCCGAGGTCCACCGCATGCACCACGGCGTTGGCCAGGGTCTGCACGGTGCCATAACCGGAGCCGACCTTCGGCGGTCCGTCGCGGTCGCTGCGCTGGTTCTTCGCCTGGTACGCATCACTGGACTGGCGGATCGCGATGATCGTGGAATCCGGCGCGACCCCGGCGAACCCGTCGTCGGGCGACGGCTTGGCGGCGATGAGCCCGGCCACCAACGTTCCGTGGGCGTCGCAGTCGGTGGTGCCGTTCTGGTCGGACACGTAATCGCCGCCGTTGACCACCCTGGCCAACCGCGGGTGCCGGGTGACCCCGGTGTCGATGACCGCCACGCGCTGACCCGCCCCGCGGCTGATACGCCACGCCGCGGGCAGGTCCATCATCCGCTGCGCAGCGGTCGGTTCCGCGTGGTTCACCCCCGGCATCTGCGTCGGCTTTGCGCACAGGGTGCGTTGCTCGGTGGGGTCCGCCGGTGCCACCGGGGCACCGCGGACCAGTGCACCGGGGTCGATCCGGGGCGGGGTGAGCGCCGCAGCGGGCGTCGCCGAGGCCATGGCCAACAGGGCGGACCCGAGCACCGCGATGCCGACGCGCGCACACCGCGCGCAGAGGTCAGAGGTTGCGGAGGACACCGTAGAGATCCATGATCCAGAACCCGAGCGGGACGATGACCGCGATGAGTGCGTACTCGGCGAGTTCAGCGGTCCGGCGCAACACCGGAGAGAATTCCTGATGCGGGGCGACAACCCCGACCAACAGGGCGATCACCGCCGTCGCGGCCAGCACGGCGAAGGCGGCCGGGGCCATGTACGACCGGGTCGCGGCGACCCCGACGAACATCGCCAGCACCGTGACCGCCCCGGCCCCGATCAAAGTGCAGGCCTGGGCCAGGTCGTCGTGGGATCGTCCGCGCAGACACAGGACGATTCCGATGATCAGCGCGAACAGTCCGGCCCGCCAGTCGAACCGCGCACCGGTCAGCACGCAGAGCAACGCACCACCCGACGATGCGACGGCGGCCCCGGCCAGGATGCCGGTGTGGTACTGCGTCGCGGCGTAGGCCCGACGCTCCAGGGCCGCCGCCGACGGCAGGGCCATCGCACCGATGGCGCCGATGCCCTCGATCGCCGGTCGGGGTTCGCGATCGACCGGGTCGATCGGCGCACCTGCCGACGGCACGGGCGGTAGCGGGAGTCGCGCCAACGCGATGGTGAGGCGCGGCGCCAGCGCGATGGTCAGGATGCCCGCGACGGCCAGGCCGGTCCCCACGTCGACCGTTCCCACCGACCAGATCGCCTGCACCAGCGCCGCGACGCCGAACAGCACCATGGTCGTGGCGACGGCCGCGTGTACCAGGGTGCCGGTGGTGGTGATCCGGTACGACAGGACGGCCACCAGCAGCGTGACCGCACATCCGGTGGCCAGATGCGGTGCGCCCAGCGGTCCCGGGGGGATGAGCATGCCGGTGGCGAAGGCCGGCGGCATCGCGCACAACGAGAGGATCGCGGCGGTGACGCGGTCGCGGTACCACCGACTCACGACGGTCGCGGCGGTGACGAAGCCGACGGTCAGTCCGGCCGCGGCGAAGACCGGCCAGACCGCCGAGCCCGGAACCCGACACAGCACCACACCGGCGAGTACGGCGGCGACGACCGCGAACACCAGTCCGACGACACGTGCACCCGCCGCCGTCCAACCGGGGAAGCGGCTGTCGGTGAGTCGGGCGACAGCGTCGATGACGTCGTCGAACAGCACCGGCGACTCCTGCGCGGAGACCGGACGGAGCACCAACAGGTCACCGTCGCGGACCCCGGCCTCGAGCAGTGAACGAGACGGGGCGATCGGCGAACCGCCGATCCGGGCGAGCGTCCAGCGGTCGCGGATCTCCTGCGGTCGGGCGTCCGGATCGGAGTGGTCCGGATCGCGGGACTCGATGAGTGCGACCAGGTCGGGGATCAGTGCGGCAACCGGCACCGACGCGGGCAACCCCACGTCGAGCTGGGTGTGGCCACCCAGGACGGACACCCTGGCCAGCTCCGGCTCCACACCGTCGCCACCGGGGACCTCGTTCAGCAGATCCACTGCGGTCATCGTCCGCCATCCTCGATTCCCTGGTCATTCGATCCCTCGACAACAGGTGCCGTCAAGCCCCGACCAGCCGCTAACATAACGAATCGTTGGCGGGCCTGCGAAGTCGCTGTAGATCGATCGCCTTCCCGGAGCGCAATGACACCGAACACCACTGGATCGAGGAACACCCCGCGTGAGCATCGGAACCACCGAGGGATTCGTCCGCCGTCCGCGGATCAGCCCGCCCCGCACCCCCGGCGGCGAACTGAATGTCCAACCGCCGCCGGAGGTGCCGCGGGTGGTACCCGGCAACATGTTGATGAAGCTGTTGCCGCTGGTCATGGTGGTCGCGGTGGTGGGGATGATCGCGTTGCTGTTCCTCAACGGCGGCCGCAACGTGTTGTCCAATCCGCTGTTCCTGATGTTCCCGTTGATGATGCTCATGTCGATGGTCGGCATGTTCGCGGGCGGTGGGCGTGGCGGAGGTAAGCGGGCAGCGGAACTCAACGAGGAACGAAAAGACTATTTCCGGTATCTCGGACAAATCCGTACCGAGGTCCACGACACCGCAACGGCACAACGCGACGCGCTCAGGTGGAGTCATCCCGAGCCGTCGACCCTGCTCGCGGTGATGGGGACCCGACGGATGTGGGAACGACGGCCCGCGGACAGCGATTTCGGACATGTCCGGGTCGGGGTCGGATCGCAGCGCCTCGCCACCCGGCTCACCCCGCCGGAGACCGGTCCCACCGAGGACATAGAGCCGGTGTCGGCGGTGGCGTTGCGCCGTTTCGTGCGTACCCATTCGGTGGTGCACGGACTGCCCACGGCGATCTCGTTGCGCGGCTTCCCCGCCATCAACGTCGAGGGTGCGCGTCAGGAGACCCGCGACCTCGCTCGGGCGATGGTGATGGAGCTGTGCGCATTCCATGGCCCGGACAACCTGCGGGTCGCCATCGTCACCGCCGATCCCGGTGGTGAGTACTGGGAGTGGGCCAAGTGGTTGCCCAGCGTCGCCCACCCCACGCTGCGCGACGGCATCGGGCCGGCTCGGATGCTGTATCGGTCGCTCGGCGAGCTCGAGGAGTCGCTGAGCTCGGAACTGCTGGACCGGGGACGGTTCTCCCGATCGGCGCCACCCACTCCGGGTCGTCCCCAACTGGTCATCGTCATCGACGACGGTCATGTGGCGGGAGACGAACGGGTCATCGCCGATGCTGGAATGGAAGCGGTTTCGGTGATCGACCTGTCCGCGCCACCCGACGGGCTGGCCGTGCGCCGCGGGTTGCAGCTGGTGGTCCGCGACGGCAAGGTCGGGGCCCGAAGCGCATTCGGGGTGGAGGAGTTCGCCGACATGGACCGGTTGTCGGTGTCCGAGGCCGAGACCATGGCCAGGGTGATGGCGCGGTACCGGCTGGCGACCGGTGCGCAGCTGGCGAATCTCGAGCAGGAGGTCAGCCCGTCCGACCCTGGTCTGATGAGTCTGCTGGGGGTCCGTGACGGTGGTGCGCTCGACCTCGCCACCCTGTGGCGCCCGCGGACACCGCGTGAGCGTCTGCGGGTGCCGATCGGCTATTCGTCCACCGGCGCACCGGTGGAGATCGACATCAAGGAAGCCGCCGAGGGCGGGATGGGTCCGCACGGTTTGTGTATCGGTGCGACGGGGTCCGGCAAGTCGGAGTTCCTGCGCACACTGGTGTCGGCGATGATCACCACCCATTCACCGGAGGCCCTGAACCTCGTCCTGGTGGACTTCAAGGGTGGGGCGACGTTTCTCGGGTTGGAGGCCGCGCCGCACGTGGCCGCGGTGATCACCAACCTCGAGGAAGAGTTGTCGATGGTGGACCGCATGAAAGACGCGTTGTCCGGTGAGATAAACCGTCGCCAGGAGATCCTCCGTGCGGCGGGCAATTTCGCGAACGTGGGTGATTACGAGCGGGCTCGGGCCGCGGGTGCGCCGTTGGATCCGCTGCCCGCGCTGTTCGTGGTGGTCGACGAGTTCTCCGAACTCCTCGCGCAGAAACCGGATTTCGCCGAGCTCTTCGTCGCCATCGGTCGGCTGGGGCGGTCGTTGCACATCCATCTGCTGTTGGCCTCGCAACGCCTCGAAGAGGGCAAACTGCGTGGCCTGGACTCCCACCTCTCGTACCGTATCGGTCTGAAGACATTCTCGGCCAACGAATCCCGTTCGGTGCTCGGTGTTCCCGACGCTTATCACCTGCCCAGTGTCCCGGGGTCGGCGTACCTCAAGTGTGATTCGGCGGACCCGGTGCGGTTCAACACCTGTTACGTCTCCGGGCCGTACGTGCCGCCGGTGGCGGCGAGCTCCGCGGCCACCAGCGAACTCGGACACACCGGGTTGAAGATGTTCACCGCCACCCCGGTCGCGGTGGATCCTCGTCCGGCGAGCCTGCCCGTCGCCCAACCCGAGGTCGACTCGCCCGAACCCGCTCCCAACGCGCCGACGCTGTTGGAGACGGTGGTACGTCAGGTGGTCGGTCAGGGCCCGCCCGCCCACGAGGTGTGGTTGCCGCCGTTGGACGTCTCGCCGACGGTGGACGAGTTGCTTCCGCGCCGCGACTGGCGGATACCCGGTCCGCCCGGAGACCTGCGCCTCCCGGTGGCCGTGGTGGACCGACCCTACGACCAGCGCCGCGATCTGCTGCTCCTCGACGTCGCGGGCGCGGCGGGCAACGTGGCGGTGGTCGGTGGACCGCAGTCCGGCAAGTCGACGACGCTGCGCACGCTGATCATGGCGGCCGCGGCGACCCACACCCCCGAACAGGTGCAGTTCTACTGCCTGGACTTCGGCGGCGGCAGTCTCGCGGGACTGTCCGGACTACCGCACGTCGGGTCGGTGGCCACCCGTGCGGACATGGACGCGGTGCGCCGTACGGTGGCCGAGATCTCCAGCATCGTGCGAGCCCGGGAGAAGCGGTTCGCCGCGTTACGAATCGAGTCCATGCGCGACTTCCGCACCCGGCGGGCGCAACTGGCCGCCGGTACGCTTCCCCCGGATCAGGCTGCTGCGTTGTCCGAAGACGTCTTCGGCGACGTGTTCCTGGTCATCGACGGGTACGGCGTGATGCGCAACGAATTCGACTTCCTCGACGAGCAGATCACCGCGATCGTCGCGCAGGGGCTCTCCTACGGCGTGCACGTGGTGGTCAGTGCGGTGCGCTGGCCGGAGATCCGGCCCGCGGTCAAGGACCTGATCGGTAGTCGGTTGGAATTGCGTCTCGGCGACCCGCTGGATTCGGAGATGAGCCGCAAGGCGGCGGCGCTGGTGCCGATGGGGCGGCCCGGTCGCGGGGTCACCGGCGACGGACTGCACCTGCTGGTCGCGCTGCCGCGGTTGGACTCGGTGCCGGCGTCGGACAGCCTGGCCGAGGGGGTGGTGTGGTCGGTGGACCAACTCGCCATCGCCTACCGCGGTCGGGGTGCGATGCGGGTCCGCAAACTCGACGGTGTGGTGCCTCGTGCCGACGTGATGGCCCAGGTCGCCGCGTCCGGGGTGGCCCTGCGACCGACCGAGGTGGTCATCGGTCTCGGTGAGCGCGAGCTGGCGCCGGTGATCCTGGACTTCGCATCCCAGCCCCACTTCATGGCGTTCGCCGACGTGGAGCACGGGAAGACATCGCTGTTGCGCACCATCATCGCCGGGCTGGTCGAGTCGGGTACCCCCGACCAGACCAAGGTGGTCCTGGTCGACTACCGCCGCACCCTGTTGGGGGTGATCGAGACCGACCACCTCGCGGGGTACGCCACGTCGGAGAAGACGCTGACCCCGATGATGAACGAATTGGCGCGGTACTTCGCGGCCCGGTTGCCACCCGAGGACGTCACCCAGCAACAACTGCGGGACCGCAACTGGTGGAACGGCCCTGAGGTCTACGTGGTGGTCGACGACTACGACATGGTCGCCACCTCCTCCGGCAATCCGCTCAACGCGTTGGTGGACCTGCTCCCGCAGGCCCGCGACATCGGTATGCACCTGATCCTGGTGCGTCGCGCGGGTGGGGCTGGCCGCGCGATGTTCGACTCGGTGATCGGCAGGCTCAAGGACCTGTCCAGCGATGCCCTGTTGATGAGCGGTGACCGTGACGAGGGCTTCCTGCTCGGACGGGTGCGGATGCAGCAACTGGTCCCCGGCCGCGGTGAACTGGTGTCACGCACCCATGGCCAGGAGATGATCCAGGTCTGCTACCTGCCGCCGACGATCTGACCCCGCAGATGTCCGTCGAGCGTCGGATTCCGGAACCGGTGGTGCTCGACATCGCCTATCACACGGTGCAGTCGGACGCCGGGACATGGGATGTCACGGAGTTGATGTCGGCGATCGACGCGCCGTCGGTCCGGGTCGGCGGGGTGGTGCGCGGACCCCGGGAGGCATGGGCTGCGGTGTTCGCCGCGGCGTTGGGCGGCAGCCGGCCGCGTTCGGCGGTGTTGGCCCACCCGACGACGTGGGGAGCGGTGCGATGCGCGGTTCCGCGCGCGGCGGCCGACGCCGCGGTCGACGACCTGCGGATGGTGCCGAGAGCGGTCCTCATCGCCGAGACCCATCTCGAGGTGACCGCGCGTCGGGCCGTGGTGGTCGAAGTGCACTCCGCTCGCGTCGACGCTCACGTCGTGGGCAATGGTCCGGACGGCTGGGACGTGCTGTCCACCACCGTCGTCGACGACGTCCCCGGTCGCCCCGCCCTTGGTGACGACCTCGGCGACGACCCGCCGGATGCGGTGATTGTCGACGGTGCGGACCCCGTGCGGGTAGCGGAGGTGGTCGTCGACACCGAACGCGGGTGTGCGGTGGGGCGGGTGGTTGCCGCCGACCGCACCCTGCTGCACCGATTCGCCGGTGTGCGTCGCCCACCGGTTCCCCAACCGGTGATCCCACAGGCGCCTGCGCCGTCGTCACGGTCCCGGGGACCGCTGGCGCTGCAGGTGGCCGCCGCCGTCGCGGTGGTCGCGGGCATCGCTGCCACCGCCGTTGCCGTGATCGGTGTCGGCGACGGTGGTTCCACCGCGGACACGGAGTACCGGTCGGTGAGCGTGGGGTCGGTATCCATTCAGGTGCCCGCGACCTGGGCGCGGACCGACGCCGAACCCACGCCCGGCCAGGTCCGGACCGTCGTCGCCGACCGCGACCTCGGTCACCGATTGGTGATCGTGACCAACCGGCTGCCCGGTACGGCCACGCAGGCCTCGGTCGCCACCAGCCTGCACAACCGGATCCGGCAGATCGGTGCGGACACCGTCTCCGACTTCGCCGCCGACACCCGCTACGCCGGACGACCGGTGATCGCCTATCGCGAGCTCGCGGGATCCGGCGGCGCCGTCCGATGGCATGTGCTGGTCGAGCGCGCCATCCAGGTCAGCATCGGCTGTCAGGACGCTGCGGGTACCGCGGTGGAACGGGCGTGTCGCCGCGCGGTCGGGTCGGCGACCGTGGTGGTCAACCCCTGAACCGACATCGACAGCGTGTGCTCGATCGACCGCGCCACCGACCCGAGGAAGGTGTCGATGGTCGCACGACCAATGGCGGTGTCGGGGTAACGCGTGCGGATGGCGAGGCCGTGGTCGGTGCGGGAGATCCAGAACTGTGCGTCGTCGGCAGTGGTCACGTTGGAGATGTGGTGCGCGTCGAGTTCGGTGTGCACGTCCCCGCCGGGCAGCACGCGATAGTCGATGTAGGACACCATGAAGATGTCCCGGCGGACCATGTTCATCCCGTTCATCGCGGAGATGACCTGCGGCACCGGCACTTCGGCGAGGCGCATGGCCGATCGCAGGGCCGATCCGGTGCGCCGGACCGAGTCGAGCGCGTCGCGGCCCCCGACCACCTGTAGTGGTGCATTGGTGGTGAACCAGCCGACGGCGTTCTCCCACGGACCGTTGCGCCGGGTGTGCAGCGGGAACAGCAGCGCCAGTTCCGGGCCGCCACCGAGTCGTCGGACGGTGTCGGCCATGGCGGCGAGCACTCCGGCGAGGGGGCTGGCGCCGTTGCGTCGGCACAGGGCGGCAAACCGTTCGGTCGCGGCCTCGTCGAGCAGCGGGCGCACGTCGGTGCGTTGTGGTGCCGTCTGTCCTGGGGCGACACCGAGATCGAGCGGGAACGACGGTGGGGTGCCGTCACGTTCGTCGAAGAATCGCAACCAGGACAGCAGACGGGGATCCGACGGTCGGATCGGTGTCGCCGCGGACTCCTCGGCGCAGTAGTCCACGAAGTTGCCGCTCATCGGCAGCAGTTCGGCGCTGAACGTCTCGAGTGCGTCGCGGTGACCGCGGTACAGCCGGTGCAGGTCGTTGACGATGATCGAGATCGAGTACGCGTCCACATGCGAGTGATCGAAACCGCACACGATGGTCGAGGCGTCCGGACGGTCGATCGCGGCCAGGAAGTAGGCAGGGAAGCCGAACGGGTGGCAGGCCGCGTCCAGGGCCTTCCAGATGGCCTGTCGGGTGGTCTGCGGCGACGTGGCCCTGACACCCGGGTTGGGCCGGAGGGTCAGCGTCCGGGCGTCGTACTCTTCGCGGACGAACACGTCTCCGTCCCGCCGGAAGGCGCTGTGCAGGGTGCCGTGTCGCGTGATCAGCGCGTGGTAGGCGCGGTGCAGGGCGGTCCGGTCGATCGGCCCGTCGACGGTGAACGCCGCGGCCAACCACACACTGTGCTCACCGGCGCTCGCGAGGTGGACGGTCTGGTTGAACGACGGGGGGACCGCAGAGACCCGTGGGGCACTGCGGGACACGTCGACCGCCCACGAGAGGATCTCGCCGCTCGCGGTGTCGAATCTGTCGATGGTGGTCACCCGCATGAGGCAGCTCCGGTCGCGTATGTGGTCAGCGGACGATCGTCGGGTGTGGTGACGAGGTGGTCGCCGGTGGCGGCGACGGCCTGCACCACGGCGCAGAACCGATCGAGGTAGCGGGCCACCTGCTGCTGCGCGTAGGGCGTGTCCGGCGTCTGACTCCCGAGGTAGAGGCTGTCGTGGTCTCGGTTGATCCACAGCGACGCGTTACCCGTTCGCCCCTCCCCGGTGAACAGGATGCCGCGGTCGTACGCACCGGCGGCGTCGGCCGGGAACCAGCGGAAGTCTATGTACGAGAGAAGATTCGGTGCGGTGACCACCGCATCCTGAGAGGCGCCTGCCGCGACCATCGCGGCCAGTGCCGCCTGCACCGGGACCGCCGCCAGCTCTTTGGTCCGCGCGACGGCGGCGTGCGCGATCGCGACGACATCGGTGAAGGCCCGTGCCCCCGCCAGCGGGATCTCCACCGGCGAGAACGCGCAGAACCAGCCCTGGGCGGTGGTGAACTGCGGTGCCGCACCACGACTGTTGAGCACCGTCATCCCGTAGTACTCGTCGGCACCGGTGAGTTCACGGGCGGCGATGGCCAACGCCGCGTAGACGCCGGAGAACACCGAGCCACCCGCCGCCTTGCACGCGATGTCGAAGTCGGTCACCCCGGCCCGGTCCAGAATCGGCATCTCGATCGGGCGGACCGGGGCGGTCTCGCCCGGAGCCAGACCCAGATCGAGGGGAAAACCAGGCATCCGGAGATCGTGACGGGTGAAGGTGTCCTGCCAGGCCCGGAACTGCGGGCTGCCCGCCATGTGGTGCTCGGCGGCCGCGATCTCGAGGGATACGTAGTCGAAGTACCCTCCGCCCTCACCCGTCGGGGGGACCGGCTCATCCGCGCGCGACGCCAGGTAGAGCTCCGCGATCTCGGCCAGGGCCAGGGCTTGTGACGCACCGTCGCTCAATGCGTGATCGCAGCCGAGGTACATCGAGAACCCGCCGGTGCGCCTGATCGCGCCGAAGGCGAGACCGGGGAAGACGTCGGTGGTGGTCTCGGTGCCGAGGCGATGTCGCAACAGCGACTGCAGGCTGTCACTGGACGTGACGGGTCCGTCGGAGTGCACCTCGAACGCGACCGCCGCCGGATCCACCACGTGGGTGGCGACCGCACCGTCTCCGCCGCTCTCGAACCAGCTGCGCAGGATCGGGTGCCTGCCCACGAACGCCTCCAGGGCGCGGGTCAACGCATCGAGGTCGAGATCGCCGTCGAGTTCGGTGGCCGAGCCGAGGTAGGAGGTGTGGGCCAGACACTGAGCGTGTGCGGCGTGTGATCGCCGGATGTCGTTCTCGGTCAGAAAGCTCAGCGGCGCGTCGCGCACCGGTGCGGCCCCCGCGGCGGCGCGGCAGCGTGGCGTCGGCAGCCAGCGGAGGGCTTCACCGGGCGCCGGCTGCCAGGCACCCATGGCGGTGATCCTCACGCGAGCAACCGTTCGACACCGGTGTCGGCATCGTCGATGAGGCCGGCCCCGCGGACGGTCGATGGGACCTCCATCCGGGCACCGTGCAGCACCGCGTCGTCGAGGATGGCACAGGCGGTGGCCACCAGCCGGCGGACATTCGTGTCGGCCACCGCGGTGTCGGGGTAGCGGCTGGAGACGGTGACGCCGGCGGGCGTCCGCGCGACCCAGAGGTACACCTCGTTGTCGGAGCGTGCCTCGCTGCGCAGCGTGCGCGCCTCCCACTCGGGCCAGTCCGCGGCCCCCGGGACGAATCGGAGGTCGAGGTAGGACAACACGAAACGCGGTTCGGAGTCCGAACCGAGCAGCTGGGCGATCGGCGGATAGGGGAGCCGGGACAGTCGCTTGGCCTCGACGATCCCGGCCGAGGTGGCGGCCAGGGCGTCGGTGAAGGTCTCGGTGAGGGTGAGGTCGATGTCGAGCGGACCGATACCGACGTACCAACCGACCGACTCGAGGAAGCGCGGTTCGGTGCGGGTGTGCATCGGCATCGTCGCGCGCATCCGCGGTCGGCCGGTGAGCTGGGCCAGCGCGAGGGCGATCGACGCGATGACGGCCGTCTGGGTGGTGTGGCCCTCGGCCCGGCACAGGTCGGTGAGTGCGTTCATCTGCTCGCTGGTCGCCACGAAGTCCGCCCGCCCGCGCTGTGGTCGACCGTGGTCGGCCGTCCCATGGTCGTCGACGAGAGGTAACCCGAGAGCAGGGAAGTCCCCGTCGGATTCGGCCAGGAAGCGGGACCACCGATCGACGGCGGGATGATCGACGGTGAGGTCGGCGCCGACACCGCGGTGCACGGCACTGAAGTCCGCGTGGCTGCCGATCTCGGCCAAGCCGGCCTCGGTACCGTCCACCGCGGCCAGGTAGAGTTGGCGGATCTCGTTGATGGACAGCAGCATCGAGTATGCATCCATCACCGAGTGATCGGCGCCGAAGACCACGATCACCCGCGGCCGGTGGGTGTCAGGGGCGTCCGGATCGGCGATGGTCGCGACCATACAGTGTGGCCACTGCAGCGGTGACAGTCGTTCGGTGAACTGGGTGGTCAACCGGGTGGTGATGTCGTCACCGGCGAGTCGACCCACGGTGTGGCGGTCGAGCGACACGTCGGCTCCGGTTACCGTGCGTCGCGAGGTGTGGATGGCGGCAGCGGATTCCCCGTCCAGCGGAGCACCGGTGACGCTCGCGGTGGTGAGGAACGCCTCGTGTCTGCGGATCCAACCGAGCAGCGCATGGTGCATGGCACCGGTGTCCAGACCGCGTTCGATGATGAACGTGGCCCCGAGCCAGGATGATTGACCCGAGGCCGACGACGCGCGCCGGATGTGGGACTCGTGGTCGTAGGTCAGTGGGCGAGAGTCGGCATCCCACCGAGACGGTTCACGTTCGGCCCGCGGCATCCATTCGGTGAGCACGCCGCCGGGTAGATCGTGTCCCGAGAGCTCGGTGAATTTCATAGGTGGAGACGACCTTTCAGATTGATTCAGGTCCAAGACACCACGGCGCGCAACGGGTCGAGCGTCTGGTCCGCGGAACCGTCCGGAGCGTTCTCGTCGCCGGCGAACCATCCCCCGAGCCGGCGCTCTGCAGTATCGAGAATCGCGTCTTCGAGAATCATATGACCGTGCCATCCCGCCTGGCACGTCAGGGAGCCGGTGGGCTTCATCACATCGGGAGAATCCAATCCTGCTACATCACAACCAGTTTCGGTGCAGCGACTGTATGAACCGCCGGAACTGCGACCATATGTTGCAGGCACGTGAACGGCACAACACGGGCGCCACCCAATGCGAAATAGCGGGCGACCCGGACATCGGGAGGATCGGGCTGTTGGGATGTGATCTGCGTCCGGGTTGCCGGTGCCACGGTTGCCGCGGCGCTACGGTCCACCTAGCCTTGGTTCATCGGGGTGGGGGTCTCGCACATGCACACGCAACGCGCCGTGGCGCGGTGAGTCGATGCGTCACGATCAATCGTCGGCCGAAGTCGTCACCGGCCGAATACGTTGGGAGAGAAGTATCTCGGAGCATACGCCCGCCATCGACGCGCGAGGGCTGACCAAGAGATTCGGCGGCCGTCTGGCCGTGGACCGCGTGGATCTGCAGGTGCCCGTCGGGGGGGTCCATGCGGTGCTGGGCAGCAACGGTGCAGGCAAGACGACCATGGTCCGAATGCTGGCCACCTTGATGCGTCCCGATGCGGGGTCGGCGCGAATTCTCGGGCGCGACCTGCGCACTCAAGCGGGAGCCGTACGACGACTCATCGGGGTCACGGGACAATACGCATCGGTCGACGAGGACCTGACCGCGACCGAGAACCTGGTGATCTTCGGTCGCCTGGTCGGATCACCCACCCGTACCGCGCGCCGACGGGCGTCGGAACTGCTGGAGGAGTTCGGGTTGACCGAATCCGCGGCGCGTCCCGTCGGACAGTTCTCCGGGGGGATGCGCAGGCGGCTCGATCTCGCGGCATCCCTCATCACCCGACCTCAACTGATCTTTCTCGACGAACCGACCACCGGTCTCGATCCGCGCACGCGACTGCAGTTGTGGGACACGGTGCGCCGCCTGGTCGCCGAGGGTTCGACCGTGCTGCTCACCACGCAATACCTCGAGGAGGCGGATCAGTTGGCGTCACGTATCTCGGTGATGGACCACGGTCGGGTGGTCGCCGAGGGCACCACCGACGAGCTCAAGTCCCGGGTGGGGCAGAAGTACGTGAAAGTGTCGTTGATCGACGGTCGGCACTGTGGACGCGCGCGCGAACTCTGCGCATCGTATGCGGGTGGCAAACCGGTCGGATCGGAGACGGACCGGGAGATCGCGGTCCCGATGCCAGACGTCGATCGCCTCCCGGAGTTGCTGATCACATTGCGGGAGCAGGGGATCGCCGTCGAGGCGGTGAACGTGCAGCGACCGACCCTCGACGAGGTGTTCATGGCGATGACCGGCAGCGCACGGAGGGAGGAGGTGGCATGACCGCGGTGATGGCCGAGAACCGGGTGCGGGAACACGAACCGGAGACGGTGGACGACGACGGACGGGTGGGCGTCCGGGTCGCCGTCGGCCAGTCGCTGACCATGGCGCACCGCGGTCTGCTGAAGATCAGACACAATCCGCAACAACTGTTCGACGTGATCGTGCTGCCCATCGTGTTCACGGTGATGTTCTCCACCATCTTCGGCGGGGCCATCGTCGGAAACGTGCACGCCTACCTTCCGCTGTTGATCCCCGGTGTGCTGGTCCAGACGTCGGTGGCGGCGTCGGTGATCACCGGGGTGCAACTACGCGAGGACCTCGACCGCGGGGTGTTCGACCGGTTCAAGTCGCTGCCGATCGCGCGGATCGCACCCCTGGGGGGCGCATTGCTGGCCAATGCAGTCCGCTACGTGGTCGCCACCGCGATCACCGTCGCGGTGGGCATGGTGATGGGATACCGGCCGGGAAGCCTGTTCGGTCTGGTCACGGCCTGTGTCCTCATCGTGGTGGTCGCGTTCACCCTCAGCTGGATCTTCGCGTTGGTCGGCGTGTTGATGGACAAGGCATCCACCGTGCAAGGCGTGTCGATGCTGGTGCTGATGCCGATCACCTTCGTCTCGAACGCCCTGGTGCCGATCAGCACCATGCCCGGGTGGATGCAGGCCTGCGCCTCCGCGAACCCGGTGTCGCATCTGGTCTCCGCCGCCCGCGCCCTGGCTTCAGACGGGCAAGCCGGTGTCCAGGTCGTCTACACGCTCGCCGGTGCCGCCGCAGTGCTGGCGATCTTCGTGCCCGTGACCCTGCGGACCTACATGCGAAGGACCTGATGTGAACACCACCGAACTGAGCCCCGCCGAATCCGATGTGGCACGACCGAACAGCGCCGGGTCAACCGTCGCATCGGCGACCACGTTCCCCACCTTCTCGGTGGTCATCCCGATCTACAACGAAGAGGTGGCGATCCGGCACTGTCTGGACCGGTTGACGGCGCAGATCGACGACATCACCGAGATCGTGGTGGTGGACAACAACTCCACCGATGACGGAATGTCGGTGGTCGCGGAGTTCCGGGCGAGGTTCCCGCAGATCCGCGTGGTGACCGCGACCGAGCAGGGGCTCGTGCACGCCCGCAACGTCGGGCTCGACGCGGCCGCCGGTGACCTCATCGCCCGCATCGACGCTGACACCAGGGTCCCCGAGCAATGGGCGCGCACCATCATCGACTTCTTCGTCGCCGACGGTGCCGGGGAGTGGGCGTCGATGTGTGGTCGCGGTGAGGCCTACGGTCTGCCGTTCGCCGGTCGCTTCGACCGTTGGAAGATCGCCATCCACCCGCTGAGCAAACGCCGCGCGCACCGGACGGTCACCGAACTGCCGGTGCTGTACGGCTCCAACATGGTGCTGCGCAGAGAGACCTGGCACCGGATCCGTGACCGGGTGAGCATGCGGCGCGACATCTTCGAGGACGTCGACATGGGGCTCTGCGTCACCGAGACCGGCGGCCGCAACGCGTTTCTCGCCGACCTCACCGTCGGGGTGTCACCGCGGCGGATGGAATCACCGATGGGTGAGTTCGTCCGCTACATGAGTTTCCTGCCGCGTACCTTCGCGCTGCATCGTCGGTACGGCTTCACCGTCGGGTCGGCGTCGGTGTACCTACCCGCGCTGGTGGTCATGCATGCGGGCCGCCTGATGATGTTCCGCCTCTACGATCCGGAGGTCGAGCGATTCACCGTGCGTAAGCTGTTCACCGCCCGCTCAGGCCGGGTGCTCCCGTGAGCGCACGACTCGTTCGACCATCTGCACCGCGGTGTGCACGGCGTGTTCGGGGCTGATCATCCGGTCGTGCAGGACCTCGGCCCGACGCCGACTGCCGTCCGCGAAAGTGGTCTGCAGCGCCGCGGTGAGCCGCTGGGGGTCCACCCGCGACATCGGCAGCGACGCCCCGGCGCGGGCCGTCACGACCGCACGACCCCACATCGGCTGGTCGGCACCGACCCACACCACCGTGGTCGGAAGTCCGGCGCGCAGTCCGGCGGCCAACGACCCGGCACCGCCGTGGTGGACGGCGGCACCGCACCGCGGGAGCACGGCGTCGTGATCGACGTGACCAATCACCCGGATCGTCGGATCGTCTACGTCGGCCATGAAGCCGCTCCACCCGCCGGCCACCAGCAGTCGGCGACCGAGCCGGTCGGCGGCGATCCGCAACGCCGATGCCAGGCCCGCCGGGTTGTTGGGCAGCATGCTGCCGAACCCCACGTAGATCGGGGGATCGCCGGCACGCAGCCAGGCATCGAGGTCGCCGTCCACGCCGTGGTCCCCGACGGCGGAGCGGACCTCGGCGGGCAGGTTGAGGAATCCGACGAGCGGACGACTCGTACCCCACTCGGCGGCAAGCGAGCCGAACAATGCGGGGTCGTACGCCTGCAATTCCGGTACGCCGCGCGCCGCGATCTCGGTGGCGTACGGCCGGCGCAACGCGGCCAGTCCGAGTTCGCCGCGCAGGGTGCTCTCGGCACTGCGGGATCCCCACCACAACAGTTGTTGTGCCAGCCGCCACCCGAGGTCGATGACCGGTCCGGGCATGGACATCGGAACGGGGATCGGCGGCGGCACCGAACGATTGCGTCGGATCGGGCAGTAGTGCACCGGGATGTGTGGTATCCCACGCACCTCGGCGACGTTGTGGGCGCGTTCCTGGCCGACACTGGTCGCGATGATCGCATCGACACCCGCCGAATGGTCCAGCAGCTGTTCCTGCATGATACGGCCACCGCGAACGGTGATCTCGCTGATCGCAGCCAACCTGGTCCGCGGGTCGCGCGACTTCATTCGCTCCCGGGACAACTCGGAATCGAGTATCTCCCTGGTGTTCTCGCCGTACGGTTCGGTGCGGAGACCGGCCGACCGGCCGAACGACACCAGGTCGGGAGGCGTCATGAGCGTCACCGCGTGCCCACGGGACCGCAGGGCCAGGCCCAGTGCGACAAGGGGCTGCACATCCCCCCGACTACCGCTTGCCGCGATGGCGAATTCCACACCCACTCCCTTGACCGGACAGACGCCAGTGTAGGGGGACCGACCTCGCGACGGGTGTGGGCGGACAGGAGGATCCGATGACGACCGGCACGCCGACCCCGTCCCGATCCACGACCGAACCGGGTCTCGCCAGTCGGCGCCTCGCCGATGAGGACTCGACGTTCTGGTTCCTGCGACGCGCCCTCGGCTGGGATGTGGTGTTGCAGACCGTCTGGGTCTTCGACGGCGCGATACCCGACAGCGCACTGCGCCGGATGCACGCCGGGCTCGAGTGCGGTCGTCTGCACCGCACGCTGGTGGCGTCACGCATTCCCGGTGCCCGACCCCGCTGGGTGGGCGCCGGTGTGGCCGCCCCGCTGGTCGTGGACACGGAAACCGTCTCGACCACCGGGGTGGAGACTTGGGCGGCGACCGAGATGGCCACGGTCGACCTCGATCCGGAGCAGGGGCGCTGCTGGCGGTTGCGGGCCGCACCGATGGGCGACGGCTGCACGGTGGTGTCGCTGTGTGCGCTGCACCAGGTCACCGACGGTCGTCTGATGGTGCAGTCGGCGGCCACCGCGATGACGGCGGATCCGTCGCCTGCCGACGGTCGCGTCCGGTCCGCACCGGTGACACCGGTGGTGGTCGGCGATGTAGTGGACGCGGCAGGCCGCGTGCTGGCCGTCGGTCGGGGGGTGGTGCGCGCGGTCGTCGCGGGGTGGCGACCGGGTGGGGACCCCGTTCGCGACGACATCGAACGTCCGGTTCGGCCCGAAGCCGCCCGCCGGTCACCGCGCGCCACGGGTGCGCTGGCCACCGTCAGTGTCCCGACGCATCGGTGGGATTCGGTCGCCGCCGCGCACGGTGGGACCCCGAACGCGCTCTTCGTCGCGGTCGTCACGGGACTGTTGCGCTCCGGTGGTCATGCCCCGGTGGGAGTACCGATCAAGGTGGGGCTGCCGGTCGATCGCCGACGCGGTGACACGGATCTCCGCGCCAACGCGACCGCGGGGGTGTCGATCACGCTGACCGACGACCCGGTGTCCGGCGGCGACCTGGGGTCCATCCGGGCGCTGTGCAAGGCCGCATACCAGCGACTCGAGGCGGGGCAGCGCGCCGCCACCGTGCACCTGCAACCGTTGGTGTGGTTGCTGCCGGCGTCGTGGCTCATCGGTGCGGCGACCGCCGGCTCGGGGATGCCGGATGCGATGGTGTCCAATCTGGGTGACGTCCCCGCCGGCGCGCAGCGTCTCGGCGGATGTCGGGCCCGGCGGATCACCTTCCGTGGGATGGCCCAGAACGTCGATCCCGACCTGCCCTACCGCTTCGGCGACGGTGCACAGGCCTGGCTGTTGCGCACCGACGATCAGGTCACGTTCACCGTGTGGGGTTTCGACGAGACCCTCTTCGTCGATGAGAGCGACCTGGGGCGCCAACTCGGAGCCGAACTGTCCGCCTGGGACCTGCCGTACGAACTCTGGTGAAACTACCGAAGGAGAGACGATGACGACCATCGCCGCCGGGACGGCACGAACGGGGACGGCTCCGCGGGTGACCGGTGCCGACGAGTCGTACCTGCTGGCCCAGGATCTCTTCGGGGTCAGCGCCCCCATCCAATTCCTCTACGACTTCCACGTCGACCCGGGGGCCGACGCGGTGGCCGCGTTGCGCGCCGCGTTGGCCCAGGGGTCGTTGCACCGGGCGGTCTCCCGGACCCGGGTACCGGGCGCACGGCACCGGTGGGTGCGATCCGACCGAGCCCCCGCGGGTTCCGACGACGAGGTCATCGCCGACGACGAGGTGGGCCGGTGGTGCGACGCGTGTCTGCGCGGCCACCGGGTCGACCCGATCGGCGGCGCGGGGTGGCGGCTGGATTCCGCGGCCACCGAAGGCGGCGGTCGCGCGGTGTCGCTGCTGGTGTCGCACATGGTCGCCGACGGTCAGGCGGTGTACCGCGCGTTGGCAGAGGCGGCCGCGGGGACCGGGACCGCGCTGCCCGCCGCGGCGAGCGTCGGCGGGATCCGTGGCTTGCGAGCCGACGTCGGCGACGCGATCGGACAGGTCGGCGCCGCCGCGAATTCGGTACGGGTGCTGGTGCGTGAGGCGGTCCGGAACCGCCGAGCGACGTCGACCGGCACCGCGGCGTCGAGCCCGACGACCGGCAACGACCCCGCGCGCACGTTTCTGCCGCCGATGGTGGGCGACGAGCCGGAACCCACGTTGCTGACGGTGGACGTCGACGCGACCCGGTGGAAGCAGCGGGCGGCCGAGTTCGACGGCACACCGAACAGCCTGTTCACCGCGGTGCTGTCCGGTGTCGTCGGTCGGTCGGGACTGCCGATCAGCGGGGAACTCAAGGTCTGTGTCGCGGTGAGCAGACGCGACGACGAGAGTGACGATCGCGCGAATGCCTCCGGCGGGGTGTGGATCCGATTACCGAAACCCATCGAACCGGGCGCAGATCTCGGCGCGGTACGGGCGATGAGCAAGCGTGCCTTCGTCGACTACGCCGAGTCGGGTGCCGACGCCGTGGCCGACAATCTACAGCCGGTGGTGCGGCTGCTGCCGCGGCGCATCGTCGGGAGGTTGATGCGGTCCATCGCCGGACCCGACGTCACGGTGTCGAATCTCGGTGTGGCACCGCGCAACAGTCTGCGTATCGGCGGCCGGGACGCCGCGGGATTCGGCATCCGCGCGATCATGCAGGGGACTCCCGCGGAGCAGCGCCGCAAGCAGGGTCCTGCGGTGGCCGCCTGGGCGGTGCAACACGGTGACACCGTGACGATGACCTTCTTCGGTATCCACCCTGATCATTTCGGTGATGTCACCGTGGTGCGCAAGCTGATCGACGACGAACTCGACGCCTGGGGCCTCGCCCGCAGGTTCTGGTGAGATCGATGACCGGACCAGTACAGACCAGACCAGCGCAGACCAGATCGGGCCATGTGGCGATCCTGTTGTACGGCAGTCGCGGCGACATCCAACCCGGACTGTGTCTCGCCCTGGAACTGCAGGACCGTGGCGACCGGGTGAGCGTCGCCGTTCCACCCAACCTGGTGTCGATGGCGCTGGCGGTGGGGGTCGACGATGTCCGGCCGCTGGGTATGGATTCGGACTCGGCGTGGACCTCGGAGCATGCGCTGTCGCAACAGCGCAGCCGGAACCCGTTGCGTCGCATGCGTCTCGCGATCGCCAACGTGCGTGCGGGGTTCCGGGCCATGGACGACGCCCTGATCGAGGCCTTCGTCGTGGACGGCGCACCGCTGGCCGGCGCGGACGTGGTGGTGGTCGCCCCGCTGTGTCAGGACCGCGGGTTGGCGCTGGCGCAGGTCCTGGACATCCCACTGGTGACACTGCGGTTCGGTCCGATGTCGGAGAACGGGGTGGTGGGGTCGATCCCCGGTGTCGGACAGACCTGGAGTGCGGCCTGGCGCCGACGATCGTGGCGTCTCGCGGACCGGGTGACGTGGTGGGCCACCGGCTGGAACGAGAACCGGTTCCGTCGGCGGGTGGGTCTGACCTCGGCTCGTGGCCCGCTGCCGGCACGGCTGCGCCGGTTGGGGATTGCCCAGATCCAGGCCTACGACCCGGCGCTGTTCCCGGGTCTGGCCGACGAGTGGGGGGATGACCGCCCACTGGTCGGATTCCTCGACCTGCCGGCACACGCGCGCGCCCGCATCGATGGGGGCGATGCCGACCCGGCGGACGCGAGCCTGTGGCGGTGGCTGGACGCCGGTCCGCCGCCGTTGTTCGTCACCTTCGGCAGCATGCCGCTGCCCGACCGCGACACCGTGATGGCCACGATCGAGGGAGCCGCGGACCGGGTGGGCCTGCGCTGCCTGTTCGTGATGAGTGGGGAGCGGGAGCCGTGGGACGACCGTTCCGCGCAGCGGAGCCACGTCGTCAGCGCGGTCAATCATGCCGCGGTCCTACCCCGGTGCGCCGCCGCCGTCCACCACGGCGGCGCCGGCACCACGGCGGCGGTGCTGCGGGCGGGACTGCCCGCGGTGGTGTGCGCGGTGACCGCCGATCAGCCCGTCTGGGGCGACCGTCTGCGTGCCCTGGGGGTCGGCGACTGGTGTCGCACCTCGGCGCTGACCACCGACGGGGTGACCACGGCCCTCACCACCGCGGTGGCGTCCCGTGCCGCCGCCGGGTCGTTGTCGGCGCGGATGGTGGATGCCGAGAGCGCGGTGGCCGCCGCGGCGGATCGGGTGCAACGGTGCTTCGCGTCGGCCGCACACCTCTGACCGGGGCTTTTCCTCCTCCGTCGACCTCGGCCGGCGTTTTGACCGGTGGCCGGGCACTCGCGTAGCCTGATCGGTTGGTGCGCGGCCCCGTCGAGTTCTCGACTCGGTGGGACAGCGGGTCCCGGGTCCAGGTCGGTCGCCGGAGCAGCCCGGCCGCGTCATCGGACCGACACCCACCGACTCCACGGAGTCACCCGAGAAGACTGTGAGGACATCTGTGCCCACCTACACCCCGAAGGCCGGTGACATCACGCGTACGTGGCATGTCATCGATGCCAACGACGTGGTGCTCGGCCGTCTCGCCGTGCAGGCCGCCAACCTGCTGCGCGGCAAGCACAAGCCGACCTACGCACCGCACCTGGACGGCGGCGACTTCGTCGTCATCATCAACGCCGAGAAGGTCACGCTGACCAGCAACAAGGCCGAGCGCAAGCTCAACTACCGGCACTCCGGTCACCCGGGTGGACTGTCGTCGCGGACCACCGCCGAACTGCTGGAGACGCACCCCGAGCGCGTCGTGGAGAAGGCCATCGTCGGCATGCTCCCCAAGACCAAGCTCGGTCGGGCCATGAGCAGCAAGCTCAAGGTCTACGCAGGCCCGAACCATCCGCACGCGGCCCAGCGCCCCGTCCCCTTCGAGATCAAGCAGGTGGCCCAGTGACCTCTCCGAACGACGAGAACGTGACCGAGGACGTCGTCGAAGCCGTCGAGGTGGCTCCCGACGACTACGTGGTGGAGGACGTGGACGTCGACATCGACGTCACCGACGAGGCCCCGGCGGCCCCGATCGCCATCGACCGTCCGGTGCAGACCGTGGGTCGCCGCAAGGAGGCCATCGTCCGCGTCCGGCTGACCCCGGGCAGTGGCGGGTTCGAGCTGAACGGCCGCACCCTCGAGGCGTACTTCCCCAACAAGGTGCACCAGCAGCTGATCAAGGCGCCGCTGGTCACCGTCGAGCGCACCGAGTCCTTCGACATCCACGCCAAGCTCGTCGGTGGCGGCCCGTCGGGTCAGGCAGGCGCCCTGCGTCTGGCCATCGCCCGCGCCCTCATCGAGGTCACCCCGGAGGACCGTCCCGCACTGAAGAAGGCAGGCTTCCTCACCCGTGACCCGCGCGCCGTGGAGCGCAAGAAGTACGGCCTGAAGAAGGCCCGTAAGGCGTCGCAGTACAGCAAGCGCTGACCTGCTGCGATCCTCACCACGAGCAGGCACCCGAGCGTTGGGTGCCTGCTCGTGTGCGTCACGCGGCTCGACTCACACAGCAAGGGCAGGAATTCTCGATGGGACGGTTGTTCGGTACCGACGGAGTACGTGGACGGGCGAATGCGGATCTGACACCCGCGCTGGCGATGTCGTTGGCCGCCGCCGCGGCGCGCGTGTTGGCCCCGGCCGGATCGGTACCGCGACCGCAGGTCGTCGTCGGCCGTGACCCGCGTGCCTCGGGCGAGATGTTGGAGGCCGCGGTCTGCGCGGGGCTGACGTCCGCGGGTGTGGACGCCGTCCGCGTCGGGGTGGTGCCCACCCCGGCCGTGGCCCACCTCACCGCCGAACGTGACGCGGCCTTCGGTGTGATGATCTCGGCCTCGCACAATCCGATGCCCGACAACGGGATCAAGCTGTTCGCCAAGGGCGGCCACAAACTCGCCGATGACCTCGAGGACGAGATCGAGGCCGCGATGGCCCACGACACCGCCGACCGGCCCACCGGTGCCGACGTGGGTCGCACCCTCGACGCACCCGACGCCGTCGACGCGTATCTCGCTCACCTCGGCACCGTGGTGGGCCGGGGCAGTCTGGACGGCCTGACCGTGGTGGTGGACTGCGCCAACGGTGCCGCCTCGGTGGTTGCACCGCGTGCCTACGCGGCCGCGGGTGCCACCGTGATCGCCATCCACGACACGCCGGACGGGTTGAACATCAACGCCGACTGCGGTTCCACCCACCTCGACCGTGTCCAGGCCGCGGTGCGTGAGCACGGCGCCGACCTCGGTCTCGCCCATGACGGGGACGCCGACCGCTGTCTGGCGGTGGACGCCGCGGGTGACGTCGTCGACGGTGACGGGATCATGGCGATCCTGGCCACCGGGATGCGCGAACAGGGTGTGCTCACCGACGAGGTGCTGGTCACCACGGTGATGAGCAACCTGGGACTGCACAAGGCGATGCGTGCGGCGGGAATCGCCCTGCGCACCACCGGGGTCGGGGACCGTTACGTGCTCGACGAACTGCGCACCGGCGGCTACGCCCTCGGTGGTGAACAGTCCGGTCACATCGTGATGCCCGCGGCCAGCACCACCGGCGACGGAGTGCTCACCGGACTGTCGCTGATGGCAAGGATGGCCGCGACCGGTCGGAGCCTGGCCGAACTCGCCGGCGTGATGACCACCCTCCCGCAGGTGTTGATCAACGTCTCGGTGACCGACCGGGAACGGGTCGCCGGCGATCACAGTGTCACGGCCGCCGTCCGGGAGGCCGAACAGGTCCTGGGTGAGGACGGGCGGATCCTGCTGCGGCCGTCGGGTACCGAGCAACTGGTGCGCGTGATGGTCGAGGCCACCACCGAGGACGACGCCCGTCGGGTGGCCGAGCAGGTCGCCGGGGTGGTCTCGGCGGCCTGCCGATGACGGCCGCGCCTCCCCGCGCGGTCCTGTTCGACTTCTCCGGCACGCTGTTCCGGTTCACCGAACAGCCCGAGTGGTTCGCCGAGTTGCACGACGTGCACGGAAACCCGATCGACCTCCACCTGCAGGCCGAACTGATCCGTCGGATGACCGCACCCACCGGCGTGCCGGTCGACCTCGGCCCCGAGGACCGGCACGCCTGGGAGAACCGCGACCTCGACCCCGACCTGCACCGACGCGCCTACCTCGCGGTGTTGCGGGCGTCCGGGTTGAGCGTGCCCGGCCACGCCGAGTCGCTCTACGGCCGGGTCATCGATCCGCACTCGTGGACGCCGTACCCCGACACCATCGCCGCGTTGCGGACGGTCCGGGATGCGGGGGTACCGGTGGGCATCGTGAGCAACATCGCCTTCGACCTGCGTCCGGTGTTCGCCCTCGCCGGCGTCGATGACCTCGTCGACACCCTCGTGTTGTCCTACGAGGTCGGTCTGGTCAAACCCGACCCGGGTATCTTCACGCTCGCATTCGATCGTCTCGGCGTACCCGCCCAGCGGGGCCTGATGGTCGGTGACAGCGCGATCGCCGACGGCGCCGCGGCCGGCGTCGGTGCCGCATTCGCCGAGGTGGAGCCGGCGCCGGTCGCCGACCGACCCGACGCGTTGTTGACCGCGCTGGCCGACCACGGATTCGCTGCCTCGGGTTAGTCTGGGGGTCCGCGACCGGTCGGCTGTGAATGAGGCCAAGGCAGGGATCGGGGATCGGTTCGCGGAACCGGAGTGGGCGTACACCCGTCTCATCTCCGGACGAGACACCCCACTGGGCTCCGTATCCGGGCCCGCGAGCGCGAGTGAGACCCATGACTGACCGGACCGAGTTCGACCCCGAGCTGATGGACCGTGTCGGGAGGCGGATGACCGGGGCGCGAGAACCGTTGCGCAACGCCGCGACGATCGTGACCGGCACCGGCTTCGGGCCCCACGCGCTGGGCGAGGACCTCGGCGAGCACGGCACCCGGTATCGACAGGGTATGGCCGCCGTGGCCGCCGCGCTGCACCGGCTGGCCGACGAGACCGAGGAGCTGGGCGGTCGGGTGGTCGCGGCCCGGGCGGCGACCCTGGATGCCGACGAGGAGGCCGCCCACGCCTTCCGCTCCCACGGGACCGACCGATGAACCCGACGGAGCTCGCGGCCCTGCGGGTGGTCGCCGAGGCGGGTGTGCAGTTCCTCGTCGACGTGACACCGGCGGCGCGACAGGCGGGTATCGCCGGATTCGACGACGCGCACCGCTTTCGCGCCCAGTTCGACGCCACCGAGAGCATCGACATCGCCGGATTGCACGCCGACTCCGAGGTGGTGGCCGACGCCGAACGGGTACTCCGGGATCTCGACCCGGACGACGACCAGATCTCGCAGGGGTGGAGTGGTCGCGCGGGAGACGCCATGGGTGCCGCGGTGTCCGGACACCTGCGGCAGGTCGCCGCGGTGCTGACCGCCCTGCGCGACAGCGGGGCCGCGCTGGGCGTGATCGGTGACTCGTTGACCGCAGTGTTGGCCGCGAAGTACCGCGCGGTCGGTGCGGTGGCCGGCGCACTGCCGACCGCGGAGTCGCTGAGCACGGCGTACGGTGCGCTGGACCTCACGTCGCGGGTGACGTTGTTCGACCAGGCCACCGCGACCGCGCACGCGGCCGTGGACCAGATGTTCGGTGCGCTCACCACATCGTTGTCGGCCGTGGACTCCGACAGTGCCACCGCCTTCGGTGCAGGGTCGGACCCCGGAGATCCGTCGTCACATCCGTCGGGGACCCAGGCCCCGATGCCCGAGTCCCCGATGCCCGAGTCGCAGTCGCCGCACGTGTCCGCACCCGAATCCCCCGAACCCGAACCCCCTGTGGCGCAACCGCAGCCACCGACGGCCGAGTTCCCGGCCGACCCTGAGTCGACGGCACCGCAACCCGCACCGGTGGTGCCGGACGCGGCTGCGGACTCACCTGCTCAGCCGGACGGCACACATGCCGACGGGTCTCATCGCGAAGTGGATGTGCCGTTACGCCTCGGTGCCACATCGGGCACCGGAGACGGGGTGCGCCTCGCGTTGCTGGGCGACGAATGAGACCTGCCGATCAGATCGAGGCGGCCGCGGCGGCGGCGGTCCGCGGGATCACCGACGCGGAACGGGCCTTTCACGCGGAGCAGCGACGCATCGCCGCACTCGCGCAGGGTCCCGGCGACACGTTCGGCGCGCCCATCTTCGAACGGTTGCAACGCGAGGCCGACATCGCCGCCGTCACCCCGCAGGTGCTTCTGCCGGTGGACGAGATGGGTGCCAGTCCGCATTCGCGAACCGCGGATCCGGAACGCTGATCAGCGCGACAACAACCGGGTGAGGGGATCGGTCTCGTCGGCGACCGTGGTGGGGTCCAGTGGGACGATCTTGCCCAGAGCGGTGTCCGGGTCGGAGAAGTCCGCGTACTTCTTGTCGCCGGTCAGCTGATGCAGCAGGAACCCGGTCAGGACCGCGCGCGTCATTCGCTGCGTCGTGCGGTCGTTCGCACCGTCACCGAGGAATCCGCGGACGCTGAACCCCTCGGCGAACCCGCGGGCGGTGGACTTCTCGACCACTCGCAACGACACGGGGTTCTCCTCGGCGCCCTTGGCCAGCGCATCCGGCGACAGGTCGTGATGCAACGCGTTGCGCAGCGGCAGCGCGTTGGAGGTGATGCTGTCCAGGTCGTCGGGCGCGGTGAGGATCATCGCCGGGACCCGTGCATTGTGTGCCGCGGGCAACACGGCGTCACTGGTGGGTGCCGGGTACAGCAGGCCGGCGGCTCGCACGGTCACCGGGGAGCTGTCGGCGGCGGCGAGCACCGCGGCCGACGCCCCGAACCCGTGACCGACCAACCCGAGCCGTCGGCTGTGGACGGTGATGTCGCCGACACCGAGACGGACCTCGCTGATGATCTGCAGCGTGGTGACCAGGTCCGACGCCAACGCGCGTTCGGAGCCCAGCGGACCCCGCTCGGTGTCGGGTGCGGCGGCGACGATCCCCCAGGAGGCGAGGTGGCTGAGGGTCTTGCGATACTGCCGCGACCCCGTCATCCAGCCGTGCCCGAGGGCTATACCGGGCAGATCGGTTCCGCTCCGGGGCGTGTACACCGCCCCGGGGACACCCGCGATCGCGAGATCGCCGCGCAGCACCTTGTGCGGGCCGCGACGGGTCAGTTCCGAGATGAGCTTCTTCACACTGGCCACTCGGGTGACTCTACCGGTCCGAACGGCCGCTGAGGTGGCACCATTCGATGGTGCTGCACGAGCTGATCCCGAGACCCGCCATCCGATGGCTACTTGCGGACATCACCCCGGAGCCGTCCGGCCATCAGGGACCGCACCGCGCGCCCACCGCCGAGGAACACACCCACCCGTGGTGGAAGGTGATGTGCCTGACCGGTGTCGACTACTTCTCCACCCTCGGCTATCAACCCGGGATCGCCGCGCTGGCCGCGGGCACCATCGCCCCGATCGCGACGGTGGTGTTGATCCTGCTGACTCTCTTCGGGGCGCTGCCCGTGTACCGACTGATCGCCAGGGAGTCGCCGCGGGGCGAGGGGTCGATCGCCCTGCTCGAGCATCTGCTCCCGCGGTGGGGTGGAAAGCTGTTCGTGCTGGTCCTGCTCGGATTCGCCGCCACCGACTTCCTGATCACGATGACGCTGTCGGCCGCCGACGCCACCGCGCACTTCGTCGAGAACCCCCTCATCCCGCACGGTTTCGGCCACTACCCGGTGCTCATCACCGTCGTGTTCCTCGCCCTGCTCGCGGCCATCTTCCTGCGCGGGTTCACCGAGGCCATCACCGTCGCGGTGGGGCTGGTCGGGCTGTATCTGACCCTCAACCTCGTCGTCGTGGTGGACGGCATCATCCGGATCGCCACCTCGCCGCATCTGGTGATCGACTGGACACATGCGATGACCGCCGAACACGGCAACGTGTTCCTGATGATCGGCGTGGCGCTGCTGGTGTTCCCCAAACTGGCGCTCGGCTTGTCCGGCTTCGAGACCGGCGTGGCGGTGATGCCGCAGATCAAGGGTTCGCCGGACGACGACCCGATGACCCCGCAGACCCGGATCGCCGGTGCCCGCAAACTGCTCACCACGGCAGCGATGGTGATGAGCGCCTTCCTGATCTCGAGCAGCCTGGTCTGCACCATCCTGATACCCGAGAAGGAGTTCAAGAGCGGCGGTGGTGCCAACGGCCGGGCGCTGGCGTATCTCGCCCACGAGAACCTCGGCTCGGTGTTCGGCACCGTCTACGACCTCAGCACCATCACGATCCTCTGGTTCGCCGGCGCGTCGGCGATGGCCGGTCTGCTCAATCTGGTGCCTCGGTATCTACCGCGCTATGGCATGGCCCCCGAGTGGACCCGTGCCACCCGGCCGTTGGTGTTGGTGTTCGCGGTCATCGCGTTCGTGGTCACCGCGTGGTTCAGCGCCAGCGTCGACCAACAGAGCTCCGCCTACGCGACCGGTGTGCTGGTGTTGATCACCTCGGCGTCGTGGGCGGCGGTGCTCTCGGCAAGACGCCGCGGCCGATACCGGCTGATGTGGGGATTCGCGATCGCCGTGCTGGTGTTCGCCTACACCACGGTGGCCAACATCATCGAACGTCCCGACGGTGTGAAGGTGGCCGGATTCTTCATCGTCGTGATCGTGCTGGTCTCGCTGGCGTCCCGAGTGGATCGTGCCTTCGAATTACGCGCCACGGGCGTCACCTTCGACGAGACCGCCCAACAGATCATCGACGAGGCAGCGGCCGCCGGGTCCATCCAGATCGTCACCCACGACTGTGACGAGCGGTCGTTGCACGAATACCACGAGAAGGAACTCCAGCAACGGGCCGAGAGTCACATCCCCGACACCGAACAGATCATCTTCTTCGAGGTCAACGTCACCGACTCCTCGGAGTTCAAGACCGATCTGGTGGTCCGGGGCCGCATCCGCGACGACGAGTTCCGGATCCTGTGGGTGAACGCGGCCGCCATCCCCAACACGATCGCCGCGGTGCTGCTGTACATCCGGGACACCACCGGGCTGATACCCAACGTCTACTTCGAGTGGAGCGAGGGCAACCCGGTGAAGAATCTGCTGCGGTTCCTGTTCATCGGCGTCGGGGAGGTGGCTCCGGTCACCCGCGAGGTGTTGCGCAGGGCCGAACCCGACGTCGGGCGCAGGCCGTTCGTGCACGTGGGGTGACCGCGGGCCGTCCCCACCCGCCGGGGACACACCCGTCGTGACCCGCCACCTGCGGATTGCGGGGGAGTGCCTGGTCGGGCGGTACTCTGTGACCCTATGTGTGGAATCGTCGGCTACGTCGGGCACGGTGACGCCCTGGAGATCGTCGTCGAGGCGCTCCGCCGGATGGAATACCGCGGATACGACTCCGCCGGGGTCGCCATCCTCGACGGCGCCGGTGGTATGGCGGTGGAGAAGAAGGCCGGTCGGCTGGAGAACCTGGACAAGGAACTCGCGACCGTGGGTCGCGAGCATTTCGCAGGCAGCACCGGGATGGGGCACACCCGGTGGGCGACCCACGGGCGCCCGACCGACCGCAATGCGCATCCGCAGGTCAGCACGGACGGCAAGATCGCCGTGGTGCACAACGGCATCATCGAGAACTTCGCCGGGCTGCGCGACGAGGTCGAGGCCGCGGGCATCGAGTTCTCCTCCGACACCGACACCGAGACCGCGGTGCACCTGCTGTATCTGGAGTACACGTCAGGCGAACACGCAGGCGACTTCGAGGCCAGCGCCTACGCGGTGCTGCAGCGGCTGGAGGGGGCGTTCACCCTGGTGTTCGTCCATGCCGACCATCCCGACAAGATCATCGCCGCCCGTCGGTCGACCCCGCTGGTCGTCGGTGTCGGGACCGACGCGATGTTCGTGGCCAGCGACGTGGCCGCCTTCATCGAGCACACCCGCGACGCGGTGGAACTCGGACAGGATCAGGTGGTGGTGATCACCGCCGACACCTACCGGATCACCGACTTCGACGGTAACGAGGAGCAGGGCACCCCGTTCCACATCAACTGGGACCTCGCCGCCGCCGAGAAGGGCGGTCACGACTTCTTCATGCTCAAGGAGATCGCCGAACAACCGCAGGCGTTGGCCGACACCCTGCTCGGGCATTTCGAGAACGGCCGGGTGGTCCTCGACGAGCAGCGCATCTCCGACCAGGACCTGCGCGACGTGGACAAGGTGTTCGTGGTCGCCTGCGGCACGGCGTATCACGCCGGACTGATCGCCAAGTACGCCATCGAGCACTGGACCCGACTGCCCGTCGAGGTGGAGTTGGCCAGCGAATTCCGCTACCGCGACCCGGTGCTGGACCGCTCGACGCTGGTGGTGGCCATCTCGCAGTCGGGCGAGACGGCCGACACCCTGGAGGCCGTGCGGCACGCCAAGGAACAGAAGGCGCGGGTGCTGGCGATCTGCAACACCAATGGTGCGCAGATCCCGCGGGAGTCCGACGCGGTACTCTACACCCACGCGGGCCCGGAGATCGGTGTGGCGTCGACCAAGTGTTTCCTCGCCCAGATCGTCGCGACCTACCTGGTCGGACTCGCGCTGGCCCAGGCCCGCGGCACCAAGTACTCCGACGAGGTGGCCCGCGAGTATCTCGCGCTGGAGCAGATGACCGACGCCGTCGCCCAGGTACTGGAGACCGTGGAACCGGTGCGTGCGCTGGCCAGGGATCTCTCGTCCACCGACACGGTGCTGTTCCTGGGTCGGCATGTCGGTTACCCGGTGGCCCTGGAGGGTGCGCTCAAACTCAAGGAACTCGCCTACATCCACGCCGAGGGCTTCGCCGCGGGTGAGCTCAAACACGGTCCGATCGCGCTCATCGAGGACGGGGTCCCGGTGATCGTGGTGATGCCGTCCCCGGTGGGACGCGCGGTGCTGCACTCCAAGATGGTCAGCAACATCCGCGAGATCCAGGCGCGTGGGGCCACCACCATCGTCATCGCCGAGGACGGGGACATCGCGGCCGCCGCCCTGGCCGATCACCTGATCGTCATCCCGCGGGTGCCGACGCTGCTGCAGCCGTTGGTGTCGACGGTGCCGCTGCAGGCCTTCGCCGCGGCGGTCGCCCAGGCCCGCGGTTACGACGTCGACAAACCGCGCAACCTGGCCAAGTCCGTCACCGTCGAATAGGGCACCCACCCATCAAGCGCTACTTCGCCGCCGAGCAGATCCGGGTCGCCGAGGAGGCGACCGGTCGGTTGCTGGCGGACGGGGTGCTCATGCGCCGCGCCGCCTCCGGGTTGGCCGGTGCGGTCGCCGCGGAACTCCGCAGCCGACACGGCGCGGTCTACGGACGTGCGGTGACCCTGGTGATCGGTTCCGGCGACAACGGCGGGGATGCCCTGTTCGCCGGGGCGGTGCTGCGCAGGCGCGGGGTCGCGGTGTCCGCGGTGCTCACCGCCCCCGACCGTGCGCACGCGGCCGGACTGGCCGCGTTCCGCTCGGCGGGTGGCCGCGTCGTCGATGGGGTGCCGGACACCGCAGAACTGGTGGTCGACGGTGTGGTCGGACTGCGGGGCACGGGTCCGTTGCGGGAGGCCGCGGCCGCGGTGTTCGCGCAGGTCCGAGTGCCCGTTGTCGCGGTCGACGTGCCCTCGGGGGTGGACGCGGACACCGGTGTGGTGCACGACCCGTCGGTGCGTGCCGAGATCACCGTCACCTTCGGCGCGCGCCGGATCGCGCATGCGCTGGCGCCCGCGGCCTGTGGGCGGGTGGAGGTCGTGGACATCGGGATCGATGCCGACGGAGCGCGCGTGGAGATGCTGTCGGATCGCGACGTCGCCGAGGGGTGGCCGTTGCCGGGTCCCGCCAGCACCAAGTACACCCAGGGTGTGGTGGGGGTGATCGCCGGGTCGGACCGCTACCCC
This sequence comes from Williamsia sterculiae, assembly GCF_900156495.1. GTDB lineage: Bacteria > Actinomycetota > Actinomycetes > Mycobacteriales > Mycobacteriaceae > Williamsia_B > Williamsia_B sterculiae. Next base: position 364,865 of record NZ_FTNT01000002.1, read on the forward strand.
GGCGCGGGCATCCTGTGTTCGGCGGGCGCGGTGGCCGCCACCTCGGGCATGGTGCGCTACGTGGGGTCGGCGGCGGCGACCGTGGTCGACCACTTCCCGGAGGTGGTCGTCGCCCCCGACCTCGACGGCGCCGGTCGGGTGCAGGCCTGGGTGGTCGGGCCGGGCGCCGGTACCGACGACGCCGCGCTGGAACTGTTGCGCCGGGTGTTGGCCACCGATGTGCCGGTGCTGGTGGACGCGGACGGTCTGACCGTGCTCGCCCACCATCCCGAGCTGGTGGTCGAGCGGCACCATCCGACTCTGCTGACCCCGCACGACGGCGAGTTCGAGCGTCTCGCCGGTCGATCGCCCGGCCACGACCGGTTGTCCGCGGTGCGCGGTCTGGCCTCCGCATTGGGGGCGACGGTGCTGCTCAAGGGAAAGGTCACCCTGGTCGCCGATCCCGGGGGCGAGGTGCTGGTGAACGATGCGGGGAACTCGTGGGCGGCCACCGCGGGTGCGGGCGACGTGCTGTCCGGGATCGCCGGGGCTCTGCTCGCGGCCGGGTTGTCGCCGCGCGTCGCGGGCGCTGCCGCGGCCCGGGTGCATGCGCTGGCGGCCGACCTGGCCGCCGATGGCGCACCGATCGGTGCCTCGGAACTCGCCCGCGCCGTCCGACCTGCAGTCCGGAGTCTGCGTGCGGTCCGCTGACGATTCGCGTCTGCCGGGACCCGGTCCGCAGAACCCTGGTCTGAGATACTGAATCGCGATGACCACACCCCTGCTCACCGCGACCATCGATCTCGCGGCCGTCGCCCACAACGTGGGTGTGTTGCGCGAGTCGTCGGGCACCGACGTGATGGCCGTGGTCAAGGCTGACGGCTACGGCCACGGAGCCGAGGCGGTCGGACGGGCCGCGCTCGCCGCGGGGGCCACCGCGCTCGGAACCGCGCAGCTGACGGAGGCCCTCGATCTGCGGGCCGCGGGTGTCGACGCGCCGCTGACCGCCTGGCTGCTCACCCAGACCTCCGATTTCGCCGCGGGTATCGCCGCCGACGTCGATCTGGCCGTGTCGTCGCCGCGGGCCCTCGCCGCGGTGGTCGACGCCGCACGCCGCACCGGCCGGCAGGCGACCGTGACGCTCAAGGTGGATACCGGCCTGGGTCGCAATGGCATCGCCGCCGACGAATGGCAGGCCACCGCCATCGCCACGGCCAAGGCGATCGCCGACCAGTCCGTCCGGCTGCGGGCGGTGATGTGTCATCTGGCCCGCGGTGACGAACCCGACCACCCGCTGAACTCCGAACAGGCCGAGCGCCTCGATCGGTGTGTCGCCGACCTGCGTCGGTTGTCGGTCGCTCCCGAGGTGGTGCACATCGCCAACTCGCCCGCGGCGTTGACCCGACGCGACCTCGCCCGCGACCTGGTGCGCCCCGGGATCGCGGTGTACGGCCGCACACCGGTCCCGGACATCTCCGATTTCGGGCTGATCCCGGCCATGACGCTGACCGCCCAGGTGGTGTTGGTGAAACGGATCTCGGCCGGGGACGGGGTGTCCTACGGACACACGTGGGTCGCCGACCGGGACACCACGATCGCGATACTGCCTGCCGGGTACGCCGACGGGGTCCCGCGGCTGCTGTCCAATCAACTGGAGGTCTCGGTCAACGGTCGTCGGTTCCGCAACGTCGGGCGGATCTGTATGGACCAGTTCGTGATCGACCTGGGACCGGACGGTGGGGGTGTGCGCGAGGGTGACACCGCCGTGCTGTTCGGCACGGGTGCCGGCGGTGAACCGACCGCACTGGACTGGGCCCGGATGGTCGGCACCATCGACTACGAGATCGTGTCCGGCATCCGCGGACGGCGGGTGCGGCGGTACGTCGGCGCTGGTGCGGACCACAGCGGGGTCGCCGATCAGCGCGGGAGCGATGCCGACCTCCGAGCCGGGGGCACGACGGGATGACCGAGCGGGCGCAGCGACTCGAGATTCTGGCCGGGGTGGCCGGTTTCGCGGCGCTCGGCGCCGTCGCGGTGGGCGGAGCCGCCCGCAACCTGACGCGCCAACGGGTGGGGCGGCTCGATCCCAACTCCATCGAGAACTTCGGTGCGATCTACGACGACCGCGCGAGCATCGTCGTGGCCGACGATGGTGTCCCGCTGGCCGTCCGCGAGGTCGGTCCGCCCACCGCGCCGTTGACCGTGGTCTTCGTGCACGGGTTCGCGCTCCGGATGTCGTCGTGGCACTTCCAGCGTCAGGCCCTGGCGGAGGTCTGGGGTGACTCGGTCCGACTGGTGTTCTTCGACCACCGCGGACACGGCGAGTCCGGGGATGCTCCCGCCGACACCTGCGACTTCCCGCAGCTCGCTGCCGACATCGACGCGGTGCTGCGGGCGGTGGTCCCCGACGGTCCGGTGGTGCTGGTGGGACATTCGATGGGTGGGATGGCGCTGATGGCACTGGCTCGGCGTTCTCCGGAGCTGTTCGCCCATCGCGTGATCGCCGTCGGGTTGATCGCCACCGCGGCCAGAGGGATCGCGGAGACGGGTCTGGGGAAGGGGTTGCAGAACCCGGTGGTCGACGCGTTCCGGGTGTCGGTGCGATGGGTGCCCTGGGTGGTCGAGGCCGGCCGCGGGGTCAGCCGCCAACTGGTCGCGCCGGTGCTCAGCGCGGCCAGCTTCGGGTCCGAGTTCCGCAGTCCTTCCCTCGGCCAATTCGTGGAGTCCATGATCCAGCACACCCCCATCGAGACGGTGGTCAACTTCCTGCGGGCGCTGGAGGACCACGACGAGTCTGCGGCGTTGCCGGTGCTGGCGACGGTGCCGACGATGGTGGCCTGCGGTTTCCAGGATCGGGTGACCCCGTTGGCGAATACGGTGGAGATGCACGCCGCCCTGGGTGACTGCGACCTGGTCGGGGTGCCCGACTCCGGACATCTGGTGCTCTTGGAGCACCCCGACGAGATCAATCTCGCCATCATGCGCCTGGTCGCGGGTGCGAGCCGATCGGGCCGGGGCCGGTGATCGGATCACCCCGGTCGGGGTCTCCGCGATCCGGATCGTCCCCACACGGTCTGTCATCCTCCGGAAACCGCCGACTACCGACGGTGGCCGACACCGAGGCGTTCGGTGCCGACCTGGCCGGGAGCCTGACCGTGGGCGACCTGGTCATCCTGGACGGTCCGTTGGGGGCGGGTAAGACCGCGGTGGCGCGTGGTATCGGCGCCGGTCTCGGCGTGACCGGGCGCATCACATCGCCGACGTTCATCATCGCGCGCAGGCACCCGGCCGGCCACGACGACGGATTCGCGATGGTGCATGTGGACGCCTATCGGCTCCGCGGCGGCGACCCGGACGGCGGTGCGGGGTTCGTGGGTTCGGTTCTCGACGACCTCGACGCCCTCGACCTCGACGCCGATCTGACCACCGCGGTGGTGGTGGTGGAGTGGGGCGGCGGCCTCGCCGAGCGACTGACCGAACAGCACGTGCTGGTGCGGATGCGGCGGGAGCCCGACAGCGACGTGCGCACAGTGGAATGGAGCAGGCAGCCGGGCTGACCGGCCGGGCGGGTAGCCTGGACGATCGTGCTCGTACTGGTCCTGGACACCTCCACCCCCGCGGTGACCGCCGGGGTGGTCGAGCTGACCGAGGCGGTCACCGGCGACGCGGCGGTGGCGGTCCGAGCCGAGCGGGTGATCCCCGACGCCCGTGCGCACGCCGAGATCCTCACCACGCTCGTCCTGGACTGCCTCACCGCCTCGGGGGCGTCGCGTGGCGACCTCGACGCGGTGGTGGTGGGGTGCGGCCCCGGACCGTTCACCGGACTGCGGGTGGGGATGGCCACCGCCGCCGCCTTCGCCGACGCCCTCGATCTGCCGCTGTACGGCGTCTGCTCCCTCGATGCCATCGCCGTGGGCACCGACGCCGGGGTCCTGGTGGTCACCGACGCCCGACGCCGTGAGGTGTACTGGGCACGCTATGTCGACGGCGCCCGCGTCGAGGGGCCACGGGTGCTCGCCCCCGCCGCACTGGCCGACCACCTCGCCGACATCCCGATCTCGACGGTCCTCGGTTCGTCAGCGCACACCGCCCTCTTCGACCTGCCCGCTGGCGGGCCCGAGACCCCGCCGGTCGCCGGACTGGCCGCGGTGGCCGGACCCGCATTGCTCGCCGGGACCGCACCCACGCCGCCCGTGCCGCTGTATCTGCGACGTCCCGACGCGGTGCCGTTGGCGGAACGTCGATGACCGCGATCCTCACCGCTCTGCACCCCACCGATGCCCCTCGGTGCGCCGAGATCGAGACCGCGGTGTTCGGCGGGGACTCGCCCTGGCCCGCCGCCGCGTTCCGCGCCGAGATCGCCGAACCGCACAACCGGTACGTCGCCTTGCGTTCGGACGATCGGCTCATCGGCTACGCGGGCATCTCGGTTCTCGGCCCGGTGGGGGAGCGCGAGTGCGAGATCCACACCATCGCGGTCGACGCCGACCACCGTGGGCGCGGCCACGGCCACACCCTGCTGCGCGCGCTGCTCGACGTGGCGGACGCCGAGCACGCCGACGTGTTCCTCGAGGTGCGCACCGACAACGACGCCGCCATCGCCCTCTACGACCACCACGGCTTCACACGGATGGGACTGCGCCGCAACTACTATCAGCCCAGCGGTGCGGATGCCTACACCATGCGCCGGCCAGCCGGGGGGGACGGGGGACGGACATGATCGTGATGGGTGTCGAGAGCTCCTGCGACGAGACCGGTGTGGGCATCGTGCGGTGGAACGACGACGGGACCACCACACTGCTCGCCGACGAGGTCGCCTCCAGCGTGGACGAGCACGCACGTTACGGCGGGGTGGTGCCCGAGGTGGCGTCTCGTGCCCATCTGGAGGCGATCGTGCCCACGATGCGGCGCGCACGCGCCGCGGCAGGCATCGACCGCCCGGACGCGGTGGCCGTCACCATCGGACCCGGACTGGCCGGGGCGCTGCTGGTGGGGGTGGCCGCGGCCAAGGCGTATGCCGCGGCCTGGGACCTGCCGTTCTATGCGGTCAACCATCTCGGGGGGCACGTCGCGGTGGACACGCTCGAACACGGCCCGATGCCGCCGTGTGTGGCTCTGCTGGTCTCGGGTGGACACACCCACCTGCTGTCCGTCCCGGACCTGGGCGCACCGATCGTGGAGTTGGGCACCACCGTCGACGACGCGGCAGGCGAGGCGTTCGACAAGGTCGCCCGGTTGCTGGGGCTGGGCTTTCCCGGTGGACCCGCCCTCGATGTCGCGGCTGCGCAGGGCGACCCGACGGCGATCGCGTTCCCGCGAGGGATGACCGGGCCGCGCGACGCCCGCCACGACTTCTCGTTCAGTGGCCTGAAGACCGCGGTCGCGCGGCATGTGGAACGGTGCGAACGCGAGGGCGTCCCGGTGAACGTCGCCGACGTCGCGGCGTCGTTTCAGGAGGCGGTCGCCGATGTGCTCACGATGAAGGCCGTGCGGGCCTGCGGAGACACCGGCGTGGACACCCTGGTCCTCGGTGGGGGTGCGACGGCGAACTCCCGGATCCGCGCGCTCGCCGAGGAACGCTGCGCCGCCGCGGACATCACCCTCCGGGTGCCGAGGCCGCGGCTGTGCACCGACAACGGGGTGATGATCGCGACGCTGGCGGCTCATCTCATCGCCGCCGGGGCACCCCCGTCGGAGCTGACCGTGGCCACCGACCCGGGTATGTCGGTGCAGGTCAGTTCGTACTGACCGGTTCACCCGCGGTGCGCGCGGGTCCGCGGTCGGCGAGGGCGGCGGTGCCGCACAGTCCGCCACCTGCGGCGACCTCGGTCCGCAGGATCTGCCGTTGCGTCGGACGGGCCTCGACGTACTTGGCCGCGCCGTCCGGGGTGAGCGCCGCGAACACCGAGCGGCGGTCGTTGTCACACATGGTGCGCTGGGCCAGACCGTCCTTCTCCAGGCCCGCGACCAGCCTGGACAACGCGCTCTGGCTCAGATGCACCTGACCCGACAGCTCACTCATCCGCAGCTTGCACTGGTCCACACCCGACAGCCGCTCCAACACCTCGAACTCGCTGGCGCTGATCTGGTGTTTGTGCTGCAACACCCGGTCGATCTCGCACTGCAACCGGTGGTAGCGAACGGTGAGGGTGTGCCAGGCGCCGGCGAGATCGTCGTCACCGGTGCCGTCGGGGCACTGCAGCTCACCACGTTGTGACTCGTCGGACATGACCGGATCATAGCACATGCGCGCGCATCAATTGCAGCGGAATTATATGTAGACACATTGGATGCAACTGCATATAGTTCCCGCCATGACCGTAGAACTCGGTAGAGACACCGATACGTCAACACCTGCCCACCAATCCATCGACACACGGGGCGACCACGAGGTCGTCACCACCTCGTCGGGCTGGACCGGCCGCATCTGGTTGCTGCTGGTCGTGCTCGCGGGGGCCCTCTTCCTCGACGGCCTCGACGTCTCGATGGTCGGGGTCGCGCTGCCGTCCATGGGTGGCGACCTGCACATGGATCAGTCACAACTCCAATGGATCGTCAGCGGTTATGTCCTCGGTTACGGCGGACTGCTGCTGCTCGGCGGTCGGGCCAGTGACCTCTTCGGTCGGCGTCGCGTCTTCCTCGCCGCGCTGGCGGTGTTCGGCGTGGCGTCGGTCGCCACGGCGGTCGTCGACGTGAACCTCGCGATCATCGCGTTGCGGTTCGTCAAGGGTGTGGCCGCCGCGTTCACCGTCCCGGCGGGGTTGTCCATCATCACCACCACGTTCGCCGAGGGGCCTGCGCGCAACCGCGCGCTGAGCATCTACACCGTCTGCGGGGCCAGTGGCTTCTCGTTGGGTCTGGTGTTCGGGGGCTTGCTGACCGAACTCTCCTGGCGCGCGACGCTGCTCTTCCCCGGCCCGGTGGCGTTGTTGCTGCTGGTCGTCGGCTGGAAGGTGATCCCGCGGGTCGCGACCGGCCGGGTCTCGTTGGCGCATTTCGATGCCGCGGGTGCGGTGACCTCGACCGGAGCGCTGTTGGTCCTCGTCTATGCCGTGGTCTCTGCACCGAACGCGGGCTGGACCTCGGCGACGACGCTGATCCTGTTCGCCGCGGCCATCGCGCTCGCCATCGCCTTCGTGGTCGTCGAGACCCGGCATCGGCACCCGCTGATCCGCCTGGGCATCCTGCGATCGGTGTCGGTGATCCACGCCAACGTCTCGGCCTTCGTGATGTTCGGCGCCTACGTCTCCTTCCAGTTCGTGGTGACGCTGTACCTGCAGGACTCGCTGGGGTGGTCACCGATCGCGATGGCGCTGGGATTCCTGCCCGCGGGCCTGCTGGTGGTGGCGAGCGCGGTGAAGATGGACCGCGTACTCGACCGCGTGCCCACGGCCCTGCTCATCGCGGCGGGCCTGATCGCCTTCCTCGGCGGGTATCTGTGGTTCCTGCGGGCGCAGCCGGGTATGCCCTACGTGGAGTTCCTGCTGCCGACCATCCTGTTGCTCGGCCTCGGGTTCGCGCTGTGCTTCCCGGCGGTCAACGCCCAGGCCACGTCGGGAGTCCGCGACGACGAGCAGGGGCTGGCGTCGGGTCTGGTCAACACCAGCATCCAGATCGGCGGCGCCATCATGATGGCCGTGGTCACCGCGATCCTGAGCAGCACGCACGGCTCGGTCCGGCCGGGGCAGATGATGCCCGGCGGCAGCACCGCGGTGCTGGTCATCTCGGTCCTCACCGCCGTGGGTGTCGCTGGGACCGGTGCCCTGGTGCTGCGGCGTCGTCGGCGGGCGGCCTGACTCGCACACGTACCTCTTGAGTGCTGGCACTCGCATGTATAGAGTGCTAGGCGGCACCGCAGGTCCCGGCACCCGCGACGACGGGATCTTCCACGGCGCCACATACGTTGCAAGACTCACTCGCAGGGGCCTCGCGGCCTCGTAGACCCGAAGAAAGTGGAGGCTCACATCGTGGCGAGCGTGAACATCAAGCCGCTTGAGGACAAGATCCTCGTCCAGGCCGTCGAAGCCGAGACGACCACCGCGTCCGGACTGGTCATCCCCGACACCGCCAAGGAGAAGCCGCAGGAGGGCACCGTGGTTGCCGTCGGACCCGGCCGGTGGGAGGACGACAAGCGCATCCCCGTCGATGTCGCCGAGGGTGACACCGTGATCTACAGCAAGTACGGCGGCACCGAGATCAAGTACGGCGGCGAGGAGTACCTGATCCTCTCCGCACGGGACGTGCTGGCCGTCGTGAACAAGTAACGCTGTCAACACGTAAGTCCGTCACCACGTAAGACGGCTGGCTCCAGCAACACCAGTTCCGCCCCGGCACGTCGTCTTCGGCGCTCGTGCCGGGGCGGTTCGCATGGTCCCCGTCTTCTCTGCGCGCACCGTCTCACCCCATCAACCCCATCGACACAGCTGACTCACCACAGACTCAGGAGGGCCGACGACACATGGCCAAACAGCTCGAATTCAACGACACGGCTCGCCGTTCACTCGAACGCGGCGTGGACAAGCTCGCCGACGCGGTCAAGGTCACTCTCGGGCCGCGCGGACGACATGTGGTGCTGGCCAAGGCCTTCGGTGGTCCCAGCGTCACCAACGACGGTGTCACCATCGCCAGGGAGATCGACCTCGAGGACCCCTTCGAGGACCTCGGCGCCCAGCTCGTGAAGTCCGTCGCCACCAAGACCAACGACGTCGCCGGCGACGGCACCACCACCGCGACCGTCCTGGCCCAGGCGATCGTCAAGGCCGGTCTGCGCAACGTCGCCGCCGGGGCCAACCCGATGGCGCTCGGCGTCGGCATCGGCAAGGCTGCCGACGTCATCTCCGAGACCCTGCTCGCCTCGGCCACCCCGGTGGACAGCGAGACCGCGATCGCCCAGGTCGCGACGGTGTCGTCACGCGACCCGGAGATCGGTGAGATGGTCGGCAAGGCGATGACCCGGGTCGGCGCCGACGGTGTGGTCACCGTCGAGGAGAGCTCCGGACTGCACACCGATCTCGAGGTCACCGAGGGCGTGCAGTTCGACAAGGGCTATCTGTCGCCGTATTTCGTCACCGATCCCGACGCGCAGGAAGCGGTCCTGGAGGACGCGCTCGTCCTGCTCTACCGCGACAAGATCAGCGCGCTGCCGGACTTCCTGCCGCTGTTGGAGAAGATCGCGCAATCCGGCAAGCCGGTGCTGATCATCGCCGAGGACGTCGAGGGCGAGCCGCTGTCGACGCTCGTGGTCAACTCGTTGCGCAAGGCGCTGCGCGGGGTCGCGGTGAAGGCACCGTACTTCGGCGATCGCCGCAAGGCGTTCCTGGACGACCTGGCCGTGGTCACCGGTGCCACCGTCATCTCCTCCGACATCGGTCTGACCCTCGCCGACGCCGAGCTCGACCTGTTGGGCAGCGTCCGGCGTGTGGTGGTCACCAAGGACAGCACCACCATCGTCGACGGCGCCGGTACCAGCGAGGCCATCGCCGACCGCGCCGCCCAGCTGCGTCGCGAGATCGAGAACACCGACTCCGACTGGGACCGGGAGAAGTTGGCCGAACGGCTGGCCAAGCTCGCCGGTGGGGTCGCAGTGATACGGGTCGGTGCGGCCACCGAGACCGCTCTCAAGGAACGCAAGCACCGCGTCGAGGATGCGGTCGCCGCGGCCAAGGCCGCCGTCGAGGAGGGCATCATCGCCGGTGGTGGATCGGCGATCGTGCAGGCTGCGACGTCTCTCGACGCGCTGTCCGCACAGCTCACCGGTGACGAGGCACTCGGTGTCGCGGTACTGCGCAAGGCGCTCGATGCCCCGCTGTACTGGATCGCCGAGAACGCCGGCGTGGACGGTGCGGTCGTGGTGGCCCGGGTCGCCGACCTGCCGACCGGTGAGGGGTACAACGCCGCCACCCTGCGCTTCGGTGATCTGTTGGCCGAGGGGATCGTCGATCCGGTCAAGGTGACCCGGTCGGCGGTGGTGAACGCGGCATCGGTGGGACGCATGGTCCTCACCACGGAGAGCGCTGTCACCGACAAGCCTGCCGACGACGAGGCGGACGCGCACGCCGGTCATGGGCACGCCCACTGAGCACATCTGGAACAGCAGAAGGGGCGCACCGATCTCGGTGCGCCCCTTCTGCGTGGTCTCTGGTTCTCGTCCGGCCCGGTTCTCAGCCGGCGAGGCGCCTGCCGACCCCGCGCTTCATCAGGACCCCACGCTCCGATTCCGAGAGCCCGCCCCAGATGCCGTAGGGCTCGGCGACGGCCAGTGCATGCTCGCGGCACTGCGCGACGACCGGGCACTGGTGGCACAGCTCCTTGGCTCGACGCTCGCGTTGCGCCCTGGCCCGACCTCGTTCACCGTCGGGGTGGAAGAACATCGCCGAGTCGACGCCGCGGCACAGGCCCTTCATCTGCCAGTCCCAGATGTCGGCATTGGGGCCGGGAAGGTGGTTCGGCTGAGGCATTACAGCTCCTTGCAACGTGCCAGCTTGGTCTCGAACTGGTCAAATGAGCCGGATCACGCTGTCTGCGAGTCCGTTTCAACAGTCGCCTACGACGATGTTTGCTGCGACATCGCAACAGTATGCAAACGGTGGAAATGCAGTCAACAAGCACTGGTGGGTGCCGAAAACGCGCAAAGATTCCGGAAATGTTAACCGCGTGTTGAAATGACGATGGTTCTCGTCGGGCTCCGTACGAACTCGTCAGGGTGGTCGATCGCGGGGGTGAAACTGCTGGTGAAGGATGGTTTGGTGGCGAATCGGCAGGCGGCGCACCGGCCCCGATCGGAGCGGCGGCGCGAGTCGGGGTCCACCCGTGTGGTCATCGATAGGCAATCTATTGTTCGCTTTTCGGAAACATTTGCGCGGACGGCGGTCCGCATTGCCTTCGTTAAATTCTCGCTAATTCGGAGTTGTGGATGGAAACGTGGCTGATGGATGCGGCATTCGGTGTCGATCCGCGCGGCGATGTGCGACGACCGGGGCCGGGCGCCCCCGGCCTCGACGTCTGGCTGTGGGCGGTGTGGATGGGTGGTCGGGGCGGTCGGCAGGCCGCGCAGACCGAGTTGAGTGCGTTGGGCGCGCATCGCGACCCACTCATCCGGTCGCTGGCCTGGTCGACCTCGGCCTCGCTGATCCGCCAGCGCGGACGGCATGCCGCTGCCGCGCCGCTGGACGGGTGGGCGATCGCCGTCGCCGACCCCGGACGGGTCCGGGGTGACCCGGGGCGGATGGAGGCGGCCGAGGTGGACGCGCTGGTCGGGCTGGCCGCCGACCACCTGGGCCTCGGACGGGTGGACGTCGCGTTGCGGCTGATCGACACCGCTGCCGCGAGGGCCGACGGGTGGGGACCACGGGAATGGGTCTGGGGTGACCGGGTTCGACTGCGGGTGCAATGGGTGTTGGCGGAGTGCGGTCTGTACGGTGACGACGCCGCGTCGGCGGCCCGGCACGCCGAGAGGGCGCGGGAACTGGCGTCGGAGTGTCCGTCGGTACGGCATGTGATCAAGACCGAGATGATCTGGGCTGCGGCGCGGGCGGCCGCCGGGGATCCGGCAACCGCGCTGGCCACGGCCGCCTCGGCACGCGACGACGCCGCGCGTTGCGGTCTGCGCCCGCTGGCCGCAGCATGTGGACAGCTGCTCGACGGGCTCGCGCGTGACGCACGGGGTGCCGCACGGGACCGCGCGCGGTCGCTAAGCTGACATACGGACTTTCACGCCTCAATGACCACATGCGGGCAATTCGGAGAAATTTGCCTGACGACCTGTAACGCGGGGATCTGCAGCTGACGATGATACTGACAGGTGAAGAGCTTGATCAGGCCGTCGCTGCGGCAACGCATGGCGACCGCACTGCTCTCTCCGATGTACTCGAAAGTGTGCGGCCCCTGGTCCTGCGATATTGCCGGGCCAGGGTGGGGGCGGGTGAACGGCACTCGCACTCGGCTGACGACGTTGCCCAGGAGGTGTGTATGGCGGTCATGACTGCGTTGCCGCGATACACCAACCAGGGGCGACCGTTCATGGCCTTCGTGTACGGCATCGCCGCGCACAAGGTCGCCGACGCGCACCGGGGGGCGGCGCGAGTGAAGTCCGATCCCGTGGACGAGATGCCCGAGGGTGTCGACGTCTACGACGGTCCGGAGCAGATGGCACTCGACGCCGACTCCACACGTCAGATGAGAGAACTGCTCGACACCCTTCCCGAGAAACAACGGGAGGTCTTGGTCCTGCGGTTGATCGTGGGACTGAGTGCGGAAGAGACCGCGGAAACGGTCGGGAGTACTCCAGGAGCGGTGAGGGTGGCCCAACACCGGGCGCTGAACAAGTTGAAGGCCGAGATGACGAGAGGGGGATGGGTCCGATGACAGATGACGACAAGCGTCGTGACGGCGATCCGTTCGCCGATCGTCAGCGCGGTGATCGACCCGAGAATTCGACGCCGCTCGATCTCGACGCGATCCGGGCCGACGACGAGCTGCTCGACGCGATCGCCCGTAACGAAGGTGTGCGGGTCGGCAGCGACGTCGACTACGAGCTGACCTCGCTGTTGGCCGGCTGGCGACACGACGTGCTGGCACCCGGTGACACCGGCGTCCCCACCCTCGAACAGGTGGAGGAGGCGATCGCCGCCGAGCAGCGTGTGGGCCAGCGGCACCGTTCGCTGCGCACCCTGCGGATCGTCGGTGCGGCCGCCGCGCTGATCATCGTGGCCTTCGGGGGTCTCACCGTGATGTCGCGCGACGCCAACCCCGGCGACCCGCTGTGGGGGATCAAACAGACCGTCTTCGGCGCCGACGCCAGCGCGACCGTGGCCAGCCAGAGCGCCCAGTCCAATCTGGAGAAGGCGCAGCGGGCGATGGCCGAGGGCAAGAAGGCCGAGGCCCTGAGCTACCTGCAGTCGGCCAAACAGACGGTCACCGATGTCCGCGAGGCCGACGGTCGCGACGACATGCAGACCCGCATCGATCAGTTGTTGGCGCAGGTGCAGACGCAGACCTCGGCCGTACCCACCACTGTTCCGCAGTTGCCGTCGAATGTGATCCCCACCGAGATCACCGACCTGCAGAACCAGTTGTTGCCGCAGAACAACGGTGGATCGGGCAGTGAGTCGCAGGCACCGGCAGATCCGGGCACGGGTGCCGACCAGCAGGACAAAGACAAGACCTTGCTCAGGCGACAGTTGCAGCAGGCGGTGCCCACACCGCCGTCGACGCCGAATCTGCCGACCAGTCTGCCGATTCCGACCACCACCACGACGACGACCACACCCAACTGACCGACAGACGTCGAGGCGCTCCCCAGACCTGGGGAGCGCCTCGACGTGTGTGCGGGTGGCGGAAGGTGCGGTGGAGCGTCAGTCGTCCTCGACGACGTTCATCATCGCGTCGGCATAGCCGCGGCAGTATTCCCAGGTGACGTAGGCATCGGGGGAGGGGTCGACGGCGGGTTCGTGTGGTCGGACGGTGCCCTCGACCAGCAGCTGCAGCAGGTTCGCCCGGAGCATGTCCCAGTCGTGGTAGTGGTCCTGCTGGCAGTCGTCGCAGACCACCACCAGGCCACGGACACCGCGGCGGGCCAACAGCGCTTCGTAGACGGCGAGATCGGCGAGATCCTCCTCGACCGCGAGTCGCTCAGCCGCGTCCAGCGGTTGCGCGGGCTCGATCGAATCCAGTGCGGCCGAGGGATCGCTGGGATCGTCGGCGAACGGGTCGGGCGGGAGCCCGGGCGGCAGATGGTCTCGCACACGACCACCGTAGTCAGCGGTGCCCGATCCGCGCCACTCTGCGCGCGGGTGTCGTGCACGGGGTGGGTGGGCGCCCAACGTGTCGGGCCCCGGTCCTGCGGGTTCTCCCGCTGCTCGACGCGGCTTATACGATGGATCAAAACCATGTCTGGAGGCCCTCGGCGATGACTGACGTGAACCCCGGTGGCGTACGCACCGGTGGCGACGACCCCAACAAGGTGGCCATGCTCGGCCTCACCTTCGATGACGTGTTGCTGCTGCCCGCGGCATCCGAGGTCATCCCCAGTGAGGTCGACACCTCGTCGCAGCTGACCCGGGAGATCCGCCTGCGGGTTCCACTGGTCAGTTCGGCGATGGACACGGTCACCGAGGCTCGTATGGCGATCGCGATGGCTCGTGCGGGCGGTATGGGTGTGCTGCACCGCAATCTGTCCATCGAGGCGCAGGCCGGACAGGTGGAGACCGTGAAGCGGTCCGAGGCAGGCATGGTGACGGACCCGGTCACCTGCAAGCCCACCGACACCCTTGCCGAGGTGGACGCGATGTGCGCCCGGTTCCGCATCTCCGGGCTGCCGGTCACGGATGAGAACGACGAACTCGTCGGCATCATCACCAACCGCGACATGCGGTTCGAGGTGGACCAGCAGCGACCGGTGTCCGAGGTGATGACCAAGGCCCCGCTGATCACCGCACAGGAGGGTGTGTCGGCCGAGGCCGCTCTGGGTCTTCTGCGCAGGCACAAGATCGAGAAACTGCCCATCGTCGACGGCCACGGCAAGCTGACGGGTCTGATCACGGTCAAGGACTTCGTGAAGACCGAGCAGCACCCGTTGGCCACCAAGGACTCCGACGGCCGATTGCTGGTCGGCGCGGCCGTGGGCACCGGCAGCGATCAGTGGACCCGTGCGATGGCCCTCGCCGACGCCGGTGCGGACGTGATCATCGTCGACACCGCCCACGCCCACAACCGGTTGGTGTTGGACACGGTGAGCAAGCTCAAAGCTGAGGTGGGAGACCGGGTCCAGGTGGTGGGCGGCAACGTCGCCACCCGCGCGGCGGCCGCCGCTCTGGTGGAGGCCGGTGCCGACGCGGTGAAGGTCGGGGTCGGTCCCGGGTCGATCTGCACCACCCGCGTGGTCGCCGGGGTGGGCGCACCGCAGATCACCGCGGTGATGGAGGCGGTCGCGGTCTGCAAACCCGCGGGTGTGCCGGTCATCGCCGACGGCGGTCTGCAGTTCTCCGGTGACATCGCCAAGGCGCTCGCCGCCGGGGCGTCCACGGCCATGCTGGGATCCCTGCTCGCGGGCACCGCGGAGGCGCCGGGTGAGCTGATCCTGGTCGGTGGCAAGCAATTCAAGAGCTATCGGGGTATGGGCTCGCTGGGGGCGATGCAGGGCCGCGGTCAGGCCAAGTCGTATTCCAAGGACCGCTACTTCCAGGACGACGTGCTGTCGGAGGAGAAGCTGGTTCCCGAGGGGATCGAGGGTCGGGTGCCCTTCCGCGGGCCGCTCGGTCAGGTCATCCACCAGCTCGGCGGGGGGCTGCGAGCGGCGATGGGGTACACGGGCTCGGCCACCATCTCCGACCTGCAGGAGGCGCAGTTCGTGCAGATCACCGCGGCGGGACTCAAGGAGAGCCACCCGCACGACATCACCATGACCGTCGAGGCCCCGAACTACGTGGCCCGCTGACCGGTGGGGCACACTCCGGCGGGTAACGGTTCTCGATCAACAGTTCTCTGCGAAAGGCGCATCGGTGCGTGATCTGGTGGAAATCGGGATGGGTCGGACGGCCCGTCGCACCTTTCAACTCGAGGACGTGAGCATCGTCCCGTCCCGGCGCACCCGTTCGTCCAAAGAGGTCAGCACGGCCTGGCAACTGGACGCGTATCGCTTCGACACCCCGATCATCACGCACCCGACCGATGCGCTGGTATCCCCGGAGACCGCCATCGAGCTGGCCCGTCACGGCGCCCTCGGCGTCGTCAACGCCGAGGGACTGTGGGCGCGGCACCGCGACGTCGACGCCAAGATCGCCGAGGTCGTCGGGATCGCCGAGAACGATCCCGATCCCTCCGCACCGATCCGCGCCCTGCAGGAACTGCACGCCGCTCCGCTGGACACCGGGCTACTGGCCGAGGCGCTGACCCGGGTGCGGGAAGCCGGGGTGACGTTGGCCGCGCGGGTCAGCCCCCAGCACGCGCTCGAACTCACCCCGACCCTCCTGAGCGCCGGGGTGGAGTTGTTGGTGGTGCACGGGACCATCATCTCGGCCGAACACGTCAGCCATGATGCGTCGGAGGTCAAGGAGCCGCTGAACCTCACCACGTTCATCGCCGAGTTGGACGTCCCGGTGGTGGCGGGCGGGGTGCACGACCACCGCACCGCGCTGCATCTGATGCGGACCGGCGCCGCGGGGGTCATCGTCGGTTACGGCTCGGCCGAGGGCGCCACCACCACCGGTGAGGTGCTCGGTATAGGGGTCCCGATGGCCACCGCCATCGCCGACGCCGCAGCCGCCCGCCGCGACTACCTCGACGAGACCGGTGGTCGGTACGTGCACGTCATCGCCGACGGCGACGTGCACTCGTCGGGCGAATTGGCCAAGGCCATCGCCTGCGGCGCAGACGCTGTCATGCTCGGTACCCCCCTCGCCGCGGCCGCCGAGGCGCCCGGCCACGGTTGGTACTGGCCACCCGCGGCCGCACACCCGTCGATGCCGCGCGGCGCCCTGCTCGAGGTCGCGCTCGACGCGCAGCGTCCGAGTCTGGAGCGGGTCCTGCACGGTCCGTCCGACGATCCGTTCGGGCAGCTCAACCTTGTCGGTGGCCTGCGTCGATCGATGGCCAAGTCCGGCTACTCCGACCTCAAGGAGTTCCAGAAGGTGGGGCTCACCGTCTCCTGATCGGGAGGTGGTGTCCGACACATCCGTTTGGTGAACTCACTGTGACGCTGGGTTACAGTGATGTGGACTTCCATCACAGCCCGATGTCAGGAGTTCCCCGTGTCCGCTCGTGCCCGTCGCCCCCGAACCGAGTCCGATTTCGACGTCCTGATCATCGGATCCGGGTTCGGCGGCAGTGTGAGTGCGATGCGGCTGGTGGAGAAGGGCTACCGCGTCGGCGTGGTCGAGGCGGGAAGGCGTTTCGAGGACGACGACTTCGCCAAGACCAGCTGGCGGGTCAACAAGTTCCTCTGGGCACCCAAACTCGGACTGTTCGGTGTGCAGCGCATCCACGCGGTACGTGACTCACTGATCCTGGCCGGCGCCGGTGTCGGCGGAGGGTCGCTGAACTACGCCAACACCCTGTACAAGCCGACCAAGCCGTTCTTCGTCGACCCGCAGTGGGGCCACATCACCAACTGGGAGGACGAGCTCGACCCGCACTACGACCAGGCTCGTCGCATGCTCGGGGTGGTCACCAACCCCACGTACACCAACTCCGACCGGGTGATCGAGGAGATCGCCGAGGAGATGGGTGTCGCCGACACCTTCGGCCCCACCCCGGTCGGCGTGTTCTTCGGTGCCAAGACGGGCGGTGTGGGGGCACCGGGAGAGACCGTGCCAGACCCGTTCTTCGGCGGAGCCGGCCCCGATCGCACCGCCTGTACCGAGTGCGGGGCGTGTATGACCGGTTGTCGCGTGGGTGCCAAGAACACGTTGTTGAAGAACTACCTGGGGCTGGCCGAGCGCAACGGCGCCACCGTGCTGGACCGGACCACCGTCACCGGTCTGCACCCGCAGGCCGACGGCAGCTGGCAGGTCGACACCCAGCGCAGCGGTGCCTGGACTCGGCTGGGAGCACGACGTCGCACCCTGACCGCACGGCAGGTCATCGTCGCCGCGGGGACCTACAACTCGCAGAAGCTGCTGCACATGGCCAAGTCGGACGGGTCCCTGCCGGAGCTGTCGGATGCATTGGGTTCCCTGACCCGCACCAACTCCGAGTCGATCCTCGGGGCCATGCGCCGCCAGTACGACCCCGCCGACGACTTCAGCGAGGGAGTGGCGATCACCTCGTCCATCCACCCGGCGTCGGACACCCATATCGAGCCCGTTCGGTACGGCAAGGGTTCCAACGCCATGGGGTTGTTGCAGACCCTGTTGACCGACGGTGAACCAGGCCGCAGCCGGTTCCTGAAGTTCCTGGCCGCGCTGGTGCAGCGTCCGCTCGACCTACCGTTGTTGTTCAACGTGCGCCATTGGTCGCAGCGCACGGTGATCCTGTTGGTGATGCAGAACAAGAACAACTCGCTGACCACGTTCGTGCAGCGGTTCGGGCCGTTCCGCTTCGTCAACAGCAGGCAGGGACACGGGGAGCCCAACCCCACCTGGATCCCCGCGGGCAACGAGGCCGCGCAGCGAGCCGCCGCGAAACTCGGCGGCCCGGCCGGGGGTACCTGGGGCGATGTGTTCAACATGCCGATGACCGCGCATTACCTGGGGGGATGTGCCATCTCCGACAAACCCGCCACCGGGGTCATCGACCCGTACCACCGGGTGTGGAACTACCCGACCCTGCATGTCACCGACGGATCGGCGATCAGCGCGAACCTCGGGGTGAACCCGTCGTTGTCGATCAGTGCGCAGGCCGAGCGAGCGACGTCGCTGTGGCCGAACAAGGGGGAGACCGATCTGCGCCCCGAACAGGGCGCGCCCTACGAGCGGCTCACCCCGGTGGCACCGCGGTCGCCGATCGTGCCGGAGTCGGCACCCGGTGCGCTGCGACTGCCGATCGTCGCGGTGAACCACGCCCACCGGCCGCCGGTCACCGCCTGAGGCACCTTCTAGACTCGGTGGGTGCCTGCCGACAAGCCCGCCGCCGAATCCGCTGATCTCGAACCCACCGAGATCGATCGAGCCGACGGGAGCACGGGGACCGCTCCGATCGACGCCGCGGCACCGCGTCCGGTCCTGGTCGTCGACTTCGGTGCACAGTACGCACAGCTCATCGCCCGACGGGTCCGGGAGTCGCGTGTCTACTCCGAGGTGATCCCGCACACCGCGACCATCGATGAGGTGCAGGCCAAGAATCCCGTGGCCTTGGTGCTGTCCGGCGGGCCGGCCTCGGTGTACGCCGACGACGCGCCCGGGCTCGACCCGGCGCTGCTCGACCTCGGCGTCCCGGTGTTCGGCATCTGCTACGGCTACCAGGCCATGGCCGCCGCACTCGGCGGCGACGTGGCCAACACCGGTGGCCGCGAGTTCGGCCGCACCACGCTCACGACCACCGAGACCGGCGTCCTGCACGGCGGGTTGCCGGCGAGCCAACCGGTGTGGATGAGCCACAACGACGCGGTCCAGCGCGCCCCCGATGGGTTCACCGTCACCGCATCGACTCCCGGCGCACCGGTCGCCGCATTCGAGGACACCGCGCGCGCGATGGCCGGGGTCCAGTACCACCCGGAGGTGCAGCACAGCCCGCACGGTCAGCAGGTGCTCAGTCGTTTCCTGCACGAGGTGGCCGGTCTGGAGCCCACCTGGACCGCCGCCAACATCGCCGACACCCTGATCGAACAGATCCGTGAGCAGGTCGGTGACGGTCGGGCGATCTGCGGTTTGTCCGGTGGAGTGGACTCCGCGGTAGCGGCGGCGCTGGTCCAACGCGCCATCGGCGACCGGTTGACCTGCGTGTTCATCGACCATGGGTTGTTGCGGGCCGGTGAGCGGGAACAGGTGCAGCAGGACTTCGTGGCCGCGACCGGTGCCCGCCTGGTGACCGTCGACGCCGCCGACACCTTCCTCGACGAGCTCGCCGGTGTGTCCGACCCGGAGACCAAGCGCAAGATCATCGGCCGCGAGTTCATCCGCTCGTTCGAGGGTGCGGTCACCGACGTCCTCGGCGACACCGCCGCACACGGGGAGACGATCGACTTCCTGGTCCAGGGCACCCTCTACCCCGACGTGGTGGAATCCGGCGGCGGCAGCGGCACCGCGAACATCAAGAGCCACCACAACGTCGGCGGACTGCCCGACGATCTCGAGTTCACCCTGGTGGAGCCGCTGCGACTGTTGTTCAAGGACGAGGTCCGCGCCGTCGGGCGCGAGCTCGGCCTGCCCGAGGAGATCGTCGGCCGCCAGCCGTTCCCCGGGCCCGGTCTGGCCATCCGCATCGTCGGTGCGGTCGACGCCGACCGCCTGGCCACGCTGCGCGCCGCCGACCTCATCGCCCGCGAGGAACTCACCGCCGCCGGTCTCGACGACACCATCTGGCAGTGTCCGGTGGTGTTGCTGGCCGACGTCCGCAGCGTCGGGGTCCAGGGCGACGGACGTACCTATGGGCACCCGATCGTGCTGCGTCCGGTCTCGAGCGAGGACGCGATGACCGCCGACTGGACCCGCATCCCCTACGAGGTGCTCGAACAGATCTCCACCCGGATCACCAACGAGGTGGCCGAGGTGAATCGTGTGGTGCTGGACGTCACCAGCAAACCGCCGGGCACCATCGAGTGGGAGTGAGCCGCTAGCGACGGCTGCGGCTGCCGGTGAGGATCAGTGTCACACCGATCCCCACCGCGATGGCCACCGCGATCCAGCGGGCGATGTCCAGGTCGCCCAGCGACGGACCGCCGAGCAGACCCCAGACCGCCACCAGTACCGCGACCAGTCCGACGACCGCCATCACCGGTGACACACGTCGGGGTGCGGCGGGTGTCTGTTCGCTCATGATCCTGCTCCGTTCCGGATGATCTGTATCTGACCGACGTCGGTCGAGGCGTCCACGTGCAACACCGGTCCGCCGACACCGTCACGGCCGGGGTCGATGCCGTCCGGACACTCCTGGTCACCGACCCCGGTGGAGCAGTTCGCCTGGACGTCGAGACCGTCGGGAACCAGGATCTTGATCTCACCGGCCCCGAGGTCGATGGCGACGTGATGGTCACGAGTGAGCGGCACCGAGCGCAGATCAAGCGTCGCCGAACCCACGGTCAGACCGTAGGTGTCACGAAGATCGTTCTCCGACAGTGGCTTCCACATCCGTTCACCCACGCCGCCGGACGGCGGTCGGTGCAACCCAGCCAGCGTCGACAGCCCGATGACGGCCAGCACACCGATCAGCGCGACCGGGACCAGGACGGTGCCGCGACGCGTCCCGACACCCCGGCCCACCGAACCGATGAGCAGACCGACACCGACCACCAGCAGGGCCACCGACACCACCCGTGCGGGGGTGAAGAACCCCACCCCGGTGAAGGCGGCAGCCGTGGCGGCGGCGGCGAGCACCACCGCCGCGCCGACGACGATCGGGGCAAGGGCGCGACTGCCCGCCGGTGCCTGCGGTTCCGCAGGGGTCGGTTCGGGCAGATCCCAGGCGAACGGTGCCACCCCCAGCGGATCCCACGCGGGCGGCTGCGGTGTCGTCGGATCGCTCGGTGGGGTGTTCGTGGCCGTCGCATCCGAGACACCGCTCTTGTGCAGGTCCACCCCCGCCGCGACGGTGCCGAGCGGTGCGGTGACCGACTCGGCTGCCTGCCCCACGGTGTCCGCGCCGGTACCCGCCGCCGCCTCCGGTGTCCGCTGGTACAGCAGGTACCAGCCGAAAAGCATCAACGCCGCGCCCACCAGCAACCCGCCGCTCCAGGCCACGTTGGGGGTGAACGCACTGGTCACGATGATGATCAGCACCACCATCACGAGGGTGGGCGGGTGCCCGTGATTCCAGTGACGGCCACCGGAGCGGTGGAACTCCCGGCGTGCGGCACGGTACTGGCTGCGCCACTGCGGGTCGTTCCGGCGCGAACGGAAGCGGTCCCGGATCTCCCGATACTCGTCACGCCGGGACAGCCCGTCCGGTCCGTCGACCTGCGGACAGGTCAGCCAGGCCGCGATGTACAGCAGCACCCCGCTGCCGCCGAAGACGGTGGCCACGATGAACGCCACCTTCACCAGCGTCGGGTCCACGCGATACCGCGCGCCGACACCGGCGCACACGCCGGCCACGGTGGACCCGGTACGCGGCCGGGCCGGCCGGGTCCGCCACATGTTCTCCAGTTGCTGCTGGTTCATGCCAGTCATCGTGGACCGTCGCGGCGCCCGACCACATCGGGGCAGACCCTGATCTTTCACCGCCTGTGACCCTGATGTGCCGGTGGCGGTGATCGTGCCAGTATCGATCGCGTGAGCAGTCCGGAACGCATCCACCGCCGTGACGGCGGTCGGGTCATCGGTGGTGTCGCCGGTGGCGTGGCCGACCATCTCGGCGTCGACGTGTTCCGGGTGCGGGTGGTGTTCGTGGTGCTCAGTGCCCTCGCCGGGGCGGGGGTCTGCGCGTACGGACTGCTGTGGTTCCTGTGTCCGCCCGGTGACGACACCGACCCGCCGCCACCGGGGGAGCGAC
This sequence comes from Williamsia sterculiae, assembly GCF_900156495.1. GTDB lineage: Bacteria > Actinomycetota > Actinomycetes > Mycobacteriales > Mycobacteriaceae > Williamsia_B > Williamsia_B sterculiae. The sequence goes on from NZ_FTNT01000002.1 coordinate 386,924, forward strand.
GACAGGCCTACGGGCTCGCGATCGTCGGTGTGGTCGCCGTGGTGGTGGTCGGCTTTCTCGCCTCCGGTACCCCCGCCCGGTTCCTGGTGCCCCTGGTGGTGGTCGCCGTCGGGGCGTCGTTGGTATGGCGGGAGTTCGACACCTCCAGGCGCACGGTGCGCACTCCGGTGCTCACCTGGACCCGGGTGATCGGTGGGGTACTGCTGGTGATCACCGGCCTGGTGGTGGTGGTGATGGCGGGTAATCGGTCGGTGGGTGGGCTGAACTCCACCCTGCTGGCCGTCGGGGCCACCTTGCTGGGTGTGTTGCTGTTGACCGTGCCGCTGTGGATGCGGATGTGGCGGACCCTGAACGCGGAACGTGCCGCCCGCATCCGCAACGAGGAGCGCGAGGAGATCGCCTCACATCTGCACGACTCGGTGCTGCAGACGTTGGCGCTGATCCAGAAGCAGGCGGCCGACCCCGACAACGTGCTGCGACTGGCCCGCGGTCAGGAACGCGAACTGCGGCGCTGGTTGTTCAGCGGCACCGACGTGCGTGGTGACACCCTGGTCGCCGCCCTGACCGACGTGGCCGCGGCCGTCGAGGACACCTATGGCGTGGAGGTGGACGTGGTGACGGTCGGTGACCTCGCCCTCGACACCGACGATCGTCGCTGGCCCGCGTTGCTGGGGGCCGCGCGGGAGGCGGTCATCAACGCGGCCAAGCACAGCGGGGAACGTCGGATCGACGTCTACCTCGAGGTGGAACCCGAACGGGTGACGCTGTTCGTCCGTGATCGCGGGGCCGGTTTCGACCCCGACGACATCCCCGACGACCGGCACGGTGTGCAGAACTCGATCCGGGCCAGGGTGGAGCGGCGTGGTGGCGCCGTGCGGGTGAAGTCGGAGCCCGGACGCGGCACCGACATCCGGATCACCATGCCCCGGGCGGATGTCGACGGTCTCGCGGGGGCCGCCGAGGAGAGGGCCGCGGACACGACGGAGAAGGAGATCTCGCACGATGGCTGAACCGCACGGTGTCCCCGCGGTACCGACGCGGGTGTTCCTCGTCGACGACCACGCCGTCTTCCGGTCGGGGGTGCGGGCCGAACTGGCTCGCGAAACGGGGCTCGAGGTGGTCGGCGAGGCAGGTTCGGTGTCCGAGGCGGTGGCCGGGATCACCCGTAGCGCACCGGATGTGGTGCTGTTGGACGTGCACATGCCCGGTGGGGGTGGGGTCGCGGTGCTCACCGGTGTCACCTCCGGCGCGCCGACCCCGCCGACCCCGACCCCGACCGGGGTGCGTTCCGCCCCGGTCTTCCTGGCGTTGTCGGTGTCCGATGCCGCCGAGGACGTGATCGCGACGATCCGGGCCGGGGCCCGCGGATACGTCACCAAGACCATCCGCGGTGACGAACTCGCCGACGCCATCCGCCGGGTCGCCGACGGTGACGCCGTGTTCAGCCCTCGGTTGGCGGGGTTCGTGCTCGACTCGTTCACCGGGCGATCGCCGGTTCCGGAGCCGGCGCTGGACCCGGAACTCGACTCGCTCACCCGACGCGAACTCGAGGTGTTGCGACTGTTGGCCCGTGGCTACACCTACCGTGAGATCGCCGAGGACCTGGTCATCTCCGTCAAGACCGTCGAGACCCATGCGTCGAACGTCTTGCGCAAGACCCAGCAGTCCAACCGCAACGCGTTGACCCGGTGGGCTGCCACCCGCCATCTGGACTGACCTGTCGGGAACCATGGACGGTGAGAAGGGGCGGTATGGGCACCACTGCTGATCCGGGTCCGGTCGGACGTGCGCCGTCGATCGGCGCGATGATCGGGGCCGTCGCGGCGGTGGCGTGGGGGATCTGGGGTACCCGAGCCCTGTCCGGGACGACCGGTGTCGTTGTCCTGGCAGTCGTCGTCGCGGTGTCGGTCGTCGTACTGACCGGCGCGGTCCGGGCGGTGCGTCACGCTACCGGCGGGGCCGGTCCGTCCATGTTCCGCTCACGCTTCTACCGCCTGACCGTGGCCGCGGAGATCGCCGCCATCGCCGCAGGTGTCGCGATCCTCGACCGCGTCGATGGCGGCGGACACTACGTCGCCATGTGGATCGCGGCGGTGGTGGCGGTGCACTTCGCCGTCTTCGGGGTGAGGTTGTCCACGTACTTCCATCGGCTCGCGGCCGCGCTCGCCGTGGTGGTCGTCGCCGCGATCATCGTCGAGACGGTGGCGGGTGGATCGACGGGCACCGCGGTGACCGGTGTCGGTGCCGCGGTCGTGTTCGACGCGGCGGCGTTGCTGACCGTGCGTCGGCATCACGTGCGACGTCAGGACTGACGCTCAGCGCAGTACCGCGATCAGGACCAGTGCGATCACGGCGAGGACCAGGAATCCGAGGAACACCGCCGACGCCACCGGCACCGCCGACCGCGATGGCTGCGGCGGATGCCCGGACAGCGGGTAAGGGTGGGATGGGTAGGGCTGGTGGGGTCCGGGGTGATGTGGTCCGGGTACGGCAGTTCGGTCGTAGGACCCGAGTGCGCCCGGTTGGGGGGTGGCGGTCCGTCGCACCCAGGTGGGCGTGCCGCCGTCGATCTTGGTGACGCGGCCGCTGAGCACCTGTTCGCTGCTGACACCGTCACCCGCGGCCAGCCGGGCCAGGGTGTCCCGCGCCTCGGCCATCGTCGGCCGGTTGGCGGGTGAGGGTTCGAGCATGCGCAGCAGGATCGGCGCCAACGCGCCGGCGCAGATGGGTGGGTTGATGACCCCGCGGGCCACCCGGTCCAGCAACACCAGCGAGTTCTCGTCGACACCGAAAGGCGGTTGTCCCTCCACCATCGTGTACAGGGTCGCGCCGAGTGAGTACACATCCGACGCCGCCGACGGGTCGGTGCCGCGGGCCACCTCCGGCGCGAAATAGGCCGGGGTGCCGGTGATCACCCCGCTCTGGGTGACCTGTACCTCGTCGTCGACGCGGGAGATCCCGAAGTCGGTGATCTTGACCAGGCCTGCGCTGCGACCGCTGTTGGCTATCAGGATGTTGCCGGGTTTGATGTCGCGGTGCACGATGCCCTCGTCGTGGGCCTCGGCCATCGCGTCGGCGACCTGGGCGCCGATCTGGGCCACCTGCTCGGCGGGCAGGGTGCCTGCGGCGTGCAGGATCTGCGCGACGCTACGCGACGGGAGGTACTCCATGACCAGCCAGGGTTCGCCGTCCTCCACCGCGACGTCGTGCATCGCGATGGCGTTGCGGTGGCCCAGTCGCGCCGCGATCCGGCCCTCCCGCATCGCCCGTTGCCGCGTCTCGTCGGCGGTGGTGTGGGTCATCCCCTCGGTGGACACCACCTGCTTGACCGCGACCTCGCGGTCGAGGAGTTGGTCGTGGGCCAGCCAGACCGCCCCCATCCCGCCGCCGCCGACCTTGGACCGCAGCCGGTACCGCCCGGCGACGAGGAAACCGGGGCCGGCCACTCTCCGGGGATGGTCAGGGGTCGTCACGCCGGTCAGTTTAGTTCGCGATTGACGGCTGTCGGACCACCGTCCTACGATCGTTACTCGAAAACATGTTCGATCCACAGTCGTGATCGCCGCATCTTCCCGGTGTCGATCTTCCCCTCGGCTGCCACGTGTACGGGAGGAATGATGACCTCAACAGAGGTGTCGGAAGCGCCGGTGTCGGACGGCGCCGGAGTGGCGGACAAGGTGGCGGACCTGCGACGACGACTCGCGGTCATGTCTCGTACGAGGAACCCGGATTCTGTTGTGCACCAGGCTGTTGTGCCCCGGTCCGTGGAACCGGGCCGCGGGAGCGGATCGGTGGCCCCGGCGTCGGAGCAACCGGACCGTGAGGTGATCGGCGTACCCGAGGTGTTGTCGTCGTTGCTGGTCGACGGTGGTCTCACCAGGGGCACGGTGGTCTCGGTGGCCGGGGCCCGATCGGTGGTGACGGCGCTGGTCGCCCGGGTGACCGCGGACGGTGGTCATGTGGCGGTGGTCGGGGCTTCGCAGCTGAGCCTGCTCGCCGCTGCGGAGATGGGGGCCGATCTGTCGCGGATCGCCACGATCGACGATCCCGGTGCCGACCGGGTGGAGATCGCCGCGGTGCTGCTCGACGGGTTGGATCTGGTGGTGCTGGGTCTGGGCGGGCTCTCGGTGGTGCCGTCCCGGGCTCGGGTGGTGATGGCCCGCGCCCGGGCCAAGGGATCGGTGTTGATGGTCCTCGACGGCACCTGGCCGGGGGTGCAGACCCACATCACCGCCGAGGTCACCGACTACCGGCACGCGCCGGTACGGCGAAGCGGGTACGGACGGATCGCGGGGTTCTCCTTACGGGTCCGTGCCCGGGGGCGAGGGCGCGGGCGGCCCGGTGACGAGCTCAGGGTGGACGTGATCCAGCGCGACGGTGTGGTGGGGCTCGTCGGTCGCGATGTCGGGGAAACGGTTGGCGAGCAGCGTGTTCGGCCGGATCTGCGGGTGGCCAACTGATGGCCAGGGCGCTGGGGTTGTGGTGCCCCGACTGGCCGGCGGCCGCTGCGGCGGCCACCGCCGACTCCGCACCGGAACGACCGGTCGCGGTCTTCTCCGCCAATCGGGTGGTCGCCTGCTCCGCCCCGGCACGGGCAGTGGGGATCAGGCGGGGTATGCGCAGGCGTGAGGCCCAGGCGATCTGTCCGGAACTGGTGGTGGCTGCCGACGATCCCGGCCGTGACGGACGGCTCTTCGAACCGGTGGTGGCAGAGGTCGCGGAGCTGGTCCCGGCGGTCGAGGTGTTGCGGCCGGGACTGATGGTGTTGCCGGTGGCGGGTGCGACGAGGTGTTTCGGCGGCGAGGAGTCGGCCGCCGAGAAGCTCATCGATGTGGTGTCGGCCTGTGGGGTGGAGTCGCAGACCGGTATCGCCGATCACCTGGCCACGGCGGTCATCGCCGCCCGGCACGGGGTGGTGGTCGCACCGGGGGCCGGGGCCGACTATCTGGCCCCGCTGCCCGTCGGCGAGCTGGCTGTCGAGCCGAGCCTGTGCCGGGAGGATCGCAGCGAACTGGTCGACCTGTTGTGGCGGATGGGAATTCGCACGGTCGGGGCTTTCGCGGGGCTCTCCGCCACCGACGTGGCGACCCGGTTCGGTGCGGATGCGGTGTACGCCCACCGAACCGCGCGAGATCTCCCGGACCGTCCACCCTCGGGGGTGCCACCGGGGGCGGACCTGATGGTCGAGCACCACTGCGATCCGCCGGTCGATCGGGTGGACGCCGCCGCCTTCGTCGGTCGACGGCTCGCCGAGGAACTGCATCGGGTGTTGATGGCCGCGGCGGTGGCCTGCACCCGACTGACGGTGCACGCCGTCACCACCGGCGGCCAGGAGCATTCCCGCACCTGGCGATGCGCGGCCCCGCTGACCCCGGAGGCCACCGCGGACCGGATCCGGTGGCAGTTGGAGGGGTGGTTGACCGGCCGCGGGACCGATGACCGGCCGGATGGCCCGATCGGGGTGCTGCGGTTGGAACCGGTGGAGCTAGTCCGGGCGGGGGAGTTGCAGTACGAGCTCAGCGGGGCGGGACTCCCGGGCAGTCGGGACCTGGACGAGCGGGTGCATCGCTCACTGGTACGGGTGCAGGGCCTGCTCGGTGGCGAGTCGGTGCGGATCCCGGTGCGCAGCGGGGGTCGGGGGCCGCAGGAGCAGATCAGCCTGATCCCGCTGGGTGACGAGCCCACCCCCGCGGCCGACCCGACGGCCCCGTGGCCCGGCCGGATGCCGGAACCCACCCCCACGGTGTTGATGAGCGCTCCGGTGGAGATGCGCGATTGCGCCGACGACCCGGTGCGGGTGACCTCCCGCGGAGGATTCAGCGCCGAACCGACCACCCTGCGCTGGGGTCGGCGCAGCTGGGAGCTGTGCTGGTGGGCGGGTCCCTGGATGGCCGACGAACAATGGTGGGCCGCGGCCGACTCCGCCATCGTGGCCCGCGCTCAGGTGTTGCTCGACGATTCCCGGGCACTGCTGTTGCGCTACCGGCACGACGACCGGCAGTGGCTGGTGGAAGGGGTGTACGAGTGAACGCCTCAGCGGGTGGTCGGATCGTCGACGGTACCGACGAACAGCGGCAATCCGGTGGCCACGTCGATGATCTGGTAGGCGAACGGGCGATCCACCACGAACGGCTCGCCCAGGGGTACCGAGGTCGGCATCAGGTCGATCTGGGTGGCCGCGGCCGCCACCGTGCCCTTCTCGCCGACGGTGATGGTGCCGCTCTGGGCAGCCGCGCTCACAGTCAACCGCGGACCGATCGCCTCCAGGTCGGCACGGTCGGTGAACAGTTGCCGCACGCCGAGTTTCTGCAGCGTGGGGATCAGATTCATCTTGGTGTCCGTCTGCCAACGCGGCAGCGACAACTGAACCGGGGAGGGTGTCGCCGCCCGCAACCGCGACGCCACGTCGCCGAGAACATCCGCGGTGACGGCCTGCGCGGGTGCGATACCCGGTCGATCGGGCAGGATGACCTGCATCGCGAGTCCGCTGTCGGTCGAACCGGCTCCATACGGCAGTTCCACCGCACGCCAGGTGTCACCCTCGACCACCCGAACCCTGGGGGTGGCGTGCATCATCTCGGCCTGCACCACCTCCCCGTCGGTCCTGGTGAACGCCGACTGCATGGTGCTGCCCGGGGAGAACGGGGTCTGCCACGCCGCGGCCAGGTAGACGGTGCTCAGCAGACTCATCACGGTGTCGGGGTTGTAGGGCACCGGCGGCGTGGTGATCTGGTCACCGGTGTTCACCGACAACCACTCCGCGATGGTCGCCGCCGACCTCTTCGAGGCGAACTCGACGGGGTAGTAACCGCTGTTGAAGTAGCGCCCCAGTGCGGTCAGGTAATCGGGGCGGACCCGCAACGACTTGTCGACGAACACGCCGTTGCCCTGGTGATAGACGGGGTCGTCGGGTGGGTTGTCGGGGTCGACCCGACCGGGGTCGCCTTCCGCGGACGACAGCTGACCGGCCAGAGCGGCCAGCGCGTGAGGGTCGTAGCCGCCGAGGACGGTGTCGAGCTCGGCGGCGGTCCGGCCACCGGCCCCGGCTCGCACCATGGCCAGCGCGGTCTGAGCGCTCCAGGGGGAGACGACCATGTTGCCCGTGCCGTCGGCACCGGCGCGGATCAGGTCCCAGCCGAGACCGCGCGCGGCTCGAACGGTGGCGTCGGCACCGTCGCGCACCTCGTCGATGCCGATCTGCGCGAACGTCACCCCCGACGCCTTGCTGAGCTGCGCGGTGCTCGGTGGGTTCGGAGATCCGGCGCAGGCGGACAGCCCGACAATCATCGCCAGCCCCACGGTGGCCAGCGCCGACGGCCGCAGCGGTGTGCGCGAGGACGGATGACGTGACGGCGGAGGGGACATCCGGGCCGATGCTACCGACGACCGGGGTTGATCCGGATCAATTCCGGCCGCGCGCGCTCACCGGCCATCGCGCGACCGCAGAACCGTCCCGGACCACCACCAGATCATCGACGAGATTGACCGCCGTGCAGACGTGGTTGGGTGCGACCCGCACCCGTGCGCCGAGGTCCGGTGCGCGTTCCGTCGAGAAGTCCACGGTGGCATGGTGTTCGGACAGAGCAACGATACGCGCGGCCGGATGGTCTGGCAGTCGTCCGTGCCCGGTGGCCCAGGACGGGCGGTCTGCGCCGAGGATCTTGCTGCCGGTGTCGAGCACCGCGGTGTGCTCGGTACGGTGCACCACCGTACCGACCGCGACCAGGGCGACGTCGGCCAGATCGCAGGTGCCCAGTTCCACCTGCTGGGCGTCGTTGAACGGGTACACGCCGGGGCGGATCTCGGTGAGCACACCCGCGTCGGCGGCAGCGACGGTCGGGGTGGATCCGCCACTGATCACCCGGGGCGCCATTCCGTGCTCGGTCAATCGGCGGGTGGCGTCGGCCAGGGCGGCGCCCTCGTCGTCGGCGGCCTGCGCCCGCAGGCCGGGTCCGTAACCGTGACCGGGAAAGGTGAACACCCCGGCCACGTCGAGACCCATCGCGATCGCCGACCGTGCCACCGCCACCACCTCCTCGGGTGAGGTCCCTGTGCGGTGTTGACCGCTGTCGACCTCGACGAGAACCTCGGCGCCGGTGCCGGTCAGCGCCTGCGCCAATTGCTCCACACCGGGAATCGAATCCGCACCGACCCGCAACCGGGTGGCCGAGGCCAGCGCGTGGAGCCGTCGAACCTTGTTCGGGCTCAACCACAGTGGATAGGCGATGAACAGGTCGTCGAATCCGGCGGCCGCGAACACCTCGGCCTCCCCGATCGTGGCCACGGTCAAACCGACCGCCCCAGCGGCGACTTGACGACGGGCGATGTCGATCGACTTGTGGGTCTTGGCGTGCGGGCGCAGGTCCAGCCCGAGGTGGTCGGCCCGGGCCGACATCGCGGACAGATTCGCGTCGAGCAGCGTCGAGTCGACCACCAGGTACGGGGTGTCAGGATGCGGGTTCTGACTGTCTGACGTCGTGGTCACGCACCGAACCTACGTGCGGTGTGAGAGCTTGGCACCGGCAACCCGCTCTCGCTAGCATCGCCAGCGTGAACTCGAGCAACGGTGCCCTCACCCGCAGCCGGTGGTATGCGGCGATGACGTTGATGATGTGTTCCATCGCGGTGGCCGCATGCTCGCCACCGGCCGAGGACGAGGACCGTGGTGATGCGGACACGCGGACCATCGCCCATGAGTACGGCGAGACCGTGGTGAACGGTGTGCCGAAGCGGGTGGCCTCGGTGGGGTTGCGTGAGCACGACACCCTGTTGGCGTTGGGTGTCAAGCCGGTGATGATCCACCAGTGGTATGAGGAGTACGGGTCCGGTGTGGGGCCGTGGGCCGTGCCGCTGCTGGGTGATGACAAGCCGGTGATCATCCCGTCCTCGGCGTCCGATCTCAACATCGGTGAGATCGCCGCTCAGAAGCCCGACCTCATCGTCGGTACCTATGCGGCGATCGACAAGGGGGTCTACGACAACCTGTCCAAGATCGCGCCGACGATCGTGCGTCCCCGGGACGCCGAGGACTTCGCCGTGTCGTACGCGCAGGAGGCCACGATGATCGGCGAGGCCGTCGACAAGAAGGCCGAGGCGCAGCAGTTGGTCAGCAAGGCCGATGCGGCCTTCGCCACCGCGGCCGGAGAGCACCCGGAGTTCAAGGGGAAAACTGCAGCAGTGGGATGTCCGCTGAAAGGTGGTGGTTTCGGTATCTACACCAGCAAGGATCCCCGCGGTCAGTTCCTCACGAAGCTCGGTTTCACGGTTCCCAGGGAGATCGACGATGCTGCAGGCGGTAAGTACTACGCCGAGATCAGTGGGGAGCAGCTCGATATGGTCAACGACTACGACGAGCTGGTGATCATCGACGATTGTGGTGAGTCGACGGTACAGCTGGATGAGCACCCGATCTTCAAGACCCTCGACATCGCCAAGCGCAAGAACTTCGTCTACCCCGCACCGGCGTCGGACGCGGTGTCACACAATGACGTGTTGAGCATCCCCTACGCGCTGGAACGGCTGGTGCCGGCCATCGCGCGGACAGTGCGCGAGTAGGAGCCTCGAGCCATGAACGGTCTGCGTCGTCCGGCGCTGGTGATCGTCGATGTGCAGGTCGGCTTCTTCGACGGTGACTTCTGGGGTTCGCGGAACAACCCCGACTGTGAATCGAACATCGCTGTGCTGTGGGGTACTGGCGCAGTCAGGAGTGGCCGGTCGTCTTCGTGCGGCATGACTCCGACAACCCGACATCACCCCTGTTCAGGTCCGGACCGGGCAATCGTTTCCAGGACGTCATCACCGGTTCGCCGGATCTCTTGGTTCGCAAGAGTGTCAACTCCAGCTTTCACGGCACCCCCGATCTGCGCGCATGGTTGGTGGGCGAAGGCATCGAGCAGGTCGCGATCTGCGGTATCACCACCAATCACTGTTGTGAGACCACCGCTCGAGTCTCTGGAAACCTGGGCTTCGAGACGTTTTTCGTGATCGACGCTACGCACTCCTTCGACCGCCGATCGCCGGACGGTGAGCTGGTGCCGGCCGCGGTGCTCTCATCGGTGACCGCGACCAATCTGCACTGTGAGTTCGCGACGGTGGTACGGACCGCCGACGTGGTGGGGTGAGTCGTTCAGGCGGCCAGGGGTCGGTCGTCGGGTGGTTCTCCGAGGGGTATGAGGTGGAGGTCGTGTTCCCAGCGGTGGCCTTCGGCGAGGTGGGCGCGTGTGAGCGTGAGTTGGTCCCGCAAGGTGTCGCGGAAGTGTTGGGCGATGCGGGCCTGACCGGATTCTGACATCAAGCGTTGGCGATTGGCTGACGCGCGGGCAGCGGTGGTGCGATCCTGCCGCAGGACGGGGTTTTTCCATTCGGTGACGTGGTGGACGGCGGCGCGGGTGGCGGGTTGATCACACCCGGGTCGGGTGCACCCCCGTTGGGAGGCGATCAACGCCATCCGCTGATCCGACCAAGCCAGGCGTCGTTGCCGACCAAAAAACAGGGGCCGGTCCGCATCGTCCAGCAGGGCGAGGAACGGGCGGCTGGTCCCGGCCAACGCGAGTGCGTCGCGGACGGGCAGGGTGCCGCCGGAGGCGGTGGTCGCTATCCCCGTCTCCGCCTCCAACTCCTCCAGCGTCATGACCACGATGACCTGCGCGGGTAAACCTCGGTGGTGACCCAACACCCCCGACTCGGCGATCGTTCGGAGCATCAGGGTGAACGCGTCGTGGTTGCGTTGCGCGGTGGTGCGGTGATCGCGCTTCGCCGCCGCAGCGAGAACGTCGGCGTTGGCCTTGTCCGCATCTCCCACCGGTGAGTCGGGGTCGTCGGGGTTGTTCATCCCGGGTCGGGCCCATTTCTCTGCGAGCACATCCCACAACGCCCGGGTCACCGGATCCAACTCACCACGGATCCCGGACATGTAGTCCGCACCCTGACGACCCAGGGTCAACCCCGCCGGCGTTTCCTATCCCGGTCGTCGTCATCGACCCCGTCGGGATCGAGGTAGGCCAGCAAACGTTGCACCGCTTTGGTCAACTGATCCGGATCCAACACCGCCGCCAACTCACCCACCTGCTGTTCGGCGGCCTCCCACATCGGTCGGTCGTCCCGGACCGCGGACGGGAACTTCGCGATCACCGACCGCATCACCCGCACATGCGCCGTCCCGATCACCCCGTCACGCAGCAGTGCGGCCATGGTCGGCGCGTACGGCGGCAGGGTCTCCCCGGTCAACCCCACCAACGGGGCACAAAGCTCGGTGGTGGCCACCCGGGCAGCGGCTTCGGAACCACTCAACCCCAACACCTCCCGCAGGAACGCGTGACGCCGCAACCCTCGTTTCGTCGGTAGCCCCCGCTCCAACATCTGCGTGGTCAACGCCACCTGCACCGCTTCATCCCGTCGGGTCTGCCGCTGCAACCGCCGCGCCGCAGCCACCACCTGCTCGTCATCCACCTCCACAAACGACTGGTCGACCAACCTGTCAGACAGCGCCTCTCGAACGGACAACAACTCGTCGGTGTCGAAATCATCGAGCGCCGCCAAGACCGACCCGAGGTCAGGCTCGGTCGCTGAACCCTCAGAGGGTAGGGCAACCGTGCTTCGACTGGACATGGATGACGGTCTCAGTAGTAGGAACGGAAGTGTCTCAACGATTCCCGCGTCATCTTGGTGCTGGCGCCAACATACACGGCTGGTCCGACAAGGAGGCTCGCGCGAGAGAACTCGCCGGGGGGTACACACCTACCGCGCCTTCTTGAATCGAAGGAGCTGATCATTCCTGTGTACCGTGAGCGCTCCGATGAGGTTGAACTCGGAGCGAGAAAGCAGGTGCTGGACCTGTGCGCAGTGTGTTCTCATCGAGACCATGATCTCGGCACCCACAGCCACCCAGTTCCGTCGACTTGCACAGTCGTCACCATGGCTGTGGAAGACCATCGAATTCGACTGGGAATCATCAGGAGCGGCGGTGCGGCATGCGTGGATCACGCGCCCTGACACGGTCCGGATCGCCGACGAGACGGGCAAGACTCTCTTCCACCGGCGCGCCGACCGACCATTCGACGGGACACGCGTACGGACCGGCAACGGACCCTGGAGGGCGTGCCCCGGTATCTGGCCATCCCAAGCATCACCACCATGCGTTGACACCGACGGGCTCGTCATCTCCCGCCCCTCCGACTCCGACATCGACTACGGACATGGCACCTTCTACGAGAACTACTACTGGGTGGCCATGCTCGACCCCGCCGAGATCGCCGGCAGCGTATGGGGCAACTCCGATGGACACGACCGCCCGGGGGTTGATCTCACCGACATCAGCACCATGAACCACCATGGCCGTCTCGCATGGCAAGCCACAGCGCAACCGACACCCCACTACGAACCGCGATGCGCTTGCTGCGCCCTGCTCGACACCGGCCACACAACCGCAGACCAGGACACCACCGAACCCGACACGCGGTTCATCATCCGGCTCGACGAAACCACCGGGATGTGCGTGTACGTCGCACGACAAGCGCTCACATCACGACCGCTGCTCGACGTCACCATCACCACATCTGGGTGAGCTCGTCGGCACCCAGTACCGCCGCAACGGCTCACCGAATCCGTTCGTGATCGCATAGTCGTCCGGTTCGCGGATGTCCTGTAGTGCACCGCCGGACTTCTCGATGGTACGACGAGATCCGAGGTTGCCGTCATCGCAGGTGATCATCACCTCGCGCAGGCCGAGACGACCGGCGATCCGCAACATCTCGGCCACCGCGACAACGGCCAGTCCTCGCCGGCGTGCTCGCGGCCGCACGGAGTAGCCGATGTGGCCACCGAGTTCCGCGAGCATGGGTGTCAACGTGTGCCGGAGATTGATAGCGCCGCAATACTCCACCGTGTCACCGTCCTCGACGCAGATCCAGCGCTGGGTTGCCCGCACCATCCCGCTCGGAACCGGGGTGTCGGGGTTCTCCAACTCCGTGAGTATCCCCACCCACCGCCGGAAGTCCGCAGGCTGTGCCAGGTCCAGTCCGAGCCGCGTGGCCGTCGCCATGTTCGTACCGGGCTGCGGTGTCTCGCGCCCCCATTCATGCCACGCGTCGAGCCAGGACGCGTGCAGCTCTGACGTGGGGACCATCAGCGTCGTGGGCATCGTCCGCTGATTCTGCGGGTCCGCTGGGGTGGCTGTCCACAGAAAAGACCTTGCAAATTGACTGCCTGGTCAATAATGTTGACCGCATGGTCAACAAAGTAGCGGCGCCCGCGGGCCGGATGGTCCTGATCTCCCGACTCGTCTACTCCTACGTCGCAATCACAGCCGCGACGATCGTGACCCTGGTCGTCCTGACCGTCGTCGCCTCGTCGCAGGCGACCGACGATGCGTGGGTACACGCCGTCATCGTCGCGGTCTTCGCGGTGCTCCTGCCGTTGCGGCTCCGTGGTGCCCGTCGCGGTGATCACCGGGCGTCCACGGCGCTGGGCATCATCGCCGGTGTCCTCCTGGTGGTGAACATCGTGGAAGCGCTCATCCCCGGGATGTTCCCGATGTGGATGCGTGTGGAGACGGTCGTCGTCGCTGCGATCATGGGGGCGGTCGTGGTGCTGACCCTGCGCGCCAGACGAAACTGAGGAGATCCCGATGCCGACATCGTCGACCCGGCCCCGACAGCGACTCAGCGCCGAGCAACGGCGAGAACAGATCGTCTCGGCAACGGTCAGCGTGTTGGCCGAACACGGTTTCCGGGGCACCAGTGTCGACGCGATCGCGCAGCGGGCGGGCGTGTCGAAAGGCCTGATGTGGCACTACTTCGAGGATCGGGACGATCTGATGGTGCGCACCGCCGAACATGCTCTCCTCGAGCTGCGCCACGCGGTGGCGGCTCGCATCGACCTCACCGCTCCGGCACCGGATGTGATCCGCGCGGCCATCCACGGCGCCGCGCACACGCGAGACACCCACGGCGCCCAGAGACGAGCGTTGGATGAGATCGTCAACAACCTCCGCACCGCAGAAGGCTCCGCACGGTTCACGCTGCGCGACTACGAGGACATGTACCTCGCGCAGGAACGGATCTTCCGACGCGGACAGGATGACGGCGACTTCCGCGCGGCGCTGAATCCGCGCGCACTCGCCGTCACCTACCAGGGCGCCGTCGACGCGATGCTCGGTTATCTCGACGCGCATCCCGATGTGGATGCCGACGGTTACGCCGCTACCGTGGCCGACATCCTGCTCGACGGCATCGTGCGATCGCGATGACCTCAGTTCGCTGACCCAAGTGCATGCGACCGCTCATGACAGGATCACCAACTCCTGCGTCGCACGCGTCATCGCCACATACCGGTCGACCGCACCGGTCACCCCGTCGCCGAAGGTGGCCGGATCGACCAGCACCACCAGGTCGAATTCGAGACCCTTCGCCGACTCCGGTGTGAGGATCCGAACGCGGTCCGAAACGGTTGTCGACGTCGGCGCGAGCGGGTCCATGGTGATCACACAGGCGACGCCCTCGTGGTTGTCGGTGAGCCACTGTTTCAGGATCTCGTCGAGTGCACTCATCGGCGCGTATCGCACCGGTGACTTGCCGCGCCGAATCGACGTGGGCACCCCGGCATCCGGGAGGGCGCGACGGATCATGGGTGCGGCGGTGTCCATGATCTCGGCAGGCGTTCGGTAGTTGATGGTCAGCGGTGACACCCGCGACGGGATCAACCCGGTCCTCGCGGTGCGCGCATCCCAGGATTCGGTGAACAGATGGCGCGACTGGGCACGATCTCCGACGATCGTGAAACTCTTCGTGGGACAACGGCGTAGTAGCATCTGCCATTCCGCATCGGTGAGCTCCTGCGCCTCGTCCACCACGATGTGCGCGAACGGCCCGTCCCGCCGATCGCGGGCGACGGTGGTGATCGCGCTGGTGTCCACCAGCACGTCGTGGAGGTGTCCTCCTCTCAGCATGGTGATCAATCCCTCGCCGTCGTCGGCGGCCACCAGGTCGTCGATCACCGACTCGCGGTGTGCCCGCTGCGCCCGGGCCTCGGCCTGGAGGCGTCGTGTGCGGTCGTCGGCCCCGGCATCACCGAGACGAAGGCGCGCGGCGTCGAGGATCGGAAGGTCGGCCACCGTCCAGGCGTGCGGGTCGTGCCGTTGCACCACGGCGATCTCGGCGTCGGTCAGTTCCGGTGCACACCGGCGGAGATAGGCCGGGACGGTCCACAGATCCCCGACGATGTCGGTGGCATCGAGCATCGGCCAGCTGTGGTACAGGGTCCGTCGCAGTTCGACGCTCTGCGCGAGGTCGGTGGCCACCGCGTCCCGGGGGACATCGCCGGATTGCTTGTCCACCAGGATCTCGACGAGTGCATCTCGCACGATCGTCCGCGCCTCGTTGTGCGGCGTCCCACGCTCGGGTGCCGCCATCGCCGCCGCCCAGTCGTCGGGGGTGACCCGGACGTCGACCCAGTCGGTCTCGATGGTCGAACAGGTGCGCGGTGGATCCTCGTAGAACGCCACCGCCCGATCGATGACCGTCTCCCAGTCGACGCGTCCCTTGATCGCCGCGACATCCGATGCGGATTCCGCGATGGCCGTGGTCCCCTCGTCGACGAGGTCGCGGATGGTGGTCATGGCGACACCGTCTTCACCGAGAGCCGGGAGGACGTCCTGCACGTACGACAGGAAGTGTTCATTCGGTCCGACCACCAGCACGCCGCCGCGATGTGCGGCGAGGCGGGAGTCCGCGTAGAGCAGATACGCCACCCGGTGCAGCGCGACAACGGTTTTACCGGTCCCGGGACCGCCGTCGACGACCAGCGTTCCCGCGGAGTCGGCGC
Organism: Williamsia sterculiae; assembly: GCF_900156495.1. Classification (GTDB taxonomy): domain Bacteria; phylum Actinomycetota; class Actinomycetes; order Mycobacteriales; family Mycobacteriaceae; genus Williamsia_B; species Williamsia_B sterculiae. The sequence continues at coordinate 402,743 of NZ_FTNT01000002.1, forward strand.
GGATGATCGCGTCCTGGTCGGCGGCCAGCGTGCCCAGCACGTCGCGCATCCGACCGGTTCGGCTCGCGTCCAACTCGTCGAGCACGGAAGCGAAACCCTCTGTGCCGAAACCTTCTGCGGTGAAGGCGTCCGCGCCGAACGACTCGTCCCAATAGTCGACGACCTTGCCGTGACTCCACCGGTACCGACGACGCCGGACGACCCCCATGCGGTGCGCATGCGTCGCGGCGAAGAACGGCTCCGCGGCCGCCGACCGCCAGTCGACCACCAGCTGACGGCCATCGTCATCGGTGAGACCGATCCGGCCCACGTACACCGGGTCGGACCCGTCGACGACGAAGTGTCCCAGGCAGAGATCACGATCGAAGCGGCTCAGGTGACGCAGTTGCGCCGTCACCCGGTGGATCTCCAGGTCCCTGTCCATGGCGGCCTGCCCCGCACCACCCGGGGCACGACGAAGCGAGTCCAATCGGTCCGTCAGTTCGGTGACCCGCTGATGGAGTCGGGCCGAGACGGCCGCGAAATGCACGTCGTCGGCGGCGATCCCGGCCGGATCGGAGCGCGAGGACCGGGCAGAGGAGAGGTGGAAAGTACTGGTGGGCACCGGCGACGCCTTCACTGTGTCGGCAGGACGAGCAGGACGATCAGCGATTGTGAAGGATGCACCGGGTCTTGCCGCAAGACCCGGGGTCGGCTATAGATTGATAGTGGAAGGACGACTTCCTTCGGCCATGGTCAGGCCACACCTCCCCGCAGATCAGAGCAGGGCTTCCCGTTGGGCCTGGTAGACGCTGGACACCGTGGGCCGGAATCCGAGACGTCGGGCCAACGACACGTCCGCATGCCCCAGCCACGGGTCGGTGAGCGGTTCGTTCGACGACTCGTATGTCGCGTGGACGACGTCGGCGATCTCGTAGACGGTGAGTGGCGAATCGTCGGCGACGTTGACGATGCGGCCGTCCATGACCCCGTCCAACGCCATCCCGATCGCTGTGGCGACGTCGCGGTGATGGATCACACTGAGCTTCCGAGCCGGGTGCCAGCCCATGCTCGCCACCTGTTCCGGTGCGGCCTCCAGGTGCCCGTCACCGTCCCCGTAGACGAAGGGCAGCCGGAGGATGACCCAGTTGAGACCGCTGGCGCGCACGTCCTTCTCGGCTTCGATCTTGCTCGCGGGGTAGGCGTGGGTGGCCGTCGTCTCGTCGCTCTCCCGACCGGGGTGGCCCAGCCCCGGGCCGTACACGTTGGAGGTGCTGGCCATCACCAGGCGTGCTCGGGGCGCGTGTTCGTGCACCGCGGCGATCACGTTGCGCGTGCCGTCGCGATTGACCCTCCAGATCTGCTCCACGTCCGCTGTGCGGAACAACGCCGCGAGGTGCAGCACGGTGGTCACACCCTCGAGGGCGGCACCCAGGGTGGCGGGCTCGAGAATGTCACCCTCCACCCGCTCCACTCCTGTGGGGACCTCCCTGCCCTGGCGGACCAGTGCACGACACTCGAGGCCTTGGGCTGCGAGTCGCTTCAGCAACCGCGATCCGACGAGACCTGTTCCGCCGGTGACGAGAATGGTCATGAGAGAGCCTCTTTCCTGTAGTCGTTGAGCCGTTGTGTCGCGTGGCGAAGCACCCGATGGGCCGTGTCGATGTCCGCGTGATCCATCCCGTCGAAGGCGACTGTGGTGATGAGTTCGATCGGGTCGGGAACGGTCCTCAGCAGAGCGGTCCCGGCAGTCGTCAGATGCAGCACCTTCTGCCGCTTGTCGTGGGTGTCCGCGACCTGCTCGACCAGCTCTTTCCTGGTCAGTGCGCCGACGATCCCGCTGAGGGTCGCGCGTTCCAGTTCGAGCATCGATGTCAGCTCACGTTGCCCCAGCGGCCCGTTGGCCTCCAGCAGGGTGAGTACGTACCACTGCATGCCCCCCAACCCGTACGGGCGCAGCACCGCCTCCATCAGTACCCGGCTGGCCACGGTGTACTTCTTCGCCCAGGAGCCTGCGGCTTCCAGATCGGGCGCACGATGTTTGTCAGGCACCTAACCAATATTGTCAGGCGCCTGACAACTGCGCAACCCCTGCGACGTGAGTCCGGCCGGGGACCACCGGGACATCACGAAGACATGACAAACCGTTGTGTCGGCTAACCACTCGTCGCGGCGGAGCGACAGCCCTGATGTATACGCAGTTTCCGAGGAACCCGTCCCGGGTGTGAGGAGAAGACGTTCAGATGGTGTCGACGACATTGATTCGCAACGTGATCACGGCGACGGCTGTCGCCGCGGGGCTCGCCGCCGGCCCTGCCGCCGCACATGGCGCAGCGCCGAACGGTAGTGGACACGGCTTGTGTTTCGACCTGAACTCGAGTCTGGCGACCGACTCGATCGCCGCGCTCGCCCCACCCGCCGGCGGCGGCAGCTGGCAACCGGTGGGTGCCAGCAACAACCCTCTCAGCGGCGGCTGCAACCTCGACGCCATGCTCGTCACCGACGACGGTATCGGCGACGCCACCGCGGTGTCGCGGACCCTGTTGTTCCACGACGGCCGCTTCATGGGCACCGTCGATGACAAGCCGTACTCGTACACCACCGTGGCACACACGTCCAAGGACGCTGTCACCGTGAGTTACCGATGGCTTGGCGATGACGACCCGTTCTGCTGCCCCTCCGGCGGGCCCACCACGGTGACCGTCACCATGCACGACGGGCAGCTGACACGGACCGGTGCTCTGCCGCCCAGCTCGTGAGCGGGTGAACCCACACCCACTCGATACGAACGTATGTTCGATACACTGGGTCGATGGGTTGGGAACAGGGACCGTCGAGCTGGTCGGAGATGGAGCGGGTGCTCTCCGGCCGCCCCGCGCGCGAGGGCGGGTTCGATGGCGCGGCCCATCCCGGTGATGGTGGAGACAGTCCGGCCTGGTCCCGCACCCGCGGTAGCTATCATGCCGGTGACCTGCGGCGCGGGCAGTCGGCCGTCCCGTACGCCGAACTGCACGCGCACACCGGCTACAGCTTCCTCGACGGCGCCTCGGCCCCCGAGGAGATGGTCGAAGAGGCCCATCGGCTGGGTCTGGAGGCGGTGGCGATCACCGACCACAACGGCTTCTACGGGGTGGTCCGGTTCGCCGAGGCGGCCCGCGAATGGGGGCTGCCGACCGTCTTCGGTGCGGAACTCTCCCTGCAGCACGACACCGCTCGCACCGGCACCCCGGATCCCGAGGGTTCGCATCTGCTGGTGTTGGCTCGCGGAAAGGAAGGTTATCGACGGCTCTCCCGCCAACTGGCCACCGCTCACATGGATGCCGGCGAGAAGGGGTTGCTGCGTCACGACCTCGACCGGCTCGCCGACGCCGCGGACGACGAATGGTTGATCCTCACCGGATGCCGCAAGGGTTCAGTGCGACAGGCACTCGCGACCGGTGGCCCGGAGGCGGCGACGGTCGCCCTGCGTGGTCTGCTCGACCGTTTCGGCCGCGACAACGTCGCCGTCGAGCTCACCGCGCACGGCATCCCCGCCGACGACGAACGCAACGCCGCACTGGCCGACCTCGCCGCCGCGCACCGGGTGATGACCGTGGCCACCACCGGTGCACATTTCGCCACCCCCGATCGTCGGCGGCTGGCCATGGCGATGGCCGCGGCGCGGTCGCGTCGCAGTCTCGACGAGATGGCTGGCTGGCTGCCCGGACTCGGTGGTGCGCATCTGCGTGGTGGCGACGAGATGGCACGACTGCTGGCCGCTCACCCGGAGGCCATCGACAACGCGGTGCAGCTGGGGCGGGACTGCGCATTCGAGTTGAAGCTGGTCGCCCCGGAGCTACCGCCGTTCGACGTGCCCGCCGGGCACACCGAGATCAGCTGGCTGCGCCGGCTCACCGCAGACGGGGCGGCTCGTCGGTACGGTTCCGAGGAGCGGAATACTGCTGCCTACAAGCAGATCGAACACGAGCTCGCCGTCATCACCACCATGGACTTCCCCGGGTACTTCCTGGTGGTGCACGACATCGTCACGTTCTGCAGGGACAACGACATCCTCTGTCAGGGGCGGGGGAGTGCCGCGAACTCCGCGGTCTGTTACGCCCTGGGTATCACCAACGTCGATCCGATCGCCAACGATCTGCTCTTCGAGCGTTTCCTGTCCCCGGAACGTGACGGCCCGCCCGACATCGACGTCGACATCGAATCGGACCGCCGGGAGGAGGCGATCCAGCACGTCTACACGAAGTACGGGCGAGATCGCAGCGCACAGGTGGCCAATGTGATCACCTACCGCGGTCGGTCAGCGGTCCGGGACATGGCCCGCGCCCTGGGTTATTCGATGGGGCAGCAGGATGCCTGGAGCAAACAGGTGGATCGGTGGGACGGGTCGATCCCGGCCGGTGTGGACCACCAGATCCCGGATCAGGTTCTCGAACTCGCGGATCAGATCCGCGACATGCCAAGGCATCTGGGTATCCACTCGGGTGGCATGGTGATCTGCGACCGACCCATCGCCGACGTCTGTCCCACCGAGTGGGCGCGGATGGAGAACCGCAGCGTGCTGCAGTGGGACAAGGACGACTGCGCGGCGATGAACCTGGTGAAGTTCGACCTGCTGGGGCTGGGCATGTTGTCGGCACTGCACTACGCCATCGACCTGGTCGCCGAACACAAGAACCTGCACGTCGATCTGGCCAAGCTCGATCTCGGCGAAGCCGCCGTCTACGAGATGCTCTGCCGTGCCGACTCGGTGGGCGTGTTCCAGGTGGAGTCCCGCGCCCAGATGGCCACCCTGCCCCGGCTGCGGCCGAAGCGCTTCTACGACCTGGTGGTCGAGGTCGCCCTGATCCGCCCCGGACCCATCCAGGGTGGTTCGGTGCATCCCTACATCCGCAGGCGCAAGAAACAGGAGTCGTCCCGATGCGAACACCCGGCCATGGAGCCGGCGCTCGAACGCACCCTGGGGGTGCCATTGTTCCAGGAGCAACTCATGCAGCTGGCCGTCGACGTCGCCGGATTCGACGCCGCCGAGGCCGATCAGCTGCGGCGGGCGATGGGGTCCAAGCGGTCGCCCGCGAAGATGGCGCTGCTCCGGGAACGTTTCTACCAGGGCATGCGGGACACCCACGGCATCACCGGTGAGCTGGCCGACCGGATCTTCGAGAAGATGGCGGCATTCGCGAATTTTGGTTTCCCGGAGAGCCATTCGCAGAGTTTCGCATCGCTGGTGTTCTACTCGTCGTGGTTCAAGCTGCACCATCCCGCCGCGTTCTGTGCGGCGTTGCTGCGCGCCCAACCGATGGGGTTCTACTCACCGCAGTCGCTCGTCGCCGATGCCCGACGGCACGGGGTGACCGTGCACGGCCCCGACGTCAACCGCTCGCTGGCGTACCCGAACCTCGAGGAACGGGGCACGCAGGTGCGGATGGCCCTGGGATCGGTGCGCACCATCGGCGACGATCTGGCCCAGCGGATCGTCGACGAACGGGACCGCGGGGGCGAGTACACCGACACCGCCGACCTGTCCAGGCGGGCGGAGTTGACCACCCGTCAGCTCGAGGCGTTGGCCACTGCCGGGGCCTTGAACTGCTTCGGGATCAGTCGTCGGCAGGCGCTGTGGGATGCCGGTGCCGCCTCGGCCGAACGAGTCGACCGGTTGCCGTTGCTCGGCGCGAGCGCCGCGCCGACGTTGCCGGGGTTCACCGACGTGGAACTCTCCGCCGCGGACGCCTGGGCCACCGGGGTGACGCCGAGTCTGTATCCCACCCAGTTCCTGCGGCCACGGCTCGACGCGCTGGGTGTGGTGCTCGCCGACAAGCTGCTCACCGTGCCGGACGGTTCGCGGGTGCTGGTGGCCGGGGCGGTCACCCACCGGCAACGCCCGGCCACCGCATCCGGTGTCACCTTCGTCAATCTCGAGGACGAGACCGGGATGGTCAACGTGGTCTGCTCGGTGGGGGTGTGGAGTCGGTATCGGCGCGCCGCGCAGGGGGCGACGGCCCTGCTCATCCGCGGTCGCGTGCAGAACGCCGAGGGTGCGGTCACCGTGGTCGCCGAACGGCTGCAGCATCTGGATCTGCGGGTCGGCAGCCGGTCACGCGACTGGCGTTAGCATCGGGTCATGGGTGGCGGCTGCGGTGAGAGTGGATCGTCACGATCCGTCTCAGGGGTAACCCCTGGGTGCACCTCACAGTTGGTCCCTGCGTCCGACGCCGGCCGGCACGCTGCGCGTGCACCACGGCGCCGCGAGAACGAGTTCTGGGTCACCGCACCCGCCGCCCATCCCACCGGCAGCGTCCATCCGACCCTTCGTGCGCCGTGGCCGCCCCGGTACTGACCGTCGCGGAGGCGGCCGAGGCCGCGGCCGACTTCTCCCGCGGCTACGGCGGGTGGACCTGGCCCGAGGTGCTGCGGGCCGCAGGCGCGGTGCTGCCCGAGGGCATCGCCGAGGACGCGGTGGAGCGGTTGTTCGCGGCAAACCCCCGCGAACCACGCCATCCGGCCCAAGCGTTCACCGAGGCCCTGCAACCGTGGACGCTGCCGACGCCTGCCCCACCCCGGGTGATCGAACTGTCGGACCCGGTTCCGGTCGGCCCCATGCCCTACGGTCTGCCCGATCTCTACGACGTCGAACTGCTGGCGCAGTGGTTCGGTCTCACCGTCGGCGAGCTCGAGTGGTTCGCCGACCGCGGTCGATGGTTGCGAAACGCGCGTCCGCCGCTGCGGCACTACCGGATCTGGCGACGGCACAAACGCGACGGGGTACGGGTGATCGAGGCACCCAAGCCGTGGATGCGCGAGACCCAGCGGCGCCTGTTGCGCAGGGTGGTCGAGCGGATGCCTGCTCACCCGGCCGCCCGGGGCTTCGTCGCCGGTTCGTCCACCGCGGCCTTCGCGTGGCCGCACACCGATCGCCCCACCGTCGTACGCGTGGACCTGCGGCACTGCTTCGAGAGCATCACGGTCGGTCGGGTACGTCGAGTGTTCGCCGACATCGGCGGCTATCGCGCACCGATCGCCCGGGTCCTGGCCGACCTGTGTACCACCGCAACGCCTGTCGACGAGCTGACCGGCGTCGAGTACGGACACGCCGCCCTCTTGCGGGACCGACACCTGCCCCAGGGCGCACCCACGTCACCGCATCTGGCCAACCTGGTGATGCGATCTCTGGATCGTCGGCTGGCCGGTTATGCCCGTCGTAACGGGTTGCGCTACACGCGATACGGCGACGATCTGGCCGTATCCGGGGACGGCATCGATGCGGATCGCGTGCTCTGGGTGGTGATGCGGATCGTCGCGGCCGAAGGCTTCGTTGTCCACCCCGAGAAGGTCCGCATCATGCACCGTCACCAGCGTCAGCAACTCGCCGGGCTGGTGGTCAACGACCGTCCCCAGGTCGCCCGCGACGACTACGACAACCTGCGGGCTTTGCTGCACAATGCCATTCGCGACGGTGCGGCCACACAGAACCGGGACGGTCACGACGATTTCCGCGCCCACGTATACGGTCTGATCGCCTGGGTGGGTGCCACCTCGCCGGCACGCCGGCAGCGGCTGCTGGAGATGGCCCGACAGGTGGACTGGGCCAGGTGACGCCAACTAGACGGCACCCTCGAAACCCTGTTGCCGCCACGCCTCGTACATGGCGATGCTCGCGGCGTTGGCGAGGTTCAGCGATCGCCGCTCGGGCAACATGGGGATCCGCAGCCGATCGGTGACATGAGGGTCGGCGAGGATCTCCTCGCTCAACCCCGTCGGCTCGGGGCCGAAGAGCAACACGTCTCCTGGCTCATAGGCGACGTCGGTGTGGAACCGGCGGGCGTGTGCGGTGAAGGCGAACACCCGACTCGGGGCCAGCGCCGCCCAGGCCGCCTGCAGGTCGGGATGAACGGTCACCGAGGCCATCTCGTGGTAGTCCAAACCCGCACGTCTGACCTTGGCTGCGTCCAGATCGAATCCGAGCGGCTCCACCAGATGCAACTCGCATCCGGTGTTGGCGGCCAGACGGATGGCGTTACCCGTGTTCGGCGGGATGCGCGGGGAGAAGAACAGCAGTCGGAACACCCGAACAGCATGCCGTATCCGTGGATCTGGGCCGGGGTCAACCCGACACGGTGTTCGCCCCGCACAACACCACCACCAGGTGGTGCCCGATGGACGGCGTCAGTACACCGCTGAGCACGGGGGCCAGTGCGGCGGCGGTTCCGTGTTCGACCACGATGCGGAAGCGGTCCCACAGCAGCGCGCGGGCAGCGACGATCTCGTCGTCGGTGACCAGCAGACTGGTCACCGGTCGCCGGGTGACCGTCGCCCAACAGATGGCACCGACCCGAGTGGCGCCCAACGAGTCGGCCGCGACCCCGGAGACGTCGACATCCACCGGAGCCCCGGCGTCCAGGGCCGCATGCAGGGTCGGCGCGCGTTCGGGCTCCACCGCAACGAGGGTGTCGTCGGCGCCCGCGGCGGTGGCGATCCCGGACAGCAGTCCGCCACCGCCGACGCACACCGACACGGTCAGCGGGCCTGCGACCTGGGCGCGCAGCTCCAGGCCGAGCGTGCCCGCCCCGGCAACGATGTCGGGCAGGTCGTAGGCGTGCAATCGCAGCGCCCCGGTCGTCTGCGCCAGGTCTTCGGCAGCGTGCGCGGCCTCGGCGTAGCGGTCACCCACCTGGTGCACGACGGCCCCGAGCGCTCGCAGGGCGGCGACCTTCACCGTGGGTGCGGTCTCCGGAACCACCACCGTGCACGGGACGTCGACCAGCTTCGCCGCGTGCGCGGCTCCGATCGCGGCGTTGCCACCGGAGGCGACCACCACCCCGGCCGAACCCAACGTCCCGTGTTCCCGTGCGGACAGTACCGCGTTGGCGCTCCCGCGGAACTTGAACGTGCCACCGCGCTGCAGGTATTCGAGCTTGAACACCACCGGCACCTCGCCGGCCGGGGTGGGAACGGTGGTCGCGAGAACCGGGGTGTGCCGTACGACGCCGGCTGTCCGGACGGCCGCGGCGGACACGTCGGCGAGGGAGGGACTGTTCATCACCGACCGAGTCTAGGGAGCCGGGGACCGGGGAGCGGTGGTGGCAGCATGGGCGTGGTGACGCAGAGTGCGGGTCCCACCCGGTACGAGAACGAACGTTTCGACGACGAGGACCTCGCCGAGGTCGAGCGGTCCGACGACGAGTTCGTCGGCTGTTCCTTCCGCGACGCCGACCTCAGCGAGATGCGTACCCGTCGGGTGACGTTCACCGAATGTGATCTCACCGGGGTGAACCTGGGCCGCAGCGTCCACCGCTCCAGCGCGTTCCGCAACTGCACCATCCAGCGGGCGCAGCTGTCCGGCATCGACCTCGAGGACTGTTCGCTGCTCGGTTCGGTGATCTCGGATTCGGTGCTCACGGCAGTGCGCATGGTCGACTGCGACCTCACCCTGACCTCGCTCGGTGGGCTGCGGATGCATCGCGCGCAATTGCACGGCTCTCGGCTCACGGAAGCCAACCTGTCCGGAACCGACCTCGCGCATGCGGACCTCACCGGCGCGGATCTGCGCGGGGCCCGCGCGGTCGGGGCGGTGCTGGCCGATGCCGATCTCCGAGGTGCTCGCTGCGACGTCGCGCTCTGGCTGCAGGCCAAGACCGCCGGTGCGCTCATCGACCCCGCTCACGCGCTCGAGTACGCGCGAGCGCACGGTTTGCGTTTCGACGAGTGATCGACCTGGAACACCGATGAGCAATCGACCTGGAACACTGTCGGGTGTGACGGCGACTGCACTGGACGGCAAGAAGACCCGCGACGAGATCTTCGCCGACCTCACCGGCCGGATCGCGGCGCTGGCCGAGGCCGGCATCACGCCCGGTCTGGGGACGGTGCTGGTCGGTGACGACCCCGGTTCACACGCCTACGTCCGCGGCAAACACGCCGACTGTGCCAAGGTCGGCATCGCATCGCTGCGCCGCGACCTGCCCGCCGACGTCAGTGCCGACACGCTCGCCGCGACGATCGACGAGCTCAACGCCGACCCCGCGTGTACCGGTTACATAGTGCAGCTGCCGCTGCCGCGGCACCTGGACGAGTTCGCGGCCCTGGAGCGTATCGACCCGGCCAAGGACGCCGACGGGCTGCACCCGACCAGCTTGGGGCGACTGGTGCTGGGTGAGCCGGGACCGTTGCCGTGCACCCCACACGGGATCATCCACTTGCTGCGGCGCTACGACATCCCGATCGACGGTGCGCGGGTGACTGTGGTCGGTCGAGGGGTCACCATCGGTCGCACCATCGGTCTCCTGTTGACCCGCAGGTCGGAGAACGCAACCGTGACGCTGTGTCACACGGGCACCCGCGACCTCGCCGCCGAGGTGTCGCGTGCCGACATCGTCGTCGCCGCGGCGGGGGTCCCGCACCTGATCACCGCCGACATGGTCCGACCCGGTGCCGCGGTGATCGACGTCGGCGTCAGCCGCACCGACACCGGGCTGGTGGGTGACGTGGCCCCCGACGTCTGGGACGTCGCCGGACACGTTTCCCCCAATCCGGGTGGAGTGGGACCGCTGACCAGAGCCTTCCTGTTGGTCAACGTGGTCGAGGCCGCCGAGCGGCAGCTCGTGGGACGACGCGCCGCAGAGTTGTGACTCGAATCACCGCACGAGGCCTCCCGCGGCCGCAGACCCCGGCCCGGATCCGGCACGCTCGTCGACTGCGGGCCCTCCTCGTTCAACTGCCGTTTCTGCTGGTCATAGTGCTGGTCGCGATCGCGGCCGTGTTCTTGATGGTGGAGCGGTGGCGGCGAGGCGCGGTCATCCTCGGCTCGGCGGCCCTGGTGGCGTCGCTGCTGCGCGCTCTGCTGCCCAGCTCCCGAGTGGGATTACTGCAGGTCAGAACGAGGATGACCGACGTCGTGATGACCGCGGCGGTCGGCATCACCATCTTGTGGCTCGCCACGTCGATCGACCCGCTGGGTACCAAATGACTGGACTCGTGACGCCAAGTGTACGAAAATGATGCGTAACCGTTAGTAAGGACCGCGGCGAGACGCGAGCCCCCCGCCTGGTGGGCTCGCTCGCCGGACAACCGCGCCCGCCCGGTAACCACGCGGGCCGGCGAAACGATAGACCATGCGGGGATGGTCCTGAGCAAGGGGTGATCACGTACTGATGTCGACCGTTCTGGGAGTGTCCGCGGGTAGTGGGATGATCCACTACGCGCTGCTCACTGTGGACGATTCCGATCATCGGAGCACGCTCACCAGGGTCATCGACGTCGACGCGACGGACGGTCTCGACCCCACCGGTCGGTTGAACTCCGGCATCGACGTGATGTTGGCGGCGGCCCGGGACCGCTCACAGCGCATCGGCGCCATCGCCGTCACCGGGAAGTCGCACCACGAGAGCAGTAGCCCGTTGCGCCTCCGGAGAGACCGCTTCGGTGGACGCGTGGTCGGCACCCGCGGAGTGGGACCACGTAGGCAGGTCCGCCTCGTCGGTGAGAAGCAGTCGGTCATCGAGGCGTTGACCGCCAGCGGCGAGATAGAGAGGTTCTCGTCGGTGCTGATCGCCGACGCCGGTGACAGCGGACTGCGGACCTATTCCGTCAACCCGGCGGATCGGTCGTCGTCGGACGTCACCACCTCGAAGGTGCTGACCGGCACCCGACTCGACCGCGCTCTCGCGGAGACAGTGGCGCGCCGTCTCGGCAGCGGCGGACGCGTCGACCGTGGGGTCATCTCCGGGTGCAGAACCGCCAAGGAAGACCTCAGCACCGGAGCGGCGGCCACCGTCGCCCCGGGTGACGGTCGGGGCCGCATCGAGGTGCCCGCCGAACTGCTGACCGAGGCCGCGCGTCCCATGGTCGACGCGGCCGCTGAATTCATCGTCGAGCAGGTGCGTGGCGCCGAGGCCGTCGTCCTGATCGGTGGTCTGGGAAATCTGCCGATGCTGCAACACGCGGTGGCCGAGCGGCTCGGTGACACCGATGCCGTGTCGGCGGGTGCGGAACTGATCGTGCCCGACGAGCCGGAATCGGTCGCCGCGACCGGGGCGGCCCTGCTGGCCCTGAACGACGGTGCCGCCGCGCGAGGGGTCACCTTCATCGGCGGCCGTCGTCAGCGAGAGCTGCTGTCCGCGGTCCCGTTGTCGATCATCGGGGTGCTGTTGGCCGCCACGATGATGACCGCATACGCGATCAGTTCCACGCTCACCGGCAATGGCCAGTCGTTGCCCGCGGTGTCGATGACGTCCGTCGCCGACACCGCGTCCACCACCACCTCGAAGCAGCCGACGAGCGCGCCCACGCGGCCCACAGCCTCGTCACCGACCCGGGTGACGAGCGGTCGCGATCAGCTGGTCGTGCCGACGGCGTTGCCCACCGAGGGACGCGATCTGCCGGACCAGACAGCGGGTGAGCCGTCCTGGGCGACCATCACTCTGCCGACGTCGATCGTCTCGACGGCGCCCACGTCGACCATCACCGCACCGTCGCCCACGGTTCCGACGTCTCAGCAGAACCTGTTCCAGCAGTTCCCGTGGCTGACGCAGATCCCAGGCGTGCCGACCACCCTGTTCCCGCCGACGCAGACGGCGCCGACGACCCCGGTGGCGCCGCAGACGTCTCCGCCGACCAAGACGATCTCCGGTGCCGATCCGCAGTCGGGGAACACGTCGACCGCGACGGAGCCCACCCTCCCGCCGACGGTCGACGCACCGACGGCCACCACAAAGGCACCCTGATCAGCGACGGGCCAGTGCCAGGGTCTGTTCGAGCAGGTCGGCGATGGCGTCGGCGTCGGTGAGGAATCCGTCGTGGCCGTTGGCCGAGTGGATGACCTGCAGTCCGCCGACGCAGTTGCCCAGATGATCGGCGATCTCTTGTTGCAAGCGCAACGGATACAGCCGGTCGGAGTCGATACCACCGACGATCGTCGGCACCTCGCATCCGCGTAGAGCAGCTTCCACACCACCTCGATTGCGCCCCACGTCATGGTGGTTGAGCACTTCGCTGAGCACCACGTAGCTACCCGCGTCGAAGCGGTTCACCAGCTTCTCCGCTTGGTGTTCGAGGTAGCTCTCGATCGCGTAGCGCCCTCCGTCGATCGGGTTCTCTTGCCGCTGCGGACGATTGGCGAAGCGGTTGTCGAGCTCTTCCTCACTGCGGTAGGTCAGGTGGGCGATACGCCGGGCGACGCTGAGACCGGCCGCCGGGGTCACCCCGGTGCCGTGATAATCGCCACCACGCCAGTTCGGGTCGGCTTCGATGGCCGCGACCTGGGTGCTCTGCGTACCGATCTGATCGGCGGTGGCCCGGGCCCCGACGGCGAGCACGAGTGCGCTGCGGACCCGGTCGGGGTATTCGACGATCCATTCCAGGGCGCGGGCTCCACCCATCGAACCGCCGAAGACCGCAGCGACCTGTGGGATGTCCAGAGCGTCGAGCAGAGCGGACTCGGCGTGAACCTGGTCGAGCACGGTGATGCCGGGGAACCGTGAACCCCACACCCGGCCGTCGGCGGCGGTGGACGACGGGCCGGTCGAGCCACCGCACCCACCCAACACGTTCGCCGAGATCACGCACCACTCGTCGGTGTCCACCGGGGCGCCGGGCCCGATCAGTCCGTCCCACCAGCCGGCGGAGGGCTGACCGGGTCCGGCGGGGCCGGTCACGTGTGAGTCACCGGTGAGCGCGTGCAGCGTCAACACCACGTTGTCCCGATCGGGGGACAGCCGACCCCAGCGTTGGAACGCCATCGTCACCTCGTCGAGGTGGACACCGTTCTCCAGCTCCAACGAACCCACCGACGCCGTGGTCAACTCGCCGTCGGGCAGGTTCTCCCAACCGGGAACCGTCTCCGGCGTCGGCGGGCTCGTCGTCGCTGTTCTGGCCGCCACTAGCTCGTCACCGTCATCTGGCTGCCGTGAACCCTTTCTCCAGATCCGCGAGGATGTCGTCGATGTTCTCGATACCGACCGCGAGCCTGACCAGCCCCGGGGTGACACCCGCGGTCAACTGCTCCTGCGGGGTCAGTTGCGAGTGGGTCGTCGATGCCGGATGGATCACCAGCGAACGGACGTCACCGATGTTCGCGACGTGGCTGTGCAGCGTCAACGCCTCGACGAATCGCTTGCCCGCGTCGACACCCCCCACGATCTCGAAGCCGATGATCGCGCCCTGTCCCTTCGGCAGCAGCTTCTGCGCACGGTCGTACCACGGTGAGGACGGCAGACCGGCGTAGGCCACCGACTCCACCTGCGCGTGGTCGGCGAGGAACTCGGCCACTCGCTGGGCGTTGGAGACGTGCCGCTCCAGACGCAGGCTCAGGGTCTCGAGTCCCTGGGCGAACAGGAAGGCGTTGAACGGTGCGACCGCGGCGCCGATGTCGCGGAGCAACTGCACGCGCGCCTTGAGGGCGTAGGCAGGTGCACCGAGGTCGGCGAACACCGCGCCGTGGTAGCTCGGGTCCGGGGTGGTGAATCCGGGGAACAGGTCCTGGCCGTCGCGCTGCGCCCGCCAGTCGAACGTCCCGCCGTCGACGATGACGCCACCGATGGCGGTGCCGTGCCCACCGATGTACTTGGTGGCCGAGTGCACGACGATGTCGGCGCCGTGCTTCAGCGGGTTCAGCAGGTACGGGGTCGCGACGGTGTTGTCGACGATCAGCGGCACCTGGTTCTCGTGAGCGACCCCGCCGACGCCCTCGATGTCGAGGATCTCGTTGTCGGGGTTGGAGATCGTCTCGGCGTAGAGCGCACGGGTCTCCGGGCGGATCGCAGCCCGCCAGGAGTCGAGGTCCTCGGGATCCTCGACGAAGCTGACCTCGATACCCAGCTTGGGCAGTGTGTAGTGGAACAGGTTGTAGGTACCGCCGTAGAGCCGCGGGCTGGACACGACGTGCCCGCCGTTCTCCACGATGTTGAGGATGGCGTAGGTCTCGGCTGCCTGCCCCGACGCCAGCAACAGTGCCGCGACCCCGCCTTCGAGCGCGGCGATGCGTTGCTCGACGACGTCCTGCGTGGGGTTCATGATCCGCGTGTAGATGTTGCCCGGCTCCACGAGGCCGAAGAGGTCGGAGGCGTGCTGGGTGTCGCGGAAGGTGTAGGAGGTGGTCTGGTAGATGGGCAGCGCCCTGGAGCTCGTCGCCGTGTCGGCGTGCTGTCCGGCGTGAACCTGCTTGGTCTCGAATCTCCAGTCAGCCGTGGGGTCGTCGATCGCGTCCACTGCTTCTCCGGATGTGGCTTCTTCGGACATATGTGAGGTGTCCCCTCTCGGTCGGTGGGGTGGCGAGCCACCCCGAGATGGGTCCGACCTTCGGACCCGCGCTTGCCGTGGTGTGTGCCACCACAACCCGGTCATCACCCGGAGCACCCCACCGCGGTTGGAGGGTTGCCGATCAGCTAGCCGGGGCTTGTCGCTGACACTCATGACCTGGCGCCAAGGGTATAACACGCGTCTCATCGGACGAACACCGTCTCGTTCACCGTGGTCGCAACGGTGCGCGGCGGCAGCTACACCCGAGCCCGGGCACCACCGTGCCCGTATGTCGGATGGCTCGACTCACCCCTCGGTGATGCGGGTCAGCAGGCGTCGTAGGTGTTCGAGATCGGCGTCGTCCAGATTGCGGAGTCCCGGGGGTGGGGGATCGTCGACCTCGGCGACGGTGGACAGGACGGCACGGCCGGCGTCGGTGATGGTCACCTGTTTGCATCGGCGGTCCCCGTCCACCTGCTCGCGACGGACCAACCCCGCGTCCTCCAGGTCGGTCACCGCGACCGAGGTGGCCGGGGCGTCCATCCCGGTGATCGCGGCCAACTCCTTGAGTGGCATCGCCCGGTCCGCCACCCGTCGCAGGATGCGGATACGGCTGAACGGGAGTCCGGTCGCCGCGGCGACCGATCGGCGCCAGTCGTCGCGCCGGTCGAACACCAATGCCACCATCGACCGCCACACGGCGGCGGTGGGCTGATCCCGTGCGGGGGCGACCTCGTGTTCGGGCTCAGGCATGGACGGGCTCCGGATCGATCAACCGCCGCGCGACGCCGTCAGAACTGCGTCGGGCCCATGCCGTCGACGACGCGACGCCGAGAGTCAGGATGAGCAGGCTCAGCGCGCACACCGTCCACCACATCGGGTGCATCACCGTCACGAGATCACGGGGGAGAGCCGACGAGGTGCTGACCCCGGTGATGGTGCCGGCCAGCGCCACACCGATGCTCACCCCGATCTGCCTGCTGGTCGAGGCCACCGCCGACGCGGCACCCGCCCGGTGGCGTGGCATTCCGCTGACCGCGGCGTTGGTGATCGGCGCGTTCACCACGCCGAAGCCGATGCCGAACAGGGCGAACGCCACCAGCAAGGTGGTCACACTCAGGTCCGACAACGTGGCCATCATCGTCGTACACACGATCAGCGTGACACCCGAGACGACCAGCGACGGCCGCGTCCCGTACCGCCCCACCAGACGTCCGGACAGCGGCGAGCAGATCAGGGTCGCCGCGGCCAGTGGCAGGAACATCACGCCGGTCATCACCGCCGACAGTCCGCGCACCTCCTGCAGGTAGATCGACATCAGGAACAGGAATGCCCCATAACCGGCGAACGCCGCCACCGCGATCACCGTCGCCGAGGAGAACGGCACGCTGCGGAAGAATCGCAGGTCGATGAACGGGTCGGGATGCGATCGTTCCCAGCCGACGAACACCGAACCCGCGACGACCGCGACCGCGAAGATGACGATGGTCGACGCCGACGACCAGCCCAGCCCTGGTCCCTCGATGAGACCGAACACCAGCGACGCCAACGCCACGATGGCCAAGGCCTGACCCACCGGATCGAGGGTGCGCATCACCGGCGACTTGGACTCCGGCACGAAGATCGCCGCCAGTGTGCAGGTGACCAGGCAGATGGGCAGGTTGATCCAGAACACGCCACGCCAGCCGACCGAGTCGATGAGCACGCCACCGACGATAGGGCCGACGGCCATCGAGATCCCCACCACCGCACCCCAGAGTCCGATGGCGCGGGCGCGTTCACGCTGTTCGGTGAACACCTGGGTGATGATCGACATCGCCACCGGGTTGAGCATCGACCCGCCGATCGCCTGCAGGGCGCGGGCGGCGATGAGCACCCCGACGGTCGGGGCCAGGCTGCAGGCCAGTGAGCCGGCGGCGAAGACCACCAGACCGATCTGGAACACGCGACGGCGACCGTAGCGGTCGGCCATCGCCCCCGAGATCATCAGCAGCGACGCCAATACCAGGGTGTAGACGTCGATGACCCACTGCAGCCCGGACACCGACGCGCCGAGTTCCTCGCGGATCGACGGCAGCGCCACGTTCACGATGGTGGCGTCCATCGAGACGATCAGCAGGCTCATACAGCAGGTCACCAGGATGATCGTCTTGCGTCGGGGCGTCAGCCCGTCGGCGATGGTTGTACTCATACAACCATTGTATTTATACAAGCTCATTGCGCAATCCGGATGCAGCCACTCCTCGTTCCCGGCCGGCGCGCGGGGCGTACGGTGAGTGGTAACAGTACGTCCGTAATGTTTGCCAATCGTTCCGCTGTTGCGGCGAGCGGAGCACCATCGGTGCGTACTAGTTTGAGAAGATCTGCTGATACTCGCACCGAGTTTCGGTCGGTGGCCGTGCGTGCTCACGAGGCGTCACGCGGCACGAGCCGACAACACCGCCAAGGAGGACGCGTAGGCACATGGGAAAGATCAAGGTAGAGGGCACCGTCGTCGAGCTCGACGGTGACGAGATGACCAGGATCATCTGGCAGTTCATCAAAGAGAAATTGATCCATCCCTACCTCGATGTGAACCTGGAGTACTACGACCTCGGCATCGAGTACCGCGACAAGACCGACGACCAGGTGACGGTGGACGCCGCGCACGCCATCCAGAAGCACGGCGTGGGCGTGAAGTGCGCGACCATCACCCCCGACGAGGCGCGCGTCGAGGAATTCGACCTGAAGAAGATGTGGCGTTCGCCGAACGGCACCATCCGCAACATCCTCGGCGGCACCATCTTCCGTGCGCCGATCATCATCTCCAACGTCCCGCGACTGGTGCCCGGATGGACGAAACCCATCGTCATCGGTCGTCACGCCTTCGGCGACCAGTACCGTGCCACCGACTTCAAGGTTCCCGGACCGGGCACCGTGACGGTCAGCTACACCCCCGAGGACGGCAGCGAGCCGGTGGTCCACGAGGTGGTGACGATGCCCGAGGCCGGCGGCGTGGTGCAGACCCAGTACAACTTCCGCAAGTCGATCGAGGACTTCGCGCGGGCGTCGCTGAACTACGGTCTGCAGCGCAACTACCCGGTGTACCTCTCCACCAAGAACACCATCCTCAAGGCCTACGACGGCATGTTCAAGGATGTGTTCCAGGAGGTGTTCGACTCCGAGTTCAAGCAGGAGTTCGACGCCGCCGGGTTGCACTACGAGCACCGGCTGATCGACGACATGGTCGCCTCCTGCTTGAAATGGGAGGGCGGTTACGTCTGGGCCTGTAAGAACTACGACGGTGACGTGCAGTCCGACACCGTCGCGCAGGGCTTCGGATCGTTGGGGTTGATGACCTCCGTGCTGATGACCCCGGACGGCTCGGTGTGCGAGGCCGAGGCCGCGCACGGCACGGTGACCCGCCACTTCCGCCAGCACCAGCAGGGCAAGCCCACCTCGACCAACCCCATCGCGTCGATCTTCGCGTGGACGCGCGGGTTGGAGCACCGGGGCAAGCTCGACAACACCCCCGAGGTCATCGAGTTCGCGCACCAACTCGAGGACGTGGTGGTCAACACCGTGGAGAGCGGGAAGATGACCAAAGACCTCGCGCTGCTGGTCGGTGGCGATCAGGAGTATCAGACCACCGAGGAGTTCCTCGGGTCGATCGACGAGAACCTCGAGCAGGCCCGCAACGCCCACTGATTCCGCACGCTCTTCTCGGCCGCCGCATCGGGTGTGAACGACTTCACCCGGTGCGGCGGAATCATTGTTCCCGGTGCTGCCGTTGGCACTCCGCGTGGCGTTGTCGCACGCCCCGCCCCCGTACGCCGCATCCCGAGAGGAGTCACCCGTGTCCGCTGTGCTGCACCAGACCGAGTCGACCGGGCGGACCGCCCCCTCGGCGCGACGGCTCGCGATTCCGGCACTGGCGCTCGGTGGCTTCGGCATCGGGACCACCGAGTTCGTGTCGATGGGGCTGCTGCCCAACATCGCCGGGGCGCTGCACGTCGGTGAGCCGACCGCCGGCCACGTCGTCTCCGCCTACGCACTCGGCGTGGTCGTCGGTGCGCCGTTGATCGCCGCCCTGACCGCGCGGATGTCACGCCGCGCCCTGCTCATCGGCCTGATGGTCGCGTTCACCGTCGGTAATCTCGCCACGGTCTTCGCGCCGAGTTACGAGACGCTGATGGCCGCCCGGTTCGTCGCCGGTCTGCCGCACGGTGCCTACTTTGGTGTCGCGGGCCTGGTGGCCGCGCACCTCGCCGAGCCGGGTAAACGGGCCAAGGCGATCGGCCAGGTGATGCTCGGGCTGTCGGTGGCCAACGTGATCGGGGTACCCGCGGCCACCTGGCTCGGCGACACCTTCGGATGGCGCACCGCCTTCGGTGTCGTCGCGTTCATCGGGGTGGCCACCGTGACCGCGCTCGTCCGCCTGCTGCCGCGACTCGACGACATGACGGTGACCAACCCGATGACCGAGCTCGGCGCGCTGACCCGGGCGCAGGTCTGGTTCACCCTGCTGGTCGGCATCGTCGGCTTCGGTGGGATGTTCGCCTTCTACACGTACGTGCGCACCACGCTCACCGACGTGTCGGGAGTCTCCACCGGACTGGTGCCGATAGCGCTGATGCTGTTCGGGCTCGGCATGGTGCTCGGCAACATCCTCGGCGGGTGGCTGGCCGACCGCGATGTGGTCCGTGGCATCGCCATCGGACTGGTGCTGCTGGTGGTGGTGCTCTCGACGTTCGCGCTGGTCGCCGGGTCCATGTGGCTCGCGTTGGTGCTGGTCTTCGCGACCGGGGTATCGGGCTCGGTGCTGGTGCCCGCGCTGCAGACCCGTCTGATGGACGTCGCCGACGACGCGCAGACGCTGGCCGCCGCGCTGAACCACTCGGCCCTCAACATCGCCAACGCCGGGGGTGCCTGGCTCGGCGGGGTGGTCATCACCGCCGGTCTGGGCTACCGCAGCCCGTCGGTGCTGGGTGCGGGGCTGGCCGTCGCCGGACTGGTGGTGCTGGGTCTGGCGTTGCTGTACGCCCGGGCACGGCACCCCCGATCCGGTGCCGTGCCCGTGGCGTCCGGGGTCAGCTGACCGTCGGCGGGGTGTCGATGACCTTCGTCAGGTAGAGCTGTTCGCCGAGTTGGTCGAGCAGCCCGAGCTGGGTTTCGAGGTAGTCGATGTGGTGCTCCTCGTCGCGCAGGATGTCCTCCAGCAGCTTCGACGAGGTGATGTCGCCCTTGCTGCGGCACAGTGCCGCGCCCGGCCGTAGCCGCTCGACGACCTCGAGCTCGATGGCCAGATCGGATTCGAACTGTTCGCGCAGGGTTTGGCCGATGCGCAGCGGCAGCAACTTCTGGTAGTTCGGCAGCCCCTCGAGGAACAGGATGCGGTCGGTGAGGATCTCCGCGTGCTGCATCTCCTCGATGGACTCCGCACGCGTCTTCTCGGCCAGTTTGGTGAAGCCCCAGTTGCCCTGCATCTTGGCGTGCAGGAAGTACTGATTGATAGCAGTGAGCTCACTGGTCAGCTGCTCGTTAAGCAGAGCAATGACCTCGTCGTCGCCGCGCATGACAATCTCCGTTCACCCGTAGTTGATGGGCGAACGGTAGCATCGTGGCAAGCATTACCGCAGGTAAGGGTGCCTTCAGATGTGATTGTGGGCGTCAGGCGGCGGTGGTCTCCATTCGTTCTCCGCGCAGGATCGCGTTGATGCGTTCGACGCAGGAGCCGCAGCCCCAACCGGCACCGCAGCGCTCACCGATGTCGTCGGCGCAACGGGCACCCTCGGTGCAATGCTGCTGCACCTCGGACTCGGTGACCGCCTTGCAGATACACACGAACATCGTTGACTCCTCGACCCTGCTGACTTAGGCAAGGATTACATTCCACGCCCGTGTTTGGCAAGGTTTGCCTTCGTCTCAGCGGTGTCGGTGGGTGCGGATACCGTGACCGACCGTGACGGACTCCGGGACGACAGGCGATCTGACCATCACCACCGTGAACGTGAACGGCATCCGCGCGGCGGTGAAGCAACGCAACGACCGCAACCACGGCTTCCTGCGCTGGCTGCGCGAGACGTCGTCGGACGTCGTGCTGCTGCAGGAGGTGCGGGCCACGGCCGAGCAGGCCCACGAGGCGCTCGCGCCCGCCCTGGAGTCGGGGCGGTGGCACCTGACCACCACCGAATCGACGGTGAAGGGGCATGCCGGGGTCGGGGTGTTGAGCCGTCGGCCGCCCATTGCCACCCGGGTGGGATTCGGCTCCGATGAGTTCGACGGCACCGGGCGGTATCTCGAGGTCGACTGGGCGGGCGATCGGCCGCTGACCGCGGCGTCGGTCTACGTACCCAAGGGGGCGGCCGACGGTGAGAAGCGCGATGACAAGTTCCGCTTCCTCGCCGGTTTCGCCGAGTACCTGTCGGCGCTGAACCGCCGCCGTCGCGACGTGGTGGTGGCAGGCGACTGGAACATCGCACCCGCCGAACTGGACATCAAGAACTGGAAGGGCAACCTGAAGAGCCCCGGTTTCCTCCCGGAGGAGCGGGCTTGGGTGGCCGAGTTGCTCGCGTCGGGCTGGCGCGATGTGGCCAGGGAGCTGACCGGGGACGAGTCCGGTCCCTACAGTTGGTGGTCCTGGCGGGGCAAGGCCTTCGACAACGACTCCGGGTGGCGGATCGACTATCACCTGGCCAACCGCCGGTTGGGCGAGCGGGCGATCGCGACCTCCGTCGACCGTGCCGCCGCCTACGATCTGCGCTGGTCCGACCATGCGCCGGTCACCGTGCGGTACGCGCCATGACGGGTGCGAGAATCAGGGCATGACCACCGATCCGACCACCGACCGGCGACCCCGGGTGCTCTCCGGCATCCAGCCGACCAGCGACTCCTTCCACCTGGGCAACTACCTCGGTGCGCTGAAACAGTGGGTGGAACTGCAGGACGACTTCGACGCCTTCTACTTCATCCCGGACATGCACGCGATCACCGTGCCGTATGAGCCGGCGCACCTGCGCGAGCGCACCCGGGTCGCGGTGGCGCAGCTGTTGGCCATCGGGGTGGACCCCGCACGCGCGACGATCTACGCGCAGTCGCACGTGCCGGAGATCTCGCAGCTGACCTGGGTGCTGTCGAGCATCACCGGATTCGGCGAGGCCTCCCGGATGACGCAGTTCAAGGACAAGTCGGCTCGTCACGGTGAGGATTCGGCGGGGGTGGGACTGTTCACCTACCCGATCCTGATGGCCGCCGACATCCTGGCCTTCGAGGTGGATCGGGTACCGGTGGGAGAGGATCAGCGTCAGCACCTGGAACTGACCCGGAATCTGGCGCAGCGGTTCAACTCCCGGTTCGGGACGGTGTTCCGGGTGCCGGAGCCGCACATCGTCGCGGAGGTCGCCAAGATCTACGACTTGCAGAACCCCGGGGCCAAGATGAGCAAGTCGGCGGAGTCCGACTCCGGCCTGATCAACCTGCTCGACGACCCCAAGCGGTCGGCCAAGAAGATCCGCTCCGCGGTCACCGACAACGAGCGGGAGATCCGGTTCGATCGCGCGGCCAAGGCGGGGGTGTCCAACCTGCTCACCATCCAGTCGGCCCTACGTGGGGTGCCCGTCGACGAACTCGTCGTGCACTACCGCGACAAGGGATACGGTGACCTCAAAGTGGAGACCGCGACCGTGTTGACGGACTTCGTCACGCCGGTGCGTGATCGGGTGTCGGAGTTGATGGCCGCACCCGATCAGATCGACGCGATCCTGGCCGAGGGGGCGATCCGGGCGCGTCGCGTCGCTGCCGCGACGTTGGCAGACGTCTATGACAAGGTGGGTTTCCTGGCACCGGCGGGCAGCTGACGAGAACCGACATCTCTCAACACGAGGACGGCATACATGGCGCAAACCCCCATCTCCGACGAGGTGGAGTCGAAGAAACCATCCTTCCTCGACAAGCAGCGTGCCCAACGCCCCTGGTTCGACCATCTGATGGGGGCCGCCAACCGCTACCAGGACCGCAACGGTGACTACTTCGCCGCGGGTGCGACGTACTTCAGTGTATTGGCCCTATTCCCGATCCTGATGGTGGCTTTCGCCGCCCTCGGATTCGTTCTCGCCAACAACCCCGATCTGCTCAACGAGGTCCGCGACCGGATCACCGACAAGGCGCAGGGGGGTATGGGTGACACGCTCAAGAACCTCGTCGACCAGGCCATTGCCTCGCGCACGACCATCGGTGTGATCGGTCTGCTCGGCGCTCTCTACTCCGGCCTCGGCTGGATGGCCAACCTGCGCAACGCATTGACCGTGCAGTGGGGCAGCGAGCCCGAGGGAGGGAACTTCCTCAAGACGAAATTGTCGGATCTCGCCGCGCTCATCGGTCTGTTCTTGGCGTTGGTGGTGTCGTTCGCGCTGTCGGCGTTGGCGGGCAGCTCGTTGACCACCAAGATCCTCGACGCCATCGGTCTCGGCGACGTGCCCGGGGTGGGGGTGGCGGTGCGCATCGTCTCGGTCATCATCTCCATCGGTGCGTCGTGGGTGTTGTTCACCTGGGTGATCGCCAAACTGCCGCGGGTCAAACTCCCGGTCCGCAACGCCATGCGTGCGGGTCTGCTGACCGCGGTGGTGTTCGAGATCTTCAAGTACATCGCCACCTTCTACCTGGCCAAGGTGACCAGCGGGCCCGCGGGTGCCACCTTCGGCCCCATCATCGGCATCATGGTGTTCGGGTTCATCACCACCCGCATCGTGTTGTTCGCGACCGCCTGGGCCGCAACCGATCCGCGCAATGCGGAATACGAGCCGGCACCCGTGCCGGATCCGGTGATCATCAGCCCACGGGTCGCGGTGCGGGAGACGCCGTCGCCGGTGGGAGTCCTCGCGGCGGTCGCCGCCGGTGCGCTCGCGGCGGTCGGGTTGTCGTCGGCCCGGCGGCGGAAATAGTCCCCGGCGGTCTCGTTCAGCGGCGCGACCGGCGGATCACGATCAGGCCGGCTGCGACCAACGTCAGCGCGACCACCGCGCCGATCACCCCCAGCGTCACGCGCGACGTCGACGACGAGGCGGACCGCGGCTGTGCCGCGGGTCGACGCTCGCCCGCGGTGGTGGGTTCCTCGCTGCGTTGCGGTCGGGGCGGACCGGTGACCAACGTGCCGACCGACGCACCTGTCCGCGCCGCGAAGCCGTGGTCGAACAGGGCCGTCGTCTGGCCCCAGTACGAATCGTCGGCCAGATTCACGCCGTACATCTGCGCGAGCACCAGTCGACGGCCGTTGCGTTCCACCACGCCCACGTAGGTCTTCAGCGCATCGTCGGTGTACCCCGTCTTACCGCCGAGCGCGCCCGGGTACCCGTCGGCGACCAGCCGGTTCTGGGTGAACATGGGGTAGGCGGGGTGATCGGTGTCCTCCGGCGTCACCTTGGGGTGGCCGGGGAACTGCGCCGTCGTCTGCGCGACGATGCCCCGGAACTCCGGGTTGGTCATCGCGGCTGCGAAGATCACCGCGAGGTCGTAGGGGGAGGTGCTCATCCCCGGGGCGTCCAGCCCCGACGGCGACGCGACCCGGGTGTCCTGCGCGCCCAATGTCGCGGCCTTCTCGTTCATCAGTCCCACCGCGACCTCGTAACCACCGAGGGTGCGGGCCAGCGCGTTGGCACAGTCGTTGCCCGACACCATCAACAGTCCCTGCAGCAGTTGATGCACGGTGTACACCGCACCCGGTCCGACTCCGCAGGCGTCGCCCTCCATCTGATAGTCCGCGTCGGTCGCGGTGACCGGCATGGACAACGACAACCGGTCCAGCACCACCAGTGCCAACAGCACCTTGATGGTGCTCGCCGGCCGGTAGCGTCCGTGCGGATCCTTGGCCACGATGACCTGCCGGCTGTCGAGGTCGGCGACAATCCACCCGGCAGAGGTGATCCCGGCGGGCAGCGGCGCGTCGCCGTCGGGCTGGATCACCCCGCAGGCCGACAGCTTCTCACCGCCGACCGCGGGCGAGGGCACCGGTAGTGGCGCGGGGGCAGCCTGTCCGGCGGGGACCACCTCGGAGGCGTCCACCGGCGCGGCGGGATGGACCCGGTACGGGCAGGCGGAGGTGTCGGGTGTGGTCGGCGGCACCGGTGGCGGGTCCGCCCACGCCGATGCGGGGGCGGCGAACAGGCAGATCACCGTGGCAACCGTGGCGACGACGCGTCGTGACATGGACGCTCAGACCACCGACAGTGCGTCGTCGAGGATCTGCAGCGCCTCCTTGGTGTCCGCGGCGTCGACCGTGCACGGCGGACAGAGGTGGAAGCGGTTCATGTTCTGGAAGAGCAGCAGTCCGTCCGCCTTCGCGCGCGCGGCGATGGCCGCCATCTCCGGTGACGACGCGCCATAGGGGGCCAACGGCTCCCGGGTGGTCGGGTCTGCCACCAGTTCCAGCGCCCAGAAGACCCCGAGACCGCGGACCTCGCCGATCACCGGGTGACGGCGCGCGAGGTCGGCAAGGCCGGGACCGAGCACGTCGGCACCGATCGCCGCCGCGTTCTCCACGATGCCCTCGTCCTGCATCGTCTCGATGGTCGCGACCGCGGTGGCACAGGCTAGCGGATGTCCGGAATAGGTCAGCCCACCCGGGTACGGAGTGGTGGCGAAGCTCTCGGCGATGGCGTCGGAGATGATGACCCCGCCGAGAGGGATGTACCCGGAGGTGACCCCCTTGGCGAAGGTGATCAGATCGGGCTGGACGCCGAAGTTGTCCAATGCCAACCATCTCCCGGTCCGGCCGAACCCCGCCATCACCTCGTCGAGGATCATCACGATGCCGTAGCGGTCGCACAGTGCGCGCACCCCGTCCAGGTAGCCCGGCGGCGGCACCATGATGCCCGCCGTCCCCGGTATCGACTCCAGGATGATCGCGGCGAACGCGTCCGGTCCCTCGAAGGCGATCAGCGACTCCAGGTGCGCCAATGCGCGCTCACATTCCTGCGCCTCGGTCTCGGCGTGGAACTGGCTGCGGTACAGGAACGGTGCGAAGAAGTGCACCGACCCTGCCGTGCCGTAGTCGTTGGGCCAGCGCCGGGGGTCACCGGTCAGGTTGACCGCCTCGGCGGTACCGCCGTGGTAGCCGCGGAACGCCGACAACGTCTTGTATCGGCCGGTGTGCAGCCGGGCCATCCGGATCGCGTGTTCCACCGCATCCGCTCCGGCGTTGGTGAAGAACACCTTCTCGAAACCGTCGGGCGCTAGTTCGGTGATCAGTTCGGCGGCGCGGGCGCGCGCTTCGTTGGCATGGCTCGGGGCGATGGTGCACAACCGTTGCGCCTGTTCGGCGATCGCCGCGACCACTCGCGGGTGCTGGTGCCCGATGTTGGTGAAGACCAGTTGCGACGAGAAGTCGAGATAGCTCCGACCGTCACCGTCGACCACCCGGGAGCCCCGCGCGTCGGTGATGACCAGCGGATCCACCGCCGCCTGCGCGGACCAGGAGTGGAAGACCCGCGATCGCTCCAGGTCGTAGATCTTCCGGGCGGCGGGGTTCTCGGGTGCGGGCACAGATGGCTCCTGTCGTGTGGCTTGGGTCCATGGTGCCCGCCCCGCCGCCGACGTGGGCGGTGTGCGATCAGATCGTGGGGTGTCAGATCCTGGTGTACGCCTCGGTCAGCACCCCGCGCAGGATCTGTTCGATCTCGTCGAATTCGGACTGGCCGCAGATCAGCGGCGGCGCCAACTGCACCACCGGGTCACCGCGGTCGTCGGCCCGACAGTACAGCCCCGCGTCGAACAGGGCGGTCGACAGGAATCCCCGCAGCACCCGCTCGGCCTCGTCGGGGGTGAACGTCTCCTTGGTGGCCTTGTCCTTGACCAGTTCGATGCCGTAGAAGTAGCCCTCGCCGCGCACGTCGCCGACGATGGGGAGGTCGTACAGTTTCTCCAGCGTGGACCGGAACGCCGGGGCGTTCTGTTTGACGCGATCGTTGAGTCCTTCGCGCTCGAACAGGTCGAGGTTGGCCAATGCGACCGCCGCCGACACCGGATGCCCACCGAAGGTGTAGCCGTGCGCGAAAGCGGTCCGGCCGTCGTCGAAGGGCTCGAACAGGCGGTCGCTGGCGATCATGGCGCCGATGGGGGAGTAGCCCGACGTCATCCCCTTGGCGCAGGTGATGATGTCGGGGACGTACCCGAAGTCGCTGCACGCGAACATCGACCCGATCCGACCGAACGCGCAGATGACCTCGTCGGACACCAGCAGCACGTCGTACTCGTCGCAGATCTGACGAACCCGCTCGAAGTACCCCGGCGGGGGAGGGAAGCAACCGCCCGCATTCTGCACCGGTTCCAGGAACACCGCGGCCACGGTGTCGGGCCCCTCGAACTCGATGGCCTCGGCGATGCGGTCGGCGGCCCAGCGGCCGAACGCCTTCGGGTCGTCACCGTGTCCCTCGGGTGCGCGGTAGATGTTGGTGTTGGGGACCCGGAACGCGCCGGGGGTGAGCGGCTCGAAATCCTGTTTCAGTTCGGGGATGCCGGTGATGGCCAACGCGCCCTGGGGCGTGCCGTGATAGGCGACGGATCGTGAGATCACCTTGTGCTTGGCGGGCTTGCCGGTGAGCTTGTAGTACTGCTTGGCCAGTTTCCAGGCGCTCTCCACCGCCTCGCCGCCACCGGTGGTGAAGAACACCCGGTTGAGGTCACCCGGGGCGTGGACCGCCAACCGTTCGGCGAGCTCGATCGCGGGCGGGGTTGCGTAGGACCAGAGCGGGAAGAAGGCCAGGGTGCTCGCCTGAGCGGCGGCGGCCGCGGCGAGCTCGTCGCGGCCGTGCCCGGCCTGCACCACGAACAACCCGGACAGACCGTCGAGGTAGCTGCGTCCCCGGTCGTCGAAGATGCGCACACCTTCGCCGCGCGCGATTACCGGGGCCACGATGCCCGCCCCGTGTCGGGAGAAGTGTCCCCACAGGTGTCGGGTGGTGCGCCCGTCGGACGACGAGGTGGCGGGGCGGGTATCCGTCGACGTCATGTTGTTCCCCAGTTGTACTGCTGCTTCACGAGTTTCAGGTAGACCATGGTCTCGGTGGTGGTCACTCCGGGTTGCGCACGCACCTTCTTGTTCAGCAGGTCGAGCAGCTCACCGTCGTCCGCGCAGACCACCTCGATGACGATGTCGAACGACCCCGCCGTGAGCACCACGTAGTCGATCTCGTCGATGGCGGCGAGTCTCTCGGCGAGTTCGGCCGAGTCGCCGGTGCATCGGATGCCGATCATCGCCTGGCGCGCGAAGCCGAGCTGTAACGGATCGGTGACCGCCACGATCTGCAGGATGCCGGCCTCGCTGAGGCGCTGGACCCGGTTGCGCACCGCCGCCTCGGACAAGCCGACGGCCTTGCCGACCGAGGCGTAGGACCGGCGTCCGTCGGTCTGTAGTGCCTCGATGATCCCCTTGGAGACCTCGTCGAGCGCGAAGGGTTGGTCGGTCATCTCACCTCCCTCGTCGGGTCTGCTGTTCGGTTGGAACGATTGCCTCATCGTGACGGAATCCGAAGAAGATGGCAACAAATGCAACTGAATCGGTTGTCAGAACCGTCTTTGGGTCGCGAAAGCGTCGAATGGACCGCTACACTCGTCGCTGTTCTGACCGTCGCGACCCGACAGGGTGATAACCGATGACGCTTGCCGACACCACACAGGCGACCGTCGCCACCGGATGGGTGGAGGGTGCCGAGTTCCGCGGGTCCGGGCCGCTGCACCGCGTCATCGCACCGGCCACCGACGAGGTGGTCGCGACCATGTCGTTGGCGACTGCGGCGGATGTGGACACCGCGGTGGCCGCGGCTCGTCGCGCCCTACCTGCCTGGTCGGGTGCCACACCCGCGCAACGCTCGACGGTCCTGCTCGACTTCGCCCGCGTCCTGGACCGGGAGGCACACGCCCTGGCAGTGCAGGAGGTGTCGCACACGGGTAAGACCATCCGGCTGGCGAGCGAGTTCGACGTCCCCGGGTCCATCGACAACGTCACCTTCTTCGCCGGTGTCGCACGCGATCTGGTCGGCAAGGCCACCGCCGAGTATTCCCCCGACCACACCTCCTCGATCCGGCGGGAGGCCGTCGGCGTGGTCGGGTCGATCACCCCGTGGAACTACCCGATCCAAATGGCTGTCTGGAAGGCATTGCCCGCCATCGCGGCCGGTTGCACGCTGGTTCTCAAACCCGCGGAGATCACCCCGTTGACCACCATCACCCTGGCCCGCCTGGCGTCGGAGGCAGGGTTGCCCGACGGGGTGTTCAACGTGCTCACCGGTACCGGTGCCGAGGTGGGCGCCGCGCTGGCCGGACATCCCGGGGTGGACCTGGTGACCTTCACCGGCTCCACCGGAGTGGGCAGACAGGTGATGGCGCAGGCCGCCGTTCACGGCACGCGTGTGCAGCTCGAATTGGGTGGTAAGGCACCGTTCGTGGTGTTCGACGACGCCGATCTCGAGGCCGCGGTGCACGGTGCGGTGGCCGGATCGCTGATCAATGCCGGTCAGGACTGCACTGCTGCGACGAGGGCCATCGTCGCGCCGGCACTCTACGACGACTTCGTGTCCGGTGTGGCCGAGCTGATGGCCGGCGTGCGGGTGGGCGATCCCACCGACCCGGCCACCGACATGGGATCGCTGAGTTCTCGACACCACCGCGAGAAGGTGGCGGCCATGGTCGATCGCGCACGGGATACGGGGATCCGGGTGGTCACCGGCGGTCACGTCCCCGACGGGCCGGGGGCCTTCTACCCACCGACTCTGCTCGCCGACGTGGGGGAGGGCGCCGAGGTGTATCGCGACGAGATCTTCGGCCCGGTGCTCACCGTCAGTTCGTTCACCGACGACGACGACGCGCTGCGCCGGGCGGGCGACACCGTCTACGGGTTGGCCGCATCGGCCTGGACCCGCGACGTGTACCGCGCGCAACGCGCGAGCCGGGAGATCCGTGCGGGATGCGTCTGGATCAACGACCACATCCCGATCGTCAGCGAGATGCCGCACGGCGGGCTGCGGGCGTCCGGTTTCGGCAAGGACATGTCCACCTATTCGATGGACGAATACCTGACCGTCGAACATGTGATGAGCGACATCACCGGAATCGCCCGGAAAGACTGGCATCGCACCGTGTTCGGTGACCGGTCATGAACGATCGCTGGGCCGAACACCCGACGGAGCGCGGCATCGCCATGGTGGCGCACGCCCGACCCGCGCCGTATTGGTTGGACCGCCCCGACCGTCCCGCCGCGCGTGATCGTCTGGTCGGTGATCACGACACCGATCTGCTGGTGGTGGGCGGCGGGTTCACCGGTCTGTGGACCGCGGTCCACGCGGCTGAACGGGACCCGGGCCGACGCGTCGTGCTGGTGGAGGGCGGCCGCATCGCCGACGGGGCGTCGGGCCGCAACGGCGGGTTCTGCTCGGCCAGCCTGACGCATGGGTTGGGCAATGGCCTCGATCGCTATCCCGACGAGATGCCCGAGCTGCTGGCCATGGGTCGCGAGACCCTGACCGCCATCGCCACGACGATGCGGCGGCTGGGTATCGACGCCGACCTCGAGCACACCGGTGAACTGAATCTGGCAAACTTCGACTGGCAGACCGACGGTCTGGCGGAGATGGTCACCGACGGGTTGTTGGTGGGTCAGTCGCTCGAACTGCTCGACGCCGACGCGGCGCGCACCCGGGTGCAGTCACCGATGGTCCGGGGCGCCTATCACGATCCCGACACCATGCTCGTCGATCCCGCCAAGCTGGCGTGGGGTCTTGCGGACGCGGCGGAGCGGCTCGGGGTGCGCGTGTACGAACACACGGCGGTGACCGAGCTGCGGCGCTCTGGGGACGCGGTGCGCGCCCGCACCGGATACGGATCCGTCCGGGCCGACCGCGTGGTGTTGGCGACCGCCGCGTCGACGCCGTTGCTGCGCAGACTGCGTCACCTGATCGTGCCGGTGTGGGACTACGTCTTGGTGACCGAGCCGCTGACCGAGGCGCAGCTCGACGCCCTCGGTTGGTCGGGTCGGGAGGGACTGGCCGATGCGGGCAACCGCTTTCACTACTTCCGGCTCACCGCGGACAACCGGATCCTGTTCGGCGGGTACGACGCGTTCTATTTCTACGGCTCGGACACCGACCCACGACACGAACAACGGCCACAGGAGTTCGCGCTGCTCGCCGAACATCTGTTGCAGATATTCCCGCAGCTCGAGGGCATCCGGGCGTCGCACACCTGGGGCGGTGTCATCGACACCTGCTCGCGATTCAATGCGTTCTGGGACGTCGCGATGGGAGGTCGGGTGGTGTCGGTACTGGGTTTCACCGGATTGGGTGTCGGTGCATCGCATTTCGGTGCGGCCACCGCCCTGGATCTGGCGGACGGCGTGGACACGCCGCGCACCCGCCTGGCGATGGTGCGCAGCAAGCCGCTCCCGTTTCCACCGGAGCCGGTCCGGTGGGCTGGTATCACCCTGACGCGCAGAGAACTCGGCCGAGCCGATCGCAGACAGGGCAGGCGTGGTGTCTGGCTGCGGACGCTGGACGCGATCGGTCTCGGTTTCGACTCCTGATTCGGCGGCGACCCGGTCAGGACTTGGGCACCACCACGATCGGCGCGGTCGTCACCTTGAGGATGCGCGCGGCTGTCGAGCCGAGGAAGACCCGACGTTCGGCGCCCAGCCGACCGGAGCCGAGCGCGAGCAGGTCGCCGGGACCCCATCGCAGCGACGCCATCGCCTCCTCGAGGGTGTCGCCGTCGGCGACCACCGACTCGATCTCGGGGCTCTCGACCTCCGCGGACAACGCATCCGTCGCCCGCTCCAGGTTGGTCCGTGCGGCGGAGACGTGTCGGGCGCGGACCTCCTTCGCCGAGTCATGGTCGGTCGGGTGGTCGTCGAGGGAGACCAGCGACACCAGCCGCAGCGACGCCCCGCCGTGCCCGGCAAGACCCAGCGCGAACGAGAGAGGGTTGTCGGACCGTGCGGTGGTGGGAACCGCGACGGTGACGGTGGTCAGACCCGGCCGAGGATCGGTGTAACCGCGTGGGGCCAACGCCACCGGCACCGGTGAGCAGTGCACCAGCTCGGAGCTGATGCTCCCGAGGGTGTGTCGGCCCAACAGTCCGTCGCTGGTGCCCCCGACCACGATGACCCGAGCGTCATGGGTGGTCGCGAAGTCGATCAACCCCTCGGCGAACGACTCGGCGATCGGCACATGGGTGGCCACCTCCACGTCGTCGGGCACCCGTTCGGCACCGGAACGCAGCCACTCCTCGGCGCGAGAGATCAGCAACTCCTGATAGCCGCCCCGTCCGGGATTGCCGTCGGGTTCCTCTTCGCGGACCACACACACCAGGTCGAGCGCGGCGCCGGTGGCCCGGGCCAGGGTGACTCCGAGTTCCACACCGTCGGCCCCGGTCGTGGTGGCCAGGTAACCGACGGTGATGCGCTGCGTCGGCAGGGGTGGCGACGTTTCAGTAGACATCGGGGACCTTCACCTCGGTGGATGCGTTCAGGGTCTTTCCGCGGAAGAAGTCCTTGCCGCCGGCGACGCACAGCAGCATGAGCGGCACGCCCAGCACCAGCATCCCGACGCCGAGGATGAACACCCCACCGACGCCGCCCACCGACGTGCTGCCGTAGGAGGGATCGAACATGTCGGTGGCGCTCTTCACGAATGCCCACGTCATCGCGATGCCGCCGAGGAGCGGGAGCAGGCCGCGCATGAGGAAGTTGCGCGCCGAGGCGAACAGCGAACGACGGAAATACCAGACGCACGAGTACGCGGTGATGCCGTAGTAGAACGCGACCGCCAACCCCAACGACGAGATGGAGTCCGACAGGGTGCTCTGACTGACCAGCGACAACACCAGGTAGAACGCCAACGCGGCGCCTCCCATCACAGCCGTACCGAAGGCCGGGGTCATGTACTTGGGGTGCACGCTGGCGAAGCGGCGGGGGATGGCCTCGTAGACCGCCATGGACAAGGTGCCGCGCGCGGTGGGCAGGATCGTCGACTGCGTGGACGACAGCGCCGACACCGACACCGTCAACAGCAGCAACGACGCCAGCACCGGGCCGGCCACCGGCTCGCCGAGGATGGTGAAGGCATCGTCGGCGTTGTCCGGGTTGTTCAATCCGAGTCCGGTGTCGCCGAACCCGGCGAACGACTGCACTGCGTAGGCGACCAACACATAGGTGCAGACCAGGATCAGGGTGGTGAGCACCGCGGCCCGGCCGGGCGTCTTGGCCGCGTCCTTGGTCTCCTCACCGACGGCGAGGCAGGCGTCCCACCCCCAGTAGATGAAGATGCAGAGGATGATCCCCGCGGCGATCTCCGACGACGACAGGCCGCCCGGCCACAGCCAATCCCAGCGCGGCATCACCGCCTGCGGTCCCGCGTGCGACGTCCCGACCTTGATCAGCGCGATGATGCTGGCCACCACCATCACCCCGAACTGGATGACGATGAGGACGTTCTGCATGCGTTCGCTGATCAGGATGCCGCGGATGCTGACCCACGTCATCATCACGATGAGCACCGATCCGAGGATCACCTTGACGGCAAGATTCTCCGCCCACGAGTCGAGGTGCAGAAAGCGCAACAGATAGACCCCGGCGACCTCGGCGACGTTCGCCAACACGATGATGGCCGAGACCGCCAGACCCCACCCTCCGATCCAACCGACCCACGGTCCGAAGGCCTTGGTGCCCCAGGTGAACGTGGTGCCGCAGTCGGGGGTGTCCTCACCGAGCTCGCGGTACGCGAAGGCGATGAGCAGCATGGGAATGAACGCGAGGATGAACATGGCGGGTGCCTTGGCGTGCACGGCGGCAACGACCAGTCCGAGGGTCGCCGCGAGACTGTAGGCAGGCGCCACCGCGGACAATCCGATGACCACGTTGCCGAACAGGCCGAGAGCACCGGCACGCAGACCCTTGTCGGTGACCCCACCCGTCGGTGCGGATGCGGTGACGGTGACGGCCGCATCGGTCGGGGTCGGCGTCCGGTGATCGGGCGGCGGTTCGGAGAGGGTCATGGCGACTCCAGGGACGGCTAACGTGGTCGGACCAGAATAAGGAATCGGTTGCCGTTGCGCTCAACAACGACTGAAAACCTTGTGTTAACTCGAAGTGGCGACGAAATCGGTCGTGAACTGCATTCCCGCCGACCTTTCCCGCCCCGGTGTGGTCTCCGGGCTCCCGATGGGCGACGATTGTCCGCGTGACGTCCGCACATGACACCGACCCCGCCCTCGACCCCGACGACATCGGATCGCGGCTCGATCCCGTGCTGGCGCGGAGTTGGCTGCTGGTCAACGGTGCGCAGCCGACCCGGTTCCAGCAGGCCGCACATTCGCGCGCCGACATCGTGGTCCTCGACATCGAGGACGCGGTTGCGCCCAAGGACAAGAACGTGGCCCGGGAGAACGTACGGTCCTGGCTCGCCGACGGCAACAACGATGAATGGGTCCGCATCAACGGGTTCGGCACCCAATGGTGGGCCGACGACCTCGAGGTGCTGTCGACGGTCCCGTTGGGTGGCATCATGCTGGCGATGGTCGAGAGCGTCGATCACGTCACCGAGACCGCGAAGCGCCTTCCTGGGGTGCCGATCGTGGCGCTCGTGGAGACCGCACGGGGGCTGGAGCGGATCGGCGAGATCGCGTCGGCGAAGGGCACGTTCCGCCTGGCGTTCGGTATCGGCGATTTCCGTCGGGACACCGGGTTCGGCGAGAACCCCACCACGCTGGCCTACGCCCGGTCCCGGTTCACCATCGCCGCCAAGGCCGCGCATCTGCCCAGCGCCATCGACGGTCCGACGGTCGGGTCCACCGCACTGAAGCTGACCGAGGCGACCGCGGTCAGCGTCGAATTCGGGATGACCGGCAAGATCTGCCTCACCCCCGACCAGTGTCGAGCGGTCAACGAGGGACTCTCACCCACTCATGAGCAGATCTCCTGGGCGAGGGAGTTCTTCGCCGAGTTCGAGCGCGACGGCGGTGAGATCCGCAACGGTTCCGACCTGCCGCGTATCTCCCGGGCCACCAAGATCCTGGAACTGGCCCGCGCCTACGGCATCCACCTCGACGCCGAGTACGACGACCCGGACCACATGCCCGCACCGTCGGACACGTACCACTACTGATCGTCCCGCCACCGATCGTCTCAGCGGGTCCGCAACAGTAGGGTGTCGCCTGCGGCGATGTCGGTGTCGACGCGACCATCGGTGACCGTCACCATGCGACCCGTCCACACGTCGGTGACGGTGGCGTCGCGCAGCCCGAGCGCACCGAGGTCGACGGGTGCGGTACG
Source organism: Williamsia sterculiae (assembly GCF_900156495.1). GTDB lineage: Bacteria > Actinomycetota > Actinomycetes > Mycobacteriales > Mycobacteriaceae > Williamsia_B > Williamsia_B sterculiae. The sequence goes on from NZ_FTNT01000002.1 coordinate 438,237, forward strand.
GGTCGCCGTGGTCGGGTTGACCACGGCGATGGCCTGCCCACCATCGGCCAGCTTGCGGGTCCAGATGTCCGGGTCGGTGCTACTGCGTGACGCCGCGCTCACCAGGGGGTCCTGATCGATGGCGATGACCCCGGGATTGGTCAACACCTGTCGGGTGGTGCTGTCCATCGTGGTCAGGTCGTTGCCCGCGATGAGCGGCGCGGCCATCATCGCCCACAGCGCCAGATGACTGCGCTGCTGCGCCGCGGTGAGCGCTCCGCCCACCCCGATCTCCAGCATGTCGGGATCGATGAAGCGACCGGGACCGGCACGCTGTGTCATCGGGGCGGCCGCACGCACGATGTCGTAGACACCCTGATAGCCGTCCGCGCCCTGACCCGACGTCCACGTCGCGCTGATGTCGTTGGTGATCCGGCTCATCGTCGCGACCGATCCCCAGTCGTCGCGGGCACCCGGCAGGACCGTGCCGCGACCACTGTTGGCGTTGATGCTGTAGACGATCGACCGACCGGTGGCCCGCAGGGCATCGCGCATCGCGGTGAACCGCGACTCCTGCTGGTCCCCGGAGGTCGAACACCAGTCGTACTTCAGATAGTCGACCCCCCACGAGGCGAAGGTCTGCGCATCTGTGGTCTCGTGGCCCGCACTGCCGGTGGTTCCGGGGTAGGTGCCTGCCAGCTGAGCGCAGGTCCGGTCGCTGGCGCCGGCATAGATCCCGAACAGCAACCCGCGGCTGTGCAGGTAGGCGCCGAGGGCGGCCATGCCGGAGGGGAATCGGGTGGGATCGGCTTGCAGCCGCCCATTGCTGTCCCGCGCAGGCGTGTACCAGCAGTCGTCGACCACCACATAGCGGTATCCGGCCGCCGCCATCCCCGACGACACCAGGGCATCGGCCTGTGCGCGGATCATCGACTCGTTGATGCCGCAGCCGAAGGAATTCCAACTGTTCCAGCCCATGGGTGGAGTGGACGGCAGCCCGGGGACGGCGACGCCGGTGCCACCCAGGTGGCGGGGATCGTCGACGCCGTCGCAGCCGACCACGGACACGAGGATCAGGACGGTCGCGGTGAGAGTGGTGAGGAATCGCATCGGCCGCGAGTGTAGGAAGCGTGACTGTGTATCACCTGTCGAGCGGTGACACATCGGCTGGTGACGTGGGCGCGCCCGTCAGACCAACTGGCCGGCCCGCCGCGCCGACACCACTGCCTGGGCGCGGGTGCGGGCCCCCAGCTTCTGCATCGCCGATTTCAGATAGCTCTTCACGGTGTCGACGCTGAGTCCCAGTGCGGTTCCCAGCTCGGCGTTGCCGTAGCCGAGGGCAACCAGCGACAAGACGTCCCGTTCGCGCCGGGTCAGCTGCACCGCGGCGCCGGCGACGTGCGCGGATTCGTCGCGTGTCGCCGACAGGGATTCGGTGACGTCGAGCAATGTCGCACGTAACCGCGGGTCGTCGACCCGCGACGCGAGGACCCGGAGGTCGGCATAGGCCTGCGACACGGCATCGCGGAGCCGTTCGTGTCCGATCACCGCCGTGCGTTCGGCAGTCGACCGTCGGGCCGCCGACACCGCGAGCTGCTGTTCCAGTGCACGGACCTCGTCGGTCAGCAGGTCGAGTATCCGAGCGCCCACCGACTGCCCGTTCCGCAGCGCCCCGTAGACCACCGCGACCGGTCGTCGTTGCACGATGACCGGCACCGCGACCATGGCGTGCAGCCCTTCGGCCGCGATGATCCGGTCATACCGGTGCGAGATGACGTCGGTGCGCAGATAGTCGTCCACCGCGACGACCCGGTTCGTCCGGATCACCTTGCCGCCCAGGCCCTGGCCGACCCCGACCGCGACATCGGCAAGCGCACCGACGGTCGGTCCGTCGAAGTGCCGCAGCACCACCTGCTCCACGGAGCCGACCACACCGCCGAAGGCCAGCGACACCCCGGACCGCGAACGGATACGCGCCAACGCTGGCGGCAGCTCGCGATCGAGGTCGTCACGATCGAGCAGGTGGTCGGCGATCATCGTCTCCTCCTGTCCGTCCGGCGGTCATACCCACTTTCGGGGGTACTGCGCTGGTCATCGCCCGGGCAAGATCTCCGTCGATGAACACTGTGACCTGGCATACACCTCGAGTCTAGGACGGACCCGTGACCGAGACACTCACCCTCACCATCGAGGACCTGTTGGCCCGCTACGACAGGCCCGATGCCGACGTCGCGGCCCTGCTCTGCGACGACCACGACCCGGACGCGATCGCGTTCACCGTTGTCGATGTCGACCTGTCATCCCGGGCACTGACCTTCCGTGAGCTGGCCGACCGGTCCCGCAGGTTCGCCACGGGACTGGCCCGTTGCGGGGTGGGCCGCGGTGAAGCGGTCGGCGTACTCATGGGTAAGAGCAGCGACCTGGTGGTGGCCCTGCTGGGCATCTGGCGACTGGGTGCGGTGCAGGTGCCGCTGTTCACCGCATTCGCCACCCCGGCCATCGAACTGCGGGTCCGTGCGAGCGGTGCGCAGGTGGTTATCGCCGACGCCGATCAGGCCGTCAAACTCGATCCGTTCGACGACCTCACCGTCATCCGCGGCGGCACCGAATTCGCCGGTCTGATTGCCGACAACGAGCCCTATGAGGCCTCCGTCGCCGTGGGTGGTGACGGGACGATGGTCCAGTTGTTCACCAGCGGCACCACCGGCACTCCCAAAGGTGTCCCGGTCCCGGTGCGGGCCATCGCCGCGTTCCACGCGTACATGATCTATGCCCTCGACGTTTCCGACGAGGACGTGTTCTGGAATGCCGCCGACCCGGGTTGGGCCTACGGTCTGTACTACGGGTTGATCGGTCCGATGGCCATCGGACGGCCCAATCTGCTGCTGCGCGCGGGCTTTTCGCCGCACCTCACCCTCGATGTGATGCAGCGGTTCGGGGTGACGAACTTCGCGGGTGCCCCGACGGTATACCGGTCACTGAGCAAGGATCCGGCGATCTCCGGGGTGACGCTGCGCCGCGCGTCGTCGGCGGGTGAGCCCCTGACCCCCGACGTGCTGACCTGGTCGGCCCGCGCACTGGGGGTCGAGGTGCGCGATCACTACGGACAGACCGAACTCGGCATGCTCATCGTGAACGCCTGGCACGACGCCGTGCGGCAGCCGGTGGTCCCCGGTTCGATGGGCACACCGCTGCCGGGGTTCTCCGCGGAACTACGTGACGGGCAGATCGCCATCGCCGCCGACAGCCCGCTGTTCTGGTTCGACGGGTACGTCGACGCCCCGGAGAAGACCGCCGAGCGGTTCAGCGAGGACCGAACCTGGTACCTCACCGGCGACACCGCGAAGGTCGACGACGAGGGACGGTTCTTCTTCACCGCCCGCGACGACGACGTGATCATCATGGCCGGCTACCGGATCGGCCCGTTCGACGTGGAGAGCGTGCTGGTCACCCACCCGCAGGTCATCGATGTGGCGGTGGTCGGCACACCCGACGAGTTGCGTGGTGAGGTGCTCGAGGCCTACGTGGTGCTCGCCGACGGCGTCGACGGCACCGCCGAACTGGAGGCCGAGCTGCAGCGACTGGTCAAGACCCAGTTCGCCGCGCACGCCTACCCGCGCAGGGTGCACTTCGTCGACGGACTGCCCAAGACACCAAGCGGCAAGGTCCAGAGATTCCTGCTGCGTCAGCGATGACGCCCGGGGTCAGCGCGTGAACATCAACGCGCGCTTGACCTCCTGGATCGCCTGGGTCACCTGGATGCCGCGAGGGCAGGCGTCGGTGCAGTTGAAGGTGGTGCGGCAGCGCCAGACACCGTCCTTGTCGTTGAGGATGTCGAGCCGCTCGGCCGCACCCTCGTCACGGCTGTCGAAGATGAACCGGTGGGCGTTGACGATCGCCGCGGGCCCGAAGTAACTGCCCTCGTTCCAGAACACCGGGCAGCTGGTGGTACAGCACGCACACAGGATGCACTTGGTGGTGTCGTCGAACCGTGCACGGTCGGTCTGGCTCTGAATGCGCTCGCGGGTCGGTTCGTTACCGCTGGTCATCAGGAACGGCTTCACGGCCTTGTACGCGTCGAAGAACGGCTCCATGTCCACCACGAGGTCCTTCTCCACCGGCAGTCCACGGATGGGCTCGACGGTGATGGTGACCTCCTTCGCCTTCTCGCCGTCCTTGGTGGCGGGCAGCATGTCCTTCATCAGCAGCTTGCAGGCGAGGCGGTTCACCCCGTTGATCCGCATGGCGTCGGAGCCGCACACGCCGTGCGCACAGCTGCGCCGGAACGTCAGGGTGCCGTCGAGGTAACCCTTGACGTAGAGCAGCAGGTTCAGCATCCGGTCGGTGGGCAACGCCGGTACCCGGAAACTCTCCCAACCCTGCTCGTCGGGGTTCTCCGGATTGAACCGCATGATCTTGAGGGTGACCATCGTCGCCTCGTCCGGTACCGGGGGCAGCGGCGGGTCGTCGGTACGCGGGGTGTCGGCGACGTCGGGGGTGATGGTCATCAGTACTTGCGCTCCATCGGTTCGTAACGGGTCTGCACGACGGGCTTCCAGTCCAACACGATCTCCGACAGCAGGGTGTCACCCTCTTTGTAGGCCATCGTGTGACGCATGTAGTTGGTGTCGTCGCGGTCGGGATAGTCCTCACGGGCGTGACCGCCGCGCGACTCCTTACGGTTGAGCGCGCCCACCACCGTCACCTCGGCGAGTTCCAGCAGGAAGCCGAGTTCGATGGCCTCCAGCAGGTCGGAGTTGAAGCGGGTTCCCTTGTCCTGCACGCGGATGTGGTCGTAACGCTCCTTGAGCGCGTGGATATCGGTGAGGGCCTGCTTCAGGGTCTCCTCGGTGCGGAACACCGACGCGTTGTTGTCCATCGACGTCTGCAGTTCGCTGCGGATGTCGGCGACACGCTCGTGTCCGTGTTCGGAGAGGATGTTCTGCAGCCAGCCGTCGACCATCTCGGTGGGACTGTCCGGCAGCGCGACGAACTCGGTGGAGTCGGCGTAGTCGGCGGCGGCGATGCCCGCCCGACGGCCGAACACGTTGATGTCCAGCAGGGAGTTGGTGCCGAGTCGGTTGGCACCGTGTACCGAGACGCAGGCACACTCACCGGCGGCGTACAGACCGCGGACCACGTCCTTGGGATCGGCGCCGTAGAGCACCCGGCCGTTGTGGTCGGTGGGGATACCGCCCATCACGTAGTGACAGGTGGGGTACACCGGCACGTACTCGTTCACCGGGTCCACACCGAGGTAGGTGCGGGCGAATTCGGTGATGTCGGGGAGTTTCTCGTTGAGAACGTCCTCGCCGAGGTGGGTGACGTCGATGTAGACGTAGTCCTTGTTGGGACCCGCGCCGCGGCCTTCGAGCACCTCGAGCACCATCGATCGCGCCACGATGTCGCGCGGCGCGAGGTCCTTGATCGTCGGCGCGTAGCGCTCCATGAAGCGCTCGCCGTCGGCGTTGCGCAGGATTCCGCCCTCGCCGCGGACCGCTTCGGAGATGAGGATGCCCAGTCCGGCCAGACCGGTCGGATGGAACTGGTGGAACTCCATGTCCTCCAACGGCAGTCCCTTGCGGAACACGATCCCCATACCGTCACCGGTCAGGGTCAGCGCGTTGGAGGTGGTCTTGTACATCCGGCCCGAGCCGCCGGTCGCGAAGACGATCGACTTGGCGTGGAAGACGTGGACCTCACCGGTGGCCAACTCGTAGGCGACCACACCGGTGGCGACCTTCTCGCCGAGTTCGTTCTCCGACATGCAGATGTCGAGGGCGTAGAACTCGTTGAAGAATTCGACGTCCTGTTTGACGCAGTTCTGGTAAAGGGTCTGCAGGATCATGTGGCCGGTGCGGTCGGCGGCGTAACAGGCGCGGCGCACAGGGCTCTTGCCGTGATCGCGGGTGTGTCCGCCGAAGCGTCGTTGGTCGATCTTGCCCTCGGGGGTGCGGTTGAACGGCAACCCCATCTTCTCCAGATCCAGGACCGCGTCGATGGCTTCTTTGGCCATGATCTCCACCGCGTCCTGGTCGGCGAGGTAGTCACCACCCTTGACCGTGTCGAAGGTGTGCCACTCCCAGTTGTCCTCCTCGACGTTGGCCAGGGCGGCACACATACCGCCCTGGGCAGCGCCCGTGTGGCTACGTGTGGGGTAGAGCTTGGTCAACACCGCGGTGCGTGCTCGGGGGGCGGACTCGATGGCCGCGCGCATACCCGCGCCACCGGCGCCGACGATGACGACGTCGTAACGGTGTTCCTGCATCTGGTTCTCGCTCTCTGCAAACGCGGGGGAGGGGCTGTCGGCGGACCGGGTCAGCTGACGCTGTTGACGTCGAAGGTGAGGATGGCGTAGGTGCCGAGGCCGACGGTCAGGATCATCGACAGCACCAGCAGCACGTTCAGCCAGAACCGGGTGGAGTCCTTACGCGAGTAGTCGGCGATGACCGTGCGCACGCCGTTGCCGCCGTGCAACTGCGCCAGCCACAGCATCGCGAGGTCCCACACCTGCCAGAACGGCTGACGCCAGCGTTCGGCGACGAACGAGGCGTCGATTCGGTGTACACCCTCGGAGTCCCAGGCCAGCATGATGAACATGTGACCGATGGTCAGGAAGATGAGAGCGATACCGGAGAAACGCATGAACAGCCATGCGTTTTTCTCGAAGTTGCTGGTGCTCGCGCGGCGCGGAGCACGCGGGTTGTCCAGGCTGGCCGGCCGATCGTGATCGGTCTCGAGTGTCTTGGCCACACGGGGGGTCGAAGCAGAAGTCATCGTCGGCGTCCTAGAGGTGGTCGATCATGATCATCAGGAGGCGTACCGCCATCGCACCGAAAGCGATGACGAAGACCCCGAGGATCGTCCAGAGCATGGGGCGTTGGTACTTGGGCCCCTTGGACCAGAAGTCGATCAGGATGATCCGGACGCCGTTGAAGGCATGGAAGAACACACATGCCACCAGGCCGATCTCCATCAGACCGATGATCGGGTTCTTGTAGGTCTCGATGATCTCCGAGTACTTGTTCGGGTCGACCCGGATCATCGCGGTGTCGAGCACGTGTACGAAGAGGAAGAAGAAGATCGACACACCGGTGATCCGGTGCAGAACCCAGGACCACATACCCGGATCACCCCGGTACAGGGAGCGCTTACGCACCGGCTCCGGTGCGACCTCGCTGGTCGTGCTCATGGCGAACTTGGCCTCCAACATCGTCGATGGATGCGTCGAGTCCGCCGCTCGCGGCTCAACCGTGGACCCACTGCCACGACTCTAAACCTATGCTCAGACGTGGTGAAAACAGCCCGATTGCCAACAGCGCGTAAAGAAACCGAATTTAGGATTGGCTAACCAATGACCCTTTGGTATAAGCCTCGGCCCACCGGCCGGGCGGCGTGCGGCCCAGGGGCGTGTCGATGACTGCGGACATTGACTGGAAAAGCCTGCGGGACAAGGCACAAGGAGCGATGGCGAGCGCCTATGCGCCCTATTCACGATTCCCGGTGGGCGCGGCGGCGCTGGTCGACGACGGCCGCGTGGTCGTCGGATGCAATGTGGAGAATGTCTCATACGGTCTCGGTCTGTGCGCGGAGTGCGTGCTGGTGGGAAACCTGCACACCAGTGGCGGCGGCAGGCTGCTCGCGCTCAGCTGTTGCGACAGCCGCGGCGTGGTGCTCATGCCGTGTGGGCGGTGTCGGCAGGTGTTGCTCGAACACGGTGGTACGGCGATGTACATCGACCATGCCGCCGGGCCGCGTCCGCTGGCCGCGTTGCTGCCGGAGTCCTTCGGCCCCGACGACCTGGTCGCGGGGCAGACCTGAGCGGTGGAGACCGACCACGGACGACGACATCCCGGCGACGGAGCGGTACGAGGAGGAACCATGGGCGACACACAGGACGACGAGGTCTACGACGCGGTCTCGGTGATCGCGACCAAGCGCGATGGTCATCGGCTCGGTGATGGCCAGATCGATTGGGTGGTCGACGCGTACACCCGCGGTGAGGTGGCCGACGAGCAGATGTCGTCGCTCGCCATGGCAATCCTGCTGCGCGGCATGGATCGCGCCGAGGTGGCCCGGTGGACTTCCGCGATGATCGCGTCCGGGGAACGGATGGATTTCTCCGGTCTGCGCCGAGACGGGGAGCTCCTGGCGACGGTGGACAAACACTCCACCGGCGGGGTGGGGGACAAGATCACCCTGCCGCTCGCACCGCTGGTCGCGTCCTACGGCGTGGCGGTGCCGCAGCTGTCCGGCCGCGGACTCGGGCACACCGGCGGCACCCTGGACAAACTCGAGTCCATTCCCGGTTGGCGTGCCGATCTCGACAACGCCGAGATCCACCGGCTGTTGGAGTCGGTGGGTGCGGTGGTCTGTGCCGCGGGCGCCGGGCTCGCGCCCGCCGACAAGAAGCTCTACGCACTGCGCGACGTCACCGGGACCGTCGAGTCCATCCCACTGATCGCCAGTTCCATCATGAGCAAGAAGATCGCCGAGGGCACCGGAGCGCTGGTTCTCGACGTCAAGGTGGGTTCGGGTGCCTTCATGAAGACCGAGGAGGATGCCCGTGAACTCGCCCGCACGATGGTCGCGCTCGGTTCGGATTCGGGTGTGACCACCACGGCGCTGCTGACCTCGATGTCGGCCCCGCTCGGGCGCGCAGCGGGCAACGCCCTCGAGGTGGCCGAGTCCCTGGACGTGCTGGCCGGTGGCGGCCCCGACGACATCGTGCAACTCACCGTGGCACTCGCCGCCGAGATGCTCGCCGCCGCGGGGATCGACGACGTCGACCCGGCCGAACACCTGCGCAACGGGCGGGCGATGGACGTCTGGCGGTCGATGATTGCCGGCCAGGGCGGTGACCCCGACGCCCCGTTGCCGGTCGCGGCACACACCGAGGTCGTCCGGGCCGACCGCGCGGGTGTCGTCGAATCCGTCGACGCCATGAGGGTCGGGGTCGCGGCCTGGCGTCTCGGGGCCGGTCGCGCGCGCCAGGGCGAGGCCGTCCAGGCGGAGGCCGGGGTGGAGACCCTGGTCCGGATCGGCGACGAGGTGTCGGCAGGTCAACCGCTGTTCACTCTGCACACCGCAACCCCGCAACGGTTCGGGGCGGGGATCGCGGCGCTGCGGGAGGCCGTGACCATCGGGTCGTCCGCGACCGCGCCCGGACCACTCATCATCGACCGTATTACCGTCGATTCATGACCACTGCGCTGCCGTTGGACATGGCCGGTATCCGTGTCGCCCCCAAGGTGTTGCTGCACGATCATCTCGACGGGGGTCTGCGACCGTCGACGGTGCTGGAACTGGCGCAGCAGGTGGGGTACCCGGATCTACCGGCGTCCGACACCGAGTCGCTGGCCCGGTGGTTCCGCACGGCCGCGGACTCGGGTTCGCTGGAGCAGTATCTGGAGACCTTCGCGCACACCGTGGCGGTCATGCAGACCGCTGCCGCGCTGGAACGGGTCGCGCGCGAGTGTGCGGAGGACCTCGCAGCCGACGGGGTGGTCTACGCCGAGGTGCGCTTCGCCCCGGAGCAACATCTGCAGGCCGGGCTGGACCTCGACGAGGTCGTCGAGGCGGTGTTGCGCGGCTTCACCGAAGGTGAGCAGAACGCGGCGCAGGCGGGCAAGCGCATCAAGGTGCGATGTCTGGTCACCGCGATGCGACACGCCGCACGTTCCCTCGAGATCGCCGAACTGGCCGTCCGGTTCCGGGCCCGCGGGGTGGTCGGCTTCGACATCGCCGGCGCCGAGGCCGGATTCCCGCCGAGCCGCCACCTCGACGCGTTCGAGTACATGCGTGCCCACAACGCCCCGTTCACCATCCACGCGGGGGAGGCGTTCGGCCTGCCGTCCATCCACGAGGCGATCAGCTTCTGTGGCACCGACCGTCTCGGACATGGCGTGCGGGTCATCGACGACATCGAACTCCCACCGGGCACCGACCCGGCGGCCACCACCTTTCCCGACGTCACGCTGGGCGACATCGCGAACTACGTGCGTGACAAACGCATCCCGTTGGAGTTGTGTCCCAGTTCCAACGTGCAGACCGGTGCGGTCACCGACATCGCGTCGCATCCGTTCAACGTGCTCGCCCGACTACGGTTCCGGGTGACGGTCAACACCGACAACCGGTTGATGAGTGACACCACGATGAGTCGGGAGTTCAAGAAACTCGCCGACCAGTTCGGCTACGGGTGGAGCGATCTCGAACGATTCACGGTGAACGCGATGAAGTCGGCGTTCATCCACTTCGACGAGCGGCTCGAACTCATCGATGAGGTGATCAAACCCGGATACGCGGTCCTCATCGAGTGATCGCGCCGATCGGCCGGGCGCTCACTTCTTGGTGAGCCGGGCCTCGAAATCGTGTTCCAGTGCCTGCCACGCCTCGGCCTCGTTCTCGAACGGCGGACTCGGGGCGAGCCGCTTCGGGTCGGGGTGGGTGGTGTAGTCGACGAACCACCCCAGCGGGGTGGTCGACCCCAGAGCCTCGGTCACCGAGTCGTCGTCGGCGAAATCCGCTGCGTCGGTGAGGAGTTCGACGGCGAGCTCGAGCTGCTTGCGGTCCATCCGGCGCGGCCCGTCGGCGATGTCCTCGTCGATGCCGGGCAGCACGTAGACGTTCTCGTCGTAGACGTCGATCTCGAGTGAACCGTCGGTGGCCGCGACCTGCACCTCATCGAAGGTGCTGACCTCACCGAGCTCGTGGTCCGAGTTCTCGGCGACGAATCGGGTCAGCGCCCGGGCGGAGGTGAACACGAAGATCTTGCCCTCGTCGCCGAGAAACACCGGATCGTCGTCGAGGTAGCACCGCAGGGTCAGGTATTCACCGTCGGTGGTGACGATCTTGATGGGGTCGATGCCGACCGACGACCAGAAGTCCTCGTCGTCGTGTTCGTCGTCCGCGTCGTCGCTGTCGGCGGAGGTACCGATGGCGACGGCCGCTACGCCCGCCCCCGCGGCGCCGGCGGACGCGCCCTCGACGTCGTCATCTACGTCGTCGTCCCCGATGTCGTCATCACTGTCCGGTTCGTCCTCGTCCTCCGCGCTGGCCGCGGCCTCCAGCTCCTCCTCGGCGACCTCGGTGGCGTTCTTGTCGACCGCCGGGGTGGTGATGACGTCGTCCACCGCGTCGACCACGTCGTCCCAGTGCTTGGCGATGAGTCGTCCGATCCGGACCCAGAAGTCCTGGCCGTCGCGTCCCTCGAAGTTGCGGGTGCCGGTGGTCACCGCGCCCAGGATCGGGTTGCCGTTGAAGAATTTGGTGATCGTGACGATCTCGCAGACCTCACCGATGATCCGGACGATCTCCAGCACGTCCTCGAGTTCGGCGACGACCTCCGGGCTGGGGTCCTCGGAGGCGAGTTCGGGGACGCCGATCAGGTCGTAACTGCGCTCCGGTGCGGGGATCAGCTCGGCGGCGGCCAGGCCGGTCACGGTCTTCCAGGCCGGGTGGTCGGCCAAGTCGTTGTCGTCGTCGGTTCGCACGAAGCCCACCAGCTCGGCGACGGACGGGAAGGCGTAGAGATCCTCGTCCAGTCCGAGGAACGCCTCCCACTCGTCGTCACCGTCGCGCCAGCGTGGCGCCCACAGCGTGAATGCGTTCCCGTCGGTGATCCCGAGTTCGATCGGGACGATGTCTCCGGCCATGAGTCGACAGCCTATCGACCGGTGGGCGGTGTTCACCACGAGGGACGGTCAGGGCCGTTCGGCGGATCAGGAGACCCGGTAGAAGCCCTGGAACGTCTGGCCGGCGTTGGAGGTGCGCAACGGACTGACGCTGACGGGGTCGCCTGCCTCCACCAGTTGATTGTTGCCCACGTACATGGCCACATGGCCCGACCAGACGGCCAGGTCACCGGGAAGCAGGTTCGACTGCGACACCGCGTGTCCGGCGGACCCCTGGTCCTGGGCAAGGCGGGGCAGCTCCACCCCGGACTGGCGGTAGGCCCACTGGGTCAATCCGCTGCAGTCCAGGCCCTTCCCCGGCGTGGTCCCGCCCCAGACGTAGGGCACGCCGCGTTGGCTCAACGCCGCGCGCACCGCGGTTGCCGCTCGTTGGTTGGGTGCATAGGCGGTGGATCCGTCGGGTAGCTGCACGGCAACCCCGCCGGGGGTCGGGGCGGACGACAATCCGGCCGTCTCCGTACCCGCGGGGGGCGCCGAGGGTACGGCGGCCGCAGATTGCGTCGAGGCGGCGTCGGTGCCGGTCGGCGGTTGTGGATCAACCGGCCCGAAGGCGGCGTCGCGGAGGTTGCCGAGCTCCCGGCCCGCCCGTTCGAGCTGGGCGCGGGCATCGACGTCGGACACCTCCCCCGGGGCCTGACGCTCACCCAGCTCACGCAGTGCGTCCATCTGCGGGTGCAGCTCTGTCTGCACCCGCGCCACCACCGCGAGACCGCGCTGCAGGTGCGCGACAGCCACGGGGACGATCGCGGCGATGCCTGCCGGGGTGAACAGCGCGGGCCCCAGCGCGTTGGCGGTGTGCAGGAACGACTCGCAGATCGCCTCGAGCTCCACGGCTCCGCGCCGGACCACCTCGGCGGCGCGTTCGGTGATATCCGCGATCTCACCGCCGTCGGTGGTCAACTGCGCGGTGACCGAGTGCAGGCTGTCCAGACTCGCCGACGCGGCCTCGTGACCCTGGCCCGACCACCCGGCCGACAGGGCCTGCGTCGAGCGGGTGGACGAGGCACGGGCATCGTCGAGAGCGGTCGACGTGGAGCGCAGATGGTTGGTGGGACCCGGTTGGGGCAGCACACCGGTGCCCAGGGCGGCCACCAGTCCACGCAGCGGGATGATGAGCAGCTCGATGGGTGGCATCTCACAACCTCAGCGTGCGGTCGGCGGCCAGATCGTGCGCGCCTCGTGCGTCGCTCGCACGATAGTCCTCGCCGGAGGTGTCCGCGGCGCCTGCGAGCGTTCGGTACTGCTGCGCGACCTCGCCGATCACCGCGTCACGATGTGCGCACGTCGCGGCGAGCACGGCCAGGAATTCGCTGCCGACGATGCCGAAGGTGGGCATCAGCGTGGCCACGTCGACGCCGCCCGCGGTTCCGGCGACGGACTCGGCGACGGTGCGTTCGGCGACGCCGAACGCACCCAGGGTGTCGGGGTCGACCTTCACGGGTTGCACGTGAGTCCTCCTCGCTCGGGTTCGGTTCGGCGATATGACGATCCCACGTCGCCATTGGTTCCGCGTACCGCGTAGCTCAGACTTCGGTCTCCCGCAACGAATGATGATCGCGACCGGTGTTGGCCTCGCCTTGACAGCAACGAGAAGTCACCAGATGCCACCGTACGACCCGCGGGGCATACCACCCCACGGGTCCTTGTCACCGATGTTCAGAGCTTTCCAGTGGTACGCGTCGGAGTAATGGTGGTGCCATTGGGGCCACTCCATGAATTCATCGCCCGCCCGGCGCCGATAGCGCCGATACTGGCGACGAGCCGTGAGGGTGACGGTCTCTTGTGCATCGAGCGCGGCCCGACGCGCACAGCGAATCGCTCTGTCGGTCTGTGACCGAGACAGCGCGTCCACACGGCGATCTCGAAAGATGTCATTCCTTCGCCGAAGTCGCATCGCACACCTCGATGGTTCATCAGACGTTGGCCGCTGGACTACGAAGCCCGTCCTTCGACGATACCTCGATGTCGAGATCTGCTCTGGTCGCCCGTGAGCGGGTCAGGTCTATCCGTGCGCTGCTGCCATCAGAACCTGCGCCATCACCATTAGGGTTGCAGCCATGCAGACGACGGTGGTGGAGCACCCACTGGCAGCGGTCCGACTCACCCAGATGCGCGACGAGCGCACGTCGAATGCGGGGTTCCGGGCGGCACTGTCCGACCTGACCCGCATCCTCGTCTACGAGGCGCTGCGCGACGCACCGATCGCCGACGAACCGATCACCACCCCGGTCACCGCGACCGTGGGTGCGCGGCTGGCCGACCCGCCGCTGCTGGTCCCGGTACTGCGCGCGGGGCTCGGGATGGTCGATCAGGCGCACGCGATGGTGCCGGAGACCCTGGTCGGCTTCGTCGGCATCGCCCGCGACGAGACCACCCATCAGCCGGTGCCGTATCTGGAGTCACTCCCGGATGACCTGTCGCAGACCTCGGTGTTCGTGCTCGATCCCATGCTCGCGACCGGCGGGTCGATGCTGTACACGATCGAGTTGCTGGTGGCGCGCAACGTGCGCGACGTGACCGCCATCTGTGTGGTCGCCGCCCCCGAGGGGGTCGAGGCGCTCGCCGGATCGGGATACCCGGTGCGGCTGGTCACCGCGACCGTCGATGCCGGGCTCAACGACGACGCATACATCGTTCCGGGTCTCGGTGATGCCGGTGATCGCCAGTTCGGACCCCGCTGACCCACACCGCGACGACGTCCCAGGGATCTCAGCCCGACATCGCCGACCACCGACCGCCGCGCCGATGCACCGTGACCGGGTGGTCGAAGGTCGCGGAGATGGTCGTCGACGTGAGCGACTCGTCGACCGGCCCGGACGCCACCGCCTGTCCGTCGCGCAGCAGGAACGCGTGGGTGGTGCTCGCGGGCAGGTCCTCGAGGTGGTGGGTGACCAGCACGCTGGCCATGTCGGCCACCTCCGTGCGCAACTGATCGACCGCGGTCAGCAATTGTTCGCGGGCGGCCAGGTCTAGGCCGGTGGCCGGCTCGTCCAACAGCAAGAGGGCCGGCCGCGCGGTCAGCGCACGGGCGATCAGCGTTCGACCCCGCTCACCCTGGCTCATCGTGGTCCAGGTCAGTGTCCGACGGGCGCCCATCCCGAGCAGGTCGAGCAGTTGGTCGGCGTGGTCGTGTTCGGCACGGGTGTAGTCACGGCGCGGATCCAGTTCGGGTGTGTTGGTCAGGCCGGTGAGCACCACATCGTGTGCGGTCAAGGGCAGGTCGAGGCGGTGCCGGGGATCGACGTGGCCGATGTGCGTGCGCAGTTCGCGCATGTCGACGCGACCGAGTCGGGACCCCAGGACCTCGACGGTTCCGTGGGTCGGATGGCCGAACGCACCGAGGATGGTCAGCAAGGTCGACTTGCCCGCGCCGTTGGGGCCCAACAGTGCCCAGTGTTCACCCGCGGTGACGCGGAAGTCGACGTCGCGCAGCAGATATCGGCCACCACGGACGACATCCACCCCGGTCGCTGCGAGTACGGGCGGGGTCATGAACTCCAGTACTCCAGCATCGGTTCGACCGCCAGGACGCTGCCGGCCTCGGAGATCACCAGTGTGGCCGGGGAGATGTCGTAGGTCACGCCGTTGTTCTGCGCGGTGAAACCGGTCGCCGTGCGAGCCGGGAACTCGATCTCCACGGAACCCCCGTCGGCGAGTCCCTTGTAGTAGAGGCCACCTGCCACCCCCACCTGACAGATGACGATCCGGGACCGCGCGGTCCGCGCGACCATCACCACCCCGTCGGTCACGGTGTTGCAGCGTGGACCGCCGTCGAGGAAGCCCGACCCGTCGGTGTTGCTGACATCCGGCGACGGGCGTCGGGTGGGGGCGCCGCTCGCCGGGATGGTGGGCAATACCGGGGTGACGGTGACGGTCTTGCCCGGGGCCGTGGTGGTGACGATCGGCGGCAGGGTGCCGCCGGTCGCGGCGGTCGCGGACGCCGACGCGGTGTCGCCATGGTCGTCGTGGCGGGGGATGAACAGCAATCCGAGCACCACCGCGAGCGCGAGCACCACCAAGCCGACCACGGCAGCCGCCGCGACCAGGGGACTGGTCCACGGCGAGCGGCGGTCATTCTGTGGACGCGTCATCGTGATGCACCCCCGGCTTCCCGCAGCATCGACTCGACGTCGTCGCCCACCGCCTCCAGGAGGGCTCCGCATCGCGCGATCACGTCCGTCAGCGAGTCGGCATCGTCCACCGGTCCGACGATCTGCAGGTAGCTCTTGAGTTTGGGTTCGGTGCCCGACGGTCTGACGACCACACGCAGGCGTCTGCTCGCCTCGTCCTCACCGGTCAGCGCCACCGCGTCGGTGCGGAGATGGTCGGTCCGTTCGGCGAAGTCGTCGAGGCGGAGCGCGACCCCGGCAACCGACCGTGGAGGTCGTGCGCGCAGCGACGACATCATCGCGGTGATCTGGTCGAGGTGATCCACCCGGATGGCACGTTGCGTGCTGAGATGCGCCCCGTGCTCCCGGAACAACTCGTGCAGAACACCGATGAGGCCGGTACCGGCGCCCGGCGCACCAAGGGTCGTGGCCTGGTGGGCCAGCACCGCCAGACACACCGCCGCGCTGAGCCCGTCCTTGTCACGGACCGCGTCGGGGTCGACGCAGTGTCCGATCGCCTCCTCGTACACGTACAGCAGGGGTTCACCCGCCCGCACCAGCCACTTGAACCCGGTGAGGGTCTGCACGTGGCGGGCCCCGGCAGCCGCGGCGACGGCGGGCAGCAGTGTTCCCGAGACGATGGTGTTGGCGACCACCGGCACGGAGTCGCCGAACGGTGCGGCCTCGTCGAGGAGGAAGGCGCCGAGCAGACCGCCGGTCTCGTCACCGGTGAGCATTCGCCATCGCCCGTCGACCGCGGCACCCACCGCGCACCGGTCCGCATCGGGGTCCAGCGCGATGGCGATGTCTGCGTCCACGTCCCGGGCAAGGGCGAGTAGTCGATCGGCGGCCCCGGGTTCTTCCGGATTCGGGAACGCGACGGTCGGGAAGTCGGGATCTGGCGCGAACTGCTCGGCGACGACGTGCAGGTCGTCGAAACCGGCCTGTCGGAGGGCCTCCACCGCAATGGTCCCACCCACGCCGTGCATCGGGGTCAGCGCGATGCGCAGGGTCGACGACCGACTGCCGAACCGGTCCAACAGTCGGCGCAGGTAGCGGTCGCGCACCTGGTCGGCACGCGGATCGTCGGACACCGGCGTCCGCGGCACCTCGTCCGCCCGTCCGACCTCGGACATGAGTTCCTCGATCCGGCTGTCGGCGGGCGGGATCAGCTGGGCGCCTTGTTCCAGGTACACCTTGTAGCCGTTGTCGGCTGCCGGGTTGTGCGACGCGGTGACCTGTATCGCGGCCACCGCGCGCAGATCGCGGGCGGCGAAGGCGACCAGTGGCGTGGGGGTGGCACCCGGTAATGCGACCACCTCGAAACCGGCCGCGGCAGCCACCTCGGCGGCGGCCGTCGCGAACTCGACAGACCCGTGTCGGGCGTCCCGGCCGACCACGACGGTCCCGCCGGAGTGCCCCGATTCGTGCAACCACCTCGTCAGCGCGGCGGTGGCGGTGGTGACCACGGCGACGTTCATCCCCGACGGCCCGCCCCGCACCGGACCGCGCAGTCCCGCCGTGCCGAACCGCAGCGGCTCGTCGAACCGTTCACGCAGGTCGTCGGGCGACAGGGCGCGAAGTTCGGCACGGGTGTCGGGGTCGGGGTCGGCGTCGACCCAGCGATCGATGACGTCGATGTGTGCGGTGTCCGGGACGGTCATCGGATCAGATCGCCGCGATGACCTTGGCGAGCAGTTCACCCATGCGTTCGGCCGACTCACGGCCGGCGGCGAGGACCTCCTCGTGGTTCAGCGACTCACCGGTGATCCCGGCGGCGAGGTTGCTGACCAGCGACACCGCCAACACTTCCATCCCCGCCGCGCGGGCGGCGATGGTCTCGTGCACGGTCGACATCCCCACCAGGTCGGCCCCCAGCGTGCGCAGCATACGGATCTCGGCAGGTGTCTCGTAGTGCGGGCCCGGCAGACCGGCGTAGACCCCCTCGACCAACGACGGCTGCACGCGGTGTGCGAGGGCACGCAACCGCGGTGAATACGCATCGACGAGATCGACGAACTGCGCGCCGATCAGCGGTGAGCGCGCGGTGAGGTTCAGGTGGTCGGATATCAGCACCGGTTGCCCGACCGCGAGGTCCTCGCGGACACCCCCGGCAGCGTTGGTCAACACCACGGACCCGCACCCGGCCGCGGCCGCGGTACGCACGGCGTGCACGACCCGACCCAGATGATGGCCCTCGTAGGCGTGGGTGCGGCCGAGCAGCACCAGCACCCGACGATCGCCGAGCCGCAGCGATCGAATGGTGCCGGTGTGCCCCAACGCACTCGGTGGGGTGAAACCGGGTATGTCGGCCATCGAGATGTCGGCGACCGACTCGCCCAACGAGTCCGCCGCGACGGCCCAGCCGGACCCCAGGACCACCGCGACGTCGTGGGCGGGGACGTCGGTCGCCTCGGCGATGGCGGCGGCGGCGAGGCCGGCCGCCGTGTCCGGATCGACGCCGGGGTCGACGTGCTCCGTGTCGGCCGTGATGTGGGCAGTGTCTCCACTGGTCATGGTCCAACCTTAAAGCGATCGGTGAGGCTATAGGGTTCACCCCATGCCTTATCTGATCCGCAGCGATGAGATCTGGGAGCTGCAGCTGGGCACCGAGGGTGTCGAACTGGACGAACAGAATCCCGACAACCGGTTCTCCGACGTGTGGTTGAGCACGATCACCGAGCTGCTCGAGGTGATCGTCGCCGAACGGCCGTCAGGGGTGGTCCTCACCGCCACCGGGAAGTTCTTCAGCAACGGACTCGACGTCGAGTTCATCGCCGCCAACGCGAACGCGCTGCCCGCGTATCTGGACCGGGTACACGCGGTGTACCGCGCGGTGCTCACCCTGCCGGTCCCGACCGTCGCGGCGATCAACGGGCACGCCTTCGGCGCCGGTGCGATGCTCGCGCTGTGCACCGATCACCGGGTGATGCGTACCGAGCGCGGATACTTCTCCCTTCCCGAGGTGCTGCTCGGGATGCCGTTCACCCGGGGAATGGCCTCGTTGTTGCGTACGCGCCTCACCGATTCGACCGCCTCGGAGGCAATGTTCACGGGACGTCGATACGGCGCGCAGGAGGCGTGGGACGCGGGCATCGTGCACGCGACCGCCGACGTGGCCGATCTCGTGGACTCGGCGCGTGCCGTGGCGACCGAGCGTGCGGCGACCGCGGGATCGCCGCTGGGCGTGATCAAGGCCGGGCTGTACGCACCGCTGCTGGCGGATCTGGCCGTGGCCACACCGCCGTCGCTGGTGTGATGGATCCCGCTCAGGTCTGGTTGGACACCGACGGGTCCGACCTCATCCGATGGCGTAGGCATCTGCACGCGCATCCGGAACTCTCGCGCCACGAGGTGCAGACGACGGCGTTCGTCGCCGACGAACTCGCGGCGTCCGGGATCGCGGCACGCCCGCTGCCGGAGGGCACCGGACTGGTCTGTGACCTGGGGCCGTCGGATGGCACCCGCATCGGGCTCCGCGCCGACATGGATGCGTTGCCGATCACCGAGCAGACGGGACTGCCGTTCTCATCGCTTGTCGACGGGGTGTCGCATGCCTGCGGCCACGACGCGCACACCACCATCCTCCTGGGGGTCGCGAAAGTTCTCGCCTCGATGCCGGAACTGCCGATCGGCGTACGACTCGTCTTCCAGCCCGCCGAAGAGGTGATGCCAGGCGGCGCCATCGACGCGGTACGCGCTGGTGTCACCGATGGCGTTTCCAAATTCTTTGCGCTGCACTGTGATCCCAAGTTGGAAGTGGGGCGTGTGGGGTTGCGGACCGGCCCCATCACGTCGGCGGCCGACCACGTTCGGTTGACCCTCACCTCGCCAGGTGGGCACACGTCGAGGCCGCATCTCACCACCGACCTGGTCTACGGCATGGGAACCGTCATCACCGGACTACCCGGTGTGCTGTCGCGGCGGGTCGACCCGCGCAGCGGCACGGTGATGGTGTGGGGTGCGGCGCATGCGGGTAACGCCCCCAACGCGATCCCGCAACAGGGTGAGCTGCGCGGAACGGTGCGCACCGGTGATCACGACACCTGGGACCTGTTGGAGCCGCTCATCCGCACGACCATCGGCGAGCTGCTCGCCCCGCTGCGCGTCGATTACGACCTGGCGTATCAGCGCGGCGTGCCGCCGGTGGTCAACGATCTGGCGAGTACGGAGATCCTGCACACCGCGGCCGCTGCAATGGGACCCGAGGTGGTCGCCGACACACCCCAGTCCGGTGGCGGCGAGGACTTCTCCTGGTACCTCGAGAAGGTGCCCGGCGCGATGTGTCGGCTCGGCGTCTGGGACGGGGTGTCGCCACAGGTGGATCTCCATCAGCCCAATTTCGTCATCGACGAACGCGCGCTGGCCATCGGGGTCAGGACCCTGGTCGGTGCGGTGTTGGCGGCGGCGGCCGTCGGATAGTCGACGTCAGTCGGCGGTGGGGCCCGGCCCCGGTCCGACATTGCGTGCATCGCGCACCCGCAGGGCACGGACGTAGCTCTGCGGCGCGCCGGCGATCTCGGCCGCATCGGCCATCACCCCGAGATAGCGCGCGGACGGCAGGCCGCCCTCGAAGGCGTCCAGGACATAGAGCCAGGCCAGGATCGGGCCCTCGGCGGTGTCGATTCGCCCGCGGATCTTGCGGTGGATCTCGAGTTCCGAGCCCTCCCAACGGTCGAGGGCCGCCTCGTCCTCCGGTGTCACGTCGTACAGGACGACGAACACCCGCGCGTCGGGGTTGTCACGATCCTCGGCGACGGTGGCCAGAGCGCCTTCCCAACCGATGTCCCCGCCGCCGAAGGTCAACCGCCACCCGTTCAGCCACCCGGTTCCGGCCATGGGGGAGTGCGGTGCCCGTTCGGCCATCTGATCGGGATGCATGTTGGACCCGTAGGCGGCATAGATCGGCACGGCGAAAGCCTAGATGTTCGTCGGCCGGACCGAAAGCACGGACCCCGTGTGCCCGAGGTGGCATCGATTAGGTTTGGCCGTGGGTACGTTCTCGAAACGCACCGCACGCAGACGACGCAACACATACGGACAACGCAGGGAGTGGTTCGCGCAATGACCAGGATCGTGATCATCGGCGGCGGACCGGCCGGCTACGAGGCGGCACTCGTCGGTGCGGCGTACGGCGCCGACGTCACTCTGGTCGACTCCGACGGTGTCGGCGGCGCATGCGTGCTGTGGGACTGCGTGCCGTCCAAGACCTTCATCGCCTCCACCGGCATCCGCACCGAGGTACGCCGGGCCGTCGACCTGGGCATCAACCTCAAGGTCGAAGGGGCGCTGGTGTCGCTACCGCAGATCCATCAGCGCGTCCGTGACCTCGCATTCGCGCAGTCGGCCGACATCCGTTCCCGCCTGGAGAGCGAGGGCGTGCGCCTGGTCGCCGGCCACGGACGGTTCGTCGACGGGGGGGTGGGCGCCGGTCACCGGGTGCAGGTCACCACGGCCGAGGGTGGGGACGACGTCCTCGACGCCGACGTCGTGCTCATCGGCACCGGTGCGTCACCGCGGGTGTTGCCCGACGCGCAGCCCGACGGCGAACGGATCCTCACCTGGCGCCAACTCTACGACCTCGACGCGCTCCCCGAGCATCTTGTCGTGGTCGGCTCCGGCGTGACCGGAGCCGAATTCGTGCACGCCTACACCGAACTCGGCGTGCAGGTCACCATGGTGTCCAGCCGCGACCGGGTGTTGCCCGGTGAGGACGAGGATGCCGCGCTGGTCCTCGAGGACGCGTTGGCCGAACGCGGCGTGACCCTGGTCAAACATGCTCGTGCCGACAGTGTGGACCGCACCGAGGACGGGGTGGTCGTACATCTCGCCGACGGCCGTACCGTCGCGGGTTCCCACGCGTTGATGACCGTCGGTTCGGTCCCCAACACCGGTGGCCTCGGGCTCGAGGCGGTGGGACTGGACACCGACCGCGGCGGGTACCTGCGGGTCGACCGCGTGTCGCGGACCGCGGTCGCGGGCATCTACGCCGCCGGTGACTGCACCGGGTTGCTCCCGCTCGCCTCGGTGGCCGCGATGCAGGGCAGGATCGCCATGTACCACGCCCTCGGTGAGGGAGTCAGCCCCATCAAACTGAAGACCGTGGCCTCCGCCATCTTCACGCGCCCCGAGATCGCCACCGTCGGGGTGAGTCAACAGGCCATCGACAACGGTGAGTACCCGGCCCGCACGGTGATGCTGCCGCTGTCGACCAATCCACGAGCCAAGATGAGCGGCCTGCGACGCGGTTTTGTGAAGATCTTCTGTCGCCCGGCCACCGGTGTGGTGATCGGCGGGGTGGTCGTCGCACCCACCGCGTCGGAGTTGATCCTGCCCATCGCCATCGCGGTGCAGAACAAGCTGACCGTGGACGACCTGGCCAGGACATTCTCGGTCTACCCGTCGCTGACCGGGTCGATCACCGAGGCCGCCCGTCAGCTGGTGCGACACGACGACCTGGACTGACGCGCGCCCGGGCACTGCGTGTTCCCATCTGCTGGGAACTCGGTTTCATATTCTGGTCAGTGCGACCTAGCATGGCCCACACGGGGCGATCTGCACCCCGGTGTCCCGGTGACCACACGCATCACCGCTTGTCTCTGTCGTGTTGTCATCAGGAGTCGCCGTGTCCTCCCCGTCGTTGTCGTCGTCGACCGTCCGCCCGTCGCGGGCACTGTCCAGCATCCGTGGTTCGGCCATCCGCGATCTGTTGCGGGTCACCGAGCGCCCGGATGTCTTGAGCATGGCCGGCGGTCTGCCGGCCACCGACCTGATCCCGTCCGATCGGATCGCCGAGGCGGCGTCCCGGGTGATCTCCGAGGCGTCGGCGTTGCAGTACACGGTCAGCGCGGGCGTCCGCCCGTTACGAGAGGTCGTCGCCGACCGTGACGGCACCCACCCGGAGCGGGTGCTGATCACCCATGGTTCACAGCAGGCGTTGTTCTTGTCGGCGCAGGCGCTGCTCGACCCGGGCGATACGGTGATCGTCGACGATCCCGTGTATGTCGGTGCGCTGCAGGTGTTCCAGTCGGTGCGCGCCGAGATCGTCGCGCTGCCGATCACCGCTGAGGGGACTGACGTCGACCGTCTGGAGCGGTTGCTCAGCGACGGGGTGCGACCGCGAATCGTGCACACGGTCAGCAATTTCCACAATCCCGCCGGGGTGACCGCGTCGGCGCGGACACGTCGGCGACTTGCCGAACTGGCCGCCGACCACGGTTTCTGGATCATCGAGGACGACCCGTACGGACAGTTGCGCTTCGCCGGGAGGTCGATGGACCCGATACCCGGCGACCGGGTGATCCGACTGGGGTCGGCCTCGAAGATCCTCGCCCCTGCGCTCCGGGTCGGTTGGCTGCAGGCATCACCGGACGTGGTGGAGCTGGTGGAATTGCTCCGCCAGGGAGCGGATCTGTGTGGATCGACCTTCGCCCAACTGATGACCGCGGATCTGTTGGGGGACAGCGACTTCATGACCGCGCACGTCAGCGATCTCCGACGCGAATACGCTCGGCGGGCCGCAGCGCTCACCGGTGCCTTACGTACCGATCTGGGCGCCGTCTGTGGGGTCGAGTTCATCGAGCCGGAGGGCGGCATGTTCTGCTGGCTGCGTCTACCCGGCCTCGACACCGCGATCCTTCTGGACCATGCGGTCCGCGCAGGGGTGGCGTTCGTGCCCGGAGCCGCATTCGCCGTGGACGCAGGTCTCGGGGACCGTCTGCGACTGAGCTTCGCCACCTTGTCCCCGGATCAACTGACCGAGGCCGTGCGCCGCCTGGCGACGGCGGTGCACGACCTCGGGCGTGGCTGATGCGGCACACCCACCCGAAAACCGCAGCAGATCCGATCTCCCGCAGTTGTCGTGTTCTCCCGCCGAAGCATCGCCAGGAAGTCGGTGAAACTGCGGGAAACTATTCGGCTGAGCGCGTCAGCGGGTGACGACGACGATCCAGGTGCGACCGGAGTAGAAGCCCCACTGGTGACGCTTGACGTCGAAGTGCGGGGTGACGCGGACACCGCGGTAGACGAACGGGCCGTAATTGGGACGATGTACCACGATCTGTTGCTGCACGGGTGCGCGATGGATGTTCTGCTGTGCGTGGGGTGCCGGCTGCGGCGCGGCCGACGCGGTCGCGGTACCCAATCCCAGTGCGGTCCCGGCCATCGCTCCAGCCACCACGACCGACATCGCGAACTTCTTCATTGTCACGGTCTTCTCCCTGTACCCAGTTGTCCTGCACCCGGTGTCATCATCGGGTTGCGGCTACGGCGCTTTCCGAGCCAGTAGGAAAAGTACGGATGATTCCTGTCAGAAGGATCGGCGAAACACTGTGCGGGAACTGTCAATAGAATGCTGCGAGTGCGGTGGACGGACGCTGCGGAAACGCTGCGCTTCAGTGCTCTGAGTCAGGCCAGGTCGAAGCTGTGTCCGACCGCGGTGTCCCATCCGTCGAACAACTCGTCGCGACGTCCGGTGGACATCTCGGGTTCCCACGTCCGGTCCTCGGCCCAGTTGGCCCGGATCTCGTCCTCGGACTCCCAGTAGCCCACGGCGAGCCCCGCCGCGTAGGCGGCACCGAGGGCGGTGGTCTCGTTGACCACCGGTCGCACCACCGGAACCCCGAGGATGTCGGATTGGAACTGCATCAACAGGTCGTTGACGACCATCCCGCCGTCGACCTTGAGAATTTCCAGCTCCACCCCGGAATCGGCTTGCATTGCCTCGATCACCTCGCGTGTCTGGTACGCGCTGGCCTCCAACGCCGCCCGCGCCAGGTGACGGCGATCGGCGAAACGGGTGAGTCCGACGACCACCCCACGGGCGTCGGGCCGCCAACGAGGCGCGAACAGCCCAGAGAAGGCCGGGACGAAATACACCCCGCCGTTGTCCTCCACCTCGGCGGCGAGATCCTCGACCTGCGATGCGCTGCTGATGATCCCGAGATTGTCGCGTAGCCACTGCACAAGCGAGCCGGTGACGGCGATGGATCCTTCCAACGCGTACACCGGTGCGTCGTCACCGATGCGATAACAGATGGTGGTGAGCAGTCCGTGTTCGCTGAACACGGGGTCCGTTCCGGTGTTCAGCAGCAGGAAGTTCCCGGTCCCGTAGGTGTTCTTCGCCTCACCGGGGGAGAGGCAGGCCTGGCCGAAGGTGGCCGCTTGCTGGTCACCGAGGATCCCCGAGACGGGTACACCGGCCAGTACCCCCCGTTCGCGGACGTGTCCGTAGACGTCCGACGAACTGCGGATCTCGGGCAGCAGGGCCTGCGGGACACCCATCTCCGCGCAGATGTCGGGGTCCCACTGCAGGGTCCGGATGTCCATCAGCATCGTCCGGGAGGCATTGGTCACGTCGGTGATGTGCAGGCCACCGTCCGAGCCGCCCGTCATGTTCCACAGCACCCAGGTGTCCATCGTGCCGAAACACAGATCTCCCGCCTCGGCACGGTCGGCGAGCCCGTCCACCTCGTCGAGCAACCAGCGGATCTTCGGGCCGGCGAAGTAGGTCGACAACGGCAGGCCGGTGCGTTCGCGGTATCGGTCGTCGCCGGCGTCGCCACCCAGACGTCTGCACAGGTCGGCGGTCCGGGTGTCCTGCCAGACGATGGCGTTGTGCACCGGCTTGCCGGTGGTGCGGTCCCAAATCAGGGTGGTCTCGCGTTGATTGGTCACCCCACAGGCGACGACGTCGGCCGGGGTGAGATCGGCGGACGCCAGTGCGGCGGCCACGACCCGTCGGGTGTTCCGCCAGATCTCCTCGGCATCGTGTTCCACCCAGCCCGCGCGGGGGAAGATCTGCCGGTGCTCGAGCTGTTCGCTGCTCACGGGACGTCCGTCGTGCCCGAAGATCATGCATCGGGTCGACGTCGTGCCCTGGTCGATGGCTGCCACGAAACCGTCCGGGGTGCTCACAGCCTCCGAGTCTGGCATGTCCAGGCGTACGCCCGGCCGGAATCGCGGCGTCCCGCGTCCGGAGCTACCGACGGGTAACCTGGGCGTCGGCAGCAGAGGAGGTGTTCGACGTCGTGCCCGTTCAGCATGACCGTGAATTCGACCCGGACCGACCCGCCGACATGGGGCCGCTCTACCGCGCGGAGGCCTGGCGTCGGCTCGGCGATGAGACGTTCGACATCGTGGTGATCGGCGGCGGTGTGGTGGGCGTGGGGAGCGCCCTCGACGCAGCCACCCGGGGTCTGCGGGTCGCGCTGGTGGAAGCCCGCGACATCGCGTCGGGAACGTCGAGCCGGTCGTCGAAGATGTTCCACGGGGGACTCCGGTACCTGGAGCAACTCGAGTTCGGACTGGTGCGCGAGGCCCTGCGGGAGCGTGAGCTCTCGCTCAGCGTGTTGGCCCCGCATCTGGTCAAGCCGTTGCCGTTCCTGTACCCGCTGACCCATCGGTACTGGGAGCGACCGTACGTGGCGGCCGGCATCTTCCTCTACGACACCATGGGTGGGGCCAAATCCGTTCCTGGACAACAGCATGTGACCCGGTCGGGAGCGTTGCGGGCGGCACCGGCGTTGAAACGCACCGCGTTGATCGGCGGTATCCGCTATCACGACACGGTCGTCGACGATGCCCGGCACACTCTCACTGTCGCCCGCACGGCGGCCAATTACGGTGCGGTGGTGCGATCTTCAACGCAGGTGACCGGATTTCTGCGGGAGGCCGACCGGGTCAGCGGGGTTCGCGTCCTCGATACCGAGTCCGGAGAGACCACCGAGGTGCGCGCCCACTGCGTGATCAACGCCGCTGGAGTCTGGACCGATGAGGTTCAGGCGCTGTCGAAGACCCGTGGTCAGTTCCGGGTCCGAGCGTCCAAGGGCGTGCACATCGTGGTGCCCCGCGATCGCATCGTCAGCGAGACCGCGATCATCCTGCGGACCAGCAGTTCGGTGCTCTTCGTCATTCCGTGGGAGACCCATTGGATCATCGGGACCACGGACACCGACTGGAACCTTGATCTGGCCCATCCGGCGGCGACCCGGGCCGACATCGACTACATCCTGGACCGGGTGAATGAGGTGCTGGTCAGCCCGATCACCCATGAGGACATCGAGGGTGTGTACGCGGGGTTGCGGCCGCTGCTGGCCGGTGAGAGCGAGGCCACCTCGAAGCTCAGTCGTGAGCACGCGGTGGCCGAGGTCGCGCCCGGTCTGGTGTCGATCGCCGGTGGGAAGTACACCACGTATCGGGTGATGGCCGCAGACGCGGTGGACGCCACCACCGACTTCATTCCCACGCGTGTCGCCCCGTCGATCACCGAGAGGGTGCCACTGGTGGGTGCGGACGGCTACTTCGCCCTGATCAACCAGTGCGAACACCTCGGTGAGCGATATGGACTGCATCCCTATCGGATCCGACGACTTCTCAATCGGTACGGCTCGCTGATCGACGACGTGCTCGGGCACGCTGCTGACGATCCCTCACTGTTGCGACCGCTGGCCGCGGCCCCGCAGTACCTGCGGGTGGAGGTGGTGTACGCGGCGTTGAACGAGGCGGCGCTGCACGTGGAGGACATCCTCGCTCGCCGTACGCGGATCTCCATCGAATACCCCGATCGCGGGATGAACTGCGTTCAAGAGGTCGCCGATCTCGTTGCGCCGCTGCTCGGTTGGAGACCGGAGCAGGCGGAGTTCGAGGTGCGGACGTATCGCGAGCGGGTGGAGGCCGAGATCGCTTCCCAACGACAACCCGATGACGCATCGGCCGATGCGTTGCGCGCGTCGGCCCCGGAGTTCCGTGCGGAGATCCTGGAGCCGGTGCCGGTTCCGGACTGACCGGGCGGGGTGTCCAGCGGCGCCTCCCGGTGGGTGGGGCGCCGCTGGCTTCGTCTGTGTCAGGCCGGCAGCAGTGACGGGAAGGCGATGGCGGCGTCGGCGAACGCGCCGATCCGATGCTGGAGGTAGAACCCCAGTCTCAGGTGGCGGTCGGATTCGTGACCGGGTACTTGCTCGTAGGTCTTCGGATCGATCGGGTAGACGATGTCACCCAACAGGTCTGCTTTGCCTGGCACGTTGTAGGAGGCGAACAGGGCCGGCAGTGGGAAGCCGATGATGGCATACTTGGGTGCCGCCGGATTCCCAGCACGGAGTGAGGTCACGCGTTGCAGCACCATCCCGTTGCCGTAGGGGGTCGGGGCGATATCTTGATACACCTGCACCCCGGCACCGAACGCGGCGGCGTAGGTGATGTCGTCGAGCTGACTGACCTGGTGAACCACAGTCGGTGCGACGGGTGCAGCGGTGGCGGTAGCTGCGGCGGTGGTACCGGCCAGCCCCGCGATCATGGCCGCGGCGGCCGCGCCGGCCACCCGCAGACCGATCGTCGTCACAGATTTCATGTGTTCCTCCCGCTGGATAGCGATAACGTAAGTTACGACAACTATCGTCTCGGTGCGCCGAGACGTTTAACGTCGGTGTGATTGCCGACAGGGCGAGTCCAATCGGTCGTCGCAACCCTGGGTTGGTCAAACAGCTGTACTTGCTCGGCGAAGACCGCCGCCGGGGTCGTCAGCCCAGGACCGCGGAGCTGTCGTCGGCGCGGTCAACCGCATGACGTCAGAGTCGGTGTAGCGCCATTGCAGACCTGGATGCGGTCGTCCCTCGTGTGCGATGACGCGCACACCCTCAGGCCACCCGGTCAGTTCGTCAACTCACGCCCCTGCTGATCGGTCCCGTCGCTGTCGTGGGGCTGCCGGGAGGGCTCAGAAATAGCCGTTGGCCGGGAGGGCCGTCTCGTTGACCAGCAGGTCACCGATCGCGATCGCCTTGTACGAGGTCGGATTGTGCAGGGTGATGGTCCTGATGTTGCGCCAGTGCCGATCCAGATTGCGGGTGCGACTGGCTGCGGAGGCACCGCCGACGTCGAACAGCGATGTCGCCGCGGGGAGCGCGACCCGATCGACGTGCACCTTCACCCGGGCGGCCGCGAGTGATGCCTGCTCGAACAGGTCGGTATCGATGACGCCGTCCCGCGCACAGGCGAACGCGCGCTCCACATCCTGCGCCGCCGATCGCACCGCCGCCCGGGCCACCGTTGCCGCGGCGTCGACCTCACCGATCGTCTGGAGGAGCACCGGATCGTGTCGTGGTTCAGCGGCGGGCGCATGGTCGAAAGTGCGGATACGGCCGCGGACGAGTTCGACCGCATCGTCGGTCACCGACTGCAGGATCCCGGTGATCAGGGCCTGCAGGAAGAGCTGCAGCAGCGGACCGTCGTTGGCGACCGGCGGGGCGTCGGTGGCCGCCGTGGCAGTCAGCGACAGCACGTCGGTGGGTCTCACCACCACGTCGACGAGCTCGGTCGATCCGGTACCCGTGCGATGTTGACCGATTCCGTCCCAGTCGTCGAGAACGCGCACCCCCGCACGATCGAGCGGGACGACGACGCGGGCCACCGATTCGTCGAGTGCGGCTTGTACGGCGACGTAGTCGGCGAATGCCGTTCCGGTGCTGTAGAACTTCTCACCCGTCAGCAACCATCCATCGCCGACCGGCCCGTCGTGCACGGTTCGCAGTCGAGTGGCGAACCGTCGTGTACCGGCCGTGCCGCGACGCTCGCTGGAGGCATTGCCGAAGATCTTCCCGTGGGCGATCTCGGTACTCCAGCGTTCGCGCACAGGTCCGTCGGGGAGACGCTTGATCTGCTCGACGAACCAGAAGTGTGCGCGCAGGATATGGGCGACGATGGGGTCGGCATGGGCGAGATCGACAATGAAGTCGAGGAGTTCCACCACATCCGCGTCGCCTCCGCCGTGGGCGGCGTCGAGCGACAGCGCCGTGAGCCCGGCGTCTCGGAGCAACTGGATCTGCTCGTGCGGATCCTTCCCGCGACGCTCCCGCTCCGCTGCCCCCTCACCGATCTCGCCGAGTACCGCACTGCGATCGGCGACGATGCGGGTCGCCGCCGTCATGCGGTGGCGCCCTCGAGTGACTCGGCGAAGGCCCCGCGATATCGCGCCGCGGGATGTGTGTCCGGCAGTCGATCGCGCCCGGTCAGCTTTCCCCGAGTGGTCCCCGGGACGTACTCACGGCGAGCCAAACCACGGTCCCGCAGTACCGGCAACACGTGGTCGGCGAACTCGACGTAGCTGTTCGGGATGGTCGCGTTGATCACGTTGATCCCACCCACACCGGCGTCACGCCACTCGTCGAGCCGGTCGGCGATCTGCTCGGGAGTACCGACCACCCGCCCAGAGCGACTGCGCAACTGGGCGAGATCCCGCACCGTCGGTTCCCGGTCCGGCACCGACTCGCGCAACCAGATCAAGGTGCTCTGTGTGCCCTGCGTCTCGATGTCCCCGATGGGTGTGTCGAGGTCGTAATGACCGAGGTCCACCCCGAGACCGCCCGCCGAGTGAGCGATGATGGTCGCCGGGTCGATGAGTTCGTCGAGTTCGGCCGCCTTGCGGGCTGCCTCCGCCTCAGTACTGCCGACCACGAACGACAACCCCTGGAAGAACGTCAGATCCCGCGGATCACGTCCCGCCTCGGCGGTCAGCCTGCGGGTGTCGTCGATCAATGCCCGTGCCGCAGCCGGGTTGGGCGACACGATGAACTGCGCCTCGGCGTTACGCGCCGCGAAACGCCGTCCGGTCGGCGACGAGCCCGCTTGGAACAGCACCGGAGTCCGCTGCGGCGAAGGCGAGACCAGGTGCGGACCCTCGACCCGGTAGTGCTCGCCGACGTGATTGATCTTGTGCACCTTGTCGAAATCGGCGTGGATCCCGGACTTCTTGTCCTGGATCAACGCCCCGTCCTCCCAGGATCCCTCCCACAGCTTGTAGACGACGTCGACGTATTCGTCGGCCCACGCGTAACGGTCGTCGTGGCGGGTGATGCCGTCGTGGCCGAAGTTCCGCCAGGCGTTGCTCGACAGGCTGGTCACGATGTTCCACGCGATTCGCCCTCGGGAGGCGTGGTCGAGGGTGGAGATCTTGCGCGCGAAGTCGAAAGGGTGTTCCTGCAGGATGGAACTGGTGATCGCGATGCCGAGATTCTCGGTGTGCGAGGCCAGCGCCGATGCGATCACCAGAGGGTCGTTGCTGGGGATCTGCAACCCGGAGTCCACGAACTTCTTCCAGTCACCCTGGTAGTCGTCGTAGAGGCCGACCACATCGGCGAAGAAGATGAAGTCGAAGACCGCGTCCTCCAAAACCTTTGCCAGCTCGATCCAGTGCTCCAGTGAGTTGAAGTCGGTCTGTCGTGCCTCCGGTGCACGCCACGCACCGTGCAGGATGTGCGAGGTCGTGTTCATGACGAAAGCGGAGAAACGCAGCGGTTCGGACATGCGCGTGACGTTACGACGGACATGTCGTCCGATGTCGACTTGAAATCACCTTGAGGTCAAGCGATGACCGCGGGTGGTGGCTGTCTCTACGGTGAGCCGGTCCTCCCCACCCCCCTTTTTTTCGGTCAAGGAGTCTGCGTGTCGTCTCTCGTTCGACGTGGATCATCGGTGGCTCTGTTGCCGGTGCTCGGTGTGGTGATCTGCGCGATGCTGCTAGCGGCCTGCAGTCGGCCCGAGATCGGCGACGGCCGGTCGACCGGGGTCGCCGCCCGCGCGGGTGAGGTCACCACCGGTGGTGTCATCGAATACGGTCACGAGCAGGAGCCACCCTGCGTGCACGGCGGGTGGGTGCAGAACGCCTATCTGGCGCGGCAATACCTCGACAACCTGGTTTCCCTCGCCGACGACGGAACGGTGGTGCCCTGGTTGGCGACGAGCTGGGAGATCTCACCCGACCGTCGCACCTACACGTTCCACTTGAAACCGGGGGTCAAGTTCACCGACGGCACCGATCTCGATGCGGCCGCGGTGAAGACCAACATCGCTGGTTACCTCGATCCGGCGAATCCCAACGGAACCGTTGTCTCCTACATCGGACAATATTTCGCCTCCGACGAGGCCGTGGACAAGCTCACCTACCGGTTGCACCTGAAGGCTCCGTACACCCCGTTGCTGACCGTCCTGTCCCAGGGATACTTCGGAATTCAGTCCCCGAAGGCGTTGGCCCGGGGGGCGAAGGCGAACTGCTCACAGCCGGTCGGGTCGGGTCCGTTCCGGATCGAGCGCTGGGATCGCAATCGCAGCATCACGTTCGTCCGCAACCCCGACTACAACTCGGCGCCGGCCAACGCGAAACACCAGGGCCCCGCCTACGTCGACAAGGTGATCTGGAAATTCCTGAAAGATCCGGTGCTGCGCTACGGTTCGCTGACCAGCGGATCGTCCGACGTGATCTACAACGTGCCCGCCATCAACTGGGCGGATGCGACGAGGCGCTTCCAGACCGAGCAGTACATCACGCCCGGGCGGCCCAACGCGATCACACTGAACGTCGCGCACGCGCCGTTCGACGACGAGCGCGTCCGTCAGGCGTTGGCTTACGCGGCCGACCGTCGTAAGTCCGTGCAGACCGCGTACCTCGGGGTGGTGCCCTACAACGCCAACGGCGCCCTGAGCCAGACCACCCCGGATTACGACCCGACCGCCGGTGATTACCCGCACGACCCGGCCAAGGCCGCCGAGCTGCTCGACTCGGCCGGTTGGGGCACCCGCGATTCCGCCGGGATCCGCGTACGCGACGGACATCGGTTGACCGCGCGGGTGGTGTATCCGGCGGATGCCATCATCGGACCGGAGGGCGCGGGCATCCTGCAGGATGTGGCCGCGCAGGCCCGGCAGGTCGGATTCGACCTGCAGCTCGTACCCGCGACGCAGAGCGCCTATTTCGGTGGCAACTACAGCAAGGCGGATACCTATGACGCCTATGTGGGGTACTGGACCAGCCCCACCCCTGGTCTGCTGTACATCAACTGGCGGCAACGCCTGACGCCCAGTCCGAACCCGTACAACACGGCCTTCTACAACGATGCGCACTTGCAGGGCGTGATCGAACAGGCCAATTCCGCGGCCGATCCCGCCGAGGCGGCGTCGCTGTATTCCGACGCCCAACACATCATCGGCGACAAGGCGCTCGCGATCGGTCTCTACACGCAGACGACGTCGTTGGCCACCCGACCCGGTCTGCACGACGTCTGGATCGAGAAATCCCAAGGCGAACCCGTGTTCGCGGATGCGAGGTTCGTACGATGACCGTGAGTGAGGTCACCAGCTCGCCGACCGCCGAAGCATCGGGGCCACGAAGATCTCCGACGGTCACGCAGCGTCGGTCGCTCGCGCGGTGGGCGGGCAGGGTCGGATCGGCAGTCTTCGTGCTCTGGGCGGCAGCGTCCATCACTTTCTTGCTGCAGATCCTGGCCCCCGGTGACCG
Source organism: Williamsia sterculiae (assembly GCF_900156495.1). Classification (GTDB taxonomy): domain Bacteria; phylum Actinomycetota; class Actinomycetes; order Mycobacteriales; family Mycobacteriaceae; genus Williamsia_B; species Williamsia_B sterculiae. Next base: position 471,299 of record NZ_FTNT01000002.1, read on the forward strand.
CGCGACGCTGTTGCTGAACCTGTCGTCGGGATTGAGTCGGGAACGGACAGCCGACGAGACCGCCCCGGTGAACGCACAATACGGTTTCACCGATTCGATCTGGCGGCAGTACCTGCACTATCTCAGCGGTCTGGTGCGAGGAGACCTCGGCACCTCGTATCAGTTGCAACAACCGGTCACCGAGGTCATCGCCGCACAGATCGGCCCGACGCTGATCCTGACGTTCAGCGCGCTCGTCGTGGCGTGGTTGTTGGTGTTGTTCATGACCACGTTGACCGCGGGCCGCCGTGGGCCCTGGGGTGCGGTCGGATCGCTGATCGAGACGATCAGCGCCGGACTGCCGCAGTACTGGCTCGGATCAATTCTGCTCGTCGTCTTCGCCATCGGATTGGGTTGGTTCCCGGTGGAGAGCGGTACCGGGTTGCGGGGTCTGGTGTTGCCGGTGTTGACCTTGGCGATACCGCTGGCCGGCTTTCTCGGGCAGGTCGCCCGCGACGAGTTCACCCGCGCGCTCGACCAACCGTTCGTGTTGACCGCGCGCAGCAGGGGGCTCGGAGACATCGCCGTGCGATCACGACATGTGTTACGACACTCCGTCATCCCCGCGATCACCGTATCCGGTTGGGCCGTCGGCGCGCTGTTGTCCAGCGCCGTGATCGCCGAAACAGTGTTCGCGCGGGCGGGTATCGGTCAGACGCTGGTCACCGCGGCCACCTCACGCGACGTCCCGCTGGTCAGTGGCATCGTGCTCGTCGTGGCCCTGGTCTACACCGTCGCCAATCTGCTGGTGGACGCCCTCTACACCGCCATCGACCCCAGGATCGAGGTCCCGTGACCGTCACCGAGAACCCCACTGACCGAGCGTCGTCCTTCTCGACACTGCTCTCCACGTTGAGGACACGCAATCCGGTGCCGTCGGAGGACCGACGACGCCTGCCGTCGGCGGGGGTGGTCGCCGCCGCGATCGTCGTCCTGTTGCTCCTGGTGGCCGTGATCGCCCCCTCCGTGCTGGCGCCCTACGATCCGTTCGCCATCGACCTCGACTCGACCCTGGCACCACCGAGTTGGGCTCACCTGTTCGGCACCGACCTCAGTGGGCGTGACCTGCTCAGTCGCGTCATCTACGGCACCCGTGAGTCGCTCGGTATCGGATTGGCTGCCGTGGGTGTCGCCGCGGCTCTCGCGGTCGTGTTAGGCATCGCCGCCGGGCTGTCCGGCCGGATCGCCCGCGTCCTGGCCAACCGGTGGATCGAGATCATGTTCGCGTTTCCCACCGTGCTGCTGGGTCTGTTGCTCGTGTCGGTGTTCGGCCCGGGCGCGGTGACCCTGATCTTCGCGATCGGGATCGGCATCGCACCCGGGTACGCCCGCATCGTGCGTGGACAGGTACTGGCGGTGCGCACGGCTCCGTACATCGAGGCGGCCACCGCCATCGGGCACTCGCGCACTCGGATCCTGCTGCAGCACATCGCCCCCAACTCGCTGCGGCCGATGATCGTGACCGTGACCCTGGGCGTGGGACAGGCGATCATCTGGGCATCGGGTCTGGCCTACCTGGGCCTCGGCGTGGCACCGCCGGCACCGGAGTGGGGTGCGTTGCTCGATGCCGGACGCACCTACATCACCGCAGCGTGGTGGGTCGAGGTCTTCCCCGGTCTGGTCGTGGTGGTGGTGGCGTTGGCGTTCACGACGCTTGGTCGGCATCTGGGTGTGCGTCTGGGCGGTGTGGCGCGATGACCGCCCCGCTGGTCGACGTCCGCGGACTCCGGGTGTCCTTCGCAGGCCATGAGATCGTCAAGGGTGTCTCGTTGTCGGTGGCCGCGGGTGAATGCCTGGCCATCGTGGGGGAGTCCGGCTCGGGAAAGTCGGTGACCGCGCGCACATTGATCGGTCTCACCGGCGAGGGAGCCGAGATCTCCGCCGAGGCGATCGAACTCGACGGTCGGTCGCTGCTCGGTCTCGGTGACCGGCAATGGCAGGACATCCGTGGTCGGGAGATCGGGTTCGTGCTACAGGATGCGCTGGTGTCGTTGGACCAGTTGCGCACCGTGGGCAGCGAGATAGGCGAGGCGTTGACGGTCAACGCCTCTCGCGACGATGGGCGACGCCGACGTCGGCAGCGCGACGGCCGGGTTGTCGAGTTGCTGCATCTGGTCGGGGTTCCCGAACCCGAGGTGCGAGCGCGACAGCGGCCACACGAGCTGTCGGGCGGGCTGCGGCAACGTGCTCTGATCGCCTCCGCGCTGGCCCGCGACCCGAAGCTGTTGATCGCCGACGAGCCGACCACCGCCCTGGACGCCACAGTCCAGGCGCAGATCCTCGACGTCCTGCGCGAGGCCAAGGAACGCGGCAACGGACTCATCCTGATCTCCCACGATCTCGCGGTGGTGGGGGAGCTCGCCGACCGGGTGGCGGTGATGCGGGCGGGTGAGGTGGTCGAGTACGGACCCGCCCGCGAGATCCTCACCAGACCGCGGCACGAGTACACGCAATCGCTGCTCGACGCGGTGCCGTCGCGGGCGTCGAAGGGGACACTTCTCACCACGGGTGCCGAGCTGCCCGCCGTCGCGACCCCCGACACGTCGACACCGCCGGTGCTCCGGGCCGTGGATCTGCGAAAGTCTTTCCGAGGCAAACGGTCCGTGGAGCACGCCGCCGTCCGTGGGGTGAGCTTCGACCTGCAGGCAGGTCGCACCCTGGGGATCGTGGGTGAGTCCGGGTCGGGCAAGACGACCACCGCGCGCATGGTGTTGGGGCTGACCCCGCCGGACGCGGGGGCGGTGGAACTCGACGGTGAACCGTGGAGCGCGCTGACCGACGCCCAGCGGCGGTCCCGCCGCAGCAGAATCTCGGTGGTGTACCAGGATCCGTTGAGTTCCTTCGATCCGCGGTGGACCGTGGAGCGGATTCTGCTCGACGCGGTGCAGGTGGCCGGTGTGCGCGGGGCCGCCGCGCGGCAGAAGGTGTCGGAGCTGCTGGATCACGTGGGTCTGTCCGATGCATTTCGCGACCGGCACCCGTTGAAACTGTCCGGGGGGCAACGCCAGCGGGTGGCGATCGCGCGAGCGCTGGCTCCGAACCCGTCGGTGATCGTCTGCGACGAGCCAGTGTCGGCCCTCGATGTGTCCATCCAGGCGCGCATCCTCGATCTGCTGGCCACACTGCAGGCAGAGACCGGGGTGGCGTTGCTGTTCATCTCCCACGATCTCGGCGTCATCCACCACATCAGTGACGACATCCTGGTGATGCGCGACGGGGAGGTGGTCGAGTCGGGGACGGCCGACGACGTGTTCGAACGGCCCCAGCACCCATACACCCAGGAGCTGTTGGCGGCGGTGCCGAAAGTGGTGGTCTGAAGCATGTTGCGGACGAGCGAGTCTCGTCAGCGATGACTGTCATACCCCGTCTCTATAATCGAACACATGAGCGAGAGTCGTTGGGCGGGTGGGTCCCCGGTAGTCTTGGGGCTGCTCGGTGACGTGTCCGGTGTTCCGGTCAACGACCTGCTCGCGGAGATGGTGCATGCCACGGCGGGGCTGTCGTTTCTGGAGTGGCAGCGCTACCGCATTGCCGCCGAGTTGGATTCCCAGTTGGTCGGTGACGAGGTGCTCACCGACTACCGGATGATCGATTCGACCGCCTTGTGCGCCACCCGTATCGCCACCGTGTTGTCGATCAGCCAGGTGGCTGCGGAGAGGTTGTTGGCGCGGGCGGTCGCGTTGCGGGATCGGTTACCGCAGGTGTTGTTGTGTCTGCGGGACGGGAAGGTCGCCCCGCACCATATCCGGACGATCGTGTCCCGCACCGACCTGATCACCGACCCGCAGATCGCGGCCACCGTGGACCGGGAGATCGCGGCCTGTTTGCGCCGTCGGGGGTCGTGGTCGACGAACCGGTTGCGGGACATGGTGGACCGGATTGTGTACACCCACGACCCGGATGGTGTGCGGGAGCGGCGTCGGGTCGCGAGGGACGCCCGGTCGTTTTGGACGGAGAACGGTGCCGATGGCATGGGTGTGGTGGGTGCGTCGATGACTGTGGAGAACACGTTGTTGTTCGCGCAACGGGTGCACGCCGCCGCCGACCACGTCTGCAAGGAAGATCCGCGGACCAAGGCGGCACGCAGGTCGGATGCGTTGGTCGCGTTGACCACCGGTGCGACGTGGGAATGCTTGTGCGGTGACGCCGACTGCACCGCCGCCCACGGGTGGGACACCACCACGGCGTCGGGGCCGGCCACCACTGCGGTGATTCATGTGGTCACCGACCAGACCACACTCAGCACCGACCACGATGGTCGGCCGGGTTTCATGCCCGGGTACGGGGTCATCGGTCCGGATCACATCCGCGATCTCGCGGGACACCCGGACACGGTCATCCGACCCATCCCCACGTCTGCACCGGCAGCGCAACCCGCAGACCCGTACCGGCCGTCGGCCGCGTTGGCCCGGTTTCTGTGGATGCGGGATCAGTACTGTGTGTGGCCCGGATGTGACCAGCCCGCGATGCGATGCGACGGCGACCATGTCACCGAATACGAGCACGACAACCCGTCACAAGGCGGTCAGACCACCCCGGCGGACATGAACTCCAAATGCCCGTTCCACCATGGGGTGAAAACGTTCACCGAGTTCCTCGACGACCAGACCATCGACGACCTGGGCCACCCCGAAGTCACGGTCACCACCCCCGAAGGGTTCACCGTCGACGGACCCGCCAACACCGGTGTCGATCTGCACCCGCACCTCGGTGACATCGAATTCACCGCCCCACCCAACGGGCCACCACCACCCACACCTGAGCAACCGACCAGACGCCGACCCCGCCTGGAAGACAAACACGCCCGACGCCGCCACGAACGCGAACGCAACCGCCGAGCCAGGGACGACGATGACGAGTACGACCCACCACCGTTCTAACCGCTGGAGTCAGGCGTCTATGTGGTCCACCGCCTGGCAGAGCAGGCCGTCGGAACCCATCTCGGCGAGGTAGCTGCGCAGCGCCGCAACACGACGCTCGGCTTCCGCCACCAGAGCGTCGGTGATCCGGCCCCAGTCATCGGGAGCCGGATGAGTGGGCAGGTCATCGAACAGTTCGGTGATCTCCCGCACCGTCAGACCGACTCGCTGCGCCAACTTGGCGACCTTGATCCGGCAGGCCGCCGAATCGTCGAATCTGCGCTGATTGCCGGTATTTCGGCGAGCATGGATGATCCCGTGGGACTCGTAGAAGCGGACTGCCGACGGCGCGACGCCGGCCTCGTCGGCGACGTCACCGACGGTGCGGGCGAAGTCGGCGTCCTGGGCAACTGTGGTCGGCGACATGGATCCAGGGTGACACGCCCGGGGGTTGACTTCAACAATTGTTCAACCTGAAGCATCGACGCCATGAGTGAGAACACGACACTGATCAACCTGCTGGTCGTGGTGGCCAGCGTCCGCACCGACCGCGTGGGTCACCTGATCGGGAGGTGGGTCGGTGACCGGGTACGAGACAGCCTCGGTGATTCCGCCGTCGTCCGCGATGTCGACCTCCGGGAGGTCGCGCTGCCCGCCGACGCCGAGTTGGTGCCGGGTGGTGGAGCGTCGACGCCGGTGAGCGAGCGCGTCGCCGAAGCCGACGGATTCGTCATCGTCACACCCGAGTACAACCACGCCTACCCGGCCGCGCTCAAGCGCTTCATCGATTGGCATTACGCCGAATGGCAGTTCAAGGCGGCCACCGTGGTCCCCTATGGAGTGCAAGGAGGTCTGTTGGCGGGTGAGTTCCTCCGTCCGGTTCTCGCAGAACTGTCGGTGGTCACCACCCGACGGATGGTGGGGTTACGTGCGCCCTGGGCACGGATCGGCACGTCCGATGATGGCCGCGCGCGGTTCGATGCCGACGATGGAGAACGACGCGGGGTACGCGACGCCGTCGGCGAACTTGCGTGGTGGTCGGAGACGCTCCGTGACGCACGGACCCGACGGCCGTTCACGCCGGCGGGCTGAGATGGGGCCGGCTGCCGTCGAACCCGCCACTCAGCTCTGACACCGCGGGCAGTAATAGAGGACGCGGTCCTCGGAGTTGTCGTCCCCGAGGAAGGTCCGTTCGATCGGCGTTCGACACCGCAGACAGGGTCGGCCGCCACGACCGTAGACCCAGCTCTGCTGCCCACGGCGCGTGTTACCGGTGGTGGTGCGTACGGTGCGGTCCTTGTTGGCGACCAACAAGCGCTGACAGAGGTCGACCATCGCGGGCACGTCCACCTCGCCGACCGGGCGTGCCGGTCGCACGCCGCGGAGGAAACAGGCTTCACAGCGGTACACGTTGCCCACCCCGGCCATCAGGTGCTGGTCGAGCAATGCGGTCCCGATGGGGCGGTCGGGGTCACGCGTCAGGTTGGTCACCGCCGCGGCCGCATCGAATGCGGGGTCGAGCAGATCGGGGCCGAGGTAGGAGAGCTCGGTATCGGGGTCCGGGATCCATTCGCACACACCGAGCTCGAAACCCACCGCTTCCCAGCCGTCGGTGCGCAGCACGATCCTGGCCTGATGGCCCGGCCGCCGCCACCGGGTTCCCAGGGGGTGCACCATCCACGCCCCCTCCATCTTCAGATGGGAGTGGATGGCGTGATCGCCGACGTCGATGAGCAGATGTTTGCCGATGGACCGGACCGCGTCGACCCGACGACCGGTCAGGTCGACCAACGCGTATCGCGGGACCCGGAACTGGCTGTAGCGCAGCACCTGACCCTCGAACCGGCGCCGGATCCGGGCCGCAGCCTGATAGACCGTGTCTCCTTCGGGCATCAGCGACCGAGGCCACGTAGGCGGATCCCGCGTGGTGTTGCGGTGAACCCCGCGTCGACCAGCGCCGCGGCAAACGGGGTGCCGAACACCGGGTCACCGTCGACCCGCTCCACCTGTAGTCGTGCGACCCGGCCGCTGGTCACGGTCGCCGCCAGCGCAGCCGCGGACGCGGCCAGATCGTCTGTGTCGTCGGAGAACAGCAGCACGGTCTTGCCCCCGCGCTCGACGAAGACCACCAACCGGCCGTCGACCGACACCACCAGCGCGCCCGGCTTGCGACCCGGGCGATGGCCCTCGGTACCGGGCCAGGCCAGCGCGGCCCCGAACGGGTTGGCCGGGTCGGTCGCGGCGAGAACAGTGGCCACCGGGTGTTCGGGGATCTCGGTCTGCGCGCGGAGGTCGTCCACGGTGTTGGGCGCGCCGAACTGCGCGCCGCCCAACCCGTCGACGTAGTACCCGCGACGGACCTTGCCGCTGTCCTCGAATCCGGTCATGGCCTTGTATACACGGGCGAAACCACCGGTGACCTGTTCCAGGGTCACCGCGCCTTTGGTCACCACCCCGTAGCGTTCCAGCAGTTGTTCGCAGAGGCCGTGGATCGCGACCGTCGAGTCGTCCATCTCGGCGGGTAGCGCAAACCACCGTCCGCCCGCGGTCGGCGGGACGGGTGCGGTGCTGGTGGTGTGTTCGGCCAGATAGCGGGTGCTGAGTCGGTGCGCGCGCAACCGCGGTGGACGACCACGCCGTGACCGATGGGCGGGCGATGATCGTGGCCCGGCGGTCCGGCGTGGCGACAGCACGGCGCGCAGCGGACTGAGGGTGTCGTTGGAGACCTGCCCGGCCCAGGTCAGATCCCACAGCACCTGTTCGAGGTCGCCGTCCGGCGGCGGCGTCGCCACGCCGTCGGTGTCGCGACTCAGCACACCCGAGAGCTGACGGAAGTAGAAGGCGCCCCCGTGGCGAAGGTGCTCTATCACCGCATGGTGCAGCTCGGTCATGTCGATCTCGATCTTCTCGGGCAGGGTCAACGGGGCCAGATCGGCCGGGTGCAGGCTGACCCAACCGTCGGACTGGCTGATACGACCGTGCCCGGCCCAGACCACCTCACCGGCCGCGGTCAACTCGTCGAGCATCGCCGGGGTGTAGTCGCTGACCCTCGCGGGCAGGATCAACGACTCCCACGCACTGGCCGGGGCCGAGAAGCCGGCCAACTGATCGATGACCGTGGCCACCCCGTCCACGCCGCGCAGGCGTCCCGACGAGGAGATGTGTTGCCAGTCCGCGAGGAAACGCGCGTAGGTGTCCTCCGAGACGGGGGCGATCTCGGCTCGACTGGCCGCCAGCGACATCCGGCGGATCTGGCCGAGGACCTCGGTGTTGCACCACTGTTCCTCCGGTGCCGCGGTGTCGGCGGGGGTCGGTCGGAAGTCGCCCTCCACCACGCGCCGTTCGGTGGCCAATCGCGCCAGCGTGTCCCGCACCACCGCGACCCCCATGCCGAGGTGAGACGCGACCTCGCTCGCGGTGAACGGGCCGTGGGTGCGGGCGTACTGGCTCACCAGGTCACCCACCGGATCGGGTACCGGCTCGGTGAACGCGCTGGGGACCCCGATCGGCGCGGGGATGCCGAGCGCGTCGCGGAGGCGTCCGGTGTCCTCGACCGCGGCCCACCACGCCCGACCCTGGTGCCCCACCGAGATCACCCGGCCCGCCGCCCGCAGATCGGTGAGCAGCGGGAGCGGGTCGTCGCCGGTGGGCGGCACCGGATCGGCGGTGAAGCGGGCGCGGATCTGTTGGTCGGTGAGTGGTCCGAGCCAACTCAACAGGTCGGCGAGACCTTCGGTGTCGTGCGCGCGTCGATCCGGATCCAGGCGTTGCAACCGGGACTCGACCTGCTCGATGACGCCGGGGTCGAGGAGCTCACGTAGATCCACCCGACCGAGCAACTGGGCCAGCAGGGCGGTGTCCAGCGACAGCGCCGCGGCTCGACGCTCGGCCAACGGCGCATCGTCGGAGTACATGAACGCGCCGACATAGCCGAAGAGGAGCGACGCGGCCAGCGGCGACGGTGTGGCGGTCTCGGTCTCGACGATGCGGACACGCCGGGTGGAGATGGCCGTGAGCAGATCCGTCAGTGCAGGGAGGTCGTAGACGTCCTGCAGACATTCCCGTAGCGCTTCCAGGATGATCGGGAACTGTGGGTACTTCGCCGCGACGGAGAGCAGTTGGGAACTGCGCTGGCGCTGCTGCCACAGTGGCGCCCGACGGCCGGGATTGCGACGGGGGAGAAGTAGCGCGCGGGCCGCGCACTCGCGGAAGCGGGAGGCGAACAGCGCCGAGCCACCCAGTTCGGTGGTGACGATCTCGTCGATCTCACCGGGGTCGATGACGAACAGGTCGGCGCCCGGTGGTTGATCGTCGGTGTCGGGCAGGCGCACGATGATGCCGTCATCCGACGCGGTGGTCGCGCCGTCGAGTCCCAGGGTGTCGCGTAGACGGGCCCCGATCGCCGACGCCCACGGTGCGTGCACGCGTAACCCGTAGGGCGAGTGCAGGATCACCCGCCAGTCACCGAGTTCGTCGCGAAACCGCTCGATGACCAGGGTGCGATCGGTGGGCACCTGACCGGTGGCCTCGCGCTGCTCGGTGATCAGCGTCGCGAGATTGTCCCTGGCGTACTCCGACAGGCCGAGTTCCTCGGCGTACCTGTTCAACACGGCACCGTCGACCATCTCACCGACCATCTTGCCGATCGCGGCACCCAGTTCCGCGGGCCTGCCGACGGCGTCACCGATCCAGAACGGCAACCGACCCGGCTGACCGAATGCCGGTGACACCAGTACCCGGTCGGCGGTGATCTCCTCGATCCGCCAACTGGTTGCGCCCAGCGCGAACACGTCACCCACCCGGGACTCGTAGACCATCTCCTCGTCGAGTTCACCGACACGGGTTGCTTTCTCGCCGACCATGAACACCCCGAACAGCCCGCGGTCGGGGATCGATCCGCCTGAGGTGACGGCGAGGCGCTGGGCACCCGGTCGCCCGGTGAGGGTGCCCGCGTCGCGGTCCCACACCACACGTGGGCGGAGTTCGGCGAACTCGTCGGACGGATAGCGGCCGGAGATGAGATCCAGGGTGGCCTCGTAGGCCGACCGCGGGAGATTGCGGTAGGGCATGGATCGCCGGACGGTCGCGTACCACTGGTCCACGTCGAGGACGTCGATCGCGCTCGCGGCAATGGTCTGTTGGGCCAGGATGTCCAACGGGTTGGCAGGTACGCTGATCTCCTCGATGAGCCCGTCGCGCATCCGCGACACCGCGACCGTGCAGTGGATGAGGTCGGCCCGGTGTTTGGGGAACAACACCCCCTGGCTGATCTCACCGACCTGGTGGCCGGCCCGCCCGATGCGCTGCAACCCGCTGGCCACCGACGGTGGCGTCTCCACCTGCACCACCAGATCGACCGCACCCATGTCGATTCCGAGTTCCAGCGAACTGGTCGCGACCACGCACCGCAATCGACCGCTCTTGAGGTCGTCCTCGATGAGCGCCCGCTGCTCCTTGCTCACCGACCCGTGATGCGCGCGTGCGAGTACCGCCTCGGCGCCCTTGCTCGCTCCGCTGCCCATGACCAGGGCCGGTGCGCCGCCGGCCACCCGTGGATTGGACTGTTGTTCGGCTGGTTCACCGACCCGTTCGGCGTGGATCTCGTTGAGCCGAGCCGTCAGGCGTTCCGCGAGACGACGCGAGTTGGCGAAGACGATGGTCGATCGGTTCTTCTCGACGAGGTCGACGATGCCCGCTTCGACATAGGGCCACAACGACCCCGCGGTGGGCACGGCGTCGTCGAACTCGTCCGCCCCCGGTGGCGCCGGAGGCGGTGGGATGTTCGCCATGTCGGGGACGGGCACGTCGACACTGAGGTCGAAGGTCTTGGCCGCGGGTGGGTTCACCACCCGATACGGCCGTGACCCGGCCAGGAACTCCGCCACGCGTTCCGGCGGGCGCACCGTCGCCGACAGTCCGATCCGCTGAGCGGGTCGATCCAGCAGATCGTCGAGCCGCTCGAGCGACACCGCGAGATGGGTGCCCCGTTTGGTGGTGGCCACCGCGTGCACCTCGTCGATGATCACCGTGTGCACCGCGGTGAGGGTCTCGCGCGCCGCGGAGGTGAGCATCAGGAACAGCGACTCGGGAGTGGTGATGAGGATGTCCGGGGGATCGCGAAGCAATTGGCGGCGGGTTGCGGCGGGGGTGTCCCCGGACCGCACGCCGACGGTGATCTCCGGTGCGGGCAGATCGAGTTGCTGGGCGGCACGGGTCAGGCCGGTCAGCGGGGCGCGCAGGTTGCGTTCCACGTCGACCGCCAGCGCCTTGAGCGGGGAGACGTACAGCACATGGGTACCGCCGGCCCGGTCCTGCCCGGAGGCTTTGTCGACCATCAGCCTGTCCAGCGCCCACAAGAAGGCCGACAGGGTCTTACCGGACCCGGTAGGTGCCACGACCAGCGTGTTGTCGCCGTCGGCGATGGCGTCCCAGGCCCCGGCCTGCGCGGGTGTGGGGGCGGCGAACGCGCCGGTGAACCAGGCGCGGGTGGGCTCGGTAAACCGATCCAGGACGCGCCGGGCCTGCGGCTCGGGGTCGCGGGGGTCGGACATTCCTCCATGATCACCCACGGGTACGACACGGGCGCGCACCGGTGGCGTTGACGCTGGTGGTCGTCGGCCCTACGGTCGGCGACATGCGGGTCATCTCCGCGGCACGGACCGGTCCCAACCCCGCGCTGCGTTTCGGGGCGGTGCACGACGGGATCGATCAGCGCGGCCGGGCCGACTGTTCCCGGTTGCGTGCGTCCTGGACCCCCGACGGCCATGCCGGGCGGGTGCTGTGCGGGCCGGAGACATCGGTGGTGCAGACCGCCGCGGAACTCGGCTTCGCCGCCGAGACAGTGCCGGGATTGCGCACCCTGGACCTCGGTGACTGGTCCGATCGACGTCCCGACGAACTCGAGCCGGCAGTGTTGGGATCCTGGTTCGCCGATCCGGATGCCACACCTCACCGTGGCGAGAGCGTCCGCGACTTCGTCGAGCGGCTACAGGGACTGTCGCTGCCCGCGGAGGTCGCGACGATCGTGGTCGCGAAGCCGGTCGCGCAGGCGTTGCGCCTACTCGCCGACGGTGGTGACCCCACCGGGTTCTTCGCCGTCGAGGTGCAGCCGCTGCAGGTGTTGACCCTGGACGTCACCAGTTGAGTAGTCACACCCATGCGGGAGACCCGTCGGGACTGCGAGTCTCGTACGCATGGCTTCCACCAAGGTTCCCCAGACCCACACCACCGCCGCGTTCTTCCTGCAGTCCGCCATCGCCTTCGGCGTCGGACTGGTCACCGCGTGTGTCGGCATCGCCTATCTCCCCATCGATCCCTGGCAGCGGGCTTTTCTGGCGATCTCCCTGTTGTTCCTGACCACCAGCACCTTCACCCTGGCCAAGGTGGTCCGGGACAAGCAGGACGAGGACACCGTGCGGGTGCGCATCGACGAGGCGCGCATCGATCGGTTGATGGCCGAACACGATCCATTCAGCTCGGTCGCCTGACCGACGGCAGAGCTCGCCACACGCGGACCGGGTTCATCGGGATCTGGTACACGCGACCACCGGTCGCGTTCGCGATGGCGTTGCCCAGTGCCGCGGCCACCGGGTTGTACGGTGCCTCACTCATGGACTTGGCGCCGAACGGGCCGAGACTGTCGTAGGTGTCGGCGAAGTACACCTCGGTGATGGGCACGTCGGCGATCTGCGGTATGTGGTAGTTGCGCAGTACGTCGGTGACCACACGACCCTCCTCGGTGATCATCTCCTCGTACAGCGACGAGCCGATCGCTTGCGCGACACCGCCTTCCACCTGACCGCGGCACTGTTGTGGGTTCATCACCACCCCGGCGTCGGCGGCCTGGATGGACTGGAGCACCCGTACCGCCCCGCTGTCGGTGTCGACGGCCACCCGGAACGCCTGCACGTTGAAGGCCACCGACCGTGGACTCCCGGGCTGGCCGTTCTCGGCGGTGATCCGCCCCCCGGCCAGTGCGGCCACCGACGCCAGGTCGATGAACGCCGAACCCGACTGCACTCCTTGTGGACCCAGAACGCACGACTGGGGGTCCACCTCCAGCGCACGGGCGGCCAGGCCGATGATCTGCGCGCGCAGTCTCTCGCAGGCCGACTGCAGCGCCTTACCCGCCACCACGGTGCCCGCCGAGCCGAACGCACCGGCGTCGTAGGAGACCGCGTCGGTGTCGGCGAACGCCAGACGGATCTGTTGCGGCGGACATCCCAGCACGGTTCCGGCGATCTGCGCCTGCACCGTGGTGGTGCCGTTGCCGAACTCGGCGGTCCCGATCGCCGCGGTGTAGAGCCCGTCGGCATCCAGTTCCACCCGCGCCTCCGCGGTGTGACCGCGTGGCGGGATGGTCGCGATCATCGCCACCGCCATCCCCTCACCGACGACCCAGTTGGCCGCACGAACCAGATCGGCACCGCTGTGCACGCGATCCACCCGTCCGCGTCGCAGGGCCGACTCGGCGAGATCGAGGCATTGGTCGAGACCGTAGCTGCCGTACTCCAGGTCGCCGTCCTCGACCTCCCAGGTGACGAACGGGTCACCGGGACGGATCATGTTGACCCGCCGCAGCTCGAAGGGGTCCATGCCGAGACGGCCGGCCAGCTCGTCGAGGGCCGACTCGATACCGAAAATGGTCTGGCCGAGGCCGTAGCCGCGGAACGCCCCGGACGGGATGTTGTTGGTGTACACCGCTTCCGCATCGACGCGTTTGTTTGGACAGTTGTACACGGAGATGGACTCGCTGCAGGCGTGGAACATGACCCCGGGGCTGTGGCCGCCGTAGGCGCCCGCGTCCGAGAGCAGATCGAGTCCGAGCGCGGTGAGGGTGCCGTCGGGCAGAGCGGCGGCGGTCACCCCCACCCGCATGGGGTGTCGGCACGGTGATCGGGTGAACTCGTCGGTGCGGCTGAACTCGAAGGTGACCGGACGACCGGTCACCAGCAGTGCCAACACGGCCAGATCCTCGGTGACCAATTCCTGTTTGCCGCCGAATCCACCACCCACACGTGCGGCGAACACCCGGATGTCGTCGACCGGTAGATCGAAGATGTGTGCCAGTTCGGCGCGCACGAGGAACGGGACCTGAGTGCTGGAGCGCACGACGATGCGACCCGATTCGTCCCGCCAGACGGTGGCACCGTGGGTCTCGAGGTGGACGTGTTGTACCCGTTGGGTCTGCCAGCTGCCCTCGACCACCGCGCCGCCCGATCGCCGTGCCGCCTCGACACCGGAGGTCACATCGCCCACGCCGCTGTGCAACTCGGCGACCACATTGCGCTGTGGGTCGGCGATCCGCGACGTGGGTGGGTGGTCGGCGTGCAGGAGCGGAGCCCCGGGGGCGCGCGCCTCGTCGGGATCGAAGACGGCGGGAAGCTCCCGATAGGTGACCGTGATCAGCTCCATCGCACGGGCCGCGACGGTGGGGCTGTCGGCGACCACCGCCGCCACCCGCTGGCCGCGGAATCGCATCACCTCGTCGAGGATGAACCCGTCGTCGGGATCGTCGGAGCGGCTGTGGTGGCGTGCGGTCGAGAACGGTACCCCGGGGTCGTCGCGGTGGGTCAGCACCGCCCGCACCCCCGGCAGCGCTCGCGCCGCGGTGGTGTCGATGTCGACGATGCGCGCGCTGGCGTGCGGGCTACCCAGCACCGCGATGTGGCCGACGTCGGCGGGTAGCTCGTCCATCGTGTACTGCTCGGTGCCGGTGACTATGCGGGTGCCCGCGAGCGTCGGCACGGAGCGTCCGGTGGTGGGGCCGATGTCGCCGGGTGCGACCTTCTCGGTTCCCACACGTCCGGAGATGGCGTCGGCGATGGACCGGTAGCCCGTACATCGACACAGGTTGCCCTTGAGGCTGCGAGGGAGATCGTCGCGCTGATCCTCGCTCAGGGTGGATGCGGTGACGACCATTCCCGCAGTGCAGAATCCGCACTGGAAGCCGGCGGCGTCGACGAATCGTTGCTGGACGGGGTGCAGGTTGTCGGGGGTTCCGAGTCCGGACACCGTGGTGACGGTGGCGTCGGTGACCCGCATCGCGGGGATCAGGCACGAGTGGTGCGGCGCGCCGTCGACGATGACGCTGCACGCGCCGCAGTCACCGGCGTCACACCCCTTCTTGACCTCGGGGTGGCCGTTCTCTCGCAGATAGGTCCGCAGACACTGGCCCGGCCGCGGCTCGGCGTCGACGAGGTCACCGTTGACGATCACGATGCCAATTCCCCGACCGCATGACGGACCAACACCCCGGTCATGTGCCTGCGCCAATCCGCTGCACCGTGCGCGTCGGTGTAGTACGCGTCCGGTGGGATCTGCGAATCGACCTGGGTGGCAACCTGGGCGGGATCATCGGACGAGGTGGGCACGACGTACGGGCGCTCGGTGGCGCAGGTCACGGTGACGACCATGCCCTGCTCCGCGGCACGGACCACGACCACGACCGCCGAGCGACCCAGGGGCGACAGCGCGACCTTCCGCAGCGCCGTACGTTGTCGGAGTGCCTGCACCGGGATACGTATCGAACGCAGCACATCCCCGGGGTCGAGGATCGTACGGGCATTGCCCTGCACGAACTCCACCGGGCTGCAACGTGTCTCGGACCCGTCGCGTCGCCAGATCAACAGCTCGGCGTCGAGGGCGGCGCACATCGCGATCATCGCGCCCGCGGGGAAACCCAGACACAGATTGCCGCCCACGGTCGCGTTCTGCCAGATCTTCCAGGAGGCGAGCAGCGCATCGGCGGCCGCGGCGAACAGCGGGGAAGCGAGCCACTCGGACGGGTGATCGCCCGAGATCAATTGCTGCAGCGTGCAGGTGGCGGCGATGAGGAGGCCCTCGTCGTCGACCTCCAGGGGTTCCCAGCGCATACCCCGGAGGTCGACCAGCCGGCGCAGGTGGGGTTGCGGTTCGCTGAGCAACCAGGTACCGCCACCCATGAGCCCGTCACCGGCGCCGAGACCCACCAGGTCCGCTCGGGTGTGCGGGAGGACGTACTGGTCGATGCTGTGCAGATCCACGGTTGTCCGTCAGCCGGCCCTGGCGACCAGGTCGCGGTGAGCGCGGGCCACCCGTCCGGCGATCACCTCGGTGTCGGAGGTGGTGACCACCCCGTCGTCGACGATGTGTACGCCGTTGATCCAGGATCCGCGGATCGGCGGCACCGCGCCGAGGATCAGGGCCACCACCGGATCGTCGATCCCGGTATGAGAGAGGGTGTTCAGGTCCCACAACACCAGGTCGGCCACCTTGCCGGGTTCGATGGACCCGATGTCCGCCGCACGACCCAGCACCCGGGCCCCGCCGATGGTCGCGAGTTCGAGAGCGGTACGGGTGGTCAGCGCGGTGGGCCCTCCGCGAGCCCGTGCCATGAGCAGTGCCTGGTGCGCCTCCTCGAGCAGACGGGCCGACTCGTTGGATGCGGCGCCGTCGACTCCGAGGCCGACCGGAACGCCCGCGGCCACCAGCTCACGCGTACGGCAGATCCGGTTGCCGAGGCGGGCGTTGGAGGTGGGGCAGTGCGCGATACCGGTGGCGGTGGATGACAGTCGGGCGATCTCGTCGTCGGCGAACTCGATGCCGTGGGCGAACCAGACGTCGGGCCCGACCCAGTCGACCGACTCCATGTACTCCAACGGTGTCATCCCGAAGTGTTCGGCGCAGTAGGTGTTCTCGTCCGGGCTCTCGGCCAGGTGGGTGTGCAACCGCACGTCGAGTTCGCGAGCCTGGATCGCGGACTCGCGCAGCAGGTCGGTGGAGACGGAGAACGGTGAGCACGGCGCGAGGGCTATCCGGACCATGGCGTCGGGGGCGGGGTCGTGCCACGACGACACCGCCGTTGCACCCGCCGACAGGATCTCGTCGATGGTCTGCACGACGGAATCCGGTGGGAGGCCGCCGTCTTTCTCCGAGAGATCCATCGATCCACGGGTGGGGTGGAAGCGGATGCCCAGTTCGCGGGCCGCGGCGATCTCGGCACCCAGCAGGTCACCGCCCTCGGCCGGGAACACGTAGTGATGGTCGGTGGTGGTGGTACAGCCGCTCAACACCAAATGGCTGAGACCGCCCAGGGCGGCGACGTTGACGGCGTCCTCGTCGATCCCGGCCCAGATGGGGTACAGGGTGACGAGCCACTCGAACAGCGTGTGATCGGCGGCCAGTCCGCGGGTGATCCACTGGTACAGGTGGTGGTGGGTGTTGACCAAGCCGGGGGTGAGCACGCAGCCACGGCCATCGACGATCCGCGCGTCGGCGCGAACATCGTCAGCGAGGCGTCCGGGCTGTACGTGGGTGATGCGGGTGCCCTCGAAGCGCACACTGGCGTCCGACAGTTCGCGTCGTTGCGCGTCGACGGTCAGTACTGCTGCGTTCTCTATGACGACCGGGACGTCTGACATCCCACCACCGTACGTCCGACACGGTGGGTCGGCATGTCGGCGTCAGGCGCCGATCGCCGCACCCAGCTTGGGCCAACTCCGGTGCAGTTGGTCCCGCCAGTACAACCACGAGTGGGTTCCGGTCACCGGGTAGTCGAAGGTGGCGGGGATGCCGAGTGTGTTCATCCGTCCCTGCAGCTGGTGGGTGCAGGCGTTGGTCGCGGCCTCGATGATGCCACCGAGGACGACCTGGTCGACGAGGTCGCCGAGGTCGGTGGTCGCGGTGGGGGTGTCGTACCGACCGGGGAGACCGGTGGCCGCGGAGATCCAGTACGTGGGACCGCGCAACCGGGCGGCGTTGAGCACCGGGTCGTGGTCCCGCCACCCGGCGGAACCGTAAGGGCCCCACATGTTCTGCGGATCAGCGTTTCCTCGCCCGCCGACAACCGCGCGGACGTAGGCCTCACCCTGTGGTGAGGTGACCGATGCGCAGCCGCTGTAGGAGCCGACGGCCTGGAACCGCCCGGGGTGGTCGACCACCAGGTTCAACACCGCCGTCGCCGAGGTGGAGATGCCGGCGACGGCGTTGCGCCCGTTTGTGGCCAGTGTCTTGTCGATGATGGGCGGGAGCTCGGTGCCCAGGAATGTCGACCACTTGTTACGCCCACGGGTGGGGTCGTCGGAGACCCAGTCGGTGTAGTACGAGTAGGCGCCGAGCTCCGGGGTCACCACGTTGACGTTCTTGTCGGCGAAGAACTGCACCACGTCGGTGCGCTTGCGCCAGGTGGCGGCATCCTCACCGCCGCCCGCACCGTTGAGCAGGTACAGGGTGGGGTGGGGGCGGGACGTGTCCGCGGGCAACAACACCGACAGCGGGATGTCGCGGTTCATCGATGCGGAATGGACGACCAGTGACACCTGTTGGCGACCCGCCGGTGCACTGCTGACCAGCCGGGTGCCGTCCGGGGTGGCTGCGTGCGGTTCCGAATCGGCCAGTGCGGGAGCGGCGGCCAGGGTCAACGCGGTGATGACACCGGCGAGCACTGCGCCGGTGAGTGTGACGCGAGCACGCCTGACGGACAATCGGTGTTGAATCACAATTGTCACTCCTGTCGCTTCAGTAACACGATGGAGTGCACGTTATCGGGTGTTCACGTCCCCGTGCCAGGGGCGGGTTGTGTTGTCGCAGGTGACGGGACCGCCCGTCGCCGTTCTGCAACCATGGCGAGACCTCGTCGATGCGATGCGGCCTGCGGCCGCGGGCGTTCAGACCAACCAGGCCAGCTGCGGGGTCCACGCGGGACCCGATGGCGGCGCGTCGTCGCGGGTGACGGTGGCCTGGATCAGGCCGTACGGGCGGTCGTCGGCGTTGAAGACCTCGTTGTGGTTCTCCAGGCCGAACGGCGCGAGGTCGTAGACGAAGTGGTGCTTGTTGGGCGCCGACAGACGCATCTCGGCGATGGTGTCGTAGCGCTCCAGCACCGCCTTGCCGATCTCGTAGAGCGTCTGCTGCAGGGCGAGTGACTGCACCGTCGCGAATCGGTCGACGATCAACTCGAGCACACCTGCGTACACGGCGTCCCAGTCGACGTCGGTGGTGGTGAATCTCCACTTGGCATCCAGCGCGGTGGCCATCACCCGGTCGGTGGTCGGTTCGAGCACGGTGTACTCGTCCACCAGGAAGTCGTGGAACTCCGATCCCGTCGACTTGAGGATGGTGAAGTCCTTGAGTCCCCCCACGACCCAGATCTGTTGTTCGTCACCGGTGCCCTCCACGGTGACGTCGGCGGTGCGGATCGCGGGTCCCTTGCGGATCCAAGTGTGATCGTGTTCGGCGCCGCCGACGACGGCCCGCTCCCACGCGTACTCCTCGATCTCCAGGCGGGCGCCGCCGACCGGCTCGTAGTCGTCGACGAAGTGTCGAGCGAGGTCGAGGCCGTACTGCTCGATGCTCGCGATGCCCTTCTCCTTGGCGTACGCGTAGGCAGTCTGCTTCTGGGTGTCGGTGGGCAGCACCGCGCGCTGGTCGCCGTGGGTGTGAGCTGCCGCGAAGTCACCGCGCAAGGCGCTGCTGACGTTGACGTCCTTGATCTCGTGACGGGGTAGGTCACGGTAGATGCGGACCACGCGGATCTCGGCCTTGCCGTACTGGTTCTCGCCCAGGACTATCGCCATCGACGATCTCACTTCCTCTCACAGGGATGGATGGGGTGTCAGCTACCGCGGTAGGTGGAATAGGCGTACGGGCTGAGCAACAGGGGAACGTGATGGTGGCGAGCCGGGTCGCGCACCGTGAACACGATGACCACCTCCGGGTAGAATCCATCGATCCCGTTGGCGGAGAACCACTCTCCGGTGTCGAAGGTGAGTCGGTGATCACCGGGGGTCATCGTCACGCCGAAATCCGGGATCCGGCCGTCGTCGTCGGTGTCCACGGCCACCGGTGCGGCGCCGTCGGAAGGTTGCAGCGTGACCGTCAGTCCGACGACGGGCGCTCCGCGCACGGCGTCGAGAACGTGGGTGCTCAGTCCGCTCATAGGTCGACGACCTGGAACTCCGCGGCCGGCGTCAACATCTGCTGCAGCCGTTTGCGATTGATCTTCCCCAACTCCATCCGCATCACCCGACGTTCGGTCATCGGATCATTGTGCATGCGTTCGGTGAGGATCCCGAGCAGTTCGTCGGCGGGTCTGCCGTCGGCGAACACCAGGTACACGTGACCGAACTTCTCCTCGTAGGCCTGATTGCACCGGCGCAGTTCGGCCAACACGGTGTCAGCGGCCCCCGACACCCCCGACTGCTCGCGTGCCGAGGCGGGGTTGTCCGGCCGGTCGCCGATACGGGGGTGGCCGTCCAGGGCCTCGTCGAGGTCGGCCTCGGTGAGCTCGGCCAGGATGAGGTCGGCCCGGTTGAGCAGGGCCGCGTCGTCGGCGAAGGGGCGTGCGGCAGCCACCCGGACCGCCCAGTTGGAGGATGAGCAGACGTCGTAGAGGGCGCTGATCGCCTGCCGTTGGGTGAGTTCGTTGAAGCTCGTGACACCTCGCCAGTCGACGCGTCGCAACAGATCTCCTTCTCAGCTGGTGAACTCGTGGTACCGGCCGAATCGCGCCGCGGCGATGGGGTTCGCGTCGGCCACCAGCTCGTCGAAACGATAGTTGACGATCTTGGCGATCTCGATGAGTGCGAAGGCGCGCTCGCTGCGCTCCGAGTTGTCCATCCGCGCCGCGCCGTTGCGCACCACCCGCTCGAAACGTTCGGCCTCCCAGGCGCAGATCACCAACGGGAACCCGAAGTGCTGACGATATTCGGTGGCCAGGGTGACCAGATCGGTGTGATCCTCCTCCTCGAGGTGGGCCAGGGCCTTGTGGTCCACCGCGGTGGGCAGACCCGACTCGTTCTCCGCACCGAGGTCGGGGAACGCCCGGATCAGGGCGAGTTGTTCGGCGTCGTCGCCGGTCAGCATCGCCTCCTGGAAGGCGCTGCGCAGATCGTGGACGTCGGCGAACGGGCGCTGTTCGAAGGCGCTGTCGAGAACCCAGTCGACACCCTGCACCACCTCGCCGAAGGTGGACCGGAACTCGTCCCTGGTCATCGAGTTCACCTCGTCGAGATGGATCGAGCCCCGTCCGGCGACGGCGGGTCCGTGGCTGCCCACGTGGAAGAACAGGATGTTGAGCAGGATCGCGGTGATCGCGCCCATGGTGATGCCCGTGCTGAACGGGATCTGCAGTACGCCGGGGACGGCCTCGTCGACCCCGGGGATCGCAGGCACGTCGACCTTGGCGCCGCCGGAGATGACGGTGGTGGGGGTGGCGGACTGTGAGAACTGCACGTACAGCGCGACCGCGAAGGACGTGCTGGCGATGATGAGGTTGCGGTGATCGGTGAAGTCGACCGTGGTCAGCGTCTGGATGCCGACGATCGCGACGGTGGCGAACATGATGAGCGCGGCGCCGCCGAGCACCGGGGCGGGGATCGACTCCACCACCTTGGCCGTCTTGGGCAGCACCCCGAGCACGATCATGATGCCGCCGGCGGCGGCGACCACCCAGCGGCTCTTGACGCCGGTGAGGCGGACCAGACCGACGTTCTCGGAGAATGCCGTGTAGGGGAACGAGTTGAACGATCCACCGATGATGGTGGCCACCCCGTCGGCCCGCACCGTCGCGGCGATGTCCTCCTTGCGGATCCGCTTGCCGACGATCTCACCGGTGGCGAACACCGAACCCGTGGACTCCACGGCCGTCACCAGGAGCACGACGATCAACGAGACGATGGCAACGATGTCGAAGCGGGGCCAGCCGAAGGCGAACGGTGGTGTGAACCCGACCCAGCTCGCCTCTCCGACCCCGGCGAAGGTGGTGTCACCGGCGATGAAAGCGACCACTGTGCCCACCACCAGACCCAACAGCACCGCGATGGTGGCCAGGAATCCACGCAGGAACCGCTGCATCAGCACGATGATCGCGATGGTGCCGATGCAGTACATCACCCAGCGGCCGTTACCGGAGTCGTGCAGGTGGCTGCTGGGATCGGTGACCGCGTCGCCTGCGCCGACGGGGATCAGACAGATCCCGATGATCGCGATCAGTGATCCGGTCACCACGGGTGGGAAGAAGCGGATCAGCTTCGCGAAGAAGGGGGCGATGAGAAAGGTGAACACCCCGGCGGCGATCACCGCGCCGTAGACGGTCTGCAGCCCCACCCGGCCACCGCCGTGGTCGTTGGCGATCTTGATGACCGGCGCCAGGGTGGCGAAGGTGATCCCCTGCAGCAGCGGCAGTCGCACGCCGATCTTCCAGATGCCGACCGCCTGCAGCAGCGAGGCGATGCCGCAGGTGAAGAGGTCTGCGGTGATGAGCATCGTCAGTGCCTGCGCATCGAGGTTGATCGCGCGCGCGATCAGCAGCGGCACTAGTACGGCGCCGGCGTAGAACGCGATGACGTGCTGCAACCCCAGGGTGAACAAGCGGCCGACCGGGGGTACCTGGTCGACCGGGTGGCCGACCGTTCGGCGGCTGGACTTCTTCGGTGTGTCGGTGCTCATGTGACGATGTGACCTCGGACTCGGGAGCGGAGTGGGTGTGGGAGAAATGATGGACCCCCCGAGAGGTCACCGCGAGCGGTGTGGCGGCGATATATCCGACGTAGCGGACACTCGGGACGTCGGCGGACGTGCATCCTGTGCACATGCTGTGTGGGCCGGGTGTGGAGGTGAGGGACGATGACACGGGGTGTGCGCCGCGGTGTGACGACGCCGCATCCGGTGGTGGGCGTGGTGCTGGCGGCGGGTGCGGGAACCCGCTACGGCATGCCCAAAATACTTGCTGCCGAGGGTGATTGGTTGCACAGTGCGGTGCGCGCGCTACATGACGGGGGGTGTGAGCGGGTACTGGTGACACGCGGCGCCGCCACGCCGCCGGTGCCGACGGATGTCGAGCCGGTGGACGTCGAGGACTGGGCGACGGGACTGTCGGCCTCGGTGGCCGCGGGCCTGCGGGCGGCCCGCGACGGTGGACCGGTCGCCGGTGTGGTTTTACACGTTGTTGACGTGCCGGATACATCCGCCGCCGTGGTGGCGCGCGTGTTGTCGGTCGCTGCTGCCGACCCTGACGCACTGGTGCGCGCCACCTTCCACCGGAACCCGGGCCACCCGGTGTACATCGGGGCGCGCCACATCGACGCGGTGACGGCCACGCTGACCGGAGACCGGGGTGCGGGGCGCTACCTGAACGCGTCTCCGGCCACCCGCGACATCGAATGCGGCGACCTCGCGACCGGAGTGGACCACGACCGTCCCGTCCCGGGACAATCGGGTGCCTGAGGCGGAGTTCAGGGCAGCGGTGTCAGGCCCAGTGCCCCACCGACGAATCGCCGCACCGGGGGCAACGACGCCGCCAGGGCGACCTCGTGTCCGGTGCGGGCGGTGCCGGTGACGTCGGCGTGTGTGTCGTCGACGGGACGGGCCTCGATGAGTGCGACGAGCTCGCCGGTTGTCGGTTCGCAGACGGCCCAGCTCAGGTGGGTCTCCTCGGCCCAGCCGTGAGCGGTGTCGGTGACGAAGGCCGGGTCGACGACGCCGAGATCGGCCAGTGCCGGTCTGTCGTCGACGCGGTCATCGGCGCGCAGAGCTCGCAGATACCATGCGCCGGCGTTGATCTCGACCGGCTCCATCAGTATTGATCCGGTGTCGTGGTCACTTCAGTTCGAGGAGCACCGTGCCCTGGGTGACTGCCGCACCCGGCTCCACGGCCAGACCGGAGACGGTGCCGTCCTTGTGCGCGACCACCGGGTTCTCCATCTTCATCGCCTCCAGGACGACGACCAGGTCACCCGCGGCGACCTCCTGCCCCTCCTCGACGGCCACTTTGACCACGGTGCCCTGCATGGGTGCGGCGACCGAGTCGCCGGACACCGCCGCCGCACCACCCTTCGTGCGGGTGCGGGGCTTGGGCTTCTTGCGGATCGCGCCGTTGCTGCTGCCGCCGTTGCCACCACCGCCGAGTGCGAGATCACCGGGCAACGAGACCTCGACGCGGCGTCCACCGACCTCGACGACGACCTGCTGGCGCGGAGCCGACTCGTCCTCGTCGATGGGCGCACCCCCCGCGTAGGGCTCGAGGGTGTTGTCCCAGTCGGTCTCGATCCACTTGGTGTAGACGTCGAAGGTCTCTTCACCGGTCTCCGGATCGACCCGGCCGATGAAGGCGGGATGACGCACGATGTGTCGGTCGAAGGGCAGTACGGTGGCCAGCCCTTCCACCTCGAACTCGTCGAGGGCGCGACGGGCGCGTTCGATGGCCTGCTCGCGGTTCTCGCCGGTCACGATGAGTTTGGCGAGCATGGAGTCGAACTGTCCGCCGATGACGTCACCTTGCACCACGCCGGAATCCACCCGGACCCCCGGACCCGCGGGCTCGCGGTAGACGGTGATCGGACCGGGGGCGGGCAGGAAGTTGCGGCCCGGATCCTCCCCGTTGATGCGGAACTCGATGGAGTGGCCGCGGGGCTCGGGATCCTCGGACAGTTCGAGCTTCTCACCCGCGGCGATGCGGAACTGCTGGCGCACCAGGTCGATGCCGGCGGTCTCCTCGGTGACCGGGTGCTCCACCTGCAGACGGGTGTTCACCTCGAGAAACGAGACCAGACCGTCGGCACCCACCAGGAACTCCACGGTCCCCGCGCCGTAGTAACCGGCCTCCCGGCAGATCGCCTTGGCCGAGGAGTGGATGCGGTCGCGCTGTTCGCGGGTCAGGAACGGCGCGGGCGCCTCCTCGACGAGCTTCTGGAAACGACGCTGCAGCGAACAGTCACGGGTACCGGCGACCACCACGTTGCCGTGCTGGTCGGCGATGACCTGCGCCTCGACGTGGCGGGCCTTGTCGAGATAGCGCTCGACGAAGCACTCGCCACGACCGAAGGCGGCGACGGCCTCGCGGGTGGCCGACTCGAACAGGGCCGGGATCTCCTCGATGGTGTACGCGACCTTCATCCCGCGGCCGCCACCGCCGAACGCCGCCTTGATCGCCACCGGTACGCCGTACTCCTCGGCGAACGCGACCACCTCGTCGGCGTCGGCGGCCGGATCCTTGCTGCCCGGGGCCATCGGCGCCTCGGCGCGCAGGGCGATGTGACGCGCGGTGACCTTGTCACCGAGGTCGCGGATCGACTGCGGGGAGGGACCGATCCAGGTCAGTCCGGCGTCGATGACGGCTTGGGCGAAGTCGGCGTTCTCGGACAGGAAGCCGTACCCCGGGTGAACGGCGTCGGCCCCGGACTTCTTCGCGGCATCGATGATCTTGTCGATGGCCAGGTAGGACTCGGCAGAGGTCTGACCGCCGAGAGCGAATGCCTCATCGGCGAGCTTCACGAACTGTGCCTCGGCGTCGGGCTCGGCGTACACCGCCACACTGGTCAGACCAGCGTCCTTCGCGGCGCGGATCACGCGGACCGCGATCTCCCCACGGTTGGCGATGAGGACCTTGCTGAGCACGGTGCTTGGCTGAGTTGGCACTGATTCTCCTGTGAAGTGTGACACGGGTTTCTCCGTCCCCGGTGGCGTGGGATGCCGCACACTCGTGGAGTGTAAACAGGCGCCCCATGCGTGATCACCCTAGCCCACCGAGCGATCGTTCGGGGGCAGGTGTCGGGCCGGGGACGGTGCCGTAGGTGCTGTTCTCGCCGATCTGCCGGATGACCTCCGCGAACGCCGCCAGAAAGCGGCTGACCTGGGTGTAGGCGTCACCGTTCGCATCGTCGGCGGGGACGACGTCATGGGCCGGGAAACGGGCCGAGATGCGCAGCCCGGACGGTGTGCGGTTGACCCAGAGGTAGACCTCGTCGGGGGAGTAGTTGTGGCTCCGTAACACCCGCGCCGCTCCGGCGTCGGCGGCGTCCGCGCCCGGGGCGAATCGGGTGTCGATGAACGAGACGACGAACTTGGGGTCACTGCGGTGACCGAGCAACTCGGCGACGCGCAGGAACGGCAGTCCGGCGGCGATGCGGGACGACCGCAGTTCGGTGGTGGCCCGGGTGATGACCTGGTCGAAGGTGTTCAGATCGGTGGTGTCGAGGCGGAACGGCGACACGGCGACGAACCACCCCAGCGCGGTCAGCCAGGCCGCGTCGTTGCGGGTGTGACGCGGTATGACACATCGGAACTCCGGCTCTCCGCGTTCTTCTCGGTAGGCCAGCGCGAGCGCGGACAGCACGCCGGCGAACAAGCTGCCGCCCGCGGCCGAGCACACCGCGGTGAAGCGGTTGGTCTCCCCGTCGTCGAGAAGCCTGCTGGTCAACGACGACTGGTGCCGGGTCTCGGTGTCGGTCACCTCGTCGGCGTTCACCGCGGTGGACCCATCGGTGGTCGGTGACCGGAAGAAGTCGGGGAGCCGACCGCCGGCGTCGCGCAGATAGCGCTCCCAAGCCTGCACCGCGGGGTCGTCGATGTCGGCGACCTCGGCCAGCCGGCGCTCGTGCGCACTGAAGTCGACGTAACTGCCCACCGGCATCAGGGCGGGTGTGGTGCGGTCGCGGGCCGCGCGGTACAGCGCGGTGAGCTCGTGTTGGGCGAGGATCAGCGAGTACCCGTCGACCAACGAGTGGTCGGCCGCGAACAGCAGGGTGAAGCTGCGTTCGCGGGCGACGGTGGCGAAGTGGTAAGCGGGCCAGGCCAGCGGAGCGGTGGCCCGGTCGAAGGTCCCGGCGATCTGGTCGAGGAGTGGTCCGGACTCGGTGTACCAACCGATACGGCCCATCCTCAACCGGACCGATCCGGGCATGGTGCTCAGCCGCACCGGTCCGGAGTGCTTGAGCACGACGTGACTGCGCAGCACCTCGTGCCGGTCGATCCAGGAGGTCAGGGCGGATCGGATGGCCGGGACGGACATGGGTTCGTCGAACTCGATGGCCAGACCCAGCCAGGACTCACGGCCGCCCTCGCGGTGCGTGCGCCAGCGGTACTCCAACGCTCCACGCAGGTGCTGTTCGTGGTTGTAGGAGGTGGGCCGTGAGTCCGACGACCACGCGCCGAGGCCGCCCTCGGTGTGGGCCGACCACTCGACCAGAGCACCGGGTTCGATGGTCTGGTCCATCATCTGGATGAACTCCACGGGTCAGGTCGGCCCGGTGGCGCCGGTCTGATCGCGCACCTGGACTTTGATGCGGGCCAGCATGGCCGTCATCCCGCGCAGCCGCAGCGGGCTGACCACGTCGTCGAGGTGCAGGTCGTGCGGGAAGTCCGCGGGTACGGCGACGATGTCCGCCGCCGAGGCCCCGTCGAGGCCCTGATGCAGGATCGACGCGAACCCACGGGTGGTGGGCGCCTCGGGTGGCGCGCTGAAGTACAGGTGCACCGCCGCGGGATCGTGGGCGTCCACCGAGAGGAAGAGCGGGGACTGACACTCCGGGACCGGCTCCATGGCGGCGGTCTGCAAAGACTCCGGCAGTTCCGGCAACTCACGGGAGAACTCGACCAACAGCTGCACGCGGTCGGCATCCGACAGTGCGGCGAAGTCGTCGACGATCTCGGCGAGGGCGGGTGGCATCGACATCAGGCGGGCGGATCCCCGGGCTCGGCGCCGACCGCGATGGGCGCGCGGACGGTGTTGCCCCACTCGGTCCAGGAACCGTCGTAGTTGCGCACCCGATCGAAACCCAACAGATGGGTCAGCACGAACCAGGTATGCGACGAGCGTTCGCCGATGCGGCAGTAGGCGATGGTTGCCGTGGTCGGATCCAGTGCACCGTAGATCTCGTCCAGCTCGGCGCGCGGTCGGAAGCGACCATCGCCGGCAGCGGCCTTGGCCCACGGGATCGACTGCGCGGTGGGGATGTGACCGCCGCGCAATGCTCCCTCGTCGGGGTAGTCGGGCATGTGCGTGCGTTCGCCGGTGTACTCGAGCGGCGAACGCACGTCGATCAATGGTTCGCTGCCGATGACGTCGGCCACCTGCGACGCGAATGCACGGATCCGGCTGTCGTCACGGCGGACCAAGGGGTACTCCGACCGCGGGTACTGGGGCACCTCGAAAGAGGTCTCCCGATCCTCGGCGAACCAGGCGTCGCGGCCCCCGTCGAGCAACCGCACGTCCTCGTGACCGAAGAGCGTGAACACCCACAGCGCGTACGCCGCCCACCAGTTGGATTTGTCGCCGTAGATCACCACCGTGTCGTCACGGGTGATCCCTTTGCTGCGCATCAGCTCGGCGAACTGCTCACCATCGATGTAGTCACGGGTGACCGGATCGTTGAGGTTGAGGTGCCAGTCGATCTTCTGCGCGGTCGGAATGTGGCCGATGTCGTAGAGCAGCACGTCCTCGTCGGACTCGACGATCTTCAGACCGGGAACGCCCAGATGCGCACTGAGCCACTCGGTGGTCACCAGGCGCTCGGGGTGCGCGTACTGCGCGAAGCGGGGATTGGGATCGGTCTCGATGCTCAATGCTCGTACTCCGGGTTCGCTGTGGACGCTCGACGAGGAGAACGTCGCGTTCTCCCTCATGAAGAATAGTGCCAACCCGAACCGTGTCACCGATGAGCAGCGGGTGCGGCCGATTCAACCGGCGCGGTGACCCGCCGGGGTCGCGTCGGTGCCCACCCGGTCCGGTACCGCCCTCTCCGTCGGCGACACCGCCAGCCCGCGGACGAGATCGATCAGGTCGTCCACCACGGCGGTGACCACCGACCGCGCGGTCGGCGTGTCCGGATGACGGGTACGGAGATGAACACCGGTGTGATCGCGCCAGAACCACATCTGCAGCGTGTCGGCCCGACCGTCGCTGGAGACGTGGTGTGCGTCGAGACGTTCCGGCAGGTCGAACCGGCGATAGTCCAGGTACGAGACCATGAAGACGTCGTGGCGTGGCTTGCGTAGTCGGTGCCCGAAGGTGCGGTACACCGTCGACAATTCGACCTCGCCGAGCGGCAACGCATCGTGCAGGGTCTCAGTGGCCGAGCGGACGGCGTACTCGACCGCGCGCGCCGGGTCGACACAGGGGTCCGCGACGCCGTCGCATCCTCCCGTCAGGATCAGCGGAGCGTTGGCGACGAACCAGCCGACCGATCGTGACCAGCGGTCGTCGCGCCGGGTGTGTACCGGGATGACGAGCGGGAGACGGCTCGGCCCACCCAGGCGACGGGTGGCCACGGCCAACGCCGCGAGCAAGGCCGGATAGCAGCGGATGGGTCCGGCGAGGTCGGTGGCCGGCGTCGTCAGGGCCCAGGCCTCGGCGGCCGACAACACGGTGTCGACGCGGATGCGCGCGGGTGCGAACTCGCCGGGCGCCACCCCGAGGTCGAGGGGGTACTGCGGGATCGTCCAATCCGCGGCGGCCAGGAAGTCCCCCCAGGCGACGACCCGCGGATCATCCTCCGCCGGTTCGTCGGCGACAGCGACGTCGGCCTGCTGGTCGAGAAAACCGCCGGCGGCCGTCAACGGATCACCGGCGCAGGCCGTCCGGACGTCCTCCACGATGACCGCCAGCGAATGGGCGTCGATGTAGCAGTGGTCGAAGGCGCAGACGACCGTGCTGGTGGCGCCGTGGTCCACGGCCGCGAGGAGGTGCGACCCCGGTGTCAGCGCGCTGCATCCACCGATCACCGCGTCGCCGATCCGGGCCTTGGCGCCGTCCGGGTCGGGGACGTCGACGGCGGTGGGTTCGTGCACGGTGAGCGCGGATGGGGGACAGAGTCGACGCTGCGGTACACCGTCGTCGAGGACGAACCAGGCGCGCAACACCTCGTGGTGGCGGAGCACCGCCTCGAAGGCCGCACGCAGGATCGGCAGCTCGCCGGAGTCGATCTCGAAGGTGACGGCGAGCCAGCCCGAACCACCGGCAGCCACGGCGTCGAGATGGAAACGCTCGTTCTCCGACGGGCCGACCGGGTGCGCCTCGCCGTCGCCGTCGATGCGCACCGGCCAGCGATACAGTCGCCCGGCTCCGACGTCGAGATTGTCGAGGGTGGTCAGCCTCATCGCTGCACCGTCACGACTCGGCGCCGTGTCCGGCGACGATCTCGGTGACCCGCTGATGGAAGGTGCCCACCGACTCCGCGGCGGTCGGGTTGTCCGGATACAGCGACATCAGTCGCAGACCATCGGCGTCGCGGTTGATCCACAGATTCGCGTTGCGCGTTCGTCCGAGACCGGGGAGCAACCGGCCCGTCGCCATCTCCGGATTGTCGATTCCCGGCAATCGGCGCAGGTCGAAGTACGACACCATCTGCGGGGTGCCGTCGTCGAGCACCACGTCGCCCGTTGCGGCGAGCAGTCCGAGCACCGTGTGCACCGGCACGGTGTTGAGGTCCTTGGCCGTGCGTACCGCTTCGGTGGCCACCGCGACGAGGGCGTCCATGTCGACGGGGTCATCCGTGTCGGCCGGGCCATCGGTGTCCGGGTGGTCCACCCGGAAGGAGATGGGGGCGAAGTTGCAGAGCCATCCCTGGGTCGCGAGCTCGGTCTTGTCCCGCGTGGACATCACGGTCGCCACGAAATACTGCGGGTCACCGGTCATCTCGTATTCGGCCAGGGCCATGGCGGCGAAGATCAACCCGAGCAACGAACCGCTGTGCTCACGTGCGCGCAGTTCGGCCGCCGCGGTCTGCTCGGCGGTGGCCATCGGACGGTCGACGACGGCTGCGGGCGCGGTCTGCGCGCCGGTCAATTCGAGGTCCAGCGGACTACGGGGGATGGTGCGGTCGTGCAGACGCAGGATCTCGCGCCAGCGCTGCACCCGGGGATCGTCGGCCGACAGTGTCGCCGTGGCGTCGGACTCCTCGACGATGTGGAGCAGGTGGCTGCGCGCCGGTAGCAGCTCCGGCGCCGGACCGCCGCGGTGCGCCCGGTAGCGGGCGAAGATCTCACCGAGGGCGAGAATGCTGGAGATGCCGTCGGTGTGCGAGTGGTCGATGATCACGTAGAAGCCGTAGGACGTGCCCGCATCGATGGCCCCCACGGCCAGACCCGGCAACCGGTCGTGGACCGCTTCGCCCGCCATCCGCTCGTACAGGTAGTCGAGCAATCGCCCGTGATCGGAGGGTGCGTCTCCCACGGGCACCGGCGTCATCGTCACCGCGTCCGCCGCCGCGAGGTGCCGGACGACAGTTGCTCCGTCGACGTCGAACCAGCACCGCAACTCGTCGTGCGCGGCGATGAAGTCGGTGATCGCCGCGGCCATGGAGTCGCGATCCAACGGCTCCGGCAGATCTGTGGTCGACATGACCGTCGCCCGATGTGGTTCGCCGGCAGTACGTTTGGCGGCTGCCGCGATCAGATGGTCGCGTTGCAGCGGCGACGGCGGGACCGGGCTGGTCTCGTCGCGAGCACCGTGGCGGGCGTCGGTGACCGGTCGCCATTCAACGAGCTCACCTGCTACGGGATGCCAGTCCTGTAGCGTTCCGGCTCTCACCGAGTGCTGCTCTCCGCCTGCGCGGTCGCGAGGTCGGACGGGGCGAAGGTGGTGTCGCCGTCGCGGACCACCTCGAGCAACACATCGGTGAACACGCGCAGGAAGCGGTGCACATAGTCGGCGTCGCTGCGGCCGGCGGGGAATCGGGCCGACAGGTTGGTACCGGTGGGGATCCGGTTGATCCAGAAGTAGACCTCGTCGGCGGCGGGGCTGGCGCTACGCAACACCCGGGCGTTCTGCGCGTTCCACTGATCCGCCCCCTCCGCGCCCCGCAGGTCGATGTAGGAGACCACGAACTGTGGTGGTGTCCGGTGCCCGATCAGGTGCGCGATGGGGTGAAAGGGGACGGTCCCGAGATCCTTGTACTCCTTGGCGCACTGGGCGATGGGGCCGATGGCGGTGCCGAAGGTGGATGCCGCACCGGGGCGCAGATGCACGGGGACCAGCCCGACGAACCATCCGGCCGCCTCACCCCACTGCAGTTCGGTACGGGTGTGGACCGGGCTGACGAATCGGAGGTCGCCTGCTCCGGCGAGGCGGTCGGCGGCTATCGACAACGCGGTGTACACGCCGGCCTGCATATTCGATCCATGCGCTTTGCACGCCCTGTGGAACCGTTCGGTCTGGTCCGCGTCGAGCACCCAGGTCGACAGACTCGCCTGGAATGCGGGGTCCTCGCCCTGGATGGTGGACTCGAGGTCGTCCGGCCGCGTGTCCTGTGGGCGGGGGAACGCCGGCATGGGATCGGGCTGGGTGCGGGATTCGCTGTGCGAGCACAGGAAGTCCACCCAGCGACTCACGGCCTCGGCGTCGGAGTCGAGTTGCGCACCCGCGGCTCGCTCGGCGTGGCTGAAGTCGAGGTAGCTGCCGAAGGTGGCCAAC
This sequence comes from Williamsia sterculiae, assembly GCF_900156495.1. Classification (GTDB taxonomy): domain Bacteria; phylum Actinomycetota; class Actinomycetes; order Mycobacteriales; family Mycobacteriaceae; genus Williamsia_B; species Williamsia_B sterculiae. Next base: position 503,363 of record NZ_FTNT01000002.1, read on the forward strand.
GAGTCGTCGCGGCCCAACAACTCGGCCTCGTAGAGCCGGGTGAGTTCCTTGATCGCGAAGACCTGCGTGTAGGCATCCATCACCGTGTGGTCGGCGCCGAAGACCAGCAAGAAGGAATGGTCCCGGGTATCGGGCTCCACGGTCACCGCCAGGCAGTGCGGCCACTGCAACGGGGTGATCCTGGTGTTGAAGAATTCGTTGATCCGTTGATAGACCGCGCTGCTGCTCGACACGGAGGCGTCGCGGACGGCATCGATGCGCACCGCGTCCGCGCCGATGATCCGACGGCCGAAGTCGTCGGCGGTGCCGTCGAGACCCGGCAGGTCGAGGTGGGTGACCGTCGACCGGAACGCCTCGTGTCGCGCGTACCAGCGCACCAGTGTCCGGCTCATCGCGTCGGCGTCCAACGGATGGTCGACGGTGAACGCGGTGCCGATCCAGTGGCTGTACCAGTCGTCGCCGACATCTCGTGCACGTGCGGCGTGCTCGAGGTGCGCGTAGGACAACTTCCGGTGGTCGTCGGTCCAGTCGGCGGCGTCGGCGGTGGGGGTCCACTCGGTCACGATCCCGGCGGGAAGCGGGTAGTCGGCGAGTTCGGTGTACTCCATACGAAAGACCCCTCACTGTCGGTGGTTGGGTGGCGACGTCGCCGGCGGTGGTGGGTGTTCCGAGCCGGATGTCGACACTCGGGGGCGTCAGCTGATCGATCTACCACGCTGCCGCACGCGATGAGGATAACGCCAATCGGAGTTCCGATGCCGAGGAGGAAATCACCCCGGCCCTGTGAATTTCATCTCGGTCTGAGCGGTGTCGAAGGATCGCAATTGCTCATTGAGCGATATGTAGTCCCCGGGAAATCACCGGCCAACTCTTGTGTAATTGGTCGTTCCAATAGGGCCACGAATGGGTGCCGGTGCTTTCGAAGTCGAAGGTGGCAGGAATGCGACGGGATGCCAGGTCGTCGGCGAGCAGATGTGTGCAGTAGTCGGCCCCGGCCTCGATGGCGCCACCGAGTAGCAGCCGATCGGCCGGGTTGGAGTTTCCCGGGTATCCGGGCTGGTCGTAGCGGCCGGGAAGGCCGGTGCCCACCGAGACGTAGACAGCGGTCCCGCGGAGCCCGGACGCTTGATTGAGCACGTCATGTGCGGCCCAGTCGGGGTCGCCCGGAGGTCCCCACATGTTGTTCGCGTCGCCGCCGAACGCCGCGACGACACTCCTTGGCACCCCCTGCGCGACGAGGTCGGTGGTGGAGTAGCAACCGCTGTAGGACCCGACCGCGCTGAAGAAACCGGGATTGCGCGCGGCCAGGGTGAGTGCGGACCCCGCCCCCATCGACAGACCTGCGATACCGCGAATGCCGTTGCCGGAGAATTGCTTGTCCAACAGAGGAGGCAATTCCTTGGTCAGGAAGGTCTCCCAGCGATAGCGCCCGAGCTTCGGGTCGTCGCGTTGCCAGTCCGTGTAATAACTTCCGTTACCCGCGAGGGGGAGTGCGACGGTGACGTTCTTGGAGCGGAAGAAACTGGACGCGTCGGACTTGCGCAGCCACATGCTGTTGGTCGGGTCCTCCTCACCGAGGCCGCTGAGCATGGTCAACACGGGCCGCGGTCCCCGGTCCACCGACGGGGTGAGCACCTGCACCTTGATGGTCTTGGCCATGGATGCCGAATGGACGTACACACCCCACTGGGTGGGCCCCTCCGACACCACCCGTTCGATGGTCGACGGCGCGGCCGGAGCAGCTTGGGCGGGGGTGACGGTGCCGACGATCAGGCTGATGAATGCCGCGGTCAGCGTGATCGACATCACATGAAAACGTCCGAGATGCCGGAAGTGGAAGTGCTCCACAAAGCGAACCTTTCGCCGCGGTGGCTGCATCGGGGATTCCTTTACGTGAGGTGGAGCACAGTGTGGCACGACAGCGGGAATTCACAATATTCAGGCGGCTACCCGTGACGTTGTCAGCAGGCGAGGGATTCGAGAACATCCACCACCGACCGCACCGCATCGGCTGGTGGAATCAACGTCGGTGCAAATGTTCGTGCGCGCCCCGCCGTCACCGGATCGAGAGTACGGCGCAACACGGTATCGATCACGTCGGGGTGATCGAGCCGTCCGATACGGCAGGTCGCGCCGAGGCCCCGATCGACGACGGCGCGACCCCACATCGGCTGGTCGGCGCTGAAGCTCGCGATCAACATCGGAATCCCCGCGCGCAGGCAGGCGCCGGTGGTCCCGGCCCCGCCGTGATGGACAGCGGCGGCACACGCAGGCAACACCGTCGTGTGATCCACGGAGCGCGCCAGGTAGACGTCGTCGTCGCTCCCGTCGAACAGCGACACCGCGGCGTCGTGATTCGGGCCGGCGCAGACCAGTGCCCGCCGCCCCCTGTCGCGTAACCGTTCGACGAGTGCGCCGTACGTTCGCCGGGGGTCGGGCAGCGGCATGCTGCCGAATCCGACGTACACCGGCGGCGGTCCGGCGGTCAACCAGCTCATGAGCCGGCTGTCGTCGTCGGGGTGGCCACCGGCGCCGAGGAAACCGGTCATCGGGCGGCGATCGCCCCACTCCCGCCGGAGGTCGGGGAAGAGGACCGGGTCATAGGCCTGGATCTCGGGAGTGCCTGCTTCGCGCGACCGGTCCCCGAGGGGCCTGCGCGCACGCGGCATGCCGAGCCGGGACCGCAACGTGTCGTCACCCCGGCGGGCCGAGAGTTGCCAGTACGCCAGATCGACGAGGCGCCACAACGCGGCGGTGACCAGGGGGAGTCCGGCCATTCGGTCGAGCACCGGAACCGGTAGCGGCACGCTGCGGTTGGGTCGTATGGGGCAGAAATGCAGCGGCACGAACGCCGCCCCACGGCTTTCGGCGACAGTCGCACCACGTTCCTGCCCGAGCGGACCGGTCATCACGATGGACGTACCGTCGGCCATCTCCAACAGTCGGTCGTCCATCGTGGTGGCACCGAATTCGGCGATCTGGCGCACCGCGCGCGAGCGGGTGCGGGGATTGCGGGACCTCAGGTCGCGGGTGATCACCGTCGATCTCAACAACTCGTCGGTGTCCGGTGCGAACGGCACCGCGTCCACCCCCTCGGTGCGCGCGAAGGCCACCAGGTTCTCCGGCACCCCGACGGTGACGCGGTGTCCGCGCCCGGCCAGCGCGCGAGCGACCACCAGACCGGGCACCACGTCGCCCCGGCTGCCGTTGAAGGCGAGCACGACGTTCGACGGACTCACGGGTGGCGCCGGCTTGTCACCGGTGTGCCCACCACTGCTGTGGTCACCACTGCTGGGGCCGCAGCGACCATCGAGCGAATTCGTCACGGACCATGCCGGGCAGGATGTCGCGGCCGAGGGCGTCGGGGTCCAGACCGATGACCGACACGGTGGTGGTGGCGCCCGCGTCGTCGATCCAGGCGGCGACACCGCCGCGCAGGTCGCGCAGCCGCTGTACGTCGACGGACTGCGTGGTCGAGCGGGTCACGACGGCGTCGGCCCGCGCGGGATCCCCGAGTCCGCTGAACTGCGGTCCGAGCGACCCCAGGTTGGACGCCAGGGCCAACGGGGTGGTCGCGTGTCGATTCAACGCCAACACCGTCCTGTCGCCGAGCGCCTGCATCAGCGGCTGCAACCGGACGAAGCTGCTCGGGGCGTCGGTGCCGCGGGTGAACACCTCCTTGGCCAGCCGTCGCACGGTCGCGAGGTCGTGTTGGCGTACCGCGCTCGCGGGGAGGTCCAGAGCCAACCCGACGCTGGCGTTCGCCCGCGGGTCGTCGGTGGAGCGGGTGGACATGGGGATGGAGATGCGCACGGTGTCGGTCCAGGTGGCCCGACCCGCGGCGACGAGAATCCCGACGACCATCGCCATGAACAGGGCGTTGCCGGTGCCACCGGCTTTCGTGGCGGCCGCGTTCCATTCGACGGTGGGCAGGCTCATGACGCACATCGGAGCAGGTCGGCCCGTGGCGGAGTCCGTCGTGGCGGGGTCCGGGGGGACCACCCGACTGGTGCGGGCGGTGACGGCGGCCGGGACATCGGGGCCGGACGCTGTGCGGCGTTCCCGCAGGGTGTCGGTCGCGAGCGCCGCGAGGCCACGACCGATGACCGCCGCCTGACCGACACCGTCGCGGAGGTCCTCGATGGGTGACGGACGATGGTCGCTGAGGTACGAGGTGGGCGCGATGTCGTCGCGGATGCTCCGTAGCGCCGCCTCGACCGCACCGACCACCTGGGCGCCGTCGCCTACTGCGTGTGCGCTGCACAGCGAGACGACCCCGCCCACCTCCGCTCGGACGGCCGATCGCAATTCCCACACCGGCCCGTCGGTCAGGTCGAAGCGGGTGGATGCGGCGGCGTCCATCCAGGCCGCGAGACCGTCGTCGGGCACCGGCAGCGGGTCGGCGAGGTGGCGACCCGATCGACCACCCGCCGGGGTCCAGCGGTCGCGGGCCAGCGGCACCCGACTGCGGCGCAAGAGTCTGTCCAACGCGCCCCGGCGCAACGCTGCGGCAAGCCGGTCCAACTCCTCGGCGGACGGGGCGGTGCGCAGCCGCCACACGATCTGGTTGATGACCGGCACGCCCAGTGCCCGGTCCATCCGGACGAAGAGGTCGTCGTCGGGAGTGGTGCGCAGCACCTGTGCGCCGGTGGTCACAGGCGCCGGAGGTAGGTGCGGACGGTGAGGGGGGCGAGGATGGCGATCAGCAGTACCGAACCGAGCAACGCCCAGCCGACGTGCACGTTGACCACTCCTTCGTTGGCCAGTCCCCGTGCCGCACCCACCAGCTGTGAGATCGGGTTGACCTCGGCGACGGGACGCATCCACCCCGGCATCGTCTGGGTGGGGACGAACGCGTTGGAGGTGAACCCGAGCGCGGTGAGGAACAGTGCGGACACGCCCTGCACCGCCGCGGCTTTGGTGAAGAGCACGCCCAGCAGCGCGAACAGCCAGCTCAACGCGAACGCCGAGAACACCACCAGCACCACGGCGACGGTCACGCCGGGCACGCTGTGCGGCCGGTACCCCATCACGATCCCCACCCCGAGGGTGATGGACACCGCGAGCAGGTACCGCAGGATGGACGCGACCAGGATGCCGGAGAGCGGCGCGAGCCGGGAGATGGGCAGCGACACGAACCGGTCGAAGACGCCGCGGTCGATGTCCTCGCGCAACTGCATCCCGACGACCACGGTGGAGGTGATGGTGACGTTGACCATGACCCCGGGAACCAGCAACGGGAGGTAGTCACCGACCCGCCCGGCGATCGCCCCACCGAAGATCCCCGCGAACATCACGGTGAACACCACCGGCACGACGATGACGTCGACGAGGTGTTGCGGGGTGTGCTTGAACTTCAGCAGGCCGCGACGCGCCATGGTCGCGGTGTCGGCGAGGGTCTTGCGCACACCGATGTGGGTGATCACCTCGGCCATCGGGATCGAAGCGAAAGGATCGGCGACCTCGGGCCGATGCATCCGGGTGGTGTCCCCGCTCGTCGTCATACCTGTCGTCCTCACGCGGGACGCCTCTCGTTGGTCTGGGCCCCGTCGCCGGTCAGGGCCCCGTCACCGGTCAGGGCCCCGTCACCGGTCAGGGCCAGGAAGACGTCGTCGAGCGACGGGGTGTGGACGCCGAACTCCTCGACATCGACCTGTCGTTGACAGAGCGCGCTGATCACCTGGGCGGCCCGGGCCGAGTCGGGGACCGGCGCGGTGAGCGAACCGGTGCGCGAGTCGACGTCGACGGTGAAGTCGAGCAGGTCGCGGATCGTCCGGGTGGCGAGGTCGGCCTGTGTCGGATCACCGAGGCGTACCGACAACGCGAAGCTGCCGACCTTCTTCTTCAGCGACTCCGGGGTGCCCTGACCGACCACCCGGCCGTTGTCGATCACGACCAGTTGGTCGGCCAGCGCATCGGCCTCGTCGAGGTATTGCGTCGTGAGCACCACCGTGGTGCCCGCGGCGACCACGCTGCGGACGATGTCCCACAGTTGTGCCCGGGTGCGCGGGTCCAGCCCGGTGGTCGGCTCGTCGAGGAACAGCAGCGCCGGTCGGCGGATCATGCTGGCCGCGAGGTCGAGCCGGCGGCGCATCCCGCCGGAGTAGTGACGCAGCGGTCGGTTGCCGGCAGCGCTCAGCCCGAACTGGTCGATGAGGTCGCGGGCCCGGCGGCGGGCCTGCGATCCACGCTGGCCGAGGAGTCGTCCGTAGATCTCCAGGTTTTCCGCGGCGGTCAGATCGTTGTCCACCGACGCGGACTGACCGGTCAGGGAGATGAGCGAGCGGACCGCGGTCGAGTCGCTCACCACGTCGTGGCCGAGCACGCTGATCCGGCCCGCGTCGGGACGCAGGAGGGTCGACATCATCCGGACCGTGGTCGTCTTGCCCGCGCCGTTGGGGCCGAGAAGGCCGCACACGATGCCCCGCGGGACGTCGAAGTCGATGCCGTCCACCGCACGATGGCTGCCGAACGACTTGGTCAGGCCGCGCACCTCTACGGCGAGCGGTGAGTACGCGTCTCTCGCGGCCACCGAAGTCACGGGTTACAGGCTAACGGCAGGTGTACGGGCGCACCGCTCGGTGTGGTGGGGTCACACCGCCGGCTGTATGCGGGATGGATCACACCGCCGACCCCGCCCACAGGTCGGGCACCGCGACCCCGACGTCGGCGAGTAGGCGGCGGACCAACGGCAGCGAGATCCCGATGACCGACGACGGGTCACCGCCGACGCCATCGACAAACCAGCCGCCGAGTCCGTCGAGGGTGAACGCTCCGGCCACGTGCAAGGGCTCTCCGGTCGCGACATAGGCATCGATGGTGGCGTCGTCGACGGGGGCGAAGGAAACGGTGGTGCGTCCGACCCCGCCCGCGGTGCGGGAGGTGGCGTCCGGTCCGGCGTCACGGATGAGGTGGTGGCCGGTGAGGAGTTCGGCCCGACGTCCGCGCATCCGCCGCCACTGCTCACGGGCCCGGTCGGGAGTGTGCGGTTTGCCGAGTAGTGCGCCGTCGAACAACAGCATCGAGTCACAGCCGACGACCACGGTGTCGAGGTCGGTGCCGTCCTGACGGACCCGCCGCGCCACCTCCTCGGCCTTGGCGCGGGCCAGTGCCTGCACCGTGGTCGGGGCATCGGTGCCGTCGGGCAGCGCGGCGACCACCGCGTCCTCGTCGACGTCGGAGACCACGACCCGCGGCGACACCCCGGCGGCCCGCAGCACCCGCAGCCGGGCGGGCGACGCCGATCCGAGGATCAGACGGACGGGGGCGACGGGACCGGGCACCGGCCGGTCGTCAGAAACCGCGGCCGTAGCCGGCGTTGAGGAACACATTCGGCGACAACCCGTCGCCGTTGCGCAGCCGCGACTCCGCCGAACCCCACAGGTCGCGCGGCGGCTTGGGCGGTTCCGGGGCCGTGGACGACGCGGCGGCCGCGATCACGCTGACCAGCGCGGCGACCTCCTCGTCGGACGGATTGCCCCGCACCACGCGCAGGAACGGCGCGGCCGCCGGGGCGTCGGGGGTCGCGGTCTGCTCCGAGCCCGCGGCGATGTCGGAGCTCTCGGCGTGGTCGGGGCTCATAGCGGGATGTTCCCATGCTTCTTCGGCGGCAGATTCACCATCTTGCGCTCCAGCAGGCGCAGCGCGGTGGCGATCTGCCCGCGGGTGTGTGACGGGGGGATGACCGCGTCGACGTAACCGCGCTCGGCGGCGACGTACGGGTTGACCAGGGTGTCCTCGTACTCCTGCTGGAGCTGCAATCGCAGGGCGTCCACGTCCTCACCCTTCTCCGCGGCCTCCTTGAGCTGCGAGCGGTAGACGAATCCGACGGCGCCGGACGCGCCCATCACGGCGATCTGGGCGGTCGGCCAGGCCAGGTTCACATCGGCACCCATGTGCTTGGAACCCATGACGTCGTAGGCGCCGCCGTAGGCCTTACGGGTGATGACGGTGATCTTGCCGACGGTGGCCTCACCGTAGGCGTAGAGCAGCTTGGCGCCACGGCGGATGATGCCGTTGTATTCCTGCTCGGTGCCCGGCAGGAACCCCGGCACGTCCACGAGGGTGATGATCGGGATGTTGAAGCAGTCGCAGGTGCGGACGAAGCGCGCCGCCTTCTCGGAGGCGTTGATGTCCAGGCAGCCGGCGAACTGGGTGGGCTGATTGGCCACGATGCCGACGCTGCGCCCGTCGACCCGGCCGAAGCCGACGACGATGTTGCCCGCGCGGCCCTCTTGCACCTCGAGGAAGTCGTCGTCGTCCAGGATCCGCCGGATGACCTCGTGCATGTCGTACGGCTGGTTCGGCGAATCCGGGATGAGCGTGTCGAGTTCGAGATCTTCGTCGGTGAGGGTGTCCTCGATCGAACCGGCGGCGGGTTCGTCCACCGGCAACCGGGGAGCCTCGGCGCGGTTGTTGCTGGGCAGGTAGCCGAGCAGGTCGCGGACGTAGTCGAGCGCGTCCGCCTCGTCGGAGGCCACGTAGTGGGCAACACCCGACTTGGCCATGTGGGTGTGCGCCCCACCGAGATCCTCCATGGTGACGTCCTCGCCGGTGACCGTCTTGATGACGTCGGGGCCCGTGACGAACATCTGGCTGCTCTTGTCGACCATGATGGTGAAGTCCGTGAGTGCGGGGGAGTAGACGTGACCGCCGGCCGCGGCACCCAGGATGAGCGAGATCTGCGGGATGACGCCCGACGCGCGGACGTTGCGGTGGAAGATCTCGCCGTACAGCCCGAGCGAGACCACACCCTCCTGGATGCGGGCGCCGGCGCCGTCGTTGATGCCGATGAGTGGTCGGCCGGTCTTGATGGCCAGATCCATCACCTTGACGATCTTCTCGCCGTAGACCTCACCGAGGCTGCCGCCGAAGACGGTGGCGTCCTGGCTGAACACGCAGACCTCGCGGCCGTCGACGGTGCCGTAACCGACCACCACACCGTCGCCGAGTGGACGGCGCTGAGCGAGTCCGAAATTGGTGCTGCGATGCCGGGCCAGCGCGTCGAGTTCGACGAACGAGCCCTCGTCGAGCAGATAGGTGATGCGTTCGCGCGCGGTCTGCTTCCCCCGCCCGTGAGTCTTCTCGACCGCTGACTCGCCGACCGGGTGCTTGGTCTCCTCGAGCCGATTGCGCAGGTCCGCGAGCTTCCCCGCGGTCGTGTGGATGTCGGGAGTGCCGTCGGCACCGGTCGACGCAGTAGTCATGGTCTCTGATGCTAACCACGATGGTGACGTGATAGGCGCGCGGGGCGAATGCGAGGGAACTCTCACATTTCGGCGGCGGTCGCGCACGCGGCCGACGGTGGCATCAGCGGGGGCGGCGCGGACTACGCTGACGCCCATGCCCGAACGCCTGCCCCTGGACGCCGACCGACTCCGCTCCGAGGTGCTGGACGGGCCGCGCTGGCGCGAACTGCGGGTCGTCGAGACCACCGGTTCGACCAACGCCGACCTCGCCGCGGCGGTCGCGGACGGCGACATCCGCGACACCGTGCTGCTCGCCGAGACCCAGACCGCCGGTCGCGGACGACACGACCGGATGTGGTCGAGTCCGCCGCGCGCGCAGCTGGCGATGTCGGTCGCCGTGGACACCGCCGGCGGTCCGGCGCGGATCGGCTGGCTGCCGCTGCTGACGGGAGTGGCGGTGGCGCGCGCGCTGTCGCACACCACCGGAGTAGGGGCGTCGCTGAAGTGGCCCAACGACGTGCTCGTCGACGCCGATGGTGAGCCGCGGAAGGTTGCGGGGATCCTGGCGGAACTGGTCCACGACGGGACCGGGCCGGTCGCCGTCGTCGGGATCGGCGTCAACACCGGTCTGACGGCCGACGAGTTGCCCGTGCCCACCGCGACGTCTCTGCAGTTGGTCACCGGCGCCGCGATCGACCGGGACGCGGTGGCGACGGCCGTGTTGACCGAGCTGGCCGACCAACTGTCGCGCTGGCCGCACGAGGTGGAAGCTGTCGCCGCCGACTACCGCGCGCTGTGCTCGACCGTCGGGCACCGGGTGCGGGTCGAGTTGCCCGGCGACAGGGAACTCCTGGGCATCGCCACCGACGTGGATGCCGAGGGCCGGATGGTGGTACGCGGAGACGACGGCGCCGACCACGCGGTCGCGGCGGGCGACGTCACGCATCTGCGCAGGATCGACTGAAGGGTCGGGCCGAGTCGGGCCGTCAGCGCCGTCCTACGATGCTCTTCGCGCCGACCGCGCGGATCAGCACCAGAATCGGCACCCCGATCACGACGTGTTCGACCGCGGTGCTGATACCCACCCAGATCTCGCTGGACAGGGCCAGCGGTACCACCACCGCGGCGGCGATGAGCAGGCCGACGATCCAGGTGTAGAACTGGTTCGGCGACGGGGTGGTCAGTTGTAGCAGGTACCAGAGCGCTCCGCCGGCGAGCGCGCACAGCACGGCGACCACCGCGAACCAGTACTCGTCCTGGGCCATCGGGTTCCAGACGCCGAGTTTGCCCATCTCGGTGATCCGCTCGGAGATGATGCGGATCACCCAGGCGACCAGCCATGCGGCGAGCGCGGTGACGATGGCCGAGGCGATCACCCCACCCGCATACAGGCCGGCGTTGATCTGCGGCCCTCGGCGCGGCGGCTTCTGCGGGGCCTGCTGCGGCGGGGGTGCGTACCGCGGATCCTGGTCGTAGGCGGGCTGCTGGTAGTACTGACCGCCGCCGGGGTACCCGTAGCGGTCGTCGGGGTGGCCATACGGGTCACGTTCGTAACGGGCGGTCCGCGGGTCGCGGTCGCGCGGATCATCGGAATACACGGGCGTCATCACCTCCGTCGAACGCCTCGGGTCGACCGCGAGTGTACTGACGCGAGGGTGCCCGGTGGCCCATGACGGGCGGTCGACACGAGATCGGCGGCGAGTCGTGACCTGCGGCGGATGGACTACCGTCATGGGAGTGGGCTACCCGGAGAACATGCTGGTCGACGGCGAAAGGATCGTCGTGCACAGCCATCCCCACTGGAAGTGTCTGGTGGTCCCGGTCGTCCTGTTCCTGGTCGCCACCGCCGTGGCCGGACTGGCCGCGGGTGCGACCACTCGCTCGTCGATGGACCCGACCGCACAGCTGGCGGTGGGGATGGTCATCCTGGCGGTCTGGCTCGCGGTGACTATGTGGTTCTTCGTGCGCCCGCTGATCGGCTGGCGCACCACGCACTTCGTGCTCACCGACCGTCGCGTCACCCGCCGCGACGGTCTGTTGTCGCGGTCCGGGGTCGACATCCCGGTGCAACGCATCAGCTCTGTGGAGTTCCGGCACGGGGTCCTCGACCGGATGCTGCGCACCGGCACGCTGGTGATCGAGTCGGTGGCCGACGATCCGCTGGCCTTCGAGTCCGTCCCACACATACGGAAGGTGCACGCATTGCTCCATCAGGAGGTTGGGGTCAGGTGACCGGAGAGGTGCGCGACGAGTCGATCCACAACCCACCCGCGGGAGATGCCCCCGCCCAGAGCCCACCCGTGCCCGCCCGATCCGCGCACACCGAGGTGCTGCTCGCCGAGGACGACGAGGCGATCGCCAGCCCACTGGCCCGGGCGCTGACCCGTGAGGGTTACGGATGTGAGGTGGTGACCACCGGGACGGCCGCGCTGCGGAGAGCTCAGGACCCACGCTTCGAACTGCTGGTCCTCGACCTCGGGTTACCGGAGATGGACGGTCTGGAGGTGTGCAGGCAACTGCGGCAGGTACGTCCGCAACTCGCGGTGCTGATGCTGACCGCACGCACCGACGAGGTGGACTTCGTCGTCGGGCTCGACGCCGGCGCCGACGACTACGTGGGCAAACCCTTCCGGTTGGCCGAACTGCTGGCCCGCGTCCGCGCCCTGCTGCGCCGCAAGGTCTCCGACGTGGTGCTCGAGGCAGGCGACCTGCAGCTCGACACCCGCGGTCGTCGCGTGTTGGTCGGGGGCCGGGACACCACCCTGGCCAACCGCGAGTTCGACCTGCTGCGGTTCCTGATGGAACGACCCGGTCAGGTGGTCAGCCGCGAGGAGATCCTCACCGAGGTGTGGGGGTCGGCGGATCTGCGGTCGTCGAAGACCCTGGACATGCACGTGTCCTGGTTGCGGCGCAAGATCGGCGACGACCAGCCCGATCGCACGAAGCGCATCGTCACCGTCCGCGGGGTCGGCTTCCGCTTCGATCCGGACTAGACGCCGTGCGTCGGACCATCCTGCGCTCGACCATCGCGGTGGTGTTGGCCATCGGACTGATGCTGGGGATCCCGCTGTCGGTGATGGCGTGGTGGTGGGTGGAACGCAGCACCGACCGCGAGTTGGCCCAGCGGTTGGAGTCGGCGGCGCCGGTGTTGGTGGCCGACGCCGAGGACGGGGTGGTGGACCATCTCGACACCGACTCGCTCGCCGCGCTGATCCCGGCACGGGGCTGGATGGTCGTCCGGTATCCCACCGCGAACGAACCCGGGGGGTCGGCCCGGATGGGCGAGACCGACATCGGCCGCCCGGAATCCGGACCGTCGCAGTCTCGCACCATCGACCTCGGGCGGGAAGGTCGTATCACCCTCCACGTCAACATCGAACGCCAACGTCGGGATCAGTGGGCCGCGGTGGGCGCGGTGACGACACTGGTGTTGCTGTCGGTGCTGGCCGGGATCGTGGTCGCGCTGGCCATCTCGGCGCGGTTGACCCGACCGCTCAGTGATCTCGCGGATCGGGCGTCGCGGATGGCCGGCGGCGACCTGCGTACCGGCTGGACCCGCTATGACATCGCCGAACTCGATCAGGTCGCGGGGGCGATGTCGTTGGCCAACCAGGAGATCGCGATGCGCCTCGAACGTGAGGGTCGCATCGTCGGCGACGTCTCGCATCAGTTGCGTAGTCGACTGACCGCGATCCAGTTACGCCTCGACGAACTGGCCATGCATCCGGACCCGGACGTGGTTGCCGAGGCTGACGCGGCGTTGTCGCAGGTGGAGCGGCTCAGTGAGGATCTCGACGGGTTGATCGCGGCATCCCGCGAGTCCGACTCGGCGGCCACCGAACCGATCCCGGTGCGACCGGTGATCGAGACGGTGGTCGACGACTTCTCCGCGGCCTTCACCGCACGGTCGCGTCGGGTCACCGCCGACGTCGACGGTGACGGGATGGCCTGGACGTCGCCGAGCCGATTGCGGGAAGCGGTCAGCGTGCTGCTGGACAACGCGTTGCGCCATGGCGCGGGGAACTGCCGGGTGGAGGTACGCGACCTGTCGGCCGAGACGGTGCGTATCAGCGTCGCCGACGAGGGGCCGGGGGTTCCGGACAGCGTCGCCCCGCACATCTTCCGGCGCGGGTTCTCGTCCCAGGGTTCGAGTGGGGTGGGACTGCCGTTGGCCCGGGCGTTGGTGGAGGCCGACGCGGGACGACTGGAACTCAGCTCCCGGCGGCCCGCGGTGTTCACCATCGTGCTGCCGGCCGCAGGTGCGGCCCGGCCGGTCGCGCGGGCGGTCAGCGAGCCGCGCTGACCGGGTACGGCGCGGCGTCAGGAATGGCCGAGCTCCTCGTCGGCGAGCTCCTCGGTGGTCGGGTGCAGATCGGTCGACCCGGCCTCACCGCCGTGTAGCTGGTCCTCGGGGAACGCGAACCTGCGCAGTGCCCAGAATCGGAAGGCCATCTGCAGCACGTTGCCGATGAGGTAGCCGAGCACGAAGTCGAGGACGACCTGCTCGGAGACGCTGACGTTGTGCCGGACATCGAAGACGTTGTTGGCCACCCACAGCGGCGCCGCCTGCAGTACCACCCCGATCCCGCTGATCACGAAGAACAGCAGTGCCTCGTGGTGACGTTCGCGGCCGCCGCGGTTCTTGAACGCCCACTCGCGGTTGAGCACATAGCTGAGGATGGTCGCGATGACACCCGAGATGACCTTGGCGATGACCGGTTTGCTCTCCAGGATCGTCAGGCTGAGCGGATAGAAGATGGCCATGTCGACGACGAAGGTGGTGCCGCCGACGAGAGCGAACTTGATGAGTTCGTGGTGGCGCATCATCACGCGCCGGAGCGGACCGGGCGTGCGGGCCATCAGCCCGTCGATGAACGACACAAGCCAAGAGTGTACGAAACGGGGGCCTCGAGGTGTGGCAGGTGCCACCGACGCCGGTCCCGGTGGAGTGATCTGTGACACCATCGTGCGTATGGCAACCCCGTCGTTCTCGCCGTACATCAGCTTTCCCGGAAACGCCCACGAGGCCTTCGACCACTACGCCGATCTCTTCGGCGGCACCCTGGATCTGCGGACCTATGGATCCATCGGCGACACCTCCGGATTCCCGTTCGAACCGCCCGCCGACGCGGTCGCGCACGCCCAGTTGACGGGCGGTCTGGTGACGCTCGCGGGCGGGGACGCGATCGGCGACGACGTCGGCGGGGGAGCGTCGGCATTGGCGAGTGACCACTACTCGTTCATCATCGGACCAGACTCGGTCGGGTCCGCCCGCGACCTGATCGATCGTGTGGTGTCCGCGGGGGGCGAGAAGGTGATGCCGTTCGAGGTCGCGCCGTGGGGCGATCACTACGGCCAGGTTCGGGACCGGTTCGGAGTGGTGTGGCAGATCGTGGTCCCCGGAGACGATCAGCCGGGCTGATCGCCGTCGGACACGGCGGCGCGCTGCTGGGCACACCGGACACCACGGTGCGGTACCAGGCATGGAACGATGACCTGTCGTGAACGACGTACCGACAGGCGCAGGCGGGGACCCGGAGTCCGTGGCGGTGGGTGAGCCGAGGCCGGTGCTCCGAGACAGCGCCGACCAGCGGTCGATGCCCACGGTCGCGATGGTCGGCGGTGGGCAGCTGGCCCGGATGACCCAGCAGGCCGCGATCGGCCTGGGCCAGTGCCTGCGGGTGTTGGCCACCTCGCAGGACGACCCGGCCGCGCAGGTGAGTCCGGACGTGGTGGTGGGCTCGCACACCGACCTCGAGGCGCTGCGCACGGCGGCCCGTGGGGCGGCGGCGCTGACCTTCGACCACGAGGGCGCACCGGTGGAGCACCTGCGGACTCTGCAGGACGAGGGTGTCGTGGTGCTGCCGCCCCCACAGGCCCTGATCTACGCCCAGGACAAGTTGCGCATGCGGGTGCGGCTGGCCGAACTCGGTGTCCCGGTGCCCGACTTCGCCGACCTGTCCGGCACCGACCGCGACACGGTGCTCGCGGAGTTCGGTGCCCGTCACGACTGGCAGGTGGTGCTGAAGACCGTCCGCGGCGGATACGACGGTCGCGGGGTCTGGGTACTCGACAACGAGTCCGACGCGCGGGCCGTGCTCGCGGAGGTCGACGGTGACCTGCTGGTGGAGCAGCGGGTGCCGATGCGCCGGGAATTGTCGGCGATGATCGCCCGGTCGCCCTTCGGGCAGGGCGCGGCCTGGCCGGTGGTCGAGACCGTACAACGTCATGGTCAGTGCGCGGTGGCCATCGCCCCCGCGCCCGGACTGGATCCGTCGACCGCCGAGGCGGCCGAACACCTCGCCCTGCGGCTCGCCGCCGAACTCGGGGTGGTGGGGGTGATGGCCGTGGAACTGTTCGAGAAGGAGTCGGGTGCGTTGTCGGTCAACGAGCTCGCCATGCGACCGCACAACAGTGGGCACTGGACCATGGACGGTGCGGTGACCGACCAGTTCGAGCAGCATCTGCGGGCGGTTCTCGACTACCCGCTCGGAGCGACGTCGGCACGCGCACCGGTGACGGTGATGGCCAACATCCTGGGGGCCGAGCAGACACCGACGATGACGATGGACGAACGGCTCCACCACCTGATGGCCCGAATCCCCGAGGCCCGGGTACATCTCTACGGCAAGGGGGAACGACCCGACCGGAAGATCGGCCACGTGAACATCGTCGGCACGGCCGGTGTCGGGGTCGGGGCGGGGTCGCCCGACGACGAGGACTACGTGGCCGCGATCCGCGAACGCGCCGAACGCGCGGCCACCTGGATGTCCACCGCGGTGTGGACCGACGGATGGGATCCGCATGACGAGCACTGAATCGATCGCGGGGGACGGCCCGCGTGTCGGACTGATCATGGGCAGCGACTCCGACTGGCCCACCATGGAACCGGCCGCGCAGGCGCTCGCTGAATTCGGCGTCCGGTTCGAGGTCGGGGTGGTGTCGGCCCACCGCACGCCGCAACGGATGCTCGACTACGCCCGCGACGCCGCGGCCCGGGGCATCTCGGTGATCATCGCCGGCGCGGGCGGTGCGGCCCATCTGCCCGGCATGGTGGCGTCGGCGACGCCGCTCCCGGTGATAGGGGTGCCGGTGCCGCTGAAATACCTCGACGGCATGGACTCGCTGCTCTCGATCGTGCAGATGCCCGCGGGGGTGCCGGTCGCCACCGTCTCCATCGGCGGGGCCCGCAACGCCGGTCTGCTGGCGGTGCGCATCCTGGGCACCGCGGATCCGCAGTTACAAGGGCGGATGGCCGAGTTCCAGCGGGGACTCGAGGAACTGGTCGCCGAGAAGGACGCCGCCCTGCGCGACCGACTGCTCGGCGACTGATCGGGTTCAGTCCGGCGGCGTCACCTGCAGCCGGTCGACGAAGAACGCCAGCACCTCGTCGAGTGCCTCGCGAGTGGGTTCACCGGGTTCGTCGACGAGATGCAGGGTCATCGGCGAATGCGGCGGCACCGGCACGTTCTTGTTGGCGGCGCTGTTGGGGACCTCGGTCGCGAGGAATGCGTCACCGAGTTGGTCGCGGAGGAACCGGAAACGACTCCGCGGGCACATGCGGTCACCGGAGAACCGGACCCCTTTCACCTGCAGTCCGGCCGCACACCGTTGTTTCACGGTCTGCAGGTCCGCGGGACTGATGTCGATGTTGCGGGCCCGCCCGGGTGTCACCGCGAAGGGCAGTCCCGGTTGGGCGAGCACCGGGGCGAGCAACCGGTCGTCGACCGCCATCGACAGCGCGAACCCGCCGGTGAAGCACATGCCGATGGCCCCCACCCCCGGCCCGCCGCAGCGATCGTGTTCGGAGCGGGCCAGCGCGCGCAACCAGGCCACCACCGGCGACGACCGACCGGTCGCCAAGACGGTGAACTCCTTGCTGATACACGCCGAGGTCATGGTGCCGAGCGCCGTGCGTGCGGCGGCGATGGTGCCGTGGGCGCTGGGCAACGCGTCGCGGCCGTCGGTACCGAACAGCGACGGCAACACCGCGGTGCAGCCGATGTCGGCCACCCGGCGTCCGAATGCCGCGACCTCGGGGGTGATGCCGGGCATCTCGGCGATCACGATCACCGCCGGTCCGGTGCCCTTGCGGTACACGGTGAACTCGTCGCCGGTTGCGCCGAACCGGGTCTTCTCGAAGTCGGCGAGGTCGTCGTCGGCCATCGTCGGGTCCGTCCCTTCTCCCACCGGCCTGCCATACCGGCCGACTGCACACCACCCTGCCGTACCGACCGGCGCCGCACCAGGTACGAGTGATGACCGGCGGGTCGACGGTGGGACTCGAGTTACCTGCGAGTAACCGAATCGGAGGGCGGTACTAGGATCGGTGGCGACATCGACCCGTCCGCTCAGGAGCTCCCCATGGTTGCCAACCCCGATTTCGACCTGTTCCAGTTGCCGGAGGAACACCGCGAATTGCGCGCGGCCATCCGATCGCTCGCCGAGAAGGAGATCGAGCCCTTCGCCGCCGAGGTGGACGAGAACTCGCGCTTCCCCGAGGAGGCCCGCAAGGCGCTCACCGCGTCGGGTTTCAACGCCATCCACGTGGGTGAGGAGTACGGCGGTCAGGGTGGTGACTCGGTCGCCGCCTGCATCGTCATCGAAGAGGTCGCTCGCGTCGACGCCTCGGCGTCGCTGATCCCGGCGGTGAACAAGCTCGGCACCATGGGGTTGATCCTGTCCGGGTCGGAGGAACTCAAGCAGAAGGTTCTCACGGAGATCGCCTCCGGCGACGCGATGGCGTCGTATGCGCTGTCCGAGCGCGAGGCCGGTTCGGACGCCGCGTCGATGCGTACGCGCGCGGCCCAGAAGGGTGACGACTGGGTGCTCAACGGCACCAAGGCGTGGATCACCAACGGTGGGGTGTCCAGTTGGTACACCGTGATGGCGGTGACCGATCCGGAGAAGGGCGCCAATGGGATCTCGGCGTTCATGGTGCACAAGGACGACCCGGGCTTCAGTGTGGCCGGGTTGGAGAAGAAGCTCGGTATCAAGGGTTCGCCGACCGCCGAGTTGCATTTCGAGAACTGCACCATCCCGGGTGATCGGATCATCGGCGAGCCGGGCACCGGGTTCAAGACCGCCCTGGCCACCCTCGACCACACCCGGCCGACCATCGGTGCGCAGGCCGTCGGCATCGCGCAGGGCGCGCTGGACAAGGCCATCGAGTACATCAAGGACCGCAAGCAGTTCGGCAAGCCGATCAGCTCGTTCCAGGGTGTGGAGTTCATGGTCGCCGACATGGCGATGAAGATCGAGGCGGCCCGGTTGATGGTCTATACCTCGGCGGCGCGCGCGGAGCGCGGTGAGAAGAACCTGGGGTTCATCTCCTCGGCGTCGAAGTGCTTCGCCTCCGACGTCGCGATGGAGGTGACCACCGACGCGGTGCAGTTGTTCGGTGGCGCCGGGTACACCCGCGACTTCCCGGTGGAGCGGATGATGCGCGACGCCAAGATCACCCAGATCTACGAGGGCACCAACCAGATCCAGCGGGTCGTCATGTCCCGGGCGCTGCTGCGCTGACGGTGCCCGCTCACCGGGGGGTGTCGTCGGTGTCGTGCAGGTGGATCCGCCGACCCTCGTGATCGAGCATCGTGATCAGTTCCATCGGCGCCTCCGCCGCCCCGATGTGATGCGGTGTCATGGTGTCGAACTCGGCGGCCTGACCGGCCTCCACCAGGATCGTGCGGTCACCGAGTTGTAGGCGGGCCACCCCGGTGAGCACGGTGAACCAGTCCCGACCGGGATGGACGCGCAATGCCGACGGCAGCAGCGGTGGCGTGGCCGCGTCGATGCGCATCTTGGCGACGGTGGTGCCCTGCGCCCCCGCCTCCCGGCTGAGGTACCAGACCGTGCGACCGCTTCCGGTCCGCCCGTGGTCGCGCTGCGGCCGGATCACCACATCCTCGTCGAGGTCGGAGGCGACCAGGTCGTCGAGGGTGGTGCCCAGCGCCCGAGCAAGCGGGATCAACTGATCCAACACGATGCGTCGGTGCCCGGTCTCGATGCGGCTGAGCGTCGACGGACTCAGGTGGCAGCGCGCGGCGAGAGCGTCCAGGGACCATCCGCGGGCCACGCGCAGACCTCGGATGCGGGTGCGGATCAGAGTGTCGACCGAGTCGGGCTCATCCTTCTCTTGCTTCATCGGCAAGACTATATGCGAAATTCGCAGGCGACCCTACGATCGAATTATGACCACGCATCATCACCATCACCACGACGACACCGGGATGGCCGAACTCCTCGACCTCGACGCCGAGGTGTTGACCGAGTACTTCGCGACCCTCGCCGACTGGTTGGCCCCACACACCGGGGCGGTGCACCGGATCGCCGATCTCGGTGCGGGGACCGGCACCGGGACCACCCTGCTGGCGACCGTGTGTCCGCGGGCCATGGTGGTGGCGGTGGACTCGTCGCCGGACATGCTGGCGCGGTTGCGGATCCGGGCGGGCGACCGCGGGGTCACCGACCGGGTCGAGACGGTGGTCGCCGACCTCGACGAGCCCTGGCCGGAACTGGGTTCCCCGGATCTGGTGTGGATGGCGAATTCGCTGCATCACTGCGCGGACCCGGACCGGGTGATGGCGCAGGTCCGCGCGGCGTTGCGGCCCGGCGGATTGTTCGTCGTCACGGAGATGGCCGAACCGATGCGCTACCTCCGCGACGACGCGCCCGCGCAGGCACCGGGACTCGAGGGCCGGGTGCTCGCGGCCGTCGGCCACCGGGCCCGTCGTGAGGTCCCCGAGCTGGGCGCCGACTTCGGTCCCCGGTTCACCGCCGCCGGCTTCGACCTCCTCGACGAGCGTCACTTCACGATCACGGCGACCCCATCGGCTCCGCAGGGGCGGTACGCCCAGATCGCGTTGAGTCGCTACCGCGAATGGCTCGACGGATCACTCGCTCCCGACGACCTGCGGGTTCTCGACGACCTGCTGGGCGACGGCCCCGAAGCTCTCGCGCACCGCGATGACCTGGAGGTCCGGGGTGGCCGCACCGGGTGGCTGCTGCGTCGGCCCTGAGCCGGTCGGTGATGCCGTCCGACGATGCCGCTCAGGAGAGAGTGGTGGTCACTCGCTCGGTCTCGGCGTGGCGTCCGGGCGAGGTCGGATCGGCATGCGCCACCTGCACCAGCGAACAGCCGGCCGCGAACACCGCGATGAGCCCGTCGATCAGCGCCTGGGCGTTCGTCCAGCCATGGGTGGACAGCACACGGTCGCCCCGGCGCAGACCGGCCGACCCCGCTGCCTTGCCCGCGGCGGTCAGAACCGCCGTCACCGACGACCCGTCGAGCGCCACCGGGCCCGCACCCGACGGCACGAACCGGTCACCGTGGACGCGGACGGCCGACCCGAAGTCGATGACACCCATCGGCAAGCCCGGCACCGCCATCGCGAAAGCGTCCAACGGCACAGCGATGACCTCACCGTCGGCGTGATCCTCCACTGCCGAGGCAGCGCAGAATGTCGCCGGAGCCGACGGGTCCGGAGCGGTGCGCACCTCGCAGCCCGCCCACCACACGCCGAGCAGCACGGCCGCGGTCTGCCAGTGCACCGGCAGGTCGACCACCACCGCCTCACCCGGGGCCAGACCCAGCTCGTCGCGGACGAAATTCGCCGTCTTGGCCGCCCAGTTCGCCAGCGTCAGCCCGGACAGCTCGGTCCGTTCGCCACTCGCGTCGTCGTAGAAGGTCAACAACGGCTGCGTCGGATCGGGGTGCGCCGACGGCGCCAGCAGCGCGTCGGTCACCGTGGGCCCGGGGGAGGTCACGATCGGCTCCTTCTCGATTCGCGGACTGCGCTTCAGTTCACACACTGGGGTTGCGACGACCCGGCCGTCACCGAAGGTGAGTTGTCGGCGCTGCTCGGCGCCGCACTGCTCGGCGTGGGTGTGCTGTCGGGCTGGCTGCCGGTGTCGCTGACGGACCCGGGACCCGCGTAGGAGTCGGTGAGCACCACCTTCATCCGACCCGACGGCATCGCCGGATCGGCCTTCACCGGCAGTCCACCGAGTTGCTTGGCCAGGTTCTTGGCAGCCGAATCGTCGGTGTGGGCGTAGATGATCGAGTCGGTGTCGGCCGACTCCGCATTGCCCACCGCACCCTTCTGAAAACCCTTGTTGGTGACGATGGTGGCCACGTTGGTGGCCAGCCCGGCCACCGAACCGGTGTTGGACACGTCGACGGTGTACGACGAGGTGTCGGGGGCCTGGCCCGCGGTCGACGCCGCCTTCTTGTTCAGCAGACTGTTGGTGAAGGCGTGCACCTGCGTCGGGTCCACCTGCACCACGCTCTGGTCACCGTCGTCGCTCCACCCGTTCTCGCTCACCACCGGGATGGTCGCGAATTTCACCTTGCCACCACTGAGATCTTTGAGCTGCTCGGTGAACTTCACGATGTCCCAACCGTCGTCGATGACCACCGACCGCGACACCGCGTCCTCGAGGTCGCCGAGCTTGCCCGGGTTCGACAACGTGCCCGCCGACAACACCTTCTGCGCAAGTGACGCCATGTACACCTGCTGCCGGGTGATCCGGTCGAGGTCGCCGCGCGGCAGTTCGTGACGCTGACGCACGAAACTCAACGCCTGGGAACCGTTCAGCGTCTGCTCACCCGCGCGGAAATGCGCACCGGAGAACGGCTCGTTGACCGGTCCCTTGAGACACACGGGGACCCCGCCGACCGCGTTGGTCAGCAGGACGAAGCCGAGCAGACCCACCTCGGCGTAGTGATCGACCTGCACCCCGGTCAAATTGGCGACGGAGTCGATGAGCGCCTTGCGGCCGGCCTGCACGCCTTGGCGTTCCGCATCGGTCGGATCGCCGCCCGCGTTCACCACGGCCTCGCGTTTGATCTCCTTGGTGGAACCGTAGGCGGAGTTGATCTTGGTCTTCCCGATACCCGGGACGTCGACGTAGGAGTCGCGGGGTATGGAGATCGCGGTGGCCGACGACCCGTCGTTGGGGATGCGGATCAACAGGATGGTGTCGGTGTTGGTGGCCACGTCGTCACCGGCGTGCAGTTCGGCGAGCTCACCGGCCGACAACGGATTCCCGTGGGCGTCGGTCCGGGAGTCGGTGCCGACCAACAGGATGTCTACCGCGCCGTCGGCGCCCTTGCCCAGCGAGAGGTCGCCGAGGCGGGTGACGCTGGACTGCAGTCCGGCCAGCCCGTTCCACGCGTAACCGGTCGCCAGCAACACCGCCGCGGTGACCAACGCGACCAGGATGCGCCCACTGTGCCGGCGGGCCAGTTGAACCGGTCGTGCCGCGGTCGCCGTCGCGGCCGGTGAGGACTTCTGGGCGACAGAGGTGGTGCCCGCGTCGGCGGCCTTCGGGGTGACCGACGTCGCACCGCGCTCGGGTCGGCGGGGCCGATCGCGCGGCGCGTCGGCGGCGGCTCTCCTCCGTGACACATCCGCGTCGGTCCGCGCCTGGTGGCGGCCGCCGGACCGCCTCGCCCCGGCGTCTCGCCGTGCACCGGCGTCGGGCTGGGGAGGTTGCCGACGAGGGCGGTCGTCGGGCGGCGGATCGACGGCGCGACGAGCACGGGGGTCACGCTCGTCGGGTCGGGGGGCGCGGCGTCGGGGACGCTCCGCGGGATCGGACCGCTCCGGCGGGGGCGATGCCGGACGGGATGGTCGTCCCTGGCCCGCCGCGCGCCGCGGATCGGCTCGCCTGCGTGGCTCCTCGCTGGACGGTGGCACTGCGGGTGGCGCTCCTCGTGGCTGGTGGGTGTCGGTGGGCGGGCGTGGACGTCCGGCCGTCGGTCGGACCCACCACCGGCGCCCGCGATCAGGGGGCACCCACGGGGTGGCAGCACGCGTGGAGCCGGTGACTGGAGTAAGGGTACGTGCGAGAATCGCGGCAACCGCGCAGCGCAACGCCGCGACGCCGACAACGGTGGTCCCCGTCACCCATCCGACCGACAGGACAGTGATGATCGCAGCGTCGTCCACCGCAGGTGAGACCCGCATTCTGGTGACCGGGGGGACGGGCCAGGTCGGTCGGCTCCTCGGCGCCCGTGGCCCTGCCTCGGTCACCGCGCTCGGTTCGACGGAGCTCGACATCACCGACCCTGCGTCGGTCTCGTCGGTGCTGGACGGGTACGGCCCCGGTGACGTGGTGATCAACTGCGCCGCCCACACCGATGTCGACGGCGCGGAGACCGACGTGGAGCGGGCCACCGCGATCAATGTCGACGGACCCCGGCTGCTGGCGGAGCACTCGGTGCGACGTGGAGTGTGGTTGATCCACCTGTCCACCGACTACGTGTTCGTGCCCACCGGTGGTGCACCGCGTCCGTGGCGGCCGGAGGACCGTGACGTCGACGGCCCCGACCCCGTCGGTGTCTACGGCAGGACCAAGTTGGGGGGTGAGCGTGAGATCCGCGCGGCCGACCCGACGGCCACGATCGTGCGCACCGCGTGGGTGTACACCGGGGCCGAGGGTGGGACCGACTTCGTCAGCACCATGCGCCGGCTGGAACGGACCCGCGACACCACCCGGGTCGTCGACGACCAGACCGGTTCGCCGACCTACTCCGTCGACCTCGCCGACGCGCTGCTCGAACTCGCCACCACGCGACCGTCCACAACGGTGGGGGCCGTCCTCCACGCCACCAACGCCGGATCGTGTACCTGGTTCGGTCTCGCCCGCGAGGTGTTCCGGGCGGTGGGCGCCGATCCGGGACGAGTCCAGCCCTGTACCACCGCGGAGTTCCCGCGGCCCGCACCGCGGCCCGCGTACTCGGTGTTGTCGGGGGCGGCGTGGTCGGACGCCGGGCTGACCCCACTGCGCGAATGGCGTGCCGCACTTCACGACGCGGTGCGTCACGCCGGGGACGCCTGATCGGGCCGGTCCCCGGTACCCTGTGCGCGTGACTGCTCAGTTCGGCCCGCCCCGGTGCGCGGTGGTGACGGTGACCTTCTCGCCAGGAGAACACCTCGGCACCTTTCTGCGGAGCCTGCAGCGGGCTACCGCGGGATCGCCGTCGGTCATCGTCGCCGACAACGGCTCCACCGACGGGGCGCCCGAGGCCGCCGCGCGGGACTTCGACGGCGTGACCCTGCTGCACACCGGCGGCAACGTCGGTTACGGCGGGGCGGTGAACCGCGCGGTCGCCGAGGTGGATCCGGACATCGAGTTCGTCGTCGTGGCCAATCCCGACATCGAGTGGGGAGACGGCGCCATCGACCGCCTGATCGCGGCGGCGGACCGTCGACCCCGCGCGGGGTCGTTGGGGCCGCTGATCCGGGAACCCGACGGTTCGATCTATCCCTCGGCCCGTCAGGTACCCGACCTGGTGTCCGGCACCGGCCACGCCCTGCTCGGCGCGGTGTGGAAGACCAACCCCTGGTCCACCGCCTACCGACAACTCGACGCGCAGATCACCGAGCGCGACGTCGGTTGGCTGTCCGGGTCGTGTCTGCTGTTGCGGCGCACTGCGTTCGACTCGGTCAACGGGTTCGACTCCCGCTACTTCATGTACATGGAGGACGTGGATCTCGGTGACCGCCTCGGTCGCGCGGGCTGGCGGAACGTGTTCGTGCCCGACGCCCACGTCGTCCACTCGACCGGTCACTCGGCGGGCAGGCACCCCGAACTGATGCTGCCGGCCCACCACGACAGCGCCTACCGATTCCAGGCCGACCGCCATCCGGGTCCGAGATACGCGCCGCTGCGGCTGGCCCTGCGCGCGGGGCTGGCCCTGCGGTCGCGCCTGTCCGTCGCCGCGGCCCGCCGGGCCCGCGTCCGTGACCAGGTGTCGGGCACAGATGATCCGTTCACATCAGACCCAACCAGAGCAGCGGAAGGCCGGATACCGATGGAGAGCACCAACCGATGAGCGCACGCGACGTCCAGGCCGTCATCCTGGTCGGTGGCAAGGGCACCCGCCTACGGCCGCTGACCCTCTCGGCCCCCAAGCCGATGCTGCCGGTCGCCGGCCTGCCGTTCCTGCAGCACCTGCTGTCGCGGATCGCGGCCGCGGGCATCAACGACGTGGTGCTCGGCACCGCGTTCCAGCCGCAGGTCTTCGAGGACTACTTCGGTGACGGGTCCAAGCTCGGCATCAAGATCCGCTACGTGCACGAGACCGAACCGCTGGGCACGGGTGGCGGCATCCGTAACGTGTACGACTCGCTGACCGCCGACACCGTGATGGTCTTCAACGGCGACGTGCTCAGTGGCGCCGACCTCGACGCGCTGATCGAGACGCACGACTCGAGCGGCGCCGATGTCACCCTGCAGCTGTTCCGGGTCGCCGACCCGCGCGCCTTCGGCAGTGTGCCGACCGACGAGACCGGTCGGGTGACCGCCTTCCTGGAGAAGACCCAGGATCCGCCGACCGACCAGATCAACGCGGGTTGCTATGTGTTCAAACGGTCCATCATCGGCGACATCCCGTCCGGGCGCGAGGTCTCGGTGGAGCGTGAGGTGTTCCCGCAACTGCTGGCGTCGGGCAAACACATCCAGGGTCACGTCGACAACGGGTACTGGCGCGACATGGGCACACCGGAGGACTTCGTGCGCGGCTCCTCCGATCTGGTGCGCGGGATCGCGCCGTCGCCTGCACTGCCGGGGGACCGCGGTGAATCGCTCGTGCACGAGGGCGCGGGAGTCGCCCCGGGTGCGCTGCTCATCGGTGGGTCGGTGGTCGGTCGGGGTGCGGAGATCGGGGCCCGGGCGCGACTCGACGGCGCGGTCATCTTCGACGGTGCGGTGGTCGAGGCCGGTGCCGTCATCGAGCGCAGCATCATCGGGTTCGGGGTGCGGGTGGGACCACGTGCGCTGATCCGTGACGGCGTCATCGGCGACGGCGCCGAGATCGGTGCCCGGTGTGAGCTGTTGCGCGGTGCCCGCGTCTGGCCCGGTGTCACCTTGCCCGACGGCGGGGTGCGATTCAGCTCGGACGTGTGACCGCCTCGATGCCCCACACGGTGCCCATCGCAGTGTCGCGACCGCACCGCTACGTGGCCATCGGCGATTCGTTCACCGAAGGTGTCGGCGACGACGATGCGGATTACCCCAACGGGGTTCGCGGCTGGGCCGATCGCGTCGCGCAGTGTCTGGCCGCCGACGACCCCACGTTCCGCTATGCGAATCTGGCCGTCCGGGGACGGCTTGCCGCACCCGTGTTCGCCGAGCAGACCCATGCCGCGGTCGCGATGGGTGCGGATCTGGTGACGGTGTGCGCAGGCGTGAACGACCTGTTGCGACCGTCGGTCGACATCGATGCGTTGATCGAGGCGTTCGACGACTGCGCGGCGACAGTGGTCTCCTCCGGGGCCGCGGTGCTGACGTTCACGCTGGCCGATCCCGGTGGCATGTCGGTCTTCTCCGCGCTGCGCGGTCGGTTCGCCATCTACAACGAGTTGCTCCGGGAGGTGGTCGACCGGCGCGGACTGTTGCTCGTCGACTTCTGGCGTGACGACGCCTATCGGGAGACCCGGATGTGGGAACGGGACCGCATGCACCTCTCCACCGCCGGACACCAGCGGATGGCGGGCGCGGTGCTCGACGTACTCGGCATCTCGCACGCCCTGCCGATCGTCGACTTCCCGCCTGCGCCCGCGCTGACCTCCGCCCAACGGCGCCGCGCCAACCGGGAATGGACCGCCCAACACGCCGCGCCGTGGATCGTGCGACGACTCCGTGGCGTCTCCAGAGGCGATGGTCTCACGGCCAAATACCCCGAACCCACCGTCCCGCCACCGCCGTGACGTCGAACGGGCCGAGATCTCGGTCGAGCGGGCCGTGATGCCGCGCGTTCCGGTCAGCGACGCTTGGCCGCGACCAGCAGTCCGGATCCCAGCGGGATGACCACCGGCGTCAACGACTCGTCCTCGGAGATGGCCACGGCGGCCTCGCGCGCGGCCACGGTGTCCGGGTCGGTGCGCTCGGGGTCGGCGATGCGTCCGTCGGCCGCCGCGTTGTGCACCACCAACACACCGCCGGGTCGCAGCAGTCGGACACCTTCGCCGACATACCGAGGCTGATCGATGATCGCCCCGTTGACGAAGATGAGGTCGTAGGACTCGTCGGCCAACCGCGGTAACACCTCGGCGGCGCGGCCGTTGATCAGCCTCGTCCGCGACGGCGCGATACCGGCGGCGACGAAACCCTGGCGCGCGGCCCGATGGTGCTCGGCCTCGACGTCGATCGTGGTGAGGATGCCCTCGGGCGTCATCCCGCCGAGCAACCACATCCCGCTCAGTCCCGCGCCCGTGCCGATCTCGACGACCGCCTTCGCATTGGTCAGGGTGGCGAAGAGACTGAGTGCGGCACCGACGGCGGGGGAGATGGTCGGGGCCCCGAGCTCGACGGCCCGTTCACGCGCACCGAGCAGGATGTCGTCCTCGACGATCGCCGATTCGGCGTATGCGGCGAGCGATCGGGGGTCGGGGAACTGATCGTGCGACGGGTCGGACACGCACCGAACACTATCGGAGTCACGCCCACCGGCAGAGCCGACGGGCAACTCCGCGCATTCGTCGCGGCAGATCAGGACTCTCAGCGAAACCTCAGCTCGCTCACACCACGGCCATACCCCGATGGGAAAGAGTCGTGGGTACAGGAAGCCGCCACCGTCGTGAGCAGCCGGTCCGGAACAGATCCCGGACGCCCGCTGTTGGATGTCGTGGATCGACCGGCAATCCTCGGAAGGAAGTGGAGCCGCGCACATGACGAACCCGACGGGTACCGACACCGGAGCTACCGAACGCATGCCCGCCGACGACATCACGCTGATGGATGGCGACGGGACCGGTGCGGAGGTCACGCCGACGGGTACAGCGGGATTCGACGCCACCGGCGACGGCGCCCTGATGCCGTCGTGGGACGAACTGGTGCGCGAGCACGCCGACCGCGTGTACCGCCTCGCGTTCCGGCTGTCCGGTAATGCGCAGGACGCCGAGGACCTGACCCAGGAGACGTTCATCCGGGTGTTCCGGTCGCTGCAGAACTACCGCCCCGGCACCTTCGAGGGCTGGCTGCACCGCATCACCACCAACCTGTTCCTGGACATGGTGCGCCGCCGCGCCAAGATCCGGATGGAAGCGCTGCCCGAGGACTACGAGCGGGTACCGGGCAACAGCCCTGATCCCGAGCAGGTCTATCACGACGCCAACCTCGACCCCGACCTGCAGAGTGCCCTGGACTCGCTGGCGCCGGAGTTCCGCGCCACCGTCGTCCTGTGCGACATCGAGGGTCTGTCCTACGAGGAGATAGCGACCACTCTGGGTGTGAAACTGGGCACGGTACGTAGCCGTATCCATCGCGGCAGGCAGGCATTGCGTGAGCACCTCGCCGCGCAGGGTCATCACGATGTGAAGTCGGTCGCGGCCGGACCCGTCGCCTGACGTCATTCCTCTGGTCCACGCCCCGCGTGACCGCCCACGGGAACCATCCGCGCACCCCCCTCGTTGTCCTGGCGACATCCCTGACGGTTTCGGACTGCTCCGTTACAGTGGCGCAGACCGGTTCGGACCAGCAGGGACCGTGACACGCCGAGAACTCGGCCCCCTGGGGGTCCGACAGACCGGTTCCGACGACAGACGTGACGAGGTGAACGCAGTGGCACGCCAACCGACATCCGACGCCGACGACCGGTCGGACCGCGGTGATGCCGGGTCCACTGACGACCTGCGTGGCCGATGGAGTCTGCAGCCCGCTGGCTCATCGATCACCCCCAACCGCGGGTACCGCGCGCCGGGCACCGTCGGTGGCCGGGGATTCGCGCCCACCGATCACCTGTCCACCGAGGCTGTGGCGGCCTACGTCGACGGTGAACTGAAGATGAGTGCGTACCTGCGTGCCGCTCGACACCTGCAGGCGTGCCCGGAATGTGCCGCCGCCGTCGACGACCAGACCGCGGCGCGCAACGCGTTGCGCCAGAGTCGCGACATCGCCATCCCCATCGGACTGCTGGGTCAGCTCAGTCAGATCCCCACTCGTGAGATCGACATGCGACCGACCGCCACGCCGTCGCGGAGCCCCTTCTCGGTTCCCGGGCTCCCCGTCCACCGGCGTCGGCACCGCTGATCGTCGCCACCGCGTCCGGCGTGCGGCGATCAGGTCCCACGGAGGTGACGCGGCACCGCCCGGTACATTCGAACCCGCGACCCTCGAGTGCCAGGAGAACGGATACATGACGCGGGACATGCGGTGACCTCTGACCCAGGTGACCCGTCCGGTCCTGGCGACCCCGGTCCGCGACGCGACGCACGCCCCGAACAGCCCCGCGCTCACCGGTCCGCCGGTGATCCGGCCGCGTCGGTGTTCGGCAGACCCGCGGGCGTGCGCGGATCTTTCGCCGGCGGATCACGTCCCGACGACGGACCCCAGCCTCGACTGGCGCCACCCGACCCCGTACTCGCCGAGGCGTTCGGGCGACCCGCGGTCGACGCCGAGTCTCTGCAACGCGACCCCGACGCGCGCTACGGCCGCGCCGAGGCCGTGCCCGAGCCCGCGGACCCATGGCGAGATCCCGACGCGACGGCCAGCCTCGACCGTCCGGCCGTGGAGGTCGCCGAGGCACCCGAACCCACCCGTCCGGGCCCGAAGGTCGGGGTCCGCGACATCCTGTTCGACAGGGCTGTCACCTGGCGTGCCCTCGCCCTTCTGGGGGTGGCCGCCCTGATCGTCGGACTGGTCGGCGGTCTCATCGGTCGCTACGCCGCGGAGGCCACCGATCCGCTGTTCTCCGACTCGGTGAAGCTGGGCCAGTCCAAGGCCGACAACAACGCGGCCCCCCGCAGCCAGGTGGCCAAGGTGGCCCAGGCCGTCGAACCGTCGGTGGTGGCCGTCGACGTCCGCACCAACTCCGCCGACGCGACCGGGTCGGGCGTGGTCCTGGACAAGCGGGGCTACATCCTCACCAACAATCACGTCATCTCGATGGCCGCGACCGATCGTGCGGCCGTGCTCGAGGTGGTGTTCTCCGACCGGAAGCGGATCGCGGCCCGGATCGTCGGACGTGACACCCGCACCGATCTGGCCGTACTCAAGGTCGACGGCATCGGCGATCTCACCGTCGCGCAACTCGGCAACTCCCGGGACCTGCAGATCGGCCAGGAGGTCATCGCCTTCGGTTCGCCGCTCGGACTGGACCGCACGGTGACCTCCGGGATCGTCAGTGCACTCCACCGGGCCGTGCCGCTGCGTCCGGACGCCGAGTCCGACACCGACGCCGTGATCGACGGTATCCAGACCGACGCCGCGATCAACCCCGGAAACTCCGGTGGTCCGCTCGTC
Organism: Williamsia sterculiae; assembly: GCF_900156495.1. GTDB lineage: Bacteria > Actinomycetota > Actinomycetes > Mycobacteriales > Mycobacteriaceae > Williamsia_B > Williamsia_B sterculiae. The sequence continues at coordinate 533,803 of NZ_FTNT01000002.1, forward strand.
GACGACGATGCCCGGGTGGTCGGGTTGAACACCGCGGGACTGGTCCCCGGCGGCGGATCCATCGGGCTCGGATTCGCCATCCCCATCGATGAGGCGATCGGCGTCGCGCAGTCGTTGATCAAGGACGGCACCGTCACCCACGCGCAGATCGGGGTCAACGCCAGCGACGTGCGCAACACGCAGGTGCTCGGCGCGCAGGTTCGCAACGTGGTTGCGGGCTCACCCGCGGCCCAGGCCGCGATCCGCGAGGGCGACGTCATCACCGAATTCGGTGGGCGGCCCATCGAGGGTGCCGACGAACTCACCGTCGCGGTCCGCACCGCCACGATCGGCACCGACGTGCCGTTCACCTACTGGCGGGACGGTCGCACCTTCACCGGCACCATCCGGCCGGGCGCCGACCGCCAGTAACCCGTCGCCGCCATCGCGCGCGGTGCTGTCGCACCGGGGGCGGTAGCCTGGGCATCGTGTTCAGCAGTGTGGGTTGGGGCGAACTGCTCGTCCTGTTGGTCGCGGGTCTCGTCATCCTCGGACCGGAGCGACTTCCCGGCGCGGTCAGCTGGACCATGCAGTCGATACGCAAGGCTCGCGAATACGCGACCGGCGCCACGGACGATCTCAAGAACGAACTGGGCGACGACTTCGAGGACCTCCGCAAGCCGTTGGCCGAACTCAACCAGCTGCGGGGGATGACCCCGCGGTCGATGATCACCAAACACCTGCTCGACGGTGACGACTCCATCTTCCGCGACTTCGAGGGCCGGCCGTTGGACCCGCCGGCCATCAAACCGGTGTCGGCCCCCATGCCGGGTGTCGCGAGTCCTGCGCCCGAGACGTCGTCCGTCCCGTCACCGTCCGCCCCGTCCGGGTCCGCGGCGCCGGTCGACCTCGGCAAAGCTGACGGCTCGGCCGGGGCAGGACGCAGTGTGGCGGACTGGGACGCGACCTAGCCTCGAACGTCGCTCACGACCGCGTCGTGTCGATGCCCAGGCTCATACCGGCGAGGCCACGACGCCGGACCGCCAGGCGGTCGGCGACCGCACGCAGCGCAGAGCCCGCGGACGACGCGGGCGCGGACAACACCAACGGCACCCCGGCGTCTCCGCCCTCCCGCAACGTCGGGTCCAGCGGGATCTGTCCGAGCAGTGGCACCTCCGCACCCACCGCGCGGCTGAGGCGTTCGGCGACCACCTCGCCGCCACCGGAGCCGAAGGGTTCCATGCGGGTGCCGTCGGGAAGTTCCATCCACGACATGTTCTCCACCACACCCAGGATTTTCTGCCGGGTCTGCAGAGCGATGGCACCCGCCCGTTCGGCGACCTCCGCGGCTGCCTGCTGCGGTGTGGTGACCACCAATATCTCGGCACCCGGGATCAGCTGGGCGATGGAGATGGCCACGTCACCGGTGCCCGGCGGGAGATCGAGCAGCAGGATGTCGAGATCGCCCCAGTAGACATCGGCCAGGAACTGCTGCAGCGCGCGGTGCAACATCGGCCCACGCCACACCACCGGGGTGTTGCCGCTGGTGAACTGGGCGATCGAGATGAACTTCACGCCGTGCGCACTCGGCGGCATGATCATCTTCTCCACCTGCGTGGGTTTCGCGTCGTTTCCCAGCATCCGGGGCACGGAATGACCGTAGATGTCGGCATCGAGCACCCCGACGGTCAGGCCCTTCTCGGCGAGTGCGGCGGCCAGGTTCACCGTCACACTCGACTTGCCCACCCCGCCCTTTCCGGAGGCCACCGCATAGACGCGGGTCAGCGAGCCGGGCTGGGCGAAGGGGATCACCGCCTCGGCCCGGTCACCGCGTAGCGATTTGCGCAACTCGGTCCGTTGGGCGTCGTCCATCACGTCGAGTTCGACGGCGATCGCGCCCACCCCGGCCACGTCGGCGACGGCGGTGGTCACTCGCTGGGTGATCTCGGTGCGCAGCGGACAGCCCGCCGTGGTCAGATAGATGCCGATGTCGACCGCACCGTCGGCAGCGATGTCGATGGACTTGACCATGCCCAGCTCGGTGATCGGTTTGCCGATCTCGGGGTCCGTCACACCGCTGAGCGCGGATCGGATCGTCGATTCGGTGGGCAACACGTCGGTACTCATCCCCACCAGACTATCGCCGTCCGCGGACGTCCCCGTGTCGCGGTCAGTGGGCGGGAGCCGAGGCGGGCACCTTCTGTGCCGGTTTCCTTGTCGCCGGAGGGGGCGGCGGGGGCAGCGTCGGCAGCTTGATGCAGACGATGAAGCACGGTGCCTGTGACGAGGGCGGCGTCACCGAGGAACTCGACCCCGAAGAATTCGGTGGAGAGGGACGCGGCGGCGCCGAACTCGACGAGGACTTCGACGACGAGGACGCCGAATCCTTCGGCGGCGCGACGCCCGCCGCCGACCCCGCGGGTGGCAACACCCCGATGGGGTTGGTCGGCATGGTTCCGGTCGAATAAGCGATGGCCCAGCCGATCACGTCGCTCACGTACTGCAACGAGTTGTTGTAGCGCAGGACCGCGGGAACCCTCTCGCCCACCGAGAAGATGTCCTTCACCCCCGCACACAGGTAGTTCCCGGCGGCCAGGGTGGCGTCGAAGATGTTGTTCGGATCGGCCTTGCCGTCACCGTTGCCGTCGGCACCCCATTTCGCCCAGGTGCTGGGGATGAACTGCATCGGACCCACCGCACGGTCGTGTCCGGCATCACCGTCGTATGCGCCCTTGTCGGTGTCATCGATGACCTCGTTGCCCGCCAGGGTTCCGTTCAGCACCGGTCCGAGGATCGGCTGCAACGTTGTCCCGGCGGCGTCGACGGCGCCGTTGTCCGCGTGACCGGATTCGATCCGGCCGATGCCTGCGAGCAGGAACCACGGGAGTTTGCACGCCGGGTCCTCGGCGCCGACCCGATCGGCGGCGAGTTTGTAGGCCTGCAGCACGATGCCGGGGATGCCCAGTGGACCGGACGGCAGGTTGACGATGGCTCCCGCGGCACCCGCGGTCGCGCCGCCGCCGGCACCGGTCCCCAGGATCGCGGCAGCACCCATCGGGGCCGCCGGTGGTGCGAAACCGCTCAGCGATGCCTGCGTACCCCCGTCGACCACCGCGGCCAGCGGGGTCGCCTTCTCGGCGGCGGTGACGCGGACCGGTGCGAGTTGAGCGCTCGACGAGGTCGCGGCCAACAACCCCGCCCCGATCAGTGCGCTGAGCACGCCGACGATCGCGACCTTCGGGACGCCCAGCCGACGTCCGTCGCGCTCGTCGGGGTCCACGGCGTCGGGATCCGGGTCGAAGTCGGAGAAGTCCTCGTGGTCGTAGAAGAAGTAGTCGTCGGGGTCGGTGGCGGCGTCGACCGTGGTCCACTCGTCGTCGGCGCCGAGTGGGGGATCGGCGACAGGGGCCAGCTGTGTGGTCTCGGCCTCGTAAGCGCTGTAGGCGACGGGACCGAACACCTCGGTGGGTGCGTCGACAGGGTCGGCGAGCGAAACCGATTCGGCGGCGGGCGCGTCGGCCTCGGTCGGCGTGTCATCGGCCGACGCGGCCTCGGTGGCCGAGGCCTCGTCGTCGATCGCGACGACGGGCACCGTCTCGCCGGTCTCGTCCGCCTCGGCGGCGTCCGGTGTTTCACCGCCGGCGACCGGGGTGATGTCGTCCTGGGGCTCGTCCGCCTCATCGGCGACCCCTGGGGTCTCGGATGACTTCTCGGTGGTGCACTCGGTCGCGACTGTCTCGGTCGGTGTCTCGTCCGCCTCGGCGACGTCGGCGGCAGGCGCGTGCGCATCATTCGGTTCGACGGCGTCGACCACAGCAGGGACCGGCTCGCCACCCGCACCTGCCACGTCGTCCGGGACCTCGGCCGGCTCGTCGGTGTCGGCAGGGGACTCGGCCGCCTCGTCGGCATCGGCCTCGACCGACCCCTGGTCTGCCTCATCCGCCTCGGCTGACACGTCCGTCTCCGGCTCTGCCGACACACCCGCCCCCGGCTCGTCCGTGGCAGCCACGGTGGTCGGCCGGTCGTCGGGGATCGCTGTCACCGACTCGTGGTCATCGAGCGCGGTGTCGACGGTGTGGTCGTCAGGGGACCCGTCGGGGCCGACGGGTCGGTCTACGTCCTTCGGGGTGGTGTCGTCGCTGTTCGAAGGCGCGCTGAAACGGCGCCACCACCGGCTCGGTCCCACCAGACAACTCCCAACGTCGAAGTCCACATCTCCGGTGAGGTCGGTTCCGGCCCCCTGCCCGTCGCGAGTCTGTCACTGCGCGAAGCGAATCGACCTGTCAACACCGGAGCCTGCGCTCCGTTCCGGACGGTTCTATCAGTCCTTGTGACTCACACTACATACGCGGGCACGATGCGTTGCGGAAAGTCTCAAATGTCCTCCCTGACCCAGTCGTCGCAGCAGCAGCGCCCGTTACTCGGCTCACACAGAAGGGTCAACGGGCGTCGTGGCGATCGAGATCGCGCACCTCGGTGCCGTCCGGCGACCCCGCACCCGACGACCCGTTCTGCTTCGCGGCCTTCTTGGCATCGGCCTTGTTCTTGGTGCCCTTCTTCGACTCCGACCGGTGTCGCGGATCGTCACGGGACTCCGGATGCGGATCCCCGTCATCGGTGTCGAGGCGTTTGGTGAGCTCCCCGAGGAGGTCGTCGAGCTCTTTGCGCAGGTAGTCGCGGGTGACGGTGTCGCCGACGGCCAGCCGTACCGCGGCCAGCTCACGGGCGAGGAACTCGGTGTCCGCCTTGGTCTGCTCGGCGCGCAGCCGGTCCTCCTCCAACGCCACCCGGTCGCGGTTCTCCTGGCGGTTCTGGGCCAGCAGGATCAACGGCGCCGCGTAGGCGGCCTGGGTGGAGAAGGCCAGGTTCAGCAGGATGAAGGGGTAGGGGTCCCAGCGGATGGAGACCGCGGCCAGGTTCAACCCGATCCAGACCACGACGATCACCGTCTGGATCGCCAGATACCGACCGGTGCCGAGGAACCGCGCGATCCGCTCGCTGTAGACGCCGATGGCATCGGTGTTGACGTTGAGGCGCAACCCTCGACGCTGGCGTGGCGTGTCCAGACGGCGCCCGGCGGTGCTGCTGGTGCGTTCCGGGCTCATCGGCTCACGCCGCTCGGCTGGGTGCCCATCTCCGAGACCTTCGTCTCGTTCTCACGCCAGTCCTCGGGCAGCAGGTGGTCCAGCAGGTCGTCCACCGTCACCGCGCCGACCAGGTGATCGTCCTCGTCGACCACCGGACCACACACCAGGTTGTAGGTGGCGAAGTATCGGGTGACGGTGTCCATGTCGTCCTCCGGGCTCAGGGTGGCCAGGTCCGCGTCGACGATCCCGCCGACGAGGTTCGCCGGGGGTTCACGCAGCAACGCCTGCAGGTGGACACAGCCGAGGTACTTGCCGGTCGGGGTGGCGGTGGGCGGACGTACCACGAAGGTGAGGCTCGCGGACGCCGGGGTGAGATCGGGGTTGCGGGCACGGGCCAGCGCCTCGGCGACGGTGGTGCTCGCCGTCACCACCAGCGGTTCGGGGGTCATCAGTCCGCCCGCGGTGTCGGGTTCGTGCACCATCAGGCGGCGGACCGGCTCGGACTCCTGGGGATCCATCCGTTGCAGCAGGGCCTCGGCCTCGGTGGCAGGCAGTTCGCGCAACAGGTCGGCCGCGTCGTCGGGGTCCATCGCCTCCAACACGTCGGCCGCCCGCTCCACCTCCAGATGGGTCAGCAGGTCGGTCTGGTCGTCGCTGGGGAGTTCCTGCACCACGTCGGCGAGGCGCTCGTCGTCCAGGGCGTTGGCGATCTCCTGACGCCGCTTGCTCGGCAGCTCGCGCAACGCATTCGCCACGTCCGCCGCACGCATACCCTCGAACTGCGACAAAACCTGCGCCACACCCTGGTTGGGGAGTTGCAGCGAGCTGTGGGTCAGACCCCGGACATTGGTCCAGTCCACCACGTGGGTCTGCGCCCGCCGACCGAGCCGCGACCGCCCGCCGCGCACCGCTATCCGGTTGACCACCCAGTCCCGTGTGCGGGTGCGTTCGATGGCCAGATCGACGATCGTGAGGTCGACGTCGCGCAGGTTGGGCAGGTCGGGGTCGTCGACGCGAACCCGTGAGTCCAGGACCTGTCCGATGGCCAACGCCTCGCCGGTCCGCAGGTTCAGCCGCCGTAGGCTCACCGTTCCGGTGTTCAGGGTGACCGAGGTCGGTTCGATGGCGGTGACGCGGAGCATGGGCACGAAGATCCGTCGTCGGGTGGTGAGCTCCACCGCCAACCCCAGCACCCGCGGCGGCTGGCCACCGGTGCGGATGGCGATGACCAGGTCACGCACCCGACCGATCGACTCACCGTCGGGACCGAGTACCGCGAGGCCGACGAGCCGTGCCACGAACGCCTTGCTCACCACTGCCATGGCAGTAAGGGTAATAGTGGGGGGTGCACCCTCTCGTGCCCACCGAGACCGTGGGCACGATCGCCCAGCACAGGAGCGCAGTAGAGATGACCAACCCGATGCGACCGGGAACGCGCGCCACACCGGGTCTGCCGACCCCGCCGAGGGGCTGGCCGATCGGCTCGTACGCCACCTACGCCGAGGCGCAGCGTGCCGTCGACTACCTGTCCGACGAGACTTTCCCGGTGGAGGACGTGACCATCGTCGGGGTGGACCTGATGCAGGTCGAGCGGGTGTTGGGTCGACTCACCTGGGCCAAGGTCGTCGGTGGCGGCATCGTCTCCGGTGCCTGGCTCGGCCTGTTCTTCGGACTGATGGTCAGCCTGGTCACCGGGCACGCGCTGGTGCCCATCCTGTTCGGGCTGATCGGCGGTGTGGTGTTCGGGGCGATCAGCACGTCCATCCCGTACGCCGCCACCCGCGGCCAACGCGACTTCGCCTCCACGATGCAACTCGTCGCCGGTCGTTACGACGTGATCTGTGATCCGAAGAGTGCCGAACGGGCCCGCGACATGCTCTCTCGCTTGACCATCTGACCGACGGGTCGACCGCTCCCCGCGCCGGTGAACGGTTCCGTACCGGCGATGACCAGGTCTGCGTTCGGTATCGAGTTGGCACGATCATCCCGAATGTGTTGCGTGTCACTATGCGGTGTCTATAAGTTACCCGCAGACATCCATCGGGGCATCGTCTGGCAACACCTGCATGCCCGCCAGGCAAGGAGGCTGCATGCAGTCCAGGTACGGGGTGCAGTCCGTGAAGGGCAGCCGTCCGCGGGGCCGGATCGCCCTCGCCGCGGTGGCCGCTGCGGCGGTGCTGCCGTTGGTGAGCGCCTGCGGTTCCGACTCGTCGCGCGGGACCATCAACATCTACCCGCCCGCCGACGGGGCCAAGTTCATCGAACAGGCGGCGCAGACCTGCAGTGCGAACTCCGGTGGGAAGTACAAGATCGTCACCCACCCGCTGCCCAAGGCCGCCGACGACCAGCGGTTGCAACTGGCCCGACGACTGGCGGGCAACGACCACTCCCTGGACCTGATGGGGATGGACGTGGTGTGGACCGCCGAGTTCGCCGATGCGGGGTGGGTGGCCAAGGTGCCCGATGCACTGGCGGCGAAGGTGAAGAAGGACACGCTGGGCGGCCCGCTGGAGACGGCCCTGTGGAAAACCAAGGACGACAAGGACAAGACCCTCTACGCCATCCCGACGTGGACCAACACCCAGCTGCTGTGGTTTCGCCCGGATGTGTTGAAGAAGTACACGGGCTCTGCCACCCCACCACAGACCTGGGACCAGCTGCTGGCCGAGAACAAGAAGATCACCGCGGCGGGCGGACCGAGCTATGTGATGGTGCAGGGCAAGCAGTACGAGGGCCTGATGGTCTGGTTCAACTCGGTGCTCGCCAGTGCCGGTGGGCAGGTCGTCGACCCCGACGATGCGAGCAAGCAGACCCTGAACGACACCCCCGAGCATCGCGCGGCCACGGTCAAGGCTCTGCAGATCCTCAAGGCGGTGGCCACCGCACCGGGCCACGATCCGTCGATCACCAACAGCGACGAGAGCGCCGCCCGGTTGGGAATGGAGAACGGCAGCGCCACCTTCGAGATCAACTACCCCTTCGTGTTCCCCTCGATGCGCTCCAATGCCGCCGCCGGTGACGTCGCCTTCTTCCCGGAGATGGCGCAGAAGTACGGAAAACTGCTGGGCGATCCCGACAACTCGCCGCCGGACAAGGAACTCGGTCCGGCCAACAACCTGGTGCGCACCAAGTTCGACTTCGGGTTGTACCCGGGAGTGAAACAGGGTGAACGGCCGCGCAGCACACCCGGTGGCGTGAACATCGCGGTGGCCAGCACCTCGCAGCAGAAGGACCTCGCCTTCACAGCCGCCCAATGTCTGACCGACACCGATTCCCAACGTCTGTACGCGGTCAGTGGTGGCACCCCGCCCACGCTGGCCTCGCTGTACGCCGACGCGGACTTCAAGGCCGCCTACCCGATGGGGGAGAAGATCAAGGAACAGCTGGAATCGGGTGTCGCCGCTCCGCGACCTGCATCGCCGCAGTACCAGGCGATCTCGACGCTGCTCACCGCCAAGCTGAGCCCGGTGGGGTCGTGGGACCCCAACACACTCGTCGACCAACTCGCCGACGTCGTCAACGCCGCCATCGACGGTAAGGGGCTGATCCCGTGACCACAGCCGACGCAGCCGGAGAGTCGCATCGCGGCCGCCACGCGATGCCCGACGAGCTCAGTCCACGAGGCACCTCCACCGCCGTGGCGGGTGCCGGCCGACCGGGTGCACGTGCCGCCGCGACCAGGGGCGACGGGGCGGGTAAGCCGGTCCTCAGTGAGGGCAAGAGGGCCGAACGCCGACTGGGTCTCTGGCTCATCGCCCCTGCCGCGGTGTTGATGCTGGTGGTCACCGGATACCCGATCGCCTACGCCTTCTACCTCAGCCTGTTCAAGGCCAGCTTGTCGGCGCCGGGGGAGAACAAGTTCATCTGGTTCTCCAACTACGGGGCGGCGCTCAGCGACGGGTACTGGTGGACCGCACTCGGCATCACCCTGTTCATCACCGTGGTCTCGGTGGCCATCGAATTGGTCCTCGGACTGGCCATCGCGATCGTCATGCACCGCACCATCTTCGGCCGTGGACTGATCCGCACCGTGGTGCTCATCCCGTACGGCATCGTCACCGCCGCGGCTGCGTTCTCGTGGTACTACGCGTGGACTCCCGACACCGGATATCTCGCCAACCTGCTGCCCACCGGCAGTGCACCGCTGACCGAACAGTGGCCGTCGTTGTTCATCATCATCCTGGCCGAGGTCTGGAAGACCACCCCGTTCATGGCGTTGCTGCTGCTCGCCGGGTTGGCCCTGGTCCCCGACGATCTGCAGAAGGCGGCTCAGGTGGACGGGGCCGGGGTGTGGACGCGACTGTTCCGCATCACGTTGCCGCTGATGAAGCCCGCGATCCTGGTGGCGCTGCTGTTCCGCACCCTGGACGCGTTCCGGGTCTTCGACAACATCTACGTCCTTACGGCGGGCAACAACAAGACCGCGTCGGTGTCGATGTTGGGGTACTCCAACCTGTTCAAGGCGTTCAACCTCGGCGTGGGGTCGGCCATCAGCGTGCTGATCTTCATCTGCGTGGCCATCATCGCGTTCCTGTTCATCAAGGGTTTCGGGGCCTCGGCCCCCGGCGCCGAAGACGGAAGGTAAGCCCGTGAACAACACCCCGGGGCGCAAGGTCTGGTGGACGATCGTCAACCTGCTCGTCGTGCTGTACGCGCTCATCCCGGTCCTGTGGATCATCAGCCTGTCGTTCAAGACGCCGGGTACCGTCACCGACGGCAACCCGATCCCCACCAAGTGGACCCTGGAGAACTACACCGGCATCTTCTCCACCGACGACTTCACCAGTGCGCTGATCAACTCGATCGGCATCGGGTTGATCACCACCCTGATCGCAGTGGTCCTGGGCACCGTCGCCGCCTACGCTGTTGCCCGACTCGACTTCCCGGGAAAGAAGGCGTTCATCGGGGTGACCTTGCTGATCGCGATGTTCCCGCAGATCTCCCTGGTCACGCCGATGTTCAACATCGAGCGGGCGGTCGGACTGTTCGACACCTGGGCCGGTGTCATCATCCCCTACATCACCTTCGCTCTGCCGTTGGCGGTGTACACGCTCACCGCGTTCTTCCGTGAGATCCCGTGGGAGCTCGAGAAAGCCGCGAAGATGGACGGCGCCACGCCGGCCCAGGCGTTCCGTCGCGTGGTGGCGCCGCTGGCCGCGCCGGGTATCGTCACCGCGGCAATCCTCGTGTTCATCTTCGCCTGGAACGACCTGCTGCTCGCCCTGGCACTGACCTCGACCACCAACTCCATCACCGCTCCGGTCATGATCACCAACTTCACCGGCAGCAGTCAGTTCGAGGAGCCGACCGGTTCGATCGCCGCCGCCGCGGTGATCATCACCATCCCGATCGTCGTCTTCGTCCTCTTTTTCCAACGTCGTATCGTCGCCGGCCTGACCTCCGGCGCTGTGAAGGGATAACCATGGCCGACATCGTCCTGGACAAGGTGAGCAAGACCTACGCCGATGGTTCGCCCGCGGTCAGTGAGGTCAGCATCGACATCGCCGACGGCGAGTTCATCATCCTGGTGGGGCCCTCCGGTTGCGGAAAGTCCACCACTCTCAACATGATCGCCGGTCTCGAGGACATCAGCTCGGGTGAGCTCCGCATCGACGGCGACCGGGTCAACGAGAGGGCGCCCAAGGACCGCGACATCGCGATGGTGTTCCAGAGTTATGCGTTGTACCCGCACATGACCGTGCGCGAGAACATCGCGTTCCCGCTGACGCTGGCCAAACTGTCGAAGAAGGACATCGCCGCCAAGGTCGACGAGGCCGCGAAGATCCTGGATCTCGGCCAGTACCTGGACCGCAAACCGTCCAACCTCTCCGGTGGTCAACGCCAGCGCGTGGCCATGGGCCGGGCGATCGTGCGCTCGCCCAAGGCCTTCCTGATGGACGAGCCCCTGTCGAACCTCGATGCCAAGCTCCGCGTGCAGATGCGCACCGAGATCTCCCGGTTGCAGCAACGACTGGGCACCACCACGGTCTACGTCACCCACGACCAGACCGAGGCGATGACCCTGGGGGACCGGGTGGTGGTGTTGCGCGGCGGCCACGTGCAGCAGATCGGTTCCCCAGCGGAGCTGTACAACGACCCGGAGAACCTCTTCGTCGCCGGGTTCATCGGATCCCCGGCGATGAACTTCCTTCCCGGGCGGCTCACCGCCGACGGTGTGGACACCGCGATCGGCACCATCCGGGTGCCGGATCACCAGCGGGTGGTCGACAACGCGAATCGGTTGCGCGGTAACGGCGAGGTCCTCATCGGGCTGCGTCCCGAACACCTCGAGGACGCCGCGCTGATCGACTCCGTGGCCCGCGGCCGCGGCCAGTCCTTCGATGTGAAGGTGGAGGTGTTGGAGTCGATGGGATCGGACAACTACGCCTATTTCACCGTCGAGGACGCCCGCGCCTCCAGCTCGGCGCTGGCCGAGCTGTCGGCGGACGCCGGCGCGGAGCTGGGTACCGGCCAGATGATCGCCCGGTTGTCGCCGGAGTCGACGATCAGCAAGGGCAACACCGCGACGCTCTTCTTCGACCCGGCCAAGGTGGCGATCTTCGACCAGGAATCCGGGCACAACCTGCGGCGGTGACCCGCGGCAAGCCATCCAGGTCGGCGTCCGCGGGTCAGCATCAACCCCGGCGCCGCCTGCGCGGCAGGGTGCGTAGCTCCTCGATCACCTCGTCGTCCCAGACGTGCTTGCGCACCAAGCGATATCGCTCGCAGGCCAGGCGCATGTACAACTCTGCGTCGCTGGTGACCTCGGGCAGGATCTCCGCGCGCCTGGCCATTCGGACCACCGGGAGGAACTCCTCGCCGAACCACCGCCGCGCCGCCTCGGTGCGGCCGACGAACTCGCCGATCTCCTGCGACAACCGGAAACCCCACGCCTCGATGTTCTCGGCGAGCTCGGCGTAGTCCTCGGCGTCCTCCAGTGCGATCGCCTCGGCCTGCCGCCCTGCCAGCGGGACCCGCGACAGGAACAGCCTGCGCATGTCCTTGAGCACCAGATCCGAACGGCCGCTGATGCCGTCGGCGGACACTCGGGTCAGGATCTCCGTGACGTAGGCGTCGATGACCGCGTCGCTGCGGGCGATGGCGATCGACACCCGGTGGTGACCGTCGATGACGAAGTACATCGAGCCCACCTTGTACAGCTGGATGGGTGGCACCGACTCACCGCGTCGCTGTGCGGCCGCCAAACGCTGCCAGCGCGCGCGGACCCGGGCCGACGTGGGACGGAAGTAGCGGTCGAAGTCACCCGTCCTGTCCACGCTGCCGACGATGGCGTCGACCGGGACCGATTGCAGCCCCAGCGATCTCTCGCTCACCCGGCCGACCGCACGGACCACGTCGTCGAACGGCAGCACCGTGGTGACGTCGCGCGGTTGCCGGGTGAACCAGGCCGCCAATCGTGCGAGCTCGGCGCGCCTGCGTAGCCTGCTGAAGTCGTTCTCGGCATCGGCGTCGGGAAATCCGGTGTCACGCGCCATGTCGCCGCCGTTCGATGGTGATGTCCCGGCCGCCGGGTTCGATGTCGAACAGGCAGTAGCCCACCGTGTTCACGCGGTGCGTCACCGTTCGGCCGCTGCCATCGCGGCCGGGCAACGGGATGTCCGCCTCCGTCGGGCGGCTACCGTAGGGGTGGATGTGGCCGTGCAGCAACAACTGTGGGCGCAGGGCCCGGATCAACGGTAGAAAACAGACGAATCCGCGATGCGGGCCGTCGTCGCCGTCACCGTGCCCCCGCGGCGGCGAGTGGGTGAGCAGTACGTCCACCGGGCCTGGTGACCACCGGATGCGGTCGACGCGTTGCCGCCACCGCAGGCCCCGGCTGCGCCGACGCTGAGCACCCTCCCGGTATTGGTTGGGACCGGTGTTGTAGCGGATACACCCGCCGAGCCCGGCGATCCGCAGACCCCCGACGGTCACGATGCGACCGTCGGCGTTCACCGCGCCCGCGGGCCCCGGATCGACGCTGGGCAGACCGGCTCGCGTCCACCCGGTGCGCCCGCGCCGGTACCCCGACAGGTCGGGGTCGTGGTTGCCGGGGACGAACACCAGCGGCACGTCGCACTTGATCATCAGAAGCTCAAGGTAGTCGAACGGCAGGTCGCCGGCGGCGAGAACGAGATCGGGGGCCATGGCCTGGGCAGATCCCAGCATGAGACTGTCGACGACCTCGTCGGACACCGACAACACCCGCACCATGAGGTACCACCTTAGGGTCGCCGCACGGTGGTGGGCGTGGGCCACCCGGCGACGTGCGGGTTTACTGGGGTCATGTCGGACGAGGTGACCGTGTTGGTCGAGCGGACGTTGCGAGCGGCCATCGGCGGTGAACCGCAGCGTGCGTCGGTGACCTTCGTCGGGGTCGAACCGATCGATGTACTCCGCTTTGTCCACGGTGACGAGTTGGTGTTCGCGACGGTGGGGTGTGCCCGCCACCCGATGGGGGATCCCGCCGACCTGCTCGCCGACCCCGACCGGGGCCCGCGGGCGGAGCTCGTGGTGCGGATGCGCGCCAGCGGCCCGTTGCGCGGGCTGCACCGCACACTGGCCACCGTCGCGGCCGCCCCCGCCGTGGAGGGGTTGGTGCTCACCCCGGACGCGCTCCTCGACATCGGTGAAACCGCCTGGGAGGGATCGTCGTTCAGCGCCTTCCTACTCGCCGAGGACACCGTCGGTCCGTGTGTGTTGGCCGAGCCGCGCGAGGCCGTGCAATTCCTGCGGGCCGTACCCATCACCGCCAACGAGGCGGCGTGGGTCCGGCTGAAGGGGGCCGAGGCGTTGCGGCAGGCGTGGGACGAGGCGGGCATCGATGACACGGATCCGAACCGGGCGTCCGCGAATCCTCGATGATCGGTGAGGAGAACTGACGGCCCGATCCGCGGCGAGCAGCCTCAGAGCCAGTGGTTCTTGCGGAAGGTCTTCCAGAGGAACACGCACACCACCACCAACGCGCACATCAGCACCGGATAGTAGTAGTGGATCTTCAGCTCGGGCATGAAGTCGAAGTTCATCCCGTAGATCCCCGCGACCATCGTGGGGACGGAGGCGATGGCCACCCAGGCGCTGATCTTGCGCATGTCGGTGCTCTGCTGGATGTTCACTTTGGCCTGACCGGCGTCCAGCAGTGAGCTGAGCACCTCGTCGTATCCGGTGATGCGTTCGGTGACCGCCGTGTGGTGGTCCTGGACGTCGCGGAAGTACCGGCGCACCTCCTTGGGCATCAGATCGTTGTCGGGGGAGGTGAGCCGTTGCAGCGGGACGGCCAACGGGCCGATGGCGCGCCGGAGTTCCATGATCTCGCGCTTGAGCAGGTAGATCGGTTCGATCTCCACCCACCCGCGCTTGGGCGCGAAGATGTTGTCCTCCGCGGAGTCGACGTCGGTCTCGAAGTCCTCCGCCACCTCGACGTAGGTGTCCACCACATGGTCGGCGATGCGGTGCATGACCGCGGTGGGCCCCAGCTCCAGCAGCTGAGGACGGCGCTCCAGCGACGCCCGCACCCCGGTCAGCTGGGTGTGGTCGCCGTGGCGCACGGTGATGACGAAGTCCGGCCCACAGAAGACCATGATCTCACCCGTCTCGACCACTTCACTGGCAGCCTCGATGGACTCGTGCGGTACATAGCTGACCGTCTTGAGAACCAGGAACAGGGTGTCGTCGTAGCGTTCCAGCTTGGGCCGCTGATGGGCCTGCACCGCGTCCTCGACCATCAGCTCGTGGAGGCCGAAGGTCTGCGCGACACCTTCCATCTGTCCCGCGTCGGGTGAGTGCAACCCCAACCAGACGTAGCCGCGGCCCTTCTCGCGGACGATGGCCAGCGCGTGCTGGTAGGAGTGGTTGCCCGGTTGTCGGTGACCGTCTATGTACACCCCGCAGTCGACCACCGCGCGGGAGGCGGGGATGGGGATGTGTGGCGCATGAACCCGCGAACGGCGACCACCCGACGGCCGCAGGGAGGGTAGTGACGGCATCGGCAACTCCTCGTGACATGCCGATGTGCGGTGCATCGGCGACGCCGTGATGGTACCGAGTTGGATGCACGGGCACCGCCTGAGAGACTCGACTCCCGTGAGCTTCGACATGACCGTCTACACGACCGTTGTGATCACACTTCTCGTCATCATGGACCCGCCCGGACAGGTGCCGATCTTCCTGAGCCTGGTCGGCCACCGCACCCCGCAGGTCCGCAACCGCGCGGCTTTCCAGGCACCCGCGGTCAGCCTGCTGGTGATCAGCACCTTCGCCCTCGGCGGCAAGTTCATCCTGAACTACCTGCACATCGGGATCCCGGCGCTGCAGGGCGCGGGGGGTCTGCTGTTGCTGCTGGTGGCGCTGCAGTTGCTCACCGGCAGCGGTGGTGCCTCCAACCCGCAGGCCTCCGACGACGTCAACGTCGCACTGGTGCCACTGGGCACCCCTCTGCTGGCCGGACCGGGAGCGATCGCGGCGGTCATCGTGGCGGTGTCGCAGGCCGACGGGTCGGCGTCGGGGTACCTGGCCATCGCCACGGCGATCGTCACCGTGCACATCGTCCTGGTGGTGGTGTTGCGCTTCTCCACCGTTCTCATCAGGGTGCTGGGGGTCGGGGGCATCACCCTGGTCGCCAAGGTCGCCGGTCTGCTGCTCGCGGCGATCGCGGTCCAGCTGATCGCCAACTCCGTCACGGGATTCGTCCATGCCGCCCACTGACCGCAACCGCGGATGGGTGATCCCCCTGGTGGTGTGCGCCCTCCTGATCTGCGCGGGCTGCTCCACCCGGCCCTCGTCCACCGACGGCCTGGTTCTCGGGTCGGCGCCCGCAACGGGGTTGCGTATCACCGCGCAGATCTACGCGGGCGTGCTGAGGCATGCCGGTGCGCGCGTCGCCGACGACCTCCGGACCCGCGACGAGGCGGGTCTGCTCGACGAGGTCGCGACCGGGCGCCTGGACCTGTTCCCGACGTTCACCGGGGACGCGTTGACGAGCCTCACCCCGCCGTCGTCGGTCGCCTCGGCGACCGCATCACCCACGCCGTCCGGCGCAGACGACGGGGTGGACGCTCGCTACGTCGCGCTCAACGAGTCGCTGCCGCAAGGTGTCACGGCGGGCGACGCGACCCCGGTCCGCGACGATGCCGGTGACAGCCTGGTACCCGTCTACCGCTCCGCGGTGCTGAGCCGTGAACAGGTGCGCGCCGTCAACCAGGTCGCCGGAGAACTGACCACCGCCGATCTGGAGGCGATGGTCACCTCGGTGGACTCCGGTCGTACCGACACCACACAGGCCGCGTCCACCTGGTTGGGTGAACACGGCCTGTGATCGTCGCGTGGACCGTTCAGCTCCTGGGTATGACCCGCTTCGCGACCTTCGCCGAGAACGCCTGGTAGTAGGAGCCGACCAGCCGGATCAGCGCGTCGAGGACCTTGGCGTCGGCGCCGACCAGTACCCGGGCGTGCTCGCGCTCCACCGCCTTGAGGATGATGCTCGCGGCCTTCGGTGACGAGGTGGTGGCCAGGTATCTGTCGAACAGGTCCGCCATGGCCTTGGCGTCACCCCCCTCGGCGACGGTCATGTTGCGCCCGATGGCGGTCTTGATGCCCCCGGGGTGCACGCAGGTGACCTTGACCGGATGGCCGGCCACCTGCATCTCCATGTTCAGCGACTCGGTGAAGCCGCGAACCGCGAACTTGGCCGCGTTGTACGCGCTCTGACCGGGCTGCGACATGATGCCGAACAGCGACGACGTGTTGACCACATGGCCGTCGCCGGAGGCGATGAGGTGCGGCAGGAAAGCCTTGGTGCCGTTGACTACACCCCAGTAGTCGACATCCATGATCCGCTCGAAATCCTTGAACTCGGTGCGCTCCACCTCACCGTGATAAGCGATGCCGGCGTTGTTGAACACCAGGTTGACGGTGCCGTAGTGCTCGATCACCGCATCGGCGTACTCCAGCACCGCCTCACGCTCGGCGACGTTGAGCAGCTGCGAGTGGACCTGGGCGCCGGTGGCTTTCACCAGGCGTTCGGTCTCCTCGAGACCGACGGGGTTCATGTCCGAGATGGCCACCCGGGCACCCTTCTGTCCGAGCTGGATCGCGAGGTCGCGCCCCATCCCCGAGGCGGCACCGGTGACGACCGCGACCTTGCCATGGAAATCCTTCATGAGTTCAATCCCTCTCAGTTGACGCCTGCGGCAACGGGTTCAGCGGTCCCCACCTCGGTGTTGACCTGGTAGGCGGGTAGGTCGAAGCGTTTGGTCGCGCGTCGGAAGTTGAAGGTGAAGCCGGGCCACAGCGTGGTGATGTTGCCGAACTTGTCCTTGTACCAGGAGGCGCATCCACCGTTCTCCCACACGCTGTCGGACAAGGTGTCCTTCAATGCCGCGTTGTAGCGCTTCTGCTCGTCGGCGCGCACCTCGATACGTGCGATGTTCCGCTCGGTGACGGTACGCAGATAGTCGACGAGATAGTTCAGCTGCGACTCGATCATGTAGACCATCGAGGTGTGTCCGAGTCCGGTCGACGGGCCGATCATCAGGAACAGGTTGGGGAAGCCGTTGACCGTGGACCCCTTGTAACCGCTCATCCCGTGGTGATCCCACACCTGGGCCAGGGTGCGACCGTCGGCGCCGGTGATGTGCTCGAATCCGGGTGAGTCGGTGACGTGGAAGCCGGTGGCCACCACGATCACGTCGACGTCGCGGTGGGTGCCGTCCGTGCTGACGATGCCGGTCGTGTCCACGTGGTCGATTCCGTCGGTCACCACATCGGTGTTCGCCTGGGCCAACGCGGGGTAGTAGGTGTTCGACAACAGCAGCCGCTTGCAGCCGGCCCGGAAGGTCGGTGTGACCTTGGCGCGCAGCTCGGGATCACGGATGGCGCGGGCGATGTTCGCCCGTCCGGCGAGTTCCGCGGGCTTGAGCAGGTTCGGGTTGTGGGTGAGGCCGTAGGAGACCAGTTCGTGACCCGCGTAGATCCCCGCCCGGGACAGCTGCTGGACGAGGGGAACGTTCTTGAAGGCCCAGTGCTCGACACCGGTGTAGGGGCGGTCGGCTCGGGGCAACACCCACGGTGCGGTCCGCTGATAGACGTCGAGGTGGGCGACCTTCTTGGCCAGTTCGGGGATGATCTGGATCGCCGAGGCGCCGGTGCCGATGACCGCGACCCGCTTACCGGTCAGGTCGTAGTCGTGATCCCAGCGTGCCGAGTGGAATATCTCACCGGTGAACTCGGTGATCCCCTTGATGTCGGGAAGGTTGGGCTCGCACAGCGGGCCGATCGCGCCGATGAGCTGTTCGGCGCGGTACTGACCTCTGTCCGTGTCGATGATCCACCGATTCGAGGCCTCGTCCCATCGGGAGTCCTGCACGTCGGTGTTGAAGTGTGTGCGCCGTCGGATCTCGTACTTCTCCGCGACCCGGTTGATGTAGGCGTGGATCTCGGCCTGTCTGGAGAACGACCGTGTCCACTCCGGGTTGGGGGCGAAGGAGTACGAGTACAGGTGCGACGGCACGTCGCAGGCCGCGCCCGGATAGGTGTTGTCGCGCCAGGTCCCACCGAAGTCGGAGCCGCGGTCGAGGACGACGAAGTCCTCGAAACCGTGTTGCTGCAACTTGATGGCAGCTCCCAATCCGGAGAACCCGGCGCCGATGATGGCGATCTTCACATCGTTCATGGGGACGATCGTAGAGCCGTATTGACGGCTGGTCAATAGGTTGTTGACGGAAAGTCAATAAGCGCTAGTCTTATTCCATGGGCGCAACCAAGCGGACGCGGATGACCCCGGAGGCACGTAGGCGCCAACTCATCCTCGAAGGTCTCGAGCTGGCCGAAGAGGTTCCGTTGGAACAGGTCAGCATCGAGGCGGTGGCCGAGTCGGCCGGGGTCTCGCGGGCGTTGCTGTTCCACTACTTCGACACCCGACAGGACTTCCACGTCGCGATGGCCGAAGAGCAGGCCCGGCTGATGTTGGAATGCACCGAACCCGACCTCACCCTCGAGGACCCGATCGATATCCTGCGCGGGACCATCGTGGCGTTCGTCGATTTCGTCACCGAGAACAGTGCGGTGTACCTCGCACTGATGCGCGGGGCGTCGTCGGCGGACCCGGCGATGCAGGCGGTGTTCGACCACACCCGCTCGGTGATGGTGCGCCGCACCCTCGACCACGTGTCGTTGGTCGACCTCACGCCGACCCCGCTGATCGAGCTGGCGGTACACGGCTGGTTGGCGTTCGCCGAGGACGTCACCATCCGGTGGCTCACCCGGCCGACCATCGACCGCGACGACCTGCTGCAGATGATCACCTCGTCGCTGCCGATGCTGGCGCTGGCGGCAGGGGAGTCCATCCCCGGGATGGAGCGGGCCACCGGCTGAGGTGCGCCCGCGCGTCACTCGAAAGCGGTGTCGATGATCTCCTGTTGCTCCACGGCGTGCACCTTGGACGACCCCGACGACGGTGCCGACATCGCCCGACGGGACACCCGCTTGAGACCGGTGAAGTACTCCGGCAGCAACTCGGGGAGGTTGAGGCCGAAGAACGGCCACGCACCCTGGTTGGCCGGTTCCTCCTGGACCCAGACGATCTCTTCCCGGTTGGGGTAACGATCCAGGGTCTGCGACAACCGACGGTGCGGGACCGGGTACAGCTGTTCGAGGCGGATGATCGCGACGTCGTCGCGCTTGTCCTTCTGCTTGCGCGCGGCGAGCTCGTAGTAGAGCTTGCCGCTGACCATCAGCACCCTGGTCACCTTGTCGCGCCCCGCGTCGTCGGTGATCGCGGGGTCGTCGATCACCGAGCGGAACTTGGTGTCGCCGGTGAAGTCCTCCACCGGGCTGGTGGCGGCCTTGTTGCGCAACATCGACTTCGGGGTGAAGACGACCAGCGGACGGCTGATGCCGTCGAGCACGTGACGACGCAGCAGATGGAAGTAGCTGGCCGGCGTGGACGGCACGGCCACGGTCATCGAACCCTCCGCACACAGCGTCAGGAACCGCTCGATACGTCCCGAGGTGTGGTCCGGCCCCTGGCCCTCGTGGCCGTGTGGCAGCAGCAGCACCACGTCGGAGAGCTGACCCCATTTGGCCTCACCGGAGGCGATGAACTCGTCGATGATCGACTGGGCGCCGTTCATGAAGTCGCCGAACTGCGCCTCCCACAACACCAGTGCATCCGGGTTGCCCACCGAGTAGCCGTATTCGAACCCGACCACCGCGAACTCCGACAAGGGGGAGTCGTAGGCCAGGAAACGTCCGCCCTGGTACTCGCCCTCGGTCCGGACCAACTGGTTCAGCGGGGTGTACTCCGAACCATCCTTGCGGTCGATGACCACCGAGTGACGCTGAGTGAACGTGCCCCGCCGCGAGTCCTGGCCGGACAACCGCACCGTCCGCCCCTCGTCGACCAGCGAACCGAGCGCCAACAACTCGCCGAAGGCCCAGTCGACACCGCCGTCGCGGGACATCTCGAACCGTCGCTGTAGAACCGGTTTCACCCGTTGGTGGACGCTGAAACCCTCGGGCACGTTACCGAAGGCGTCACCGATCTGGTGGACGACGTCCGTGGAGATGCCGGTGACCAGCTTGCCGGGGAGCTGCTGGTCCTCCTCGACCGACGGGCTCGGCTTCGGCTTGTACTTCTCGAGCTCCTTGACCTCGTTGAACACTCGCTCCAACTGGCCCTGATAGTCGCGCAAGGCGTCCTCGGCCTCTTTGGTCGAGATGTCACCACGACCGATCAACGCCTCGGTGTAGGACTTGCGTACCCCGCGCTTGGTGTCGATGACGTCGTACATCGCCGGCTGGGTCATCGAGGGGTCGTCGCCCTCGTTGTGACCGCGACGGCGGTAGCAGACGAGGTCGATGACGACGTCCTTGTGGTACTTCTGGCGGTAGTCGACGGCCAGCTGCGCGGCCCAGACGCAGGCCTCGGGATCGTCGCCGTTGACGTGGAAGATCGGCGCACCGATCATCTTGGCCACGTCGGTGCAGTACTCCGAGGAGCGCGAGTGTTCCGGTGCCGTGGTGAAGCCGACCTGGTTGTTGACCACGATGTGCACGGTTCCGCCGATCCGGTAGCCCGGCAGCATCGCCAGGTTCAGGGTCTCGGCCACCACGCCCTGGCCGGCGAATGCGGCGTCGCCGTGCAACATCAGTGGCAGCACCGTGAACGCTCCGTAGCCGAGGTTCAGCAGGTCCTGCTTGGCGCGGACCAGACCCTCGAGCACCGGGTCGACCGCCTCCAGGTGGGAGGGGTTGGCGGTCAGCGAGACGTTGATCTCGTTCTCGCCGAACATCTGGTAGTACTTGCCCTCGGCACCGAGGTGGTACTTGACGTCACCGGAGCCATGGGCCTGCGACGGGTTCAGGTTGCCCTCGAACTCGGTGAAGATCTTGGAGTACGGCTTGCCGACGATGTTGGCCAGCACGTTCAGCCGACCGCGGTGCGGCATACCGATGACGACCTCGTCGAGTTGGTGTTCGGCGCTCTGGTCGATCACGGCATCCATCATCGGGATGACCGCTTCGGCGCCCTCGA
This sequence comes from Williamsia sterculiae, assembly GCF_900156495.1. Taxonomy (GTDB): domain Bacteria; phylum Actinomycetota; class Actinomycetes; order Mycobacteriales; family Mycobacteriaceae; genus Williamsia_B; species Williamsia_B sterculiae. The sequence goes on from NZ_FTNT01000002.1 coordinate 555,400, forward strand.
GCGAGAACCGCTTCTGCCCGACATACTTGGTCTGCAGGAAGGTCTCGAAGGCCTCGGCGGCGTTGAGCTTCGACAGGATGTACTTCTGTTCGCCCACCGGCGGTTTGGCGTGCTTGATCTCCACCCGCTCCTGCAGCCACTGCTGCTGCTCGGGTTCGAGGATGTGGGTGTACTCCACGCCGACGTGTCGGCAGTAGGCGTCGCGCAACACCGACAACACGTCGCGCAGCTTCATCCGGTCCTTGCCGTGGAAGCCGCCCACGGTGAACTCACGGTCCAGGTCCCACAACGTCAGGTCGTAGGTCAGCACGTTGAGATCGGGGTGGGCCGCCCGGGCGTCGCTGTCGATGCCGAGCGGATCGATGTCGGCCATCAGGTGACCGCGGTTGCGGTACGCCGCGATCAACTCCAGCACCCGCGCGTTCTTGTCGACCGCGGGGGAGGCGATGTCCTTACGCCACCGGATCGGCTCGTAGGGGATGTGGAACGCGGTGAAGATCTCGTCGTAGAAGTCGTCGTCGAGCAACAGGTGGTGGATGGTCCGCAGGAAGTCACCCGACTCCGCGCCCTGGATGATCCGGTGGTCGTAGGTGGAGGTCAGCGTCTGCAGTTTGCCGACGGCCATCTCGGCTATCCGCTCGTCGCTGGCACCCTGGAACTCGGCCGGGTACTCCATCGCGCCCGCGCCGATGATCGCGCCCTGCCCCTTCATCAGGCGCGGCACCGAATGCACCGTGCCGATGGTGCCCGGGTTGGTCAGTGAGATGGTGACGCCGGAGAAGTCGTCGGCGGTCAGCTTGTTGTCACGGGCTCGGCGGACCACGTCCTCGTAGGCGGCGTGGAATTGACCGAACGTCATGGTCTCGGTGTTCTTGATGGCCGCGACCACCAGCGAACGATTGCCGTCCTTGCCCGGCAGGTCGATGGCCAGACCCAGGTTGGTGTGCGCGGGCGTGACCGCGTTGGGCTTGCCGTCGATCTCGGCGAAGTGCCGGTTCATGTTCGGGAAGGCCTTGATCGCCTGCACGATGGCGTATCCGAGGATGTGGGTGAAGCTGACCTTGCCACCGCGGGTGCGGGCGAGGTGGTTGTTGATGACGATGCGATTGTCAATCATCAGCTTGGCCGGGATCGCACGCACGCTGGTGGCGGTCGGGATCTCCAGAGAGGCCGACATGTTCTTCGCCACTGCGGCGGCCGCGCCCCGCAACACCTTCGAGCTGTCCTCTGCGGCTGTCTGCGACTTCGCCGCGGGTGCCGGAGTCGGCGACTTCGTCGCGGGGGCGGGCTTCGACGTTGCCGCCGCCTTGGCCGAGGCCTCGGCCTTGGTGGGCGTGGTCGCCCGAGCCGCGGGGTCGTCCTTGGCCGCCGACGCGGCGGACCCGTCCCGGCTCTGGGTGCTCGTGCCCGAGGCCGCCTTGGTGGCCACCGCCTCCGGCCGCGGTGTCGGGGTGTTCTCGGCGATCGGGTGCTCGACGTTGTCGCGCGTCGCATCGGACTTCGTGTCGGCGGCCGCGGAGTCCGACCGGGACTTCGTCGCGGAGTCACCCGACGCGCCGTTGCGACCGGACTTCGGGGCTGCGCCACCGGACCCGTTCGCGCCGGGGCCGTTCTTCTGGGAGCCGTTGTCCTCGGGGTGGTAGTTCTTCAAGAAGTCGTGCCAGCTGGGGTCCACCGACCCCGGGTCGTCCTGAAAACGCTGGTACATCTCGTCGACCAGCCACTCGTTCTGCCCGAAGTCCGAAATGGAACTGCTCACAGCAGTATCTCGCCTCAATTCCCTGATCGCATATCTCGTGCCTGTGGCGCAGGCGTCCTCTCCGTCCATGAGGTTAGTCCCCCACGGTGTCGGCCACCATGAGAAGGCCGCCCACGCGCGAGTGGTCTTCCTCGCGGACCTAGTGGACGGGCGAGTCGGCTTCCCAGCTCGTCAGGCCGGCAACCCAGAGCTCCCGGTACCTCCCTCGCAACGCGATCAGCTCGTCGTGAGTTCCCGACTCCACCACCGCGCCGTGGTCGATCACCGCGATGCGATCCGCGCGGGCGGCCGTGGCCAACCGATGCGCCACGATGACGGACGTCCGGGATCCGGCGAGATGCCTTCCGGCGGCGAGGACCTGGCGCTCGGTGGCCTGGTCGAGAGTGGCGGTCGCCTCGTCGAGGAGCAGTAGATCGGGGTCGACCAACTCGGCGCGGGCCAGCGCGATCAGTTGGCGCTGGCCGGCGGACAGGTCGCGTCCCCGTTCACCCACGCGGTGATTCATCGCCTCGGGCAGCGCGGCGATCGTGGCCAGGGCACCCACCGACCTCGCCGCGTCGACGATCTCGCCGCGGGTCGCCGCGGGACGACCGAAGGCGATGTTCTCGGCCACCGTCCCGGTGAACAGGTGTGGCTCCTGCGGGACCACCCCCAGTCGCATGCGGTAGTCCTGCAACGGGTGACGGCGGATGTCGACCCCGTCCATGGTGACGGAACCCGACGTGGGGTCGTAGAACCGCGCGAGGAGTTTGACGATGGTCGACTTGCCCGCGCCGGTGCGGCCCACCAACGCCAGCGACGAACCGGCGGGGATGTCGAGGTGGACATCGCTGAGCGCGTCGGCGGTGTCGGGGCCGTAGCGGAAGCGGACGTCGTGCAGGGCGGCGTGACCCTCGACGTGGCCGCTGACGGGGATCGCATCCGCACCCGGCGACGGCAGGCTGGTGGGGGTGCGCAACAGGTCGCCGATACGGCGCAACCCCACCGACGCCTGCTGGTAGCCGTCGAACACCTGCGACAGCTGCTGCACCGGACTGAACAACATCGACAGGTAGAGGACGAAGGCGACCAGCGTGCCCGCGCTGATGTGACCACCGACCACCTGGTGTGCGCCCACCGCGATGACGAGGGCGGTGGCCATGTCGGACACGAAGGTGATGAACGGGAAGTACACCGAGATGGCCTGCTGGGACACCATCCTCGCACGCACGTACTCGGCCGCGCGATCGGCGAAGCGTCGTCGGGCGACACCCGTGTGGCCGTAACTGACCGAGGTGCGCAGACCGGCGATGTTCTCCTGGAAGTCGGCGTTGACGGTGCTGACCAGTTCACGCGACCGGGTGTAGGCGCGCGACGAGATCCGCCGAAAGACCACGGTGGCCACGATGATTGGTGGGAACACCGTCAGCAGCAACGCACCCAAGGTCAGGTCGGTGACCAGCAGCGCCACCGCGACCCCCAGGATGGTCAACACCGCCACCACGGCCTGCGACAACCCGGTCTGCAGGAAGCTCGACAGGGCGTCGACGTCGGTGGTCATCCGGGTCATGATCCGACCGGACAGTTCGCGCTCGTAGTAGTCCAGACCGAGTCGTTGCAGATGGGCATAGCTGCGGATCCGCAGACCCAGCAGCACGCGTTCCCCGGCACGTGAACTGGTGATGGTCATCATCGACGTCGCGACCCACCCCACGGCCACCAGCAGGACACCCACCCCGATCGCGATCCACAGCGAGCCGGCGTGCTGTGACGTGGCAGCGTCCACGGCGACCCGTGCGATGGACGGCAGCCCCAATCCGGACAGCGTGTCGACGGTGATGCCGACGACGGTCAGCACCAACAACAACCGCACGGGGGCCAGCAGTTGCCGGAGCGAGAACCGGGGATCCGGACGGCGCACTGCGTCCACCGCATCGGGAGCCCGCTCGTCGGCCGGTGGCAGGGCGGCGACCGCGGCCAGCACCCGTGGACTCGCAGGTGCGGCACCGAGGGCAGCCCCCAGACCACCCGGGCGCCCGCTGGCCGACGTGACCGCCGCGCGCATGGCGCGATCCGCGGCGGCCGTGAGAGATCCGCTGGTGTCCGACCGCTCCGGCCACAGCGCGTGCACGGCGTCCGGAGCGTCGTCGTCGCTGTCCGGTTCGAGGGCGTCGACCTCGAGATCGTCGTCCGGGGTCACCGACATCAGCGAACGGAAGAGCGGCGACCGCGACTCCACCTCGTCGACGGTGCCGATGTCGGTGATCACCCCACCATCGAGTACGGCGACACGGTCGGCGAGCATCAGGGTGGAACGACGGTGCGCCAACACGATCATGGTGCGCCCGGTGTCGTCGCCGTCCGGGGTGCGCAGTTCGCGCAGGATGACCGACTCGGTCGCGGCGTCGACGGCCGAGGTGGCATCGTCGAGAATCAACACCCGAGGGTCGGTCAACAGCGCGCGGGCCAACGCCACTCGCTGTCGTTGACCGCCCGAGAGCGTCAGACCCCGCTCGCCGATGACGGTGTCGTACCCGTCGGGCAGGTCTCGGATGAAGTCGTCGGCAGCGGCTCGTCGGGCGGCGTCGTGCACCGCGGCGCGACGACCGGGGTCGGCCGGGTCACCCACGAGATCGATGTTCGCCGCGATGGTGTCGGAATAGAGGAACGGTTCGTCGAACACGACCGTCACCGCCGAGTGCAACGACCCCGGTGCCAGATCGGCGACCGGATGGTCGCGGCCGTCGACCGAGAGCGAGATCGCACCGGTGTCGGGGGTCTGGATGCGGTCGATGAGCAGCGCCAGCGTCGATTTACCCGAGCCGGGGGGACCGACCACCGCCACGCACTCGCCCGGCGACACGTGCAGGTCCAGTCCGTCCAGTACCGGGGTGTGGCCCTCGTCGGTGTCCCCGACGGACCGCCCATACCCGAACCGCACATCGCGCAGGTCCACACCGACGGGGCCCGCGGGGAGCCGCGCGGTCGCGTTCTCGTGCGGGTCGGTCGGATGATCGATGACCTCGTGCACCCGTTCCACCGCGGCCCGTGCGAGCTGTCCCGACACCACCACGTTGGTCAGCAGCCGGGCCAGTCCGGTCATCGTCGCGACATAGGTCGCGAAGGCCAGAAACGTGCCCACGGTGATGTCTCCGCGCATGGTCAGCCAGCCACCGAGGGCGATCACCCCGACCGTGCCCAGCTGCGGGATCGCCGACATGGTGGGGCTGAAACGGGCGTTGATGCGGGCCGCCCGCATCCGGAGCGCATACAGTCGGCGGCCGTGTCCGATCAGCTCGTCGACCATTCGTTCCTCTTGGCCGAACCCCTTGACGACCCGCACCCCGGTGACCGTCTCCTCGACGTGCTGGGCCAGCTCGGCGGCCTGTTGCTGCGCGGACCACGTGGCCGCGAACAGCTTGGTGCGGGTGCGCCAGACCACCACGCCGACGGCGGGCACGATGAGCAGGGTGACGATGGTCAGCGGCGCCGACAGGTAGAACATGATGCCCAGCGCGAGCACCACCTGGATCAGGGCGCCGATCGACAGCGGGACCATCGCCAGCAACCCCTGCACCGTCTGCAGGTCGGAGATGGAGCGGGAGACCACCTGACCGGTGCGGATCTCGTCCTGACCACGTCCGTCCAAGCGCAACAGCGTGTCGAGCAGACGCAGCCGCAACCCGTTCTGCACCAGCAATGACAACCGGCCCGCGGTCATCCGCCTGCCGTACTGACAGACGTACCGCAGTACGCCCAGGGCGGCGAGCAGTCCCGCGATCGCCGCGATGGAATGACCGTGTGTGGCCGCTCCGGTCGCCCGGTCGAGTGCGGCGCGGGTGAGCAGGGGGATGGTCAGGTCCACGATCACGGCGACGACGGTCACCATCAGCGTGACGGCCACCAACCGGCGGTGGCGCAGTGCGTCGGCGCAGAGACGGCTGATCCAGCCGCGACTCACTTTGCGGCGGGCGGCGCGGAGTCGATCACCTCGCCGTCGATGACCGGCCATTGCGCGGGTGGAGGTCCGAGGGCGTCGCGCGAGTTGGCGACGACCCGCTTGCCCAGTGAGCGGTTGCTCGCGCTGCCGATCGCGGCACCGATCCCTGCGGGCATGAGCTTGCCGACCGCGGCGGGGGCGCGCTTGAGTGCGAACTTCTTCACCATTCTCCTGACCAGCGTCCCGTTGAGGCTCGTCAGGGTGGACTCGGGGATGTTCCCGCGGCCGAGCCGTTGCAGCGGTCCGGTCCGCGTCCCCAGGGCCTTGCCGAGCGCGAGCAGCCCTTCGTCGCCGAGGAGGACGGTCAACACCAGTGTCTTTCGACGCTCCCGGTCGTGGACAGGTATGCCGTACACCTCGCCGAGGGCGAGTGCGTACAGCGCGGAGGCCTCGACGAAGAAGGCGCCCTCACCACCCAGCGCCGCGATCGCGGCGAGGGTACCGACACCCGGGAGGGCGGCGGTGGCGCCCACCGCACCGCCCGATCCGGTAACGGCTGTGAGGTAGCGGGAGTCCAGGCGGGCGACGATCTGCGCGGGTGACTCACCGGGGTGGGCGTCGCGGATCTTGCGGACGTATGTGGACACCGCGGGACCCTGCAGTCGCTGCGCGTGATCGACGACGTTCCCGAACCAGCCGGCGGCGTTCTTCTCTCCGGATTTCTCGATGGGTGGTCGGGACACAGATCTCTCCTTCATGTGGCGGGTACCCGGGCTGCGGGTCCAGGGGATGGGGGCACCCAGTGCGACGCGGGGACCACCTCCCCGGGGCGGGGAGGTGGTGGGGCCGTGCCGTCACCGAAGGGCCTGCCGCCGAGTTCCGCACGATGGTGTGGGGTGAGCCAGCCCCGCAGGTCCGGTCCCTTGGGCACGATCCCGTTGGGGTTCACGTCGGTCTGCACGATGTAGTAGTGCTGCTTGATCTGGGTGAAATCGACGGTGTCACCGAATCCCGGCGTCTGGAACAGGTCCCGGGCGTAGGCCCACAGCACCGGCATCTCACTGAGCTTGGACCGATTGCACTTGAAGTGGCCGTGGTACACCGCGTCGAAACGGGCCAGCGTGGTGAACAGGCGGACGTCGGCCTCGGTGATGGTGTCGCCGACCAGATAGCGCTGTGACCGCAACCGCTCGGTGAGCTGGTCGAGTGTGCCGAACAACCGGTCGTAGGCGGCGTCGTAGGCCTGCTGATTGCCCGCGAAACCACATCGGTACACCCCGTTGTTGACCTCGGTGTAGACGCCGTGGTTCACCTCGTCGATCTCCGCGCGGAGCCGCTCCGGGTACAGCTCGGGCGCACCGTCGCGATGGTGCTCGGTCCACTCCAGCGAGAAGTCGATGGTGATCTGCGGGAAGTCGTTGGTGATCACCTCACCGGAGGGGATGTCGACCACCGCGGGGACGGTGATGCCCTTGGCGTACTCGGGGAAGCGCCTGAGATACGCATCCTTGAGGCGCGGGATCTGCAGGACCGGGTCGACATCACCCGGATCGAGGTCGAAGGTCCAGCTGTCGGCGTCGTGGGTGGGCCCGCACAGCCCCATCGAGATGGCGTCCTCCAGACCCAGCAGTCGGCGCACGATGATGGTCCGGTTGGCCCACGGACAGGCCCGCGCGGCGACGAGTCGATACCGCCCGGGTTCCACCGGGTACCCGTCGCGACCGTCGCGGGTGATCCGGGTGTCGATGTACCGGGTGTCGCGCTCGAAAGGCGAGTCCTTGGTGACGTAGCTACCCCGGGTCGGGGGCGCGCCGGTTGGGTCCGGGTCGGTGGAGGACGGGTCGGTGGTACTCATCGGTGTCCAGGGTAGCCGCAGGCGGTGCGGGTCACGCCTGCCTTGGCAGCGGATGATCGGAGCGGTATATTCCTCGCGGAATACTTGTGCGGCTGGGGCCGGGGGTGAACGGGTGGGGGAGTCGAGCGACTGCACACAGGCGCGGTTGACGCCGCTGGCGATCATGGTCCTCGGCCTGCTGCGTGAGCGCCCGATGCATCCCTACGAGATGTATCAGACTCTGATCTCCCGCCGGGAACAGCGGCTCGCCAACGTTCGTCCCGGGTCCCTGTACCACACGGTCGACCGGTTACTGCAACGAGAGTTGTTGTGCGTCAACGATGTCGGCCGTGCGGGTAATCGACCTGAACGCACGGTCTACGCCATCACCGCGGCCGGATCGGCACAGGTCACCGAAGGCCTGGCCGACATGCTGGCCCATCCGGTGAGCGAGTACCCGCAGATCCATCTGGCGCTGGCCGAGGCGCACGAGCTGCCCGCGGACCAGGTCGTGACCTTGCTCGACCAGCGTCTGGACGCGATGCGGGCGGAATTGTCAGACCTGGAGGGCACCATCGAGGCGGCCGAGCAACGCGACGTCGCGGAGGTCTTCTACCTCGACGTCGGGCTGCGCGTCAGCGTCCTGCGCACCCAGATCGACTGGCTGCACGTCCTGGCCCGCCGGATCGAGTCGGGGGCGCTGGAATGGCCGACCAGACCGCACGGTTCCATCACCGAGACCGCCACCACCCCGACCCCCACGTCACAGATTCCCGACGTCACCCGAGACCACGCACCGCAGGAAGAGACCTCACGGACATGACCGCTCCCGAATCCGGCACCACGTCGTCGCCGGTGCCACCGCCACTGACCACCCGCCCGTGGGCCGCGCTGGGCGCCCTGTGCGTCGGCTTCTTCATGATCCTCGTGGACATGACCATCGTCGCGGTCGCACAACCCAAGATCCAGGAGGGCATCGGCACCGATTTCAACGGTGTCATCTGGGTCACCAGTGCGTATCTGCTCACCTACGCGGTGCCGTTGCTGATCACCGGTCGACTCGGTGACCGGTTCGGCCCGAAGTCCGTCTACCAGGCCGGGTTGGTGGTGTTCACACTGGCGAGCCTGTGGTGCGGTCTGTCCGGATCGATCGGCGAGTTGATCGCCGCCCGCGGGCTGCAGGGCCTCGGGGCGGCGTTGATCACCCCGCAGACCATGGCGGTCATCACCCGTATCTTCCCGGCCGACAAACGTGGCACGGCGATGGGCGTGTGGGGGACCGTGGCCGGTGTCGCGACCCTGGTCGGGCCGCTGCTCGGCGGCATCCTCACCGATCAGTTCGGTTGGGAGTGGATCTTCTTCGTCAACATCCCGGTCGGTGTGGTGGGTCTGTTCCTGGCCTGGTGGTTGGTGCCCGCGGTGCCCACCCGTAACCACTCCTTCGACCTGGTGGGTGTCGCTTTGAGTGCCATCGGGCTGTCGGCGCTGGTCTTCGGCATCCAGGACGGGGAGAAGTACGACTGGGCGGCGTGGATCTGGTCGTTGATCGTGGGCGGCATCGTGGTGATGGGTCTGTTCGTCTGGTGGCAGTCGAGGATCCGCACCGAACCACTGGTCCCCCTCTCACTGTTCGCCGATCGCAACTTCTCGCTGGCCAACATCGGTATCGCCACCATGGGTTTCGCCATATCCGGCTTGATGGTGCCGTTGATGTTCTTCCTCCAACTGGTCGGTGGGATGACCCCCACCCAGAGCGCGGTGATGATGGTGCCGATGGCGGTCCTCACCGGTGTCCTCGCCCCGATCGTCGGGCGATTCGTGGACAAGGTGCATCCGCGCTACATCGTGGCCACGTCGTTGTTGCTGAACGCGGCCGCGGTGCTGTGGCTGGGCGCGATCGCCTCGCCGGTGACCCCGGTCTGGGAGCTCATCATCCCGATGGGACTGATGGGTGTGGCCAGCGCCGGCATCTGGGCGCCGTTGGCGGCGACGGCCACCCGCAACCTGCCGATGTCCCGTGCGGGTGCCGGGGCGGGGGTCTACAACACCACTCGGATGATCGGGTCCGTGCTCGGCAGCGCCGCTGTCGGTGCGCTGATGCAGACCCGGCTGGCGGCGGAGCTGCCGGGGCTCGGTGGCAAGCCGTCGGAGGGTGCCACCGGTCAGCTGCCCGCGATGATCCGGGATCCCTTCGCGACCGCGATGGGCCAGACCATCCTGCTCCCGGGATTGGTCCTGTTGATCGGGGTGGTAGCCACGGTCTTCTTCCAGCGTCCGCAGCACATGGGTCGCCCGCAGCCCACCGCCACGCCCCGTGGGTCCACCGACGCGGAGGCGGATGCCGCGGTGACGGCCTCCTGACGCCGGGCCGCGTCGACCGGGACCCGGTGTTGACTCGGCCGGTCACCGAGGATTGACTTCTCCCATGCTGACCAGGCTGTCGATGACCGAACGTCGCGAGCAGTTGGTGGCGTGTGCCCTGCGGCTCGCCTACCGCAGTGGCATCGGTGCGGTCACCGTCCGGGCGGTGGCGGATGAGGCCGGGGTCTCGTTCGGCATCGTGCACTACTGCTTCGAGAGCAAGGACGAACTGGTCACCGCGATGATCGAACGGACCATCGCCGAACAGCTCGATGCGTTCATCGGCGACGACCAGGAACAGGGCATTCCCGTTCCGGAGGTCACCGATGCGGACGAACCTCGCGGCGCGGAGGCCTTGCGCGAGCTGTTGCTGGGGACCTTGAACACGGTGCTGCGCAAGGTGATCGATTACCCCGAGCGCTGGATGCTGTTGGTCGAGTCCACGCAGCTGTCGCTGCGTGCCGAACCGGGGTCTCCGGCCGCGGGTGTGGCCCGCAGACAGAACGAGCTCGCCGAGCAGTTCGGTGCGGGTTACCTACGGGCCGTGGGTGCGCAGACCGCCATGGGGTGGGGCGACCGCGAACGGACGGTCGTACGGGGGGCCATCCAGATGGTCCTCGGGCTCATCCAGTGGTGGCTGGCCGACGGTGACGACGACTCGGCCGCCCGGTCGGTGGAACTGCTCGCCGACTGGGTCGTCGACCAGGCGACGCCCGCCTGACGCCACCGCCCACCCGTCGACCGTGCCCTTGTCACGGTCGACCGGGCCCTCGTTCCCGTCGACCGTGCCCTTGTTCGCGCCCAGCGGGCCGTCGTTCTGTTCGCCGGAAATGACCAGCCTTCCGGGTGAACAGTGGGTGACACCCTGAGTCGCGGTCTTCCGCCGCCGCCACCCGCCGGGAAATGTGTCCCGCATGCCGCTCAGTGTCATTCAGGGGACCTACAAGATCGCCGGCACCTCGCCCGACGGCGACAGCATCCGGTTCTATCCCGACGACCCCGACGTCTGGACCAAGCGCCACATCGGCGCCAAGCCCAACGCGCAGGGCGGGGTCCAGTTGCGGCTGGACGCCATCGACGCACTCGAAACCCACTACACACCGCCGCACGCCCACCACATGTGGCGCCAGCCCGAGGAATTCGGCGACGGGGCGGCGACGAGACTTCTCGAGTTGCTCGGGTTCCGCGACGTCGTGCGCGGTGACAACGGGCGTATCACCTCGGCGACCCCGGCCGAACGACCCGGTTGCATCCTGACCCGATTCGCCGATGTCTACGGCCGTGCGATCTCGCTGGCCTATGCGGGCACGCGACCCGGTCGGACGTCGGCCGACGGATCCGCCCAGATCGACGTCGACGAGCTGAAGAAGTCGGTCAACTACCAGCTGCTCGCCGACGGCTGGGTGTATCCCACCTTCTACTCCAAGCTCTACATCGACTTCCGCGAGGCCCTGACCGCGGCCACGGTCGCGGCCCGCGACGCCGGAAAGGGCCTGTGGCCGAAGGACTCCACCACCAAGGGTTTCGCGGTGACCTCGGAGAAGCAGCTCACCGACGACCTGGTGATCCTGCCCAAATTGTTCCGCCGTCTCGCCGAATACCTCACCGACGCCGACGGCAGCGTCGCGCTGTCGGGCTTCAGCGCGTTCCTCGGCGCCCACGATGACGACAAGCTGTACACGGTGCCCGCCGGCCATTCCACCAGCCTGGACACGCTGGTGACGGTCAAGAACCGTACCGTAACGCTGACCCTTCCCCCCGAGCAGATCGTGTTCCTGGAGGACTGATCGGCCCGGTGACCACCGGTCAGGTCACCGTCACCCGGATGGCGTGCAGTCCGCTGCTGCCGTCGGGGATCGGGGACGCCTCGACCGCCGACTGCTGTTTGCCGTCACCGTCGAAAGCGCGCACGGCGAGCGTGTGGTCACCCGCGCCGGCCGACCAGGCAAAGCTCCACAACCGCCAGGTGTCGATGTCGTCGGGATGGGCCAGTCGTGCGCTGCGCCAGGGACCGTCGTCCACTCGCACCTCGACGCGGTTGATACCGCGGCCCTGCGCCCAGGCCACCCCGCCTACCATCACCTCGCCCGCCCGTACTCTGGCGCCCCCGCGGGGAACGTCGATCCGTGAGCTGAGTTTGATCGGCCCCTTCTCCGCCCACCCGCGCGTGGTCCAGTAGGCCTGCGCCCGGTCGAATCGGGTCACCTCCAGCGACGCGACCCACTTGGTCGCCGACACGTAGCCGTACAGACCCGGGATCACCAACCGTGCCGGGTAGCCGTGTTCGACCGGTAGCGGGCTGCCGTTCATCCCGACCGCCAGCATCGCGCCTCGGTCGTCGGTCATCGCCGACAGGGGAGTCCCGGCGGTGAACCCGTCGGAACTGGTCGACAGCACCATGTCGGCGTCGGCTCGCGGGTGTGCCATCGCCAGCAGGTCGGCCAAACGGTAGCCGGTCCATCGGGCGTTGCCGATCAGGTCGCCGCCCACCTCGTTGGACACGCACGTCAGCGTCACGGTCTTCTCGAAGGCGGCCATCCGCCGCAGATCGTCGAAGTCGAGCCGGACCTCGTGATCGACCATCCCGAAGATCCGCAGCGACCACCCTCTGCTCTCCACCCGCGGCACCTGGAGTGCGGTGTCGATGCGGTAGAAGTCGCGGTTGTCGGTGAGGTAGTCGCTGACGCCGGGCACTCGATCGTAGGCGGGGTCGGTGGGGTCGGCGGCGTTCGGCAGCGTGAAACCGGCACGGTCACGATCGACGTCGTGCAGGTGATGGTCGAGCGCGACACCGCCCACGCCACCGACCGCGGCGGCGGCCCCCGCCACACCGGCACCCACCAGGAAACCGCGGCGGTCGACCGGATGGGTCGGGCGCTCGTCCGGGACGCGGGGGATGGCGTCTCCCGGTGTGGCCGGTCGGCCGACACGTGTGATCAGCAGGTGCAGGGTGAGCAACCCTGCCGCCGCGCCGACGAAGCTGGGCACCGTCCAGGCCACCGAGCCGGTGGGTCGGGTGGCTGCGGCGACCACTCCCGTGACCCCGAGGATCACCAACAGAACCGAACCCCACAGTCGTCGGGGAGGCGCCTCGAGGACCCCCGCGAGCGCGGCGATGACCGCCAGCACGATGCCCATGATGGCCAGTAGCGCCGTCTTGTCCGAGGTGCCGAAGGTGGATATGGCCGACTCGCGTAACGACGGCGGGACCAGGTCGACCACCGCATCCGCCACCACGTAGAGCGGAGCGGAATCGCGATCGATCAGGCCCGCGACGAGTTGTCCGACGCCGAGAGCGACCGCGACGGCCAGTATGCCGGCGGTACCGCGCCACACGGCGGTCGAACCGCGGCTGAAGGTGCGCAGTCGTCGATCCACCCGCTCCAGTATGCCCGCGCCACGCGTGGTCCCGGCCACCTCCCACGCTGTGTCGGTGGCCGCTCGTACGATCTGGGCGCACGACATACCGACGACCACGACACACGGGCAGTTCAGCGGGAGGAGGGGCGATGACCACCGCACAGGCGTGGGACGGATCGCTGTTCGACGACCGCCCCGGTGCCGAACCCGAGCGCGCGGTCACGTTCGTGCACACCGCCGACTGGCAGCTGGGGATGACCCGACACTTCCTGGGAACGGATGCGCAGGCGACCTACACCGCGGCCCGCGAAGAGGCGATCGAGCGCGTCGGCGACCTGGCCCGTGAGGTCGCAGCGGCCTTCGTGTTGGTGTGCGGCGATGTCTTCGAGGACCCCCGGGTGTCGACGCAGATCGTCCGGCGCGCATTGGATCGCCTGTCCGCCATCGACGTCCCGGTGTACGTGCTGCCCGGCAACCACGATCCGCTCGACGCCGCGAGCGTCTACCGCTCCCGGACTTTCGTCTCCGGCAGGCCCGACAACGTCATCGTGCTCGATGCGTCCACCACCGTCGAGCCGGCACCGGGGGTGCGTCTGGTGGCCGCGCCGTGGCGGACCAAGACCCCGCACAGCGACCTCGTCGCCGACGCACTGCGCGGCGTACACGTCGGCCCGGACATCACCATCCTGGCCGGTCACGGCGGGGTCGACGATCTCACCGGTCGTGACGATCCGGCCACGGTGTCACTGGCCGGGATGGAGACGGCGATCGCCTCCGGACTGCTCGACTATGTGGCCCTGGGGGATCGGCACTCGGTCACCGAGGTGGGCAGCACCGGCCGCATCTGGTACCCGGGCGCTCATGAGGTGACCAATTACGACCACCGCGAGACCGACCCCGGTCAGGCGTTGGTGGTCAGGCTCACCCGCGGTCGGTGCCGCACCGTGGAGGTGACCCCGCATCGGGTGGGACGGTGGGCGTTTCGATCCCTGCGTCGGGAGCTGTCCGGCGACGCGGACATCGACGCCTTGTGTGCCGAGTTGGAATCGATCGCCGACAAATCCCGGGTGGTGGTGCAACTCGGTCTCCGGGGTGCGCTCCCGGTGGCCGCGCGGGCGCGACTGGACGACGAACTACTGGCCTTTGGTGAGCGGTTCGCTGCCCTCACCCTGTGGGACAAGGAGACCCGCTTGTCGGTGCTGTCCGCCGACGACGATTTCGCCGACCTGGGTCTGACCGGATACGCCGCCGACGCGGTCGCGGACCTCGGTGCCCGCACTCGCGACTCCGACCCGGCGACCGCCGATCGAGCCGCCGATGCGACGACCCTGCTGTATCGCCTGCTGGGAGAGCGGTCATGAGGCTGCACCGACTGGAGCTCGATGACTTCCGCGGAATCGGCCACCGCGAGGTGGTGTTCGCCGACACGGGTGTGACCGTCGTGGAGGGAGACAACGAGGTCGGCAAGTCGTCGATGGTCGAGGCGCTCGATCTGCTCCTCGACCTGCGATCCGACAGTGCGAGCCGACGGGTGCGGGCGGTCGCGCCCGCGGGACGCGACGTCCCCACTCGGGTGCGGGCTGAGATCTCCTGCGGTGAGCACAGGTTCGTCTACACCAAACAGTTCAACAAGCAGAACAGCACCGAACTCGACATCATCACACCGGTGCGGGAACAGCTCACCGGGCGCGCCGCCCACGAGCGCGTGCAGCAGATCATGGCCGGTGCGGTCGACACCGCGCTCTTCCGGGCGTTGCGGCTGATGCAGTCCGACGACCCCACGCCGGTGGGTCTGGACGAGAGTGCGGCCCTGACCACGGCACTCGACCGCGCCGCCGGCAGCAGCGGATCCACCACCGACGACAGCGGCATCCTCGACGCCGCACGCACCGAGTACGAGCGGTACCACACCGCGGGTCGTGGCAAGCCCACCGGTGAACTCGCCGCAGCCGAGGACGCTCTGGCCGCGGCCGATGCCGAGGTGGCCAGGGTCGCCGCGGTGCTGGCCGAAGCCGCCCGCGATGCCGACGAGTTGCGGGCCGTGGCCGAGCGGCAGCAGACCGAGCGGCGGTCGCTCGAACTGTCTCGGGTGGATCTGGCTGCGGTGGAACAGCAATGGGTCGAGGCCTCGGCCCTGCAGGTCGCATTCGAGAAGGCGTCCGCCGAAGTGGTGGTACTCGACAACCGCATCGAGCTGGCCCGCCGCGACGCGCGCGAGCGCACCGAGATCATCGATCGGGTCGGGCAGCTGCGGGACGAGATCATCACCGCGCGAGAACAACTCGATACCATGGTGGTGACCGCAACAGAGTCCGAACAGGTCCGTGAGCATACGGTGGCGGCCCTCGCCGACACCCGCAGCCGACTCATCGCGGCCGAGCAGCGTGACCGTGCGCGCGCCGCGCTCGCCGACGTCGGGCGTCTCGGCGACGAGTTGCGCGCTCTGGACAACCTGGTCGACAGGGTGCGGGAACTGCGCGCCGAGGTGGCCGCCACCGACGGTGAACTCGCGGTGCTGACCGTGGACGACGAGGTGGTCGCCGCGGCCTCGGCCGCCGCGGAGGCGTTGGCCGTGGCCAGGGCGCGACATGACGCGGTCGCGGGCACGATCGCCGTGGTGCGCAGCGGTGACATGCAGGTCCGGGTGGACGGTGACGAGGTCGTCGGCGGTGATCCGACCCGCACGCTCGGTGCCGATACCGTCGTCACGATCGGTGACCACGTCGAGATCCGGTTGCGCAGCGGGGTCGATGTCGAGGAGGTGGCGTCCCGGTTGGCCGATGCGCAGTCGGCGTGGGACGACCTCGGCGCACGGCACGGGCTGGGCACCGTCGCGGAGTTCGAGGCCGCGGCCGCGCGTCGACGATCGGTGCGGCGCGAGCACGACTCCGCGGTGATCCGGCTGCAGGCGACGCTGGCCGGGCGCGACGAGGCCGGACTCGGCCACAGCCGCGAACTGCTGGAGGCCCGGATCGAGGCCATGCGCCCGCAGTGCGTCGAACCCGACGGCCTGGAGCCCTCGAGTGACGATGTGGGGGTGTTGCGCGAGGAGGTCGCGCGACAGGCGGCGGAACAAGCCACTGCGGTGGCCGATGCCCGCCACGCCGCCGACGTGGTGACCACCCTGACCGCGAGGTTGACCAGCCTCAGGGAATCGGCCGAGCAGGCCGCGGTTGCTCTCGCTGACGCACGTGCCGTGGTGTCCGACGCGGAACTCGACGGCCTGCTCACCCGGTTGCTCGGCGATCGTGAGTCCGCCGCGCAGAGGTGTGAGGCGACGGGGGCGCGGTGTGCCGAGGTCGATGTGGCCGGGGTGGAGATGCACCGCGACGCATTGTTGCAGGCCGTCGAGGACAACCGCGGTCGTCTCGCCGATCTGCGCGACCGCGAGTCCGGGCTGATCGCGCGACTCGAGCTGTGCCGTTCCGAGGCCCGGTTCGACTCGCTCGAAGCCGCCGAGACCGTCAGAGAGCACGCCACCGCCACCGCCACCGCCGTGCGACGCCGTGCGGCGGCAGCAGCAGAGCTTTACTCCACATTGATGCGCCACCGCGACGCGGCCCGGGCGCGGTATGTCGCCCCGTACACCGAGCAGGTGGAGAAGCTGGGACGCCTGGTGTTCGGCACCGATCTGCAGGTGGAGGTCACCGATGACCTGCAGATCCGGGCGCGCACCCTGCACGGGCGCACGGTGCCGTACGAGTCCCTGTCGGGCGGAGCGCGTGAGCAACTGGGCCTCATCTGTCGGTTGGCCTGTGCGCAACTGGTTGATGCCCGGGACGGTGTTCCGGTGATCCTCGACGACGCGCTCGGCAACACCGATCCGCGGCGACTGTCCAGCATGGGCGTCACGCTCGGCCATGCCGCCCGCGATGCCCAGGTGATCGTGCTGACCTGCACCCCGGAGCGTTACCGGACGGTCGCGGGAGCCGAGGTGGTCTCGCTGTGAGCGGTGCCGTGACCGTCGGTGCGTGCCGTTTTGAGATCGGTTGACGCACTAGGTTAGGCTGATCCGTGCCCGAGCCCCCGTAGCTCAGGGGATAGAGCGTCTGCCTCCGGAGCAGAAGGTCGCAGGTTCGAATCCTGCCGGGGGCACAGTGACATTCCTGCCGCCCTCCGGGCGGTGTGACGACCTCCCCGCACATCGCGGAACGATCTCGCTTCGGACACGGTTACCGAGTCCAGGTAATGGTCGAATTCTCACCCCCGATCACCGGGGTATGACACAGATGCGCTCCCTGCGAACCCTGGTGATCGTGCTGGCCGGCCTGACCGCGCTGCTCACCGCCTGCGATGCGTCCGGCGGGTCGGCGACGTCCCGGGCACCGAGCACCGTCACGGTGACACCGACGACCACGGAGTCGTCGACACCTCCGCCGGACACCACCATCACGGTGACCCGCGCGGCCGACGATCAGACCGGCGGTGACGATCAGACCGGCAGTGACGGTCAGTCCGGCGGCGACTCCGGTGGTGCCGCGACGTCCACCGACGCGGGGCAACCGCCCGCGGGTCAGGGGACAGGGGGATCGGCGTACCTCGGCCACTGGCAACGTCACGACAGCAGTCTGGAGTTCGGGTCGGGGACCGGCAGCATCCTGCTCGGGTCCAGTTGCTGCGATGTCGAGAAGTGGTCGTTCACATGGGCCGATGGAGGAGGGTCGAACGCGACGATGACCCTTGGCGAGCGGATCGCTCTCCACGGGGAGGGTGCCGGTGCCGATCTGCGTTCGGGCCAGACGTTCACCGCCACACCCAGTCAGGACGCGGCCGGTACCGCGATTCTCCTGGTTGCCGATCCCAACGGTTTCACGTCGACCTGGTGCCGTGCGGGCGGTGGCAGCCCCGACTGCGGGGCGTGATCTGTCGCTTCTCGCGACGGCGCCCGTGGGGGATATGGTCACCGGCATGGACCCCGACGCCCGCACCCTGAACCGTGACACCACCGTGTGCATCTCCCTGTCGGGGCGGCCGTCGAACATCGGAACCCGATTCCACAACCACCTGTACAACGATCTGGGGCTCGACTTCGTCTATAAGGCGTTCACCGCGCACGATCTCGTCGACGCCGTCGCGGGGATCCGCGGTCTGGGTATCCGGGGCGCCGGCATCTCGATGCCGTACAAGGAGGCGGTGATCCCGATGGTCGACGTGATGCACGATTCCGCATCGGCCATCGAGTCGGTGAACACCATCGTCAACGACGACGGCACCCTGCACGCCTACAACACCGACTATCAGGCCGTCGCGAACCTGCTGCGCGACAGCGGGTTCGACGTGTCCTGGGATGTCGCGGTGGCCGGCAGCGGTGGGATGGCGAAAGCGGTGGTGGCGGCGGTCCGCGACAGTGGGTTCGGTGAGATCACCGTGGTGTCCCGTAACCCGGAGACCGGTCGGGAGCTGGCCGACAAGTACGACGCACGGTGGGTCGACGCACTGGGCGGCCAGCGACCGCGGTTGCTGATCAACGCCACCCCCATCGGGATGAGCGGGGGATCGCAGGCCGACGACCTACCGTTCACCCACGACGCGGTCGCCACCGCGACCGCCGGTGTCGACGTGGTGGCGATGCCGCCGGACACCCCGTTCGCCCGCACGTTCCGTGACTCCGGCCGGCCCGTGATCACCGGCGACGCGGTGATCGCACTGCAGGCCGCCGAACAGTTCGTGCTCTACACCGGGGTCAGGCCCACCGACGAGCAGATCGCGGCGGCCTCGGAGTACTCCCGACGCTGAGCCGGGCCAACGGTCACTTACGGCCGCGGGTCCACTGCATACCCCAGCCATATGCGGCGTCGACCGCGTCCTGCGCCCCGCGGATGTAGCGGACCTCACGGTTCACCACCAGTTCGCCACCACGGTTCTCCACCAACGCGATCGCACACGACATCGCGCCCTGCTGGTGTTCGTCGAGGCGCACCTCGATCTCCGGCCCCCGGACCGGGACCAAGGTGACCACGCCGTCGGCGGCGGCCCAGTTCGGTACGCCCTCGTAGATGTACGCGAAGATCAACAACCGTCGGATCGCACCGGTTGCGCTCAGGTCGATGGTCATGTTCTCGCCGCCACCGCCGGTGCGGTCGTCACCGTCGAGCACGATGATGGGTCGCCCCTGGGCGGGAGCGCGGAACGAGTTGCCCAGGGCCTGCACGATGCCCTTGCTGCCGTCGGAGAACTCGTACATGCACGCCAGATCCAGGTCGATCCCGCCCGAGGCCGCACCCACCGCGCGCTTGAGGAATCCGCCGGACCGCTGCCCGGGATCGCGGGCGGTCCAGCGCAGGTTGACCCGCAGCTCTCCCGTGGTGGCACCCTGTTTGGTCAACGAGATGGCCGGGGTGGACTTGGTCAACGTGATCTTGGACAGCGAGACACCCGGTCCACCGGCAGGTGGATTCGCCTGCTGGTTGCCCGGTCGTTTGGTGTAGTCGATGCCCATGTGGTTTCCGTCCCCGATCACCTTCGCCGGACGCGAGACAAGCGGCCGATCAGTTCATCGACAGCGGGGTGCCGCCGCGCTCGGCGATCATCTGCGTGAGTGTCTGCACCTCATTCTGCTGCACCGAGACCATCTGCTGGGCCAGATCACGCACGTAACCTTCGCTGACATGTGCCTTGTCGGCCGCGTACCGCATCATCGGCAGACCGCCCTGGTGGTGTCGCAGCATCAACTGCATGAAGTAGAGATCCAGCGGCTGTCCGCGCAGCGCCCGCAGCTTGTCCATCTCGCTGGTCACCGCCATTCCTGGCATGGGCGGTGTCTCCGCCCCACCTGACGACATGGAACCCGATGGCATGGTGCTCTGAGATGTCGCAGGCATGGACATCCCCGGCATGGACATGCCGTGCATGTCGTGGTCACCCTTCATCCACGCCATCGGTGTACCCGGATTGTCTGCCGGATATCCCCAGCGACTCAGCCAGGACTGCATCTGTCCCACCTGATTGGTCTGCTGGGTCAGGATGTCGTAGGCAGTGTTGCGCACCGCGGGGTCGGACCCGTTGTACAGCTCGATGGTGGCCATCTCCACTCCCTGCTGGTGGTGGCGCACCATGTCCTGGGCGAACCCGACCGCGGCCGAGTCCGCGGCCGGGCGATCGTCGCCGTCACGGTCCGACAGCGACGACTGCACGAGCAGTCCGACACCGACACCGATCAGCAGCAGAGCGATCGCACCCAGGCCGAAGACGGCAGGCAGCTGACGTCGCCAGCCCCGGCTCGGCGCCTGGGCCGTCCGACCGGGCTCGGTATCCGCGGAATCCGGGTTCTCCGTGTCTGTAGGCATCTTCCGCGAACTCATCCGGCCGGGGTGGGTGCCGCGGCGCCGTTCTCGTCGGTGGCCGCGGTGGTGCCCGTGCCGTTCATCGGCACCGCGTCCTTGGGTAGCGGTCCGGAATCCGCGGCGGGCGGATTGCTCGGATCGAAGGCACCCGGAATGGCCGCGCACTCGGCGCCGACCTCTGGGTAGGTCGTGACATCCGGATGGCCGGAGTACGACCCCTTCTGGGAGTTGCGCCGCAACGCGGTGATGAAGTGGTCGATTCGCTGATCCGACGCCGAGTCGAGCTTGAGCTGATGTCCCCAGGACTGCACCGAGATCGGCGAGCTCAGACCCGGATACGGCGACATCAGCGTGTACTGCTGGCCGGTCACCTTCTGCTTCAGCGCATCCAGATCACCGGGCTTGATGGAGTCCGGGTTGTAGGTGATCCAGATCGATCCGTGCTCGAGTGCGTGCACCGCGTTCTCCGAACGCAATGGCTTGGGGTAGACGATGCCGGTGCAGGTGGCCCACACCTGATCGTGCGGCCCACCGAACGGAGGTGACTGGTCGTAGGCGACCCGCTGCGCCGCCGTGACGTGCTGGCCCGCGGGGTAGTAGACCTTGGTGACCCCGGCGATGTCCTTGGACGGGTCCGGATTCGACGCCGTCGGCACCCACTTCTGGGCCTCCTGCTTGGACTGGAACTTCGGCACCAGGTAGACGGCCAATGCCGCGATGATCACCGCGACCACCGCGACGGCGCCGATGGTCAGCCACGGCAGCTGGCGCTTCCCCCCGGCCTTGACCACGGGGACGCTGCCCGAGCGACGCTTCTGGTCCTTACGCGGTTTGTCGGGCGATCTCGGTGGAGTCTTCTGGGAGGAGTTGGTCTGCTGCGGCCGGTGTTCGTTCGGCCTGCTCTGGTATGACATCGTCACTCTCGCGTCGGCGGCTTCGGCAGGGTTCGCGCCGAGAGTCTACTGGTCCGCACCCGGTGCGGATATCACCGCGATTTCCGGCGACACAGACGGGCCAATAGGATGGGGTGCCGTGAACCCCGCCGATCTCGCGTCAGTGGTCCGTGCCGCCACCTCGACGGTCATGCGCAGCCATGACCTCGACGATTCCGTGCTGCCCGAGACGGTGACCATCGAGCGACCGCGCAACCCCGAGCACGGCGACTACGCCACCAACATCGCGCTCCAGGTCGGTAAGAGGGCCGGGGCGAACCCGCGGGAGCTGGCCGGCTGGTTGGCCACCGAACTGGGCGAGCAGGCCGGGATCGCCGACGCCGACGTCGCCGGCCCGGGATTCGTCAACCTACGGTTGTCCGCGGAGAGCCAGAACGCACTCGTCGACACCGTGCTCGATCGTGGCGCCGACTACGGCACCGGTGATCTGCTGGGTGGGCAGGTGATCAACCTGGAGTTCGTCTCGGCGAACCCGACCGGGCCCATCCATCTCGGTGGTACCCGATGGGCCGCCGTCGGCGACGCGCTGGGGCGGGTGATGACGGCGCAAGGCGCCGCGGTCATCCGCGAGTACTACTTCAACGACCACGGCGCGCAGATCGACCGGTACGCCGCGTCGCTGGATGCGGCCGCCCGCGGCCTCCCGGTTCCCGACAACGGGTACGCAGGCGACTACATCCACGACATCGCCGCGCAGGTGGTCGCCGACGTCCCCGGCGTGCTCGACCAACCCGACACCGAACGCCTCGAGACCTTCCGCGCCCACGGTGTGGATCTGATGTTCGACCACATCAAGCGGACCCTGCATGAGTTCGGCACCGACTTCGACGTGTTCACCCACGAGAACGAGATGTTCACCTCGGGGATGGTCGAGCAGGCCGTCGAGGAACTCAAGGCCAACGGCAATCTGTACGAGAAGGACGGCGCCTGGTGGCTGCGGTCCACCGACTACGGTGACGACAAGGACCGCGTGGTCATCAAGAGCGACGGTGACGCGGCCTACATCGCCGGTGACCTCGCCTACTACCGCGACAAGCGGGCGCGTGGTGCCACCCTCTGCATCTACATGCTCGGTGCCGACCATCACGGTTACGTGGTGCGGTTGACCGCGGCGGCCGCCGCCCTCGGCGACGACCCGAGCACCGTGGAGGTGCTCATCGGCCAGATGGTCAACCTGGTCCGCGACGGCAAGCCGGTGCGGATGAGCAAGCGTGCGGGCACCGTGATCACCATGGACGACCTCATCGACGCCGTCGGGGTGGACGCGGCCCGGTATTCGCTGATCCGGTCCTCGGTGGACGTCAACATCGACATCGACCTCGATCTGCTGACCAGTCAGACCAACGAGAACCCGGTCTACTACGTGCAGTATGCCCACGCGCGGCTCTCGGCGATCGCGCGCAACGCCGAACAGTTGGGCCTCGCGGCCTCGACCGAACACCTCGAACTGCTGGTGCATCCGGCCGAGGGAGAGCTGATCAGGACCATCGGCGACTTCCCGGAGGTGATCCGGACCGCCGCGGAACTGCGCGAGCCACATCGTGTCTGCCGCTACCTGGAGATCCTCGCCGGTTCGTATCACCGTTTCTACGATCGCTGCCGGGTGCTGCCGCAGGGTGACGACGAGCCCGCGGACCTCCATCGCGCGCGGCTGGCGCTGTGCGCGTCCGCGCGGCAGGTGCTCGGCAACGGTCTGGCCATGGTGGGCGTCAGTGCGCCGGAGCGGATGTGAGCGCGCATCCCGCCGGACCGCGGCACGCCGAGCTGTTGGCTGCCCCGCATCTGGCCGAACGACCCAACGCTCCTGCGGAACTCGCCGCACTGCCGGCCCATGTCTGGCCGCGCAACGCGACCCGCGGCGACGACGGACAGGTGCGGCTGGCGGGTGTCGGTGTGGACGAGCTGGTCTCGACCTACGGCACCCCGCTGTTCGTCGTCGACGAGGCCGACTTCCGCTCCCGGTGCGCCGACATGGTCGCCGCATTCGGACCCAACGGGCGGGTGCACTACGCCTCCAAGGCGTTTCTGTGCACGGCGGTGGTGCGATGGATCGATTCCGAAGGACTGCACCTCGACGTCTGCTCGGGCGGTGAGCTCGCCGTCGCCCTGCACGCGGGGTTCCCGGCCGAGCGGATCGCCATGCACGGCAACAACAAATCGGTCGAAGAACTGATCGCCGGGGTCGACGCCGGGGTCGGCCACGTGGTTCTCGATTCGATGATCGAGATCGGCCGACTCGACGCGGTCGCCGGCGAACGCGGTGTGGTGCAGGACGTGTTGATCCGCGTCACGGTGGGCGTCGAGGCACACACTCACGAATTCATCTCCACCGCGCACGAGGACCAGAAGTTCGGGTTCTCGTTGGCCGGTGGTCGGGCGATGGAGGCAGTACGTCGGGTGTTTGCCGCCGACAACCTGCGCCTGGTCGGACTACACAGCCACATCGGTTCGCAGATCTTCGATCTCGACGGTTTCGAACTCGCCGCACACCGGGTGCTCGGTCTGCTGCGCGACGTCGTGGCCGAATTCGGCGTCGACAAGACCGCACAGCTGTCGGTACTGGATCTCGGTGGGGGACTCGGCATCTCGTACATACCGTCCGACGACCCGCCGCCCATCGACGAGGTCGCGACCAAGCTCGCCGACATCGTGGCCACCGAGTCGCGGTTGCTGGGACTGCCCGTGCCCACACTCGCCGTGGAACCCGGCCGGGCGATAGCCGGACCCGGCACCGTCACCCTGTACCGGGTGGGGACGGTCAAGGACGTGCCGCTGGGTTCCGGGGCATCGCGTCGCTACGTATCGGTGGACGGCGGGATGAGCGACAACATCCGTACCTCGCTGTATCAGGCGGAATACGACGTGCGGCTGGCGTCGCGGGTGTCCGATGCCCGTGCGGTGGTCAGTCGCGTGGTCGGGAAGCACTGCGAGAGTGGTGACATCGTGATCCGCGACTGTTGGCTCCCCGACGATGTGGCCCCCGGTGACCTGTTGGCCGTCGCCGCCACCGGTGCCTACTGCTACTCGATGTCGAGCCGGTACAACCTGGTCACTCGGCCCGCGGTGGTGGCGGTCGACGACGGCCACGCGCGTCTGCTGTTGCGGCGCGAGACGGTGCACGATCTGCTGAGCCTGGAGGTGAACGAGTGACGGAGTCGTCACGACGTCCGATCGGTGTCGCGGTCCTCGGGATGGGGAACGTGGGAACCGAGGTCGTGCGCATACTGCACGAGAACGCCGAGGATCTGACCGCACGGGTCGGCGCCGCGATCGAGTTGCGTGGTGTCGCGGTGCGCGACATCACCCGCTGGCGGGGTGTGGACGCCTCCCTCGTCACCGACGACCCGGCGTCCCTGGTCGTGCGCGACGATGTGGACATCGTGGTGGAGCTGATCGGTGGAATCGACCTGCCGCGCAGCCTGATCAGGACCGCGCTGGAGCACGGCAAGTCCGTGGTGACCGCCAACAAGGCGTTGCTGGCCGATTACACCGGTGAATTGGCGTCGGCGGCCGCCGACGCCAAGGTGGATCTCTATTTCGAGGCGGCGGTGGCCGGTGCGATACCGGTGATCCGGCCGCTGATGCAGTCGCTGGCCGGTGACACCGTGACCCGGGTCGCGGGCATCGTCAACGGCACCACCAATTTCATCCTCTCCGCGATGGACGCCGACGGCGACGACTACGACACCGTGCTGGCCGAGGCAGGCCGTCTCGGTTACGCGGAGGCCGATCCCACCGCAGACGTGGAGGGGTATGACGCTGCGGCCAAGGCGGCGATCCTGGCCTCGATCGCGTTCCACAGTCGTGTCACCGCCGCCGACGTGCATCGACAAGGTATCTCGTCGATCACGGTCGACGACCTGGAGTCGGCGAAGAAGTTGGACTGCACCGTGAAACTGCTGTCGATTTGCGAGCGATTCGTCGATCCCGATGGGCGGGAACGGATCTCCGCAAGAGTCTATCCCGCCCTGGTCCCGCTCTCCCATCCCCTCGCCGGCGTCGGCGGTGCCTTCAACGCGGTGGTGGTCGAGGCGGAGAACGCCGGCCGGCTGATGTTCTACGGCCAGGGTGCGGGCGGCGCACCGACCGCATCTGCGGTGCTCGGCGACCTGGTGATGGCTGCGCGCAACAAGGTGCACGGTGGTCGCGGCCCGTTGGAGTCGACATACGCCTCGCTGCCGGTCGCGCCGATCGACGATGCCCTGACCCGCTATTACGTCTCGATGCGGGTAGCCGACAGGCCCGGAGTCCTCTCCGCCGTGGCCGGTGAGTTCTCGTCCCGCGATGTCAGCATCTCCACGGTGCGGCAGGAAGGGGCCGGCGACGATGCGCGGCTGGTGGTGGTGACCCACCGAGCCCGCGACGTCGCCCTGTCCGACACCATCGAGGCGCTGCAGGACCTGGACTCGGTGCTGAGCGTGTCCAGTGTGTTGCGGCTCGAGGGGACCGATGAGTAGGAGCACGACGTTCGGCATCCGCGCCGATGAGCGGCGGGCGGAGAACAGGGCCGGATCGAACTGGACCGACACGAACAAGCGGGAGGCAACCCGATGAACAGCACCGTCGACGCGACAGGAGCGGTCCACCGCGCCTGGCCGGGTCTGATCGAGGCCTACCGTGATCGCCTACCGGTCGGCGTGGACTGGAAGGTGGTCACGCTGCTCGAGGGAGGCACCCCGTTGATCGCCGCCCACCACCTGTCCGAGATCACCGACTGCGAGGTCTATCTCAAGGTGGAGGGGCTCAACCCGACGGGGTCGTTCAAGGACCGCGGCATGACCATGGCCGTCAGCGAGGCGGTGAACCACGGTAAGACCGCTGTGCTGTGCGCCTCCACCGGCAACACGTCGGCGTCGGCGGCCGCCTACGCGACCCGCGCGGGCATCACCTGCGCCGTATTGATCCCCGAGGGCAAGATCGCGATGGGCAAACTGGCCCAGGCGGTGATGCACGGGGCGAAGATCATCCAGGTCCAGGGAAATTTCGACGACTGTCTGGAGTTGGCCCGCAAGGCCACCGCGGAATTCGGCGAGATCGAACTGGTGAACTCGGTGAACCCGGCTCGTATCGAGGGCCAGAAGACCGCGGCGTTCGAGATCATGGATGTCCTCGGGCGCGCCCCGGACATCCACGCCCTGCCGGTCGGTAACGCCGGCAACATCACCGCCTACTGGAAGGGCTACCGGGAGTACCGGGACGACGGGATCGTCGACTCCACCCCACGGATGCTCGGCGTGCAGGCGGCAGGGGCGGCGCCTCTGGTGACCGGTGAGCCGGTGAAGGAACCCGAGACCGTGGCCACCGCCATCCGCATCGGATCCCCGGCCAGCTGGAACCAGGCGGTCGCCGCGCGCGACGAGTCCCACGGACAGTTCCGGGCCGCCACCGACGAGAAACTCCTCGAGGCCTATCGGTTGATTGCGGGCAGGGAAGGCGTCTTCGTCGAACCGGCCTCCGCCGCAGGTGTTGCGGGGCTGTTGGCGGCGCGCGCGGACGGCTGGGTGGAGCCCGGATCGACCGTGGTGTGCACGGTGACCGGCAACGGACTCAAGGACCCGGACACCGCATTGGCGGGTGTTCCCGTGGTCCAGGCCATCCCGGTGGATCCGATAGCTGTGGCAGATGCTCTCGGACTTCGCTAGCGAGACCATGACCCAGACCCTGCCGATCGGAACCACGACCCGGGTGCGCGTCCCCGGGTCGAGCGCCAACCTCGGTGCCGGATTCGACTGCCTGGGTCTGGCTTTGGGCATCCACGACGACATCGAGGTGACCGTCGTCGACGAGGGAGTCCACGTGGACGTCTTCGGCGAGGCCGCCGACGCCGTGCCCCGCGACGAACGTCATCTCGTGGTCATCGCCATCCGCCGAGGTCTGGACGCCTCCGGCGTGCACGCCCCCGGCCTCGCCGTCCGGTGCGAGAGCCGCATCCCGCACTCACGGGGACTGGGGTCGTCGGCCGCCGCAGTGGTCGGTGGACTGGCGGCCGCCTCGGGATTGATCGCCAACGCAGGCTTGGCCGACCAGATGACCGACGACGAACTGATTCAACTGGCAAGCGAATTCGAGGGACACCCCGACAATGCGGCGGCCAGTGTGCTCGGCGGTGGTGTGGTCACCTGGGTGGAGACGATCGGCGATACCGCGGTGTACCGGGCGCACCGGCTCGCGGTGCACCCTGCGATCCGGGCCACCGCGTTGATCCCGATGTTCGAATCGTCGACGAACATGACGCGCGGGCTGCTGCCCGACACCGTGCCGCGGGCGGACGCCGTCTTCAACGTCAGCCGCGCCGCGCTCTGCGTTCACTCGCTGACCAGCGACCCCACGTCGCTGGTCGCCGCCACCGCGGACCGGTTGCATCAGGACTATCGAGCGCCGGTGCTGCCGCAGAGCGCGGCGGTGGTGGAGGCGATGCGCAGCTCTGGTCTCGCGGCCAGCATCTCCGGTGCCGGACCCACCGTGCTCGTCCTGGGTGTGGAGCCGTTGCCCGAGCGTGCGGTGGGCGTGGCCACCGACCAGGGGTTCGCGGTCCGCGAACTGCCCATCGCCGGCGGGGTCGAGATCGCCTGAGCGCGACACGCCGCTGTACGAGGCGGCCCGGGTGTTGCCGCCGGGCGATCGCGTGGTTAGCATGGGTCCGTCACACCGCGTCGATCTGTGTCGGCAGTGGCGCTCGTCGCTCACGATCCTCGTCGGCTGTCGATGTCCAGTTCGCCCTGGAGATGCGTACGATGCGTCGTCGATCGTCGGCAGTGTGATCCATGATCCGGTCTCCGCACTCATCGGCCCACGGTTTCCTGAGGACCGACGTAGACCGCAGTCGGATCGAGGCGCGTCGGCACACCGGGCGACACCCGGTCAGCGGCTGCGACACCTGAACTTCACTCCACCATCGAGTGTGGACTGTCCCCCTGAGACGACAGAGGGATGCTCTATGACCCATCGCGCCATCGACACGGCGCGGGGGACGAAAGGATATCCGTGACGGATACGGACCTCATCACCACCACAGTGATCGACACCGAGGCGACGCCGGCGGCCAAGACCGCGTCCAAACGCGCCGGCGGGTTGTCGGGGATGGTGCTCACCGAGTTGCGCGCACTGGCGGGCGACCTCGGCATCAAGGGCACCTCCGGCATGCGCAAGGGTGACCTCATCGCCGCGATCCAGGCGCGACAGAGCGGCTCGGGAAGCGACCCGAAGACCGCACCCGCCTCGCAGTCGGCGCCGACCAAGACCCCGCGAGAGAAGTCGCCAGGCGACAAGACCCCGGGCGACAAGACCCCGGGCGACAAGACCCCAGGCGAGAAGACGGCGATCGACAAGGCTGCGGCCGACGCGACCGCGCAGACACCCGCCGCGGCCACCACGTCCCCCGCCGAAGAGTCCGCCGCCGCGGCGCCCGCGGCGGCGGACAAGCACGTCGACGCGACACCGCCCGCGACGTCCTCGCCGGAGTCGGCTCGGTCGGACATCCGCGGCGAGCGCACCGGCGAGGAGAAATCCCGACCGGACGCCGCGCCGCGCGGGGAGAGCGCCGACGCCGATGCGCGCACCGATGATGGCCAGCGCACCCGGCGGCGTAACGGCAACCGCGAGGGCAACAACAGCAACCGCGAGGGCAACAACGGCAACCGCGATGGCAATGCCAACCGCGAGGGCGGTGGTCGCACCGACAACCGGGATCAGCAGCGGGGTGACAACCAGGGGAACCGGAACGACAACCGGAACCAGAACGACAACCGGGGTGACGGCAACCGGGGTCAGAACAACAACCGCAACTCCGGCGGCAACCGCAACAACAACGCCTCGGGCAACGGTTCGGGGAACAACGGGCCCCAGTCGGACAACAACAACCGCGACGACGAGGACGGCGTCGGCCGCGGACGTCGGGGACGTCGGTTCCGAGAGCGGCGTCGTGGACGCGACCGCGACGGTGACAACGCCGACCCACAGGTCTCCGACGACGACGTGTTGCAGCCGGTGGCGGGCATCCTCGACGTGCTGGATAACTACGCATTCGTGCGCACGTCCGGTTACCTGGCAGGCCCGAACGATGTCTACGTCTCGATGAACCTGGTCCGTAAGAACGGTCTGCGGCGCGGTGACGCATTGACGGGTGCGGTGAAGCTCCCGCGCGACGGTGAGCAGTCCAACCAGCGCCAGAAGTTCAATCCGCTGGTGCGACTGGACACTGTGAACGGCACCGACGTCGACAGCGCGCGTCGGCGACCGGAGTTCACCAAGCTGACCCCGCTGTACCCCAACGAGCGGCTGCGACTGGAGACTCGGCCGGAGCAACTCGACACCCGGGTCATCGACCTGGTCATGCCGATCGGCAAGGGTCAGCGAGCGCTCATCGTGTCGCCGCCCAAGGCCGGTAAGACCACGGTGCTGCAGGACATCGCCAACGCGATCGCCACCAACAACCCCGAATGCCACCTGATGGTGGTGTTGGTGGACGAGCGACCGGAGGAGGTCACCGATATGCAGCGGTCGGTGAAGGGTGAGGTCATCGCCTCCACCTTCGACCGCCCGCCGTCGGACCACACCTCGGTCGCCGAGCTGGCCATCGAGCGGGCCAAGCGCCTGGTCGAACAGGGGCAGGACGTGGTGGTGTTGTTGGACTCCATCACCCGACTGGGTCGTGCCTACAACAACGCCTCGCCGGCGTCGGGTCGCATCCTCTCCGGTGGTGTGGACTCCACCGCGCTGTACCCGCCCAAGCGGTTCCTCGGCGCGGCCCGCAACATCGAGAACGGCGGATCGCTGACGATCATCGCCTCGGCGCTGGTCGAGACCGGGTCGACCGGTGACACGGTGATCTTCGAGGAGTTCAAGGGCACGGGTAACGCCGAGCTGAAACTGGACCGCAAGATCGCCGAGCGTCGGGTCTTCCCGGCTGTCGACGTCAACCAGTCCAGCACTCGTAAGGACGAGCTGATGATGTCGGCCGAGGAGTTCGGCATCATGCACAAGCTCCGCCGGGTGCTGTCCGGTCTGGACTCCCAGCAGGCCATCGACCTGCTCATCAGCCAACTGAAGAAGAGCAAGAACAACATCGAGTTCCTGCGGCAGGTGCAGAGCAATGCGCCGGGAGCCATGGTCGACGACTGACGACCCCGGCATCGGTGGCCCGCCGGAATAGTGCGGCCCGATCCGGCGTTGAGCACGTCGCAGTCGGTCGGCGATCGACAAGCCGATTTAGCCCAGAGCGCGAGTTCTGGCACAATCGCCAGGTCACGCGCCGGTGGGCGTGCGATGAGAGCAATCGAGTCCGGTTCCGGTTCACACCTGCGGTGCAGGTGACCCGGCGACCACGAAAGGGACACCAGAGATGAAGCAGGGAATCCATCCCGAGTACGTCGACACCACCGTCGTGTGTGGTTGCGGCAACACGTTCAGCACGCGGAGCACGGCCGCGAACGGCCAGATCAACGTCGAGGTCTGCTCGCAGTGCCACCCGTTCTACACCGGCAAGCAGAAGATCCTGGACACGGGCGGTCGCGTCGCCCGCTTCGAGAAGCGGTACGGCAAGCGCAACGCAGGGGCCAAGGACGCCGCCAAGTAGCTGCCCCGACCGACGCCCGGACCCGTGTATCACGCACGGGGTCGGGCGTCGTTCGTCTGTACGGGGGTGACCGCCGTACGCAGCACCCCGGTCACACGTCCCATCGTCGACCGCCCACGGTCGGCGGTCCGCGATCGGAGCAGTGATGACCAACCCGACCCAACCGTCGGCGATCGACGACATCCTCGCCGAACACGCCGGTCTGGAACAGCAGCTGTCCGACCCGGCGCTGCACGACGACCCCGCGTCGGCGCGACGGGCGGGTAAACGGTTCGCCGAACTCGCCCCGATCATGTCCACGTACACCCGGTTGCGCGCCGCGACCGAGGATCTGCAGGCGGCCCGCGAGCTGGCCGCCGACGATCCTGCTTTCGCCACGGAGATCCCCGACCTCGAGCAGCTGGTGGCGTCGCTGGACTCGACCCTCACCGACCAACTCGCCCCCCGCGACCCCCACGACGGTGACGACGTGGTGCTGGAGATCAAGTCGGGGGAGGGCGGCGAGGAATCCGCGCTGTTCGCCTCCGACCTGGCCCGCATGTATGTGCGGTACTGCGAGCGCCACGGGTGGAGAGCCCAGATCCTGGGACTCACCGAATCCGACCTGGGTGGATACAAGGACGCCACCATCTCCGTGCGGTCCGCGGCCGACACCCCCGACGGGGTGTGGGCGCGGATGAAGTTCGAGGGCGGGGTGCACCGGGTGCAGCGGGTGCCGGTCACCGAGTCACAGGGCCGCATCCACACGTCGGCGGCCGGGGTGCTGGTCTACCCGGAACCGGACGCCGTCGAGGCGGTGCAGATCGACGAATCCGACCTGCGGGTGGACGTCTACCGCAGTTCCGGCAAGGGCGGTCAGGGGGTGAACACCACCGATTCCGCGGTGCGACTCACCCATCTGCCGACCGGCATCGTGGTGACCTGCCAGAACGAACGATCGCAGTTGCAGAACAAGGCGCGCGCCATGCAGGTGCTGTCGGCGCGTCTGCAGTCCCTCGCCGAGGAGCAGGCCCAGGCCGACGCCGCCGAGGGCCGGGCCGCGCAGGTGCGCACCGTCGACCGTTCGGAACGCATCCGGACCTACAACTTCCCGGAGAACCGGATCACCGACCACCGCATCGGGTACAAGGCGCACAACCTCGACGCGGTGCTCGACGGTGAGCTCGACGGATTACTCGACGCGTTGGTCGCCGCCGATCGTCAGGCCCGCCTCACGGCGGAATGAGCACGTGCCCATCCGCATCGATGAGGCGCTGCGCGCGGCCACCCGGATCCTGGCCGCGGCGGGGGCCCAGAGCCCGCGAGTGGATGCCGAACTGCTGCTCGCCCACGTCACCGGCGTCGAGCGGGGGCGGCTGATAGCTCTCGACGGCCTCGACGAGGTCGCCACGGCCGCCTTCGACGAGCTGGTCGCTGCCCGGGCCACCCGCGTTCCGCTGCAACACCTCACGGGCCATGCGCATTTCGGCGGCCTCGAGCTGCAGGTCGGCCCGGGTGTGTTCATCCCGCGTCCGGAGACCGAGGGTCTGCTGGCGTGGGCGCTGAGCACGCTGCCGGATCGACCGGACGCGCGACCCGCGGTCGTCGACCTGTGCAGCGGTAGCGGGGCGTTGGCGCTGTCCATCGCCAGGGAACGCCCCACCGCGGCGGTGATCGCGGTGGAGCTGTCCGAACACGCGCTGATCTGGTTGCGCCGCAACTCCACAGCGCAACGAGTGGCGGGTGGGCGGAGCATCACGGTGGTCGGGGACGACGCCACGGATCCCGCCCTGCCGCAGCGGCTCGATCTGGCCGGTGCTACCGACCTGGTGGTGGCCAACCCGCCCTATGTGCCGCTGACCGACGACCTGCCGCCGGAGGTGCT
Organism: Williamsia sterculiae; assembly: GCF_900156495.1. Taxonomy (GTDB): domain Bacteria; phylum Actinomycetota; class Actinomycetes; order Mycobacteriales; family Mycobacteriaceae; genus Williamsia_B; species Williamsia_B sterculiae. The sequence continues at coordinate 588,307 of NZ_FTNT01000002.1, forward strand.
CGACCACGACCCCGCGTCCGCACTGTTCGGCGGCCTGGACGGGATGGCGGTCATCGTCCCGATGATCACGGTGATCGCCCGCCTCCTCACCGACGGGGGACGCTGTGCCGTCGAACACGACGACACGACCGGTGCCGCGGTGATCGATGCCTTCCGACGACATGGGGGCTTCGTCGACATCGAGCAGCACCTCGATCTGGTCGGCCACGACCGCTTCGTCACCGCACGCCGAACCGGGTCCGGTGCTCTGGCAGGATGACTGCCGTGAGCACCGTGTTCGACTGCAGCCAGCCCGACTCGCGTTCCGCAGGGATCACCGCGGCCGTCGGCGCGGCCCGTGCCGGGCGCCTCATCGTGATGCCCACCGACACCGTCTACGGTCTCGGCTGCGACGCCTTCGACTCCGAGGCCGTGGCCGCCCTGCTCGCGGCCAAAGGTCGCGGACGGGACATGCCGGTGCCGGTACTGGTGGGGTCGTGGAACACCGTCGACGGTCTGGTGCTGTCCGTCTCGCAGACGGCACGTGATCTCGTGCAGGCGTTCTGGCCCGGCGGCCTGAGTCTGGTCGTACAGCAGGCGCCGTCGCTGGCCTGGGACCTCGGGGACACCCGCGGCACCGTGATGATTCGGATGCCGTTGCATCCGATCGCGATAGAGATACTGCGTGAGGTCGGTCCGATGGCGGTCTCGAGCGCCAACATCTCCGGACGTCCGCCGGCGGTGACCGCGGAAGCGGCCCGCGACATGCTCGGCGACGAGGTGTCGGTCTACCTCGACGGTGGTGACGCCGAGGTGGGCACCCCCTCCACGATCGTCGACGTCACCGGCGAGACCCCGCGCATCCTCCGAGTCGGAGCGGTCGGTGTCGAGCAGATCGCCGACGTGGTCGGCGTGGACGCCGCCGCTCTGCACGGGTGACGCGGCGGCGCCGATCCGAGCGAGCCGCGGACGCCGCGATATCGCTGCCCCCGGAAGGCATGCGCGGGACAATGGGTGGATGTCGAGCCGCCCGCACGTCGCCGAGCAGCCCACCGGAACCGCGTTCCGCGACCCCGAGGTGGATGACCTCGTCGCGCGGGAAGCAGACCGTCGCCGCACCACCCTGCAACTGATCGCCTCGGAGAACCCCGCCATCCCGGCCGTCGATGCCGCACTGGGTTCGGCCTTCGCCGCCAAGTATGCCGAGGGTTATCCGGGGGCGCGGTACCACGCCGGTTGCGACGTCGTCGACGACCTCGAGGACCTGGCGACGCGTCGGGCTCGCGACCTGTTCGGAGCCGAGCACGCCAACGTCCAACCGCATTCGGGGACGTCGGCGAACGTGGCCGTGTACGCGGCGTTCGCACAACCCGGTGACCCGGTGCTGGCGTTGCGGCTCGACCACGGCGGCCACCAGAGTCACGGATCTCGGGCCAACTTCTCCGGCCGTTGGTTCAGCCCGTCGGGTTACGGGGTGCGTGCGGACACCGAGCTCATCGACTATGACCAGCTGCGCGAACTCGCTCTCGTCCATCGGCCGCGGATGCTGGTCGCGGGCGCGTCGTCGTACCCGCGGGCCATCGACTTCGCGGTGATGCGGTCCATCGCCGACGAGATCGAGGCGATCCTCTGGGTGGACGCCGCGCACCTGTGCGGGTTGTTCGCGGCCGACGTGCTGCCCTCGGCGGTCGGCGTCGCCGATGTGGTGACCGGCGTGACGCACAAGGTGCTGCGCGGTCCGCGCGGCGGGTTCATCCTGTCGCGTCGGGAACACGCCCACGCGATCGACAAGGCCGTGTACCCCTTCGTCCAGGGCGGCCCGGCGATGAACGCCATCGCGGGTAAGGCGGTCGCCTTCGCCGACGCGGGCACCGACGCCTTCGCCGCATACGTGCGCGACGCCGTGACCACCTGTGCCGCGTTGTGCGACGAACTCGAGCGCGCGGGGCTGCGGGTGGTCACCGGCGGCACCGACATGCACCTCGCGGTGATCGACGTCGGCCCGTTCGGCATCAGCGGCCGTACGGCCCGCGACCGGCTCGGACGGGCAGGCATCGTCTGTGACAAGGCGGTGCTCCCGTTCGACCGCAGACCCGCCGTCGAGGGCTCGGGTGTCCGAATCGGTACGGCGGGGTCGACCGCGCAGGGGGTGCGGCCCGACGACGCCGTGGTGGTGGCCGGCGTGATCACCGACGCCCTCCGGGCCGATCCGGCGACAGGGGAGGGTGCGCGCACACTCGACCGTTTGCGCACACGCGTCGCGGAATTCCTGAGCCGACCACGGCCGACGGACCCGTCGACCTGACACCAGAGCGTCGACGCCGATCGTCGAGGACACGCTAGTACCGTTGTGGCGATGTCGACGCCCGCTGTGCTGCAGGTCGCGGCGCCGGGTACGGCCACGACCCTCGCCGAGGGAGTGGGCACCGCCGGCGCCGGGGTCCCCCTGCGCGAACTGCTGCTGGTGTTGCTCGCGGCGATGTTCATCGCGTACCTGGCCACCGCGATCGTGCGAGTGCTGGCCATCCGTACCGGGGCCGTCGCGGTTCCGCGCGCCCGCGACGTGCACGCCGTCCCCACCCCTCGGCTCGGTGGGGTGGGTATGTACACCGGTGTGGTCGCGGCGATCCTGCTGGCCCAGCAGCTCCCGGCCCTCAACCGCGGCTTCCTCTACACCCACGACACCAACGCGGTGATCGTCGCGGGCGCCGTGATCGTCGCGGTGGGCATAGTCGACGACCGTTGGGGTCTCGACGCGCTCACCAAGTTCGTCGGACAGCTCACCGCGGCCGGCGTACTGGTGCTGATGGGTGTCAGTTGGACGGTGCTCCCCATACCCTTCGGCGACCAGCGCGCGCTGATCCTGGACCCCTTCCAGTCGGGGTTGCTGACGGTGGTGATCACGGTGGCCACCATCAACGCGATGAACTTCGTCGATGGTCTCGACGGTCTCGCGGCGGGTCTGGCGGTCATCGCGTCGCTGGCCATCGGGCTGTTCGCCATCGGGCTCCTGCACAGCCAGGGTGGCAACGTCAGCTTCTACCCGCCTGCGCTGATCGCAGCGTCGCTGGCCGGGGCCTGTCTGGGGTTCCTGCCGCACAACTTCCAACCCGCCCGGATCTTCATGGGGGACTCCGGGTCGATGTTCATCGGACTGGTGCTCGCCGCGGCCTCGACGAGCGCGTCCGGACGCGTGGCCATCACCGCCTACGGTCCGGCCGACGTGTTCACCCTGCTGTCGCCGTTGGTGCTGGTCGCAGCGGTGATGTTCATCCCGATGCTGGACATGCTGCTGGCCGTCATCCGCCGCACCCGGGCCGGGGTCGGCTTCTACACCCCGGACAAGATGCACCTGCACCACCGCTTGCTCGAACTCGGACACAGCCACCGGCGGGTGGTTCTTCTCATCTATCTGTGGGTGGGGGTTCTGGCCTTCAGCGCGGCCGCGACCAGGCTGTTCCCCGTCACCGCGGTGGCCCCGGCCCTGGCGGCCGGACTGGTGTTCGCCCTGATCGCGACCATCGTCCCGCGACTGCGGCGACAGGGGACGGTGGCCCGAGCGCGTCGCCTGGCCACCGGAGCGGGTCGCGGTCGCTGACCCGCCGACCCCCTTGACCAACCGTTTACCCGCATCAGTACTATGACGTGTAGTAGTCGAGGCGGGAAACCACTCGCATGCTCGGCAAATAGGATCCTGGCCCGGTACCCACGGCCACCCGTGGGTGTTGATAGGGTCACAGTGATCGCCCGACGTGACGACCACACGATGTGTGCTGTCGCCCCTGAGGGCAGTGGGCCCAACGGCGTCAATGGTCGACGCCGCGACCTGGAGGAGACGCAGATGACGACGTCAGCGCCTGACTCGTTACCCGTCTATCCGCAGGCGCCCACCGACCTGGTGCGACCCGCCGTCATCGCCGGTCTGGCCGTGGTCGCCGCCCTGGTCATCAGTGGTCTGCTCGGTCACATCCTGTTCGGCGTCTGGTTCGCCGTCGGCGCCGCGCTGAGCATCACCAACGCGAAACTCGTGCAAGCCTCGGTCGCCGCGGCGACCGCCGAGGACGAGCCACGGAAGCGGCCCGTGGTGCTGAACTCGGCGGTCCGTCTCGGCATCATCACCGTGGTGGCGCTGGTGATCGCCTTCTTCTTCCGACCCGAGGGCCTGGGCGTCATGTTCGGCCTCGCCGTGTGTCAGGTGATCTTGGTGCTGGCCACCGTGATCCCTGTGATGAAAGGACTCCGCAAGCAGTCATGAGCGACACGTCGTATCTGGCCGAATCGAAGATCGAGGTCGGGCATCACACCGAGGCGCAGCTCTTCGGGCTGACGGTCAACGTCGACACCATCATCGGGACCGTGATCGCCGCGGTGATCGTGTTGGCGCTGGCGTTCTTCCTGCGTTCCAAATACACCTCCGGGGTCCCCAACCGGACCCAGCTCTACTGGGAGACCCTCACCGTCCAGATGCGCGGTCAGATCGAGAGCGCCATCGGCATGAAGATCGCGCCGTTCGTGCTCCCGCTGGCCGTCGCTCTGTTCACCTTCATCCTGGTGGCCAACTGGCTGTCGATTCTGCCCGCGCAATACGGCGACGCCACCGGCAAGGCGGCCGAGTGGATCAAGCCGCCGGCCTCGGACGTCAACTTCGTGTATGCCCTGGCCCTGCTGGTGTTCGTCGGGTACCACGTCGCGGGATTCCGACGCCGAGGACTACTGGGCTACCCGAAGAAGTTGGTCAAGGGTCACGTGATCTTCCTGGCGCCGATCAACATCATCGAGGAGATCGCCAAGCCGGTGTCGCTGTCGCTGCGACTCTTCGGCAACATCTTCGCCGGCGGCATCATGGTCGCGCTGATCACCCTGTTCCCGTCCTACATCCTGTGGGCGCCGAACGCGATCTGGAAGTTGTTCGACCTGTTCGTCGGGTTGATCCAGGCGTTCATCTTCTCCTTGTTGACCATCCTCTACTTCAGTCAGTCCATGGAGTCCGAGGACGCGCACTGATCTTCCGAACCCGGCCGACACCCGTCGGTCACGACCACGACCGACCTGAGCGGTCACCGTTCGGCCGCGGATGCGGTCGGCCAACCGAACTGGCAAGAGCTGCCAGATCAGCGAAAGGGAAATAGTCATGGATCCACAAATCGGTATGGGCGCATTGATCGGCGGCGGCCTGATCCTCGGTGGTGGCGCGATCGGTGCCGGTATCGGTGACGGCCTTGCCGGTGCACAGCTGATCGCCGGAATCGCGCGTCAGCCGGAGGCACAGAGCCGCCTGTTCACCCCGTTCTTCATCACGGTGGGTCTGGTCGAGGCCGCGTACTTCATCAATCTGGCTTTCATGGCGTTGTTCGTCTTCGCCAACCCGATCTCGTCCAAGTAACAGGCACGGCCAGGTAAGGACGTCATGTCGCTCGCCGCAAGCAACTTCCTCATCCCGAACGGGACGTTCTTCGTCGTCCTGATCATCTTCCTGATCGTGCTCGCGGTCATCACGAAGTTCGTCGTGCCGCCGATCAAGAAGGTGCTCGACGAGCGGGAATCGATCGTCGCGCAGACCACGGAGAACAACCGGGCCGCGACGAAGAAATTCGATGACGCGCGGTCACAGTACGAGGCCGAGATGAAGGATGCCCGTGGTGAGGCCACCGGCATTCGCGACGAGGCCCGTGCGAAAGGTCGCGAACACCTCGAGGGGATGCGCAAGCGGGCGACCGACGAGTCCGACAAGGCGCTGTCGGCGGCGACGAACGATCTCCGCAGCGAGGGCGAGAAGGCGGCAGAGGTCGCCAAGGGCGACGTCGGTGACCTCGCCTCGACACTGGCCGCACGTGTTCTGGGCACCGAGGGTGCCAAGGGACGCGCTACCTCCGGAACGGCAGGCTGATCGCACGTGGGAATCTTCATCGGACAGCTGGTCGGCTTTCTGCTGATCCTCTTCGTGCTCTGGAAGTACGTGCTGCCACCGCTGAACAAGGCGGTCGAGCAGCGTCAGAACACCGTGTCGTCGCAGATGTCCGAGAGCGAAGCGGCCAAGAAGCGTCTGGACGAGGCGAGGAACGCGTACGACAAGGCGATGTCGGACGCGCGAGCGGAATCGGCGCGCATCCGGGAGGAAGCGCGCGGTGACGCCGACGCGATCTCCGAGGAGATGCGTGTGCAGGCCGATCATGAGGTGCAGCGGATCACCGAACACGGGAAATCGCAGGTCGCACTCAACCGGTCGGCGCTGGTCCGCGAACTGCGGGCCGGCCTCGGCCTGACCGCCATCGAACTCGCGGGCAAGCGGGTGCGCGAGCACCTCGACGATCCGGGGGCGAAGTCCGATTCCGTGGACCGCGTCATCGCCGATCTGGAACACATGGCCGACCAGGGTTCCGACCGGTCTCAGATCAGCCGCCCGTCGGACAAGGTGGGCGTCAACTCGATGCGGGCGGCGAGCCGCGAGGCCATGCGCCGCCTGCAGCAGGACTTCGACGAGAAGTCCCGATCCCTGGGCGAGGACGAGCTCACGGGGGTCGGTGAGGACCTGACCAAGGTGGTGGACCTGCTCGCCGGCGAGCCGGTACTGCGCAAGCACCTCGCCGAGCCCAGTGACGACACCGAGGGCAAGAAGCATCTGGTCCACCGTCTGTTCGACCAACAGATCTCGGGTCCGGCGGCCGACCTGTTGGCCACCGCGGCATCGGGTAAGTGGTCGAGCACGAGGGACTTCACGGTGGGCATCGAGCGGGTCGCCCGCTTCGCGCTGCTGAAGATCGCCGACGACCAGGGCAAGATCGACGAGGTCGAGGATCAGCTGTTCCGCTTCGGACGCGTGCTCAGCGCACAACCCCGACTGACCCAGCTGCTCAGCGACAGTTCGGCGCCGATCGACTCCCGGCTCGGCCTCCTCGACACGCTGGTGGGCGGTAAGGTCGACGACATCACCAAGAAGCTGCTCGACCAGTCGATACGGCTGCTCCAGGGGCGCTCCGCAGAGTCTGCGGTGAACGATCTCGCCGAGCTGGCCGCGGCCCGACGTGGCCAGTCCGTGGCGAAGGTCGTCTCCGCCGAGGGTCTCGACGACGGTCAGCGCGACCGCCTCAAGACCGTTCTGGGCCGCATCTACGGCAGGGACATCTCCCTGCAGACCGAGAAGAACCCGGAGATCCTCGGCGGACTCCGGATCAGCGTCGGCGACGAGGTCATCGACGCCGACATCGCGACCCGGTTGGCGAAGGCCTCCGAGCAGTTGCCGCGATGACGTCCGGCATCCCGGACCATCGACGGCAGACCAGCACACCCAGACGCTCACGTACGACACGAACGCTAAGGAACGAAGACTGATGGCTGAGTTGACGATCTCATCCGACGAGATTAAGGGAGCGATCGAGCAGTACGTCTCGTCGTTCGAGGCCGAGGCATCCCGGGAGGAGGTCGGCGTCGTCGCCGACACCTCCGACGGCATCGCCCATGTCAGTGGCCTGCCGGGGGCCATGGCCAACGAGTTGCTGGAGTTCTCCGGCGGTGTGCTCGGCGTGGCACTGAACCTCGACGAGGACGAGATAGGCGCTGTCATCCTCGGTGACTACGACAAGATCGAGGAAGGCCAGCAGGTCAGTCGTACCGGCGAGGTGCTCTCGGTACCCGTCGGCGACAACTTCCTCGGTCGCGTGGTCGACCCGCTCGGCAAGCCCATCGATGGACAGGGTGACATCGAGGCCGCCGACCAGCGGGTGTTGGAGCTGCAGGCCCCGTCCGTGCTGGAGCGTCAGCCGGTGGAGGAGTCGCTGGCCACCGGGATCAAGGCCATCGACGCCATGACCGCCATCGGCCGTGGACAGCGGCAGCTGATCATCGGCGACCGCAAGACGGGCAAGACCGCGGTCTGCATCGACGCGATCCTCAACCAGCGGGAGAACTGGGAGACCGGTGACCCGAAGCAGCAGGTCCGCTGCATCTACGTCGCGATCGGGCAGAAGGGCTCCACGATCGCCGGTGTGAAGAGCGCGCTCGAAGAGGGCGGCGCGATGGAGTACACCACCATCGTCGCGGCCCCTGCATCCGACTCGGCCGGGTTCAAATGGCTTGCCCCCTACACCGGGTCGGCGATCGGCCAGCACTGGATGTACGACGGCAAGCACGTCCTCATCGTGTTCGACGACCTGACCAAGCAGGCGGAGGCCTACCGCGCCATCTCGCTGCTCCTGCGCCGCCCGCCGGGTCGCGAGGCCTACCCCGGTGACGTCTTCTACCTGCACTCGCGGTTGCTGGAGCGTTGTGCCAAGCTCAGCGACGACATGGGCGCCGGTTCGATGACCGGGCTGCCGATCATCGAGACCAAGGCCAACGACGTCTCGGCGTTCATCCCGACCAACGTCATCTCGATCACCGACGGTCAGGTGTTCCTCGAGTCGGATCTGTTCAACAAGGGCGTGCGCCCGGCCATCAACGTCGGCACCTCCGTGTCGCGTGTCGGTGGAGCCGCCCAGACCAAGGGGCTGAAGAAGGTCTCCGGGTCGCTGCGTCTGGAACTGGCCCAGTACCGCGAGCTCGAAGCGTTCTCGGCCTTCGCCTCCGACCTCGACGACGCGTCCAAGGCGCAGCTCGAGCGTGGCGCGCGCTGGGTCGAGATGCTCAAGCAGGACCAGTACAGCCCGGTGACGGTGGAGGACCAGATCGTCTCGATCTACCTCTGCGGTGAGGGCTACTTCGACTCGGTGCCGGTGGAGGCGGTGCGGCAGTTCGAGACGGAGCTGCTCGACCACCTGCATCACTCGGCGAGCGGCGTGTACGAGTCCATCAAGGGCGGCAAGGTGCTCAGCGACGACCAGGCCGAGAACCTCAAGTCCGAGACCGACAAGTTCAAGCGCAGCTACCAGACCCCGGACGGCAAGCGGGTCGTCGCCGATTCCGACGACGCCGAGGCGTTGGAGGAAGAAGACGTGAACCGCGAGGAACTCAAGGTCAGGAAGTCCTGATCGTGCGAGGGAACATCCGTCACGAACCGAGAGGACGGTGAGACGTGGCCAGCATCCGTGAGATCCGTTCGCGCATCCGTTCGGTGCAGTCGACCAAGAAGATCACCAAGGCCCAGGAACTGATCGCGACGTCGCGCATCACCAAGGCGCAGCAGCGGGTGACGGCATCCAAGCCGTACTCGAAGGAGCTGACCACGGTGCTCTCGGAGTTGGCCAGCAACGCTGGTGACCTCGACCATCCGCTGCTCACCGAGCGGGAGAACCCGAAGCGCGCCGCTGTGCTGGTGATCACCAGTGACCGCGGTATGTGCGGCGGTTACAACTCGAACGTCCTGCGCGAGGCACGTTCGCTCGTCGAGCTGCTCAAGGAGGAGGGCAAGGAACCGCTGCTCTTCGTCATGGGGCAGAAGGGCGTGGGCTACTTCACCTTCCGCGGGACCGGGGTGGAGGAGTCGTGGACCGGGTTCTCGCAGAACCCGCGGTACGAGAACGCGACCGACGCCACCGACCTGTTGGTCGAGCTGTTCCAGGCGGGGTCGGGTACCGAGGTCGAGGTGCCCGGCGAGGAGAAGCGCACCATCGAGGGGGTGGACGAGTTGCACCTCGTCTACACCCGTTTCGTCTCCATGCTCACCCAGACTCCCGAGGTGCACCGCATCGCACCTCTGGTGGTCACCGAGATGACCGAGGACGACGAGGAGAGCAAACAGGAGAGCCGGAACTACAGTTTCGAGCCGAGTGCCGACACCCTGCTGACCGCACTGCTGCCGAAGTACGTGGCGACCCGGGTGTTCGCGGCGCTGCTCGAGGCGTCCGCTTCGGAGTCGGCGGCCCGTCGGACCGCGATGAAGAGCGCGACCGACAACGCCGAAGAGCTGGCCACCAACCTCTCCCGCGAGGCCAACCAGCTGCGGCAGGCGCAGATCACCCAGGAGATCAGCGAAATCGTCGGCGGCGCGAGCGCCCTCGCGATCTGACGACTCGTTCCCGACACAGGAAGTGACTTGAGAGAATGTCTACAGCAATAACCGAGCTGTCCTCGGAGAAGACCGAGGACGAGGTGACCGGCCGCGTCGTCCGCATCATCGGCCCCGTGGTCGACGTCGAGTTCCCGCGCGACGCGGTACCCGACCTGTTCAACGCCTGCCACGCCGAGGTGGCCCTGGAGGCGGTCGCCAAGACGCTGACCCTCGAGGTCGCGCAGCACCTCGGCGACAATCTGGTCCGTTGCGTCTCGATGCAACCCACCGACGGTCTGGTCCGCGGTGCCGAGGTCACCGACACCGGCAAACCGATCACCGTTCCGGTCGGTGACGTGGTCAAGGGCCACGTGTTCAACGCGCTGGGCGACTGCCTGGACGATCCGGGAACCGGCCGGGACGGTGAGCAGTGGGGCATCCACCGCAAGCCACCGGCGTTCGACCAGCTCGAGGGCAAGACCGAGATCCTCGAGACGGGCATCAAGGTCATCGATCTGCTCACCCCGTACGTCAAGGGCGGCAAGATCGGACTGTTCGGCGGTGCCGGCGTGGGCAAGACCGTGCTGATCCAGGAGATGATCACCCGTATCGCCCGTGAGTTCTCCGGCACCTCGGTGTTCGCGGGAGTCGGCGAGCGCACCCGTGAGGGCACCGATCTCCACCTCGAGATGGAGGAGATGGGCGTTCTCCAGGACACCGCGCTGGTGTTCGGCCAGATGGACGAGCCGCCGGGCACGCGTATGCGTGTCGCCCTCTCGGCGCTGACCATGGCCGAGTATTTCCGCGACGAGAAGCATCAGGACGTGTTGTTGTTCATCGACAACATCTTCCGCTTCACCCAGGCGGGTTCGGAGGTGTCGACCCTGCTCGGTCGTATGCCCTCGGCCGTCGGGTACCAGCCGACGCTGGCCGACGAGATGGGTGAGCTCCAGGAGCGCATCACCTCGACGCGTGGTAACTCGATCACGTCGCTGCAGGCGATCTACGTGCCCGCCGACGACTACACCGACCCGGCGCCGGCGACGACGTTCGCCCACCTGGACGCGACCACGGAGCTCTCCCGGCCGATCTCGCAGCTGGGTATCTACCCGGCCGTGGACCCGCTGACGTCCACCTCGCGCATCCTCGAGGCCTCGATCGTCGGCGACGAGCACTTCCGGGTCGCCAACGAGGTCAAGCGGATCCTGCAGAAGTACAAGGAACTGCAGGACATCATCGCCATCCTCGGTATGGACGAGCTCTCCGAAGAGGACAAGGTCACCGTGCAGCGGGCTCGCCGGCTGCAGAAGTTCCTCGGTCAGAACTTCATCGTCGCCGAGAAGTTCACCGGGCAGCCCGGTTCGGTGGTTCCGCTGTCGGAGACCATCCAGGCATTCGACCGCATCTGCAAGGGCGAGTTCGACCACTACCCGGAGCAGGCGTTCAGCAGCTGCGGTGGTCTCGACGACGTCGAGAAGGCTGCCGAGGAGATCCTGGGAAAGAAGCCCGAGAAGAATGGCTGACACGAGCTTCAAGGTCGAGGTCGTCGCCGTCGAGGAGCAGATCTTCAGCGGCGAGGCCACGTTCGTCATCGCGCAGACCACCGAGGGTGAACTCGGTGTGCTGCACAACCACGAGCCGCTGTTCGGTCAGCTGATTCCCGGCGGCTTCGTGGTCATCGATGAGTCCGACGGCGACCGGCGGGTCGCGGCCGTCCAGGGTGGGTTCCTGTCGGTGACGGGCGAGTCGGTCACCGTGCTCGCCGAGGCCGCCGAGTGGGCGGACGACGTGGACGCCGACGCCGAGCGTCAAGCGCTCGAGGAGGCGGAGGAGGGCTCGGACGAGTACCACCGCGCTCAATCGCGTCTGCGGGCCGTCGAAGAACTGAACAAGAAGCACTGACCCGCGGTCGTCGTGGCATCCTGGGAGAACACGGTCTCGGGTGTGCGGCGACCACCGGTGTCTCCGGATCCCCGTATTCTGCGCCCAGGGGCGTGGGGTGCGGGGATCTGTGTATCGCGGACCCGAGCTGCGGTAGCGGACCGGGGTCCGCTCGTCGGCCGGATACTACGGTCTGTCATAGTCGTGGCACCGCCGAGCACGAGAGGAGGTAGCCGATGACGATCCTGCTGTGTGTTCTGGTGGTGTGCGCGATCATCGGAGTCGTCGCCGTGAGTCGTGCCGTGGTGCGGTTCGGTCGTATCCGTCACTCGGGGACCGCTGCGGCCATGCGCGTTCTACCCGCGCGCGACCATCACGGTTGGCGTCACGGCATCGTGCGCTACGACGACGAGACCATCGAATACTTCCGCGTGGCGAGTCTGCGGGTGGGACCCGACCGGGAACTGCACCGCCAGGACATCGAGGTCCGGGGGCGTCGGGAACCCACCGTCGCCGAACGCGACCTCATCGACGGCATGGTGGTTCTCGAGGTGATCGACCAGGGCAGATCCTTCGAGTTGGCCCTGGGCACCGGTGCGATCACCGCTTTTCAATCCTGGTTGGAATCGCGGCCCTCGCAACGATCGGAGCGTAGGCGCCCACGCGGGTGAGGCGGCCGCTCAGTCGCAGGCCGCCGGTCCGGGCGGACGGGTGCGTTCGCCACCCGGCACCCACGTCACGTCCCCGTCCGGACTGCAGTGTCGGGACAGGATGAACAACAGGTCCGACAACCGGTTGAGGTAGCGGGCGGGCAGCACGCTGGTGTCATCGGGATGGGCAGCCACGGCGGCCCAGGCCGAACGCTCGGCGCGGCGGGCAACGGTCCGCGCGTTGTGCAGCAGCGCGGACAGCGCACCACCTCCCGGCAGGACGAAGGAGTTCAGGTTCGGTAGATCGGTGCCGAAATGATCGCACCAACCCTCGAGAGCGTCGATGTAGTCCTGGTGTATCCGCAGCGGCGGATGGTCGGGGTCGGCCACCACGGGGGTCGACAGGTCCGCTCCCGCGTCGAACAGGTCGTTCTGGACCCGCCGCAGCACCGCGAACACCTCGTCGTCGGGGTGACCGAGGTCGATGGCCATCCCGATGGCCGCGTTGGTCTCGTCGCAGTCGGCGTAGGCCACCACCCGATCATCGGTCTTGGACACCCGCGAGAAGTCGCTGAGTCCGGTGGTGCCGTCATCGCCGGTGCGTGTATAGATGCGCGTCAGGTGCACTGCCATGGGTCGAATGTATCGCGCCGCGAACCACGAGCACGTCGGCCGACGACCCGCGCGGGTGCCCTCGCCCCACTAGTCTCTGGTGGTGGCCCCAGCATCGTTCACCGTCGCCCGATCGACTGTCGTGGCGGCGGACCCGACCGTGATCCATCCACTCATAGATGATTTCCGGCAATGGCCGCAATGGTCACCGTGGGAGGGTGTCGACCCACAGCTGGATCGCCAGTACACCGGTCCCGACCGCGGTGTCGGGGCGCGTTACGAATGGCGCGGCAACCGCAAAGCGGGCCAGGGATCGATGACGATCACCGCCAGCGATCCGTCCAGGGTCGTTCTGGATCTGCACTTCCTGAAGCCGTTCGCGTCGTCGAGCGTCGCCACATTCCTGTTGGTGGGTACCGGCGACGGGACCGAGGTCACCTGGACGATGCAGGGTGAGAACCGGGGTCTGGCAAAGGTCTTCGGTCGCTTCATCAGCATGGACAAGCTGGTGGGCGGCGACTTCGAGAAGGGGTTGGCGGCGTTGAAGTCCGTTGCCGAGCAACGCGGCTGACTCCGGCCGGGCGACGGCGGGACCCCGGCGCGATGACGATAGAGTGATTCACGTGAGTGAACGGTTCCTGGTCACCGGTGGTGCGCGATTGCGCGGCGAGGTCGTCGTCGGTGGGGCCAAGAACAGCGTGCTCAAGTTGATGGCCGCCGCGCTGCTGGTGGAGGGGACCACCACCCTGACCAACTGCCCGCAGATCGCCGATGTGCCGCTGATGGCCGATGTCCTGCGTGGACTCGGAGCGACCGTCGATCTCGACGGCGACGTGGTCCACGTCGATGTGCCTGCCGAACCCAAGTTCGACGCCGACTTCGACGCGGTCAAACAGTTCCGAGCCTCGGTGTGCGTGCTCGGTCCGTTGATCGCACGATGCGGTCGCGCCGTGGTCGCCCTCCCCGGCGGTGACGCCATCGGCTCGCGGCCGCTCGACATGCATCAGGCGGGCCTGCGCGCGCTCGGTGCGCGCAGCGCCATCGAACACGGCTGCGTGGTCGCCGAGGCCGACACCCTCGTCGGCGCGCCCATCGCGCTGGAGTTCCCGTCGGTGGGCGCGACCGAGAACATTCTGATGGCCGCGGTGTTCGCCGAGGGCGTCACCACCATCGACAACGCGGCCCGCGAACCCGAGATCGTCGACCTGTGCGTGATGCTGCAGCAGATGGGGGCGCAGATCAGCGGGGCGGGAACCTCCACGCTGACCGTCACCGGCGTACCGCGGCTCTCGCCGACCACGCATCAGGTGGTGGGGGACCGGATCGTGGGTGCCACCTGGGGACTGGCCGCGGCGATGACTCGCGGCGACGTCCGGGTGTACGGCGTGGATCCCGACCACCTCACGCTCGTCCTGCACAAGCTCCGCAGTGCGGGCGCGGAGGTGAAGACCTTCGACGACGGGTTCCGGGTGGTGCAGAACGAGCGTCCGGTCGCGGTCAACTTCTCCACGTTGCCCTACCCCGGATTCCCCACCGATCTACAGCCGCTGGCCATCGGTCTGGCAGCGGTGTCCGAGGGGATGTCGGTGATCACGGAGAACGTGTTCGAGGCGCGGTTCCGATTCGTCGAGGAGATGGTGCGTCTCGGCGCCGACGCCCGCACCGACGGTCATCACGCCGTCATCCGTGGCATCGAACGGCTCTCCAGCGCCCCGGTGTGGTGTTCGGACATTCGCGCCGGCGCGGGGCTGGTGCTGGCTGGTTTGTGCGCCGACGGGGTCACCGAGGTCCATGACGTCTATCACGTCAACCGTGGATACCCGAACTTCGTGGAGAACCTCCGCGCACTGGGTGGGGACGTGGAGCGCGTCGGCGCGCGCTGAGGCGTCGGGAGTCGTCGGTGCATCACGCACCTCCGCGGTCAGGAGGACCGTCGCCGCGACGTCGCCGCGTCCCGATGCTCGCCGGTCGCCTCGACCACGTGACCGTCGTACTCGGGGTGGCGGGAGAGCCAGCCGACGACATACGGGCAGACAGGGACGATGTCACGGCCACCACCGATCACGTCGTCGATGACGTGACGGACCAGCAGCGATGCCAGGCCCTGGCTGCCGTAGGCCTCGGATACCCCGGTGTGCACCAGGATCCGGACGGGGCGTGCACCGTCGAGGTCGGTGTAGACCTCTTCGCCGATCACCGCGTCATCGGCCTCGGTGTCGATCAGTACGTAGCGGGATTCGTCCGGCCGGTCCTGTACGTCGAAGCGGTCGTCAGTCATCGTCGGGTCTCCTCCGTCGTGGTCCGGTCGTGCAATGGCGCAGGGGTGCTTTTACCGCAAGCGGTGGCGTGGTCGGATGCGGGTTCTCGGCAGCACGGGAGCGGGCAGGGGGGCGGGCTGATCGTCGGGAAACGGTCCGAACAGGGTGAACTCGTCGGCCGGGTTCGCGGCAGATGGTTCGAATCCCAGCTCGGCCTGATATCGCCGCCGGTACTCCGCGATCTCCTCGTGCGTACGTCCGACGAAGTTCCACCACATCACGATCTCCTCGTCGAATGGGACGCCGCCGAGCACGAGTACTCGCGCGCCGTCCGTACCCGCGCGCAAGGTGAGGGTGTCGGTCCCGGTCGGCAGATAACCCATCACCCGGTGCGCCACCGGCGTCCCGTTCACCGAGACCGGATGACTCTCGGCCAGTACGGCGTGTTCGAAGTCCGGTCGGATGCCGACCGTGATCTCGGCGCCCGGTTCGATGACGATCTCGGCACCGAGGAGATCGGTGGTCTTGGTCGCGACCGGCGACACCGCACCCAGGAGCTCACCGATGAACACGCGGGCGCGGGCCCCGGCGACCTCGACGGGAAGGGGAACGTGATGGTGAAAGCTCTTGCCGCCATGACGGGTTGATTCAGGCAGTGCGTACCAGAGCTGCACACCGTGTAGTGACACGGTCTGTGCGGTGCTGAATTCGGAATGGGTGATGCCGCGGCCGGCGATCATGAGGTTCAGTTCACCGGGGCGCACCACAGCGCTGTTGCCTGCCGAGTCGAGGTGGTCTATCTCGCCGCCGAACAACCACGAGACGGTGGCGAGGCCCGTGTGCGGATGCCGCGGTACCGCCATCCCACCCGACTCGGCCACCGGATCCGGTCCGTAGTGATCCACGAAGCACCAGGCGCCGACCATCGATCGGATGCGCTGCGGAAGTGTTCGGTACACCGTCATCGCGCGTGGGCCGCCCAGGGGCACCGACCGAGGCTCCAGAATCTGGACAACGCTCCCGGGGTCCCCGGTGACCAGCACGCTCTCATCCGGATGTCGATCCAGGTTGCTCACCGGGTCACCCCTGTCGTCGCCACATCGTCGGATGTGGTTTCCAACCTACTCATCGGGTCACGTCTGCGACGGATCCCGAGCCGGTCATGCCTCCACGTCGAATTGCAGCCGGATGTCGGCCGGTCTAGCGTCACGGTGTCCGCAACGGACCTCGAGAGGCGCGGACCACGAGAGGACAGCCCCTGTGCGAGCACGCCTGGACACCTTCCACGACAAGTTGGCCACGGTGCGGGCCTCGTTGGACCGTCGGGAGTGGCTCGGCGTGTGCGCGATGATCGGGGTCATCGTGGCGCTACACCTCATCGGCTGGATTACGTTGGCCGCATTCGTTGCGCCACAACACTTCAGCGTCGGTGATACGGCACTCGGTCTGGGCGTCGGGCTGACCGCCTACACCCTGGGGCTGCGTCACGCCGTCGACGCCGATCACATCGCCGCGATCGACAACACCACCCGAAAACTGATGAACGACGGGCGTAGGCCGCTGTCGGTGGGGTTCTTCTTCTCCCTGGGGCACTCGACGGTGGTCTTCGGACTAGCACTGGTCTTGTCCGTGGGGGTCGGTGCGCTGGCCGGCCCGGTGCGAGATGACTCGTCGGCGTTGCATCATTACACCGGACTGATCGGCACCAGCGTATCCGGAGTGTTTCTCTACGTCATCGCGACCATCAACGTGGTCATCCTGGTCGGCATCCTGAGAGTGTTTCGCGACATGCGCGCCGGGACGCATGACGAGTACGAGTTGGAACGGCGACTGGACAGCCGGGGGCTGATGAACCGCGTGTTCCGCCGAGTCACCCGATCGATCCGCGAACCGTGGCAGATGTACCCGCTGGGCGTGCTGTTCGGACTGGGATTCGACACTGCCACCGAGGTCGCGCTGCTGGTGCTCGCGGGCACCAGTGCCGCCGCCGGGTTGCCCTGGTACGCCATTCTCTGTCTGCCGGTGCTGTTCGCAGCGGGGATGAGTCTTCTGGACACCATCGACGGGTCGTTCATGAACTTCGCGTACGGGTGGGCGTTCTCCCGGCCCGTGCGCAAGGTCTACTACAACATCACCATCACCGGTCTCTCGGTCGCGGTGGCACTGATCATCGGAACCGTCGAGCTCCTGGGGGTGGTGTCGGAGCAACTCGGGTGGACCGGCGGTGTCTGGTCCTGGATGTCGGCGCTGGACCTGAACACGATCGGCTTCGTCATCGTCGGAATGTTCGTCGTGACGTGGGCCGCCGCGGTGTCGGTGTGGAAGATCGGGCGGATCGAGGAGCGCTGGTCACCGTCGCCGCTGGATCGGACGGATCACACCGACGGTCGGTGAACGGGCGTGGGCCAGCCGCCATCGTCCTCGTCCCGAATCGAGGAACGTCACAGTGGCGAAAGGGTCGACCGTGTTCGCCGCACCCGCCGAACGCCGCGGGTGCCGAGCTGACGGGTGATCAGCGGGGAGTAGTGGTGGCCCCTACGGTATGCATGGCCGTTCGGGCAGGAACGACGCACATGACCACCGTCACACACATTCGATTGCGGCAGCGGCGCCGGCATCGACGTGAATACGTACGTCAGGCAGTCCGCTGACCAGCGGTTTCGACCAGTAGTCGGCGCGCTGTCCTGGGAATTTGCACTGCGCCGCCGAGATGCGTAACTTCTATCGAGTCAGCGCGCCACGGCGCCGCCCCGGACTCAGTCCGGAGAGCTGGAAACCGGGATTGCCGCTTGACCGCCTCGCACGATCTCACCGAGCAATCGTTGGTGTCACGCGGGCCGGCCTGACAGAGCAGAGTGGATCCGCAGCGAACATGTTGCGGCCCACAATCTGCTGTGGTAGGTTGGTAGAGTTGCGCTCGTGTGGGTGTGACGGATAATATGTGCTTGCTTTTGCTGGTGCCCGGTGTGGGTGTTGGTGGGGTGGGTGTGTGTTCTTTGAGAACTCGATAGTGTGTTGATGGATTGTTTGGTGCCATTTTTTTGTGGCATCAGATTGTTTTGTGAGTTTTTGATGCTAGTTTTTGTTGTTTTTTTGGTTGGGATTTTTTCTCTGCTGGGAATGTTGTGTTGAAAGGGCTCTGCTGCTGTTGTGGTGGTGGGGTGTTTTTGATGTGTTTTCATGGAGAGTTTGATCCTGGCTCAGGACGAACGCTGGCGGCGTGCTTAACACATGCAAGTCGAACGGAAAGGCCCTTCGGGGTACTCGAGTGGCGAACGGGTGAGTAACACGTGGGTGATCTGCCTCGTACTCTGGGATAAGCCTGGGAAACTGGGTCTAATACCGGATAGGACCATTGGGCGCATGTCTGGTGGTGGAAAGTTTTTCGGTGCGAGATGAGTCCGCGGCCTATCAGCTTGTTGGTGGGGTAATGGCCTACCAAGGCGAC
>NZ_FTNT01000015.1 GCF_900156495.1 Williamsia sterculiae
TATTTCGTGGTGGCGCATTTCCATTACGTGTTGTTCGGGACGATCGTGTTCGCCACGTATGCGGGGATTTATTTCTGGTTCCCGAAGATGACGGGGCGCATGTTGGATGAGCGGTTGGGGAAGATTCATTTCTGGTTGACGTTCATCGGGTTCCATGTGACGTTCTTGGTGCAGCACTGGTTGGGTAACGAGGGGATGCCGCGCCGGTATGCCGATTATCTGCCGTCGGATGGGTTCACCACCCTCAACGAGGTGTCGACGGTGGGGGCGTTCATCCTGGGGATCTCGACGTTGCCGTTCTTGTGGAACGTGTTCCGTTCCTACCGGTACGGGGAGGTGGTGACCGTGGACGACCCGTGGGGGTTCTGCAACTCGTTGGAATGGGCGACCAGTTGCCCACCACCACGACACAACTTCACCGAGCTCCCCCGGATCCGGTCGGAACGCCCCGCGTTCGAACTGCACTACCCGCACATGATCGAACGCATCCACGCCGAAGCCCACGTCGGCGGCGGCACCAGCCACGGTGAGCGCACGGAGATGGAGTCGGAGAGCCACGGTGGCGGCGGTCCGCTCGGCGCGGGCGTGCCGGAGGAGTACAAGCGCTGACGCTCCGATGAGCGAACCCACGGCGGCGGCGCCGGACCTCAGGGTGTGAGGGCCAGCGTCGCCGTCTGGTGTAAGCGCTGGTCGTCCGGCTCGACGAGGTGCGCGTGCCAGACCTGTACCGACGCGTCGTCGCCGGAGATGGTCAAGACCATGACCCCGTTGTCGAACCACGGGCCGGCCGCAGCCTGCCATGTCATCGCGGTGTCCGGCACGTGGGCGCGGCGTGAGAGCCTACGCAGCGTGCCGCTGACCCGGCCGCGGACAGCGACCCGATTCACCAGCCGGATCGGCCGTTCCAACGGGTTGCGGAACGGCGACATCGTCAACTGATACAGCGACGTCGCCGGTGCCGGCCGGTCGTCGAGGGAGGCCTCGGCGACATACGAGCAGTGCACGTCCCCGGAGAGCCAGTAGATCCCGGCCGGAGGACGGGGCCTGTCGAGCAACTCGCGTACCAGGTCGACCATGTGCTCGAAGGACCGACCGAAGGCGGCCCAGTGCTCGAGGTCGAGTGCGAGCCGCAACTTCTCCCCGAGCTTGGCCATCAGTCCACCCCATGCCCCCTGTGCAACCGCCTCGTTCCACTGCTCGAGGTGGTGCAGCGCGGGCAGCATCAGGAACGGCAACGACGTCCCGAACACGACGTGCCGGATGTCGCCGTCCAGAGCCTGGTCGCGAACCCACTGCCACTCCCGCTCGTCGACCATCAGTCGATTGGCGGGGTCGAGCTGCCGCGAGCACCGTGAGTCGATCATGATGAGCCGGGTGTCGCCGAGGTCGCGGTGGAAGCTCCACCGCGCCGACGCCGGTTCGTCATCGGCGCGCAGCGCGAAGTCACGCAACAGCTCTTCGCGCTCCGAGCCGGATCCGGCGGTACGCACGGCGGCGTAGAGCGGTTCGGTGGCCAACTCGTCCGGCGAGAGGTTGCCGAGATGTTGATAGACCCAGTACGAGGAGAACGCGCCGATCACACGATCGCGCCACCACGAGGTCGCGGTCACCTCGCGGCGCCAATCGGCCGAGGAATTCCAGTCGTCGCGCAGATCGTGATCGTCGAGGATCATCGCCGACGGGATCGTCGCCATCAGCCAGCGCACCTGTGGTGACCCCCAGGACTCGTGGTAGAGCCAGGTGTACTCCTCGAAGCTGCAGATCTCGTCGAACACATCGTCCGAGTGGGCCTCGACGACGTGCTCTGCCGCGCGGGCTGCGTGCAACTTCTCCAGGACATGGGGTGACGGGTCGTCGGCGTAGACCTGATCGCCGAGCAACAACAGCAACTGCGGCCATTCGTACGAGCGTTGGCCGCGCACCCGGTGCGACAGCCCGACCAGTGCGTCGGCTCCGATCTCCTCCAGCGTCTCCGACTCGTAACCGTCACCGCGACGGCATGATCCGAACGCCATTCGCACCGGGGTCGAGGTGGACAGGGTCGCAATCACCGCGCTGTCGCCTGCCTCCGGCCATACCCGCTGGGTGATCTCGCCGCATCGGAGATCCACCGCGTACGACACCTCGGTGCCAGCGGGCAGGCCTTCGAGGATCAGCATCGCGTAATGGTGGCCGTGGACGTCCCATGTCTGTTCCTCAACGGCGGCGGCGGTGGCGGTGCTGACCACGACCGTCGCCGGCCGCGACGTCTCGAACCACATGGTCGCCCGGTGCTCGTCGACGTACCGCACGATCGGACCGAGGATGAGGGAGGGCGCGACGTCGCTGGGGTCGTTCATCACCAACACTGTTCCAGGCCCGGCTGAGGGTTCGCTGGGCTTCGGGGGTTCCGCAGGTCAGTTCGCGACGAACAAGAACCGACCGTCGCTCCCGGCGTCGTCGAGCACATCGAGGAGCGCACACGCCAGATCGGTGTGGGTGATCGTCGAACCGCTGGGCGCGGCGGTGATCCGATACTCGCCACGAGCTGGTCTGTCGACGAGACGCGGTGGGCGGAGGCAAGTCCATCGCAACGGGCTCGACGAGAGTGTGGCTTCCATCCGGCGCATATCGGTATAGGTCGCTCCGAAGAACAGGCCCAAGCCGCGACCGATCCATCGTTGACCGCGCGACAGCGCTTCCGGCGGTGCCGCCGGGACAGCGGAGATCACCGCGAGACGGAGCGCTGTGTCGGCCTGCATCGCCGACAGGACGTTCCGGATGCCGAGCGAATACACCTGGGTCGGTTGTCGGGCCGTGCCGATGCCGACCGTGACGACCACGGCATCGGCATCGCGGAGAACACCGTCGACCGACCGGGGATCACAGATGTCGAGCGCCTGCGCCTCGACTCCCTCCGGCCAGGGTCGACCGGGTGCGGAACGGGCGGCGGCGGTCACCCGATCACCGCGCCGCCGTGCTTCTGCGACCACTGCACGCCCGGTCGTGCCGGTGGCTCCGATGACGACAATTCTCATGATTGTCACTATAAGTGACAATCACTGATGTTGCTAGTGTCTCCGCCATGGCCACCCCGTATGCGGAGTCGTTGTCGTTTCTGTTGTCGCAGCTCGGCGCCCATGTCGCGCGACGGTTCGCCGACGAGCTGGCCGAGTCCGGTGTGACGGCACGCGGATTCGGGGTGTTGAGCAACGTCGTCGACCTCGGGCCGAGATCGCAACAACAACTCGCCGACGAACTCGGCATACATCGCAACAACATGGTCGGACTGATCGACGAGATGGAACACGACGGACTCGTCCAGCGGGTACGCAACGCGGCTGACCGACGGTCGTTCCTGATCGAGGCGACTCCGTCAGGACGACGGGCGGTGTCCGAGGTCAACACGATCGTGCCGCCGCTCGACGCCGAGATCGCCGACGGACTCGACGAGGACGCGACCGCGGTTCTCACGGCCACACTGCGGGATCTCGCGCGGGCGGCGGGTCTCACCCCCGGCGTTCATCCGCATCTCGGCGGACACCGGTGAGCTCCGTCCCCACCCCCGCGGTGATCGCCCTGTCACCCGGGGATCTGTGCGGGGTCCATCCACACCACCTCCCATGCGTGACCGTCCAGGTCACGGAAGCTGCGCCCGTACATGAACCCGAGGTCCTGCGGTTCACCCCACGGTGATGCGCCGGCCGCGAGGGCGGCGTCGACGAGGTCGTCGACGCCGTCGCGGGTGTCGGCGGACAGTGCGAACAGGGCTTCGCGGGCCACCGTGGTGTCCACGATGTCGCCTTCTGCGACGAACGAACGGAACCGCTCGGTCTGCAGCATCATCACGATCGCCTGGTCGCTGATCACCACCGATGCGGTGTTCTCGTCGGAGAAGGTGTCGTTGATCGCGAAGCCGAGAGTGGTGAAGAACTCGCGGGTTGCGGTGATGTCGGCGACGGGGAGGTTGACGAACAGCATGCGGGACATGGGGTGCTCCGTGGGTCGGTGAGGATGTGTCACGGGTACCGACCGGCGCCGCCCCGAGAACTCATCGCCGTCGTCGCCCGAGCGACGGTCAGCCCTCCACCAACGATCGCCCGATCACCAGCCGCTGGATCTGGTTGGTGCCTTCGAAGATCTGGGTGATCTTGGCCTCCCGCATATAGCGCTCCACCCGGAACTCGCGTGAGTACCCGTACCCCCCGAGCACCTGGACCGCGTCGGTGGTCACCTTCATCGCCGCGTCGGTGGCGATCAGCTTGGCCGTCGAGGCGGCGCGGGAGTAGTCGCGCCCCAGGTCGCGCCTGCGCGCGGCGTCGAGGTAGGTGGCGCGCGCGGAGGTGACCGCCGCGGCCATGTCGGCCAGCAGGAAGCTCAGACCCTGGTGGTCGATGATCTTGCGCCCGAATGCGGTTCGCTCGTTGGCGTAGGCGACGGCGTCGCGCAGCGCGCCCTGCGCCAACCCGACGGCGACCGCGGCTATACCGAGACGGCCGGAATCCAGTGCGCTGAAAGCGATCTTCAGGCCGTCGCCCTCGGCACCGATCAACCGGTCCTCGGGGATGAACGCGCCGTCGTAGTCCGCCGTGGTGGTGGGAATGGCGTGTAAACCCATCTTCTCCTCGGGCTTGCCGAAGGTCAGTCCCTCGGTGTCGCGGGACACCAGGAAGCAACTCACCCCGCGGTTGCCCTCGCCGGTGCGGGCGAACAGGTTGTACACGTCGGCCACCCCACCGTGGGTGATCCAGGCCTTGCTGCCGGTGATGCGATAACCACTCTCGACCTTCTCCGCGCGGCACCGCAACGCCGCAGCATCCGACCCGGCGTGTGGCTCGGACAGGCTGTAGGCGCCGATGAGCTCACCGGACAGCAGCTTCGGCAACCACTCCGCCTGCTGTTCGTCTGTGCCGTAGGTGGCCGTCGGGAAGCACGCCAGTCCGTGCACGCTCACCGCGACCGCGACGGCGGCCCACCGCGCGGCCAACTCCTCGAGTACCTGCAGGTACACCTCGTAGGGCTGACCGCCGCCGCCCTCGGATTCCGGATACGGCAGCCCGAGGAGGCCGGCCTCACCCAGTGTCGCGAAGATGCCCTCCGGGTACGTCTCGGCCTTCTCGTGCGCGTCGGCGATGGGCGCGAGCTTCTTGTCCGCGATGTCGCGGGTCAATGCGATCAGCGCTTCGGCCTCGTCGGTGGGCAACAGGCGGTCGACAGTCGTGGCATCTGCGGTCATCGTCATCCCTCGGGTCGGTGTGTCCGGCACTGTACCGATCACTCGGTCTGTGGTCCTGGCCCACTCCGCATGCGGGCGTTGGCGATGCCTGCACCGACTTCAGGGCTGGGCATGGCGTCATGCGCATGGGACCATCTGTGTCGTGACCACATCGGCGACCCGGGACCACCGGCTGCGTGACCTCGCGCGACTGCGTCGGGTCAGGGATCGGATGGACAGGGAGTTCGCGCACCCTCTCGACGTGGAGGCCCTCGCCCGCGGCGAGCACATGTCGGCAGGCCATCTGAGCAGGCAGTTCCGCGCCGCATACGGTGAGTCGCCCTACAGCTATCTGATGACGCGGCGCATCGAACGGGCGATGGCGCTGCTGCGTGTCGGCGAGCAGAGCGTCACAGAGGTCTGCTTCGCCGTGGGTTGTTCGTCGCTCGGGACGTTCAGCTCCCGGTTCACCGAGTTGGTCGGGATGTCACCGAGTGACTACCGCGCCGCCGAGCAGCGGTCGGACGTCGGGACCACGAGCGGCATCCCGGCATGCGTGGCCAAACAGGTCACCCGACCGGTCAGGAATCGAGAAGCGGCGACGGGTGCGACGGTTCTAGCGTGAGCGTCATGAACATCGACATCCATTCCAGTTTTCTCCCGCACACCGACCGCGACGCCTCGCTCGCGTTCTACCGCGACCTCCTCGGCTTCGAGGTGCGTCAGGAGGTCGGATACAACGGTCTCTTCTGGCTCACCATCGGCCCCGCCGACCAACCCGACACCGGTGTGGTCCTGTACCCGCCGGCCGCGGATCCGGGCATCACCGAGGCCGAACAGCAGACCATCGCCGAGATGATGGCGAAGGGCACCTTCGCGCGGATCCTGTTGGCGACGCCTGATCTCGACGGTGTCTTCGAGACGCTGCAGGCCGGCGCCGCCGAGATCGTGCAGGAACCGACCGAACAGCCCTATGGCGTCCGCGACTTCGCGGTCCGCGATCCCGCGGGCAACCTGATTCGGATCCAGGAACGGAGCTGACCAGATGGCCACAGTCGGGACCTCACGAGCAGGGGGGTCGAAACCACGGGCAGGGTCGAAACCGCGTGCCGGCCGGTCGAAGTCCACAGCTGCGGGCGCGACGACCGACCACGTCGCCGACAGCCACGACCTGATCCGGGTGCGTGGCGCTCGCGAGAACAACCTGCGCGACGTCGACGTGGTCATCCCCAAACGCCGACTGACCGTGTTCACCGGGGTCTCCGGGTCGGGTAAGAGCTCACTGGTCTTCAACACCATCGCCGCCGAATCGCAGCGGATGATCAACGAGACCTATAGTGCGTTCGTGCAGGGGTTCATGCCCACGCTCGCACGACCCGACGTCGACCTCCTCGACGGGCTCACCACGGCGATCATCGTCGACCAGCAACGGATGGGTGCCGATCCGCGTTCGACCGTGGGCACCGCCACCGACGCGAACGCCATGTTGCGCATCCTGTTCAGCAGGCTCGGCACCCCGCACATCGGTTCGCCGCAGGCGTTCTCGTTCAACGTCGCGTCCATCTCCGGTGCGGGCGCTGTGACCATGGACAAGGGCGGGCGGCAGACCAAGGAGAGGCGGACCTTCAGCATCGTGGGCGGCATGTGTCCGCGTTGCGAGGGTCGCGGGTCGGTCAGCGACATCGACCTGACCGCCGTCTACGACGAGACCAAGTCGCTCAACGATGGCGCGATCACCATCCCCGGTTACAGCATGGACGGGTGGTACGGCCGGATCTTCCGCGGTTGCGGTTATTTCGACCCCGACAAGCCGACCGGCACGTTCACCAAGCGCGAACGCAATGATCTGCTGTACCGGGAGCCGACCAAGATCAAGGTCGACGGGATCAACCTCACCTATGAGGGCCTCATCCCCAAGATGCAGAAGTCGTTCCTGGCCAAGGACGTCGACGCGCTGCAACCGCACATCCGGGCTTTCGTGGAGCGGGCGGTCACCTTCGCCACCTGTCCCGACTGTGCGGGTACCCGGCTCAGCGAGGGCGCCCGGTCGTCGACGATCGAGGGCATCAACATCGCCGACGCCTGTGCCATGCAGATCGATGAACTGGCCGACTGGGTACGGGGTCTCGACGAGCCGTCGGTGGCACCGCTGCTCGAGGCCCTCGGTGACAGCCTCGACTCCTTCGTCGAGATCGGTCTGGGCTACCTCAGCCTCGACCGACCGGCGGGCACCCTGTCCGGAGGCGAGGCCCAGCGCACCAAGATGATCCGGCATCTGGGTTCCTCGCTGACCGACGTCACCTACGTGTTCGACGAACCGACCACCGGACTGCACCCACACGACATCGAGAACATGAACGGTCTGCTGCTGCGGCTGCGCGACAAGGGCAACACCGTGCTGGTGGTGGAACACAAGCCGGAGACCATCGCCATTGCCGACCACGTGGTGGACCTCGGACCCGGTGCCGGAACGGACGGCGGCACCGTCTGTTTCGAGGGGACGGTGGACGGCCTGCGGGGTAGCGACACCGTCACCGGTCGACATCTCGACGACCGCGCCACCCTGAAAGACGAGGTGCGCAAGTCCACCGGGACCCTGGAGATCCGCGGGGCCGATGACCACAACCTGCGCGACGTGGACGTCGACCTGCCCCTCGGGGTGCTGCTCGTCGTCACGGGTGTCGCGGGCTCGGGGAAGAGTTCGTTGATCCACGGTTCGCTGGCCGGCGACGACGACGTGGTGATGGTCGACCAGAGCCCGATTCGCGGATCCCGGCGCAGCAACCCGGCCACCTACACCGGTCTCCTCGACCCCATCCGTAAGGCCTTCGCCAAGGAGAACGGCGTGAAACCGGCTTTGTTCAGTGCGAATTCGGAAGGTGCGTGCCCAGCCTGCAACGGCGCCGGCGTCATCTACAGCGACTTGGCGATGATGGCAGGGGTGGCCACCACCTGTGAGGAGTGCGAGGGCAAGCGGTTCCAGGCGTCGGTGCTGGAATGCCACCTGGGCGACAAGGACATCAGTGAGGTGCTGGGGATGTCGGTGGCGCAGGCCCGCGACTTCTTCGCCGACGGGCCTGCGGCGACGCCTGCCGCCGAGAAGATCCTGGACCGACTCGCCGACGTGGGGTTGGGATACCTGACCCTCGGTCAACCGCTGACCACGTTGTCGGGCGGGGAGCGGCAGCGGCTCAAGCTGGCCACCAACATGGCGGGCAAGGGCGGGGTGTACGTCCTCGACGAGCCGACCACCGGATTGCATCTGGCCGACGTGGACCAGCTGCTGGGGCTGCTCGACCGCCTCGTCGACGCGGGCAAGTCGGTGATCGTGATCGAACACCACCAGGCGGTCATGGCCCACGCCGACTGGATCGTCGACCTCGGGCCGGGCGCTGGTCACGACGGTGGGCAGGTGGTCTTCGAGGGGACTCCCGCCGATCTCGTCGCCGACCGGTCCACGCTGACCGGTGAGCATCTCGCCGCCTACGTGAGCTGACGCGGCCCCGCGACGTCGGGGTCAGTCGGCGGCAGAGACCTGGATCAGCGAGGCAGCCACGGCCGCCGCGGCGGCGATCGCGATGACCACCCCGGCCACCGCGAAGGCCACCACATACGACGAGCCGATCACCGGCGCCACGACCAGCGGGCCGAGCACCTGACCGACGCCGTACACCGCGGTGAGCCGGGACGCCGAGCGCCCGACGCCCAAGCCCGCGCCGGCGGCCAGTGTGAGCACGGTGATCCCGATGAAGGTACCGCCGAAGGTCACGGCCGCGACGATCGCACCCGCCGAGGACGAGGTGACCGCGGGTAGGACCGCCCCGATCGCCTGGACGACCAACGCCACCCACAGCGCCCGCCGAGTGCCCAGTCGGGCGCCGATTGCGTGCCACAGCACCGCGCCCGGTGCACACGAGACGCCGACGATGACCCAGACCACGGGACCCAGCGTGGAGTTCCCCTGGCCCGCCACGGCCACCACGAGGAACGTCCCGACGATGATGTAGCCGAGTCCCTCGCAGAAGTAGGAGACGAGAAGTAGTCGCCAGGCGCCGGTGGTGCCCGCGGCACGATGATGCGCCTGCACCCCGGTCGCCTCCGCGGGGATCCGTTGCCACAGCAACGGTCCGATCAAGACCGCGGTCAGCAACGCCGAACCGATCCACAGTTGCTGCCACGACAACAGATGACCGAGTGCCAGCACGTACAGTCCGGACACCGCGATGCCGGTGCCCACACCACTGAAGGCCAGGCCGGGTGAAGCACCGCGGGCCCGGTGTGCGGCCAGGACGCTGGCGCATCCGACGAACAGCAC
Source organism: Williamsia sterculiae (assembly GCF_900156495.1). Classification (GTDB taxonomy): domain Bacteria; phylum Actinomycetota; class Actinomycetes; order Mycobacteriales; family Mycobacteriaceae; genus Williamsia_B; species Williamsia_B sterculiae. The sequence continues at coordinate 9,510 of NZ_FTNT01000015.1, forward strand.
ACCGCTGGCGAAGCCGGCGACGCCGCGCAGCAGCGACATCGACACCACGTCCAGTCCGTGGCCCGAACGCCCCGTCAACGCTATCGCCAGTTCGGAGACCACCAGCAGCACCGCCCACACCCGGAATCCGCGCGTCGAGTTCAACGAGGGACGCGCCGCGAGCAACAGCGCGCCGAGCAGGTATCCGACGTAGTTCGCGGTCGCGACCAGTGCGCCGTCCTGGGCGCCCAACGCCCCGTGCATGAGAGGAAGCAACGGTGTGAAGACGAACCGGCCGATGCCCATGGCCGCAGCCAGTCCACCGGCCACCGACCAGGTCATCACGGCCGGACGTTCCCGGGTGGGCGGTTGAGCGACGGTGTTCACGCCTCGACGCTAAACCCCGTCGGCCGCGGCGTTTCCGCCCGCCTCGCCGTTGTTCCGTGGGTCACAGTCGGCGCTGGTCGGTGTACGCGTCAGTGTTCGACGCGTGCCACGAACGCGGCGAGGTTGGTGCGCACCCGGTCGACCTTGGCATCGACGTCGAGGTCCTCGCGGTACTGTCTGCCCAGCGACGGCGACTTCTTGTTCCGCGCGTACAGCGAGCACGCGAGGTCGCTGCAGATGTACGTGCCCACCGAATTGCCTTGTCTCCCCGCGGCCCCGGCTTTGCGGGCGTTCATCAGCGACACCCCGCCGGACGGGTGGGTGGTCAGGCAGATCTTGCACATCTGTGCCTGTCGCGAGCCACCGGACGCGGGTCGTAGCGCCACGCCGACCAACCGGCCGTCGTGACGGGTGACCAGATAACAGCGACTCGGCGACGCCGGATCGCTCCAGCCGATGAAGTCGAGGTGCTCCCAGTCGGGGGTGTCGAGGTCAGGCAGGCCGATCCGTGTGGTCTCGCCCTTGGAGCAGTTGACGAAGCTGTCGCGGATCTCGGATGCGGTCAGGGGGTCCATGGTCATTCTCCGGTGGTGGGGGTCACGGCGGTGTCGTCGTGCCTCGGTTCGGTGGGGCTGGATTCGCGACGACCCCAGCCGTGGAAGGTCATGTGGAGGGCTTCGAGGATGCGATGCCAGCTCGTGTCGGTATCGGGCGACGAATGGTCGAAACCACCGGCGATCTCCAGTTCGACGAATCCGCGCACCGTGCTGCCGATCAGTCGGACCGCGTGGGTCTCGTCGGGTTCGTCGAGGAGGTAGCCACGCAGGATCGAGCGGATCGCCTCGGCGTTGCGTCGACCCGCCGCGAGGTGGTCGTCTGTCGGATCGAGCCGATAGCTCGCCGCGGTGAACCGACCAGGGTGCCTGAGCGCGTAGTCCCGGTAGGCGGACGCGAATGCGACCAACGCCTCGTGCCGCGAGCGGCCCGCGATCGCGGCCGTCGCACCGTCGGCCATCTCGCCGAGGGCGAGTACGGCGATCCGCGTCCGCAGATCGTGCGAGTTGGCGACATGCGAGTACAAGCTGGCCACGCTCACGTCGAAGTGGCGCGCCAGCACGCTGAGCGTCACCTGGCCGAACCCCAGCGTGTCGGCGAGTTCCGCACCCGTGAGCGCCAGACGCGCCGCGGTGAGACCTGCGCGAGGCATGACTGATCCTTCGTCCTCTAGGTTATTACCTAAAGGGTATAGGAAGTGTCAGCTGGGTGTCGACCCGTTCGCCGCGTCCTCGGTGAGGATGTTGGACATGAACGTGAACAGCTCGCGGTCGGTGATGGCCCGCCACTGCGGCGCCAACAGCTTCATGTACTTCTCCACATAGAGCAGTTGCTTGCCCACCAGCACAAGCTCGCGGGGGAGACGGGCGTCGTACGCCTTGGCCAGGGTCGCCAGCTGTCTGCCCAGCTGCGTGTAGGACATGCCGGCCAGATCTTTCCCCGCGAGCGGTGCCGTGAAACGGCGGATGTCCTTTGCGCCCTCTCGCGTGGTACCCGGCTTACGGACGGCACCCAGCGCGAACATCGCCCGGCTCGCCGACTCGTAGTCGTTGCGGACCAACAGATCGCCGACCAGCTGGCGCAGGATGCGGCGGGTGCGCGGATCGAACCGTCCGACGATCCCGAAGTCGAGGAGCACCAGGCGACCCTGGTCGTCCACCAGCACGTTGCCCGCGTGCAGGTCGCCGTGGAACAGCCCGCCGTGAAAAGCGGATTCCAGGAACGACAACAGCAGGGTTCGGACGATGGCCGTGCCGTCGTGGCCTGCGGTGCGGACCGCACGGGCGTCATCGATGCGCACCGCGTCGACGCGTTCCATCGTCAACACCTCGTCGGTGGTGAATTCGTGATGAACCGTCGGGACCCGGACCCGCTCGGCGAAGGGGGTGTCCGCGAGTCCGGCGACGAACTCCTCCATCGCCTGCGCCTCGTTCCGGAAGTCGAGCTCGGCGTTCAGTCCGGTGGCGAAGTCGTCGACGACGTCCTTTGCACTGAGCATGCGGCCGTACGGTGAGAGCTCGACCAGCTCGGCCAGGCGTTCCAGAATCTGTACGTCTGCGGACAGCCGTGCGGCGATACCCGGCCGTTGCACCTTCACCACCACGTGTTCACCGCTGTGCAGGGTCGCGGTGTGCACCTGGGCGATGGATGCCGATGCGATCGGCTGCGAGTCGAACTCGGCGAACACCGCAGCCGGGCGGGCGCCGAAGGCCTCGGTGAGCACGGCGTCGATGACCTCGGGTGGCGCCGGTGCGACCCGATCCAGCAGCGTCTCGAATTCCCGCGACAGCGCTGGGGTGAACACTCCCGGGCTGGACGCGATGAGTTGGCCGAGCTTGACGTAGGTGGGCCCGAGGCGCTCGAACACGTTGCGGATCTCGCGGGCGGCACGCTGTGAAATCGGCAGCGGGGAGCGGAACCCCAGGGCGAACTCGGCGCCACCGCGGGCCAACTGCAAGGCGGTGACCCCGACGCGATACGCCTCGGCGACGGGCGACACAGTCGGCAACCGGGCCCATCGCCCATGGCTGCCGTCGACGAATTCGGTGAGGTCGGCGTCCGTATCGCTCGCCGTGCTGATCGCCGTGGTCGGGGCCTGGTCTTCTGACGCACGCTGGTTCTCTGACAACTGCTGGTTCTCTGACACTGCTCGTCTCCGGTGTGGACTCGGCATCGCGGGCGACCCGTCGGTGAAGCCGTCGATGCCGGTGCCGTTCGGCCGGGCGAGCGCGATGGACCCGGCTGATGTGATGCGACACACACGATCTTGAATGGCGCCTTTGGCGATGCTGCCGACAAGACGCGGGGTCCGTCAACGTACGTCCGCATTGTGTGACGCAATCGTGTGCTGCGATGAGATCTCGCGTCAACCGAACGTGTGTCGTCCCCGCCAACCGTCCGACCGCAGGCTTACCCTGGACCAACGCCTTTCGGCGAGGGAATCAGGGAGCTTGCGGTGAACGGTGGATTCGGCACGCCCGGCGACGGCTGCTGGTCGACGCTCATCTGCGGCGACGCGGACCGCGAGGCCCTGCGGAGTGCGACAGGTGCCGGCTGGGTGCTGGGCTGCCGACTGCAGGGCGGTCACAGCGGGCGGCACCACAGTGACGCCGAGGCGATCGCGAGGTTCGATCGTCATCGTTGGCTGAGCTGGGACGACGCTGGCGCCGCGACCGCATTGGAGGCAAAGGACCCGTGTCCGGGTTCCGGTCCGGACGCTTCGCGATGTGCCCTCTTCGCGGGCCATCCCGGCGCCCACTTCCTGGTCGCGGTCACCGCGTCGACTGGTCTGCGGTCCGCCGATCGCACCAAGCCGTCGGCTCATGGGCCGGCCTCGTCGGAGTTCGCGGCGTTGCCGCGTACACCGCAGGTGCGTACTCCCGGCGGTCCCACCCCTGCACCTCCTGCACCGACCGGTGCCCCCGGCAACGGCACGGGCCCGTACCGGCTGTCGTCACCCCGCACGACCATTGCCGAGACCCTGCCCGACGGTCTCGGGGCGGTGGGGAACCGAACCAACGGGACCCGCTCTCACGGCATGGTCGAGACGGTTGCCGCCGACGGGCCGCATCGGCACGGTCGAGCGGAGGAGTCCGGCGACGAGGTCACCAGCGTCGCCGAGGTCGCCGCGGCGTTGGAGGCCGTGGCCGGAACCGTGAGCTCGTTGGCCGCGGCGCTGCGCCGACTCACCACCTGAGGCCGACTCACCACCTGAGGGCCGCACCCGGTCGACGTCGGGGTTCAGACGACCCGTGCGCCCTTGGCGTTCTTGCCCTTGGTACCGGGATCGTCGTAGTGCAGCAGGAACTGCGGACGCAACCGACTGCCGTCGAGCGCGCTGTGCAGGTGCTTCTCGGCCGTACGTACCCGTGCGATCAGGTCGTCGTAACCCGTGTCGGGGTGCGCGACCACGGTGATCCGCAACAGCTCGCGTTTGCGGTCGTCGAGTGCTTTGGCCTTCGCGGACACGATCTCGGGAGCGGCCTGCAGTTCGGCGGCCACCGCGTCGGCCAGCCGGGAGGGGTTCAGAGTCAGGCTGCCGCTGCTGTCACTTCCCGCCAACTCGATGTCACCGACCTTGCGGGGACGGATGTTCAGCGACAGCAACCACGCACCGAGCAGCAGGCTCACCACGAGGACCCCGACCAACGCCCAGCCCCACCAGTTCTGGTCGCCGGCACGAGCGAACCAGCCCTGGTCGATGCGTTCCAGGTGGTCGTGCACCCACGGGGTATGCGTGGTCCAGGTGATCGCGGCGCCGCCGACGACGATGCAGATCACGGCGACGAGCAACGCGAAGAATCGGTTGACCGTGGCGGGGAGCGCGTTCACGAGGCACCTCCAGGGTTCGGATCGGTGGTCGGCGTGTGGTTCGCGGGCGGTGTGCTGACCCGAGTTCTCACCACCACTCTCAGCGAGCGCCCGGTGTGGGCGAGTGCGTCGTCGACCGCGTCGCGCACCCGGGCCGGTAGACCCGGGTCGTCGTCGGTGGCACCGACGCTGACCTTCGCCTTGTTGCGTTTGACGAGGGTGGACGCCGTCTCGACACCGTCGACACCGCGCGCGGCGGCGCTGGCCCTGCGCGCCAGATCCACCCGTCGGGTCCAGATGGTGTTGGCGTAGACCTGCACGTGGGTGGTGCGACGCGGTTTGACCGCGACCCAGAGAACTCCGAGCCCGACGATCACCAGCGCGACCGCGGGCACCCACATCCAGCTCTGCCAGGTGAGCCGCGAGAACCAACCGAACGCGTTCGCCAGCCACCCCGAGCCGTCGACCCAGCCCGCCTTGACGATGAGGTCGCGCAGGGCGATGGCGGCCAGGGCGAGGAGTGCGACTCCGGACAGCAGTCCGAGGTACACCGAACCCGGATTGGCCGAGGGTGGCTTGATCTTCTTCAGGTGATCGGCGCTCGGGGTCGCGTCGGGGGTCCGCCGATCTACCGAAGTGGTCTCCTGCGCGGGCTCTGCACTCGCCGTCTGTTGTGTCACAACACCCTCCTCTCGGTCGGTCGATCGTCCTCGGTGATCACCGCGGACACGGTGACGTCGACCCGTTGGGCAACCATGCCGGTCAGTCGGTGCAACTCGGCGGCGACCGCGGTGCGGACGCCGTGGGCCACCCTGGTGATCGGCGACGGCCAGGTCACCGCGATCTGCACCCCGATCACCGGCAGCGGATCGGACAGGTCCACGTCGACCTTCGGGTAGTCACCCGCGCCGATGAAGCCGAGGGCGCCGTGATGGGCGACGACCCCGTCGACGGTCAGCGCCGCGCGGCGGGCGATCTGCTCGCCCACCCGGTTCTTGATGGTCAGTGAGCCGGGACCACCCGTCGACGGGTTGGTGTCGGTGGTGTCGCCCGCCGAGGCAGGTCCGGCGAGCGTGCTCGCGCTAGCCACGGTTCCGACTCTTCAGGAGGCCGGCGAGGTCGATGGCCCCGTCGCGTTGCAGGCCGAGGACGAGGCCGACGGCGCCGAGCACGATGGCCAGGATGAACCCGCCGAATCCACCGGTGGTGGCGGCGATGGCGAGCAGCAGCCCGACGAGCAGTCCGATGGTTGCGTTGTTGATGGTCATGGGTACCTCGATGAGAGATCGGATGGATGAGGGTGACGGCCGGTGAACCGGACGGCTCTACAGGTCGACGTAACGCTTCGCCCCGGGGCATCCGCGGGGCAGTTTCGCCCGCAAGGTGCGGACGCGGATCGCCGCCCGCCTGCGCAGCGCACGCGGCCGTGCACCGGGGACGGCTTGTCCGCCGACCGACGCGAGGCGATCGAGTTCGCGTCGCAACGTGGCGGGGTCACCGCCGACATCCGGGTGATTGGCCCGGATGACGGCGCGACGCGCGGCCCGTAGGTCGCGGTCGGCGGGATCGGATGTCGGGGACACGGGTGTCAACCGGCCGGTGCGTCGATGTCCTCGACCACGACGGTCACCGGCTTGCCGAGTGCCTGTTCGGCCGCGGTGCGCACTGCCTCCGCGGTGGTCAACACGCTGCGGTGCAGGTCCACCACGATGTGGACCTCGCCGCCGTCCTCGTCGAACCGGACACCCGCGACGCGGCGCCCGGTCAGGTAGGTCGCGACCTCGCCGAAGCGGCCTCCGGACAACCCGGTGACGCCCGGCACCGACGTGACCGCTGCGACGAGCGCGTCGGCGGTGGCCCCGCGCCCGTCCCCGTCGGGCCCGGACCTGACGTGCGACGTCGTGTCCGGAGGCGAGGCGACCGGGAGGTCCGCGGCGGCGTTCACTGGACGCGAGGCTCGGCCGGTGCGGAGTCGTCGTCGTCCTCGGCGAGGTGTACGTCGTGCACGGTCACGTTGACCTCGGTGACCTCGAGTCCGGTCATGTCGCCGATGGCGTTGATGACGTTCGACCGGATCGCCGCGGCGAGTTGGTGGATGGCGACGCCGTAGTCGGCGACGAGACCGATGTCGACCGCGGCCTGCTTCTCTCCGACCTCGACGGTGACGCCCTGGGTCACGTTGGTCCCGGTACCGGGGATGACGTCGCGGACCTTGCCGACCATCCGGGATGCGCTGCCCCCGAGGTCGTACACACCGTCGATCTCGCGGGTGGCGATGCCGGCGATCTTGGCCACGACGGTGTCGGCGATGGAGGTGCGACCGTGCTCGTTGACCAACTCCGAAGACGAGTCGGCGGTGGTGCTCTTGGTCAGATCCTTGGATGCGCCGGCGGTGGTGGTGCCGGTGCGGCTGGTGGTGGATGAGGTTGTCACTGTGCACTCCTTTGTGATCACTGTTGACGTCCCGGTCGGGCGTGTACCCGATTCCAGTGTTCCCGGGGCGGTGTACTGGTGTAGTCGGAACGGACGGCGGAGTTGCACGCCCGACATGTGGTGATCCGCACCACATCGGTGGCCGGGGAGGTCGAGCAGCGTGACGAACAGGGCGCATCGCGACGACGGGCGGGTGAGTGCGCGCACCGACGAGTCGTTGGCGCGGGCCGCGGCTCTCGGGGATCGTGTCGCCTTCGACGAATTGGTGCGCCGCACCATGCCGTCACTGCTGGGATACACCCGACGCATGGTCGCCGACCGTCAGGCGGCCGAGGACGCCGCGCAGGAAACCCTCATCGCCGCGTGGAAGGGTCTGCCGCGCTTCGGCTTCCGGAGTTCCTTCCGGACCTGGGTGTTCGGCATCGCGCATCGCAAGATCGTCGACCAGCGACGTCGGCACGTGGAGTACACCGGCCACGACGACGCCTTCGACATGCTGGAAGCGGAGGCCCCGGGCCCGGGGGAGGTGGCGGAGGGGGCGTCGATGCTGATGGCTCTGCGGTACGAGCTCGCGCAGCTGCCGCCGGTGACCCGTGCCGTCTGGTGGTTGCGGGAGATGGAAGATCTGTCGCATCCGGAGATAGCGCACATTCTCGACATCTCGCCGGGCTCGGTCCGCGGGCGGCTCCAGCGGGCCCGTCGCGAGCTCGCCGAACGGATGGAGCCATGGCGGCCCGTCGGTGGGTCGGACGGGCGGGGGGCCGGACGAACGGGGTCACACGAGCGGGGACGGGCGGGCGGGCCGGCGACGAGGGGTGGTCGGGCAGAGGCCGCGGACCGTCGGACAGGAGGGCAACCATGACGAGCGAGCGCCAAGGGGCCGATCAGGTCGCCGCCGACGACATCCCCGGCGAGGACTGGATCCGCGAGGCGTCGCGCGAACTGCGACCGTCGGCGCGTGACGCGGACAGAGTGTCGGACCGGGTGATCGCCGCCGCGCGGAGGTTGTCGCAGTCGCGCCGGTTGTTGATCACCGATCGGCCCGGTGTCGAGGTCTCGAGTGTGGTGCTGAACCAGTTGTTGTTCGCGGCGACGCGTGCGCACACCGACCGTGAGTTGGACGACGTTCAGATCGGTGTGGGCCCGCGGGGCGTCGAGTGGATCCGTCTCGGGGTCATCGGTCGGTACTCCGACGACCTCCAGGCGCTCGCCGACCAGATCCGTGCGCAGGTCGTCTCCGTGGTCGAGGCGGCCCTGGGACCCGACACGGCACGCGGACTCGCCGACGCCGTCGACGTCGACTGGACCGATCTCCAGACCTGAGCGCGGAGGACCTGGGACGTCGCGGACCGACACCGTCCTCATCCCACGGCCACCGATCGACTCGATTAGGCTGCAGACCGCGTCTCCGCCAGAGGGATAGTGCAGCCGAGTCGAGAGGTGTTCGATGTCGCGACGGTCACACCGTACGGACAGGTCCGCGCTGACCGTGATGATGCCGGCGCGCAACGCCGCCGCGACGGTGGCGCGAGCGGTCACGTCGACGCTGCGGGCCCTCCCCGACAACGGGACCCTGCTCGTGCTCGACGACGCCAGCACCGACGAGACCCCGGAGATCGTCCGCCGGATCGCCCGCCGCGACGGTCGGGTGGGCCTGCTCGGCGGTGGTGACACGGCGCTGGGGATCCCTGCCGCGTCGAATGCGTTGCTCGACGAGTCGAACACCCCGCTGGTCGCCCGGATGGATTCCGACGACATCACGCTGCCGGGGCGTTTCACCCGACAGCTCAGAGCGATCGAGCACGCCGACTTCACGTTCTGCCACACCATCTTCTACGGACCCGAGCGCTGGCGGTTGGAGCCGGTCCCGGTGTTCGCGGCCAACGCCGAATCGTCCCGTTACGAACTCCTGGTGCACGACCCCTTCTTCCACTCGGCGTTCCTGGGGCGTCGCGAGGTGGTCGACGAGATGGGTGGATACCGCGATGTCCCGTCAGAGGACTGGGACCTGTTCATGCGTCTCGCCGCCGCCGGCGGTTCACTGACCCGCTCGGCCATCCCGGGGATCGTCTACCGCAGACACGCCACGCAGATCACCAGGGTGCCGGAGTGGAAAGCCGCGGTGGTCAACAGCAAGCAGATGGCCGAGGCGCACGACACGCTCTGCCACACCGTGTTCGGCGAATCGACGGGGGCCTTCCGAGCCCTGGCCGGCCAGGGCGCGACGTTGGACGAGGTCCGCAGGGGTGAGGAGGTCATCGGCCGGGTGGAGGCGGAGGCGAGCAAGTTCCCGCTGCAGGAACGACTGTCGCTGCGGATCACCACACACGGGGTCCGGTTGCGACTGCACCGGCGCTACGAGGAACTGCTGGCCGAGGCCGCTTAGTCCGCGTCACCCGGTCCGATGTGCCTCAACGTACGTCGACGACCTTGTCTGAGCGGTCGCCGTCGCCGTACCACGCGATGAAGTCGCGCACCCCGTAGGCGTGCAGGCGCCGGAGCGATGTGTGCACCACCGCCTTGGTCTGCAGACCGATACCCGACGATCCCACGCGCTCGCGGACCCGCCGCTGCAGCACCGAGTCATCGTCCACGTCGTCCATCTTGGTTCGGGGAAAGCCGCCGCTCTCGAGGTACATGTCGGCGTCGATGGCCATGTTGTTGCCGACGACGGCGAAGCTGCGGCGTTCCTCGGGCGGGTTGTTGCGCGTCTTGTACCACTCAAGCGCGTGGCCCACATGCCAGAACAGGCCGATGCCGTTGAACGCAACGCTTGTCAGACCTTCGTCGTGACGGGCGCGGACACGGCCCCCGACGAGACGTTTGCCCTTGTACAGCCCGGACACCAGTTCATCGAGCCAGGTGTCGGTGGGGATGGAGTCGGCGTCCGTCCGGGCGATGATCTTGGCACCGGCATCGATCGCGAATCGGGCGCCGGTGTCGGCGGCGCAACCGCTGCCCTTCTCGGTCTCGGTGATCAGATCGACCGTCAGGTCGGGATGTTCGGCCATGTAGGAGCGGACGATGTCGGCGGTGCCGTCGGTGCTGTTGTTGTCGACCACCACCACCCGGTACCCGCCGAGGAGTTCGCGCTGCACCAGCGAGTCGAACTTCTGTGTGCGCAGGCCCTCGAGGGTGTCGGTGATGAACTTTTCCTCGTTGTAGACCGGGATGATGACAGCGATCGATGGTGTCCTCTGATCAGTCATGCCCCCAGTACAACACGGTGGCGCACACTCGGCGCGATGGCGGACGACGACGAATCGTCGTTCGGGCGACCCGCATTCGGTGATGTGATGTGCGTCAATCCCGGACGCGGAGCTCGTCCTCGTTGACCGGATCCGACGCCACCTGCCCGCGACGACCGAACAGCAGCGGATAGGCCACCCCCGCGATCGCCGCACCGACCAGCGGGGCCAGCCAGAACACCCACAGCTGGGCGGGGGCGCCGTTGCCGTTGAAGAACGCGACCCCGGTCGAGCGGGCCGGGTTCACCGAGGTGTTCGAGATCGGGATGGAGATCAGATGGATCAGCGTGAGACACAGGCCGATGGCCAGTCCGGCGAACCCGTGCGGCGCCCGTTCCTCGGTCGCGCCGAGGATCACGAACAGGAACACCGCGGTCAGCACGATCTCGGCGACGATGACGGCCCACAGACTGTAGCCGCCCGGCGAGTGCGCACCGTAACCGTTGGCAGCCATGTTCCCGGTGGCGTCGAAACCGCTCTTACCCTTGGCGACGATCCAGATGACGAGTCCGCCGATCAATCCGCCGATCACCTGAGCCACCCAGTACGGCAGCAGGTAGCGCCACTCGACGCGCTTCGCGAGCGCGGCTCCCAGGGTGACGGCTGGGTTGAAATGTCCCCCCGAGATGACACCGAAGGCGTACACGCCGGTCAGGACGGTGAGCCCGAAGGCCAGCGCGACGCCGAGGAAGCCGATGTTGACCGCGGGTTTGCCGGCGTCGGAGGCGAAGCCGGCCGCGAACACCGCGGCTCCACAACCTCCCAACACCAGCCAGAAAGTGCCGATGGTCTCGGCGGCGAGTCGATGGAGCATGGTCGGTGGCGTCATGGCTCACGTCCTGGGCAAGTGGTCCGGGATGGGACGAACGCGTATCAGCATTTCAGACGTCGGGGCGCGATGGTGGCGCGTTGCACAGACGTGGTCGCGTAGACATGGATCCGTGATCAGCAAGGTTGACCTGGACGATGACGACCTCCGTGCGCATCCCGACCGCTATCCCGGCACCCCGGTCCCCGCCGACGGCGTGCTCGACGGTGCCGCCTTCGTCCCGATGACCGCAGACGGCGTGTTCGCCGAGTTTCCCGGCCGACATGCCGTGCTCGCGGTCGGGTCCAATGCCTGTGCGGCGGTGATCCGACGCAAGTTGTCGGGCGTGGGCACCCCGGTCGGTTTCGTCCGGTGTGTGGTCGATGGGGTCGCGGCGGGTTTCAGCGCGCATCGCAGCGTTGCCGGATTCGTGCCGGCCGCGCCGTTCGCCGACCCGGCGGTTCGCGCCGAGGTGGTCGTCAACCTCGTCGACGACGAACAACTGGCCTGTCTCGATGCGACCGAGCCCAACTATGTGCGTGATTCGGTGGAGTTGAGTCTGGGGTCGCGGACCACGCGGGTCCACCGGTATCGCTCACGGTGGGGGGTCATCGCCGCACCGGGACAGCGACCGATTCCGCTGTGCGATCAGCCCGCACTGGAAGGACTGCTGAGAGGGCACGTGACGGGCGAGCCGCTGTCGGCGGCGCTGGCGACCGAGGGCTGGGCACGATCGGACGGATTGGGAGGGGCGGATCTCGAGGTCCGAGCACACCCGGCCGAATGACCCCGCCGCAGAAGTGTGACCCCGAAGCCCTGGGGCGTGGGCTCCGGGGTCACGCGAAGTCGTTCGGCGCCGATCAGCTGCCGGATGGGTTCACCGCGAGAAGTCCGGTCAGTTCGGTGGCATGAGGACGGTGTCCACCAGGTAGACCGTGGCGTTCTGCGTCCTGATCCCGCCGCACACGACCGTGGATGCGCCGTTGACCTGCAGATTCTCGCCGACCCTGGTGACCGTGAGGGTGCTGCCCTCGATCGTCGGGTGTGTCCTCGCGACGGCACCGGGCGCCACCTGTCCCTGCACCACGTGGTAGCCCAGCACCTTGTTCAACAGTGCGCTGTCCGACCGCAGCGCTGCCGCCTTCTCCGGTGACAACGCCGCGAAGGCTGCGTCGGTGGGAGCGAACACGGTGTGCTGTCCGATTCCGAGTAGCCCCACGAAGTCGACACCGGGGTTCATCGAACCGGTGATCACGGAGTTCAACGTGGTCAGCATCGGGTTGTGCGATACCGCGGTGGTCACCGGGTCCTCCGCCATCGACTCGAGCGAGGCGGGACCGCTCGGGTTCGCGACCGCATAGTCCGCGCACCCGGCGCCCACCAACGCCGACGACCTGGCCGACGGGCTCGGCGACGGGTAGGTCGTGATCTCCGGGGTTGGTGACCCGCCCGAACACCCGACCGTGATCGCACACGCCACCGGGAGTCCGAACACACCGGTCCACCACCGGCGGGACCGTCCGGAATGCCGACCGTCGATGTCCATGCTGGCGTGTCCTTCTCCTCGACTCCCCCGGCGTGCTCACCTGGGTTTCGTCGGCCGGGACCGACCGGATGGGTGATCGCGGTCGCACCCGCGTGGCCGGGGCATCCGAGTCGCGTTCGGCGTCGAATAGGTGATGCGTCGAGGCGACGGACGACCGGTGGACGGTCCGGCGACCCGACGACGAGAACCGGCACCCGAGCGCGAGTGGACCGGGGTGGATGACGTCGGGGCGAGCGGAGGTGTGCTGATGGCCGGATACGTGACCGTACGCCGGGTGGCCCGTGACGGCACGCCGCCCGGTTTCCACGTGCGGGTACACCGTCACCGAGGAGTGGTTCGGACGACGACGACGCTGGGATACTGTTTCGTCTGTGACGGACCAATCCACGATGGGTGGACTGGAGTTGGCGGACCTGGTCGCGCGCGTGGCGAGGCAGGACCGCGCTGCGTTCGCGGCCCTGTACGACGCCACCAGCGGTCGGGTCTACGGACTGATTTTGCGAGTCCTCCGGGATCCCGGATATGCCGAGGAGACCTTGCAGGAGGTCTACCTGCAGGTATGGCAGAACGCAGTGAATTATCGGCGCGAATCCGGGTCGGTGATCTCGTGGATGATGACGATCGGCCATCGTCGGGCGGTCGACCGGGTGCGTGCCGAGGAGGCAGCCAGTCGCCGGGGCACCGAGTACACGGTGGGCAACGCGATGACGGTCAGCGACGAGGTGGTCGACTCCGTCGTGACCCGCGAGGATCGTCGGGAGGTGATCGAGTGCTTGGGCACTCTCACCGACACGCAGCGCGAGAGCATCGAGATGTCCTATTACCAGGGGCTGACGTATCGCGAGGTCGCCGAACGACTCGAAGCCGCGTTGCCGACGGTCAAGTCCCGGATACGCGACGGTTTGCGTCGACTGCGGAACTGCCTGGAGTCCGCTCATGAACTCTGACGGCGGCTTCCGCCGGGACGCACACCCGGACGAGGCCCACCTGGCCGATCAGGTGGAGCTCTACGCCATCGATGCCCTGGACGCGGGGGAGGCGGCGACCTTCGAGGCCGCGTTGCGCCGGCTGCCCGCGGAACGACGCGCGTACTTCGTCGCCGAGATCGCCGAGACCCGCGAGGTGGTCGCCCGGATGGCCGCCGGTGAGTCGGTGGCGCCCGGTGAACTGACCAGGCGTCGGGTGTTCGCTGTCATCGACGCCTACGAGCAGGAAGCAGTGCCTGCCGCCGACCCGGATGTGTCCCCTTCCGGTGCCGTCCGATCGGTCGCGACATCCGCAGGCGCCCCGACGTCGCTCGACGCGCGGCGCAGGCGCAGCCGGCGGCTGTTGGCCGTCGCGGGTTCGATCGCCGCGGCCGTGGCCCTGGTGTTCGGCGGCGTGGTCATCGGTCGCAGCACGACGGACCAGGGCACGACCCAGGTCGCGCAGAGCGCATCCGAACAGCGGATGCAGCAGATCCTCGCCGAACCCGACGGCACCGTGACGCGGTCGGCCATCACCGGTGCGCAGGGCACGGTGATGGTGGCGTCGTCGCGCAAGCTGAATGCGGCGGCGATCATGCTCGCCTCCGCAGCACCGCCGACCGACCACACCTATCAGCTGTGGTTGCTGCCCGCTCAGGGCAGCCCACGGTCGGCGGGCATGGTCACCGGCGCGGCAGGCGGATCGGCGATGATGGTCGACGATCTCGGTGACGCCCGGCAGGTCGGGATGACCGTGGAACCGCGAGGTGGATCACGTTTGCCGACGACTGAGGTCATCGCCTCCGTGGATCTGTGACCCTGCGGCGCGTGTTATCTTCACTGCCAGTTCGTGACGGTGCCCGAGATTGTTCGCTCACAGGCGATCAGGCCACCTCCTCCCTGCCCACAGGCAGGTGCGCATTCGGCGGGATGTAGCCGTCGGCATCGAGGCCGATGGCGGTTCAGCGCGTACCGCGCGATGACGGATGTCGTCGCGGCGGACACGAGAACAGGTGAGAGATGAGCGTCGGAGTTGTCCGTGAGACGGCTGCCGGGGAACGTCGCGTGGCGTTGGTCCCGAAGGTCGTCGCACAGTTGGTGTCCAAGGGCGTCGAGGTGGTGGTGGAGTCGGGTGCGGGTCTGGCCGCGCTGATTCCCGACGATCTCTACGCCGAGGCGGGCGCGACCATCGGCGATCCGTTGTCCGCCGACGTGGTGGTCCAGGTCAACCCGCCCACGGACGACGAGATCGCGAAGCTGAGGTCCGGGCAGACGCTCATCGGCTTCCTCGCCCCGCGCAACGCCGACAACCAGATCGGCGCGCTGAAATCCGCCGGGGTCCAGGCGTTCGCCGTCGAGGCCATCCCGCGGATCTCCCGCGCACAGGCCATGGACGCACTCAGCTCGCAGGCGAACGTCGCCGGGTACAAGGCCGTCGTCGTCGCCGCCGACCGGGCGACCCGGTTCTTCCCGATGCTGACCACGGCCGCCGGGACGGTGAAGCCCGCGACCGTGTTGGTCCTCGGGGTGGGAGTGGCCGGCCTACAGGCGCTGGCCACCGCCAAACGCCTCGGCGCACGCACCACCGGGTACGACGTGCGGCCGGAGGTCGCCGAGCAGGTCCGCTCGGTCGGTGGTCAGTGGCTCGACCTCGGCATCGACGCGGCGGGCGAGGGCGGTTACGCCCGCGAGCTCACCGACGACGAGCGGGCGCAACAGCAACAGGCGCTGGAGAACGCGATCAAGGGATTCGACGTGGTCATCACCACCGCGCTGGTCCCGGGCCGTCCGGCGCCGCGGTTGGTGACCGCGGCCGCGGTGGAGGGGATGAAACCCGGATCGGTGGTCGTCGACCTGGCCGGTGAGACGGGGGGCAACTGCGAGCTGACCGAACCCGGTCAGGACGTGGTGAAACACGACGTGATGATCTGCAGCCCGCTGAACCTCCCCGCGACGATGCCCGAACACGCGTCGGAGCTGTACTCCAAGAATCTGTATGCCCTGATCGATCTGATGCTCACGGAAGGCGGCCGGATCGAGCCAGACTTCGCCGACGAGGTGCTCGCGGCGGCCTGTGTGACGCGTGAGCACGAGAAAGCCGAGGCCTGATGTACACCGGTCTGCTGGCGAACATCGCCATCCTGATCCTCGCCGGATTCGTGGGGTTCGCGGTCATCTCCAAGGTGCCCAACACCCTGCACACCCCGCTGATGTCGGGCACCAACGCCATCCACGGAATCGTGGTGCTCGGTGCGCTGACCGTGCTCGGCACCCTGCCCGACGACGCCTCCTGGGGTGTTCGGATCATCGCCTTCGTGGCGCTGATCTTCGGCACCCTGAACGTCGTCGGCGGCTTCCTGGTCACCGACCGCATGCTGGGCATGTTCAAGGGCAAGAAGCCCGACGCCAAGGCAACTGACGCGAGCGGAGTCGACAAGTGACCTACCTCGTCGACATCCTCTACATCGCGGCATTCGCACTCTTCATCTACGGACTGTCCGGGCTGACCGGCCCGAAGACCGCGGTCCGCGGCAACTGGATCGCCGCCGTCGGCATGCTCATCGCCGTCATCGCCACCCTGATCCGCGTCCGCGACACCGGCTACGTGAACTGGATCCTGATCGGTGCCGGCCTGCTCATCGGTGTGGTGCTCGGCGTGCCACCGGCCAAACGCACCAAGATGACCGCGATGCCGCAGCTGGTCGCCTTGTTCAACGGGGTCGGCGGTGGCACCGTCGCACTGATCGCCTGGGCAGAGTTCATCGAGACCGACGGGTTCTCCCACTTCACCCACGGTGAGGAGCCGACCATCCCGGTGGTCATCGGGTCGCTGTTCGCGGCGGTCATCGGTTCGGTGTCGTTCTGGGGATCGTTGGTGGCGTTCCTCAAGCTGCAGGAGCTGCTGAACAAGAACGTCGAGAAGGTGTTCGTCAAGAACGCCCGGATCTTCCAGTTGTCGAACGTGGTGCTGCTGGTGCTGGCCGTCGCGTTCGCCGTGTACATCGGCATCCGCGCCACGCCCGGTGAGGGTTCGTCGGTGTGGTGGATCGTCGGGGTGCTCGTCGCGGCCGGCGTGATGGGTCTCTTCGTGGTGTTCCCCATCGGCGGTGCGGACATGCCCGTGGTCATCTCACTGCTGAACGCGCTCACCGGACTGTCGGCCGCGGCCGCCGGTCTGGCGTTGGACAACACCGCGATGATCGTCGCGGGCATGATCGTCGGTGCGTCGGGTTCGATCCTGACCAACCTGATGGCCGTCGCCATGAACCGGTCCATCCCGGCGATCGTGTTCGGCTCCTTCGGCGGTGGTGGCGCCGCCGCGGGTGGCCCGGAGTCCAGCGGTGGCACGGTGAAGGCCACGTCCGCCGCCGATGCCGCGATCCAGATGGCATACGCGAACCGGGTGATCGTGGTCCCCGGTTACGGGCTGGCCGTCGCCCAGGCGCAGCACGCGGTGAAGGACATGGCATCCATCCTGGAGAGCAAGGGTGTCGAGGTGGCCTACGCGATCCACCCGGTGGCCGGCCGGATGCCCGGACACATGAACGTGTTGCTGGCCGAGGCGGACGTCCCGTACGACGCGATGAAGGAGATGGACGACGTCAACGGCGAATTCGCGCGCACCGACGTGACGCTGGTGATCGGCGCGAACGACGTCACCAACCCGGCCGCGCGCAACGACCCGAGTTCACCGATCCACGGCATGCCCATCCTCAACGTGGACCAGTCCAAGTCGACGATCGTGCTCAAGCGGTCCATGTCGTCGGGTTACGCAGGCATCGACAACCCGCTGTTCACCGCAGACACCACCTCGATGTTGTTCGGTGACGCCAAGAAGTCCGTCGGTGAGGTCATCGAGGAGCTCAAGGCGCTGTAGCGACTCCGCTCACGGTGGTCCGACGATGAAACGGAAACCGGTGACGGTGTTGTTTTGCGGCTTCGCGTCGCGTTGCGCGGTCCGGGCGGTCACCGTCACCTGACCGATCAGGATGCGACCGATGATGCTCCGGGTGGCGACGGTCTGCGAGCTGCCTGCGCGCAGTTCCGGGATGATGAAGAAGTCCGACGCGGTCGGCGGTATCGACGTCACGGTGACCGCGGTGTCGGTAGCGGTCGCCGCACCCCGGTTGCTGACGGTGATCGCGAAAGGCAGCGAGGTCGGATAATTCCGAGGGCCCAGTACCGGAAGGGTCACCGACACGTCGGGCAGCGCGGGCGCGGCGTGCGCCGCAGCGGTCGCTGCCGTGCACACCGCTGAGGTCACCAGCGCCGTGACCACAGCCCGGGCCGTCATCGTCATTCGCATGGAGAAGATGTAGCAGGTCCGCGCACCGTCCGCCTCGTCTACGGTCACACCGTCACCCGTCCGTCACCGGCTACCCTGCCCGCATGCCGTTCCACCACCTGCTCGAACGACACGACCACGACGAGGCCGTCGATCTCGGCAAGTCGCTGCGCACGACGCTGAAGCGGTCGCGGTTGGCGGAGCCGTCGACAGTCGACCGGGATGTCGTCGCCCTGATCCGTGCCCAACACGTCGACCGGATACCGGAACTGGTGCCACTGCGCCTCGAGCGGATGGGATCATCCCCGTTCGCGTTCTTCCGCGCGACGGCGGACATCATGACCACCGACCTCGCCTCGACACCGGTGACCGGCGTGGACGTGGTGATCAGCGGTGACGCACACATCGGCAACTTTGGCTTCTACGCGAGTCCTGAGCGGCGGATCCTTTTCGATCTGAACGACTTCGACGAGTCCGGGGTGGGCCCATGGGAATGGGACCTCAAACGGCTCGTGGTCAGCGCCGTGGTCTGCGCTCGGGGTGCCGGCGCCGATCACGACGAGCAGCGGGCGCTCGCCGAGCAGGTCGCCGCGGGGTACCGCACGGCGATCCGCCACGCCGCCGGCGAATCCGTACTGGATCGCTACTACCGCTCGGTGGACGCCGAAGAACTCGCCGACACCGTGCCGGGTTCGGTGGCCGACGTCATTGACAAGGCGTTGACCAAGGCGCGCAAGCGTACGGCCGACCAGATCGTCGAGAAGATCACCGAGGTGGACAACACCGGACGTCGGCGGATCACCCCCGATCCACCGATCGTGGTGCCGCTGACCGACACCGCGGGTCGGGACGCATCCGAGCAGCCAGTGGCGGAGATCTTCGAGCGATATCTGTCATCCGTCCGCACCGACGTCGCCCTGTTGTTGTCGCAGTTCGAGGTGACCGACGTCGCGCGGCGGGTGGTCGGCGTCGGATCGGTGGGCAACGTCGCCTTGATCGTGCTCCTGCAGGGACCATCGGATGAACCGATGGTGCTGCAGCTCAAAGAGGCCGCACCGTCGGTGCTCGAGACCAACGGAGGACTCACCGCGGTGATCCCGGAAACCGAGCAGTTTCCCGCAGACGCCCGAGACGCGGTGCGGGTGGTCGCCGCGGCGCATGTGCTGCAGGCGAACTCGGATCCGTTCCTGGGATGGACCGCGAACGAGAACGGTGCCTTCTACTGGCGGCAGTTCCGCGACATGAAGGGCTCCATCGATGCCGACCATCTGAGTCCGGGTGAGCTGCGACGCTATTCGGTGCTGTGCGCACAACTCCTGGCCCGGGCGCACAGCCAGAGCCCGGCTTTCGGTCAGATCGCCGGTTATCTGGGTCGTAAGCCGAATGCCGACAAGGCCATCGGACGGTGGTCGGTCGATTACGCGGACGTCGTCGACGACGACTTCCGGGTCTTCCAGAGTGCCCGGGCGGATGGGGCGTTCGACGTCGAGTGATCCGTCGGCATCCGGTGCAGCTCAGGGCAGCAGCGGTCCCACGGGGACGTCACCGGCCAGAGTGATGCGGTGCATCTTGCGGTGCGCGTCTCCGTAGTCGCGGTTGGCGTAGTGGACGGTGCTGCGGTTGTCCCACAACACCAGGTCGCCCAGACGCCAGCGGTGCCGGACGATGTGCTCGGGTTTGGTCAGGTGGGCGTAGAGGAGGTCCAGTATGCCGCGGCTCTCGGCTTCCGACACCCCCGCGATGTGCGAGGTGAACCCGGGGTTCACGAACAGCCCCTTGCGTCCCGAGTCCGGGTGCACGCGCACCACGGGATGCTCCACCGGCGGCAGCGAGGTGACCACCTCGCCATCCCACACATTGCCATTGCCCCGGCGCTTCTGGGCGAGGTAGTAGCCAAATTCGCGGTTGCCGTCGTGGACAGCGGTGAGGCCGTCGATCATCCGCTGGACCGCGGGGCTCAGCGACTCGTAGGCGAGCTGGGTGTCGGCCCAGTTGGTGTCACCGCCGTGGGGCGGCAGCACCACCGGACGCAGGATCGATCCCAGCGGGGGGCGCTTCATGAACGTGACGTCCGTGTGCCAGACGTCGGCGAACCCGTTGTCCTGGCTGTCGAGCGCGTAGACCTCGGCAGCCACGTCGCCGCTGTCGTGCACGGGATGCCCGACGGTGAGGTTGCCCAGCCGGCGACCGAACTCGATGTGCGCGGCGTCGTCGAGCCGCTGGTCACGCAGGACGAGCACCTTGTGCTCCACCAGGGCGTCGCGGACCGCGGTGATCTGCTCGTCGTCGGCGGTGGTGATGTCCAGGCCGAGGATCTCGGCACCGAAACTGGGGCCGAACTTGTCCAGCGTCAGTTCCGGGGTGATGGCGATGGTCACGGGGGGACTCCTCGAGATGATGCGCGCAGACGGGCGCGAGAAAGTGGCGTCGACACTTCGCGAACAGTTCACGCGCGTACGTCCGTGGAAAACGCGTGATCAGGGAATTCGGCGTGCCGAGGGCAGGAAAGCGACGGGTTCGACGATCAGCGACACGACATCGCGCACCAGCGACCGAAGTCGAGGGCGAGTCGTCGCACGAGCGGAACGGTCGGTTGCACGTGTCCAGATTTACCCGTCGCGGGTGAAAGTCGGCCACCGTCAGCGGGGGTACCGCTCACCGTGATTTGAATTGCCTGCCCGCGGGAGGTGCCGGGAACATCGACCTACCTCCAGGCGTGGTCACGCCGCCGGCGCGGCCACCTCTGGAGTTTCGGCGTGGCCGGGTGCTCCGATTGCGCTGCGCACATTCACCAGGACCGCCGCGGCGATTCCGGCGCCGAACAGGACGAGGGCGGCGACCAGGAATCCCAGGCTCTGGCCGTGCACCATCGCTCGTGTGACCAGTCGGGTGACGTCGTGCCGAGACGTGACGTCGGATCGATGGGCGGTGAGAAAATGGGCGGTGGCGTTGGCGGCGATGGTGTTCAGCAGGGCGGTACCGATCGCGCCGCCGACCTGCTGGGAGGTGTTGACCATCGCGGAGGCGATACCGGCGTCGCGGGGCTCGACGCCGTGGGTGGCGAGATTGACCGAAGCCATGAACATCGTGCCCATACCCAGCCCGAGTAACAGCAGCGCCGGGAAGACCACCGACCAGTAACGGGTGGTATCGGCCGAGATCTGAGTGAGCAACAACATGCCGCAGCCTCCGACGACGGCACCGGGGACCATGAGGAAACGCGGTGGGACGCGGGTGATCAATCGGACCGCGATCTGCGTCGACCCGATCAACATCCCGCCGACCATCGGCAGGAAGGCGACCCCGGCGCTGATCGGGGAGTAGTGGTGAGCCTGCTGCAGGTAGAGGGTGAGGAAGAGGAACGAGCCGAACATCGCGATGACCGACAATCCGACGGTCAGGTATGCCCCACCGCGGGCGCGATCGGCGACCACACGCAGCGGCAGCAGCGGGTTGGCCGTACGGCTCTGACGGAGGACGAATGCACCGAGGAGAACCACGGCGGCAACCAAGGACACGACGGTCCAGGTGTTGGACCAGCTGGTCTCCGAGGCGTGGCTGAATCCGTAGACGACGAGGGCCAAGCCCACGCTGGCCAGCACCGCGCCACCGACATCCATTCTCGTGGTGTGGAGCTCTGTGCGTGGGGGCTCCTTGATCTCGACGATGGCACCGAACAGGGCGATCGCGGCGAATACCACGTTGATGTACATGGTCCAGCGCCAATCCAGGGTCTGGGTCAGCAACCCGCCCAGCAGCAGGCCCACCGCAGCCCCGCCGCCCGCAATCGCCCCGAAGATACCGAAGGCCCGAGCCCGTTCCTTCGGGGCGGTGAACATGACGGTCAGCAACGACAGCGCCGACGGGGCGAGCAACGCGGCGAACACGCCCTGCAGCGCACGAGACCCGAACAGCATGGCCTCGTTGGCAGCGGCACCCCCCAGCGCGGACGCGGCGGCGAAACCGATCAGCCCCGTGATGAATGCTCTGCGACGGCCCCAGGCGTCGGCGACGCGTCCCCCGAGCAACAGCAATCCGCCGAAGGCCAGAGAGTAGGCGGTGATGACCCACTGCTGAGACGAGGTGCTGATCCCCAACTCTGCCTTGGCGTCAGGTAAAGCGATGTTGACCACGGTGGCGTCCAGTACCACCATCAACTGCGCAATGCAGATGAACGTCAGCGCTTTCCACCGCCGGGGGTCGACGCCGACGTCGTGCGAGGTCTCACTGTTCGTCACGGTTCCACCGTAGCCGGTGTCGCGCCGACCTCATGGTGACGAGACGGGGCGCCATCGACGATTGATCGGGTCACCGCGACGTGCATGTTGACGCGGCACCAATCGCTTTCTAATGTAACTGAGACACCGTGTCCAGCACAGTCGGGAGGATTCGTCAGAGTGGACCGCACCAACCGGGTTTTTCGACGTCGTCGTCACACTGCCCGAGTCGATCTCTCCTCGTCGCTGGTGGCCATCACGGGCGCCGCACAAGGCATCGGTCGGGCAACCGCGGAGGAGTTCTTCCGTCACGGGGCCCAAGTCCTGATCGGTGACATCGACGACGCGTTGGCGACGCGGACGGCCAAGGAGATCGATCCGACGGGATCGGATGTCACGGCGATGCGTCTGGACGTCACCCGGGCCGACTCGCTGCGAGAATTCATCGACGCGGCGGAGGCGATGGGTGGTTTCGACGTACTCGTCAACAACGCGGGGATCATGCCCACCGGGATGTTCCGCAACGAGTCACCGACGATGACCGAACGGATGCTTGCCATCAACCTCGATGCGGTCATCCGCGGCAGCAGGCAGTCGGTGGATCTGTTCCTGCAGCGCGGAGCCGGGCATGTGGTCAACGTGGCCTCGCTGGCGGGTACGTTCGCGATCCCCGCGTTGGCGACGTATGGAGCGACCAAGTCCGCGGTCATCAGCTTCACCGATGCGCTCTCGTTGGAGCTCGCGGGAACCGGTGTGGAAGCGACGGCCATTCTGCCGGGCATGATAAACACGGAGCTGTCGGCAGGCGCGAATTACAAGCGGTGGTTGGCGCCCGCGATCGTCGCGGAACCCGAGGATGTGGCTGTGGCCATCGTCAGGGTCGTCACCACCGCGCACGGGGGACTGGTGTCGGTACCGCGACAGGCGGGGGCGACGATCAAAGTGTTGCAGAACATCCCGCGGCGTCCGCGTATCGCCATCGAACGGTTCGCGGGGCTCGACACCGCGTTCGCACACGCTGACCATTCCGCGCGAGAGCGATACCACCGCCGGATCTCCGACCACGGATGAGCGCGACGCGACAACCGCGCACGGGTGAGGCCGCTGTCTCGGCCGTCGGCCGTGGTGGCCGATCGGACGCGACCAGAACGCCGGTGATCACGCAGTCGAAGGTGACGTTGGCATCAGTGGTCTCACGCGTACTCGCGGTCGGCAATCCGACGGGAGACCGCCCCACCGTCCTTCTCGTGCACGGCTTCACCGATTCCGCCGACACCTGGCGAGAGGTGCTGCGCCGACTCGGATCTCACGGTATCTACGCGGTCGCGCTCGACATGCCGCAGTTCGGACACGTCATCCGAACCCCGCCGGGACAGCTGTCGAAGCTCCACGACGCGTTCTTGTCTGCCGCGATCTCGCACTATGACACCGGTTGCGGCGCGGTGCTGGTCGGCAACTCACTGGGTGGGTGGGCGTCGATCCGGGCCGCGGCAGACCCCGAACTACCGGTGTGCGCGGTTGTCGCCGTGAGTCCGGCGGGGCTGCGCACGCGTGGACTGGTCGGGGGGCTGGCCCACAGGGCGATACCGACCCATCTCGTGTCCCGACTACCGTGGCTGATCCCGTCTTCGTCGCTGTCGCAGTGGTTGTGGGCACACATCGTGGGTGCGCTCTACAACGTCGCCGTGCGACCGGGACCATTGCCTCCCGGCACCTTGCGCCGGTACCGCGAACACGTCCAGCGCGGGGATCCTCGGTTGTGGCTGACCATCGGTGTCGAACTCATCGATGAGGTGACCGCACCCAGCGCTTTACCCATCGCAGAACTGCGCAGACCACTACATCTGATCTGGGGCACCCGCGATCGTCTCGTCACCGCCTCCGGTGCGGTGACGGCGGCGCGTAGCAACCCGACGATGGTGACGACGGAGCTGCTGCGTGGGATCGGGCACTGCGCTCAACTCCAACGCCCCGACGTCGTCGTCGCTGCGATCCGCAACCAGCTGACCGTTCTCGCCGACCGCCACGTCACGTGAGTGCGGCGGCCAACCCAACCAGGGCGATGAGCACGAAGCCGAGGACACATGCACCCAGCAGGCTGAAACGTTCCCAGCCGCTGGGACCGAACTGATTGCCGTTGGTCAGAGCGGGAACATACGAGTCCGCGATGGGTTGCCACGCAAGGCCGTACGGCGTCGGCGTCCCGATCGAATACTGCTGACCCCAGGCGACCGTGAAGACGAACATCAGATGGAAATACCGGTAGTTGCACAGCAGCAGGCGACCATCGCCGAACGCGATCTGCTTGTTGCGTCTGCCCCAGCCCCAGATCAGCATGGTGATGAATCCTTCTGACTCGCCCTCGAACGGCCGCGGCTACGACCACCACAGATGGTGCAGTCCGCGCAGTCCGCGATCAATGGGTAGAAGTACCCGTTTCCCTCGACGAGGGGTTGAGCCCACGTACTCAGCGCTTGCGGCGTCCGCGTACCTCGACCGCGCGGAAGTGCGTGATCACCCGCCAACGGTGGTCGATGACGTGCAGGGCGAGCCCGGCCGGCTGGGACTCGTTGATGATGCCGTCGTTCTCGAAGGGAAGGTTGAGCGTCGACGCGACACCCGGTGCGATGCAGACCCGCCTGCGGTAGTACCGGGTCACTGCGCCGGTGTGGGCGTGGCCGCACAGAAACGTGATGATGTTGGAGTGCTTGACGATGAGCGCGCCGAGCCGCTCCACGCCCTGCATCCGGATGCTGTCCATGAACGGCATGTCGAGGGTGACCGGTGGGTGGTGGACCGCAACGATCACCGGGACGTCCCCGGCGGCGGTGATCTCGGCGTCCATCCACTCGATGGTCTCGTCGGCGAGGTAGCCCTCGGGGCGACCGGGGATGGAACTGTCGCAGCTGAGGATGAGCGCTCCGCCCACCGTCTGGGCGAAGTTGATGGGTCCGGCAGTGGGGTGCACGCCCAGTAGATCGCGGGAGAAGTTCTCTCGATTGTCGTGGTTGCCGGGGGCGATCAGCATGGGGATCGGCGTCTGGAGAACCGCAGCGGCCTCCATGTACTGACTCGGCGTGCCGGCGTCGGCGATGTCACCGGTCACCACCAGTGCATCTATCCCGTCGGCCCGATCGTTGAGGTAGTCCATCACGGCCTGTGCGCGGGCGCGGTGGTCCTTGCTGCCGTCGAAATGCAGGTCGCTGATATGGGCGACGACGAGCACGGGCTGCTCCTGTGTGGTGCGGCGGTGGGGCTGGTCGCGGTACCAGTCGTGCGAGGTGGGGTGGCTACCGCGCGGTGTCGTGTTCCGAATCTAGTCGGACATGGCCCGATGCGTGTGCGCGGAGGGTCTCGTCACAGGTCGCCGGGCAGTTTGTCGCGACGGATCCCGCGCCACACGGGATGGCGCAGGTGTCCCGATCCCGTCCAGTCCATGTAGCGCACGTCGCCCACCAGCTTGGGCAGCACCCAGACCGCGTCCTGTTCGATGGGCCGGTCGAGCTTGTCCACGAAGGGTGACGATCGGCGCCGGAGCGGTTCGAGTTCGTCGGCCAGTGCCCGCAACTGTCGTTCGGTGAACCCGGTACCGACCCGGCCCACGTACCGCAATCCGGTCGATTCCGGCAACCCGACGAGAAGTGACCCGATACCGTTGGTGCGGTTGCCCTTTCCGGGCCGCCAACCGCCGACTATCACCTCGATGTCGCGCCAATTCTTGTGTTTGAGCCACGACGCCGACCGACGGCCCTGCTGGTAGACGGAGTCGCGGCGTTTGGCGACCGCACCCTCGTAACCCTTCTCCCGACTGACTTCCGCTGCTCTGCCACCGGGGCCGGGGAGCAGCGGAGGGACCTGCACCGCGTTGTCACCGGTGAACAGCGGTGCGAGTTCGTCCAGCACCTGGCGGCGGCCCGACCACGGGGTGCGCAACAGCGATCTGCCGTTGAGAAAGAGCACGTCGAACAGCATGAGTTTGATCGTGCACTGTTCGCCGGTGGCGTTGCGGGCCGCGAGCAGCGAGAAGTTGGTGTGGCCCGAGGAATCCAGAGCCACGACCTCACCGTCGAGCACCACGTCGAGCAATCCGAGGTCGTCGACGATGCCGCCGAGTTCGGGGAACTCCGTGGTCATGTCGATGCCGGAGCGGGTGATCAACCGCAGCTTCCCATCGAGATATTCGACGATGAGCCGGTAGCCGTCCCACTTGCCCTCGAAGGCCCAGGCCTCGTCCGAGAGGTTCTCGATCGACTCCTCGGTGGCCAGCATGGGGCGTGGGTCGCGTAGCGAGTCGGGGGTGATGGGCCGCGGCTCGTCCGACATCAGATGGGCGAGCCAGTTCTTGTCCCCGGTCCTGATCAGCGCGTATCGACCCTGGATCCGGTCACCGCGTAGCCGCACGATGACCTCGTCCGGGCGCCATTTCTCCGTCTCGTAGGTGCCGCGGTCCCAGATCTCGACGTGACCGCCACCGTATTCACCCGCGGGGATGTCCCCGGCGAAGTCGGCGTAATCCATCGGGTGGTCCTCGGTCTGCACCGCCAACCGGTTCTGGCCGCTGTCGGCGGGAAGGTTCTTCGGCACCGCCCAGGAGACGAGCACGCCGTCGCGTTCGAGGCGGAAGTCGTAGTGCAGTCGGCGAGCGTGGTGTTCCTGGATGACGAAGATCGGCCCGCGCTCGCGATCCGCACCCGCCGACTCGTTGTCGCCGAACGGCTCGGGTGTGCGGGCCTCGTCGCGTTTGCGCCGGTATTCGCTGAGATCGACCACCGGGCGGTCCGATTCGGTGACCGGCTCGTCGTCCGTCTCCGACCGGCCGGAACGGACGGGCGCCCGGTCGAGATCCGCGAGGAGATCGCCGTCGACCTCGACACGTTCCAACACCTCCGTGAACAGCAGCTGGCGGATATCGCTGCGCGCGAGCTCTTCCCAGGACCGCGGCGCGGCGGCCCACGGCTGCTCGCGACCGCGCAACGAGTAGGGGGCCAGCGTGGTCTTGGACGCGCTGTTCTGGCTCCAGTCGATGAAGACCTTGCCGGTACGCACCGCCCGGTTCATCACCGCGGTCACCGTCTCGGGATGTCGCGCGGCGAGCGACATGGCGATCTGTTTCGCCACCGATCGCGCGCCGTCGGCGGAGACCGGCCGATCGAGGCCGGCGTATACGTGAATACCTTTGCTGCCGCTGGTCACCGGATAGGACCGCAGACCCACCCCGTCGAGTAGATCGCGCACCATCACCGCGATCTCCGCACACCGGGACAGGTCAACTCCCGGCCCGGGGTCGAGGTCGAGGACGATGCGGTCGGCGAGGCGGGGGACATCGGGACCGTCGACGTCGGCGGGGACGGCCCACTGGGGCACGTGCAGTTCGAGCGCACCCTGCTGGCCGAACCAGATCAGGTCGGCACGCTCACCGGCCAGAGGGTACGAGACGTTCCCGTCACGACCGGTGCTGCGGTGCGCTATCTCCACCCGATCTATCCACTCCGGCGTCCCTGCGGGCAGATTCTTCTCGAAGAACGGCTCGGAGTCGACACCGTCGGGCCAGCGCTTGCGGGTGACCGGCCGCCGGTGCACGTGCGGCAACAGCACCTCGGCGATCCGGTTGTAATAGTCGATGACCTCGGCTTTCCGGGTCCCGGTCGCGGGGTAGAGCACCTTGTCGAGGTTGGTGACCGCGATGCGATGACCGTCGACGTCAAGGGTGTTCCTGGTGGCACACACGCACCTGCTCCTCCCGCTCTGATCATGCCGCTCTGATCATGCTCGGACACCCCGGCCGCGGCCGACGCCGACGCACCCCACCGACTGTGTTTGTCGCAGGGGGCTGCGTCAAGCGCCTGTTACCTGCAAAATGAGGTGATGCGGTCGATCTGGAAAGGTGATCTGAGCTTTGGCCTGGTCAACGTACCGGTCAAGGTCTACTCGGCGACGGAGAGTCACGACCGCCGGTCGCATCAGGTCGACTCCAAGGACGGCACCCGGATCCGGTACCGCAAGGTTCGGGAGGGCACCGACGAGGAGGTCGAGTTCGCCGACATCGCCAACGCCTACGAGTCGGAGACCGGGCAGACCGTGGTGTTGTCCAAGGATGACCTCGCCGGGCTGCCGGTGCAGCGCAGCCCCGAGATCTCCATCACCGAGTTCGTGCCCGTCGACGAGGTCGACCCCATCTTCTTCGACAAGCCCTATTACCTGGAACCGGCGTCCAAGTCGCCCAAGGCCTATGTGCTGTTGCGTCAGGCACTGCAGGACACCGACCGACTGGCCATCGCGACCTTCACCTTGCGTAACCGGACCAGACTCGCCGCACTGCGGGTGGTGGGAAACGTGATGACGTTGCAGACGCTGCTGTGGCCGGACGAGGTACGCAAGCCCGATTTCGGATTCCTGGACGACGACATCCCCATCCGGCCGCAGGAACTGAAGATGGCGTCGTCGCTCATCGATTCCATGGCAGCGGATTTCGATCCGGGGCAGTACGAGGACACCTATCAGGAGGAGTTGGCCAAACTGATCGAGGCCAAGGCCGACGGTTCGGAGGCGTTCCCGACCGACGAGACCGACAGCGGTGACAGCGACGACGATTCCGACGTCGCCGATCTGCTGGCCGCATTGCGCGCTTCGGTGAAGGACCGCGGGGGTGACGCCGAGGACTCCGACGACGGGGACTCCAACGGGGGGGAGTCCTCGTCCACGACCGAGAAGCCACCCGCCAAGAAGACCGCGACGAAAAAGGCGGCCGCGAAGAAGGCGCCGACCAAGAAGGCCGCCGCGAAGTCGTCGACGACGAAGACAGCGGCCAAGAAGACAGCGGCGAAGAAGACGCCGGCCAAGAAGGCCGCCGACCGCAAAGCGGGCTGACGCTCAGCTACGCCTGTCCACTCCGTCCTTCATCCCGCTCCGTCCTTCATCCCGCTCCGTCCTTCATCCCGGTCCATCACTGACCGCCGCCAACAGCGGGGTCACCACATCACTGATGGGCGTGGGTATTCCGTGCTCCCGGCCGCGGCGCGCGATGACGTCGTTGCGGATCCGCCACTCGAGGGGGCGCCCGGCCTCGCGGTCGGCGAGGATCGACGTCCCCATGTCGGTCGGATAGGCGCGAAAGCTGTCGACGATCTCCTGCGGCACCGTGTCACCCAGCGTCGCCCCCTCCGCGCGAGCCACTGCCAAACACTCGTGCAGGTAGGACAGGGACAGCGCAGCGATGTCGTCGCGGCGGAACACACCCGCGCGGCGCCCACTGAGCGCCATCAGCCCGGCGACCGCGTTCTGCAGCAGTTTCCGCCACGCCACCGATGTGAAGTCGGCGTCGAGTTCGACGGCGCACCGCGATCCGCGCAGCGCCTCCGCGACGATCTGCGACGCCGACGAGTCGGGCAGCGTCAACCGAGCGGCGCCGCGCAGCCACACCGATCCGTCCGGTTGTGTCTGCGCCGGAAACCAGACCACCGACGGCACCACCGGGCAACCGGCCACCAAGGGCGTCACCATCGCCACCTGCTCCACACCGTTCTGCAGAACGCAGACGACGGTCTCCGGGTGACACAGGGTCGACAGCCACCCCGCCGCCGCATCGATCTGGGTCGATTTCACCGCGAGGAAGACGATGTCGGCGGGGTGGGTCACCGCCGCGGGATCGGTGTCCACCGGACCGGGAACGATCACGTGCTCGCCATCGGCGCGCAGTTCCAGCCGAGCCCGCGCGGTACGCCCGTACAGGCGTGGAGCGGCGCCGGATTCGTACAACGCGGCCGCGACCGTGGTGCCGATCGCGCCGGGCCCGACCACTGCAACAGAATTCACGTCCACTGATGTTGCCACGGTGGGACCGGTCACGTAGGCGAGCCCGGACATGACCGGCCCCGCCGTATCCCTGCGATGTCCGGTGCCATGGCTCGACCGCGGATACGATCCGCATCAGTGGATCGGTCGATCAACTTCGACGGAGAGGCGCGCCCCGTGGTGAGACTGAGTGTGCAGGAGCGTCGTCACGCGGCCGTGGTCAGTGCGTTGCGGGTGATCGCCGCCGACGGGGTCGAGGCGGCGACCACCCGTCGTATAGCCGACGAGGCAGGTGTGGCGCAGTCCAGTCTCTTCTACGCGTTCGACTCGCGTGACGACCTGCTCGAGGCCGTCGTCGAATACGGGATCGCCCAGGAGTTGGCCGCGATGGGCCGATGGCTCCACGACCTCGCCGAGATAGACAAGACGACCGACGTCGACGCGTCGGTTCTCATCCGAACGGCTCTGGGCGCCTACGTCGAGAGCCTCGTCGCCGACCCCGACCGTGAGCACGCATTGGTCGCCCTCGCGCTCTACGCGCGTCGCACACCCGGACTGGAGCTCCTGTCGGCACGGCTGTACGCCGGTTACGACGACGTGGTGATCCGCCTGCTCGACGAGTTGACCCGGATCACCGGTCGGAGGTGGTCGGTGCCCGGTGAGCGGTTGGCACCGATCACGGTCGCCCTCACCGACGGCATCACGCTGGCGCATCTGAACACCCGCGACAGCGCCCGTGTCGAGGCGATCCTGGACGGTGCCGTGGACCTGCTGACCGGTTATCTGGCAGGCACCGATGAACAGCACTGACCACGTGGGAATGTCGCGACGTCGGTGGATCTCGATCTACACACTGATCTGGACCGTCGTCTGGGCCACCCAGCTGATCCCAGTTCAGTTGCTCGTGCCGTTGCAACTGAACACCTCCGACGCCGCCGACCGGTGGGTCGCGGGTGTGGTGCACACCGGGCTGGTTCTCCTGGTCGGCGGCATCAGCACCCTGCTCGTGGGGCCGGCAGCGGGGTGGATCTCCGATCGACTGCCGGGTGGGCATCGGCGCCGCCCGGTCGCGTTCGCCGGAACGTTGTTCACGGCGGTCGGGCTGCTGGGGCTGGCCTTCGTGAGCTCACCGATCCCGGTCGCTATCGCCTGGGTGGTCGCCTCCGCCGGATTCGGCACCCTCAGCGGTGCTCTCCTCGCGCTGATCGCCGACCAGCTGACACGCGGCGAACGCGGAGCCGCATCCGCCGCGGTCTCGGTGGCGCAGGCGGTGGGGCTCATCGTCGGTATGGGCGTGATCGTGACCCTCGATCTCGGGGTGCGCGGGGGGTACCTGGTGCTCGCAGTCGCCTCCGTCGTCGTCGTGGGGACCTGTGCGGCAGTACTTCCCGATCCCGCACCACCCGTCGTCGCAGGGTCCGGCACAGGCGTGCGCGGGGACATGTCGTCGCTGCGCGACGCGCCGTTCCTGTGGTTCCTCGGCAGCAGACTCACCATCAACCTGGGCAATGCGCTGGCCGTCTCCCTGCTGCTGTTCTTCCTGATGCATGGTCTACGGGTCGCGGATGCAGAGCGCACGCTGCTGCTGTTGACCGTGGTCTACGTGGTGGCCGCGATCGTCACGTCGGCGGTCACCGGGATCGCGACCGATCGCGGCAGCAGGCGCGTCCCCTACGTCGTCACCTCGGCAGTCGTACAGGCACTGGCGGCGGTGCTGATCGTCACAGGCCCCACGGTTCCGGTCACCGTCGTGGGTGGGGTGCTCGCGGGCGTCGGTTACGGCATGTACTCCACGGCGGGTCTCGCGCTGGGCACCGATCTGCTGCCCTTTCCCGATGCGCACGGGCGTGACCTGGCGATCGTCAACGCGGTACAGACCGCACCGCAGTTGGGTGGCCCGATGGTCGGCGCGCTGTTGGTCAGTGCGACCGGCGATTTCACCGCACTGTTCGTGGCGTCCGCGGCGCTCTCGACACTGGGGGCGGCCCTCACGCTGCCGCTACGCCGGGGCGAAACCCGTCGCCGACACGGTCAGTCGCCCAGCACCCTCCGCAGATAGCGGTTGCTGAACACGCGATGCGGATCCATCCGGTCGCGGACGGCGAGGAACTCGTCGAAGCGGGGGTAGACGCGTCGCAGGTACGCGGCGTCACGGGTGTGCATCTTGCCCCAGTGCGGTCGCCCGCCGTGGCCGACCATGATCGCCTCGACATCGGCGAAGTACGCCGCGGCCGCCCTGGTGTCATCCCGGTGATACCGGTGCACGGCAACGTAACCACTGACGCGGCCGGCGGCGGTGGACACCATCAGGTCATCGGCGGCGGCCGCGCGTACCTCGACCGGAAAGCTCACCCGATGACGACGTGCGTCGATCATGCGACGCACTTCGCTCATCGCGGCGGGGATCTCGTCGAGCGGGATCGCGTACTCCATCTCTCGGAACCGGACCCGTCGCGGCGACGTGAACACCTCCGCCGACGACGCGGTGACCGTGCGATCGGACAAGGCAGCTCCCGCCAGCTTGCCGATGCCGGGAACGAGTCCCGGTGCCCGGGCACCGAGTTCGCACAGCGCGCCGAACAACCCGTTGCTCAACACCTCGTCGTCGAAGACGCGGCGAATCCGACCGGGCCCGGAGAACGGGGTGTCGGCGGGGACACGGACATTGGTCTTGGTCAACGCGGTACCGGTGTGCGGGAACCAGTAGAACTCGTGATGGTCGGTGCTGGTGACACGCTCGGAAAACGCCTCGACGGCGTCATCGATACCGACGGATCTCTGCTCGGCGCGCAGACCGAATGCGGGGACACATTCGATGGTGAGGTCGACGACGATCCCCAGTGCGCCGAGGCCGATCGCGATGGCATTCATGTCGGGGTCACCGCGTCGTACCGTGTGCACGAGGCCGGTGCCGTCGACGAGTGTGGCGCCGACGATCTGTGTCGCGATCCCGCCGAATCGGAGCCCGGTGCCATGGGTGCCGGTGCCGGTGGCGCCGGCGATGGTCTGTCGGTCGATGTCGCCGAGATTGGTCATGGCCAGACCGTGTGGGGCGAGTAGACCGGGGATCTCGTGCAGCCGGGTACCACCACGCAGGGTCACCAGGTGCCCGTCGACACCGACCAGACCTCGCAGATCAGACAGCTCCACCTGCACGTCCTCCGGCGTCGCGATACCCGAGAAGCTGTGGCCCGACCCCACGGGCCGCAGGCGGCGGCCAGTCGTTGCAGCCTCGCCGACGAGCTCGACGACCTCCTCCGTGCTACCAGGACGGGACACCGACGACGGCGTGGCGGCCTCGGTGCGACCCCAGTTGCGCCATGTCCGACGGTCGTTCACAGGAAACACCGTCCCTCGCCGCGGTACGTGGGCACGGTGTCGCCGACCCGACCGTCTCCGTCCGCGTCGCGCTCGATCACGGCCACAGTGTCCGCACGTTCGCACACCTCTCCGGATTTGGTGTGCCGGAACCAGACCCGGTCACCGATGCGCAGCGACGACGTCGCGCTGCCTCGTAACGGGGTCTGTACCTCGCCCGCGGCCTCGGTGTCGACGTAGTCCAGACCGGCCGGCCACACCGGCTGTGGCAGGCGATCGCGTGCGGGCGGACCCGACGCGATCCAGCCGCCGCCGGCGCAGGTCACCAACCCCGGGCCGGGAATGCGGGTGACGTCGAGTCCGAACGACAACGCCGGCGCCGGACGGAAACGGGCGTAACCGTCGAACAGGTGACCCCCGAACAGGCCACTGCCGACGGCGATGTCGGTGACCGCCCGGTCCCGCGACGTCGCCTCCACCGACCCTGTGCCACCAGCGTTGACGATCTGCAGTTCGGCGAGTTCACCGAGCGCGGCGACGACGGCGCCGCGCCGGCGGCGCAGTTCGATCATCGACGCGGCTTGCATCGAGCGCACCGCGGCGTTCATCATCCGGCGGCCGGGAACGGCGTTTGTCACCCCGGCCACCTGCGCCTCGTACGACATCACACCCACGAGGTCGAAACCCGGTCGGGCGACGATCTGCCTGGCGAGTGCGACGGCGTCCACGCGCCGGTGGACCGGCGACCGCCGCACCCCGAGGTGCACGCGACCGAACAACCGCAGGGACGCGTCGAGGTCGACGGCCACGCGCACCACCGGTCGACGGCCGGGTGGCGCCACCGCGTCGATCACATCGAGATGGTCCACGGAATCGACCAGCAGGGTGACCCGTTGGGTGGCGACCTCGTCGGCGAGCAGGCGGGCGATGGCTGATCGCCGCACGCTGGGATAACCCATGAGCACGTCGCGAACGCCGGACGCGGTCGCCAACCACTGCGCCTCGGCCAGGTCGTAGGCGAGGACACCGCCGAACCCGTCCAGACCCAGGACACGGTCGATGACCGACCGCACCCGGACCGACTTCGACGCGATGCGCAACGGGACCCCGCTGGAGCGGCGGCGTAGGTCGGCGATGTTGTGGTCGAGTGCCGCGAGATCGAGGGCCAGGACGGGGGCGTCGAGCCCGCTGCGGGTGACCGCCCGGTCGAGGCCTGTCCAGTACCGGTCCGGATCGTCACGCCAGAGATCCGGAGCCGAGGTCCGGTCCGTCATCGGCACCCCCTGCGCGGTTGCTGTCGCTTGAGTTGATCGAACGATCAAGTTCAGGCTATCCGAGACCCATGATCGGCGGGTGGGAACCGCACGACCCCCGGTGGGAACGGACAGACCTGGCACTCTGGAGACAATGCACTCCCAGCCGACCCGACCCGACAGTCGTGAGCGGGGCGCTCCGCCGCCTGCCGCGGGCACCGCCACGCCTCGACCACGAGGTCGGGTGGGCGCACTGGAGATCGCGGAGGCCGCGGCGCTGGCCGACGTCGCCGCAGCCATCTGCGTGCTGAGCAGGGTGCTGCCCATCGCCGGTGCCGCGATCCTGGTCTCGACCATGCCGTTCGCGCTGCTCGCGCACCGTCGGCGGTTCCGGGTCAGCCTCACGGGTGCGGTCACCGGCGTGGTGGTGGCCTTCCTCTTCGGGGGTTACACGCCGGCCAACATGGTGGCCGGAGCCTCGGTGATGGGCATCGTCACCGGTGTCGCGCTGCGCAGGCACTGGTCGCCGATCACCTTGTTCGGTGTCTCGCTGGTGGGGGTGGGAGTTCCCGCCGCGGCCGGGTTCGTCGGTGTCGCGGCGGTGTTCTCCGACTACCGCGAATTCCTCTTCGAGCAGTTCCGCAACGGCTGGGGCGGGGCGTCGCGCATCCTGCGCAACGGCGGATTCGGCGAGGTGTCGCGGACCGGTGACGACCTCCTGCGTACCGCACTGGATCGCTGGTGGATCACCATCACGGTCCTGATGCTGGTCGGCGCGGTCCTCGGCTGTCTCCTCGTGTACTACGCCGTCCGCCGACCGGTGATGTCGCTGGCCCGACGACTCGGTGACCCGTCACAGGCGGCAGCGCTCCCCGACGACGGACGGGCCGTCGACCCGGTGCCGGTGCGGTTGCGTGACGTCGCGGTCCGCTACCCGGGTGCCACTGTCCCGGCGCTGACGGCGCTCGACCTCGACGTGGGTGATCGGCCGGAACTGCTCGCGGTGGCGGGTGAGAACGGTGCGGGCAAGTCGACGTTGGCGTCGGTCATCGCGGGTTATCCACCCACCGCGGGTACCGTCGTGCGCCCCGGTGCGGTCGGTCTGGGTCGCCCGCACGGCACCGCGCTGATCGGCCAGCGACCGGAGACCGGGGTACTGGGCATGCGGCCGGGCGACGATCTGGCCTGGGGTGACGCGACCGTCGACGACGCGCGGATCGAGCAGCTGCTCGCCACGGTCGGTCTGGTCGGCCTGGCCGACGCGGAGACCGCTCGGCTGTCCGGGGGGCAGCTGCAACGACTCGCGGTCGCCGCCGCGTTGGTTCGTGACCCGCGGCTGATCATCAGTGACGAGAGCACCGCGATGCTCGACGGCGCCGGCCGTGAGGACGTCCTTGCCCTCTACCGTCGGCTCATCGGCGACTCCACGCACCCGCGGACCGTCGTCCATGTCACCCACCACCCCGAGGAGATCGCGCACGCGGACCGGGTGGTGACCCTGACCGCACCCACCCTGGGTTTCCGTGACGACGACGCGCCCGCCCGGATCAGCGCCCCACCGATCCCGCGGTTCACCGGTGGTCGCGTCGAGGTCGACGACATCTCCTTCGCCCACGACGCCGGGACACCCTGGCACAGGCCGGTGTTCTCCGGCTTCTCGATGCGTATCGCGCCGGGGGAGACCGTGCTGGTCGTCGGGCCCAACGGAGCGGGCAAGTCCACGTTGGCGCGCATTCTGGCGGGAGTGGAGAGCCCGACGTCGGGCCGTGTGACCCTCGACGGTGCGCCGGTCCGCAACTACACCCGTGGCGCGCTGCTCGGTCACCAGTACGCCCGGTTGTCGCTCGTCCGGGCGCGGGTCCGCGACGACATCGCCGACGCCTCCGGTTCGCTGCGGCCCACCGCTGCCGACGACGCCATGCGTGCGGTAGGTCTCGACCCGGTGGTGTTCGGCGAACGCCGTGTCGGGGAGTTGAGTGTGGGGCAGCAGCGTCGCGTCGCGCTGGCAGGCCTGCTCGCGGCGCGACCGCCCCTCATCGTCCTCGACGAGCCGATGTCGGGACTCGACGCCACCTCGCGGCAGGCGATGGCGACCGCGTTGGCGCGGCTCAGGGCGGCGGGTACCACCATCGTGGTGGTCACCCACGACCTGGCCGGGTTGGAGAGCATCGCCGACCGGGTGGTCGAACTGCAGCCGCTGCAGCCAGGGACCGGACCGCTTCGCCGCGACGTCAGGACGCGTTCGCAGTTGCCGAACCTCGTCGGGCGCACCCTGCCGGGCACCTCCTTCGCGCGGCGCCTGTGGGTGGGCACCAAGGTCGGCATCATCGTCGCGATGGCACTACTGATCGGTATCGAACCCACCTGGGCCAACGTCGGACTCATGGCCGGTGTGGCGGCCGCATGGACCGTGGCAGGACGGGTCCCGCGGTCTGCTCTGCCGCGGCTGCCGTGGTGGTTGTTGCTGGTGGCGGTGGCCGGCGGGGTGTTCACCGCCCTCGGGGGTGGTTCGCCCTACCTGACCGTCGCGGGGGTCCGGCTGGGCATGGGCGGGGTGTTCACCTGGCTCCTCTTGTTGTGCATCACGGTGTTGTCGTTGTACCTGTCGCTGCTGTTCTGCTGGACCACCCCGATGGTCGAGATCCCGGCCTTCCTGCAGCGTCTGGTGAACATCGGGGCGCGGGTGCGGATCCGTGCGCAGGCTCCGGCGACCGCGATCGCCGTCGCGCTGCGTCTGATCCTGTTCATGATCAGCGACTTCCGGGTGCTCCTGCAGACCGTCGCGCAGCGTCGTGGCAAGCTGGCCCAGCCGTTGGCCACACGGGTGGCGGCGTGGGCCTCG
This sequence comes from Williamsia sterculiae, assembly GCF_900156495.1. Lineage (GTDB taxonomy): Bacteria > Actinomycetota > Actinomycetes > Mycobacteriales > Mycobacteriaceae > Williamsia_B > Williamsia_B sterculiae. The sequence continues at coordinate 46,947 of NZ_FTNT01000015.1, forward strand.
TGTCTGCCCATCGCGTGCTCGTTGGCGGTCCGCAACGCCGCCGAGCTGGCCCGGTCGATGGAGAGTCGTGGCGGGGTGGGTGCGGTGTCCCGACGCGACCGCAATCCACGGTGGACCGACGCGCTGGTCTGGATGATCGTGGTCGCGGTACTGGTGGTCGGGATCGCGATCATCTGAGACAGCGGCATTCCCCGCGATATCATCTCCGGGGGCGGAGGATCGTCCCGCCGCACGACCAGCGAAAGGCGGCACCGAGATGGCCGACCACGACAGTGCCGATCACGAGAAAGTCGACCGCCGCGCTAATTCCGAGGACGACGACCACCCGGGTCCCGCCGACCACGGTGGCGTCGGCGGCATGGCCACCCGGGAGGTGGCGCCGGAGATCGCACACCCCGACCGCGCCGAGCACCCCGACCGGTGACACTGGTCGCGCGGCTCGACACCGCGCAGCGACGGCATCCGGTACTGGGATTCCCCTTGGCCGTCGCCTACAAGTTCGTCGACGACCAGGGTGGCCTGCTCGCGGCGCTGCTGACGTACTACGCCTTCGTCTCGCTCTTCCCGGCGCTGTTGCTGCTGACCACGATCTCCGGCATCGTTCTGGCCGGCGACCCCGGACTGCAGCAGAAACTGGTCGATTCCACGCTGTCGGAGTTCCCGGTCATCGGACAACAACTCACGCGTCCGGGGCAACTGAGCGGCGGCACCGCCGGTGTGGTGATCGGAATCCTCGGCGCTCTCTACGGTGGACTCGGGGTGGGGCAGGCCGTCCAGAACGCCTGCAACACCGCATGGGCGATACCGCGTAACAGTCGTCCGGACCCCATCCGGTCGCGGGTGAAGAGCTTCGTCCTGTTACTGATCGTCGGGACCGCGCTGCTGTCGGCGACCATCCTCGGCTCGTGGGTGTCGTCGAGCGGTGTCGTCGGCAGCGTGGGCGGCGCGTTCACGATGCTCGGCGCGCTGGTCATCAACATCATCGGTTTCGACGCGGCCTTCCGGCTGTCCACCGCTCGCAAGCTGCGCATCATCGACACCCTGCTCGGTTCGGTGTTGGCGGCTGTCATCTGGCAACTGCTGCAGCGCTTCGGCACCGTGTACGTCGAGCGGGTCATCAAACACGCCTCCGAGATCAACAGCGTGTTCGCGGTGGTGCTCGGGTTGCTCGCCTTCCTCTACCTCGGATTCGTGGCTTTCGTGATCTGCTTGGAGATCAACGTGGTCCGTGTCGATCACCTCTATCCGCGGGCCCTGCTGACCCCGTTCACCGACAACGTCCGGCTCACCGCTGGTGACGAGCGTGTGTACACCACCCAGGCGCAGGCACAGCGCGCCAAGGGCTTCGAGGAGGTCACCGTCGAATTCGACGCACCCGCAGCCGTTGACGAGAAGCGCTCACCGACCGAAAACGCCGACGGTTGACACCGGTCACGCCGGCGTAGGGACGTCCGCGGGGGCAACGGTCTCGTCGTCGTCGGTGAACGGAACACCCTGGCGCGGCGCGTTGTACAGCGACAAATCCAGGATGCGTTCGCGTCGGGCCACGATCGTCGGCACCAACGCCTGACCCGTCACATTGACGGCGGTACGGCCCATGTCGATGATCGGCTCGACGGCCAGCAACAGTCCCACCCCGGACAGAGGCAATCCGAGGGTGGACAGGGTCAATGTCAGCATGACGGTCGCACCGGTGGTCCCCGCCGTCGCGGCCGAGCCGATCACCGAAACTACGATAATCAACAGGTAATCGGTGAAACCCAGTGGAATCCCGTAGAACTGCGAGACGAAGATGGCCGCCACGGCCGGGTACACGGCCGCGCAGCCGTCCATCTTGGTGGTCGCGCCGAGTGGCACGGCAAACGAGGCGTATTCGCGCGGGACGCCGAGGTTGCGTTCGGTCACCCTCTCGGTCAGCGGCAGCGCCCCGATCGATGAACGCGACACAAAGCCCAACTGGGTGGCGGGCCAGACACCCGAATAGAACTGCCGTACACCGAGACCGTGGACGCGGACAATCGTCGGGTAGATGACGAGGAACACCACCGCCAGACCGATGTACACCGATCCGGTGAACACCCCCAGGGCGCCGATGGCGGTCCAGCCGTAGGCGGCGACGGCATGGGCGATCAGTGCGGAGGTACCGATGGGTGCGATACGGATGATCCACCAGAGGACCTTCTGCACGATGGCCAGCAGTGATGCGTTGAAACGTAGGAACGGCTCCGCTTTCGCGCCGACCTTGAGCGCGGCGATGCCGATGGCCGCCGAGATGACGAGCAGCTGCAACACGTTGAACGTCAGGCTGGTCTCGGCGGAACCGCCGTCGATGTCGGTGTTGGCGTGCAGGGCGAAGAAGTTGTCCGGGACCAACCCGGTGATGAATGCCCACCAGTCACCCTGATGACTCGGATCCTTCGCGGCGCCGGCCGCGACTGTGGTGTGGCGCCCGGGCTGGGCGATCAAGCCGACCACGATCCCGATGATCACCGCGATCAGGGCGGTGATGGCAAACCACAGCAGGGTCTGCAGGGCGAGGCGGGCCGCGTTGGCGACCTGACGCAGGTTCGCGATCGAACTCACGATCGCAGTGAACACCAGCGGGATCACCGCCACGGTGAGAAGTTTGACGTAACTCGATCCGATGGTGTCGGTGGTCGCCACCAGCCAGTTGGGGTCACCACCCCGTCCATCGGGTAATGCTCGCGCGATCAACCCGACGATAACTCCGACCACCAATCCGGCGGCGATCTGTAGCCCGAAGGAACCAGCTCGGCTTCGGACCCGCGCCATCTCACCCGTATTGGTCACAATTGTTCACCCTAGACTCGAGGACGTGTGAGAGAAGCTTGCGCCCAACCAGATTCGATCTACGGCCGACACCGTCATCGACGCAGGGTACGGCGGGCCAGGGCATTGCCGATGAATTGACCCACCTGCACGATGACCACGAGCATCGCGATCACCACCACGGTGAGCTTCCAATTGAACTGCTGGTACCCGTACTGCTGGGCGAAGTCGCCGAGCCCACCGCCACCGACGTAACCCGCCATCGCCGACATGTCCACAACGGCGACGAAGATGAAGGTGTACCCGAGTATCAGCGGTGCCAACCCCTCTGGGATGACGACGGTGATCAGAGTCCGCAATCGCCCCGCCCCCATCGCGCGCGCAGCCTCGACGACGCCGGGATCGACCGCCACCAAGTTCTGTTCCACCACACGGCCGATCACGAAGAGCGCCATGACCGTCATCGGGAAAATTGCTGCCTGGGTGCCGATGCGGGTGCCCACCACCTCGCGGGTCGCGGGAGCCATCGCCGTGATGAAGATGATGAACGGGATGGGCCGCACGATGTTCACCAACACGTTCAGCACCGTGTAGATGACGGGGTTGGCCAACAGGTTGGCCGGGCGGGTGGCATACAGAAGTGCACCAAGTGCCAATCCGAGGAACCCGCCGATGACCAGGGTCACGCCGACCATCTGGAAGGTCTGCAGCACGGCGTCCCACAACAGCGGTCGTAGTTCGGGCGTGATGATGTCGCCGATGGACACGGGTCACACACCTGCCTCGTCGTGCTCGATCACCTCGGTGATGGTCCGGAGTCCCGACACCGCCTCAGCGATCCGATCGTCATCGCCCCTCATCGCGAAGGTGATGGCTCCGAACGGTCGCCGCGCGAGCTCGACGATGCCGCCGTAAACGATGGCCACGTCGACCCCGGCGCGGGTGAAGTGTTCGAGGGCGTCGTCGCCACCCGTCACAGCCTGGCCGGCCGGATTCTCGCCGTTACCGGTATCCCTGATCGCCACGGTGACGAACTTCCCGGGGTGACGCGTACGCAACCGGGCCAGGGTCTCGTCTGACGGGATGTCGCCGACCGCTCCGCGGACCAGTCTTCGCGTGATCGGCGATGTCGGGCGCGCGAACACGTCGTACACGTCACCGTGTTCGATGAGGCGTCCGTGATCGAGAACGGCGACATGGTCGCAGATGTCGCGGATGACATCCATCTCGTGGGTGATCACCACGATCGTCGTTCCCAACTCGCGGTTGACTCGTCGCAACAAGGTCAGGATTTCCGAGGTGGTGTCCGGATCCAACGCACTGGTGGCCTCGTCGGCGAGCAGGATCTTCGGTGATGTCGCCAGGGCTCGAGCGATACCGACACGTTGCTTCTGTCCTCCGGACAGGCGACGAGGATAATGCTTCGCCTTGTCGCCGATCCCGACGAAGTCCAGTAGTTCCTTCACCCGCGCAGCCCGTTGTCGCTTCGGCACGCCTGCAACGCGCAGAGGGAACTCGACGTTGCCGGCAACGGTGCGTGACGAGAAGAGGCTGAACTGTTGGAACACCATCCCGATGTCACCCCGGATCCGACGCAGCTGTCGCTCGCCGACGTTGCTGATGTCGGTGCCATCGACGATGACATGACCGTCGTCGGGTCGTTCCAGTCCATTGATCAACCGAACCAGGGTGCTCTTACCTGCTCCGGAGTAGCCGATGATCCCGGTGATCCTGCCCGCTGCGATCTCGAGATCCACGCCATCGACCGCAGCGGTGGGTGCGAACGGCCCGGCTCGTAACCTGCGCCGTCCGCCGAACCGCCTGGTGGCGTTGCGGAACGAGATCGCGGCGGCGGAGCTGCCGCGATCAGCCACCGTGCGCGGCGACCTGCTTCTGCAGATCGGTGGTCAGCTGCTGGAGCTCCGCGGGATCATTGTTCTTCAGGATCCCGTTGCTGCCCAATGACTTTTTCACGGCGGTTTCGACCTCAGGATCGTGGTAGATCGACACGAGTTTGCGGTAGGTGGAGTTGTCCTTGTCCGCTGCTCGGGCGACGAACACGTTGATGTAAGGCTTCGCTGCGTCACTGTTGGGATCGTCTTTGGCGATGATCTTGTCGTCGCCGAGTTTGGCGGCGGTCGCGTAGTTGTTGTTGACGATGGCGCCGTCAGCCGAGTCGAGACTCTGTGCGGTCTGAGCGGCGTCGACCGCTGTCACCGACACCTTGGAAGCCCCCTTGTCGATGTCGGCGATCGTCGCGAAGGCATTGCCGCCGCCACGGAGGGTGATGAGCCCGGCCTGCCTCAACACGAGCAACCCACGTGCCTGGTTGGTGGGGTCATTGGGTATGACCACCTTGCCCCCGCGGGGGATCTGGTCGACGGCCGAATGCTTGGTCGAGTACAGAGGTAGGGGGTACACCGCGGTGGCGCCGATCGGGACCAACGACTGCTTGTTCTTTTGGTTGTAGGTGGCGAGATAGAGCAGATGCTGGAACTCGTTGAGCTGTAGTTCGCCCTCGGCGAGTGCAGGGTTGGGCTGGTTGTAATCGGTGAAATTGACCAGGTCGACTGTGATGCCCGCGCTGGCGGCCTTCTTGGTGAAGACCTGCCAGTACGATTCGCTGGCATCGGCCACACCGATCTTGACGGTCTTCGAGTCTGCGCCGGAGTCGCTGCCGCACGCGGCGACACTGCTCACCACGGCCAGCGCCGCCATCGCACCGACAGCCAACCTCTTCCAACCCATTGCGACACCCCTTCGCCCGCCCGGGATCACCGGACTTCTGATTGCCGACGATGTACGGCAGAACGGAAGACTAGACGGCAGAATCGGCGTGACGGTGCCGCTGTCCGGTTCAGACGCGTGAGCACCCGCTCGACGTGCGGGTATGGCGAGGGAAAGACTTGTGATCACCTTGGGCGCAAGCCCACCGGGTCCACACCGGGCAGCCCCCGCGCTATGCTGGCAGCGCAGTCGGTCCGTCCGCCATGGTGGTGAGGAGCCCCGAACACCGTGACGGACGCCGAAGCACCTCGGGTCACCCCGAGGTGCGAGAGGGAACCCGGTGGGAATCCGGGACTGTCCCGCAGCGGTGAGTGGGAACGACCGCCGTCACATGCACTGGGCAACACGCCTGGGAAGCGACGGCCAGTAGGTCTGATGCAGGTCATCGGGGTGCCCGCGAGTCCGAAGACCTGCCGTCTGTGTCGTGCACGCCGTGCTCGTCGATCCACCGCCTCGGGGAATGGGCGTGTAGATCTTCTCGCCCGCGCGGTCAACCGTCGGGCCGACGAGATGTACCCGTTTGCCGGTGGTGGATCACCTGCGAACCCGTGGAGAAACACTCGTGACCAACACATTCACCGCGACGGTTCTCGGCTCTCCGAGGATCGGTCCGAATCGCGAACTCAAGAAGGCCGTCGAGGGCTACTGGGCCGGCCGGGTCGACGCCGACTCGTTGGCCGACACCGCCAGACGATTGCGCGAGGACACCTGGACCGGACAGTCGGCGGCCGGACTGGACTCGATCCCGGTCAACACCTTCTCGTATTACGACCAGATGCTCGACACCGCTGTGCTGCTGGGCGCTCTGCCCGAGCGGGTGACCGACATCGAGGACTCCCTGGACCGCTACTTCGCCGCCGCGCGCGGCAGTGAGACCGTGGCACCGCTGGAGATGACCAAGTGGTTCGACACGAACTACCACTATCTGGTCCCCGAGATCACCCCGCAGACCAGCTTCTCCCTCGACGCGACCAAACCCCTCACCGAGGTTGCGGAGGCGTTGGCCCTCGGGGTCCCGGCGCGGCCGGTGGTCATCGGGCCGATCACCTTCCTGGTGCTCTCCAAGTCCGTCGAACCGGGCGCGCGCCTTCTCGATCGTGTCGACGAACTCGTCCCGCTGTACGCAGAGCTGCTGCGTCTGCTCCGTGCGGCAGGAGCCGAGTGGGTGCAGCTCGACGAACCCGCGCTGGTCGCCGATCGCACGCCCGACGAGATCGCCATCGCGGCAAGGGTCTACCAGCAGCTCGCAGGTGAGAGTGACCGCCCGTCGATCCTCGTCGCGTCGTACTTCGGCAGCCTCGGCGACGCACTGCCCGCGCTGGCGGGCACCGACGTCGAGGGCATCGCCGTCGATCTGGTCGCCGGATCCGACACCCTGGCAACGGTGTCGGCACTGCGCGACAAGGTGGTCGTCGCGGGAGTGGTGGACGGGCGCAACATCTGGCGCACCGACCTCGACGGGGCGCTGGCCACCCTGGGCACGCTGCTCGGAACAGCGGGGTCGGTCGCCGTGTCGACATCATGCTCTCTGCTGCACGTGCCCTACACCCTCGACGCCGAGACGGGCATCGACGCCGTGCTGCGTTCCTGGCTGGCGTTCGGCAGCGAGAAGGTGCAGGAGATACGAACACTGGCCACCGCCTTGACCGACGGTAGGGACAGCGTCGCGGGCGAGTTCACCGCCGCCCGCGCCGCCCGGGACACCCGCGCGGGAGACCCCCGGCTGCACGACGGAACCGTGCGAGCGCGGCTGGACCAGGTGCGCCGAGCCGGTGTCCACCGGGCAACTCCAGAGGATCGCCGGGTGGCACAGCGCGACCTGGATCTGCCGGTGTTACCCACCACCACCATCGGTTCGTACCCGCAGACCTCGCGTATCCGGGTGGCCCGCGCCGCGCTGCGCCGCGGTGAGATCGATGCCGCCGAGTACGACCGTCGGATGCGTGACGAGATCTCGGAAGTAGTTGCGTTGCAAGAAAAACTGGACATCGATGTGCTGGTGCACGGTGAGCCTGAGCGCAACGACATGGTGCAGTACTTCGCCGAGCAGCTCGACGGATTCGTCGCCACCGACAACGGCTGGGTGCAGTCCTACGGCAGCCGGTGCGTGCGCCCGCCCATCCTCTTCGGCGATGTTCAGCGCACCCGACCCATGACGGTCGACTGGATCACCTACGCCCAGTCGCTGACCCGGCGGCCGGTCAAGGGCATGCTCACCGGCCCGGTGACCATCCTGGCGTGGTCCTTCGTCCGCGACGACCAGCCGTTGGTCGACTCGGCCGACCAGGTGGCTCTGGCCATCCGCGACGAGACGGTGGACCTGCAGGGGGCCGGGATCCGGATCATCCAGGTCGACGAGCCCGCGTTGCGTGAGCTGCTGCCGCTGCGCGCGGCCGAACAGCCCGCATATCTCGACTGGGCGGTCGGGGCGTTTCGCCTGGCCACCTCGGGTGTCGCCGACTCCACGCAGATCCACACACATCTCTGCTACTCGGAATTCGGCGAGGTGATCGGCGCCATCGCCGGTCTGGACGCCGACGTCACCTCGATCGAGGCGGCCCGCTCGCATATGGAGGTCCTCGACGACCTGAACTCGATCGGTTTCGATCTCGGCGTGGGACCGGGTGTCTACGACATCCACTCCCCGCGCGTGCCCAGCGTCGACGAGATCGCGACCTCGCTGCGGGAGGCGCTCGACGCGGTGCCGGTGCAGCGTCTCTGGGTGAACCCGGACTGCGGGCTCAAGACCCGGGGGACCGCCGAGGTGGAGCAATCGCTGAACAACCTGGTGGCCGCGGCGAAGCGGGTGCGCGCCGAACTGTAGTCCGCGCACTGTGGGAGCGCTGCCGTGATTCGCACCAGTTTCGCCGATATACATCCGCTGTGGGCGTGGCGAACGGTGGAAACTGGTGCGAATCACGCCACCCCGCGCCACTCGGCGGCTCCATTCCCCTGCAGTCACCATGGGTCAAACCCTTCTCCGGACGGATTGTCCGTGTCTGAATGGACGGCGTGTGTGCTGACCGGGAGACCTCCGCTGTGACCCGCCCCGTTACGCCGTCCACCCGACCATCGCTGCGAGCCACGGTGGTCTCGGTGAGCGTCCTGTGCGTCGCGCTGGTGGCGTCGGCGTGTGGGGGTGGCGGCGCCGGAGGTGGTGACAACAGCGGTCCACCGCAGACCGGTGGTACGTTGCGCTACGGACTGTCGCAGGCGCCCACCTGCGCCGATCCGGCGCAGGCCGGGACCAACCAGACCATCTACCTCACGCGGCAGGTGGTCGATTCGCTGACGGACCAGGACCCCAAGACCGGTGCGATCGTGCCGTGGCTGGCGCAGCGGTGGGAGGTCAGCCCCGACGCCACGCAGTTCACTTTCCACCTGCGGCCAGGGGTCACGTTCAGCGACGGAACGCCGGTCGACGCCGCCGCGGTGCGCTCGACCTTCGATGCGATCACCAAGACCCTGGGTCTGGTCAAGGCGCCGCTCGGCGCGAGCTATCTGTCCGGTTACACCGGCACCACCGTCGTCGATCCGCTGACCGCACGGGTCAGCTTCTCCGGCCCCAACGCCCAGTTCCTCCAGGCCTCCTCGACCCCCCAGTTGGGGATCCTGGCCGCCAAAACCAACGCCGAGACGGTCGAACAACGCTGCCAGGGCCCGGTCATCGGATCCGGCCCGTTCGTCTACACCGACTATCAGCAGGATCGCTCGGCGAAACTGAAGAAGCGCACTGGTTACACATGGAGTTCACCGGCGTTCGCGCACAGCGGCGAGGCCTACCTCGACGGCATCGACTTCACCGTGGTCCCGGAGTCGGGGGTACGGACAGGGAGCATCGCCTCCGATCAACTCGATACGATCAGCGACGCGCTGCCCCAGGACGCGGCCCAGATCACCGGTGCGGGTGGGTCGGTGCTCACCACGCCCAACCCCGGGGTTCCGTTCGGCCTCCAGTTGAATGTGACCCGCGGACCCCTGGTCGATCCCGCCGTTCGTAAGGCTCTGGTCCCGGCAATCAATCGCCAGGAACTCGTCGACACGGTGCTGGGTCCGGACTTCAAACCGGCTACCGGCGTGCTGGCGAGCAAGACCCCTGGATACACCAAGCTGTCCGGGGTGCGCTTCGACGCGAGCGCGGCCGCGGCGCAGTTGCAGGCCGCCGGATGGGTGCCGGGCGCCGACGGTATCCGGGTCAAGAACGGCGCCCGGCTGAAATTCGCGGTCCTGTACAGCGCGGTGTTCGCGGGCAATCAGGCCGTCCTCGAGCTGGTCCAGCAACAGCTGAAGAAGGTGGGGGTCGACCTGGCCCTGGACCTGACCTCGAATGCGGAGTTCACCGCGCGGCAGAACAGTGGGGACTACGACTCGATCTACGGGAACGTGACTCGCGCCGATGGTGACATCCTGCGCTCGCTGTTCTCGGTCACCCAGCGGAACCTGAGCCATTCGGCCGCGATTCCGGCGCTGGAGCAGGCTTTCGCGGGTGAGCTGGCCACCGTCGACACCACCAAGCGCAACGCACTGCTGGCCACCGCACAGCAACAGCTCCTGGACAACGGCTTCTACGTCCCGACCATCGAGTTGTCACAGGCGATCGGCGCCGGCCCCAAGGCCCATGGTGTTCGCTTCGATGCCTCGGCCCGGCTGCAGTTCCACGACACCTGGTTGAGCAAGAACTGAGTCATGGCGCGGTATCTGCTGATCCGGGTGTTCCAGGGTGTCGTCGTGCTCTGGGCTGCGTTCACCATCTCCTACGTGGTGCTGTACCTGCTGCCGTCGGACCCGGTCAGCCTGGCCGCGGAGGGTGGCGGTATGGGCACGCCGGTCGATCAGGGGGCGATCGCCGAGATGCGTGCCCGGTATGGGTTGGACACCTCGATCTGGCACCAGTACTGGACTGCGTTGACCCATGCCGTGGTCGGTGATTTCGGTCGGTCCATCTCCACCGGTCAGACGGTGGTCGGCGCAATCGGTGCCGCTGTGCCCAGCACGCTGGCGCTGGCCGGCACCGCCCTCGTCCTCGCCGTCGTCGGTGGATCGACCCTGGCGTTCACCGCCGTCTACACCCGGCTGCGGTGGTTGCGCACTCTGCTGTTGTCGTTACCCCCGCTGGGTGTCGCCGTCCCCACGTTCTGGATGGGACTCGTCCTGCTGCAGTTCTTCTCCTTCGGCCTGCCGGTGTTCCCCGCCTTCGGTGATCGCACCGCCGCCGCCCTCGTGTTGCCCGCCATCACTCTGTCGATCCCGACCGGAGCGGTGATCGCGCAGGTGCTGGCGACCTCGCTGACCAGCACCTGGCGCGAACCGTTCGTCGACGTGGCCACGGCCAAGGGCGCGTCGCGGTGGTACATCCAGACCCGCCACGTGATCCGGTTGGCGGTGGTACCCGCACTGACCATCGCTGGTGTGTTGGTCGGCGAGCTCCTGGCGGGTTCGGTGGTGGTGGAGACGGTGTTCGCCAGGGCCGGCGTAGGGCGGCTGACCCAGACGTCGGTGCTGGCCCAGGACATCCCGGTGGTGCAGGGGATCGTGGTGTTGACGTCCTTGATCTATGTGCTGGTCACCCTGGCAGTCGATGTCGTGTATCCGCTGATCGACCCGCGGATCGTGGAGGGCACACGCATCGGTCGGCGCAAGCGCCCGGCCGCGTCACCCACCGACGAGGCGGTGGTGGCCGCCCATGTCTGATTCTCTGCTCGTCCATGCGCCGGACGTCCGAATGGCCGACGCCACCGATGCATCCACGTCGTCGCGGTTGCGTCGGGTACTCGGGTACGGCAGGCATCTGACGCTCGGGTTGTCCGTCGTGGTGGTGGTGGTCGCACTGGCCTGGGCGATCGTACCGTCGGTATTTGCCCACGGTGACCCCTTGTCGGGGGTGCCTGCCGATAAACTGCAGGCACCCAGCGCGGCACACTGGTTCGGTACCGACAACATCGGGCGTGACGTGTACACCCGCGTGGTGCACGGCGCCCAGCTGTCGCTCAGCGCAACACTGTTGGCCGTCGGTATCGCCTTCGTGGCGGGTGCGATCCTCGGTCTGCTCGCCGGCTCCGTCGGTGGCGTGATCGACTCGGTGCTCATGCGGTGCGTCGACGTGCTGCTGTCGATTCCGGTGCTACTGCTCTCCCTCGCTCTGGTCACCGCACTGGGTTTCGGCACCATCAACGTCGCGATCGCGGTCGGTGTGACCATGGTCGCCGGCTTTGCACGCGTGATGCGGTCGGAAGTGCTACGCGTGCGCCGCGCACCGTACGTGGAAGCGGCCATCGCAGGTGGATCGCGATGGTACGTGGTGCTGTTCCGTCACATCTTGCGTAATTCCTACGGCCCGGTGGTGGCCTTGGCCGCCGTGCAGTTCGGCATGGCGGTTCTCGCGGTGTCCGCGTTGAGCTTTCTCGGTTTCGGGGCGAAGCCACCGACACCGGAGTGGGGATCCCTGGTGTCCGACGGCCGCAACTTCCTGGCCACGGCGTGGTGGTTGACCACGTTGCCGGGCCTCGTCATCGTCGCGGTGGTGGTGAGCGCTCATCGGGTGGGCCACGCACTGGAGGGACGGCGGCGATGACCGACCTGCTGACGATCGACGATCTGCATGTTCGTTATGGCGATCGGGAGGTCGTACACGGGGTGAGTCTGAGCGTGCGGTCCGGTGAGGTGTTGGCCCTGGTCGGCGAATCCGGTTCCGGGAAGACGACCATCGCCCAGTCGGTGGTGGGGTTGTTGCCGTCGGGTGGGCAAATCACCGGCGGTGCGGTCCGGTTGGACGACGAGCGCCTTGACCGTGCACCGGAGCGGTTGCTGCAGAAGATCCGGGGTGCGCGCGTCGGCGTGGTACCGCAGGACCCGACGTCGTCGCTGAATCCGGTACGGCGAATCGGTGATCAGATCGCCGAGATCCTGCGCCTACACGGACGTGCCGACCGGCGGACCGCGGCGTCGCGGGCCGTACAGATCCTGCGCGAGGTGGGAGTCGACCGGCCCGAGGTGCGCGCGCGTCAACGACCTCAGGAACTCTCGGGTGGGCAACGGCAGCGGGTGCTCATCGGCATCGCGCTGGCGTGTTCACCCGAACTGGTGATCGCGGACGAACCGACCAGCGCATTGGACGTCACGGTGCAGCGACGGATCCTCGATCTGTTGGAGACGCGGGTCCGGGAGGCCGGGGCAGCGGTGCTGTTCATCACCCACGACCTCGCGGTCGCCGCCGAACGCGCCGACCGCATCGCGGTGATGCAGCATGGGGTGGTGGTGGAGACCGGTCCCACCCGACAGGTGCTGGACGAACCGCAGCACGACTACACGCGCCGGTTGCTCGCTGCCGCGCCGAGTCTGAATCGTCCGGTCACCCGTGTCGCACGCCCGACGCCCGATGGCCCGACATTGTTGACGCTGCGTGACGTCGGCAAGAACTTCCGCTTGGGCGGTGATGCGCAGAACACGGCCGTCGATCGCGTTTCCCTGGACGTCGCCGCGGGACAGACGGTGTCGCTCGTCGGTGAGAGTGGGTCCGGCAAGTCGACCACCGCCCGGATCGCGGTGCGCTTGGAGACCCCGACGGCGGGAACGGTGACACTCGACGGCAGCGACATCGGTCGGTTGCGGGGCGCATCGCTGCGCGACTTCCGCCGCCGGGTGCAGTTCGTGCACCAGAACCCCTACCTGTCGCTGAACCCTTCGCTGCGCATAGCCGACATCGTCGAAGAACCGTTGCGTGCGCACAGGATCGGTGACCGGTCGAGCAGGCGTGCGCGGGTCGGTGAACTGCTGGAACAGGTCTCGCTGCCCGCCGACACCGCGAACAGGCGACCGGCGGAACTGTCCGGTGGACAACGGCAACGGGTGGCCATCGCTCGCGCCCTGGCGGTGGAACCGGACCTGGTGGTCCTCGACGAACCGGTGTCGGCGCTGGACGTCTCCGTGCAGGCGACCATCCTGGATCTGCTCGACCGGCTGCAACGCGACCTTGGTCTGGCCTACCTCTTCATCTCGCACGACCTCGCGGTGGTCCGCCAGATCAGCGACGTCGTCGCGGTCATGTCGGCCGGGCGCATCGTCGAGATCGGCGCCACCACTGACGTATTCGACAACCCGCAACACACCTACACCCGCGAGCTGCTGGCGGCCATCCCCACCGGTACGTTCGCCGGTGATCATCGATGACCGGCGACCAGGGCGGAGACGCGACGTGACCGCGGTACGCGAACGCACGCTGGCCACGATCACCGGCGCCGGGGGGCGGCCGGGTACCTACGATCTGGCCATCGACCCCACTCGATCCACCCTTGACACGGCGCTCACGGTGGCGCGGCGAGCCGAGGCGGCACGCATAGACGCGTTGTTCACCGCGGACCTGTTGACCTTCGGTGCGCAAGGAGAGATCGGTTCGCAGGAGCCGATGATCTTCGTCGCGGCGCTGAGCCAGATGACCGAACACGTGGGACTCGTGGCCACGGTCTCCACCACATTTCACCACCCGTTCAACCTGGCTCGCCTGTTCGGCACCCTCGACCACGTGAGCAACGGACGGGCGGCCTGGAACCTGGTGACGTCGGCGATCGGCGAGCAGAACTTCGGCCCCGGTGAGCTGCCCAGCCCCGAGGAAAGGTACGCGCGGGCCGCCGAGAGCCTGGAGGTGGTGAACGCGCTGTGGGACAGCTGGAAACCCGGTGCGCTGACCCGCGGGCCGGATGGTCGTGCCGTCCTCGACCCGAGTCGCGTACAGCCGATCGATCATCACGGCGAACACTTCACCGTCGCCGGGCCCCTGAACATCCCACCGCTGCCGCAGGGTCGCCCGGTGCAGATCCAGGCGGGACAGTCCGAAGCGGGGGTCGCCCTCGGTGCACGCTATGCCGAAGTGGTGTTCACGTCGCTGCCCACCCTCGAAATGGCCCACGACTACACCCGCCGGATACGCACGCAGGCCACCGCACTCGGCAGGCCGGCAGGTCTCCCGCTGATCTTCAGCTCCTTCCACGCCACCTTCGGAGCGACGGAGGAAGATGCGCAGCGGGCCGTGCGCGACAAACGCGAGGCGATCGACTTCGAGCGGGGTCGTGGCCTCGTCGCCGACATGCTCGGTGGGGGTGTCGACCTCTCCGAGGCCGCGCTCGACGCACCACTACCCGAGAGCCTGCTGCCCGACGTGACCACCATCAACCGACGTCGTGGACGAGTTGAGGTGTTCAGCGAGTACGTCCGCAAGGGGGCCACGCTGCGAGACCTCGTCATCGCCGCGCAGGACACCGGGCACTGGACGGTGTCGGGCACACCCGAACAACTCGCCGATGCGATCGAGGAGCGATTCCGAGCCGGTGTGCTCGATGTGTTGTCTCTCAACGGGATCGCCGACGATCGCCAACACGAGTACATCGCCGACGGACTGCTGCCGATCCTGCGGGCCCGCGGCATCGTCAAACCCGACTACGTCGGAGCAACCCTGCGCGAGAACCTGGGCCTGACCGTTCCCGCACCCGTGTAGACGAGCAGCTGACCGAGTTTCACCACCGTTCGGCGAACAGGCCGAACCGATCCGAAGGACACCATGACCCACACCGAGACCCACAGCCATGACGCGGACGTCACCGATGTCTTCACCGACGAATGGGAGCAGTGGCATCGCGACCACGAGACCCGTCGGGCGGAGCCGCACGGATTCCTCGCGGTCACCCATCTGCACTGGCTGACCGATGCGCCGCAGCGGTATACGGGTATCCCCGGCGTGTGGTCCACAGGGCCCGATGGCCCCGTGGCGGTGTTGGACGACGGTGACACATTGGACATCGACGGATCGACGGTGACCGGCGAACACCGTTTCGGCCCGATCCCTGAGCGTGGGGGTGTGGTCGCGGGCTGGGGTGACACCGCCATTGAAGTCGCAAGACGCGGCGGACACGACATCGTGCGTCCCCGGCATCCGAACCACCCCCTGCGTGCCGAGTACACCGGTACACCGGCGTACTCACCGGATCCCCGCTGGCGGGTCACCGGCCGATATGTGCGGTTCGATGCGCCGCGACCCACCACTGTGGGTGCGGCGGTGGACGGACTGCAACACGTCTACGACGCACCGGGGCGGATCGACGTGGAACTCGACGGGCAGCCGACGAGTCTGACGGCGTTCCCCGGCCATGCCGCCGGCAGCCTGTTGGTGTTGTTCACCGACGCGACCTCCGGTGTCACCACCTACGCCGCCAACCGGTCCGTCGCGGTGGACGCGCCCGGCGCCGACGGCAGCGTGGTCGTCGACTTCAACCGCGCAACCAACCTGCCCTGCGCGTACACGGCGCTGGCCACCTGCCCGCTACCGCCCGCGGAGAACAGACTGTCGGTCGCCGTCGAGGCGGGGGAGAAGACGCCGCTCCGGCAGTACGTTCCCGACGTCCGCTGACGGTGTCGTCGATGAACACACCCGCGATCAGTTCACTGGCCTTCCTCACCCCGGGCAACTTCGCCGACGACGACCCGTACCCGGGTCTCGAGGACACGCTGCAACTGTTCGAATATGGCGAACGTCTCGGTTACGACGGTGCCTGGATCCGCCAACGCCACCTCGAACACGGTGTCGGTTCGGCCGCGGTGTTCCTGGCCGCGGCCGGACAACGCACCCGCACCATCGAACTGGGCACGGCGGTCATCCCCATCGGATACGAGAGCCCGTTCCGATTGGCCGAGGACCTGTCGTTGGCCGACGTGCTGTCCCGCGGTCGCCTGCAACCGGGATTCAGCACCGGTATGCCACACGCCGACCTGCTCGGTGATCTGGTCTACGACGGCGACTGGCGCCAGTTCGACCTGTCCTACGGACGGGTCGCCCGCGTCGTCGAGAACCTTCGCGGGGCCTATCTCGGTGAGCCGGACACCGTCATCGCCTCACCGGGCAACACCCAGCGGCCACGGCTCCAGCCGCATGATCCCGATCTGGTCGACCGCGTGTGGTTCGGCGCCGCGAGCCTGCGTTCCGCGCGGTGGGCAGCACAGACCGGCCTGAACTTGTTGACAGGCAACATCATCGCCGCAGGCGAGACCTCCGACGACTTCACCACGGCGCAGGCCGAGGCGATCGCCGAATACCGCCGACTGTTGCCTCCAGGGAGGCCGGGTCGTGTCGCGGTCGGTCGGGTGATCGTGCCTCTCGACGGTGCGGATGCCACCACCCGAGATCGTTACCGCGCCTACGCGGCGAGCCGACACGAACGCACCCTCGCACCCCAGGGCGAGCGGCGGGCGCTGTTCGCCCCCGACCTGGTCGGGACGTCCGAGGAGATCCTGGAGCGGTTGCATGCCGACCCGGTCATCTCCGCGGTGTCCGAACTGCGTCTGGAACTGCCCTACGAATTCCACCGCTCCGACTACGAACAGATCCTCGACGACGTTCGCCACCGGATCGCCCCGGAACTCGGCTGGCGAGCCGGTCCCGTTGACCGGTCGGCGGAGGGAAATCCGGTGGCTGCCGTATCGGGGTATCCGCCAGACTGAGCCGATGACCACCACCGAACGGCTGCCGCGGGTGCTGCGGCCGTTCGGTCACCGGCAGTACCGACTACTGGCCGCGGGTCTCGCGCTGTCCATGTTCGGTGACGGCATCTGGACCGTCGGTGTGGTCTGGCAGATCATCTCCATCGGCGGCGGGCCGGTGGAGTTGTCCTTGATCACCGGGGCGTCGGCGGTCGGGATGGTGGCGTCGTCGTTGCTCGGTGGTGTGCTGGCCGACCGCGTCACGCAGCGCAGCATCCTCATCTCGTTGGAGGCGGTCACATTGGTGACCGTGGGTGTCGTCGCGTTGCTGGCGATCACCGGCGACCTCGCCGTCTGGCAGCTGGCCGCGGTCGCTGCGGTCGGTGGGGTGGCCACCGGCATCTACTACCCGACGTACTCGGCCCTGCTGCCCGCGATCGTCCCACCGCGTGATCTGTTGGCGGCCAACGGGGTCGAGGGCGCCTTCCGGCCGGTGATCCTGCAGGCCGCCGGACCTGCGATGGCCGGCGCGATGATCGCGTTGGCCTCGCCGGGGGTGGCCTTGGCGGCGGCTGCCGCGTCTGCCCTGTTGTCGGGGTCCACCTACGTGCTGATGCGTCCGGTGCCACTGCGTCGCGATCTCACCGAGGACTCTCGACATCCGCTGATCGGCACGGCAGTCGACATGGTCGATGGGTTTCGGTTCATGGTGCGGACTCCCTGGCTGCTGGGCACCCTGTTGTTCGCGAGCATTCTGGTCTTGACCACGATGGGTCCACTGGAGGTCTTGGTCCCGTTCGCACTGAAGGATCGCGCGGGTGGCGACGCGTCATCGCACTCGTTGGTGCTGGCGTGTTTCGGAGCCGGCGGGGCGATCGGCTCGGTGTTGTGCGCGTCCTTTCCGTTCCCACGCCGGTACCTGACCGCCATGTTCGCGATCTTCGGCATCAGCAGTCTGCCGATGCTGGTGTTCGCCCACGCGACCTCGGTGTGGGTGTTCGCGGTGGCGGGGTTCGTGACCGGGGCCGCCTTCGACGGCCCGATGGTGTGGTGGGGAACGATGCTGCAACGACGGGTCCCGCCGGAGATGTTGGGCCGTGCCGCCGGGCTCGACTTCTTCGTGTCCATCGGTTTCATGCCGGTATCGATGGCACTCGCCGCGCCAGTGGCCGCGACTCTCGGGCTCACCACCACATTTGTTCTGGCCGCGGTGATACCGCTGCCGTTCGCGTTGCTCGCCTACCTGATGGCCGGCATGTGGCGCGACGAGATCGCTCACCCGATCGGCGACTCCGACACGGCGAACGTGCAGTCCGGCGCCGCCATTCGCACCAGTTCTGCGAAGACGCATCCATTGCAGCGGGTGCGCGACTCTGAAACTGGTGCGAATGACACACGGCACCCCGCGCCGGACGGCGCGGTCACTCCAGGTGGCGTGCCGCCGCGGCGATGATCGCCGCGGTCAGTTCGTCGACCAACGGCGAGCTGAGCCGCCAGTACTGCCAGAACAGTTCGATGTCGAGGTGCTCGTCGCCAAGGGTGCGGACCGTGCGCTCTCGCAGGGCGGGGCCGATCTGCGCGAGCGGGACGGTGCCCCACCCCGCGCCAAGTTCGACCGCCCGGTGGTATTCGGTGGAAGCGGGTACGTAGGTGACCGGAGGTCGCAGGTGCGCGTCGGTGCCTATCAGTTTGCGCAGCATGAGGTCCTGCAATGCGTCGTTGCGGTCGAAGGCCACCATCGGGGCCCGCTGGAGAGCCTCCGCGTCCACGCCGCCGGCGAACCAGGTGTCGATGATGTCCGGGGTGGCCACCGGGAGGTAACGCATGATGCCGAGCCGGGTGACCGCGCAGCCCTGGATGGGGTTGGCGTCGGAGGTGACGGCACCCAACACCGTCCCCGCACGGAGCAGTTCGGCACTGCGGGTCTCGTCGTCGCGGAACACCTCGATGGCCACCGGTAGTCGGCGCTGGACGTCGGCGATCACCGGCAACAGCCAGATGGCCAACGAGTCGGCGTTGGTGGCGATCGGAAGGTGCAGCCTACGCTGATCGCGGGGGTCGTCGGCGTCGTCGTCGACGGCGGTCAACCGCGCCGTTGCCTCGTGACTGAGCAGCTCCCACTGCTTGGCCAGCGCGAGCACGATCTCACCGTCGGGGGTGGTTCGTGCCGGTTTCGACCGCTGGACGAGTACCCGGCCCACCGAGGTCTCGAGCGTCTTGATCCGCTGACTCACCGCCGACGGGGTGATGTGCAGCGCGGTTGCGGCCGCGTCGAAGGTCCCCTCTCGCACCACCGCGGCCAGGGTCAGCAGGCCTGCACTGTCGATGTCCATCATGAGAAAGTCTAATGGTCGATCAAAAACATTCGCTGGAGTGATGGGGGATTGCCTCCTAGCGTCCTGAGGCGTGACAGTCCTCCTCATCGCGCTCACCGGTCTCCTCACCGGTGCCGGCCTCATCATCGCGATCGGCCCGCAGAACGTGTTCATCCTCCGGCAGGCGGTGCAGCGTCGTCATGTCGCTGCTGTGGTCGCCGTGTGCACGGTCTCGGACCTGGTGTTGATCTCGGCCGGGGTCGCGGGACTCGGCGTGTTGGTCACGGCGCACCCCGCAGTGGTGACGGTGGCCAAGATGGTGGGCGGTGGGTACATCCTGGTGCTGGCCGCGATGGCGGTCCGACGCTGCCTCCGGCCCACGTCGCTGAACCTCGACGAGGTCACCGCGGTGCAGGCCAACGTCGGGCGGTGGGCAGCGGTCGGCACCGCCCTCGCGCTCACCTGGCTGAACCCGCACGTCTATCTCGACACGGTGGTCACCATGGGCGCCATCGCCAACAGTCAGTCGCATGCGGGAGGAGGATCCCATCAGAAGTACGTGTTCGCCGTCGGTGCGGGTCTGGCCAGTGTGCTGTGGTTCGCCGGTCTCGGTGCCGGCGCGATGAAGCTGGCACCCTTGTTCTCCCGACCACGCGCCTGGCAGGTGCTCGACGGGATCGTCGCGGTGGTGATGGCCGCGATGGGTGTGGCGTTGATCGCGTCGGTGTGACGCGAGGCGGTGCGCCGAGCCGTACCCTGTAGTCGGCGCTGCAGGACGCCACCGGGTCCGCGGGAAGGGCTGAGCCCCCCTGTGGTCGAGCAGTGCCGACACGTCAGCCGCGCCACTTCCTTTGCGCCGTCAGCGGACCACGGTGGTCGAAGGAGGTCGCCATGGCGACAGCACGTCTTCCCCAACGTCCGGATCTGGCACAGCTCCGCACTCGCGCCCGCGAACTGCAGCGCGAGCGTCGTGGCGACGGCGACCCCGGATTCCGGTTGCACGAGGCCCAGGCCGAGGTGGCACGCAGATACGGGTTCGCCTCCTGGCCGCGATTGGTCCGTCACGTCGAGGCGATTGCCGCGCGGACCTGGTCCCCTCGACCGGCCGGTGACGCCGAGTCGGAGGCCGATCGCTTCCTCCGGCAGGTCTGCCTGAACTATCAGAGCGACGGGGATCGGCACTGGAGGTCCGCGCCCTCGACGCTGGCCGAGCACCCCGAACTCCCCGCCGACGACCTCGCTGTCGCCGTTGCCGTCGGATCGGTACCCGACCTCCGGGACCATCTGAGGAAGCGTCCCGAGGCGGTGAACATACCCACCGGTCCGCACGGGTGGTCACCACTGATGTACGCGACCTACTCACGGTTCCCCGTCGACCGTCGCGACGCGATCGCGACGGTGACCGCGCTACTCGACGCCGGTGCCGACCCGAACGACGGCAGTTTCTTCTCCGGCCT
Source organism: Williamsia sterculiae (assembly GCF_900156495.1). Taxonomy (GTDB): domain Bacteria; phylum Actinomycetota; class Actinomycetes; order Mycobacteriales; family Mycobacteriaceae; genus Williamsia_B; species Williamsia_B sterculiae. The sequence continues at coordinate 67,759 of NZ_FTNT01000015.1, forward strand.
GCCGACCCCGTTCACCGTCCTCACCGGTGCACTCGGTGGAGGCGAACAGGACCAACCCGCACATCCGCACTGGGCAGCCGTGGCCAGGGCGTTGCTGGAGCGCGGCGCCGAGCCCAACGACGGGCAGGCGTTGTACAACCGCATGTTCTCCCGGGACGACGCATTCCTTGAATTGCTCTTCGATTTCGGCCTGGGGCACGGGGACGGTGGGCCGTGGCGACGGTTGTTACCCGACCTGCTGCCGGATCCACCGACCCTGCTGGCGGGACTGCTGGGGTGGGCGGTGCTCCACGACCAGCGCTCGCGGGTGCGGTTGCTCGCCGATCACGGTGTGGACATGACCGCCGCGAACGCAGCGGGACGCACCCCCATCGACATCGCCCGCACGAACGGCCACACCGAGCTGATCGACATCCTCGTCGAGTTGGGCGCGCAGACGGTGCCCGCCGATCCGGTAGACGCCTATATCGGGGCCGTCCTGGCCGGGGACGAGGTGGCCGCGTCGGCCACGCCCGCCGAGATCGTGGTGCGGGCCCGGCAGCGGCGTCCGGGGCTCGTCGTCTGGGCGGCGGGGTTGGGACGGGGCGCCGCCGTGGACATCCTGCTCCGTGCCGGGTTCCACATCGACGCTCTCGGTCGCGGCGACGTGCCGATCGAACAGCCCTGGCAGACCGCCTTGCACACTGCCGTCGAGAACGACGACCTCGAACTCGTGCGGCGACTCCTCGCGAGGGGCGCCCGGACAGATCTGCGCGACAGTCGGTTCGACGGCACACCCGCGGACTGGGCCGAGCATCTCGGACGTCCGGAGATCGGCGCGGTGTTGGCGGAGCATCCACCGATCGGTCGAACGTGAATCACATGTCCCACTGCTCGAACACGGTCAGCAGAACACCGTTGATCACCATCAGTGCGGCGAGCATCGCACCGGCCACATCCGCACCGCTGCACACCAGCGCGACGACGGCGAGGGCGAACAGGACGACTTCCAGAGGCACGCGGCGGACGGTGGACAACCGGCGGAGCGACCTGGGTGCCGCCCATCGACCCCACACAACGACGGCGACCAACGGCAACCCGATCGCCGCCATCAGACGCCAGGGCCCCCCGGCCAGATGCCATCCCCCATAGGCGAAACAGGCCAACATGGCCAGCTCCAGGAAGAATTTCACGGCCAGGTTGGCCGCACGGACCGATGACCCTGCACCGCCCACGTTCATCGACTCCCTCATGCCACGACCGGCGTCGTCACCGACGGTGACACCGTTCATTCGCGTCACCTGATGCCCTGCTCTTCCATCGCACCAAGCATGTCACCGACATCCACCTCGCCGCGACCGATACACCCTCCGACGTCGGCCATCCACTGATCGGTTGATCCGAGACCAACCGAGTGGTCGAGGTGCCACCGCGCGGATCGGTCGAGACTCGATGTCATGACCAGTGACACCGCAGAGCAGGCCATCACCGTCGAACACCTGCAGAAGAGCTATCACGACCGACGGGTGCTGTCCGATGTCTCGTTCGACGTCGTCGAGGGAGAGATCTTCGGATTGCTCGGGCCGAACGGTGCAGGCAAGACGACCATCGTCGAGTGCATCGGCGGGTTACGACGGCGAGGGGGTGGATCGATCTCCGTGTTCGGCCGTGATCCGGCCGACGACGATCCCGAGCTGCGTGACGTGCTGGGAATTCAACTACAGGAGAGCGCCCTGCCCGACAAACTCACCGTCGGTGAGGCTCTCACGTTGTACGCATCGTTCTATCCTGACCCGCAGTCACCGGACGTCGTGATGGAGCGGTTGGGACTCGGACCGCAGCGTGACACCGGATTCGCCAAGCTCTCCGGTGGGCAGAAGCAGCGGTTGTCGGTCGCGCTGGCGTTGATCGGCCGCCCACGGGTGGCGATTCTCGACGAGCTGACCACCGGACTCGACCCGCAGGCCCGCCGCGAGGTGTGGTCGATGCTGGAGGAGTTACGTGCCGACGGGGTGACGTTGCTGCTGGTATCGCATTTCATGGAAGAGGCACAGCGACTGTGCGATCGGGTTGCGATCATCGACGGTGGCCGTGTGGTGGCGCTCGACAGCCCCGGTGCGCTGGCCGCGGGTGTCGACACCCTGCACCGGTTGAGTTTTCGGCCCACCCGACCGCTCGACCCGGCAGTGCTGCAACAACTTCCCGGCGTCGGTGACGTGTACACCAGCGACGACCGCATCACGGTGACCGGGCCGGACGCGATGTTCGAGGAGGTCTTCGTATCCCTACGTGCCTGCGGGGTGGGTGCGCAACGCGTTCGCGTCGAATCGGCCGACCTCGAGGACGCATTCGTCGAACTGATCAACCGAGAGGAACAGCCATGATCACGACCACCACGACGATCTCCCGCCCGAGACGTCGCAGCACCGTCGGACTGCACGGGATGCTGGTCAGCGAGGCGCGACTCATGCGGCGCAACCCGGCGTTGGTGGTGTGGGTCGCATTGCTGCCGGTCGTCGCCTCCATCGTCCTCGGCGCGTTACCGGTCACCCGCAAACCCATGGACGACCTACAGGGCCACAGCTGGTTCGATCTCTATCAACCGATCCTGGTGATGTTCTCGGCGATCCTGATCAGCGTGCAGATCCTGCCCGACACGCTCACCCGCTACCGTGAACGGGGCATCCTGAAACGCTTGCGCACCACACCCGCGTCACCCGTCGCGCTGCTGACGGCCCAGGCGGTCCTCACCTTCGTCGTCGAGGTGGTGGTGATGCTGGCCATGGTCCTCATTCCGGCCGCGTGTGGTGCGCCACTACCCGGTAACCCGGTCGGGTTCCTGATCGCGTTCCTGTTCTCCGCCATGTGCATGCTCGCCATCGGTCTGGTGTTGGCCAGCACCGTGCACAGCAACAAGATCGCCGGCGCCGTCGGCACCCTGCTGTTCTTCGTGCTGCAGTTCTTCGCCGGACTGTGGTTGCCCCGAGAGAGCATGCCCCAGTGGCTTCGGGCGATCTCCGACGCGACGCCGAGTGGGTCCGCGGTCGGAGCCCTGACCGAGACCTCGGCGGGTGGCTGGCCGGCCCTGCTGCACCTCGGGGTGCTCGTTGCGTGGACGGTGGTGTTGTCGGCTGTCGCGATCAGGATGTTCCGGTGGGAGTAGTGCGACGATGGGACACATGAGTCGCGAATGGCGGAGATGGTCTCGAGGCGATGCCACGCCCGTGATGACCATCTGGCTCCCCCTCGGACTCCTGATCGGCTCGATGGTCTGCACGGTGCTCGCCGGGCTCATCGGATCCCTCCGCTCGGTGGTGCTGATGATCGCGCTGATGGTGGCAGCAGGCGCCGTGCACGTCGTCACGGCCCGGATGGCCCCGCTCGCACGGGGGCCGAGAGTCACGGTCTATCTCGTCCAGCTCGTGGTCGCGACCGGTCTGATCGTCATCAGTCCGTTCTTCGGGATCTACGCCTTCATGGGCTACGTCGCCGCGTTGCTGGCGTTCGAGGGGCCGGTGCTGTACGCGGCGCTGGCCCTCAACGCGGTGGTGGTGGCGGTCGCACAGGTCGGTGGAGCGCACCAGGTCGCCGCAACGCCTGGCGCCTTCATCGCGCTCTTCGTGGTCAATATCGGGGTGGTCGCGGTCCTCGGCCTGCTCAGCGCGCGTCGCGAACGGGAGATGATCGAGCGGGAACGCACCCTTGACGAACTCGAGGCCGCGCAGCGGCGCAACGCGGATCTGCAGACCGAACTACTCGGCAGGGCAACCGAACAGGGAAAGCTGACGGAACGCGCGCGGTTGTCTCGCGAGATCCACGACACCGTCGCCCAGGATCTGGTCGCCATCGTCAGTCAGCTGGAAGCGATCGGTCCGGGGGTCGATTGGCAGCAGCGGGTCGACACCGCCAAGCGGCTGGCCCGAGACGGTCTCGCCGAGGCCAGACGTGCCGTGGCGGCGTTGCGGTCCCCGATGCTGGATGATCAATCGCTGCCCACCGCGCTGACCGACATGGTCGCCGCGTGGTCGACGGTGCACGACATCGCGGCCCGATCACACGTCGATGGCTCGCCGGTGCCGACCGGCGACGACCAGAACCTCCTGCGCATCTGCCAGGAGGCGCTGTCGAATGTGGCGCGACATGCGCGGGCTTCGGCGGTCGAGGTGACCTTGACCTACACCGAGGAGGGGGTGCTGCTCGATGTTCGTGACGACGGCTGCGGATTCGACGCGTCACTCGTGCATCGGGGCAACGGGCTGGGCAACATGCAGGAACGCGTCCGACCGTCGGGTGGGTCTGTGGAGTGGGAGACATCGGTCGGCAGTGGATGTCTGGTGCGCACGGTGGTTCCGGCGTGACCGTGACCGTGCTCATCGCCGACGACCACCCCATCGTGCGGGACGGGGTGAAGGGCATGCTGGCCACCGACGAACGGATCGCGGTGATCGCCGAGGCCGGCTCCGGGCGCGAGACCGTCGCCCAGGTATCCCGGCACGACCCCGATCTCGTGTTGATGGATCTGCGGATGCCCGACGGTGACGGTGTGTCGGCCATCGGCGAGCTCCGCCGGTTGCACCCGACCAGGCCGGTGATCCTGGTGCTCACGACATACGACACCGATCGGGACATCCACTCCGCGGTCGACGCCGGGGCCGACGGTTACGTCATGAAGGCCCTGGGGCGCGACGAGCTGATCGCGGCGATCCTCGACGCCGCCGCTGGCCGCAACGTACTGACCCCCAGCGCCACCCAGAGTCTGATCGCCCGGCGGCACGCACCCCGGCTGACCGACCGTGAGACGGAGGTGCTCGCGGCGATCGCGGCGGGCGGGACCAACCGCACCGTCGCGCGGCAGCTCGCGCTGAGCGAAGCCACCATCAAGACGCATCTGCTGCACGTGTACGCCAAGCTGGGTGTGCGGGACCGCGCCGCCGCGGTGCGGGTGGCGTTCGAGCGCGGTCTGCTCTGAGTGTCACTACTGCTCTGAGTGTCTGACTACGGTGAGTCCATGAACGTCATCGCCGACCTCACCGGTCGCGCTCGCCAGAACGCCATCTACGCCGCCGGGGCCTTCGGGAAGCGTCCCACGGTGCCGACGGACTTCCCCGAGCTGGAGCGCCGGGCCCGCCGCGCGATGAATTCACGAGCCTGGGCTTACGTCGGCGGTGGCGCCGGCGAGGGGACCACGATGACGGCGAACCGGCGGGCGCTGAACCGCTGGGCCATCGTGCCGAGGGTGTTACGCGACGTCTCCGAGCGTGATCTGAGCATCGATCTGTTCGGCAGCCGGTTGCCCGCGCCGGTGTTGTTCTCACCCGTGGGGGCGGGCGCGCTGGTTCGCCACGACGCCGACCTGCTCATCGGCCGGGCCGCGGCGGAACTCGGTGTGCCGTACATCTTCTCCAATCAGGGCTGTGCCCCGATGGAGGAGACGGCCGCGGCGATGGATGCGGTCACGCCCGGATCGCCTCGCTGGTTCCAGCTGTACTGGTCGTCCGACGACGACCTCGTGGACTCGTTTCTCGCGCGGGCCGAGAGGTCCGGGGCATCGGCTGTCACCGTCACCCTCGACACCACCATGCTCGGTTGGCGACCACAGGACCTGAACATCGGATCGCTGCCATTCGCCCGTGGTCAGGGCATCGACCAATACACTTCCGACCCCCGCTTCCGCGAGATCGTCCGGGAGAGGATCGCCGCCGGGGCGGGCGGTCCCACGCCACAGATCACCGGCCCGCGCAGTGCCGCCGCCGGGGTCGCGACCCTGCTGTCCATCGCGCGCAACGCACCGGGGAGGCTGGTCGACAATATCCGGTCACCGGAGCCGCGGGCTGCGGTACAGACCTTCCTGGACATCTACTCGCGCCCGACCCTGAACTGGGACGACATCGCCGGCCTGCGCTCGCGCACGTCACTGCCCATCGTGCTCAAGGGGATCTGCCACCCCGACGACGCCCGTCGCGCGGTCGACGCAGGCGTGGACGGTGTGCTGGTGTCCAATCACGGTGGACGACAGATCGACGGTGCCGTCGCGTCGGTCGACGCACTACCGAGCGTGGTCGCGGCCGTCGATGGTCGCTGCCGCATCATCGTCGACTCGGGGATCCGATCCGGTGCCGACGTTTTCAAGGTGCTCGCGCTGGGTGCGGACGCCGCCTGCATCGGTCGACCGCACATGTACGGCTTGGCACTGGGTGGTGCCGACGGGGCGCGCGACGTGGTCGCGAACATCATCGCCGAACTCGACCTCACCCTCGGGTTGTCCGGGCAGACGTCCCTGCGTGACCTACCGCGCGACGCATTGCAGCGGGTCGACTGATGCGCCGGTGGTGGTGATCGACTGACCGCTCGCCGCCGGGTGCACGACGCGAACCGCCTGTGTCGCTACGGACATGCGGGCTGATCCGACCCCGAATAGTGCTGCCGACACCCGTCGAGCGCGGATCGCCGGCTCTGCGCGCTGTACCGCGCGATGGACCGAACAGATACCGTGGTGCAATGACCGAGAAGCAGGAGGTCGCAGACGCGGGCTGGCGCGACTACGGGGAGCCCCAGCTCCCGGCTCCGCTCGCCGCGGCACTCGCGGCGTTCGCCGAACAGGGGTATCACGGCACCTCGGTCCGAGACATCGCTGCGCGGGCCAATCTCTCGGTCCCAGGGCTCTACCATCACTACCCCTCGAAACAGTCGTTGCTGCAGGGGCTGCTGGAGATGACGATGACCGATCTGCTGGCCCGGTCGGAGCGCGCGGTCGCAGCGGCGGGGAACGCTCCGGTGGAGCGGTTCGGTGCGGTGGTCGAATGCCTGTTGCGGTTCCACATGTACCGACGTGAGCAGGCGTTCATCGGGTCGACCGAGATCCGCAGCCTGGACGACTCCTACCGCGCGGCGTACATCGCGCATCGCGACCGACAGCAACGGATGGTCGACGAGATCATCGAGGCGGGGATGGCCGAGGGGGATTTCACCACCGCGTACCCGAAAGACGCCGGGCGCGCGGTCACCACCATGTGCGTGTCGGTGTCCACCTGGTACAAGCCGTCCGGTCCGTTGGACGCCGATGAACTGGTGAAGCGCTACCTGCAGATCGCCAGGGATGCGGTCGGCTACCGCGGAGCCTGACCACTGCTTGACGCTCGGACCGGCGTGTGAGAGGTTGATTCCCGACCGAGCGATCGCTCGGCGCAACCCGAGAGGCGGCACCGTGGCCATCGACCTGCAGTACGACGACGACGTCGAGAAGATCGTCGACGCGACAGAGGCCTTTGTCCGGTCGCACGTCCTTCCCGTCGAAGAACGCTACGACGGTGATCTGATCGTCGCCGGTGAGCAGGTGCGTCGCGAACTGCAGGCCGCGGCCAAGGCGGCGGGCGTGTTCGCCCCGCATGCCCCGGTCGAGTACGGCGGACTGGGCCTGAACATGTCCGACCGCGTGCCGGTGTTCGAGGCAGCCGGGTATTCGGTGTTCGGTCCGATCGCCACCAACATCGCCGCGCCCGACGAGGGCAACGTGCACATGCTGGCGCACATCGCCGACGAGGCGCAGAGACAACAGTTCCTCGCCCCCCTTGCCGCAGGCGACGTGCGGTCGGCCTTCGCGATGACCGAACCCGCGCCCGGTGCCGGCTCGGATCCGTCGGCGTTGTCGACCACGGCGACGAAGGTCGATGGTGGATGGCGGATCACCGGACGCAAGTGGTTCATCACCGGTGCCGATGGTGCCGGTTTCCTCATCATCATGGCCCGCACCTCCGGCTCGGTGGGCGATCGCGGTGGCGCGACGATGTTCCTCGCGCCGGCGGACACACCGGGCGTCGAGGTGGTCCGGCACATCGGCACCGTCGACCGAGCAATGCTGGGCGGTCACTGCGAGGTGGTGTTCACCGACGTCTTCGTGCCCGACTCCGGTGTCCTGGGCGAGGTCGATCAGGGCTTCCGCTACGCGCAGGTGCGGTTGGGTCCGGCTCGGATGACCCACGTCATGCGCTGGCTGGGGACGGCGCGTCGCGCCCAGGACATCGCGGTGGACTATGTGGCGCGGCGTGAGGCTTTCGGAACCCGACTCGGCGACCTGGGCATGGTGCAGCAGATGGTCGCCGACAACGAGATCGACCTCGCCGCGTCGCGAGCACTGTTGGTGAAGGCCTGTGCCGAGCTCGATCTCGGGCAGCCCGCGGGTGACGAGACCTCCATCGCGAAAACGTTTGCCGCCGAGGCGTTCAACCGGGTCGTGGATCGCGCGATCCAGATGTGCGGCGGGCTCGGGGTGTCCGACGAACTGCCGCTGGCGCGATTGCAGCTTGAGCTGCGACCGTTCCGCATCTACGACGGCCCGTCCGAGGTGCACCGTTGGGCACTGGCCAGACGTGCGGTGGGACAGGCGAAGAAGCGCATCGCCGCGGAGGAGTCGGGGCTGTCGGGTCCGGAACAGAAGCAGGCGGGGCGGTGAGCCATCCCGCGATGCCCGAGGCAGCGTTACGCGGGTTCCTGGTCGAATCCGGTGTCCCCGTCGAGGGTGACCTGCAGGTGGAACTGATCAGTGGCGGACGATCCAACCTGACCTTCTCAGTCCGGGACGACCTGTCGCACTGGGTGGTCCGACGACCACCGACCGGTGGATTGACCCCGTCGGCACACGACATGGCCCGCGAATGGACCGTCACCCACGCCTTGCAGGACACGGTGGTGCCCGTCGCCGGTACGATCGCGGCCGACCTCACCGGTGACGCCATCGGTGCGCCGTTCACGGTGGTCGAGTTCGTCGACGGCAACGTCATCCGGTCGGCGGAAGATCTGCAGACGCTCGGCGACGACGACATCGACCGCAACGCCGACACCATGATTCGGACCCTTGCCGACCTGCACGCCATCGACCATCGCGGGGTCGGCCTGTCGGAGTTCGGCAGACCGACCGGGTTCGCCGCGCGTCAGGTGAAGCTCTGGTCGCGTCAGTGGGGCCACGTGAAGACCCGCGACCTCGACGACGTCGAGGTCCTCGCCGACGCTCTTGCCGAGGCCGTGCCCGAGTCCGCGGCGGAATCGATCGTGCACGGCGACTTCCGCGTCGACAACACGGTGCTCGACACCGACGACCCGGGTGTGGTGAGAGCGGTCGTCGACTGGGAGATGTCGACCCTCGGCGATCCACTCACCGACGTCGCGCTGATGTGCGTCTACCGTGAGCCGGTGTTCGACCGGGTGCTGGGGTTCAGGGCCGCGTGGACGAGTGGTCGGTACCCCGACGCGGACACCCTGGCCCAGCGGTACGCGACTCTGACCGGCCATGATCTCCCGCACTGGGGTTTCTATCTGGCGTTGGCCAACTTCAAACTCGGGATCATCGCCGAGGGCATCACCCACCGGGCCCTCAACGGTGCATCCAGCGACGACGGAGCCGATCGTGCCGCCGCGGCCACGCCGGAGTTCATCGCGGCCGGGCTGCGAGCTCTACGGCGCGGCGACTGATCGGATAGCGCTCTACCGCACCGTCACCCGGTGCGCATCGATGTACTTGTAGGTGTTCCAGCCCAGTCCCTTCACCGCCAACGGCGAGACGTTGGTCGACGTCGTGATGACCAGGTCGATGACGAACTGCTCGTCGAGCAGGATGTCGGTGTAGGCCGCGTAGGCCGCGCGGGCGTCGGCCGACCGGGGATCGACGACCGAGGTGATGCGTGCGACCGCGTCCGTATAGGTCGATGAACTGAAGGCCGACAGATTGCCCTTGGGTTTGAACGGTGCGGCCCCGGTGGCCAGGGTCGCGGGATTGGACTGACCGAAACCGTGCGGGTTGATCCAGAGCTGATGCTTCCCGCTCTTCAGGAACGGGTTGAACGCCGCCTGCTCGCGGGGGTCGAGTTGCACGGTGATCCCGATCTCGGCGAGGTTGTTCTGGATCACCGCGGCGATGCTCGGTGCGACCGCGAGTCCGGTGCCGTAGGAGAGGGTCAGAGAGGAGCCGTTGCGCCAACCGGCCTCGGCCAACAGCGAGCGGGCATGATCCAGGTCACGCGCATACCGGGCGTTCGCCTGAGGATCGTAGGCGGGCGAGGTCTGCGCCCACGGCGCCGAGCTCGCGTGTGCGCGGCGGACGAACACCTCGTCGGCGATACGCCCGCGATCAACCGCGTACGAGATCGCCTGCCTCACCCGCTTGTCGGAGAGCCGAGGATCGGCGACGTTGGCGCCCACGTAGTAGGCGACGTCGTCGACGTCCTCCGACTCCACCCGCCACAGGGAGCTGTCGTGGAACGGGCGCAGCGACTGTGGGGCGGCGTCGAGGACCAGATCGGACTGCCCCGCGCGGACCGAGGTGAGCAGCGCACCCGAATCACGCACCACGCGCAGGCGGACACCGTCGAGCGCGGCGGGGCCGTTCCAGTACCCGTCGTAGCGGGCCAGATCGGCCTGCGCGCCGGTCTGTCTGCCGGTGAATCGGAACGGACCCGTCCCGACGAAGGTCTCACCCCGTTGCAGTTCCGCCGCGGTCTCGCGGTCCGTCAGCAGCATGAACTCCAACAGATCGAAGATGTTCCCGATCGGCTTTGCCGATCGCAGCACGGCGGTGTGCGGGTCGGGGGTCTCCACCGTGATCGCGGAAGCCGTCGACTGCAATTGGGATCCGGCCTTGTCCGAGGCGTAGGTGGCCACCGCGTACGCGACGTCGGCGGAGGTCAGCGGGCGTCCCGTGTGAAAGGTTACGTCGTCGCGCAGCGTCAGCCGTAACGCGGTCCCGTCCTGGGACCGCTCGAACGCCGTGGCGACGGACGGCAGTGGCTGCAGGGTACGGCGGTCGTATCGGATCAGTGTGTCCCACAGCAACAGTCCGAGGGTCATCGTGGTGATCGATTGTGTGTAGACGGTCTTCGGATCGATGTCGGTCAGCGATCCGATCACCAACGTCCCGCCCGGCCGCCCCGCACCGGTGCCGACCCGACGGGCCTGTTCGACGGCGGAAGTGCACCCGGCGAGCGCACCGGCGGCGCCCACGCTCCCGAGTGCGGTGAGGAAGGCACGGCGCGTCAATCCGGTCATGCACCCTCGCCGATCGTCGGGACAGCGTCGATGAGCTGCCGGGTGTAGTCGTCGCGCGGATTGTCGAACACCTCGGACACCGAACCGATCTCGATCACGCGGCCACCGCGCAGCACCGCCACCCGATCGGCCACCCGGCTGATGACCGCGAGGTCGTGGGAGACGAAGACCGCGCTGAACCCGCGGCTCTTCTGCAGGTCGGTGAACACCGACAGCACCGAGGCCTGCACCCACACGTCCAGCGCACTGGTCGGTTCATCGGCGATCACGAGTTCGGGGTCGGAGGCGAGCGCACGGGCGAGTGCCACCCGCTGTCGCTGACCACCGGACAGGGTGCGCGGCAGTTCGTCGGCGACCTCGGCGGGCAACCGCACCGCAGCCAGCAGCTCAGCGGTCTTCGCCCTGAGCTCGGCGCGATCTCGCACGCCGCGGATCCGCAGTGGTTCGGTGATGGTCCGATGGACCGTCCACCGCGGGTCGAGCGAGGTGAAGGGATCCTGGTGGATCAGCGCGACCTTGTCGGTGGTCGTGGTGACGGTGCCGCTGGTGGGTGTGACCAACCCGAGTACGCATCGGCCCAAGGTGGTCTTGCCGGAACCGGACTCGCCGACCACTCCGAGCACCTCACCGCGGCCGATGTCCACCGACACCTCGCGCAGGGCGTCGAAGGCCGCACTCTGCCCCTGCCGGGGGTACCGCACCGTCAGATCGTTCACGCGCACCAGAGGTTTCGGTGAGGTGTCCTCGTGTGGCTGGTCGGCTCGGACGGTCAGTACTGCGTCGAGCAGCTGCCGGGTGTACGGATGGCTCGGGTGGGTGAGGACGGCGGCGGCGGTCCCGGTCTCGACGATCCGGCCGGCGCGCATCACCGCCACCCGATCGGCGATCTGGGATACGACACCCATGTTGTGGGTGATCAGCAGGATCCCGATGCCGTTGCGGGTACAGAGGGTTCGGAACAGATCGAGGATCTCGGCCTGCACCGTGACATCGAGTGCGGTGGTGGGTTCGTCGGCGATGATCAAGCGCGGTTCGCCGGCCAACGCGAGTGCGAGCACCACCCGCTGCTTCTGTCCGCCGGACAGCTGGTGCGGGTACCAATCGATGCGCGTCCCCGGGTCGGGCAGTCCCACCTCGGTGAGCAGGTCGATCGCGCGGCGTCGTGCGTCGGGACGGCTCACCGTGGCGTGTGCCCGCAACGCCATCCGAAGCTGGGTGCCGATGCGTTGCGCGGGGTTCAGAGCTGTCTGCGGCTCCTGGAACACCATGCCCGCGCGCGTGCCACGGAACCCGCGCAGAGTGTCCTCAGACGCGCCGACCACCTCGTCGCCACCGAGGTCGATCGATCCGTGCGGGGTGAGGCCGTCGGGCAGCAGTCCGATGATCGCCCGGCCCGTCAGCGATTTGCCCGACCCGGACTCTCCGACCAGGGCGAGCACGGTACCGGCCTCGACGACCAACGACACCTCGTCGACGATGCGGGTTCCGGAGTCGACCACCGACAGATCGGTCACGGCCACCACGTGATCAGCCACGACGCACCTCGCCGACACCCTGGGCGATCAACAGGAAGCCGAGTGACAGCGCGACGATGGTGACGAGCGGACCCAGTGGATAACCGGGATTGACGTCCCAGTTGTAGACCGCTTCGGCCAGTGTCGAACCCAGCGACGGCCGCGGTGGCCGGACGCCCACACCGATGAAACTCATCGCGCTCTCCACGAACACGGCGAGCGACAGCGACAGGGCGATCTGCACGATCAGCGGTTCCACCGCGTTGGGCAACACATGGCTGCGCACGATGCGTACCTTGGAGGCGCCGGCGAGCCGAGCGCTCTCCACATACGGCTGGGTGCGAACGCGTAACGCGGACGCGCGCATCACGCGGCCGAACAGCGGGATCTCGGTGATCGCGATCGCGATGATCACCGTCGCGATACCCGGTCCGCGGAGCGCGGTCACGGTGATGCCCAGAATGATCGCGGGAAAGGCGAACACCACGTCGAAGGCACGAGAGGTCACGGTGTCGGCGATCCGGCCCGAGGCGGCCAGCAGACCGAGGAGTGTGCCGACGACCGCCCCGATGGGAATGGCGATCACCAACACGGTCAGCGTGGTCCGGATGCCGTACAGCACACGGGCGAACACGTCACGGTCGAGCTCGTCGGTACCCAGTGGATGTGAACCGCTGGGCGACAACAGGTTCTCACCCGGCACCTGGCGCAACGGATCGTGGCCGGCGAGGACCGGAGCCAACAGGCCGCAGGCGACCACCACGGCGATCAGCACGAGGCCGACCACGAGCGTCACCGGTATACGCCGTCGGGTGCGGGTGGTCGCGGTCATCGGCTCACCGCTGCCCGCCGTGCCGGATCCAGCGCGGTCTGCAGCAGATCGGTGAGGGTGGCCATCACGATGAACACGGTCACCGATACCAGCAGCAGTGCCTGCACCAGTGGGTAGTCCCGGGCGTTGATGCCCTGGGCCAGCAACTGACCCAGACCCGGCCACGCGAAGATGGCCTCGACCAACACCGCGGACCCGAGCAGCTGACCGATCTGTACCCCGAGTGCGGTGAGGGTGGACGGGAGGGCGTTGCGCAACGCGCTCCCGAGGACCACCCGGGTGTGTGACAGACCCATGGCCCTGGCGGTCAGGATGTAGGGCGCACGGAGTTCGGTCTGCAGAGCCTCGGTGAGGAACCGGGTGAGCGTCGACGCGACAGGTAGTCCCAGACAGAGGGCGGGTAACAGCAGGTACTGCAGGGTGATGCCACCGTCGTCGAGGTAGCCGCGCGGGGGTGTGCCGCCTGCGGGAAGCCACGCCAGCGTCACCGCGAACACCTGCACCAACACCACACCGGTGACGAAGGTGGGGATGGCGATGGACAGCGAGTTGAACGCTGTCACCACGATCCGCAACCAGCGCGCGGGCCACAGCGTGACACCCAGTGCGAGAACAGCGGTGATGACCAGTGCGATGATCAGCGCGGCGAGTGCGAGGATGCCGGTGTTCGCCGACCCGTGTGCGAGTAGCGAACCGATCGTCCCACCCACCACGTAGGACCGGCCGGGGTCGAAGGTCACCAGCCCACCCAACCAGTGCAGGTACTGCGAGACCAGCGAACGGTCGAGGCCGAGGTCGTGCCGGATACCGGCCACGGTCGCCGGGGTCGCATCGGCACCCGCCAGTACGGTCGCCGGATCACCGGGGACCAGGCGCAGGATCGCGAAGATCACCAGACTGGCGATGAACAACGTGATCACGGCGGCGCCCAGTCGCCTGCCGACGGCGAGCGCGGTCGCGGGGATGGGCATCTGTCGAGAGTTCCCGACCGGTGCGGTTGCTGTCCACTTCGATCCGGCGTGCGCGCAATCTTGACAGCGTCACCGGTGGTCGCGTCGACTCGGCCGCGCTATCGGAACGTCATCAGTGACCCGTCGGGGTCGAGGCTCTCGAGGTGTGCGTGTTCGTTGACCGACACCACCGAGACCCCGCCCCGGCCGACGATCAGTTTGGTGACCGAGGCATTGATCATGGTGCGGCTCATGATCTGCCACCGGGGACCACTCACCCCCCACAGTTGCGCGACGATCTGGGTGATCGTTCCCGCCGACGACACCACCACCGCGGTCTGCCCCGGGCCGGCCAGACCGCGCACCGTGTCCAGGGCCTCGGCGCACCGGCGTCGGTAGTCGCCGTAGGACTCCCGACCCGACGGAGCGCGGACCTCGGTGATCCACTCGGAGAGCGCGGTGTCCAGGCTCCGCTGCAGTTCACGTCCGCCCCCGGCGACGTGTTGTTCGTGTTCGCTGAGAATGGTGTTGATGTCGTACTCGTTCCAGCGGGGGTCCGTCCGCGCAACCACCTCGTGAGCGACGACGTCGAGGACGGTGGTCAGCGTCTCCCGTTGCCGGGCCAGATCGCCGGAGATGGCGGCGTCGATGCGATCGCATCGCGCCGCCAACGCCCGGCCGGTCGCGGCCGCCTGCGCCTGACCGAGCTCGGTCAATCCCCCTTGTGCCTGAGCCCAGGCTCCGGCTCCGTATGCCTGTGCTCGCGCCTGGCCGTGCCGGACGAGGTAGATGACGCCCACCGGTCCATCATCGCAGGTGCGGTATCTCCGCGGAGCGCCCACATGGCACCGATCGCGGTGAGCACCAGCACCAGTCCGGCGACGAGGGCCGCCCCGGACAGCCCCGATACGAACGCCGAGCGTGCCGCGTCGATGACGTCGGCAGCGGAACCGCGGTCGGCGATCGCGCCGGCGAGACTCTCGCGTGCCGCGGCACCGGTGACCACGCCCTGATCAACCGTGCGGCGGTAGATCAGGTTCAGCAGGCTGCCGAGCAGGGCGATGCCCAGCGCGCCGCCGAGTTCCGACGAGGTCTCCAACAGCGCGGCCGATGCTCCCGCACGGTCCGCGGGAGCGACGGAGACCACGTGGTCGGCCACCATCGTGGTGGTGGAGACGATCCCGCCGGCCAGCAGGGTGGCGCCGATGAGAACGGTGACCAAGGTGTCGGTACCGGTTGCCGCGGCGAGGACGAAGTAACCGCAGGCCCCTACGAGGAGTCCGCCGACCATCACCGGTGGACGACCGACCCTGGCGGCCAGCACCGCGCTGGTCGGCGCGACGGCCCCGACCACCACCGACGGTGCGAGGCTCCAGAGTGCGGCCTGCAGGGGTGAGTAACCGAGCACCGACTGGAGGTACTGGGTCATCATCACCGCATTCCCCATCAGCCCGAACATCGAGACCACGTTGATCCAGATCGACGCGGACAGGCGGCGATTCGCGAACAACTGCAGGTCGACCAGTGGGTGCTCCAAGCGTCGCTGACGAGCGACGAATGCCGCGCCGAACGACAGACCGATGACGATCAGCGCGGTGCGTTCCACCGAGAATCCGTGTGCGGCCAGAGTCTTGATGCCCTGGATGATCGGCAGCAGGCTCGCGAGTACGAACAGTGAACTGAGCAGATCGACCCGCCGCGAGCGGTCACCGGTGTCCGCGGGGAGCAGGATCGGGGCGACCACCAGCAGCACCACCATCACCGGCACGTTGATGAGGAAGACCGATCCCCACCAGAACTGCTCGAGCAGAACGCCACTGATGATCGGTCCCACCGCGACACCACCGGTCATCACCGCGTTCCACGCGGCCACCGCCTTTGTTCGATCACCCTCGTCGTCGAAGAGGCGCCGGATCAGGGCGAGCGTGGACGGCATCAGCGTCGCGCCGGCAACGGCCAATACCGCTCGTGCGCCGATCAGCATCTCGGCACTCGTCGCGTAGGCGGCGATCACTGAGGCGATCCCGAAGGCGGTGGCACCGAGGAGCAGGACACGTCGGTGACCGAAGCGGTCGGCGAGTGCGCCCATCGACAGCAGCAGTCCGGCGAGTACGAAGCCGTAGACGTCGAATATCCAGAGCTGTTGTTCGGGGGAGGGTGCCAGATCCTCGGAGATGTAGGGCACGGCGAAGAACAGGACGGAGACGTCCATGGACACGATCAGCATCGGCGCGCAGAGGGCGACGAGGCCGAGCCAGGGGGAGCGGATCATGACGACACCTCACGAGGTTTGCGAGTAACTGTGGTCAACATAAACTGTTTATGCCATACCTAGATAAGCATGCAACTGTGTGCGGCGCAAGCAGTAAGTAGGATCGGGGTGTGACCGCGTCGCCGAACGATCAACCCGAGGTCCCCCCGCTACCCCGCTACCTGCAGTTGCTGTGGGGGCTCGACGATGTCCGCCGAGGGCCGAAGCCGGCATTCACCATCCGCGACATCGGGCGAGCTGCTGTCTCGGTGGCCGACGCACAGGGATGGGAGGCGGCGTCGATGAAGGCGATCGCCACCGAACTCGGGGTCACCACGATGTCGCTGTACCGCTACGTCGACTCGAAGGACGACCTCCTGGCGGTCATGCTCGACGAGGCGTTCGGCAGGCCGTCGCCCGACCTGACGGGGTCGGGTGACTGGCGTGAACGCCTGACGTCGTGGTCACAGGCCATCGCCGCGGTGCTGGTCTCCCGGCCCTGGGTGGTGTCGATGCCGATGCACCGGCCGCCGGTGACGCCGAACGTCCTGGCCTGGACCGACGCGGGGATCCGGTGTTTCGCGGACACCGCGTTGTCGACCCAGGAGAGGTTCTCGTCCCTGTTGCTGGTGGACGGCTTCATCCGCAACCACGTGCGTCAGTCGGATCAGCTCGGCGCGCTGGGGGCGGGGAAGGCCGAGGCGTCCGGCGAACCGTACGAGGAGTCGTTGGCCCGCCTGGTGCGACCGGAGACCTACCCCGCGCTGTGGTCCGCCCTGCAGGGCGGCATGGACAGCAACGACGACGACTTCTTCGCCGAGGAGCTCACCTATGGGCTCGAGGTGCTGCTCGACGGGCTCGCTCAGCGGATCGAGGGCACCCGCGGGCGCGGGTGAACGACTTCGCTCTGCGCGTAATGACGCGGTCCGGTGGGCCACGGCGGCTCCGCGCCTATAGGTTGGATGTTCACGACGGTCGATCGGGCCGAGCGGGAACCGGGAGGTAGTGATGGCAAGTCTGAAGGTCATACCGGCTCCTCTCGACGTGCCGGTCGCCCCACCCGTGCGGCGCCCCGATCCACTGTTGCGCGAACTGCTGGGTGAGACGCTCCGGTCGGCGCGCCAGCGTCAGGGCCGCACGCTCAAGGAGGTCGCGACCGAGGCAGGGGTATCGATCACCTACCTGTCGGAGGTCGAGCGCGGACACAAGGAGGCGTCCTCCGAGGTCGTCGGTGCGGTCACCCGCGCCCTGGGCGGCAGCCTCGTCGACCTGCTCACGGACATGACCGTGCGGGTGGTGCCACCGCTCGACACCGTGGCCGGTGGCGCCGAGGGTCTGCACGCGGTGGCCTGACCCGGCACGAGGGTTCAGCGCAGCAACCAGTGGTCGACCTCGAGGTCGGTCGCCGTGGTCAACGCCTCCTGATGACAGCTGAACCCGGTGATGGTGCTCCCGTCGTCGAGCGTGATCGCACCCAGTGTCATGGGATCGGGCAATGCTGTGAGGAACCGCCCCAACGCGGCGGGTGACAGTACCCATTTCTCGCCGCGGATCGACCGACCCGCGCTGTCGGGTACCAGGCCGGGCTTGGCCGGTCGGGTGTCGAGGGCAACGAGTCGATAGCTTGGTGCGGTCGCGATCTCGCCGGCCCAACGAGCCCCGAGATCCGTCAGCTGATGCTCCAGTGGTTGTCCGCGGAGGTGGGCGCCGAACACCGCGAGCTCGGTGGTCGCGGCTCCGGCCGGCTCCGGCCAGGTGGTGGTCGACCGGTCGCCGGTCAGACGCGCGGCGATGTCGAGCAGCACCGCGTCGCGGTGCGCGGTGGACAGCAACGAGACCCCGAACTGCGCGATGCCTCGTGCCCCCTCGTCGACGATGCCTGCGGGGATCGCGATCGCGCACAGGTCGAACAGATTGCAGAAATTGGTGTACGTGCCCATCAGCGAGTTGGTCGTCACCGGTGCGGTGTCCACCTCGGTGATGGTCGGATGCGCGGGCACCGTGGGCACCATCAGCGCGTCCACTCCGTCGAGCTGTGCCGACGCCGACGCGCGCAAGGCCGCCACCCGCCGACGATCTGCCAACAACTCGACGGCCGACCAACGGTCGGCGGCGGTGATGATCGCCGCGACCGTGGGGTCGAGATCGGGTGCGCCCGCTCGCACGACGTCGCCGACAGCGTCGTACCTCTCGGCAACCAGCGCACCGTCGTACAGCACAGCTGCGGCGTCGAGGAAGTCGGTGAGGTCGATCGACCGGATCCGCATCCCCGCGGACTCGGCGTGTGACACCGCGGCCGCGAACGCCCGCTGCCACCGTGCGTCCAGCCCGGGCAGTTCGCGGGGGACCGCGATGACCGGGGTGGGTCCGGCCGCGAACGCGGTGTCGGACCCGAAGGGACGGTCGCCCGGGGCCCGCGCCATCACGCCCATTGCGGTGTTCGCCGACGGCACGTCCGCGGCGAAGACGGTCACGCAGTCGTAGCTCGCGCACGCGGGTACCACACCCGCGGTCGACACCACCCCGATCGTCGGTTTGATCCCGACGATGCCCTGCAGGGCTGCGGGCACCCGGCCGGAACCGGCGGTGTCGGTGCCGATGGCGATGTCGGCGAAGCCCAGGGCCACCGCGACCGCGGACCCTGAACTCGAGCCACCCGAGATGTGCGACATCCGACGCGAGTCACGGACGGCGCCGAAGGGGCTGCGGGTGCCGACCAGACCGGTGGCGAACTGATCGAGGTTCGTCTTGCCGATGACGACCGCACCGGCGGCGCGCAACGCGGCGACCGCCGGCGCGTCCTCGGCGGCGACACTGCCGAAAGACGGGCACGCTGCCGTGGTCGGCAGACCCGCCACATCCACGTTGTCCTTCACCGCCAGCAGCACACCCGCCAACTCGCCACCACCCGCGACCGACGCCTCATGGTCGGCGAGCACGTCGGTGGCAGGGCGTAGATGCGTGAAGATCTCGGTGCGACCCGACACCTGGATCCGACGGTAGATGTCGGTGACCCGATCGGTCTCCACCTCGTCGGACATGGTGGGTCGGTGGGTGGTCGTCTGTTGACCAAGGGCGGGTCGGGCGGTCATGCGAGGCTCTCCTTCATGCCGATCGCGAATTCGCCGCCCTCAGACCATCGCCTGCGCTCCTCTCGGCGGGAATCCACCATCTGGTCGCGGGTGGCGGTGATCTCGTCGGCGTTGTCCGCCAGGAACTGCCGGTGCTCGGCCAGCGAGAACTGTCCGTCCCGGATGTCCACCCGACCGCGGCCCGCAGCCATGTCGGCGCGCATGTCGAGGAGTTCCTCCGCGCTGACGGGATACCAACTGATGCGGTCGAAGAACCGCAGCAGCCAGGGGTGTTCCGGCTCGAAGTCGGCTGCGTTCTCCGGGTGCCGGTGGTTCCACACCTGAGTGGTGCGACCGACGAACTGGTATCCCCCAGGACCTTCCATGCCGTAAACGCACAGGTAGGCACCACCGATGCCGACGGCGTTCTCCGGAGTCCAGGTACGAGCCGGGTTATACTTCGTGGTCACCAGACGATGTCGCGGGTCGAGCGGCGTCGCCACCGGTGCGCCGAGGTAGACATCGCCGAGACCGAGGACCAGGTAGTCGGCGTCGAAGACGATGCGATACACGTCGTCCACCGAGTCCAGTCCGTTCATCCGGCGGATGAACTCGATGTTCCACGGGCACCACGGGGCATTGTCACGAACGCCGAGCATGTAACGCTCGATCGCTTCGCGGGTGGCCGGGTCGTCCCACGACAACGGCAGTCGCACCGTGCGACTGGGTACCACCAGATCGTCGGCCGCGGGCAGGTCCGACTCACACTCGACCAGCCAGTCCAACAAGCGATCCTGGTCGATGACGGACGGATCCACCTTGACCTGCAACGTGCGAATGCCCGGGGTGAGGTCGATCAACCCGCGCGGAGCATCCGCGACAATCCGCTGCTGCAGGGCGTGCACACGCGCACGCAATGCGAGATCGAGTGTCATGTCGCCGTATTCGACCAGGATGTTGTCGTCGCCGCTGCGGCGGTAGGTCACCGACGTGGCACCGTCGCTGGTGATGCGTTCGGCCAGGATCCCGCCGTCGTCATCACCACCGGACGACAGCACCGTGAGGTGCTGTGCCCGCCGACGTTGGTCCAGCGCACGGGCATCGGCGGCCGCGGCGGTCCGAATCGGCACGAGGCGCAGACGATCACCGGGCGTGAGTTGTCCGAGCTTCCATCGATCGGCGGTGGTCACCGTGACCGGGCAGACGAAGCCGCCCAGGCTGGGCCCGTCCGGACCGAGCAGGATCGGGGTGTCGCCGGTGAAGTCCAGTGCGCCGACGGAATAGGCGTTGTCGTGGATGTTGGACGGATGGAGCCCGGCCTCTCCGCCGTCCTCGCGAGCCCACTCCGGACGCGGTCCGATCAGTCGGATGCCGGTGCGGTCGGAGTTGTAGTGGACCTCGTACGAGGTCGCATAGAGGGTGGCGATGTCGTGGTCGGTGAAGAACTCGGGTGCGCTGTGCGGACCGACCGTCACAGCCAGCTCCCAGGAATTGCCCAGCGCGGGCTGCTCGTCGATCTGGACCCGCCGCGGTGCGGTCGAACTCGACACCGGTGCGACGGTCAGCACGTCGCCTGCGGTCAGCGCGCGACCGTGGTGTCCCCCGAAGCGACCCAGCGTGAACGTCGACGCGCTGCCCAGGTACGCATCAGCGCGCAGACCACCGCGCACCGCGAGGTAGACCCGCATGCCGACGTCGCCCACCGCGCCGACGTCGAGTTCGTCTCCGTCAGAGATGCTGATCGGACTGTGCTGCGGCACAACGGTTCCGTTGAGGGTGACTCGTACGGGTGCACCGGTCACCGCGACCACCGTGGCTGCAGTGAAGCGCAGTGCGGGCCCCATGATGGTGCATTCCAGACCGGGGGCACCTTCAGCGTTGCCGACCGCGACGTTGGCCAACCGGAACGACAGATCGTCCATCGGTCCCGACGGTGGCACGCCCACCTGCCAGTACCCCGTTCGGCCCGGCCAGTCCTGGACTGTGGTCATCGGCCCGGGCCGGACCACCTCGATGGCGGTCATCGCGGTCGGGTGACGATGATGCGGATCGCCGTGGGGTCGAACCCGTTGCACGGGTTGTTGATCTGCGGACAATTGGAGATGAGGACCAGGGTGTCGGTCTCGGCGCGCAGCGCCAGACGTTTACCCGGTGCCGACAGTCCGTCGACGATGCCCAGTGTGCCGTCGGGGTCGATGGGGACGTTCATGAAGAAGTTCACGTTGCCCACCAGGTCGGCCTTGCCGATGCCGTGTCTGCTGCCCTCGATGAGGAAGTTCTCCACGCAGGCGTGCTGGTGTCGGGTGTGGTGGCCGTACCGAAGAGTGTTGGACTCCTGTGAGCAGGCGCCACCCAGGGTGTCGTGGTTGCCCACCTCGTCAGCCACGATGGTCATCAGGGGCTGCGATTCCTGATCGCGGATCACGCTGGCCGTGGTCAGAAAGATGTTTCCCTGTGCGGCCAGGGTGGTCTGGGCGGAGTATCGCCTGCGAAGATCGCCGGCAGCGTAGAACAGCGTGTCGACGGCCTGATTGCCGTACAGATCCACGATGGTCAGCACGTCGCCGGTGCTGACGACACCCGACCACGGTGCGAGGGCGTCGACCTGGGTGTCGGTGACGATGTCACCGGGCACCATGGCGAGGTCGGCAGCGGGCGCGTCGATCAGTGGTGGTGTGGCGGTGGAGATGGAGGTGGACATGATTTCTCCTTGGTGGTCGAGTTCGGCTCAGACGTGGGCGGCGTGCCAACAGTCCTCGGAATTCATCACCGCGCGTCGGTATTCGGGGTCGGCGCCATCCGCGTCGGCAAGGAGTGCGGCTAGGTCGTCGGGCGCGTGCCAGGCCAGCACTTCCAGCGGGCCCACGTCGAACGTCGGCGCCGGGTCGAGCGGATGGGCGGTGTTGACCATTGCCACGGCGCACGGTAGGTGCAACAGCAGATCGATGTGCTTGTCGCGCCCAGCCGATCCCTTGGATGTCAAGGTACCGTCCGCCTCGGCGATCACCCCGTGGAAGAACGACACCGAGGGGGCGACGTCCACCGGCGTCAGCCCGTGTTTGGCGGCGGCCAGCGTGAACAGCTCGCGACCCGCCGGACTGTCCGAGTGGACCTGCCCCTGGCCGTACTTCGCGACATTACCGGCCAACGTGGTGGTTCCGCAGAGCGCGTCGTGATGGGCGGAGTCGTCGTCGACGACGGTGGCCAGCACCCGTCCCTGGTCGCTGAGCAACGGATGACCGGTACCCAGGTAGGCCTGCCAGGGCACCTTCACGGTGTCGGCGACGTTCAACCGCTCCCAGGGTGCGTCCGCACGCCACAGCAGGACATGGGCGCAGGCCGTACCGGCGATGTCACGCAGTCGAAGTCGGGTGCCCCGGGCGAGCACCTTGACCGTGTAACGACCGCCGGGGACCGTCTCGGCCCACGTCATCGCGGCGGCGGCGACGCCGACGGGCACGTCGGGCCAGTCCGATGCGGGAACAACAGGCATCGAGTCGGTCAGGGCGGTGGCCTGTGCGCGGGCGTGTGCCCGCGCACCGTTGGTCGATGCGGTCTCGGTGACATCGGATGTGGTTGTCATGAGGCACCTTTCGTCGGTTCGGTGAGCGTGACACGGTCGGCGGGTGGCGGCGAGGTTGCAGGTAGGCTACGTACCCGTAGGTAGGCCAGAATCCCCAGAACGGTGCTGCCGGCCAGGAAGATCACCGCGAAGTAGTGTAGGAACCAGGAGGTTCCCGCGGGGTCGTACACCTCCTCGCGGGGCCAGGCGATGTTGACCATCAGCCCCGTGCCCATCACCACCGCGACCAGGTTCACCGGGAGCCCCCACCGGCCCAGGTCGAGTATCGGTTTGCCGTAGGTCAGGCTGCGTCCGCGGATTCGGTGTACCAACGCGGGCACGGTGACCATCAGATAGGCGAGATAGACGATGACCACCGACACGCTGGTGATGGCGGCGAAGACACCCGCCTGTCCGAGGTTGATCAGCAGTACCAGGATGGACAGGGCGCTGACCGCGGTCCCCGTGATGACCGGCGTGCCGGTGCGTGGGTTCACCCGGGCGAGCAAGGTGCCGAACGGAAGTCGGTTGTCGCGGGCCATCGAGAACATCACCCGTGACGCCGACGCCTGGATGGCGAGAGTTGCCGAGAAAATGGCCACCGCCACCACCGACAACAAGATTTTGCCCATCGTGGAATCGAGTTGGCTGGTGATCACCCAGGCGATTCCCTCGGTGGACAACTCGGGCGCGCCCAGCGATGGGGCGGCCATCAGCGCCCCGATGATCATCAGGCCGCCACCGATGAACGACGCGAGCAGCGCCGTGATGATCGCCCGCGGGGCGGTCTTGCGGGGGTTGCGGGTCTCCTCGGAGAGTTCGGCCGCACTGTCGAAGCCGTACATCACGTAGGCGGCCATCAGCATCGACGCGAGGAACGCCGGAAAGTAACCCAGACCGCTGCCATGACCTCCCGTGTCGGCGACCGCGGCGACCGGCGTGCGTTCGGCCTTGACGAACATCAGTACCACCAGGACCACCACCCCGATGATCTCGACGGTGACTCCGGTGACCGTGATCTTCCCCATGAAGGACACGCCGAGGGAACTGATCAGGGTGCACAGGGCGATGGTCGCGCTGCCCAGCACGATGCCGTTGGTCGCGCCGGACACCGACGTGAGGCTGGGGTCGGACCCGATGAACTGAAAGCCCGACCAGATGGACGGCAGCACGCTCTGCATGGCGATGGCCAGCGCGGCGACGCTCACGATGTAACCGATCAGCATGAACCAACCCGCGAACCATCCGACACCCTCGCCCGCGAGTCGTCGCGACCACTGGTAGATCGCGCCTGCCACCGGGAATTTGCCCGACAGCTCGGCGAAGACCAGGCAGACACAGAACTGACAGACGAAGACGATGGGCCAGGTGAAGAAGAAGGCCGGCCCGCCCAGGCCGAAGCCGAGCGCGAACAGGGCGAACACGGTGGTCAGGATGGAGACGAAGGAGAAGCCGGAGGCGAACGCGGCGTAGGCGCCGATGCCTCTGTGCAACTCCTGGCGATACCCCAGCTCGGACAATGCCGATGCGTCCTCGGCGGACGAGACTTGACGGCCCGGGACCCCGGTATCCGGTGCGGCCGATCGGGAGGTGATGGTCATGCGTGAGCTCCTCATGCGGATGGGCGACGACGGCCCCGCTGCTCCGGCGAAGCGGTAATACCTGTCGACTGATCGAAAACCTATCGACGGTTTTTGTTTCACCGGTTGCCCGTGCGTGACATGTGTGTGACGAGATGCTCACCGGTCCCGGTGAGGGTGGTGTCGCGTAATCTGCCACCCGTGCCGACCTCTCCCACGCCTGCCACCGGACCGGGACGGCCGCGTTTGGTCGGCAGGTTGCGATCCGGCGGGAGTCCGCGGGAGGAGATCCTCGATGCCGCGGGGGAACTGTTCACCACGCACGGATACGCGGGCACCTCGACGCGCAAGATCGCCGAAGCAGTCGGGATGCGGCAGGCGTCGCTGTATCACCACTTCGCCACCAAGGAGGACATCCTGGTTGCGTTGTTGCGCGACACGGTCGTTCCGTCGCTGGAGGTCGCACGGACCGCGACCACGGATGTCCCGCCGGCTGAGCGCTTGCTCAGCCTTGTCCGGTTCGACGCGGCGCAGCTGGCGGGTGCCCGGTGGAACCTGGGCGCGCTCTACCTCCTACCGGAACTGCGGTCGGAGCGATTCTCCGCGTTCCGGGATGCCCGGATCGAGTTGGCCACCGTGTACGCCGATCTGACCGCCGAAGTCGTCGGGTCGGCCGACGATCCGCGCACGACCCTGCCCTTCCGCCTGGTCGAGTCGGTGATCAGCATGCGTTCCGATGGTGACCTCGGAGATCCGGATGCGCCTGGCGCAGAGGCCGATCGCGCACGAGTCGTCGAGGGTCTGGTCCTCGCGATCACCGAGATGCTGCGCTGAGGCCCCACCTTGTGGTGGTGGTTTAGGTGCGGGGTGGGGGTGTGACGTGGGTGGCGTTGTTGGTGTTGGGGTGTTCGGGTCCGGTGGTGGGGTGGTTGGTGTCGGGGTTGGGGTGGGGGATGCGGTTGCGGGAGTGGGTGGCTTCGCTGGGTCGGGTGGGGGTGGGTGCGGAGTGGGGTGGTCGGTGGTAGGGGCCGGGTTTGGGTCGGGGGTGTCCGCCGGGTAGGGCCAGGCGCAGGATGGTGCGTTGGACTTGTGCCCATTGGCGGTGGAAGGGTCCGGTGTTGTAGGGCAGTCCGTAGCGTTGGCAGATGTCTTTGACCCGGGGTGCGACCTGGGCGTAGCGGGTGGAGGGCATGTCGGGGTAGAGGTGGTGTTCGACTTGGTAGCCGAGGTTGCCGGAGATGATGTGGAACAGGGGGGAGCCCTCGATGTTCGCGGCGCCGATCAGTTGCCGGGCGTACCAGCCGCCGCGGGTCTCGTCTGCGGTCTCGTCCTGGGAGAAGGTGTAGGCCTGGTCGGGGAAATGGCCGCAGAAGATGATCGCGTTCGACCACACGTTGCGGATCAGGTTGGCCACGAAATCGGCGCCCGCGGTCCGCAGGAAGGTGTCCTCGGCGCCGGGTAACACCCGGTCGGCGGCCGCGGCGAGCAGGGTGACCGGGCCCAGGTGGGTTCGACGGTTGACGGTACGCAGCAGCCGCCCGGTCCGGGAGGTGGCGGGTTGATCGAGACGCCCACCGGTCAGGGTGTGGGTGGCGAGGAACGCTGCCGCCGACACGGCGGGCCAGCCGAGGTAGTCCTTGACGATCTGGCGTCGGGCTTTGCCGGCGATGCCTTTCAGGTCGTGGATGATCTCGGCGGCGGGTTTGTCGCCGCGGCGGATCGCTTCGATGTCCAGGTCGTGTACGGCCACGCCCCACTCGAAAAACGCCATCAACACCACGTTGTAGAACGGTTGCAGCAGATACACCGGTGACCAGGGTTGGTGGGGGTCGATCCGCATGATCTCGTAGCCGAGGTCTTTGTCTTTACCGCGGATGTTGGTGTAGGTGTGGTGCACATAGTTGTGGGAATGTTTCCACGCTTCCGCGGTGGAGGCGGTGTCCCAGTCCCACACCGAGGAATGGATGTCGGGGTCGTTCATCCAGTCCCACTGACCGTGCATCACGTTGTGCCCGATCTCCATGTTCTCCAGGATCTTCGCCATCCCCAGACACGCGGTGCCCACCACCCACGCCGGGGTGGACCGCGAGTTGAGCAACACCACCCGACCCAACACCGCCAACTGTCGTTGCGCGGCGATCACCGACTTGATGTACCGCCGATCACCATCACCGAGGTCGGCGTACACATCGTCATGGATCGCGTCGAACTCCTTGCCCAACAACTCGATGTCCTCATCAGACAAATGCGCCAACGGATGCGGTTGCCCATCCGGGCCCACCCCGTACACCCGCGCCCCCGAACGATCACCATCCCCACCGTAGGAAGTCGTGTCGGTGCGGTCAGTGGCATGTGTGGTCATGATGTGTTCTCCCAAATAATTGTTGTACTACAGGCCCCGGGCAGGGGTCACAGTTTGACGGTGACCTCACCCTCAGCGGTATGCACACAGATCCGGATGGCCTGGCCCTGCGGCGAGGACACCTCCCCGGTCCGCAGATCCCGCACCTGCCCCGCATCCAGAACCCCGGTACACGTATGACAGATCCCGATCCGACACCCGAACTTCAACTCCAACCCCGCATCCTCCCCGGCCTGCAAGATCGGTTGCCCCGGCTCACACGTGGCCTCGGCCCCGGACTTGGCGAACCGCACCACCCCACCCTCACCCTCACCCGGATCCCCCCCGATCACCGGCTGGAACCGCTCCAGATGAATCCGCTCCGCGACATCGTGGGTGTCCCAGAACTCGACGAGATCGTCCAACAACTCCGACGGCCCCGAACACAACGCCTCCCGCTGCGACCAATCCGGACACCACGACTCGATATCGGCCACCGACATCCGCCCGTCATCACCACTGACCCGCACATGCAGATCAAACCCGTCATGACGATCCGCGAAATCATCCAACTCATCAGCGAACATCAACTGCTCACGCTCACGCACCGAATGGATCACCACCACATCAGCCATCCGATCCCGCCGATCCAACGCCCGCAACATACTCATGATCGGAGTGATCCCACTACCCGCACTGACGAACAACAACTTCGACGGCAACGGATCAGGCAACGTGAACACACCCTCGATCTCACCGAGCCGCACAATCTCACCCGGCCGCAACCGCTGCACCAAAAACGGTGACACCGTCCCATCCGGCACCAACTTCGGCGACACACTGATCAACCCATCACGCGGATCCGGATCCGACGTCAACGAATACGCCCGCCAATGAAACACCCCATCCACCACCACACCCAACCGCACATACTGCCCCGGCAAATGACCCGGCCACTCATACCCCGGCCGAATCCACACCGTCGCCGCCGACGACCCCTCCGACTCCACCTCCACCACCCGACCACGCAACTCCCGCGTCGTCCACAACGGATTGATCATCTCCACGTAATCATCCGGACGCAACGGATTGAACAACCCCGTCACCGCCCGCATAAACCCCCGCCGCACCGGCGACACCCGAGGAACCGCACCACGCTCAGCCAT